>NZ_BCNT01000001.1 GCF_001544075.1 Comamonas terrae
CCAGGTGCACGGGCAGGTATTCATAGGGCAGCCCCTTGAGCTGCAGTGCAATGCGCACACGGTAGGAGGCCGAGGAGCGGAAATAGGTGTGGAGCTTCATGGCGAGACAGCATAACTGCACGGCGCGAATCGCCGATGGCGCAGCATCCGTATATTTGCAGATCTGCACGGTGCAAGTCCCATGGCACACTGCTTGCCGCGTCACATACATGGCGCAGCCCGTCAGCCGGGCCGGAGGCGGTCCCGGCATGCTTTTTTGCTGAGGTTTTCATGAGCGGTTACGTGTTCAATCCCCCTGCTGTCGTCAGCGTGCCCGTGGTCGGGCGTGGCGAGCGCTTTCCCATCCACCGCATCTACTGCGTGGGCCGAAACTACGAGGATCACGCCAAGGAGATGGGCTTCACCGGCCGCGAACCTCCGTTCTTCTTCCTCAAGCCCGCCGATGCCGTGGTTGCCGTGCCCGCAGGCGAAACCGGACAGGTGGCCTACCCCACGCTGACCCAGAACCTGCACCACGAGGTGGAACTGGTGGTGGCCATCGGCAAGGCCGGCAAGAACATCAAGGCCGCCGATGCGCTGCAATACATTTACGGCTACGCCGTGGGCCTGGACATGACGCGCCGCGACCTGCAAAACGACATGAAGAAACAGGGCCGGCCCTGGTGCATCGGCAAGGCCTTCGAGCAATCGGCCCCCATCGGTCCGATCACGCCCGCCCAGCAGGCCGGGGACATCGGCCAGGCCGCCATCTCGCTGCAGGTCAACGGCACGGTGCGCCAGAGCAGCCACATCCACAAGCTGATCTGGAACATCGCCGAGACCATCGAGCACCTGTCGGCTGCCTGGGAGCTGCAGCCCGGCGACCTCATCATGACCGGCACCCCCGAAGGTGTGGCCGCCGTGGTGAGCGGAGACACCCTCGAAGCCCAGGTCAGCGGCCTGGAGCCCCTGCGCATCAAGATCGTGTGACTCCCGCAGGCGGGGAGCCGTCCTTCTTACTGGGGAAGGCGGCCACGCCGGCGGCAGGTCAACTCTCTTTTTCATAGCCCGCAGCGCATGCCAAGCCAGCGCCTGCGGGCTGTTTTGCTTATAGTCACGGCATGATGTTCCGCAGCCCCATCAAGTTCTGCCGCAATTGCGGCACCGCCGTCGTCTACCGCCTTCCCGATGATGGGGATACGCGCGAGCGTGCCGTCTGCTCGCAATGCAACACCATCCATTACGAGAATCCGCTCAACGTGGTGGGCACCCTGCCCGTGGCCGACGACGGGCGCATTCTGCTGTGCAAGCGCAATATCGAGCCGCGCCGCGGCCTGTGGACGCTGCCCGCGGGCTTCATGGAGCTCAACGAAACCGCCTCGCAGGGCGCGCAGCGCGAGACCGATGAAGAGGCCGGCGCTGATATCGAGCTGGGCCGGCTGTTCTCGCTGATCAGCGTGCCCCAGGTCGGCCAGGTGCACCTGTTCTATCTGGCACGCCTGCGCAGCGAGCAATGCCACCCCGGCCCCGAAACCATGGAGGCCCGACTGTTTGCCGAGCACGAGATTCCATGGCAGGAAATTGCCTTCCGCACCGTGCGCGTCACGCTGGAGCGCTATCTGGCCGACCGCGCCAGCGGCAGCCTGGACAAGGGCACGGTACACACCGTGGACCTGTGGCACGAGCCCAGGCTGCAGCCGGGCCATGCTCCGGTCGATGCGGCCGGCCAGGCCGGCTGAGCGCAGGCGGCCTCAAAGCCGCCAGCTGTTGAGCGCGGGCAGGGCGGCCTGCGCCGCCGCATAGCCTTCATCGATGGCTTCGCGCGCACGGTGAAAGTCCAGCAACCCCATGTGCGACAGACGCGGCGCGATCACCAGTTCGGGCGGGTCTCCCGCCATGCGGCTGCGCGTGATGCGCATCTGCATGATGTTCACGCTGGTCATGACCACGTCGAGCAGCGAGGGCACCGGCGGCGGCCTGGGTTCGTTCGCCCGCCCCTGCCGCCAGGCCGCCACGCCTTGCCAGGCGGCCGCCCCCTTGACGCTGCTTTGCAGCCGCTGCATCCAGCCCTGGCCCTGGTTGCTGTCGTCCAGCGGCAGTTCCTGCTGCTCGACCGGGCCCGCATCCTCATCGCCTGGCCCGGTATCGCGGCCGGCGTCCGCGGCTCCGGGCGGCGCATCCAGCGGCAGCATGTGCCGGCGCATGATGTCGGCATTCAGGTCCACGGCAATCACGATGTCGGCGCCCATGGCCCGCGCCAGCGAGGCCGGCACGGGGTTCACGATGCCGCCGTCCACCAGCAGCCGCCCCTCGCGGTAGACCGGCGTGAACAGGCCCGGCAAGGCAATGGAGGCGCGCACGGCATCGGCGATCGAGCCCTTGCGCAGCCAGACTTCGGCGCCCGAATGCAGGTCGGTGGCCACGGCCGCGAACGGAATGGCCAGGTCCTCCAGCGCGGAATCGACGAAATGGCTGCGCCAGAACGCGATGAGCTTTTCGCCCTTGAGCATGCCGCCCGCGATATTGAAGTCCATGAAGCCGAAGACCTTGCGCACGCCCAGGCTGAGCACCCATTCCTCGAAGCGCTCCATCTCGCCCGCCGCATAGGAGGCGCCCACCAGCGCACCGATGGAGGAGCCGCAGACGATATCGGGCTGGATGCCGGCTTCCTTCAATGCACGCAGCACGCCGAAATGGGCCCAGCCGCGCGCCGAGCCGCTGCCCAATGCCAGCCCGAGGACGGGTTTGCGCGGCGTCAGCGCCATGGTGCGCCCCCCTCTGTCACACCCGGCTTCATGGCTGCCCCTTGAGCAGGGCCAGCATGCCGTCCTCGTCGAGCACGGTCACGCCCAGCTCCTGCGCCTTGGCCAGCTTGCTGCCTGCCTCGGCACCGGCCACCACGTAGCTGGTCTTCTTGCTCACCGAGCCCGAGACCTTGGCGCCCGCAGCCTCCAGCATTTCCTTGGCGGCATCGCGGCTCAGCGTGGGCAGCGTGCCGGTCAGCACCACGGTCAGGCCGGCCAGCACCTGGGGCGCCTTCTCGGCCGGCGCCCCCTCCTCCCAGTGCACGCCGCAGGCACGCAACTGCTCGACCACCTCGCGGTTATGGGGCTGGGCAAAGAAGGTGTGGATGCTGTCGGCCACCACGGGACCGACATCGTTGACCTGCAGCAGCTGCTCCACGCCGGCATCCATGATGGCGTCCAGCGTGCCGAAATGGCGCGCCAGATCCTTGGCCGTGGCTTCGCCCACATGGCGTATGCCCAGGCCGAACAGAAAGCGCGGCAAGGTGGTGGACTTGGATTTTTCCAACGCATCCAGCACGTTCTGCGCCGACTTCTCGGCCATGCGGTCCAACGCGGCGAGCGCCGTCAGGCCCAGGCGGTACAGGTCGGGCAGCACCTTGATGACCTGGCCGTCCACCAGCTGGTCGACCAGCTTCTCGCCCAGGCCTTCGATATCCATGGCACGGCGCTGGGCGAAGTGCAAGATGGCTTCCTTGCGCTGGGCGCCGCAGAACAGGCCGCCCGTGCAGCGGTGGTTGGCCTCGCCTTTTTCGCGCACCACCTCGCTGCCGCAGATGGGGCAGGCCCTGGGCATGCGGAAATTGGGCACATACGGCTGGCGCGGCGCGGCCGCGCCATCACCCTGGGCCGAGGGCGATGTCACGACACGCCGCACGACTTCGGGAATCACATCGCCGGCGCGGCGCACGACCACCGTGTCGCCCACGCGCACGCCCTTCTTGCGGATCTCGAACAGATTGTGCAGCGTGGCATTGGTGACGATGACGCCGCCCACCGCCACGGGCGCCAGCCGCGCCACGGGCGTGAGCTTGCCGGTGCGGCCCACCTGCACGTCGATGCCTTCCATCAGCGTGGGCATTTCCTCGGCCGGGTACTTGTGGGCCACGGCCCAGCGCGGCTCGCGCGTCACGAAGCCGAGACGGCGCTGCAGCGCCAGGCTGTTGACCTTGTAGACCACGCCGTCGATCTCGTACGGCAGGCTGGCACGCTCGGCGCCCATGCGCTCATGGAAGGCCACCAGCTCGTCGGCCCCATGGGCGATGCATACCTGCGGCGCCACCGGAAAGCCCCAGGACCTGAGCGTCTGCAGCATGGCGTAATGGGTGCCGAAATCCGGCCCGCCCTGCGCGGGCGGCGTGATCTCGCCCAGGCCGTAGGCAAAGAACGACAGCGGCCGCTGGGCCGCGATATTCGAATCCAGCTGGCGCACCGAGCCCGCAGCGGCATTGCGCGGATTCGCAAAGGTCTTGGCGCCGGCGGCCTGCTGGCGCTCGTTGAGCCTGGCCAGATCGGCTCGGCCCATGTAGACCTCGCCGCGCACTTCGACCACCGCAGGCACGCCCTGGTCGCGCGGCAGGGACAGCGGGATGCGGCGGATGGTGCGGATGTTGTGCGTCACATCCTCGCCCACCTCCCCGTTGCCGCGCGTCGTGGCCTGCACCAGCACGCCGTCTTCATAGCGCAGATTCATGGCCAGGCCGTCGAACTTGGGCTCGGCCACATATTCCACGGGCGGTGCCGATTCGGGCAGTTCCAGCTCGCGGCGCACGCGCGCATCGAAGGCCTGGGCGCCCGTGGCTTCGTTGTCGGTCTCGGTGCGGATGCTGAGCATGGGGACTGCATGGCGCACGGGCGCCAGGCCCTCGAGCACGGCGCCGATCACGCGCTGCGTGGGCGAGTCGGGCGTGACCAGCGCGGGATAGGCGCCTTCGAGCGCCTGCAGCTGCTGAAAGACCCGGTCGTATTCGCCATCGGGCACGGTGGGCGCATCGAGCACATAGTATTCATGCGCCCACCGGTTGAGCCGGGCCCGCAGCTCCTGCACCTTGGCCGCCACTTTTTCAGGAGCGGCCTGCGCTCTCTGCTTGGGCGTTTCAGCGGAAAAAAGGTCAAAATTTTCGGTCATGCTCTGGCCAGGGTAATGGCGATGAAAAAGGCCAACATCGTTGGCCCTTGATTATTGGTGTCAGCTGCCCATGGTATCCGCATCTTCCAGGGAGCCTGAAGCGCACCCGGCCCCGGCACGGGCGGGCGGCAAGAGCCGCCCTCCGTTCGGGCCGCCGCCCCCTCTTCCTGGGAAAGGCACGAAGCCGCCCGGCAGGTGTCGTCCCTCAGCTGAACAGCCTGCGGGCCAGCAGGGAGCCGGCCGACAGCTCCCGGCTGTCGAGCTTGTCGTACAGCAGCTCCAGGTCATGCTGGATCGGGTCCAGCGCCGAAACCGGCAGCAGGTAGCCGTTCTGGTCGCACAGCACGCCATCCATGGTCTGGCACAGCTGTTCGGCAATCTGGCGCAGCTGGGCAAACGGCTGCTCGCCGCGCGGCACCTGAGCCACATCCAGGCTCAGCAGGATTTCGCGGACCACGGACTGGTCCAGGTCGTCGGCCAGGGCTGCCTGCGGGTCGTAGTGCAGCAGCAGCACCGGCGGCATGCCCGGCGTGGGCGAGGACAGCGCCATGCGTCCCGGCATGGCGCTGGCGACAAAGCCCAGGCGGCCGGCGTTCTGCTGCACGTAGCCTGCGCTCCAGGAAGCCTGGCGCGCGCGCAGCATGAAGGACAGCTGGGCATCGTGCTCGCTGGCGAACTGGTCCAGCTCGCGGGCACGCGCCACTTCATGCAGCATGTCGGGCATGTCGGGCACCACGCCCAGGGCATCGGCAAAGCGCTGCACCTTGGCCACGAATTCGGAAAACTCGATCTCGTTGAGCGCGCCCGTGCGGTTGGCCAGCTGCACGCCGGCCTGGAAGGCGATATAGCGCTGGCCGGCCTGCAGCGGCTCCCACTGGCGGGTCTGCTGGTTCATGCCTTCGATGGCGAACGGCTTGTTGCCCGCACGGCGCGTGCTGGGCAGCGCCTGGATGGCCACTTCGCCGGGCACGGGCTGCGCCACCTGTATGGGAGCGATGGCATCGATCAGCGCGTCCAGCTGGCTGCGGCGCTCCACTGCGGCAGCCGCGGCGGGCGCGGCCAGCGGCGCCTCGGTCAGCACGGGCTCCACGGGCGCGCGCTCCGCCGCGCCTTCGGCTTCGGCCTGGGGTTGCGCAGGCTTGGCGGCCGGCTGTGGCACCGCTGCCGCAGCTGCCGGCGCGGCGGCCTGCTGGCGGGCGGCCTCCAGCGCAGCCTGGCGCTGCTGCTCCTCATAGGCTTCCTGCGCCACGATCCGTGCCAGCTCGGCATCGGCCTCGGCAAAGCGGCCAGCGGCCTCGGGCACATGCAGCGGTTCGGCGCCGGGAACGGCCTTGCCGAAGTCGCCCAGCACCGGCTCGCGCAGGCTGTGCGTGAGATCGGGGCCGTGCCCCACCGTGTCCATGCCGGGCTCGTTGCGCAGGGGATCACCTTGCACGCCCTGCGCCTCGGGATCCGCGCGCCTGGGCGCATTGCGGCGGGCCGACCAAGAGTTGTAGGCAACGATCAGGGCCAGAAGCACAACGCCCAGGACGGCCAGACTGATTTGCAGGGTACTCATGTAAGAAAGCGGTATGTGAACGGTCGAAGGGGACAGGACTTACGCAAAACAGGCCCGGGCGGGATTCCCATGCCGGTGAAGAAGGCTGCGTGCATCTGGGTTCGCGCAAGTCCTCGGAAGTGGAAACAGGCTCAGGATAGCTCAGCCATGGACAGGGCAGACTCCATATCCACCGCAACAATTCGTGAAACACCCTGCTCCTGCATGGTCACGCCGATCAGCTGCCCGGCCATTTCCATGGCGATCTTGTTGTGGCTGATGAACAGGAACTGCGTGCCCTTGCTCATGCTGTGCACCAGCTTGGCATAGCGCTCGGTATTGGCATCGTCCAGCGGCGCGTCCACCTCGTCGAGCAGACAGAACGGTGCCGGGTTGAGCTGGAAGATGGCGAACACCAGCGCAATCGCCGTGAGCGCCTTCTCGCCGCCCGAGAGCAGATGGATGGTCTGGTTCTTCTTGCCGGGCGGCTGGGCAATCACCTGCACGCCGGCGTCCAGGATTTCATCGCCCGTGATCACCAGCTTGGCCTGGCCGCCACCGAACAGTTCGGGGAACATGCGGCCGAAATGGCGGTTCACGGTATCGAAAGTGCCCGACAGCAGTTCACGCGTCTCGGCGTCGATCTTGCGGATGGCATCTTCCAGCGTGTTCATGGCCTTGGTCAGGTCGTCCATCTGGGCGTCGAGGAAGGTCTTGCGCTCGCGCGCCAGCGTCAGTTCGTCGAGCGCCGCAAGGTTCACCGCACCCAGGGCCTGGATCTCGCGGTGCAGGCGGTCGATCTCGCCCTGCAGGCCGTGCATGCGCACATTGCCCTCCGCAATGGACTGGGCCACGGCCGCAAGGTCGGCA
This sequence comes from Comamonas terrae, assembly GCF_001544075.1. Classification (GTDB taxonomy): domain Bacteria; phylum Pseudomonadota; class Gammaproteobacteria; order Burkholderiales; family Burkholderiaceae_C; genus Comamonas; species Comamonas terrae. The sequence continues at coordinate 7,319 of NZ_BCNT01000001.1, forward strand.
TTGGCCTCGGCCAGCAGGTTGCTGTACTGCTCCAGGCCCAGGCGCGCGGCCTGCTCCTTGAGCTGGAATTCGGTGATGCGCTGGCGCAGCGGGTCCAGCGCCTTTTCGAGCGATTGGCGGCGCTCGTCGCTGGCGCGCAGCTTGTTGGTCAGGTCGTCGTATTCGCTGCGGCGCTCGGCGACTTCCTTCTCGCGCTGCATCTTCAGGTCCAGCGCGTCCTGCAGGCCGCCCTGGGCCGCTGCATCGGTCAGGCGTGAAAGCTCCTCCTGCGCACGCTGCTGTTCCTCGGCCAGCGAACGCGCCTGCTGGCTGGCCGTCTCGATGGTGCGGGACAGCTCGGCGCGGCGCGCATGCAGGCTGCGCTGCGAGAACGTCGCTTCCTGGGCCTGGCGCTCCAGGCTGCGCAGCTGCTCGCGCGATTCGTTGAGGCGCCGCTCGGCTTCAAGCACCCTGTCGCCCAGCTGGGCATGGCGCTCCTGGCTGTCGGCCAGCTGCATGTCCAGCTCCTCGAAGCGGGCCTCGGCCGCGACGCGGCGCTCCTCGATATCGGACAGCTGGGCCTCGACCTCGGACAGGTCGGCCGCGATCTGGGCGTTGCGCGCCCGGGCCTGCTCGGCCAGCTGCGACAGGCGCAGGGTCTCCACCTGCAGCTCATGGGCGCGGCTGCGGGCCTCGGAAGCCTCGCGCCGTGCCGCCACCAGGCGCTGCGAGGCGTCGGCATAGGCACTTTCGGCGCGCACCAGGGCCGAGCGCGATTCCTCAGCAATCAATGCCTGGGCCCGCACCTCCTTTTCGAGGTGCTCGATCTCCTGGGCGCGCGCCAGCAGGCCCGACTGCTCGGAGTCCTGGGCATAGAAGGTGACGCTGTGGGCGCTGACCGCATGGCCCGTGGGCACGTAGACCACCTCGCCGGGCTGCAGCTCGGCACGGCGGCCCAGCGCCTCGTCCAGCGTGGCGGCCGTATAGCAGCCGGTGAGCCAGTCGGACAGCACGGTGCGCAGGCCGGCATCGCCGACCTTGAGCAGGTCCGACAACCGTGCAAAGCGCGCGGCTGCCGGCGTCGCCGCGGCCTGGGGGGGGCTGAAGAAGGCCAGCCGGGCCGGCGGCGCATCCTGCCCGCCCGAACCCAGAAAGCCGCGCACCATGTCCAGGCGCCCCACTTCCAGCGCGCCCAGGCGTTCGCGCAGGGCGGCTTCCAGTGCATTCTCCCAACCCGGCTCGATGGCAATGCGGCTCCACAGCCCGTGCAGGCCGTCCAGGCCGTGCTTGGCCAGCCAGGGCTGGAGCTTGCCGTCGGTCTTGACCTTTTCCTGCAGGGCCTTGAGGGCCTCCAGGCGCGCGGAGAGGTCCGCATGGCGGCTGCTTTCCTCGTTGACGGCTGACTGGCGCGCGCGGCGGTCCTCGTCGAGCTGGGGCACGGACTCCTGCAGCTCGTTGAGCACGGCATCGGCCATCTCGGCCAGTTCCTGCGCCTCGGCCAGCTGCGCCTGCAGATTGGCCAGTCGCGCTTCGTCGGGCGTCTCCAGCGCATTGCGGTCGGCGCGCAGGCGCTCGAAGCGGCTTTCGAACTGGCGGCGCTGCTCGTCCAGGCTGCGCTGCTCGGCGGCCAGCACCTGGATCTGCTGCTGCACCTGCACCACGGAGCTGCGCTGGTCGGCATCGGCCTTCTGCGCGGCGCGCAGCGCTTCCTCCAGGTCGGGCAGACGCATGGTCTGCTCCTCGACCTGGGCGGCGAGCATCTCGGCCTGTTCCTCGGCATCCATGCCGGCGCCCTCGATGTTCTCGATCTCGGCCTGGGCTTCCTCGCTGCGGCTGCTCCACAGCAGGATCTGCTCGGACAGCTGCTGCAGGCGCTGCTGCACGCGCTGGCGGCCTTCGACCACGTAACGGATCTCGGCCTCGAGCTTGCCCACCTCGGCCGTGGCCTCGTAGAGCTTGCTCTGCGCCTGGTTGACCTTGTCGCTGGCGTCGTAGTGCGCCTGACGCAGGGTCTCGAGTCCGCTTTCGTTGTTGCGGATGTCGGCCATGCGCTCTTCGAGCTCGTTGACCACTTTCAGGCCTTCGACGCGCACGCGGTCCTGCTCGGCCTCGGCCTCGGCCCGCTTCAGGTACCACAGCTGATGCTGCTTGAGCGTGACCTGGGCATGGAGGTCGTTGTACCGGGCCGCCACCTCGGCCTGCTTCTCGAGCTTGTCGAGGTTGGCATTGAGCTCGCGCAGAATGTCTTCCACGCGCGTGAGATTCTCGGTCGTGGCCGAGAGGCGGTTCTCGGTCTCGCGCCGACGCTCCTTGTACTTGGAAACGCCTGCGGCTTCTTCCAGGAACAGGCGCAGTTCCTCGGGGCGCGACTCGATGATGCGGCTGATCGTGCCCTGGCCGATGATGGCGTAGGCACGCGGCCCCAGGCCCGTACCCAGGAACACGTCCTGCACGTCGCGGCGGCGCACGGGCTGGTTGTTGATGAAATAGCTGCTGTTGCCCTCGCGCGTGAGAACGCGCTTGACGGCAATCTCACCGAACTGGCCCCACTGGCCACCCGCGCGGTGGTCGCTGTTGTCGAAGGTCAGCTCCACGCTGGCCCGGCTCGCGGGCTTTCGGTGCGTGGTGCCGTTGAAGATCACGTCCTGCATGGACTCGCCGCGCAGCTCGCTGGCCTTGGATTCGCCCAGCACCCAGCGCACCGCGTCCATGATGTTGGACTTGCCGCAACCGTTGGGGCCCACCACGCCGACCATTTGGCCCGGCAGGACGAAGTTGGTGGGCTCGGCAAAGGATTTGAAGCCGGAGAGCTTGATGGAGTTCAGGCGCACGGTGTCGGAGGCGGTCTATGGCGGTATGGAGTCGGGGATAAAGGGCGGGCCGAATCATAACGCGCCCATAGCCCTCGGCGGGCCTTGGGGCGGGCCGGAGCGGCCTAGAACACGCCCATCGCCAGCCCGGCGGCAAAGGCCTGTCCCAGCTCCCGGCAGCGCTCCAGCTCGGCCGGCCCGATCTGCTTGGGCGCCAGAATGGCTTCGGGCGTCTGCGCGTGGGTGCAGACGATCAGCGGCTCGGCCACGGGCTGCAGGCGCCAGCCGGTGGCAATGCGCGCGATCTGCCGTGCGGCATTGGAGCCGTCGCTGCCAGCGCAGACCAGCACCGCATAGGGGCGGCCGTTGATGCGGTCCAGCGCGCCGTAGTAGCTGCGGTCGAAGAAGTCCTTCATCAGCCCGCTGACGGCGGCCAGGTTTTCCGGTGTGGCAAAGACATAGCCTTCTGCGGCCAGCAGGTCTTCGGGACCGGCCTGCCGCGCTTCGAGGAGGCGCACCTGCACGCCTTCCTCGCCCCGGGCGCCGGCGGCAGCGGCTTGCGCCATCTGCAATGTGCCGCCCGTGAGGGAGTGGTAGACGATGAGCAGGGTCTTGGCTACGGACATGGCTTCATTGTGGGCCCGCAGCACCGATCCATGAAGGCCTGCAGGCCACGGCCTCTGTTGCACGGATGAAACAAAATTGCAAGACTTGCAGCGCCGGCCACTGGATGAAAGTGGTTTGACCAAAATTCACATTCAGATACGTATGATTGCCTGGCGCAGCTCCTGTTTTTGAAGCATTTTCCGTATCGGCAAGTGGCGCCCGTCCGGACTCCATCCGGATGACGGCGGACCGCGGCCATCCGCAGCAAGGGCGGCTGCCGCCGGTCTTGCCGGTTTGCTGCTTGTAGGAAATATCCTTCACAATGCAGTCCTCTGCGGCATCCGCTCGAACGGTCTATGGATGAGCGGCGGGAATATCTGGGCGGCCCGGCCGGCAACGCGGCTTCGGGCCCTACTGTTTGATCGCACACATTCGTTCATGTCCTTTCTCGCACTGGGCCAGCCCTGGATGGCCAGGTTTCTATGGATCGCGGCAGTGGCCCTGGCCTGGGCTTGGGGGCCTGGCCAGGCACTGGCAGGGGATCTGGCGGCGTCCGGCGCTGCCGGCCTGATCGAAAAGCAGGTGCTTGTACGCGAGCGCATCGGCCTGCTGCAATGGCCCGTCCTGACCTGGCTGGAGCGCGCCCTGCCCTATCTTCTGACGGCGCTGGCCGCGTCGGGGCTGGCCGTGTTCGCCTGGTCCTGGCGCCGCTGGCGCCGGCGCTCGTCCTTCTTCGCCCGGCTGCGCCGCTCCACGCGCGGCTGGCGCGAAAGCGATGCGCGCTTTCAGGCGCTGTACGAGCAGGCCGCGCTGGGCGTGGTGCAGGTCGACACCGCCAGCCTGCGCATCATGGCCGTCAACCAGCGCTACTGCGCCATGTCCGGCTACTCGGCGCAGGAGCTGCACCAGCGCAAGGCGCTGGACCTTTCCATCCCCGAGGACCGCGAGCATTCCGCCCAGTTGCTCCATGCCCTGGTGAGCGGCCAGATCAAGGCCATCCACGGCGAGCACAGCCTGCTGCGCAAGGACGGCCAGACGGTCTGGGTGGAAGTCAACATCTCCGTCGTCGGCCAGCGCCCCCGCATGCTGCTGGCCCTGGTGCAGGACATCAGCGAGCGCAAGCGCCTGCAGCAGATACAGCAGCAGGGCCACCGGCAGCTGCGCCACTTGATGCAGCGGCTGCCCGTGGGCCTGGTCATGGAGCGCAACGACGGCCGCTTCGCCTACTGGAACGACGAATTCCTGCGCATTGCAGGCAATCCGCAGGCGCCCGATACGCACAGCCAGCAGTGGTGGAGCCGCGTGTTTGCCAACGAAGCCCAGCGCAAGCGCGCCATGCTGCGCTGGGAAGACGCCAAGGCGCGCGTAAGGGCCAGGGCCGTCACGGTGCACAACGGCGACGCACCGCCCCCCGATACCTACACGATCGCCGCGCAGGAGCTGTCCTTTCACGGCGCCGACGGCACGCGCCGCACCGTGAGCATGAGCGGCGTGCTGCTCGACGACGGCTGCCTCATGGTGCTGCAGGACCAGAGCCAGCGCAAGGCCGCCGAGGACGAGGCCAGGCGCCTGGCCTTCTACGATCCGCTCACCGCGCTGCCCAACCGGCGCCTGCTCATGGACCGGCTGCAGCAGGCGCTGTCCAGCTGCCAGCGGCGCCAGCACTGGGGCGGCGTGCTGCTGCTGGACATCGACAATTTCAAGGCCTTCAACGAAACCATGGGCCTGGAGCATGGCGACGCCTTGCTCCAGGAGCTCAGCCAGCGCCTGGGCCACCGCATGGGTGCGGGCGTGACCGTGGCCCGCCAGGGCGGCGACGACTTTGTGATCGTGCTCGACGATCTGGGCGCGGATGCCGTGGCCGCCGCCACCTATCTGGAAAAGCAGGCCCAGCGCGTGCTGGCGCTGGTGCGCGAGCCACTGACCGTGGCGGGCACGCCGCGCCAGGTCACCGCCAGCCTGGGGCTGAGCCTGTTCGGCGCCGAGCCGGTGACTGCCTCCGCCAAGCCGCTGTCGGCCAAGGAAGTGCTGCGCCGTGCCGAAATGGCCATGTACCAGGCCAAGAACCAAGGCCGCAATGCCGCGCAGTTCTTCGACCCGACGCTGCAGGCCGCGCTGCAGGAGCGCCGGTCGCTGGAGCAGGAAATGCGCACCGGCCTGGCCCAGCGGCAGTTCGAGCTGTTCTACCAGCCCCAGGTGGAGCATGGCCAGGTGGTGGGTGCCGAGGGCCTGCTGCGCTGGCGTCATCCGCGCCGCGGCTTCGTCTCGCCCGGCGAATTCATTGCGCTGGCCGAGGAAACCGGACTGATCGTGGAGCTGGGCGAATGGGTGCTGCACGCGGCCTGCCGCCAGCTGGCCGCCTGGGCCCGGCATCCGCGGCTCGCCCAGCTCACGCTGGCCATCAATGTCAGCGCCAAGCAGTTCTACCGCCCCGAGTTCGTGCAGCAGGTGCTGCGGGCATTGGCCGAGCATGGCGCCGATCCGCGCCTGCTCAAGCTCGAACTGACCGAGAGCCTGCTGCTCAGCGACGTGGACAACACCATCGCCAAGATGGCCCAGCTGCAGGTGCACGGCATTGGCTTTTCGCTCGACGATTTCGGTACCGGATATTCTTCGCTGGCCTATCTGAAGCGCCTGCCCCTGAACCAGCTCAAGATCGACCGCAGCTTTGTGCACGACGTGCTGACCGACCCCAACGATGCCGCGATCGCACGCACCATCGTCGCGCTGGCCAACAGCCTGGGGCTGCGCGTGATGGCCGAGGGCGTGGAGACCCAGGCCCAGTGCCAGTTCCTCGAGGTCATAGGCTGCTTTGCCTGGCAGGGCTATCTGATGAGCGCGCCCGTGCCCGTGGCGCAGTTCGAGGAGCTGGTGCTCCGGGGCAGCACGCTGGCCCTGGCGGCGCCGGCCCGCAGCCATGCACAATGCAGCCTGGCTTTTCCGGACCCGAACGCTGCGCAGTGATCAAGACCTTTTTGCTTTACGTATTGACGGCCCTGGCCGAGATCGCGGGCTGCTACCTGCCCTGGCTGTGGCTCAAGCAGGGCGGCAGCGCCTGGCTGCTGCTGCCCGCCGCCGCCAGCCTGGCGGTGTTTGCCTGGCTGCTGACGCTGCACCCGGCGGCGGCCGGACGCGTGTATGCGGCCTACGGCGGAGTCTATGTGGGCGTGGCCCTGGCGTGGCTGTGGCTGGTGGACGGCGTGCGTCCCACGGCCTGGGACGTGGCCGGCGTGCTGACCTGCCTGCTGGGCATGGGCCTGATCGCCTTTGCGCCCCGAGCCTGAGGCTGCAGCATGTTCAAGCCCCTGATCGCCGCCCTGGCCCTGTGCCTGCCGCTGGCGTCCATGGCCCAGCGGCTGGCCTTGAGCTTTGACGACGGCTACGACCCGGACAGGCTGCCCCAAGCACGCGCGCTGAACAACCAGCTGCTCAAGGCGCTCAAGGACAACGAGGTCAAGAGCATTCTGTTTGCCGCCGGCGCGCGCGTGGACAGCCAGGAGGGCATGAACCTGGTGGGCCAATGGCTGGAGCAGGGCCACCAGGTGGGTAACCACGGCTATTCCCACCTCAACCTCCACCAGGACCAGGTCTCGCTGGACCGCTACCTGTCCGACATCGAACGCAACGAGGACCTGCTTGCCCGCCTGCCCTCGTGGACCCGGCGCTACCGCTTCCCCTATCTGAAGGAAGGCCATACCGAGGCCCGACGCGACGGCGTGCGCCAGTGGCTGAGCGCCCATGGCTATGGCCCGGGCGCCGTCTCCATCGATGCCAGCGACTGGTACTACGACCAGCGCCTGCGTGCCTGGATGGCGCAGCACCCCGGCCAATCGCCACAGGTCTTCAGGCAGCCCTATATCCGCCATCTGCTGGACCGCGCAGACTACTACGCGCGGCTGGCGCGCCAGGCCACGGGGCGCGAGATCGACCATGTGCTGCTGCTGCACACCAACACCATCAACGCCATGTTCCTGGACGACGTGATCGCCGCGCTGCGCGAGGCGGGCTGGACCCTCATCCCGCCGCAGGAAGCCTATGCCGACGCCGTCTACCAGGAAGCGCCCGACACCCTGCCCGCGGGCGAGAGCATTGTCTGGTCGCTGGCCCGAAAACAGGGTCTGCCGAACTTGCGCTACCCAGCCGAGAGCGAAAAGTATGAAAAGCACCTGTTCGATGCGCTGGGGCTTTGAGGCATTTATCTTTTTTGATAGCTTGCAGCGCAAGCCATATCGATATTTCATTTCAATTTTCTCTTGAAAATATTGATTGGCAAGCGGCGGCTGCTATCGTTTCAGCCACTTTCCCGGGAAACCTGAGCTACTCCATAGGGCACAAAGCCGCTCTCGTTCTCGTTGACCTGCAAGAGCTTGCCCACGAAGGGAAACGCCCGCTGCGGACAGGCGCTGCGCTCGCAGACCTTGCAGCCCATGCCGATGGGCGTGGCCGCATCCAGGTGGCGCAGGTCCAGCCCGCGCGAATACACGAGCCGCGCAGCATGCTGCACGTCGCAGCCCAGGCCGATCGAAAACGTCTTGCCCGGCGCGCCCCAGCCGTGGCCCTGGTGGCTGACCGTCCGCGCGATCCATAGGTAGACGCGCCCGTCGGGCATGCTGGCCAGCTGGGGCACGATGCGCCCGGGCTGGGCAAAGGCCTCGTACACGTTCCACAGCGGGCAGGTACCGCCGATCTTGGAGAAATGGAAATGCGTGGCCGACTGACGCTTGCTGATGTTGCCGGCCCGGTCCACGCGGATGAAGAAGAACGGCACGCCCGGTGCCTCGGCACGCTGCAGCGTGGACAGGCGGTGGCACACCGTCTCGAAGCCCACGCCGAAGCGCCGCGCCAGCAGGTCGATGTCGTACTGCAGGCCTTCCGCGGCCTGCAGGAACTGCCCATAGGGCAGGACGAAGGCGCCCGCCACATAGTTGGCCAGGCCCAGGCGCGCCAGGCGCCGCGTGGCATCGTCCTGCCAGGCGGCGGTCCGCAGCTCGGCGTCGATCAGCGCATCGAACTCCAGCAGCGCCAGCTGGGTGGCCAGCTGGAAGGCCTGCTGCGCGGGCCGCAGCTGCGGCGCCACGCAGAGGGTGCGCGTCTGCGGGTCATAGTGGCGGTGGCCATGCGCATCGCCCGCATCATGGGCTGCACGCCGCACCAGCACGTTGTGGCGCGCCTGCAGTCGGTGCTGCAGCCATTCCTGCAGGCTGCCGCCCTGCTCGCCCGCCTGCCGGGCCAGCCGCTCGGCCGCACGATCCAGCACATCGAAATGGTTGCGGTGGGCAAAGAAGAAATCGCGTACCGCCTCGAAGGGCATCTGGCGCGGGGCATGGTTCCAGGCGGCAACGGCGGCATCGCCCTCCCCGGACAGCCCGCGCCCGTCGCCCAGCCGGGCCGAGAGCGCCTCGATGCGCTCCACATCCGCCTGGTGGCGGCGGTGCATGGCCAGCAGCGCCTGCGCCAGGTGCGGCATCTTGGCCGCCACCTCGCGCAGCTCCGGCAGGGGCACGGGCCCGTCGGGCTGCGCAGCGGCGGCCATCGCATCGCGCAGTTGCGACAGCAGCCGGGCTTGCTCGTCCTCGGAGAACTGCTGGATGTCCACGCCCAGCACCTTGTGGATCCTGAGCAGCACGGGCACCGTCAGCGGGCGCTGGTCCTGTTCGATCTGGTTCAGGTAGCTGGGCGACAGCCCCAGCGCCTGCGCCAGCGCCGCCTGGGTCATGCCGCGCTCGGCGCGCAGGCTGCGCAGGCGCACGCCCATGAAGGTCTTGGCCACGGCCTCTCCTTTTCATTCGCAAGCTTCGCAAAAGCAAAAATCGTCTTCGCAAGAATTCGCCAATTCAGCTCTTTTATTGAGCCAATGTATTGCGTAGATTGCGAAGTATCACACAAGGAGAGCTTTGCATGAACACGGTTGCCGTCCCCATCGCCCCCCGCGCCCCGGCCGACGTCCAGGCCCGGGCCCCGGGCTTCAAGCCCAAGAAATCCGTGGCCCTGTCCGGCGTCGCGGCCGGCAACACGGCGCTGTGCACCGTCGGCAGGAGCGGCAACGACCTGCGCTACCGCGGCTACGACATCCAGGACATTGCCGAGGCCTGCGAATTCGAGGAAATCGCCCATCTGCTGGTGCACGGCAAGCTGCCCACGCAAGGCGAACTCCAGGCCTACAAGGCCAGGCTCAAAGCCTTGCGCGGCCTGCCGCACAGCGTGAAGCTGGCGCTGGAGCAACTGCCCGCCGCCAGCCATCCCATGGACGTAATGCGCACCGGCGTCTCGGCCCTGGGCTGCGCCCTGCCCGAGAAGGACGACCACAGCCTGGCCGGCAGCCGCGACATCGCCGACCGCCTCATGGCCTCGCTCGGTTCCCTGCTGCTGTACTGGTACCACTTCAGCAACTCGGGGCGCCGCATCGCGGTGGAGACCGAGGACGACTCCATCGGCGGCCATTTCCTGCACCTGCTGCACGGCAAGGCGCCAGGCGCCAGCTGGGTGCGCGCCATGCACACATCTCTCAACCTCTATGCCGAACACGAATTCAACGCCTCCACCTTCGCGGCGCGCGTGGTGGCGGGCACGGGCAGCGACATGTACTCGGCCGTCACCGGCGCCATCGGCGCGCTGCGCGGCCCCAGGCATGGCGGCGCCAACGAGGCGGCCTTCGAGATCCAGCAGCGCTACGCCAGCCCCGACGAAGCCGAGGCCGACATCCGCCGCCGCGTGGAGGCCAAGGAAGTCGTGATCGGCTTCGGCCATCCGGTCTACACCGTGAGCGATCCGCGCAACGCGGTCATCAAGGGCGTGGCGCGGAGACTGTCGGAGCAAGCCGGCAACACCCGCATGTACGACATCGCGGCGCGCCTGGAATCGGTGATGCGGGAGGCCAGGAACATGTTCCCCAACCTCGACTGGTTCAGCGCCGTGAGCTACCACATGATGGGCGTGCCAACCGCCATGTTCACGCCGCTGTTCGTGATCGCGCGCACCAGCGGCTGGGCGGCCCACGTCATCGAGCAGCGCCAGGACAACAAGATCATCCGCCCCAGCGCCCACTATGTGGGTCCCGGCCCTCGGGCCTTCGTGCCCATCGCGCAGCGGGCCTGAGCGCCGGCGCGCGGCCCGGGCCCGGCGGCTGCCGGCTCGGTGGACGGAGGGCCGCCGAACCGAGCCGCGTCGGCGACAGGCCTGAGGAGTTCCGCATTGAAATACCGACGGGCCGGGCGTATACAGCTATTGCTTTGATAGGCCCGCAGATCCTGAAGCCCCCGGCAGCTGTCCACACGGCAACGGGCTGCGGCTTAGGCTCCCCCGACATCCCCCACGGAAGCACAACCCATGGCGCATCTCTCCCGTCGACAGCTCAATGCGGGCCTGGCCTCGCTGGCCCTGCCCTGGGCCGCCCAGGCCCAGGATAAGTTCCCGGCCAAGCCGATCAAGATCGTCTGCCCGTTCGCGCCGGGCGGCGGCTCGGACTTCATCGCGCGCGTGGCGGCCAGTGTGCTCAACGAGCGCCTGGGCCAGCCCGTCTACGTGGAAAACCGGCCCGGCGCGGGCGGCACGCTGGGCACCGAGTATGCGCTGCGCACCCCGCCGGACGGCCACACGCTGCTGCTGGTCGCGGGCAGCTACACGGTCAACCCTGCGCTGTATCCGCTGCGCTTCGACCCCGTGGCCGACATGACGCCCGTGGTGCAGCTGTCCCGGGGCGCCTACGTGGCCTGCATCCATCCCAGGCTGCCCGTGGCGAACCTGCGCGAGCTGCTGGCCTATGCACGCAAGGACCCCGGCAGGCTGACCTTTGCCTCGGCGGGCAACGGCAGCCATCTGCACATCGTGACCGAATACCTGTTCGGCATGGCCCGCGTCAAGGCCACGCACGTGCCCTACAAAGGCACGGGCCCGGCCGTGACCGACCTGCTGGCCGGCAACGTGGACATGCTGGTGGCCGGCACCGAGGCGCTGATGCCCCATGTCAAGGCCGGCAAGCTCAAGGCCCTGGCCGTGACCACGGCCCAGCGCCTGCCGGCCTATCCCGATATTCCTTCGGTGGCCGAAAGCGGTGGCCTGCCCGACTACGACGTGGTGGCCTGGCACGGCCTGATCGCGCCGCGCGGCCTGCCGCCCGGGATCCTGCAGGCGCTCAACGGCGCGCTCGATGCGGGGCTCAAGGCACCCGGCCTCGTGGCCCAGCTCGAGCCCACGGGCGTATCGCCCGCCGGCGGCAGCCCCGAGCAGTTCGGCGCGCTGATCAAGGCCGAGATACCCCGTTACCGCAAGGTCGTCCAGGACAACAACATACGCGCCCAATAAGCTCCAACGGCGGCCGGGCCATCGTCCGCGCCGCCTCTGCATCGGCTTGCCGATCCCGCCTTTCCGACCCGCTCCGACACCATGACATCGCCCTATCGCAAGCCCCTCGCCGGCACCCCGTTCCACTACCACGACGCGCAGGCCGCCGTCGAAGCCATCCGCCCCGGCGCCTGGGCCACGCTGCCCTATACGGCCCGCGTCCATGCCGAGAACCTGGTGCGCCGCTGCGACCCGGCCATGCTCGCCGAATGCCTCACGCAGATCGTGGAACGCAGGCGCGAGCGCGACTTTCCGTGGTTTCCGGCGCGCGTGGTCTGCCACGACATCCTGGGCCAGACGGCGCTGGTGGACCTGGCCGGCCTGCGCGACGCGATTGCGGCGCGGGGCGGCGATCCGGCCGCCGTGAACCCCGTGGTGCCCGTGCAACTCATCGTCGACCACTCCCTGGCCGTGGAATGCGGCGGCGACGATCCCGAGGCCTTTGCCAAGAACCGCGCCATCGAGGACCGGCGCAACGAGGACCGGTTCCACTTCATAGCCTGGTGCAAGCGCGCCTTCCGGAACGTGGAGGTGATACCGCCGGGCAACGGCATCATGCACCAGATCAATCTGGAGCGCATGAGCCCTGTGATCCACGCTATCAATGGTGAAGCATTTCCCGACACCTTGGTGGGCACGGACAGCCACACGCCCCATGTCGATGCGCTGGGCGTGATCGCCGTGGGCGTGGGCGGCCTGGAGGCCGAGAACGTGATGCTGGGCCGCGCCTCGTGGATGCGCCTGCCCGAGATCGTCGGGGTGCGGCTCACGGGCAAACGCCAGGCCGGCATCACGGCCACCGACATCGTGCTCACGCTCACGCAGTTCCTGCGTCGGCAGAAGGTGGTGGGCGCCTATCTGGAATTCCATGGCGAAGGCGCCAGGAGCCTGACCATCGGCGACCGCGCCACGATCTCCAACATGGCGCCCGAATACGGCGCCACGGCCGCCATGTTCGCCATCGACGAACAGACCATCGACTATCTTCGCCTCACCGGCCGCGACAGCGCCCAGGTGCAGCTGGTCGAAACCTATGCCAGGCAGGCCGGGCTGTGGGCCGATACGCTGGAGCAGGCCGAATACGAGCGCACGCTGACGTTCGACCTCTCCCGCGTGGAGCGCAGCATGGCCGGGCCGTCCAACCCACATGCGCGTGTGGCCACCAGCGAGCTGGCGGCCCGGGGCATTGCCGGCCCCTGGGTCCGGACGCCCGGCGCCATGCCCGACGGCGCCGTCATCATCGCGGCCATCACCAGCTGCACCAACACCAGCAATCCGCGCAACGTCATCGCCGCCGGCCTGCTGGCGCGCAATGCCAACCGCCTCGGCCTGGCGCGCAAGCCCTGGGTCAAGACCTCGCTCGCGCCCGGCTCCAAGGCCGTGGAGCTGTACCTGCGCGAAGCCGGCCTGAAGGCCGAACTGGAAAAGCTGGGCTTCGGCATCGTGGCCTTTGCCTGCACCACCTGCAACGGCATGAGCGGCGCGCTGGAGCCAGCCGTCCAGCGGGAGATCACGGAGCGCGGCCTCTACACCACGGCCGTGCTCTCGGGCAACCGCAACTTCGACGGGCGCATCCACCCGTATGCCAAACAGGCCTTCCTGGCCTCGCCGCCCCTGGTCGTGGCCTATGCGATTGCCGGCACCATACGCTTGGACATCGAAAACGATGTCCTGGGCATCCATGCGGGCAGGGAAATCCGCCTCAGGGACATCTGGCCCAGCGACGCGGAAATCGACGCCGTGGTGCAGCAGTCCGTGAAGCCCGGGCAGTTCCGCGCCGTGTACGAGCCCATGTTCGCCATCCGGGCCGACGGCGGCGCCAGCGCGCCTGCTCTGTACGGCTGGCGCCCCCAGTCCACCTATATCCGCCGCCCGCCCTATTGGGATACCGAGGGAGAAGGCGCGCTGGCAGGAGAGCGCACGCTCCAGGGCATGCGCCCCCTGGCCCTGCTGCCGGACAACATCACCACCGACCACCTCTCGCCGTCCAACGCCATCCTGCCGGACTCCGCCGCGGGCGAATACCTGGCCAGGATGGGCCTGCCCGAGGAGGATTTCAACTCCTACGCCACGCACCGCGGCGACCACCTCACGGCCCAGCGCGCCACCTTTGCCAACCCCACGCTGTTCAACGAGATGGTGAGAAATGCCGACGGCAGCGTGAAGCAAGGCTCGCTGGCCCGCGTCGAGCCCGAAGGCCGGGTCATGCGCATGTGGGAGGCCATCGAGACCTATATGCAGCGCAAGCAGCCGCTGATCATCATTGCCGGCGCCGACTACGGCCAGGGTTCCAGCCGCGACTGGGCCGCCAAGGGCGTGCGCCTGGCCGGCGTGGAAGCCATCGTCGCCGAAGGCTTCGAGCGCATCCACCGCACCAACCTGATCGGCATGGGCGTGCTGCCGCTGGAGTTCAGGCCGGGCACGGACCGCAAGACCCTGGGGCTGGACGGGACCGAGACCTATGACGTGATCGGCGAACGCCGGCCGCGCGCCGAACTGGCGCTGGTGATCCACCGCCGCGACGGCACCAGCGCCAGGGTGCCCGTGATCTGCCGCCTGGATACGGCGGAAGAAGTCTCGATTTACGATGCCGGCGGCGTGCTCCAGCGCTTTGCCCAGGATTTTTTAGCGTCAAATCAGGCGCACGCGCTTGCTTGAAAAGCACGACCAGCTATTCTTTTTGAAATGACTTCGCATCTTCCCCAAATCAAGATCCCGGCCACCTATATGCGCGGCGGCACCAGCAAAGGCGTGTTCTTCAAGCTGCAGGACCTGCCCGAATCGGCCCGGCAGCCCGGCCCCGTGCGCGACGCCATCTTTTTGCGCACCCTCGGCAGCCCCGACCCCTACGGCAAGCAGATCGACGGCATGGGCAATGCCTCGTCCAGCACCAGCAAGGGCGTCATCCTGAGCGCCAGCACGCGCGAAGGCCATGACGTGGACTACCTGTTCGGCCAGGTCTCCATCGACAAGCCCTTCGTGGACTGGAGCGGCAACTGCGGCAATCTCTCGTCCGCCGTGGGCCCCTGCGCCATCCACATGGGCCTGATCCCCGCCGAGCGCATTCCGCAGGACGGCGTGGTCACCATCCGCATCTGGCAGGCCAATATAGCCAAGACCATCATCAACCACGTCACCATCGCCGGCGGCCAGGTGCAGGAGACGGGCGACTTCGAGCTGGACGGCGTGACCTTCCCGGCCGCCGAGGTGCCGCTGGAATTCCTGGATCCGGCCGACGACGGCGAGGATGGGGGAGCGAAGTCGCCAGCGCCGGGCCGCCCCAAGGTGGCGAGCGTGGGGGCAGGCATCTTTCCGACGGGAAACCTGGTCGACAGGCTGGATGTCCCCGGCGTGGGCAGCTTCGCGGCGACCATGATCAATGCCGGTATTCCCACCATCTTCCTCAACGCCAAGGACCTGGGCTACACCGGCTGCGAGCTGCAGGATGCCATCAACGGCGACGCCGAGGCGCTGGCCCGATTCGAGACCATCCGCGCCCATGGTGCGCTGCGTATGGGCCTGATCCAGGATCTGGCCGAAGCTGCCACGCGCCAGCACACGCCCAAGATCGCCTTCGTGGCGCCGCCCGCCAGCTACACGGCATCGAGCGGCAAGAAGATCGCGGCCCGGGACATAGACCTCGTGGTGCGCGCCCTGTCCATGGGCAAGCTGCACCACGCCATGATGGGCACGGCGGCCGTGGCCATCGGCACGGCGGCGGCCATCCCCGGAACGCTGGTGAATCTGGCCGCCGGCGGCGGCGAGCGCAATGCGGTCCGCTTCGGTCATCCATCCGGCACGCTGCGCGTGGGTGCCGAAGCCCGGCTGGTGCAGGGCGAATGGGTGGTCACCAAGGCCCTGATGAGCCGCAGCGCGCGCATCCTGATGGAAGGCTGGATCCGCGTGCCGGGCGACGTGCTCGCGGCCAAATAAGGTTCCAGCCGGAAGCCGGGGCGCGGCTCACCCGGACCGGCCAGCCGCCAGGGCAGCAAGCGCCCGTGCCAGCGCATCGAATACCCGCCCGTCAGCGCATTGCGCCACATTGAAGCGCAGGAAGTCGCCGGCACTCTGGGACTGGCTGAAGACATTGCCCGGCGCCAGCACCACGCCGTCCTTCAGGCACAGCTGCGCGACGGCCTCGGCCTTCATGCCCTGCGGCAGCCGGCACCAGAGGAACATGCCGGCCTGGGGAACGATCCAGGGCTGGATGCCCATGGCCTCCAGCCTGGCCACCGTCGCGGCCATGGCATCGGCCAGCCGCAGCCGCACGGTTTCCATGTGCTTGCGGTAGCCGCTTTCGGTCAATACCATCCGCGCCATTTCGGCCGCCAGGCGCCCCCCGCCAAAGGCCGTCGCGATCTTCAGATCGACCAGGCTCTCGATCCAGTCGGCCCGCGCGGCGATATAGCCGCAGCGCAGCGAGGCCGAAACCGTCTTGGAGAAGCTGCCGACATGGATGACCCGCGAGAGCCCGTCCAGGGCCGCCAGCCTGGGGGCCGGGCTGTGCTCGAAGTCGGCGAAGATGTCGTCCTCGACGATCACCAGGCCCGAGCCTTCGGCAAGCTTGAGCAGCCGATGCGCCGTCGTCGCGGAAAGCACCGCGCCCGTCGGGTTGTGGATGCCTGAATTGGTGATGTAGACCCGGGGCGAATGCTGCTGCAAGGCCGCCCGGAACAGCTCCACGTCCGGCCCGGAAGGCGTGTACGGCACGCCCACCACGCGCACGCGGTGCGCCTTGAGCAAGGCATGGAAATTGAAGTAGCAGGGATCGTCGACCAGCACGGTGTCGCCCGGCTCCAGCAGAAAGCGGCAGACCAGATCGACCGCCTGTGTCCCCGATTCGGTGAGCATCAGTTGTTCGGGGTCGGCTGCCATGCCGTTTGCCCGCATGCGCAGCGCGAGCAGCCGGCGCAGTGCCGGATGGCCCAGCGGCGTGGCGTATTCGGCCAGCTCCAGCGCATCGCCTCGTGCCAGCGTGCGCAGCGCGCGGCGAATGCCGGCTTCATACAGCCATTGCGCGGGCAGCCAGCCGCAGCCCGGCTTGAGCACGCTGCCATCCGTCTCCAGCGACTGGCGCGAAACCCACAGCGGATCGACCTGCCTGTCGAGCTGGGGCCCGATCTGCGCCAGCGCCAGCGGAGCCGCCGGCCCCGCCACGTAAAAACCCGCGCCACGCCGGGAGGTCACCACCCCTTCGGCGGCCAGCCGCTCGTAGGCCTCCAGCACGGTGGACACCGAAAACCTCATGGCCTGCGCCTGCGCGCGCACGGAAGGCAGCCTTGTACCGGGCCCATAGCTGCGCGACGCGATCCTTGCGCGCACCTCGTCCATCACCGCGCCGATCCGGGTGCCGTTGCGCTGCATCCGCTTCTCCACTGTTGTTGACAAACATACATAACAGTTCTTTTGAATTGTATTGGATTGCCTATGGTGCGGCCGCGGCGGCCGATGCTCTACTGAGGCCCGTCCCACCAGGAGTCATCAATGGAAAAAATACCCAGCGGCTGGGTCAGCGGCCTGACAGGCGTCGCGATCTTCGCGGGCTCGCTGCCGGCCACCCGCATCGCGGTCGCAGATTTCAGCCCCATCTTTCTGACCGCCGCAAGAGCCGGCATTGCGGGCTTGCTGGGCCTGGCCCTGCTGCTGGCGCTGCGCCAGCCGCGGCCGGCGATCCGCGACATTCCCGCGCTGGCCGTCACCGCCGGCGGCGTGGTGATCGGCTTTCCGCTGCTGACGGCGCTGGCGCTGCAGCATGTCACCTCGGCCCACTCCATGGTCTTCACGGGGCTGCTGCCGTTGAGCACGGCCATCTTCGCGGTCTTTCGCGCGGGGGAGCGCCCCCGGCCGGCCTTCTGGCTGTTTTCCGTGGCGGGCGCGGCCCTGGTGGCGGGCTATGCCGCTGCAGGCGGCGGGCAAGCCTCGCTCGAAGGAGATGGGCTCATGCTGGGCGCCATCGCCGTGTGCGGCCTGGGCTATGCGGAAGGCGCACGCCTGTCGCGCACGCTGGGCGGCTGGCAGGTCATCAGCTGGGCCCTGGTGCTGTCGCTGCCTGCCATGCTGCCGCTTGCGCTGCTGACCGCCCCCGCGTCGTTCGCCCACGTGGGCGCACCGGCGTGGGCGGGGCTGGCCTATGTCTCGCTGTTCAGCATGCTGATCGGCTTCGTTTTCTGGTATCGCGGACTGGCATCGGGCGGCATCGCGGCCGTGGGGCAGCTGCAGCTGTTCCAGCCCTTCATGGGACTGGGGCTGGCCGCCCTGCTGCTCCATGAAACCGTGAGCTGGACGATGCTGGCCGTCACGCTGGCGGCAGTGCTCTGCGTGGCCGGAGCCAGAAAGTACGCGAATGCAAGCAGCCCCGCGCCTAAGCCGCGCCTTTCATGCGCCGCCACAAGGTCGCCCGGCTGATGCCCAGCAGCTCGCAGGCGCGGCCCTGGTCGCCGCCCACGCTCTCCAGCACCTCGCGCACGCGTTCGCGCTCGGCCTGTCGGCTGGCTTCGCGCAGGCGCGCCCTGCGGGCCGCGGTGGGTGCCGCCAGCGGCATCAGCGCCACGCATTCAGGGAAGATCTCCTGCAGCCGTGCGGCGTCCGGCATGCCGTCCGGCGTGCCGGCGTCCAGGTAGTGCCGGCAGGCCAGCAGGCGCTCCACCCAGTTGTCCAGCTCGCGCACATTGCCGGGCCAGGCATGAGCGGCCGCATGGGCCAGCACCGCATCGAGCAGCCGGGCCACCGGCGCATGGGGCGAGGCCGCCAGGGCATTCGCATCTCCCAGGCCCAGCCGCCGGGCCAGCATGGAGCGGGCCAGCTGCGCCACATCGGCCGCGCCGCGCATCTGCAGCGTGGGCGTGGCCAGGCGCAGCACGGCCAGGCGGTAATACAGGTCGCGGCGGAACTGGCCGCGTTCCACCTGGGCAGCCAGATCGGCATGGGTGGCGGCGATCACGCGCACGTCCACGGGGATCGGCGTGGTCGAGCCCACGCGCAGCACCTCGCGCTCCTGCAGCACGCGCAGCAGGCGCGACTGCAGGGCCAGCGGCATGTCGCCGATCTCGTCCAGGAACAGCGTGCCCGTATGGGCCGCCTCGATCAGGCCGGTCTTGCCGCCGCGGCGCGCGCCGGTGAAGGCGCCGTCCTCGTAGCCGAAGAGTTCGCTCTCAAGCAGGCTTTCGGACAGGGCCGCGCAGTTCACGGCCAGAAAGGGCTGGGCCGCGTGCCGGCTGGCCCGGTGTATGCCCTGGGCCACCAGTTCCTTGCCCGTGCCGCTCTCGCCCAGGATGAGCACCGTGGCATCGCTGGCAGCAAACTGGCGCGCCAGCTGGCGCACGCGCTGCGCGGCGGGGCTGCTGCCCAGGTAGTCCTCGATGCGCCAGCGCACGCCGGCGCCGCGCTGGCGCTGGTTGGCGCGCAGGCTGCGGTCGGCCCGTTGGATGACGGCCGGATCGCGGCAGACCAGCAGCGCCCCCGTCACCTGCCCGTTTTCCACGATGGGCGCGCGGCGCACGACCAGGGTGCGCGTGGCCAGCTGTACCACCTCCTCGCCGCCCTCTTCGCCGGCCAGGGCCCGGGCCATGTCCAGGGCGGGCGCCACGTCGCCGAGCAGCCGCCAGTGCAGCGCTTCCACGGGGGCGCCCAGCAGCGCGGCCATGCGCGGATTGAGCGCGCAGATGCGGCCGTGCTCGTCCACGGCCGCCACGCCGTCCTGCAGCTGGTGCAACACGGTTTCCAGCCGCTGGTGGCGGTCACGCTCGGCGCGGCGGTGGCGGGCCAGCAGCAGCGCGTCGCTGAGGGCCTGGCGCACCGAGGTATCGGAATACAGCAGCACACTGGCAATGCCGGCCTGCTCGGCCAGGTCCGCCACCAGCCCCGGCGCCACCACCGCACCCACGCGTCGGGCCTTGAGTTGCTGCACGCAGGCGGCGGCATCCTGCGGCCCCTGGTAGGCCACCTGCACCAGCCCCAGGCCGAACAGGCTGTCGAATTGGGCCACCACGGGCGAAGGCGCCTCGAAGCTGACCAGGCCTACATGGGGCGCTTCCTCGGTGGTCTGCAACCGGGCCTGCTTCAGCGCATGCAGCAGGTCCAGTCCGCGCACTTCCACCATGGCCACGGGCATGTCCACACGCTCGCGGATCCAGGCTCCGCTGGCACCCGCGCCCACCAGCGCGTCGATGGGCTGGCGCAGATGCAGGGCCTGCACCTGCGCCACGGCATCGTCGAACGAGGCCGCGACATGCGAAAAGCGCGCCTGCCCCGACCACAGCTGGGCTTGGCGCTGCAGCACCCGGCCGATACGGTAGCGGCCCACGGTCACGATATGGGGCAAATGCCGCGGCAGATCCTGCGGTGCCCGGCGCTCCGGTTCACGCAAAGCCTCAAGCACTTCAATTTCATTCATGCAACCGATTATTTCATTCCTGAAATACGGATGAATCACAAAACCGGATGCCTCTTCGCCACGCAGCGCAGGACCAGGCAAAATTTCTGAAATTTCAATCACTTAGAGAACCAAGGGTTTTCCCTTGAAAACATTGGCACAGCGCTTGCGCCACATGTCCTACGCATACCGATACGGATTCAAGGAGATCACCATGTTTGCAAACCGCCGCACCCTGCTGGCCAGCGCCGTCGCCCTGGCCGCCATCGCCCCCCTGGCCGGGGCACAGGCCGCAGATGCCTGGCCCACCCGACCCATCCGCCTGGTCGTACCGTTCTCCGCGGGCGGCGCCAACGACCTGCTGGCACGCGCCGCGGCCGAAGGCGCGTCCAAGGCCCTGGGCCAGCCCGTGGTGGTGGACAACAAGCCGGGCGCCGGCGCCGTGATCGGCACCGACATCGTGGCCAAGGCCCAGCCCGACGGCTACACCTTCCTGGTCAGCGCTGCGGGCGTGATCTCCAACAGCATGATCCGCAAGGTGCCCTACAAGGACGCCGACCTCACGCCCGTGGCCATGATCGGCCTGGCGCCGTCGGTGATCATCGTGCCGGCCAACTCGCCCTACAAGGACCTGAAGGACTTCGTGGCCCAGTCCAAGAAGGGCGCAGGCATCCACTTTGCGACGGCCGGCATCGGCAGCACGCCGCACTTCGTCGAAGGCATTCTTTCTTCCAAGTACGACGCCAAGCTGGATCTCGTGCCCTACAAGAGCGGCTCCGAATCGGTGACGGCCGTGCTGGGTAACCAGATCGAAGCCACCTCGGAAGCCAGCATCGTGGTCCTGCCCTATCTGAAGAGCGGCAAGCTCAAGGCCCTGGCCACGACCTGGACGCAGCGGATCTCCGCCTATCCCGAGCTGCCCACGGCCGGCGAGCAGGGCTTTGGCGAACTCAAGATCGCCCACTGGGCCGGCGTGCACGCACCGGCCGGCACGCCTGCCGCCATCCTCGACAAGATGGCCGCCGCCGTGGACAAGGCCATGAAGGACCCCGCCACCGTGGCGCGCCTGAAGGGCATGGGCATCGAGCCCGTGGGTGGCACCCGCGCCTCGTTCGTGAAATTCGTGGACGAGGAACGCAAGCGCCTGGGCGATGTGGTCAAGGCCACGGGCATGCGCGAGGACTGATGCCGCCGCTGCCAGGCACCTTGCAGGCGGCTGCAGTTTTGAGGCATTTCAGGCCTCCAATGCTTGATGCAAAAGCGCCAGCCGCTCTCATTTCCGAATCAACACCAACACGTATGACACATATTTCCCGCCGCCGAACCTTCCAGCTGGCCGCCCGGGCTGCCGCAGCCGCCGCGCTGCTGGGTTCCGGCTTCGGTGCCGCCGGCACCGCCATGGCCCAGGGCAGCGATGCCTGGCCCACCCGTACCGTCAAGCTGATCGTGCCCTACGCCGCCGGCGGCTATGCCGACACGCGCGCGCGCCTGATCGCCGAGCAGCTCGGCAAGGTGCTGGGCCAGCCCGTGATCATCGACAACCGCGGCGGCGCCGGCGGCGTGACGGGCACGGACGTGATCGCCAAGGCCACGGACGGCCACACCTTCGGCTTCGGCTCGCCCGCGCCCCTGGTGACCAATCCCATGCTGATGAAGAAGATGCCGTACGACGCGAAGACCGCGTTCAAGCCCATCATCCTCATCGAGCAGGCCCCGTTGTTCCTGACCACGGCGCCCAACCAGCCGTTCAAGAGCGTGCAGGAACTGGTCGCCTATGCCAAAAGCAATCCCGGCAAGCTCACTTACGGCTCCTCGGGCGTGGGCGGCGCCCACCACCTTTCGGGCGAGCTGCTGGCCTACCAGACCCACACCGAAATGACGCATGTGCCCTACAAGGGCGGCTCGCTCGCGGCCACCGACCTCATGGGCGGCCACCTGGCCTTCATGTTCGAGATGGGCTATTCGGCCCTGCCTTCGATCAAGGCCAAGAAGATCAACGCTCTGGCCGTCTCGAGCAAGAAGCGCCTGGCCGTGCTGCCCGACGTGCCCACGCTGGACGAGGCCGGCATCAAGGGCTTCGAGTCGTACAACTGGCTGGGCATGATCGCCCCCGCCAGCACGCCCGACGCCGTGGTCGCCAAGCTCAACCAGGCCGTGAACGAGGCGCTCAGGAACGACAAGGCACTGCGCCAGATGATCGAAGGCAGCGGCGGCCTCATCGCGGGCGGCACGCCCGAGGCCTACGGCAAGTTCATCGAAGCCGAGCGCGCCAAGTGGGGGCCGGTGATCAAGAACGCCAATATCTCCCTCGACTAACCCCCTGAGCGGCCTTGCCGCTTCCCCCTGAAAGGGGGACGACGGCCTTTGCTGCGGGACGGCGGGCCCGCCTGGGCCCTTGCTGGCCGTCCTCGGATGGGCCATGCCAGTTTTACAGGTACTGGAAAACCAAAATGAACCCCAAGCAGAAACTCAGAGCCCTGGCCGATGCGCGCCGCGGCGTCATCGTGCCCGGCGCCTTCAATGCCCTATCGGCCCGCCTCGTTGCCGACCTGGGCTTCGAAGCCATTTACGTGACCGGCGCCGGCGTGACCAATATGTGGTTCGGCATGCCCGACCAGGGCTTCATGGGCCTGACCGACATCGCCGACCACACGGCCCGCATCCGCGACGCGGTGGAAGTGCCACTGCTGGTGGATGCCGATACCGGCTTCGGCAATGCCGTCAACACCTACCATGCCGTACGCACGCTGGAGCGCGCCGGCGCCGACTGCATCCAGCTCGAGGATCAGGTCAGCCCCAAGCGCTGCGGCCACTTCAACGGCAAGGACGTGATCGAGACCGGCGAGATGCTGGGCAAGATCCGGGCCGCCGTGGATGCGCGCCGCGACGAAGGCACCCTCATCATGGCCCGCACCGATGCGGCGGCCGTCCATGGCTTCGAAGCCGCCATCGAGCGCGCCCAGGCCTTCCAGGAAGCCGGCGCCGACATCCTGTTCGTCGAGGCCGTGACCCGGGCCGAGGAAGTGCGCGCCCTGCCGCAGCGGCTCCAGGCGCCCCAGCTCATGAACATGGTGATCGGCGGCAAGACGCCCATCTTCAATGCCGACGAGCTGGGCCAGTTGGGCTTCGGCTTCGTGCTCTACGCCAACGCGGCCCTGCAGGGCGCCGTGGCCGGCATGCAGAAGTGCCTGACGCTGCTGCGCGACGAGCACAAGGTCGACGAAGACCCGGCCATCGTCGCCCCCTTCCTCGAGCGCCAGCGCCTGGTGAACAAGGACTTCTGGGACGCGCTGGAGCAGAAATACAAATAAAGTCACGACCTGCGCAAACCAGGTTCAGGCAAAAGCTTCGACTCAGGGCTGCAGACCTTGGTACATGCTTGTTTGCGCAAGTCCTATAAGCACTCCTGAAATTCCAATCAAAAAAGCTGCTATCGCTTATCCATCAAGCGCCAGCAGCTATTGATTTTTAAAGGAAACCCAAAAACAGGTGCTGCCCATCAACCCGGCAAAACCCGCCTGCCCGTTGGTTAAGATCAAAAGCCTGCGCTGCATACCGCGCGCCACTACTGCACAACGGATTTTTGGCCAATGATCACCGGCACCATCAAATCGCAAATCGACCGCATCTGGGACGCCTTCTGGAGTGGCGGCATCTCCAACCCCATGGAGGTGATCGAGCAACTCACCTACCTGCTGTTCATCAAGCGGCTCGATGACATCCAGACCCTGAAAGAAAAAAAGGCCAACCGCACCGGCCAGCCCATTGAATCGCCCATCTTCACGCCCGAGCAGCGCCAGTTGCGCTGGTCGGTGTTCAAGGACCTGGGCGACGCCAGCGCCATCTACCGCACCGTGGGCGAGCAGGTCTTTCCCTTTATCCGCAACCTGGGCGGTACGGGTGAAAACTCCACCTACGCCCGGCATATGAAGGATGCGCGCTTCACCATCCCCACGCCCGCGCTGCTGGCCAAGGTGGTGGACATGGTAGCCGGCATCCCTATGGACGACCGCGACACCAAGGGCGATCTGTACGAGTACATGCTCGGCAAAATCGCCACCGCAGGGCAAAACGGCCAGTTCCGCACGCCGCGCCACATCATCCAGCTGATGGTGGACATGATGGCCCCGCAGCCCGGCGACACCATCTGCGACCCCGCCTGCGGCAGCGCAGGCTTTCTGGTCGCTGCGGCCGAATACCTACACAAGCACCACCAGCAAACCATTTACGCCGACACGGCCAGCACCCGGCAGTTCAACGAAGCCACCTTTTTTGGCTTTGACTTTGACAGCACCATGCTGCGCATTGGCTCCATGAACATGCTGCTGCACGGCATTGAAAACCCACAAATTGAAAACCGTGACTCGCTGAGCGAACACCACGCCGGGGTGGAAGACAAGTTCAGCCTGATCCTGGCCAACCCACCGTTTGCCGGCAGCCTGGACTACGAGGCCACGGCCAAAGACCTGCAGGCCATGGTCAAAACCAAAAAGACCGAGCTGCTGTTTTTGGCCCTGTTCCTGCGCATTATGAAAAACGGTGGCCGCGCTGCCGTCATCGTGCCTGACGGGGTGCTGTTTGGCAGCAGCAAGGCCCACAAGACGCTGCGCCAGATGCTGGTGGAAGACCACAAACTCGACGGCATTGTCTCCATGCCCTCGGGCGTGTTCAAGCCCTATGCAGGCGTGTCTACCGCCATCCTTTTATTCACCAAAACCAGCAGCGGCGGCACCGACAAGGTCTGGTTCTACGACATGCAGGCCGACGGCTTTAGCCTGGACGACAAGCGCAACCCCCTCCCCAACGAGCACGCCACCAACAACCTGCCCGATGTGCTGATGCGCTGGCAGCAACGCACGGGCAACGAAACCACGCGTTTTCGCACCGAGCAAAGCTTTTGCGTGCCCAAAGCTGAAATTGCCGCCAATGGCTATGACCTCAGCATCAACCGCTACAAGGAAGTGGTGCATGAAGTCGTGGAATATGAATCACCTTCCACTATTCTGGCCGATTTAAAAGAGCTGGAAGCGGAGATTATGGCGGGGATGGTGGAGCTGGAAGGGATGTTGAAGTAATGCATCTCGCAGATATCGCACAACTGAACCCCAAGCTCAACAAATCAACCATTCAAGAAAAATCATTGGCATCGTTTGTTCCCATGGCATGCGTGTCAGAGGTCAGCGGCTCCATTATTTCTGAAGAAGAACGTGAAATTGAAGCCATTTCAAAGGGGTTTACTTATTTTCAAAACGGCGACATTTTGGTCGCAAAAATAACACCTTGCTTTGAGAATGGAAAAATTGCTTTAGCTCATGTAAAGCATGAGCACGCATTTGGCTCTACCGAATTTCACGTCATTCGACCTGATGCAACCAAGGTCGATGGCAGATATTTATTCCACTTTCTTCGTCAACCCAGAATTCGCATAGAAGGCGAAAAGAGGATGACAGGTAGCGGTGGGCAACGCCGAGTTCCCAAGAGCTTTCTTGAGGAATTAGAAATATCACTACCTTCGTTGCCCGAGCAACGCCGCATCGCTGCCATTCTAGATAAGGCCGAAGCCCTGCGCAGCAAGCGCCGCAAAGCCATCGCCAAGCTCGACCAACTCTTGCAGTCAGTGTTTTTGGAGATGTTTGGGGATCCTGTAACCAATTCAAAAAATTGGCCACTCAAATCCTTTTTAGAAGTGGGCCAATGGAAAAGTGGTGCAACACCAAGCAAGAGTAATTCAGACTATTGGATTGGTTCATACCCATGGGTAAGCCCAAAAGACATGAAGGTAGATCATATCGATGATTCTCAGGATCATCTAAATGAAGAAGTTTTCGCTAAAACGTCATTAAAAAAAATAGATCCCAATCACATTTTAATTGTTGTAAGAGGAATGATTCTCGCCCACTCTTTCCCAGTGGCGATCAACAATGTTTCCATTGCCATTAATCAGGATATGAAAGCAATTGAACCAAATTCCGACTTCAGCTCAAAGTATTTAATTTCGTGCATCAAATCACTTAAGCAGCGGTTTTTGTCCGTTGTTTCGTCTGCCGGGCACGGAACCAAACGACTTGATTTAAGAGATGCGGCAGAAATTTCAATTCCAATGCCTGACATCTCTTTGCAGAAAAAATTTGATGATATTTACGATAAAGTTAAAATTCAGAAGAAAAACTTAATCCAACAAGAAACCAAATTACAAGAGTTCATTTCTTCAATTCAATATAAGTACTTTCAATAGAATAAATGTCCAACTTCCAGTTCCTCTCCCCCGAGTTCCGCACCCTGCAAGAGCCCGCCGCCGGGGCCGAGCAACTGGTGCATGTGGACCCGCGCGCCGCCTGTATGCGTGCGCGCCATGCGCTGGAGCAAGTGGTGCTCTGGCTGTATGACAACGACAGCAGCTTGCGCCTGCCCGTGCATGACACGGCGCTGAACACGCTGATGAACCAGATCGAGTTCCGGCGACTGGTGCCGCCCTATGTGCTGGACAAGATGCATTTGCTGCGCCAGGCCGGTAATGTGGCGGTGCATGGCGGCAAGCAACTGGTACAGCGCAGCGATGCCATGGCGCTGGTGCAAGAGCTGTTTCACACCCTGTTCTGGCTGGCGCGCACCTATACGCGCACCAGCGACCCCAAGCAGATGCATGCCGACTGGGACAGCCAGCAGGTGCCGCTGCTAGTCAACGCCGAGCAGGCAGCGGCGGAGTTTGCCCAGGTCACCAAGGCCGAACTCAAAAAGCAGGAAGCGCAGTTTCAGGCACTGATTGAGCAGCAGCGCCGCGAGCTGGAAGCGCGTGAAGCCCAACTCAGCGCCCAAGCGGCCACACAGGCCGAGCGCGAGGCCTTGCTGGCCCAGCTGGATGCTGAACTGGCCCACCGCCAGGCCGAACTGGCAACGGCCAAGGCAGCGGCCATTGCCGTGCCGGACGAGCATGACTACAACGAGGCCGAAACCCGCAAGCGCCTGATTGATGTGCAGCTGCGTGAGGCAGGCTGGACATTCCAGGCCGCCGGTGCCCCGCCGAGCGACAAGACACCCTACAACGCCAGCGTGGAAGTACCCGTGCCTGGCATGCCCAACCAGGCCGGCGAAGGTTTTGCCGACTATGTGCTGTGGAGCGCAGACGGCAAGCCGGCTGCCGTGGTGGAGGCCAAGCGGAGCCTGAAAGATGCCGAAGTGGGCCGCCAGCAGGCCAAGCTGTATGCCGATGGATTGCAAGCGCAATACGGCCAGCGCCCGCTGATTTTTTACACCAACGGCCACCGCACCTATCTATGGGACGATGAGCGCTACCCGCCGCGCGAGGTGCAGGGCTTTTACACCCAGGCCGAGCTGGCCCTGGCCATAGAGCGCCGCCATTCGCGCCAGCCGCTGGCGGCGCAAAACATCAAGCCCGAGATTGTGGAGCGCGGCTACCAGCACCGCGCGATCCGGTCGATTACCGAAGCTTTTACCCAGGGCCAGCGCCGCGCCCTGCTGACCATGGCCACGGGCACGGGCAAAACCCGTGTGGCGGTGGCGCTGGCCGATGTGCTGATGCGTGCCAACTGGGCCAAGCGTGTTTTGTTTCTGGCCGACCGGGTGTCGCTGGTCAATCAGGCCACGAACAAGGGCTTCAAACCGCTGCTGGCCGATGCCAGCCCCGTGAACCTGCTGCACGACAAGAACGGCCAGGGCCGTGTGTACCTGAGCACCTACCCGACCATGATGGGACTGATTGACCAGATCAAGGACGACGGCACGCGCCAGTTTGGCGTGGGGCATTTTGATCTGGTGATCATTGATGAGGCGCACCGCAGCGTCTATCAAAAGTACGGCGCCATCTTCAAATACTTTGACAGCCTGCTGGTGGGGTTGACGGCCACCCCGCGCGACGAGGTGGACCGCGACACCTACCACCTGTTTGGCCTGCAAACCGGCGTGCCCACCGATGCCTATGGCATGAATGAGGCGGTGACCCAGGGCTATCTGGTACCACCCAAGTCGTTTTCCGTGCCTTTGAAGTTTGTGCGCCAGGGAATCCAATATGCGCAACTGAGTGCCGAGGAAAAGGAACACTGGGAATCCATCGACTGGGGCGACGATGGTCCGCCCGAAGAGGTGGGCGCCGGTGAGATCAACAAGTTCCTGTTCAACGAAGACACGGTGGACAAGATGCTCAAGCACCTGATGGAGCACGGCCTGAAGGTGGACGGCGGCGACCGGCTGGGCAAGACCATCATCTTTGCGGTGAACCAGAAGCATGCCGACTTTATTGCCAAGCGCTTTGACCACCACTACCCGCACCTCAAGGGCAGTTTTGCCCAGGTCATCACCCATGCATCCAGCTATGCGCAGACGCTGATTGACGATTTCAGCAAGAGCGCCAGCGCGCCGCATATCGCCATTTCGGTGGACATGCTGGACACCGGCATTGACGTGCCCGAGGTGCTGAACCTGGTGTTCTTCAAGGCCGTGCGCTCCAAGGTGAAGTTCCTGCAGATGATTGGCCGGGGCACGCGCTTATGTGAAAACCTGTTGGGCCCCGATCAGCACAAGAGCGAGTTCTACATCTTTGATTACTGCCAGAACTTTGAGTACTTCAACGAAAGCCCGGCTGGGGCCAGCGGCAGCGTTGCCGAGCCGCTGGGCAAGCGATTGTTCAAGGCCCGGCTGGATTTGCTGACGCTGCTGCGCACGCCAGCAGCCCACGCGGCTGCGGCGCATACCGCGCAGGAAAAGCCACCCGCCTACGCCAATAACGCCGATCTGCAAACCGCGCTGACCGATGAGCTGCATGCCGAGGTGGCGGCCATGAACCAAGACAATTTCATCGTGCGTACCGAAATGGACCACGTGCAGCGCTTTGCCGAGCGCGAGCGCTGGGGTCAGCTCGACGAAGCCGATGTAGGCCAGTTGCGCAACCATGTGGCGGGCCTGCCCAGCCAGCGCGAAAGCGATCACATCACGGCCCGCTTGTTTGACTTGCAGTGCGTGAACCTGCAACTGGCTTTGCTGAACAAGGAAAAGCGCTTTGGCAAGCTGCGCGAGCAAGTGATTGAAATCGCCAGCCGCCTGGAAGCCCTGGCCAATGTGCCTGCGGTGCAGGCCGAAATGGCCTTGCTGCAAGAGGTGCAGACCGAGGGCTACTGGGTGGGCATCACCGCCCCCATTATCGAACACCTGCGCCGCCACTTGCGCGGGCTGATCAAGTTCATTGAAAAGCAGGCCGCCAGCACGATCTACACCGCACTCGATGACCAGATTGGCGAGGCCACCGAGGTCACGCTCCAGGATTTCAGCACCGGCATCAACATGGTGCAGTACCGCAAAAAGGTGGAAGCCTTTATCCGGGCCAACGCCCACCACGTGGCGATTGCCAAGCTGCGCCTGAACAAGCCGCTGACTGCGACCGACCTGAGCGAGCTGGAGCGCTTTGTCTACGAAGCGCCCGAGGTGGAGGGCCGCGAGCGCTTTGCGCAAAGCTATGGCGACAAGCCGCTGCCGCAGTTCATCCGCTCACTAGTGGGCATGGACCGCGCAGCGGCCCAGCAGGCGTTTGCCCGCTTTCTGGACGGCAGCCGCTACAGCAGCCAGCAGATCCGGTTTGTGGAGATGATAATCGAGAGGCTGACCGCCCATGGCGAAGTCAGCGTGAGCCAGCTGTACGACCCACCTTTCACCGCCGTTCACCACGAAGGGCTGGACGGCGCATTTGGGCCGCAGGATGCCAATGCGTTAGCCGAAACCATCCATGAAATGCAGCGGCTGGTGGCCTGACCGCTAGCTGCGTTCTTCTCTTTTTCCGAGGTTTCGATGCTCAATGCCTACCGCCAGCTGTTTGCCGTACCCGGCACGGCCGGTTTCGTGCTGGCCGGCCTGGTGGCCCGCCTGCCCTTGTCGATGACGGGTATCGGCCTGATCACCATGCTGTCGCAGCAGCGCAGCGCCTATACGCTGGCTGGCGCCGTGGCGGCCTGCTTCGCGCTGTCGATTGCGCTGCTGGCGCCGCGCATCTCGGCCCTGGTGGACCGCCATGGCCAGCGCAAGGTGCTGCCCGTTGCCGCGGCCACCAGCGCCAGTGCCATGTTTGCGCTGCTGGCCTGCGCCCACTGGCAGGGGCCGGACTGGCTGTTGCTGCTGCTGGCCGCGCTGGTGGGCAGCCTGCCCAGCATGCCGGCCATGGTGCGCGCGCGCTGGACGGTGCTGTACCGCGGCATGCCCCAGTTGCAGACCGCCTATGCGCTGGAGGCCGTGCTCGACGACCTGTGCTTCATCGTCGGCCCGCCGCTGTCCGTGGGCCTGAGCATGGCGCTGTTTCCCGAGGCCGGCCCCATGGCCGCGGCCCTGCTGCTGCTCGCGGGCGTGGCCCTGTTCGTGCTGCAGCACCGCACGGAACCGCCGGTGACCGTCCATGACAGCCAGGTACGCCAGAGCGCGCTGGTGCGCCACCAGCGCGTGGTACGCACGCTGGCACTGTTCATGCTGGCGCAAGGCGTCATCGTGGGCACCATCGACGTGGCGGCCGTGGCCTTTGCCACGCAGCAGGGCCGGCCGGCCATGGCCAGCGTGGTGCTGTCCTTCTATGCGCTGGGCTCCTGCGTGATGGGACTGGTGTTCGGTGCGCTGCGGCTCAAGGCGCCGCTGAGCCGCCAGATCGTCTGGGTGGGCGCCTCGGTGGCCATCACGGCCGTGCCGCTGCTGCTGGCCGACAACCTCACGGCGCTGAACCTCGCCGTGCTGCTGGCCGGCATCACCTTCGGCCCCACGATCACCGTGGCCATGGGCCTGGTGGAGCAGCAGGTCGCGGCCAGCCGCCTGACCGAGGGCATGACCTGGCTGCTGACCGGCCTGGCCATGGGCGTGGCCCTGGGCGCTGCGGCGGCCGGCTGGGTGACCGACCACCTGGGCGCGCAGATGTCCTTCGTCGTGGCGCTGCTGGCCGGAGCCGCCATGTGGGCCTGGGGCGCCCAGGCCGAACGGCTGGCCCGCGGCACGGCGCCGGTGGAGCCCGCCGCCTGCATGGGCTGACCGGGCTTAGCCCGCGGGAGAGGGATTCAATGCGGAACGCGGCGCCAGCCGCGCCTCGCGGATGGGCAGATGGATCAGGGCCGCGCCCACGGCCAGCAGGATGTCGATGATCCATACGATGTCGAAGTTGCCCGTGGCCTCGAACACCTTGCCGCCCAGCCAGGCGCCCAGGAAGCCGCCGATCTGGTGCACCAGCATCACCAGCCCGAACAGCATGGCCATGTGGCGGGTGCCGAAGAACTTGGCGACCAGCCCCACCGTGGGCGGCACGGTGGACAGAAAAGTCAGGCCCATCACCGCGGCAAAGACCAGGGCCACGGCGCCGGTCTTGGGTACCAGCATGAAGACCAGCACGGCCAGTGCGCGCGTGGCATAGACCAGCGAGAGCAGCGATTTCATGCGCCAGCGCCCCACGGCCCAGCCCATGGCCAGGCTGCCCACGATGTTGAACAGCCCCAGCATGGCCAGCGCCCAGGCACCGAACTGCACGGGCAGGCCGCAGCTTTCGATCACGCCCGGCAGGTGCGTGCCCAGGAATGCCACATGGAAGCCGCAGACGAAAAAGCCCACGCACAGCAGCACATAGCTGCGATTGGCCAGCGCCTGGGCGATCACGGCGCGGCTGCCCGGGTTTTCCGGGGCGCCGGATACCGCCGAATCCCGGGCCGCCACCACGGCTTGGGGCTTGCCCTTGAGCACGAAGATGGCCGGCAGAGCCAGCAGCACCAGTCCGCCCAGCACCTGCAGCGCATTGCCCCAGCCCAGCCCCACCATCAGCGCACCGGCCAGCGGCGTGATCAGGAACTGTCCCGCAGAGCCGCCCGCATTGACGATGCCCGTGGCCATCCCCCGGTAGCGCTCGGGAATCAGCCGTGCCGTGGCGCCCATCAGCACCGCCGGCCCGGCCATGCCGGCGCCGCCGGCGGACAGCAGGCCCACCGAGAAGATCAGCCCCGGCGTGCTGGTCATGTAGGGGGTGAGGAACGAGCCCAGGGCCACCAGCAGCACGCCGGCGAGCAGCACGCGGCCCGCACCGATGCGGTCTGCCATGGCGCCGGCAAAGGGCTGGGTCAGCCCCCACCACAGCTGGCCGAAGGCAAAGGCCAGGCTGATCTGCGCCAGGCCCAGGTGGGTGGCGCTGTTCAGGGGGCTGACGAACAGTCCCATGCTCTGGCGGCTGCCCATGGTCAGGGCAAAGGTGGAGACCGCCGCCAGCAGCACGAGCCATACGCTCCACTGGCGGCCGTGCTGCGCGCGGCCGGTCCGATCCTCATGCATGGTGCTCTCCTTCGGCGGTACGGTGGTCGGGGCAGTCCCGGGGGCCGTCGTCTTCCAGCAGCTGCAGCGCATCGTCGATCAGCGCATGCAGCGCCGCCACGCGCTCGACACCCAGCTGCGCATTGAGCTGCTGCTGTGCCTGGCGCCAGCCGCTCTGGGCCTGGGCGCGCTTTTCGCGCCCGGCATCGGTGATCCGGATCAGGCGGCTGCGCGCATCGGCGCCCGGCGCCATTTCCAGCCAGCCCGCGGCCACCAGGGGCTTGAGGTTGCGAGTCAGCGTGGAGGCATCCATGGTCATGGCGCGCGCCAGGTCCACGGGCCGGACCGGCCCGCGGTGCAGCACCTGGGACAGCAGCGAATACTGCGTGGTCTTGAGCCCGGCCCGTGCCAGTTGCGCGTCGTAGTGCTGCGACACGCGGCGCAGCAGCTGGCGCAGCTTGAAATTGGTGCATCCCTGCGGTTGCGGGATCGGCTTGCTCTCCATGGTTTCTCTCCAGCCAGCCCTTGGGCTGTGTGATGGCGATTGCGCTTGAGCAATCATTGTATCTACAATACTTGCATATGCAACACCAAGGAGGCGGCATGGATACCGCAGTCAAGGCACAGGAGCCATCGTTCATTTCTTCCACCGACTGGGACGCGCACAAGGCCCGGGTCGTGGACCGCATGCTGGCCGGCGGCGGCCGGCCCGGCGTGGCCGCGCCCGCCCAGGTTCAGGGCAGGAGCGGCCTGGAGCTGATGCAGGCCATGCTGGCCGGCGAGCTGCCCTATCCGCCTATCGCCGACACGCTGGATTTTGCGCTGATCGAGGTCGCCCACGGCAAGGCCGTGTTCCAGGGCACGCCCCAGCGCAGGCACTACAACCCCATGGGCACCGTGCATGGCGGCTGGTTCGCCACGCTGCTGGATTCGGCCCTGGGCTGCGCCGTGCACACCACGCTGCCCGCAGGCATGGCCTACACCACGGCGGAGCTGGGCGTGAACATCGTGCGCGCGGCCCGCGAGGACACCGGTGCCCTGCGCGCCATAGGCCAGGTGGTGCACAGCGGCCGGCAGCTGGCCACGGCCGAGGCCCGCATCGTGGGCCCCGACGGCAAGCTCTACGCCCACGCCACCACCACCTGCCTGGTGTTTGCAGCCCGGGCCTGAGGCAACACCCGGGAAAATCCCGTCGAAACGGCGGCTGACGCTTATCTACAAAGCGCCAGCCGCTATTTTTTTCGAATATTCAACCTTGCATCACTGGTGCAACAGTTTCAGGAAATGCTGGGCCGGATGGCTCAGCGGCCGGTCGCGCCGCACCAGGCTGCCATAGGCCTCGAGCGTCCGCCCGAAGCGGTAGGGAAGAACCTGCAGCAGACCGTGGACCTGGTTGTCCCGCGCCACGGTCTGCGGAATGACGGCCAGCATATCGGAATGCCGCACCAGGTTCATCGAGGTCAGGATGGAGCCGGTCTCGATCACATCGCGCGGCAGCGGCTGGCGGTGGGCATGGAACTCCTGGTCGATCAGCGCGCGCATGGGGCTGCCGCGCGGCTGCATCACCCAGCCGTAGTCCAGCAGCTGGGCAAACGACAGCGGCTCGGCCCGCGCCAGCGGATGGTCGTTTCCGGCCACGATGCACAGCGCCTCGTCGTCGCTGGCGCGGAACTCGTATTCGTCGCCGTCCTCGCCGGTCAGCCGGCCCACCACCACTTCCAGCACGCCCTCGCGCAGCTGGGACAGCAGCCGATCGCTGGTGTCCACGGCCACCTCCATGGACAGCATGGGCCACTGCGCGCGCAGGGCCAGCAGCGCCTGGGTGAGCCGGCCCGGCGAGGCCGCCATGATGCTGCCCACGGCCAGCCGCCCGGCACTGCCGCGGCGCAGTTCCACCAGTTCGCGGTTGAGCGCTTCCATGCCGCCGCGAAAGTTCTGGAAATAGCGGGTCACCCGCTCGCCCGCCGCATTGAGCTTGAGGCCGCGGCCCACGCGCTCGAACAGCGGCAGGCCCAGCGCATCCTCCAGATCATGCAGCATCTTGGTCGCCGCCGGCTGGGTCAGTCCCAGCCCGGCTGCCGCCCCGCGCAAGGTGCCCTGCTCGTCGATGGCCAGGATCAGCGCCACCTGCCGCATGCGCAGGCGGTTGAGCAGCTGGGGCGTGCTGTCCTGCCGGTCTATGGAGCCCATGCCGTCCTCTCCAAATGATTCCTGTGGGTTATCAAAATATCATGATATTTCAATATACACATATCAATAGCCTCCCTAGGATGGCAGCCACAACAACGATTCCAGGAGACATTCCCCATGCTGCGACGCACCCTGCTGGCTGGCGCTGCCCTCTGTTCATTGCTGCCCCGACTGGGGCAGGCTCAGGCCCCTGCGGCTGACTGGCCCACGCGCCCCGTGCGCCTGCTGGTGGGCTCGGCTCCCGGCGGCGGCACCGATGCCATGGCCCGCGCCGTGGCCGACCGGCTGGGACCGCTGCTCAAGCAACCGGTGATCGTCGAAAACCGCCCCGGCGTCTCCAACACGCTGGCCGTGGACATGACGGCCAAAGCCACGGACGGCCACACCATGGTCATGGGCGTGGTCACGGCCCATGCCATCGCGCCGCATCTGCTCAAGCTCGGCTACGACAACAACAGGGACCTGGTGCCCGTGGCCTTTGTGGGCTCCGTGCCCAATGTGCTGGTCGTCAGCAACAGCGTGCCCGCCAAGACCGTGCAGGAACTCGTGGCCCTGGCCAGGAAGGAGCCCGGCCGCATCAACTACGCCAGCAGCGGCACCGGCAGCACCCAGCACATCGCGGCCGAGATGTTCAAGGACGCGGCCGGCATCCAGATCACCCATGTGCCCTACAAGGGCAGCGCCACGGCGCTGGTGGACCTGGTCAGCGGCCAGGTGCAGATGAGCTTCGACACCATGCCCTCGGTGCTGGGCCAGATCAAGAGCGGCAAGCTGCGGCCGCTGGCCGTCACCTCCGCCCAGCGCAACCCGCAGCTGCCCCAGGTGCCGACCATGGCGGAAGCCGGGCTGCCCGCCGTGGAAATCGGCGCCTGGTACGGCATCTACATGCCGGCCACCACCCCCAAGGCCGTGCAGCAGAAGGTGCATGACGAGGTCAACAAGGTCATCGCCATGCCGGAAACCAAAACCCGCCTGGAAGCCGTGGGCGCCGAGCTGCGCCCCATGCCCCAGGCCGATTTCGAGGCCTTCCATATGGCCGAGTACCAGCGCTTTGGCGAAATCATCCGCAAGAACCACATCAAGATCGATTGAGCCATGGCTGCATCCACCACACCCGTTGTCGCCCTGACCCTGGGCGATCCTTCCGGCATCGGCTCCGAACTGATCGCGCGCCTGCTGGCCAGGCCCGAGGCTGTGCAGCAGGCCAATCTGGTGCTCATCGGCGATCCCTGGCTGTGGGAGCAGGGCCAGCGCATCGCAGGCGTGCAGGTGGCCACCGCCCCCCTGGCCGATCTGGCTGCCGTGCGCGGTCGCAGCGATACGCGGCTGCCGGCCTTTGTCGCCGTCGACACCGTCGCCCCGTCCGACGTGGTGCAGGGCCAGGTGGGCGCAGCCGGCGGCCGCTCGGTGCTGCAGGTGCTCAACCGGTGCATGGATGCCGCCCTGGCCGGCGAGATCGATGCCATCTGCTTCGCACCGCTGAACAAGCAGGCCATGAAGATGGGCGGCCTGCGCCATGAGGACGAGCTGCACCACTTCGCCGAGTACCTGGGCGTGACCGGCTACTTCTGCGAGTTCAACACCCTCGGCAATCTGTGGACGTCGCGCATCTCCTCGCATGTGCCGCTCAAGGACGTGGCCCGCTACCTGAGCCGGGAGCGCATCACCCAGGCCGCCGAGCTGATCTACCACGCACTGCGCGCCAGCGGCATCGCCAGCCCGAAGGTGGCGATCGCCGGCTTCAATCCGCACAACGGCGACGGCGGTACCTGCGGCCGCGAGGAGATCGACATCATCGAGCCCGCCGTGCAGGCCCTGCACGCGCGCCCGTGGCCCACGCCCGACCCCTTCCACGGCCCGTTCCCGGCCGACACCATCTTCCTGAAGGCCCAGGCCGGCGAGTACCAGGCCATCGTCACCATGTACCACGACCAGGGCCAGATCGCGATCAAGCTGCTGGGCTTCTCGCGCGGCGTCACGGTGCAGGGCGGCCTGCCGATTCCCATCACCACGCCGGCCCATGGCACGGCCTACGACATCGCCGGCCAGGGCAAGGCCAGCGTGGAAGCCACCTGGCAGGCCCTGCTGATCGCCTGCCGCATGGGTACCGCCCAGCGCGCCAGCCAGGCGGCCGCAGCCGCCTGAACCATTTTCCGGGCGGCCCGGACCGCCTCTCTTTTCACTTTTTTTCTACCGAGGTCTTTATGAAGATCAAGTCCGTCCGCGCCCGCGTCTACGAATGGAAGGGCAAGACCGTTCCGCCTCAGGGCAACTTCTGCTCCAACGCCATGGACCTCGTCTACTCCAAGACCGAGACCATGAGCACCTTCCGCTTCCACTCGTGGACCGTGGTCGAGATCGAGACCGACGACGGCATCGTCGGCCTGGGCAACGTGGCCCTGGCGCCCAAGATCGCCAAGGCCATCATCGACGAGTACTTGGCGCCGCTGGTCATCGGCCAGGACCCGTGGGACTACGAATACCTGTGGCAGCGCATGTACCGCAGCACCCATGCCTGGGGCCGCAAGGGCGTGACCATGGCCGCCATCTCGGCCGTGGACCTGGCGATCTGGGACATCCTGGGCAAGAGCGTGAACAAGCCCGTGTTCAAGCTGCTGGGCGGCCGCACCAAGGAAAAGATCCCCTGCTACTACAGCAAGCTCTACCGCACCGACATCCAGGAGATGCAGGACGAGGCGCAGAAATTCCTCGACCAGGGCTTCACCATGTTCAAGTCGCGCTTCGGCTACGGCCCGGCGCACGGCACCCAGGGCGTGAAGGAGAACCTCAAGGCCGTGGAGGCGCTGCGCGAGGTGATCGGCTACGACAACGACCTGATGCTCGAGTGCTACATGGGCTGGAACCTGGAGTACGCCAAGCGCATGCTGCCCAAGCTGGAGAAGTTCCAGCCGCGCTGGGTCGAGGAGCCGGTGATCGCCGACGACATCGATGGCTACGCCGAGCTGAACCAGCTCACCAGTATCCCGATCTCGGGCGGCGAGCACGAATTTTCACTCTACGGCTTCAAGCAGCTGCTCGAGCGCAAGGCCGTCAGCGTGGTGCAGTACGACACCAACCGCGTCGGCGGCATCACCGCCGCGCACAAGATCAACGCGCTGTGCGAGAGCTACAGCGTGCCCGTGGTGCCGCACGCCGGCCAGATGCACAACTACCACCTGACCATGAGCTCCATGGCCTCGCCGATGAGCGAGTACTTCCCGATGTTCGACGTCGAGGTGGGCAACGAGCTGTTCTATTACATCTTCGACGGCGAGCCGGTGGCCGAGAACGGCTTCCTGCAGCTCGACGACAACACCCCCGGCCTGGGCCTGACGCTCAAGACCGAGTTCCTCGACCAGTTCAACATCATCGAGTGAGCCAAGGAGCAAGCACCATGCCTGGACTCTCCAACCCGCGCTACCGGGGCATTTTCCCGGTCGTGCCCACCACCTTCCACGAGGACGGCACGCTGGACCTGGCCAGCCAGAAGCGCTGCCTCGACTTCATGATCGACTCGGGCGTCGACGGCCTGTGCATCCTGGCCAACTTCTCCGAGCAGTTCCTGGTTTCGGACGAGGAGCGCGAGGTGCTCACGCGCACCGCGCTGGAGCACGTGGCCGGCCGCGTGCCGGTGATCGTGACCACCACGCACACCAGTACCAAGGTCTGCGCCGAGCGCAGCCGCCGCGCGCAGGACATGGGCGCCGCCATGGTGATGGTCATGCCGCCCTACCACGGCGCCACCTTCCGCTTCGGCGAGGCGGCCATCCAGTCGTTCTACCAGGGCGTGTCCGACGCGATAACCATCCCCATCATGATCCAGGACGCGCCGGCCGCCGGCACGCTGCTGTCCACGCCCTTCCTGGCCAGGCTGGCCAAGGAAGTCGAGCAGGTCAGCTATTTCAAAATGGAGACCGCGGGCGCGGCCGGCAAGCTGCGCGAGCTGATCGCGCTGGGCGGCGAGGCCATCGAAGGCCCGTGGGACGGCGAGGAAGCCATCACGCTGCTGGCCGACCTGGAGGCCGGCGCGACCGGCGCGATGACCGGCGGCGGCTTCGCCGACGGCATCCGCCCCATCATCGAGGCGCACCGCGCCGGCGACAAGGACAAAGCCTTTGCCGAGTACCAGCGCTGGCTGCCGCTGATCAACCACGAGAACCGCCAGGCGGGCTTCCTGGCCGCCAAGGCGCTGATGAAGGAAGGCGGCGTGATCGCCTGCGACGCGCCGCGCGCCCCCTGGCCGCCCATGCACCCCGAGGTGCGCCGCCAGCTGCTGGACATCGCGCGCCGGCTCGATCCGCTGGTGCTGCGCTGGGGGCGTTGAAACGCCAGGACGTCCGGCCGCCTGTGCGGATCAGCGCATTTCCATCTCCACGGCTTCCTGTGGCAGGCCCCGGCCAAGCACGAAAACCTCGTAGCGGGCCTGCTCGCCCTCCTCGCTCCAGGTCTCGGGGCCGACAACCTGCATATTGCCATGCAGGTTCGCCCCTTCGCGCAGCACGCCTGCATCGGTCTGCTCGGCCAGCACAAAGCAGCCGTCGCCAGTGCGCAGGGCCACGCGGCCCGAAGAGGGTTTGAATGCGATCACAGCGCCTCGATCCTGCATGGGCTCACTCCTGCTCTACCTGGCAACCAGTCCAGGCAGGCACGGTGGCCGCCACGCGCCCCGTGGAATCCGCCAAAGCCATCCATGCATGGAACAATGGCAGAGCTCCACGGCGCAGCCCGGCGCAAAACTCCGGTAGCCTTGGGCAGTCCCTACATTCCCACTACCTGTTCCCCATGCTTTTTCTCTTGTTCAAACTCCTGCATCTGCTGGCCGTCATCATCTGGGTGGGCGGCATGTTTTTCGCCCACTTCTTTCTGCGCCCTGCCGCCCAGGAGCTGCAGCCTGCCGAGCGCGTGACGCTGATGCACGGCGTGCTCAAGCGCTTTTTTGCCATGGTGCTGGTGCTGGTCGTCGTGGTGCTGGCCTCGGGCGTGGGCATGATAGGCAGCATCCATGCGATGGCGGCGCAGGCGGGCTCCAAGTTCTCCATGCCGGCATCCTGGATCGTCATGAGCGTTCTGGGCCTGGCGATGATGGCCGTGTTCGGCCATATCCGCTTCGCGCTGTTCAAGCGCCTGGACAAGGCCGTGCAGGCCAGGGACTGGCCGGCCGGCGGCAAGGCCCTGGCCGGCATACGCCAGTGGGTGAGCTTCAACCTGGCGCTGGGCCTGGTGATCGTGGTGATGCTGCGCCTGCCGCTGTAAACCGCTGCGCCTGCCCTGCACCCGCCCGGCCTTCGCAAGAAAGCCGGGCTTTTTGCTGCCTGGATTTCAAGACATATCGGCTTCCGCCCCAAAACGATAAAGCGTTAGCAGCTACATTTTCAAGAGCAATTGACTGAAGGAACCCTGCACGCAGCAATATTTTTGTCGCGCACCGCAGCCATGGCTGTGCAATTGATCAATAATTGCCCCCGCAATCATTGACCAGACAATTATTGCCATAGCAAAAGCACCATGAGCCGCAGCACCATCATCGATTACGCAGACGAATCCACGCACTTCTACCAGGCCGGCGAATACTCGCCCCAGCAGAGCGTGGGCTTTCTCATGCGCCGCGTCATCAGCTCCATCCTGCAGGCGGCCGATGCACAGCTGGCCGACCAGGGCCTGACCTATGTGCAGTGGCTGCCGCTGTACAAGCTGCTGCTGTGCCAGGAAAACACAACCAATGCCACGCTGGCCAAGGACCTGGGCATGGATCCCGCCTCGGTCACGCGCGCGCTGGACCGCATCGAGGCCAAGGGCCTGCTGCGCCGCGAGCGCTCCACCACCGACCGCCGCGTGGTGCACCTGGTGCTGACCGAGGAAGGCCGCCGCGTGGCGGTGGAAGTGCCCAAGGTCCTGTCCAAGGTTCTCAACGGCCATCTGGCCGGCTTCAGTCACCAGGAATGCGAGCTTCTGCTGTCCATGCTGCAGCGCATGCTGGTCAACGGCGATGCCCTGCGCGAGACGCTGGCCGCACCGCCGCCCGCCGACGAGGGGCCGCCCGGCACATGAGCTGCCTCGCAGCCGCCTGAATACAGGCCATCACCGCCTTTCCGTCCAAAAACCTTCACATAACTAGACAGCAGGCACCTGACATGCCCATTTTTCAACGCTCTTCCATCACTGCGGCGGCAGCGCTTTGCGCCGCCCTGGTCCTGGCCGGCTGCGCCTCGCAGGGACCGGCCCATGCACCGCTGGCCCAGCTCGGCGCCGGCGACCTGGGCCTCGCGCCCGCAGAGGCCGGCGCCAGCGACAGCAGCGCCACCGACCTTCTGGCCCTGGCCACACCCGAATGGTGGAAAGGCCTGGGCGATCCGCAACTGGACCAGTTGATCGCGCAGGCCTTGCAGGGCAGCCCCAGCCTTGCGGCCAGCAATGCCCGCTTCGAGAAAGCTGCCGCGCTGGCCACGGCCAGCAGCACGGCCACCGACATCCACGGCACGCTGAGTGCCGACGCCACGCGCCAGCGCTACAGCGCCAACGGCCTGGTGCCGCCGCCCGTGGCCGGCCATGTCTACAACAGCAGCAATCTCCAGGCCGGCCTGTCCTGGTCGCCCGATTTCTTCGGCAAGCACTCGGCCGACCTCGAAGCCGCCCTGGGCCAGGCCCGTGCCGCCAGGGCCGACAGCGCCGCGGCCGCCAACCAGCTTGCGGCCCAGGTGGCGCGCAGCTATATCGCCCTGGCCCGGCTGATCGCCCAGCGCGAGGTGGCCGAGCGCACGCTGGCCCAGCGCCAGGCCCTGCTCGCCTTAAGCCAGCAGCGCACCCAGGCGGGCCTGGACAGCCAGGTCGAACTGACCCAGGCCCAGGCCGGCCTGCCCGATGCCGGCACGCAGATCGAGATGCTGGACGAGCAGATCACGCTGGCGCGCCGCACCATCGCCGTGCTCTGCGCCCAGGCACCCGACGCCCAGCAGGCGCTGGCACCACGCCTGTCGGCCCTGTCCGTGCAGGCGGTGCCGGACACGCTGGGGGCCAACCTGCTGGGCCGCCGCCCCGACGTGGTGGCCGCCCGCTGGCGCGTGGAAGCCGCGAGCCGCGGCATCGACAGCGCCAGGGCCGACTTCTACCCGGACGTCAACCTCACGGCCTTTGTCGGCCTGTCGGCCCTGGGCTTCGACAACCTGTTCAAGGGCAGCTCGCGCCAGCTCGGCGTCACGCCCGCGCTGCGCCTGCCCATCTTCGAAGGCAAGCGCCTGCGTGCCCAGTTGCGCGGCAGGCAGGCCGACCTGGATGCGGCCATCGCCCAATACAACGGCACCGTGCTTGATGCGGTCAAGCAGGCGGGCGACGCGATTGCCTCGGTGCAGTCGCTCGAGCGCCAGCAAAAGCTGCAGGCCGATTCGCTGGCCAAGGCCGAGCGCAGCTACGACTTTGCCGTGCAGCGCTACCGGGCCGGCCTGGGTTCGCAGATCACCGTGCTCAACAGCGAAAGCCAGCTGATCAACCAGCGCCGCCTGGCCGTGGACCTGCAGGCGCGCGAACTCGATACGCGCGTGGCGCTGATGGCCGCCCTGGGCGGCGGCTGGCAGGACGACACCGCCAGCGTGCAGGCCCGCGACCAGTAAGCCTGCAATCCCCTTTTGCGTTTGCACACCAGATTGACGAAAACAGAGCGCCCAAAATCATGACCGACAACACCAAGCCTCAAAACGCCCCTGCCGCCGCACCTGCCGCACCCGCTGCCCCTGCCGCAGCCTCTCCCACCGCCAACCCCAGCGGCCGCCGCAAGGGCCTGACCATCGTGGCCGCCGCCGTGGCCGTGGCCGCCATCGCCTGGGGCGGCTGGCACTGGATGGTGGCGCGCAATTACCAGAGCACCGACAACGCCTATGTGGCCGGCAACGTGGTGCAGATCACGCCGCAGGTGGGCGGCACGGTGACCCGCATCGGTGCCGACGATACCGACTACGTCAAGGCCGGCCAGGTGCTGGTGCAGCTGGACCCCGCCGACTACCTGGTGTCGCTGGCTCAGGCCGAGTCGCAGCTGGCCCAGACCGCGCGCCAGACCCGTACCCTGTATGCCAACAACGCGCCGCTGGCCGCCCAGGTGGCCCAGCGCGAAGCCGACCTGCTGCGCCTGAAGGCCGATGCCGCCAAGGCCGCCGACGATGTGGAACGCCGCCGCCCGCTGACCGTCACCGGCGCCGTGGGCAAGGAAGAGTTCGACCATGCCAGGGCCGTGGCCACGGCGGCCGGCAATGCCG
Source organism: Comamonas terrae (assembly GCF_001544075.1). Classification (GTDB taxonomy): domain Bacteria; phylum Pseudomonadota; class Gammaproteobacteria; order Burkholderiales; family Burkholderiaceae_C; genus Comamonas; species Comamonas terrae. Next base: position 50,125 of record NZ_BCNT01000001.1, read on the forward strand.
TGGTGGCCGCCGAAGCCGCGGTGCGTGCCGCCAAGGCCCAGCTGACGGCCGCCGAAGCCCAGACCAAGGGCACGACGGCACAGGACTTCCCGGCCGTGATGGCCGCCGCCGCCAAGGTGCGCGAAGCCTATCTGGCGCTGCAGCGCACGCGCCTGGTCTCGCCCGTGGACGGCTATGTGGCCAAGCGCGGCGTGCAGCTGGGCCAGCGCGTGGCCGCGGGCTCGCCCCTGATGACCGTGGTGGACTTGCATGACCTGTGGGTCGATGCCAACTTCAAGGAAAGCCAGCTGGCCAATCTGCGCATCGGCCAGAAGGCCGAGCTGACGGCCGACGTCTACGGCGACAAGGCCACCTATGAAGGCAAGGTCGTGGGCCTGGGCGCCGGCACCGGCGCGGCCTTCTCGCTGCTGCCCGCGCAGAACGCCACCGGCAACTGGATCAAGGTGGTGCAGCGCGTGCCCGTGCGCATCAGCCTCTCGCCCGAAGCCCTGGCCAAGCACCCGCTGCGCGTGGGCCTGTCCATGGACGTGAAGGTGGACATCCGCGACCAGGAAGGCGGCGCGCTGGCCCATGCGCCGCGCACCGCGCCCGTGGCGCAGACCACGGTGTATGACGGCACGCTGAGCCAGGCCGAGGACCGCATCCAGCGCATCATCGCCGGCGAGACCGTGCCGGCCCTGACCACGCTGGACGCCGTCACCGCGCCCCCGGCCTCCCCGGCTGCCACCCCTGCGGCCGCCGGCCAGCAGGCCAAGTAAGCGAAGCCGTTCCCAGACTGCGGATTTGCCATGACATCCTCCACTTCTGCCACCGCGGCCGAAGGCGGCATGGCCGGCTCCGGCGCCGGCCAGCCCCCTTCCCCGCCGCCATCGCCGCCGGCCGCCGTGCCGCCGCGGCCCGCCCCGCTCAAGGGCGGCCAGCTGGCCCTGGGCACGCTGGCCCTGTCGCTGGCCACCTTCATGAACGTGCTGGACTCGTCCATCGCCAACGTGGCCATTCCGGCCATCTCGGGCGACGTGGGCGTGAGCCCCAGCCAGGGCACCTGGGTCATCACCAGCTTCGGCGTGGCCAATGCCATCTCCGTGCCGCTCACGGGCTGGCTCACGCAGCGCTTTGGCGCCGTGCGCCTGTTCACTATGAGCGTGCTGCTGTTCGTGCTGACCTCCTGGCTGTGCGGCTTTGCTTCCTCGCTGGAGCTGCTGGTGCTGTTCCGCGTGCTGCAGGGCCTGGTCGCCGGACCCATGATTCCGCTGTCGCAGACGCTGCTGCTGTCCAGCTACCCGCCGGCCAAGGCCGGCGTGGCCCTGTCGCTGTGGGGCATGACCACGCTGGTGGCGCCCGTCGTCGGGCCGCTGCTGGGCGGCTGGATCACCGACAACATCTCGTGGCCGTGGATTTTCTACATCAACGTGCCCGTGGGCCTGCTGTCGGCGCTGATGACCTGGAGCATCTACCGCAGCCGCGAAACGCCGACGCGCAAGCTGCCCATCGATTCCATGGGACTGGCCCTGCTGGTGCTATGGGTCGGTGCGCTGCAGCTCATGCTGGACAAGGGCAAGGAGCTGGACTGGTTCGCCTCGGGCGAGATCATCACCCTGGCGATTCTGGCCGTCGTCAGCTTTGCGGTCTTCGTGGTCTGGGAGCTGACCGATGCCCACCCCGTGGTGGAGCTGCGCCTGTTCATGCGGCGCAACTTTGCGGCCGGCACGGTGGCGCTGTCCATTGCCTACGGCCTGTTCTTCGGCAACGTGGTGCTGCTGCCGCTGTGGCTGCAGCAGTGGCTGGGCTATACCTCCACCACGGCCGGCATGGCGCTCGCGCCCGTGGGCATTCTGGCCATCGTGCTGACGCCGCTGGTGGGCCGCAAGGTCAGCAGCTGGGACCCGCGCAAGATGGCCACGGGCGCCTTCATCGTGTTCGCGCTGGTGCTGTGGATGCGCTCGCAGTTCACGATCGAGACGGACTTCCGCCACATCCTGATCCCCACGCTGATCCAGGGCGCGGCCATGGCCTTCTTCTTCATCCCGCTGACCACGATCACCCTGTCCGGCCTCACGCCCGAGCGCATTCCGGCGGCCGCGGGCCTGTCCAACTTCGTGCGGATCACGGCGGGCGCCATGGGCACTTCCATCGCCACCACGCTCTGGGACAACCGCGCGGCCATGCACCATGCCCACCTGGCCGAGCTCATGGTGCAGGGCCAGGGCGCGTTCGCGCAGACCGTGCAGCAGCTGCAGGCCCGCGGCATGTCGGCCGAACAGGCCTATGCCCAGATCAACCGACTGATCGACCAGCAGGCCTATACGCGCGCCGCGGACGACATCTTCCTGGCCTCGTCCATCCTGTTCCTGGTGCTGATCGTGCTGATCTGGCTCACCAAACGCCCGGCCCCGCATGCCGGCGGAGGCGCCGAGGCGGCCGGCGCGCACTGACGTACAGAACCACCCCGTAGCCTGTGCACTCGGGGTTTGCACAAAAACAGCTGCCAGCGCCCATTCCACCAGCGCCGGCAGCTATTTTTTTGCGAGTACCCACGCGGGCCATGCGCCAGCGCCGGATGCATGCTGCAAGCCCCGGCCGCATTGCCTACAATGGCACGCTTTCCGATCTCCTGCGAGGTACGACTCCCATGCGCCTGTAATGCCGCCGTCGCTTGACGGCCACCTCCCTCCGCCCTGTTGCACAGGGGATGTATGGCATTCATGGATCGGGTCTATGACAGAACCTCGCTTGACGCTGCATGGCGTCTCCTTTGCGCTGCCCGGCGGCAGCGCGCTCTTTACCGGGCTTTCCGATAGTTTTGGCGCCACGCGCACCGCCCTGGTCGGCCGCAACGGCGCAGGCAAAAGCGTGCTGGCGCGAATCCTGGCGGGCGAGCTGGCCCCGAGCGCGGGCCGCTGCGAACGCCTGGGTACGCTGCACTTCGTGACGCAGCAGGCCGCGCTGCCCCGGCCGGGCCAGACCGTGGCCGGCCTGGCCGGTCTCGAAGGCCCGCTGCAGGCGCTGCGCAACATAGAAAACGGCAGCTGCGCAGCCGAGGACTTCGAGCTGCTGGCCGAGCGCTGGGACCTGCGCGAGCGCCTGCAGGCCGCGCTGCAGCAGCATGGCCTGCCGCCGCTCCCGCCGGAGACACCGGCCAGCCAGCTCAGCTGCGGCCAGGCCATGCGCGTGGCGCTGATCGGCGCCCAGCTGGCCGATGCCGACTTTCTCCTGCTCGACGAACCCGGCAACCATCTGGACCAGGCAGGCCGGCAGGCACTCGCGCAATTCATCGCCCGCTGGCCGCGCGGACTGCTGCTGATCAGCCACGACCGCGCGCTGCTGCGGTGCATGGAACGCATCGTGGAGCTCGCCCCGCACGGGCTGCACAGCTACGGCGGCAACTACGATTTCTACCTGCAGGCGCGCCGGCAATCGCTGCAGGCCGCGCAGGCCCGGCTCGCGCAGCGCAAGCTCGAGCGCACCCGCCAGGAACATGCCATGCGCGTGCAGCAGGAGCGCCAGCAGCGCAAAAGCGCGCGCGGCGACAAGGCCGGCCAGCAGGCCAACCAGGCCCGGATCCTGCTGGACCGGCAAAAACAGCGGGCGCAGGACTCGGCCGGCAAGCTCGCGCAGCAGCATGCGACGGCCCGGCAGGCACTGGATCGGCACGTACGGCAGGCCTGGCAGCAGATGGACGCGCCGCCGTCCATCCATCTGCACCTGCCTTCGCAGGCGGTCCAGACGCCACGCATCGTGGCCGAACTGCGAGAGGTGCGGCTGCCGCATCTGCAGGCAACAGACCCGGCGCCCATCGACTGGCGGCTGCAGGCCGGCCAACGCATTGCCGTGACAGGGCCCAACGGCTGCGGCAAATCCACGCTGCTGCAGGTGCTGGCGGGCACGCTGCAGCCCCTGCAAGGCCAATGCCTGCGCCATGCGCCGCATGCGTTCCTGGACCAGTGGCTGCAGCTGCTGCGGCCCGAATGCACCGTGCTGGAGCTGCTGCAGGCCGCCAGCCCGGCCACCGCCGAGGCCGAGCAGCGCATGCGCCTGGCGCAGCTGGGCCTGTCGGCGCCGCAGCTGGCCACGCCCAGCGCCAGGCTCAGCGGCGGCGAACGCCTCAAGGCCGCACTGGCCTGCGCGCTCTATGCCGATGAGCCGGCGGCACTGCTGTTGCTGGACGAGCCCGACAACCATCTGGATCTGGCCTCGATCGAGGCGCTGGAACAGATGCTGGGCCAATACCGGGGAACGCTGGTCCTCGTCTCGCATGACGAGGAACTGCTGCAGCGCCTGCAGCTCACGCACCGCCTGGAAGCGACGGACAAGGGCTGGCAGCTGCGCGAAGCCTGAACCCGGCTGCCCGCCAGAACAGGGATGAAATCGGCCTTCGGCACCTGCTGTACTTGCGCCAGGCGCTCATTTTTTGATATAGATGGGCAATCTCATGCCATGCCGGCCTGCTTGTCCAGGCGCCGCAAGAAGACCTGCAGCTCCTTGACCACCTGGGCATCGCCCCTGGCGTGGGCGCAGGCCAGGCCCTGCTGCCATGCCCGGCGCGCGGCCACGGTGTCGCCCAGCGCGAGCTCGGCCTTGCCCAGCAGCTTCCAGGCCACCGAATAGTCGGGGTCCAGCGCCGTCGCCTGCTGCAGGTGGGAGCGGGCGTTCTCGGCCTGCTCCTGGTCCAGATAGGCCTTGCCCAGGGTGTAGCGCAGCAGCGCCGAATCCTTGCCCTGCGCCAGCAAGGCTTCGAAGTTACGTATGGCGATGGACATGTTCTGTTTGCCTGCTTGAGGCGGAAATGATGGCGCCCATTCTGGCGCAACATCGTATGCAGGCCGTGCCATGGCGCGCTATCGCAGCCGCTGCAACGCTGGCAGCGCGTGCGCGAAGAAACGCTTCCAGCCCTGGCACAGATAGCTGAGATTGCCCTCGCCCGGCCGTGTCTTGAGGATGCGAGTGCGCGGGCATTCACCGTAGCAGAGCTTCAGATACGGACATTTGCGGCAGTCGCCGGGCAATGAATTGAATTTGTTCAGACCGAACTCCAGCTGCTTGATCGAGAACACCATGCGGCTCAGCGGCTGATCGCCGACCTTGCCGATCTCGTACTCCGGATAGACGAAGTGGTCGCAGGCATAGACGCGACCATCGTGCTCCAGTGCGACGTTCTTGCCGCAAAACGGGCTGCTGGTACAGATTTGCGCCGGCTGTCCGCGCAGCTGGGCCAGCGTGGTCTCGAACAGATTGATCTTGACCCGCTCGCGGTCGTGCGCCACCCATTCGTCGAATACCTCCGACAGAAAGCCTCCCCAGTCCTGCGAGGCCACGCTCCAGTCCGTCACCACCGACAGCGGATGGCCGGGATCGGTGCGCGGGCTCTGCGCATCGACCAGTTGACCCGGTTCCAGATAGCCGGGCGCCGTGTGCTCGAACTGCTTGGGCTCCACGCAGGGGATGAACTGCATATAGCGCGAACCGACCTCGTCGCGCAGGAAGCGATACACCTCCAGCGGCTGCCTGGCGTTTTTGCGGTTCACCGTGGTCAGCGTGCTGAACGGCACGCCGTATCTCTGGAGCAGCTGGGTGGCGGCAAAGACCGCGTCAAAGCTCGGCCTTCCCCTTTTGTCGGGCCGATAGGCGTCGTGCAGCGCACGCGGACCATCGATGCTCAACCCGACCAGAAAGCCGTGTTCGGCCAGGAAGGCGCCCCATTCGTCATCCAGCAAGGTGCCGTTGGTCTGCAGGTCGTTGGAGATGCGGCGCCCCGCCGGTGTGTGGCGCTTTTGCAGCTCCACCACCTTGCGGAAGAACTCCACGCCCAGCAGCGTCGGTTCGCCGCCATGCCAGGTAAAGGCAATCTCCTCCACATCCTGGCTGTCGATGTAATCCTTGATGAAGGTCTCCAGCAGCGTCTGGTCGATGCGGCGGTTGTTCTGCTTGAGCAGCCCGTCCTTGCTCAGGTAGTAGCAATAGCTGCAGTCGAGGTTGCAGGCCGAACCTATGGGCTTGATCGTGGTGTGCAGATAGCGGGACACCCCTGGCGCCGGCTTGCCGGCTCCGGCGTCGAGATAGGTCTGCAGTGCCTCGGGGCTGATGTTCAGGCGCTTAGCCTCTTGAACGATATGGTTGCTGTGCGTCATGAAAAAGATTCAGGAATGATGAGGGAAGCCTCGGCCACGGGAGCCAGACCAAGCCAGGCTTCAAGCTCGGCCGCGTTGACACGCGGCCGGGGGGCCGGCGCCTCGCGCAGGCGCCGCTCCAGCGCCCGATAGGTGTCGGCAAAGGCTCGCAACTGCCGGGTAAAGGGTTTGTCGTCGCCAAGGCGCCGCTGCAGCGCGGCGGCAATCGTCTCGGCAATCAGTGCCTGCTGCGCGGCGATGAAATCCAGCACCCGCTGGCGGCAGGCGTCGGATGCTCCGGCGACGACCAGCAGCACCGTCACCGGCGCCACTGTCAGGGCTTGTTCGACAGGAATGACCCCGGGTTCGCCGAGCAGCTCGGGGCCGATCAACCGCCACACCGCATCGCCCCAGTGGCGCCTGTCGGCCGCCAGATCATTGCGGCGCAGCGCCAGTGCGGCGGCGTAGCCGGCATCGAGCACCGAGGCACCAGCGGCCAGCGGCCTATGGCCGGCACGCGCCTCCGTGCTCAGGCAATCGGCGCCGAAATAGGCGGCTTCGCCTATCCTGCCGGCCAGCACCAGATGCTGCAGGCGATCGGGCAGCAACGCATCCAGAGGCACCACGGCACAGGTCGCGGGCCGGCCCGCGGCATACAGCGAGCAATGGCCATCGGTGTCCAGTGCCGGGCAGGCGCCACGCGACGGATGGTCCATGCCCTGCAACGCCAGCAGAATGTCGGTATCGCCCGCCGGATGCAGCAATTGGGCGGACAGCGCCGCCGCAGCGCGCAAATCCTCGGCACCGATGCTGTACAGTCGGCCGCCCTGCGCCAGGCTCTGGCCGATGCGCAGGCGGCGCACGCGGCGCAGCGCCAGCCCGCCGATGAAGCGGTGCTGGTGCCGGAACAGTTCCGGCAGCGACAACAGCGGCGGCGAGTTGCAGCACTTGCCGCAGGCCGAGCAATGAAAATCGAAGTGTGCGTCGCTCATCGCCGGAACACTCCGTGCAAGCCACGGAACCGAAAAAACAGGAAAGATGGAGGCATTGGCAATTTCTGTGCAAAGGCCGCTAGGTGCCAGGCACCCGGCGGCCGGTAGCAAACGGGAAGCCGTCTGGCTTCCCGCCTCATGCAGGCTCATCAGTCCGGGCGCAGCGGCTCCACGCCCCCTACGCTGGCCATATAGGCCTTCCATTGTTCGATCAGCTGGCTCAGCAGTTGCGGCTGGGCTGCGGATTGATCCCGGGTCTCGCCGCGATCGTTCTCCAGATCGAACAGCTCCCAGTGACCGTCAACCGGGCCCAGTGGCGGTGCAGTCCAGCGCGCCTTCCAGCGGCCGTCGGCGCTCAGCAGCATGGCGTGGCCATAGCTTTCCTCGCCGAAGGGGGTGTTGCGCACCGGCCCCGATGCGGCCACCTTCAGCGCCTCCACCAGTGAATGGCCAGTCACCGGATAGACATTGCGGCCCTGGTACACCACCTTGCCCTTGTTCTTGTCGACGCCGGTTTTCGGATCGATTTGCGCCGCTGCCGGCTTGCTGGGCGCCTGCACGCCCGCCAGCGCCAGGAACGTCGCGGTGTTGTCGGTCACATGGGTGAACCGAGTGAAGGGCGGCAGGCTCTTGGCCTGGCCCGGCAACTTGACAATGGCTGGCACGGAGATGCCACCTTCGCCCATGGTGCTCTTGTACAGGCCCAGCGGTGCCGCGCTGACCTCGGCCCAGCGGGTGCCGTAGGTCAAGCCGAACGGGAAGCGGATGGTCTGGGGCCGGCCATAGTCGGTGCCCAGTTTCTCGTAGGTGCCCGGCTGTGCGTTGGCGATGTCGGTCGCGGTCGGATCTTCTCCCGAGTCCATTGCCCAACCCTCGGCACCGTTGTCCGACTGGAACATGATGAAGGTGTTCTCATACTGGCCTGTGTCCTTGAGGTGCTGGATCAGCCGGCCAATGTTCCAGTCGAGATTCGACACCATGCCGGCATAGATCTCCATGTAGCGCGCCTGGGACCTTTTCTCGTCCGCAGACAGGCTGCTCCAGGACTTGATCACGCTGCCTGCGCCATAGTCCACGTAGCCGCCCGCCGGGCTGTTCAGGGCGTTGATGTACTTGGCGTTGGGTTTGCCGTTGTTTGGCGTTGCTGGCGAGGCGGTCAGTGTCTCGGGCAAGCCGGCGTTGGGCTTCAAATTGCCGGAGATCACGCCCAGCGCCTGCATGCGGGCGATGCGCTCCTGGCGGATGGCGCCGTAGCCGCCGTCGTAGCGGCCCTTGTACTTGCTCAGCCAGGGCTCCGGTACTTGCAGCGGCCAATGCGGCGAGGTGTAAGCGGCATAGGCGAAGAAGGGCTTGCCGTCCTTGCGGTTGGAGTCGATGTAGGAGATCAGCTTGTCGGTGAAGAAGTCCGTCGAGTAGAACTGCGCCGGGCTGCCACCTGCGCCTCCCGGCTGGCCGGGCTGGCCCGGCTGCACATATTTTCCGTCTTCGGTGTAGTTCTTCGAGCCCGCCGGCTCATGACCGAAATGGTTGACCGCCGCGCCGCCCAGCAAGGTGAAGCTGCGCTCGAAGCCCCATTGATCGGGCGTCTTGCCCGAAACCAGCGCCCCCGCTGTATCGCCAGCCAGTGCCGAGCCCAGATGCCACTTGCCGGCGATATAGGTGTGGTAGCCGCCGTCCTTGAGCAGTTGCGCCACCGACAGCGCGCTGTCGTTCAGATAGCCCTCGTAGCCGGGCAAGCCCTTGCGCTCGTCCTGGGGCGCACCCATCGTGCCTTCGCCCACCAGGTGGTGGTCCGTGCCGGAAATCAGCATGGAGCGCGTAATGGCGCTGACGGTACCGGTATGGTGGTTGGTGAGAATACGGCCGTCGGACACCAGCGCGTTCAGATTGGGAGTCTCGATCTCGCCGCCGAAGGCCTGAATGTCCGAATAACCCAGGTCATCGGCCATGATGTAGAGAATGTTAGGCCGTTGCGGCGCCTTGCTTTCCTGCTCTACGGGTTGGGCTACCGCAGCCTCCTGATCGGAGCCGCAGGCGGACAACGCCAAGCCGACCGCCACCGTCAACGCAGCGACGGTGAAACCGTGCTCCCCTGCCGAAAAATGCTTACCTTTTGCCATGTAGCGTAAATCCCTCTGGTTGATATTGCGAAAGCGCCAGATGCTATGACCAGGTATTGAGAAAACAAAATACCGATACGGTGTTTCAATATTCCCAGGCACATTAAGATGTTTTCCTTATTTTCAAATACTGAAAATATCCAACATCACCCAACCACACCGCAACCATCAGATTTTCACCACATCTCCTCTCGAAAACGAGCTGTGACAAGGCTTACGCAGAGGTTAAGGCTTCAAGAACTTGCTCAAAAAATGTCATGAGCCCTGCATATTCGGCCATTCAAGACCTGCAACCCATTTTCTAGCTTCAATAAACAAGCCTATTCTCAGTTGATATTCTTATAGACTCTATAAGATATATTCAATATCAAAATCAACGGCCACTTAACCCAATCCACAAAATTAATCCGAGTCGTCGAGACCACGGCTGGAACCTATGGGTGCTTTACAGCGCACCGGCGGTAGCGGTGGCTGGCATTGCCAGCCAAACGTGACAAGCGCCGTAGGCATGACAACGACAATGCGCTTGTGTTCTGGGCTGCCCATGCCCTGGCCCACGCAAAAGCCTCGCGCAATCCACCAACGGTCTTGCTTTTGCCGCAATCCGCACCAACTACCGGAGACGGCCTCATTTGCCAACATCCGAACCGTGACCCAACCCTCGCTCTTTCAGGCTGCCATCGGCGGCTACCCCGATTCGCCCCAGTACGCGGGCGGGCGCTTTCGCAACACCCATCCGCGTCCAGCCAACAGCCCCACGCCCGATGCCAGGACGCTCTGGAACTTCTTCTTCAACAAGCCGCCCGATACCGAGCCAGGCCAGGCACTGCCCGTGCTGCCGCTGAACGCTGCCACGCTGGAGGCCGCGCCCGAACGCAGCCTGTACCGCCTGGGCCATTCCACCCTGCTGATGAAGCTGCGCGGCGGCTGGTGGCTGACGGACCCGGTGTTCTCGGAGCGCGCCTCGCCGCTGCCGTTTGCGGGCCCCAAGCGCTTTCATGCGCCGCCCATTGCACTGGATGAACTGCCGCCGCTGCGCGGCGTGCTGCTCTCGCATGACCATTACGACCACCTGGACCGCGCCACCATCCGCGCGCTGGCGCCCAAGGTGGGCATCTTTCTGTGCACGCTGGGCGTGGGCGACCGGCTGGCGGCCTGGGGGGTGCCTGCCGACAGGATCGTGCAGCACGACTGGTGGCAGGGCAGCGAAGTGGACGGACTGCGCTTCACGGCCACACCGGCCCAGCATTTCTCGGGCCGCGGCCTGCGCGACGGCAACCGCACGCTGTGGGCCTCGTGGGTGATCGAGGACCTGCAGGGCGAGCGGCCGCTGCGCGTGTTCTTCAGCGGCGACGGCGGCTATTTCGACGGCTTTGCCGAAATCGGCCGGCGCTTCGGCCCTTTCGACCTCACGCTCATGGAGACCGGCGCCTACGATCCGCACTGGCCCTATGTGCACATGCACCCGGCCCAGACCATTCAGGCCCACCAGGACCTGGGCGGCCGGTGGCTGCTGCCCATACACAACGGAACCTTCAACCTGGCCATGCATGCCTGGTGGGACCCGTTCGAGCAGATCCTGGGCCTGGGCCGCCAGCACGGCATTGCCATCGCCACGCCCATGATGGGCGAGCGCCTGGACCTCGATGCCCCCCACGCGGGCACGCCCTGGTGGCGCGCCTGTGTGCAGACCGGCAATGCGACGCAGCCCATGCGCCACGCGCAATCCTGAGGACAGCAGCGGCATGGCCGAGAATGCCGCAATGCACATTTCGCGTTTTCCACGCCCTGCCGCGGCCTGCGCCGCGGTACTGGGCGCACTGCTGCTTGCCGCCTGTACCACGCCGCCGGACAGTGGCTCGGCCGGCTCCGCTGCGGCACCGCAGCCTGCAGCCGCAAGCGAGCCTGCTGCGGCTGCGGCATCCGCGCCATCATCGCGCGCCGCACCTTCCCGGTGGCCGGCCTGGCTTCATGAAGATTGCACGCCCGCAAGCCAGATGGACGTGGGCCCGCAGGCCCGCTACCGCCGGCCGCCGGTCATTCACGCCAGCTGGTTTCCCGACGGCCTGCGCACGCATGTGGTCTTCCGGCTGGAGGTCACGCCCCAGGGCAAGCTGGGACGGCTGGCCTATCTGCCTGCCGATACCGACCCGCGCATCGTGACGGCCATCATGCAGTCGCTCCAGCGCTGGAAGTTCAGGCCCGGCATGCGCCAGGGACGGCCGGTCACGGCCTGCTTCGAGCAGCCCTATGATCTGGTATTTCCAGCAAAGACAGGCGCAAGTGCTGATGCACCAAGCGCCGGCAGCTATCAAAACTGAAACACCGGATACCCCCTGGAGGGACGCCGCCCTTCAAGGGCATAGCTGTGCTCGCATGCCGTGCACGGCATCGCGCAGAAATGCCCAGGTCGCCGCGATGCGCGGAATCTGGCGCGACTCCACGGGCATGCTCATCCAGAAGGTGCGGGTAAAGCAGGCCTGCTCGGGCAGCACGCGGCTGAGCACCGGGTCCCTGTCGGCCAGAAAGGCCGGCAGCACGGCCAGTCCCGCGCCCGCGCGCACGGCTTCGTACTGGGCGGTGATGCTGGTGCTGCGCAGCGCAAAGCGCTCGGGCCGGTACAGCGTGTCGAGCAGCTGCAGCTCGCGCGTGAACAGCAGGTCGTCCACGTAATGCACGAAGCTGTGGTGGCGCAGGTCCTCCGTGCGCGCCACCAGCGGATGCCGCGCCAGGTATTCGCGCTGGCCGTAGAGGTAGAGCCGGTAGTCGGCCAGCTTGGTGACGACCACGGTGCCGCGCTTGGGGCGCTCCAGCGAGATCACGATATCGGCCTCGCGCCGCGACAGGTGCAGCAGGCGCGGCAGGGCCAGCAGGTCGATGCTGAGCAGCGGGTAGCGCCGCGTGAGCCGTGCCAGCTCCGGCGCCAGCAGCTGGGTACCGAAGCCTTCGGTCGCCCCCACGCGCACCAGGCCGGCCGGGCCATCGCTGGACGCTGCCTGGGCCAGCGGGCTGCGCTCCAGCCCGTCCACGGCGCTTTGCATGGCATCGAACACCGTCAGCAGCTGGCGACCGGCCTCGGTCAGACGCCACTGGCTGCCATCGCGCTCGAACAGCACCGCGCCCAGCTGCTTTTCCAGCACCTGCACGCGGCGCGACACCGTGGTGTGCTCCACGCCCAGGCGCCTGGCGGCCGCGGCCATGCTGCCGTTGCGCGCCAGTTCGCCGAAGAAGCGCAGATGGTCCCAGTCCATGGTCCTGCCTGCAGGCCTATTCGGCCGCGGCCTTGTTCCTGCCGGCCAGCGTCTTGACGGCCTTCACGGCGGCCGTGCGCTTGCGCTCCGCGCTGCGCTCGGCCACGGCGCTGGGCGCGCGGGCGAATTCGTCGTTCTCGTGGATCAGCAGCGAAATCATTTCCATGAACTGGGCCCGCTTGTCGTCAGGCAGGGGATCGAGCATGCGGCGCTGGGCGCGCAGCACCGCCGGCTCGGCTTCCTGCAGCAGCTGGCGGCCCGCATCGGTGAGCGTGAGCAGGCGCACGCGGCGGTCTGCGGGGCTGGCGTTGCGCACCATCAGGCCACGCGCTTCCAGCCGGTCGATCACGCTGCCGATGGTCGAGGTGTCGAAGCCGATGGAGCGGGCCAGCGTGCGCTGGTCTATGCCGGGCTGGCGCAGCACGGCCGACAAGGAAGCGTACTGCACGGGCGTGACGCCGAAGGCCTCCACCTCCTCCATGAACACGGCCACAGCAATCTGCTGCAGGCGCCGGATGTGGTAGCCGGGATAGTTTTCCAGTTCTGCGGGTTGGTATTGCATGTTTTTCCGAGTGGTCCCTGGCCGCCCTGCCGGCGCCGGCTTGCGGCCGGCTGCGGCGAGGAGCGGCAGCCCAGCGATGTTCTCACGTCCGGACGGGCTTGCAGAGAAAACCCGACACCTAGGGTTTACCCGATAAATTTTGGACTTAAACAAACACTACACTGATCGTCAGCACACTGTTTATTTGCTTTCGGACAAGGCAGCTGGCGGCAGACCGCGCTAGGCAGCCGCCGCCAAAGGCTCCGAGAGCACCCGAGAAAGTGACCTGTATGACCACCAGCCCCCGTTCCTCGACTCTTCCCATTCTGATCGCCGGCGGCGGCATCGGCGGCGTGGCGGCCGCCCTGTCCCTCGCCCGCCAGGGCTATGCCGTCAAGGTGCTGGAGCAGGCACCGCAGCTGGGCGAGATCGGCGCCGGCATCCAGCTCGGGCCCAATGCGTTTGCAGCCTTCGACGCGCTGGGCATCGGCGAGCTGGCCCGGGGCCGCGCCGTCTATACCGACGAGATGGTCATGCACGATGCGCTGGACGAGCGCCTGGTGGGCCGCATCCCCACGGGCCAGGCCTTCCGTGAACGCTTCGGCAATCCCTATGCGGTCATCCACCGCGCAGACATCCACACCTCGCTGCTCGAAGGCGCCCGGGCCCTGGGCAATATCGAGACGCTGACCGGCACGCGCATCGAGCGCGTGGAGCAGGACGGCGAGACCGTCACGGTTTACGACCAGCATGGCAGGGCCCATCGGGGCCAGGCCCTGATCGGCGCCGACGGGGTGAAATCCGTGGTGCGCCAGCAATATGTGGGCGATCCGGCCCGCGTTTCGGGCCATGTGGTCTACCGCGCCGTGGTCGAGAAGAACGACTTCCCCGAGGACCTGCGCTGGAATGCGGCCAGCATCTGGGTCGGCCCCAACTACCACCTCGTGCACTACCCGCTGCGCGGCGGCGAGCAGTACAACGTGGTCGTCACCTTCCACAGCCGCGAGCAGGAGGAATGGGGCGTGCGCGAAGGCAGCCGCGAAGAGGTGCAGAGCTACTACCGCGACTGCTGCCCGCGTGCCCACCAGCTCATAGCCATGCCCAAGAGCTGGAAGCGCTGGGCCACGGCCGACCGCGACCCCATAGGCCAGTGGAGCTTCGGCCGCGCCACGCTGCTGGGCGATGCCGCCCACCCCACGCTGCAGTACATCGCCCAGGGCGCCTGCATGGCGCTCGAAGACGCCGTGACGCTGGGCGAGGCCCTCAAGCGCTGCGATCACGACTGGCCCCGGGCCCTGCAGCTGTATGAGCGCTCGCGCATCGCCCGCACGGCGCGCGTGGTGCTGTCGGCGCGCGAGATGGGCCGCATCTTCCACGCCAAGGGCGTGGAGCGCCTGGTGCGCAACGACCTGTGGAAGGGCCGCACGCCCGAGCGCTTCTACGACGCCATGGAATGGCTCTACGGCTGGAAGGTCGACAAGTGCCTGGCCGAAGACTGAGAGAAGCGGCCCCCACGCAGGAACAGACAAGAAAGAAACCGAAATGAGCATGACCGAAGCCATCCCCTCTCCCGTCAAACTTTCGGCCGTGGCCGCGCCCGGCCAGCCCGAGCCCACGCCGGCGCTGGAACAGCTGTATCGCGGCTTCGAGCAGGAAATGCTGGTGCCGCTGTGGACGCAGATCGGCGACCTCATGCCCGCCCATCCCAGCAGCAAGGCAGCCGCCCACCTGTGGCGCTGGGACCACCTGCTCAAGCTGGCGGACGAAGCCGGCCGCATCGTGCCCGTGGGCCGCGGGGGCGAGCGCCGCGCCATCGCGCTGGCCAACCCGGCGCTGGGCGGCCGTCCATTTGCCACGCCCACGCTGTGGGCCGCCATCCAGTACCTGATGCCCGGCGAGGATGCTCCCGAGCACCGCCACACCCAGCACGCCTTCCGCTTCGTGGTCGAAGGCGAAGGGGTGTGGACCGTGGTCAACGGCGACTCGGTGCGCATGTCGCGCGGCGACTTCCTGCCCCAGGGCGGCTGGAACTGGCATGCCCACCACAACGCGGCCAGCGAGCCTATGGCCTGGATCGACGGCCTGGACATTCCGTTTGCCTACTACGGCGAGTCGCAGTTCTTCGAGCACGGACGCCTGCACCTGGACCCGCACGAGCGCGCCACACCCCGGCATTCGCGCTCCGAACGCCTGTGGGCCCATCCCGGCCTGCGCCCGGTGGCCCACCTTGAAGAGGCCCCGGTCACCCCGCTGCTGGCCTACCGCTGGGTGGATACGGACAGGGCACTGAACGAGCAGCTGGCGCTGGAAGCCGAAGGCTATCCCGCCACCCTGAGCCCCGGCCACGCCGCCGTGCGCTACACCAATCCCACGAACGGCCGAGACGTGCTGCCCACCATCCGCTGCGAGATGCACCGCGTGAAAAGCGGCGCCAGCACCCGGCCCAAGCGCGAAGTGGGCTCTGCCGTGTTCCAGGTCTTCGACGGCCAGGGCACGGTCGCCGTGGGCGAGAAGCAATGGCAGGTGCGCCGCGGCGACATGTTCGTCGTGCCTTCGTGGCAGAGCTTCGCCGCCAGCTGCGATGCCGGCCAGCCGCAGCTGGACCTGTTCCGTTTTGCGGATACGCCCATCTTCGAAGCCGTACACGCCTACCGCTCCCAACTCGGTTGAACGGCTCACTCTTACCTGAAAGGAATTTCTCCATGACCCAAGCCAACTACCTCTGGGCCCCCGCCCCCGTCCCATCCCTGCCCGTGCGCGGCAGCGAGCAGCGCCTGCCCGTCAACCGCCTGTTCTTCGTGGGCCGCAACTACCACGCCCATGCCGTGGAAATGGGCCGCCCCGTGGACAAGAGCGTGGAACGCCCCTTCTACTTCACCAAGGCGCCGCAGACGCTGACGCCATCGGGCGCCACCGTGGCCTACCCGCCCGAAACGAAGAACTACCACTTCGAGATGGAACTCGTCGTGGCCATCGGCAAGCCGGGCTTTCGCATTCCGGCCGAGCAGGCGCACGAATACATCTATGGCTACGCCTGCGGCCTGGACATGACGCGCCGCGACCTGCAACTGGTGGCGCGCGACAAGGGCCGCCCCTGGGACCTGGGCAAGGACGTGGAGCAGTCCTCCATCGCCACGGAAGTGGTCCCCATGCCCGGCAAGGTCATCGAATCCGGCGCGATCGAGCTGTCGGTCAACGGCGAAATCAAGCAGCAGTCCGACGTGGACAAGCTGATCTGGAACATCCGCGAGATCATTGCCGACCTGTCCCTGTTCTATCACCTGCAGCCCGGCGACCTGATCTACACCGGCACGCCCGAAGGCGTGGGCGCCGTGCAGCCCGGCGATAAGATCACGGGCCGCGTGGAAGGCGTGGGCGAAATCGCATTGACCGTGGGTCAGCCGGAATAGGAGGCAGGCCATGAAGCTCTACAGCTTTTTCCGCAGCGGCACCTCGCACCGGTTGCGCATTGCGCTCAACCTCAAGGGCCTCACGCCCGAGTATGTCCCCGTGGACCTGCGCGTGGACGAGCAGGCCGAGGCGCCATACAAGGCCGTGAACCCGCAAGGCCTGGTGCCGGCCCTCACGCTGGACAGCGGCGAAACGCTGATCCAGTCGCCCGCCATCATCGAATGGCTGGAAGAACGCCACCCCACGCCGGCCCTTCTACCCGCAGAGCCCGAGGCCCGCGCCCACGTGCGCGCCCTGGCGGCCATCGTGGGCTGCGATGTGCATCCCATCAACAACCGCCGCATCCTGCAGACCCTGCGCCGGCAGTTCGGCGCCGACGAGGCCGCCGTCAACGCCTGGTGCGCCACCTGGATCACGGCAGGCTTCGATGCCATTGAAGCCCTGCTGGCCCAGGACAAGGCACGCGGCGACTTCTGCTGGGGCAACGCACCGACCCTGGCCGATGTCTACCTGGTTCCCCAGGTGGAAAGCGCGCGCCGCTTCGGCGTGGACCTGACCCGATGGCCGCTGATCGGCGCCGTGGACCAGGCCTGCGCCGCCCTGCCGGCCTTTGCCCGGGCCGCGCCCCTGGCCCAGCCCGACGCGGCCCGATAAGCACCGCGACCACCGGGAAAGCGGTGAACCTGCAGCGCAAGCCATGGCTTCTGGAAGGCAAGAGCCAGATGCCCTTCTTGCGCAGCAGCTGCCTGCGCCAGCTGCTATCGGAAATGCAGCAGGTGCAGGATGCAAGGAGATAACGACATGACAGCAGCGAACGTGATCGACGTTCAGCAATTCATCAACCGGCACAGGTTCTCGCGCACGCAAATCGTCACGTTGCTGCTGTGCTTTCTGATTGTTGCAGTGGATGGCTTCGACACGGCCTCCATCGGTTTCATCGCGCCGGCCATAGGCAGGCAGTGGGCACTGGATCCGGCCCATATGGCGCCCGTGTTCGGCGCCGGCATGTTCGGCCTGATGATCGGCGCCCTGTGCTTTGGCCCCGTGGCCGACCGCATAGGCCGCAAGACCACGCTGATGGTCTGCGTGGGCTTTTTCGGGCTGGCTTCGCTGGCATCGGCCTGGTCGCCCGACCTCCAGACGCTGCTGGTGCTGCGCTTCCTGACCGGGCTGGGCCTGGGCGGCGCCATGCCCAATGCCATCACCCTGAGTTCCGAATACGCGCCCGACAGGCATCGCAGCGTGCTGGTGACCACCATGTTCTGCGGCTTCACGCTGGGCTCGGCTCTGGGCGGCATTCTGGCCGCCTATATCGTGGCGCACTGGGGCTGGCACGGCGTTCTGCTGGTGGGCGGCATCGTGCCGCTGGCCATGGTACCGCTGCTGGGCTGGCTGCTTCCGGAGTCGGTGCGCTACATGGTCGCGCGCGGCCACGGCGCCGCGAAGATCGGCCGCATCCTGCGCCGCATCGCACCTGCAGCCGACCTGAGCGGCGCCACCTACACGGTTGCCGACAAGGCGCCCCCCGGCTCGCCCGTCCGGCAGCTGTTCGATCCCAGGCTGCGCCGCGGCACGGTGATCCTGTGGGCCATGTTCTTCATGTGCATGCTCATCATCTACCTGCTGTCGAGCTGGCTGCCCACGCTGATCAAGAACACGGGCCGCAGCCTGCAGGATGCCTCACTGGTCACCGCCATGTTCCAGGTGGGCGGCACGGTGGGCGCCATCGCGCTGGGCCGCTTCATGGACCGCTTCAACCCCGCGCGCGTGCTGTCGCTGGCCTACATCGTGGGCGCTGTGTTCATCGCGCTGATCGGCCATGCCGCCGGCTCCTCCACGCCGCTGCTCGTGCTGGCCGTCTTCGTGGCCGGCTTTTGCGCCTCGGGCGGCCAGGTCGGCGGCAATGCGCTGGCAGCGGGCTTTTATCCCACGGCCAACCGCGCCACAGGCGTGGCCTGGGCACTGGGCATGGGCCGCATCGGCTCCATCCTGGGCTCCATGGCCGGCGGCTGGATGCTGACCGCGGGCCTGAGCCTCGCCACCGTGTTCGAAATCGTGGCCGTGCCCGCAGTGGTTGCCTCGGTGTGCGTGCTGTTTATGCAAAAGCGCAAGGACTGAGCCACGACAAACACCCCTCGCCTCTTGCCAAGCCCTGGCGTAGCCCCTTCATATGCCAGGTCTTTTCCCCCAGGTGACCCGCCACACCGGCAGGTCGCCGTTTGGCCCATCCGCAGTACCGAAAAACTTTCAACCAGGAGACAAGCTGTGAAAAACGACCAAACCCTTACCCTTTCTGCGCCAGCCGCTATCAAATCCGGCATTCCATCCGGAAGGCGCACCCTGCTGGCGGCAGCCGCCCTGCTCTCGCTAGGCGGCCCGGCACTGGCTCAGAACGATCCGGCGGCCGGCTTCCCCAGCCATCCGGTCACCGTCATCACGGCCTTTGCCGTGGGCAGCGGCCCGGATGCGGTACTGCGCATCGTGGGCGAAAAACTGGCCGCGCGCTGGAAGCAGAGCGTGACCGTGGACAACCGGCCCGGCGGCGGCGGCTTCGTGGCCATCGAAGCGGCGCGCCGCGCCAAGCCCGACGGCTACACGCTGCTGCAGCTGGACAGCGAGCATGTCTCGGCCCTGCCCTATCTCTACAAGAAGCGCAACTTCGTGCCGCTGGACCACTTCGACCCGGTGGCCCCCCTGTTCCTCACGCCGTTCTTCGTGGTCGTGCCCACGAATTCGCCGTGGAAGAACATGGGCGACCTGATCAAGGCGGCGAAGGCCGAACCCGGCAAGGTCAGCTACGGCTCCTGGGGCGTGGGCAGCCCCGGCCACCTGGGCGGCGAATGGCTGGACTATCTGACAGGTACGAGGATGACGCATGTGCCCTACCGCGAGGTCAGCCAGCTCTTCACCTCGGTGGCCAACGGCGACCCGGCCTGGAGTTTTGCGAGCCTGCCGTCGAGCCAGGGCATCTACAAGTCCGGCAAGATCCGCTACATCGCAGTGGCCGCGCCCAAGCGCATTGCCCAGATGCCCGACGTGCCCACCGTGGCCGAGGCCGGCGGCCCCGCCGAGCTGGATGTGAACTCCTTCGTTTCCCTGCTCGCGCCCAAGGGCATGAATCCCGCGCTGCGCAACAAGATCCACGGCGACGTGGTCAGCGTGCTGCAGGACCCGCAGGTGCGCGAGAAGTTCGCCACGTTTGCCTTCCAGCCCATGAGCTGGAGCGCGGCCGAGATGCAGCAGTTCGCCAGGACCAAGTCCGAGCAGTACAAGCTGCTGATCCAGAAGGCCAATATCAGCCTGGACTGAGTTTCCTGCAGCCGTCGCCAGGCCCTGCCCGGCTTTCCGGCAGGGCTTTCTGGCGCGTGTCGTCAGAACGCCGAGACCTTGTGGCCCACCTGGCGCGCCAGTTCCTCGATGGCGGCCATCTGCTCGACGGGCAGCAGCACCAGCGGGTAGCTGTCGCTGTCGATGTCGAAGACGGCCAGCGCCAGCCCCTGCGGCTTGAGGCAGGCCGCAGCCTCGGTCAGGGCATCGAAGCCGGAAATCTCCGCCACATCCAGCGCGTCGTAGTCCACATGGCGCTCCTCGCTGATGCGCAGCCGCGACAGGTTCCAGACCAGATCGTTCATGCCCAGCTTCCAGTCCATTTCCACGCCGAGTTCGCGGCGCTGCAGTCCGTCGACGAGCGCCAGCCAGGGCGTGACCTCGCGCGGCTCCTCGATGCCGCGCTGTTCCAGCTCGTCGGCAAAGCGGGAGAAATAAAGCTCGGGGTGCGTGAGCGCCAGCACCACTTCGGCGCTCAGTGCATCGGTCTGGGCAGGCGCCAGCACATGCATGATGGCCTCGCACAGGTTCTGCCAATCCTGCTTGCGCACGATACGCAGAGGCTCGGGCGCCGGACCTGGCGCCGCGGCCCCGACTGCACCGGCGCCTGCCAGGCGCCTGAGCCATTGCGTCCATCCCATTTCGACTCTCCTGGTGTCCTCGCCATGCAGCGCATCCGGGCCGGCCACGACAGGCCCTGGCCCTCAGCGTGCCAGTTTGCCGCCGGACAGGTTGTCATTTTTGTCACGGACGGCATATGGCGCGCACGGCGAATGCGGCCCTGGCATGACGCACGGCCAGGGCGCAAAAGCGGCCCCGCAGCCGGCAAAACCGTGATCCGGGCGCCAATCCTGACATTTGTTCACACAGGCACCGGCATGGGCGCCTTGAGATGTATCAATATATTACCAATGCTTACACTTGGACTGCTTCATGATGGCTGCCTGCCCAAAGACGCAGCCATCCTGCAGAGTTTTTTCCTTCAACCGCTTCTCCTTCCATAGCCATTGCCCTGCGGGCGTACCGCCCGCAACGCGCATAGCCAGCCGCCTACGCATCTTCCCAGAAGCCGCATTCCCTCAAGCCTCAGGCTTTGCCTTTTTCCATGTTCACTGTTTATGACTGCATTGTTTACGAGCACGATCTGAGGCTCGTCATCCTGGCGGCCGTGATCTGCACGATGGCCTCCTTTGCCGCCATCAACCTGCTGCACCATGTCGCCAGATCGCACGGCATCATGCGCTCGACATGGCTTTGCGTGGCCGGTACTGCCACCGGCTTCGGCATCTGGGCCACGCATTTCATCGCCATGCTGGCGTACTCGCCCGGCATCCAGAGCGGCTACAACATCGCGCTGACCCTGGTCTCGCTGATTGCCGCCATCCTGCTGACCGCCATGAGTTTTGCCGTCGCCTCCAGGCCATCCTTGCGCCATGGCCGCTGGCTGGGCGGCGCGCTGGTCGGCGGCGGCATCGCCGTCATGCACTACACCGGCATGGCCGCCTTCGAGATACCGGGCCGCATCATCTGGAATCCGCCGCTGGTGGCGGCCTCGATCGTGCTGGGGGCGCTGTTCGGCGCCCTCGCTCTGCCGGCCGGACTGCGCAGCCGCTCCTACAGGTCGATCGCCGCAGGCGCCCTGCTGCTGGCGTTGGCCATCTGCAGCCACCACTTCACGGCCATGGCGGCGGCAGCGCTGATTCTCGACCCCACGGTGGACATATCGCCCCATGCGATTCCGACCTACTGGCTTGCCATCCTGGTCACGATCGCCTGCCTGACGATCTTCCTGCTGACCTTTGCCGGCTTCATGCTCGACCTGCGCGAGCGCCGGCAGGCCAAGCGCGAGATGGAGCGGCTCAACAGCCTGGCCAATGTGGCCTTCGAAGGCCTGCTGGTCTGCGAAGGCGAGGTGATCAGCACGGCCAACGCCAGCCTGGCCGAGCTGATCGGCTGCAGCACGGATCAGCTGGTGGGTAGCCAGCTTTCCCTGATTCTTCCGGACAAGCTGGCCCGGCGCTGGCTGGAGGACAAGCCCTGCGTGGCCTTCGAGACCGTGCTCCACCCCGCCAACGGCGGCGACCCGATCGCGGTGGAGGTCATCTCCCGACCGGTCGTCCATGCCCAGAAGCTGCAGCGCGTCGTGGCCATCCGCGACCTGCGCGCCCGCAAGCAGGCCGAGCGCGACATCCACTACCTGGCGCACCACGACACCCTGACCGGGCTGGCCAACCGCAACACCTTCAACCAGAAACTGGAAGAGTTGCTGCTGGCGCATGGCAGCGACGGCCGTTTCGCGGGCAAGCACCTGGCCGTGCTGTGCCTGGATCTCGACCGGTTCAAGGAAGTCAACGACCTGTTCGGCCATGCGGCCGGCGACGAGCTGCTGCAGACCGTTGCCGGCTGCGCCCGGCAGGTGCTGCGCCGCGGGCAGCTGATGGCGCGCCTGGGCGGCGACGAGTTCGCCGTCATCGCCCCGGGGCTGGGCGATCCCAGGCAGGCCGAGCGCATTGCCCAGGATCTGCTCGATGCGTTCAAGCAGGAGAACCTGCAGGCCTCCATCTCCAGCGCCATGATCTCCACCAGCATCGGCATTGCCGTCTTTCCCGGCGATGCCGACGACAGCACATCGCTGATGAGCTGCGCCGATACGGCGCTGTACCGGGCCAAGGCCGAAGGCCGGGGCACCTACCGTCTGTTCGAGGCCGTCATGGGCGAACAGATGCGCGACCGCCGCCGGCTCGAGCACGATCTGCGCTTTGCGATCGCGCGGCAGGAGCTGTCGCTGGTCTACCAGCCGCTGGCGCGCACCAGCGACCGGGAAGTGGTCGGCTTCGAGGCGCTGCTGCGCTGGAACCACCGGGAGCGCGGCTCCATCTCGCCGGCCACCTTCATTCCCATTGCCGAGGAATGCGGCCTGATCCTGCAGATCGGGGAATGGGTGCTGCGGGAAGCCTGCCGGGAGGCCGCAGGCTGGGAGCAGCCGCTGAGCGTGGCGGTGAACGTATCGGCCGCGCAGCTGCACAGCCAGCAATTCGTGCAGACCACCCGCGACATCCTCGCGCAGACGGGCCTGCCCCCCGGGCGCCTGGAACTGGAGATCACGGAAACCGCGCTGATACGCGATCCCGGCCGGGCGCTGGTCATGCTGCGCCAGCTCAAGGAACTGGGCGTGCGCATCGCCATGGACGACTTCGGCACCGGCTATTCCTCGCTGTCCAACCTGCGGGCCTTTCCCTTCGACAAGATCAAGATCGACGCATCCTTCATCAAGTCCGTCAACCTCAACAGGCAGGCCGCGACCATCGTGCGGGCCGTGCTGGGACTGGGCCGTGGCCTGGAGCTGCCGGTGCTGGCCGAAGGCGTGGAAACGGAGGAGGAACTGGCTTTCCTCAGCGCCGAATCCTGCCAGCAGGCCCAGGGCTATCTGCTGGGCCGCCCCCAGTCCATACAGATGTTCCAGCACCTCACGCGCGCGCCGGGCTGACCGCCCGGCAGGAGCGCTCCTCCCCGCCCCTCGGGCGGGAAATGCCGGTCAGCGCACCGGGTTGGCGAACCCCGCCACCTGCTCGTAGTTGCGGGCGATGGCGCGCAGCTCTTCCTGGCTGATCAGGTCGTCGATATGCGTGAAAGGCTGGCCACCGCTGAGCTCGTCGGCCTTCATGATGATGTAGTCCGGCGGCATAGAACGGTTGGTCAGCACGATCTTGGAGGTAGCCGGCAGGCGCTGCGCCTCGTACTGCTGCAGCAGCGCCTCAGGGTCGCCCTCCGGGTGGGCTGCCAGGATATCGGCCAGCGCCCGCGCATCGCGCATGGCCTGGGCCGAACCGTTGGAGCCGCGCGGATACATGGGATGGGCCGCATCCCCCAGCAGGCTGATGCGCCCGAAGCTCCAGCGCGGCACCGGGTCCTTGTCCACCATCGGGTACTCGAAAACGGTCTCGGCCGCCGCGATCAGCGCCGGCACGTCCAGCCAGTCGAACCTCCAGTCCTGGAACAGTGCCGCAACCGTGGCGGCATCGCCGGTCTTGTTCCAGTCGTTCATCTGCATCGCGGGATCGCGGATCTCGGCCACCCAGTTGACGAGCTGGGTGCCCTGGCCGTCGATGTCGTCCGCTATGGGGTAGATGACCATCTTGCCCGTTTCCACGGTACCTATGCGGATATAGCTCTTGCCGCTCAGGATGGGCCGGAAGCGCGAGACGCCGCGCCAGGTATTGATGCCGCCGAATGCAGGCTTCTCATGCGGGTAGAACTGGCGCCGCACCGTGGAATTGACGCCGTCGCAGCCGATGGCGATATCGGCCTGCGCCGCGGCTGGGCGGTACCCATCGGCCTGGGCACAGAAATGCACAGTCACTCCGCTGTCCGAGGATTCCACGCGCTCGCAGCGATGGTTCACATGCACGGCAGCGGCCCCCAGGCGCTCGACGACCGCCTCGTACAGCACGCGGTGCAGCTTGCCGCGATGGATGCCGAGCTCGGGCAGGCTGTAGCCCGCATGGCGCCCGCGCGGTTCGCGGTACACATACTGGCCGTGGCGGTTGAAGAACACGCTCTCCAGGTTCTCGATCGCCAGCGCCTCCAGCGCGGGCTGCACGCCCAGATCGCTGAGCTCCTTCATGGCGTGCGGCAGCAGCGTGATACCGACACCCACCTCCCGCACCTCGGACACGCCTTCGAAGACCTCGCAGGCAATGCCGCGCTGATGCAGGGCCAGCGCCAGACTCAGGCCGCCAATGCCGCCGCCGATGATTGCTACTTTCATGTCCGTCTTCCTCCGTCTCGCTCGGGCCTGCCTTATTGCGCGGTGATGCCGCGGCTCCTGACCAGATCGGCCCAGCGCCTGGCGTCCTTTTGCACCAGGGTTCTGAACTCTTCGGGCGTGCTGCTGGCCGGATCCATGCCCTGGGGCTCGAAGGCGCGCTTGACCTCGTCCGTCGCCAGGATGGCGCGCAGCTCCTGGTTCAACGTCTGCAGCTGATCGGCGGGCATGCCGGCCGGCGCGAAAATGCCGTACCACATGTCCACGTTCACGTCGCCGGCCCTGGCCTCCTTCAGCGTGGGCACATCGGGCAGCAGCGGGTGGCGCTGGTGGCTGCCTATGCCCAGCGCGCGCAGGCGCCCCGACTTGACATGGGCCAGCGCCACATGGATGGGCAGGAACATGCAGTCCACCTGGCCGCCGATCAGGTCGGTCAGCGCGGGGCCCGTACCGCGATAGGGAATGTGGGTGATGGAGACATGCGCGGTGTTCTTGAGCAGCTCCATGGACATATGGTGCGGCGTGCCCACGCCCGGCGAGGCGTAATTGATCTGGCCCGGCCGTTCCTTGGCCGCGGCAACCAGGTCGCCAGCCGTCCTGAACGGCGCCGTCGCCGGCGTCACCAGGATCAGCTGGCCCCAGCTCGTCAACGAGATGGGCTCGAGGTCCTTGAGCGGATTGAAGGGCAGCTTGGGATACAGCGGCGCGTTCATGACCAGGGTGTTGACCGTCACCAGCAGGGTCTGCCCGTTGGGTGCCGCGCGCACCACGGCCTCGGTGCCGATGTTGCCCGATGCGCCGGGGCGGTTGTCCACGATGACGGGCCGCCCCAGGCGCTGGGACAGCTGCGGTCCCACGGTGCGTGCAATCGTGTCGATGCCCGTGCCCGGCGTGAAGGGCACGATGAGACGTATCGGCGCAACGGCCTCCGTATTGGCCCGGGCACCGGCCGCTGGCAGGAGGGAAGCGGCGGCGGCAAGCTGTGCGGCGCCGTGCATGAATCCACGTCTTGTCGATGACTTTATCTGCATGGTGTCTCCTCCGATTTGGTTAGCATGCATATATTCAGTTTACTTATCAAAATACAGCTCATCCATAGGGCAAGCACCAGCAGCCCCTGCTGAATGAAGCGTTGGCTTTAGTCTTCGGCTGATGCCAGACCCATTGGCAAACCTGCATCTCCCCCTTCAGAATCCGCAGCAATGAACCGCACCACTGCCTCTCCCTCTTCCGGCAACGCCTCCCAGCCCCTGGCACTGTACAAGCGTCTGGGCTTTTTGCTGCGCCGCGCGCATCAGCTTTCGGTCGGCATTTTCGAGGAAGAATGCCGTTCGCTGAGCCTGACCCCGCCCCAGTGGGGCGTGCTGACCATTGTGCAGTCCGTGCCCGGCACCGACCAGACCTCGCTGGCCAGGGCTCTGGGCTTCGACAAGGTCACGACCATGCGCCTCGTGCGTTCCCTTGAAGAGCGCGGACTGCTGCAGCGTGCGCAAAGCATGCTCGACAAACGCCAGCATGAGCTGGCCCTGACCGAGGCCGGCCACCGCATGCTGACCGAGGCGGCCCTGCCCGTCGAGCTGGCCCACAAGCGCCTGCTGTCGCCGCTGACGGAAACCGAGCAGGCCCAGCTCATCCATCTGCTGGGCAAGCTGGGCAGCAAGCTCACGCCCGGGGCGCGTGTGATCTACGAACCGCTGCATCTGCAAAAGGCCAGAAAGCGCGGCTGAGCTGCACAGCCGCAGCAAAGCACCGTGCCGTTGCCTCGGCTCATGTGCATTTATGCACATGCTGTTTGCAGAAAATGCGCTTGCCCGCGCAAAAGCGCACACATACCATGGACTGCATGCGTGGGGAGACCCACGCTGTTTCAACCAACACACGGCCCGGCCACGACCGGGCAGCCTCAGGAGACAGCCCATGAACGCCCCTACCTCCAGCAAGGTCCTGGCCCCCACCGTCAAGCTGCTGATCAACGGCCAGATGGTCGAATCGCAGACCACGCAATGGCGCGACCTGATCAACCCTGCCACGCAGGAAGTGCTGGCGCGCGTACCCTTCGCCACGCCCGAGGAAGTCAATGCCGCCGTCGCCAATGCCAAGGAGGCCTTCAAGACCTGGAAGAAGACCCCCATCGGCGCACGCGCCCGCATCTTCCTGAAGCTGCAGCAACTGATCCGCGAGAACATGAAGGAGCTGGCCGCCATCCTGACGGCAGAACAGGGCAAGACCCTGCCCGATGCCGAAGGCGATGTGTTCCGCGGCCTGGAAGTGGTCGAACATGCGGCCAATATCGGCACGCTGCAGCTGGGCGAATTGGCCAACAATGTGGCCAGCGGCGTGGACACCTATTCATTGCTGCAGCCCTTGGGCGTGTGCGCGGGCATCACGCCGTTCAATTTCCCGGCCATGATTCCGCTGTGGATGTTCCCGATGGCGATCGCCACCGGCAACACCTTCATCCTCAAGCCCTCGGAGCAGGACCCGATGGTCACCATGCGCCTGTGCGAACTGGCGCTCGAAGCCGGCGTGCCGCCCGGCGTGCTCAACGTGGTGCATGGCGGCGAGGACGTGGTCAACGCCATCTGCGACCACCCCGACATCAAGGCCATCAGCTTCGTGGGCTCCACCAAGGTCGGCACCCACGTCTACAACCGCGCCAGCCTGGCCGGCAAGCGCGTGCAATGCATGATGGGCGCCAAGAACCACGCCATCGTCATGCCCGATGCGAACAAGGAACAATCGCTCAATGCCTTGCTGGGCGCGGCCTTCGGCGCTGCAGGCCAGCGCTGCATGGCCGTGTCGGTGGCCGTGCTGGTAGGGGAAGCACGCAACTGGATTCCCGAGCTGGTGGAAAAGTCCAGGGCTCTCAAGGTCAGCGCCGGCACCGAGCCCGGCACCGACGTGGGCCCGCTGGTCTCGTGCGCGGCGCTGTCGCGCGTCGAAGGGCTGATCGAGCGCGGCCTGGCCGAAGGCGCCAAGCTGGAGCTGGATGGCCGCAAGCCGCAGGTGGCCGGCTATGAAAAAGGCAACTTCGTCGGTCCCACCATCTTCAGCGGCGTCAAGCCCGGCATGAGCATCTACGAGCAGGAAATCTTCGGCCCCGTGCTGGCCATCGTGGAGGCCGAGAACCTGGACGAAGCCATCGCCCTGATCAATGCCAATCCCAATGGCAACGGCACGGCCATCTTCACCCAGTCGGGCGCCGCGGCGCGCAAGTTCGAGGAAGAGATCGACGTGGGCCAGGTCGGCATCAACGTGCCGATTCCCGTGCCCGTGCCGCTGTTCTCGTTCACCGGCAGCCGTGCCTCCAAGCTCGGCGACCTGGGACCCTACGGCAAGCAGGTTGTGCTGTTCTACACTCAGACCAAGACCGTGACGGCCCGCTGGTTTGACGACTCCACCACCAGCCAGGGCGTCAATACCACCATCAGCCTGAAGTAAGAACAAGACATGCGACTGCGCCAGCCTCCCGACCTCCAGCCATCACCACGGTCTTGCAGGAGGTTGGGCGCAGTTCTGCTTTGTCTGGCGACAGCCGGTGCCGCTGCACAGGAAAAGGCGGCGCAGCCCGCCAGCGCGTTCTGCGATCCAGCCGCCCAGGGGCAAGCCCCTCTGAAGTGCCTGGATGAGCGAGCCGACGCTGCCGATGCGGCGCTCGAGCACAGCCTGAAAAAGCTCCATGACCTGATGCCGGCCGAACGAAGCGAACAGCTGCGGGTCCGCCAGCGGGACTGGGCGCGGCGCCGCGACACGGAATGCACGCCCGCGAACAGGCCCGCTTCCGACACCAATGCCCTGGCCCAGGCCGCGCTATGCCGCAGCCGGATGGCCATGCGGCGCACCGAACTGCTCGACAGCCTTCAGCCGCCCGCCCGGCAACCGCCCCAAAACGGGCTGGACTGCGCCGACGCGCAAAAAAACACGCTGGCCTGCCTGCAGCAGCGGCAGGCCACCATCGAATACGGTGTGCAGGTGCTCTATATCTCCATGGCAATGGATCTGCCCGAGCTTCAGGCCGAGAGGTTCCATGCCGAGCAAAAGCGCTGGCTTGAGCAACGCGAACAAAGCTGCCGGCTCAACGGCTATGTTCATGAAAAGGAAGACCAGGTCGCCTGCCGGCTGCGCATGGGGCTGGAGCGTATAAAGGCTTACCGGCAAGACTGGCAGCCTCTGATCAAAGCCGGGGCAAAGCCATGAGCCACAAGCCTCGTTCCACCCAGCTCTGCTCGCCCGGCCTCCCTCTTTCAGCCCGTTCTGCAAATGCGCTGGCAACCATGCTTTTGGCAACAGCTTTCAGCACCTATGCACATGCCCAGGCCGGCGCCAACTGCGTGCCTGGTGGCACGGTGCAGCAGACCAATGCCTGCGCCATCAAGGATTTCCAGCAGGCGGATACCGACCACCAGATTCTTTATGGCGATGTGATGCGCGCCCTCTCGGCCCATGAGCGCCCGCTCCTGCGCAAGGAGCAAAGCGAGTGGACACGCCACCGCAACACTCTGTGCAAGCAATCGCAGGCTCCATTCGAGGCCCAGGCCGACTGGCCGCGCCGCTATTACCAATGCTTGATCCAGCAGATCAGAGCCCGCGACGATGTACTCAAGCAGTGGCTGCACCAGGGTCCGCCACCATAACTATGAATTCAATAGCTGCCGACGCTTTCCCAATAAGCCCTGCAGCCTCATAAAACAATAAAGGAGACAGAGATGGACTTTGAACTGACAGAAGATCAGCATGCCTTTGCCGACACGGCCCGCGCCTTCGCCCAGGCAGAGCTGGCGCCGCATGCCGCCGAGTGGGACCGCGGGCAGGTCTTCCCGCGCGAAGCCATTGCCAGGGCCGGCGAACTGGGCTTCTGCGGCCTGTACGCACCCGAGAGCGCCGGTGGCCTGGCCCTGCCACGCCTGGATGCGACCCTGGTCTTCGAGGAGCTGGCCGCCGTCGACCCCTCCACCACGGCCTTCATCACCATCCACAACATGGCGACTTGGATGCTGGGCACCTGGGCTACCGACGAGGTCCGCGCCGAATGGGGCGAACCGCTCACCAGCGGGCAAAAGCTCGCCAGCTACTGCCTGACCGAACCCGGCGCGGGCTCGGACGCCGCTTCGCTCAAAACCCGGGCCGAACTGGTGGGCAACGAATATGTGATCAACGGCGCCAAGGCCTTCATCAGCGGCGCGGGCAGCACCGACGTGCTGGTGCTCATGGCGCGTACCGGCGATGCGCAGTCGGGCGCCAGCGGCATCAGCGCCTTTGCCGTGCCGGCCGATCTGCCCGGCATCAGCTACGGCAAGAAGGAAGAAAAAATGGGCTGGAACAGCCAGCCCACGCGCGTGATCAGCTTCGACAACGTGCGCATTCCCGCACGCAACCTGCTGGGCCGCGAAGGCGAAGGCTTCAAGATCGCCATGAAGGGACTGGACGGCGGGCGCATCAACATCGCCACCTGCTCGGTCGGCGCGGCCCAGGGCGCGCTCACCCAGGCCCAACGCTACATGCAGGAGCGCAAGCAGTTCGGCAAGCCCATCGCCAGCTTCCAGGCGCTGCAGTTCAAGCTGGCCGACATGGCGACCGAGCTGGTCGCCGCGCGCCAGATGGTGCGCCTGGCCGCCAGCAAGCTCGACGCCGGCGCGCGCGACGCCTCCACCTACTGCGCCATGGCCAAGCGCTTTGCCACCGATGCGGGCTTCATGGTCTGCAACGAGGCGCTGCAGCTGCACGGCGGCTACGGCTATATCCGCGAGTACCCGCTGGAGCGCCTGATGCGCGACGCCCGCGTGCACCAGATCCTCGAAGGCACGAACGAGATCATGCGCGTCATCATCGCGCGGCGTATGCTGGAAGGCGATGCACCCAACGCCATCCGCTGAATCCGCCATGCAGCACGCACCGACCTCTGCCGCCGTTCTCGCAGTCCACCGCGACAGCGAGCATCGCTTCTCCAAGACCACGGTCGATACCATCGAACTGCAAGCGGGCCTAGGGGTGGCAGGCGATGCACACTGGGGCCGTACCGTGCAGCACCGCTCGCGGGTCAAGGCCAACCTCGACCAGCCCAACCTGCGGCAGGTGCATCTGATTTCGCAATCGCTGTTCACCCACGTGGCCGGGCAAGGCTTCGAGGTCCGGCCCGGACAGCTGGGCGAGAACATCACGCTGGCCACTGCACCTGGCTGGCTGTGGCATGAGCTGATTGCTCTGCCGGTGGGCACCGAGCTGCATTTTTCCCAGGGGCCTGTCGTGCAGCTGACCGGGCTGCGCAACCCTTGCGTGCAGATCGACGATTTTCAGCCGGGCCTTTTCGCCGCCATGCTGGAAAAGGACGCTCAAGGCCGGCTTATCCGTAAAACCGGTGTAATGGCCGTGGTGCTTCAAGGCGGCCTCGTGCAGGCCGGAGATACCGTCACCCAGCGTCTTCCGACCCTGCCCCACCAGGCCATGGAACGGGTGTAAGGAACCAGCCATGCCGACCCGTCCCCTGTCCCCCGAAGCCCTGGTGCTGATCGCTGCGCTGCGCGAGGCGCTGGCCGTGCGCGGCAACGTGGAGGAGCGCACGCTGTTCGGCAGCTACTGTTTCTTCGTGGACGGCAAGCTGTGCCTGGGCGTGAAGCACGGCGAGCTGCTGGTACGCCTGCCGCCCGAGCGGCACACCGAATTCATGGAAATGCAGAACACCCGCGAACTCTCGCCCGGCGGCGGCATGCAGGGCTACTTCTGGGTGGAGCCCAACGGCTTTGCCACGCGCGGGCAATGGCAGTTCTGGCTCGACGAAGCCCTGGCCTACAACCCGCGTGCCAAGGCATCGCCGCGGCGCAAGGCCGCGGCCCCAAGCGCAGGCCAGGCGAAGCGCCCCAGCGTGTTCGATAGCGACCTATAGGAGAGAACCGCCATGCCCGTCCGCATCGTCCGACTCGGTACCCCGCGCGCCCCGGGCGAAGGCCTGCGCATAGGCACGGTGCGCCGCCCGCCGCGCGGCGTGCCCAAGGCCGAGTTCGCCAGCCGCGATTACTACGACGTCTGGTATCCCGAGCTCTCGCCCGAGCCCGACACCATGAAGCTGGCACTGGAATCCCACCACCTGCAGGACCAGGGCCAGACTGCCAAGGCCGACAAGCTGTGGAAGCAGTTCGACAAGTTGTTCCGCAAGCAGCTGGCCGAGGCACCTGCCGACCGCACGCTGAGCCTGCTCGCCGCCCTGTCGCACCATGCCGCATTCGCCGTGGGCTGCTACTGCGAGAACGAGGCGCGCTGCCACCGCAGCATTCTGCGCAGCCTGCTGCAGGACAAGGGAGCGGACATCGCCAACTGAAAAGAATCAGCCGCCAACGCAGGCAGACAAAGCGCAACAAGCTACATCTTCAATAGCAGACAAAGGAGACAGACATGCAGATCGCCTTCATCGGCCTCGGTAATATGGGCGCCCCCATGGCCATCAATCTCGTCAAGGCCGGCCACAGCGTCAAGGCCTTCGATCTCAGTGCCCCGGCTCTCGCCAAGGTCCAGGCCGAAGGCGGCCAGGCCGCGGCCAGCGCCGAGGAAGCCGTGAAAGGCGCCGAGGTCGTGATTTCCATGCTGCCGGCCAGCCAGCATGTCGAAGGGCTGTACCTGGGGCGCGGCGGCACAGGCGGCCTGCTCGCGCACATCGCCAAGGGCGTGCTGGTCATCGACAGCTCCACCATCGCCGCCGCCACCAGCCAGAAGGTGGCCAAGGCGGCCGAGGCCGCAGGCATTGCCTTCATCGACGCCCCTGTCTCTGGCGGCACGGGCGGCGCCATCGCCGGCACGCTGACCTTCATGGTGGGCGGTGCCGACGCCGACCTGGAGCGCGCGCGGCCATTGCTCGAGAAGATGGGCAAGAACATCTTCCACGCGGGTGCCGTGGGTGCGGGCCAGACCGCCAAGATCTGCAACAACATGCTGCTGGGCATTCTGATGATAGGCACCAGCGAGGCCATCGCCCTGGGCGTGGCCAACGGGCTGGACCCCAAGGTGCTGTCCGAGATCATGCGCCGCAGCTCGGGCGGCAACTGGGCGCTCGAGGTCTACAACCCCTACCCCGGCGTGCAGGAGAATTCCGCCGCCACGCGCGGCTACACCGGCGGCTTCGGCACCGACCTCATGCTCAAGGACCTGGGCCTGGCCCAGGAAAGCGCCATGGCCGTCAGGGCCAGCACGCCGCTGGGCGGCATGGCCCGCGCGCTCTATGCCGCCCACAGTCTGGCGGGGCACGGGCCGGAAGACTTCTCCAGCGTGATCAAGATGATGCAAAAGAAGTGACGGCCTGGGGTCCAGCCTTCTCCCCGAAAAAGACCGCACGGCGAGAGCCATGCGGTCTTTGTCCTGACGGCTGATTGACACTGCGCTGCAAGCTCTCAGAATGGACAAGGACATGCGCAAACAAGGTGCACCAAGCCGGTTTCTTGAGGCGAGGCTCGCGCCCGGACCTGATTGGCGCCAGTCGTGTTGATCCGTCAGCGGCGCAGAGAGCGTGGACACGTTCTCAAAGGAGGCCATCATGAAGAATCCTCTCGAAGCCATCCTCATCCTGGGTGCCGGCAAGATAGGTTCCACGATTGCCGACATGCTGGCCGAGCTGCATGGCCTCCCTACCACGCTGGCGGACATGCAGCCATCGCCCGCCGCCAGCGATCCGCTGATCAACCGCCTGCAACTGGACATACAGAGTGACGCCGCGCTGGCCGAGGCACTGCGCAAGCACTCCCTGGTCATCAATGCCCTGCCTTTCTTCTGCGCAGCGCGGGTCGCAACCGCCGCAGCCCAGCATGAAGTCCACTATTTCGACCTGACCGAGGACGTTGCCGCCACGCGTGCCATACGGGCTCTCGCGCCGCAGGCGCGCGCGGTGCTGATGCCGCAGTGCGGGCTGGCGCCGGGCGTGATAGGCATGCTGGGCGGGCACCTGGCGGGGCAGTTCGATGCGCTGCACGAGCTGCAGCTGCGCGTGGGCGCGCTGACGGTCCACGCCACGAATGCACTGCGCTACCACTTCACCTGGAGCATAGACGGCCTCATCAACGAGTACTGCAATCCCTGCGATGCCATCGTGAACGGCCAATTGACGCAAGTGCAGCCGCTGGAGGGGCTGGAAAGCTGGCTCCTGGACGGCCAGCAGTTCGAGGCCTTCAACACCTCCGGCGGCCTGGGCACGCTGTGCGAGACGCTGCAGGGCCGCGTGCGCAACCTCAGCTACAAGACCCTGCGCCACTCCGGCCACCGCGACGCCATGCACCTGCTGCTGCACGGGCTGCGCCTGATGGAGCGACGCGACCTGCTGCGCCAGGTGCTGGAAGGCGCCGTGCCCCACAGCCGCGACGACATGGTGGTGATTGCCGCCACGGCCACCGGCCTGCGGGGCGGCCGGCTGGAGCAGGAGACGCGCACGGTGCGCATCTACGGCGCGCCGCTGCGCGGACGGCATCGCACGGCCATCGAGCTGACCACGGCCGCCGGCATGCTGGGCGCGGTGGAACTGTTCGCCACCGGCCGGCTGCCGCAGCACGGCTTTGTGCGCCAGGAGCAATGCACGCTTTCCGCCTTGCTGGCCACCCGCGTGGGACATTACTTTGAAGGCCTGCGCGAAGATGCCCAAAATGGCGCGGAACCTGCCGCGCCCGTCCCCCAGGCCGTCCACCGTTGAAGTTTTCGATTCGCTCCAGGAAAACCCATGACTGCATCGCCCTTAGACGATTTCGCCACCGTGCTGCAGCGCTGCGGCATTGACCTGACCGCGCTGCAAGGCTCCGACATTGCCGTGCGCTCGCCCATCGACGGCACCGAACTGGCCCGCCTGGCGGCCCTGCCCGCGGCACACATGCCTGCCGTCATCGGCCGCTCGGACCAGGCCTTCAGGCAATGGCGGCTGACGCCCGCACCGGTGCGCGGCGAGCTGGTGCGGCTGTGGGGCGAGGAGCTGCGCCGCGCCAAGGCGGACATAGGCCATGTCGTCTCGCGCGAGGTCGGCAAGATCGTGCAGGAAGGCCTGGGCGAGGTGCAGGAGGCCGTGGACATCTGCGAATTCGCGCTGGGCCTGTCGCGCCAATTGCACGGCAAGACCATTGTTTCGGAACGGCCGGGCCACCGCATCATGGAGCAATACCACCCGCTGGGGCCGGTGGCCGTGATCACGGCCTTCAATTTCCCCAGCGCGGTGTTTGCCTGGAATGCAGCGATCGCTCTGGTCTGCGGCAACCCCGTGATATTCAAGCCCTCCGAAAAAGCGCCGCTGTCGGGCCTGGCCACCTTCAAGGCGTTGGAGCGTGCGATCGCTCAATTCACGGCTCCATTCGGCGACCGTGCACCGGCGGGCCTGGCCCAGATTGTGCTGGGCGGCGGCGATGTCGCCGAAGCCCTCGTGGACAGCCCGCAGATCGCCCTGGTGTCGGCCACGGGCTCCAGCCGCATGGGCCGCGCCGTGGGACCCCGGGTGGCGGCGCGCTTTGGCAAGCGCATCCTGGAGCTGGGCGGCAACAACGCCATGATTGTCACGCCCGCGGCCGATCTGGACATGGCGGTGCGCGCCATCGTCTTCAGCGCCGTGGGCACGGCCGGCCAGCGCTGCACCACGCTGCGGCGGCTGATCGTGCACAGGGATGTGAAGCCGGCCCTGCTGGACAAGCTGCTCAAGGCCTATGCCAGCCTGCGCATAGGCGATCCGCTGCAGCCCGGCACCCTGGTGGGGCCGCTGATCGACGAGGCGGCTTTCAATGCAATGCAGCACGCCCTCGCCCAGGCGCGGCAGCAAGGCGGCACGGTGCTCGCCGGCGGCCGGCGCGTGCTCGCAGAACCGTTTCCCCAGGGCTTTTATGTGGAGCCGGCCATCGTGGACATGCCTGCGCAGACGGCCATCGTGCGGCAGGAGACCTTCGCGCCCCTGCTCTATGTGCTGAGCTATGAAGAGCTGGAGCAGGCCATCGCCTGGAACAACGACGTGCCGCAGGGCCTGTCTTCCTGCATTTTCTCCAACGACCTGCGCGAGGTGGAAACCTTTCTGAGTGCAGCCGGCTCGGATTGCGGCATGGCCAACGTGAACATAGGCCCCAGCGGCGCGGAGATAGGCGGGGCCTTTGGCGGCGAGAAGGAGACCGGTGGCGACCGCGAAAGCGGATCGGACGCCTGGAAGCAGTACATGCGCCGCACGACCAACACCATCAACTACTCGCGCGAGCTGCCGCTGGCGCAAGGCATCCGGTTCGGGTGAAACGCGGATGCTGAAGACCATGCCTGCCAAGGAACACCGGGCGCCCTGGGGCCGTTCGCTGATCCTCATCTCCGTGCTGAGCAGCCTGCTGTGCCTGGGCATCTCGACGGGTTTCGCACTGAGCCGCCATTCCGGGCTGCGTTGGCCCCTCCTGCTGCCTCTGGTGGTTCTCGCGGTCTGCGCGCTGTTCACGGTGCGCGGCTATGTGGTCACGGCCGATGCGCTGCTGGTGCGGCGCCTGCTCTGGACCACCCGCCTGCCCTGGGCAGGAGCGGCCGCCCTGCAATCGGTTCACGCCGAGCCCGATGCCATGCGCGGCAGCATGCGCCTCTGGGGCAATGGCGGCCTGTATGCGTTCACCGGACTTTTTCGCAGCAAGAAACTGGGCAGGTACCGGGCCTTTGTCATGGACCGGCACCGCACGGTGGTGCTGCGCCTTGCCGGCCGCACGATCGTGGTCTCGCCCGCCTCGCCCCAGGACTTTGTGCGCGATGTGCGACAGGTTTCGGGGCTAGCGGATTCCGGCTGAGAGCCCTGGCGGGCCGGCCTCCACGAGGCGCTGCACACTGGCCACGAAGGCCTCGAGCACGGCCGGCATGCGCTGTGCGCGCCAGGCCAGCACCGCCGGCGTGGTCACCCTGCTGCCGCGCAGCGCCGCAAACCGCACGCCGTTCATGCCCACCGTCTGCATGCAGGCCGGCACCAGGGCCACGCCCTGCCCGGCCGACACCAGGGCCATGACGGTCAGCCACTGGCGCGCGGCATGGCGCGTATGGGGATGGACGCCAGCCTGCTGCAGGCAGGCGATGACATTGTCGTAATTGGCCGGCGCCACCTCGCGCGCGAACATGACGAAAGTGTCCTGGGCCAGCTCGGGCAGGTCGATCTCGGCACGCTGGGCCAGTGCATGCTCGCTGGGCAGGCAGCAGACAAAGGGCTCCTCGCCGATGGACAGCGTGCGCATGCCGTCGGGCGGCGTGCCGATGTTCAGGAAGCCGCAATCGATCTGCCCGCTGGCGATGGCCTGCAGCTGGTCGCGCGTGGACATCTCGTGCAGGCACAGCTCCACCAGCGGACGCTCGGCGCGAAAGGCCCGGCAAAAACCCGGCACCTGGCGGTAGACCATGGAGCCCGTGATGCCGATATCGAGCCGCCCCTGCAGGCCCAGGGCCACGCCGCGCACCACCTCGGCCGCATGCTGCAGCTGCGCCAGCACCTTGCGCGCCTCGTGCAGAAAAGCCTCGCCCGCAGGCGTGAGCTTCACGTTCTTGGCGTCGCGCTCCATGAGCACCGTGCCCAGGTCCTGCTCCAGCGCCTTGAGCGCCATGCTCAGCGGCGGCTGGGTGATGCACAGGCGCTGGGCCGCCCGGCCGAAATGCAGCTCCTCGGCCAGAACCACGAAATACCGTAGCAGATGAGTCTTCATGAGCTGATCTTGCCATGCAGGCGCGGCGACAGGCATCGCTCCTTTCGCCAGAGACGCCGAGCAAGAGCCGCCTCGCGGTGGGGGCGCCTAGCCGAAGGCGTCGTTCCCCTTCCAGGGGGAAGCGGCGCAGCCGCTCAGGGAGTTATCAATACGACTTCGGCAAGCCAAGCACTTTTTCGGCAATGAAGCACATGATGAGCTGCGGGCTCACGGGCGCCAGGCGCGGAATCCACGACTCGCGCATATAGCGCTCCACATGGAATTCCTTGGCATAGCCCATGCCGCCGTGCGTGAAGATGGCGGTCTCGCAGGCCTTGGCGCAGGCTTCGGCGGCCAGGTACTTGGCGGCATTGGCCTCGGCGCCGCAAGGCAGGCCCTTGTCGTAGAGGAAGGCGGCCTTCTGCACCATCAGGTGCGCGGCCTCCAGCCCCATCCAGGCCTGGGCCAGGGGGTGCTGCACGCCCTGGTTCTGGCCGATGGGCCGGTCGAAGACAACACGCTCGTTCGCATACTGGGTGGCGCGCGCCAGGGCCGCACGGCCCAGGCCCACGGCTTCGGCGGCGATCAGGATGCGCTCGGGATTGAGGCCGTGCAGGATGTACGAGAAGCCCTTGCCCTGCTCGCCGATGCGGTCCTCCACGGGAATGCGCAGCCCGTCGATGAAGAGCTGGTTGGTGTCCACGCACTTGCGGCCCATCTTCTCGATCTCGGTCACGGTGATGCGGCTGCGGTCCAGGTCGGTATAGAACAGCGACAGGCCTTCGGTGCCCTGGCATTCCTCCACGGGCTTGGTGCGCGCCAGCAGCAATATCTTGTTGGCGACCTGGGCCGTGGAGATGAAGACCTTCTGCCCGTGCACCACATAGACATCGCCTTCGCGCACGGCGCGGGTCTGCAGCTTGAAGGTGTTCAGGCCCGCATTGGGCTCGGTCACGCCGAAGCAGGCCTTGTCCCGGCCCGCGATCAGCGGCGGCAGCCAGCGCTGCTTCTGTTCGTCCGTGCCGAAGACCACGGCCGGGTGCAGGCCGAAGATGTTCATGTGCACGGCCGATGCGCCCGACAGGCCCGCGCCCGTGGCCGATATGGTGTGCATCATCAGCGCCGCTTCGCTGATGCCCAGGCCGGCACCGCCGAACTCCTCGGGCATGGCGATGCCCAGCCAGCCGGCCTCGGCCAGGGCCTGGTGGAAGTCATGCGGAAAACCGCCGTCCCGGTCCTTCCTGAGCCAGTAGTCGTCGTCGAAAGGCGCGCAGGCGCGCTGCACGGCCTCGCGGATCTGTTCCTGCTCGGCGCTCCACAAAAAGTCCATGGCTTGCTCTCTTCTGTCCGTTTTTTTGAATGAAATCAAGCTCAAACGCTTGTCCCTCAAGCGCTTTCAGCTATTGTTTTGTTCAAGCGGGGCGGCGCACGCGCGCCGGGTCCTCGCCATAGGGCGGGCTGTAGATGACCAGCAGGCGCACGGGCGTGTCGCTGGTGACGCGGAACACGTGCATGCAGTCCTCGGGGAAGAAACAGGTATCGCCGGCCTGCATGGCAAAGCGCTCGGTCCGGCCCTCGCTTTCCACCTCCACCTCGGCCGTGCCCTCGAGCAGGTAGCAGGCCTGCTCCATGCCCGGGTGGGCATGCGGCAGCGCGCCGCCGCCTTTTTCCAGCGTGCCCAGCACCACCTCCATGTGGCGCGCGCCCACATTGGCCCGGCTGACGAGGCGCCGGTTCACGGTACCGTGGTGGTTGGCGGGGCTGTAGCCCGGCACGTCCTGCTCGCGTATCAGATAGCGGGGCATGGGTTTTTCTCCGTGTCGTTCGATGAGGGCGCCTGCATGCAGGCGCCACTGGCCTGCAGCGCGGCGATGCGGGCCTCGGCAAGGCCTGCCTCGCGCAGCACCTGCAAGGTATGCTGGCCCAGTTGCGGTGCGGCGGCGGCATGGGCAGGCGCGGGCGTGCCGCTCCACTGCGTGGGGTTGCCCGTGGTGCGCAGCCGCCCTTCCGTGGGGTGGTCGATCTCGCGCACAAAGCCCGTGGCCGCGTGGTGCGGATCGGCCAGCAGGTCCTCGGGCGAGGCCATGGGCATGTTGGGCACGTCGGCCGCATCCAGCAGCGCCCGCCATTCAGCCGTGCTGCGTTCCTCCATCAGGCGCGCCACCTCGGCATAGACGGCATCGATGTTCGCCGCGCGCTGGCCGTGGGTGGCGAACATGGGTTCGCGCATGCGCTCGCCCTGGCCTATGGCGTTGAAGAAACTGTGCCAGTGCTTGTCGTTGTAGATCAGCACGCACAGATGGCCGTCGCGCGTGCGGTAGGGCTTGCGGTGGCGCGTGAGCAGCCGCGCATAGCCGGCCTCGCCCAGCGGCGGATCGAAGCTCAGCCCGGCCATGTGGTCGCCCAGGATGAACTGCGTCATGGCCTCGAACATGGGCACGACCACGGCCTGCCCCTGCCCTGTCTTCTCGCGTGCATACAGCGCGGCCGTGACCGCATAGACCGCATGCAGGCCCGTGACGCGGTCGCCCAGCGTCATGGGCGCGTACGCGGGCTCGCCGCCGCCGTACTGCTGGGCCAGCCAGGGCACGCCGGTCGCGCCCTGGATCAGGTCGTCATAGGCGGGGCGGGCCGCATACGGGCCGGCCTGGTCGAAGCCGCAGCAGCTCACATGGATGAGGCGCGGATGGCGCTGCGCCAGATCCTCGTAGGCCAGGCCCAGCCGCGCCATGGCCTGGGGCCGCACATTGCTGATGAACACATCGGCACCGGCCAGCAGCTGCAGCAGCGCCTCGCGCGCGGCAGCCTGCTTCAGATCGAGCACGATGGAACGCTTGCCCTGGTTGGCCTGCAGAAAGATGGGGCCCATGCCGGGATTGCGCATGGGGCCCACGTGGCGCATGTTGTCGCCCTCGGGAGACTCGACCTTGATCACGTCGGCTCCCAGGGCCGCCAGGATCTGCGTGGCGAACGGCCCCATGACCACCGAAGTCATGTCCACCACCTTCACGCCGGCCAGGGGACCGGCTGGCGTGCCCGCCGCCTGTCTGCTGTCGCTGTGCATGGCCGCCATCCTCACTGCGCCTCGATGCCGGCCTGCTTGACCAGCTGGCCCCATTTGGCAAGCTGCTCCTTCACATAGGCGGCGAACTCGTCGGGCGTGGCCGTGGGCCAGACTTCGAAGCCTACCTGGGCCAGTTGCTCCTGCACGGCCCTGTCCTTGAGGATGAGCTGCAGCTCGCCGTTGATGCGCTCGGCAATGGCCCTGGGCATGCCGGCCGGGCCGAAGATGCCGTTCCACGAGGTGATGTCGAAGCCCGGCAGCGTCTTGGCGATGGCCGGCACATGGGGCAGCAGCTGCGAACCCTTGGCCGCCGTCACGCCCAGCGTGCGCACGCGGTCGGTCTTGAGCGTGCCCCAGGCCGAGCCCAGGTCGGCCACATACATCTGGATCTGGTTGCCCATCACGTCGGTCAGCGCCTGCGGGCTGGACTTGTAGGGCACGCCGGTGATCTGCGTCCTGGTGATGTACTTGAAGGTTTCCGAGGCCACCAGCGAGGTGCTGTTGGGCGTGCCGTAGGAAAGCTGGTCGGGATGCGCCTTGGCGTAGGCGATCAGCTCGGCCACCGTCCTGGCCGGCACCGAGGGGTGCACGATCAGCGCGAACGGCAGCTCGCCCACGCGCGCCACGGGCGTGAAATCCTTGATCGGGTCGTACTTGAGGCCCTTGACCAGCCAGGGATTGGCCGAGTGCGAGGTGTTGGTGGTCATGAACAGCGTATAGCCGTCCGGCTTGGCCTTGGCCACATGCACGGCCGCGATCTGGGCGTTGGCTCCGGCGCGGTTGTCCACGATCACGGGCTGCTTGAGGCGCTCGCCCAGCTTGCTGGCCACCACGCGGGCCACGGCGTCGGTGCCGCTGCCTGCGGCGAACGGTACCACCAGCGTGATGGGGGCACTCGGATAGCTCTCCTGCGCCAGCGCAGGCAGGGCAAAGCCCAGGCCGGCCGCCATGGCGGCTGCAGCGCCGGCGCCCAGTAGATAACGCTTTTTCATGCTTGTCTCCTTGGTCAGATGCGGCCCCTGTATCCGGCGCCTGCCCTGCATGCTGAGGCGTTCAAGCATTCAAGTCCAATTGTTTAAACAGAGTGAACGATTCTATTTATGAATCATTGAATTGCCGAATATCCGCATCAGGCTGCCGCGGCGCAGGGGCAGCATGCCTCTACACTGCGGGCATGATCTGGATTTCCGTGCTTCTGTCGCTGCTGTCCCTGCCTCTGCTATGGCTGGTCCTACCCGTGCTGGTCATGCCGCCGGCGGCCTTTGTCTGCGGCTTCATTGCGTTCAAGCGGGCCGTGCTGCTGGCGCCCGAGCCCGTGGGCCTGTTCATGGGCACGCTGCATGCGCTGCCCATGCTGCTGGCCGTGGCCGTCTTTGCACTGGAGGCATGGCTGATCAGCACTGGCTACCGGGCCTGAAAACGGCCGCCCTTGCGGTCTTCCCCCGACACGCCAACACGGCAAAGGCTGACGCTTGTCATCAAACCAAGGTTGAAGTCCGCGCACCGGCACGGGACAATAGGGTATTTGCCGTTACTTCCCGGAGGCGCGCCATGGCTCTTCTTCATGCATCACCTGCCCAGGCCATCGACGTGAATCCTTACGGCGCCCGGCTGGGCAGTGCGCGCACCCATGCACTGTTCAAGGCTGACGACATGGAAGTCATCCGCGTGGTGCTGCGCGCCGGCCAGTCGCTGCCCCCCCACCATGTGCCCGGCAGCGTGAGCCTGCACTGCCTGGAAGGCCGCTTCGAGGTATTGCTGGGCCAGACCGTGCACCAGCTCGACAGCGGGCAGCTCATGCACCTGCCGCCCAACATGCCGCATGCCGTGCGGGCCGTCGAGGACTCTTCTGCGCTCGTGACCATCGTGCTCTGCCCCGGCTGAATCAGCGCACGGGCAGGAATTGCATGAACGGTCCGGCCAGCAGGCCCTGTCCGTAGCCGATGACCGAGCGCCGGTAGCGCTCGGTGGTGAAGCTCGCGACCAGATCCAGCCGGCCGATGATCTTGCCCATCTCGCGCTCGAAGCTCAGGTTGCGCTCCTGCTCGGCCAGCTCGTTGGACAGCAGGAGGGGCTGGCCGCTGGACGATTTGCGGGAGTTGAGGATCCAGTTGGCGATTTCCAGATTGCGCGCCGCATTGAAGACACGCTGCGGGTCGAGCCCGTCGACCAGCGTGAACGAGGTGCGGTTGCCGTGGGCCGTGATGATGGTGTCGGCCGCCGCATAGACGAAGGCCGCCACGCGATCGCCGGTGAAATCGGGCCGCAGCGCCAGCGACAGGGCCGCCACATCGCGCTCGCCCTGCAGCTCCTGCCAGGGCTGGCGCTCCATGATGGCGATGCGCACATAGGCAACGGCCGCCTCGCGGCTCTCGGCGGTCTTCTTCCACTCGCCCGGATTGCGGCGGTAGAGCTTGTCCATGATGCGCACCAGGCTGTCCAGGTTCTCCTTCATGGCCAGCGTGGCCATGCGGTTGCTGTCGGACTGGATCAGTTCGCCGGCCTGGAAGGACTCGCCTTCCACCTTGCCGTGCCGGGTCGGTGCGCTGGAACAGGCGGCGAGCAGCGCACAAAGCGCGATGACGGGCAGCGCGGCTGCACGCCCTGCGCCCGCGCGCACCGCGGGGCGGCAAGCGTCATGAAGCGGCATGGGACAAGGCGGATGCAACAGGCATGCTGCAAACATAACAGCAGCCCGGCCCCTGTCCGCGCCTTGCGCGGCCTTCGATTGTGATCAATCGTGAACCGCGGGCCCGCTCTCCCGGTATTGCCGCAGCAATTGTTCGAGCACCTTCCACAGCGCCGGATCGTCGGCCATGGAGACCTGCACCCGCAGCATGCGGCTGCAAGCCTGGCGCGGCGAGAACAGCAGGCCGGGCGCCAGCAGCAGGTCGTGCGCGGCCGCGTGGCGGGCCAGCACCTCGCTGTCCATGCCGCAGTCCACCCAGGCAAAGGTTCCGGCCACCGGCTCGTGCACCGCATGGCAGCCCAGGGCCTCGAGCCGGCGCAGGCAGCGGCTGCGCGCCTTGTCCACGCGTTCGCGCAGCCGGTCCACATGCTTGCGGTAGGCTCCGTCGGCCAGGATGCGGTGCACGATGTGCTCGCTGGGCAGTGCCGAAGTCAGCCCGCCCAGCAGCTTGAGGTCCGTGAGCTGGTGGATGATCTCGGGCCGCGCCGCCACATAGCCCACGCGTAGCCCGCCCGACAGCGTCTTGGAATAGCCGCCGACCAGCAGCACGCGCTGCAGCCGGTCCATGGCGGCCAGGCGCAGCGGCATGCTGCCCAGGAAATCCGAATAGGTATCGTCCTCGACCAGCAGGAAATCGTGCTGCTGCGCAATGCGCAGCACATCGTGCGCCACGCCCACCGAAAGGCTCAGCCCCGTGGGGTTGTGCACGACGGTATTGAGGATGAACAGCTTGGGCCGGTGCTGCCTCGCCAGGCTTTCCAGCGCCTGCACGTCGGGCCCGCCGGGCAGGCGCGGCACGCCCACCACGTTCACGCCCATGGCGTTGAGACGCCCGAAGATCAGGAACCAGCCCGGGTCCTCGACCAGCACGGTATCGCCGGGCCGCAGAAAGCAGCGCACGATCAGGTCCAGCCCGTGGGTGACGCCGCTGACGGTCATCAGGTTGGACTCGGGATGCGCGGGCACCTCCTGGGCCTGCAGTCCCGAGGCGATCTGCTGGCGCAGCGGCAGGAAGCCCTGGGGCACGCCATAGCCCAGCAGCCCGGCCTCGGCCCGCGCGCCCTGCCGCACGATGGTGCGCATGGCGCCGGTGATCAGCCCGTGGTCCATCCAGCTGTTGGGCAGGCAGCCCGCGCTGCCGGCGCCATCCACTCCCTCGCGGAAGATGCCGCGCAGCAGATAGGTCGTATCGAAGGCCGCGCCCTGCGCGAGGCTGCTGGCGGGCATGGGCGCAGGCACGGCCACGCTGCGCTGGGCGCAGACGTAAAAACCGGCGCCGCGCCGCGACTGCACCAGGCCCAGCGCGGCCAGCCGGTCATAGGCCTGCACCACGGTGTCCCGGCTCACCTGGGCGCTTTCGGCCAGCGCCCGCACCGAAGGCAGGCGCATGCCGGCGCGCAGGCCGTGATTGCGGATCAGGCCGCCGAAATGCTCGACCAGCTGATCCACCAGCGAATTGCCGCTGCCGCGCATGGGCTGCCAGCCCATGGCCGAAGCGGTCCGCGCAACGGCTGCGGGTGACGGAGTGGCGGCAGCCAGGCCGGCGGCACCAGGAGAGGAAAGTGTCTGGGTCATACAAGCAGGCCAGTTCATGAAGTGGCATGGCAAAGTGTACTGGCACTGTACCGTTTTCCGGATTTAGCATGCAGAGCACCACTGCTTGAACTGCCATGAATCCCTTGCCTTCCTCGCTTTCCTTCGTGCTGCCGCTGGCGCTGTTCGCCTTTGTCAGCTCCGTCACGCCCGGCCCCAACAACGTCATGCTCACGGCCTCGGGCGCCACCTTCGGCTACCGCCGCAGCGTGCCCCACATGCTGGGCATCTGCCTGGGCGTGGTCATCATGCTGCTGCTGATCGGCGCCGGCCTGGGCAAGGTCTTCGAGGCCGAGCCACGCCTGTATACCCTGC
Organism: Comamonas terrae; assembly: GCF_001544075.1. Taxonomy (GTDB): domain Bacteria; phylum Pseudomonadota; class Gammaproteobacteria; order Burkholderiales; family Burkholderiaceae_C; genus Comamonas; species Comamonas terrae. Next base: position 94,923 of record NZ_BCNT01000001.1, read on the forward strand.
TCAAATACCTGGGCGCGGCCTATCTGGTCTGGCTGGCGGCCAAGATTGCCAAGGCCGGCAGCGTGGACCAGGGCCAGGCCGGCAGCCGCCCGTTGAGCTTCTGGCAGGCCGCCGCCTTCCAGTGGGTCAATCCCAAGGCCTGGATCATGTGCATAGGCGTGGTGGCCACCTATACGCCGCGCGAAGGCTTTTTCTTCAATCTGCTGCTGTCGGCCATGGTGCTCGGGGCGATCAACTATCCCAGCATCAGCGTCTGGACGCTGTTCGGCAGCACCGTGGGCCGTGCGCTGCGCACACCGGCGGCGCTGCGGGCCTTCAACGGGACCATGGCGGCCCTGCTCCTGCTGTCCCTGGTGCCCATCTTCATGGAATGACTGCAATGGCGTCTTAAACTGACCGCATGCACATACGCCGACTGCAAGCCGCCGATCTCGCAGACTACCGCACGCTGCGCCGGCAGGCGCTGCTGGAAAGCCCGAGCGCCTTCAGCGCCACGCCGCAGACCGAGCAGGCCGTGACGGATGCCCAGCTGCTGGCGCGCTTTGACAGCACGCCCGGTCAGGCCATGTGGGGCGCCTGGGATGGCGGCCGGCTGTGCTCCACGCTGGGCATGTACCGGGAACAGAACGCCAAGCTGGCGCACAAGGCCACGCTGTTTGCCATGTATGTGGCGCCGGGCGCTTGCGGACGCGGCATTGCCGGCCGGCTGCTGCAGGCAGCCATCGAGCATGGCCGCTCGCTGGGCCTGCGCTGGCTGCAGCTGGGCGTGAATGCGGACAACGGGGCCGCGCTGCGCCTGTACGAAAACGCGGGCTTTGCCGCCTGCGGCCGCATGCCCGAGGCCATTGCGGTGGACGGGCGCTTTCACGACGAGATCCTGATGGCGCTCAGGCTGGCGCCATCGGCCGGCTGATCAGGCGCCCGCCGGCTCCAGCGCCAGGCATTGCGCGGCCAGCCGTGCGATGCCGGCGTCCGACAGATCGTCGGTCTCCAGCACGTGGCGGCTTGCCCATTGCGTGAAATGGCTGGACTGCGAGCGCTCGTAGTGCGGGTCGTAGTGGCGCAGCATGAGTTCCTCGAACAGCGGCGACAGCTCGCCGGCCTGGGCCCAGGCCTGCCAGCGGCCCACGGTCTCGCTGCCCTGCAGCTCCTTGAGCCAGCCCAGCTTGCCGGCCAGGGCCTGGGGATCGTCGCCCAGGTAGGCATAGTCGCGCAGCAGGTAGGAAAGACGCGCCCCGGTGGTGGCGCGCACCTCGATCACGGGGGCCTTGCGCATGTATTCGACCAGCACCAGCGGCACGCCCAGGCGGCCGATCTTGGCGCTCTCTCCTTCCAGATAGACGGGGCGCGACAGATCGAAGGTCTCGAGCTGCTCGGCGATCAGGGTCTCGAAGCGCTTCTGGCTGGGCTGCTCGATGCCGGGCAGGTTGCCCAGCAGCGAGCCCTTGTGGCAGGCATAGCCTTCCAGGTCCAGCACTTGCGCACCGCCTTGCTGCAGCGCATGCAGCACGCGGGTCTTGGCGCTGCCCGTGGCGCCGCACAGCACGCGCATCTGCATGCGGGGAATCAGTGCTTCGAGCTGGCTGATGACATGGCCGCGAAAGGCCTTGTAGCCGCCAGCCAGCTGCTGGGCATCCCAGCCCACCAGGCGCAGCCAGGTCACCATGGAGCCGCTGCGCAGACCGCCGCGCCAGCAGTACACCAGCGGCCGCCAGTTGGAGGGCTTGTCGGCAAAGGTCTCGCGCAGGTGGCGGGCCAGGTTGGCCGCCACCATGGCCGCGCCCAGGCGCTTGGCCTCGAAGGGGCTGACCTGCTTGTAGATGGTGCCGATGCGCGCACGCTCCTCGTTGTCGAGCACGGGGCAGTTGATGGCGCCCGGGATATGGTCCTGCTCGAACTCGCCGGGCGAGCGGGCGTCGATCAGGGTATCGAACTGGTGGCGGTCGGGAACGCGGATGGGTTGACGGTGGGACACGGCGACGATCAATCAAGGCCGCACAGGCACTGGCGGCCATCAGCTGTCGGCCATCGCCGGGAAATCACCCCGGCGCGAGGCTCGGCAATACAAAAGGCCCGCTGCAGCAAGGCACGGGCTGCGGACAAGGAATGGATCGAGCCTCGATACGCACGGCTGCGTCCCGCATGGGCAACGCAGACCTCCCTTGGAAAGGCCGGTATTTTCGCAGATGCGGCCACGCCGCGGCGGTTGCCGGGCCAAAGCCCGCGCACCGCCATGCCCGCCGGGCGCCGCGAGGGCCTCGCATGCAGCGCATTCGGAGGCAAAACGGGCCTCAGCGCTTGTACAGCAATCGCCGCGCGCTCCTTTATCAGGAGTCGACAGCCACGCCGCGGCGCGCGAAGTAGTCGCGCGTCAGCCGCACGATCACGGGCGACAGCAGCAGCAGCGAAATCAGGTTGGGAATGGCCATCAGCGCGTTGAGCGTATCGGCCACCAGCCAGGCGAAGTCCAGCGTGGCCACGGCGCCCACATAGGCGCCCATGGTCCAGAGAATGCGGAACGGCTTTTCGCAGACCGTGCCCACCAGGTAAGTCCAGCATTTTTCGCCGTAATAGGCCCAGCCCAGGATGGTGGTGAAGGCGAACACGGCCAGCGAAACCGCCAGCACATACTTGCCCACGCCGGGCATGGCGGCCTCGAAGCTCTGGGTGGAGAGCACGGCGCCCGTGGCACCGGAGTTCCAGACGCCGCTGACCACGATGGCCAGGCCCGTCATGGTGCAGACGATGATGGTGTCGATGAAGGTGCCCATCATGCCGATCAGGCCCGAGAACACCGGGTCGCGCGTGGCGCCCGCCGCCTGGGCGATGCCGGCCGTGCCCAGGCCCGCCTCGTTGGAGAAGATGCCGCGCGCCACGCCCATGCGCACCGCCATCAGCACGGTGGAGCCCACGAAGCCGCCCGTGGCCGCCGTGGGGTTGAAGGCCTGCTCGAGGATCAGCGCCAGCGCGCCGGGAATGCGGTCCGCATAGACGCCCAGCACATACAGCACGCAAACCACATAGGCCACGCACATGGCCGGCACCAGTTTTTCGGCCACGGCGCCGATGCGCGAGATGCCGCCCAGCACCACGGCGCCGGTCAGCACGGCGATCACCAGGCCCGAGATCCAGGGCTCGACACCGAAGGCGTTGTGCATGGCGGAGGCAATGCCGTTGGCCTGCACCATGGACCCGATGCCGAAGCCCGCCAGCCCGCCGAACAGCGCAAACAGCGTGCCCAGCCATTTCCAGCGCGGGCCCAGGCCGTTCTTGATCGCGTACATGGGGCCGCCCACCCATTGGCCGTGGTCGTTCTTCTCCCGGTATTTGACGGCCAGCACCACCTCGCCGTACTTGGTGGCCATGCCCAGCAGCGCCGTCATCCACATCCAGAACAGGGCGCCCGGGCCGCCCACGGCAATGGCCGTGGCCACGCCGGCGATATTGCCCGTGCCCACGGTGGCCGACAGCGCCGTCATCAGCGCGGCAAACGGCGTGATGTCGCCGTCGGCCTTGTCGCCGGGGCGGCGGCTGCGCCAGATCATGCGAAAGCCATGCACGATGTTGCGCAGCGGCATGAAGCCCAGCCGCAGCTGCAGATAAAGGCCCGTGCCCAGAATGAGCACGATCATGGGAACGCCCCAGACGATATCGTTCAGGGTCTTGAAAATATGGTTCAACCAGTCCATCGGAAGTCTTTGTGATCAGGACCGCAGCCCCGGCGGGCGCGCAGGGCCCGTTGGCCCCGCATGTGCGGCAAGGCGCAAGACTTTAATGCAGGCCCGGGCCCGCCGCGGCCGGACGGCGCCAACACCTTGCCCCATGCCTTGGTAAACGCTTCGCGGTGCACGGCCCGCCGCCCGCGGTTTGCCGGCCGTGCAACAGCCGCCGCAGGCCGCCGTCGGCCCTTCATCGCCCCGGGGAGCGCGGGTGCAGCAGCATGGTGTCGCCGCTGATCTGCACGTCGAAGTAGCGCAGGAAGTTCTGGCCCAGCAGCGCGTCGTCGCTGTCCTCGCCCGTGTAGCCCGTGCCCACGCGCACGCCGCCCACGGCCACATTGGCCACCTTGACCTGATCGGCCGTGACCATGCGCCCTTCGCGCTCGCCGTTGGCCGTGCGAAAGCGCACGGGCTCGCCGCCCTGCAGCCCCGCGCGAGCCGCGAGTTCGTCGGTCACGCTCACCGAGGTGGCGCCGGTATCGACCAGGAACTTCACCGGCTGGCCGTTGACGCTGCCGTTGACGCGGAAATGCCCGTCCTGCCCGCGCTCTATGCGCACCGTGCCGTCGGCCAGCACCTTGGCCCTGGCCGGGCGCAGGTACTGCTGCATGCCCAGGTAGACCACGCCCATCAGCACCAGCCAGAACACCAGAAAGGCCAGCGTGCCGCGGCGCGCCACCGACTGCGGCGTGGGCTCCCCGGGCATGGTGGGCGGCAGGGGCTTGGGCGGTGGCGAGGATTGCAGGCGCATGGCGTTTACGGGAGTACGGGTCAGCCCGCATTGTGCCTGCATGGCGCCAGGGCCTTTTCCTGCCGTTACAGTGGCGCTATCGATTCCATGAAACCCATCGCCATGAGCAACACCGCCCTGCCCCCTCTGGTTCTCCACTACATCTTTGATCCGCTGTGCGGCTGGTGCTATGCGGCCGCGCCCCTGGTCAAGGCCGCGCGCGGCGTGCCCGGCCTCACGGTGCAGTGGCACGCGGGCGGCATGCTCACAGGCAGCCACCGCCGCACGATCACGCCGGACTGGCGGGACCACGTCATCGCCAGCGACCGGCGCATCGCCGAGATGACGGGCCAGCCCTTCGGCCAAGCCTATTTCGACGGCCTGCTCGGCGACATCGGCGCGCCGCTGGATTCCGAGCCGCCCACCACCGCTCTGCTGGCCGCCGAGGAGCTTGGCGGCAAGGGCCTCGAAATGCTCTCGCGCGAGCAGCAGGCCCACTACGTGGAGGGCCGGCGCATCAGCGAGCCCGCCGTGCTGCGCGAGCTGGCTGCCGACATCGGCCTGGACGCCGCGGCCTATGACGCGGCCTATGCGCGCATGACAGGCGCAGCCACGCAAAAGCACATCGCCGAAAGCCGCCAGTGGCTGGGCATGGTGCAGGGCCAGGGCTTTCCCACGCTGGCGCTGGAATTCGACCATCCCGAACAGCGCGACCAGCGCGCGGTGCAGCGCATAGACATCGGCCCCTGGCTCGGCGACGTGCCGGGCTGGACCGCGCAGCTGGCCGAATGGGCCCGCCAGGTCGGCGAACTGGGCAACGGCGCCGAGGGGCAAGGCCCCGACGCGGGCGCCTGCGGCCCCGATGGCTGCGAACTGCCGCAGCGCTGAGACTCCTGAAAAATGAGCTGCTGGCGCCTGGCAATTCATCATTTCACCGGCTTTACCCTCTGAAATGCTTGAATGGCCAGCGCCAGCAGCTCTGTTTTTGCAAGCAAAATCTGCCTGGCCGGTTACTGCCTGGGCAAGGCATAGGCCAGCACATAGTCGCCGCGCTCGCTGGACTGGCGCGCTCCGCCGGCCGTGACCACCACGTACTGGCGGCCGGTCCGGGGCGAGACATAGCTCATGGGGCCGCCCTGGCTGCCCACCGGCAGGCGCGACTTCCACAGCTCCTGGCCGGTGCTGCTGTCGAAGGCGCGCAGGTAGAAGTCCTGCGTGCCGGCAAAGAACAGCAGGCCCGACTGCGTGACCATGGACGGCCCCAGCGTGGGCATGCCGATGGGAATCTGCAGATGCATGCGGATGCCCAGCGGGCCGGTATCCTGCACCGTGCCCACGGGCACCTGCCACTTGATCCTGCGCGTTCTGAGGTCCACGGCCGTCATGGTACCGAACGGCGGCTTCTGGCAGGGAATGCCGGCCTGGGACAGAAAGCGCTGGCGCATGGCGCCGAACGGCGTGCCGTCCTGCGGCACCGCGCCCATCTCGATGCCGCTGGCGCCGGGCTTCATCTCGGCGCGCGGAATCATGTGGTTGGCCAGGCCCAGGCGCATGTCGTTGACGAACATGGTGTGCGTGGTCGGGTCGATGGCGACGCTGCCCCAGTTCATGCCGCCCAGCGAGCCCGGGAACTGCAGCGTCGGCCCCATGCCGGGCGGCGTGAACACGCCCTGGTGGTCCATGCCCTTGAACGCGATGCGGCACAGCAGCTGGTCGAACGGCGTGGCGCCCCACATGTCCGATTCCCGCAGCCGCTGGTTGCCGATATTGGGCATGCCCACGGAATGCGGCTGCGTGGGCGCATAGCGCTCGCCTTCCACATGGCCTTGCGGCACGGGCAGCTCCCGCACCTCGGCCAGGGGTTCGCCGGTCTCGCGGTTGAGCATGAAGATCATGCCCTGCTTGGTCACCTGCAGCAGTGCCGGATCAGTGCCGCCCTTGCCGTCGGGCACATCGACCAGCGCAGGCTGCGCCGGTATGTCGAAGTCCCACAGGTCGTGGTGCACGGTCTGGTAGATCCAGCGCGGCTTGCCCGTGCGCACGTCCAGGGCCACGATGGCCGAGCTGTTCTTCTCCATCTCGGGCGTGCGCTGGGCCGCATAGAAGTCCGGCGTCGCATTGCCCGTGCCCATATAGGCCAGGCCCAGCTTGGCGTCATAGGACATGGCGGCCCAGACATTGGGCGAGTTGCGCGTATAGGTCTGGCCTTCGGGCGGCAGGCCGGTGATGTCCGCATTGCCGGGGTCCCAGGCCCAGACCAGCCGGCCGCTGACCACATCGAAGGCCCGCACCACGCCCGAGGGCTCGTCGGTGGAGAAGTTGTCGGCCACGCGCCCGCCCACGATCACCAGGTTGCCGGCCACCAGCGGCGCCGAAGTCTGCTGGTACCAGCCTTGCTTGACCTCGCCCATGCCCTGGGTCAGGTCCACCGTGCCCTGGTTGCCGAAGTCCGTGCACGGCCGGCCGGTATCGGGGTCCAGCGCAATCAGCCGCGCATCGATGGTGGGCAGGAACAGCCGCCGGCGGCAGCTGCTGCCGACTGCCGGCGCGGTGCTGCCCGAGGCGGTGCGCCGGCCGCTGGCTGCCGCAGCAGGGACAGAAACGGGGGCCGCGGCCGCCATGCCCGTACCGTCGAAATAGCCCAGCCCACGGCAGCGCTGCCAGTTGGGCGACTGGGCCTTGGGGTCGAAGCGCCATTTGGTCACGCCCGTGTCCACGTCCAGCGACAGCACCTTGCCATAGGCCGTGCAGACATACAGGCTGTCGCCGATCTGCTGCGGCGTGTTCTGGTCCTCGGCGCCCGAGCCGTTGCTCTGCGGCACATCGCCGGTCTGCGCGGTCCAGGCCACGGCCAGCTGCCGGATGTTGTGCCTGTCGATCTGGCCGGCGGCGACAAAGCGGTTGCCCTCCGGCCCCTGGCCCCAGTCGCGCCAGTCCGTCAGCTCGGGAGCGGCCGAGGGCGCGGCGCCTTGCTCCGCACCGGCCTGCGGCGCGATCACGCCCTTGGGCGAGAACGCGCTGACCGCCGTGGCCACGATGCCCAGCCCCAGCAGCAGCGAGGCGCTCCAGGCGGTGCGGCGCACGCCGCGGTCATCGACGATGGGCCGGCCATGCTCCAGATGCGCATAGGCCAGGGCCACCAGAAAGCCCAGCACCGCGAACGTGAACACACGCGAGACCAGCGGCCAGAACTCCCATCCCGCCTCCCAGACGGCCCAGGCCATGGTGGCCAGCACGGCCAGCGCATACAGGCGCGCTCCTGCGGCCCGCTGCGCATAGAGCAAGGCAGCCGACAGCAACAGCGCCAGCCCCATGAGGATGAAGTACCCGCTGCCCCCTCGGCGCAGCAGCACGCCGCCGCCAACGGCCATGAACAGGCCCATCAGTGCCATGAGCAACGCGATCACACGCACATACCATCGCCAGCCATTCGATGCATACGGCATATTCCCACCTCGTGCGAGAAACACATGCATTCATTGCACGCTCTTGCCGCGCGGCGCGCCGCCATATTTTTCAGCCAACTCACGCCAGCCAAAGGACTACATGGCGAGGTAAAAAAGTCTGAAAGTCCGACCGGGCAGAAAAAAACCGCACCGAAGTGCGGTTCGCGGAAAGAGGCCTGGCCGGCTCAGTCCATCATGGAGATCACCACGTCGCCAAAGCCCGAGCAGGACACCTGGGTGGCACCTTCCATGAGGCGCGCGAAATCGTAGGTCACCTGCTTGCTCTGGATGGCTTTCTCCAGCGACTGCACGATCAGGTCGGCGGCCTCGCGCCAGCCCATGTGGCGCAGCATCATCTCGGCGCACAGGATCATGGAGCCCGGATTCACGTAGTCCTTGCCCGCATACTTGGGCGCCGTGCCGTGCGTGGCTTCGAAGCAGGCCACCGAATCCGACATGTTGGCGCCGGGCGCGATGCCGATGCCGCCGACCTGCGCGGCCAGCGCGTCGGAGAGATAGTCGCCGTTGAGGTTGAGCGTGGCGACCACCGAATAATCGGCCGGGCGCATGAGGATCTGCTGCAGGAAGGCGTCGGTGATCGAGTCCTTGATCACGATATCCTTGCCCGTGCGCGGATTCCTGAGGCGGCACCACGGGCCGCCGTCGATCTGCTCGGCGCCGAACTCGCGCTGCGCCAGGGCATAGCCCCAGTCGCGGAACGCGCCTTCGGTGAACTTCATGATGTTGCCCTTGTGCACCAGGGTCACGCTGGGCTTGTCGTTGTCGATCGCGTACTGGATGGCCTTGCGCACCAGGCGCTCCGTACCCTCGCGGGACACGGGCTTGATGCCGATGCCCGAGGTTTCGGGAAAGCGGATCTTCTGGACGCCCATCTCCTGGGTCAGGAAGGCGATGAGCTTTTTCGCGCCTTCGCTCCCGGCTGCATATTCGATGCCCGCATAGATGTCCTCGGAGTTCTCGCGGAAGATCACCATGTCGGTCTTCTCGGGCTCCTTGAGCGGCGAAGGCACGCCCTTGAAATACTGCACCGGGCGCAGGCAGACATACAGGTCCAGCTCCTGGCGCAGCGCCACGTTCAGCGATCGGATGCCGCCGCCCACGGGCGTGGTCAGCGGGCCCTTGATGGACACGGCATAGTCCCGCACGGCGGCCACGGTTTCCTCGGGCAGCCACATGTCGGGGCCGTAGATGCGCGTGGCCTTCTCGCCCGCGAAGATCTCCATCCACTGGATCTTGCGCCGGGCGCCATAGGCCTTGGCCACAGCCGCATCGGCCACCTTGCGCATCACCGGCGTCACGTCCACGCCCACGCCGTCGCCTTCGATGAACGGGATGATGGGCTGGTCGGGCACGTTGAGCGAACTGTCCTTGTTGACCGTGATCTTCTGGCCTTGCGCCGGCACCTGGATGTGCTGATTACCGCTCATGTATGCGAATCTCCTGAATCATGAATTTGCCTGCGGCGGCGGACCGCCTGCGCTGCGTCCATTCTGTCACCAATGGGTACAGAATTTTTCCGGAATGGCGGCAAAAACCGGTCAACGGCGCGACACGCCTGCCGTTAGATAGGCGTGATGCAGACGGTCTGCATCGCATTTCAGCCTGATATCTGGCTTTCCCGCTTTTGAGGAAATTGGCACACATGAAAAAACTACTCGCTGTCCTGATTGCTGGTTCGTTCGCCGCTGGTGCTTTTGCACAGGCCGCATCGACTCCCGCGCCTGCTCCTGCGGCTGCCCCCGCCGCCGCAGCCGCTCCTGCAGCAGAGCCGGCAGCCCCCGCGGCCAAGCCTGCCAAAGCCAAGCACCACGCCGCCAAGAAGCACACTAAGCATGCCGCCAAGAAGGCGGAAAAGGCTGAGAAGCCCGCCGCAGAAAAGCCCGCCATGTAAGGGCTGCGCAGCAGCGCCGGGGCACCGGCCTGCCGCCCTCGCAAAAAACCCGCAACGGCCCGGCCCTGCGGGTTTTTTGTTGCCCGAAAATAGAAGACGGCACGGCCCGATTCAGCCGTTGTTCAGCCATCTGCATTAGGCTAGCGGCTTCGTGCTTGTCCACATCCCTGCGCATTCCTTGTCTTCGCTTTTCCATCGCCACGCTCATGAAGTCCTTCGCTCCATCGGCCGCCGCAAGGCACTCCCTCCTCTCCCTACGCTCTGTGCTACTGGCTGCGGCCCTGGCCGCCGGCTTTGCGCAGGCGCCCGCCATGGCGCAGGCAGCGGCGCCGCAGATGAACCTGCCGCGCGCCGATCTGACGGCCGGCATGTTCCGCATCGATGCCCAGTTGGCGGTGACGCCGCAGCAGCGCGAGATCGGGCTGATGTTCCGCAAGGAAATGCCCCAGCAGGAAGGCATGCTCTTCGTCTTCGAAGTGCCGGGCGTGCAGTGCTTCTGGATGCGCAACACGCTGCTGCCGCTAACCGCCGCCTTCGTGGCCGACGACGGCACCATCGTGAACCTGGCGGACATGCAGCCGCAGACCGATGACTCGCACTGCTCGGCCAGGCCCGTGCGCTATGTGCTGGAGATGAACCAGGGCTGGTTTGCCAAGCGCGGCATCAAGGCCGGGGCCAAGCTGGGCGGAAAAATCTTCAACACCCCCTGAGTCGCTTTCCCCTGGCCGGCGCCTCGCAGACGGGCCGCGCCGGTTTTGGATGATGTGCCCCGACTGGACGCGGCGCCCGATGGCTTGCTGCCATAATCGTCGCCCATGCACATGCTTCGCTCATCGTTTTGGCTTTCCAGGCTGGTTCTTGCCTGGTTTGCCCTGACCATGGGCGCCACCATTGCCGCGCCTTTCGTGCATCCCCAGTCGATGGAGCTGGTCTGCTCGGCCAGCGGCGAAGTCAAATGGGTGCAGGTCGGCACCGATGCGGACGCCGATGGCAGCCAGGATGCGATGGGCGCCTCGCACCATCACATCGATTGCGCGCTGTGCCTCTCGGTCATCGCGCCGCCGCCGCTGCTCCTGCAAGGCCTGAGCGCATCCCAGCAATCGCTTTCCTATGCGCTGCGGCCCGTGCCGGCTGCGCACATCGCCTCGGTCACGCGGGCGCCGCTGCCGGCGCGCGGCCCTCCCCTCCTTTCCTGATCGCCTTTCTCCCGAGCATCAGCCCGGCCTGCGCCGAGCGCTGACTGCCATCTCATTCCCGGCACTGCGCCCCCGTCGGCCCGTGCCCGATCAGGAGTTCTTCGTGATCCGTTTTTCCGTCCCCGCAGGGATTGCGGCAGGGCTGCGCCCGGCTGCGGTTTCCGTTCGTCCATCTTTTGCCGCTGCCATTGCCCATCGCCCCCGCCTGCTGGCCATGGCCCTGGGTTCGCTCGGCGTCCTGGCTTTCCCCCACGGCGCCAGCGCGGCGCCCACGGAGGCCGAACTGGCCACCGTCCAGGTCACCGAAAGCAGCACACCAGCGCCGCTGGGCCTGCTGCCGCTGCGCCAGAGCGCCAGCACCGGCAGCCGCCTGGGCCTGAGCATTCTTGAAACACCGGCCAGCGTGCAGGTGGTCGACCGCGCCACCATCGAAGCCACGGGCGCGCAGGACACCCAGGAGATGCTGCGCGCCGTGCCGGGCGTGACCGCCTACAGCCCACCCGGCAATCCGGGCGTGAGCTGGCGCGGCTTCAGCGGAGCCTCTGTCAGCCAGCTGTTCAACGGCATCAATGTGCAATATTCGATTGCCGCGCGCCCGGTGGACAGCTGGATCTACGACCGCGTCGAAGCCATCGGCGGGGCATCGAGCTTTCTCTACGGCGCCGGCGGCGTGGGCGGCACGCTCAACTACATCACCAAGCTGGCCGAGCCCGGCGATTTTTCCGAAGGCCAGGTCACGCTGGGCAGCCACGGCCGCAAGCAGGCCAGCCTGGGGCTGAACCGCCGCCTGAGTGGCCCGGATGCCACCAACCGCCACGACCTGCGCCTGGACCTGAGTCACAGCGAAGGCGGCAGCGCCGTGGACGGCGTGCAGCGCCATGCCACGCAGCTGGCGGCTTCGCTGCGCTCCGACCTCGGCTCCGGCCTCACGCACACGCTGGCCTATGAATGGCAGCGCGAGCGTGTGGACCGGCCCTACTGGGGCACGCCGCTGCGCAATCCCATCGCTGGCGCGGGCACCGGCGCCGTGTCCATAGACCCGGCCACGCGCGAAAAAAACTACAACGCCACGGATGGACTCTATGCTCAGCAGGTGCAGTGGCTGCGCTCCATCACCGAATGGCGCGCCAGCGACCGCCTGCAGTGGAGCAATACCTTCTATGCCTACAGCGCGCTGCGCGACTACCGCAACGTGGAGAACTACCGCTTCAACGCGGACAACAGCGCCGTCATCCGCTCCAGCGCCCTGCTGCAGCGCCACGACCAGCACCTGGTGGGCGATCGCGTGGAAGGCCGCTACCGGAGCGAGCTGGCCGGCCACCGCAGCGACTGGGCCTTCGGCTTCGATGCCAGCGTGAACCGGCAGACGCGCTACCCCAACAGCACGTCGGCCACGATCGGCACGGTCAACCCCTATGACTTCACCGTGGGCGACTTCTATGCCAGCTCGGGCCTGCAGCCGGGCTTCAACGCCGACCGGGAAAACCGCATCCGCAACCTCGCCCTGTACCTGGAAAACCGCACGGCGCTGACAGATGCATGGAGCCTGGTGACGGCCCTGAGGCATGAGCGCATCGACCTGAACCTGACCAACCGGCGCAGCGTGGCGCCCGGCATGCCGGCCAGCTTCTCGCGCAGCTACCAGCCCACCACCGGGCGCGTGGGACTGGTATGGCAGCTCACGCCAGAAGCCATGCTCTACGGCCAGTTCGCCACGGCGGCCGATCCGCCCTCGGGCATGCTGGCCACGGCCTCGTTTGCCGATGCTATGAACAACACCGGCCTGACCACGGGGCGCCAGTGGGAGCTGGGCGCCAAATGGCAGTTCTGGCAGGGCAAGGGCACGGCCACGCTGGCCGCCTACGACATCCAGCGCCGCAACATCGCCACCCAGGACCCTCTGGACTCCACGCGCACCTTGCTGGTGGGCCAGCAATCCTCGCGCGGGCTGGAGGCCGCCGTAGGCCTGGCCCTCACGCCGCGCTGGAGCCTGCGCGCCGACTGGAGCGCGAACCGCGCTCGCTACGACGACTACCGGCAAGGCGGCATCTCCATGGCCGGCAAGCGCCCGGTCAACACGCCGGCCACCGTGGCCAATCTCTGGACCAGCTACCAGCTCACTCCGGCGCTGCAGCTGAGCGCCGGCCTGCGCCATGTCGGTCGCATCTACGGCGACGCGGCCAACACCCAGTACTGGCCCGCCTATACCTTGCTGGACCTGGGCCTGGCCTGGCGGATCGATCCGCGCATGACGCTGCAGGCACGCCTGCGCAATGCCACAGACAAGGTCTATGCGGCCAGCCTGTCCAGCACCATGGCCTATCTGGGCACGGCGCGCGCGGCGGAGCTGAGCCTGCACGTCGCCTTCTGAAGGAGCAGCCATGCATGCCTCGTTGAAGCGCTGGCTGTTCCTGCTGCACCGCTGGCTGGGCGTGGCGCTGTGCCTGCTGTTTGCGCTGTGGTTCGTGTCGGGCATGGTGATGATGTACGTGGGCTACCCCAAGCTCACCGAAGCCGAGCGGCTGGGCCATCTGCCGGCGCTGCACGCCGACGCCGCGCTGCTGGCCCCGCAGGAAGCCCTGCGCAGGGCCGGCGTGCAGCAGCCGCTGGCGCAGCTGCGCCTGAACATGGGCAGCGCCGGTCGCGCGACCTACCTGGCCACGCCACTGTCCCCGTCTTCAGGCGCACGCACTGCCATGGCCATCGATGCCGCCACCGGCCAGCCGCTGGCGGCCACCGACGCGCAGGCGGCCCTGGCCACGGCTCGCCACTATGCAGAGGCAGAGCCTTCCTATGCCGGCACCGTCACGGAGGACGCCTTCACCCATTCGCGCAATCTCGACGCGCACCGGCCTTTGCACAGGGTGGACCTCGACGACGCGGCCGGCACGCGGCTGTATGTCTCGGGCAGCACCGCCCAGGTGGTGCGCGATGCCTCGCGCTCCGAGCGCGGCTGGAACTATGTGGGCGCCTGGCTGCACTGGCTGTATCCGCTGCGCGGCGGCCTCTGGGACCGCTACTGGGCCGATACCGTGAACGGGCTGTCGCTGGCCGGCATCGCGCTCGCGCTCAGCGGCACCGTGGTCGGCATCTGGCGCTGGCGCTTTGCCACGCGCTACCGCAGCGGCCGGCGCACGCCCTATCCGGGCCGCATGATGCGCTGGCACCATGTCTCGGGCCTGCTGTTTGCGGCCGTCACGCTGACCTGGATCTTCAGCGGGCTGATGTCCATGAACCCCTGGAAGATCTTCGACAGCCCGCAGCGCGCGGTGGACATGAAGCTGTGGCAGCCCGCCGGCTTGGCGCTGTCGAGCGCTGCCCCACCGGCGCAACTGCTGGCGTCCCCGCTGCTGCAAGGCGTGCGCGAGCTGCGCTGGAGCCAGGCTCCGGACTCCGGGCTTCAGGTCGTGGCTTATGGGGCCCATGGCGATCGGCAGGTGCTCGATGCCGCAACCGGCCAAGCCCTGTCATATGGCAAGGAACAGCTGCTGACCGCCGCAGCACGGCTGTCGAAGGCACCCATCACCGGCCATCAGTGGCTGACGGACTACGACTTCCACTACTACGCCCGGGCCGACCACAGCATGACCGGCGGCATGGGCAAGCCCCTGCCCGTGCTGCGCGTGATGTACGGCGATGAGGCGCGCACCTGGTTGCATCTCGATGCCCGCACCGGCATGCCCCTGGGCCAGGTGGACCGGCGCCAGCGCACCCAGCGCTGGCTGTTTGCGCTGCTGCACAGCTGGGACTGGCTGCCGCTGCTCGAGCGCCGCCCGCTGTGGGACGGCGTGCTGATCGCATTGAGCCTGGGCGGTCTGCTGCTCAGCGGCACGGGCGTGGCGGTGGCCTGGCGCAGGCTGCGCAAAAAGCTCCGCCCGCATCACCGGCAGGGGAATGCGGGCCTTCCGGTGCGGCATTGATGCTTTCAAAACAGGAGCTGCCTGCGCCTGCCCCTCAATAGCTTCAATGGATTAATTCATTAAAACCAAGGAATGGCCTCCGCAAGCAGCTTCTTCAACCATAGCAAACAGGCATAAAAAAGCCGGCAATCCGCCGGCTTTCTTCCTGTCGCCCTGCCGGCATCCTGTATGGAAGCCGGCAGGATTCGGCCACGTTCAGGCGACTGCGGCGATGGCAGCGTTGAAAGTGGCGCTGGGGCGCATCACGGCATCCATCTTGGACACGTCGGGCATGTAGTAGCCGCCGATGTCGACGGCCTTGCCCTGCACGTCCTTGAGCTCGCCCACGATCTTGGCTTCGTTGTCGGCCAGGGTCTTGGCCAGGGGCGCGAACTTGGCAGCCAGTTCCTTGTCCTCGGTCTGGGCGGCCAGCGCCTGGGCCCAGTACAGCGCGATGTAGAACTGCGAACCGCGGTTGTCCAGCTCGCCGGTGCGGCGCGAAGGCGACTTGTCCTCGTCCAGCAGCTTGCCCGTGGCTTCATCCAGGGTCTTGGCCAGCAGCTTGGCGCGGGCATTGTTCTCCTTGATGCCCAGGTCTTCCAGCGAAACAGCCAGCGCCAGGAACTCGCCCAGCGAATCCCAGCGCAGGTGGTTTTCTTCCACCAGTTGCTGCACGTGCTTGGGCGCGGAGCCGCCCGCACCGGTTTCGTACATGCCGCCGCCTGCCATCAGGGGCACGATGGACAGCATCTTGGCCGAGGTGCCCAGTTCCATGATGGGGAACAGGTCGGTCAGGTAGTCGCGCAGGATGTTGCCGGTCACCGAGATGGTGTCCAGGCCGCGGGCCACGCGCTCCAGCGTGTAGCGCATGGCGCGCACTTGCGAGAGGATGTGGATTTCCAGGCCGGTCGTGTCGTGGTCCTTCAGGTACTTGTTGACCTTCTTGATCAGCTCGGCTTCGTGCGGACGGTAGGGGTCCAGCCAGAACACGGCGGGCATGCCGGAGTTGCGGGCGCGGGTCACGGCCAGCTTCACCCAGTCGCGGATCGGCGCGTCCTTGACCTGGCACATGCGCCAGATGTCGCCCTGCTCCACGTTCTGGCTCATCAGCACCTCGCCGGTGGCCAGGTCGACGATGTTGGCCACGCCGTCTTCGGCGATCTCGAAGGTCTTGTCGTGCGAGCCGTATTCCTCGGCCTTCTGCGCCATCAGGCCCACGTTGGGCACGGTACCCATGGTGCGGGGGTCGAAGTTGCCGTGCCACTTGCAGAAGTTGATCATCTCCTGGTAGATGCGGGCGAAGGTGGACTCGGGCATCACGGCCTTGCAGTCGTAGGGCTTGCCGTCGGCCGCCCACATCTTGCCACCGGCGCGGATCATCGCGGGCATGGACGCGTCCACGATCACGTCGTTGGGCGAGTGGAAGTTGGTGATGCCTTTGGCGGAATCCACCATGGCCAGGCGCGGACGGTCTTCCTGGCACTTGTGCAGGTCGCGCTCGATCTCTTCGCGCACCGAGTTGGGCAGCGTGGCGATCTTGTTGTACAGATCGGCCATGCCGTTGTTCACGTTCACGCCCAGCTCGTCGAACAGCTTGCCGTGCTTCTCGAAGGCTTCCTTGTAGAAGATCTTCACGCAGTGGCCGAACACGATGGGGTGGGACACCTTCATCATCGTGGCCTTGACGTGCAGCGAGAACAGGATGCCGGCCTCCTTGCAGTCCTCGATTTCCTTTTCATAGAAATCGCACAGGGCCTTCTTGCTCATGAACATGGAGTCGATGACTTCGCCTTCCTGCAGCGCGACCTTGGGCTTGAGCACCATGGTCTTGCCGCTCTTGGTGATCAGCTCCATCTTCACGTCGCGCGCCTTGTCCAGCGTCATGGACTTTTCGCCGTGGTAGAAGTCGCCCTTGTCCATGTGGGACACATGGGTCTGCGACCACTGCTTCCACTCGCCCATGGAATGGGGGTGCTTCTTGGCGTAGTTCTTCACGGCGGCCGGCGCGCGGCGGTCGGAGTTGCCTTCGCGCAGCACGGGGTTCACGGCCGAGCCCAGGCACCTGCTGTAGCGGGCCTTGATTTCCTTTTCCTCGTCCGTCGTGGGATTTTCCGGATAGCTGGGGATCTTGTAGCCCTTGTGCTGCAGCTCCTTGATCGCCGTCATCAGCTGGCCCACGGAAGCCGAGATGTTGGGCAGCTTGATGATGTTGGCCTCGGGCGTCAGCGTGAGCTTGCCCAGCTCGGCCAGATTGTTGGGAACGCGCTGTTCCTCGGTCAGGTAGTCGGGGAACTCGCCCAGGATGCGGCCGGCCAACGAGATGTCGCTGGTTTCCACATTGACGCCGGCAGAGTTTGCGAAAGCGCGAACCACAGGCAGGAAAGCGCTGGTGGCCAGACGGGGCGCCTCGTCAGTCAGGGTGTAGATGATGGTGGGTTGCTGCGTGCTCATCTCTTGTCTCAGGTTGTGAAAAAGGTGGGGCGTGCCTTGGGCCTGCATCCCGAGTTTGCGCAATGGGGCCTGACACAGCAGGAATGCAATGTTTTTGCAATGCGTTCCCACAATACAAAATTCTAAGCGCAACCAGAAGGTTTTTTCCAAGTCTTGTACAAGACTTAGGGTTTTACAGCGGCTTTCATGCGCGCTTTTCATAGGAGAAAGCACGTAATCGCCCTATTTCCTGTCGTGTAAAAAATGTGGCTGTGGTACCGCTTTTGGCATCCAATCCGGCTGCAGGGCCTACATTCGCTCCGTAATCGCTGCCTACCAACACTAATAACCACGGCAGTATTGCAGTAAAGGCTCGGGCATGGACAAGGCAACAGGCGCTGGCATGAATCGGCCGGTACGGAGATGGCCCCAGAACGGCTCCGGCCAGAACAGCAAGAAAGCTAGATAGGTTGCTGCGGCTCCCGCGCCCTAGGGTGAATCGACATTCAATCTGTCAGCCAAGCCAGACTTGCAGCGAGGCAGAGGAAGGCCATGAAGTGGGCAGCCTTGCGGTCGTAGCGCGTGGCGATGCGTCGGAACTGCTTGAGTCGGCCGAAGCATCGCTCGATCGCATTGCGAGCCCGGTATAGCCTGGCATCGAAAGATCGCGGCTGCTGACAACTGCCCGGCGGAATCACGGCTTGAGCGCCTCACGCCTCGATCTGCGCCACAAAGGCGCGACTGTCATAGCCCTTGTCGGCAAGCACGTGCGTTGGCCTGAGGCCTTTGAGCAACTCTGGAGCCTGAGTGATGTCGGTGACTTGCCCAGGCGTGAGGATCAATTTCAAGGCTCTGCCCTGGGCATCGCAGGCCATGTGGATCTTTGTTCCCAGCCCACCTCGGGAACGCCCCAGAGCCGGATTCTTGGCCCCCCTTTTCCAGTCGCGGCTTGCTGGTGAGCGCGAATAGTGCTGTCTATCAACTGGTACTGGTTGCCCCGATCCTTGACCAGCATGGCAAACACCTGCTCCCAGACACCGGCAGCGGCCCAGCGCGTGAAACGCTTATGCACGCTCTTGTACCTGCCGTAGCGCTGCGGCAGATCGCTCCAGCGCGCGCCTGAGCGCAGCCCCTAGAGCACGCCATTGACGAAGGCTCGGTTGTCTACGCCACTTCGCTTGGGGTCCGATGCTTTACCGGGCAGCAAACACTCAAGACGTTCCCATTGATGATCTGTCAGTTCGTAGCGGCTGGGGTGAGACATTCAGGCTGGTTTCCTCCTGCCTATATCGTCTCATCTCCCATGCTCCTCGCTCTGAATGTCGATTCAGCCTAGAGCATGTTATGAACTTCCAGCTGACGCCAGTACCCGAGCGGCAGTCAGTAGCATGAGTACGACCAAAAGGTGCAGCCCGCCCATGACCTATGGCAGCAATTCATAGTCCCACGAGAGCCGGCGGAACCTCTCAAGCCAGTCAAAACTGCGCTCCACCACCCAGCGCCAAGGCAACCACACGAAGCCTTTCCTCACCTCGGGCAGCTTCACGATCTGGAGCCCTCTCCCGTTGTCCTGGGCTGCTTCGTGGGTTTGCTTGCCTGTGTAGCCCTGGTCTGCCCAGGCCATCTCCACCGTGCAGACCGTGGCCTGCTGGACTTGCTCGCACAGGGAGTGTACCTGCGCCCGTTCCCGCTCGTAGGCTGGCGTGACATGCACGAACAGCCCACCTCCAGCCAGCGCCGGCCTTGATGGCAGACCACTTCCCACGGCGACAGGTCATTGGGCAGCAGCCGCCAAGGTGCACCTGCACGCACTAGGCAACGTAGCGCATTGAAGGCTTCGCACAGGTCATGCTCGCGCTGCGGCGCTTGTGGATCCATGAGCGTCAGCTAAGGTGCAGCAAAGCTCCATTCTTCATCGCTGATATCTGTCGAGTAAGGCTTGCGGGGCATTGCAGCATCTGCTTGGACTGTCGCCCGTCTTGAACGGTAGTCCATAACACGCTCTAAGCCCCTCTTCTGAGACGCCACCCGATCCCTCAGCGGAGGCAGTCGACACGAAATGGGACGAATTGCTTGCGCGCCTCACACGTAGCGATACGGGAAAGCATCCAGCAACCTGTTTTGCCCAACGAATTTTCTTGCCCGGGCCACCCTGCTCCTCTGCAGAAATTGAATGCTTTCCTGATCCAGAGAATCGATGATCAATTTACTCTGGACTTCCTGGTTTGCTCCAAGAAAGTAATCATTGAATTTAAAGTCCTCGTCGGAATGAATGGGAATACCTTTGAATGAAATCCATTGCGCGGGGATTCCATATGCATGGGCAACGACGACTCCATGCAATGATGTTGAATAAATGCAATCGCATGAGGTCAACTCATCAATGAAAGACTCAATATCATCATTACCGGATCTAAATATTGAAATCAATCTAAATTTGCTATTTTCCAAAAAATCTTCTTTGGCGACTTTCACATGCCGCTGATGGCAGATGATTCCCAGGTTTTTCGAGGTTCTGGCTGCCCTCGGGGTGTAGAATATGGGCAGCAGCAAAGCTGGATCGCCCCATATGCCGGGAGACTGTAATCCATGAGAATTCAACACCGCCCCCGTGAGCGGCCCTCTGACTGCGAATATCCGGGATTTGCAGAAAATTTTTCGAACCGGGATCAACCTGTTCCTTATGGATTTTCTAGTCAAAAGCCCACTGCCCCAGATATAGCTCCGGCTGAATGCATTCGCATAGTTGATAATTGACCCCACCCCAACCAATTTATTCGAATCACTGTCATCAGCATAAACAATCTCTCTACCGGTAATTTTATTTACCAAGTATGGAGACAATTCATCCCCCATATTTTTATGCCCAGCCCAATAATTCAGAAAAACTGGCTTTGCACAATTCAGTTCATGGAATACATTATTTTTTTCACTTATCATATGGATTTAATTCACGTGCAAAAATGTAAATTTTTTGCACGAATAATATTTCCATTATGTAAACAAAAAACCGCAAAAACGTATACGAAATGTAAATTCCGCCCCTTGTAGCACCGCCTGCGTCAAGGCTGCGGCGCATGATTACGCGGTTGCTTCGCAGGGTAATGACCAGGTAGACGTCCTAGGTTAAGTTGACACCGAGGACGATAGTTCAACCGCTGGATGCCGGCAAAGGACGCCTGTGCACCGCATCGGTATATTTGCATTTTCAAAGGCGAGATGCTGTAGATCCTCACAACTCGCCCACCATGCACCGGGGCTGATCCAGGTTGGTAGGCCTCTGCAGCAACAGCTCGCCTTTGAGGATGCAGTTCAGGGGCATGGCTGCACATGATGCACCACGTCCCCAAACTTGGCGACCGTGCTTGCGCAGCCACACCATCACCGTAGATCAACCCTGGATCCCGTAGCGCGCCTGCGCTTGCTTAGACGTCGACTCGCCTTTTCCGCCTGTTCGACCATTGCCAGCTTAAAAGCCAGCGTGTAGTCCCTCTGGGTTCGCTGAAAGCCAGATTCCGTGAGATTTTCCAAAAGGTGTCACCTCAGGCAGGACGGGTCAATTCCTTCAAAAAAAGCCCCGCAATGCGGGGCTTTTGGCGAGACCGGTTCGGCGTGCTTTAAGCAGCGTAGTTGGCTTCGGCAAACTTCCAGTTCACCAGCTTGTCGAGGAAGGTCTCGACGAACTTGGGACGCAGGTTGCGGTAGTCGATGTAGTAGGCATGCTCCCAGACGTCCACGGTCAGCAGGGCCTTGTCGGCGGTGGTCAGGGGCGTGCCGGCGGCGCCGGTGTTCACGATGTCCACGCTGCCGTCGGGCTTCTTGACCAGCCAGGTCCAGCCGGAGCCGAAGTTGCCCACGGCCGAGGCCTGGAAGGCCTTCTTGAACTCGTCGAAGCTGCCCCACTTCTTGTTGATGGCGTCCAGCAATGCACCGGTGGGAGCGCCGCCGCCGTTGGGAGTCATGCAGTTCCAGAAGAAGGTGTGGTTCCAGATCTGCGCAGCGTTGTTGTAGATGCCGCCCGAAGACTTCTTGACCACGTCTTCCAGATCCATGTTCTCGAACTCGGTGCCCTTTTGCAGGTTGTTCAGGTTCACCACGTAGGCGTTGTGATGCTTGCCATGGTGGTACTCCAGGGTTTCCTGGCTGTAGCCGAACGGAGCCAGGGCGTCGATGGCATAGGGCAGTGGGGGCAGAGTGCGTTCCATGATGGTTTCCTCGTGAGTTGAAGTGTTGGAGCCGGCAGGCGCTGCCCTGGCCGGAAGCTGAAGCAGCGCCAGCATGGCGGTAGTGCGCCTGGCGCGCGGGCACATTGCTGTACCGAAGCCGTCAAGTATTGCACTAACTGGACCATTGTAGGAACAACCGGGGTCTGCAGAACCGAATCCTGTCCGCCCCCGCGCTTCCTGCATGAGCATGCGCTCACGGCTGACAGCAGGCCCGGCCTCGCCCTTCCCGGATTGCCAGCGCTGGCGGCAAAAGAGCCCTGATGCCGCCAGGGTGAAATCGGGATACCGCAGCCTTGCCCAGGCCCTGCTCACAGCAGGCGCGGCTGGGTCACGACCACATCGACCGCGCCGTCGGACAGCTGGGCCTTGAGCGCCGCGCCCGGCGGCGCCTGCCGTACCTGGGTGACAGGCCTGCCCTTGTCGTCGCTCAGTAAGGCATAGCCGCGCTGCAGCACCAGGCGCGGATCCAGCAGTTGCAGGCGCAGGTCCATGCGCTCCAGCCTTTGCGCCTGCCCCAGCAGGCTGCGCTGCAGAACCTGGGGCAAGCTGGCCTGCAGCACTTGCTGCCCGTGCGCCAGGCGCTGCATTTTGAGGAGCATCGCATGCCGCAGGCGCTGGGCCTGGCGGCTCAGCTGCAGATGGTTGCGCGCCAGCTGGCTGCTGGGCCGGCCCAGGCGCTGGGTGGCCAGGTCCAGGCGCTGCTGCTGGCGGTCCAGCATGCGCTGCGCGCCATTGGCCAGCCGGTCCTGCAGGAGCTGCAGCACGCCCAGCCAGACCTCGCGCGGCTGGCTCACCAGCTCGGCCGCCGCCGTGGGCGTGGGAGCGCGTAGATCGGCGCAGAAGTCGGCAATGGTGAAATCGGTCTCGTGCCCCACCCCGCTGATCAGCGGCACCGGGCTCTGGACGATGGTGCGCGCCAGCTGCTCGTCGTTGAAGGCCCACAGGTCCTCGAGCGAACCGCCGCCGCGCACCAGCAGGATGGTATCGATCACCGGTTTCTGCGGATCCGCAGCCAGATCAGCCGCCATCCCTTGCCCATCCTGCGCCAGGCGATACAGTTTTTGCAGCGCCTCGACCAGCGATTGCGGCGCCTGCGCCCCCTGGACCAGGGCGGGCACCAGCACCACGGGAATATGGGGCACGCGCCGGCGCAGGGCCGTGACCACGTCATGCAGCGCGGCCGCGCCCGGCGAGGTGACGATGCCGATGCCGCGCGGCAGCGGCGGCAGGGGCCGCTTGCGCGCCACATCGAACAGGCCTTCGGCCTCCAGCTGCGCCTTCAGGCGCAGGAACTGCTCGAACAGGGCGCCCTGGCCCGCGCGCTGCATGCTCTCCACGACCAGTTGCAGGTCGCCGCGCTGCTCGTAGACACCGAGCCGCCCGCGCACCTCGACCATTTCCCCGTCACGCGGCATGAATCCGATCTGGTCGGCCGCCCGCCGGAACATGGCGCAGCGGATCTGGCCGTTCGCATCCTTGAGATTGAAATAGCAATGGCCGCTGGCCGCGCGCGAAAAGCCGCTGAGCTCTCCACGTACGGCCACCGGGTTGAAGCGCGCCTGCAAGGCGTCGCCAATGGCGCGGCACAGCGCGCCAACATCCCAGATACGTGGCGCGGCAGCGCGGTTCGGGGTCTCGAAGATCGAATTCATGCGGTCTCAGCCAGGTCAGGGCCCACAAAATTCTCCACAGCCCAAGCCCTTGCTCCCGGCACGGCTGCCATGGCCATTTTGTTTATGCAATTGTTCAAAACAAATTCTCAAGTCATTGATTGAAAACAAATTTTCTCGTTTCATCGCCCTGCCACAGTTGTTACTGCCAGTAGTTTCCGGCGATAGACCTGCGGCGCCGCTTAGTTAACGCACAAAGTTATCCACAGAAATATCTGCTATACGCGCGATGCGCCGCTCCGGCGCCGGCCCTGCAGGCCAGGCGGCAGGCCCACGGCACGCGCACGCACAAATCCACGCGAAATCCGCGCCGGGCAGCAGCAGGCCTGGGCCATAATCTGCGGCTGCAATTTCTGAACGACGAGGGAGAAAAGTTGCTGTCGATCATACAAGCCGCAGGCTGGCCGATCTGGCCCTTGGTTGCCTGCTCGATTCTGGCCCTGGCACTGATTTTCGAGCGCTTTACCGCGCTCAAGACGGCGCGCGTGGCGCCTCCGGCCTTGCTGGACGAAGCCATTTCCGTTTCCTTTCGTGGCCTGCCCAGCGAGGAGGTCGTCAATCAGCTGAGCCAGAGCTCGGCCCTGGGCGAAGTGCTGGCCACCGGCCTGCGCACGCTGCGCAACCATCCCGACAGCAACGAGGAAGAAGTGCGCGCCGCCATGGAAGGCGCAGGTCGCGCCGCTGCCCACAAGCTGGAAAAATACCTGAGCGCCCTGGCCACCATCGCCTCGGCCGCGCCGCTGCTGGGCCTGCTGGGCACGGTCATCGGCATGATCGAGATCTTCGGTTCCCAGTCGGGCGCTTCGGCCACGGGCGGCGGCAACCCCGCGCAACTGGCCCAGGGCATCTCGATTGCGCTGTACAACACGGCCTTCGGCCTGATGGTCGCGATCCCGGCGCTGATCTTCTGGCGCTACTTCCGCGCCCGCGTGGACGGCTATCTGCTGGGCATGGAGCTGGCTTGCGAGAAGTTCGTGCGCCATCTGGCCCGCACCAGCCTGGGCGGCAAGTGAGCCCGGCCCCAGCAGTCCAAGGTCGCATGCCATGAACTTCCGCCCCCGCCACCGCGACGAGCCCGAGATCAACCTGATTCCCTTCATCGACGTGCTGCTCGTGGTGCTGATCTTTCTGATGCTCTCCACCACCTACAGCAAGTTCACCGAACTGCAGCTGACCCTGCCCGTGGCCGATGCCGAGCAGCAGCGCGACCGGCCCAAGGAGATCATTGTGGCCGTGGCCGCCGACGGCCACTATGCCGTCAACAGAAACGCCATGGAAGACCGCAGCGTGTCCGCCCTGGCCCAGGCTCTGGGCACGGCCGCCAGCGCCAGCAAGGACAGCGTGGTCATCATCAGCGCCGACGCCACGGCCCCCCACCAGTCCGTGGTCACCGTGATGGAAGCGGCCCGCCGCGCCGGCCTGTCCCAGATCACGTTTGCTACCCAGTCCTCCACAGCAGCCGGCAAGGCCAAATAGGCATTGCCCGCCTGCCGGCAAGCACCAGGCCGCCTTCACAGGCGGCTTTTTTCATCGCCCAGCCGTCCCGGGATGGAAAAAGCCTCGTGCGCAGTCGCCCGCCGGGATCCCTTTCCATTTGCGCCAGCATCCTTGAAGCCTGGCACGGCCGCCGTATGATCGGCAGTTACCCTACCGCGCCCATGTCCCACGCGTCCACCAGCCCCCTTCCCCGGCAGACCGGCCTGCGCGCCATCTGGCGCCGGCGGGGCCTTGGCGCCTGGCTGCTGTGGCCGCTGTCGCTGCTCTATGGAGCGCTGCAGCGCTGGAATGCCGGTCGCATGCAGGGCCGTGCGCAGCAGGCCGGCGTGCCCGTCATCGTGGTGGGCAACGTGATCGCCGGCGGCGCCGGCAAGACGCCCGTCACCCAGGCCGTAGTCGCGCATCTGCTGGCACGGGGCTGGAAGCCCGGCATCGTCTCGCGCGGCTACGGGCGCACAACGCAGGATTGCCGCGAAGCCCTGCCCGGGAGCCCCGCCAGCGAGGTGGGCGACGAACCGGCCCTGCTGGCCCGCAGCACGGGTGTGCCGGTGTTCGTGGCGGCAAAGCGAATAGACGCGGCCCGCGCGCTGCGCGCCAGATACCCCGAGGTCGATGTGATCGTGAGCGACGACGGCCTGCAGCACCTGGCCCTGGCCCGCGATGTGGAGCTTTGCGTGTTCAACGATGAAGGCGTGGGCAACGGCTTTCTGCTGCCCGCGGGCCCGCTGCGCGAGCCCTGGCCGCGCGCCGTCACGGCCGCCGTCTATGCCGGCAGGCCGCCCCGCCCAGCGGGAAATGCTCCCGCCTTTGCGCTGCAGCGCCGGCTCAGCCCTGTAATGCACAACGGCAGGGGCGAACGGCTGGAACTGGCGGCCCTGGCCGGGCAGGAAGTCGAGGCGGTGGCCGCCGTGGCGCGGCCCGAGTCGTTTTTTGCCATGCTGGGTGAACAGGGCATTGTTCCTGCCGCCATGCAGGCCTTGCCGGACCACTATGGTTTTGAGAGCTTCTCGCGCAGGCTGGACAATCAGAAACCATTGGTCTGCACCGAAAAAGATGCCGTCAAGCTCTGGCGCATCCACCCTGAGGCCTGGGCCGTGCCGCTGCAACTGCAGCTGCCGCAGGCCTTCTGGGACCTGCTCGATGCCCGGCTGGCCGCTGTTTGCCAGCGCCCGCCTCCGGGCTGACTATCATTGCCCCATACCGAGTCCCGCGGCACGCCTCTTGCCTTTGCGTCAGCGGCGGGCAGCCTCCCTCTCCGTTTTGCAGGAATTGCCATGGATCCCAAACTTCTCGAACTGCTGGTCTGCCCCGTTACCAAGGGCCCGCTGCGCTACGACCGCGAGCGCCAGGAACTGGTCTCGCGCAGCGCGCGGCTCGCTTACCCGGTGCGCGACGGCATTCCCGTGCTGCTGGAAAACGAAGCCCGCACGCTGACCGACGAAGAAATCGAGGCCACACCCTGAGTCGCTCCGCGCCTTCCCCTGAAAGGGGGACAACGGCCTTTGCTTCGGGACGGCCTTTGCTGGCCGTCCTTCAAGCCAGTTCCATCACACAGAGATTTCCATGCCGTTCACGGTTCTGATTCCCGCCCGCATGTCCTCCAGCCGCCTGCCCGGCAAGCCCCTGGCCGATATTGCCGGCCTGCCCATGGTGGTGCGCGTGGCCCGGCGCGCCCAGCAAAGCACGGCCGCGCGCTGCGTGGTCGCGGCCGACGATGCACGCATCGTCGATGCCTGCCTGCAGCATGGCGTGCAGGCACTGCTCACGCGCAACGACCATCCCAGTGGCAGCGACCGCCTGGCCGAGGCCTGCGAACAGCTGGGCCTGGACGGCAACGATGCGGTGGTCAACGTGCAGGGCGACGAGCCGCTGATCGAGCCCGCGCTGATCGATGCCGTCGCGCATTTGCTAAGCGCCCGCCCCGAAGCCAGCATGGGCACGGCGGCCCATCCGATCGCCTCCCCTGCCGACTACCGCAACCCGAACGTGGTCAAGGTCGTCTGCGACGCCAAGGGCCTGGCCAGCTACTTCAGCCGGGCACCGATTCCCTTCTCTCGCGACCATGCCGACGAGGCCTGGTGGGAGACGGCCGCCGCCACGGCAGGCCATGCGGGCTTTGCGCCGCTGCGCCATATCGGCATCTACAGTTACAGGGCCGGCTTTCTGCGCGAGTTCCCGCGCCTTTCTCCGGCCCCGACCGAAGCCATGGAGCAGCTCGAGCAGCTGCGTGCGCTGTGGCATGGCCACCGCATCGCCGTGCACCTCACGCCCGATGCGCCGGGCGCCGGCGTGGACACGCCCGAAGACCTGCAGCGGGTGCGCGCCCTGCTGGCTGCCTGACTTGGCTGCGCCCCGTGCTACAGCTATCAAAACAATAGCTGTTCGCGCATGCATGACAATCCATTGCAGGTGTTTTGCTTGCACAAGGCAAGTAAATCCTGCGCTGGCAGCTATACTTTCGGGCAGCAGCACAGGGCTTGCCGCCCTGCGCCGCCGGGCCAGAGACAAGGCCGCCGCATCGTTCCGACACCGTCTGCGCCGCACGCAAAAGGCTGGCAGACGGACGCTGCACTGGTGACATCCCTCCCCAGCGTGTAAGCCAGTGTTGGCCTTGTGCGTGCTATCCTTGCCCGCGAAAAAATACCGCCAGGGGGTGCCCGCCTGCCGCACGCTGCCCCGGCCGCCAAGAATTTCTACTCTTCTCAAGGATCTCCATGAAACTGATTTTGTTGGGTGCACCCGGCGCCGGAAAGGGCACCCAGGCCGCCTTCATCTGCCAAAAATACGGTATTCCCCAGATTTCCACCGGCGACATGCTGCGTGCCGCCGTCAAGGCCGGCACCCCCCTGGGCCTGCAGGCCAAGGCCGTCATGGACGCAGGCCAGTTGGTCAGCGACGATCTGATCATCAACCTGGTCAAGGAGCGCATTGCCCAGCCCGATTGCGCCAAGGGCTTTCTGTTCGACGGCTTCCCCCGCACCATCCCCCAGGCCGATGCCATGAAGGCCGCCGGCGTGCACCTGGACTACGTGCTGGAGATCGACGTCCCGTTTGACGCCATCATCGAGCGCATGAGCGGCCGCCGCTCCCACCCTGCCTCGGGCCGTACCTACCATGTCAAGTTCAATCCCCCCAAGGTGGAAGGCAAGGACGACGTGACCGGCGAAGACCTGGTGCAACGCGAGGACGACAAGGAGGAAACCGTCAAGAAGCGCCTGGATGTATACAGCAGCCAGACCCGCCCCCTGGTGGACTACTACCAGAACTGGGCCAAGCAGGATCCCGCTTCGGCACCCAAGTACCGAGCCATCAGCGGCCTGGGCAGCGTGGAAGAAATCACCGAGCGTGCATTGAATGCCCTGTCGAGTTGATCGCTTCTGTCCCGCCCAATAAAAAAGCACCCGCTCCGGGTGCTTTTTTTATGGCCTGCCAAGACCCACCCGGCCCAGGGGTGAAACCGACGTTGGCGCATTCGCGCCCGGGCAGGCGCAGCGGATTTTTTCGGCAGCGTAGCTGTCTCCGTTCAAGAAGGCTCCAGGGCCAGATCCAGCATCATGGCCACGCGCGCCTTGGCAGGCGGCAGTTGGACCACGTCCAACGCCTGTCCGCCCACGGCCCCGGCCGGCACCAGCCACTGCTTCAGCCAATGCTCCCGGTCGGCCGCCAATCCCGCTGCCCCGGGCGGCAGCACCGGCACACCTTCCAGGCAACGGGTGCTGCACCACACGCGCACGCCGGCCTTGCGGGCATCGAGCAAGGCCTGCAGCATCTGCGCATGCACCGTGGCATTGCCGGTCCCGGCCACCACCAGGCCTTTCACACCCGCAGCCACCAGCGCCCTCACAGCCCTGGCGCTTTGTGCCGCACCGGAGGCAACGATCTCCACCCAAGGCAGCGCATCGCAATCCAGCCACCGCGCCAGCCGCGCACCGGCATCCACCGCCGCACCTACAGGCCTGCCAACCCAGCGCAGCATGCCTTCTTCCATATAGGCGCATGGCCCTCCCTCATAGGAACGAAGCGCGTCGAGCCGGTACGGGTGGACTTTCTGCACCGCCAGGCCCGCGTGCAGCGCGCCCGCCGCCATCACCCAGACACCGGCTCCGCCGGCGCCTGCATCGGCGGCCTGCGCCGCTGCAGCCACGGCGTCGCGCAGATTCTGCGGCCCATCGGCCTGCAGCGACGTGGCCGGGCGCATGGCGCAGGTCAGCACCACGGGCTTGGCGGGCTGCAGCGCAACCTGCAGCAGCCAGGCCGTTTCCTCCAGGGTATCGGTGCCATGGGTGATCACCACGGCGCGCGTCTGCGCGTCCTCCAGCAGCTGGGCCACGCCGCGCAGCAGAAGTCTCCACACCGCCCAGTCCATGTCCTTGCTGTCGATCTGCGCCAGCTGCACCGCCTCCAGCCGGCAGGCACCATCCGCTGCGTCCAGGCCGGCAATGGCCTGCAGCAATCCCTCCACCGAGATCTGCGCCGCCGTGTAGCCCACGCCGTCGCCCTGGCTTGGCGCCCGGCCGGCAATGGTTCCTCCTGTGCCCAAAATGACAATCTTTGCCTCAGCCACTTGCCCCTCGCAAAAAACTGGTTAAAAATACAGATACTGTATAAATTATCAGATCACTGTTCGGAAATCCTGATCCAGAACCCCAAGCCGCCCGACATGTCCGACCATCCCAAGCTCACTCCCCGCCAGCAGCAGATCCTGGATCTGATCCAGTCGACCATTGCGCGCACCGGCGCTCCACCGACGCGTGCCGAAATCGCCAGCACCTTCGGGTTCAAGTCCGCCAATGCGGCCGAGGAGCACCTCCAGGCCCTGGCGCGCAAGGGCGTGATCGATCTGGTCAGCGGCACCTCGCGCGGCATCCGCCTGCGCGCCGATACCGTGCGCACCATCAATGCCGCCCGCGGCACCAGCTTCGCCCTGCCGCTGGCCGCGCTGGCGCCGCTGGTCCTGCCCCTGGTCGGCCGCGTGGCGGCGGGATCGCCCATTCTCGCCCAGGAACATATAGACCAGAGCTATTCCGTGGAGCCCGGCCTGTTCGCGGCCAAGCCCGACTACCTGCTCAAGGTGCGCGGCATGTCCATGCGCGATGTCGGCATCATGGATGGCGACCTGCTGGCCGTGCAGTCCACGCACGAGGCCCGCAACGGCCAGATCGTCGTGGCCCGTCTTGGCGACGACGTCACGGTCAAGCGCTTCAGGCGCACGCCGCAGGGCATAGAGCTGCTGCCCGAAAATCCCGACTACAAGGTCATCCACGTCGCACCGGACGAACCTTTCGCCATCGAAGGCCTGGCCGTAGGCCTGATACGCAACAGCATGTTCATGTAGCGTGCTCCCACGGCGCCGGCACTGGCGCCCTGGGCCGATTCCCACAGCACTGCCCGGGTGGTAGGCGCAAGGCTTGAAGGCCTTGCCCCGGGCGGAGCCTTGCCTGAAAAACGCAATCCTGCCCCGTCCACAACCTCGCAAGAACTTTCTTGAAACAGGAGTTGCCACATGGGATTCGCTTTGCCTCTGGTGTCTCTGACACGCTTTGCCCTTCAAGCCCATCGCCATGCCGCCGTGCGAGAGAACTCCGCGTCGCAAGCCTCATCGCAGGCACCAGCCAGGCCAGCACGGTCGCAGCCTCGCGATGCAATGCTCTCCAATTCCCCATCCGAAGATACGCGGGCCCGGCCTGCCGTTTTCACCATGCGCCGAAGCCGCTCCCGACGCCGCGCCACGGCGCCCGCTGTTCCCTCCGCCCAGATGCCCTTGCCGCTCGAGGCCGCTCCTGCCTGCAGCCAGCCGCGCATGCTGCGCATCGTCCAGCGCGAGCCGCGCAATCAGCCCGAATGCCTGCTCATCTCGGGCCGCATGGCCGATGTCTGTGCTGCGCTGGAGCGCATGGCCGCCAACGAAGGCGCGCTGCACGCCTGATGCATGGCGGCCCCGCCGCGCCATAGAAACCGGCAAGGCGTGCATCCGATTTTTGAAGTATTTGCAAACAGTTCCATGCGCCGTGGCCGTTGAATGCTCACAAAAATGAGCCTATTCAAGGCACAATCGGGTGCATGAACATCGTGATCCTTGACGATTACCAAGATGCTGTGCGCAAGCTCGATTGCGCCCGTCTGCTGGAACCTTTCAATGCAAAGGTCTACACCAATACCGTCAAGGGCGTGGGACAGTTGTCGGTGCGCCTGCGCGATGCCGACATCATTGTTCTGATCCGCGAACGCACCCAGATCACCAAGCAGTTGCTGGAAAAGCTGCCGCGCCTCAAGCTGATCGCCCAGACCGGCAAGGCGGGTGCGCATATCGATGTCGCGGCCTGCACGGCCCATGGCGTGGCGATCGCCGAAGGTGTCGGCTCCCCCATTGCGCCGGCGGAGCTGACCTGGGCACTCATCATGGCTGCCATGCGGCGGGTGCCCCAGTACATCGCCAATCTCAAGCACGGGGCCTGGCAGCAGTCCGGGCTGAAGGCCGCCTCCATGCCCCCCAACTTCGGCCTGGGCAGCGTGCTGCACGGGCGGGTGCTGGGCATCTGGGGCTATGGACGCATCGGCCAGCTGATTGCCCGCTATGGCAAGGCCTTCGGCATGCAGGTCTGCGTCTGGGGCAGCGAGGCTTCGCGCCAGAAAGCGGCGGCAGACGGGCTGATCGCCGCCCCATCGAAAGAAGCCTTCTTCGAAGAGTGCGACGTGCTTTCCATGCACCTGCGCCTGAACGACGCCACGCGCGGCGTCGTCAGGGCAGACGATCTGGCCCGCATGAAGCCCACGGCCCTGTTCGTCAATACGTCGCGCGCGGAACTGGTGGAACCCGAGGCCCTGCTTTGCTCGCTCAATCGCGGCCGGCCGGGCCTGGCAGCCATCGACGTGTTCGAGAGCGAGCCCATCCTGCAAGGCCACGCCTTGCTGCGCCTGGAGAACTGCATCTGCACGCCGCATATCGGCTATGTGGAGCAAGACAGCTACGAGCTGTATTTCCGCGCCGCTTTTGAAAACGTGGTGAACTTCGTCAACGGCCAGGCCAGCAACATCTTGAACCCTGAAGTGCTCAGCGGCCCCCTGCGCATGGGCCGCTCCTAAGCCGCCCCTGGCGCTAAGAACTGGCAGGGCCCGGCGGCCATTGAAGCTGCGAGGCCAACTCCTGCGCCACCGCTTGCTGCAGCGATGCTCGCACCAGCGTCTCCACTTCCTTGCGCAGCTGCAAGGCCATGGACCGTGCCTGGTCCTCAACCACGGCTGAAATCGCCTCGCGCAGCCGCTCCTCGAGCATCTGATCCACGCGATGCATAAGCCTCTGGGTAAGCTGTTCCCTGAGTTGCTGCGCGTGCGGGCCATTCCAGTCCGCATCAGGGGCAAGCGGAGCATTGGCACCCGCAGCCACCGAATTTTCAAGCGCCGGCTCGGGCAGGGACAAAGCAGCCGGCCCCTCGGCCTCGGAAAAAACTTCCGACGAGAGCGGCTCCCTTTGGGAGTCGCCAGCAAGCGTCCGCGCTGGCGCATGTTCCGCCGCGGCTTCCTGCGCTTGCCCGTCCGACACGGAGTCCAGGTCACCCACGTTTACCTGCGGTGCAATGGTGTCGGCATTGACGCTCTCGGATAACTCGGCATGCGCAGGCATGACCCCGCTTCCCGACAGCGATTGCTGCGGCGGCAGGGAGTCCGGCAGAGGCGGCAGATTGCGCGGAATCGCGGAAATTCCGCGTACGCCGGCCGCGGCATCAGCCAGCCTGGATGAATGCAGAACCGGCTGCAGGCCTGGCGCTGAAGCATTCTGCGGCACGGCAAGCTCCGAGGGAGGTTCGGCCGACAGATCGGCCTCCATGGCGTCCAAGGCAGCAGCTTCGGGATCGATCGATGCCGGCACCACCTCGGTCAGGGTGGGAACAAAGCGCGGCGGCGTTTTGGAAGAGGAATTCATGCCCTAGCCCCTGAGCTTCAAATCATGGCGGACGATGGCCACGCCCTGCGCGGCATAGCTTTTCCAGCGCGCCCGCGCTTCCTGCCGGTCCATCTCGTCGGTTGCCGAAACAATCTCGACGACCTTGGCAAATTGCTCATAGCCCGCTGGCACTTCGCTGCCCAGATTGACCAGCACATCATGGTGCGGCAGATTGTCAAGCCGCTGCGCCAATACGATGCCGGATGCCGCCAGCAGCTGTCCTCCATCGCTGGCAAAGGCATGGGCCAGAAAATCCGTGGGAGACACTGCCCACAGCTTCGGAGACAGCGCAGCCAGCACAGGCTGGCTGCCCACCACCACCAGCCGCGCCCCATGCCGCAAGGCCTTGCGGGCATACCGGCATACATAGGCCTGCTTGTCGGGCGCGTTGAAATGGAAGGCGACTTCGGTCATCTCACGCTCCCGCGACGGCAATCAGCGCGCCGGCCATATTCCAGGTCACACAGCAATGCGTCACTCCTGGCTCAAGCCTTGGCCTCTGCAGTGGCGGCTGCGGCACGGCGCGAACTGCGGGGCTTGGTGACCGCTTTCGAGGATTTGGCGGCTTTGCCGTTCAGCTTGCCGGCAGGGGCCACAGCCTTGCGGGAAGCATCTGCCCCGCCTTGCCGGGCCAGCAGATAGTGCAGCAGCAGGCCCACCGGCCGACCTGTCGCCCCCTTGGCTGCGCCACTCTTCCATGCAGTACCCGCGATATCCAGGTGCGCCCAGGGAATGTCGCCCACGAATTTCTGCAGGAACTTGGCGGCCGTCACGGCACCGCCGGCACGACCGGCCACATTGCCCATGTCGGCGAAGTTGCTCTTGAGGCCCTCCGCATATTCGTCATCCAGCGGCATGCGCCAGCAGGGATCGAGGGCCGCGTCGCCAGCCTTCTGCAAAGCCTGCGCCAGCTCGTCGTGCGCCGAGAACAGACCGCTGCGCAGGCCGCCCAGTGCCACCACGCAGGCGCCGGTCAATGTCGCCATGTCCACCAGGGCCGCAGGCTTGAAGCGCGCGGCATAGGTCAGCGCATCGCTGAGCACCAGTCGGCCTTCGGCATCGGTGTTGAGAATCTCGATGGTCTGGCCGCTCATGCTGGTGACCACGTCGCCGGGCTTGACAGCGCCGCCGTCGGGCATGTTCTCGCAGGCAGGAATCAGGCCCACTACGTTGATGTCCGGCTGCAGCCGCGCCAGCGACTGGAACACGCCCAGCACACTGGCCGCACCGCCCATGTCGAATTTCATTTCGTCCATTTCGGCCGCAGGCTTGAGCGAGATGCCGCCCGTATCGAAGGTGATGCCTTTGCCCACCAGCACGATGGGCGCCACATTCCTGGCGGCACCGTTGTAATGCAGCTCGATCAGGCGCAAGGGCTCGCGCGAACCCTGGGCCACGGCCATGAAGGCCCCCATGCCCAGCTTGGCAACTTCGGCCGGACCGTGGATCTTGCAGCTCAGCCGCGTCGACCTGGCGGCAGCCACCATGGCCTTGGCGGCGTCGGCCAGCAGCGTGGGAGTGGCATGGTTGGCAGGGCGGTTGGCCCATTCGCGGGCCGTGGCCACGCCTTCGGCCTGCGCCACCGCGACATTGAAGTCCGAAGCAATGGCTGCAGTCCTGGTCGCCACGCCGATCACCACCTTCCGCAGCTTCGCAGGCTTGGCCTGCGGCTTTGTGTGGGTATAGACATAGCAGACATCGGCAATCGCCTGCACGGCGGCCGATACGGCCGCGGCATCGGCATCGAACGCAAAGCTCACCACGGCCCTGGCCACGCCTTCGGCCTTGAGCACGCCGGAGCAGCCGGCCAGCGCATTGCGCACATCCTTGGCCGAACCCGCGCCCGTTCCCAGCAGCAGCACACGGCGCGCGGCGATTGCCGGCACCTGGTACAGGGGCAGTTGCTTGCCGGCGGACAGGGCAAAATCGCCCTGCTTGACGGCATGCGCCACCAGCGCACCGATGGCATCGCTGCCCAATGTGCCCGGGGCGGCCTGCTCGGAAACCAGCACCAGCAGCAGGTCG
The DNA here is from genome assembly GCF_001544075.1 of Comamonas terrae. Taxonomy (GTDB): domain Bacteria; phylum Pseudomonadota; class Gammaproteobacteria; order Burkholderiales; family Burkholderiaceae_C; genus Comamonas; species Comamonas terrae. The sequence continues at coordinate 129,615 of NZ_BCNT01000001.1, forward strand.
CATTTTTCACGTGCTGCGGCCGCAGCGCTCAGAGCCTTGAGTTCAAAGTCCATAATCGGTGTTTTCCTTTTAGCCAATGTTATTCGATTCATCCATACGCAAAGAGCTTGCCCGCAGCTTCGGTGCGACAGCCGTCGTCCTGGTCACCGTGGTGATGACCATGATGCTGATCCGCACGCTGGGCCAGGCTTACAAAGGCAGCGTCAGTCCTTCGGACGTGCTGCTGGTCATGGGCTTTACCGTGCTCGGGCAGTTGCCCACCATCCTGGGGCTGAGCCTGTTCGTGGCGGTCGTCGGCTCGCTGTCGCGCATGTACCGGGACAGTGAAATGGTCATCTGGTTCGCCGCAGGCCAGGGCCTGGCTTCGCTGCTGCGGCCGCTGCTGCGGTTTGCCTGGCCCATTCTGGCCGCAACCGCCGTGCTGGCTCTGGGCGTGCTGCCCTGGGCCAATCTGCAGATCGAGCAGATCAAGGCCCAGTTCCAGCAGCGCAGCGATATTGACCGCATCGCCCCCGGAGAGTTCCAGGAGTCCGCAGGCGGCACGCGCGTGTTCTTCATCGACAAGGACATTCCGAGCGCCCAGGCGGCCAGCAATGTCTTCATCGTCTCCAACGATCCGGGGCGCGAATCCGTCACCTCGGCCAAGGGCGCCCGCCTGGAGGTGGTCAAGGGCGAGCGCATGGCCATTCTGATGGACGGCCAGCGCATGGAAAGCCGCGCCAGCGACGGTACCGTAAAGATCAGCGACTTCAAGGAATACGGCACGCAGATCGATGGCGGCAACCCGGTGTCCGCCGAAGAAATGGCCGCGCGCAGCATGCCCACTTTGGAGCTTGCCCGGCGCGACGAGCCGATTGCGCGCTCCGTGCTGGGCTGGCGCCTGGGCCTGCCGCTGGCAGCACTCAATTTCGTGATCCTGGGCCTGGCGGTCTCCAGCGTGAATCCGCGCGCCGGCAACAGCAGCAGCCTCATGATCGCCCTTTTTGCCTTCATCGTGTACTACAACCTCATGACGCTGGGCGAAAGCTGGGTCGGTGCCAACAAGATCAGCATGTGGAGCCTGCTGCTGCTGCTGCATGGCACCACGCTGGCAGGCAGCCTGCTGGTGCTGGCCGCGCGCCACAAGCGCTGGTCGCCGCGCGATCTGCTGCGCCGGCGCAGCGCCACGGGAGGTGCGGCATGAAAGTCCTGCGAGGCCTGATCTACCGCCAGATTCTGGCGGCCGTGCTCTACGTGACACTGGCTTTCCTGGCGCTGTTCTTCTTCTTCGACCTGGTCGACGAGATGCGCTGGGTCAACCGCAACTCGGCCTACAACATCACGCATGCGCTGATGTTCGTGGCGTTGGCCATTCCCGGCCATCTGTACGAACTGCTGCCCATCACGGTGCTGATCGGCACCATCTTCGTGATGGCGCGCTTTGCCCAGAGCTCGGAATTCACCATCATGCGCACCAGCGGCATGGGGCCGTGGCTGGCGCTGCGCACCCTGCTTTTCATCGGCCTGGGCTTTGTGGTGCTCACGATTGCCGTCGGCGACTATGCGGCCCCCGCCGCGGAGAACCTGGAGCAGAAGCTGCGCGCAGTCCAGAAAGGCCAGATCACCACGGGCGCCACCGGCGCCTGGCTCAAGGAAAAGCAGGGCGACCATTCGATCGCCGTCAATGTGCGCGCCATCAAGGCGCCCGGCGACTTCCTGAACGTGCGCGTCTACGATTTCGATGCCAACGGCCGGCTCGCTGCACAGATCCATGCCGAAACCGCGCAGGTCGACGAAGAGCATGACCGGTGGTCCATGCAGAACGTGCAGATCAGCCGGCTGAGCCAAGAAGGCGAAAAGACCAAGCTGGTGCGCAGCAACGAAAAAAGCTACGACTGGCCAACGCAGGTGACGGCCGAGATGGTCTCGGCCGCACTGCTCAAGCCCGACAACATGTCCACGCTGGCGCTGTTCCAGTTCATCCGCCACCTGGAAGCCAACGGCCAGGCCGTGCAGAAATACGAGATCGAGTTCTGGCGCAAGGTCTTCTACCCGCTCAGCTGCCTGGTGATGGTCGTGTTGGCCCTGCCCTTTGCCTATCTGCATTTCCGCTCGGGCGGCATCGCCACCTATGTGTTCGGCGGCGTGATGGCCGGCATCAGCTTCTTCCTGCTCAACAACGTGTTCGGCTATGTCGGCACCCTGCAGTCCTGGTGGCCCTGGCTGACCGCGGCCGCGCCAGGGCTGCTCTACACGGCGCTGTCGCTGACCGCGTTCGGCTGGCTGGTGCTGCGACGCTGAGGGCAATTGCCATGACCCATTCCCATTGCACACCGTCCGCAGCCGTCGTGCCCGGCCTGGTGCTGCTGGCCCACGGCTCGCGCGATGCGCTGTGGCGCCAGCCCATCGAGGCCGTACAGGCCGCCGTGCAGGCGGTACAGCCTGCGCTGGCCTGCCACTGCGCCTATCTCGAGGCCTGCGAGCCCGACCTGCCGGCGGCCGCCGCAGCCCTGGTCCAAGAAGGCGTCAACCACATCACGGTGCTGCCGCTGTTCCTGGGGACAGGCAAGCATGCGCGCGAGGACATTCCGTGCCTGGTGGAGGCGCTGCGCCGGCAATATCCAGAGTGCCGTTTCGAGCTGCAGGCCGCCGTGGGCGAGCATCCGCGCGTCACAGGCCTGCTGGCCGAGCTCGCCATAGAGCAGGCGCTGGCACGTACGGCACCGCCTTCTCCAACGGCTCCGGACAAAGAAATGTCGGGATAAAAAACCGATTTCTTATATAAATGAAGCATAATGACGCAAGCTCTCTGTCTATGCCGTCATGAATCTTCACCAATTCCGATTCGTCCAAGAAGCCGCGCGCCGCAACCTCAACCTAACCGAAGCGGCCAAGGCCCTGCACACCTCGCAGCCCGGGGTATCCAAGGCCATCATCGAGCTCGAGGAGGAACTGGGCATCGACATCTTTGCCCGCCATGGCAAGCGCCTCAAGCGCATCACCGAGCCGGGCCAGGAAGTCATCAAGAGCATAGAGCTCATCATGCGCGAAGTGGGCAACCTCAAGCGCATCGGCGAGCAGTACAGCGCCCAGGACAGCGGCACGCTGAGCATCGCCACCACCCACACCCAGGCCCGCTACGTGCTGCCTCCGGCCGTGGCGCGCCTGCGCGACATGTACCCCAAGGTCACGATCAGCCTGCACCAGGCCACGCCCGCCGAAGTGGCGCGCATGGTGATCGACGAAGTGGCCGAGATCGGCATGGCCACCGAATCGCTGGCCGACTATCCCGATCTGGTCACCCTGCCCTGCTATGAATGGCAGCACGTGCTGGTGCTGCCCACCGGCCATCCGCTGGCGCAGAAGGAGCGCGTCACGCTCGAGGACATCGCCCACGAGGCGCTGATCACCTACCACCCTTCGTTCACCGGGCGCGGCAAGATCGACCAGGCTTTCGATGCGCGCCGCCTGCATCCGCGCATCGTGCTGGAAGCCATCGACGCCGACGTGATCAAGACCTATGTGCGCCTGGGCCTGGGCGTGGGCATCGTGGCCGAGATGGCCATGCGCGACGATCCGGTCAACGATCTGGTCGTGCGCCCCGTCGGCCACCTGTTCGGCACCAGCGTGGCCCGCGTGGCCATCAAGCGCGGCGCCTATCTGCGCAACTTCGTCTACAAGTTCGCCGAGCTGCTGAGCGACCGCCTCTCGCGCGACCTTATCATGCGCGCCATGAACGGCAGCGTGGACGACTTCGGCCTCTGATCCTTTCCCGCGGCGGGGCCGCCGCTCCGCCATGCCCCACGTTTTGCACCGCACAACGACCGTGACTCCCACCTTTCCCAGCAAGCTGCCCCATGTGGGCACCACGATCTTCACCGTCATGTCGGCACTTGCCGCCGAGCACCAGGCCGTCAATCTGGGGCAGGGCTTTCCTGACTTCGGCTGCGACCCCAGGCTGCTGGACGCCGTCAATAACGCCATGCGCGCCGGCCACAACCAGTACCCGCCCATGAGCGGCTGGCCCGCTCTGCGCGAGGCCGTGGCCGCCAAGATCGCGGCGCTGCACGGCCGACGCTACGACGCCAATGCCGAGGTCACCATCACGGCCGGCGCCACCCAGGCCATTCTCACGGCCATCCTGGCCACCGTGCAGGCCGGCGACGAAGTCATTGTGCTCGACCCCTGCTACGACAGCTACGTGCCCAATATCGAGCTGGCCGGCGGCGTGGCCGTACGCGTTCCGCTGACGCCCGGCACCTTCCGCCCGGACTTCGCCAGGATCTCCGCAGCCATCACGCCGCGCACGCGCCTGCTCATCATCAACAGCCCGCACAATCCCAGCGCCACCATCTGGAGCGATGCGGAGATGCGCCAGCTCGAAGAGCTGCTGGCTCCCACCAACGTGCTGCTGATCAGCGACGAGGTCTACGAGCACATGGTCTTTGACGGCGGCCAGCACCAGAGCGCCGCCCGCTTCGCGGGACTGGCCGATCGCGCCTTCATCGTCTCCAGCTTCGGCAAGACCTACCACGTCACGGGCTGGAAGGTTGGCACGGTGGCCGCGCCCGCAGCGCTGACCGCCGAATTCCGCAAGGTCCACCAGTTCAATGTGTTCACCGTGAACACGCCTATGCAGGCGGGTCTGGCGCAGTACATGCAGGACCCGGCACCCTATATGGATCTCCCGGCCTTCTACCAGGCCAAGCGCGACCTGTTCATGCGCGGCCTGCAAGGCTCGCGCCTGAAGCTGCTGCCCACGGCCGGCACCTATTTCCTGTGCGCCGACATCTCGTCGGTCTCGGACCTGAACGAGGCCGAGTTCTGCCAGTGGCTGGTCAAGGAAATCGGCGTGGCGGCGATTCCGCTGTCGGCCTTCTACGGCAACGGCTTCGATCAGCGTGTGGTGCGCTTTTGCTTTGCCAAGAAGGACGAGACGCTGGTGGAAGCCGCGGCCCGGCTGCGCAGGCTGTAAAAGCTGCCATGCATAAAAAGGAGCGCTTTACGCGCTCCCTTTCTTGTTTTCAGTTCTATTTTCATCAGAAATCAAAGCCGGACATGCGCTGTGCGCTACGGAGTTTGCTGCACCTGCCGGCACTTTCCCTGTGTGCCAGCGATACCGGGCAACAGCCACCGTGGTGCCCTGCGCACCGCCGGAGCGCCTATCGGCGCACACTCCCAGCCGTGCCTGCCGAATCCCGACACTCCCGACAGCTGTCCTGCGCCGCAGCGAACCGCCGGGTCTTCTGCAGGGTGTCCCGCGGCGCGATAATGAAGCTTCATTCTCCCGAGCGCTCCAAAACACAAGGTGACGCCATGCCAGCTTTGCGCGCCCCGCTGCCCTCCGATATCGCCTCGCTCACAAAGCCCGACGAATTGGCCTCGTTTCTGGCCGAAGCCGCCCGGTCCCTGGGGTTTGACTACTTCGCCTATGGCCGCAAGCCCGCCCTCCCTCTTGCCAATCCGCCGGCAAGCATCATCTCCAACTATCCGAGCGCCTGGCAGCAGCGCTATGCGGAAGCCGAGTATGTGAAAAACGATCCGACGATCGCGGCAAGCCGGCGCTCCATGCGCCCCCTGGTCTGGAGCGATGAAGTCTTCGCCGGCGCCAAGCAGCTATGGTCCGAGGCCCGCGACGCAGGCCTTCAAGTCGGATGTGCGCAGTTCATCACCGATGGCTTTGGCAATCGCGGCATGCTGACGTTGGCCCGCAGCCACGAACCGCTGACCGATCGGGAACTGCAGGCCAAAAGTACGCAGATACACTGGCTCTCGGTGCTGGTCCACGAGCACTTTCCACGCATTTATCCGCAAGAGCAGCATGCCTTCGAAATCCCTTCGCTGACCGAACGGGAAATTGAAATCCTGCGCTGGTCCGCGGACGGAAAAACGGTGGCCGAAATTGCAGCAATGCTGCCCATCTCTTCCCACACCGTGAATTTCCATATGAAAAATGCCATGGAAAAACTGGCTGCGCCCAACAAGTCGGCGGCCATCCTGCGCGCCGCCATGCTGGGGCTTCTCGAATAGCGCTCACCGGACGCAGCAGCGCAGCCGCATTCCGGCAATGCATCGGCCCCGGCCGTCCGATGGACGCCATGCCGTCAGGCGGCAAGCACGCCCGGCAGTTCGATCCAGCAGGCCAGAATCGGCATGCCGTTCACCATCACCGGGGGGCCGGCCCGGTGAGCCATGAAGCCCGTGTTGCGCAGGAGGCGTTCGATGCCCAGCGGCGACACGGTGATGAGCCGCTGCGCCCCATGGGCAGAGGCCACCGCCGCAGTGGCGCGCAGCAGCTCCAGCGTCAGATGGGAGGAAAACTGCCCTAGCGGGCCGGGTATGCTGCCGTTGAAATCCACCGCGGCAAACCTGGACAGCTCCCAGATCGCAGGGCTGCGGGGAACCGGCGCCCCCCCCATCAGCTGCGGAAATACTTCACCCAGCAGATAGGGCCTGCTGGTGGGCAGCAATCTTGCCGTGCCGACGACCTCGCCCGCCTCGTCCTCGCCGACGACATAGACCGTGTCCTGGCGGTCGAACTGGTCCAGCTCCCGGCCCTCGTCGCATTCGAGCTGCCAGCCCAGTTTTTCCACGAAGACCCGATACCTGTAGGAGGCCATCTTCGAGACGACCTGCGGGTTCAAGGCATCCTGAGTGCCGGTGATGAATTGCATGCTGATTTCTCGCGGTTTCCTTCCCTGCGCCATTGCACCGGAACCGCATCGATCGCATAACTACTCACCTAGGCGGGTGACGGACTGGGCATTCTGTGCCATACCTGCTCCCGCCAGGGCAGCACATCGATCACCGTCTCCAATACCTCAAGACTTTCCAGCCAGCCGAAATCCCGGCCGCGCCTGTCGACCAGCATCACATTGCTTCGAAGCGCGCCGTCTCTTTCGAGCGCCAGCTTGCCGTTCCTGTCCGCGACGACACACCAGTCCCAGCCGACAGAAATCGGCCTCGCGTCAAGGCTTTGCCACTCGGAATATCCATACGCCCAGACGCAGCGGGCCAGATTTGCATGATGCGGAACATGAAGGTCGACGTCCGACATCAGGTGGACGAACCTGGAGCTCAGCACCGATTCAAGTGCCACTCTCAGGAATCCGTCGTATGCCATCTGGTTGATTGCCACATTCATCCCTTATCTTGCGGGGCGAACCAAAATACCAAAGCCAATGGCGCTGCACCCAGGCTGCACCGGTCGGCGATCCCTTCATCCAAAGCCCGCTCGCATGGGTACATTGGCGCAAACCGCGCAGCAGGTAGTGTATTGAACCGCGAGCCTGCGGCATGGACGCAGGCGGCAAGGACAAAACCCCGGGCCGCGCCGGGATGTCGCCGCGCCCGGCCCGGCTGGGACAAGCAGCGTTTGCTGCGCCGGCAGATACGGCGCATTGCAAGCCCCCTGCAACAAGGCGGGCCTGTGCCCGGGCTGGCTAGCCGTGGGTCAATCGAGCAAGCCGAGATATGCGGCTCGGGCCACTGCCGCCGTGCGGTTGGAAACATTGAGCTTTTCAAGCACGTTGCGGGTATGAAACCTCACGGTGTCCGCCGAGATGAGCAAAATATCGGAGATGTCCGGTATCGTCTTTCCGACCGCAGACCACTGAAGCACCTCTTTCTCACGGCTCGTCAGCTCGACGATTTCCGGGCAGACGATGCTTCGTGTATCCACCAGGCGCTGGAAACCCACATGCGCAATGCTGGACAACCAGCGCATGCGCAGGCTTTTTGCCTCGAGCTCTGCAGCGGACAACGGCTCCGCCGACCGGGCCAGTGTGAGCATCCCGGCCACACCGCTGCGCGTGGGGCTTCCCTGGGCCCACCCTACCCGAAGCCCCGCACACCTGGCCTCTTCCCATAGTTCAGGGGCCGGAGCAAACAGCTCGTCGCTCCACACCAGCGGCTCGGGCGAGCGTGCTCCATGCATCACGGTGGGATCCTGCTCGATGTAGCCTCTGCGCTCGTAGCGGGCACACCATTGCGAGGAATAATTGTTTATCAGGAAATGTGCGGGCCTGGAAACCGGCAGAGCCAGCCGCATGCCGTAAGCGCAGTACTCAAAACCGATTTCATAGGCAGCGCGCCGCACCTCTTCGAAAAGCTCGTTCTCCGTCTTGGCATTTGAAGAAGCGTTCAGCACATCCTCTGCCCAGCCCAGTATCTTTTCCATATCGCCGTTGATTCCCGCAAAAGCCGCATCGAGCATCAGCCCGCTGATTCATGCCGAGCCGGCCGGTTGAATCGCTGAAGTCCCAAGGCAAGTTGAATATTTCAGCATCCGCTTCATGCAAAGCAGCCTGCTGGCTCAAGGTCGCCGCGCCACCGGGACGGAACAGGTCAATGCACGATCTGCAACAGAGTGCCTCCTGGGCCGATCGCTTCGGCGAGCAGATCAAACCGCAGGTCTTGCCGTAAAAAATGCGTTTGAAAAAGGGAAGCAATATGCCCAACCGGTATCGGGCACGCCGGCACCAGCCGATGGTTCAGGCCGCAGCGGCCTGGATTCGCTTTCTGATTCCGATGCAGCGCGCCTGACAGGTACTTGGCCTTCCTGGCGGTTGCACCCATGGGGTGCCCGCACTACCCGTGCCAGGCGCCGCAGCAGAAAACAGGGACATTCAGTTGACCAGCATATCTTCGGGTTTCTTGCCGGCCGCCAGGGCCTCCAGGAACCAGGCGGGAGAGCGACCGCGACCTGTCCAGGAATTTCCGGCCCCGTCGCTGTATTTCACGGGAACCGTTTTGGTTTCGGCGGTACGCGACCTGGATTTGGCGGATTTTCCCGTCCCGAAAATGTCCTCTGCGGTCAGTCCGTAATTCGAAACAGCCTCTCTGACCCGGGCCACGGCATTGGCGATTTCCGCACGGCGCAATACTTCGGCCTCTTCCTGCAGGATCTTGATCTGCTGAAGAACTTCTGCATAGGTTCGAACGGGACTGGTCTGCGTCATTGAATCACTCCATTGAATTTGATGGCATACAAACCCCGCATGCCATTCCTAAAGTCTAACCAAAACAGTAGCCTCAACCTACAAAAATTAGTAGGTTTTTCCCTTCCAAACATTCGCCAGGCAGCCTTCCGGATCAGCGGTTGGCCTCTCCCGGATTGCTTCAGGAGTATTTGGAAATCGCACGGCCGGCTGTTTCGTGTCCATACGCCGCCGCCGGTCCGCGATTCAAAAGCTGGAAAAATCTCCAAGACGGCAGGAGCGAGCCGGAATCATTGCCTATCCAGAAAAACTGTCCCTGCCCCTTCTGCGCACGCATTGGCCACAAGACGGTCTCCTTTTCTCGCCGTTTGCAGCTGCCCGATACACGATTCCGATGGAAACGGGTGCCCCAAAGCAAATCGCCAGACAATGGACCTGTCTGGCGACGCCTATGCGAAATTCAGCCCGTCTCGCGCTTCACAGCAAGACGATGTCGTATTGCTCCTGCGCCATGGCTGTCTCGGCCTGCAGCGAAATCGGCTTGCCGATGAAGTCCGAGAGGCTGGCCAGATGCTGGCTTTCCTCGTCTAGGAACATTTCCACGACCTTTGGCGAAGCCACGACACGGAATTCCCTCGGATTGAACTGGCGCGCCTCGCGCAGGATCTCACGCAGCACTTCATAGCAGATGCTGCGCGCCGTTTTCACGTTGCCCTTGCCCGCGCAGGCCGGGCACGGTTCGCACAGCATATGGGCCAGCGATTCGCGCGTGCGCTTGCGCGTCATCTCCACCAGGCCCAGCTGGGAAAAGCCACCGGCCATGGTCTTGACACGGTCCCGCGCCAGCTGGCGGCGAAATTCCGAGAGCACCTCGTTCTGATGGTCCTCGCGCACCATGTCGATGAAGTCCACGATGATGATGCCGCCCAGATTGCGCAGGCGCAGCTGGCGCGCAATCGCGTGGGCCGCTTCAAGGTTGGTCTTGAAGATGGTGTCGTCGAAGTTGCGCGCACCGACAAAGCCGCCGGTGTTCACGTCGATGGTGGTCAGCGCCTCGGTCTGGTCCACGATCAGGTAGCCGCCCGATTTGAGGTCCACGCGCCGGCCCAGGGCGCGGGCGATTTCCTCGTCTATCGAATACAGGTCGAAGATCGGCCGTTCCCCCTTGTACAGCGCCAGCTTGGGCACGGCCGCCGGCATGTATTCCTGGCCGAAGGCCTTGAGCAGCGCGAACTGCTCCCTGGAGTCGATGCGTATGCTCTGGGTGGTCTCGCCCACAAGATCCCGCAACACGCGCTGCAGCAGGTTCAGATCCTGGTGCAGCACCGACATGGGCGGCAGCTTCTGCGATGCGTCCTTGATGCGGGCCCAGGTCTTGCGCAGATAGCGGATGTCCTCGGCCAGTTCGCCGTCGCTGGAATCCTCTCCATTGGTGCGCAGGATGAAGCCGCCTCCACCGCCGGTCTCCTTGGTGCCCACCAGCGCCTGCAGCCGCGCGCGCAGCGCATCGCGCTCGTGCTGGGGAATCTTCTGCGAGATGCCGATATGGTCGTCCTGCGGCAGGAACACCAGCAGGCGCCCGGCAATGCTGATCTGCGTGGACAGGCGCGCGCCCTTGGTGCCTATCGGATCCTTGATGACCTGAACCATGATGGTCTGGCCTTCGAACACCTGCTTCTCGATGGGTATCTGCGGCACATCCTTGCGCGCGAACATGGGCGCCTCGCCGTTTTCTTGGCGCTGCCACACATCGGCCACATGCAGAAAGGCGGCGCGCTCCAGGCCGATGTCGATGAAGGCCGACTGCATGCCGGGCAGCACGCGCGAGACTTTGCCCAGATAGATGTTGCCGACGAGGCCGCGCTCCAGCGGCCGCTCCATGTGCAACTCCTGCACGGCTCCGTTTTCGATGACGGCCACCCGCGTTTCCTGCGGCGACCAGTTGATCAGAATGTCCTGCTGCATTGGCATGTTGTCTTTCGTGTACGTTGTTGTTCTTTTCGGCAGGCACCAGTGTGCGGTGCGTGCATGGCATCCGCAAGACACAGACCCGAACGGTTTGCGTGAAATTGCAGCGCCGGAGCCGGCCCGTCCTTTGCGGCCCGGACAGGACCGGCCTCCCTTCGGAACGCGTGCCTACAGCGCCCAGCCGAGCGCGCGCAGCAGACCTGCAGTCTCGAACACCGGCAGGCCCATGATGCCCGAATAGCTGCCGCGGATTTCCTCGATATGGGCAGCCGCCCGGCCCTGTATGCCGTAGGCGCCTGCCTTGCCCATGGGCTCGCCCGTGGCCACATAGGCGGCGATCTGCGCCGCCGTCAAGGGCGCAAAGCGCACGCTGGAAACCGACAGCGCCTGCAGGCGCTGCTGCCCGTGCTGCACGGCCACGGCGGTCAGTACCTCGTGCGCCTGTCCGGAGAGCAGGCCCAGAATGCGCGCGGCATCCACGGCATCCGCCGGCTTGCCGAGGATCTGCGCGCCCAGCGCCACCGTGGTGTCCGAGCACAGGATGGGCGCCGGAGCCAGGCCGCGGCGGCCATGGCGGGCCACGGCCGCATCGAGCTTGGCTGCGGTCACGCGCTGCACATAGTCGCGCGGCGACTCGCCCGGCCGCTCGAGCTCGATGGCCTCGGCATCCTCGGCAATGTCGCCCGCCGCATTGGGCAGCAGCAGTTCGTGGGCCACGCCCAGCTGCTCGAGCAGCTGACGGCGGCGGGGACTTTGGGAGGCAAGATAGATGAACGGCGCCATGACTTGAATGAAATGTACTGCCAGCACTTGCCCATCAAGCGCCAGCGGCTATCAAAATCATAGTATCACGCTGCTCGCCGCTCTGCAGGGCGCACAGGACACCGGCCCGGCACAGAAGCCTACTCGCGGTGGTAGGGGTGGCCGGCATTGACCGACCAGGCACGATACAGCTGTTCGATCAGCAGCACGCGCACCATGGCATGGGGCAGTGTCAGGTCCGAAAGCCGGATGCGCTCGTGGGCACCGGCCTTGAACTCGGGATCGAGTCCGTCGGGCCCGCCGATCACCAGCACCACATCGTCGCCCTCGAGCTGCCAGCCCTTGAGGCGCTGGGCCAGGGCCTTGGTCGTGAGGCTGGTGCCGCGCTCGTCGAGCACTACGATGCGGGGGGTGCCGCGCGCCGCCGTCCCGATCGCGGCCTCGATGCGCTTGCGCTCGGCCGCATAAAGCGTCTCCACCGTCTTGGAGCCGCGCGGCTCGGTCTTGACGGCCTTGAGCTCCACTTTGAGCTCCGGCGGAAAGCGCTTGGCATAGTCGTCGTAGGCCGTCTGCGCCCAGTCAGGCACATGCTGGCCCACGGCCACGATGGTCAATCTCATTGCGCGAGCAGTGGAATGCGCAGCTTAGGCCTTGGCGCGGGAGGCGCGCTTGGCAGCGGGCTTTGCCGCCGTCTTGGCTGCGGACTTCCCGGGCCGGTTCACCACCACGGTCTTCACGGCCTTGGGGGCAGCGGCTTTTGCCGCGGTCTTCGCGGCAGTTGCAGGCTTGGCTGCGGTTTTCTTTGCGGCGGGCTTGGCGGCCGTCTTGGTTGCAGCAGGCTTGGCCGCAGCCTTCTTTGCAGCCGGCTTCTTGGCTGCGGCCTCGGCATCCGCCTTGATCACATGCTTTCGGGTACTGGCGGCCTTGGGCTTGGCTGCGCCCAGCTTCATGCGCACGGGCGTTTCGCCCCAGATTTCTTCCAGTCGGTAGTACTGGCGGATGGCCGGCTGCATGATGTGCGCCACGGCAGAGCCGCAGTCCACGATGATCCATTCGCCGTTTTCCTCGCCTTCCTGGCGCGGCACGGGAAAGCCCGCCTTCTTGACGGCTTCGCGCACGCTGGAGGCCAGCGCCTTGGTCTGGCGGTTGGAAGTGCCCGATGCCACGATGACGCGCTCGAACAGGGGCGACAGCGCTTCGGTGTTGAACACCTGGATATCTTGGGCCTTGACGTCTTCGAGGCCGTCGACGATGGCTCGCTGCAGTTTGGTGACGTCGCGCTTGGCTGCGGAATCCGATTTGATGGAGGTGGTCATCAGGCGATGGAATCAGTAAAGATGGGGTCAATATAGCGTGTGCTGCGCCCGGCCCGTATCAGGGTTGGCTCAGAAGCGGAAAGCTCGGCCCGTAAAGCCTCGTCCACCACGCCTTGAAAGTGTCGGTGCGCCTGGAGCAGGAAGATCCGCCCGGCGCACACAGCTATGGAAATTATAGTTTTCTGGAAATTTCCCTGCTGACGGGGCTTTATGCGCTGCCGGCAAGGCAATTTCCAGCTTCGGTCACAACCAGTCCCGGCGCACCAGGAATTTGTCCACCAGCTCGCGCTCCGGGGTGCCCGGCGCATCTTCGCGCTGGTAGCTCCAGCTCGCATGCAGCGGCATGGACAGCAAAATGGATTCGGTGCGCCCGCCCGACTGCAGGCCGAAATGCGTGCCGCGATCCCAGACCAGGTTGAACTCCACATAGCGGCCACGGCGGTAGCGCTGGAAATCCACCTGCGCCGGCCCGTACTCGGCGTTCCTGCGGCGCTCCACGATGGGCAGATAGGCCCCCAGGAAGGCATCGCCCACCGATTGCAGCATGGCAAAGCTGCGCTGCTGGCCCAGTTCGGCAAAGTCATCGAAGAAGATGCCGCCGATACCGCGCTGCTCGTGGCGGTGCTTGAGGTAGAAGTACTCGTCGCACCACTGCTTGAAGCGCGGATACAGCTCGGCGCCGAACGGCGCGAGCGCATCGCGGCAACTTTGGTGGAAGTGCACCGCATCTTCCTCGAAGCCGTAGACGGGCGTCAGGTCCATGCCGCCGCCGAACCAGCAGGTCTTGGGCTGGCCCTCATGGCCGGCCGCGATCATGCGCACGTTCATGTGCACCGTCGGGACATAGGGGTTGCGCGGATGGAACACCAGGGATACGCCCATGGCCTCGAAAGGCGCGCCGGCCAGTTCGGGCCGGTGCTGCGTGGCCGAAGGCGGCAGCTGCGGCCCCCGCACATGCGAGAAGCCGCAGCCGGCGCGCTCGAACACACGCCCGCCTTCCATGATGCGGGTGATGCCATCCCCCTGCAGCTTTTCCTCGGGGCCTTTGCGCCAGGCGTCGTGCACGAAGCGCGCGCCGCCCTCGCCTTCAAGGCCTTCCAGTGCCTGGGTGATGCGTGCCTGCAGCCCCGTGAGGTACTCGCGCACCTGGGCCACGGGCAGCTGCTCGCAAGGCGATACGTTCGCCGGGCTTGCCATACGGCCGTCAGCCCTTGACTGCGCGATGGCCGATGTCGCGGCGGTACTGGGCTCCATCGAAATGGATGCCGCGCGCCACGTCGTACACCTTCTGCTGGGCCTGCTTGACGCTGTCGGCCAGCACGGTCACGCACAGCACGCGGCCGCCGCTGGTCACGGGCACGCCGTCGCGCAGCTGGGTACCGGCATGGAAGACCATGGCGTCATCGGCCGCGGCCGGCAGGCCGGTGATGGCATCGCCCTTGCGCGGGTCCTCGGGATAGCCGGCAGCGGCCATCACCACGCCCAGCGCCGTGCGGCGGTCCCATTGCAGCTCGACCTGGTCGAGCTTGCCATCGGTGGCCGCCAGCATCACATCCACCAGATCGCTCTTGAGGCGCATCATGATGGGCTGGGTCTCGGGATCGCCCATGCGGCAGTTGAACTCCAGCGTCTTGGGATGGCCGCTCTTGTCGATCATCAGGCCGGCGTACAGGAATCCGGTGTAGGGAATGCCGTCCTTTTCCATGCCGCGGATGGTGGGCAGGATGATCTCGCGCATGGCGCGGGCGTGCACGTCGGCCGTGACCACGGGCGCGGGCGAATACGCGCCCATGCCGCCCGTGTTCGGGCCCTGGTCGCCATCCTTGAGACGCTTGTGGTCCTGGCTGGTGGCCAGGGCCAGCACGTTCTTGCCGTCGCACAGCACGATGAAGCTGGCCTCCTCGCCGTCGAGGAATTCCTCGATCACCACGCGGGCACCGCCCTCGTTGTGCGTGACGCCGTACTTGTTGTCCACCAGCATGAAGTCCACGGCATCGTGGGCCTCCTGCAGCGAAGTGGCCACGACCACGCCCTTGCCGGCCGCCAGGCCATCGGCCTTGATGACGATGGGTGCGCCCAGGCGGTCCACATAGGCGTGGGCGGCCACAGGGTCGGTAAAGGTCTCGTACTGCGCCGTGGGAATGCCGTGGCGCGCCATGAAGTCCTTGGAGAAAGCCTTGGAGCTCTCCAGCTGGGCTGCGGCCCTGGCCGGGCCGAAGATGCGCAGGCCGTGGGTACGGAACTCGTCGACCACGCCGGCCGCCAGCGGCGCCTCGGGGCCGACGACGGTCAGGCCGATCTTCTCGGCCTGTGCCCATTCGCGCAGGGCCTGCACGTCGGTGATGCCGAGGTTTTCAATCTTGCCGCCGGCCAGGGCGGTACCGCCATTGCCAGGAGCCACATAGACCTTGGTCGCCTTGGGCGATTCGGCCAGTTTCCACGCCAGGGCGTGTTCACGGCCACCGCCGCCAATCACAAGAATTTTCATAGTTCAGCGTTGTGGTAGACGTCCTGCACGTCGTCCAGATCTTCAATCATGTCCAGCAGCTTCTGCATGCGGGCTGCGTCGTCGCCTTCCAGGGCGACGGTATTTTCGGGGCGCATGGTCACTTCCGCCACCTCGGGCGTCAGGCCCGCGGCCTGCAGCGCATCGCGCACGGCTTCGAAGTCGCCGGGCGCGGTCAGTACCTCGATGGCGCCTTCGTCGTCGGTGATCACGTCCTCGGCGCCGGCTTCCAGCGCCACTTCCATGACCTTGTCCTCGCTGGTGCCGGGCGCAAAAACAAGCTGGCCCACGTGCCTGAACTGGAAGGCCACCGAGCCTTCGGTGCCCATGTTGCCGCCGTACTTGCTGAAGGCGTGGCGCACGTCGGCCACGGTGCGCACGCGGTTGTCGGTCATGGTGTCGACGATGATGGCCGCGCCGCCGATGCCGTAGCCCTCATAGCGGATTTCCTCGTAGCTCACGCCTTCGAGGTTGCCCGTGGCCTTGTCGATGTTGCGCTTGATATTGTCGGCCGGCATGTTGGCGGCCTTGGCCTTTTCCACGGCCAGGCGCAGGCGCGGATTGGCGTTCAGGTCGCCGCCGCCCTGGCGCGCAGCCACCATGATTTCACGAATAATCCGTGTCCATATCTTGCCGCGCTTCTCATCCTGGCGACCCTTGCGGTGCTGGATGTTGGCCCATTTGCTGTGTCCTGCCACAGAGAGTCCTTTGATATTTGATTTAACCTAGCAGGCGAGATTTTACTTTTGACTGAACGCTAGCTCCGAGGAAACCCGAAATGGCTTCACCCCTTTTGATTGCCCAGCACTCTGCCACAGAATGCGCGCTGCTGCCCGGCATGGCCAATCGGCACGGCCTGATCACCGGCGCCACAGGCACCGGCAAGACCGTCACCCTGCAGAAACTGGCCGAGAGCTTCTCGCAGATCGGCGTCCCGGTCTTCCTGGCCGACATCAAGGGCGACCTCGGCGGCATCAGCCAGAGCGGCAAGGTGGGCGACAAGCTTGCCGCCTCGCTCAAGGACCGCGGCATCGCCCTTCCCGAGCCCTTGGCCTGCCCCGCCACGCTGTGGGACGTGTTCGGCGAGCAGGGCCATCCCGTGCGCGCCACCATCTCCGACATGGGGCCGCTGCTGATCGGCCGCATGCTCAATCTCAACGAGACGCAGATGGGCGTGCTCAACATCGTGTTCAAGATCGCGGACGACAACGGCCTGCTGCTGCTGGACCTCAAGGACCTGCGCGCCATGCTCCAGCACGTGGGCGACAACGCCAAGCAGTTCACCACGGAATACGGCAACATCAGCTCGGCCAGCATAGGCGCCATACAGCGCGGCCTGCTCGCCATCGAGTCCCAGGGCGGCGACAGGTTCTTCGGCGAGCCCATGCTCAACATCAACGACCTGATGCAGACCGATGCCGACGGCCGCGGCATGGTCAACATCCTGGCCGCGGACAAGCTCATGAATGCCCCGCGCCTGTACTCGACCTTTCTGCTGTGGCTGCTGTCCGAGCTGTTCGAGCAGCTGCCCGAGATCGGCGACCCCGAAAAGCCCAAGCTGGTGTTCTTCTTCGACGAGGCCCATCTGCTGTTCAACGATGCGCCCAAGGTGCTGCTCGAGCGCATCGAACTGGTGGTGCGCCTGGTGCGCTCCAAGGGCGTGGGGGTGTATTTCGTCACCCAGAACCCGCTGGACGTGCCCGACTCCGTGCTGGGCCAGCTCGGCAACCGCGTGCAGCATGCGCTGCGCGCCTTCACGCCGCGCGACCAGAAGGCCGTGGCCTCGGCCGCCTCCACCATGCGCCCCAACCCGGGGCTGGACATTGCTGCGGCCATCACCGAGCTGGCCGTGGGCGAGGCGCTGGTCAGTTTCCTCGACGAAAAAGGCCGGCCCGGCGTGACCGAGCGCGTCTATGTGATTCCCCCGGGCAGCCAGATCGGCCCCATCACGCCCGAGCAGCGCAAGGAGCTCATGGCCCGCTCCCTGGTGGCCGGCGTCTACGAAGAGGCCGTGGACCGCGAATCGGCCTATGAAGTGCTGCGCGGGCGCGCCGCTTCCGCCACGCCGGCCAAGCCCGGCGATGCGCCTGCCGCGGCGGGCGCTGCCGGCGCGGCGCAGGAAGCCGGTGGCAGCGCCATGATGGACGGCCTCAAGGAGCTGCTGTTCGGCCGCACCGGCCCGCGCGGCGGCCAGTACGACGGCCTGGTGCAGACCATGGCCAAGTCCACGGTGCGCACCGTGGGCAACAGTATAGGCAAGGAAATCCTGCGCGGCGTGCTCGGCGGCATCCTGGGCGGCAAGAAGCGATAGGCCGATCCAGGCAGCTGCAGGCCGCTTTTGAAGAACAGCCACCCGGCCGCAAGCCGGGTGTTTTGGTGTCCCGGCCTGCGCCGAAGCACCCCGGGAATCCCCCCATGCCGTCCGGCTGCAGCCAGTCGCCAGCGTGACGGCGCGCCCCGCCAGGGCAGTCCACCATGTGCGCCATGCCGCAAGACACGCCCACCCCGCCCCTGCAGCTGAGCTGCTTTCGCCTCGATCTGTCGGACCGGATTGCCCATCTGATCCTGAACCGCCCCGAAGCGCTCAACACGCTCAACCCCACGTTCTGGCAGGAGCTGGACCTGGTGCTGGACCGGCTGCATCGCAGCGGCGATTCCCGCGCGCTGGTGCTCAGCAGCACGGGCAGGCATTTCTCTGCGGGCATGGCGCTGGACACCTTTGCCGATCCGCAATTCGCGCCCGACGACCGCAGCCCCGAAGGCCGGGCCGCGCTGGTCGACACACTGGCCCGCATGCAAAGCACCTTCAACCGCATCGAAGAGCTGCGCATGCCCGTGATCTGCGCCATTCATGGCGGCTGCGTGGGCGGCGCGCTGGACCTGGTGGCTGCGGCCTGCATCCGCTATGCAAGCCGCGAGGCCTTTTTCTGCATCCAGGAAATCAATATCGGCATGACGGCCGACCTGGGCAGCCTGCAGCGCCTGCCCAAGCTCATGCCGCTGGGCATCGTCAAGGAGCTGGCCTATACCGGCCGGCGCATGAGCGCCCAGGAAGCAGCCAGCCACGGCCTGGTCAATGCCGTGTTCGAGAGCCACGAGGCCGTGGTGACCGCAGCACTGGCCTGCGCACGCGAGATCGCCGCGAAGCCGCCGATCGCCATCTGGGGCAGCAAGCAGGTCATCAACTATGCGCGCGACCACGGCGTGCACGACGCCCTGCAGCAAATGGGCTGGGTGCAGAGCGGCATCTGGAGCAACCGCCATGTGATGGAAGCCGTATCCGCCATGCAGGGCAAGCGCGAAGCAGACTTTCCGCCGCTGGCTGCAGTGCGCGGCTTTTCCGTCTCGACAGACCCGCAATCCTGATTCCATAGCTGGAAACGCTTTGCCAACGTGGGTTGCCAGCCATTTTCATGGAAATTCCCTGACAAGCGCCAGCCTGCGGCTTCGGGACGGGCCGCGTCAAAAGCGGCCGCCTATCTGGCGGCAAACAAAGGCTCGGCCGGGCAGGCCGCCCTCACCGATTCCCCGGCCCGGGCGCTTTCATCGCCCAGCAAGGCCAGCAAGGCCAGCAGGCCACAGGCCAGCGAACCCTGCCAGTGCACATAGTCGTGGCCCGTGCTGTGCTCGCGCCGGATCACCGCATAGCCCCTGGACTGCAGTACATCGCCCAGCTCCCGGCTGGTTTCGCGGATGCCGGCCTGGCCACCGCGCGCGCCCTCGTACAGGCCCGCATCGAGGTAAAAGCGCACAGACAGGCGCGGGCCAGCCGCATACTGCCGCGCCAGCCAGTTGGGCGGCTGCTGCCCCGGGGCCCACCAGTACGAGCCCGACAGGCTGAGCACATTGCCAAAGCGCCCCGGATGGCGCATGGCCACATAGCTGGCAGCCAGCCCCCCATAGCTGGAGCCGGCCAGCACGGTACGGGCCGCCGGCGCCGCCATGCCCCGCTGCTGCAGCCAGGGCATGAGCGTGGAGCCCATGAAGTCCGCGAACGCGGGATTGGGCGGCAGCTCCTCGGCCCGGGCATTGCCGCCCGCGTTGGCCACGAGCACGATGGCCGTGGCGGACAGCAGTCCGTCGGCCATCAGGTTCTCGACAATGCGCGGTGTGGGCACCTGCTGCAGATAGGCGTGGGCATCGAAGAGCACCAGCAGGTTGCGCTGCAGCCATGGCGTGCGCTCCCAGCCTGCCGGCCGGTAGACCCAGACGTCGCGGCCGTTGTCCAGCGCCCGGCTCTGCACCCAGTACCGTGCCAGTTCACCCGTACCGGAGGAGCCTTCCGCCACCTGCCCGGCCGCCCGGGGCGCCACCCATGGCTGCAGGGGCGCCCGCGGCAGGCTCAGCACCGAGCGCCCGTCGAAGGCATCGGCCGCGCCACGCTGCGGATCGGCCTCGCCCCAGGCCTGCGGATTCAGCGGGTCGCGCTGCAAGGTGGCGAGAATGGCCCGCCGCTGCTCCATGGCCGGGCCCTGGACATGCGGCACATCCGGCGCCAGGCCGTAGCTGAGCCGGGCATCGTCGGGCATCACAAAGCTGGCCCACCAGACATCGCTGCCGCCCAGTTGCTGCAGCAGATCGTGGTTGCCCGAGGGGCTGCCGAAAAGGCGCACGGACTCGCGCGCGCCGCGCCACAGAAAGGTCACCAGCCGGTGCCGGCCATCCCAGGGTTCGACCAGCGGGGTTCCCCGGGCGGCCATGGCTTTCCAGAAGGACTCGCTCCCCTGCCCCCGCTCCAGCTGCGCGCGCAAGGCCTGGAGCGTGGGGCTCAGCAAAGGTTGCTGCGCCGCGGGCCCGGGCGCCGCGGGGGCCGCAGCCGCAGGCCGGACGCTGTCTATCTGCAACCGGTAGCGGCCCGGCCCGAAAGCCTTGCTCTCGCCTTGCGCACAGGGCTGCAGGCCCGCCTCCTGCTCGCACAGCTGCTGCGCGTAGGGCGCGGACGCCAGGCCGCCCGCGCTGCGGCGCAGCACCAGCCGCTCCTGCTGCGCGCCCCGCGTCTGCCAGGTGAAGGACTGCTCCACGCCCAGCCCGGAGGACAGCCGCCGGATATGCCGGCCCGCCGGCGTTTCCACATCCAGCACCAGATCCAGCGCCTGCAGCCGTCCCTGCACCACCGCGCCGGCAGGCGCCTGCACCGTCCAGCGCCGGGCCTCCCATGCCTGCAGCTGTCCCGAAGCGGCCTGCATCGGCATCAGGGGCGCGGCGCTTTCTGCGGCATTGGCGGCTGCGGATGCCGCCGCTGCCTCCCTGGCATCGCGCCGGGCGCCGGCCGTGCAGCCGGCTGCCGCCAGCATGGCGCATGCCAGGGCCAGCCCGGCGGAAAAAGTGCCGCATCGCCAGCCGTGCAACGGCTTGCCGGATGCATGGCGGTAGGTGCGTGCCGCGCGGCAGCCGGTGCCCGCGCCATCGAAGTTCTGATCCATGTCGACCTCGTAGACTCCACTCCCTTGGCTAGAACGAGATGCTTGGCTCAGGATTCATCAAGAATGATTTTCATTCTCTAAAAATTGTAGCGTCGTTCCCCCACGGCGAACCGGCCTTGTTAATGTGGCGCTCATCTGCCCTCGCCAGCATGCGCGGCTGCACCGCTCGCGACAACCACGGCGGCGCAAACCGATATGCTGCGGTATCGGGAGTCCCTCTTGCTTGCGGCCGCCAGGCCACATGGACGGGCACCCGCCCCGCCTCCAGACCGCCACGCCATGAACCACAATGCATACAGCACACACCAGCGCCGCAACATGGGCCTGCTGGTGGCAGCCCAATCCCTGGGCGGCGCCTCGCCGCCCATCATCATTTCGCTGGGCGGCCTGGTCGGCCAGCAGCTGTCCAGCAATCCCACGGCCTCCACGCTGCCGGTCAGCATCTACCAGCTGGGCCTGGCCCTGTCCACGCTGCCCGCGGCATGGCTGATGAACCGCCTGGGCCGGCGCCAGGCCTATGTATTGGGTGCGCTGCTGGGCGTGCTGTCCGGCGTGGTGGCCGCCCAGGGCATCGCCCATTCCGATTTCGTGACCTTCTGCATAGGCACGGCGCTGGCCGGCTTCTACGCGGCCTGCGTGCAGAGCTACCGCTTTGCAGCCACCGACATGGTGGCGGAACCTGCACAGCAGGCCAGGGCCATCTCGCGTGTCATGGTCGGCGGGCTGATCGCCGCCATCATCGGACCGCAGGTGGTGATCTGGACGCGCGACGCCCTGCCGGCCACGCCGTTTGCCGGCAGCTTCTACAGCCAGGCGGCGCTCGCCCTGCTGGCTCTGCCGCTGCTCATGGGCCTGCGCCTGCCGCCGCCCCAGTCCAGGGCCGTGGCCGGCGAGGCGCGGCCGCTCAAGGAGATCGCGCGCTCGCCGCAGTTCGTCGTGGCTGCGGCGGCCGGCGTGGTGAGCTATGGCCTCATGGCATTCCTGATGACGGCAGCCCCCATGGCCATGGTGGGCTGCGGCCACAGCGTGGGCGAAGCCGCGCTGGGCATACAGTGGCATGTGCTGGCCATGTTCGCGCCCAGCTTCGTCACGGGCCGGCTGATCGCGCGTTTCGGCAAGAGCCGCATCACGGCCCTGGGTCTGGTCATGATCGCCATGGCCGGCGGCCTGGCCCTGCTGGGCCTGGAGCTGCTGCATTTCTGGGGCGCGCTCGTGCTGCTGGGCGTGGGCTGGAATTTCGGCTTCATCGGCGCCACGGCCCTGCTGACCGAATGCTACCGGCCGGCCGAACGCGCCAAGGTGCAGGCGCTCAACGACTTCCTGGTATTCGGCACCGTGGCCGTGGCCTCGTTCGGCTCCGGCGAACTGCTGCATACGGCCGGCTGGAACGGCATCAACTACGGCATGCTGCCGCTAGTCGCCGTGGTGCTGCTCATGCTGGGCCTGCAGGCGCGCCGCCAGCATGCAGCCGCCTTATAAAAACAATAGCTTTCAGCGCTTGCCCGGCAAAGGTTTGCGGCAGGTTTTCTCCTACTCCCGCCCTGCCGGCGAGCGGCTGCCCAGCCACAGCACGGCCAGCCAGCTGGACCCGGCCATGCAGGCCAGCCAGGCCAGGTGCGGCAGACCCGCTGCCAGCGGCGCGCCCAGCTGGTTGAAGCGCAGCGAGGCCTGGATGCCGGCCGTGCTGGGCGAGAGCCAACGCAGCCACTGCAGCGGCTCGGGCAAGGCCTCGACGGGCCAGGTGAAGCCCCCCAGAAAAGCCAGCGGGATCGAGGAAAACAGCACTACCTGCAGGGCCCGCTCGCGATCGGCCAGCCACCAGCCCAGCAGGCAGGCGCAGCCCACGACGGCCGGCACAAAGCAGGCCAGCAGCGCCAGCGCGCCCCAGGGGTTGCCGCCATGCGGAAAGTCCTGCCAGATGAAAATCCAGCCGAAATAGAACAGCCCGGCCAGCCAGCCCGGTACGCACAGCGCCAAAAGCCGCGCCAGCCATTGGCGCGAGCCAACGCGGTCGGCACCTTGCTCGCGCCAGGTACCGACCAGCAGCGCGCTGCCCATCAGCAGGGTCTGCTGCAGTATGAGCACGGACACGGCCGCCACCACAAAGCTGCCATAGCCCTCGGTGGGGTTGAACAAGGCCACTGCCCGGGCGTTCACGGGCGAGCGGCTCACGGCGGCCTGGGGCGCGCTCTGCCCGCCGGCCTGCAGACGCTTGATCTCCACGCCGGCCGAAACGGTGCCGAAAGCCTCGGCAAAACCGTACTGCACCTGCTTGCTGATCAGGGGGTAGGCGCCGTTGGCGTAGACCGGAATCACCACATTCGCACGGCGCAGCACATCGCGCTTGAGATCGCGCGGCAGCAGCGCATAGCCCATGACCTCGCCGCTCAGCACGGCTTCGCGCGCTTCGCCCTCATCGGCCGTGACCAGCTGCGCATGGATGCGCGGGCTGGCCTGGGCAAAGCGCAGCATCTGCCGAGCCAGGCCCGAGTTGTCCTGCACGACCACGGCCACAGGCACGCGCTGCACCACTTCGGAGCTGTAGAACCAGGGGTAGAAGAAACCGTAGAGCACGGGCGCGCCCAGCAGCAGCAGGACCGCACCCTTGTCGCGCAGCATCACCACCAGGCTGTCCAGCCACAGGCGCAGAAAACCGGTTTGGGCGTCCATGGCTCAGCGCCCTCCCCATTTGTCGGGCCGTTGCAGGCCGCGCAGCAGTCCCGCAGCGGCCAGCGCCAGCAGCACCAAAGTGGCCAGCAGCAGGCCGCCGACCACGGGCAGGGTCTGTGCCACGGGCGCGCCCATCTGCCACTGCTCTATCTGCAGCCGTGCGTAATGCGTGTACGGCATGGCCAGGGCCCAGCCGCGCGCGCTGCCCGTCATGGCCAGCAGCGGAAAGCCCACGCCGCTGAACGCAAAGGCCGGTGCCGACAGCAGGCCCGTGCCCGATAGCGCCGTGCGCAGCGAAAGCGTGATGCCCGCCAGCGCCGCGCCTGCGGCCAGGCTCAGTGCCACCAGGGCCGCCAGACCCACGCCAATCCAAGCCATGCTGCCGGCCACGGCCCAGCCGCGCAGCTGTGCCAGATACAGCAAGGCCGCCATGCCGCTGCCCCAGAGCAGCAGGGCCGGCAGCAGCAGCTTGCCCGGCAAGGCTGCCGCCACCCGGGCCAGGCCTGCGCGCTGGCCATCCGGAAGCAGCCCTTCATTCAGCCATTGGCCCAGCGTGCGCTCGCGCAGCTCGCGGCCCACGGACCAGGCACCCGCCGTCATGGCCAGGATATGGATCAGCGCGGGCACCAGCGCGGCGGCCAGGAACTGCTCGTAATTGGTGGAGACGTTGAACAGCGCCACCAGCTGGGTCTTGATGGGCTCCATCTGCACGCGCAGTACCTGCTGCGGCGAGCCGCGCTTGGCCGCAGCCTGCATTTCCACGCCGGCCGACAGCGTGCCCACCACCTGGCGCACATCGCGCTGCAGCAGGCTCGATGCGGTGGCCAGTTGCGCGTTGTGCAGCAGCGTGATAGTGCCGCCGGCGCCGCGCTTCACGTCGCGCGCCAGGTCCGGCGGAATGTGCACCACGCCATAGACCTCCATGCGCTGCAGCGCATCGGCGGCCTCGCCGCGGTTGAGCACGGTCTGGCGCACCTGCAGCCCCGGCGTGGCATCGAGCATGCGCACCAGCTGCCGCGACAGCGAGGAGTGGTCTTCGTTCCAGACGGCAATCGGCAGCCGGTAAGGCTGGCCGGCCGAAAAAATCCAGCACATCAGGCCCAGGGCCAGCAAAGGCACCCAGCTGACCATGGCCCAGTCCCAGGGGCTGGCACGCAGCCGGCCCCATTCGCGGCGCAGGCTGGCGGCAAAGGGACTCACGCACCGCTCTCCACGATGACGCTCATGCCGGGACGTGCGCCCTCTATGGGCTTGGCCGGCCGCGCCCGCACTTCGAAGGTGCGCGCATCGAAGCCCTGGCTGCCGCGGGTGGTGCGCCAGGTGGCGAAATCGGGCAGCACGCCGAGGAAGAACACCTCGAACTCGGCCTGGCGGTCGCCCAGCGCCGGCAAACGGCCCTTGAAGCGGCTCTTCATCGCAAAGTGCTGCAGCTGGTCCTCGCGCACATTGAGCACCACCCATTGGTCGTTCAGGTCCACCACGGTGACTACCGAAACGCCCTGGGGCGACAGCTCGCCCTGCTTGGCCAGCACATTCGCCACCTCGCCGCCCACGGGGCTGCGCAGCTGGGTTTCGGCTTCTGCGGCCTTGACCTCGGCCACCACACCCTCGACCTGGCGCGCCTGGGCGGCAGCGGCGGTCCTGTCCTCCGCGCGCGCACCGCTGGCCGCCATGTCGTACTGTGCCTTGGCAGCCCGTGCCTGGGCATCCGAGGCGCGCCAGTTGGTCTGGGCCTCATCGCGCTTCTGGGCCGAAACCAGCCCTTGATTGAACAGGCTTTGCACGCGGTCGTACGAGGTCCTGGCCAGTTCGGCCGCCGCCTGGGCGCGCTGCCAGGTCAGCCGGGCCATCTGCACCTCCTCGGGGCGGGCACCGTTGCTGGCCTTGGCGGCCACGGCCTGGGCCGCATCCCGGGCCGCCTGGGCCTGGGCCAGCTTGGCCTGCACCTCGGGACTGTCCATTTCCACCAGCAGGTCACCGGGCTGGATGACCTGGCCCTCGGTCACATGCACCTTGGAGATGCGGGCCGTGACCTTGGGCGCGATGTCGGCCTCGCGCGCTTCCATCTGCCCCTGGAAATACGGGGCCGCGGGCTGGGCGGCGCGCCAGAAGCCCCAGACAATGAAGATCAGCACCGCGGCCGCGGCGATCAGCACGGCCACGGGCAGGCGCCTGGCCTGCTTCGGCACTTCAGGGCTGGGGCTGGAGGGTGGCGGGGTCGGAACGGGTGTATTCATGGTGCGTCTGCGGTGATCCGGATATCGGCACGGGCCATGTAGCGGGTGAACTCATCGGTCTGGCCCGTGCTCTCGAGCAAGGCGGCCAGCGCCTGCACATACTGGTTGGCGGCGGCGGCGCGCTCGGTCTGCACCTTGGCCAGGTTGAGCTGGGCATCGATCAGCTCCAGCGCCGTGCTGGTGCCTTCCTTCAGGCCGGCCGCGCGCAGCCGCAGCAGCTCGCGCGCCAGATCCTCCTGGGCCTGGCCGGACAGGTACTGGGTGCGCGACTGCTCCACGGCCAGCCAGTTCTTCTCGACCAGCAGCGCGATGTCCGAGCGCACCTGGGCGTCGGTGAGTTCGGCCTGCTCCACCTTGCGTTGGCCGGCGGCCGCAAGCTTGTCGCGGTCTATGCTGTCCCACAGCGTCCAGCGCACGGCCACGCCGGCCACCCAGTTGGGCTTGCCCGAGGTGTTGACTTCGCGCATGCCGAAGGCCAGCACCTGCGGCTTGCGCAGCGCCTCGGTGGCATCGTGCAGCGACTCGGCCTGGCGGCGCTTGGCCGCCACCTTGCTCAGGCCCGGATGGCGGCTCTGGGCCGCGTCCAGGAATTGCTGCAGCGGCGGCAAGGCCTCGCTGCTGACAAACAAGGGGGAGCTGGGGCGCACACCGCCCACCCCACTTGCTACGTGCACGGTACGCAGCAAGGCGCTGCGTGCCAGGCGCGCATCGTCGTCGGCCTTGCGCGCCTGCTGCTGGGCATCGGCCAGGGCCGCGCTGGCCTGCAGCCGCTCGACCTGGGCGATCACGCCGGCCTTGAGCATGCGCTGGGCCGCGTCGTCGTGGGCGCGCACGCCCTCCAGCGCGCGGCGGCGCAGGGCCGCGGCGCGCTCGGCCAGCTGGGCCGTGAAATAGCGCTGCACCAGCAAGGTGTTGAGCTGGTCGGCGCTGGTGGCGGCATCGGCCAGCGCTTCATCGGCCATGGCGTCGAGCTCGCCGCGCACCGCATCGCCCAGGCCGCCCATGTAGATGGGCCACACGGCCGAGAGGCTGGCCGAGGCCACATTGCTCTTGCGCTGCAGGTCGTAATTGGCCGGCAGGCTGGGCAGTTGCCCCACGGCGCCGCCCAGCTGCGGCGGCAGGTGCGAGATGCCATTGCCCAGGGCGCGGCGCGCCGGGTCGAGGTCCAGGTCGACATTGGCCGAATAGCGATAGCCCATGCCGGTGATGGCCACCGACGGGCCGCCCAGCCCCTGCATGCCCTCGCGGCGCAGGCGGGCGCTGTCCACGGCCTTGGCCGAGGCGGCCAGCTGCTCGGAGCGTTCGAGCAGCGCCGCGCGGGCCTGCTCGAAGCTCAGGGTACTGGCGGCGGCCGGCTGGGCCTGCACCGGGGGCTGGGCCCGAACCGGCAGCGCGGCCCCGGCCAGCAGGCTCAGTGCCAGGGAAAAGCAGCTGGAATGCATGAAGGTCGACAAGCGCGGATGGACGGACGGGAGAAAGGCAACAGCATGTTCTGGCGGCATGGGCAGGTATGCGCAGGCACGCGCCGCTGCGGTGAACACCCTCTCGAGGCCTGCCCCGGCTCCGCGATCGCTGCACGACCTGCTCTTTTTCGATGGGAGCATTATCCATGGGCGTTTTCGGCAGTTTCGCCGCCGTGCGTCGGACATCGTCCTTTTCCGCTGTGCGCCTGGGGTGCAGCCGCTAAACTACGGCCTGCTTGCGCGCCTGTCCGGCCCGCAGGCTTTTTTTGTCCAGTCCGGCCGCCGCCCCCTGGTGGCGCCCGGGAGCAGCCGCCCCTCACAAGGCTCTCACGCATCACCCCATGTCCACCGTCTTCAACTTCACCTTCGTTCCCTGGTTCCGGTCCGTGGCTCCCTATATCCACAAGTTCCGACATCAGACCTTCGTGGTGGGCCTGACGGGCGAAGCCATTGCCTCGGGCAAGCTCAGCTCCATCGTGCAGGACCTGGCCATGATCCAGGCCATGGGCGTGAAGATCGTGCTGGTGCATGGCTTTCGCCCCCAGGTGAACGAGCAGCTGCGCCTCAAGGGCCAGGAGCCGCGCTACTACAACGGCGCGCGCGTGACCGACTCCATCGCGCTCGATTGCGCCCAGGAAGCTGCGGGGCAACTGCGCTACGAGATCGAGGCCGCCTTCAGCCAGGGCCTGCCCAACACGCCCATGGCCGGCGCGCGCGTGCGCGTGATCTCGGGCAATTTCCTCACGGCGCGCCCGGTGGGCATCGTCGACGGCGTGGATTTCATGCACACCGGCCTGGTGCGCAAGGTGGACGTGGAAGGCATGCGCAGCGCCCTGGAGTCCGAGGCGCTGGTGCTGGTCTCGCCCTTCGGCTTCTCGCCCACGGGCGAGGCCTTCAACCTCAGCATGGAGGAAGTGGCCACGCGCGTGGCCATCGAGCTCAAGGCCGACAAGCTGCTGTTCCTGACCGAGGTGCCCGGCATCCGCATGGACCCCACGGGCCCGGCCGACGAGAACAACCCCATCGACACCGAACTGCCGCTGGATGCGGCCCGCCGCCTGCTGGCGCAGCTGCCGCCGGCGCAGGAGCCCACGGACGTGGGCTTTTACCTGCAGCACTGCGTGCGCGCCTGCGAGCACGGCGTGGAGCGCAGCCACATCCTGCCGTTTGCCACCGACGGCGCGCTGCTGCTCGAAATCTATGTGCACGACGGCATCGGCACCATGGTCATCGACGAAAAGCTCGAGGAGCTGCGCGAGGCCACCATCGATGACGTGGGCGGCATCATCCAGCTGATCGAGCCCTTCGAGCGCGACGGCACGCTGGTCAAGCGCGACCGCACCGAGATCGAGCGCGACATCGCCAGCTACACGGTGATCGAGCACGACGGCGTGATCTTCGGCTGCGCGGCGCTGCATCCCTACCTCGAGGCCAAGACCGCCGAAATGGCTGCCGTCACCGTCTCGCCCAAGAGCCAGGGCACGGGCGACGGCGAGAAGCTGCTCAAGCGCATCGAGCAGCGCGCACGCGCCCTGGGCTGCGAGACCATGTTCGTGCTCACCACACGCACCATGCACTGGTTCATCAAGCGGGGCTTCCAGCCCGTGGACCCCGACTGGCTGCCCGAGGCCCGCAAGGCCAAGTACAACTGGAACCGCAAGAGCCAGGTGCTGGTCAAGAAGCTGTAACCGGCTTCAAGCCAAAACAGGCTCCAGCGCTTGTCAATCAAGCGCTGGCGGCTATTGTTTTAGATAGCGGGCAAGCATCCTGCGCTGGCGCAAGGCCAAAGCGGCGGCCGAAGGCGCCGCAGGGGGTTTGTTGCGTTGCGTCACAACCGTTTCGGCCATCGTGGGTACAACAGGCGTATTGCCATGACTGGATACGCCATGCCTGCCACCACCCCGCCTGCCCTGCCGCCCCAGGCCATCAGCCTGGATGTGCTCGCCGAAAAATACCTGGCGCCCGGCGAGCAGACGGCCGAGGACCTGTACCGCCGCGTGGCCAAGGCCCTGGCCGCCGTCGAAAAGGAAGCGCTGCGCGCGCACTGGGAAGCCAGGTTCTTCGACAACCTGATGCGCGGCGCCATCGGCGCGGGCCGCATCATGGCCGCGGCCGGCCTGCAGACCAAGGCCACGCTGATCAACTGCTTCGTCCAGCCCGTGGCCGACGCCACCAACGGCTTCGATGCCCAGGGCAATCCCGGCATCTACACGGCCCTGTCGCAGGCAGCCGAGACCATGCGCCGCGGCGGCGGCGTGGGCTATGACTTCTCCAACCTGCGGCCCAGGGGCGCGCTGGTGCACGGCACCCATTCCTTTGCCTCGGGTCCCTGTTCCTTCATCGACGTGTTCGATGCCTCCTGCACCACGGTGGAATCGGCCGGCGCGCGGCGCGGCGCGCAGATGGGCGTGCTGCGCATCGACCATCCCGACGTGCGCGAATTCATCACGGCCAAGCGCCAGAAGGGCCGCTGGAACAATTTCAACGTCTCGGTGGGCGTGAGCAATGCCTTCATGCAGGCCGTGCGGGACGACGCACCGTGGCAGCTGGTGCACCCGGCCGCGCCCAGCGACGGCCAGATCGCGGCCGGCGCCCACCGACGCGAGGACGGGCTGTGGGTCTACCAGAGCCTGCCCGCGCGTGAGCTATGGGATGCCATCATGCGCTCGGCCTACGACTTTGCCGAGCCCGGCATCCTGTTCCTGGACAATATCAACGCCGACAACAACCTCTGGTATGCCGAGCACATCGCCGCCACCAACCCCTGCGGCGAGCAGCCGCTGCCGCCCTATGGCTGCTGCGACCTGGGGCCCGTCATCCTCACGCGCTTCGTGCAGGCGCCGTTCACGCCCGAAGCGCGTTTCGACCTGGATAGCCTGCGCGAGGCCGTGGCCGTGCAGGTGCGCATGCTGGACAACGTGCTGGACGCCACCGCCTGGCCCCTGCCCGAGCAGCAGCGCGAGGCCCAGCAAAAGCGCCGCATCGGCGTCGGTTTCACGGGCCTGGGCGATGCGCTGATCCTGCTGGGCCTGCGCTATGCCAGCCCCGAGGGCTTGGCCCAGGCCGAAGCGATTGCCCGCGCCATGCGCGATGCGGCCTATCTGGCCTCGGTGGAGCTGGCGCGGGAGAAAGGCGCATTCCCGCTGTTCAACGCCAGGCAATACCTGCAGGGCGGCTTCATCCAGCGGCTGCCCAAGGAAATCCGTGCGGCCATCAGAAAGCACGGCATACGCAACAGCCACCTGCTGTCCATCGCACCCACGGGAACGGTATCCCTGGCCTTTGCCGACAATGCCTCCAACGGCATAGAGCCGGCATTCTCCTGGACCTACACGCGCAGGAAGCGCACGGCCGACGGCGGCGCAGAGTTCTATCTGGTGGAGGACCACGCCCACCGCCTTTACCGCGCGCTGCATGGCGACAGCGCGCCGCTGCCCGACTCCTTCGTGAGCGCGCTGGAACTCAGCGCCTCCGAGCATGTAGCCATGATGCGCGCCGTGCAGCCCTATATCGACACCTCGATCTCCAAGACCGTCAACATCCCGGCCGACTATCCGTTCGAAGACTTCAAGCATCTCTACATGCAGTGCTGGGAGGCCGGACTCAAGGGCTGCGCCACCTATCGCCCCAACGACACGCTGGGCGCCGTGCTGGCCGTGGAGCCGCCTGCCGCGGCCAGTGCCGCACCGGCCGCCGGCGGAGCGGGCATGGACACGGTGATCGAGCGCCGCCCCGAAGGCCCGCTGAACGCCGTGGTGGACAAGATCGAATACTTCACGCGCGACGGCGTGCGGCGCCTGTACCTGGTGGTGAGCTTCATGGTGGTCGGCGGCCAGGAGCGCCCCATCGAATTCTTCATGCCCGTGGGCCAGACCGGCGAGAGCCAGCAATGGATCACGGCCACCATGCGCAGCCTGAGCCTGGCAGCGCGCGGCGGCTTTCTCGACAAGGCCCTGGCCGACCTGCGCAAGGTGGCCTGGGACCGCGGCCCCGTGCGCTATGGCTTCAAGACCCGCGAGGATGGCAGCCGCATCCCGCTGTGGCACGACAGTGAAGTGGCGCTGCTGGCATTTGCGATCCAGAGCATCATCGCCAACCGCGGCCAGCCCCAGCCGGCGCCGAGCACCGCGGCCGCTCCGGCATCGCCGCCCGAGCCCGCCCTGCCGGCCGGCGGCAGCAAATGCCCCGAATGCGGCGCCCATGCCGTGATCCGCAAGGACGGCTGCTCGTTCTGCACGGCCTGCGGCTACATAGGCTCCTGCGGATGAATGCCGAAGCAGGCCCGGCGCCTGCGCATCGGGCTGCCCGCCGGTACGCCGGCCCGGTCAGACGGCGTAATACCAGCGCCGCACGGCTTCGCCGGCCCGGGCCAGCGCGGCCTCCTGGGCCGCGGCGCCGAGCTTGCTGCCCGTGAGATAGGCTGTGACCAGCACGGGCTCGGACTGCGGCGTGGGCCAGACGATGATGGCGTCGCAGGCCGTACCGTTGTTGCCGGTGCCGGTCTTGCCGCCGATCTTCCAGCTGCCGGGCATGCCGGCGCGCAGCCGCCTGTCGCCCGTGCGGCTGTCCACCAGCCACTGCTGCAGCAGCGCGCGGCCGAAGCCCTCGAACACATCGCCCAGCAGCAGGTTCTGCATGGTGTGCAGCATGGCCCGGGGCGTGGTGGTGTCGCGCTCGTCGCCGGCCAGGGCTTCGTTGAGCGTGGGCTCGTTGCGGTCCAGCCGCGTGACCTTGTCGTCCATCTCGCGCAGCCAGGCCGTCAGGCCTGCGGGGCCGCCGGTGGCGTCGAGCAGCACATTGGCCGCCGTGTTGTCGCTGAGCACCACGGCCGCCTCGCACAGCTCCTGCGGCGTCATGCCGCCATCGGCGCCGGCGCGCTTTTCGGTGGCCGGCGAATACGGCACCAGTTCGGACGGCGAGTAATAGATCTTGCGCCACAGGCTGATCTCGCCCTTTTGCGCCAGGTACAGCACGCGCGCGGCCAGCAGCAGCTTGAAGGTGCTGCACATGGGAAAGCGCTCGTCGCTGCGCCAGCCGGCCTCGGCGCCCGACACCGTGTCCAGTGCATGCAGGCCCAGCCGGCCCTGCGCCTGGGCTTCGACGGCCGCCAGTTCGTCGGACAGCGCACTGGCAGCCTGCAGCTGCTTCCTGGTCGGTATGGCACAGCCGCCCAGCCCCCAGGTGCTCAGGCCCAGAGCGATGGATGTCGCTACAAAACTGCGTCGTTGCATAAGTCCCTCTTTGGTCACGCTATATAAGTTGGAGCATACAGCGGCTTGCAGCTGCAGACCAACGGTAATATTTGGCATCAATCATTAGAAAAACTAAGAGATCAACGCATGCAACTCCCCCTGAACGCGCTGCGCATGTTCGACGCCGCGGCGCGCCACCTCAACCTCACGCGCGCCGCCCAGGAACTGCACGTGACCCAGGCCGCCGTCAGCCAGCACATCCGCAACCTGGAGGAGCGCCTGGGCAAGCCGCTGTTTCGCCGCCTGCCGCGCGGCCTGGCGCTGACCGACGAAGGCCTGGCGCTGTGGCCCGTGGTGGCGCAGAGCTTCGAGCGCATCGAGCAATCGCTGCAGCAGGTGGCCGAGCCGCGCCCGCGCGAGATCCTGACCGTGGGCGTGGTCGGCACGTTCGCGATCGGCTGGCTGATTCCGCGCCTGGGCCAGTTCCAGCAGCTGCATCCGTACATCGACCTGCGCCTGCTCACGCACAACAACCGCGTGGATCTGGCCGGCGAAGGGCTGGACGCGGCCGTGCGCTTCGGCGACGGCTCCTGGCACGGCACGCGGGCCGACATGCTGCTGCGCGCGCCGCTGTCGCCCATGTGCACGCCGGCGCTGGCCCAGCGCCTGCGCCAGCCCGCCGACCTGGCCGGCCAAACCCTGCTGCGCTCTTACCGCATGCAGGAGTGGGAAGGCTGGTTTACCGCCGCCGGTCAGCCCGCGCCGCTGGCGCGCGGTGCCATGTTCGACTCCTCGCTGACCCTGGCCGAGGCCGCCGCCCAGGGTGCCGGCATCGCGCTGCTGCCCACGCGCCTGTTCGAGCACATGCTGCGCCAGGGCCGGCTGGTACGGCCTTTTGCACAGGAGGTGGACACCGGCGCCTACTGGCTCACCCACCTCAGGTCGCGCCCGGCCAGTGCGGCGCTGCAGACCTTCAGGCACTGGCTGCTGGCGCAGCTACAGGACGAAAACGCCTCGGCCAACCCTCCCCTGCCGGGCATACGGCATCAGGAATAGGAGCAGGTATCGCCTGCCGCTGCTTGAATGCCAGGCAATTAAGCAGCAAAACCCTTTGCCATCGGGCGCTGCAAGCTCCTGATCGAGGAGCAGCCATCTGCCGCCATCCCGCGCATGCCGCAGCCCCTGCAAGGCTTCGCGGCTGCGGGTACATTAGCCAGCCGGGCTGCGCAGCCCGTCTGTGCCGCCCTCCCTTCCCGAGCTTTCCCCGGAACTTTTCCCGGCGCTTTTTCCCGACCTTTCATGTCCGACCTGCCGACCACGCCCGCCGCCCTGCCCACGCTGTATTCCTTCCGCCGCTGCCCCTATGCCATCCGTGCCCGACTGGCGCTGGCCCATGCGGGCCTGGCCTGCGAGCTGCGCGAGATCAATCTGCGCAACAAGCCCCAGGCGCTGCTCGATGCCTCGCCCAAGGGCACAGTGCCGGTGCTGGTGCTGCAGGACGGCCAGGTGATCGAACAGAGCCTGGACATCATGCTGCATGCGCTGCGCAGCAACGACCCCGACGGCTGGCTCGCCCCCACGCACGGCAGCCTGGAAGAGATGCTGGCGCTGGTCGAGCGCAACGACAGCTTCTTCAAGCAGGCGCTGGACCGCTGCAAATATCCCGAGCGCCATGATGCCGAAGCCGTCAACCAGGCCCAGGCCGATGCGCTGACCTGGCTGTCCGCGCTCAACGACCAGCTCGAGGAAACCGGCTACCTGTTCGGCCTCAACCCCAGCTTGGCCGACATGGCGCTGCGCCCCTTCGTGCGCCAGTACGCGCGCATCGACGAGGCCCAATGGAACGAGCAGCCCTGGCCCCATCTGCAGGGCTGGCTGCAGCGCTGGATCGATTCGGCCCTGTTTGCCGAGGTGATGGAAACCTATCCGGGCTGGGTGCCCGGCACGGCGGGCCCGGTGTTCATGGGCAGCAGCGCGGAAAGCGACTGACACGGCGCCTGGCGACAAAAAGCCCTGCCGAAATCCGGCAGGGCTTTTTATATCCGGCAATCGCGCAGTATCAGCGACGCCTGCCGCGCACCAGCAGCACGAGCAGGACTACGGCGAATACGGCAAAGCAGATGAAGGACCAGTTGGCGATCGATCCGCCCAGCAAGGTCCAGTCCACGGCGGCGCAGTCGCCCGAGCCCTGGAAGATCATGGGAATGGAGCGGCTGAAGGAGTAGTGCTCGATCATGCCGTAGAAGTCGCGTCCGCAGGTGGCGAACTCGGGCGGATACCATTGCAGCCAGCTCTGGCGGGCGGCGACGAAAGCGCCGAAGCCGCTCATCAGCAGTGCGAGCAGGCCAAAGCTCATCCACCAGCCTTTGGAGCCTCTGAGGCTTGCCAGTCCTGCGAATATCGCCACACCGATCAGGGCATAGCGCTGCACGATGCACATGGGGCAAGGCTCCAGCCCCACCACATGCTGCAGATACAGGCCAAAGGCCAGCATGGCCACGCAGGCAGCGCTGATCAGCGCCAGAACGCGCCGGGGCGCGGTTTCCATCCATTCGAGCATGTTGTTCTCTCTCGGCACGAATACCGAATAGTCAAATTAAAAAAGCTGCAGCATCCGAGATGCTACAGCCTTGCCTGCAGGACAAGCGGGACGGCGGCGCCTCAGATGCCCGCAGCCTCATCCAGAAAGACCTTGGCACGGCGCGGCGTGACGACAAGGGTCTCGCCTTCCCGCAAATCCATGTCCTTGAACTGCTGCGCGGGAATCTGGGCTTCGATCAGCCCGTCGTCCCCGGCATTGCCAGAGGTTTGTGCCGACTCGGACGGAATAAGTTCCAGCCGCGCGATGGGCCCGACCACGATGGCACGCGACAGCTGGGCCACGATGCCCGTGGGCCGGCCCTGGGCGTCGAGGTTCTGTCCCGGCGAATAGCGCTCCACCTCCAGATCATGCGGCCGCACGTAGGCAAAGGCCTGGCTGTGGTGCACGCCCTTGGCATCGGAGCTGTCGAGCTCCATGCCCTCTTCCAGGTACACCCGGCCTTCGCTGGCGCGGCCCTTGAAGAGGTTGACGTCGCCGAGGAAGCCGTAGACGAAAGGCGTGGCCGGGTTGTCCCAGACTTCCTGGGGCGTGCCCTGCTGCTCGATCTTGCCCTGGTTGATGACGACAACGCGGTCGGCCACTTCCAGCGCCTCTTCCTGGTCGTGGGTCACGAAGATCGAGGTCACGTGCAGCTCGTCGTGCAGCTGGCGCAGCCAGCGGCGCAGTTCCTTGCGCACCTTGGCGTCGAGCGCGCCAAAGGGCTCGTCCAGCAGCAGCACCTTGGGTTCGACCGCCAGGGCGCGGGCCAGGGCGATACGCTGGCGCTGGCCGCCCGAAAGCTGGGAGGGATAACGGTCCGCGATCCAGTCCAGCTGCACCA
This sequence comes from Comamonas terrae, assembly GCF_001544075.1. Taxonomy (GTDB): domain Bacteria; phylum Pseudomonadota; class Gammaproteobacteria; order Burkholderiales; family Burkholderiaceae_C; genus Comamonas; species Comamonas terrae. The sequence continues at coordinate 165,492 of NZ_BCNT01000001.1, forward strand.
GCTTGAGCAGGCTCATGACCTTGTCGCGGATGAAGGCCTCGCTGGGCCGCTGCTTGCGCGGCTTGACGCGCAGGCCGAAGGCCACGTTCTCGAATACGGTCATGTGGCGGAACAGCGCGTAGTGCTGGAACACGAAGCCCACGTTGCGCTCGCGCACGTGCACGTCGGTCGTGTCCTCGCCGCTGAAATGGATGCTGCCCACATCGGCCGTTTCCAGGCCCGCGATGATGCGCAGCAGCGTGGTCTTGCCGCAACCGGACGGCCCGAGCAGCGCGATCAGCTCGCCCGATCGGATATCCAGGCTCACATCGCGCAGGGCCTGGAAGTCGCCGAATTGCTTGCTGACATTGCGGATTTCAATACTCATGATGGCTCTCTTGTTCTGATGGATCACGCGGCCTTGGTGTCGCTGGGGACGCTGCCCTTCGCGTGCAGGCTGATCTGACCCGGGCGCTCGGGCGGCGCCTCGGCCGCGGCCTTGGCCAGCTGTTCGGCGCGCCACTCGGCAATCGACTTGATGACCAGCGTCACCAGGGCCAGCAGCGCCAGCAGCGATGCCACGGCAAAGGCGGCGGCGGCCTGGTAGTCGGCGTACAGCACCTCGACATGCAGCGGCATGGTATTGGTCTGGCCGCGGATATGGCCCGAGACCACGGACACGGCGCCGAACTCGCCCATGGCGCGCGCATTGCACAGGATCACGCCATAGACCAGGCCCCACTTGATATTGGGCAGCGTGACCTTCCAGAAGGTCTGCCAGCCCGAGGCGCCCAGCACGATGGCGGCCTGCTCCTCGTCGCTGCCCTGGGCCTGCATCAGCGGGATCAGCTCGCGGGCGATGAACGGGAAGGTCACGAAGATGGTGGCCAGCACGATGCCGGGTACGGCAAAAACGATCTGCATGTTGTGGGCGGCCAGCCAGTCGCCGAGCCAGCCGTTGGCGCCGAACACCAGCACGTACATCAGGCCGGCCACCACAGGCGAAATGGAGAACGGCAGGTCGATCAGCGTGGTCAGAAAGGCCTTGCCCTTGAACTCGTACTTGGCGATGCACCAGGCTGCGGCAATGCCGAAGACCAGGTTCAACGGCACGGAGATCAACGCCGTCAGCAGCGTGAGCTTGATGGCGGAGATCGCATCGGGCTCGGCCAGGGCAGCGGCATAGGCCTCCAGGCCCTTGCGCAGCGCCTCGCCGAACACGGAGACCAGCGGCAGGATCAGGAACAGTCCCATGAACGCCAGCGCAATGGACGTCAGCACCCAGCGCACCCAGCGCGGCTCGGTGGTGGAGAGCTTCTCGGGCCTGGCGCTGCGGGGCGGTGCCGTGATCCTGTAGAGCGCCAGCACCACCAGCACCAGCAAAAGCACGGCGGTGAGCAGATGCGCCCAGATCGGCGGCAATTGGGGAAACAGCGACATCACCAGATCATGGAGAGCTTGCATCAGCGGCCTCCCACGGTCTTGCGCTGCCATGCCTGCAGCGCGTTGATCAGCAGCAGCAGCACGAAGGAGATGATCAGCATGACCACGGCCACCGCGGTGGCGCCGGCCAGGTCATGCTGGTCCAGCTTGGCCATGATGATGAGCGGAGTGATTTCGGAAACCATGGGGATGTTGCCCGCGATGAAGATGACCGAGCCGTATTCGCCCACGGCGCGTGCGAACGCCATGGCAAAGCCGGTGAGCAAGGCCGGGCCGACGTGCGGCAGGATGACCTTGTAGAAGATCTGCCAGCGCGAAGCACCCAGGCTGGTGGCGGCCTCCTCCAGCTCTTTCTCGAAGTCCTCCAGCACCGGCTGCACCGTGCGCACCACGAAAGGCAGGCCGATGAAGATCAGCGCGATCGCGATGCCCTTGGGGTTGTAGGCCATCTGTATGCCCAGCGATTCGAAGTACTGGCCCACCCAGCCGTTGCCCGCATACAGCGCCGACAGAGAGATGCCGGCCACGGCGGTGGGCAGGGCGAACGGCAGGTCCACCAGCGCGTCCACCACCTTCTTGCCGGGAAACTGGTAGCGCACCAGCACCCAGGCGATCAACATGCCGAACACCACGTTCACGCAGGCGGCGATGAAGGACATGGAAAACGACAGCCGGTAGGACGCCACGACCGGCGGCGCGGCCACGGCATCCCAGAACTGGCTCCAGGTCAGGGACAAGCTGGCCGAGATCAGCGCCACCAGCGGAATGAGCACGATGATGCTCAGGTAGAAGATCGTGTAGCCCAGCGTCAGCCCGAAACCGGGCAGGACGCGCCTGGCGCTGCGCGCCTTGCGTGGGGCTGGAACAGCAGATGACATATTCAGAGGCAACTCGGGAATGAGGGCGCGACAGGCGCTGCCCATGGAAAGGGAGCGCTTCGGAAACTGCGGCGGCCCGGCTCGGGAAGGCCGGCAAGAACTGCGCCGGCACAGGCCGCCGCCCCCCGGAGGAAAGCCGCAACGCGGCCGGGAGAGATTACTTGCCCGGCGTGTACAGCTTGTCGAACTGGCCGCCGTCGTTGAAGTGCACCTTCTGCGCCTCGGTCAGCGAGCCGAAGTACTTGGCCACGGTGAACTGCTTGATGGGCTTGAACTGGTCGGCATGCTTCTTGAGCACGGCTTCGGAGCGCGGACGGATCGCATGCTTGGCCGCGATTTCCTGGGCTTCGTCGGAATACAGGTACTGCAGGTAATCATGCGCCAGCTGGGCCGTGCCCTTCTTGGCCACGGTGCGCTCGACCACGGCCACGGGATTCTCGGCCACGATGCTCACGGACGGGTACACCGCGTCCACCTTGCCCTGGCCGAACTCGCGGTCCACGGACACCACCTCGGATTCGAAGGTGATCAGCACATCGCCGATATTGCGCTGCAGGAAGATGCTGGTCGCGTCGCGGCCACCCTTGCCCAGCACAGGCACGTTCTTGTAGAGCTTCTGCACGAAGTCGGCGGCCTCGGCATCGGTACCGCCCTTTTCGCGCACCGAACCCCAGGCAGCCAGATAGGCGTAGCGGCCGTTGCCGCCGGTCTTGGGGTTGACCACCACGACCTTGACGTCAGGGCGAATCAGATCCGACCAGTCCTTGATGTTCTTGGGATTGCCGTTGCGCACCAGGAACAGCATGGTCGAGGTGGTGGGCGATGCGTCGTTGGGGAACTTCTTGTTCCAGTCCTTGGCCACCACCCCGTTGGCGGCCAGAAAGTCCACGTCGGTGGTCGTGTTGAAGGTCACCACATCGGCTGCCAGGCCGTCGTTGACGGCGCGCGCCTGGGAGCTGGAGCCACCGTGCGACTGGTCCACCTTCACATCGACTCCCTTGGTCTTCTTGTAGTGGGCGATGAAGGCTGCGTTGTAATCCTTGTAGAACTCGCGCGCCACGTCATAAGAAGCATTGAGCAACTGGTTCTGCGCCGAAGCCGCGCCTGCCGCGGCCAGCGCAATGGATGCCAACAAAGTCTTGATCTTCAGGGAATGCATGTTTTCGCTGCCTTCTTATGAATGTGTATGGAGATGTACGCATTGTGCGAACATTGGTTTAAAACTCAAAAGAATATATTTTTCTTTGTTTTCTTCTATAGCGATATAAAGCCTGCAGCAAGATGGGTAGACCCGGAAAACGGTAACCGAAATCGTCACGCACCGCCCTTGCGCTGCTGTCGATGGCTTGACGCAAAATCCAGGGGAAACACCCGCCAGAAAAGCGCCAGCAGCTATGAAAAAGGCAGCTTTCGCTGCCCTGGGCTCCCGGCCTTTCAGCGGGCAAGCGGAGCCAGCCCAACCTGCCTCCCATCGGGCGGTGTCCTCGCTGCCACCGATTGCTGCGCGGTCCAGCTCGCATCGTCCAGCAGCGACTGCAGCAGGGCCAGGCCCAGCGGCCAGGCGCCAAAGCCCGACTCCACGTTGATATGCCCGGCATTCTGCAGCCGCACCAGCTCGCTGCCCCAGGCCCGGGCGTAGGCCCCCGCGCGGCGTATCGGGCAAAAGGGATCGTTGCTGCTGGCCACCAGCACGCTGCGGTACGGCAGCGGTGCGTAGGGCACGGGAGCGAAGTCGCTCAGCTGTGCCCGGCGCTCCGGATCGGCGGGCGCCACCAGCAGCGCGCCCTGAACCCGGCTGGCCGCCTGCTCGCCCATGTGTACGGCCGCAATGCAGCCCAAGCTGTGCGCAACCAGCACCACGGGGCGACTGTCTGCGAGCACCAGTTCTTCCAGCGCGCCCACCCAGGCCTCGCGGTGCGGCACGAGCCAGTCGTCCTGCTCCACGCGCTCGGCGCCTGGCAGCTGGCGGGCCCACAGGCTTTGCCAGTGCGCGGGGCCGGAGTTGCGCCAGCCGGGCACGATGACGATGCGGGGATGGGTATTCATGCTGCCTCCTGAGACGTTCCATCACGGCCGATACAAAGCAGCCGGGCAAGGCGCTCGCCCCCGGGAGGACGCAGCCTTGGCGCATCCTGGTTTGCGTAAGCGCTTCAATAGGACGGCATTGTGCGGAGGCGCATTCCAAAACCCAACAAATGTTTTGTTGTTTTCTTATGTGCAGAAGCTAATGGCGCAGGCCCCGCGCGGCCGGCCGGCCGGGCGATGGCAAGGCATGGCGGTGCATCGAGCCGAAAAGCCGCGACCTGAAGAACGCCGGCCAGCCCCAGAGCGTGGCAGGCCGCCCATGCACCATCCCGAGACATTTTTCATTGCCTTCGCCACAACCACGGTTGCATTTGGCTTTAAGCTGGCATCGTCGATGGGACATTGCTGCCAGGCCGTGGGGCCGGCCATTGTTCGCCCTCACTTTGAGCAGCATCATTCGAGATAGCAAAAGTCTGAAGAAGCAGCCCTTTTTTCATGAATGACGGTTGCTAACGCCGCTGCATCTTCCATCCTGCGAGGTTTCTCTCCATGAAATTGGGCTACGCGATCATTTATGTCCCCGATGTCTCTGCATCGTTAGATTTTTTCACCAAAGCATTTGGCCTGAAGCGCCGATTTCTTCATGAGTCAGGCACCTACGGAGAAATGGAAACAGGACAGACCACGCTGGCATTTGCCGCTCATGAACTCGGAGCGCTGAATTTTCCGGGAGGCCATGTTGCGGCTCATTCTTCTCCCAGCCCGCTGGGGTTTGAAATTGCGCTGGTCACGGAAGATGTACATCTGGCCCATCAGAAGGCGCTTCATGCAGGGGCAGCCGAGTTGGCGCCCCCCGCTGCCAAGCCCTGGGGCCAGGTCGTATCCTATGTACGGTGCCCTGACGGTTCTTTGGTTGAGCTTTGCACACCCGTAGGCTCTGCCTCTGATGCGTAGCTGCTCGTGAACATCGGCGGCGATGAAGGGAATCCGGCGCGTGATCGGGTACCGGCCGCTGGAGCTGCTCGACCCTTTCTCTTCTCCAGCCGCTTGTTGCAGCCGCAGGAGATAGTCCCCCCACGACCAGGAAATGAAATGCTGCGCATATTGGGCAAGGCATCGTCAATCAATGTCCGAAAAGTCCTCTGGACCTGTGCCGAGCTGGACATCCCTTTTGAACGGGAAGATTGGGGCTCAGGCTTCAGGTCGACGCATACGCCTGAATTTCTCGCTTTGAATCCCAATGCGATGATTCCTGTCATCCAGGACGGTGATATCACCCTGTGGGAGTCAAACTCGATCATTCGTTATTTGGCCAACCGCTACAACGGCGACAGGCTCTATCCTGCAGAGGCGAAAGCGAAGGCGCCCATTGATCAATGGATCGATTGGCAGGCATCTGACCTCAACAGATCGTGGAGCTATGCTTTCATGTCGCTTGTACGGCAATCGCCACAGCATCAGGATCGCCATGCACTGGCAGCAGCATGCAGCGAATGGACAAGGCACATGGAAATCCTCGACAAGCAGCTCGCCTCAACTGAGGCCTACGTCGGTGGCAAAGAGTTTTCACTCGCGGACATACCCATAGGGCTGTCGGTGAATCGGTGGTTTGAAACACCGCTTGCTCATAAGGACTTACCTGCGGTGCACGCTTACTACGAACGCTTGAGTCTTCGCCCTGCTTTCCTCCAATATGGGAGAAATGGCACGCCTTGAATACACACCAATGCGTGAAACCCCATGCGCAGCGCCATCACGCGGCTCAGAAAGGCACCAGAGCGCTGCCGAGCTGTAGCGCTGCTGGCCCCGCTCAGCGCATCACCAGGCCGCCGTCCACGAACAGCACCTGGCCCGTCATGAAGGCGCTGAGGTCCGAGGCCAGGAACAGCACCGGCCCGGCCACGTCCCCAGGGCTGGCCAGGCGCCTGAGCGGCGTGGCCGCCATCAGCGATTCGCGGAACGATTCCTTGGTGGCCTGCGTGCCCTGCGTGGGGTAGACCAGGCCCGGCGCCACGCAGTTCACGCGGATGCCCAGGGGGCCGAGTTCGCTGGCCAGGTTGCGGCTGAAGCCCACCAGCGAGGCCTTGGCCGTGGTGTAGTCGTGGTAGGCCACGACCGGATGCTCGACCAGGTTGCTGGCGATGTTGACGATGCTGCCGCGCGCACGCTGGCGCATCTGCGGCAGCACCGCGCGGCAGACGTTGAAGGCCGCGCCCACGGCGCCGTCGAACTGGGCCTGGTAGTCGCTCCAGTCCAGCGCGTCGAAGCGGCTGCGGCGCTCGGGGTCGAAGGCGTAGGGCCGGAAGGCGTTGTTGACCACGATGTCGATGGCGCCGGCCTCGCGGGCGATGCCCTCCACCATGGCCTGCACCGCGGGCCCGGAGCCCACGTCGGCCTGCACGGCCCAGGCGTCGCCGCCGGCGTCCTGGCCCGCGGCCTGGCAGGCCGCCACTGTCTGCGCGGCAGCGGCTGCATTGGACAGGTAGTTGACCGCCACCAGCGCGCCCTCACGCGCAAAGGCCGTCGCGATGGCCGCGCCAATGCCGCGGCCCGCGCCCGTGACCAGCACCACCTTGCCGCGCAGGTCCATCGCAGACGATTGATTCATGTTAGTTTTCCATTGTGCTTCTATGTGATTCGCAGTCCTTGAAGCAGGCAGGGGCCGGACGCGAGACACCGAGGAAGGGCCTACGCCGGCCGCGCCGCCCCGCACCGAGGGTGTCGTCCCCCTCCCGCAAAGCGAGAGAGGGGGAAGGCGCGAAGCGACTCAAGGGGTGGATTACAACAGGCTGGTGTCGACCACGTCCGACACCTTGATCTGCTTTTGCACCATGCCCAGCGCGCGGTAGGCGTCGGCGCCCTTTTGCAGCGCCGCGAGGTCGAAGCTGCCCAGGGGCTTGCCGGCCTGCACGGGCTGGGCGGAGGCGTTGCGCAGGCGGATCACGTCGAGGTTGATGTCGCGCTGCGTGCCGTCGATGGCGTACTTGCCGGCCAGCGTGGCGGCTTCCTCGGCGTTGGCCACCATCCAGGCCGCGCTGTCGCGGTAGCCCTTGAGGAAAGCCTTGAGCAGGTCCTTCTTCTCGCGCAGCGTGTCCTCGCGCACCACGAACATGTCGCTGGAGATGTTCAGGTGCTCGCGCACCTGCATCACGTTGACCTCGCCCATGCCCTTGCGCAGGCCCACGGCCAGGCCGGTGTCGGTGGCGGCCGTGGCATCGACCTGGCCCTGCATCAGCGGCGCGAAGTTGAGCAGGCCGGTGACGACGATGGTCACGTCCGACTCCTTCAGGCCGGCCTGGTGCAGCAGCACCAGCAGGTTCTGGCGCGTGCCGCTCGAGAGGCTGTAGACGCCGATCTTCTTGCCCTTGAGGTCGGCGGGCTTGTGGATGCCGGCCGACTTCAGCGAAACCACGTTGAACACGTTCTGCGGGTAGATGTCGTAGATGGCGACCAGCTTCTCGCCCTTGTCCAGCGCCATGAAGAAGGAGCCGGGATCGGTGAAGGCCACATCGGCCTGGCCGCTGAGCATGTTGCGGATGGCGTCGCCCCCGCCCGCGCCGGGCAGGTAGGCCAGCTCCACGCCCTGGGCCTTGAAGAAGCCTTTCTCGGGCTCGACCAGGAGGTTGGTGATCTCGCTGATGGGCTTGCTCCAGCCCGCAAGACGGATCTTGCCCTGGGCGGGCGCGGCCATGCCGGCGCCTGCCAGCGTCAGGCCGGCGACGCCGGCGCAGGCGCCGAGCAGCTGGCGGCGGGAAAGGGTCGGGGTGGAGTGGTGCATGGCAGTGGTGGCGGTCAAGGTTGAGGGCTGGAAGAGTCTTGGGTATAGGCGTGGGCGCGCAGCAGCCTGCGCTCCAGCACCAGGCAGGCCTGGTACAGCAGCAGGCCCATGGCGGCAATCAGCACCAGGGCCGCGAACATCAGCGTGGTGTCCATCATTCCCTGGGCGGCGATGACGACGGCGCCCAGGCCGCGGCTGGCGCCCATGAATTCGGCCACCACGGCGCCGACCAGGGCCAGCACCACGGCCACGCGCAGGCCGGCCAGGATAGCGGGCAGGCCGGTGGGCAGCTTCAGGCGCAGCAGAGTCTGCAGCCGCGTGGCGCCCAGCATGCGGAACAGCTGCAGGCGCTGGGCATCGACCTGGCGCAGGCCCGTGAGCGTGTTCTCCATCAACGGGAAAAAGCAGATCAGCGCGGTGATCAGCACCGTGGGCAGCATGCCGAAGCCGAACCACAGCACGAACAGCGGCGCCAGCGCCAGCTTGGGCACGACCTGGCTGACGACGATATAGGGCTTGAGCACGCGCTCCAGCAGCGCCCATTCCGCCAGCGCCATGCCGGCCAGCAGGCCGACCACGCTGCCTGCAGCCAGCCCCAGCAGCAGGGCCTGCAGCGTGGACCAGATATGCGGCCAGAAGTAGCCCGAGGCCAGGCCGGTCCACAGCGACTGCGCGATGGCCGAGGGCGCGGGCAGCACCAGGGCCGACAGGCCCCAGTGCCGTACCAGCAGCTCCCACAGGCCCAGCAGCACCACGAGCAGCGCGGCGGCGACCAGCCTGGCCTGGAATGGATTCGGCATCATGCGCGGCTCCGGTCCATGGCGGCGCGCACGCGGGCGCAGTAGTCGTTGAAGGCCGCGCCGTGGCGCATGGCCTGGGTGCGCGGCGCGGGCAGCGCTATGGTCCAGTCATCCACGATGCGGCCGTGGTGCATCAGCGCGATGCGGTCGCCCAGGTAGACGGCCTCGTTGATGTCGTGGGTGACGAAGAGCACCGTGGTGCCGCGTTCGCGGCAGGTGCGCAGCAGGTCGTCCTGCAGCTCGGCGCGGGTGATCGCGTCCAGCGCGGCAAAGGGCTCGTCCAGCAGCAGCAGCGGCGGCTCCAGGACCAGGGCCCGCGCCAGCGCCACGCGGCTTTGCTGCCCGCCCGAGAGCTGGCGCGGATGGTGTCTGGCGTGGCCGGCCAGGCCCAGCTGCTCCAGCAGCTGCAGCGCGCGCGCCTGGTCCTGCGGCGTGGGCCGGCGCTGCAGCGACACGGGCAGCAGCACGTTGTCCAGCGCGCTGTGCCAGTCCAGCAGCGTGGGCGCCTGGAACATGAAGCCGACCTGCGGCCCGGGCGCGGCCAACTCGCCATCGCGCAACACGATATGGCCTGATTGGGGCCTCAGCAGCCCCGCGGCCAGCTGCAGCAGCGTGGTCTTGCCGCAGCCGCTGCGGCCCAGCAGGCAGTGGAACTCGCCGGCCTGCATGTGCCAGTCCACGCCGTCCACCACGGGGGCGCGGCCCGGATAGGTGAAGACCACCTGCTGGATGTCGAGGAAGGCCATGCCGCCAGTCCGCCCTTCAGTCCGAATACGGGGCGAACGGCTGCGCCGCCAGCTCGGCCGACTGCTCGATCTCGGTCATGCGCACCAGGTCGATCAGGTTGAAGCGCCCGTCGTGGTGCCAGCCGGCCTCGGGCATGCTCATGGACCCGATGGCGCTGACGCGCGTGACGCCGGCCGCGCCCAGCAGGCCAGCCAGCCGGTACAGCTCCTCGGGCGCAACGGCAATGCCGGCGGTCTGCAGGTAGTCGCGCTGCGCGGCGGCCACGGGCACCACCGCGTCGAGGCTGTCCACGCCGACCACGGCAATCGTGCGGTACAGGGCCGTGGGCGCCAGCGGCTGCAGGCTGTCGCTGTAGGCCACGCTCCAGGGCGCATCCACCGGCCCCAGCAGCTGCTGGCCGTCGCCCGCCCATTCCACGGCCTGCTGCCAGCGGGCCACGGCCGTGCCCTCCTCCAGCGCCAGCGGGCGGCGCGCAAAGCGCCGCTGCAGATTGGCCAGCTCGGCCGCGAGGTAGTCGGCAAAGGCGCGCGGCGGCACGGGCGCGCCGCGCTCCACGTAGAAGACATGGGGCGAATAGCAGCCCTGCTGGTCGTAGCGCATCACATCCCAGGCCGCCAGCCGCGCCACGGCAGGTGCCTTGAGCGTGTCGAGCGCGGCCGCGCCCACCAGGCCGAAGCCCAGCTTGTGGCCGTGCGGCAGAAAGCGCGTGGTCACGGGCAGGCGCTGGCGCAGCGCAGCCAGCGTCTGGTTGCCGCCATAAGCCAGCACCGTGTCGGCCTGGGCATAGAGCGCATCCGCTTCCTCGCCGCCCGCCCCACTCCACCAGACCACGGCCAGGCAGTCGGCCAGCGGCGGGTGGACCTCGGCCAGCAGCCGCGCGAACCAGCCGGCGAACAAGGGCTCGGCGCTGGCCAGCTTGCCGATGGCGGGCGCCTTGACCAGCAGACCGCAGACCAGGCTCCACAGCGACAGCGCGGGCACGTTGCCGGCCCAGCTGTGCACCAGCAGGTCGGGCCCGAAGGCGCGCACGGCGCCGCCCTTGGGCGCGGGCTGGAAGCCGTCGAGCACAGCGGGGTTGGCAAAGTCCTCGGCCACGAAGCGGCGCAGCTGCGGCGCGCGGAAGGTCTTGAAGAAGCCCGTCAGCCCCAGCCGCACCATGTCGGCGTCGTAGCCGCTGACCACGGGCAGCCAGGCCTCGGCCTCGCGGCGGTAGGGGTCGCTGCGGTCCAGCAGGCGGGCGATGGCACGGTCCAGCACGTCGATGATGTCGGCCACCGCCATCGTGCGCAGGTGGCGGTTGGCAGCCGCGCGCACGCGCTGCGCCAGCGCCTGCATCTGCGCGGCGGTCAGCACGGGCACGGACACCTCCAGCGTCAAGCCCTCGCGCTCGAAGGGCAGCACCTGCCACTGCACCTCGTCCTCGCGCAGCCCGGGCAGGTAGCCGGCCGTGATCCGCTCGACCGTCATGCCGCGGCGGCCTTCACGAATTCCTCGACGGCCAGCGAGCAGCCCTTGGCGGCAGCACCTTCGGCGCGCCCGAGCAATAGGAAGCCTCCGTCCGCCCACAGGCCCACGTCCTCGGTCAGGATGGTGGTGACCGCGTTGTAGTTGGCCAGGTCGCAGTGCACGAGGATGCCGCGCTCGCCGGGCGCCACGCTGCGGCCGGTGACGGGTTCGACCAGGCGCGAGCGTATCCAGTGCGGACCCGACTTGATCGAGGGCAGCGTGGCGTTGCCGTCGTCGTAGAACTGCGTGCTCAGCTCGGTCATGCCGTACATGTTGATGCAGTGCGTGCGCGGCACGCCCAGCAGTTGCGACAGATCGGCGTAGAACTCTTCGAGCGGCAGCTCGCGCGACTGGCCCTTGTAGCCGCCCGTGTCCAGGATGCGGCTGCCCGCGGGCAGGCGGAAGCTGCGGCCTTCGGCGCGCAGCGCGTCCATCACATGCACCAGGCTGAAGCTCGCGCCCAGCAGCGCATAGGGCTGGCCGCTGCGCTCGGCCTCCTGCAGCGCCGCGCACAGGCCGGGCATATCCAGGCCCTCGGGCGTGAGCCAGTAGCGGCTGCCTTCCGTGCCGAATTCGGACCTGGCCAGCGCCAGGTAGTGCGCCAGCGACGAGTTGGGCATGGCCTGCTCGTCGGGAAAGAGGATGCCCATGGGCAGGCGCTCCACGCCCCGCATGAAGCGCCGGGCAAAGTTGCGCGTCATCGACAGGTCGTAGACCTCAAGCTTGGGATGAAAGTGGCGCCCGCGCGCGGCCAGGCCCTTGGCCTGGCCCGTGGTGCCGCTGGTCATGAACACGCGCTCGGCGGGCGAGGCCGGCTCGCTGCGCAGTTCCATGGCCTTGAAGGCGTCGATGGGCACGGCCGGGATGTCGCTCCAGGTCTTCACGTTGCGCGGCGTGGCGCCGCGCCGCTGGCAGAAGCTGCGGAACGGCGCGTTGGATTCGTACTGGTAGGCGAAGAGCCTGAGCGCGAGCTGGTCGAACTGGTCGTCGGTGCAGCCGTCCATCGCGATGAATGCGAGCAGGTCGGCGACCAGTGAAGCGGCCTTGTCCATGGAATTCCTTCGAGAGCTGGGACGTGATGCTCCGAAGGCTCCCGCCCGTGGCGCCGGCAAATGCGGCCACGTGGGAATGCAAGCTCTTCTTCCGCCGGAATGACCCGGTTCAAGTTCTCGGGTGTGGATCTCAGCACTGGCGTGCACCCCGGAGCGGACGGCTATCATACCGCAGCGGTGCCGGTCGGCTCCTTCCAGGATTGAAAGCATGTTCACGATCTCCGCACTGCCGCGCGGAAGCGCCATCGGAGCGGGCTTTGTACAACGGGCACAGCCGCCGGCAGCTCTCAAATTTATGATGGCGCCATGACTGCCCCCCAGCCATCTCCCGACGACATCGACCCCGCACTGGCCCGCACGCTGCAGCGCTTTGCCCGGCTGGATGCCGACACCGCCACGCCCGGCCTATGCTATGCACAGCGCCGGCGCCGGCTGAGCGAGCTGCAGGCGCGGCTGATCCGTTCGCCGCTGCCCAGCATTGCACGGCAGGACCACTTCCTGGCGGCAGAAGGCCGCGAGATCTGTGTGAGAAGCTATCAGAAGAAAGGCCAGCCGGCCCGGCAGACGCTGGTATGGCTGCATGGCGGCGGCTGGATGGTCGGCGACCTGAACACGCATGACGACCTGTGCGAGCACCTTGCACATTTCACCGGCCACTGCGTGCTGTCGGTCCACTACCGCAGAACGCCCGAAAACCCGTTTCCCGCGCCGCTGGACGATGTGATGGCCGTGCTGCAATGGCTGCACCGCGAACAGGGCAGCGCCCGCGTGCTGCTGGGCGGAGACAGCGCGGGCGGCCATCTGGCGCTGGCCGCCGTCGTGCGCCAGCTGCAGGAGAAAGGTTCTGGCCCGATGGCGGGCGCATGCATCGCAGCGCTCCTGCTGCTCTATCCGCCGCTGCTGCCGGATGCCCGGACGTCCAGCATGCAGGCCTTTGCCGAGGGCTACGGCCTGACGCCGCAGGCCATGCAACGCTACTGGCAGGATCTGGGCCAGCCCCGGGGCATCGCCGCGCAGTGGCTGACGCCAGGCCGCTGCGATGCCGAGATGGCCCGGCTTCCCCCCACCGTCGTCATGACGGCCAGCCATGACATATTGCGCGACGAGGGCGAAACCTTCGCCCTGCGCGCACAGCAGCTCGGCGCGCCCGTGCAGCTGCTGCGCGCGCCGGGCATGGTGCACGGCTTTGCCCGCATGCTCGCGGCCAGTGCGGCCGCACGCCAGCAGGTGGAACAGGCCTGCGCGGCGCTCACGCAGCTGCAGGTTGCGCATCCCTGCACCCAGGGCAAATGAGCTTTGCGTCCCGCATGCGCCAAGGGAAAGGCATCCGGGTGTACTCTGGCCTTATCCGGAATCACATCCATTCAAGCCCTGTGCGCAATCCCATCAAGCGCCAGCCGCTCTTTTTTCGATAGCAATGAAATCCCATCAGGAACTGATGCGCCAGGCCGTTGACCTGGCCCATGAAAACCGCCTGCGCGGCGGGCGCCCGTTCGGCGCCGTGCTCGCGCGGGACGGAGAAGTCATCTCCACCGGCGTGAACGGCATTGTTGCCAGCCACGATCCCAGCACCCATGCCGAGATGGAAGCCATCCGCGCGGGCACGCGCAAGCTGGCCAACCCCAGCCTGGCCGGCCTGACGATCTACGCCAGCGGCCACCCCTGCCCCATGTGCCTGGCTGCCCTCGTCATGGGCGGCGCCAAGCAGGTGTTCTTCGCCTTCGACAACCAGGATGCCGCGCCCTACGGCATGTCCAGCGAAGCCGCCTACCAGCGGCTGCGCCTGCCTCTGGCGCCGCCGCCGCTGCCAATCGAGCGCATAGCCACCGGCATCCGCGCCGAGCAGCTCTACGGCGACGAGCCCTGGCCCCAGGCCTGAAGCCCTCAGGAACCGCGCACCCGGGGCCTGCTCCGACGGCACAAAAAATTCTCCAACAAGCCCTTTTCCACGGGACGGCTGCCCTTGCGCCCCGCCAGGCGCCGCCGGCCCGGACCGACCCATGTCCACATCCAATGCTTCACCGCGCCATGTGCCGCCACTTCTATGGCTGGCCGTGGTCGTTCTGGTCACCATCAATCTGCGCCCCTTCCTCACCGCATCCGGCCCGCTGGGACAGGCCATACAGAGTGCCACGGGCATGGACCTGCGCACCTTCTCCTGGCTGACGCTGCTGCCCATGGCGCTGATGGGCGCCGGCGCCTGGCTGGCGCCTTCCGCGCTGCAGCGCCTGGGGGCGCGGCGTGCGATTGCCTTCTCGCTATGCCTGATCGGCCTGGGCTGCGGGCTGCGCCTGGCCGGCTCCAGCAGCTGGATGCTGATCGCCACGGCCGGCCTGTGCGGCTGCGGCGTGGCCCTGGTGCAGGGCATCTTCCCGGGGCTGATCAAGCGCCAGTCGCCGCACAACGTGGCTCCCATGATGGGCCTGTACTCCGGTGCCCTCATGGGCGGCGGCGCGCTGGGCGCCCAGATCTCGCCGCTGGCCGTGCAATGGGGCTGGAGCTGGCAGGCCGCGCTGGCCATGTGGGTGATCCCCGTGCTGGTCGCCCTGCCCCTGGCCTGGCATGCGCTGGGCCTGATGCAGGCCACATCCACCGCACCGCGCCCCAAGGGCGGCACGGCCGCCCCTGCCGCAGCCAGCGATACCGGCTGGCTGATGCGCCGCGGCCGCACCTGGCTGCTGCTGCTGAGCTTTGGCGTGATGAACGGCGGCTATGCCTCGACCGTGGCCTGGCTGGCGCCCTTCTACCAGACCCATGGCTGGACGGCCACGCAAAGCGGTTCGCTGGTGGCCATTCTGTCCATAGCCCAGGCCGCCTCGGCCCTGGCCATGCCCGCGCTGGCCGCGCGCAGCACGGACCGCCGCCCCTGGGTGCTGGCTACGCTGCTGATGCAGATTGCCGGCTTTGCGGGCCTGGCCTGGTGGCCCGACGCCTTTCCCACGCTCAACGGCATTGTGCTGGGCATGGGCCTGGGAGGCTGCTTTTCGCTCTTCATGGTGGTGGCGCTGGACCACCTGCCCTCGCCCACGCAGGCCGGCGCACTCAACGCCCTCATGCAGGGCGGCGGCTTCATTTTGGCCGCGCTGGCGCCGTGGATCATGGCCCAGCTGCTGCAGCTCAGCGGCAGCTGGATCACGGGCTGGCTCTACCAGGCCAGCGCCGCAGCGGTGGTCGGCATGCTGATGCTGCGCTTCAATCCCCGGCACTATGCGAGCGCGATGCGGGCACCCGAGCTGCATTGATTGTTTCAGCTTTAGAAATAATATGTTGTGCAATGCAGCATTTTTCTGAAGCCGCTTCGCTTCTAAAGTTCAGGCCATGGGTTCGACGCCACAACGCGATTTCCGCGGCGGACACCGGCCCCACACTCGAAGTGAAGGAAAGAAAATGAAAAACACCAGCCGCATCGCTCTTGCCGCCGCCGTGGCCCTGTCTGCCATTGCCGCCCAGGCCGGCCAGGACTTTACCGCCGACCATTACCCACCGCAGGTGCAAAGCCAAAGCACGCTGACACGCGCCGAAGTCATCCACGAACTCAAGCTGGCCCAGGAACAGGGCACACTGCCCAACTACGACTTCACCTATGTCAGCCCCAGGCAGGAACAGGCCTCGACCGTGACGCGCGCCCAGGTCCGCGCCGAAACGCTGGCTGCCATGCAAAACGGCGGACTGAGCTTCGGCAGCTAAGCCCCGCGGCCGCCCATGAAAAATGCCCCTTTCGGGGCATTTTGTGTTTCTGCGCAGGCCGTGCTGGCAATGCAGCCATGCTTCAATGGACGGGCATGGCCGCATTGAAGATCAGCACCATGACCAGGCCCACCACGGCGACGATGGACTGCACCACCGAAATCGTCTTGGTGGCTTCGCCCATGGTCATGCCGAAGGATTCCTTGACCATCCAGAAGCCCGCGTGGTTGGCATAGTTGAAGAACAGCGAGCCGCAGCCGATGGACAGGGCCAGCAAAGGCAGGTTCAGGCTGGGATCGGCTCCGGCCAGCGGGGCAAGCAGGCCGGCCGCGCCCACGATGCCCACGGTGGCCGAGCCGGTGGAGACCGACAGCAGCATGGCGATCAGCCAGCCCAGGATCAGCGGCGGGAAGGCAAACTGCTGCGTGAGGTTCACGATGGCATCGCCCACCTTGGCGCTGGTCAGCATCTGCTGGAAGGCGCCGCCGCCCGCAATGATCATGATGATCGAGGCAATCGGCTTGAGGCTCTTGCCCAGCGCATCGCGCAGCTTTTCCGTGTCGCCGCCGCGCGCGACCACCAGGGCCACGATGGCGAACAGTACTCCCAGCAGCATGGCGATCAGCGGATTGCCCAGAAAGCCCGCCACCTGCATGGCCGGGCTGTTCTTGGGCAGCACCATCTCGGCCACCGCATGGACCAGCATCAGGATAGCCGGCAGCAGCGCCGCCAGCACGCCCAGGCCGATGCCGGGCCGCTGCGCGTTGTCGGCTTTTTCGGTGATGGTGAACTGGTCCAGCAGCGTCTGGTCGGGCCTGGTGCTCATGCGCGGGGAGATGAAGGCGCCGTAGAGCGGGCCGCCGAGAATCATGGCGGGTATGGCCGCCAGGAAGCCGTACAGCATGGTGGGGCCCACGGCCGTCTTGAGCGTGGCAATCGCGGTCAGCGGACCCGGATGGGGCGGCACCATGCCATGCATGGCGGCAAGCGCCGAGATCACGGGCACGCCGACGTACACATAGGCCGACCCCTTGAAACGGGCATGGCCCTCCAGCTTGCGCGCCACGCTGAATATCAGCGGCAGCATGACGACCAGGCCCACCTCGAAAAACATCGGTATGCCCACGATGAAGGCCACCAGGGTCATGGCCCAGGGAATCATGCGGTCCGAAGCATGCTTCAGGATGGCTTCGGCGATCTGCTCCGTGATGCCGGCGTCGGCCAGAATCTTGCCGAGCATGGCGCCCAGCGCGATCACCACACCTACCGCGCCCAGCGTCTTGCCGGCGCCGTTGGTCAGTTGCTTGACGATGTTGCCCGGCTCCATGCCGGTCGCAAAGCCCACTCCGACGGAAACGACGAGCAGCGCCAGAAGCGGGTGCATCTTCAGGCGCGACACGATGAGCGCGACCAGCACCAGTACGCTGACCAGGGCGGTCAGCAACAGCTGTATGTCTAGATGGGTCATGGATGAACCTCGGTTTTGGCTGGCTGCTTCAACGCACACCCCGCAGGCCCATGTTAAGAAGGCGCGAACGCGTCAGCTGTAGGCTGTCGCCGTTCGCGCGATGCGCAGTGGAGCAGGAAGTGCCGCGCCGGAGGCGGCCGCCCATGTTGTGGTATTGATCTAGGGTTGGCCCGGATTGTGCGCTTTTTGTATGGACAATACTGATGCGGATATTACGTAGGAACGGGAAAGCGCCCGCATGGCCGGCGGCACAAAAAAAAAGCCCCATGCGGGGCATTTCTCAAGGGCGCTCTGAAGCCAGCAGCTGCAGGCCATGGGCTTCGGTGGGCAGGGGCACTTCCCAGCGGTGCAGCATGGACAGCAGCGCCGCATTGGACAGCGTGGTGTCGCGGTTGCGGTTGCGCTCCAGCAGCACGGGCTTGGCAGCCTCCAGGTGCACCAGCTGCACGCGGGCGCCATAGGCCAGGCACAGGTCCACGGATTTGCCGCGCATCTGGCGCGACAGATGCGTGGCATTCCAGACAAAGGGCGCACCGGCGCGCAGCAAGGCCCTGGCCTTGTCCACGGCAAGGTGGGCCGCCGCGCCTTCGTTCTGCCCGTGACGCAGGCCCAGCTCGGCGCGCGCATCGTCGAACGACACCACGGGCAGGCCTGGATGGTGCTGCGCCACCCAGGTGTTCTTGCCCGAAGCCGGCAGCCCGCACATCACCACCACCTGCGAGCCCGGCTCCTCGTGCAGCGCATAGTCCGGATGCAGCTCGGCACCGCGGAAATAGCGCACCGCAGTCTCGGCCGACGCAAACCGGCGCGGCGTGCGCAGGCAGCCCTCCTCCAGCGCCAGCTCCCGCAGCAGCTCGATGTTGACCAGGACGTTGCCCACATCGGGGCAGATGCGGCCGCGAATATCGGCCCGCGCCAGCAGCACCAGCAGATGCAGGTCGACCTGCCAGGATAGTTCGCGCACGATGAATTCGGGCGACAGGCCGCGGCGCGAATCCGCAAATGCAAAGAACGGCATCTGGTGCACGGCGATCAGCCGGCATATCGCCTCGCGCTGGGCCACGGGCGCGCCCGCTTCCCAGAGCATGAGGCGCGCATCAAGGGCGCCCTTGCGCGAGTGGCCGGGCTGCGAGATACGGCCATGGTCATCGACCTGCGTGGTCGAACACTTGGCCACATCGTGCAGCAACGCGGCCAGGAACACGGTCTCGCGCTCGGCCGGCGCCAGCCGCGCATAGTCGCCGTCCTCCAGCAGCTCGCGCACCACCATCTGCGTATGCGTCCACACGTCGCCTTCGGCATGGAACACCGGGTCCTGCGGCGTGGTCCTGGCCAGCTCTAGCTGCGGAAAGGCCTGCAGGCAGGCCGCCCAGTCCACATCGTCGCCGGCCGCATGCGGCACCAGGGCCGCCATCTGTTTCCAGCTCCACATAAAAACTCCTTTCGCCGCAGCCCTCTTCGTTCGCTACGGTCTTGATAGCTTTCAACGCTTGGCAGACAAGCGTTACCAGTATTTTTTGATTGCATCGGCAAAAATATCGACACCGGCACGCAGGCCGTTGGGCACGATGGGCCGCTCGCTGTGGTGCGAGCCCGAATCCAGGATCACCTGCACGAAGTCGGAGCGCACGAACTTGTAGCGCGCCACGGTCTGCCCGCCCTCCTCGACCTTGATGTACAGGCCTTCGGCCAGATCGGAGGCATCGGTCTGCCGCCAGGCCAGGGGCAGGTCCAGCTTCTGCCGCCGGACCTGCGCCTCGAAGGCGCACTTCCAGCCCGGGCTGCGCGCCAGCGAAGGCGCGAGCATGGCCAGCAGGTCCCGCTCGCGGTAGGGCGCCGTGCCGCTGTAGAGCACGGGCACCGAGACCACGGGTACGCCGGCCAGCAAGGCATGGCGGCGCGGCGTATCGAGGAAGTGCTGCGCCGAGCGGTCCCAGATGTCGAACTCGCAGAACCAGTGCGGCAGCGCGTCGTAATACAGCGAATGCTTGGCATACAGCCATTCGCCGTACATCACGTAGCGGTCATCCAGCAGCCGCATCAGCGCATCCTCGTGCGCACGCGCCCACTGCTTGTAGGCATTGAACTGGCGCTCGCGCCCGCCGCACTGGTCGGCCCGCAGATAGTGTCCGCGCGACTGCAGCAGCAGGCTACCGTCGGCGCCGAAACTCAACGCGGCATTGGCGCCGTCGAGCTTTTCCTCGACCACGATATGGCGGCCGGCCAGCGCCGCGTAGGGCACGGCATCGTCGTGGTCGCCGCTCTGCAGGCGCGAGCCGCGCAGGTGCGGCGTGCGCGGGTATTTGAGAATCTCCAGGTTGAATAGATGTTGTGAAGTCATGTCGAACTTTCCAAGGTCGAAGCAAGGCCTGCGCGGCATGGCGCAGGAATGGAGAGCCGACGACGACGCGCGCCGCAATGAAGCGAAGACTATGCTTGCCGCACCAGGGATTCAGGTCCGGGCAATCATGGAAGGATGTGGCGGAAACTCAGGCGCCGTATGGAAGCAAAGTCATACGGCAGCAGCCCAGGAGAGTTCTGGGCAGGTCGAGAGCCACGCACCGCAGCGCACAGGCAGGACTTCTGAAGGGTTTCAGAAATCAGCGTGTGACGAAGTCGTTCAGCAGAAACGAGAGCGGCGGGGCATGATGCACCTCAAAAATGAGAGCTGTTGATTCAGATGGAATAAGGGCCGCAAGTGTAGGCAATGCAATGGATGCTTGCCAAGCCTCGCCATCCGCTCTGTGGCGCAAAGCACACAGCTCCAGGCACGGATGGAGTCCGGCCGCCTTCAGCCCAGCTTGGGATGCAGATCCACATACTGCTGCTTGCGCGCCTCCAGCGCCTGGATCTGCACCTGCAGCCGCGCGATCTCGGCATCGATGTCCTCCACGCTCTGCTCGATGTGCTCATAGGTCTGCACCAGCAGCTCCCGTGCCTCCTTCTTGCTGGAGGCCGATGGCGTGGCGCCGCGCAGCGGCCGGTTCGCCGTTTCCTTCATGAAAATGCCCGTGACGATGCCGATCACGGCCACCAGCATCAGGTAGTAGGCCGGAATGTAGAGATTGCCCGAGGAGTCGACCAGCGCGGCCGCGATGGTGGGCGTCAGGCCCGCGAGAATGATGGCGATGTTGAAGGCGCTGGCCAGCGCGCTGTAGCGGATGCGCGTGGGGAACATGGCCGGCAGCGTCGATGCCATGACGCCGGTGAATGCATTGAGGATCACGGCCAGGATGAACAGGCCCAGGAAGATCAGCCCGATCTCGCCGCTGATGATGAGGCGAAAGCACGGCACGGCAAGCACCAGCAGCGCCACCGAGCCGAACAGCACGAAGGGCCGGCGCCCGAACCGGTCGCTGGCCATGCCGATGACCGGCTGCACGAACAGCATGCCGATCATCACGGCGATGATGATGAGCACCCCGTGCCCTTCGGCGTAATGCATGTTGTGGGTCAGGTAGCTGGGCATGTAGGTCAGCAGCATGTAGTAGGTGATGTTGGTGGTCAGCACCAGCCCCACGCAAATCAGCAGCGGCCGCCAGAAACGCGTGGCGATTTCCCTGAAGGACACGCGCGGGCGGTTTTCCACGTCTTCCTGGTCCTCTCTTTCCATCATCTCCAGCTGCTGCTGGAAGGCCGGAGTCTCCTCGGCCGCATGGCGCAGGTACAGGCCCAGGAAGCCCAGCGGCGCCGCCATGAAGAAAGGCAGGCGCCAGCCCCATTCCACGAAGCGGTCCTCGCCCAGAATGCTCTGCAGCAGCACCACCACGCCGGCGCCCAGCACAAAGCCGGCGATGGAGCCGAAGTCCAGGAAGCTGCCCAGAAAGCCGCGCTTGCGGTCCGGCGCATACTCGGCCACGAAGATGGCCGCGCCCGTGTATTCGCCGCCCACCGAAAAGCCCTGCGCCAGCTTGCACAGCAGCAGCAGGATGGGAGCCCAGATGCCTATGCTGTCGTACGAGGGAATCAGCCCGATGCAGAAGGTGCTGACGGCCATGATGATGATGGTGGTGGACAGCACCTTCTGGCGCCCGAACCGGTCGCCCAGCACCCCGAAGAACACGCCGCCCAGCGGTCGCACCAGGAACGGCACGGAGAAGGTGCCCAGCGCCGCGATCATCTGCACGCTCGGCGACGCGTCGGGAAAGAACACCTTGCCCAGCGCATAGGCCACGAAGCCATAGACGCCGAAGTCGAACCATTCCATCGCATTGCCCAGGGCCGCCGCCGAGATCGCCTTCTTGAGCTTGCTCTGGTCGACGATGGTGATGTCGTGCAGCTCCAGCGTGCCGCTTTGCGTGGGAATCAGCGGCGGCATGCTGGCAGCGGCATCCTTGGGCTCGGGAGTCGTGCTCATCGGATCCTCTCTTGATTCATGCAGATGGCTGATCTTGAGCGGATACGCCTTGCCGTGCCTGTAGGAGCAGGCCTGCGTTTGCCCGCCATGGCGGGCCCGGCGAGCGGCCCTACCGCGGCAGCCGCCGCCGCTTCTCCCTACAATCGCCCCCTGCGGTCGGTGTACCGCTTGTGGACTGATCTTCGCCGGGGCAAGCCCTGGCCTATCAACCGCCGTGTATCCGGACGGTGGTGGCAAATTGAACGGAGCATATCGATGAGCACTTCTTTCGCCCGCCGCCAGGCGCTGCGCGGCATGGCCGTTGCCGCCATGGCCGCTTCCTCCCTGGTTTCCCTGGCCCGCGCCGATACCCCGGCCGTGCTGCGCGTGTCAGCGATTCCCGACGAGGCGCCGACCGAGCTGCAGCGCAAGTTCAAGCCGCTGGGCGAATACCTCTCGCAGGCCACCGGCATGAAGGTGGTGTTCACGCCCGTGTCCGACTACGCGGCCGTGGTCGAGTCGCTGGCCACGCGCAAGCTGGACCTGGCCTGGCTGGGCGGGTTCACGTTCGTGCAGGCCAAGATCCGCACGCACGGCACGGCCATTCCCATCGTGCAGCGCGCCGAGGATGCGGTCTTCACCAGCAAGTTCATCACGGCCGATCCATCCATCACCAAGCTCTCGGACCTCAAGGGCAAGACATTCGCCTTCGGCGCGCCGTCCTCCACCTCGGGCAGCCTGATGCCGCGCTACTTCCTGCAGCAGGACGGCATCAACCCCGAAAAGGATTTCAAGACCGTCGCCTATTCGGGCGCGCATGACGCCACCGTGGCCTTCGTGGCCGCGGGCAAGGCCGAAGCCGGCGTACTCAACACCTCGGTCTGGGACAAGCTGGTCGAATCCAGGAAGGTGGACACCAGCAAGGTGCGCGTCTTCGCCACCACACCCACCTACTACGACTACAACTGGACCGTGCGCGGCGACCTGGACCCGGCCATCATCAAGAAGCTGACCGATGCCTTCCTGGCGCTGGACCCGGCCAGGCCCGAGCACAAGGCCATCATGGACCTGCAGCGCGCCAGCAAGTTCATCCCCACCAAGGCCGAGAACTACGTGGGCATCGAAGCTGCGGCCAAGTCCGCAGGCCTGCTCAAGTAAGCAGCGTCTCCGAGGGCGGCCCCTGCAGGTACCGCCCTGCTCCTTTTTTATGCATTTGGGCCGCTTTCGCTGATGCAGTCGGCGCTGGCAGCCCTGTTTTCCAAAGCACCAAGGCCATGAGTTTCGCGCTGGACGAGGTGGGCCTGACCCACAGCAACGGCTTTGCCTCCCTCTCGGGCATCACGCTGTCCGCCGCACAGGGGGAAAGCATTGCGCTGATCGGCCCCTCGGGCGCCGGCAAGACCTCGCTGCTGAACACCCTGGGCACAGGCCACCTGCCCACCGCAGGCCGCATGACCGTGCTGGGCCAGCCCGTCACGGCCTCCATCTCCGCCAGCGCCCTGAAGGCGCTGCGCTCGCGCATAGGCACCGTGTACCAGGCCACGCCGGTTCCGCTGCGCCAGCGCGTGGTCACGGCCGTGCTGGCCGGGCGGCTGGGCCGGTGGCCGCTGTGGAAGGCCCTGGCATCGCTGGCCTACCCGCAGGACATCCCCGGCGCCCGCGAGGCCCTGGCCCGCGTGCAGCTGCAGGACAAGCTGTTCGCGCGCTGCGACCAGCTCTCGGGCGGGCAATTGCAGCGTGTGGGCATTGCCCGCGTGCTCTACCAGCAGGCCGAGCTGATCCTGGCCGACGAGCCCGTCTCGGCGCTGGATCCGGCCCTGTCCCTGTCCACGGTGCAGTTGCTGGTGCAGGAAGCCGCCGCGCGGCAGGCCACGCTGGTGGCCAGCCTACATGCGGTGGACCTGGCGCTGTCGTGCTTTGCACGCATCGTGGGCATACGCGCCGGGCGCATCCTCTTCGACCTGCCGGCCGCCCAGGTGAGCGAAGCGCAGCTGCAGGCCCTGTATGCGGGCACGCAGGACCGGACGCTGCCGCCGGGCCGTACCCCGGCAGCCGAACCGCTCGCCGCCATGGTGATGGCATGCCGTTGAACGCCGATCCGGGCGTTCGCGCCCCGGCCTTGCGCGATCCGGCCGCGCGCGGGCGCGTGGGCTGGCTGCTGCTGGCACTGGTGCTGCTGTGGCCGCTGCTGCAGGGTTCCGGCTTCCGTCTGGCGCCGCTCCTGGACCCCGACAATCTGCGGGTCATCGGCAACTTCCTGGCCAACTTCCTCCCGCCCGAGACCGGCAGCGAGTTCCTGGGCTACCTGGGCCGGGCCACGCTGGAAACCCTGGCCATTGCCACGTCCGGCATGGCGCTGGCCTTTGTCGTTGCCGTGCCGCTGTCCTATCTGGCCAGCGGCGCGGCGCGCGAGCGCATCACGCTCAACCCCGTCTCGCGCGGGCTGCTCACCATACTGCGCGGCATCCCCGAGCTGGTCTGGGCCCTGGTCTTCGTACGCGTCTTCGGCCTGGGGCCGACCGCCGGCGTGCTGGCCCTGGGTCTGACCTATGGCGGCATGCTGGCCAAGGTGTATGCGGAAATCCTGGAATCCGCGGACCCCACCCCGGCGCGCGCCCTCGCTGCCTGCGGCGCGGGGCGCGTGCAGGCCCTGCTCTACGGCCTGCTGCCGCAAGCGGCCCGGGAGCTGACTTCGTATACCGTGTACCGCTGGGAATGCGCGATCCGCGCCTCCGTGGTCATGGGCTTTGTGGGTGCGGGCGGCCTGGGCCAGCTCATGGACCAGGCCATGAAGATGCTCAACGGCGGCGAAGCCGCCAGCATCCTGCTGTGCTTCATGGCGCTGGTGGCGGCGGCCGACCTGCTCTCCACCGGCCTGCGCCGCGCGCTGAACGCCGCCCCGCAGGCCCGCGCCCTGCCCTTTGGCTGGCGCAGCGGCCTGCTGATCCTGGCATTGGCGGCCGGCCTGTGGGGCAGCCTGCGCCTGCTGGACATGGACCTGCCAGCCCTTTTTACAGAGGATGCGGTGCACACCATGGGCGAATTCGTGCAGGGCTTCTTCCCGCCCGACCTCGGCCACGAGTGGCTGGCCAAGGTGCTCAAGGGCGTGGGGGAGACGCTGGCCATTTCCATCGTCGGCACCCTGCTGGCCGCAGCCGCGGGCCTGCTGCTGGCCCTGCCGCGCTGGCGCGCGCCGTGGAACCTGCTGCTCAATCTGCTGCGCTCCGTGCCCGAGCTGGTCTGGGCCACGATCACGGCGCTGGCCGTGGGCCTGGGGCCGTTTGCCGGCGCCCTGGCCCTGGCCCTGCACACGGCCGGCGTGCTGGGCCGGCTGTATGCCGAAGCACTGCAGAACACGCCGCCTGCGCCCGCACGGGCCCTCAGGCGCGCGGGCAGCGGCGGCCTGCAGGCCTTTTGCTACGGAACCCTGCCCGGCGCGGCCCCGCAGCTGCTGGCCTATACGCTGTACCGCTGGGAAATGAACATCCGCATGGCCGCCATCCTGGGCTTTGTGGGTGCTGGCGGCCTGGGGCAGCTGCTGTATTTCGAGCTGTCGCTGTTCCACTATGCCCAGGCCGGCACGGTCATCCTGGCCATGCTGCTGTTGTCCATGGCCGTGGACTACGGCAGCGCCTGGCTGCGGCGCGCCATGCGCGCGTGAGCAGCGGACGTCAGAAGGCGGATTCCGGCAGCTGCGCGCAAGTCATGTCGCGCTGCCTGACCACGTTCAGCCACGCGCCGATGCGGGGCAGCTCGTAATGGAAGAAATAGCGCATGGCACCCACTCTGCCGGCGTTTGGAGCTATGGATACAGAAGCATCACGTTCCAGCACGGCCAGCACCACGTCCAGCCAGGTCCAGGCCAGCACCACATGGCCGAAGGCCTGCATGTAAGGCACGGCATTTGCCAGCGCCTCCTGGGCGTCGCCGGTGGCCCAGGCGGCCTTGGTCGCGGCGCCGACCTCGGCCAGCGCCGCCGCCAGCTGGTTGGCATAGGCGGCCAGCATCTCGTGGCGCATGGCCTTCTCGATGGTGCCGTTGATGCGCCCGGCCAGCAGCTGCAGGCCGCGCCCGCCCTCCATCAGCACCTTGCGGCCCAGCAGGTCCATGGCCTGGATGCCGTGCGTGCCCTCGTGGATCATGTTGAGGCGGTTGTCGCGCCAGTACTGCTCCACCGGGAAGTCGCGCGTGTAGCCATAGCCGCCATGGATCTGGATGGCCAGGGAATTGGCCTCCAGGCAGAACTCGCTGGGCCAGCTCTTGGCAACGGGCGTGAGCACTTCCAGCAGCAGGCGGGCCTCGTCCACGGCCTCTGGCGTACCGGTGTGCTGTTCGTCCACCAGCCGGGCGCAGAACAGGTTCAGCGCCAGCGCACCTTCGCCATAGGCCTTTTGCGCCAGCAGCATGCGCTTGACGTCGGCATGTTCGATGATGCGCGACTGGGGCTTGGTCGCGTCCTTGCCGCCGGCGCCGATCGGCCGCCCCTGGGGGCGATTTTGCGCATAGTCCAGGCTGGCGTAATACCCGGCCAGGCCCAGCATGGTGGCGGCCATGCCGATGGAGATGCGCGCCTCGTTCATCATGTGGAACATGCACTTGAGGCCTTCGCCGGGCTTGCCCACCAGATAACCGATGGCGCCGGAGGCGCCCCGGACCGGGTACTTGCCCTCGCCGAAATTGAGCAGCGTATTCGTCGTGCCGCGCCAGCCCAGCTTGTGGTTGAGGCCGGCCAGCGCCACGTCGTTGCGCTCGCTCGTGAGCCGGCCTTCGGTGTCCACGAGCTTCTTGGGCACGATGAACAGCGAGATACCCTTGACGCCCGGCACGGGCCTGCCGTCGGGCCCGGGAATCTTGGCCAGCACCAGGTGGACGATGTTCTCGGTCAGCTCATGGTCGCCCGCGCTGATCCACATCTTGTTGCCCTTGAGGCGGTAGCGCGGGCCCAGCGCGTCGCTTTCGAAATCGGCGCCGTCGGGCTCGGCGCGCGTGGCGATGTCGGACAGCGAGGAGCCGGCCTGGGGCTCGGACAGGCACATGGTGCCTGCCCAGCGGCCGTTGAATTCATTGGCGGCAAAGACCTGCTGCTGCATGGCCGTGCCATGGGCCATGATGGCGTTGGCATTGCCCGAGGTCAGCATGTTGGAGCCTATGCTGATCGAAGCCGCCGCGAAGAAGCTGTTGGCCGCGGCTTCCAGGGTATAGGGCAGCTGCATGCCGCCCATCTCGTAGTCCTGGGCGGCGCTGAGCATGCCGGACTCGGCATAGGCCTGGCGCGCCTCGTAGGTGCACCGGGGCAATATCACCTTCTCGCCGTCGAATTGGGGCTCCTGCGTGTCCACCGTGCGGTTGAACGGCGCGTACTTCTCGCGCGCAATGCGCTCGCAGGTGTCGAGCACGGCATCAAAGGTCTCGCGCGAATGGTCGCCAAAGCGCTCGCGTGCCGTGAGCGATTCGGCTTGCAGCCAGTCGTAGAGCAGGAATTCGAGGGTGGAGCGTAAGGTGGTCATGCGGCAAATTATGGGAGGGCAACCTCACGGCCCCATGTCCGCTGCGCGACGCGCCGTGCAGCCGGCCTCCTGTGCATGCAGCGTCCGCCCCCGGGCTGGCGCAAGTTCGGCTTCGGCGGCACAGGTGCCTTGGCTCGCCCATGCCGAGATTGCGCAGAGCCTCCCGAGCGGTATATGTCCATGGCTTGGTGCCGCTGCCGTCCGCCATTCGTTACCTGGCCTCGAGGGACGCTCGCTGCGGCAGGCCATGGGAGGCGCTGCGCCAAGGCCGCCATCGACAGGAAAGCAAAACCCCGCGCAGCCCTGTGGAAGCCGCGCGGGGCATGGCAGATATCCGGCGCGTTACAGCACTTCAAAAATGCCGGCCGCCCCCATGCCTCCGCCGATGCACATGGTCACGCACACGCGCTTGGCGCCGCGGCGCTTGCCTTCGATCAGGGCATGGCCCGTCAGGCGCTGGCCCGACACGCCATAGGGGTGGCCCAGGGCAATGGCGCCGCCGTTCACGTTCAGGCGGTCGTTGGGAATGCCCAGCTTGTCGCGGCAGTAGATCACCTGCACGGCAAAGGCTTCGTTCAGTTCCCACAGGTCGATGTCCTCGATCTTCAGGCCCAGCTTCTTGAGCACCTTGGGAATGGCATAGACGGGGCCGATGCCCATTTCATCGGGTTCGCAGCCGGCCACGGCAAAGCCCAGGAAGCGGCCCAGGGGCTTGAGGCCCTTGCGCGAGGCGTAGTCCTCGCTGACCACGGCGCAGGCGCCCGCGCCGTCCGAGAACTGGCTGGCATTGCCGGCCGTCACCAGGCCGCCGGGCAGCGCGCTGCGCAGGCCGCTGATGCCTTCCTTGGTCGTGCCCTCGCGCGTGCCCTCGTCCTTGCTCGCGAGCACTTCCTTGGTAATCAGGCCGCGCACCTTATCGGCCACGCCCATCACGGTCTTCATGGGGGCGATCTCGGCATCGAACAGGCCGGCAGCCTGGGCCGCGCAGGCCTTTTGCTGGCTGGCTGCGCCGTACTCGTCCATGGCGTCGCGGCTGATGTTGTAGCGCTTGGCCACCTGCTCGGCGGTCTGCAGCATGCTCCAGTAGATTTCGGGCTTCATGGCCGTCAGCTCGGGATCGAAGGCCATGTGCGGATTCACGAAGGGCTGCACGCAGGAGATGCTCTCCAGGCCGCCGGCCACCAGCACGTCGTTCTCGCCGGCGATGATGCGCTGGGCGGCCAGCGCGATCGCCTGCAGGCCCGAGGAGCAGAAGCGGTTGATGGTCAGGCCGGAGGTGGTCACGGGCAGGCCGGCGCGTACGGCGATCAGCCGCGCCACGTTGCCGCCGGTCGTGCCTTCGGGCAGCGACATGCCCATGATCACGTCCTCGACCTCGGCGCCCTCGATGCCGGCGCGCTCGACGGCGTTGCGGACGGCATGCGCTCCCAGCGTGGGGCCGTAAGTCATGTTGAAAGCGCCCTTCCAGCTCTTGGTCAGCGGAGTGCGCGCGGTAGAAACAATCACTGCGGATGTCATGGTGTGTCCTTGGATTCTTGATGGTGCACAGGCCGGAACCGGCGCCGCTGAGGCGCTCGGCCCGGCTCCGCTGCGGCTTAGCTGAACTGCTTGCCCTCGGCTGCGAGCTTGGCCAGCAGCGGCGCGGGCTGCCAGAACTTGGCATCGTCGTGGGGGTTGCGGGCAAAGCGGTTCATGGCCTGCACCACGTTGAACAGGCCCACTTCGCCCGCGTAGTGCATGGGACCGCCGCGCCAGACGGGGAAGCCATAGCCGGTGAGGTAGACCATGTCGATGTCGCCCGACTTGCCGGCAATGCCGTCTTCCAGGATGTGCGCGCCTTCGTTGACCAGGGCGAAAACCAGGCGCTGCACGATTTCCTCGTCGGAGATCTTGCGCGGCGTGATGCCCTTGTCCTTGCGGTACTGCTCGATCATCTCCTCCACCAGCTTGGAGGGAATCGCATCGCGCTTGCCGGCCTGGTAGTCGTACCAGCCGGCGCCGGTCTTCTGGCCGAAGCGTCCCAGCTCGCACAGCCGGTCGGCCGTTCCGCTGTATTTCATGTCGGGCTTTTCGACCGCGCGGCGCTTGCGGATGGCCCAGCCGATGTCGTTGCCTGCCAGGTCGCCCATGCGGAACGGCCCCATGGCAAAGCCGAACTTCTCGATGGCCCTGTCCACCTGCTGGGGTGTGGCGCCCTCGTCCAGCAGGAAGCCGGCCTGGCGCGAGTACTGCTCGATCATGCGGTTGCCGATGAAGCCGTCGCACACGCCCGAGACCACGGCCGTCTTCTTGATCTTCTTGGCGATCTTCATCACCGTGGCCAGGACGTCCTTGGCGGTTTCCTTGCCGCGCACCACTTCCAGCAGCTTCATGACGTTGGCGGGGCTGAAGAAATGCATGCCCACCACGTCCTGCGGACGCTGGGTGAAGGCGGCGATCTTGTCCACGTCCAGCGTGGAAGTGTTGGAGGCCAGGATGGCGCCGGGCTTGGCCACCTCATCAAGCTGCTTGAACACCTGCTCCTTGACGCCCAGCTCCTCGAACACGGCCTCGATGATGAGGTCGGCGTTCTTGAGATCGCCGTAGCTCAGCGTGGTGCTGAGCAGCGCCATGCGCTCTTCGTATTTTTCCTGCTTGAGCTTGCCCTTCTTGACCTGGGCCTCGTAGTTCTTGCGGATGGTGGCCACGCCGCGGTCCAGCGCTTCCTGCTTGGTCTCCAGGATGGTGACCGGAATGCCGGCGTTCAGGAAGTTCATGGAGATGCCGCCGCCCATGGTGCCGGCGCCGATCACGCCCACGGTGCGGATTTCGCGCACGGGCGTGTCCGAAGGCACATCGGCGATCTTCGAAGCCGCGCGCTCGGCCATGAACAGGTGGCGCAGCGAACGCGACTCGGGCGTCATCATCAGCTGCATGAAGGTTTCGCGCTCCAGCGCCATGCCGTCGTCGAATTTCTTGGTGGTGGCGTTCTGCACGGCATCCACGCAGCGCACGGGCGCGGGGAAATTCTTGGACATGCCCTGCACCATGGTGCGGGCGAACTGGAAGTAGGCCTCGCCCTGGGGGTGCTTGCAAGGCAGGTCGCGCACGCGCGGCAGCGGGCGCCTGTCGGCCACTTCCAGCGCGAAGGCCTTGGCTTCGGCCAGCAGGGTCTCGGCCGAGGAAGCCATCTTGTCGAACAGGGTCTGGCCGGGAATGGCGGCCAGCATCTCGCTCTTGACGGCTTCTCCGCTGACGATCATGTTCAGCGCAGCTTCCACGCCCAGCACGCGCGGCAGGCGCTGCGTGCCGCCCGCACCGGGCAGCAGGCCCAGCTTGACCTCGGGCAGGGCCACGGCGGTGCCGGGCGCGGCCACGCGGTAGTTGCAGCCCAGCGCCAGCTCCAGGCCGCCGCCCATGCAGACCGTGTGGATGGCGGCCACCGTGGGCTTGCCCGACAGGTCCAGTTGCTGGATGACGGAGATCAGGTGCGGCTCGCGGTAGGCCTCCTCCTTGCCGAACTCGGTGATGTCGGCACCGCCCGAGAATGCCTTGCCGGCGCCGGTGATGACCACGGCCTTGACGGCAGCATCGGCCAGGGCCTTGTTCAGGCCGTCGACGATGCCGCGGCGCGTGGACAGGCCCAGGCCGTTGACCGGCGGGTTGTTCAATGTAATGACGGCTACGGCACCGTCCACTTGGTATTCAGCAGTCATGCTGTTGTCCCCTATGCGATAGAAAAGAACGATCGTGCGTTTTTGATTGTAGAAACTTTGCTGCAATGCGCCACTGCGGTTTGTCCCGACCGGGACAGATCACTCCCCGAGCCACTTCGCGCTGCCCCCAAGGGGCGCCAGCGCAGCGAGGCGGCTCTTGCTCGGCGTCGCCGGCCTGTGCTGCGCCGGTTTCACAGGCTTCCGGCGCAGGCTAGACCTCCAGCCATTCCTTGCGGACCTTCTCGTTGGCGCGCAAGCTGGCCGGCGTGCCGTCGAAGACGATGTGGCCGTGGCCCATGACCAGGGCGCGATCCGAGATGTTCATGGCAATGGTGAGCTTCTGTTCGATCAGCAGCACCGACACACCGCGGTCCTTGATCTTCTTGAGGTATTCGCCCACCAGTTCCACGATCTTGGGCGCCAGGCCTTCGGTAGGCTCGTCGATGATGATGAGGTCGGGATCGCCCATGAGCGTGCGGCACAGCGTGAGCATCTGCTGCTCGCCGCCCGACATCACGCCCGCCTCGGTGTGCTGGCGCTCCTTCAGGCGAGGGAACATGGCATACATGTCGTCAAAACCCCAGCGGCTGCTCTTGCCCTTGCCCTTCTGGCCCAGCAGCAGGTTCTGGTGCACCGTGAGGTTGGGGAACACGTCGCGGCTCTCGGGCACATAGCCCACGCCCAGGTGCGCGACCTCGTAGGCCTTCTTGCCGGTCAGGCTCTGGCCCTTCCAGTCCAGCGAGCCCTCCCAGTGCACCAGGCCCATGATGGCCTTGGCCGTGGTGGAGCGGCCCGAGCCGTTGCGCCCCAGCAGCGCGACGATTTCGCCCGGATGCACCTCGAAGTCCACGCCATGCAGCACATGGCTCTTGCCGTAGTAGGCATGCAGATTGTTGATCTTCAGCATATTCAATGGACTCCCGCCTGCTGGTCTGCCACCGAGGAGCCCAGGTAGGCTTCCTGCACGCGCGCATTCGCGCGCACGGCCTCGGGCGTGTCGAAGGCGATGACTTCGCCATAGACCACCACGGCAATCTTGTCGGCCAGGCCGAAGACCACGCCCATGTCATGCTCCACGGTCAGCAGCGTCTTGCCTTCGGTGACCTTCTTGATGAGCTGGATGAAGTGGGCAGTCTCGCTGTTGCTCATGCCGGCCGTGGGTTCGTCCAGCAATATGACGCTGGCGCCGCCGCCGATGGTGATGCCGATTTCCAGCGCGCGCTGCTCGGCATAGGTCAGGTTCACGGCCAGCGTGTCACGCTTTCTGTGCAGGCCGATCATTTCCATCAGTTCCTCGGCACGCGCATTGGCGTCGTGAAGGTTCGACAGGAAGCGCCAGAAGCTGTAGCGGTAGCCCAGGCTCCAGAGCACGCCGCAGCGCAGGTTCTCGAACACGCTGAGCTTGGGAAAGATGTTGGTGATCTGGAAGCTGCGCGACAGGCCCATGCGGTTGATCTCGAACGGCTTCTTGCCGTCGATGCGCTGGCCGTGCAGCAGCACCTGGCCGCCGCTGGGTTCGAAGCGGCCGCTGATCAGATTGAACAGCGTGCTCTTGCCTGCGCCGTTGGGCCCGATGATGGCCACGCGCTCGCCGGGCTCGACGGCCAGCTGGGCGCCGCGGATGATCTCGGTCTTGCCGAACTTCTTGCGCAGGTCCCGCAGCTCCAGCGCATACGGGGGCTTGGCGGACGAGGCCGCACGCGCGGACCGTGCGGCATGGTCTGCCGGATTGTGGATTGCGACGCTGGACATGGCTCAGGCCCCTCCCTTCTTCATGATTTCCTCGATGTCTTCCTGGATCTGGCTCCAGCGGCGCTGGGTGAAGCGCCTGAAGACTTCCAGCAGGCCCATGCCCACCACGAACACCACCAGCGCCACGGCCCAGGTGGCGGCCGCGCTGGTATCGAGCTGCGTGCCCATGAAGGACACGCTGGGACCGAGCGCCGCGTTGAGCTGCATGTGGTAGATCATCTCGATCAGTGCCGCCCCGCCGCAGACCACGAACACGGCGCTCACGAGCAGGCCCAGATAGGGTACGAGCAGGCGCTTGAAGCGGCCGAACTTGGCCACCCGCAGGTTCATCATGACCAGCCCGGCCACGCCGCCGGGCGCATACATCACCATCAGCAGGAAGACCAGCCCCAGGTACAGCAGCCAGGCCTTGGTCAGCTCCGACAGCAGCACCGAAGCCAGCACCAGCAGCACGGCGCCGATGATGGGCCCGAAGAAGAAAGTGGCGCCGCCCAGGAAGGTGAACAGCAGATAGCCGCCCGAGCGCACCACGCTGACACTGTCCATGGCCGTGATGATCTCGAAGTTGATCGCCGCCAGGCCACCGCCTATGCCCGCGAAGAAACCCGCGATGATGAAGGCGAAATAGCGCACGCGCTGGGTGTTGTAGCCCACGAACTCCACACGCTCGGGGTTGTCGCGCACGGCATTGAGCATGCGGCCCAGCGGCGTGCCCGTGAAGGCGAACATGGCTGCCGTGCAGACAAAGCAGTACACGGCGATCAGGTAGTACACCTGCAGGCCCGAGCCGAAGTCCAGACCGAAGAACTTGCCGTAGACCCGGTCCGTGGTGATGCCGCCCTCGCCGCCGAAGAATTCGGGGAACATCAGCGCCATCGATGCCACCAGCTCGCCCAGGCCCAGCGTGATCATCGCGAAGGTCGTGCCCGATTTCTTCGTGGTCACATAGCCGAACAGCGCCGCGAAGAACAGGCCGGCCAGGCCGCCGATGACGGGTATCAGCACCAGCGGAATGGGCCACTCTCCGGCGCCGGCCTTGTTCATCGCGTGGATGGCGATGAATGAACCCAGGCCCGTGTAGACCGCATGGCCGAAGCTCAGCATGCCGCCCTGCCCCAGCAGGATGTTGTAGGACAGGCAGATGATGATCAGATAGCCAATCTGGCTGAGCATGGTCAGGGCCAGGGAGCTGGTGAACACCAGCGGCGCGACGATGAGCGCCAGCGCGAACAGGCTCCAGATCACGATGCGGCCGATGTTCAGCGGCTTGAAGCGGTAGTAGCGCTGCTCGGCCGTGTCTTGAGGGGATGGCATGGATGCGCTCATCGTTTGCGTGCGGTTTTTGGGAATGGAAGACATGGCTCAATCCCCCCGTGTGCCCAGCAGGCCCTTGGGGCGGAATATCAGGATCAGCACCAGGAACAGGTAAGGCAGGATGGGCGCCACCTGCGAAACCGTGAGCCTGAGCACGGGCCAGCCGAAGGTGGACTCGTTGACAGCATGGCCCATGGAAGTCAGCGCGCTGGCCAGCGACCAGTCGATGGCCACGGCAAAGGTCTGCACGATGCCGATCAGCAGCGAGGCCACGAAGGCGCCGGCCAGCGATCCCATGCCGCCGACCACCACCACCACGAAGATGATGGAGCCCACCGAGGCGGCCATGGCCGGCTCGGTCACATAGGTATTGCCGCCGATCACTCCGGCCAGGCCGGCCAGCGCGCAACCGCCGCCAAACACCAGCATGAAGACGCGCGGCACGTTGTGGCCCAGGGCCTCCACCATTTCGGGGTTCTTGAGCGCCGCCTGGATCACCAGGCCGATGCGCGTGCGCGTCAGCAGCAGCCACACGGCGACCAGCATCAACAGGGCCACCAGCATCACGAACGAGCGCGACCTGGGAAACTGCGTACCGTACAGCGTGAACAGCGGCCCCTGCAGCGCGGGCGGCAGGCCGTAGGGCACGGTGCCGCGACCCCAGACCAGTTGCACCACCTCCAGGATCAGGTAGGACAGGCCGAAAGTCACCAGCAGTTCGGGCACATGGCCGAACTTGTGCACGCGCCGCAGGCTGTAGCGCTCGAACAGCGCGCCCAGCACGCCGACCAGGACCGGAGAGATGAACAGCGCCGGCCAGAAGCCGACGATGCCGCTCAGGGTGTAGGCGAAATACGCGCCCAGCATGTAGAAGCTGGTGTGGGCGAAGTTGAGCACGCCCATCATGCTGAAGATCAGCGTCAGCCCCGAGCTGAGCATG
The DNA here is from genome assembly GCF_001544075.1 of Comamonas terrae. Lineage (GTDB taxonomy): Bacteria > Pseudomonadota > Gammaproteobacteria > Burkholderiales > Burkholderiaceae_C > Comamonas > Comamonas terrae. The sequence goes on from NZ_BCNT01000001.1 coordinate 200,399, forward strand.
AACAGCAGCAGGCCGTAGCTCACGCCGTTGAGCAGCGATATGGTGAAGAATTCCAGCGTCATCGAAGTGCCTTGCTCTCAAATGCGTTGCGGACAATTAGGAAAGAGCGCGGCGCCGCCGGCAGCAGGCCCGGTGCGGCGCCGCGGCGCGAAGGCGCTCAGGACGGGCGCTTCATCTGGCAACTGGTCGGCGTGCTGGCCACATAGGGCTCGTAGTACTTCACGGGCACGAAGGTGTAGCCGGTGTTTTCGGCGTCATAGGGATACTTGCCACCGGCCTTTTCCCACTTGGTGATGTACAGGCCCTGCTGCAACTGGTGGTCGGTCTTGCGCATCTCGACCTCGCCGTTGAAGCTCTTGATCTTCATGCCTTCCAGCGTGGCGGCCACCTTGAGCGGATCGGTGGTTCCGGCCTTCACGAAGGCCGCATCGAGCAGCGCGAACACGTGGTAGATCGAGCTTTGCGTCAGGTCGTCGTTGAACTTCTTCCTGAACTCGGCCATCAGCGGCTGGATGGGCGGGCCCATGTTGTAGTGGCCGTAGCCCACCACATAGACCTTGCCGTCGGACTGGGCGCCCATGGCCGTGGGCGCGCCCGCGCCGAACGCGTAATAGGTGTAGAACTTGACGTCGTTCAGGCCCGCATCGTTGGCGGCCTTGAGCAGCAGCGCCAGATCGGAGCCCCAGTTGCCCGTGATCACCGTGTCGGCACCCGACTGCTTGATCTTGGCCACATAGGGCGCGAAGTCGCGCACCTGGGCCAGCGGAGCGAAGTCGTCGCCCACGATCTGCACGTCGGGGCGCTTTTTCTTGAGCATGTCCTTGGCGTACTTGGACACCTGCTGGCCGTGCGAGTAGTTCTGGTTGAAGAGGTAGACCTTCTTGATCTCCGGCACGTCCTTCATGTAGGTGGTCAGCGCCTCCATCTTCATGGACGTGTCGGCGTCGAGGCGGAAGTGCCAGTAGCTGCACTTGCTGTTGGTCAGGTCGGGATCGACGGCCGCGTAGTTCAGGTACAGCACCTCCTTGCCCTTGTTGCGGGAATTGTGCTTTTCCAGCGCGTCGATGATGGCCAGTGCCGGACCCGAGCCGTTGCCCTGCGTCACATAGCGGGCGCCCTGGTCCATGGCCGAGCGCAGTGCCGCCGTGGTCTCCTGCGGGCTGAGCTTGTTGTCCAGCGGGATGATCTCGAACTTCACGCCCGAAGCATTCTTCTTGTTGAAATCCTCGGCCAGCAGCTGGAAGGTCTTGAGCTGGTTGGTGCCCACGGCTGCCATCAGGCCCGACAGCGGATCGATCCAGCCGATCTTGACGGTTTCACCCTTTTGCGCCCAGGCGCCGCCGGCGCAGGTTGCCATCGTCGCCACCGCCATTGCCCGCATCACCCATTTCATAGCTGTCTCCTTGCATTGTTTTGGTACGGCATCGGCACCAATCTAGCGTCAAGCCGGGCATTCGCGTCTGGGGAATGCCTTAGAAACTATCGCGCATGCGACTTTTCGCTTTTCAAAGACACATGCGGGACAGATCAGGCCACTTGCGCGCAAAAGAAACCTTTTGCAGGCGGCCGTTCTTTGGCTGCCCGAGGACCGGCCCTGGTGTTGGCGGCAGAAAAAAAAGGGGTGCCTGGGCACCCCTTTCGTCAGCACCCGCAACCTCACGAGGGGCGCTTCATCTGGCAGCTGGTCGGCGTGCTGGCCACATAGGGCTCGAAGTACTTCACGGGCACGAAGGTGTAGCCGGTGTTCTCCGAGTCGTAGGGATACTTGCCGCCGGCCTTTTCCCACTTGGTGATGTACAGGCCCTGCTGCAGCTGGTGGTCGGTCTTGCGCATCTCGACCTCGCCGTTGTAGTTCTGGAACCTCATGCCTTCCAGCGTGGCAGCGATCTTGACGGGATCCGTGCTCTTGGCGCGGGCAAAGGCCTGGTCCAGCATGTTCAGGCCGGTATAGACCGAGCCCGTGTACAGGTCGTCGTTGAACTTGGCCTTGTAGCCCTTGACGAGCTTGTCCATGACGCCGGGCATGTTCATGTGGCCGTAGCCCACCATGTAGACCTTGCCGCTGGCACCGGCGCCCATGGCGGTGGGTACGCCGGTGGTGATGGCGTAGTAGGTATAGAACTTGACGTCGTTCAGGCCCGCATCGTTGGCGGCCTTGATCAGCAGCGCCAGATCGGAGCCCCAGTTGCCCGTGATCACCGTGTCGGCACCCGACTGCTTGATCTTGGCCACATAGGGCGCGAAGTCGCGCACCTGGGCCAGCGGAGCGAAGTCGTCGCCCACGATCTGCACGTCGGGGCGCTTTTTCTTGAGCATGTCCTTGGCGTACTTGGACACCTGCTGGCCGTGCGAGTAGTTCTGGTTGAAGAGGTAGACCTTCTTGATCTCCGGCACGTCCTTCATGTAGGTGGTCAGCGCCTCCATCTTCATGGACGTGTCGGCGTCGAGGCGGAAGTGCCAGTAGCTGCACTTGCTGTTGGTCAGGTCGGGATCGACGGCCGCGTAGTTCAGGTACAGCACCTCCTTGCCCTTGTTGCGGGCATTGTGCTTTTCCAGCGCATCCATGATGGCCAGCGCGGGGCCGGAGCCGTTGCCCTGGAACACATAGCGCACGCCCTGGTCCATGGCCGAGCGCAGTGCTGCCGTGGTCTCCTGCGGGCTGAGCTTGTTGTCGATGCCGATGATCTCGAACTTCACGCCGGAGGCATTGCTCTTGTTCAGCTCCTCGGCCGCATACTGCAGGCTCTTGAACTGGTTGGTACCCAGCGCCGCCATCAGGCCCGACAGCGGATCGATCCAGGCGATCTTGACGGTCTCCCCCTTCTGAGCCATGGCCCCGGCCGCACATGCCAGCAATACCGATGCGGCCACGGCCTTGATTGCAAACCTCATGAAGCGTCTCCTTTGGTGTTTTTAGAAACGACGCCCAGACTAAAACGAATACGCACGCTGCCGATCGGTGATTGCCCTAGCGCCTATCGCCTAGGCGACTCGGACTCCAGCCATCACCGGGCGCTATCGAAAACAAAGCGATTGGCGCTTCATGGGCAAGCACTCCAGGCCGCTTAGCCCCTGAACATGGCGCGGCACCCTCAGGACACGGCCGGCAGATTGCGTGGAAGCACGGGGCGCCCCCTGTCGTCCAGCAGCACCCTGGGCGCTTCGGACTGCGACTCCAGCAGCGCGCCATCCACCTGCTCCATGGCCTCGTCCCAGCGCAGCCGGCCGGCTCGCACCCGGGCCAGCAGGGGCCGCATGGCATCCGTCCTGTCGAAGCGGGCCCCGGCCATCAGCGCCACGCAGACGTAGTTGAGCAGGTCGCGTGTTCCCGCGAGCCCGTAGCCGCGCGCGAAATGCATCTGCTGGCGCACAAACCAGTGCAGGGACAGCGGCGGCAGCTTGTCCCTCAGCTGCGGCTGGTTCAGGCGTATGTAGTACACCAGCAGGTCCGGCACCGCGGCCTCCACCAGCCGCTCCTCCTGGCTCTTGCGCAGCTGCAGCGGCAAGGCCACGGGTGCGGGCTGAGCGCCCCCTTGACGCGCATGTTCGTGCAGCTGGCCCGCGCGATCCCAGAACCACCAGCGCTGCACCGGCCCGAGCAGGTCCAGGCGCTGGCGATCGTCGAGCACGGCTTCAACCTCTTCCCCGGCCTGCGCATCGGCCTGACCCAGCAGGGTACCGAGAATGGCCGGATCCCAGAAGGCCAGGTACATGGACTTGCCGCCCGCCAGCTGCACGTCGGCAGCGCGGCGCAGGTGCGCCAGCGTGCCATCGAAATCGCAGCTGGAAGCCAGCAAGGTGGCGCACGGGACTGTATGGACCTGCTCCAGCAGATACAGCAGCAAGGCCTTCGGTGCGCCAGCAGGCTCTTCGCGGTCGCTGCCCAGCCGCACCAGCCAGGGGCTGGCCGCGCCTTCCTTGGAATCGCGCGCAAAGCCGAACAGGCCGGCGGCCCGCCCCGCCGGTCCGGGCAACCGGGCCAGCAGGCTTTTGTCCTGCGCGGCATCCAGCAAGGCGTACAGGTGCAGCGGCGTACCGGAACTGCTCTGCCGGGCCCGGGCCCAGAGCGCCTGCCATGTGTGGTCGGCAGTTGCCGTCATGCCGCCTCCTTGTTCACAAAGGGCGAGCGCTGCTGGGCACGCCGCACCAGGCATTCCACGCACACATCGCGTGCGCCGGACCCGGCCGCCTCCGGGCCTGCGGGGCAGGCGGCAGCCGGCCAGGCCAGAGCGGACAGCAGGGCTGCACCCACCCATTGGCGGCGTCCGAGGTTGGCGGGATGGCCGGCTTCGCCGCAAGCGTCACAGGAAAAATTCGTCAGGGAAAGCTGCATCGAGATCTATGCAAGACGGAGCGAGCGCCAGCACCCGCCCCCAAACAAAAAACGGCCATCATCTCACGATGACGGCCGCTGCCATTCAAGCCGGGACAGACGTCACAGGCCCGGAAGCTTGTAATCCTTGAGCTGTTCGCGCAGCTTGGTCTTGAGCATCTTTCCCGTGGCGCCCAGCGGAATGGCGTCCACGAAGACCACGTCGTCGGGAATCTGCCATTTGGCCGTCTTGCCTTCATAGAACTTGAGCAGCTCCTCGCGCGTGAGCTCGGCACCGGGCTTCCTGGCCACCGCGACAATGGGCCGCTCGTCCCATTTGGGGTGCGGCATGCCGATGCAGGCCGCCATGGCCACCGCCGGGTGGGCCATGGCGATGTTATCGATGTCGATGGAGCTGATCCATTCGCCGCCGGACTTGATCACGTCCTTGCTGCGGTCGGTGATCTGCATATAGCCGTCGGGATCGATGGTCGCCACGTCGCCCGTGGGAAACCAGCCGCGGCCCTGCTCGTCAGGGATCAGCGGGCTTGAGCCCTTGTAGTAGGTATCGACGATCCAGGGGCCGCGCACCAGCAGGTCGCCGTAGCTCTTGCCGTCCCAGGGCTGCTCCCGGCCGTCGCCGTCCACGATCTTCATTTCCACGCCATAGATGGCGCGGCCCTGTTTCTGCAGGATCTTCATCTGCTCGTCCCGGGGCAGCTCCAGGTGCTTGTTCTTGAGCGTGCACAGCGTGCCCAGCGGGCTCATTTCCGTCATGCCCCAGGCGTGCAGCACGCTCACGCCATATTCGTCCTGGAAAGCGTTGATCATGGCCGGCGGGCAAGCCGAGCCGCCGATCACCGTGCGCTTGAGCGTGGAAAAGCGCAGGCCGGCCGGCTTCATGTGGCCCAGCAGCATCTGCCACACGGTAGGCACGCCGGCCGCGAAGGTCACGCCTTCGGCCTCCATGAGTTCGTAGATGGACTTGCCGTCCAGCGCCGGCCCCGGGAACACCAGCTTGCAGCCGGTCAGCGGCGCCGAGTACGGAATGCCCCAGGCGTTGACGTGGAACATGGGCACCACGGGCAGCACCGAATCTCGGGCCGACAGGCACATCACGTCCGGAAGCGCCGCCGCATAGGCGTGCAACGTGCTGGAGCGGTGGCTGTACAGCGCAGCCTTGGGGTTGCCCGTGGTGCCGCTGGTGTAGCACATGCTCGAGGCCGTGTTCTCGTCGAACTGGGGCCAGTGGTAGCGGTCGGACTGCGAGCCTATCCAGGCCTCGTAGCTCAGCAGGCCCGGTATGCCGCTGTCGGCCGGCAGCTTGTCGGCATTGCACAGCGCCACCCAGCGCCGGACGGTCGGGCACTTGGCATGGATGGCCTGCACGATGGGCAAAAAGGTCATGTCGAAGCACAGCACGCGGTCTTCGGCATGGTTGACAATCCAGGCCACCTGCTCGGGGTGCAGGCGCGGGTTGATGGTGTGCAGCACGCGCCCCGAGCCGCTCACGCCGAAATACATCTCCATGTGGCGGTAGCCGTTCCAGGCAATGCTGGCCACGCGCTCGCCCAGTTCCAGCCCCTCGCCGTCCAGTGCATTGGCCAGCTGGCGCGCACGGGCCGCCAGATCCTTGTAGGTATAGCGGTGGATATCCCCTTCCACGCGCCTCGAGACGATCTGCGCGTCGCTGTGATGGCGCGCGGCAAACTCGATCAGAGAGGAAATCAGCAGCGGCTGGCTTTGCATCAGACCCAACATAGATATGTCTCCTGGATATCGGTGGAATGTCGTTGTAGTGATCGCGGCACATACTAACCGGGCGGCCGCACCACGGCTGTGCGGACTGTCACCAATGTGCGGGGACAACGACGTTTTTGCGCGCCGGCCCCTCATGTTTCCAGGTAAATCCCGATATAGCCGCTGGCCTTCCAGGGCCACTTGGCCCGGGGACAATGGAGGCATGAGCAAACCACTCGCGCAACCGTCCGCAACCGGCGACTTCGCTGCGCAGCCTTCCCGTTCCCCCCGCTGGCGCCAGCCCGGCCGATTCGAAGCCCTGGGCAGTGCCTTCTTCACCTACCTGCCGCCCACCCCGCTGGTGCAGCCGCACTGGGTCGCCACCAGCGCCAGCACCGCGCAGTGGATGCAGCTGCCTCCAGGCTGGCTGCCCGGCGACGAAGCCCTGCAGGTACTGGCCGGCAATGCGGTGGCCGCCGGCAGCCGCCCGCTGGCCAGCGTCTACAGCGGGCACCAGTTCGGCGTCTGGGCCGGGCAGCTTGGCGACGGCCGGGCCATCCTGCTGGGCGAGACCGCCAACGGGCTGGAGGTACAGCTCAAGGGCGCCGGGCGCACACCCTACTCGCGCATGGGCGACGGCCGCGCCGTGCTGCGCTCCTCGATCCGCGAGTTCCTGTGCAGCGAAGCCATGCATGCGCTGGGCATTCCCACCACGCGCGCCCTGGCCCTCATCGGCTCGCCCCAGCCCGTGCAGCGCGAGACCGTGGAGACCGCCGCCGTCGTGACCCGCGTGGCCGAGAGCTTCATCCGCTTCGGCCACTTCGAGCACTTTGCGGCGCGCGACATGCAGGCCGAGCTCAAGGCCCTGGCCGACATGGTGATCGACGAGCATTACCCCGAGTGCCGCTCCGCCACCACGCTGGCGGGCAATGTCTATGCCAATTTCCTGCAGGCCGTGAGCGAACGCACGGCGCGGCTGCTTGCGCAATGGCAGGCCGTGGGCTTTTGCCATGGCGTGATGAACACGGACAACATGAGCATCCTGGGCCTGACCATAGACTACGGCCCGTTCCAGTTCCTCGATGCCTTCGACCCCGGCCATATCTGCAACCACAGCGACAGCCAGGGCCGCTATGCCTTTAACCGCCAGCCGCAGGTCGCCTACTGGAACCTGTTCTGCCTGGGCCAGGCGCTGCTGCCGCTGATCGCCGACGAGGAGCTGACGATCGCGGCGCTGGAGTCGTACAAGCAGGTCTTTCCGGCCGCCTATGCCGCGCAGATGCTGCGCAAGCTGGGCCTGCCCGCTGATTCGCCAGGCACGCCGCCGACCGAAGGCCGGTTCGCGCAGCTGGTCAACCCGCTGCTGCAGCTGCTGGCCGACAACCGCGTGGACTACACCATCTTCTTCACCCGGCTGACCGAGGCGGTGCAGCAGATGCAGGACGGCAGCCAGCCCGATTTCGAACCGCTGCGCGACATCATCCTGGACCGCGCCGGCTTCGACGCCTGGGCGCTCTCCTATTCAGAGCAGCTTGCGCTTTCCGATCCTGCCCAGGCGGCCGATTTGATGCAAAAATCCAATCCGCGCTTCGTGCTGCGCAACCATCTGGGCGAGACCGTGATCCGCGCCGCCCAGGCCGGCGACTTCGCGCCCGTGCAGCAGCTGCTGGCCGTGCTGCAATCCCCCTTCGACGCCCACCCGGCCCATGCGGCCTGGGCCGGCTTTCCGCCCGACTGGGCATCCACCATCGAGATCAGCTGTTCATCATGAGCTTTCCCGTCCAGAAAACCGATCAGGAATGGCAGAAAATCCTGCAGGACAAGGGCGCCGAGCCCGCGGCCTACCAGGTCACGCGCCATGCGGCCACCGAGAGGCCTTTCACCGGCAAGTACGAGCAGTTCTGGGCCGACGGCAGCTACCACTGCATCTGCTGCGGCGCCAAGCTGTTCGACTCCCGCACCAAGTTCGACGCCGGCTGCGGCTGGCCCAGCTTCGACCAGGCCGTGCCGGGCGCGATCACCGAGATCGTGGACCGCAGCCACGGCATGGTGCGCACCGAGACCGTCTGCAGCAACTGCGGCGCCCACCTGGGCCATGTGTTTCCCGACGGCCCCACGGACACGGGACTGCGCTACTGCATGAACTCGGCTTCGCTGCAGTTCGAGGAACCGTCCGGTTCCTGAGGCCGTCGCCCTCGCCCGAAACCGCCCGCCGCGCCCGGATTTACGTCCTGCGCCAGGGTACGTTTGGTGCATGATGGCGGATTGGCGCGAGCGCGGCCATCAGCCGCCTCGCCACCATTGTTCCAATGATTGCCTGCGCATGAAGCTGCTGATCGACTTCTTTCCCATCATCCTGTTCTTTGCGGCCTTCAAGGTCTGGGGCATCTATGCCGCCACGGCCGTGGCCATCGTGGCCACCGTGGCCCAGATCGCCTACCTGCGCATGAAGCACGGCAAGGTCGAGCCCATGCAGTGGGTGAGCCTGGGCGTGATCGTGCTGTTCGGCGGCGCCACGCTGCTGGCCCACAACGACAGCTTCATCAAGTGGAAACCCACGGTGCTGTACTGGCTCATGGGCGGCGCGCTGCTCGTGGGCCAGTTGCTGTTTCGCAAGAACCTGCTGCGCTCGGTCATGGGCGCACAGCTGCAGCTGCCCGATGCCGTCTGGCTCAGGCTCAACTGGGCCTGGACGGCCTTCTTCGCCCTCATGGGCGCGCTCAACCTCTGGGTCGCCTACAACTTCAGCACCGACACCTGGGTCAATTTCAAGCTGTTCGGCGGCATGGGCCTGATGGTGGTCTTCGTCATCGGCCAGGCCATCTACATGAGCCGCTACCTGCCGCAGGACGACAAGGACAAGACCGGCAACTCCACCCCAGCACAGCAGGACCAGCAGCCATGAACGCAGCCGCCCCCATCACCGCCGAAGCCATGCAGGCCGTCCTCGCGCGCAGTCTCTCGCCCAGCCATCTCGAAGTGCTCGACGAAAGCTACCAGCACGCCGGCCATGCCGGAGCCAACGGCAGCGGCATGGGCACCCATTTCAGGGTGCGCATAGCTTCGCCGCTGTTTGAAGGCAGGAGCCGAGTGGCACGCCATCGCCTTGTGTATGATGCGCTGCAAGATTTCATTGACCAGGGCGTGCATGCCATTGCCATTGAAACTCTTTAAGAGCGTATTGACGTTCTGGCAGGCTCCGCAGTTCGGAGCCTGTTGTTTATCCGCGCAAACTTCTACCTCTCATAGTTTGGAATTCGCATGAGCCTGAATCAAAAGCTCCTGACCCGTCTGTTGGCCGTGACCGTGCTGGGCACTGCCGCGCTGTCCGCTTCGGCCCAGAACGTGGCCATCGTCAACGGCAAGCCGGTGCCCGTCGCCCGCGTCAACGCCCTGAAGCAGCAGATCGAGCAAAGCGGCCAGCCCGTGACGCCCGAGATGGACAAGATGATCAAGGACGAGGTCATCGCCCGCGAAGTCTTCATGCAAGAGGCCAACCGCCGCGGCCTGGCCAGCTCCGACACCTACAAGCAGCAAATGGAAATGGCCCGCCAGACCGTGCTGATCCGCGCGCTGTTCGAGGACTTCCAGAAGAAGAACCCCGTGACCGATGCCGAGGCCAAGGCCGAGTACGACAAGTTCGTGGCGGCCAACGGCGGCAAGGAATACAAGGCCAGCCACATCCTGGTGGAGTCGGAAGACCGCGCCAAGGCCATCATTGCCGAAATCAAGGGTGGCAAGAAGTTCGAGGACATCGCCAAGAAGGAATCCAAGGACCCTGGATCGGGTGCCCGCGGCGGCGATCTGGACTGGGCCAACCCCAACAACTACGTGCCCGAGTTCACCGAGGCCCTGGTCAAGCTCAAGAAGGGCGAGATGACCCAGGCCCCGGTCAAGAGCCAGTTCGGCTGGCATATCATCCGCCTGGACGACGAGCGCCAGGCCGAACTGCCCAAGTTCGAGGATGTCAAGCCCCAGATCGTGCAACAGTTGCAACAGCAAAAACTGGCCCAATTCCAGGAACAGCTGCGCGAGAAGGCAAAAATCCAGTAACATGGCCTGACGCCAGCACGCAGATGCTGGCCAGACCATCACCCAGCCCGCCTTGTGCGGGCTTTTTTTCGCCTGCGCGGCTACCTTACGGGCGACCTATCGTTCTTGCGAAGCCGCAGGCTGCGGCTTCTTGCGCGCTTTTTCACGCGGGCGACAGCCCGAAGGGGCGGCCTGGCCGGGCAAGGCTTGCGCGTTCTCCAGGGCAGCGGGCTTGCCGGCCACGCCGAGGGCTTCCTCGTCGGCAGCGTCGGGGCACCAGGGCAACTGCGCCGGCCTGCTCTGCTTTGCATCGGCTGCCGGCGTTTGAGCAGCCCGCTCCTGCGGGGGCCGCACGGCCTTGGCGGACTCTTCGGCGGCGGCGGGCGCCGGGCGGATTGGCGCATGGCGTCCATCGGTCGGCATGGGGGCCGGCGGTGCGGCAGACCCAGGCAACTGCTCGGCCCTGCCTGCCGGCGCATCGGTGCCCCGGGGCGCGGTTTCGGCTGCAGGCGTTGGCGAGGCATCGCGGCTGCCGCCCTCCCGCCCGGCAGGATGCTGCAGCATCAGCCAGCCCACCAGACCCAGGGCTGCCAGGCCACCCAGCGCATGGCGCCGCCAATGCCGCTCGTTGGCTGCGGGCTTGCCAACGAAATCGCGGGTGTCCGGCGGCGCTTTGCGGCCGGCAGGCTCGTCTCCTGCCTCAGCAGCACTGCCGAGCCCATGGGCTTGCGCCGCCCGCCGGCGCGCATGGGCCAGGATGCGCTCGCTGCTGGCCGCATCCGGGCCGCGGTCCTCGGCCACGGCATCCAGGTAGATGTCGCGCAGAGCATCGGTCTTGCGTTCGCCAGGCGTTGCGGGGCTCATGCCAGTTCCTCCAGCGCCGCGCGCAGCTTGGCGCGCGCATAGCGCAAACGGCTCTTGGCCGTTTCCTCGGCCACGCCGGTCGCTGCGGCAATCTCGGCCAGCGACATATCGGCCTCCACCTGCAGCAGAAAGCACTCGCGCTGCTGCGGCGGCAGGCCGGCCAGCGCCTGCAGCAGCGCGCGGGCCGTCAATTGCCGGTCCAGGCAATGCTGGGGCTCGAAACCCGAGGCCGCAAACAGGCTGTCGGCCAGGCTGCGGGCCTCCTCGCTGTCGCCGCTCAGGCTGAGCGTCGGCCTGCGGCGGCGCCAATGGTCGACCAGGCGATGGTGGGCCATGGTGAACAGCCAGGTGGTGAATCTGCTGCGGACTTCATAGCGGGCAGCGCTGTCCGCCACGGCAAACCAGAGGTCCTGGCTCAGATCATCGGCCAGGGCTGCGTCGGCCGTGTTACGAAAGAAATAGCGCCACAGGCGCAGGCTGTGCCGGCCATACAGCTGCTCGAAGGCCGCGGCATCCCCTGCCGCATAGGCGCGCATCAGCGCTTCGTCGCTGAGATCGGCAGGAGAATCGGGCGCAAATGCGTTCACGGCCATGCGCCCGATTATGCAAACTCCGTCCACGCCATTCCGGCCGGGTCAGGTCAGATCAATAGGCCGGAGGGTCGGGCACAAAGCCGTCGCCGGGAAAGGCACGGGGTCCGCGCGGCGCCGGGCTGGGCCGGGGCCTGGGAATCACGCCCCTGGCCAGCAGGTTGTCGAAGCTGTCGTAGCGTATGCGCACCAGCTGTTCGGGCCGCCGGGTGGCGCTGTCGAAGCGGGTGGTGGAAACATGCGAGACCTCGATGGCGCCATGGCCTGTCCCCAGCGATGGCGCCGGCGCGGGTGCGGCGCGTGCCCCCGATTTTTCGGCCTGGCGTGGCGCAGCGGGCACAGCCGCCTCTGCCGCTGCGGCCGAGCCGTCGCCAGCACCCGGGGCGGATTCGTAGACGACGGCCGGCGGTTTTTCGCGGAACAGCGCCACCCCGATCACGCCCACATCCTGCGGCCGGCCCGTGCGGCTGGCATAGGACATGTCGCTTTCCGCGAAATAGAAGGCGGCCACCTTGTCCAGGCTCTTGCGCCAGCCCTCGATATCGGAGGATTCGCCGCCATCGAACACATAGCCGTCGTCGGGCCGGGCCGCCGCACTCCTGCCGGTGAGCACGTTGAGCCCGTCCACGCTGATCACGCCCAGGATGCGGCCCGGGGTGTTGTTGCGCACGCGGATCGCGTAATTGGCGCCCGGGCGCCCGGCCACCCAGTATTCGCCGCGGTGGCGATAGACGGGCAGGACCCTGCCGCTGGCCCGCTCCACGATGCTGATGTCCGCCAGCGGGCCGGCCGGCGCAGGCAGCGCGGAGGCCGCGCCTGCACCGGCTGCGGCCAGCCAGGCGGTGCCGGCCAGGGCGCCCAGCAGCGCTGCACGGCGCGCGCCAAAGGCTGCGGATGAGGAAGGGAAAGGGGAAATGCGCATGGCTTGCTCCGGGGAAAGTCGATGACAGCTGCTGAAACGCGCCATACCGGCCAACGGGGTTGAATAAGACCCTCGCAATTGCAAGCATTTGCAACATCGAGCACTCCTCCCCGGCCATTGTCTGCGGATTGCATGGATGAAAGGCAGGACAGAGCTGCGCCGGCTATGGCCCGTTCTCTGGCAGAATCGCCGACGCCCCTGCAAGGCAGGCCGACCGGCCTTTCCTGCATGGGCATGCTGGGGGTGCCCCGTCCGCAGGACGGGGCTGAGAGAGTCCCTTTGAACCTGATTGCGCAAGCGGCGGCCGCCCGGCCCGGCTTGCCCGAGATCATCCTCGCGCAGGGAAGCTGTTCGCGGTGTCGCCCGGCCCGAGCCGGAAGCGGCACCCCGCTGTGGCCCTGCTGCGCTTTCCGGCGGAGCCCTGATGACGTCTTCAACTACCTCTTCCACCTCCAACGAGGCTTTGGCGCCCGTTGCGGCGCAGGCGCGCGTGTTTGCCTGGCGCGACCATGCCTCGCTGTGGTTCAGCCTGGGCGTGGGCCTGCTGGTCATGCAGATGGGCGCCTACCTGCTGCCGGCCCTGAGCCCGCGCGAGGCCCTGGCCGCCATCGTGCTGGGCTCGCTCACGGGCGCCGGTCTGCTGGCCTGGGTGGCCAAGCTGGGCTGCGACAGCGGCCTGGCCAGCGCCGGGCTGATGCACGGCGTCTACGGCCGCCGCTTCGCGCGCCTGCCCATCGTGCTCAACATCGTGCAGCTGCTGGGCTGGGGCAGCTTCGAGCTGGTGGTGATGCGCGACGCCACGCTGGCCCTGGGTCGCCAGAGCGGCGCCATGGCCGCCGCCTACTGGCCATGGCTGGCCACGCTGCTGTGGGGCGGCGTGATCGTGCTGCTCATGAGCGGCTCCATGGTGACGCTGGTGCGCCGCATCGTCTCGCGCGTGGCACTGCCGCTGGTGGTGCTGTCCCTGCTGTGGCTGAGCTGGCAGTTCCTGGCCATGGCCGGTGCCCAGGGCTTTTCCACATTCATGGACCGCCAGGGCGACGGCAGCATGGGCATGCTCTCGGCCATGGACCTGGTGATCGCCATGCCCATCAGCTGGCTGCCGCTGGTGGCCGACTACGCCCGCCACGGCAGGAGCGGCAAGTCCGCCCTGACCGGTACCTGGACGGGCTTTGCCGTCGCCAACATCTGGTGCTATGCGCTGGGCGTGCTGGTGGCGCTGACGCTGCCCAGCGAGGATCTGGTCACGGCCCTGCTGCTGGCCCAGGGCGGGCTGATTGCCCTCTCCCTGGTGCTGATCGACGAAGTGGACAACGCCTATGGCGATGCCTATTCGGCCGCCCTGTCGGCCCACAGCCTGCAGCCGGCCTGGAGCATCCGCCGCTGGGGCTTGCTGGTGGCCGTGCTGTGCACCGTGCTGGCCCTGGTACTGCCCATGCACAGCCTGGAGCCTTTCCTGCTGATCCTCAGCTCCTGCTTCGTGCCGCTGTTCGGCGTGATGCTGGGCCGCCTGGCCTTCGGAGCCGATGTCCAGGAACGGGTGCGCAACGCGCCAGCCGTGCGCTGGGGTGCCGTGTCGATCTGGATCGCCGGCATTGCCTTCTACCACCTGGTGCCGCTGGTCAGCACCGCCGCCGGCTCGGCCCTGCCCACGCTGATCGTGACCTTTGCCGCAGCGCTTGCGACGCGCGGCCTGCGGGCCGGTAATGCCGGTGCCGTGCAAGCCTCCTGAGAAACAATCAGAACAGGAGCTGGCCGCGCTGGTTAATCAGCGCCGACAGCCTTTTTCAGGGAGATTCAGCGGGCGCCGCCTGCCTGCAGCAGCCGCACGACCTCTGCCTGGCCGCGGGCGCGGGCATGGGCCAGGGCCGTGACACCCTGGGCATCGGGCAGGTTCAGTTCGGCCCTGGCGGCTATCAGCTCGCTCACGATGGCCTGGTGGCGGGGCCCGCCATCGGAGAGCAGCACGGCCTCCAGCAGGCAGGTCCAGCCCAGGCGGTTGACGTGGTTGACATCGACCCCGGCCGCAATCAGGGCCTTGGCCGTCTCCACATGGCCGCGCTCGCAGGCGGGTATCAGCGCCGTGCCGCCATATCGGTTGGTGCTTTTCAGGTCGGCGCCATAGGACATGGCCATGCGCACGATCTCCAGCCGCCCCTGTGCGCCGGCCAACAGGAAGGCGCTGTCGCTTTGCCGGTTCTTGAGGTTGGGGTTGGCGCCGTGCAGCAGCAGCGAACGGGCCACCTCGATATGGTTGCCGGCCGTGGCCAGCAGCAGCGCGGTGTTGCCCTGTTCGTCCTGGGCATCGACGGGCGCGTCCCGGGCCAGCAGATCCCGCACGGCCTCGGCATCGCCCCGTGCCGCGGCATCGCGCAGCTTCCGCCCCAGCTCTGCGTTGCGGCCGGACGCTTGCACAGCCTGTGCGACAGGCTGGACCGACGCCCCCCGGCCGGCGTCCGGGCCGGAACTCTGGCAGGCCGCAAGCACGGCGGCGGCCAGGCCGCTCGTCAGCCAGGCTACCGGCCCACGCCCCGGACCTGTCGTATCTGCAGTCTTCATGATGGAACCCTCCCTGCCAGGCGAACGATGGTGCCGCAGCGACGCCCGCCACCGGGGAGCGCTGTCAGCTTCATTCAGGAACTATAGCGGCACACGATGATCTCAAGCGGTTTCCATGCTGTTTACGAATGTTTTTTCTGAAAGGAGACCCAGCCCCGTGCTTTTGAACAATCGCCGCACTGCCGCCTGGCTGACAGCCGCTTCCCTGGCTTTCGCCGCCCTCTCGACCGCCGTGATGCCTGCAACTGCGCATGCCCAGGAATTTGTAAGCATCAAGGGCAACAGCGTGAATGTGCGGGAAAAGCCCACGACCCGCTCCGCCACGCTGTGGGAGCTGAGCAAGGGCTATCCGCTGCAGGTGACCCGGCGCCAGGGCCAGTGGCTGCGCGTCCGGGACTACGAGGCCACGCTGGGCTGGGTGCATGCGCCGCTGACGCAAAAGACGCCGCATGTCGTGGTCAAGGCCCGCACCGCCAATCTGCGCGCCGGCGCCGGCCAGAACCACCGCGTGGTCGGCAAGCTCGAACAGCACGAAGTGGCGCGTACGCTGAAGAAACAGGGCAGCTGGCTGCAGGTGCAGCGCAGCAACGGCCAGAGCGGCTGGGTGGCCAAAAGCCTGGTCTGGGGCTGGTGACCTGCCCCCCCGGAGTCGAAAGGCCTGCAATGCAGGCCTTTTTTCGCAGGTGAATTCGTGCGTGAAAGGCTTCAGGGCTGCACGACGATCTGCGCCCTGGGCGCATAGCCGTGGTTGAGCGGCCCATGGCCGCGGCCGGTGTAGACATCGGCCCCGGCCGCGATCGCCCCCAGGATGTAGCTGCGCGCCTCGGTCACGGCCTCTACCAGCGGCAGGCCCTGGGCGAGGAAGCAGGCAATCGCCGACGACAGCGTGCAGCCGGTGCCGTGGCCGTTGTGGGTGACGATGCGCTGCGACTGCAGGCGCAGATACTCGCCGCTGGCCTGCCCCTGCCGGCCCAGCACGTCCATCACCAGATTGCCGGGCAGATGGCCGCCCTTGAGCAGCACGGCAGGCGCACCGGCGCCGCCCAACGCGAGCAGATCGGCCACGGCGGCGTCCAGCGCTTCGATGCCGTCGATGCTGCGGCCCAGCAGCAGTGCGGCTTCGTCCAGGTTGGGCGTGACCACCGTGGCCAGCGGGAACAGCTCCCTGACCAGCACCCGGGCCGTCTCGGGCGCGATCAGGCGGTCGCCGCTGGTGGCCACCATCACCGGGTCCAGCACCACATTGCGGATGCCGTGGCGGCGGATCGCGTCGGCAACCACCTGCACCACCTCGGGCGTGGCCAGCATGCCGATCTTGACGGCGTCCACGCCGATATCGCCCACCACGGCATCGATCTGGCCGCGCACGGTATCGAGCGGAATGCCGTGGATGCCCGTCACGCCCAGCGTGTTCTGCACCGTGATCGCCGTGATCGCCGTCATGCCATAGCAGCCCAGGGCGCTGCAGGTCTTGAGATCGGCCTGGATGCCGGCGCCGCCGCCGCTGTCGGAGCCGGCAATGGAGAGCACGCGCGCATAGCGCTTGCGCGCTGCCGTGGAGGAGGATTCGGAAGCGGTGGTGGAGGCGGTCACTGTCATGGACAAAAATTATCGCCCATGCGACCAGTCGAAACGCGGTGTTTGCAGTTGTGCTGTAATGCCTGCTGACGGACGAAACAGGGGTGTCCCATGCGGCGCGCGGCTGATGCCGCGCCTCCAGACCGGATGTGCGACTGAGAAATACCCTGGGGCTGCGGTCTCCAAGACCCGAAAGCTGCTGCCACCCGCGCGGCCTGCCCCCTGCACCCGATCCAGGTCATGCTGGCGTGGGGAGTTTCAGCACTACTGCATACGCACCGCGTTTTGTCCTGCACTTGGGGATGCATCCCTGCAGGTCGGCAGATGTGGCCTCCATGTGCGCCTTGACGGAAAACGAACAGCACATGTCCTTGCTTGAAGCTTCTTCGCGCGTTGCAATCCTGGGCGGCGGCCTGATGGGCCGTTTGCTGGCCCTGGCCCTGGCCCGGCGCGGCCATGCGATCGACCTCTACGATGCCCAGGGCCCTGCCGGCGAAGGCGCCGCGGCCCGTGTGGCGGCGGCCATGCTCGCGCCCCTGGCCGAATCGGCGATCACCGAGCCCGGCGTGGTGCGCATGGGCCAGCACGGCCTCAAGCGCTGGCCCGAACTGCTGGCCCAGCTCGATGCCCCGGTCTTCCACCAGCAAAACGGCACGCTCATCCTCTGGCACCGCCAGGATCAGGGCGACGCCCAGCGCTTCTTCGGCGTGCTGGAGAAGAACCGCCGCATCAATCCCAGCCTGCCGGCCATGCAGTCTCTGGCAGGTGCCGAGCTGCAGGCCTGCGAGCCGGCCCTGCAGAACCGCTTCACCCAGGGCGTCTACCTGCCCGGCGAAGGCCAGCTCGACAACCGCCAGCTGCTGGCCGCGCTGGTGAGCACGCTGGAGCACATGGGCGTGAAGCTGCACTGGAACAGCCCGCGCGAACTCTGCGACTTCGCCCCCGGCACGGCCGGCCAGCCCGATTTCGTTTTCGACTGCCGGGGCCTGGGCGCCCGCACGCAGTGGAGGCAGCTGCGCGGCATCCGCGGCGAGGTCGTGCGCGTGCATGCGCCCGAGGTGACGCTGCAGCGCCCCACGCGGCTCATCCACCCGCGCTACCCCATCTACATCGCACCCAAGGAAGACCATCTGTTCGTGATCGGCGCCACCGAGATCGAATCGGACGACATGTCGCCGGCCTCGGTGCGCTCCACGCTGGAACTGCTGAGCGCCGCCTACACCGTGCACCCCGGCTTTGCCGAGGCCCGCATCGTGGAGATCGCCACCCAGTGCCGCCCCACGCTGCCCGATAATCTGCCCGCCGTGCGCCTGCTCGCGCCGCACGTGATGGAAGTCAACGGCCTGTACCGGCATGGCTTCATGATCTCGCCGGCCATGCTGGACGTGGTGCTGGAGCTGATCGACGAGGACGGCGACTCCGCGCTGGCGCGCGAATTCGATGTGGCCGTCCACCGCGAATCCGAGCACGCGCTTGCCGCGCACTGAGCCGGCGATTGCAGGCCATGTGAACTTTGGCGCACAGCTCTCCTACCCTGGCCATATGCAAGCCCGCAGCCGCCAGCGCTTACCGTTGGAGCCCTCGTGCAGCAGACCCGCCGGCCGCTTCGGCGGCCCGCTTGCCCGTTTTGACTGTTTTGACCGTTTGCCCACCATGAAGATCACCATCAACCAGCAAGCCACCGAACTGCCCGCCTCCGCCACCGTGGCCGATGCGCTGGCGCAGCTGCAGGCCAGGCCCCCGTTTGCCGTGGCAGTCAACACCGTTTTCGTGCCCAGGACCCAATATGCGGTCCATGCGCTGCAGGACGGGGACAGGATGGAAGTCATCTCCCCCGTGACGGGAGGATGACCCGCTGAGGCACCGCATGCCTTCCCACCCAAGGAGACGACGCCTTCGCCGGGGCGGCCCCGCCGCAAGGCGGATATTGCCCGGTGTCTCTGGCTCAGGCCGTGTCAGCTTCAGGTGCTGCAGGCCGTAATTTGAAGATTGAAGAGAAAAGTCATGAACCATTCGACAACCACCGCCGACGATGCCCTGGTCCTGTACGGCCAGCGCTTTGAAAGCCGCCTGCTGCTGGGCACCTCGCGCTACCCTTCGCCCGCCGTGCTGGAAGCCGCCGTGCAGCGCTCGCGCCCCGCCATGGTCACGGCCTCGCTGCGCCGCCAGGGCAGCAATGCCGCCGAAACCGGCGCCAGCTTCTGGGAACTGCTGCGCAAGCTCGACGTGCCCGTTCTGCCCAACACGGCCGGCTGCATGACCATCCAGGAGGCCGTGACCACGGCCCAGATGGCCCGCGAGGTGTTCGACACGCCGTGGATCAAGCTGGAGCTGATCGGCGACGACTACACGCTGCAGCCCGACACGCTCAACCTCGTGGAAGCCGCCTCCACCCTCATCAAGGACGGCTTCCAGGTGCTGCCCTACACCACCTACGACCTGGTGCTGTGCCAGCGCCTGGTGGACGTGGGCTGCCAGGCCGTCATGCCCTGGGCCGCGCCCATCGGCACGGGCCGCGGCCCTGTCAATCCCTATGCGATGCAGATGCTGCGCGAGCGCCTGAAGGTGCCGCTGATCGTCGACGCCGGCCTGGGCCGCCCTTCCCATGCCTGCACCGTCATGGAATGGGGCTATGACGCCGTGCTGCTCAACACCGCCGTAGCCCTGGCCGAAGACCCCGTGGCCATGGCCGGCGCCTTCGCCGATGCCGTGAACGCCGGCCACGCCGCCTGGCGCGCCGGCGCCATGGCCGAACAGGTGGCCGCCCAGCCCAGCACGCCCGTGCTGGGCACGCCCTTCTGGCACCACGAGTAAACAGACGCAAGGCCGCTCATGAACACCGCTGAAATCCAGGCACTGGCCCAGGCCATCATCCACCACCACGGCGCCACGTTTGCCGCGCAGGCACCCGACGGGCAGATCGACCATGTGCAGCTGACCGCCCAGCCGGTTCCGCCCGCGCTGCGCAGCGAGCCCGCCTATCTGGCGGCGCTGCAGGCCTGCAGCGCGCTGAGCTTCATCGCCGTGGATGCCGAAACCCTGGCCCAGGCCTGGCAACGCCAGGCCGAACGCACCAATCAGTTCGACGCCACGCACTGGCCCGACGATCCGCGCGATTTCGGGCTCGCCGGCACAGACCCGGCCCAGGCCTTTGCCCGCTGCCCGCGCGAGCTGGGCCTGTACGGCGTGCTGCCCACGGCCGAATGGGTGGGCCGCATGGCGCGCGCCGGCGTGCCCACGGTGCAGCTGCGCTTCAAGTCGGATGACCGGGCCGCCGTGGCCCGCGAGGTGAAGGCCGCCGTGGCCGCCGTCGAAGGCACGGACGCGCGCCTGTTCATCAACGACCACTGGCAGGCCGCGCTGGATGCCGGCGCCTATGGCGTCCATGTGGGCCAGGAAGACCTGGACCTCATCGGCCACCGCGACCTGGAGACCATCCGCACCTCCGGCACGCGCCTGGGCGTCAGCACCCACGGCTATGCCGAAATGGTGCGCGCCCACGCCGTGCAGCCCAGCTACATCGCGCTGGGTGCGGTGTTCCCGACCACGCTCAAGAAGATGGCCACGGCCCCGCAGGGGCTGGCGCGCCTGGCCGCCTATGTGCGGCTCATGCAGCAGTATCCGCTGGTGGCCATCGGCGGCATCTCGGCCGATCTGTTCCCCGCCGTGCGCGCCACGGGGGTGGGCTCGGTGGCCGTGGTCCGCGCCCTGGTCAATGCACCGGACCCGGAAGCCGCGGCCGCGCATCTGCTCGAGCGCATGAAGGCCTGAACCGGGCGGCCCGCGCGCCGCCGCCTGCAAGAACTACGCTTTCGATAGCTGCCGGCGCTTGTCCACAAGCGCCAGCAGCTTTTTTCATTGCCATTTTGCTTACACGCAAGCGCCGGCTCCCGCCGCATCGGCCGGCAGCACCGCCCTGCCCGCTTCCACCGCGGGCATTCATGCGCGCCGTCCTCTGGCACACTGCATAGCCGATTTCGCCATTGACGCAAGCCCCGTTCGCGCCACGCGCGGACACGCAGGCGACAGGTGCAGCACCGGCATCGCCGAAGCGCCCGGTCCCACACGCGACAATGAACCAGTCTTCAGTCACGCATTAGACAGATCATGGACGACCCGATTCTTACTATGGAAGAACGTGAAGCGATCAATTCCGGTCGCTGGTTCTCATCCCTATCGCCCTCGCTTCGGCACGACATTCTTCGATGCGCCTACGTCAAACGATTCCGAGATGGCTCGCTCATCTGCGCCCGCGGCGAACCGCCCGAGGAGTGGATCGCCTGCGCCAAGGGCGCGGTGCGCGTGAGCTCCACCTCGATCACGGGCAAGCAGATCACGCTGACCTATGTGGAGCCTGGCATCTGGTTCGGCGACGTGGCCATCCTGGACGGCGACAAGCGCACGCACGACGCCTATGCGCATGGCGAGACCACGCTGCTGTGCGTCTCCAAGGCCGACTTCAAGCGCATCCTGGGCCTGCATGTGGAATTTTCGGAAGCCATTCTTCGCCTCAATGCGCGCCGCGTGCGCCAGCTCTACGGCCTGGTGGAAGACCTCAACACCCTGCCGCTGCGCGCGCGCCTGGCCAAGCAGCTGCTGCACCTGATGCGCAGCTATGGCGTGATGAGCCTTTCGGACAGCAGCGAGATCCGCATCGGCCTGCATCTGGCGCAGGAGGAGCTGGCCCAGCTGCTGGGCGCCTCGCGCCAGCGCGTGAACCAGGAGCTCAAGTCCATGGAGCGCGAGGACGTGATACGCATCGAGCCAGGCGGCCTGGTGGTGCGCGACCGCGACACGCTGCTGCGCATCGCCGATACGGATCACTAGCCCCCCTGAGCCGCTTTGCGGCTTCCCCCCAACGGGGGGACGACACCTTCGCTGCGAGGCGGCTCTTGCTCGGTGTCCCTGATCTAGGCCATGCCTGTTTTGAGGACAGCCACCTTCGGCTACCCCTCGTTTCTACGCCGCTTTCGCGGCAATTCCCCCTCTCCTATGCAGATGCTCGCTGCGCTTTTTTGGCGCAGCGTGGCGGCTTGCGTGCGCCCACCACAAATCGAACAAAGGACTAAACATCCATGAGCACTTTTGACCATTTCGTCGGCACCCGCCCCGTTTCCGAGCAGCATGCGTTCGATGTCGCTGCGCTCACGGCCTGGATGTCCGGCCATGTCGACGGCTTTGCCGGCCCGCTGCAGGTGGAGATGTTCAAGGGCGGCCAGTCCAACCCCACCTACAAGCTGATCACCCCGGGCAAGCAGTATGTGATGCGCTCCAAGCCCGGCCCCGTGGCCAAGCTGCTGCCCTCGGCGCATGCGATCGAGCGCGAGTTCCGCGTGATGAAGGGGCTGGCCGGCACCGACGTGCCCGTGCCCCACATGTACGCGCTGTGCGAGGACGAGTCGGTCATCGGCCGCGCCTTCTACATCATGGAATGCATGGAGGGCCGCGTGCTGTGGGACCAGTCGCTGCCCGGCATGACGAGCGCCGAGCGCGGCGCCATCTACGACGAAATGAACCGCGTGATCGCGGCGCTGCACAGCGTGAAGTTCGCCGAGCGCGGCCTGGCCGACTACGGCAAGAGCGGCAATTACTTCGAGCGCCAGATCGGCCGCTGGAGCAAGCAGTACGTGGCCTCCATCACCCAGCCGATTCCCGAGATGGACAGGCTCATGGAATGGCTGCCTGCCCACATGCCGGCCAGCGCGCGCGACGAGAGCCGCGTCTCCATCGTGCATGGCGACTACCGCCTGGACAACCTGATGTTCCACCCCACCGAGCCGCGCGTGATCGCAGTGCTGGACTGGGAGCTGTCCACGCTGGGCCACCCGCTGGCCGACTTCAGCTACCACTGCATGGCCTGGCACATCCCCACGGCGCTGGGCCGCGGCATCGGCGGGCTGGACCTGGCGGCGCTGGGCATTCCCGCCGAATCCGAATACATCCGCCGCTACTGCGAACGCACGGGCATCACCGATCTCGACACCCTGCACAAGGATTGGAACTTCTACCTGGCCTACAACATGTTCCGCATCGCCGCCATCCTGCAAGGCATTGCCAAGCGCGTGGAGGCCGGCACGGCCTCCAGCGCCCAGGCCAAGGCCTCGGGCGACACGGCCCGCCCCATGGCCGAACTGGCCTGGTCCTTTGCCCAGCGCAGCTGACCGCTGTACCGACAACGCCCCTCCCACCCATTCTCACTGCCCGACAACAAAAGGAGCACCCATGGACTTCGAATACTCGCCCAAGACCCGGGACTTGCAGCAGCGCCTGCTCAAGTTCATGGACGACTACATCTACCCGGCAGAGAAGGAATACGCCGACGAAATGGCGGCCAAGACGGCCGCCGGCAAGCGCTGGACGCCGCTCGAGACCATCGAGAAGCTCAAGCCCAAGGCCCAGGCCGCCGGCCTGTGGAACCTGTTCCTGCCCGTGGACAGCGCCGCCGCCTCCGGCTACGACGGCGCAGGCCTGACCAACCAGGAATACGCGCCGCTGGCCGAGATCATGGGCCGCGTGCCATGGTCCAGCGAGGTCTTCAACTGCTCCGCCCCCGACACCGGCAACATGGAAACCATCGCGCGCTACGGCAGCGCGGAGAACAAGGAGCGCTGGCTCAAGCCCCTGCTGGAAGGCAAGATCCGCTCGGCCTTCGCCATGACCGAGCCTGAAGTCGCCTCGTCCGACGCCACCAACATCTGCACGCGCATCGAGCGCCAGGGCGACGAATATGTGATCAACGGCCACAAGTGGTGGATCTCGGGCGCCGGCGATCCGCGCTGCGCGGTGTTCATCACCATGGGCAAGACCGATCCCGAAGCGCCCAAGCACTCGCAGCAGAGCATGATCCTGGTGCCGGCTGACGCCAAGGGCATCCGCATCGTGCGCCCGCTCAACGTCATGGGATATGACGACGCGCCCCACGGCCACATGGAGATGTACTTCGAGAACGTGCGCGTGCCCGCCAGCAACATCCTGCTGGGCGAAGGCCGCGGCTTCGAGATCGCCCAGGGCCGCCTGGGCCCCGGCCGCATCCACCACTGCATGCGCCTGATCGGCCTGGCCGAGCGTGCGCTCGAGCTCATGTGCAAGCGCGCCTCCAGCCGCGTGGCTTTCGGCAAGACCGTGGCCCAGCAGACCGTGACGCAGGAGCGCATCGCCGAGGCACGCTGCAAGATCGACATGGCCCGCCTGCTCACGCTCAAGGCCGCCTGGCTGATGGACGTGGCCGGCAACAAGGTGGCCCGGACCGAGATCGCCATGATCAAGGTCGTGGCCCCCAGCATGGCCTGCCAGGTCATCGACTGGGCCATGCAGGTGCATGGCGGCGGCGGCATGTGCGACGACTTCCCGCTGGCCAGCGCCTATGCCCATGCACGCACGCTGCGCTTTGCCGACGGCCCCGACGAAGTGCACCGCAACGCCATCGCCAAGTGGGAGCTGGGCAAGTACGGCGCCTACGGCAGGAACGCCGAGGCCCCCGTCACGCGCGGCGGCTGATTCTTCATCCTTCCTCCAACGGCGTCGGACACGCCGCTTGCCCCGCTGTCCGGCCGCGGGGCATTTTTTTACGCGGCCATTTCAGCTTGCTGCATTTTTCATAGCTCATGGCGCAAGCCGTATGCAGGAATAACAATTAAGAACAAACGGATATGAATACAGGCATGCGCCAGACGCTACCTGAAAGATAGCAAGCAGGCATTTTTCCCACACCACAAAAAAGCGCCTGACCCCGGCCAGGTCAGGCGTTTTTTCACGAATGGCGCAGCGCGGGGGCTGCCAGCACTTCCTTGCGTCCTGCGTGCGGGCCTAGAAGCTCTCCCACTCCCCCTCGTCGGCGGTCGCGGCCTTGCTCTGGCCGGACAGGGTCTTGGTCGCAGCAGGGGCCATCTTGGCAGGCGCCGACTTTGCCGCGGCCGCCTTGGCAGGGACAGGCTGCGCCGGCCGGACTGCCGGTGCCTTGGCGACGGCAGGAGCGGCTGCAGCGGCACGGGCCGGAGCCAGTGCCGGCGTTGCGCCCTGGTAGGCGCCGAGCTTGAAGAAGCCCACCACCTCGGCCAATGCCGTTGCCTGGCCGCGCAGCGCATCGGTGGCTGCGGCAGCCTCTTCCACCAGGGCTGCATTCTGCTGCGTCATCTGGTCCATCTGCGTCACGGCCTGGGACACCTGCTCGATGCCCGAGGTCTGCTCATGGCTGGCTGCGGAGATTTCGCCCATGATGTCCGTCACGCGGCGCACGCTCAGCACGATCTCGTCCATGGTGCGGCCGGCCTCCTCGACCTGGCTGCTGCCTTCCTGCACCTTGGTCACGGAGTCGTCGATCAGCTGCTTGATCTGCTTGGCCGCCTCGGCCGAGCGCTGGGCCAGCGTGCGCACTTCGGAAGCCACCACCGCAAAGCCGCGACCCTGCTCGCCGGCCCGCGCCGCTTCGACCGCGGCATTGAGCGCCAGGATATTGGTCTGAAAGGCGATCGAGTCGATCACGCCGATGATGTCCACGATCTTGCGCGAGGCATCGTTGATGGCCGACATGGTCTGCACCACCTGGGACACGGCCGCGCCGCCGCGCACGGCCACCTGGGAGGCCGCCGAGGCCATTTGGTTGGCCTGCTGGGCATTGGCACCGTTTTGCTGCACGGTGGAAGTCAGCTCCTCCATGGATGCCGCGGTTTCCTCCAGCGAACTGGCCTGCTGCTCGGTGCGCGAGGACAGGTCCTGGTTGCCCATGGCGATCTGGCTGCTGGCCGAGGCAATGGAGTCCGTGCCCTGGCGCACCTCGCTCACGATGCGCTGCAGGCTGGTATTCATGGACTTCAGGGCCTGCAGCAGCTGGCCGACTTCGTCGGTGCTGTGCGGCTCGATCTTGCCGCTCAGGTCGCCTTCGGCCACCCGCTGCGCCAGCTGCACGGCCGACTGCAGCGGCCGGGCGATGGAGCGCGCGATCAGCACGGCCAGCGCAATGCCCACGGCGATGGAGCCCAGCACCAGGGCGCCGATCCACCAGCGTGCGGAAGCATACAGGTCGTCGCCCTCCTGGTTGGTACGGTCCACGTCACGGCTGTTGATCTCGGTCAGCGCATCCAGCTGGGCATTGATGCCGCGGCTGATTTGCACCGACTCGCCCCGCAATATGGCCGCAGCCTCGTCGTTGCGCTGCATGTGGGACAGCTCGACCACCTTGGCGGTCTGCTGCGCATAGCGCTGCAGATCCTTGCCGATGCCCTCCAGCAGCTCGCGCTCCTTGGCTGTCTCGACGTACTGGGCATAGGCCTGGTGGTTCTTGAGCAGCTCGTCCCACAGCTTGGGCATGGTCTTGTCGTAGACCGCCATTTCCGCCGGCTCGGTGGCCATCACGTGCTGCATGGTCTGGGAACGGTAGCGCTGCAGCTGGTAGCGCATGTCCTGCAATGTGCGGGCTGCAGGCATCCAGTGCGTGGCCAGGTCGGTGGCGGTCTGGTTGACCTTGGCGATCTGGAACAGGGCAAAGACGCCCGAACAGGCGCTGAGCACCAGAATGAACACAAACGAAGCCAACAGCTTGTTCGCCAGTTTGAGATTGCGAAAGAAAGTCATAGGGAGGCGGGCGCCGCAATTGCCGACCGAAGGGCTGGCGCCATACAAGAAACGGTGAACAGGGACTCAATACAGCTTCCAGCCCGGGCCCGGAACAACCTGCTTCAGGCCGCTGCCCTGCCGTGCATCCGCTTGCCAATGGCCGGATCGAAAGCTATGGCAGGCTTTTCGGCAGAAGCCGCCAATGCTTGAGCTTTGGCATTCTAGGCTCCATTTGTTAATTTATGTGACAACAGTTTTCGCAAAAAACCGCACTTTTCGTCCAACCTGCCCGTGACATTGGCGGGCCATTGCCTCCCATGTGCGCTGCGCATGAGAAAATCGAAAGCTATCTTTAAAGAACACAACGGACACACCATGGAAGCAGAACGCGTCAACTCTATCGGCAACACCCTCGAAGATCTGTCCGAGCGCACGGCGGATCTACGGAGGTATCTTTGACTACGATGCCAAGTACGAACGCCTGCGCACGGTAAACGCATCGCTGGAAGACCCCAACGTCTGGAACGACCCCAAGAAGGCCCAGGAGCTGGGCAAGGAAAAGAAGTCCCTGGACTCGGTCGTGCTGACGCTGCAAAAGCTCACCAGCGAGCTGGCCGACAACTCCGAGCTCTTCGAGATGAGCAAGGAAGAAGGCGACGATGCCGGCCTTGAGACCATCGAGGCCGAGGCCGCCAAGCTGCGCCCGCTGATCGAGGAGCTCGAGTTCCGCCGCATGTTCAGCAACGAGGCCGATCCGCTCAACTGTTTCATCGACATCCAGGCCGGCGCCGGCGGTACCGAAGCCTGCGACTGGGCCAGCATGCTGCTGCGCCAGTACCTGAAGTACGCCGAGCGCAAGGGCTTCAAGGCCACGGTGGAAGAAGAAACCCCGGGTGACGTGGCCGGCATCAAGAGCGCGACCATCAAGGTGGAAGGCGAATACGCCTACGGCCTGCTGCGCACCGAAACCGGCGTGCACCGCCTGGTGCGCAAGAGCCCGTTCGACTCCTCGGGCGGCCGCCACACCAGCTTCTCCTCGCTGTTCGTCTACCCCGAGATCGACGACTCCATCGAGATCAACATCAACCCGGCCGACGTGCGCACCGACACCTACCGCGCCTCGGGCGCCGGCGGCCAGCACATCAACAAGACCGACTCGGCCGTTCGCCTGACGCACATCCCCACGGGTATCGTGGTGCAATGCCAGGATGGCCGCAGCCAGCACAGCAACCGCGACGTGGCATGGCAGCGCCTGCGCTCGCGCCTGTATGACTTCGAGATGCGCAAGCGCATGGAAGAGCAGCAGAAGCTGGAGGACACCAAGACCGACGTGGGCTGGGGCCACCAGATCCGCTCCTATGTGCTGGACAGCAGCCGCATCAAGGACCTGCGCACCAACGTGGAAGTCTCTGCCACCCAGAAGGTGCTGGACGGCGATCTGGACGTGTTCATCGAAGCCTCGCTCAAGCAAGGCCTCTGATCCCTTCGAAAGGAATCGATATGCTGCAACTGCGTGACGGGCAAGCCCCTGCCACCGCCATCCATCGCGCCGACTACCAGGCCCCCTCCTGGTGGATCGACACGGTGGACCTGACCTTTGACCTGGACCCCGCCAAGACCCGCGTGCTCAACAAGATGCGCGTGCGCCGCAACCCCGACGTGGCGGCCCAGCCGCTGCGCCTGGACGGCGACGAGCTGAACCTGGCGCGCGTGCTGGTCAACGGCGCGGGCACCTCGTTCAAGATGGACGGCGACCAGCTGGTGCTGGAGAACCTGCCCGAAGGCGGCGAGCCCGTGGAGCTGGAGATCTTCACCACCTGCGCGCCCATCAAGAACACCAAGCTCATGGGCCTGTACGTGAGCGAGGACACGTTCTTCACGCAGTGCGAGGCCGAGGGCTTTCGCCGCATCACCTACTTCCTGGACCGCCCCGACGTCATGGCCATGTACACCGTGACCCTGCGCGCCAGCAAGGCCCAGTACCCGGTGCTGCTGTCCAACGGCAACCTGGTGGAGTCCGGCGAGCTGGAGGACGGCCGCCACTTCGCCAGGTGGGTGGACCCGCACAAGAAGCCCAGCTACCTGTTCGCCCTGGTGGCGGGCAAGCTGGTCGCACGCGAGCAGCAGATCAGGAGCCGCGCCGGCAACGAGCACCTGCTGCAGGTCTTCGTACGCCCTGGCGATCTGGAAAAGACCGAACACGCGATGCATTCGCTCATGCACGCGATTGCATGGGACGAGGCCCGATTCGGCCTGTCGCTGGACCTGGACCGTTTCATGATCGTCGCCACCAGCGACTTCAACATGGGCGCCATGGAAAACAAGGGCCTGAACATCTTCAACACGAAATATGTTCTGGCCAGCCAGGCCACGGCCACCGACGTGGACTACGCCAACATCGAGTCCGTCGTCGGCCACGAGTACTTCCACAACTGGACCGGCAACCGCGTCACCTGCCGCGACTGGTTCCAGCTGTCGCTCAAGGAGGGGCTGACCGTCTTCCGCGACCAGGAATTCTCGATGGACATGGCCGGCACGCCTTCGGCGCGCGCCGTCAAGCGCATCGACGACGTGCGCGTGCTGCGCACCGTGCAGTTCCCCGAGGATGCCGGCCCCATGGCCCATCCCGTGCGCCCGGACAGCTATATCGAGATCAACAACTTCTACACGGTCACGATCTACGAAAAAGGCGCCGAAGTCGTGCGCATGCAGCACAACCTGGTGGGCCGCGAAGGCTTTGCCAGGGGCATGAAGCTGTATTTCGAGCGCCACGACGGCCAGGCCGTGACCTGCGACGATTTCTCCCAGGCCATTGCCGACGCCAATCCCGGCTCCCCCCTGGCCGGCAACCTGCAGCAGTTCCGCCGCTGGTACAGCCAGGCCGGCACGCCGCACCTGAAGGCCGCGGGCCAGTACGATGCCGACGCCCGCACCTATACGCTGACGCTGACACAAAGCTGCGCCCCCACGGCGGGCCAGAGCGAGAAGCTGCCCTTCGTCATTCCCGTGCAGATGGGCCTGCTCACGGCCGGCGGCCGGGAAATCGCGCTGCAGCTGGAGGGCGAGGATGCCGGTCAGGCCGCCCACAGCCGCATGCTGGTAGTGACCGAGCCCGAGCAGCGCTTCGTCTTCACCAACGTGCCCGAAGCCCCCGTGCCCTCGCTGCTGCGCGCCTTCAGCGCCCCCGTGGTGCTGGAGCACGACTTCAGCGATGCCGACCTGCTCACGCTGCTGGCCAACGACACCGACCCGTTCAACCAATGGGAAGCCAGCCAGCGCCTCGGACTGCGCATTGCGCTGAATGCTCTCAATTCCGCAGCTGCCAGCGCAGACACATCAAGCACCGAAGGCCAATTCGGCACCGATCTGCTGCCGCCTGCCTTCGTGCAGGCCATGCGCAGCGTGCTGGGCGACGACAGGCTGGATCCGGCATTCAAGGACCTGGTGCTCACGCTGCCGTCCGAAAGCTATATCGCCGAACAGCTGGCCGAAGTCGATCCGCAGCGCGTGCATGCGGTGCGCGAAGCCATGCAGCTGCAGCTGGCCAGCGCGCTGCAGCCCGAATGGGAGGCCGCCTGGGAAGCCCACCGCGACACCGGCGCCTACCAGCCCGACCATGTGAGCGCCGGCCGCCGCGCGCTGGCCGGCCGCGCCCTGTCCATGCTGTGCCTGAATGCCGCCCGCACCGGCGACACGGTCTGGCCCGGCAAGGCCTACCAGCGCTGCAAGGACGCGGGCAACATGACGGACCGCATGGCCGCCCTCGCCGCGCTGATCCATAGCGCCAGCCCGCTGGCCGAGCAGGCGCTCAAGCGCTTCCACTCCATGTTCCAGCACGACGCGCTGGTGCTGGACAAATGGTTCGCCCTGCAAGGCGGTGCCTGCGACCGCGGCGGCAATGTGCTGCCGGCCGTCAAGGCGCTGATGAAGCATCCGGACTTCCAGCTCAAGAACCCCAACCGCGCGCGCAGCCTGATCTTCAGCTACTGCAGCAACCCGGGCGCCTTCCACCGCGCCGATGCGGCCGGCTACGTGTTCTGGAGCGACCGCGTGATCGAGATCGACGGCTTCAACCCGCAGGTCGCGGCCCGCCTGGCCCGCGTGCTGGACCGCTGGAAGAAGCTGGCCGAACCCTACCGCACCGCCGCCCGCGAAGCCATTGCGCGCGTGGCCGCCAAGCCCGATCTGTCCAACGACGTGCGCGAAGTCGTGACGCGCGCGCTGGCCGACTGACCGCATGCCGCTGCCGGATCTGCTGCGCCGCTATGCCGGCCTGGGCCTGAAGGCTCTGGCCGGTGCGGGCATCGGCGCCTCCAGCCTCGCGCTGGCCGCGCCGTCCGCCGGCCCGGCCAAGGCCTTCGAGGCGCGCTTTGCACCGCTCTACACCACCGTCTTCACCGAGGGCGGCACGTTCAGCGGAAGCGCCATGAGCGCCGACCTCCAGGCGCTGGAGCCACTGCTGCGCCAGCCAGGCACCGCCGCGCGCGACATCTTCCGGCTCTACTACACCGAAGCCAGCGTCTACGCGCGCCGCGGCATGCCTGAGGAGGCGGCCGCAGCCGCACGCAGGGCCCTGGCCGCCCTGCCCGAGCCCGGCTCCGCGGAACTGGCCTATCCGCACTTTTTCCTGCGCCACTCCAGCATCCGCTGGCTGGCAGACAGCGGCCAGCACGATGCCGCGCTGAAGCTGGTGCACAGCATCCAGGCCCGCTATCCGCTGCAGCGCATCGCCAGCCTGCCCCCTGAAATGCGCTGGGACTCCAGTGGTGCCGAGCCGCGGGCCCGCGACTTTCCTTCGCAGCTGCAGATCCTCGGCGTATATGAGGACGAAGCTTATGTGCTGCACGAACAAGGCCGATACCGCGAAGCCAAGCAGGCCAATATGCGCCTGCTGGCCGTCGCACGCGAGCGCCTCAAGGCGCTGGGCATGCCGCAGCAACTGCGCGGCGTGCTGACCAATATCGCGCAGAACTGCTATGAACTGGGCGAACTGGACGAAGCCCGTGCGTATCTGCAGGAGCGCCTGCAGATCGCCCTGGCGGCGCAGGACGATGCCACCGTCTACGATTGCTATTTCCAGCTCATGGTGCTGGCCCATGAACAGGGCCAGCCGCAGCAGGCCCGCCAGTGGCTGTCCCGGTACGGGCAGCATGCGCAGATGCGCCGCGATGGCGAGCAGCTGGCGCGGGCCAGGGAGCTGCAAGCCGAGCTCGAAAGCCGGCAGCCCCGGCGCCAGCCCTCCGTGGAAGACCGCCGGACTGCCCCATGATTTTTTCGATCCCGAGCGGATCAGCCGCGAATTTTTAAGGAGTTGAACCATGAAGAAAAACATCAGCCTGACCCGCTATCTGGTCGAGCAGCAACGCGTGGACGGCCTGATCCCCGGCCAGCTGCGCCTGCTGCTGGAAGTGGTGGCCCGCGCCTGCAAGCGCATCAGCTTTGCCGTGAACAAGGGCGAACTGGGCGAAGTCATGGGCACGGCCGGCAGCGAGAACGTGCAGGGCGAAGTGCAGAAGAAGCTGGACATCATCGCCAACGAAACCCTGATCGAAGCCAATGAATGGGGCGGCCACCTGGCGGCCATGGCCTCGGAGGAAATGGAAGGCATCTACGTGGTGCCCAACCGCTACCCCCAGGGCGAATACCTGCTGATGTTCGACCCCCTGGACGGCTCGTCCAACATCGACATCAACATGTCCATCGGCACCATCTTCAGCGTGCTCAAGAAACCCGAAGGCCATCCCGGCGTGACCGAGGAGGACTTCATGCAGCCCGGCACCCAGCAGGTGGCGGCAGGCTACTGCATCTACGGCCCCCAGACCACGCTGGTGCTGACCGTGGGCGACGGCGTGTCCATGTTCACGCTGGACCGCGAGCAAGGTTCCTTCATCCTGATCGAGGAAAACGTCAAGATTCCCGAGGACACCAAGGAATTCGCGATCAACATGTCCAACATGCGCCACTGGGACGAGCCGGTGAAGCGCTACGTTCAGGAGTGCCTGGCCGGCGAAGAAGGCCCGCGCGGCAAGAACTTCAACATGCGCTGGGTCGCAGCCATGGTGGCCGATGTACACCGCATTCTGTGCCGCGGCGGCATCTTCATGTACCCCTGGGACAAGCGCGAGCCCCAGAAGGCCGGCAAGCTGCGCCTGATGTACGAAGCCAATCCCATGAGCTGGCTGGTCGAACAGGCCGGCGGCGCCGCCACCAACGGCAGGCAGCGCATCCTGGAAATCCAGCCCACACAGCTGCACGAGCGCGTCAGCGTGATTCTCGGCTCCAAGAACGAAGTGGAGCGAGTGACCCGTTATCACTCCGAGGCCTGATTTTCACGCTATAATCTTGTTCTATCGCCGGTGTAGCTCAGTCGGTAGAGCAGCTCATTCGTAATGAGAAGGTCGCGTGTTCGATTCATGTCTCCGGCACCAAGGTAAGTAAAAAACCCCGCTATCTAAAAGTAGCGGGGTTTTTCTTTTGGCAGTCACAGATCCACGGGCAATAGAGGACTGGACCTGCGGCAAGGCACAGGCCGAAGAGATTCACCAGCAGACCTTGTTGTTGATAGGCGCTGCAGTCAGCGCAGCAGGCCTTGGGGTAGCCGGCGAATTGGTCCGGTGCTGCAGCTTCGTCGGCTGGCTTGGCGGCTTCTGGCGGAGATAGCCTGGCGGCCGGAGGTGCCGCCATGGCCGGTGGCACTGCGGTGGTTACAGCCGTTGGAGCTGCTGCCGGTAGCGCTGCTTCTGCTGGCATCGCAAAAAGTTTGGAATCGGCAAATCACTGAGCCCAACCCACGCCTCCCACACTGCCCCGTAGGGAGGTAAAGCCTGCATGGCGGCATCAGCCCTCCTGTTCTTGTCCCGCCCCCTCTGAAAAGCTCCCGGAACCAGGCATCGCGTGCCATGGATTCAACGGGGCTGTGCTCTCAGGCTCTCAACCCGAAAGCCGGCAATAAAAAAGGCAACGTATCTGCATACGTTGCCTTTTGCCAAGCAGGCCGGCGCCTATCAGGCTTCACGGGCCGCGCGCTTGCGGTCATGCTCCTTCAGGAAGCGCTTGCGCACACGCAGGCTGGTGGGCGTGATTTCCAGCAGCTCGTCGTCCTCGATGAACTCGACGCCGTATTCCAGCGACAGCTCGATCGGGGGCGTGATCTTGATCGCATCTTCCTTGCCCGAAACGCGGAAGTTGGTCAGCTGCTTGGTACGGGTGGCATTCACCACCAGGTCGTTGTCGCGGCTGTGGATGCCGATGATCATGCCTTCGTACACCGGGTCGCCGGCCTTCACGAACATGCGGCCGCGGTCATCCAGCTTGCCCAGGGCGTAGGTGAAGATTTCGCCGTCGTCCATGGAGATCAGCACGCCGTTCTTGCGGCCGCCGATTTCGCCCTTGTGGGGTTCGTAGCTGTCGAAGATGTTGGAGATCAGGCCGGAACCGCGGGTCAGGTTCAGGAACTCGTTGGTGAAACCGATCAGGCCACGGGCCGGGATGCGGTATTCCAGGCGCACGCGGCCGCGGCCGTCGGGTTCCATGTTTACCAGTTCACCCTTGCGCTCGCCCAGTGCCTGCATCACGCCACCCTGGTGGCCTTCCTCGATGTCGGCCGTCACCAGCTCGATAGGCTCGCAGCGCACGCCGTCGATTTCGCGGAACACCACGCGCGGCTTGGACACGGCCAGCTCGTAGCCTTCGCGGCGCATTTCTTCCAGCAGGATGGTCAGGTGCAGTTCGCCGCGGCCGGACACTTCGAAAATGCCGTCCTCGTCGGTTTCCTTGACGCGCAGGGCCACGTTGGAACGCAGTTCCTTCTGCAGGCGGTCCCAGATCTGGCGGCTGGTCACGAACTTGCCTTCACGGCCTGCCAGCGGCGAGGTGTTCACGCAGAAGTTCATGGTCAGCGTGGGCTCGTCGATCTTGAGCATGGGCAGCGGCGCGGGATTCGCAGGATCGGTGATGGTCTCGCCGATGCCCACGTTCTCGATGCCGTTGACCAGCACGATCTCGGAGGGGCCGGCCTCGTTCACCTGCACGCGGTCCAGGCCCTGGAACATATGGATCTGGTTGATGCGGCCGCTGTAGCTCTTGCCGTCGGGACCCGCCATGACCAGCACGTTCTGGCCGGCCTTGAGCGTGCCCTGGGTGATGCGGCCCACGCCGATACGGCCCACAAAGGTGGAGTAGTCCAGCGCCGAGATCTGCATCTGCAGAGGTGCGGAGGCATCGCCCTTCACGGAAGGCACGTGGTCCAGGATGGTGTCGAACAGGGCCGACATGTCCTCGCCCCACTTGGCGCCGGGTTCGCCCTCTTCCTTGGACGACCAGCCGTTGATGCCCGAAGCGTAGACCACGGGGAAGTCCAGCTGCTCGTCGGTGGCACCCAGCTTGTCGAACAGGTCGAACGCGGCATTGATCACCTTGTCGGGATTCGCACCGGGCTTGTCCACTTTGTTGACCACCACGATGGGCTTGAGGCCCAGGGCCAGCGCCTTCTTGGTCACGAAGCGCGTCTGGGGCATGGGGCCTTCCTGCGCGTCGATCAGCAGCACCACGCCGTCCACCATGGACAGGGCGCGCTCCACTTCGCCGCCGAAGTCCGCGTGGCCGGGTGTGTCCAGGATGTTGATGTGCGTGCCCTTCCAGCTCACGGCGCAGTTCTTGGCCAGGATGGTGATGCCGCGCTCGCGCTCGATGGCATGGTTGTCCATCACCGTGTCCACGACTTTCTCGTGTTCGGCGAAGGTACCCGACTGGCGCAGCAGCTGGTCCACCATGGTGGTCTTGCCGTGGTCAACGTGCGCAATGATCGCAATGTTGCGGATTTGTTTGCTCATAATGTTTTCCCAATGCCGCGGCTCATGCGCGCGGCGTGCCTTCCAAAATCTGTTGAATTTCGAGCGGGCTGAGCAGGCGCTCGGGGATCAGCTCCCCGCGCACCACACGACCAACCCCCAATAGGGCATGCGGACGCTCACCATATACGGCGACCGCCGACGCGTCAGCCCAAGACCCTCTGCGACGCAGGCCCGATAGAAAACGCCCTGCATCCTGTTCGCCCAGAGTGACGACGGCATGACGGTGCAGCAATGCATCCACGGGCTGCACCTGGGCTAGGCGCTCCTCTTCGCTCATCGCCTCCAGCGCTTCCAATGTGACGCAGCGCGCCACATCGATGCCGCCGGTTTCCACGCGCCGCAGAAAACGCAGGTGGGCACCGAAGCCCAGGGCCTCTCCCACGTCCTCGCCCAGCGTACGGATATAGGTGCCCTTGCTGCAGGTCACTCTCATCCTGATAGCAGGTTGCGCTTGCTCATCCTGCGTCAGCGCCAGATCCAGTGCATGGATCGTGACATCGCGCGCGGGACGCTCCACCTCCAGGCCGGCGCGCGCATATTCGTAAAGCGCCTTGCCATCCTTCTTGAGCGCGCTGTGCATGGGCGGCACCTGCCGGATGTCGCCGGTGAACTGCGCCTGCACGGCGGCCAGCCGCTCGGGCGTGATGGCGGCCACGTCCACGGCACGCTCGCGCACGACCTCGCCCTCGGCATCGGCCGTGGTCGTGGTCTGGCCCAGGCGGGCAATGGCTTCGTAGGTTTTTTCGGCTTCCAGCTGGAGCTGGCTGAATTTGGTGGCAGCGCCGAAGCACAGCGGCAGCACGCCGCTGGCCAGCGGATCAAGCGTACCGGTGTGCCCGGCCTTTTCCGCGCGCAGCAGCCACTTGACCTTCTGCAAGATATCGTTGCTGGACCATCCCAGCGGCTTGTCGAGCAGCAACACCCCATGCACAGGGCGCCGCTGCACCCTTGTGCGTGTGGCGTTCATGTGCTCAGCTTTCTTCGGGGCCGCGCGACGCCACTGCCTTGGCGATCAAGGCGTTCATGTCGGCCGCGCGCTCGGTGGTGCGGTCGTAGACAAAGTGCAGCGTGGGCACGGTATGGATGTGCAGGCGCTTGAACAGGCCGTTGCGCAGGAAGCCTGCGGCCTGGTTGAGCGCTTCCTGCGTCGCTTCGGGGTCGCCCACGAGCACGCTGAAGAACACCTTGGCGTGGGCATAGTCCGGAGTCACCTCCACGCCTTGCAGCGTGACCATGCCCACGCGCGGGTCCTTGAGCTCGCGCGCGATCAGTTCCGCCAGATCGCGCTGGATCTGGTCGGAAACCTTGAAGCTGCGGTTGGGCGCAGCGGACTTCTTTCGAGTAGCCATGGATTACAGCGTACGCGCGATTTCCTTGATCTCGAACACTTCGAGCATATCGCCTTCGCGGATGTCGTTGTAGTTCTTGAGCTTGATACCGCACTCGAAGCCTTCCTTGACCTCGCGGACGTCGTCCTTCATGCGGCGCAGCGACTCGATCTCGCCCGTGTAGATGACCACGTTGTCGCGCAGCAGGCGGAAATGCGCGTTGCGGGTGACATGGCCCTGCGTGACGTAGGAGCCGGCCACCGTGCCGATCTTGGAGGCCACGAACACGGTGCGGATCTCGGCCATGCCGATGATCTCCTCGCGCTTCTCGGGCGCCAGCATGCCGGACATGGCCGCCTTCACCTCATCCACGGCGTCGTAGATGATGTTGTAGTAGCGGATGTCCACGTCGTTGCCTTCGGCCGTCTTGCGGGCCTGCGCGTCTGCACGCACGTTGAAGCCGATGATGATGGCCTTGGAAGCCAGCGCCAGGTTGACGTCCGATTCCGAGATGCCGCCCACGCCGGAGTACACCAGCTGGACCTTGATCTCGTCGGTGGACAGCTTGAGCAGCGAGGCGGCCAGCGCTTCCTGCGAACCCTGCATGTCGGCCTTGATGATGATGGGCAGCGTCTGCACATCGCCAGCGGACATCTCGGCAAACATGTTCTCCAGCTTGGCAGCCTGCTGCTTGGCCAGCTTGGTGTTGCGGAACTTGCCGGCGCGGTAGGTCGCGATTTCGCGGGCACGGCGTTCGTCGCTCAGCACCATGAAGTCGTCACCGGCCTGAGGCACTTCGGACAGGCCCTGGATTTCCACGGGGATCGACGGACCGGCTTCCTTGGTCTGCTTGCCGTCTTCGTCCAGCATGGCGCGCACGCGGCCATAGGTCTGGCCGGCCAGCACCACGTCGCCCACCTTCAGCGTACCGGACTGCACCAGCACCGTGGCCACGGTACCGCGGCCCTTGTCCAGCTGGGCTTCGATCACGATACCCTTGGCGGCGGCATCCACCGGCGCCTTGAGTTCCAGCACTTCGGCCTGCAGCAGCACCTGCTCGAGCAGTTCGTCGATGCCCTGGCCGGTCTTGGAGGACACGGCCACGAACGGCGAGTCGCCGCCGTATTCCTCGGGCACCACCTCTTCCACGACCAGCTCCTGCTTGACACGCTCGGGGTTGGCTTCAGGCTTGTCGGCCTTGGTGATGGCCACCACGATGGGAACGCCGGCCGCCTTGGCGTGCTTGATGGCTTCCTTGGTCTGGGGCATCACGCCGTCGTCGGCAGCGGCCACCAGGATCACGATGTCGGTGGACTGGGCACCGCGGGCACGCATGGCCGTGAAAGCCTCGTGGCCGGGGGTGTCCAGGAAGGTGATGATGCCGCGCGGCGTTTCCACGTGGTAGGCACCGATGTGCTGCGTGATGCCGCCGGCTTCGCCCGACGCCACCTTGGTGCGGCGGATGTAGTCCAGCAGCGAGGTCTTGCCGTGGTCCACGTGGCCCATCACGGTCACCACGGGAGCGCGCGGCAGTTGCTCGGCTTCGGCGCTGGAGACTTCCTCGGCCGTGAAGGCCTCGGGATCGTCCAGTGCCGCGACCTTGGCGGTGTGCCCCATTTCCTCGACCACGATCATGGCCGTGTCCTGGTCCAGCGGCTGGTTGATGGTGACCATCTGGCCCATCTTCATCAGCACCTTGATGACCTCGGATGCCTTGATGGACATCTTGTGGGCCAGTTCGGCCACGGTAATGGTCTCGGGCACATGCACTTCGATGGCACGGAATTCGGCCGGTGCGTGCTGCTGGTTCTGCTGGTCGTCGCCACGGCCGCGTCGGCCGCTCTTGGGGCCGCCGCGCCAGTTGGTGCGGCCACCCAGACCACCGGAGCTGTCGCCACGGGTCTTGATTTCCTTCTTCTTGCCTTCGCCAGCCCAGCTGGACGACAGCTTGGCCGACTTGACTTCCTTGCCGGCGGCGGCACCGGCGCCGCCGCCAGTGCGGGCACCCGCGCCCGCAGTGGCGCCACCGGCCGTACCGGCAGCCTTGGGGGCATTCTTCTTGGCATCGGCGGCCGCAGGCGCCGCGGCAGCCTTCTTGGGCTCCTCGGGCTTCTTGGCGACCAGCACCTTCTTGGGCGCGGCCATCATGGCGCGGATGGCTTCAGCCTCCGCCAGGGCCTTGCGGCGGCGCTCGTCCAGATCCTTGGCGCGCGAAGCTTCCTCCTCGGCGCGAGCCTTGGATTCGGCTTCCGCCTTGGCGCGGGCCTCGGCCTGTGCAGCCTGGCGGGCAGCCGTTTCGGCAGCATGCTCGCGCTGGGCTTCTTCCTTGACGCGATTGGCTTCTGCAGCCTTGGCAGCCTCGGCGGCTGCATAGGCTGCAGCCCGTTCCTCGGCTTCGCGCTCGCGGCGCTCGCGCTCTTCGCGCTCTTGACGTTCCTTGGCCAATTCTTCTTCCTGATGGCGCAACTGCTCGACCTGCTGGCGAGCCTGTTCTTCACGACGGGCCAGCTCCTGGGCCGCCGCGCGTTCCTGCACTGCCTTGGCCATGCTTTCGGCATTGGCCTGGGCTTCTGCGGGCGTGTCTTCCCGCTTCACGAAAGTGCGCTTCTTGCGCACTTCCACCTGGATGGTGCGTGCACGGCCCGAGGCGTCGGCCTGCTTGATCTCGCTCGTGGACTTCTTGGTCAGCGTGATCTTCTTGCCGCCGCCATGGCTGGCCTGCAGATGGCTGAGCAGGCGCTGCTTGTCGCTGTCCGTCAGCGTGTCGCCGGCACCACCCTTGTCCACCCCGGCCGCCTTGAGCTGCTGCAGCAAGGTATCAGGGGTCGTGTTGCGCTCTTTCGCAAACTCTGCAACCGTATTACTCGACATATATGCTCTGAACCTCCCTGACCTTACTCTTGCCCATCGGCAAACCAGTGCTCGCGTGCCTTCATGATCAGCGCCTTGGCCTCATCGGCGGTCTGTCCGGTGATATCGGTCAGCTCGTCGATGGCCAGGTCGGCCAGATCGTCACGGGTATGCACACCTGCCTGCGCCAGCTTGTCCACCAGTTCAGGCGTGATGCCTTCCAGTGCCAGCAGATCCTGGGATGCCTTGCTCACATTTTCCTCGCGTGCGATTTCCTGTGTCAGCAATGCATCCTTGGCCCGGCTACGCAGTTCGTTCACCGTCTCTTCGTCGAATGCTTCGATCTCGAGCATTTCCTGCAGCGGCACATAGGCCACTTCTTCCAGGGTCTCGAAACCTTCATCGATCAGGATGTTGGCGATTTCCTCGTCCACATCCAGATTCTTCATGAACAGCTCACGGGCCACTGCGGACTCGTCAGCCTGTTTCTGTGCCGACTCGGCGGCATCCATGATGTTGATCTTCCAGCCGGTCAGCTCGGACGCCAGGCGCACGTTCTGGCCGCCGCGGCCAATGGCGATGGCAAGGTTCTCTTCATCCACCACCACGTCCATGGCGTGCTTTTCCTCGTCCACCACGATGGACGAGACATTGGCCGGAGCCAGCGCACCGATGACGAACTGGGCCGGATCCTCGGACCACAGCACGATGTCCACGCGCTCGCCGGCCAGCTCGTTGGTCACGGCATTCACACGCGTGCCGCGCACGCCCACGCAGGTGCCGATCGGGTCCACGCGCTTGTCGTGGGAGAGCACGGCGATCTTGGCGCGCGAACCGGCATCGCGGGCGCAGCTCTTGATCTCCAGCAGGCCCTGCTCGATCTCGGGCACTTCGTTGCGAAACAGCTCCACCATGAATTCGGGCGCCGAGCGCGACAGGATGATGGGGGCGCCGCGCAGCGTGGCGTCCACCTCCATGATCATGGCGCGCACGCGGTCGCCGTTGCGCAGATTTTCCTTGGGGATCATCTCGCTGCGGCGCAGGCGGCCTTCCACACGGCCGGACTCGACGATGATGTCGCCCTTGTCCATGCGCTTGACCGTGCCGGTGAAGATTTTTTCGCCACGGGCCAGGAATTCGTTGAGCAGCATCTCGCGCTCGGCATCGCGGATCTTCTGCAGGATGACCTGCTTGGCAGCCATGGCGCCGATGCGGCCGATGGGCAACGACTCGACTTGCTCCTCGATGAACTCGCCCACCTGGATGCCGGGCACGCGCTCTTCGGCGTCCATCAGCATTTCTTCGGCATCCGGGTTCTGCAGGCCGGCATCGTCGGGCACCACCACCCAGCGACGGAAGGTGTCGTATTCACCGCTGTCGCGATCAATGGCCACGCGGATGTCTACCTCACCCTGGTACAGCTTCTTCGTGGCCTGGGCCAGTGCGGATTCCACGGCACCGAACACCACATCGCGTTCCACGTTCTTTTCACGCGAAATGGCTTCTACCAACATCAACAGTTCGCGATTCATGCGACGACTCTCCTATTTCAATCACACAAAGAGGTCTCTGGTTCCAGCCTCTTTGCCCCTACGATCCGACACAAAGGCCCTGCCTCAAACCGGCTTGGCCGCGCGCCCTTTGAAATTCACAATCGGAGCCAGACGTGCTTCCTTGAGCTCGTCCAGCGTAAAACCCAGTGCCTGCAATGGCGCCGGCTCGCGCTTCTTGCTCACGCGCTGGCCCGGCTTGACCGGCGGCTCGTCGCTCCAGACGATCTGCCAGCCGCCCTCTTCGGTGCGCTCCAGCGTGCCGCGGAATTTCTTGCGATTGGCGCTGATCTTGTCGCCGCCGGCAGCGCCGATGGGCTCCTTGAGCGTCAGGTCCACCACCTCGCCTTCGAAGCGTATGAAATCCTGTTCATGGCGCAGCAGGCGGTCGATGCCCGGGGACGAGACTTCCAGGCGGGCATAGTCCACGCCATCGACCTCCAGCGCGAACTGCAACTGGCGCGTCACCTTCTCGCAGTCCTCCACGGTCACGAACTGTTCGGGAGCCATCCCCTCGGGCTGCACGGGCGCGCCTTCCACCGGCGCCTGCCAAGGCAAATCAATTGTGATGCGCAGTAGACCGCCCGCAGAGCGCTCTATCTCTACCAGGTCATAGCCCAGACCTGTTACGGTTTGTTCAACGATTTGCTGTAGTGCCACGTGTAATCAGTTCAGTCCCGAAATGCCCGGCCATCGATTCCAGTGCCCAGGCCTGCGCCTCATGCGCAAGGCCTGCCTGGCGATCACCAAACAATTGCCCAAAAAAAACGGGCGGTGTGTACCCGCCCGTTTGGTCGTGAAGTCGCAATTGTATCCTCAAACGGCCGTTTTCGCAAAAAT
Source organism: Comamonas terrae (assembly GCF_001544075.1). GTDB lineage: Bacteria > Pseudomonadota > Gammaproteobacteria > Burkholderiales > Burkholderiaceae_C > Comamonas > Comamonas terrae. Next base: position 241,968 of record NZ_BCNT01000001.1, read on the forward strand.
GCTTTGCACAAAACGGGGCTCAGCGCAAGACTTCATCCAGGTCCTGCGCCGCCTGCACGCGCGCCAGCAATTGCTGGGCCTCGGCCGCGTCGGCAGGACGCGCCGCCGGGTCGTCGGGCAGCGCCTGCAGCATGCGCGCCAGCACCTGCGCCTGGGGCAGGACGGGGCCGAGAAAGCGCGCCTTGCTGCCCTGCGCCACCAGCACGGAGGGAAAAGTCTCGATATCCAGATCGCCGGCCACGTCCTCGCGGTCTTCCACATCCAGCCAGACAAAGCGCATCTGCGGGAACTGGGATGCCAGCGCCTCGAAAGGCTGCTGGTATTGCTTGCAGGTGCCGCACCATGCGGCGCAAAGGCACACCACCAGCCATTCGCCCGATTGCGGCGCCTGCTGCTTCATCTGTTGCTCCGGCATGGCGTCGCCGCCCTTTTCCTGCATGGAATCTCCTGTAGAACCTGTACAGCCAGGAAAGCCGCCGCCTGCGGCGAAAAAGCGCCTCGCTCCTGCCGGGCCGGGCCGGCCGTTTCCTGTTCACGCCGTGCGACGGCTTCGCATGGCAAGCCAGGATGGTAGCCGCTAATCAATACATGGCGCGCCCATCCGGCATTGGCGTTGCACCCATTGCGGGGCGCAATGCTTGAACCCTGGCTCTTATGCCCCATTCTTTCTCTATAGTGAAAGGCGCGGCCGCAAAACCGGACACCGCCCATGCGGTGGCCGGCTGCGGTGCGTCGAGATTTCTTGGGCTCAAAGATTGGTGACTCCATGGATTACAAGGACTACTATCGGATACTTGGCGTGGACAAGAAAGCCTCCGCCGAGGACATCAAGAAGGCCTACCGCAAGCTGGCCCGCAAATACCATCCCGACATCAGCAAGGAGGCCGACGCGGCCGCGCGCATGGCCGAGGTCAACGAGGCCAACGCCGTGCTGTCCGACCCCGAAAAGCGCGCCGCCTACGATGCGCTGGGCGAAGCACCCCGGCATGCGGGCGCAGGTGCCGGCAACGGCGCGGGCTTTCAGCCGCCGCCGGGCTGGGACCAGCAGGGCTTTCATTTCCACAGCGAAGGCACGGGTCCTAGCGGGGATGCGGACTTCAGCGACTTCTTCTCGCAGATGTTCGGCCAGGCCGCGCGCGCGCGGCGCAGCCAGGGCGGCCATGCCGCACCGGATATGCGCGGCCAGGACCAGCATGCAAGCATCGAGCTGGACCTGGCGGACAGCTACAGCGGTGCCTTGCGCTCGCTGCACCTGCGCACCACGGTGCTCGACGAGCAGGGTCTGCCCACCTACAAGGACAAGGAATTGCAGGTCAGCATTCCCAAGGGCGTGCGCGAAGGCCAGATGATCCGCCTGGCCGGCCAGGGCAACCCCGGTCTGGGCAAGGGCGGGCCGGGCGATCTGCTGCTGGAGGTGCACTTCCGCAGCGATCCGCGCTGGTGGAGCGAAGGCAAGGACGTCTACCAGCGCGTACCGCTGGCACCCTGGGAGGCGGAGCTGGGCGGGCCCATTCCGTTCAAGACGCTGGCGGGCGAGCTGGAAGTCACCGTGCCCGCGGGCTACCGCTCGGGGCGCAAGCTGCGCATCAAGGGCAAGGGCCTGCCCTCGGTCACGCCGGGCGATATGTATCTGGTTCTGGACGTGGTGTTTCCGCCCGCCACGAACGCCGCGCAGAAACAGGCATACGCCGACTTCGCCAAGGCCTTCCCCGGCTTTGATGCCCGCAGTCTGAGCTGAAAGGCAAACCGATGAGCTCCACCAACCACTACCCCTTCTATGAACCCGCAGAACTGCTGGACCTCGCGGCCCTGAGCCTGCAGGATCTGGCCCGCCATTGCCGCACCAGCCCGCAATGGGTGATCGAGCATGTGCAGACCGGCGTCATCCGCTACGACAACGAGGATGCAGACAGCCCCGCGCAGATCACCGCCGAGCAGTGGCGCTTCAGCAGCCAGACGCTGGTACGGGCACGCCGCATTGCCCAGTTGGAGCACAGCTTCGACGCCGACCCGCAACTGGCCGCGCTGACCACGGACCTGATCGAGGAAGTGCACCAGCTGCGCCGGCAGCTCAAGGCCCTGAAGCGCTGAGGCGAAACACCGCCCGAGCCGCTTCGCTCCTTCCCGAGCCGCTCGCCCGGACCTCCATGCGCTGCGCGCCATGGGAGGGAACATGCGGGCGGCCGGCACAGGCTCCTGCCAGCCGCCACGGCCTGGCGAGCGCCGGCTTCATGGGCCGCAGGCGGTAGCGCCATGAACCAGCGATTCCGGCCGGCCCAACAAAAAGCCCCGGGAGCCTGGCTCCAGGGGCTTTTGCGTCGATGGCTACCCGGCGAGGCCGGGCGCACCGCCGATCAACCGTGGCGCTTGCCAGGGTTCTTCTTGGTGTGGGTGTGCGCGCCGCGGGCACGGCTCACGCGCTGGCCACGGCCGGGCGTGGGCAGGGTCACGCCATTGGGTGCCTGGGGACGGGGAGTGGCTTTGCGGTCAGCTTCGGTAACGATCTTGTTGCCCATGTCGAATTCTCTACTTGGAAGTTGCGGAAGGTTGGAAACCTTCGATTAGGCCATATCCAGAGCAAGCGCGCCGGAAAAACACTGACTTTCCCATGTGGATTCCTGTGCATCGCATGCAAAACTCCTGAAAATATAGCTGCTTGCGCATTTATTTCCTGGATTTCAGATCTATTTCACCCTGTATTTATTGATTGACAAGCGAAAGCAGCTATCAATTTAAAGATTCCGGCGCCAGTCCTTCTTGCGGCAAGCCCGCTGCCTGCACCAGCTTGCGCGTGTAGGCCTCGCGCGGCGCACCCAGCACCTGCTGCACGCTGCCCGCTTCCACCACCGCGCCCTCCTTCATCACCATCACGTCGTGGGCCATGGCGCGGATCACGTCCACATCGTGGGTGATGAGCAGATAGGCCAGTCCTCTTTGCCTTTGCAGCTGCTGCAGCAGGCGCAGCACCTGCTGCTGGATGGTGACGTCGAGCGCGCTGGTCGGCTCGTCCAGCACCAGCAGCTCGGGCTCCACGATCAGGGCCCGCGCAATGGCCAGGCGCTGGCGCTGGCCGCCCGAGAATTCATGCGGATAGCGCGACAGCAGCCCCGGGAACTGGCTGTCCGTCAGGCCCACGGCGCGCAGCATGGCCACGACCTTGGCACGGCGCGCCGAAGCGCTCAGCTGCGGCGCATGCACCTGCAGGCCCTCGGCCACGATGTCTTCCACCGTCAGCCGCGGCGACAGCGAGGAAAACGGATCCTGGAACACCACCTGCACCTTGCGGCGCAGGCTGCGGTTGTGCGGCACGTTGCGCGATGCGGGCTGCTGCCAGGCCTGGCCCGCGACGCGCAACTCGCCCTCGTGCGCCAGCAACCCGAGCACGGCCTGGGCCAGCGTGGACTTGCCCGAGCCCGACTCCCCCACCACGCCCAGCGTGCGCCCGGGCTGCAGCTGCACGTCAGCGCCCTGCACGGCCACGAAGCGCCCCTGGCGAAACCAGCCCTTCACGCCGGCCAGCGGCACCGGATAGCTCACGCGCAAGCCCCGGCCTTCCAGCACGGGCGCCGCCCCGGGGTCCGCCGGCGTCTCGACCACATCGCGCTGCGGCGTGCTGGCCAGCAGCTTGCGCGTATAGGGGTGGACAGGCGCAGCCATCACCTCGGCCACCGGCCCCTGCTCCACCAGCACGCCCTGCTCCATCACGGCCACGCGGTCGGCAAAGCAGCGCACCAGGTTCAGGTCGTGCGTGATCATGAGCACGGCCATGCCTGTCTGGCGCTGCAGATCGCCGAGCAGATCCAGGATCTGGCCGCGCAGCGTCACATCCAGCGCCGTGGTCGGCTCGTCGGCCAGCAGCAGCCGGGGGCTGCTGGCCAGCGCCATGGCGATCATGGCGCGCTGCCGCTGGCCGCCGCTCAGCTGGTGGGCATAGGCCTGGGCGCGCCGCGCGGGCTCGGGAATGCCGGTGGTGGCCAGCAGCTCCACGGCCTGGCGCAGCGCCTGGGCCCGGCTCAGGCCCTGCTTGAGCTGCAGCACCTCGGCGATCTGCGCCCCCATGGTCATCAGGGGGTTGAGCGCCGTCATCGGCTCCTGGAAAATCATGGCCATGTCGCCGCCGCGCACGCGCTGCATCTGGCGCTCGCTCATGGCCAGCAGGTTCTGGCCGTTGAAATAGGCCCAGCCGGAGAGCTTGGCATCGCCGGCCAGCCGCAGCAGCGAAAGCGCTGTGACGGTCTTGCCCGAGCCGGATTCGCCCACCAGCGCCAGCTTCTGGCCCGCGGCGAGATCGAAGCTGACGTTGTGCACCACCTTCTTGCCGGCGAATTCCACCCCCAGGCTGCGCACCGACAGCAGCGGCATCTGCGCGGCGCCGGCCGTCTTGTTCGGAATCTGGTTCATGCCGGCTCCCTGGCTGCACCGGCGCCCTGCGGCGCGGCAGCCGGCGTGCCGGCGGCCTTGCGCGGGTCCAGCGCGTCGCGCAGCGCATCGCCCATGAAGGTCAGCAGCAGCAGCGTGACGACCAGCACCGCGAAGGTGGTCAGCGAGATCCACCAGGCATCGATATTGTTCTTGCCCTGGGACAGCAGCTCGCCCAGGCTGGGCGTGCCGGGCGGAACGCCCAGGCCCAGGAAGTCCAGCGAGGTCAGCGCCAGAATGGCCGCGCTCATGCGGAATGGCAAAAAGGTGACCACGGGCGTCATGCTGTTGGGCAGGATGTGGCGCCTGATGATCTGCCAGTTGCTCACGCCCAGGGCGCGCGCGGATTTCACATAGTCGAGCTGGCGGTTGCGCAGGAATTCGGCGCGCACATAGTCGGACAGGCCCATCCAGCCGAACAGCGACAGCAGCACCAGCAGCAGCGAGACGCTGGGGGCGAACACGGCGCTGAAGATGATGAGCAGGTACAGCTCGGGCATGGAGCCCCAGATCTCGATGAAGCGCTGGAAGGCCAGGTCGGTGCGGCCGCCGAAGAAGCCCTGGATCGCTCCCGTGACCACGCCCAGCGCCACGCCGATGGCCGTCAGCGCCAGCGCGAACAGCACGCTGACGCGAAAGCCGTAGATCAGCTGGGCCAGCAGATCGCGCCCGCGGTCGTCCGTGCCCAGCCAGTTGGCGCGCGACGGCGCCGAGGGGTTGGGCTCCTGGGCAAAGTAGTTCAGCGTACCGGGGCCATAGGGGTTGAGCGTGAACACGGCCCAGTTGTCGCCGGCGGTCAGGCGGTCGCGGATATACGGGTCCAGGTAGTCGGCCGGCGTCTCGAAATCGCCGCCGAAGGTTTTTTCCGGATAGTCGTTCCACAGCGGCCAGTAGGTCCGGCCTTCGTAGTGCACGACCAGCGGCCGGTCGTTGCTGATCAGCTCGGCGCCCAGGCTCAGCACCACCATCACGCAAAACAGCAACAGGCTCCAGTAGCCCAGGCGGTTGCGCCGAAAGCGCAGCCAGGCGCGCCTGCCCGGCGACAGCGAGGCCGGCGCGGCCGGCGATGCGGACACGAGGGCGGCATTCCCGCTCGAGCCGTCGCGGCCATGGGCCTTCCCGGCCGCGGGCGGCCGGCGGCCGGAGGACAGGCGGCCATGGGCCGAATCGGGAGGGTCAATCAAACTTGACACGCGGATCCACCCAGACATAGCAAAGATCGCTGACCAGCTTGGTCACCAGACCGATCAGCGTGAACAGGAACAAGGTGCCCAGCACCACGGGATAGTCGCGCCGGATCACGCTCTCGTAGCTGAGCAGGCCCAGGCCGTCGAGCGAGAACAGGGTCTCGATCAACAGGGATCCCGTGAAGAAGGCGCCGATGAAGGCCGCGGGGAAGCCCGTCACGATGGGAATCAGCGCATTGCGCAGCACATGGCCGTAGAGCACCTGGCGCTCCGACAGGCCCTTGGCCCGGGCCGTCAGCACGTACTGCTTGCGGATTTCCTCGAGAAAGGCATTCTTGGTCAGCATGGCCGTGACGGCAAAGCTGCCCGCCACCATGGCGATCACCGGCAAGGTGATGTGCCACAGGTAGTCGGCGATGCGCGCCCCCCAGCCCAGCTCCTCCCAGTTGGCCGAAGTCAGGCCGCGCAGCGGAAACCACTGCAACTGCCCGCCGAAGATCACCAGCAGCGCCACGCCGAGCACAAAGCCCGGAATCGCATAGCCCACCAGGATCAGCAGCGTGGTGACCAGGTCGAAGCGCGAGCCCGCGCGCACGGCCTTGGCAATGCCCAGCGGCACGGCCACCAGGTAGCTGATGAAGAAGGTCCACAGCCCCAGGCTGGCCGAGACGGGCAGCTTTTCCTTGATCAGCTGCCACACCTCCTTGTTCTGGAAGAAGCTGCGCCCCAGGTCGAACCGCGCGAACTGGCCCAGCATCTGGAAAAAGCGCACATGGGCCGGCTTGTCGAAACCGTACAGCGCCTTGATCTGCTCGATGCGCTGCGGGTCCACCCCCTGGGCGCCGCGATAGGCCATGCCGCCGCCCTCGGCCCCGCGGCCGATGCCGGCCTTGGCCTCGGCCAGATATTGCTCGACCGGGCCGCCCGGCACGAACTGCACGACCACGAAAGTCATGAGCAGCACGCCCAGCAGGGTCGGCACCATCAACAACAAGCGCTTGAGTATGTAAGCCCACATAACATCGCATTATGTCCAGAGAGCTGCAGGCCACGGCGCAAGCCTGTGACGCTTTGCAACCCTATTGACAAGCTCGGCGGCAGGACGCCCGCCCTGGCCGCCGAGACCATCACCAGGCGCCACCATGCCGCTCAGGGAGCCGGCGCCGTGCGCGGGGGCATGCGCGCCCACCAGGTATTGATCACCCAGGTCTCGCCCGGCGCATAGGCCGGCACCACGGCCGGGCGCACCAGGCGCCAGGAGTCGTACACCATGCGGTGCGTGCCCGCGCTCCATTGCGGAATCAGATAATGGCCGGCGGCAATGATGCGGTCCAGCGCATGGCAGGCCGGCAGCAGCTCTTGCTCGGACTTGGCCTCGGTCATCTTCTTGATGATGGCATCGACCGCGGGATTCTTCACACCCGGGAAATTGCCCGCGCCCTCGGTGTCGGCCGAACGACTGCCGAACAGGTCGGCGAACTCCTGGCCGGGGTTGTTCGTGCCCTGGTAGGCGATGGAGATAATGTCGTAGTCGAACTTGTCCACGCGCTGCTGGTACAGCGCGAAGTCCACGGGACGAAAGCGCAGCCGTATGCCCAGCTTCTCGAGGTTGCGCATCCAGGGCGCCACCTGCCGGATGCCGCTTTCGCTGCTGTCCAGGTATTCCAGCTCCATGGCTTCGCCCCGGGCATTGCGCAGCACCCCGTCCTGCACGGCCCAGCCCGCGTCGCGCAGCAGCTGCTGCGCCTTGCGCAGGTTGTCGCGCAGGGTCTGGCCGCTGTCGGTGCGCGGCGGCTCGGTCATCAGGCCGAAGGCCGCTGCCGGAATATCCTTTTTCCAGGGCTCCATCAGCGCCAGCTCGCGGTCGTCGGGCATGCCATGGGTCTCGCAGGCCGTGTTGCCGAACAAGCCCTGCACGCGCTGGTAGGAGCCATAGAACATCTGGCGGTTCATCCACTCGAAGTCCAGGGCCAGGCCCAGGGCCTGGCGCACGCGCACGTCCTGCAGCAGGGGCCGGCGCGTATTGAGCACATAGCTCTGGAAGCCCGAGGGCAGGCGGTTGGCGAATTCGCCCTTGACCAGCTGTCCCGAGTCGAAACGCTTGCCATACAGGCGCCGCGCCCAGTCGCCGGCGCTGAAAAACCGCATCAGGTCGAACTCGCCGGCCTTGAGCGCCTCCAGGCGGGCCGTGTTGTCGCGGTAGATCTTGACCGTGACATGGTCGAAATTGGCGGTACCCACGCGTACCGGCAGCTTTGCGCCCCAGTAGCCCGGGTCGCGCACATAGGTGATGTCCTTGCCGAAGCGCACCGGACCGATCCGGTACGGGCCGCTGCCGATGGGCACATCCGTCACCACCTGGTCGAAAGGCTTGGGCTTGCCGTTTTCCTGCCCCCAGTCGCGGCTGAAGACGGGCAGTGCGCCCACCACCAGCGGCAGCTCGCGGTTGGGCTGCTTGAAGCGAAAGCGCACCGTGCGCTCGTCAAGGACATCGACGCCGTCCACATCAACGAGCAGCGTCTTGTAGCCGGGCAGCGCATGGGGGCCGGTCAGCGTCTCGTAGCTGTGCCTGACGTCGGCGGCCGTCACCGGCTTGCCGTTGTGAAAGCGCGCCTGGGGCCGCAGCCGGAAGCTGGCCGACAGCCCGTCGGGCGCCACCGTCACATCCTCGGCCAGCAGGCCGTAGCCCGTGGCCGTTTCGTCCAGCGAAGGCGTCAGCAAGGTATCGAACATCAGCTCGGCCAGATAGGCCGGGGCCGATCCCTTGATCGTGAACGGGTTGTATTTGTCGAAGGTCGAGATGCGCAGATTGCTCACCAGCCGCAGTTCGCCGCCCTTGGGCGCCTGCGGATTCACATAGGAGAAATGGGCGAATCCCGGCGGATACAGCGGCTTGCCCCAGAGGGCATAGGCATGGTCCGCCCAGGCCGGCGTGCCGGCCCAGGCGCCGGCAAGCAGCAGTGCGAGCACCGCACGCGGCCGGCGCAGTCTCGATCCGGGCCGGACTTCCGCCTCCGCCGCACGGCAGGCATGTCCGCTTGTCTGTGTAAGTCCTGTCAACCAATGGCGCATGCGACAATTCTGCCCCAGACGAGACACCGCCAATCTGGCGGACTCTGACGCCCGCCGGGCCCCGCATGGGCTGCCCGGCCCGGGCGGAGCCAAATTCCACCTTTCTTTCTTGGAGAACAACAATGGGTTTTCTCGCCGGTAAAAAACTGCTGATCACGGGCGTTCTGTCCAACCGCTCCATTGCCTACGGCGTGGCCAAGGCCTGCCACCAGCAAGGCGCCGAGCTGGCTTTCAGCTATGTGGGCGAGCGCTTCAAGGACCGCATCACCGAATTTGCGGCCGAATTCGATTCCAAGCTGGTGTTCGACTGCGACGTGGGCGACGACGCCCAGATCGAGAAGCTGTTTGCCGACATCGGCGCCACCTGGGGCAAGTTCGACGGCTTTCTGCACTCCATCGGCTTTGCGCCGCGCGAGGCCATTGCCGGCAACTTCCTGGACGGCCTGACGCGCGAGAATTTCAGGATCGCCCACGACATCAGCGCCTACAGCTTCCCGGCCATGGCCAAGGCAGCCCTGCCCTATCTGAACGACAAGTCCTCGCTGCTGACGCTGTCCTACCTGGGCGCGCTGCGCTCCATCCCCAACTACAACACCATGGGCCTGGCCAAGGCTTCGCTGGAAGCCTCCGTGCGCTACCTGGCCGAAGCCGTCGGCCGCACCGAGGACGGCCGCGCCATCCGCGCCAACGGCATTTCCGCCGGCCCGATCAAGACCCTGGCCGCCTCGGGCATCAAGGACTTCGGCAAGCTGCTGGGCCGCGTGGCCGACGCAGCCCCGCTGCGCCGCAACGTGACCATCGAGGACGTGGGCAACGTGGCCGCCTTCCTGTTCTCGGACCTGGCCTCGGGCGTGACCGCCGAGATCACCTATGTGGACGGCGGCTTCAGCCAGACAGCCGGCCTGTCCGCTGACCAGGTGTGAACTTGTAGCCTCCTGAGCCGCTGCGCGGCTCCCCCGAGGGGGACGGCAGCCTCGCGGCGGGGCGGCCCTTGCTTGCTGCCCCTCGCTGGGGCCGCGCCGGTTTTGGCCTCTCGCCGCATCCCAAGCCCTGCAACTGCGGGGCTTTTGCTTTTCGGGAAAGACCTGCATCGACAAACCCCAAGGCCCTGCCTAGCATGCGACGCATCACTCACCCCGGAGGGAAGGCATGCATTACCGCCACCTGCTGCGCACCATGCTTGCCGCAACGCTGCTCGCCTGCGGTCTGGTTCTGCCCCCCGGCCTTCAAGCGCGGGATGCCGCACCGGTATCGCCCGCGCTGATGCTGGCCCATGTCTGGCGCCAGGGTCTGCCGCTGCAGGACTACTGGGTCAGCGAGAAATACGACGGCGTGCGCGGCTACTGGGATGGGCAGCGGCTCATCAGCCGCGGCGGCAACCCGATTGCCGCACCCGCCTGGTTCACCGCCGGCTGGCCCGCCACCCCCATGGACGGCGAGCTCTGGGCCGGGCGCGGCCAGTTCGCCCATGCCCAGGCCACGACGGCACAGGCAGCACCCGACGATGCGGCCTGGCGCCGCTTGCGGTTCATGGTGTTCGACCTGCCCGCCGCCCCGGGCAGCTTCGACCAGCGTCTGCCCATGCTGCAGGCCACGGTCAAGACCATCGACCGCCCCTGGGTGCAGGCCGTGGCGCAGCGCAAGCTGGCCGGCGAAGCCGAGCTGCAGGCCTGGCTCGGCCAGGTGGTGCGCGGTGGCGGCGAAGGCCTGATGCTGCACAAGGGCAGCGCCATCTACCGCAGCGGGCGCAGCGACGACCTGCTCAAGCTCAAGCCCTTCGACGATGCCGAGGCCCGGGTGGTCGGCTACAGGAATGGCAAGGGCCAATGGGAAGGCATGACCGGTGCCCTGGTGGTGCAGACACCCGAGGGCCGGCAGTTTGCGCTCGGCGCGGGCCTCACGGCCGCCCTGCGCAGAAACCCGCCGCCGCTGGGCAGCTGGGTCACCTACCGCTACCAGGGCCTGCACGAGAAAAGCGGGCTGCCCCGCTTTGCACGCTTTCTGCGGGTCAGGCAGGAGCTGGACTACCTGCCGGCTGCCGTCCAATGATCACCTTTTGATAGCTGCTTGCGCTTTGCTGGAAAGCGTTCGGGCCGCTTTGGAGCCCAAAGCCACCACGATCAAGGCAGTTGTGCGCCCAGCGCACGCGCGGCTTCCAGCACGTTCCTTATGTAGCGCTCGTCATAGCGATGCGCCGGCATGGTCAGCGTCAGAGCGGCCGCCAGCGCGCTGTCCTTGCGGAACACCGGCGCCGAGATGCCGGCGATCTCGCTGTGCCGGTCGCCCACCAGCGCCTCGTAGCCATTGGCACGCACGCGGGCATAGTGCGCCCTGTCCTTCTTCACCCAGTCGCCCAGCTCGGGATCGAAGGCCACCAGCACCCGCCCGCCCGCCCCCTTGCCCAGCGGCAGCAGGTCGCCCACGCGCGCGTGGTCGCGCACCGGGTGCGGCGAGTCCACGCGGTACAGGCACAGCCTGTCCCTGCCCTGGCGCACATGGTAGGCCGCGCTCTCGCCCGTGGCCTGCACCAGGGCGCGCAGCGCGGGCATGACCAGCTTGTCCAGCGAAAAGCTCTGCGCATAGACCGCATGCAGCCGCGCCACGGCCGGGCCCACGGCATAGCGGCCGTCGTCCTGGCGCACCACCCAGCCGCCATGCTCCAGCGAGGCCAGCAGCCGCAGCACCGTGCTTTTGTAGAGCCGGGTGCGCTCGGCCAGCTCGGCCAGGCCCAGCGCCACATCGCCATCGCGGAAGGCGGCAAGCACGCTCAGGGCCCGGTCCACGGCAGCCACGCCGCCAGGCGCTGCATTTTCGTCGGCCACCGACTCGGTCGCGGATTTGCGCGGCATAGGAACTCCTCGCCTGCTTCTTGACAAGGCAGCAAGTCGCAAGCAGTATTTCAATAGAAAGAATTTAGTTCTATCTATTAGAACACTTTATTCAAGCCAATCCAAGCCCAGGCGCCGCCCTATGTCATACAAACCCCGTTTCGACGTTCTCATCAGCGAAGTCGGCCCGCGCGACGGCCTGCAGTCCGTGGCTTCCACCATGGCCACCGGGCACAAGCTCGCCTGGATCGATGCGCTGGCCGCCTCCGGCCTGCAGGAGATCGAGGTGGGCTCCTTTGTATCGCCCAGGCTGCTGCCGCAGATGGCCGATGCCGACCGGGTCGTCGCCCATGCCATCCAGCACCCCGGCCTCACCGTCATGGCGCTGGTGCCCAATCTCAAGGGCGCCGAAGCTGCCATGCGTGCCGGCGCGCACAAGATCACGCTGCCCGTGTCGGCCAGCCCTGCGCACTCCATGGCCAATGTGCGCAAGACACCCCAGCAGATGGTCGACGAGGTGCGCGCCATCGCCCGGCTGCGCGACGAGATCGCGCCTCGGGTGCATATCGAGGCCGGCATCTCCACGGCCTTCGGCTGCACCCTGCAGGGCCTGGTGCCCGAGGACGAGGTGATTGCCCTGGCCGTGGCCTGCGTGGCCGCGGGGGCCGACGAGTCGGGCCTGTCGGACACCACGGGCATGGCCAACCCGGCCCAGGTCAAGCGCCTGTTCATGCGCTTGCGCGCCGAGCTGGGCGAGCGGGCCGGCGCCGCCCATATGCACAACACGCGCGGCCTGGGCCTGGCCAATTGCCTTGCCGCCTACGAGGCCGGGGTGCGCACCTTCGATGCCTCGCAGGCGGGGCTGGGCGGCTGCCCCTATGCGCCGGGCGCCTCCGGCAACGTGGTGACCGAGGACCTGGTCTTCATGTTCGAGGCCATGGGCATACGCACCGGCGTGGATCTGGAGCGCCTCATCGCCGCGCGCCAGGCGCTGGCCGCCGGCCTGCCCGGCGAGGAGCTTTACGGCATGCTGCCGCCGGCCGGCCTGCCCCAGGGCTTCGAGCCCCGCAAATACGCCGCGTAGGCAGCCAGCCTGGCCCGGGCCGCCGTCTTCCCAGGGCAGCTCCGCCAGACCGCAGCCACGCATACAAAAAATTACCTTTTTCCTTTTCTTTTCATGAGCGATTCCACCCTCTCCGGCCTTCCCTCCGCCAGCCCGGCCAGCCTGCCGTATTCGGGCATCCGCGTGGTCGAGTTCACCCACATGGTCATGGGCCCGAGCTGCGGCCTGATGCTGGCCGACCTGGGCGCCGAAGTCATCAAGGTCGAGCCCGTGGGCCACGGCCGCAATGGCGACGCCACGCGCAAGCTGCTGGGCTCGGGTGCGGGTTTTTTCCCGCTGTTCAACCGCAACAAGAAAAGCCTCACGCTGGACCTGCAGACGCCCGAAGGCAAGCAAGCCGCGCTGCGCCTGATCGCCTCGGCCGACGTGGTGACCGAGAACTTCAAGCCCGGCACCATGCAAAAGCTGGGCCTGGACTATGAAAGCCTCAGGGAGCGCTTTCCGCGCCTCATCTATGTCAGCCACAAGGGATTCCTGCCCGGCCCCTACGAGCACCGCACCGCGCTGGATGAAGTGGTGCAGATGATGGGCGGCCTGGCCTACATGACGGGGCGCCCCGGCGACCCCTTGCGCGCCGGCACCAGCGTCAACGACATCATGGGCGGCATGTTTGGCGCCATGGGCGCCATGGCAGCCCTGGCCCAGCGCGAGAAAACCGGCAGAGGCCAGGAGGTGCAGAGCGCGCTGTTCGAGAACAACGTCTTCCTGATCGCCCAGCACATGATGCAGTACGCCGTCACCGGCAAGCCCGCGGCGCCCATGCCGGCGCGCATTTCGGCCTGGGCGATCTACGACGTGTTCGAGGTCCAGGGCGGCGAGCAGATCTTCCTGGCCGTGGTCAGCGACGGCGCCTGGCGCGTCTTCTGCGATGCCTTCGGCCTGGGCGAGTGGCGCGACGATCCGCGCCTGGCCACCAACAACGACCGCGTGCAGGCCCGCAGCTGGCTCATGCCGCTGCTGCGCGAAAAAATGGCCGGCTACAGCGCCTCCCATATCGCCAAGGTCTTCGAGGAACAAGGCCTGCCGTTCGCGCCCATCGCGCGTCCCCACGACCTGCTCGAGGACGAGCACCTGAACGCCACGGGTGCGCTGGCCCCCATCGAGCTGCCCGACGGCCGCGCCAGCAAGACCGTGCTGCTGCCGCTCACGCTGGACGGCAGGCACCTTGAAGTGCGCCTGTCGCCGCCCAAGCTGGGCGAGCACAGCCTGGAGATCCTGACCGCGCTGGGCTACACGCCCGCGCAGGCCCAGGCGTTGGCCCAGGGCCAGCCACTTTGAACCGGCAGGCTGCCCTGCCCCACCGGTGCAGGCAGCCATACCGACCGCAGCACTGACCACCGCCGGCGCTGCCGAACCCGCCCCGCCACAAGGCGCCTGCGCGCGCCCCGGGGATTGCTTTGCCCGGCCTTTGCCGGGATTCCAGGAGACAAGACCATGATGAACACGCATTCCATCCAGCCCCTTCAAGCACCCGCAGCCAGCCGCCCGGGCCGCAGAGCCTTTGCCGCCGGCGCGCTGCTGGCCCTGGCGCTTGCCGCCGGCCATGCCGTGGCCCAGCCCGGCGAGTGGCCGGCCAAGGCCATACGCATGGTCGTGCCCTACACGCCGGGTGGCGGCACGGATGTCGTCACCCGCCTGATCAGCGAGCGCGTGGCCAACCTCAACCGCTGGGTGATCGTGGTGGACAACAAGCCGGGCGCGGGCGGCAACATCGGCCTGGATGCCGTGGCCAAGTCCGCGGCCGACGGCTATACCTTCGGCATGGGCCAGACGGCCAATCTGGCCATCAATCCGGCACTGCTGCCCAGCATGCCGTTCAATCCCAGGACCGACCTGGTCCCCGTGGCGCTGGTGGCCTCGCAGCCCATGGTGCTGGTCGTGCCCGCAGATTCGCCGTGGAAGTCGCTGCAGGATCTGATCCAGGCCGCCAAGGCCCAGCCCGGCGGCATCCGCCAGGCTCTGGCTTCCACAGGCACCGTAGGCCACCTGGCCGGAGAAATGCTGTCCTTCAAGGCCGGAATCCAGGTGCTCAACGTGCCCTACAAAGGCGCTTCGCCGGCCGTCACGGACCTGCTGGGCAGGCAGACGCACTACATGTTCGGTACGCCCCAGGCCGTGTATCCGCTGATCAAGGGCCAGCGCCTGCGCGCGCTGGCGGTGACTTCGGCCCAGCGCCTGCCCATACTGCCCCAGGTGCCCACGGTGGCCGAATCCGGCTTTCCGGGCTTCGAGGCCGTGGACTGGAAGCTGATCGTCGCGCCAAGGAACACGGCCGCGGGCATTGCACAGAAGATGAATGCCGCCGTGAACCAGGCGCTGCAGGATCCCGGCGTGCTCAAGCAGCTTCAGTCCGAGGGCAGCACGCCCATGGGCGGCAGCCTGCAGCAAGCCCAGGCCTATCTGCAAAAGGAACAGGCCGGCTGGGCCGCGCTGATCCGCGACGCGAAGATCACGCTGGAATGAAGCTATCGTATTGGAAGCAGTCGGCGCTTGCCTTCGCCTGCTTTCAAGCCGACCACATTGAGAAACCAGGCCAGGCAAGCGCCCGCCGCTATCTTTTTATTTAGCAGGCTGGCGCGATGCCAGCAGTTGCCACAGCAGCGCAGCCAGGCCCGCACCCGTGGCATTGGCCAGCGCATCCAGCCATTCGGCGCCGCGCGTGGCGGTGAACATGGCCTGCAGGATCTCGATCAATCCGCCATAGGCCGCACACAACAGCACCACGCTTGCGGCATGTGCCGCAGACCATGCCCGGCCCCGGCTGCGCGCGCGCAGCGACCCGGTCCACCACAGCAGCGTGGCCAGAACGCCATGCAGGCCCGCATGCACCAGCTTGTCCATGTAGCCAAGGCCTTGCAAAAACGGGAACAGCCGCAGCACAAGACCGCCGCTGGCGCCCGTTTCATTGAGGCAACCCCACAGCACGAACAGCGCCCATGCCAGGCTGCAGGCGGCCCCGACTCGCCAGAGACGCGATTGGGCAGCGGCCGGGACGATGGAATTCATGGCTTGATTGCGTCAAAAAAAGCCCGGCATGCCGGGCTTTGTTCCAGTTGCATCCATGTCGGCGGTGCAACTGCTGCCTCAGAGCGTGCGGCCGAACGGGCCGCTGTCGCCGACCTGCACCGGCTTCTTGCCCTTCCTGGGCGGCTTGGCGGCCGTACCGGCCACGCGCACGTCCATGTCGGCGGGCGTTGCGGCCTGGCCCTTTGCCTTGGACACGGCCTTGCTCGCCTGTTTGGCCGGGGCCTTGGAGGCGGCTTTCGCAGCCGCCTTGGCACCGGCCTTCACGGCGGGCTTGGCCGCCGTCTGGGCCACAGCCCTGGCGGTTCCAGTCTTGCGGGCTGCAGGAGCCTTCTTAGCAGGCACGGACTTGGCAGGCTCGGATTCGACCACGCAGTCGGCGTAGTAGCGGATCTCGCCATGCTCGTCCTCCAGCTCCACCAGGCCGTGGATGTCGGTCTCGAAGCCCGGACACTCCTTGGCGAATTCGCGCGCGAACACCAGGTAGTCCACGATCTTCTTGTTGAAGACCTCGCCGGGAATCAGCAGCGGGATGCCGGGTGGATAAGGCGTGACCAGGCCCACGGTGGTGCGGCCCACCAGGTGGTCGATCTCCACGCGCTCGGTCTTGCGCTGAGCGATGTGGGCGTAGGCGTCCGATGGCTTCATCGCGGGCTGCAGGTCCGACAGATACATCTCCGTCGTCAGGCGCGCGATGTCGTACTTGGCATACAGCTCATGCACGTGCTGGCACAGGTCCTTCAGGCCCATGCGCTCGTAGCGGCGGTGCTGCTGCACGAACTCGGGCAGGATGCGCGCCAGCGGCTGGTTGCGGTCGTAGTCGTCCTTGAACTGCTGCAGCGCCGTCAGCATGGTGTTCCAGCGGCCCTTGGTGATGCCGATGGTGAACATGATGAAGAACGAGTACAGGCCCGTCTTCTCGACCACCACGCCGTGCTCGGCCAGATACTTGGTGACGATGGAGGCGGGAATGCCGGTGTCTGCAAAGTCGCCGTCCAGGTCCAGGCCGGGCGTGACGATGGTGGACTTGATCGGATCCAGCATGTTGAAGCCATCGGCCAGATTGCCGAAGCCGTGCCAGTTGTCGAACTGCTTGCCATTCTTGGCCCTGCCCTTGCGCTGGGGGGCCGCGTCATGGCCGCGGATGATCCAGTCCTGGGCCGTGCCCACGCCCTCTTCGGCCAGGGCTTCGGGTCCCCAGACCTCGAACCACCAGTCGTCGTCGCCGAACTCGTCTTCCACCTTGCGCATGGCGCGGCGAAAGTCCAGGGCCTCGAGGATGGACTCCTCCACCAGGGCCGTACCGCCGGGCGGCTCCATCATGGCCGCGGCCACGTCGCAGCTGGCGATGATGCTGTACTGGGGACTGGTCGAGGTGTGCATCAGGTACGCCTCGTTGAACAGGTGGTGGTCCAGCTTCTCGGTCTGGCTGTCCTGCACCAGCACATGCGAGGCCTGGCTGATGCCCGCCAGCAGCTTGTGGATGGACTGGGTCGCATACACCACCGAATGCTTGGGGCGCGCGCGCTTCTTGCCCATGGCGTGATAGCTGCCATAGAAAGGATGGAAGGCCGCATGCGGCAGCCAGGCCTCGTCGAAGTGCAGGTTGGCCACATAGCCGTCCACCATCTGCTTGATGGTCTCGGTGTTGTAGAGCACGCCGTCGTAGGTGGACTGCGTCAGCGTCAGCACGCGCGGCTTGACGGACCTGGCGTCCACGCCCTTGAGCAGCGGGTTCGCGGCGATCTTGGCCTGGATGGATTCGACGCTGAACTCGCTTTGCGGGATCGGGCCGATGATGCCGAAGTGGTTGCGCGTGGGCTTGAGGAACACCGGAATCGCACCCGTCATGATGATGGAGTGCAGGATGGATTTGTGGCAGTTGCGGTCCACCACCACCACGTCGCCGGGAGCCACCGTGTGGTGCCAGACGATCTTGTTCGAGGTCGAGGTGCCGTTGGTCACGAAGTAGCAGTGGTCGGCATTGAAAATGCGCGCGGCATTGCGCTCGGACTCGCCGATGGCGCCATTGTGGTCCAGCAGCTGGCCCAGTTCCTCCACGGCATTGCAGACGTCGGCGCGCAGCATGTTCTCGCCATAGAACTGGTGGTACATCTGGCCCACGGGGCTCTTGAGGAACGCCACGCCGCCCGAGTGTCCCGGGCAGTGCCAGGAATACGAGCCGTCTTCGGCATAGTCCAGCAGCGCCTTGAAGAACGGCGGCTGCACGCTCTCCAGATAGCTCTTGGCTTCGCGGATGATGTGCTTGGCCACGAACTCCGGCGTGTCCTCGAACATGTGGATGAAGCCATGCAGCTCGCGCAGGATGTCGTTGGGCAGGTGCCGGCTGGTCTTGGTCTCGCCGTAGATGTAGATCGGTACCTCTTCGTTCTTTCGGCGCACCTCGCCGATGAAGTTTCGCAGACTGTGGATGATGGGGTCCTTGTCGCCGCCCAGCGTGAATTCCTCGTCGTCGATCGACAGGATGAAGGCACTGGCCCGGCTTTGCTGCTGCGCGAACTGCGACAGGTCGCCATAACTGGTCACGCCCAGGACCTCGAACCCTTCCTGCTCGATGGCCTGCGCCAAGGCACGGATGCCCAGTCCCGAGGTGTTCTCGGAACGATAGTCCTCGTCTATGATGACGATGGGAAAGCGAAATTTCATGGACAGCCTCCGTACCAATCGGGCCTAAAAAACGAAACAGCCGCGAAGTGTAAGGAATATCCTTATTGCGGCTTTGAAACAGGTCGTTTTTTAACCCAGAATGTGGTGCTCTGAACACACGCCGAAAAAGGAGACTTGGCATGGAATACTCCACCATCTGGTGGTTGATCGCCGGGGTGCTCGTCATTGCAGAATTGCTGACCGGCACCTTCTACCTGCTCATGATGGCCCTGGGTGCCGTTGCCGGCGCCGCAAGCGCGCATCTCGGCATGAGCAATCACACCCAGATCATCGTGGCCGCCGTGCTGGCCGCGGGAGCTGTGCTGGTCTGCTATCTGGTCCGCAAGCGCCGCCCTGCCCGCCTGCCCGCCACCGGCAACCGCGATGTGAACATGGACGTGGGCGAGACCGTCATGGTCGAGCACTGGAATCCTGACGGCACGGCCCAGGTCCGTTACCGCGGCGCCACCTGGACCGTCATCGGCCGCCCTGGCGGGCTGCCCGCTTCCGGCATGCACCGCGTCGCCGAAGTCATCGGCAACCGGCTGCTGGTCGACAAGATATGACGCCGCCGCGCGCTGCCGCGGGCTTGCGCCCGCGCAGGCAGCCGCATCCGATCCACCTTCACCACTTGTTATGAGCCAACGCCCTGCGGGGCAGGAGAGACCATGGAAATTGCCATTGCCATCATCGTTATCGCCATCATCTTTGTGGCCCGCTCGGTCAAGGTCGTCCCGCAGCAGCATGCATGGATCAAGGAGCGCCTGGGCAAATATGCCGGCACGCTGACTCCCGGCCTCAACTTCCTGGTGCCGTTCGTGGACCGCATCGCCTACAAGCACAGCCTCAAGGAAATCCCGCTGGATGTACCCAGCCAGGTCTGCATCACCCGCGACAACACCCAGCTGACCGTGGACGGCATTCTGTATTTCCAGGTGACCGACCCCATGCGCGCCAGCTACGGCTCGTCCAACTACATCATGGCGGTGACGCAACTGGCCCAGACCTCGCTGCGCAGCGTGATCGGCAAGCTCGAACTCGACAAGACCTTCGAGGAGCGCGACATGATCAACGCCCAGGTGGTCTCGGCAATCGACGAAGCCGCGCTCAACTGGGGCGTGAAAGTGCTGCGCTATGAAATCAAGGACCTGACGCCTCCCTCGGAAATCCTGCGCGCCATGCAGGCCCAGATCACGGCCGAGCGCGAAAAGCGTGCGCTGATCGCCGCCTCCGAAGGCCGCCGCCAGGAGCAGATCAATATCGCCACGGGCGAGCGCGAGGCCTTCATCGCCCGTTCCGAAGGCGAAAAGCAGGCGGCCATCAACAAGGCGCAGGGCGAAGCGGCCTCCATCACTGCCGTGGCCGATGCCACGGCCCAGGCGCTCGAGCGCATTGCGGCTGCCATCCGCCAGCCCGGCGGCGAACAGGCCGTGCAGCTCAAGGTGGCGGAAAGCGCCGTGGATGCCTACAGCAAGGTCGCGGCCGATGCCACGACCACGCTGGTCGTGCCCAGCAACATGACCGAGGTGACCAGCCTCATCACCTCGGCCATGAAGATGGTCCAGGTGGGCAAGGGCAACGCTTGAACACGCCATCCCGCCCGGCCGCGGCAAATTAGCTGCGGCTTTTTCATTTAGCCCATGAAATTTCTGGTTAGAATAGCAGCTTCAGCGCACGGAGAGGTGGATGAGCGGTTTAAGTCGCACGCCTGGAAAGCGTGTGTGGGTTAATAGCCCACCGCGGGTTCGAATCCCGCCCTCTCCGCCAGAAATTCGAAAAGGCCTTGGAATCCAAGGCCTTTTTCGTTTTGGCATTTCAGCATTGGAAATGCTTCCTGGATTTGCAGAATGCAAGCCATGGCTTTTCATGACGCCTACTTTCCGGATGGATAGGTCTCGGGAGCCTCCCGTTCGGTGCGCCAGTGCGTGCCCGGCTCCAACGGCTGCACCGCACAGGTGTGGTCGATGTGGATCAATGCATCGAACTGGTCGGGCAGCCGGGCGTGGAAGTAGTGACTGTGGCGTTCGGTCTCGGGCCGCTAGATCACGCCGATGGCCCGCTCCAGCCGGGGCTCGCGCAAGCCCTGTAGATGTGGCCCCGTACGCAGTGGCAAGACAAAACACTCCATGCCGGTGGCATGCATGAGATGCTCGTAGCTATCCTGGCGCGCAGGCTGCACCGCCATGCGCCGTGTCGGCGCATCCCAGTCCGAAGCAGCCGTCACGCTGCCTCCGTGGGTGCTCCAGCCGACCAGGAACGCGTCGCTGCCATGCCGCTCGCGCATCAGCTGGCCGAGGTTGAGTTCGCCGCGCCGCTCCCCCATCTCCGTGGCCCGTGCGTCGCCCAGATGGGAGTTGTGCGCCCACACCACGATCTTCGGCTGCTCGCCATGCCTGCCAAGATGCCTCTCCAGCGCCTGCAGGGTTTGTGCCATGTGCGCGTCGCGCAGGTTCCAGGACGACACATCGCTCATGTACATCGAACGATAGTAGGCCTCGGCATTGCCAACCAGCCGGGCGTTCTGCTCGGCATCGAATGCATCCTCGGCATCGACCTCGCCGGCGCGGGCTGTCTCGTCTATGCGCCGACGCAGATCGAGTAGATTGGCCACGACCTGCTCCGCGCAGCCTGCCATGCCGCGCACCCCGGTCAGCAAGCCGTAGAGCTGGCTGTCCTCGCCGAACTGGTCGAAGCAGGCATAGCGCTCGCGCGCCAGAGCTGCCAGTTCCGGATGCTCGGCTTCCAGATACCTGAGCACCTCCTCCATGGAACTGTGCAGGCTGTACAGGTCCAGGCCATAGAAGCCCGCACGCAGGGAAGATGGCAGGCTTCGGTTGTGTTCGTGCAGCCAGCCGACGAAGTCCACCACATCGGCATTGCGCCACATCCAGGTGGGAAAGCGCCTGAAGCTCCGCAATGCCGCCTCGACCGAGGCATCCTGCCCCCGCCCGCGCACGAAGCAGTTGATGCGGTGCGCATCGGGCCAGTCCCCTTCGACCGCCACGGCGTGGAAGCCCTTGCGCGCGATCAACGCCTGCGTGATGCGGGCGCGGCCCGCATAGAACTCGTGCGTGCCATGCGAGGCTTCGCCCAGCAGCACGAAATGCGCGTCGCCGATCAGATCAAGCACCGCCTGGCAATCGCCCTCATGATCCAGCGGCAGCGCTGCCGAGCGCACCGCGTCCACCAACGCCTGTTCATTCCTGTCGCTGTCCATCATCGAAATCTCCTGGTACGTGTCCAGCCAATACGGAACGCGCTTCGGCCAGGCACTGGCGGACTTCATCGTCGGTGGTCTGCTCGAAATGGCCGTACCACTGGCCTACGGCGCGAAACGGCTCGGGCGTGTTGGCGCAGATGACCGTATCGGCGTCGGCACGCAAGGCCGCGCATGCCCGCCGCGTGGCCACCGGCACCGCAACCACGATGCGTGCGGCCCGCTTCAGGCGCAACGCCTTGACCGCTGCCAGCATGGTGGAGCCGGTGGCCAGGCCGTCGTCGACCACGATCACGGTGCGGCCGCAAACAACCAGCGGCGGCTGCCGGTCGCGGTAAAGCCGCTCGCGCCGTTCGAGTTCCTGCTGCTCGGCGCGTGCCACCACCTCGACCGCCGCATCCGGAATGCGCAGTTGGCGCACAAGGTCTGCGTTGAGTACCCGGATGCCGCCGCTGGCCAGCGCCCCCATGGCGTACTCCGCGTGGCCCGGCACGCCGAGCTTGCGCGCCACGATCACGTCCAGCGGGGCATGCAAGGCACGGGCAACCTCGAGGGCCACCGGCACGCCACCGCGCGGCAGCGCCAGAACCAGCAGGTCCTGCCGATCGGCAAAGGCCATCAAAGCCTGGGCGAGCTCCTGCCCGGCATGTCTTCGGTCGCGAAACACCATGCTCGGCTCCTTCCTGCTGCATGCAGCAGTCCGTCCACGTCCGATGCCGTCGAACGAGTGGCCAGGTATGGCGGCTGCGGCAATTGGCATTCCCGCAAACCATGCTCCCGAATCACTGCTCAGGCAAGCCTGTCTTGGCTACTTTGACCACTGTCTCCAGGTCTATGCCTTGCTTGCTGCAAGCCCTGCCGCAAGGGCTGCAGTGGCACGGATGGTGCCACCAAGCTGGAACGCAGAGGGCCGCGTGGAGGCCGCCGGGGCGGGATCCTCAGCCCCGGAGGGACTACCGGCAAAAATGGCGGCCCTATGCAGCCGCTCAGAAAGAGCAGGCTCAGGATTCGGCCGTCAAGGCCACCTTCCAGGCGTCATAGCCATAGACCCAGTCCGCATTGCCTCCGGCACGCAGCCAGTTGTTGCCCCGCGAGCCGACCTGGATCTGGCTGGTGCGCTGCTTGCGCATGGCCTCGTAGTTCTGCAAGGCTTGCGGCACGCCGTCGGCACCTGGCGCGGCATCGAGATTGCGGGCCAGCACCACCGCATCCTCGATCGCCATGCCGGCCCCCTGGGCCATGAAGGGCATCATGGGGTGGCTGGCATCGCCCAGCAGCGATACCCGGCCCTGAGACCAGCGCGGCAGCGGATCGCGCTCGTACAAAGCCGTCTTGAGCACACTGTCGCATGCATCGAGCAAGGCCCGTGCATGGGGGTGGAAGCCCGCATAGAAGCCGCGCAGTTCGGCCACGCTGCCTTCGGTGGTCCAGGACTCCTCGTGCCAGGACTCCTGCGCCGTGGTTGCAAAGATGAAGGTATCGCGGCCCTGGTTGAGCGGAAAGGTCACGATCTGGCTGTCCGCAGTCGGCCCCCACCACTTGGTGAAGGCACCGATATCGGGAACATCGCGCACGCGCTCGGTGGGCACCACGGTGCGAAATGCCACCACGCCGGTAAAGCGCGGGCTTTCCGCGCCGAACAAGGCCGTGCGCACCACCGAGTGGATCCCGTCCGCCCCGATCAGCGCGTCCAGCCCGTCGGCCCGCGTGCCGTCGGCAAATTCAACGGAAACACCGGTGTCGGCTTGGGCAATCCGGGTTACACGCCTGGCGAACTTGACCTGCCTGGAGGGAAAGGCATCGGCCAGCGCCGCCAGCAGATCGGCGCGGTGGATGGTGAGCTGGGGTGCACCATATTGGCGCTCGGCCTCATCGCCCATGGTCAGGCGCGAGGTTTCCTCCCCGCTGTCCCAGGTGCGGCTGATGCGGTGCGTGGGGCGGGCAGCCGAAGCCCGTACCGCGGCCGGGATGCCCCCGCCCAGTCCATCCAGGGCGCGTACGGCATTGGGCGTCAGGTTGATGTCCGCACCCACGCGCAGGTATTGCCGGCTCTGCTCGAACACCGTCACCTCGTGCCCGCTGCGGTGCAGCGCATTGGCTGCTGCCAGGCCGCCGATGCCGCCTCCCACAATGCCTATTTTCAATCGTGTCTTGGCCATGCTCGCTCCTTGATATGGGTATGGATTGCTCTGGCCGGCTGCGCAGGCAGTCCGGCCCGGTGCCCGCCAGTGTCGGCAAAGCTGATCTCCACGTGAAGCGCAAAGCATCCATAAAATGGCACAAATCGTCCCGGATCCCCCATGAAGCAAAGCAGCGACCATTTGAGCGACGTGCTGGCCATCTGCCGGGCCGAACGAGCGGTGACGGCCAGCTTTTCATTGCGTGCACCCTGGGCGCTGGCGTCCGAAGGCGTGCCGGGGGCGATGGTCCGGATTGCCCAGGGGCAGCCCTACTGGCTGCAGGTGCAGGGCCAGGCGCCGCTGCAGGTCATGCCCGGCGATCTGGTGGTGCTGCCGCTGGGCAGCCCGCACGTGATCGCATCCGACCTGGCGCTGGCTCCGGTTCCGTTCGCCCGCATGATCGAACGCTTTGCGCAAGGTCCCAAGGATGAGAATCCGCTGACCTTCGAGCACGGCGGCAGCGGGCCTGCGACCCGCATCGATTCGGTACTGCTGTGGATATCGGCCCACGGCCGGCACACCATACTGAATCTGCTGCCGCCGCTGCTGCACATACCCGCCGCGCAGGCCGCCCCGCCGGCCATGCTGGGCAGCATGCTGCAGGCGCTGATAGAAGACTCGCTGGCGCGACGTGCGGGCTGGCGTCTCGCGGCAGCCCGCATGGGCGAACTGGTCCTGGTCCATGTGCTCAGCAACCATTTCGCCACGCAGCAGCACGGGCAGGGCTGGGTGCGCGGCCTGGCCGATGTGCAGATTGCCAGGGCCATGGCTGCCATTCATGGCCGCCCCCGCCATGAATGGAGCCTGCAGGCCCTGGCGCGGGAAGCCGCCATGTCGCGCTCGCGGTTTGCCGAGAAATTCAAGATGCTGGTGGGCGAATCGCCCATGGCCTACCTGCTGCAGCAGCGCATGGCGCATGCCGCACAGCAGCTCGAATCGGGCCTGCCGCTGGCGCAGGTCGCCGAGGATTGCGGCTACGAATCGGAGCGCGTGTTTGCCCGCGCCTTCAAGCGCTGGTGCGGCCTGCCGCCACGCGCCTACCAGCGCAGCACCCGGGCGCTCAGAGAGGAATTCGCCGCGCTGAGATGAAGCCCCCCGCCGCCGGGCCGCCCATTAGGCAAGACTACGTAGGTATTGGCCGCCTGCCGCCCTGCGCGCCTGGCGATTAACTTGCTCGGCTCGCAGGCGTGGCAGAAACGCCATGCCACTGCCCGGCCCTGCTTCAGGCAAAGCTTCGGGCAGCGATTTCCCTCGCTTCCACAGAATCCACAAGGAGACTTCATGCACCGCCGCCAGATTCTTGCCTCTCTTGCCGCGCTGGGTGCGTTCGCCGGCATGGCAAGCGCTTATGCCGAAACGGGCTTTCCGCAAAAACCCATCACCTTCGTCGTCCCCTACCTGGCCGGCGGCACGACCGATCTGGTGGCCCGTGTCGTGGGCGAGCACATGGCCCGCACGCTGGGCCAGCCCGTGGTGATCGAGAACCGGCCCGGCGCCGGCGGCAACATCGGCATGGATGCCGTGGCCAAGGCCAGGCCCGACGGCTACACCATAGGCTTCGGAGCCATCTCCACCAATGCACTCAACCCGCATATCTACCAATCGATGGCCTTCGATCCGCGCAAGGACTTCACTGCCATTTCCATGCTGGGCTACTCGACCATCGTGCTGGAGGTCGGCAGGAATTTCCCCGCCGGCAACGTGCAGGAGTTCATCGCCTACATCAAGGCCCATCCGGGCCAGCAGTACGGTACGGCCGGTGCCGGCACCAGCATGCATCTGGCCGGCGTGATGTTTGCCCAGATGGCAGGGCTGGACATGACGCATGTGCCCTACAAGGGCAGCGTACCGGGAATCACCGACATGCTGGGCGGCCATCTGCCCGCCATGTTCGACAATCTGCCGGCCTCGCTGCCGCATATCCAGGCAGGCAAGCTCAAGGCCCTGGCAGTGGCCGGCAGCGAACGCAGCCCCTCGCTGCCCAATGTGCCGACCATCGCGGAAAGCGGCCTCAAGGGCTATGCGGTCGATCCTTGGTTCGGCGTCTACGGACCGGCCAAGGTGGACCCTGCCATCGTCGCCAGGCTCAATGCGGCCATCAACCGGGCACTGAGCGATCCGGCCGTCAAGGACAAGCTGGTGCAGGCCGGCTTCACGCCCAAGGGCTCCACGGCGCAGGATTTCGAGGCGTTGACGCAGTCCGAATACAGGCGGCTGGGCGATGCGGCACGCAAGGCCCAGATGCAGGTCAACTGAGGGGCCCGTCCCGCCTGCGGCACGTATTCACAGCAGTTCGTCGGGCAGGAACTCGATCAGAGGCTTGCCGGTGCGTGGACTGGGCTGCACCAGGGCGCGCACGCCATAGACCTCGGCAATGGTGTCAGGCGTCAGCACTTGCGCCGGCGTGCCCCGGGCCACCAGGGCACCCTCCTTGAGCAGGTACAGCCGGTCGCAGTAATGCGCGGCCAGCGGCAGCTCATGCAATGCGGCCAGCGTGGTCAGGCCCAGGCCGCGGATCAGGTTCAGCAGCTCGAACTGGTGGCGCACGTCCAGATGGTTCGTGGGCTCGTCCAGCACCAGCAGCGGTGCTTGCTGGGCCAGGGCACGGGCCATGAGCACACGCTGTTTTTCCCCGCCCGACAGCGTGGAGAACAGGCGTTCGGCCAGCGCCTGGGCGTTCATGCGCCGCAGCGCCTGGTCCACGAGATGCAGGTCCTGCTCGCTGTCGCGCGCAAACGGCGACTGGTGCGGTGTGCGGCCCATGAGCACCACGTCGCGCACGCGCATTTCGAATTCGCTGCCGTTTTCCTGCGCCAGCACCGCCATGGCCCGGGCATTGTCGCGCGCACCGGACTGCCACACGTCGCGGCCTTCCACGCTCACCTGGCCGCTGGCGGGGCGCAGTACCCGGTAGATCATGCGCAGCAATGTGGATTTGCCGCTGCCGTTGGGTCCCAGCAGCCCCACGAACTCCCCCGGGGCCACATACAGGCTGACATCGCGCACGATATGCGCGGCGGCCGCCTGCCAGCACAGCCGCTGCGTGCGCAGTTCCACGGTCATGCGGGCCGCCTTTCACCGCCGCCCTGGCGGCACAGCATCCAGACGAAGAAAGGGCCGCCCAGCAGCGAGGTGATGACGCCCACGGGAACCTCCGCCGGCGCAAAGGCGATGCGCGACAGCACATCCACCCAGACCAGGAAGATCGCTCCGACCAGCGCCGCCACGGGCAGCACGCGGCGGTGCTCGGAGCCCACCAGCATGCGCGCCGCATGCGGCACCATCAGGCCGACAAAGCCTATGGGACCGCACACCGCCACCAAGGTGCCGGTCACCAGCGAAACCAGCAGGAACAGCCGGCGCCGCGTGCGTGTGGTGTCCACGCCCAGCGTGGCCGCGCTTTCCTCGCCGGCCAGCAATGCATTGAGCGCGCGCGCCTGGCCCAGCAGCAAGGCAATGCCGGCCAGCAGCAGAGCGGCAGGCAGGCCCAGTACATCCCAGCGGGCGCCGGCCAGGCTGCCCAGCGTCCAGTTCAGCACGGAGCCGGCCAGTTCGCGCTGGCCGGCAGTGAGCACGATGAGGCTGGTCAGCCCGCCCAGGCAGTAGGCGATGGCCACGCCGCCCAGGATCAGCCGCGAAGCCAGAATCCGCCCGCTTGCGTGGGCCAGCAGGTAGACGGCCACACAGGCTGCCAGTGCGCCGCCGAAGGCACCCAGCGGCAGGGCCAGCTCGCCCGCAAAGGCCAGGGCACCAAAGGCCAGCACCGTGACGGCGCCGACCGAAGCGCCCGAGGAAACGCCCAGCAGGTACGGATCGGCCAGCGGATTGCGCACCATGGCCTGCATGGCCACGCCGACCAGCGCCAGCCCCGCCCCGGCCAGTGCAGCCAGCAGCACGCGCGGCAGGCGTATGCGCCAGACGATCTGGTACTGCGCCGGGCTCCAGTCCCCTGCAGCGAGATCGAGCCCCAGCCGCCAGCCCAGCTCATGCAGCGCGATCTGCCATGCCTTGCAAGGTTCCACATGCGCAGGCCCCAGCGTGATGGACAGCGCCAACGACAGCAGCAGCAAGGCCAGCAGTGCCGCCAGCCAGCCGGCAAGCCGGCGGCGCTGCTGCCGGAATGCGGACATCGCGCCGGAGGTCATGGCATTCGCCCCCCCGCGCAGCCGGATCCCCGGGCCGGGCATCCAACACGGCTGCCGCTGCCGTCCGCAGGGACCATGGTCCTTGGCATGGCAAGGGGTATGGCAGAAAGATGAAGCAATTCAAGAGGCCCATGGAGTCGGCCGCCTGCCTGCGGCTGGCGGACTCATGCTGCGGCACCGGGCACCGCCAGGGTCCCGCCGCCAAGCCTGTTGCCGCCACGCTGCGCCCCGCAGACGGTCGTTGCAATGCCGCAGGGCATGCTCTTATGCACATGCCACGCGGCGCCCAACAGGCCGGTATCCGGGCTGGCAGATGGCTGGGAGCCGCCGCTTCGCCTTCCCGATGCCATCGCGCGCCCGCCGGGCCACGTGGGACATCAGTGGCCGGCCCTTGCGTTGCAAGGCGCCCTGAAGCGGCTTTCTCTGCTTACCGTTGCGGGGGCAGCCAGGGCTTTGCACCCTGTTCCCGTTGAACCCGGGCATCGCCCGGGCACCTGTTGCATGCATGCCGAAGCAGCGGCCCGTCCTGGACAAAGCCGCCGGCGTTCTGCAATGCGCCGCACAGTATAGGGCAGCAAGCCAGGCCGCCCGGCGGCTGCCGTCCCGACTTGCTGACATAGAATCCGGCCCTTCTCTCCTGAGCTTGCGGCTGCGACATGAGCGACTACCTCAAGGCCTTGGCACTGACCTCGGCCATTTCCCTGCTGGCGCAGCCCGTTCAAGCCGCCGCGCAGGGGGCCATTGAGCTGGTCGATGCCCGCCAGAAAGCCATCGCCCTGGCAGGGCCGGCACGCCGCATCGTTTCCCTGCAGCCGTCCTTTACCGAAGCCATCTGCGCGCTGGGCGGCTGCGATGCGCTGGTGGGCGTGGACCGGTATTCGACCTGGCCGCAGCAGGCCGCCGCCATCCCCAAGGTGGGCAGCTTGAGAGACCCCGATATCGAGCGCATCGTGGCGCTGCGCCCCGACGTGGTGCTGGCACGCCCCAACCACAAGGTGGACGAACGGCTGGAAAGCCTGGGCATCCCGGTGCTGACGCTCAATGCCCAGACCTATGACGACATGGCGCAGGAACTGGAGACCCTGGCCATGCTGCTGGGCCGGCCGGGCCGGGGCACCAGGCTGTGGCAGCAGACCCGCGACCGGCTCGATGCGCTGCGACGCCAGGTGCCGCGCCAGTGGCAGGGCCGAAAGGTCTATTTCGAACTGCACAGCGGCATGGCCGCAGCGGGCGAGGCATCGTTCATCGGGCAGACCCTGCAAGGCCTGGGCCTGGTCAATATTGCGGGGCGGGATCTGCCCATGTATCCCAGGCTCAGCCCCGAGTACGTGGTGCGCGCCAATCCGGACGTGATCATCACCATGGCCGACATGCCGGTGCCGCCTCCCGCACGCCAGGGCTGGAGCCTCCTGCCGGCCCTGAAAGGCAATCGCTACTGCCGTATTCCCAATGCCGATTTCGAGGTGATGGTACGGCCCGGCCCGCGCATCGACGAGGCGGCCCGGCAGATACTGCTATGCCTGCAGCAATTGCCGCCGCCCGGAACAGAATCATCAAAAAGATAGCTGCCTTCGCTTGTTACACCTGGGCTGCAGCCATATTTGGCCTGAAATTCACCAGGGCAGCCTCAGCCGCACGGCACAGCTCCAGGCATCCGCCAGGCGCCCGGCGCCGCCAAAGGGCCGGCCGCCATGGGCAGCAGGCTCGCAATCGACCAGCACATGGGCCAGCGGGGGGACACGCTCCCGCACCAGGGCCAGGACATCGGGGCTGCGGAAATCGCTGAGCACCCAGAGTTGGGGCTGCATTTCGGGCCACCGGGCCAGCATCTGCCATGCTGCCTGGAAGGCCTGGGCCAGGGGCGTGCCGCCCCCCCCGGGCAGCGGGTCGATCCATTCCGCATTCCAGCGCGGCGCCCGGCGCGGCGGCAGCTGCCATTGCACCTGGCCTGCGCCGAAGCACAGCAGCGCCACGGGCATGCGCTGCAGATAGGCCCGGCACAGCCATTGCAGCAGCAATCCCTTGGCGCGGGCGAAGGCGCCGCTGTCCAGCATCGAGGCCGAGCAGTCGAGCGCGAACACCTGCAGCCCCTGGGGCTGGCCCAGGCCCTGGCGCCAGCGCAGGTGCCCGGCCGCCAGCGGCTGGCCGCGGCGCGCGCGCAGCGTGGCGGGCCAGTCGAGCACGGCGCCCGGCCGGCGCTGCGCCACGGGCTGCGCAGGGCTGGCCAGCGCAGCCCCGGCCATGGGCACTGCGGTGCGCCCCCGGCCAGGGCGCGTCAGCGCCCCCGGCCGGGGGCGCGGGCTTTTTTTGCGGCCAGGGCCTCCAGGGCGGCCTGCGCCAGCGCGTCGGCCTGCAGCGCCGCGACCGGCGCGCTGGCCAGGGGCTGCGGCCGGCCCCAGTCGGCGGGCGGCTGCTGCAGGCCCTGCGCCGCGGCCCCGGCCGGGCCGGGGCTGGGCGTCGGGTTCGTCTGGCCCGCGTTCCCCGCCGGGGTGGGCGATGGAGGCGGCACCGGTGTTGATGCCGGTGCTGGTGCCGGTATTGGCGCCGGCGACGGGGCCGGGCGCTGCGCGGTGTCGGCGGGCGCCTGGCTGGCACGGTGCAGCAGCACCAGGGGCGCCACCGCAGCCACATGGCGCGCGCCGATGCCCTCGCTGCCTTCCCAGGCGGCCAGGGCGCGCGCCGCGCGCAGCATCACGAGGTCGGCGCGCAGGCCGTCCACCCGGGCATCTATGCACTGCTGCGCGACCTCGCCGTGCACGGCATCGCTCCACGGCAGCTGGCCGGCATCGGCGCAGCGCAGCCGCGCCTGCCGCAGGCGTTCTGCCAGGCGCGCCTGCTCGGCCGCGTGGGCCTGCGCAAAGCCCGCGGGGTCGAGGTCGAAGCGCAGCCGCGCCTTGACGATGGCGCTGCGCAGCTGCGGGTCCTGCGCATTGGCCAGTTGCACGCACAGGCCCAGCCGGTCGAGCAGCTGCGGGCGCAGCATGCCCTCCTCGGGGTTCATGGTGCCGATCAGCACGAAGCGCGCCGCGTGGCTGTGCGAGATGCCGTCGCGCTCCACGCGGTTCACGCCCGAGGCGGCCACGTCCAGCAGCACATCGACGATGGCATCGGGCAGCAGGTTGATCTCGTCGACGTAGAGCACGCCACCGTGCGCCCGGGCCAGCAGGCCGGGCGCAAAGGCCACCTCGCTGCCGGCCAGGGCCTTGGCCAGGTCGAGGCTGCCCACCACATGCTCGATGGACGCGCCCAGCGGCAGCGTGACGAAGGGCGCGGGCGCCAGCACGTCGGCCAGCGCGCGCGCGGCCGTGGACTTGGCCGTGCCGCGCGGGCCCTGGACCAGCACGCCGCCGAGCGCCGGCTCGATGGCCGCCAGCAGCAGCGCCTGCACCAGCTGCGGCTGGCCCTGGATCGCCGATAAAGGGAATGTCGGTGTCATTGCTGCGCTCGTCCTTCCATGAATTCCTCCTGCTCCAGCATGCGCGCCAGCAGCGCCTCGTGCAGCGCGCCGGGCTGCTCCCACATGCCGCGGTCGATGGCCTCGAGCAGCCGGTGCACGATGTCGCCCAGGGCCTGGGGATTGTGCGCGCGCAGGAAGCGGCGCACGGCCTCGTCCTGCACATAGGCCTCGGCCACCAGCGCGTAGTGCGTGTCGGACACCAGCTGCGTGGTGGCGTCGAAGCCGAACAGGTAATCCACCGTGGCCGCCATCTCGAACGCGCCCTTGTAGCCGTGGCGCATGGCGCCGGCGATCCACTTGGGGTTGGTGACGCGGGCGCGCACCACGCGGCCGATCTCCTCGGCCAGCGAACGGATCTTCGCCGACTGCGGGTTGCCATGGTCGCCATGGTAGACCGCGGGCTCGGCCCTCCCGATAAGTGTGCCCAGGTGGCGCACGGCGGCCACCATGCCGCCCTGGTGCTGGTAGTACTCGCTGGAGTCGAGCAGGTCGTGCTCGCGGCTGTCCTGGTTCTGCAGCACCACGTCCAGCGCCTGCAGGCGCTGCTCGAGCGCCTGGCGCGCGGGCACGCCGTCGGCCTGCCGGCCGTAGGCGAACGCGCCCCAGTGCAGGTAGTGGCGCGCAAAGTCGCCGGCATCGCTCCACTGGCCCGAGCGCAGCAGCGTGTGCATGCTGGCGCCATAGCTGCCCGCGGGCGCGCCGAACACGCGCCACAGCGCCTGCTCGCGGGCCCGGGCCGGGTCCATGCCCTGCCCGGCCCACGCGGCGGCATCGCGCAGCACCCGGGCGCGGATGGGGTTGTCGTCGGCGTCCTCGTCCTGCTCGGCCACGGCGCGCACGGCGGCGTCGAACATCTGCACCACGCCCGGAAACGCATCGCGGAAGAAGCCGCTGATGCGCAGCGTCACGTCCACGCGCGGGCGGCGCAGGCCCACGGCGGGGATGACCTCGAAGTCCACCACGCGCTGGCTGCCCGGCGCCCACCGGGGGCGCACGCCGATCAGCGCAAAGGCCTGGGCGATGTCGTCGCCGCCGGTGCGCATGGTGGCCGTGCCCCAGACCGAGATGCCGATGGCCGCCGGGTACTCGCCGTGCTCCTGCAGGTAGCGCGCCAGCAGCCGGTCGCAGGACTGCTGGCCCAGCGCCCACGCGGTCTGCGTGGGGATGGCGCGCGTATCCACGGTGTAGAAGTTGCGCCCCGTGGGCAGGGTGTCGCAGCGCCCGCGCGAGGGCGAGCCGCTGGGCCCCGGCGGCACGAAGCGGCCCTGCAGCGCGCGCGAGAACTGGCGCAGCTCCTCGCGGCCGCAGGCGTCGAGCGCGGGCGCGATCTGCGAATGGATGCGCGCCAGCGCCTGCCGGGTCTGCGGCCAGTCCTGGGCGGTTTCTGGCCGTCCCAGCACGCGCAGCGCGAGCAGCTCCAGCCGCTCGCGCGTGTCGCCGCCGTGGCGCCAGGCGCTGGCGTCGATCTGCGCCAGCACCGGCGGGCGCGGGCCCGTCCAGGGCGCGGCGGCATCCATGTCCAGCGGGTTCCAGTCGCCGCCCCGCAGCAGGTCGGCGGCCAGCGCGTTCAGCAGGCCCTGCTCGCCCGCCGCGGGGTAGCGCGCCAGGGCCAGCAGGGTGCTGTCGCGCAGCGCGCCCTCGGGCGAGCGGCCGAAGATGTGCAGGCCGTCGCGGATCTGGGTTTCCTTGAGCTCGCACAGGTAGGCGTCGATGCGCTCCAGGATCTGCTCGTCCGGCGCGCGCCCGGCATCCACGCCCAGCTCGCGCAGCAGGTCCTGGCCGCGGGCGGTGTCGAGGATCTGGCGGCGCAGCATTGCGGCGCGGCGCTGGTCCACCAGCAGCGCGTCGTAGTACTCGTCCACCAGCCGCTCCAGCTCCTGCAGGGGGCCGTGGTTCTCGGCGCGCGTGAGCGGCGGCATCAGGTGGTCGATGATCACCGCCTGGCTGCGGCGCTTGGCCTGCGCACCCTCGCCGGGGTCGTTGACGATGAAGGGGTAGACATGCGGCAGCGGCCCCAGGATGGCATCGGGCCAGCACTGCTGCGACAGCGCCAGGCTCTTGCCCGGCAGCCATTCGAGGTTGCCGTGCTTGCCCACGTGCACGACGGCGTCGACGGCGAAGGCGTCGCGCAGCCAGAAATAGAACGCCAGGTAGTGGTGCGGCGGCACGAGCTCGGCATCGTGGTATTGGGCATAGTCGTTGCGGCCATCGAGAGAGCGCGCCGGCTGGATGCCGACGAAGACGTTGCCCAGCTGCAGCCCGCCCACCATGAACCAGCCCTCGCGCAGCATGGGGTCCTGCTCGGGCGCGCCCCATCGGGCGGTGACCGCCTCGGCCATGCCCTCGGGTAGTTGCGCGAGGCGCTGGCGGTAGGCCTGCAGCGAATAGCCCTGGCGGGCAGCGCGCAGCGGCCATTGAGCGGGGTCGTTGGCAATGCCTTGCTGCAGCCGCTCCATCAGCGCCTGGCCATCGGCGGGGCGCTCGCCCGCATCGCCCAGGTTCCAGCCGTCGCGCTCCAGCTGCGCCAGCAGTGCGATCACCGAGGCGGGCGTGTCCAGCCCCACGCCGCTGCCCAGGCGCGCCTCGCTGCCCGGGTAGTTGGCCAGCACCAGCGCGGCGCGCTTGGCCGCCGCGGGCTTGCTGCGCAGCAGGCACCAGCGCCGGGCCAGCTCGGCAATCCATTGCACGCGGTCGGGCTCGGCCTGGTAGGCGACCACGTCGGTCTGCGTCAGCTCGCAGCGGTGGGCCAGGCCCTTGAAGCTCATGGCGCGCGTCATGATGCGGCCGTCCATCTCGGGCAGAACCACCTGCATGGCGATGTCGCGCGGGCGCAGGCCCTGGGTATCGGCCAGCCAGTCGTCGCGGTTGGTGCCGCTGGCGATCACCTGCAGCACCGGGATGTCGCCGGCCAGCGCATCGGCCTCCGCGCCGCCGCGCGCATGCTCGCCCAGCGCGGCGAAGGCCGTGGTGTTGAGGATGAGCTGCACGCCCTGCGCCGCGCACAGCGCGCGCAGCGTCTGCAGGCACAACGCGTCCTTCAGCGACTCGAGCGCCAGCGGCAGCGGGTTCAGGCCCTCGGCCAGCAGCGCCTCGGCCAGGGCATCGAAGGCCTCGGTATTGGCCGCCAGCAGGTGCGAGCGGTAGAACACCAGCATGACCACCGGCGCGCCCGGCTGCCAGCGCGCCTTCAGGTCGTCCAGGCCCGGGATGCGGCCCGAGGCCGGATCCATCCAGGCCAGCGGCACATGCACGGCCACGGGCGGCAGCACGCGCACCGGCGCGCCTTCCACGCTGCGGCCCAGCCCCCAGGCCGCGCCCATGCGCAGGAACTCGCGCGCATTGGCCAGGCCGCCGGCGCGCAGGTACTGCCACAGCGCGCGGCTGTGCGCCGGCGCCAGCGTGCCCTTGGCCAGCAGCTCGGCATCCTCCTGGCTGTCGCCCGAGAACATGGCCAGCTGCTGGCCGCGCCGCTGCGCGAGCTTGCGCAGCTGCTCGATGCCATAGGGCCAGGCCGATTCGGCGCCCAGGTGGTCGACGATGACCAGCCGGGCATGCTGCAGCACCTCGTCGATGTACAGGTCCAGCGAGGCGCTCTGGCGCAGGTGCAGCAGGTTGGCCAGGCGCAGCGTGGGGGCGTCGGGCTCGGCCTGCTGCCAGAGCCGGTAGGCATCGGCCAGCAGCGACAGCGTGGTGTCGGCCGAGCTGAGCACCACCATCTCGGCGGGCGTCTGGTCGAGCCGGGTGATGATGCTGTCGTCTTCGACAAAGCCGCCGGGGCGGGTGCTGAGCAGGTGCATGATTCAGAAAATAGAGCAGCTTGCGCTTGGTGGATAAGGGCTGGAGGCTG
Organism: Comamonas terrae; assembly: GCF_001544075.1. Taxonomy (GTDB): domain Bacteria; phylum Pseudomonadota; class Gammaproteobacteria; order Burkholderiales; family Burkholderiaceae_C; genus Comamonas; species Comamonas terrae. Next base: position 277,134 of record NZ_BCNT01000001.1, read on the forward strand.
ATTTCATCTCAAGCCTCTGCCGCCGCCAGCGCCGTGCGCAGCCGCTCCGCATCCAGGCCCTGGCCGATGAACACCAGGCGCGTGGCCGGGGCTTCGCCGGCCGTCCAGGCGCGGTCGAAGTAGGCGTCGAAGCGCCGCCCCACGCCCTGCACCAGCAGCCGCATCTTCTTGCCCGGCAGCGCGGCGAAGCCCTTGACGCGCAGCACCGCGTGCTGCTGCACGATGGCCTGCAGCGCCTGCAGCAGGCGCTCGCGGTCCACCGCGCCCAGGTCGATGTGCAGCGCGTCGAAGGCGTCGTGGTCATGGTCCTCGTCGTGGTCGTGGTGGGAGTGCCGCTCGTCGATATGGGCCTCGGCCGCGCGCTGCTGGCCCAGCAGCACGGACAGCGGCACGCGGCCCTGCTCGGCCTCGACCATCTTGACCTCGGCCGGCACCTCGCCCGCGACCAGCGCGCGCACCAGGGCCAGTTCGGCGGGCGAAACCAGGTCGGCCTTGGACAGCACGACCAGGTCGGCGGCCGAGAGCTGGTCCTCGAACAGCTCATGCAGGCTGGCCTCGTGGTCGAGGTTGGGATCGGCCTGGCGCTGCTCGTCGACGGCATGCGGATCGTGAGCGAACTGGCCAGCGGCGGTGGCCGGCGTATCGACCACGGTGACCACCGAGTCCACGGTGAAGACGCTGGCGATCTCGGGCCACTGGAATGCCTGCACCAGCGGCTTGGGCAGGGCCAGGCCGCTGGTCTCGATCAGCAGCACGTCGATGTCGGCGCGGCGCTCGGCCAGCGCCTGCATCACCGGAAAGAACTCCTCCTGCACGGTGCAGCACATGCAGCCATTGGCCAGTTCGTAGATGCGGCCTTCGGGCGCGTCGGCGCCGCCCTCCTCCCGGCAGCCGATGGCGCAGGTCCGGAGGATCTCGCCGTCTATGCCCAGCTCACCGAACTCGTTGACGATGACGGCCACGCGCAGCCCCTTGGCTTCTTGCAGGATGTGGCGCATCAGCGTGGTCTTGCCGCTGCCCAGAAAGCCGGTAACGATGGTGGCGGGGATCTTGGTGGTTTGCATGGATCAATCTCCGGAAGGGTAAGCAGGAATTCGAAAAGGGGCCAGGATTTGCGGCCCGTGGACGCGCAGCTGCGCGTCCACGCGGCCATGCAGCACATGCTCGGCGAGCACGCGCCCGATGTCGGCCTCGGCCAGCGGCCCGTACCAGACACCGTCGGGATAGACGATCATCAGCGGGCCATGGTTGCAAGGGTACTGGCACTGGGTCTGCAGCGGCATGACCTGCTTCTTGAGGCCAGGCGTGTCATGCACCGCCTGCGCCAGCCGCGGCCACAGTTGCACCGAGCCCCTGGCCGCGCAGCGCGGCCCCACGCACCACAGCACATGGTGCCGGTGCTCGGGCACGCCGGACCAGCCGGCGGGATCGCGCTCCCAGGCCTCTTCGCCCACCACGGCAGGCACGTCGGGCGCCTCAAGCGATTGCAGCACCGCATGGGCCAGCAGGTCGGCCAGCCGTGGCGCCTGCAGCAGCGGTTCGGCAAAAACCAGGCGCGGACCGTGCATGTGCGCTGCGCGCCCGGCACGCCAGCGCATGACGAGCTTGTGCAGCCAGCGCCGCAGCGAAGGCTCGTCAGGCACCATCACGGGCACGATGACCACGGTCTGCGCGGTGGCACAGGCGTCCAGCGCCTGGGGCAGCGCCGGCTCGCGGCGGTCCGTGAAAGCGGGTTGCACGCGCAGCGGCGCCATGCCCTGGTCGGCCATGGCGGCCTGCACGCGCGCGGCCAGTTGCGCCAGCTCGGCGCTGCCCGCGGCGCAGGCGGCCCCCCGGCTCAGCAAAATGACGGCCAGCGACATTTCCGGGGTCAGGGCGGCGGTCAATGCACCACCTCCTTGCTGAATTGCACCGGCGCGACCGTGATGTGCCGCTCGGGATGCAGGGCCGCAGCCAGCCTCTGCGCGGTCTCCACATTGCGCGGGCCCGGCGTGGCCTCGGCATAGCTCATGACGAAAAACCGGCGCTGCCGGATGGCGCTCACCGCCTCGAGCTCCTTTTTCTGCAGCAGAAAGTCGATCTTGCCCCGGGCATTGGGCGTGCCGTAGTCCACGATGACGATCCACTCGGGATCGCGCTGCACCACATCCTCCCAGTTGCCCTGGGGCCAGTTGCTTGGCAGGTCGGCAAAGATGTTGACCGCCCCGGCCTCGTCCAGCATGGCCTGGGGCATGCCGAAGCGGCCTGCGGTCGTGGGGATTCTCTCGCCGCTGTCGTACACGAATACCCGCGGGCGTTGCTCCACGCCGTGCATCTGCTGCCGCAGCTGCGCGATGGACGCGCGCAGTCCGTCGATGCGTGGACGGACCTGCCGCTCCACACCGAAGATGCCGGCGACGTTCTCCATGTCCTTCAACGCATCATCCAGCGCCACGCGTTCGCGCTGCTGCACGCGGATGCAGGACTCGGACAGCACATAGGAGTCGATGCCATGGTCGGCCAGCCGCTGCGGGGTGACGCCGCCCGGGCGAAAGCCATAGCTCCAGCCCCCGAAGACAAAGTCCGCCTGCTGGCTGAGCAGCGCCTCCATCTCCAGGCCCTGGGCCAACAGATCGGGCACGCGCTCCAGCCAGGCAGCAAGCTGCGGGCTGGCGGCCTTTTGCGACGGAATGCCCGCGTAGCCGGCCAGCCGGTCGCCCAGGCCCAGGAACAGGAACATCTCGGCGATGTTCACGTCATAGGTCACGGCGCGCTGCGGCACGCGGTCATACCGGGTGGGCTGACCGCAGACGTCGACGACCACGGCAGGTTCATGCCGCAGGACAGGCACTGCGGCAGATTGCGACGGTGCCGGCGCCTGCCGCTCGGAGCAGGCCGCCGCCAGCAGGGCCAGCGGCACAATGCAGGCGGTGAGCAGGTTCGCGCGCATTGCCATCAGAAGTGCATCCGGGCCGTCAGTTCCACGCTGCGGCGCGCACCCAGAAACCACTGCGTGTTGTACGCGGAGGTGGCGTAGACACGCTGGGTCAGATTGCGGCCGATCAGGCTCAGCGTGGTCCTGGGGTTCACGTTCCAGCTCAGCACCGCATCCACCACCGTGTAGCCGGGCATGCGCTCGGAATTGGCTTCATCGGCAAAGCGGCCGCCCACATGGCGCAGCCCCAGCGATCCGCGCCAGTCGTCGATGCGGTAGTGCCCCCACAGGTTGGCCGTCACACGCGGCACATTGGCCGGGCGGTTGCCCGCGCGGTTGACGGTGCCGCGCATCAGCTCGTCGTACCTGGCATGGGTATAGGCGGCATTGGCCTCCAGGCGGAAAGCCTTGTTCACGCTGAAGGCGCCTGCCAGCTCCAGCCCACGCGACGATTGCCTGCCGCCCTGGATGGACTGGGCCGGGTTGCCGGGATCGCTGGTGACGATGTCGTTCTTGACGATGTGGAACAGCGCGGCCGTCCATTCGCCGCGCCCTTCGGGCAATTGCTGCTTGAAGCCGACCTCCTGCTGGCGCCCCTTGCTCAAGGTGTAGCCGGTGGACGACCTGGACAGGGACAGCAGGCTGGTGACCGGATCATGGCCGGTGCTGACCTGGGCATAGACGCTGGAGCGCTCCGTCAGTTGTCGCGTAAGGCCCAGGCGCCATGAGGTAGCGTTCAGCGCCTTGTCGAGCGCGGCGCCGCTGACCAGATCCAGCCGCGAGAATTCATACCAGTCGCGGCGGATGCCGCCCATCAGCAGCCACTGGGCGCCGATCTTCCACGCATCCTCGATGAACAGCGCGTTCTGCCTGAGCTGCGAGCTGGTGCGGGGCAGATAGGGATCGGTGCTGTCCCAGTAGCCATTGACCGGATTGAAGGCCGACACGGTGGAGCCGCCGGTATAGGGCGAATTGCTGTAGCTGCTGAAATTGGCCTGCGAGGCATCCCAGCCCATGGCGACCTGGTGGTTGGCGGGCTTGAACTCCAGCGCCATGCGATTGCCGTTTTGCTGGACTGCGTGGCCGATCTCCAGATAGTCGTAGCGATCCACCGTGCCTGCGCCGGGGTTGTAGCCATAGCCCTCGATGTTCTTCCAGTGGCGATCGGCGCTGAAGTGGTAGAGCGCGTTGCGTACGGTGATCAGGTCGTTCACCCGCCACTCGGCCCCGGCCTTGAAGCGGCGATCCTGGAAGTGGAGGTCGCTGTCGCTCACGTTGTAGTTCATGTTGCGCAGTTCGCGCACCACGCGTCCATCCACCGTCGGCGTGCCGAAGTAGCGCGACGGAGCCTGGTTGCTGATGTCCGCCGTCAGATCGACGGTCACATCGCTGCGCGGTGTCCAGCGCAACGCACTCATCAGCTTGCCGCTTTGGGAGTTGTCGAGCGGGCGCTCGCCATCGGAGCGCTCGCCATAGGCGTCCAGGCGGTAGCTTAGCGTATCGCCGATGGCGCCGGAGCTGCCCAGGCCTGCACGTACCGTGCCACGGCTGCCGGCGCCCAGCAGCAGCTCGGCCGAGTGCTCGCGCTCGGGCTGCTTGCGCACGGCATTGACGGTGGCGCCCATGGTGCCGCTGCCATACATCAGCGATGCCGGGCCGCGCAGGACGTCAAGGCGTTCGTACCCCCAGCTGCTGTCGGGATAAGCGATGGTGCCGGCCGCCACGCCCAGCATGATGCCGTCCTCGGCCACGCCCACCGAATTCGGGCCCGCAAAACCGCGGCTGGAGAACGACAGGCCGCCATTGCCCGGCTCGCTGGATGCCGACAGGCCCACGGTACGCGTCGCGGCTTCCACCACGCCATGGTCCGCACGCTCGGCCATCTGCACGGCCGATACACCGCTGACGCTGGCGGGCAGTTCCAGGACCCGCACATCCACATGCGCTGCCGATAGGGCCCGGCGGTCCGTTTCCAGCGGGGCGTCGGCCTGCCGGGTTTCCTGCACCGTCACTTCGGGCAGGGTCTGTTGCGCCAGCGCGGCGGCCGGCCACAGCAGGGCCAGTTGCAGCGCAGTGCCGCGGGCACGCAGGACAGACGGAGGATGGAAAGGGGAAGAGGCAAACGCCGGAAAGCGTGTTGATGTGTTGCGCATTTCGACAAAAGGCTGAAACCGCCTGATGGGAAAGCTGCGCAGGCAACGGCCTTGCCGCGGGCGGCAAAGTCTGTTGCATTCCGGCTGCCATCCGCACCCCGCAGACAGTTGTAGCAAGCACCGACGCATGCGCCGGCACAGGAAGTCATCGGCGGGCCGGTCTCCGGGCTCGCAGGCGATCCATCGCTGAATCCACATCCCGCCTTCCCGGGGGCTCAGGCATTCGCGAAGCGAAAGAAGAGCCGGTCCAGTGGCTGCAAGCGCCTGCGGCGTCTTGCTGGGGGTGCTTTCCTGCATACCGTTGCGGGGGCAGCCAAGGCATGCGGTCATGGGCGACCGGACCTTGTTCCCGTTTCACTCGCTCCAAGAAGCGAGCACCTGCCGAAACGAAGCGCCCTTGCGGGCGCGGGCAGATTCTAGCAGCCGGCCGGACTGCAGCGATCCACACGCCACCGGCAGCCAGGGCGTCCAGCGGCGGGCCACCGTGGCAGTTGGCGCTCTTTCGCCTGCATATGAGAAAAGGGCTTGCATGATGGCTCCTGCAAGCCCTTTGTCCTGGCATTGACGGAGTGCTTTGCCTGGGCCGCAAAGCATGGTCGGGCAGAGCGCTTCAGAAAACTTCCCAGTTCTCCTCTTCCTTTCCGGCTGCCTGTGCAACGCTTCGCACAGGCTCGGAAACGCTGGCGGGGCGGCGCAGCACAGCCTGTGCTGCAGGGGCGGGGTTTGGCGGCGTGCGCATGGGCTTTGCAGGCACCTTCGCCCTGTCGCGAGAAGGCGCAATGGCTGCGGTTCGCGGTTGCTCGTCTGCAGACAGCTTGAATACCGCCACGGCCTGTACCAGCGATTGCGCCTGGCCATTGAGGCTGCTGGCAGCGGCAGCCATCTCCTCCACCAGCGCGGCGTTCTGCTGCGTGGTCTGGTCCATCTGGGTGACGGCCTCGCCGATCTGGGCCATGCCGGTGCTCTGCTCATGGCTGGCGGCACTGATTTCACCCATGATGTCGGTCACGCGGCGGATGGCCGTGACGACTTCCGCCATGGTGTCCCCCGCCTTGCCGACCAGTTGCGAACCCCGCTCCACGCGTTCCACGCTGGTATTGATGAGCTGCTTGATTTCCTTGGCTGCCTCGGCGCTGCGCTGGGCGAGGGCGCGCACCTCGCCGGCCACCACGGCAAAGCCACGGCCCTGCTCGCCGGCACGGGCCGCTTCGACGGCGGCATTCAGGGCCAGGATATTGGTCTGGAAGGCAATGCCGTCGATCACACCGATGATGTCGGCAATCCGGTGGCTGCTGTCATCGATGCTCTTCATGGTCTCGACCACTTCAGCCACGACCTCGCCGCCTTGCGCCGCCACGGACGAGGCATTCACGGCCATCTGGTTGGCCTGGCGTGCATTGTCGGCGTTCTGCTTGACCGTGGAGCCCAGCTGCTCCATGGAGGCAGCAGTTTCCTCCAGCGCGCTGGCCTGCTCTTCGGTACGGCCGGACAGGTCGTTGTTGCCCTCGGCAATCTGGGTGCTGGCCGATGCCACGCCCTGGGCATTGCCGCGCACGGCGGTCACCGTCTTCACCAGGCTCTGCTGCATGCGCTGCAAAGCGGCCAGCAAAAGACCCATCTCGTCCTTGGATTGCACTTCGATCCGACCGCTCAAGTCGCCATTGGCCACGCGGTCCGCGACCGCCACGGCCTGGGCCAGGGGACGCGAGATAGAACGAATGATGCCAAGCGCCAGAAAGACGGCCAAGGCAAGGGCCACGGCACCGGTGATCAGGACATTTCGCCACAGGCCGTGGGCCGCAGCTTCCGCTTCCTGGCTGGCCAGTTCCGAGGCCTTGGTCTGGAGATCCAGCAATTCACGGATCGTGCCCTGGTATTCGAGCTGGGCCGGGCGCAGCCGGTTTTCCAGCAGTGCCTGTGCTTCCTCCCGCCGGTCCTGTTCCAGCAGGGCGAGGAACTCGTCGCCCGACCTGATGAACACAGTGCGCCGCTGCTTCAGTTGCTGCAGCAAGGCCTTGCCTTGCTCGGAACGAATGAGCTGGTCCACGGCGTCGATCTCCGCCACGACTTCGCTGCGGGTTTTCTGGATGACTGCACGTGCGGATTTCTGGATTTTTTCGGTAGTGAACAGCGCGAGATTGCGAAACTGGATGGCCTGCTCATTTGCCCCGTCCGTGATGTTGTTCAGCATCCGGATGATGGGAATACGCCTCTGGGTGATTTCGCCAAGTGCCGAGCGCTGAGCAGACGAGCCATGAAGCGCGACACCGCCCAGCACTACCAGAAGCAGCATCATGACCATGAATGAGATGGCCAGCCTTGTGGAAATTTTCAGTTGATTCATCTCTGTCCCTCGTGGATGGTTGACTGTTTGTGCTGCAACAAGAACTGTGAAGTTTTTTATTGTTATTTTGCAAAGTGTAACTTCATTGTTACTAACAAAGATCTCACTTCGCTTTTGTTGCCAGGACGTCAGTTCCAGAGGCGGCCATTGCGCACTTCAATGGGGTTCGTGAAGCTCCCACACCGGCTCGTACATTTGCTGATCGCCGCCAGATACAAGCGATTGCACCGAAAAACCACTCGCATGCGGATTAAGTGAATGCAATCCCTGGATTGCAAACAATTGTCATCGCCCAATACCATCTTCGTGAAACGGGCTTTATCTGCAAATAGTGCAGTCGTAATGCCGGGAATGCGTTGCATTTCCGAATTCGGAAGCAACGCATGGCCTGCAGGCAGGCATTTCAAATGGAGCACGACTCATGCGCATACCATGAAAAAGTGGCCTCCGGGGGCCACTTTGCTTTGCGTTCACTTTGCTCATTTGATTTCAAATTGCGCGCGATCCTTGTCCTTGATCCAGGCGGGCGGCTTGCCGCGCCCCGTCCAGGTCTGCCCGGTTGCAGGATCACGGTACTTTGGAGCCACAGCCGTTGTCGAACGTTTCTTGCCGGAGGGGAAAACGTCTTCCGGGGTCAGGCCAAAGGTTGCAACCAGCGCCTGGATCTTCTGTACCGCATTGGCCACCTCTTCCTTGCGGGCGGCAGCAATCTGCTGCTCCAAAGCTTCGCGCTGCGCCAGCAGTTCCTGATATGAGGCTGTACGTGTGTTCATTTACGCTCCTTGGCTAGTGAGAAGATAGGAATCCGAACCCATATTCAATATCTATTTTCTTTGTAAAAAGCATACAAGCATATTGTTTCATGGAGTAATTCTTGGTATCAGAAGAATTTTCCGCAGCCAATATAGCTTCTTCTGAACATGGAATCCCCGGAAAGAGAGATAGGCAAGGGTTCACCCAAACTCCAATAGGCGTCCCTTGCCATGTAATGCCCTCCTCTTCCTGCTGGTTCCCGGCGCTGCCCACGCTGTCCCATGGCGTAGCCACAGAAGCGATAGGTATTTCATGGGGTGCAGTCGAAACTGAGGTTTCTCTCGCTCACTCAGGGCAAACCACAGCAGATCCCTTACTGCCGAACTGTTTCAACCACAATATGTAACAAGGCGATAAGAGATGCCGAGCAGGCATTTGCAGGCCGGCTTCTTCCTCCACGGCCAATATCCGGGGTCCTGCTGATGCAGACAGCAGGGCTTTCTGATTCCCACACCGGCTCGCGACTGCGACGGTATTGTGGCTCCATCAGAAACCGGAATGAAAACCGGCCGTCTGCATTGCCACTCTCCCATGGGCAATATGCGGCTACGGCAATCCGCTGAGTCAGGGTCGGGTTTCTTTGGAGCCAGCCGCCGCGCAAGTGTATGGATACGGCAATGCCTTAGTGGTCGTACCGTGCCATGGATATGGCCAGCTGGGGAGCTTGCCAGTCATAAGCTGGATCGAGCACATTGCGGCTCCGGTCCATTCCTGCCCAGCTCAATCCCATCAGGTCAGCCAGTACCCAACCGCTCCAGTCGGCGCGAAAAGGACGCCGTGCCAGTTCGTGGTCAAAAGGCTTTCCCTGGCGCCAGAGCAGCGTGGGAATCCGGTAGCCGGCCATCGTGCCGGGGCTGTGGCCCGCGTGATCGATATCGTGGCCGACTTCCTGGCCATGATCGGACAGGAACATCCAGGCTGCATGCCCATGCTGCGGCGCATGCAGCCGCGCCAGGCGCAAGGTCTGGGCCACCACCGAATCGTGGTATCGGATGGCCCGGTCATAGGTACGGCGCATGGAGCGCAGCCAGGCCGGGCGCTGTTCGCTCAGCATTTCCGCATCCACGGCATCTGGAGCATCGGGAAAAGGCCGCATCGCTTCCGGAATCCGCAGATGGTAGTGCGGGTGCGCTCCCAGAAGATGAACCACGATCAGCTTGTGGGACGCCTTGTCCTGCAATGCCGCATCGAGATCGTCCAGAAGCTCCCCGTCCAGGCTCGATGAAGACCGTCCCGGTTCACGGTTGTTCATCGCCACGAAGTCGGCCAATCGGGCATGCTGCTGGTCGATGGCAATGTCGTCATGGTTGCTCAGCCACCAGACCCGGTAGCCTGCAGCGCGCGCCAAGGCCAGCAGGTGATGGGTGTCGCGTACCGGATCGTCCTGGTCGCGTGCACCGAAACTGAAAATCCCGCTCAGGGAGGCCACCGTGCTGGGCTCCACAGACCATGCATGGCGCAAGACCAGCAGGTGATCGCGCTCCGATTGCCGCAAGGCCTGCAGCTCGGGCGTGGTATCACGCGGATAGCCGTACAGGCTCATGTTGTCGCGGTTCACACTGTCGGTCAGAACCAGTACCACCGTGGAAGGCGCTGCCAGGGTGATGCGCGCTGCAGCCGAATGTGCGTTGGCAAGCAGCGCGCCGCGTTGCTCCCGCTGGTCGGACCAGGAATGCTGCAATGCTTGTACCGACTGTACCCAGGCCGGCCAGAACAGCAGCGGATGGTGGCGCCGCCAGGGCTTGCTGGCCAAGCCCACCAGGCACACCAGTGCGAGCAGCACCATGGCCCAGCGCCCCGCCCTTCCCACCGCTGCCCCGTGACGGTTGCATGCCGCGGCCAGCCATGTGGCAGCAACCCATGCCAGAAGCAACGCCAGGCCGGCCACGAGCAGACCGCTCTTCTGTGAAGACACATATTCGGCAATTTCGCGGGGAGTCGTATTGGCCACCGCAGCCAGGACCAGCGAGCTGTCAGGCAAGGCGCGATAGCCGGCCTGGAGAAAGGCCCGCACTGCACCGTCCACCAGAAAAAGCCCCATGGTGCCACTCACGACAAGCAATCGGCATATGCGCCAGCAACGGCTCTTCAGCGGGAAACGCAGGCAAAGCAAGGCAGGCAGCGCCAAGACCGCAAGCTGTGCTACGCGGTGTCCTTCATGTCCTGCAGCAATGCCGGCCAGCAGCAAGATCGACAGCAGCGCCGCCGCAACGGCCGGCGATGGCTGCAAGGCAGAAAACCGAATGTGCATGGGAAGGGAAAGCGGAAGAAAGCGAATCCGGTCAGCCCGCCCTGAAGGGGGAGATCCGCAATTCGCAAGGGTTACCAGAATTGTTCTTGAGGCCGCAAGCACGGCAGGCCCTGAGCGGGCCGGATCTGGTTATTGTGTTTTTTCAGTCTGCCTGACAGCGGGTCGCAGTCTAGCGTCCCTGGCCATCCCCGGGCAATGGAAATAGCCCTAGCCGCGACGTGCGGCCTCGATCGTCGCGATGTCGATCTTCGTCATCTGCATCATGGCTTCGAAGGCCCTCTTGGCGGCGGCAGGATCGGGATCGGCGATCGCCTCGGACAGGATGCGCGGCGTGATCTGCCAGGACAGCCCCCATTTGTCCTTGCACCAGCCACACGCGCTCTCCTGCCCGCCGTTGTCCACGATGGCATTCCACAGCCTGTCCGTCTCGTCCTGATCCTCGGTTGCGACCTGGAACGAGAACGCCTCGCTGTGCTTGAACGCCGGGCCGCCGTTCAAGCCAAGACAGGGAATGCCCATGACGGTGAATTCGACCGTCAGCACATCCCCCTGCTTGCCGGCGGGATAGTCGCCCGGCGCACGGTGGATAGCCTTCACGGCACTGCCAGGGAACGTCTTCGCATAGAACTGCGCGGCCTCCAGGGCCGTGCCGTCGTACCAGAGACAAATCGTATTCTTGCTGGTCACTTTCGTTCTCCCTTCATGGCAAGTGGATGCTCAGCGCAATGCCGTGCGCTGCGCGATCCATTGTCATGTTTTCCCCCGCGAAGGCCTTGAGAAAAGATACTGACGCATCCGGGTCAATAGGCCGGTGGCCTCCCAAGATCCCCTCCACCGAAAGCCTGGCAGCGAGGGATCAATCCGGCTGGCGCCGCTTGCGGAATGCAAGCCAGGCCGCCACGACGGTGAAACCTGCAACCAGCGAAACCACGATCCAGAAGCCGTGCGGATGCTCGGCCAGCGGGATGCCTCCGACATTCATGCCGAACAGGCCCGCAAGAATATTGATGGGTAGCGCCAGCACGGTCACGACGGTCAGCACGAACAGGCTGTTGCTGTTGTCCTCGTTCACCGCCGCCGCCACTTCTTCCTGCAGCAGCTTGATGCGGTCCTGCAAGGTCTGCATATCGCGCAGCATGAGCGAGAACTCCTCGCTGGCGGCCGCCAGTCCCCTGCGGTCGTCCTCGCCCATCCAGTGCGGAGGCTGCTGCAGCAGGCGGAAAAGTGCCGCCGGCTCCGGGGCCAGCAGACGCTGCAGCCGCACCAGCAGCCGCCGCAAGCTTCCCAGGCGGGCCCGTGGATGGTGGTAGCGCTGCGCCAGGACGGCGTCCTCGATATCGTCCACACGCACCGTGGTCTCGCGCACCACCTTGACCAGAACATCCGCCTGCGTTCGCATCAGATGCTCCAGCAGCTCTGCGGTGCTTGCCGGGCTGTCGCCCTCGCGCACGGCGGCGCGCAGCGCATCCACCGTGCGCAGCGGCTGCGTGCGCGCGGTGATGACCAGGTGCTCGTCAAGGCAGATCCACAACGTCGCAATGTCGGCAGAATCGAAGTTGAATTCGAAATTCACATCGTTGAGCACGGCCACCAGCGAATCGTCGGCCCGTTCGATCCGCGTGGAAGTGAGTCCTTCCCGCAAGGCCGCATAGAAGACAGGAGGCAGCGCCGCGTGGCGCTGCAGCCAGCGCAGGGACTGGGTGTTGGCCAAGTTGAAATGCAGCCATAGAAAATCCCGGCGCCCGCCGGCGTGCATCGGGCCACTGTCCGATCCGGCAGATGCGCTCTTGCCGGATGATGCAAGCCACGCGGCAGCAGACTGGGCCGTCATGGCCTGCGCGGGCTGCTGGGTTTCGCAGAAGAAGCGCCAACCGCAGATCAGCCCTGCGTCATCAGCAGCCAGTGGCGCAGAGGCAACCGCATCACTCATGGCCCAGCCCCGCCCCCGCAAGCACGAGACGCCTCAATGAAAGTGGATGACACGCAAACTGCCCCGCACAGAACAAAGGAGCCATTGTTTGCGGCCAGCGTGTCAAAAAGATGACAGGCATACCCCCCATACCATGGGTCTGCTTGCGCCGAAGGTGCCTTCAATAGGTCTGCGGAACAATCATGTCCTGCGGCACAGGATGGCGGATGTAATCGGCATTGCGCACGCGCTCCGGCAGCCTCACCTCGGGGCGCGCCACCTCCTCGTAGGGAAACTGCGACAGCAGATGGCTGATGCAATTGAGCCTGGCCTGCTTCTTGTTGTCGGCGGGAACCACCCACCAAGGAGCTTCCGGAATATGCGTCTGGTCGAGCATGGCTTCCTTGGCGCGCGTGTAGTCTTCCCAGCGGCGGCGCGATTCCAGGTCCATGGGGCTGAGTTTCCACTGCTTGAGCGGATCATGGATGCGCCCCAGGAAACGCAGGTGCTGCTCCTCGTTGGTGATGGAAAACCAGTACTTGATCAGCTTGATGCCCGAACGCACCAGCATGCGCTCGAACTCCGGTACCGAACGAAAGAACTCCTCATAGTCTTCGTCCGAACAAAAGCCCATGACCCGCTCCACGCCGGCGCGGTTGTACCAGCTGCGGTCGAACAGCACCATTTCCCCTGCCGCCGGCAGGTGTGCGGCATAGCGCTGGAAGTACCACTGCGTGCGCTCCCTGTCGTTCGGAGCCGGCAACGCCACCACGCGGCACACGCGCGGATTCAGCCGCTGGGTGATCCGCTTGATGACCCCGCCCTTGCCTGCCGCATCACGGCCTTCGAAGATGATGACCGCCTTTTGCTTGGCGCAAGCCACCCAGTCCTGCAGCTTGACCAGTTCGCCCTGGAGCCGGAACAGCTCCTTGAAATAGGACACGCGCTGCGCATGGCTTTCGCGGCTGGCCTTCACGTCGCCATCGACTCCGGCCAGTTCATAGGTGCGATCTTCGATTTCCAGTTCCAGCTCTTCGTCCAGGCTGTCCAGCAGATCGTTCTCGATGCGACGAACCAGCTCCTCGCGGTCTTCGAAACTCATGGCATCACTTTCTTCACAATTGCCGGCAGCCTAGCCGGCACTGGTGAATATTTGATGACGCACCGTTGCCTGTCAAAGCAGCATGAAGGCGGCAATGGCGACGGCCGTGGGCCCCAGCGCGCCCAGCAGCAATCCTGCAGCGCCAACGGTTTCATCGGCAAATCCGCGCTTGAGCAGGGCCACGCCCGCGGGATTGGGGGCATTGGCAATCACGGTCAGCCCGCCACCGGCCACGGCGCCAGCCACCAGCATGTACTTGGACTGCTCGGGAATATCCGCAATCAGGGAGCCGAGATAGGTCAGGGCTGCATTGTCCGTGATGGCCGTCAAGCCGACTGCGCCAATGAACAGGGCCAGCGGCTGCAGCCCCGAGACAATGGGCTGCAGCCACCATTGCTGCATGCCGCCCAGCACCACCAGGCCGGCCAGGAAGAAGCCCACCAGCAGCGCTTCCTTGATGATGAGCGGGCTCTGGTGCCTGTCATAGGCCTGCGTGAAGCCCAGGAACAGCAGGAACAGCCCCAGGAAAGCCACCGGGTGGTGCGCCAGCAGCACCACGGCCGCCAGCAGGACCAGATGCACCAGGACCACCGGCAGCGGCACGCGCTCGGTGGAGGACAGGTCTTCATTGCCGGGCAATGCGGGGCGCAGGTGGTTGCGCAGCAGCACGGTGGCAACCGTTGCGTTCACCAGCACGGCAACAGCGGCTTTCCAGCCGAAGTTGGCAAACATGAAGGCACTGTCCCATTGCCAGGTCGACGCCACCATGAGCACGGGGGGAGCGGCATAAGAGGTCAGCGTGCCGCCGATGGAAACGTTCACGAACAGCACGCCCAGTGCAAAGTATTTCAGCCCCTCCGGAACATGGGGCCTGAAGATCTGCGGAGCGAGCATGAGCGCTGCAATCGTCATGGCCGCCGGCTCGGTGACCAGCGAGCCCAGCAAAGGCACAGCCGCCAGACCCAGCCATGCCGTGGCAAGCGAAGTCTGCACCGGCAACAGGCGGGCAATGGCATTGACCAGGGACATGACGGTCGCCAGCACCGGCTTCGACGCGGCGATCACCATCACCACGAACACGAACAGGGGTTCCGTGTAGTTGCGGCTTTCCGCATATTGCAGGGCCTGGCTGCCGCCGGAAGACAGCGCCATGAGCACGATCAGCACCATGGCCCAGAAGCCGAAGACGATCTCCACCTCGCCCAATAGATGAAACAGGCCCGCGTGGCGCGGGAAACGGTGGGAAAGCCGCTCGAACTGCTTGGCGGCAAAGGTATGCGCCAGGGCAACCGCAAAAATGCCTGCGGCAATCGCTTCGATGGTAATGTCGATCATGAGGGGGACGTCATCAAGCAGCGAGGCGGCCCGACCTTCGCTGCTTTCCTGGAACGCCACCATGACGCGCCACCCAGCCGGCATTGTAAGCGCGACGAAAAAACCTTTGGCCGCCCAAGCGCTATCAAAAACTTCGGCGACCGGCGCACCAGGCATGCGTCGGCACGGACTTGGGCCCCCGCGAAAAACGGATCGTGGAAACAGAAAGCCTGCCGCTGGCAAGCCGGCGGCAGGCTTTCACGGGGAGGCCTCACAGCGCCTTAGCTGCGCAGATCTTCGCAGCGTTCCAGCCGCCGCCCAAGGCCTTGAACAAGGCGGCCAACGCCATCTGGCGCTGGGTTGCCACCTCGATCACGGCCATCTGGCTGGCAAAGTTGCTGCGCTCGGCGTCCAGATACCGCAGATGGCTGTCCACCCCACCGCGATAGCGTACCGCGGCCAGGCGCAGGCTTTCTGCGCTTGTGGCGGCCAGCTTGCGCCGGGAGACCTCTTCGCGCCGCAGCGTGTCGATGGCAGCCAATGCGTCGGCCACCTCCCGGAACGCCGTCTGGATGCTCTTCTCATAGGCAGCCACGGCCATGTCCTTGCGCACCCTGGCCAGGTCCAGAGAGGCCTGGTTGCGGCCACCATCGAACAGCGGCAGCTGAAGCTGCGGCAAAAAAGACCAGCTGCGCTGGCCGCCGCCGAACAGGTCCGACAGTTGAGTGCTGGAACTGCCGAAAGAGCCTGTCAGCGTGATGCGCGGAAAGAATGCCGCGCGCGCCGCGCCGATGCTGGCATGGCGGGCCCGCAGCTGTCGTTCGGCCGCCCGGATGTCCGGCCTATGGATCAGCAATTCGGCGGGCGTGCCGGCACCAATGTCCTGTACCAGTGGCAGGGCATCGAGGGCACGCTCCCTGTCCGCAGGACGCTGACCCAGCAGCAGCTCCAGCGCATTGCCCGCCTGCCGGTACTCCCGCTCGGCACGCTCCAGCTCGGCGCGGGCCTGCTCGGCCAGCCCCTCCGCCTCGTTCTGGTCCAGCGCGGTGTCCACCCCCATCTGGCGGCGCTGCTTCACCAGCTGCAGCGCCGCTTCGCGCGAAGCCAGCGTGCGCAGTGCCAGCTCCACACGTTGGCGTGCACCGTCATGTGCCAGCGAGGCCTGGATGACTTCCGCCACCAGGCTGATCTGCACGCTGCGGGCTACCTCCTCGGTTGCCAGGTATTCCTGCAGGGCAGCCTCCGACAGGTTGCGCACCCGGCCGAAGAGGTCCAGCTCGAAGGACGCCAGCCCCACGCCCGCCTGGTAGCTGCTCTGAACCATGGGCTGGCCCGTGGCGCTCAGGTCGCCAGGCAGGCGCTGGCGGCTGCCCGAGGCCTGCAGATCCAGGCCTGGCAGGCGGTCGGCTCTTTGCACGCCGTACTGGGCTCGCGCAGCTTCGACATCGAGCACTGCCTGGCGCAGGTCGCGGTTGTGCGCCAGCGCCTGGGCGATGCGCGCCCGCACGACCTCATCGGTCACAAAGGACTGCCATTGCAGCGTGGCGGCAGAGGGTCTGTCCGGCACGGCCTCGGCATCGGCAGGCCATTCACCCGGAACAGGCGCCATGGGACGCTCGTAGACCGGCGCCAGCGAGGCGCAGCCGGCCAGCACCAAGCCTGCGGCCAGAGCAGCCAGGCGGCAGGAAAGAGAGGAAACAAGGCCTTGCGTCACGCGGACTCTCCTTGGCGAGCTGCTGCAGCGCCCGCCTCAACGGTTTCATGGCGGCGCCACAGCGACAGCACCCAGACAAAAAAGATGGGAACAAAGATCACCCCCAGCAAGGTGGCGCTGAGCATGCCGCCGATCACGCCGATGCCGATGGCCGCCTGGCTGGAGGCGCCCGCGCCGGTGGCCAGCGCCAGCGGCACCACGCCCAGGATGAAGGCCAGCGAGGTCATCACGATGGGACGGAATCGCAGGCGGGCCGCCTGCAGTGCCGCGTCCGCCAGCGAATGGCCGCGCTCGTGCAGGTCCTTGGCGAACTCCACGATCAGGATGGCGTTCTTTGCCGCCAGGCCGATGATGGTGATCAGGCCGACCTTGAAGTACACGTCGTTGGCCAGGCCCACGGCCGATGTGGCCAGCACCGAGCCCAGCGCGCCGATGGGCACGATCAGCATCACGGCCGCGGGAATGCTCCAGCTTTCGTACAGCGCCACCAGCAGCAGGAAGACCACGACGATGGCCAGGGCGAACAGCTTGGGAGCCTGCGCGCCGGCGGCCTTTTCCTGGTAGGAAAGTGCGGTCCATTCGTAGCCTATGCCCTGCGGCAACTCTCCCATGATGCGCTCCAGCTCGGCCATGGCCTCGCCGGTGGTATGGCCGGGCCTGGCGTCGCCCGCGATGCGGAAGGCCGGGTAGCCGTTGTAGCGCGAGATCTGCACCGGCCCCATTTCCCAGGCCACAGAGGCAAATGACGACAGCGGAACCTGCTCGCCCCGCTCGTTGGGTACGTACAGGCTCAGGATGTCCTCGGGCCGCATGCGCGCCGCCGTGTCGGCCTGCACCACCACGCGCTGCAGGCGCCCGGCATTCGGAAACTCGTTGATCACGGCCGAGCCATAGGCCGTGGACAGCGCCGTGCTGATGGTCGCGAAGTTCACGCCCTGGGCCTGGGCCTTGCGCCGGTCGATGTCCAGGCGCAGCTGCGGCGCATCCTCGAGGTTCTCCATCATCGCGTAGGCGATCACCGGCGAGGCATTGGCCTTCTTCAGCAATTCGTCGCGCGCGGCGACCAGGGCCTCGCGGCCGAGGTTGGCACGGTCCTGCAGCCGCAGCGCAAAGCCGCCCGAATTGCCCAGGCCGTCGATGGGCGGTGGATCCACCGCCATGGCCGTGCCGTCGGCCAGGCTGGCAAAGCGCTGGTTGAAGGCCTGGACCTCGTCCCACGAGGCCTGTCCGGCGCCGCGTACCGACCAGTCCTTGAGCGTGACGAAGGCCAGGGCCGCGTTCTGTCCCATGCCCGAGAAGCTGTAGCCCATCAGGAACTCGGCCTGCGCCGTGGCGGGGCGGCTCTGGACGTAGGCCTCCATGTCGCGCACCATGGCTTCGGTACGGGCCTCGGTCGCACCCGGCGGAAGCTGCACGCTCACGATGTAATAGCCCATGTCCTCGTAGGGCACGAAGGACTCCGGCATGCGCGTGTAGGCAAAGCCCAGGCCGCCCACAATGGCCGCATAGATGACCATGTAGCGGCCCGTGCGTTTGACCAGCCGCTGGTTCAGGCCCGAGAAGCGCTCGGTCAATTGCGCAAACCGGCGATTGAACCAGCCGAAGAAGCCTTTCTTCTCGTCATGATGACCCTGGGCGATGGGCTTGAGCAGCGTGGCGCACAGTGCCGGCGTGAAGGTCAGAGCCAGCAGGCCCGAAAACAGGATGGACACCGCCAGCGACAGCGAGAACTGGCGGTAGATCACGCCCACCGAGCCGCTCATGAAGGCCAGCGGCAGGAACACCGCCACCAGCACCAGGGTGATGCCGACAATGGCCCCCGACACCTGCTGCATGGCTTTCACGGTGGCAGCCAGCGGCGACAGCCCCTCCTCTGCCATGATGCGCTCGACGTTCTCCACCACCACGATGGCATCGTCCACCAGGATGCCGATGGCCAGCACCATGCCGAACATGGTCATCATGTTGACCGAAAAGCCCAGCGCATACATCACCCCCAGCGTACCGGCCAGGCACACCGGCACCACGATGGTGGGAATCAGCGTGTAGCGCAGGTTCTGCAGGAACAGCCACATCACCAGGAACACCAGCACCACGGCCTCCACCAGGGTCTGGATCACCTTGCCGATGGCCACCTCCACGAAGCGCGATGTGTCGTAGGGCACGGCGTACTGGATATCGCTGGGGAAGTTCTGCGACAGCTCGGCCAGCCTGGCCTTGACGGCCTTGGCCGTCTGCATGGCGTTGGCCCCCGGTGCCAATTGCACGGCTGCCGCCACGCCCTTGCGTCCGTCCTCGCGCGACGAGAAGCTGTAGTCCAGCTGGCCCACCTCCAGCCGCGCCACATCGGCCAGATGCACCACCGAGCCGTTGGCATGGGCGCGCAGCACGATCCGGCCGAACTCCTCGGGCGAACTCAGCGTGCCCTTGACCGCGATGGTGGCGCTCAGCTCCTGCTCGGCAGAACCGGGCTGGCTGCCGAAGCTGCCAGCCGGGACCTGGGCGTTCTGCGCGGCGATGGCCGCATTCACGTCGGCGATCGACAGCCCGTAGCCCAGCAGCTTGCGCGGATCGACCCAGACCCGCATGGCCACGTCGGCACCGAAGAACTGCACCTTGCCCACGCCAGGCACGCGGCGGATCTCGTTGTTGATGTTGCGCACGGCGAAGTCGGACAGCCGGACCTCGTTCTTGCCGGTGTCATCGCCCTTGTAGGTGAGCGAGTAGATCAGCAGGAAATTGGCGCTGGCCTGTTCGACCTGCAGGCCCATCTGCATCACCGCGGCGGGCAGCCGCGCCTCGGCCTTCTTGATGCGGTTCTGCACCTCGACCTGGGCCAGTGCGGGATCGGTGCCCGGCGCGAAGGTGGCGGTGATCTCGGCCAGGCCGGTGGAGCCGCTGGAGGAGTCGAAGTACAGCAGGCCCTTGGTGCCGTTGAGCTCCTCCTCGATCACGCTGGTCACCGACTCCATCACCGTGGTGGCCGATGCTCCCGGATAGGTGGCCGAGATGGAGATCTGCGGCGGCGCCACGTTGGGGAACTGCGAGACCGGCAGCACCGGTATCGCCAGCAGCCCTGCAAGCAGGATGAAGATTGCAACCACCCAGGCGAAATTGGGGCGGTTGATGAAAAATCTGGACATGTTGATTCCTTGCAAGCCGCAGCTCAGGCTCCGGCCTGCGGCGTCGCTGCTGCATCAGCATCGGCAGCGGGACTGGCCGGCGAGCACGCACCGGCATGGGCTGCATCTGCGGAGACCACATTGGCTTTCACCTTGGCTCCGGGCTGTACGGCCGCCATGCGGCCGGTCACCACGCGCTCGCCGGGCTTCAGGCCCTCGGTGATATGCCATTGCGCGCCGTGCATGGTTCCGGTCTGCACGGCACGCGCCTGCACCGTATCCTGCGCATCGACCACCAGCACCTGGGCCTTGCCGTCCGCGCCGCGCTGCACGGCGCGCTGCGGCACGAGGATCGCTGCCGGGTCCACGCCCTGCCCCACCGTCACGCGCACGTACATGCCGGGCAGCAGCATGCCGTCGCGGTTGTCGAACTGGCCGCGCAAGGCCATCTGCCCCGTGTTGCGGTCCACCGTCACGTCGGAAAACATCAGCCGCCCCTGGCGCCGCTGGCCGCTGCCCTCCACCGTCAGCGCAATCTCCGCACCCTTGTCCTGGTGCTGCGACAGTCGCCCCTCTGCCAAGGCTGCCCGCAAGCGCTGCACCTCGGCCACCGACTGCTGGAAATCGGCGTAGACGGGGCTCAGTTGCTGGATGAGTGCCATGGGCGTGGCTTCGCCCTGGCCGACCAGCGCACCTTCGGTCACCAGTGCGCGTCCAATGCGCCCCGAAATCGGGGCCCTGACCGTGGCGTAGTCCAGACTCAGCCTGGCTGCATCCACTTCGGCCTGGGCCGACTGGCGCGCTGCCCGGGCACTGCGCAAGGCGGCCTGGGCCGCTTCGAAGTCCTGCCGGCTCACGGCCTCGACTTCCACCAGCGGCTGGTAACGGCGCACCAGCGCCTGCGACTCACCCAGGGCCGCTTCAGCCCTGGCCAGCTCCCCTTGTGCACGTGAAAGCGCCACGCGCAGCGGAGCCGGGTCGATGCGAAACAGCACGTCGCCCGCCTTGACGTCCGAGCCTTCCTCGAAATGCCGGCTCAGCACAATGCCCGCCACCCGTGCGCGCACCTCGGCCACACGTACCGGCTCGATACGTCCCGGCAGCTCGCTGCGCAGCTCCAGCCGCTGCGCCTGCACCGCCATCACGTCCACTGCCACGGGCTTCTCGTCCTGTCCGCCCCCGGATGCCTGGTGCTGACCGCAGCCAGCCATCAGCACCACCATGGCTGCCGCAGCGATGGGCCGCCACAGTCTCTCTTGATGCATTGCCATTGTTGCCACCCTTTTCGGTTCAAGAAATTCCACAAAGGATGCAATGATATACAAAAATACCAATTGAATCTAAATTGATTCAATTTTCCGAAACTGAATTTTTAACAGGACACAAATCTAGGCAATGCACTCAGGAACTCGTTCCTGTCTAGATTTGAATCTTCTCTGTTCCAATAACTACATCTCACGCAAGGACGACTTCCATGGCTGCAGCAAGCGCCCCACAAGACAACAGCATCCTGTCCGCACTGGCCCTCGCCATGGTCAACCATCCCCGCGCCTCGCTGCAGGAGCTGGCCAAGGCCATCGGCATCAGCAAGGCCACGCTCTACCGCTTCTGCCGCACCCGGGAGCAACTGGTCGACCGCCTCATAGATCACGGGCTGAAAGCCATGGACAGTGCGCTGGCCCAGGCCAGACTCGAGGAAGGCACTCCGCGTGAGGCCCTGCAGCGCCTGACCGCGCTCCAGCTCGAGCACAGGGAACTTGCCGCGTTTCTGACCTATTACTGGAACAATGCCGAGGCATCCGAAGACTCGTACACGGATTGGGAGCAGCGGCTGGACGCTTTTTTCCTGCGTGGGCAGCAGCAAGGGGTCTTTCGCATCGATTTCAGTGCGGCCGCATTGACCGAGATCTGGCTTTCCACGTTCCTGGGCCTGGCCGATGCCGAGCGGCGCGGCCGCGTGGCCCGGGCGGGACTGGCCTCGCTGGTGGAGCGCGCCTTCCTGCAAGGCGCTCAGGCCCAGCCGCAGGCCGGCACCTAGACCATGGGTACTGGCCGCAGGAAGCTGGGCAGGCGCGCCCTCAGATCGAACGGCCCAAGCGCCGGGTCAGAAAATCCAGGAACACCCGTGTCTTGACCGGCAGATGCGCGCGCTGCGGGTAGTAGGCGTAAAAGCCCGGAAAAATGGCGCAATAGGGAGCAAGCACCTCCACCAGCTCGCCGCTTTGCAGCAGCGGCGCCATCGACTCGCTCCAGCCGATGGTCAGGCCCACGCCGTCCAGCGCGGCGCGCAGGCCGGCCTCCCAGTGGTTGACCACCAGCGGTCCGTGCACGGACCGCTCGGTCAGTTGGCCATCCACCATGAACTCCCATTTGTAGACCGCGCCGCTGCTGCGCATGCGGTAGTTGATGCAGCGGTGCGCGGCCAGCTCATCGGGGTGCTGCGGCCGCCCGTGCGCCTGCAGGTAGGCGGGCGTGGCCGCGCAGCACATGCGGAATTCGTGCGTCAGCCGCACCGCGATCATGTCGCCCTCCAGCGAATCGCCTATGCGTATGCCCAGGTCGAAGCCCTCGCGCACGATGTCGACGAAGCCGTCGTCGTAGACCAGCTCCAGCGCGATGTGCGGGTGCCGGGCGAAGAACTCGGCCAGCAGCGGCTCCACCAGCACGCGGCCCGCGGGGTGGGCCAGGGTCAGGCGCAGCGTGCCGCCTTCCACGCCGGCGCTGGTCTGCAGGTCCTCGGTGGCGCTCTGCAGGCTGGCCAGCGCCGGGGCCACGCGCTCCAGGTAGGCGCGGCCCGCCTCGGTCAGGTTCACGCTGCGCGTGGTGCGCTCGAACAGGCGCACCTGCAGCCGCGCTTCCAGCTTCTTGATGGTCTGCGACAGCGCGGCCGGCGTCACGCCCAGCGCATGCGCGGCATAGGTCAGGCTGCGGTGCAGGGCCACCTGCTCGAAGGCGGCCAGCGAGGCCAGGATCTCGGGCTTCATGCCTTCGATTGTTAAGCAAAATTTGATAACTTAGATAGATAGGCTATATTTTTCTTTCAAACGGACTGCGGCACACTGCTCGCCACCCCCGCGCGCGATGTGTGCCGGGGCCCCGCAACCCGCGAGAAGAAAGAGAACGCCCCATGCCCGTGAAATTCACCCTCAACGGCAAGCCGACCTCGGTCGATGTCGACCCCTCCACCCCCATCCTC
Source organism: Comamonas terrae (assembly GCF_001544075.1). GTDB lineage: Bacteria > Pseudomonadota > Gammaproteobacteria > Burkholderiales > Burkholderiaceae_C > Comamonas > Comamonas terrae. Next base: position 299,966 of record NZ_BCNT01000001.1, read on the forward strand.
TGGACGCTGCGCGACACGCTGGGCCTGCAGGGCACCAAGTTCGGCTGCGGCATGGCCATGTGCGGCGCCTGCACCGTGCACCTGAACGGGCAGGCCATCCGCTCGTGCATCACGCCCATCTCGGCCGCCGAGGGGCAGAAGCTCAGCACCATCGAGGCCCAGGCTTCCGACAAGGTGGGCAAGGCCGTCGAGGACGCCTGGGTGCGCCACGACGTGGCCCAGTGCGGCTACTGCCAGAGCGGCCAGATCATGAGCGCCACCGCGCTGCTCAAGGGCAACAAGGCGCCGAGCGACGCCGACATCGACGCCGCCATGGCCGGCAACATCTGCCGCTGCGGCACCTACGCGCGTATCCGCGCCGCCATCCACGACGCCGCCAAGACCCTGGCCTGACCCGAGGAGCACCCACCATGCACATCACCACCGACATGCTCCACGACATGCCGCAAGGCCTGCGCACGCTGATGGACGATTCCGGCACGGCCGGCGGAACCTCACGCCGCAGTTTCCTCAAGATCGCCACCGCCTCAGGCTTTGCGCTCGGCGCCTTTCCCGCCGCCGTGCTGGCCCAGGCCGGCGGCGAGGCCGCGAGTGGCGCGAATGCGGGCCTCAGGCCCACGCAGCAGCCGGCCGCGTTCGTCCACATCGACCGCGACGGCATCGTCACCGTCACCATCAACCGCCTCGATTTCGGCCAGGGCGTGCAGACCGGCTTGCCCATGGTGCTGGCCGAGGAGCTGGACGCCGACTGGTCCAAGGTGCGCAGCATGCACGGCAATGCCGACCCGGCCTACGTGGATCCGGTGATGGGCTTTCACCTCACCGGCGGCTCCACCGCGATCAAGCACTCGTACACGCAGTACCGCGAGCTGGGCGCCCGCACCCGCGCCATGCTGCTGGCGGCCGCGGCCCAGCGCTGGAACGTGCCGGCCGACACGCTAAGCACGCAGGCCGGCCAGGTGATCGGCCCGCGCGGCAGGAAGCTCGGCTACGGCGAGCTGGCCGACGCCGCGATGAAGCTGCCCGTGCCGCAGGCCGTGGCGCTCAAGGACCCCAAGGACTTCCGCATCATCGGCCGGGCCACCGGCCGCATCGACGCGCGCGCCAAGTCCAGCGGCATGCAGGCTTACGGCATCGACACCCGGCTGCCGGGCATGCTCACCGCCGTGGTCGCGCACCCGCCCGTCTTCGGCGCCAAGCCGGCCTCGGTCGATGACAGCGCCGCCAAGGCCATCCGGGGCGTGCGCGCCGTGCTGCGCGTGCCCAGCGTGCATGGCGGCGAGACCGTGGCCGTGCTGGCCGACGGCTACTGGCCCGCCAAGCAGGGGCGCGATGCGCTCAAGATCGAATGGGACAGCGCAGGCGTCGGCAAGGTCGATTCGGCGCAGCAGCTCGCCCAGTACCGCGAGCTGGCGCAGAAGCCCGGCGCACTCAAGTACGACGCCGACGTTTCCAAACTTGGCAGCGCACCGCACAAGATCAGCGCGGAATACCTCTTCCCCTACCTGGCGCACACACCCATGGAGCCGCTCAACTGCACCGTGCGCCTCTCGGGCCAGGGCGCGGCCACCCGGGCCGAACTGTGGCTGGGTACGCAGGCGCCGGGCTGGGAGGCCGCGACGGCTGCGCGCATCCTCGGCGTGGAGCCGAAGAACGTGCAGGTGAACGTGCAGATGGCGGGCGGCGGCTTCGGGCGCCGCGCCACGCCCACCAGCGACTACGTGGCCGAGGCCTGCCAGATCGCCAGGGCCGCGCGCGCGGCCGGCCTGGATGCGCCGGTGCGCATGGTCTGGAGCCGCGAGGACGATGTGAAGGGCGGCTACTACCGCCCCATGCACCTGCACCGCGCCGAGATCGGCTTCGACGACCAGGGCCGGGTGCTGGCCTGGGACCATGTCCTCGTCGGCCAGTCCATCGCCCACGGCACGGCCTTCGAGGGCTTCATGGTCAAGAACGGCGTGGACGGCACGGCCGTCGAGGGCATGAAGGAGCCCTACGACCTGCCCATGCGCCTGTCGGTGCACCACCCGGTGCTCAATGCACCGGTGCTCTGGTGGCGCAGCGTGGGCTCGACCCACACGGCCTTCGTGATGGAGACGCTGATCGACGAGATCGCCCGCACCACGAACCAGGACCCGGTCGAGTACCGCCTCAAGCAGTTCGGCGACAAGCATGCGCGCCATGCCGCCGCGCTGAAGCTGGCCGTGGACAAATCCGGCTACGGCAAGCGCCAGCTGGCGCAAGGCCGCGCCTGGGGCGTGGCGGTGCACGAGTCCTTCGAGTCGGTCGTGGCCTACGTGGTCGAGGCCTCGGTGCAGGACGGCGTGCCCAAACTGCATGCCGTCACCGCCGGCGTGCACTGCAACCTCGCGGTCAACCCCAAGAGCGTGGAGGCCCAGGTGCAGGGCGGCGCGCTGATGGGCCTGGGCATGTGCCTGCCGGGCGCGGCCATCACCTTCAAGGACGGCGTGGTCGAACAGGGCAACTTCAACGACTACACCGTGGCCCGCCTGACCGACATGCCCACGTTGGCCGTGCACATCGTTCCCAGCGCCGATGCGCCCACGGGCATGGGTGAGCCGGGGGTACCGCCGCTGGCGCCAGCCTTTGCCAATGCCGTGGCGCGACTCACGGGCAAGCCGCTGCGCGAGCTGCCGTTCAAGCTGGCTTAAGGCACCTTGAAACATAGCCCATGCGCATGGGCTATGTCCTGCTCAATCCAGCTGCCGATAAATGGCCTCGGCCAGCGCATGAAGCTGGTCGCGGGGCAAGGCCGCACTCACGGCATAGCCCTGCCGCCCGTCCACCCAGTAAAAGCCGTGCGTCGCGCCCTCCTCGGTCCACTGGAAGCTTGCCGGCGCTTTCACACTACCCGTCCGGGCCAGCACCGACACATACAGCGTCACACGCTGGCCGGCCGCATCCTCGTACATGAACTGTGCCCGCGACTGCCCCGCCTCTCCGGGCAGCAGGCGCCCGCCGACCAGGTGGTAGCCCAGTGCGTCAAGCGCGGGCACCTTGAGCGGCACGCCCAGGCGCATGGACAGCCACTGCACCAGATGGACCTGCTGCTGCGCGGCAACCTCTACCGGATGGCGCTGCTCGGGTACATAGACCGCATGCGCAGCCACCGCCTCGCGCGCGAAAGCCGGCACGGCGCGCGCCCGAGTCGCCATATCGGCATGCTCTCTTCCGCCCAGGCCGTAGCCCATGCCCAAACCCACACCCAGCATCAGGCCGGCGGCCAGCGCATGCGGCCACTGCCATTGCAGCGGCCTGCGCAGCGCGCGGCGCAGCTGGGGGGGAACGGGCTCATCCAGCAGCTGGGCATGCAGGGCCTGAAGGCCGGCGCGCTGGGCCTGAATGGCGGCCATGCGTGCCGCCTCGTCGGGGTTCTCCGCCAGCCACTGCGCCACTTCCGAAGCGCTTGCCGGTGCAAGTTCTCCGTCCACCCAGGCATGGAGCATGGTTTCATCAGGGCGGCCCGCGGTCATTGATAGATTCCCCGTCATTTGACAGCTTTCAACACAGTCCGGGAAGGTGCGGCCCCTTCCATCAGGCGCCTAAGCTGTTCACGTGCACGCGCGAGGCGCGACATCACGGTTCCTATCGGAATGCCCAGCATCTGCGCCGTTTCGGCATAGCTCAGCTGCTCCATCCCCACCAGCAGCAGCACTTCGCGCGCCTGCGGCGCCAACAGCGCCAGCGCACGCTCCAGGTCCAGGCGCAGCGCCATCTGCGATGTGGGATCGTGCCCGCCGTCCCAGGCATCGTCCCAGTCCACCGTGCGCTGGCGCGCCGCCTGCTGCCACTGGTTGGCGTACAGGTTGTGCATCAGCGTGAGCAGCCAGCTGCGCAGCGCTGCCTGGACTTCGGTGGCAGAACCGGCCTCGGGCGGGCACCATAGTGCCCACTTCTGGCAGGCGCGCTCCAGAGTGTCCTGCACCAGATCGTCGGCACGGGCGGCATCCCCCACCAGCGCCCGTGCATAGCGGCGCAGGCGGGGAATATGGGCAATGGCGGCTTCTACCTGCACGCAGGCTCAGGGCTTGGCGACATGCCATGCGTTGTTGAGAAAGCCGTCGCCCGTCCTGTCGCCCGGCTTGGCGTCCTTGCTCCAGTAGTAGAGCGGGCGCCCCTTGTAGGCCCATTGCCGGCCCCCGTCGTCGCGCGTCACCACGCTCCAGTCGCCAATGGCCGAGGCGCTGGCAGGCGCCATCAGCGGCGGCCAGTTGGTGGCGCAGCCGCCGTTGCAGACGCTCTTGCCTGCACCGGCTGCCGCATCGCGGTCGAATACATAGAGCGTCATCTGGCTGGGGCCGACCAGCACGCCGTTCAAAGTCGTGGCCGGGGAGCTGGGCTGGCCGACATAGGCGCTCGAGCAGGCTGCCAGCAGGGCCGAAGCAAGAACGGAAAGAGAAGCAAGGCGGGTCATGGAATGTCTCCTTGGTGTTGACCTGCAGTAAACAGCCGGGCGAGGCGATTTATTCCATCGGATTTTCCTGCCGCCTCCTGCGGAGGGCGGATTGTCCTGCATGGCAACAGGGACGGCTTCAGCCTATTAATATAGTCCCCCATACTATTTTTCATCCCATCTGCCATGTCCCACACCGCTCGCCAGAAAGACAAATTGATTGCCCGCGTGCGCCGCATCAAGGGGCAACTGGAAGGCATCGAACGTGCACTGGAAACCGATGCAGCCTGCATCGAGGTGCTGCGCCAGATTGCATCGGTGCGCGGCGCGGTCGGCGGGCTGACCGTGGAAGTGATGGAAGACCATTTGCGCGAGCATGTGCTGGAAGCCACCGACGACGCCGGGCGCCGCCACGGCGGCGAAGAGATGATCGAGGTCATCCGCTCCTACATGAAATGAAGGCATCGGCATCAGGAACCCGGCCATGAGCATGCATGCAACCTCCTCCGCGGTGGCCTCCGGCCACGACCACGTCTTTCTCGGCAGCGACCACGGGCGCAACGAGCGCAAGGTCTGGATGGTGATCGCCCTGACCACCGCCATGATGCTGGCCGAGATCACGGCTGGCACGGTCTATGGCTCCATGGCCCTCGTGGCCGACGGCTGGCACATGTCCACCCATGCGGGGGCCATGCTGATTGCCGCCCTGGCCTATCGCTTTGCCAGCCGCCACTCCGGCAACCCCCGCTTCACCTTCGGCACCGGCAAGCTCGGCGATCTGGCCGGATTTGCCAGTGCCATCGTCCTGGCGCTGATCGCGCTGCTGATCGGCTGGGAAAGCCTGGTGCGGCTCACCCAGCCCATTTCTATCGATTTCGACCAGGCCATCGCCGTGGCTGCAGCGGGCCTGCTCGTCAACCTGGCCTGTGCCTGGCTGCTCAAGGACGACCACGCGCACCACGGGCATCACCACCACGCCCATCACCATCATGACCATGATCACCATGGCGGCCACCATGGCAAGGGCCGGGACAACAATCTGCGCGCGGCCTATCTGCATGTGCTGGCCGATGCGCTGACTTCGGTCCTGGCCATCGCTGCCCTGCTGCTGGGTCGCAGCTATGGATGGGCCTGGGCCGATCCTGCCATGGGCGTGGTCGGCGCCCTGGTCATTGCGCGGTGGTCATGGGGCCTGGTCCAGGATGCGGGCAGCGTGCTGCTGGACGCCGGCCGCGAAGGGCAGCAGGTACAGCAGGAAATCCGGGAGGCCCTGGCCGCATCCGAAAGTCAGCTCACCGATCTGCATGTATGGCAGGTAGGGCCGGGACATTTCGCGGCCATCGTGGCGCTGACCGCCCCCAACCCGAAAGAGCCCGCCCACTACAAGGCGCAGCTGGCCCATATCCACGAGCTTTCGCATCTCACCGTCGAAGTGCAGCCCCTGCGCCAACCATGAGCATCGGCAATACCCTCAAGACCTGGGCAAGGCGTGTCAAACGCGACGGCATCACGCTCTGGTTCGCCGGCAGGCATCCCCGCACGCCCTGGTATGCCAAGGCACTGGGCCTGTTCGTGGTGGCCTATGCGCTGAGCCCCATCGATCTGATTCCGGACTTCATTCCCGTGCTCGGCTATGTGGACGATGTCCTGCTGCTGCCGGCCCTGATCTGGTTGACCGTCAGGCTGCTGCCACCCGATGTGCTGACGGCATGCCGCCAGCAGGCCGACGCCTGGATGCAGGCCGAGGGCGCCAAGCCCCAAAGCCGGGCCGGCGCCGTGCTCATCGTCATTCTGTGGCTGCTGATGGGCCTGGCACTGTGGGCCTGGCTCAAGCCACAGTGACAAAGCGTCATCCGAAAACAAAAAGGCTCCCGCAGGAGCCTTTTTTTGCGCGCATGAAGCCGCTTACTGGTTCACGGGCACCTGCTGGGTGTACTCCATCAGCGTGCCGCCACCTTCGACGGAGCCGCTGGTCTGGCCGTTCTGGATGCGGCCCACGCAGGCCTGGCGGTCCAGGTCGGTCTTGAAGACATTGCAGCGTGCCAGGGCGTTTTGCTCATACTGGCTGGCGCTCTTGCCATCGCCCAGGCGGCCGCGGCGGGCTTCTTCCTTGACGGCGGCAGCTTCGCGTTCCGCGGGGCTGGCATAGTTGCGCTTCTTGTGCTGGTGGTGCTTTTGCGCCTTGGGTGCGGGCTTGGCCGCAGCCGCCTCGGGTGCCGATGCCGGAGCCGCAGTGTCGGCAGCCTGTGCCCCGGCCCAGCCAGCCACTGTCAGCGCCAGCGCACCAATCGCCAATTGAAAAGTACGAATTCCAAAGCCGGTCATCTGTAACTCCATTCTCATTGGGTGAACAACGCAATCAAGCATGCGGGTTTTCCTGGGCCGCTTTTATCGGCACACCCCATCAGCCCATGCAGGCCTCGGCCTACAGCTGCGTTCACGCACAGCATGCCGGCATTGCCGGTGCAATGCCTTGAGATAGCTCAGGTTCCGGCGCCCGCCTCCCGGGCGAACCATTGCGACACGCCCTTCGCCAGCCGGGCAAACACCTGCTCCAGGCTGGGGGCGCCCTGGCCGAACAGCGCATGGATGACGGCAGCGTTCTCGAACAGTCCATGCAGATAGGTGCCCAGCACGGCGCCATCGCCGCTTTGCCAGAGCATGCCGGTCAGCAGTTCCCGGGCCTGGGCCGACGCCCCGGCCTGCATGTCGGCTCGCAACTGGGTCCGGCCGTGGTGGATCTCGTAGCCCTGCACCCGCACGCCCGACAGCGCCTGCCAGGGCGCGCGCAGGGCCGGCAGTTCGTGCCCGGCCGGCTGCACGGTCTTGGCGGGCTCGAACAGCGTGGCCAGCGGCAGCAGGCCCAGGCCCGCGGCATTGCCGTCCACGCCGTGCAGGTCGACCAGCGCCTCGCCCAGCATCTGCAGGCCGCCGCAGATACCCAGCACGCGCCGGCCGGCCCCGGCATGCTGCACCACGGCGGCATCCAGCCCCTGGGCGCGCATCCAGGCGAGATCCGCCGCCGTGGCCTTGGAGCCCGGCAGGATCACCCAGTCCGCACCGGCCAGCTGGGCCGGGCTGCGCGCCCAGACCACGCGCACGCCCGGCACCTGCAGCAGCGGTTGGAATTCGTCGAGGTTGCTGATGCGCGGGTAGGCCACGATGGCGATCGTGGTGTGCACGGCCTGCCCGCCGCCCGCGCTGCCGCGGTCGTCGAACACGCCGTCCTCTTCCGGCAGGCCGTGCTGGAACTGCATGGGGATGGTCGCCACGGTGGGCACGCCCGTCAGCTCTTGCAGCATCTGCGGCGCCGGCGCGAGCAGGCTCGCGTCGCCGCGGAACTTGTTGAGCACAAAGCCCTGGATGAGTTGCCGCTCGCCTTCCGGCAGCAGCGCCCAGGTGCCGTACAGGTGGGCAAACGCGCCGCCGCGGTCGATGTCGGCCACCAGCAGGCAGTGCGCGCCGCCGTGCTTGGCCACGCGCATGTTGACCACGTCGCTGGCATGCAGGTTGATCTCGGCCGGCGAGCCCGCGCCCTCGATCACCACCACGTCGTTCTCGGCGCGCAGCTCGTCCAGCGCCTGCGCGATCTGCGGCCAGACCTGGAGGCTGCGGCCGCGCCAGGGCATGCGGCTGAGGGCTTCGTCCACCCGGCCGAACAGCACGACCTGGCTGTGCGTGTCGGCCTCGGGCTTGAGCAGCAGCGGGTTCATGCGCACGTCGGGCACGGCGCCCGCGGCCAGCGCCTGCAGGTACTGCGCGGTGCCGATCTCGCCCCATTGGCCATCGGGCGTGGCGACGACACGCGCGTTGTTGCTCATGTTCTGCGCCTTGAAGGGCGCGACCTTGTAGCCCTGCGCCCGGTACCAGGCGCACAGCGCCGTGGCCACCCAGCTCTTGCCCGCGCCGCTGCTGGTGCCCAGCACCATCACGCACAGCGCCGGGCGCCGGCCCGGCAGGGGCCGGGGGGGCCGGGGCAGTTGGATCCTGTCGTTCATATCGCTTGGTTCTCGATGGCTTTCCAGGCCTGCTCCAGCGCGGCCTGCGATGCGGGAGGCAGCACGCCCATGCGCACGTGGCCGGGCAGCCCGAAACTCGTGCAGTCGCGCAGCTTGATGCCCTGCGCGCGCAGGTGGGCCAGGCGCTGCTGCAGGTGCGCTTCGGTCAAGGGCAGCCGCGCCACGAAGTAATTGGCCTGGTGGCCGGCAACGACCTGGCAGCCCAGCCGCTCGCACAGCGCGAGCTGCCGGCGCTTCCAGTCGCGCAAGGTCTGCAGGCTGCCCGCCAGCCATTGCTGCGCCTGCTTGGTCGTCCAGGCCTCGAGCAGGGCCACGCCATGCGCGCCCACCACCCAGGACGGCGCCAGCGCGCGCAGCGCGCCCAGTTCGTCGTCCGTGGCATGCAGCGGCGCAATCGCATACGCGGCGCGCACGCCCGTCATGCCCAGGGCCTTGTTGGGCGTCCATATTTGCCACAGGTGATCCAGGCCGCGCTGCGGCGGCCCGCCGTCCAGCCACAGCGGTCGGTAGGCGCAGTCCAGCACCTGCCAGCCATCGCCGGTCGGCTCGGGGAATGACTCCAGTTGCCCCAGCGGGCTCGACGGTTCGCAGAGCCAATGCAGTTCGCCCTGCGCCGACGGCTTCAGACTCCAGACGCGCGCCGCCTGCGCGTAGTCGCCATAGTGGTGCCGCGGCAGCGCGACGGCCTGGGCGCCGCTGCGCGCCGCATGCTGCGTGAGGCGGTGGATCAGCTCGCTGCTGCTGCCACCGACCAGGATGCGCCGCCCTTCCACCGCGTGGAAGGCCGCGAGCCGTGCGCGCAGGTGGGTGTAGAGCGGATCGGGATACTGCGCCGCATGCGCGGCCTGCAGCGCGGCCAGGGCCACGGGGCAGGGTCCGCAGGCGTTGCGGTTGGTGGAAAAGTCGTGCGCGGGCACGCCCAGCGCATCGGTGCCGCCGTGCATGCCCTCAGCCATGGAGCATCACTCGCCATAGCGCCATCACAACGATGGCTGCCAGCGCACACCCCGCCTGCGCCGCAATCACCCTGGATGCCAGATGCACGGCCCGCCGCAGGTCGGCGGAACCGGGCGCCGCGCCCTGCGGGTTCAGCTGGTAGACCCCGGGCTTGGACAAATGCACGCCCAGCGCCAGCGCCATTGCCCCCATGGGCCAGCCGCCGTTGGGCGACGGGGTGGCGCACGCATCGCGCCGCAGCACCTGCCAGGGCACGCCGCCGGCCACCAGGGCCAGCCACGCGGCCGTGAGGCGTGCCGGAATCCAGTTGAGCACATCGTCGGCCCGCGCCGCCCATTTGCCGGCCCACTGCCAGTGGCGGCGGTCGCTGCCCTGCCCTCGCCAGCCCGGGTAGCCCCACATGGCATCGGCCGTGTTGGCCAGCCGGTACACGGCCGCGCCCGGCAGGCCGGCGACGGCAAACCAGAACAGCGGCGCGACGACCGAGTCGCTGAGATTCTCGGCCAGGGTCTCGATGGCGCTTTCGCGTACCGTGCCCGCATCGAGCTGCGCGGTATCGCGGCTGACCAGCCACGACAGCCGCTCGCGGCCCGCGGGCAATGACTGCTGCAGCGCGGCCTCGACGGCCAGCACCTCATCCCGCAGCATGCGCCAGGACAGCAGCGGCTTGAGCAGCACGCCCATGCACACGCCGGCCAACCACCAGGGCTGGTAGGGCAATAAGAAGAGGATCAGCCAGTAGACGGCAAAAACCATAGCTGCCAGCGCGCACCACGCAATCATTCCGAATACAAATCGCACCCAATCCCTTGGATGACAAGCGCGAGGCGCTATTCTTTTCCCTATCGCCCCCAGCGCCTTGCCCATGTAGACCACGGGGTGCAGCCATGCGGGCGGCTCGCCCCAGAGCCGGTCGAGCAGCAAGGCCACCAGCACGGCGATCAGCGCGCACAGCACGTTCTGCGACCACAGGATGGCCGCCTCCGGCGCGGCCATGAGCGCCCGGTACAGCCAGCCCAGCGGGCTGAACGACCAGGCCAGCAGTTCCGTCCAGGTGATCGTCGTCATGCCGCGGGCGGCTCCTCGGTCCAGACATCGTCCATCAGCATGTCCTGCAGTGGTGCGCGGCAGGCCCATTTCTCCTGCTGCAGCATGGGCTCCGCATAGTAGGCTTCGACGGGCCCCAGGCACAGCACGCCCAGCGGGTGCGCGCCGGCGGGCATGCGCAGCAGCGCGGCCAGCGCCTGCGGTTCGAAGATAGACACCCAGCCCATGCCCAGCCCCTCGGCGCGCACGGCCAGCCACAGGTTCTCGATGGCGCAAGCGGTGCTGGCGATGTCCATCTCGGGCAGCGTGCGGCGGCCGAAGATATGCGCCTCGCGCCCCGGCGGCATGGCCACCACCAGCACCTCGGCCGCATCGAGCACGCCCTGCACCTTGAGCTTCATGAAATCCTGCTCGCGCTCGCCCAGCGCCTGGGCGGTGCGCACGCGCTCCTCCTCGACCAGCGCATGGATGCCCTCGCGCAGCGCGCGGCTCTTGACGCGGATAAAGCGCCACGGCTGCATGAAGCCCACGCTGGGCGCATGGTGCGCGGCGCGCAGCAGGCGCAGCAGCACCTCCTCGGCTACGGTGCCGCCGGCAAAGTGGCGCATGTCGCGCCGCTCGTAGATGGCGCGGTAGACGGCGGCGCGCTCGGCCTCGGTGAAGGGCGTGGCGGCGATCATGCCGGCATGCCTGGCGGGGGTGGTGTTGTCGGCCATGGTTCGATTGTGAGCCTTTATGGCGCCTGCCGCTCAGCCGGCATCCGCGATCCAGTCGCGCTGCACCGCACCGCCCTCCAGCGCCAGCAGCGCCTGCTTGCGCGGCAGGCCGCCGCCAAAGCCGGTGAGGCTGCCGTCGCTGCCGATCACGCGGTGGCAGGGCACGACGATGGAGACCTTGTTCTGCCCGTTGGCCGCCGCCACGGCGCGCGTGGCCGTGGGCCGGCCGATGGCGCGCGCCTGCTCGGCATAGCTGCGCGTGTGGCCATAGGGAATCTGCAGCAGCGCCTGCCAGGCCGCGAGCTGGAACGGCGTGCCCACCAGGTCCAGCGGCACGCCGAAGCGCTGCCGCCGCCCCGCAAAATACTCGGCCAGCTCCACGGCCAGCTGGTCATGAGTGGCGTTCCTGCCTTCCTGCGCCGGGCCGCCGCGCGCGGCCTCGACCTGTGCCAATTCCCGACCTATACGCTGCTGGGTGTCGAACTCGAGCAGGCACAGGCCCCGGTCCGACGCCACGGCCAGCATCTCGCCCAGCGGCGTGGGCAGGTGGCAGCAGAGCAATGCCACAGCCTCAGTCCTCGATGCCGCGCTGGGCCGGAATGCCGGCCTGGAAGGCATGCTTGACCAGCTTCATCTCGGTCACCGTGTCGGCGACATCGATGATCTCCTGCGGGCAGCGCCGGCCGGTCAGGCAGACATGCACCCCCCTGGGCCGCGCGGCCAGCGTGTCCAGCACCTCCTGCAGCGGCAGCCAGCCGTAGATCAGCGGATAGGTGATTTCGTCGAGCACGACCAGGAAATACTCGCCGCCCAGGATCGCGGCCCTGGCCTTTTCCCAGCCGTCTCGCGCCAGCTGGCCCGACTGCTCCAGGTCCTTGCTCTTCCAGCTGAAGCCGTCGCCCAGGCCCTCGATGGGCAGGCCCACCTGGTCGGCCAGGCGATGCTCGCCAAAGCGCGCCGTGGGCACCTTCATGAACTGGAACACCTTGACGGCCTTGCCCCGGCCGGTGGCGCGGAAGGCCAGGCCGAAGGCCGCCGTGCTCTTGCCCTTGCCGTCGCCGGTGTTGACGATGACCAGGCCGCGGCGCTCGCCCTCGGGCTTCTCGTAGGGCTTCTCGGTGGGAGGGGTTTCGATCTGCATGGTTTCCTTTCCAGTCAATTGCGCATCGTGCGCGGCAGGGCCAGCCACTGGCCGTCGAGCTGCCGCACCTGGATGCGGTGCTCGAACACGGCCTCCAGCGCGGCATGGGTGGCGGGGTCGGCGCAGGCGCCGTGGTGCACGGCCCGGCCGGCCTGCAGGATGAGCATGTCGTCGGCCTGCAGCGCCACCGACAGCTCGTGCAGCACGCTGACCACGGTGGTGCCCCGGGCCACCAGCGCGCGCACGATGAGCATCCAGTCGGCCTGGTGCGGCGGATCGAGGTTGGCCAGCGGCTCGTCCATCAGCAGCACCTTCGCCTGCACGGCCAGCGCGCGGGCCAGCAGCACGCGCTGGCGCTCGCCGCCCGACAGCTCGGCCAGCGGCCGGTGGCGCCAGTCCCAGGCCTGGGTGGCCTGCAGGCACCGGCGCACCACGGCATGGTCCTCGTCGCTGGGCGAGGCCAGCCAGGCCTGGTGCGGCAGCCGGCCCAGCATGGCCACGTCGTAGCTGGTCAGCTCGTCGGTGGCGGTCTCGTTCTGGCCCAGCCAGGCCAGCGCTCGTGCGCGCTCGCGGCGCGGCCAGCGCTGCAGGGGCTGGCCTTGCAGCTGCACCCCGCCCTGCAGCGCATGCGCGGGCCACAGCCCGCACAGCACCTTGAGCAGCGAGGACTTGCCCGCGCCGTTGGGGCCGACGATGCTGGTCCAGCGACCCGTGGCAAAGCGCGCCGTCACGCCGTGCAGGATGGGCTTGCGGTGCACCCGGGCGCTGACCTGTTCGGCCGCGATGGCGGTCTGGGGCATGGCGCTCATCCCAGGCCTCCGCCCGCGGTGCGGCGGTGCATGCGCCACAGCAGGTAGGTGCCGCCCAGCGCCGCGGTGAGCACGCCCACGGGCAGCTCCTGCGGCGCGATCAGCCAGCGCGCCAGGATGTCGGCCGCCAGCAGCAGCACGCCGCCCATGGCGCTGGCCAGGAGAATGCTGCGGCCATGGCCCACGCGCACCAGGCTGCGCACCAGGTGCGGCGCAGCCAGGCCCACGAAGGCAATCAATCCCGTCTGCGCCACCGAGGTGCCCGTGGCCAGCGCCAGCACCAGCACCAGGCCATAGCGCATGGGCGCCAGCGGCAGGCCCAGGCTGTGCGCCGTGGCCTCGCCCAGCGTCAGCCCGTCGAGCACGCGCGAGAAGGCCCAGGCTCCCAGCGAACACAGCAGCCACACGGCCAGCATCAGCGCGCAGCCGCTCCAGCCCACGAAGGCCGAGGTGCCGAGCACGAAGCTCTGCATGGCCTGCAGGATGTCGGGGTGGCGCAGCTCGATCAGGTCGCGCACGGCGCCCAGCACCACGCCGACGATCACGCCCGCCAGCAGCAGGCGCAGCGTGCTCTGCACATTGCGCGCCAGCGCCACCGTCAGCAGCACGGCGCCGGCGGCGCCCGCGAAGGCCATGCCGGTCATGCCCAGGCGGTGCCAGATGTCCAGGCCGGTGAGCGCCGTGCCCATGGCCACCAGGCCGATGGCGCTGCCCAGCGCCGCGCCGGCCGCGCTGCCCAGCAGATAGGGCTCGGCCAACGGGTTGCGGAACAGCCCCTGCGCCACCGCGCCCGCCAGCCCCAGCAGCGCGCCGGCCAGCCAGGCGCCGGCCGAGCGCGGCAGGCGGATGTCGGTCACGATCTGCCAGGCCACCGGGTCGTCGCGCATGCGCAGCACGCTCTCCCAGCCGGTGCTGCCCACGCTGGCGCCCACGGCCAGCATCAGTGCGGTCATTGCGGCCAGCACCAGTGCCAGCCAGCGGCTGCGGGCCAGACCCGGGCCCATGTCGCTCGGGGCATTCACTTGGCGGAGCCCAGTGTGGCCGCCAGGCAGCGCGCCATCAATCGCGCCGCCTCGGCCATGCGCGGGCCGGGGCGCACGATGATGTCGGCCTCGTCCTGCGCAAACACGCAGACGCGCTGGTGCTTCACCGCCGCCAGCCGTTCCCATCCCGGATAAGACGAGGCCACCTGCATGCTGCGGCTGCCCATCATGATCACGTCGGGGTTGGCGCGCAGCAGGAATTCCGGGCTCAGGCGCGGAAACGGCCCCAGCTCGGGCGGCACCACGTTGCGCACGCCCAGGCGGGCCAGCGTCTCGCCGATGAAGGACTGCGGTCCGGCGGCATACGGCCCGCGGTTGACCTCGAAATAGACGCGGGCGTTTTTCGCCGACGCGGGCACGGACTGTGCAGCCGCATCCACGCCGGCATTGATCTCTCGCCAGACCTTTTCCGCCTCGGCCTCGGGCACGCCCAGCAGGCGCGCCAGCCGCGCCAGCGCCTTGTGCACGCCCTGCTGCGAATTGACCTCGACCACAACGACCTGGAGGCCCAGCGCCTCCAGGCGGTCTGCCACGCGGGCCGCTCGCGACAGCAGCACCACGTCGGGCTTCATGGCCACCACGGCCTCGATGTTGGGATCTATGCCGCCGCCCAGCACCGGCAGCTTGCGCACCGATGCGGGCCAGTTCGAATAGCGATCAACCCCCACGAGACGGTCGCACATCTGCAGCGCGCAGACGCTTTCGGTCAGCGAAGGCAGCAGGCTCACGATGCGCTGCGGGTTGCGGGGCAGCTCGATGGTCCGGCCCCGGTCGTCGGTAACGGCCTGGGGCGCCACCAGCGGCACGGCCGCAGCCGAAGCCGCCAGGCCACACAGCGCCAGTGCCGCAGCACCGCGCATCCACCAGCGGCTGTATACGGATTTCTTCATTTCAGTTGCAAAGGCAGGCCTGCAGCCATCAAAGTCACGCGGTCGCAGGCCGCTGCCACCTGCTGGTTCAACGTGCCCAGCGCATCGACAAAGGCACGCACGTCGGCGCCCAGCGGAATCACGCCCAGGCCGATCTCGTTGCTGACCAGTATCACCGGGCCCGGCGCCTGCGAAAGCGCTTTCAGAAAAAGAGCATCCTGCGCTTTCCAGGACTGCGCTGGAGGCTTTTTTTGCCCATGCTCTTCCATGGCCGGCATCAGCCAGTTGGTCAGCCACAGCGTCAGGCAGTCGACGACCAGCAGGCGGTGCGGCGCGCTGTGCACGGCCAGCACGGCCGCCAGGTCGCGCGGCTCCTCGATGGTGGCCATGCCCGGCACGCGCTCGGCCCGGTCGCGCTGGTGGCGGGCAATGCGCGCATGCATTTCCGCATCCCAGGCCTGGCCGGTGGCCACCAGGGCGGCTTCGCGGCCGGCAGCGCCGGCCAGCCAGTCGCGGGCCAGCAGCTCGGCACGGCGCGACTTGCCGCTTTTCTGGCCGCCCACGATGAGTTCGGTCCGCGGCATGGAGATTGATGATGAGGACGGCTGATTCATGTTGGCTACGGATTCTCAGGCCGCTGCGCCCAGCAGGCGCGCAACGGCGCGCGGGCAGGACGCAAACCAGGCATGGAAATAGCTGGCTTGCACGCTGCCGTGCCGGTACAGGGCCTCGCCGCGGTCGGCCTGCACGGCGGCACCGGGCCGGCTGCTGCGCCCTGTCTGCTGCATTGCGGTTTCCAGGCGGCTGTAGTGGAAAGTATGCCCGCGCAGAACCCCGCCGGGCAGCTCCAGCTGCTGCATGCCCAGGCCCGCAAGGCGGCTTTGCATATGCACCTGCCCTGGCAGCAGGCCCCACAGGCGCTGGGTATGGCCCGCCGTGTCCGTCACGGATTCGCACAGGGCCAGCATGCCGCCGCACTCGGCCCACACCGGCCTGCCTGCACCGATATGCTGGGCCAGATCCGCGCGCAAGCCGGTGTTGGCCTGCAATGCAGGAGCATGCAGCTCCGGGTAGCCGCCCGGCAGCCACAGCGCATCGCAGGACGGAAGCCTGTCGCCTGCCAGCGGCGAGAAAAATGCCAGGCGCGCGCCCATGGCGCGCAGGCAGTCCAGGTTGGCCGGGTAGATAAAGGCAAAGGCCGCATCGCGCGCCACCGCAATGGTGCGGCCCGTCAGCCGGGGCGCGATGGCCGGAGGCTGCTCCGCAGCCTGCGACGGCAAGGCAAGGTCGACCGCCCAGTCCTGCCAGCTGGCCTGCCCCGAGTCGGCCTTCCATGGCCGCTGGCCCAGCGGCGTGCGGGCCAGGGCATCGGCTGCGGCGTCCAGGCGCTGCAGGGCGTCGCCCAGCTCGTGCGCGGCCACCAGCCCCAGATGGCGCTCCGGCAGCAAGGCCGCCTTTTTCTGCGGGCCTTCCAGGGTGATGCCCTCCAGGGCACCCTGCCAGGCCTGGGGGTCGCGCAGCCCTTGCCGCAGCAGATCGGCATGGTGGCTGCTGGCCACGCGGTTGGCCACCAGCCCGGCCCAGCGCAGGCCGGGCTGGTAGTGCTGCAGGCCGTAGGCCACGGCGCCGAAGGTGCCCGCCATGGCCGAGGCGTCGACCACGGCCAGCACCGGCAGGCCCAGCAGGCGGGCCAGATCGGCCGCGCTGGGGCTGCCGTCGAACAGACCCATCACGCCCTCCACCAGGATCAGGTCGGCCTCCTGCGCCGCCGCCTGCAGCCGCGCATGGATATCGGCCTCGCCTGTCATCCACAGATCGACCGAATGCACGGGCGCGCCGCTGGCCAGCTCGTGCCAGTAGGGGTCGAGAAAGTCCGGCCCGCACTTGAACACGCGCACCTTGCGGCCCTGGCGGCTGTGCAGCCGCGCCAGGGCCGCCGTCAGCGTGGTCTTGCCCTGGCCCGAGGCCGTGGAGGCGATCAGCAGCGCCGGGCATTGCCGCACGGCAGGCGTTGTTTGCATCATGGGCGCAGCACTCATCCGGTCTCTACCGCTTAGTTGGCCGGCATCCACTTCACGCCGACATAGCCGCTACGCCCTTCCGTGGCATAGGTACGCGCCAGCTCGTAGTGCTTGTCGGTGAGGTTGTTGATGCGCGCCACCAGGCTCCAGTCGCGGGTCAGCTGCTTTTGCGCGGTCAGATGCCACAGGGTGTAGCCGCCCAGCACGTTCCTGTTGGCCGCATCGTCAAAGCGGCTGGCCGCAGCCTGCATCTGCGCGCCCAGCGTCCAGCCCATCACCATGGTGTCGGCGGACAGGCTGGCATAGCGCTTGGCGCGGCGCGCCAGTTGCTTGCCAGTGTCAAGATCGCGCGGATTCTGGAAATCGACCGAGGCCTGCAGGTTCACCTGGCCCATCCTGGTGGTGCCGGCCAGCGTGATGCCCTCGTAGCGCGCCCTGCCCACGTTGGCATAGCAGCCGCCGAAGGGGCTGCCGTCGTTGCCTACGCAGATGCCGGTACCGCCCGCCCAGTTGATGAGGTTGGTCACATTGTTGCGGTAGACCGTGGCCGAGAAGCTGTCGCTGCCCTTGCCCCACTTCAGGCCCAGCTCCACGTTGCGGCCTTTTTCGGGCTGCAGCGCGGAGTCGCCATACATGCTGAAGCGCTGGTACAGCGTGGGTGCGCGGAAGGCCGTGCCGGCGGACGCCGTGGCACGCCAGTGGGGCAGGAACTCGTAGCCGTAGGCCGCGCTGCCCGTGGTGTGGCCGCCGAACTCGCTGTCGCGGTCATGGCGGGCGTTGAGCTGCAGCGTGTGCTTGCCGACATGCAGGCCATAGCCCAGCGACAGCGCGTTCTGGAAACGCGTGCGGTCGATATCGCCATTGACCAGCTTGTCCTCGCGGCGCTCCAATGCGGCCGTCAGCGTCTGGGCACCCAGCTTCCAGGTGTTCTGGAACAGGTAGTTGTGCAGGCGCGTGTCGGTCTTGTAAGGAGAGGGCCGGGTCTCGTAGTAGTCGCGCGATTGCGTGTATTGCAGCCGGGTGCTGTAGATATCGCTCCACTGGGCCTGCCAGTTCAGGCCCAGGGCCTGCATCTTGCTGATGCTGCGGTCGTCGGCCTTGCTGACGTCATAGCCGGAGTTCATGTAGCTCTCCAGCGCCGTGGCCTCGATCCGCTGGCCCTGCGCGATCTGGTAGCCGATGCGGGCGTTGAAGGCGTTGTTGCGGTAGCCGTCCGCATCCGGGTTGGCCGTGGCGATGGTGCGTGCGTTGAAGCCGTTGCTGCCGGCGTGCGATGCCCCCAGGCTGTAGTCCCAGCCGTTGTGGCCACCGCTGATACCGGTCTGTGCCGTGACCGTGCCGCGGCTGCCCCAGCCCATGCCGATATAGGGCCTGGGCTTGCCCTCGCCTTTCCTGGTGAAGATCTGCACCACGCCGCCGATGGCATCCGAGCCGTAAACCGCCGCCGCGGGGCCGCGCAGCACCTCGATGCGGTCGATGGCTTCGAGCGGAATGGCCTGCCACGAAGCGCCGCCCGTGGACTGGGAGTCGACGCGCACGCCGTCGACATAGACGGCCGTGAAGCGGTTGTCCGCGCCGCGCAGATAGAGGCTGGTGGAGGCGCCGGGGCCGCCGTTGCGCACCATCTGCACGCCCGGCAGGCGCGAGAGCACATCGGCCACGCCGGCCGCGCCGCTGGTTTCCATGGTCTCGCGGTCCACGATGGACATATCGGCCACCAGATCGGACAGGGGCTGCTCGATGCGGTTGGCCGTCACCACCGTCTCGGCCATGGAAGCCGTATCGGCCAGCGCCACCCCCTGGGCACCCTGGGCCAAGACCGCGGGTGCAGCCAGGCAGGCCGCCGCAGCGGCCAGCAGGGAGGGACGGAAGGAAAAAGCAGCAGGGGCGCGCGCAGCCAGGGCCGCCTGTGCAGCGGACGCGCACTCGGGCAAGGATTGCAGACTCATTGAAAGCAACAAATGGGAATACCCGTGCCAGCTTCCCCGCTGGCAAATAGGGAAAACAGATGCATGGCCGGGGTGGCTGGATGCATCCACGGTGTTGGCCGGTATCCGGGCTGGGCGAATCGTCCTTTTGCAGGCCTTCCCAGCGCCATGCGCCAGTGGCCGAGATGGAAAAGGGGACGGGCCGGCCGGTAGAGCCGGCTTTGCCATCCATTCGCTGACCGTTGCGGGGGCAGCGCAGGCACGGCGGGCCGCGTACCGCGGCCATCACCTCCCTGCTTCCCGTTGAACTGGAGCCGCAGAAAAGCAGCCCCGAGCACCAACAGCCGCGCATTGTAGCGAGGCGGGAGCGCCCTGCCCGTCAACGGTGTGACGAATATTTACGTTAAAAATGCCCTTTATCCAGATGGAACTTGCGCAGCGCGCTACGATTTTGGGAGAGCACGCACGAATAACCAAGTGCCGTGCTCTTGCACCTCGCACAGGTGCGCCACTCCTGCATCAATTGATCGGATACTTACCGACAGCAAGACCTACAATGGCAGAGTCTATGACCCACCAGTCCTCCCTCGATCTCATTGCGGAGCGCGTAGAGCGTTTGCTGGTTCGCCACGATGAACTGCAGCGCACCAACGCGCTGCTCACCGAACAAGTGGCCGCCCTGGCTCAGGAGCGCGATTCCCTGCGCTCGCGGCTGCAAGCGGCCCGCGCGCGCGTGGATGCGCTGATCGAACGCCTGCCCGCCAACCAGGGGGAGTGACGCCGTCACCTTCCCCACTCCCAATCGCCACAGACACCGCCACCAACGCCCATGAAGCAGATTGAAGTGCAGATCCTGCAGCAAAGCTATGTGCTGACCTGCCCCGATGGCCAAGAAGAGCGCGTGCTGGAAGCCGTGCGCCGCGTGGATGAAGCCATGACCCGCATCCGCGACAGCGGCAAGGTGCGCTCGCGCGAGCGCGTCGCCGTCCTGGCCGCGCTCAACATGGCCTTCGATGTGCTGGACCGCGACATCCAGCATGCCCAGATGGCGGCTGCCCACGCGGAGATGCAGGCCATGGCCCAGGAAGAGCAGCCTGCACCGCAGGTGCCCGAGATCTCGCCCGAAGCCCTGGCCGAGCAACAGCGCCAGCAGGCGCTGGCCGAGCAGCTGGTGCTGCGCCTGGACCAGGCACTGGAAAGCGACGCCAAGCTGCTGTAGGCCTCGCGCGATGCAGTGACAAGCAGCCAGGGCGCCCAGGCAGACGCCCTGCCCGAACCGGCAGATTATCCGTTCATGTTTTGCGAAAAACTGAAAGCACTGCGGAAAAATGGGTGCAAAGCCGAGAAGCGGCCGGCACAGGCTTTAAAATAGGCATCGTCTGCAAGCCTGCCGGACTTTATATTTCCTTGAACCAATGCTCATTGAGCTCGGGCTTGGTACATTGCCTGGTGAGCGTGATCGTCTCGCGTCAGATGAACCCAACGTCAGGCTGCCCTTGCCCCCCTGAACCCCCGGTTCAGGATGACGGTCCGGTGGAATACTTGCAGACACCCATTCCAACCCGGTGTGCGAACGCACATCGGGTTTTTTCATGCATCTGCGCCACGGAGCGCTGTTGCGCTACTGACGCGACCCGGCCATTCCGGCGCCGTCGGCATTCGCGTCCATGGACAACTCCAGGGACTGGCTGTAGGCCACTGCCCCCACCCCCTGCTCATGCTGCGCCTTCAGGCGCTGCAGCAGTTGCTCGGGCGGCAGCGCCGGCGCGCACAGATAGCCCTGGAAATAGCTGCCCCGCATGTTGTAGATGGCCGCGCACTGCTCGCCGGTTTCCACCCCTTCGGCCACGACTTCCACGCCCAGCGCCTGGCCGATGCTGATGACGGCCGCGACGATGGCGCGATCCTCCTCGTCCTCGGGCAGGCCGCGCACAAAGCTCTGGTCGACCTTGATCTTGGAGATAGGCAGCTTCTTGAGATAGGCCATGCTGGAGTAGCCCGTACCGAAGTCGTCGATCACCAGGCCCACGCCCAGTTCGGCGATCTGCCGCACGCGCAGCGCCATCTCCTGGGCATCGGTCAGCAGAATGCTCTCCGTCAGCTCCAGCTCCAGCCACTGGGCCGGCAGCGCGTTGCGTTGAAGGACCTGCAGCAGGCGCTCGACGAAGTCGGGCTGCCTGAATTCCAGCGCCGAGACATTGACCGAGACCTTGAGCGGCGTGCCCTGGAAGTACCAGCGCGCCGCCTCCTGCACCGATTGCTCGAGCACCCAGGCTCCCAGCGTCACGATATAGCCCGACTCCTCGGCCAGCGGAATGAAGACGGCCGGCGACACCACGCCGAATTCCGGGTCGGTCCAGCGCATCAGGGCTTCGGCCGCCACGATGCGGTCGGTCTCGATATGCACCTGCGGCTGGTAGTAGATCGCCATGTGACCCTTGTCCAGCGCCTGGCGCATGGCATGTTCGAGCTTCATGCGCGACAGCAGGCCTGCGCTCATCTGCGGCTGGTAGAAACTGAAATTGCCGCGCCCGCGCTCCTTGACCCGGTACATGGCGATATCGGCCTGGCGGATCAGCTCGTCCAGCGTCAGCCCGTCGGTGGGGAACTGCGCCACGCCGATGCTGCACTGCACGGAAAAGCCCAGGCCGTCCAGCATGAACGGCTGCTGCATCTCGCGCAGAATGCGCTCGGCCACGGCCGCGGCCCGCTCCGCGTCGCAGCCCTGCAGGCAGATCACGAACTCGTCGCCGCCCAGGCGGCACAGCATGTCCTCGGCCCGCATGAGGGCACTCAGGCGCTGGGCCACCAGCCTGAGCACGCGGTCGCCGAACTCGTGGCCCAGCGAATCGTTGATGATCTTGAAGCGGTCCAGGTCCACGAACAGGATGCTGAGCACCGAGCCCGTCATGCGGGCTTCGGCAATGGCAGCCTCGACGCGCATGGACAGGGCCAGCCGGTTGGGCAGGTCGGTCAGCGGGTCGCTATAGGCCAGTTGCTCGATGCGCTGCTGGTCCATGTACTGCTGCGTCATGTCGCGCATGAAGCCTATGCTCTGCACGATTTCGTCGCTCGCATCGCGCAGCGCCACCCATGACAGCCAGACGGCGCAGCGCCGGCCGTCGGCCAGCTTCAGCCACAGATTGCCTTCCCAGAAACCGCCCTGCTCCCATCTGGCACGAGCCCATTCGCCCAGCGCCTCCACGGGCCCGGTGTCCGATTCGAACAATGCCGCCACGGTCTGGCCCTGTGCCTCCACGCCCTGCAGCAGGCGCACGCAGGCGGGATTGGTGCGCACGATCCGGTGGACGGCATCGGCAATGAAGATGCCGTCCAGGCTGGACTCGAACACGCGCGCCGCCAGCCGCAGGTCGGCCGCGGATTGCGCCGCATCGGTGATGTCCCTGAATGAATAGATGCGCCCGGTCGGCACGCCGCGGCACAGCTGGGGCACCGAGCGGCGCTCCACCACGGTGCCGTTGACCAGCTCCAGCACGTCGGAGGTTTCGATCATGGCCTGCTCGGGCGCCGTGATCAGGTTGCGGAACTCCGTCTCGCCATTGACGACCTGGGCCGTCATATGGGCCAGGATGGCCGCATCGTCGCCCTGGGTCAGAAAGGAGATCGGCAGCTGCCACAGGTCGGCAAAGCGGTGGTTGAAGGCCCGTATGCTGCCCTCCAGCGTGCAGACCAGCATGCCGTCCGCAGCGGATTCCAGCGTGGCGCGCAGTTCGGACAGCAGGCTTTCCAGCTCGGCTTCGTGCTGGGCCTGCTCGCGCCGGTCCAGCATGCTCAGCACCAGCACGCCATCGGCTTGCGCCGTCAGCGGCGAGACCTTCATCTCCACGGGAATCAGCTGGCCGTCGGCCCGGCGTATCTGCGTAAGAAACGGCGCGCCGGCCTGCCAGTTGAGCGGATCGCTCCAGAATGCCTGCTGCAACGGCGTGCCTGCCAGCACCTGCACGGGCTGCCCTCGGACCTGGACGGCATCGAAGCCCGTCAGCGACTGGCTGGCCGCATTCGCGTACACCACGGTGAGCTGTCGCGCATCCAGCAGCCACAAGGCTTCCTGCAGGGCATCGAGCATGGCATAGGCCATCGAAGGCTGGATGACGTTCAGTCGCTGCATCGTCATAGGGTCTTCGCCGGGCCCACGCCCGAGCCTTTTTCGAAGTAATAGCAGATCCGCTGGCGCGGCAGCAGCGCATCCAGCACCTTGCGCGGCAGGCGCGAAGGATTGAGCCCGCGCCGTATGCCCAGCTGCGGCGACGCCTGCAGCTCCAGCAGCAGCAGCGGCCCGTCGACGGCTCCCGGATCATGGACCATGATGGAAGGCTTGAGCGGATAGGCGGAGTTGACCGACGTGACCAGGCCGAACCGGCCGTCGTTGAGTTCTATGAGCGATCCCGGCGGATAGACGCCCATCATGCGCACAAAAGCCGTCAGCACCTCGGGCAGGAATTTCTCCCGGTACTGGCTGTAGAGCAGGGCCAGGATTTCATGGGGCGTCAGCGCCGCGCTGGTATCCAGCGGATTGCACAGGCGGTCGTAGCCGTTGACCAGGCACAGGATCTGGCCGCTGCGCTCCAGGTCGGCCGCCACCAGGCGCAGCGGGAATCCCGTGCCGTCTGCCCATTCATGGTGCTGGGCAATGATATGGGAGACATCGGCAGGCAGTGCCATACGCTCCGTGATCGCCACCGATTCGCCCACGTGCATCTCGTAGCGCACGCGCTCGGCACTTCCCTCCGCGCGCTGGTGCACGTTCATTCCATGGATGCCCCAGGCCGGCGGGTGCACCTGCTTGCCCACATCATGCAGCAGGGCCGCCAGACCCAGGTTCCTGAGCGGTTGGCCGGCCATGCCCAGGGTCCGCCCCAGCAGCAGCGACAGCACGCTCACATTGACCGAATGCGATCCGGCCGCATCGGGAATCTGCTCGGACAGCAGGTGCAGCACCACGTCCTTGGCCTGATCGATTTCGGCCAGGCAGCTGTCGACCAGCTCCTCGCTCACCACCCGTGCCTGCGCGGGCGACGGCTGCGCAGTGCGCTCCAGCAATTCGTAGTCGCTGCATACCTGCACAAAGCGCTGCTCGCAGGAGCGGATCCGGTAACGCCACGCATCCACCGAGCGCTTGGCTTCGGCTGCAGGCGCAGGCGCGCTGGCCTCAGCAGGCTCGGGCGCAGCAACCTCGGGCTGGGCCGGCCCGGCCGGCAGGCTGGCGACATCGCTCTTGCTGGGCACGTAGCGTACCGATTGCAGGCCCAGACCTTTGAGCGCCTGGATCTGCTTCTGGGACGTGATCTTGAAGTTATTGACCAGAAAGGGATGGACCAGCCAGCCTACGTCCAACTGGACATACATGCCGACCCGGACCTGCCCGATATCAATAACTACCGAATGATTCACACACACCCATACAGAAGAAGACGTTGCATTATGCTGAGTTCTGCAACCTGCTTGCGCAATATCGCGCGCACTTTCGCCCGCAAGCCACGCACAGAACCTGTGACTGCAACAGCGTCACATCCTGTCTATCGGCACCAAAGGCTGGGTCTGTAGACCAAATCCATCCACAAAGCCCAAATTGCGACGCCCACGAGCATGAGGCCGGCCAGGCGGGTGCCCCATTGGGTACGGACGGCGTTGAGGCGCTTTTGGCCCAGGCGCCACGCCAGCGGACCGCCCACCAGCCAAAGCCCGCCGCCGACGGCAAACGCCGCCATGGACAGCGCGCCCTGCCAAGCGCCGCCGCTGAGCGCCGCCACCAGCACGGCCGAATACAGCAGGCCGCAGGGCATGAGCGCCCAGAGATAGCCGGCGGCCAGGCTGCCGCTGGGCGCGGACACCCAGGGCTGCACGCGGCGCCAAGCGGCGCGGCCGGCATTCTCCAGCCAGGCCGGCTGGCGCGCCTGCACCATCATGGCCAGGCCCCAGCCCATCATCGCCACGTGGAGCAGGGTCCAGAAAGGCTGCAGCGCCGTAGTCTGGCTGGTCAGCCAGGACAGGCTCTCCATGGCAATGGCGGCTGCGGCGCCCAGCGTCGCATAGCCGGCCACGCGGCCTGCATGGAACAGGCCTGCGCGCAGCCAGCGCCGGCTGCGCCGGCCGTGGACGCGCACCGGCGCCTCGTGCGCGGCTTGGCCGCGGGTCACCACGCTGCAAGGCGCAGCGCACATGACAAGACAATGGGGCCCACCCACGAGCCCCATGATCAAAGCGGTCCAGACCAGCGATAGCAGCATGCGCTAGATGATCCTCGAAAATCGCGCCCTGTTCCGGTCGGCCTGCAAATATCGGTCGAACAGCATGGCTACTGCGCGCACGAAGAACCAGCCCAGCGCGGTGACCTGGAAGCCCTCCTCGCCGAGTTCCACCAGGCCGTTGCCCTCCATCTCCTTGAGGGCCTGCATCTCCGCAGCGAAGTACTCGCGGAAATTGAGCAGCCAGGCCTGCTCCATGGGCTCGAACAGCACGGCGCCCTGGCACATGATGGACATGATGACCGCACGGCGCACCAGATCGTCGCGCGACAGCGCCAGGCCCCGCACCACCGGCAGCTGGCCGCTGTCGAGGGCGTCGTAATACTCCTCCAGCGTCTTGGCATTCTGGCTGTAGGTGGCGCCCACTTTGCCGATGGCCGATACGCCCAGTGCGATCAGGTCGCAGTCGGGCTGGGTGCTGTAGCCCTGGAAATTGCGGTGCAGCCGGCCCTGGCGCTTGGCCACGGCCAGCGGATCCTCGGGCAGCGCGAAATGATCCATGCCCACATAGCAATAGCCCGCGCCCATGAAGGCCTCGATGGCGCCCGACAGCATGCGGATCTTGTCCGCGCCCTGCGGCAGCTCGGCGGAGACGATGCGCCGCTGCGGCTTGAAGCGCTCGGGCAGATGGGCATAGGCATACAGCGCGATGCGGTCGGGGCGCAGCGCGTTGACCTGCTCCAGCGTGCGCGCAAAGGACTCGGAGGTCTGCCTGGGCAGGCCGTAGATCAGGTCCACATTGATGGAGGCGAAGCCCAGACGGCGCGCCTCCTGCACCAGAGCGAACACCTGCTCGGCAGGCTGCACGCGGTGTACGGCCTGCTGCACTTCGGGATCGAAGTCCTGCACGCCGAAGCTCAGCCGGTTGAAGCCCAGTGCCTTGAGCGCGGCCAGGCGTTCGTTGCTCACGGTGCGCGGATCGACCTCGATCGAATACTCTCCGCCGGCCTCCAGGCGGAAGTGCCCGCGCAGCAGCTCCATCAAGCGGCTCAGCTCGTCGTCGGAGAAAAAGGTCGGCGTGCCTCCGCCCAGGTGCAGCTGGCTCACGGGCTGGCCCCTGCCGCAGTGCCGGGTGTGCAGGTCGACTTCGCGCGCCAGGTAGTCCAGGTATTCGGCGGCCTTCTCGTGGTGCTTGGTGATGATCTTGTTGCAGGCGCAGTAGTAGCAAAGCGAATCGCAGAACGGGACATGCACATACAGCGACAGCGGCAGGGCCCGCGTGGCGCCGAACGGCGCTTGTGCCTTGCGCTGCTGCAGCGCAAGAATGTAGTCCTCGGCACCGAAGGCCTCGACAAAGCGGTCGGCCGTGGGAAACGAGGTGTAGCGCGGCCCGGGTATGTCAAAGCGGCTCAGTAACTCAGGCGTGACAGCGGTCATATTTTCTTGGCAGGATGCGTTTCATGCCCGCAAGCGCTGTACAGTCGGAAAAGGCACTGACAGCAGCGGCATGGCAAGCGCATGATTGGGGTCGGAATATCGGCAATGTGCGCCAAAGCAAGAAAGCCGTCCTTGACGCACATCAAGAGATGCCGAGGCAAGTGCTGCCACAATTTGATTCATCTCATTACCATTGACGAGGTCACTTGCCGGCACGGGCCACCGCCCCTGCCGCCGACGTTTGCCCATGAACCTTCAGACCATCAAAGCATCCTGCTCCAACTGCAACCTGCGCGAACTGTGCATGCCCATGGGCCTGGATGACGAGCAGATGCAGCGCATTGACGCCATCGTGGCCAAGCGTCGCAAGGTCAAGCGCGGCAGCCTGCTGTTTCGCAATGGTGAGACCTTCACGTCGCTGTACGCCATCCGCACCGGCTTCTTCAAGACCTGCGTGGCCACCGAGGACGGGCGCGACCAGGTGACGGGCTTCCAGATGGCCGGCGAGATCATCGGCCTGGATGGCATCGTCAACGACCACCACACCTGCGATGCCGTCGCGCTCGAGGATGCCGAGGTCTGCATCATGCCCTTCGACAAGCTGGAGGAGCTGTCCCGCGAAGTCACGGCCCTGCAGAACCACGTGCACAAGGTGATGAGCCGCGAGATCGTGCGCGAGCACGGGGTGATGCTGCTGCTGGGCAGCATGCGCGCGGAGGAGCGCCTGGCGGCCTTCGTGCTCAACCTCGTGCAGCGCCTGTCGGCGCGCGGCTTTTCCAAGTCGGAGCTGGTGCTGCGCATGACGCGTGAGGAAATCGGCAGCTACCTGGGCCTCAAGCTCGAGACCGTGAGCCGCACCTTCTCCAAGTTCGCCGAGGAAGGCATTGTGGAAGTCAAGCAGCGCCACCTGCGCATTCTGGATACCGAGGCCCTGAAGCGCATCGTCAACAGCCAGCAGTGCCAGAGCTGAGCGGCCCTGTTTGTCCAACAAAAGCCCGCCGGCTTGCGCTGCGGGCTTTTTTCCTGGCCTTATGGCAACCGCTCAGTCCGGCTGCCAGTCGTGCTCGGCCAGACGGATGGGGGCCGGCCGCGCGATCGCGGCGCCGTTGAGCTCGGCCAGGCTGCGGCCCAGCAGGCTGGTCAGCAGGCTGGAGAACATGGCGACGCCCCAGAACACGAAGAAGGACACCGTGTAGACGGCATTGCGCGACCAGGCGACCGGCTCGCCCGCCAGATGCAGCTCCAGCGGATCGACAAAGGCAAAGACCAGCATTTCCATCACGGCGGCTGCGAGGAACGCAGGCCAGGCAATCCACATCCAGCGCTGAGCGACCATGGGCTGTTCTCCTGAAAGCTGTCATGCGATGGCTGCATTCTGGCCAGCAACCCGGGCGCCAGGCAAGACCGCCGCGGGCATTACCCGAGGCGGGAAACCCTGAAAGCCATCAAAAACAGGAGCTGCTGGCACATGCCTCATCTCCTGTTCAAGAGCAAACTCCTTTGAAGCCCAATGCTTTCAGGCGCAAGCTGCTCTTCTTTTTGCCATTTTCATGAGGAAGCCCCCGCCTCAGCGGTCCGTGGGGTGGTCTCCGGCGGGCGTGAGCGCATGGTTGCGACCGGTCAGCGCGGGGGCCTGGCTTTTCTCGGCCTCGCTCAGGCGCTTGTTGATCTCCACGCCATGGCGGTAGTAGTCCGGGTCGATCACGGGATCGGGCGCGCGCAAGGCGATATAGGCCGTCACAAAGCCCGCCACTACCACCACGGCAGGGCCGCCGATGACCAGCCAGACATGGGGAAAGCGCCACCAGGGCTTGCCATCCTCGGGATGGGCGCCAGGGGCAGCCCCCGCGGCGGATCGGGAAATGTTGGACATGAAGACCTCTTTCGATAGGGAGGAAGGCATTGCGGCAACGCCTTCCGGGAACAACAGCAATCAAGGGCAGGCGGCGCCATCAGCGCGGCACCAGGAACACGGCCTTTTCAGCCACGCGGCCGGCGCCCGCGTTGACGGCATCCACGTTGAAGTACACCGTGTGCGATCCAGGCTCCGCGGAACCATACGGAATCTGCAGCCGTGCGGCAATGCCGCGCGTCTCGGCCGGGCCGACGCTAACTTCGGTCTCGGACGTGACTTCCAGCCCGTCCAGCCCCGTGGCGCTGATGCGGTAGCGCTGCTCGGTCTCGGTGGCGTTCATGATCTGCAGGCGGTAGACATTTTCCAGCTTGCCGCCGGCCACGATGCGCGAGAGCGATGCGCGGTCGCGGATCACGTCCAGCTTGAGGGGCTGGCGCAGCGCCAGGCTGGCGATCATGGTTGCGCTCAGCGCCAGCAGCACCGCCGAATAGACGAGTACCCGCGGACGGAAGATGCGGCGCAGCGTCTGCACATGCTTCCAGCCGCGCGCAATCGCATTCTGCGTGGTCAGGCGGATCAGGCCGCGCGGATATTCCATCTTGTCCATGACGGAGTTGCAGGCATCGATGCACAGGCCGCAGCCTATGCATTCGTACTGCAGCCCGTTGCGGATATCGATGCCCACGGGGCAGACCTGCACGCACAGCTTGCAGTCGATGCAGTCGCCCAGGCCTTCGGCCTGGTGATCCGCCCCCTTCCTGCGCGGGCCGCGGGCTTCGCCGCGCGCGGCGTCGTAGCTCACGATCATGGTGTCCTTGTCGAACATGGCGCTCTGGAAGCGTGCATACGGGCACATGTACTTGCAGACCTGCTCGCGCATGTAGCCGGCATTGCCGTAGGTCGCGAAGCCATAGAACAGCACCCAGAATATCTGCCAGCCGCCCTGCAGCGCCATCAGCTGCATGCCCAGTTCGCGGATGGGCACGAAGTAGCCGACAAAGGTGAAGCCGGTCCATGCCGAGACCGCAATCCACAGCAGCTGCTTGAGCGACTTCTTCCAGAGTTTCTCGAAGGTCCACCCGCTCTTGTCGATGCGCATGCGGGCGCTGCGGTCGCCCTCCACCTTGCGCTCGATCCACATGAAGATTTCGGTGTACACGGTCTGCGGGCAGGAAAAGCCGCACCATAGCCGACCGGCCACGGCCGTGAACAGGAACAGCGCCAGCGCGCAGATGATGAGCAGGCCTGCGAGGTAGATGAAGTCCTGCGGATACAGTACCAGCCCGAACAGATAGAAGCGCCGCGCCTCCAGGTCGAACAGCACCATCTGGCGCTCGCCCCAGTCGAGCCA
This sequence comes from Comamonas terrae, assembly GCF_001544075.1. Classification (GTDB taxonomy): domain Bacteria; phylum Pseudomonadota; class Gammaproteobacteria; order Burkholderiales; family Burkholderiaceae_C; genus Comamonas; species Comamonas terrae. The sequence goes on from NZ_BCNT01000001.1 coordinate 329,779, forward strand.
GGGCAGGCCGTAGAAGACCAGCTGGGTGGCGAACACCATGATCCAGCGCCAGCGCGAGAAAAACCCGGCGACGGAGCGCGAATAGACCTTCTGCTCGGACACGAACATCGGCACTTCGTGGAGCCCGCCCTCGGTTTCGACGGGGGTGATCGGAATCACCTTGCGGGGTTTGCCGTGATCGGGTTGCATGGCAGTTCCTTAATATTTTTGTAATTTCTGAAAATGCAAACGCAAAAAAGGCGGCGCCGCCGGCACCGCCTTTCAGACGAGCTTACTGCGGGGCAGCACCGCTCTTGTTCGACAGGCTCCACACATAGGAGGCCAGCACGGCGATCTGCGCTTCGGTCAGCTTTTCCTTCTGGGCCGGCATCTCGTTTTGCTTGCCGTTGTTGACGATGTTCATGATCGCGGCTTCGCCGTAGCCATGCAGCCAGATGTCGTCGGTCAGGTTGGGCGCGCCCATGGCCTGGTTGCCCTTGCCGTCCATGCCGTGGCAGGCGGCACAGGCCACGAACTTGGACTTGCCCAGCGAGGCGCGCACGGAGTCGTGCGGGCTGCCCGACAGGCTCAGCACATAGTGGGCCACGTTGCGCACATCGTCTGCCGTCCCCACCGCCGCGGCCATGGGCGGCATGACGCCGATGCGTCCGTTGGTGATGGTTTCCCTGATCTTCTCGGGCGTGCCGCCATGCAGCCAGTCGCCGTCGGTCAGATTGGGAAAGCTCTTGCCGCCGCGCGCATCGGAGCCATGGCATTGCGCGCAGTTGTTCATGAACAGGCGCTCGCCGATGGCCATGGCCTGCGTGTCCCTGGCCATCTCCTGGGCAGGCATGGACGTGAACCTGGCATACAGCGGCTCCAGGTCCGCCTGGGCCTTGGCCACTTCCTTTTCATAGGCGCCGGTCTGGCTCCAGGCGAGCTTGCCGGTGTAGCTGCCCAGGCCGGGATAGATCGCCAGGTAGGCCAGGCTGAAGACGACGGTGATCACGAACAGCCCCATCCACCATTTGGGCATGGGGTTGTTGAGCTCGCGCAGGTCTTCGTCCCAGACATGGCCCGTGGTGTTGTCCGCCGCCGAAACGACTTTCTTGCGCGCCACCACGATGAGCAGCAGCAGACAGCCAAGAATGCCGAGCAGCGTGAGCGCGACGACATACATCGACCAGAAATTGTTGATGAAATCACTCATGGGATGTTCTCGTTATGTGAGCGGACTCAGTCCTGCAGGAAAGGCAGCTGGGCCGCCTCTTCGAAACGGGCCTGGTTGCGGCGGGCAAATGCCCACCACCAGATGCCGAGGAAGCACGCCAGCGATGCCAGCGTGACCACGATGCGCACGGTGGTGATATCCATTTCCGGTTCCCCCTGGCTTACTTGACGGCACGGCCCAGGACCTGCAGATAGGCGATCACGGCCTCCATCTCGGTCTTGCCCTTGACCTGCTCGGCAGCGCCGGCGATCTCCTCATCGGAGTACGGCACGCCGACCTTGCGCAGCGCCGTCATGCGCTGGGCCACGGCGGTGTCGTCGACCTTGCTGGCCTCCAGCCAGGGATAGGCCGGCATGTTGGACTCGGGCACCACGTCGCGCGGGTTGTGCAGGTGGACGCGGTGCCATTCGTCGCTGTACTTGCCGCCCACGCGGTGCAGGTCGGGGCCGGTGCGCTTGGAACCCCACTGGAAGGGATGGTCGTAGACGAATTCGCCGGCCACCGAGTAGTGGCCGTAGCGCATGGTCTCGGCGCGAAACGGGCGGATCATCTGCGAGTGGCAGTTGTAGCAGCCTTCGCGCAGATAGACGTCGCGGCCCATGAGCTGCAGCGGCGTATAGGGCTTGAGGCCAGCCACGGCTTCGGTCGTGGATTTCTGGAAGAACAGCGGCACGATTTCCGCCAGGCCGCCGATGGCCACGACGAGCAGGATCAGCGTGATCAGCAGGAAGTTGCTGGTCTCCACCTTCTCGTGGGAAAAGCTCTTGGGAGCCGTATTGTTGTGTTCAGACATTGCTTGCGCTCCTCGATGCTCAGGCGTGGGCCACGGCGGCAGGCACGGCCACCTTGACGGAACGGCCGGACATGGCGGTCTTCCAGGTATTCCAGGCCATCACCAGCATGCCGCCCAGGTAGAGCAGGCCGCCGGTCACACGGATCACATAGAAGGGATAGGTCGCCTTCACGCTTTCCACGAAGGTGTAGGTCAGCGTGCCGTCGGGATTGACGGCGCGCCACATCAGGCCCTGCATCACGCCGGCGATCCACATCGCGGCGATGTACAGCACGATGCCGATGGTGGCCATCCAGAAGTGCAGTTCGATGGCGGGCACCGAGTGCATCTTGGTCTTGCCGAACAGGCGCGGGATCAGGTAGTAGAGCGAACCCATGGTGATCAGGCCCACCCAGCCCAGCGCGCCGGAGTGCACGTGGCCCACGGTCCAGTCGGTGTAGTGCGACAGCGCATTGACGGTCTTGATGGCCATCATCGGGCCTTCGAACGTGGACATGCCGTAGAACGACAGGGACACGATCAGGAAGCGCAGGATGGGGTCGTCGCGCAGCTTGTGCCAGGCGCCCGACAACGTCATGATGCCGTTGATCATGCCGCCCCAGCTGGGCGCCAGCAGGATCAGCGAGAACACCATGCCCACGGACTGCGTCCAGTCGGGCAGTGCCGTGTAGTGCAGGTGGTGCGGGCCGGCCCACATGTAGGTGAAGATCAACGCCCAGAAGTGGACGATGGACAGGCGGTACGAGTAGACGGGACGGCCGGCCTGCTTGGGGATGAAGTAGTACATCATGCCCAGGAAGCCCGCGGTCAGGAAGAAGCCCACGGCGTTATGGCCGTACCACCACTGCACCATGGCATCCTGCACGCCGGCATAGGCCGAATAGCTCTTCATCCAGCCCGCGGGAATGGCCGCGCTGTTGACGATGTGCAGCAGCGCCACCGCCAGGATGAAGCCGCCATAGAACCAGTTGGCCACATAGATGTGCCGGACCTTGCGGATGCCGACGGTGCCGAAGAACACGATGGCATAGGCCACCCAGACTGCCGCGATCAGCAGGTCAATGGGCCATTCGAGTTCGGCGTATTCCTTGCCCTGCGTATAGCCCAGCGGCAGGCTGATGGCGGCGGCCAGGATGACCAGCTGCCAGCCCCAGAACGTGAAGCTGGCCAGCTTGGGCATGAACAGCTTGGTCTGGCAGGTACGCTGCACCACGTAGTAGCTGGTGCCCATCAGCGCGCAGCCGCCGAAGGCGAAGATCACTGCATTGGTGTGCAGCGGACGCAGACGGCCATAGCTCAGCCAGGGAATGCCGAAGTTGAGTTCCGGCCAGGCGAGCTGGGACGCGATGAACACGCCCACGGCCATGCCAACCACCCCCCATACCACGGCCATGATAGAGAACTGTCTCACGACGGTGTCGTCGTAATAGACAGCATTGTTATTCGTAGCTTCCATCGGGCACCTCTAAGATTGCTTGCAAAGTGTTCATTGGTTTGTTCTCAGGCTGTTTGATCCACCTCAATCGTCACGGAGAATGCGCTCCCCCTCCTGTTCCACGCTCTCGAACTGCCCGCGATACACGGCCCACCAGAGCGCGGCCACGATGGCCAGCACCAGCACCACGGACAGCGGAATCAATACGTACAGCACTTCCATCAGTGGCCTCCTTGGGGACCTGCGGCCGCCATGCCCAAAGCCGGCGAGGCGCCTCCCGCGCCTGCCGTGGCGGCGGTGGGCATGGCGGCATGCGCCACGGGCAGGCGCCGGGCCAGCCTCGCGGCATTGAGCACCACCAGCAGCGAGCTGGCCGCCATGCCCAGGCCGGCCAGCCAGGCCGGCATCCAGCCCATGAGGGCCAGGGGAATCGAGACCGCGTTGTAGGCTGCGGCCCAGCCCAGGTTCTGGCGCACGACGGACAGCGTGCGGCGCGCGAGCAGCACGCTTTGCAGCACCAGCTCCAGACTGTCGCCCAGGACGACAAAGTCAGCGCGCGATTGTGCCAGCGGCACTGCTTTGCCAAACGCAAAAGAGACATGCGCTCCAGCTAAAACCGGGCCGTCGTTGAGGCCGTCGCCGACCATGGCCACATGGTGGCCGGCAGCCTGCGCGGCCTGCATCTGCGTCAGCTTGTCCTGGGGGGTGCAGCCGCCCTGCGCCCGCACGATGCCCAGCGCCTGGGCCACGGCATGCACTGCGGCCGGACGGTCGCCCGACAGCAACTGCACGGCCACGCCGCCGGCCTGCAGCGCGCGGATCACGTGTGCCGCCTCGGGGCGCAGGTCCTCGCTCAGGTGAAATTGCGCCAGCGCCCGCCAGCCCTGCTCCGTGGCTTCGGCCAGCATCACGCTCTGGCCGGGCTCCTGCGGGGCCAGCTCGGCCACTTCGCAATGCCGGGCCGAACCCAGGCGCAGGTGCAGACGCGAGGGCTGCATGCCCTGCCCGCTCCCGCCTGCCGCCTCGACCCAAGCATCCAGGCCTGCGCCGGCCTGCTCCTGCACGGCATCCAGCTGACAGCCGCACACCGGGCCGGCCGGCAATCCGGCTGTCAGCGCCGCGGCGGCCAGCGCCCTGGAGACAGGGTGCATGGACTGGCGGGCCAGCAGTGCGGCCAGGGCCAGCACCTCGTCATGCTCCTGGCCGGGTGCCGCCGTCATGGCGCGCAGCACCAGGCCGTCGCGCGTGAGCGTGCCGGTCTTGTCGAACACCAGGGTGTCTACGGCGGCCAGCGCCTCCAGACCCTGCAGATTGCGCACCAGCACGCCATGGCGCGCCAGCGTGCCGGCGGCCGTGAGCATGGCCACGGGCGTGGCCAGCGACAGCGCGCAGGGACAGGTGACGATGAGCACGGCCACGGCCACCATCACGGCCTTGCCGGGATCCGCGGGCCACCACCAGACGGCGGCAGCCAGTGCGGCCAGCAGCACGACCACCAGGAACGGGCGCGCCACCTTGTCGGCCAATTGGGCCAGCCGCGGCTTTTGCAGCGAGGCGCTTTCCATCAGCTCGACGATCTGCGCAAAGCGCGTGCCCTCGCCCACGCTGTCCACGCGCATGTCGACCATGGCGTCCAGGTTGTAGCTGCCCGCCGTGACGCTGTCGCCCACGCCGCGCGGCACGGCCGTGGACTCGCCCGTCAGCAGGGCCTCGTCGGCATGGGTGCGGCCGCGCACGATGGTACCGTCCGCCGGAAAGGCCTCACCGGCCAGCACGCGCACCACATCGCCCGCGCGCAGGCGGCGCGTGGCCACGCGCTCGAAGTCATCGCCGTCGCCGCCCTGCCCGTTGCCGCCGCCCCTGCTGCGCAACACCGAATCGGGCAGGCGGTTCATCACGGCCTCCAGCGCGCCGGCCGTGCGATCGCGCAGGCGCAGCTCCAGCCAGCGGCCCGTGAGCAGGAAGAAGACGAACATGGTCAGGGAATCGAAAAAGACTTCGCGGCCGAAGGGCCCCGAAGGATCGAAAGTGCCCATGGTGCTGATCACAAAGGTGATCAGCATGCCGATGGCCACGGGCAGGTCCATGCTCACGCGGCGCTGGGCGATGTCCTTGAGCGCGCTGCGCAAGAACGGCCCGCAACAGAACAGCACCACGGGCAGGGAGATCACCCACGAGGCCCAGCGCAGCAGCGTCTCCATCTCCAGCGACAGATCGCCGGGCTGGGCGATGTAGGCAGGCCATGCATACATCATGACCTGCATCATGCAAAAGCCCGCCACCAGCCAGCGCCACAGCGCGCGGCGCGTCTCGGCCTGGCGCAGCTCGCGCACAAAGGCATCGCGCGCCGGCAGCGCGCGGTAGCCGGCACGCGCCACCGCCTCCATCCACTGCGATGGAAGCACCTGGGCGGGGCGCCAGACGACGCGGGCGCGGCGCGTGGCTGCGCTGACTTCGGCCTCCTGCACTCCGGGCACGGCGCGCAGCGCCTCCTCGATGGTCAGCGCACACGCAGCACAATGCATGCCCTCCAAAACGACGTACGAATCCCACACCGGAGATTCGGCATCGTGTTCAGAGGGTTGCGAAGTCTTGCGGCCCGTAGGCCGTCCAAAGGAGTTCCACTCCTGTGGATCATCCAGCAGCAGGCTGACAGCCCGGGCCTGGACGTAGAGGCCAGAATCAACATCAGCCTGCCGTTGCCCGGTGGGCGTGACAGGGTTGTTCTGGTACATATGTCGAGCGTAATGGAGCACGATCATACTGACGTTGACATTAATCAAGCGTTAACAGCCAGAACAATCTATGCTTTCATTGCATAGACCGTAGAAGCCCATCAAGAAAGGAGTTGCATATGTACAACCGCATCCTGATCGCCACTGACGGCACGGAGCTGTCCGACAAAGCAGTGCACAGCGGGCTGGACCTCGCGGCGCTTTGCGGCGCCAGCGTGATTGCGCTCAAAGTGGTGTCGCACTATCCGCGCAGCTACCTGGAAGGCAGCGACCTGCTGGACATCAAGGAAGCCAAGCGCATCGAGGAACAATGGACCCAGCAGGCCCAGACGCTGCTGGACGGCATCAAGGCCTTCGGGCATGAGCGCAAGGTTGCCGTGACCACCGAGGTCGTGCATTCGGACCTGGTGGCGGAGTCCATCGTGGAAGCGGCCAAGAAGCATGACTGCGACCTGATCGTCATGGCTTCGCATGGCCGCAAGGGCCTGCAGCGCCTGTTGCTGGGCAGCGAAACCCAGCATGTGCTGACGCACTCGCACATACCGGTGCTGGTGCTGCGCTGAAGCGCTGCATTGCGGCCGCCGCGCCAGGGCCGCAGCCCCAATGCCCTGCTCCTGGCGCTCTCAAAACAAAAGCAGCTCGCGCAGGAGCTGCTTTTGTTTGGGACATTTTCCATGCCAGCCTTGCCTGCCCGCCTGCGCTAGCTGCTAGCAAATATGTAGTCAAGGCAAAGATCAATTCACTTTGCCATGCATAGCCGTTCGGCCGGTTTGTGCTTTTCGGACCCGACCGGACTTCCCGGCAGCCGGGTCAGGCGAATTCCCGCGCGTACTGGTCGCGCAGCAGCTTTTTCTGCACCTTGCCCATGGTGTTGCGCGGCAGGCTGTCGACCACGTAGCAGCGCTTGGGCACCTTGAAGTGGGCCAGCTGCGCCCTGAGCGTATCGATCACGGCCTGGCCATCGATCTGCGCCCCCGCGCGCGGCACGATGACCGCCACGCCGACCTCGCCGAAATCCGGATGCGGCACGCCGATCACGGCGCTTTCGTCCACGCCGGGCAGTTCGTTGATGAAGCCCTCCACCTCGGCCGGATAGACGTTGTAGCCGCCCGAGATGATCAGGTCCTTGCTGCGCCCCACGATGGAGAAATAGCCGCGCTCGTCCTGCATGCCCACGTCGCCGGTCTTGAACCAGCCGTCCGCCGTGAACTCCTCGGCCGTTTTCTCGGGCATGCGCCAGTAGCCCTTGAACACATTGGGGCCCTGCACCTGGATGTTGCCGATCTCGCCGCGGCCCAGCGGCTGCCCGTCGTCGCCCTGCACGCGCACGCCCACGCCGGGCAGCGGAAAGCCCACGGTGCCGCCACGGCGCTCGTCCTGGTTGTCGAAGCGCGGATCGGCCGCATAGGGGTTGGAGGTGAGCATGATGGTCTCGCTCATGCCGTAGCGCTCCAGGATGGCGTGGCCCGTGCGCCGGCGCCAGGCGCGGAAGGTCTCGATAAGCATGGGCGCCGAGCCCGAGATGAACAGCCGCATGTGCGCCGCCTTCTCGCGGTCCAGCCGTGCATCGGCCAGCATGCGCACATACAGCGTGGGCACGCCCATGAAGACGGTGGCGTCCTTGAAGCGGTCGATCACGGCGGCAGGCTCGAACCTGGAGAACCAGATCATGGGGCTGCCGTTGATCAGCGCGCCGTGGATGGCCACGAACAGGCCATGCACATGGAAGATGGGCAGCGCATGGATGAGCACGTCGCCCTCCTGCCAGCCCCAGTACACCTTGAGCGTGGCCGCATTGGTCAGCAGGTTGCCGTGCGTGAGCATGGCGCCCTTGCTGCGCCCCGTGGTGCCGCTGGTGTAGAGGATGGCGGCCAGATCGTCGGCCCTGCGCGCCACGGGCTCCTGCGCATCGCCATGGTGGGCCGCGCGCTCCAGCAGCGTGCCGGTACGGTCCGTGCCCAGCGTGTATACATGGCCCACGCCCCGGTTGAAGGCGAGCTTGGAGACCCAGCCGAAATTGCCGGGCGCGCAGACCACGACGGCAGGCTCGGCGTCAGAGATGAAATACTCCATCTCCGCCCCCTGGTAGGCCGTGTTGAGCGGCAGGAACACGTATCCGGCGCGCAGCGTGGCCAGGTACAGCATCATGGCCTCGACCGATTTTTCCACCTGCACCGCAATGCGGCTGCCCTCGGGCAGCTGCAGCGACTGCAGCAGATTGGCCATGCGCGCGCTGCCGCGGTCCAGGTCCGCCCAGGTGTAGTACAGGCTTCGGCCATCGGGCCCCACGGCCTCGACGGCGATCTGCTCCATCTGCTTGGGAAACGCGGCGCGCAAGGCGCTGAAAAGATTGGCTTGAGGCATTTCGGTCATCGTGATTCGGTCGGACTCGGTAACTACGGAAGCAAAACAATGCCAGCCCATCATAGGGCCGGACCGGGGTCATTCCTGTCGCCCGCCGGGCAGGCCCCAGGGCGGCATCACCGCGCAAAGGCCAACGCCGCCGTGCGGCATGAAAGGCCCCGGCGGCGGCATCGTCCCGCTGCGCGCCATCTCCCCGGAGGAAAGCCGCGCAGCAGCACGGGCGCTATGAATCAATCTTCACGCCGGCGGCCTTGACCACCTGCGCCCAGCGCTGGATTTCGCTGTGGATCATGGCGGCGAACTGCTGCTGGCTCAGCCTGCCGTAGTCGGCGCCGTTCTTGGCCCAGGCCGCCTTGATGTCGTCGGCGGCACCGATCTTCTGCACCTCGTCGATCATCTGCTGCTGCACGGCCGCCGGCGTGCCCCTGGGCGCCCACAGGCCGTACCAGGTGGTCACGGTGAAATCGGGCAGGCCGCATTCGCTGGCGCAGGGCACGTCGGGAAAGGCGGGGTTGCGCTGAGCGCCCGCCACCATCAGCGCCCGGATCCGGCCGCTCTTGATGTGCTGGGCCGAGGAGCCCAGGCCGTCGAACAGCATATCCACATTGCCAGCAATCAGATCCTGCAGCGCGGGTCCCGCTCCCTTGTAGGGGATGTGGGTGATATCGGTATGGGTCTGCAGCTTGAACAGCTCGCCGGCCAGATGGTGGGAGGAGCCCGGCCCTGCCGAGGCGTAGTTGAACTTGCCCGGATGGGCGCGTACATCGGTGAGCAGCGCCTGCAGAGTCGTATGCGGCACCTTCCTGGGATTGACAACGACCACCTGGGGCACGCTGGCCAGCAGCGCCAGCGGTATGAAGTCGCGCTCCAGGTCGTATTCGAGCCGGGGATAGACCGAAGGCGCGATCACGTGATGGGTGCCGCCCATGAAGAAGTTGTAGCCGTCCGCCGGCGCCTTGGCCGCGATGGCGGCGCCCAGCGTGCCGCCGGCGCCGCCGCGGTTGTCCACCACCAGGGTCTTGCCCGTGGCCTTGGCGAACTGGCTGGAAAACGGCCGGGCAAAGGCGTCGGTGCCGCCGCCGGCCGGGAAAGGCACGACCAGGTTCACGGGCCTGGCAGGCCAGTCGCCGCCCGCCCGCGCCATGCCGGCCCAGCCGGACAGGCCTGCGGCCGCCACCGCCCCCATCGATCTGAGCAGTGCGCGCCGCCGCACCTGCTCCTGTCCCCACTGCCCGCCCTCACCTGCGCACTCCCGCGGAAAAACCTGCATCGCATGCCTCCTGATGTGCAAGACCTGGCGCTTGCATGGATGCGCCGGCCCGCTTGTGGTTGGACAGCGCAGGGCAAAGACAGAGGCAGTTCAGGAACGCATCATCCTTTGCACAGGGATTCGATCTCCGAAGACACCGGAATCTTGCCCTGCGCCAACAGGCTGCGGTGCCTGTCCAGGCGCTTGAGGTCATACAGATAGTTGACCATCAGCCCCATGGACTGCTTGAGCCCCTTGGACGACAGGTCTGCCGCCCAGTTCAGGCGCTCCACGCGCGCACCGTTGCCAAGGTGAAAGCGTGCCACGGCATCCAGCGGACGGCCCTTGGCGGTTTCCCGGCCCAGGTAGCGGGCTGCGCAGAACAGGGCGGCCTGCCGCACGGGAGACTTGTCCTTGAGCGACGCGGGGTCCTCCAGCGCGGCCAGCAGGTGCGCGGCATCCAGGCCGCCGGCGGCCTTCTCCAGCGCGGCCTTTTGCTTGTCGTCGAGCTCCTGCAGCACGGCATCGCCCTGCTTGGCCAGCCAGCCGCGCAGGCCCGGAATCGGCGACAACGTGGCGAAATGCTTGAGCCTGGGGAACTCCTGGGTGAGCGTTTCCACCACATGCTTGATCAGCGAATCGCCGAAGCTCACGCCCTTGAGGCCGGTCTGCGTGTTGCTGATCGAATAGAAGATGGCCGTGTTGGCCTTGGCGATGTCCACCGCGGCGGCCGACTCGTCGAGCAGCGGCGCAATGCTGCCCGCAAGCTTGTCCAGCAGCGCCACCTCCACGAAGATCAGCGGCACGTCGGGCATGCGCGGATGGAAGAACCCGTAGCAGCGGCGGTCGCTGTCGAGCCGGTTCTTGAGGTCGGCCCAGCTGCGGATGTCGTGCACGGCCTCGTACTGGATCAGCTTTTCGAGCAGCGAGGCCGGCGAATCCCAGCTCAGGCGGCGCAGCTCCAGCAGCGCCACGTCGAACCAGCTGGAAAACAGATGTTCGAGCTCCGCATCCAGCGCCACATAGCGCTGTTCGGCCCTGGGCAGGGACAGCAGCTGGGCGCGCATGTCGACCAGAAAGCGCATGCCGCCCTGGGGCTGGGCAAAGCGCTGTAGCAGCCGCGTGCGCGAGGACAGCAGCGCGCGGCGCAGGCGCATCTCGGCCTCGCTGCGCTCGGCATCGCTGCCGGCCTGGTCGTACTGCTGGCGCGCCGCCTGCAGCGCCTGGGCGTCGGGCCCGAACTGCTCGACGATCAGCGTCCAGAAATCCTTGCGCTCCGGCAGCGGGGCCTTGGCATACCACTCCATCAGCGCCTGGGCATGGCGGCCGCCCTCCACATCGCTGAGCGCGGCATCGGCCACCTGCTGCAAATCCTCCAGCAGGCGGCGCAACTCGCGTGGCGACAGGGCTTCCTGCCCGCGCCGCAAGGTGGCCTCCAGGCGCTGCGCCAGCGGGCGCTGCTCGGACTCCCCCTTGCCGGCTTTCCCGCCTTCCACGCCGCGCACCCACAACTTGGTCTGCTCAATCCAGTCTGCTGCCCAACTCATCTGCTGCCTTTGTTGTTTCAAATGCTCTCAATGCCGAAGCATATAACGCCTGCATGCATTGGCCTGCAGAACATTATGGCCATGCATTCGGCGCCTCGGAGTCATCCAACATCCATCGCTGCAGCGCCGCAACAGCGAAACGGCTGCCCCTCCATCAGGGTCTTTTCATCCCGGGACGGCCCGGCAATGAAAAACGCAGGCACGGGGCCTGCGTCGATGGAAGGAAAAGGAGCTCCTCAGCCCGTCGTGCGCTGCACCTCATAGGGCGCGCGCCTGCCGCACCACAGCCACATCGCGATGCCGCCCACGATCATGGGCACGCACAGCCACTGGCCCATGCTCATGCCCAGCGACAGCAGGCCCAGGAAGTCGTCGGGCTCGCGGAAATACTCGGCCGTGAAGCGGAAGACACCGTAGCCCACCAGGAAGACCGCCGCCACCTGCCCCGGCCTGCGCTCCTTGCGGGCATAGAGCCACAGGATGATGAACAGCAGCAGGCCTTCGAGCAGGAACTGGTAGATCTGCGAAGGATGGCGCGGCAGCATGGAGCCGCTTTGCGGAAACACCATGCCCCAGGGCAGATCGGGGCTGGCAAAGCGGCCCCAGAGCTCTCCGTTGATGAAGTTGCCGATGCGGCCCGCCGCCAGGCCCGTGGGCACGCAGGGCGCGACGAAATCGGCCACCTCCAGCCAGGGGCGCCGGCGCGAATGGGCAAACCACAGCATGGCCGCGATCACGCCCAGCAGGCCGCCGTGAAAGCTCATGCCGCCCTGCCAGACCGCAAAGATCTCCAGCGGATGCGTGAGGTAGTAGCCGGGCTTGTAGAACAGGCAGTAGCCGAGCCGCCCGCCCACGACCACGCCGACCACGCCGAGGAACAGGATGTCTTCCACGTCCTTGCGGGCCCAGGCCCTGTCGCCCGTCATGTATTTGAAGGGCGGATGGCGCAGGCGGCGCGTGCCCAGGAACAGGAACAGCGCAAACGCGGCCAGATAGGTCAGGCCATACCAGTGCACGGCCAGAGGGCCGATCTGCACTGCCACAGGATCAATGTGCGGATACATCAGCATGGCAGGCATTGTGCCGCAGTGCAGCACCCACCCGGCGAAACAGGCTCTGCCGGCAGTTAGCGCGCCGCTCCGGTGGCAGAAACTGTGCGATCGATGTCATTGCTGCCACAGGCCATTGCCTGCACACTGCGCCCATGCCTTCACGCCCCACCCGCTCCAACAGCCGCCCCGCGGCCCAGCCGGCCCCGCCCCTGCCCCGGGCGCGGCCCGGGCACCGCATCCTCTGCACCGCCTACGAGGGCGCCATGAGCCTGGACATCACCGGCCCCATGCAGGTGTTTGCCACGGCCAACGATGTGCGCGCCCGCCAGGGGCTGGCGCCGTTCTATGAACTGGCGCTGCTGGCCCGCCATGCATGGAGCGAATGCGCGCCGGACGGCAACTGCACGGTGCTGGTGCCCGGCGGCGACGGCGTGGAGCTGGCACAGCACGATGCGGGCCTGCGCCGGTGGTTGCGACAGGCGGAGCCCGTGGTGCAGCGCCTGGGCTCGGTCTGCTCGGGCGCCCTGGTCCTGGCCCGCGCCGGCCTGCTGCACCAGCGCACGGCGACCACGCACTGGTGCCGCATGGACGAGCTGAGGGGGATCCACCCGAGCATCGCCGTGGATCCGGACTGCCTGCACACCTACGAGGCCTCGCATCCGCAGGGACGCCACATCTTCACCTCGGCCGGCGTCACGGCAGGCATAGACCTCGCGCTGGCGCTGGTGGAGGACGACCTGGGCAGCGCCATGGCGCTGGCCGTGGCCCGGCATCTGGTGATGTTCGTGCGGCGCCCCGGCGGGCAGGCCCAGTTCTCGCCGCTGCTCACGCCCGAGCCCGCGCATGCGCCGCGCCTGGCCAGGCTGCTGGAGTGGATACCCGGGCAACTGGGCGGCGACCTCAGCGTGGAACGCCTGGCCGAGCAGTCCTGCCTGCCGCCGCGCACGCTGGCGCGCGTGTTCCGGCGCGAGCTGGGCACCACGCCGGCGCGCTATGTGGAGCAGGTGCGCGTGCAGGCTGCCGCCACGCTGCTGGGCCAGCGCCAGGCATCGGTGGCCACCGTGGCCCGGCTGTGCGGCTTCGGCCATCCCGAAAGCCTGCGCCGCAGCTTTCACAAGCACCTGTCGGTCAGCCCACAGGCCTTTGCCGAGCGCTTCGGCACAGGCTGAATTCATAGGAAATCAGCAGCAAACGCTTTGCTGGCAAGCGCCAGCAGCTACTGAATCCATAACAAGCCCGATGCTCCCGCATGGCGCCATCCAGGCGCCAGGGAATCGCTTTGCCCTTGCAAGCGAAAAAAGAGAAGAAAGGAAAAACATGCTGCGTCGCTATCCCGCCCTGGGCCTCTTGAGCCTGGCCCAGGCGCTGTACTGGTCGTGCTCCATCATCGGCATTGCGCTCACGGGCCTGGTCGGCCAGCAGCTCACGCCCTGGCCCTGGCTGGCCACGCTGCCGCTGACGCTGCTGGTCATCGGCAATCTGCTGGCCATCGGGCGCCTGGCGCGCTGGATGCAGCGGCACGGCCGCGCGCGCGGCCTGCAGCGCGGCGCCCTGCTGGGCATGGCGGCGGGCCTGGTGGCGGCCCTGGCGCTCTACCAGCGCAGCTTCGTGCTGTTTTGCGCGGGCATGCTGCTGCTGGGGGCCTACCAGGCGTCGAGCGGTTTTTACCGCTTTGCCGCGCTCGACGGCGTGGATGCCGCGCACAGGGGGCGCGCCGCGTCCTGGGTGGTGGCCGGCGGTATTGCGGCCGCGCTGCTGGCGCCCAGCCTGGCGCTGCAGGCGCAGGGCTGGCTGCCCCTGCCCGCGCCCCTGCACATGGCCGGCGCCTATCTGGCCATCACGCTGCTGGCCGCCTGCGCCGCCGCGCTGCTGCACTGGCTGCCGGCGCCCGCACCGGCAAGCACCGGGCAGGCCGGCGCGACGGCGGCCGAACTGGCCCGCCAGCGCAAGGCCTTGCTGCGGCGCCCTGCCATCCGCCAGGCTTTGCTCGTGACCGCCTGTGGCCACGGCCTGATGATTCTGGTCATGAATGCCACGCCGCTGGCCATGCACGGGCTGGGCATGGGGATGGCGCATTCCACCCATGTGATCCAGTGGCATGTGCTGGGCATGTTCGCCCCCTCCCTGCTGGCCGGCCCGGCCATCGACCGGCTGGGCGCCCGGCGCGTGGCCTGGCTGGGCACTGCGCTGCTGGCGGCGAGCGCCGCGCTGGCCCTGGCCGGACTGACGCAGCCGTACTTCCTGGCCAGCTCGCTGCTGCTGGGCGCGGGCTGGAACCTGATGCTGCTGGCCGGCACCACGCTGCTGTCGCAGGCCCATACGCCCGACGAACGCGCCGCAGCCCAGCCTCTGATGGAATGGAGCAACAACGGCATGGCCGCGCTGATGTCGCTGAGCTGTGGCGTGCTGGCGCAGACCCTGGGCTGGCGGGCCATCAATCTGGCGATGCTGGCGGCGATTGCGCTGCTGGCGGCCTGGCTGTGGCGCAGCGAGCGCCGGTTGCCCCGGCTGGCCGCCGTCTGAAAATCGAGAAAAACGGTCGCCAACCCTTATGCATGCCGCGCCGGCAGCTCCCGTTTCAGAAGCGCCATGCTCAGCGGCCTGCAGGCAGCTGGATCCGCTGCTCCTGCACGATTTCGCGCACGGTGCGCTCGGACTCTTCCATCATTTCCTGCAGGCGCTGCGGCGATCCGCCCAGGGCCTGCACGCCCATGGCCTGCAGCTTTTCCTGGACTGCGGGATCTGCCAGCGCCGCGTTGGCGGCCGCATTGAGCGTCTGCACCACGGCCGCCGGCGTGCCCCTGGGCGCGACCAGGCCGAACCAGGTGATGGCCAGGCTGTTGAGTCCCTCGTGGCCCAGCTCCCTTAGCGTGGGTACCTGGGGCAAGGCCGGCAGGCGCTGCTGCGCGGCCACGGCAAACGGAACCAGGCGGCCGGAAGCCACATGGGCCGCCGAGGAAGGGTACTGGTCGCTGAGCACCTGGGTCTCGCCGGAGAGCACGCTGCTGACCACGGGGCCCTGCCCCTTGTAGGGAATGTGGTGCAGCTGGATCTTGAGCGCGGCATTCATGCGCAGCACGATCAGATGCCCGATCGAGCCCACCCCCGACGAACCGATATTGAGCTGGCCGGGCCTGGAGCGCGCCAGCGCCACGAACTGGCCGAAGGTATGCACGCCCAGTCCGGGATGCACCGAAAACACCGAGGGAATCGACGCCAGGGCGACAACGGGCACGAAGTCCCGCGCCGGGTCGAGTCTGGACGACGGGGACATCAGGACCGGATTGGCAGCCAGGGTGCTGATCGTGCCCAGGCCCAGGGTATAACCGTCGGCCGAAGCGCGGGCCACGGCTTCCGCGCCGGCCAGGCCGCTGCCGCCGGCCCGGTTGTCGACCACCACGGACTGGCCCAGCGGCGCGGCCATGGCATCGGCCACCACCCGAGCCACCATGTCGGTGGAGCCGCCCGGCGTGAACGGCACGACCAGCCGTATGGGGCGCTGCGGATACGGCGCGGGCGCGGCATGGGCCGGCACGGCAAGGCAGCAGGCCAGCACGAGGCCGGCCAGCCTTGGCCTTGGCCCTGCCCCGACCGTCCGAAAACGCCGGGCACGCGGCCCTGCGGGTGCCGCTTCATGGTTCACGCTTTGCTGCCGCATGCCTTCTGGCCCTGTTCGCCCGCCCTATCGTCAAGAATGCACTCCGCGCCCGCCTGCGCCCAGGTCAGCCTTGCCGTCCTGGCGCGGCCCGGAGCAATAAAAAAACCGCCGCAGGCCCGAAGGCAAGGCGGCGGTCGGATTGTCGGCCAACGCGCGCACGCGCGTTGACGCCAAGGTGAAAACTCAGTCCTCCAGCAAGGACAGATCGCGCACGGCGCCGGTATCGGCGCTGGTCACCAGCTTGGCATAGGCCTTGAGCGCGGCCGAGACCTTGCGCGGGCGCGGGTTGGCGGGCTTCCAGCCCTTGGCATTCTGCTCCTCGCGGCGCTTGGCCAGTTCCTCGTCGCTGACCAGCATGTTGATGGTGCGGTTGGGAATGTCGATGCGGATGCGGTCGCCGTTCCTCACTAGGCCGATGGCGCCGCCGGCGGCCGCCTCGGGCGAACAGTGGCCGATGGACAGGCCCGAGGTTCCGCCCGAGAAGCGTCCGTCGGTCAGCAGCGCACAGGCCTTGCCCAGGCCCTTGGACTTGAGGTAGCTGGTGGGATACAGCATTTCCTGCATGCCGGGGCCGCCCTTGGGGCCTTCGTAGCGCACGATGACCACGTCGCCGGCCTTGACCTGATCGTTCAGGATGTGCTCGACGGCCTCGTCCTGCGATTCGACCACATGGGCCGGGCCTTCGAAGACCAGGATGGACTCGTCCACGCCGGCGGATTTGACCACGCAGCCATTGAGGGCGATGTTGCCGGTCAGCACGGCCAGGCCGCCCTCCTTGCTGAAGGCGTGGTCGTAGGAGCGGATGCAGCCTTCGGCGCGGTCCAGGTCCAGGCTGGGCCAGCGGGTGTTCTGGCTGAAGGCCACCTGCGTGGGGATGCCGGCCGGGCCCGCCATGTAGAAGGTCTTGACGGCTTCGTCGCTGGTGCGGGTGATGTCCCACTGGGCCAGCGCCTCGCCCATGGTTTTGGCATGCACGGTGGGCACGTCGGTGTGCAGCTTGCCGGCGCGCTCGAGTTCGCCCAGGATGGCCATGATGCCGCCGGCGCGGTGCACGTCCTCGATGTGGTATTTCTGGGTGTTGGGCGCCACCTTGCACAGCTGGGGCACGACGCGCGAGAGGCGGTCGATGTCGGCCATGGTGAAGCCGATGCCGGCCTCCTGGGCAATGGCCAGCAGGTGCAGGATGGTGTTGGTGGAGCCGCCCATGGCGATGTCCAGCGTCATGGCGTTCTCGAAGGCCTTGAAGCCCACGGAGCGCGGCAGCACGGACTCGTCGTCCTGCTCGTAGTACTGGCGGGCCAGTTCCACGATGCGGCGGCCGGCGCGCTTGAACAGCTGCTCCCGGTCGGCGTGCGTGGCCACCACGGTGCCGTTGCCGGGCAGGGACAGGCCCAGCGCCTCGGTCAGGCAGTTCATGGAGTTGGCGGTGAACATGCCCGAGCAGGAACCGCAGGTCGGACAGGCCGAGCGCTCCACCTGGGCCACCTGTTCGTCGGTGTAGTTCTTGTCGGCCGCGATCACCATGGCATCCACCAGGTCCAGCTTCTTGAACTCCATCACATGGGTGGTGGGATTGGCCAGCTTGGTCTTGCCGGCCTCCATGGGGCCGCCGGAGACGAAGATCACAGGAATGTTCAGGCGCATGGCGGCCATCAGCATGCCGGGGGTGATCTTGTCGCAGTTGGAGATGCACACCAGCGCGTCGGCGCAGTGGGCATTGACCATGTATTCCACCGAGTCCGCAATGATGTCGCGGCTGGGCAGCGAATACAGCATGCCGTCATGGCCCATGGCGATGCCGTCGTCCACGGCGATGGTGTTGAATTCCTTGGCCACGCCGCCCGCGGCCTCGATCTCGCGCGCCACCAGCTGGCCCAGGTCCTTCAGGTGCACGTGGCCGGGCACGAACTGGGTGAACGAGTTGGCAATGGCGATGATGGGCTTGTCGAAGTCGCCATCCTTCATGCCGGTGGCACGCCACAGAGCGCGTGCGCCGGCCATATTGCGGCCGCCAGTGGAGGTTTTGGAGCGGTATGCGGGCATGGGGTGAATCTGCTTGTAAGACGAAAACAGTCCATTATGTCCCACCCTGCAAGACCATTGCGGCCCCGGCAAGCGCCATGGCAGGCGCTTGTGCTTCCCGTTTGAGGCAAAAATAGCGGTCATCCGAATTCCCGCTTTCCCCCAGGCAAAACCATGCGTGTACTCGTCGTTGAGGATGATCCCGCCCTGAGATTGGGCATTACCCGTATGCTGCAGGCCGAGGGCTGGCAGGTGGACGCCGTCACGGATGGCGAATACGCCCTTTCCGCAACGGCAACGGAGCACTACGACGCGGCCGTGCTGGACCTGGGCCTGCCCAGGCGCAGCGGCCAGGAAGTTCTGCTCAAGTGGCGCAGCCAGGGCAAGGACCTGGCCGTCATCATCCTCACGGCCAACGACGGGCTGTCCAGCCGCCTGCAAGGCCTGAACAACGGCGCCGACGACTATCTGCCCAAGCCCTTCGAGCCCGAGGAGCTGGTGGCGCGCCTGCGCGCCATCACGCGCCGGCGCAGCGGCAACGCGAGCAACGTGCTGGCCATGGGCGCCCTGAGCTTCAACACCGACACCAAGGAACTGCATTTCGACGGCGAGCGCCTGGCACTGAGCCCGCGCGAGACCGCGCTGCTGGAGCTTTTGATGTCCTCGCACGGCACGGCCGTGCCCAAGACGCGCATCATTTCGGCCATGTCCAGCTGGGAAAGCAACTTCAGCGCCAACTCGGTGGAGATCTACATCCTCAAGCTGCGGCGCAAGCTGGCGCCGGCGGGCGTGACCATCGTCACGCTGCGCGGCGTGGGCTACGCGCTGGAGGCCTTGTGAGCCTGCGCCTGAACCCGCTGGGCTGGATCAATCCCAGCCTGCTCAAGCAGCTCATGCTGCCCGTGGTCGCGCTATGGGTGGCCTGCGCAGTGCTGGCCGCCGGCGCTGCCTACCTGCTGGCCGGGCGCAGCACCAACACCTCATTCGACCGCCTGCTGGCCGACGATGCCCAGGCCCTGGCCGCCCAGCTGCGCTGGAACAACGGCGTGGCCAGCTTCATTGCCAGCAAGGAAACAGCCGATTCGCTGGTCTTCGACTCGCTGTCGCTCAGCCATTACTCGGTGCATACGGCCTCGGGACGCAAGCTGGTCGGAGACCTGCACCTGGAGACCGCCGAGGTCGAGGCCCGCACCGACACCCAGCCCATCTTCTTCAGCCAGGTCAGCCCGCACGGCACGCACTTGCGGGCCGTGGCCCTGCGCCTGCAGCCCTCGCCTTCGGACGAGGCGGTCTGGGTGATGGTGGCCGAATCCAAGCTCAAGCGCCGCCAGGTCAAGGAGGAGATCGCCACGGCCATCTTCCTGCCGGCGGCGCTGGCCGGCTTCATCATCATTCCGCTGTTCTACTACAGCATCCGCGCAGCCCTGTCGCCGGCGCGCCGGCTCAGCGCACTGGTCGTGGCCCATGGCGATGCCGACCTCTCGCCGCTGCCTGTCGAAGAGGTGCCCGAAGAGCTGCGCGAGCTGGTGGCGCACACCAATCTGCTGCTGCAGCGACTGCAGGCTTCGGTGGACGAGCAGCGCCGCTTCATCGCCGATGCGGCCCACCAGCTGCAGACGCCGATGGCCGGCATACGCCTGCTGGTAGGCGACATGCGGCGCATACAGCGCGCCGACCCCGACCAGCCCATGGACGCCCAGGTGCTGGCCCAGCTGGACGAGGTGGCCACGCGCGGCGCACGCATGGTCAAGCAGCTGCTGGCCTATGCCCGCGTTGCGGACAACACTGCGAACAACAGCGACAGCGCGGCCCTCCAGTACGAGCGCTTCGACGCCGTGGACGCCATTCTGGAAGCGGCGGCGCGCTGGCAGGCCCCGGCCCGGGCGGCCCACAAGACGCTGGTCGTCGAGGACCATGTTCCCGCGGCGCTGGATTTCCATCTGCAGGGTTCGTCCATGCTGCTGGGCGAAGTGGTCTCGAACCTGCTCGACAACGCCATCCGCTATGGCGGCCCGCATATCCGGCTGGACCTGCACCACCGCTCCACCACGCTGATCGTGCGTGTGCGGGACGACGGACCGCGGCTGGATGCAGCCACGCGGGAGAATCTGCTGCTGCCCTTCTGGCGCGGCAACCACGGCCTGCCCGACGGCTCGGGCCTGGGCCTGTCCATTGCCCAGCGCATCGTGGAGCGGCTCGGCGGCACGCTGAGCCTGCTGGCCGACAGCAGGCAGGGGACCTGCTTCGAGATAGAGCTGCCCTGCGGCACCGCTTCGCCGCACGCGCAGGCCTGAGCCTGCTGCCGGGAGGGGCCGGCAAAGCCTTCCGCCGCCGTCTTTCCGATGTCTCGCCGTTGTCTCGCGCGAGACAGCCGAGTGCTGCAGAAAAAAGCAGCTGCCGCATGGCAACCTGCCGGCATCAAGCCAATGTAAAGCTTGCCCGATTTAAGTTCGCACCATCGTGGCCAGCTGCGCCGGTTTTCCGGGCAGCGGCCGATACAGGAGCAGCTTGAGAACAAGGAGGGCTGGAACATGTCGACACAGGCCCCAACACCGCAATTCCCCGCCAGAAAACGCCTCATCATTGCCGCAGCCGCGCTGGCCTGCGCGGCTGCCGTCGCAGGCATCGTCTATCTCGGTTCGCACAACTCCGAAGCCGCCCAGGCGCCCGAGGAGTCGGTGGCCGGCAAGGTCGACAAGGGCATGGTCCGGGTCCAGCCCGACCAGCTCCCCTCCTTCGATGTGGACCTGCCCCAGAGCCACAGCTTCAGCAACGTGCGCCACGCCATCGGCGTGATCGACTTCAACCAGGACCGAACGGCCAAGGTCTATTCGCCCTACCAGGGCCGCGTGTCCAGGGTGCTGGTCAAGGCCGGCGACGACGTCAAAGCCGGCCAGGTGCTGTATACCGTGGCCGTCCCCGACATGTCCCAGGCGGCCTCAGCATTCATCTCCAGCGCGGCTGCCCTGCGCAATGCCAACGAGACGCTCAAGCGCGCCGAGGCGCTGGCCAAGGACAGCAGCATCCCGCAGAAGGAATACCTGCAGGCGCAGACCGACCAGCAGACGGCCAAGGCTGCCTATGACGCGGCGCGCCAGAACCTGCACCTGTTCGACCTCGGCGACGCCGACATCAACCGGCTGGAGCAGGACAGGCGCGTGGGCCTGGAGTTCGCGGTCAAGAGTCCCCTGAACGGCCGCGTGACATCCCGTGCCGCGCAGCCGGGCCAGCTGGTACAGCCCGGCACCGACCCTGCGCCCATGGTGGTGTCGGACATGCGTTCGTTGTGGATGGTGTCCTATGTGCCCGAATCCGAGTTCAGCCAGTTCCGCCTGGGCCAGAGCGTGCAGGTACGGGTCTCGGCCTGGCCCGGCAAGACCTTCGGCGGCACGATTTCCTATGTGGGCGACAGCCTGGATGCCGACAGCCGCCGCTTCGTGGTCCGTGCCGACGTGGCCGACCCCGACCATGTGCTGCGCCCGCAGATGACGGCCGACTTCACCATCACCGTGGCTGCGCCCGACGAAAGCCTGGCCGTGCCGGCCGAGGCCGTGGTCCGCGAGGGCGACGGCAGCGACGTGGTGTGGCTGGCCATGGGCAAGGACGCCAAGGGCCCGCTGTTCACGCGCACCAAGGTGACCAGGGGCAAGACCCAGGACGGCTGGGTTCAGATCACTCAGGGCCTGAGCGCGACCCAGCCCATTGCACGGCACAACGCGCTCTTCCTGAGCAGCCTGTACGACACCACGGCGCAGTGATGCTGCTGCAACACCGCTAGAAGAAACAGGAGCACTGCCGTGTTTAGACCATTGCTGGCCTTTGTGCTGTCGCGCAGAGCCATCGTCATGCTGGGCCTGCTGGCCTTCATGGGGCTGGGGCTGTTCGCATTTTCCAAGCTCAACGTCGAGGCCTACCCCAACCCTGCGCCGGTCATTCTGGAGATCACGGCCCAGGCGCCCGGCCTGTCGGCCGAGGAGATGGAGCGCTACTACACGCGCCCCATGGAAATCGGCCTGGCCACCACGCCGAACGTGGACAACATCCGTTCCACCTCGTTCTACGGCCTGTCCTTCGTGCGGGTGACGTTCAAGTACGGGACGGACTACTACTTCGCGCTGAGCCAGGTGGCCAACAACCTGCAGGCCAACGTCAATCTGCCCAATGGCGTGCAGCCCCAGATCCAGGCTTCCAGCCTGGTGGGCGAAATCCTGCGCTACCAGGTCAGGGGCCCGTCCAACTACAGCCTGACCGACCTGCGCACGCTGCAGGACTGGGTGATCGAAAAGCGCCTGCTCACCGTGCCGGGCGTGGTGCAGGTCGTCACCTGGGGCGGCACCACCAAGGAATACCATGTGGATGCCGACCCCAAGCGCTTGGAGGCCTACGGCATCACGCTCAAGAGCCTGCTCGACGCCATCGGCAATGCCAACGTCAACGTGGGCGGGCGCGCCATCAGCGTGGGCGACCAGTCGGTCAACATCCGCGGCCTGGGCCTGGTCAGGAACCTGGAGGATGTGGCCAACATCGTCGTCGGCCAGAAAAGCGGCCAGCCGGTGCTGGTCAAGGACATCGCCTCCATCAAGGAAGGCACGGTGCCGCGCCTGGGCGAGGCCGGGCGCGACAAGCAGGATGACGTGGTCACCGGCGTAGTGATCATGAACCGCACGCTGCACACCAGCGATGTGATCGGCAAGGTCAAGGCCGCCGTGGAAAAGATCAACTCCGACGGCACGCTGCCTGCCGGCGTCAAGCTCGAGCCCTACTACGACCGCGCCGTGCTCGTGGGCGTGACGACGCACACGGTGCTGCACAACCTGATCTTCGGCTGCCTGCTGGTGTTCTTCATCCAGTGGGTATTCCTGGGCGACCTGCGCAGCGCCGTCATCGTCAGCGTCAACATCCCGTTCGCCCTGTTCTTCAGCATCATGATGCTGGTGATGACCGGCGAGTCCGCCAACCTGCTGTCGCTGGGCGCGGTGGACTTCGGCATCATCGTGGACGCGGCCGTGATCCTCGTGGAGAACGTGTTCCGCAATTTCCAGCGGCCCATCGCCATACGGGCGTCCATGCTGCGCGCCATGGCCAAGGGGCCGGACGGCGCCCGCACCAGTCCCAGCGACGGCTGGACCACGCGCCTGCGCACCATCTACCTGAGCGCCACGCAGGTGGACAACTCGGTGCTGTTCTCCACCTGCATCACGATTGCCGCCTTCACGCCGCTGTTCGCCATGCAGGGGGTGGAAGGCCAGATCTTCGGCCCCATGGCACGCACCTACGGCTATGCGCTGGCCGGTGCGCTGATCGCGACCTTCACCGTCACGCCGGTGCTGGCCAGCTACCTGCTGCCCGCCAAGGTCACGGAAAAGGAAACCTTCATCGTCCAGGCCATCCACCATGCCTACGAGCCCGCGCTGAAATGGGTGCTGAACAACACGCGCCTGGTGCTGGCCGCCGGTGCCTTGGCACTGGCCGGCGGCGCGCTGATGGCCATGCACCTGGGCAGCGAGTTCCTGCCGGCGCTGGAGGAAGGCAATCTGTGGATCCGTGCCTCCATGCCGCCCACGATCTCGCTGGAGGCCGGCCGCGACAAGGCCAACCGCATGCGCAAGATCATCGACGAGTATCCGGAAATCATCACGGTGGTCTCGCAGCACGGCCGCCCCGACGACGGCAGCGATGCCTCGGGCTTCAACAATGTGGAGCTGTTCGCCCCGCTGGAGCCTTTCGAGAAATGGCGCCCGGGCATGACCAAGACCCGCCTGATCAACGAGCTGCAGGCCAAGTTCGCTGCGGAGTTCCCCGGCGTCACCTTCAACTTCTCGCAGTACATCCAGGACAACGTGCAGGAAGGTCTGTCGGGCGTGAAGGGCGCGAACTCGGTCAAGATCATCGGTCCCGACCTGACCACGCTGGAAAAGCTGGCCGACCAGATCTATGGCGTGATGTCGCATATCGACGGCGTGGCCGATCTGGGCGTGTTCCATGTGCTCGGCCAGCCGAACATGAACATCCAGATCGACCGTGAAAAAGCGGCGCGCTACGGCCTCAACACCGGCGACGTGACCAGCGCCATCCAGACCGCCATGGGCGGCACCCAGGCGACCACAGTGCTGGAAGGCGAGAAGCAGTTCGCGCTGACGGTGCGCTTCAACGAAAGCAGCCGCAGCTCGCCCGACAACGTGCGCAATCTGCGCATCGGCTACACCACGGCCTCGGGCGCCACCTCGTACATTCCGCTGTCCGACATCGCCACGATCACGCTGGATACCGGCGCCACCTACATCTACCGCGAAAGCAACGAGCGCTACATCCCCATCAAGTTCTCGGCCCGCGGCCGCGACCTGGGCGGCACCGTGAGCGAGGTGCAGCGCCGCATCCGCCAGGAAGTGCACCTGCCCCAGGGCTACCGCGTGGTCTTCGCCGGCGAGTTCGAGGCCCTGCAACAGGCCAAGGCGCGCATGATGATCGCGATTCCGGTGGCCATCTGCCTGGTGTTCGCCCTGCTCTACGCATTGTTCAACGACTTCACCTACTGCCTGCTGACCCTGGCCTCCGTGCCGTTCACCGTGATCGGCGGCATCCTGGCACTGTACATATCCGGGCAGGTGCTGAGCATCTCCGCCATCATCGGGTTCATTTCGCTGCTGGGCGTCTCGGTGATGGACGGGATACTGATCCTTTCCTACTACCGCGACCTGCGCGGCAAGGGCCACCTGCCCCACCAGGCCATGGAAGAGGCCTACCGCGGCCGCATGCGCCCCTTGCTGATGACGGCCCTGTCCGCCTGCATCGGCCTGCTGCCCGCCGCGCTTTCACACAGCATCGGCAGCGAGGTGCAGCGCCCGCTGGCCACCGTCGTGGTGGGCGGCATGCTCATCGGTCCGGTGTTCCTGCTGCTCGTGGTGCCGGCACTGCGCCTGACGGTGCTGCGCCGCATGAAACTGACAAAGCGCCGTGAAGGCCTGGGAGGCAAGCGTGCCTAAGAACATGCCCATCGCAATGGCTGGTGCCATGAAAGGCAGCACATCCACTCTCACGGCGATCGCCCTGGCCGCTGTGCTGGCCGGCTGCGCAGCCGGCCCCGACTATGTGCGGCCGCAGGTCGCCAGTCCGCAATCGCTGACGCGCGGCGCCCTGTCCACCGCAACGCAAGGCACTGCCGCGCCGTCCGTCGACGCCCAGTGGTGGAAGGCCTTCGGCTCGGCACCGCTGAACGCCATGGTCGAGGATGCGCTGCGGCAAAGCCCGACCATAGAGGCGGCCGAAGCCACCCTGCGTGCGGCGCACCAGAACGTCGTCGCCCAACGCGGTTATTTCTACCCTTCGGTCCAGTTGGGCTACAGCCCTTCACGCCAGAATACCGGCCAGTCCATGTCGCCGCCGCTCAACAACGGCGACTCGCTCTACACCTATCACACGGCGCAGCTGAGCGTTTCCTATGCGCCCGATCTGTTCGGCGCCAACCGCCGCCAGGTGGAAGGACTGCAGGCGCAGGAGGAAGGCCAGCGCCTGCAGTTGCAGGCCGCGCGCCTGAGCCTGGCCGGCAACCTGGTGGCAGCGACCATCCAGGCATCCATGCTGCAGGAGCAGGCCGCGCTGATCGGCCAGGCCGTGGAGGCTGCACAGGAGCAGCTGGCACATATGCGCAAGCAGCAGGCCAACGGCTATGCCAGCGGCATGGACGTGGCCACGCAGCAGACCCTGCTGATCCAGCTGCAGCAGCAGTTGCCGCCCCTGCAGAAGTCGCTGGAGCAGACACGCAATCTGATCGCCACGCTGATGGGGCGTACACCCGACCAGTCGCCACCCGTGCTGCCGCTGTCCGGCTTCAGCCTGCCGGCCGTGCCGCAGGCGGTGGCGTCCCAGCTGGTCGAGCACCGCCCCGATATCCGCATTGCGGAAACCCAGGTGCAGCAGGCCAGCGCCGCCATGGGCGTGGCCACCGCAGCGCGCCTGCCCCAGCTTGCCATCACGGCCGCCTATGGGGGCGGCGCGACCACTTTTGCCAAGATGTTCTCGGCCGGCAACATCACCTGGGCCCTGGGCGCCAACCTGCTGGCCCCGCTGTTCAACGGCGGCACCCTGCTGGCTCACCAGAAGGCCGCGCAGGCCGAGCTGCAGGCGGCGGCAGCCACTTACCAGGGCACGGTGCTCTCGGCCTTCCAGGACGTGGCCAATGCGCTTTATGCACTCGATACGGACACCCATGCCTTGCGCATGAGCCAGGAAAGCGAACAAGCCAGCCAGACCACCTTGCGCCTGACCAGCTCGCAACTCCAGGCAGGCTATGCCAGCCGCCCGGCCTATCTCGCGGCCCGGCAGTCGTGGCTGCAGGCACGCGCCGCGACGGTGGCTGCCCAGGGCAGCCTGTACGGCGATGCGGTGGCGCTCTACCAGTCACTGGGCGGCGGCGTGCTCAACGACCCGCCGGCCGATACCCGGCCTCCAGCGCCGCGATAGCCCGGCGATCCTCCAGCTCTCCCTCTTGCCCGGTCTGCTTGCAGCCGGGCTTTTTTACATGCGCCCTGCCGCTCAACGGCGGCGCGAACCGGGCTGCATGGCGGCTTTCTGGCGCTCGATGCGTTCCTTCTTGCGCTGGTCCATCTTCTGTGCCGCCTTGCGCTTGGTATAGCCCGACCAGTCTGCCCAGGCCCACCATGCGGCCGCTGCGGCATACACGCCCAGAATCGGCCACCAGGACCACGCACCCACAGGGCCGAGTTCGGCCAGCTTGAGCAGCGACAACACAACCGCCAGTCCCAACAAATACATACACCCTCCCACTTAACTCACTAGTATCTACATCTTTGCGTACACAATGAGCCCACTACAATGAGTCGGCCCACAAAATTTAGTCAAACTCACAGGAACTCATGATGAAGCAAACGTTGATCGCCTTCGCTCTGTCCGTGGCTGCCGTGGCTCCCGCCATGGCCGACCAGGCCCTGGCACAGTCCAAGAACTGCATGGCCTGCCACGCAGTGGACAAAAAGGTCGTCGGCCCCGCCTTCAAGGACGTGGCGGCCAAGTATGCAGGCCAAAAGGATGCCGCTGACAAGCTGGCCGCCAAAGTGATCAAGGGCGGCAGCGGCGTCTGGGGTCCCGTGCCCATGCCCGCCAACCCCCAGGTCAACGAGGCCGAAGCCAAGAAGCTGGTGGCCTGGGTGCTGTCGCAGAAGTAATCGCTTCGACACAGTCCTGCGCGAGATGCCGCCTCCCGAAAGGGTGAGCGGCATTTTTCATGGCGGGCAGGCAGACGGCCCTCCCGCTCCTCAAAGCCTGCATGGCCACCCGACAAACGGGCAAGCCGCTATCCGACAGCCCGATCGAATGTCAGATACGTTAATTGGCTGGCGGCCAGTGTGCCGTCTCAGGAGCGCCATCAATGCAAATCAGGAAATACTCCGCAATCGGAGCAATCGCGTTGGGAATCGTCGCCACGCTGGGTCTTTCGGGCTGCGTCGCAGTGCAGGAGGCTCCGCCACACCGTGCCCCGCATCCACAGCCGGCGGCCGTGCAGATACGGACCATGCCCGAAGTCATTGTCGAGGAGCGCAGTCCCCCGCCTGCCCCCAACTGGCATTGGGTCAACGGATACTGGAAATGGGAATACAACCGCTGGAACTGGCATCCGGGACGCTGGGTCGCCACTGCGGTTCCCCCCATGCCAAAGCCCATCATCGAACAATGGGGGCCTCCTCCCAGCCCGCGCCATTACTGGGTTCCGGGCCACTGGATCTGGCATCCTGAAATGAACAACTGGTTCTGGGTCAACGGACGCTGGTATTCCTGAACCGCGTCCCCGCTTTCAGGCCGCTCCATGCGAGCGGCTTTTCTTTTTCCTGCCTTCTTTTTCAAAGAGCCTCTTTTCCGCGTGCCACCCATGGCAGGCGATATTCAGGCAAATCGACAAGAGCCGGGAATAGCCTCCTCCCAAAAGGAACAGAGGGATAACCCATACATTTGCTCACCCTAACTGTTCAATTAAAACAAGACCCATAATCATTTGCACCCTAATATGGGCCGTTTCCACCCGACCCGGGAAACGCAATGAACCATACCCCCGCCCATTTGATCCTCGCCGCCCATGTGCGGGAGCTGGCTCACCGCGTGCGACACGAGCGCCTGGAGGCTGCCCTGGCCGACTGGGAAAGCAGGGCCGGTCCACTTCCCGCAAAACCTGTGCTTCCCTCCACGCCCCAGGAGCTTCTGGAATTCTCCCGTGCGGAAAAAGCCGAGAGCGATTTCAAGAAAGCCAGGTCCGCCTTCAGGACACAATGGCTGGACTCTCACTCGGCCCTGTCGTTTTCCCGGGATGCGCTTGCATTGCTGGTGCAGGTGGCCGATGAAATTGCGCCTTGCTAGCACTGCGACATCCGCCCCACGCATTTCGGGGCAAGAACCAGGACATCAAAAGCCCCGCAGCACAAGGCATTTGCGGGGCTTTGACGCAGCAGGCCGAGGACGCTATCTTGCGTATTCGAATTTCGGCAGCGCCTTGATCGCGTCCTTGGTGGCGCCGGCCAGCATGATCTTTCCGTTGTCGATCCGGAACTGGTTGATGGGAATGGCAACGTCATGCTTGCCCATGCCCAGAAAGCCACCGGCGCCGATGATGGCATAGGAAAGCGCCTTGTCGGGCGCAACAATGACATCGTCGACCTTGCCAACGACCCTGCCTTCGTCGTTGTAGACCTTCTTGCCGAGAATCGACTTCTTGAGACTCCAGCCGGCAGCCACGGCCTGTATCTCGGTGGCTGTCACGCCCAAAGTGGCGGTACCGGCCACCTGAGCCCAGCCCGAAGAGACAACGCCCACAGCCAGCGCAGCGCCGACCAGCCCTGTTTTCAATGTCTTGAGATCCATCGTCCGAACTCCTTTCCACACATCGAATCCCTATTAGGAACCTCGGAGGCCGGATCGCTCATCGGAGAGTGAACAGTACCGCCGTAAGCCAAGGCATGGGAGTCCATAGTCCCATGCCTACAGCCAGTGCGCAGGCAGGCCGGTCCTGCACTGCGCCACCACGCCCCCACCGGGGAGCCCGATGCACCAGCACGAAAGCCCCGCCATCTACAAAACGCTGGCCGGCGCCATCGGCCAGGAGGGCGATACCCGGGACGCATGTTTGGAGTTATCAATCAGCCCTCGGTCCAGAAGCTGCTCCAGGCCGCCTTTGCCAGCAAGCGCTTCATCCCCGAAATTGTCCCCATCATGGAGGATGATGATGACACCCACTGAGCGTCTTGCCGCCCACCCGGCCCTTGCAGAAGCGACCATTCTGTCTTTGCAGGCCCGGCTGGAGTGGCTGCCCATCGAGACCGCGCCAAAGGACGGGCGCTGCATATTGCTGTACACCGGCGACGGCATCGTCGAATGCGCCTGGAGCTTCGGGTTCTGGGAGCCGCAGCCTTCCTGTCTTGCAGCACACGATGGCATAGGTACCGTGCTTTCCGACAGCCCCACCCACTGGATGCCGCTGCCTCCTCCACCAAGGCCCAGGCTGGCATCTGCCTGATGCAAGCGATGGCCTAGGCCTTTCTGCCCTGCATGGCCGCCAGCCAGCGCCTGGCCTGGCTTGGCTGGCTGAACTCCAGCCACTGAAGCTGCGGATACTGCCGGCTTTCGCGCAGCCAGGCATATTTGCGCCGGTTCTTCGCAAATGTCCTGCATGACCACAGAAGAATCGAATCCCTGGAGAAAAACGCCTTGGCCCAGGTTTCCCGGTTGCCGTGGGAGAGCGTCGTCCGCAAGGCAACCCGGCACGCCGTGCGCCAGAGCACCCGCGAAAAAACGGTCAAGCGGCCATAGTTCAGCCACACGACATGCGTGGCACGCGACCAGAGAAGATCCCGCACGGCATGGTAGTTGCCGTCGGCCACCCAGGCCTGGCCTTCAATGGCCACAGCCACCGCACTTTCAAACTCCTGCGCCGCCACAGGCTGCCACCCGGGGCCCCAGTAGAGCCGGTCCAGCTCGATGTACGGCGACTGCAATGCCTGTGCCAGCGCAGCAGCAAAAGTGGACTTGCCGGCACCGCTGGTTCCGATGACTACCACGCGCATGATTTTCCTGAGCCTGTCTTCCTGTCTGGAGCTGCCATTGTCGGCTTGCCGATCGATGAAGCCGTCCATTGCCTGCAGCGAAACTCTTGATCCGGCCCGGCGAGAACTTCGCGGTGCGGGAAAGCCGGCGTGCAGGACAGCCAAGAATGCACTTCCCGAAGACCCCCATGCAACACCGGCTCAATCCACGGCCGAGGTCAGGGGCCGGTTGCTCACCACATCCTTCATCACGAGAGTGGATGTCATGCGCTTCATGCCAGGCAGGGAGGTGAGGCGTTCGTCATAAAGGCGCTGAAAAGCCGGCAGATCGCGGGCCACGATATGCAGCAGGTAATCCGGATCGCCAAACAGTCTCTGGGCCTGGATGACGTTGTCCAGCGCCGCCACGGCAGCCTCAAAGTCTGCGACGGACCTGCTGTCGTTCAGCGTGACGAATACCAGCGCGGCAAACTCCAGGCCCAGCGCGGCCGGGTCCAGCTCGGCGCGGTAGCCGCGTATGACGCCCGACGCCTCCAATGCACGCACACGCCGGTGGCATGGCGACAGGCTCAGCCCCACGCGATCGGCCAGTTCCGTGACGGTCAGGCGACCATCCTCCTCCAGTGCTGCAAGAATCTTCCTATCCAAAGCATTCATTTGGAAATAAATTCCATTTATTCAGTTTTCCAAGACAAATATTGGAAGCACATTCTCACTGGCAGTCAATATCCTTCCCGCTTTACAGCTTGTTGGGAAATCTTGTGTCATTGTCCGCAGTCGCCGCCTTCTGGGCCGTTTCGTTTCTTCTGGTCCTCACTCCGGGAGCGGATTGGGCCTATGTCATCTCCGCCGGGTTGCGGGGGCGCGCTCTGGTGCTGCCCGCCGTGGCCGGCCTGGCCTGCGGGGCGCTGCTTGCCACATTGGCCGTTGCGGCCGGCGTGGGCTCACTGGTGGCACGCAGTCCCGTGGTGCTTACCGTTCTTACCATGGCGGGCGCCGCCTATCTGCTGTGGCTGGGCATTGGCATGTGGCGCCATCCTGGCGTTGCAAGCTCCGCGACGGACCACGGCGACGAAGGAGCATGGCGCTGGATCGTCAAGGGCGCGGGCACCAGCGGGCTCAATCCCAAGCTGATGCTGTTGCTGCTGGCGCTGCTGCCGCAATTCGTGCGGCCATCCGCCTCCTGGCCGGTCGGCATGCAGATCGTGGTGCTCGGGGCCGTGCACGCCGCCAGTTGCTGCGTGGTCTATTTCAGCGTGGGCCTGGCCTCCCAGCGAGTGCTCGGGGCCCGCCGCTCAGCGGCCCTCGTCGTTTCACGGCTGTCAGGCGGCCTCATGGTGGCGATTGCGGTGTTGCTGCTCGCGCAGGGGCTGCTTCGCTGACCGGATTGCAGCCCATGGCAGCAAAGGCCAGGGGCGCGCTCCGTTACCCCTTTTGCCCGGCCGGCCGCGTCCGCGGCAGAAAGGCGGTCGCCAGGCCCAGCAATGGCAGGAAGGAGCAGACCTGGTAGACCCAGGTAATGCCATGCGTGTCCGCCAGCTGCCCCAGGCCTGCCGCGCCCAGCCCGCCAAGGCCGAACATCAGGCCGAACATGACTCCCGACACCATGCCCACACGCCCGGGCACGGCTTCCTGCGCATACACCACCAGTGCTGCGAACGCGGACGACATCACCAGTCCGATCGCAATGGCCAGCACCGCCGTCCAGAAAAGGCTCGCATGGGGCAGTGCCAGTGCAAACGGCGCCACGCCCAGAAAGGACACCCAGATCACGGCCTTGCGGCCGATGCGGTCGCCCACGGGGCCTCCTGCAAAGGTGCCCAGAGCCACCGCAGCCAGGAAGATGAACAGATAGATCTGGCTTTCGCGCAGGCCGATGCCGAAACGCTCGATCAGATAGAAGGTGAAGTAGTTCGTGAATGCGGCGATATAGACGAACTTGGCGAACATCAGAATCGCGATGACCACCATGGCCCGGATGACGGCGCTGCGTTCCAGGCCTGCGGCCTGGTTGCGGGCCATGCTCCGGGCCTGGGCCTGGCCGTGGCGCAGCGTCCAGCCCGTGATGCGCATCAGTACCCAGATGGCCAGCAAGGCCACCAGCATGAACCAGGCAATGGCAGGCTGGCCGTAGGGTACGACCAGTGCGGCTGCCAGCAAGGGGCCGATGGCCGAACCGGTATTGCCGCCCACCTGAAAGGTGGACTGGGCAGTCCCGAAACGCCCGCCCGAAGCCATGCGGGCCACGCGCGATGCCTCGGGGTGGAAGGTCGCGGAGCCGATGCCCACCACGCACGCAGCCACGATCAGCATGGGATAACTGCCGGCAAGCGACAGCATGGCAATGCCTGCCAGGGTCATCGTCATGCCGGCCGGCAGCAGGTAAGGTTTGGGATGCTTGTCGGTATAAAGGCCGATCCAGGGCTGCAGCAGCGATGCCGTGACCTGGTAGGCCAGCGCAATGCCGCCGATCTGGCCAAAGCTCAGGGAAAACTGCGTCTTCAGCATTGGATACACGGACGGCAGCAAGGCCTGGATCAGATCATTGAGCAAGTGCGCAAAGGCGGCGGCTCCGACAATTCGGAACGCAAAGCCCTGGGACGGAGGAACAGGCGGTGCATCGGCGGCAACGGCGGCGCTTGGTATGGACATGGTCGAGGTATTGGCGCAAGGATGACGGTGCACGCCCATGGCTCAAGCCTGGCCAAGGGACATGCCGGGAAAAGCGCGATTCTAGAAATCGGGCTACAGTCTGTCTTGCGCAATTGAGCGCCAGATATTTTCAAAAAGGACATGCCTGACCGCCCCACCCCCGAGACATTGGCGCAGGACCTGGCACGTGTCGAAAACAGCAGCGCACCGGTGTCCTGCCGCGCCACCAACTATCCCCCGGGGTGGGAAGTGCTGCCGCATGCGCACACCAAGCATCAGCTGATCCATGCGCTGCAGGGCGTGATGGTGGTGCATTCCGAAGCAGGCCATTGGGTCGTCCCCCCCAGCCGCGGCCTCTGGATGCCGGCCGGCATGACCCACTCCATACGCTGCATCGGCGAAGTGCACATGCGCAGCCTCTATGTGCAGCGCCATGCCGCACCGCAGCTTTTCGAAAATTGCCAGGTCGTGGGCATCAGTGCGCTGCTGCGCGAACTCATCCGCGCGGCCATGGAAGTTGGCCCTGCGTATGCGCCAGACTCGCGCGACGGACGCCTGATGCGCCTGCTGCTCGACGAACTGCATGCACTGCCCGTGCTGCCGCTGCATCTTCCCATGCCATCGGACGCCCGCGCGCAGAAGATCTGCCGGCGTCTGCTGCAGCAGCCGGACGACGCCTCGACGCTGGCCGACTGGGCTGCGCACCTGCAGATCGACGTGAAGACCATCCAGCGTCTGTTTGCCAGCCAGACCGGCATGACCTTCGGCCAGTGGCGCCAGCAGGCGCGCCTGCTCAGGGCCCTGGAGCTGCTGGCCACCGGCGAAAGAATCATAGACATCGCGCTGGCGCTGGGCTACGACAGCCCCGGCGCATTCGCGACGATGTTCAGAAAGCATTTCGGCCAGGCTCCCAGCCAGTTCTTCGATGCCCGCTGAAGCGCCCGTGCGCGGCTTCGCCGGCGAAGCCGCGCCTGGCTCACGGCCTTGCAGCCGAGCGCCGGGCCCGCCCCTGGCGCCCGGCTTCTGCGCCGCTCCTGGAGCGCGGTACCGCGGACGTCGCATCTGCTTGCGCCAGTCCCAGCCCGGACAGCACGCGCCGGGCATTGGTGGCGCAATCCATGTCGTCGGGCTTGGCCTCGATCTGCGCCATCAGCTCGACCAGCTCGGACTTGCTCTGCGCGAGCTGTGCCTGCATGGACTCGATATCCCGCACCTTGCGGCGCAGCGTATCGAGCAAGCTGTCGTGCTCCCACCGCGACAGGCCATCGGGCAGCAGCACACGCAACTCGTCAAGACTGAAACCCGCGCGCTGGCCGACCGCAATCAGCCTGAGCACCAGCACCGCCTCGTCGGGATAGCTCCGATAGCCGTTGGCTTGCCGCTGCGCCGGCTTGAGCAGGCCTATGCGCTCATAGAAGCGGATGCGCGAAGTCGCAAGGCCGGTGCGCTGCGCAAGTTCGCCGATATTCATGTTCGGGATGCTCCAGGTGGAATCGGAGTTTGACATTAAACCTTGCTTCAAGGTTAACCTTTTGCCAGTTTCATGAAAGCACACTTGAAAAGGCATACGCAATGCAGACGATATTGGGAGCCAACGGCCAGATCGCAACAGAGCTTGCAAGAGAGCTGAAGCGCAGCCATACCGGCGATCTACGGCTGGTCAGCCGCAATCCGCGCAAGGTCAACGACACCGACCGCCTCCTGCGCGCCAACCTGCTCGACGCCAAGCAGACCGCGGCGGCCGTCCAGGGCAGCAGCATCGTCTACTTCACTGCCGGCCTGCCGCCGGACACGGAACTATGGGAGGCACAGTTCCCCACGATGCTGAAAAATGCACTGGAGGCCTGCCGGGCCGCAGGCGCCAGTTTCGTCTACTTCGACAATACCTACATGTATCCCCAGGATGCACGGCTGCAGACCGAGGACACGCTCTTTGCGCCGGTCGGGCGCAAGGGCAAGGTACGCGCGGCCATGGCTTGCATGGTACTGGAGGAAATGGCGCGGGCAGACATTCCCGTGCTCATAGGCCGCGCCCCGGAGTTCTATGGCCCCGGCAAGACACAGAGCTTCACCAATGCACTGGTCATCGAAAAACTGCAGGCCGGGAAAAAACCGCGTGTGCCCGTGCGCGACGACACGCGGCGCACGCTCATCTGGACGCCCGATGCCAGCCGGGCACTGGCGCTGCTGGGCAATACCCCCGATGCCTATGGACAGACCTGGCATCTGCCTTGCTGCGATGACCGTCCCACCTACCGGCAGTTCGTTGCCATGGCCAGCCAGGCATTCGGGGGCAACGGCTCCTACACCGTGATCGGCAAATGGACCCTGGCCCTTGCCGGCCTCTTTTCGAAGCAGGTGCGCGAGATCCAGGAGCTGCTGCCGCGCTACGCGCAGGACAACCTCTTCGACTCCACCAAATTCAAGCGCCGCTTTCCGAGCTTCGATGTGACCAGCTACGGTCAGGGTGTGGAGCGGATCCGGCAGGAGTGGGCGCACGGACAGGCTGCGTAGAGGGGTTCGCAGCATCAGTGCCCCCATGGGGGCAGGCCGGCAGATGCTCCCAGCCAGTGGCACTTCTGATGCGCACGGTGGACGCGCTTCAACGCACCGACAGTCTCCATGGCTGCCGGCGCGTTGCGCGCTCCGCTTCAGCCATGGATGACTGAAGCGCGGAGCGGTAGCCCGGTCAATCGACCTGCACCTCGATGCGCCGCGGCTGCGCATGGGCAGCCTTGGGAATGCGCAGTGTCAACACGCCTTGCGCGAGTTCAGCCGACACCTTCTCCGTGTCGAGTTCCTTGCTCAGGGTGAAGGTGCGGTGGTAACGCGGCAGGCTCACCTCGCTGTGACTCGACGTGAGTTCCTCGGGCACGGCCGTGGACAGCATCGCGTCGATGGTCAGCGTGTCCGACTCCACCGAAAGATGCAGGTTCTCGCGCGAAACACCGGGCAGGTCCGCGTAGAGCGTGATGCCGCCGGCATCCTCGATCACGTCCACGGGAGGACGCAAGGCGGGCGCTTCCGCAGCGCCCTGGGCCGACCGCGACGGCATGGTGTCGGAAGTGCGGGTTTGAATGTCGCTCATGGCAATGTCCTCCATTGATTGATTCAGTTCACTTCGATGCGCCTGGGCTGTGCAGAGGCCCTGCGGCGGATGCTGATGCGCAACACCCCGTCGGTCATGCGCGCCTGCACGGCATCCGGGTCGGCATCCTCCGAAAGCGTCAGCGCACGATGGAAGCGGCCCGAGAACCTCTCGTTGATGTGCAGCGCGGCCTTGCTGCCATCCATATTCGACAGCGGGGTCTTTCGCTCGCCCGAGATGGTCAACAGGCCTTTTTCCAGGTTCACTTCCAGCGAGGCCGGGTCCACCCCGGGTGCGAACGCATAGATCTCAAGGCTTTGCGGCGTGCTGCCGACATTCAGCGCCGGAAAGCCCTGCCCTGCAAAGCCCCGGATGGTGGGCGAAAGGTCGAAGGCCTGCTGCGTCTCGCGCTGCAGGCGGCTCAGTTCTGCGACGATGTCGAGCGGAAACAAGGATCGGTACATGGCGAAATCTCCGTTGATGGGTGAGATCAATGGCACCGGCACTCCGTCGTACCGGGGCCTGAGCCGGAATTAGGGACGGTCCCTTTTTCTTCAAGAGGGCAGCGAGAGAAGGCAGCCGGCATTCGAAGGAGGCCGACAAACAGGCCTTCCGCAAGCCAACATGCGCATCACGCCCAGTCCTACAAGGCCCGGTCCTTGAAACGCACGGCAACGCCACCAGTTCTTACGACGTTCGCAGATGGTCAACGAGCAAAGGAGGAATGACATGACCACAGAACTGCTGCGCCGGATCGCCCGATCCAGGCTGCCACTCACACTCAGTTCCCGCGAAGAGGTCGAAGCGGTGCGCCAGTTGCGCAAGCAAGGGCTGGTTCTGGCGCTGGTTCCAGCGCCGTCAGATCCCGTGAACCTGTCCGGCACGGCAACCGCAGCCCAGGTTCTTGCCATCACACCCGAGGGCCTGGACCGGTTGGCCAGCGCGCCTGCGTCACAGCCACACCGCATGGCACTGCCGCCTCGCTGGATACCGTGGCTCCGTACCGAAGGCTCCGGTTACCGGCATCAGGCGAGCGCCCGCGCCTGATCCGGCCTGTCCGCCAATGCAGGCTCCGGCGCCGGCAGGCCTTTCGTGCCGGACCTGCACGCGCGGCTATGGGTGCCACCGGCTCGGCGGCAGTTCGGCCGGTGTGGCCGAGGTATTGCCTGCCAGCGCGTAAGACAGCTGGCGGGCCGTGTTCATCACCTGGGGCGCCAGTGCCTCCAGCGTGGCGGGCGGCAGGCGCGACTCGGGACCGGAGATGCATACCGAGCCCAGCAGCCGCCGGTTCATGCCGAAGACCGGCGCCGACACGGTGGCCACGCCCGGTTCGCGCTCGCCGATCGACCACTGGTAGCCCTGCTTGCGGATCTGCTCATAGAGCCGCCCCGGCTCGCCGGAGAACGCCAGAATCACCCGCCCCGGCGATCCATGCTCCAACGGCAGGCCCTCTCCCATGCGCGCATGGTGGCGCAGCGCCTGCGGCCCCTCGACGCGCACCAAGCAGGTGCGCACATTCCCCTCGCGCACATAGAAGGCCGCGCTTTCGCCACTGCTCTGGGAAAGCGCGCGCAGCGCGGGCTCCAGCACGTTCTGCACATCGAAGCCTGCCTGGTAGCGCGCGCCCAGCCAGCCCGTGGCCGGCCCCAGGCGCCACTCCCCATCCTCTCGCTGCACCAGGTAGCCCGACTGCGCCAGCGTGCGCGCCAGCCGCAGCACCGTGGTCTTGTGCAGGCCGCAGCGGCGGCTGAGTTCGGCCAGCGGCAGGTGCGATTCGCCCAGCACGAAGGCATCCAGTATCTGCAGGGCACGCGTCACGGCAGCCACCCCGCCGTCGGCACCCGATTGGGCAGGCTCACGGCCCGAATGTGTGCTGCCCGCAGCAGGTTGCTGCCGCGGCGAGGAAGAGCGGTTACGAGGGTTTTCCATGGCAGTTTTGTTTCACTGTACGCAACTCAATTGTATGCCGTGAAACGTTTTTCCAGAATGGCGGCCACGCGGTGCCCGTGGCGGGCAAAGCCGCAAAACATACAAGGAGACTTGCCATGCACTTTTCAACACCCTCCCGCACCCTGGCTGCCTGCGCGGGTGCCGCCCTGCTCGGTCTGATGGCCGCAGCCATGCCGGCGGGACCGGCCTTTGCCCAGGCCGACTATCCGAGCAAGCCGATCCGGCTGATCGTGCCGTTCCCGCCTGGCGGCGGCACCGACATGATTGCGCGCGCCGTGGCCCAGAAGATGGCCGAGCAGAACAAGTGGAATGTGGTGGTGGACAACCGCCCCGGCGCCGGCGGCAACCTGGGCGTGGACGCGGTGGCCAAGGCGGCGCCCGACGGCTACACGCTGGTCATGGGGCAGACCAGCAACCTGGCGATCAACCCCACGCTGTACGCCAAGCTACCGTACAAGCCGCTGAAGGATCTGGCGCCCGTGGCGCTGGTGTCGTCGTCGCCCATCGTGATGGTGGCGCAGGTTACCTCGCCCTTCAAGAGCTATGCCGACGTGGTGGCCGCGGCCAAGAAGGCGCCCGAGTCGCTGACGCTGGGCTTTTCCGGCAACGGCACCGTCGCCCACCTCGCGGGCGAGCTGGCCGAGAATGCCGCCGGCATCCAACTGCGCCATGTGCCCTACAAGGGCGCGGCCCAGGCCCTGACCGACGTGATGAGCGGCCAGGTCGACCTGTACATGTCGTCCATCCCCACGCTGCTGGGCCATGTGCGCAGCGGCAAGCTGCGGCCCATCGCGGTCACGTCCAAGACCCGCTCCTCGCAACTGCCCGACACGCCTACGCTGGCCGAGGCCGGCTACAAGGACTTCGACGCGATCTCCTGGTTCGGCATCCTCGCGCCCGCCGGCACGCCGGCCGCCATCGTGAACAAGCTCAACCAGGCCATCAACCAGGCGCTGAAACAGCCCGACGTGGCCGAGCGCCTGCGCTCCGAGGGCGGCGACGTGCTGGGCGGCAGCCCCGAACAGTTCGCCCAGTTGCTGAAGACCGAAATCCCGCGCTGGGGCGAGATCGTCAAGCGCTCGGGCGCCAGCCTGGACTGATTTCCGCACCGGCCCGAAGTCGACCATGGACACCGCTCCATTCTCCGCCGGCTGCCAGAGGCCGCAGGCCGTGGTGCCTGTCGGCGCCTGCGACTGCCACGTGCATGTATACGACGCGCGCTACCCTGCGGCGCCCGGTGCCCGGCTGCTGCCGCCCGATGCCTTTGCCGCGGACTACCGCCAGCTGCAGCGCCGGCTGGGCCTGTCGCGGGTGGTGTTGGTCACGCCGTCCACCTACGGCACGGACAACCGCTGCATGCTGGCCGGGCTGTCGGCACTGGGGCCCGGAGCGCGCGGCGTGGCCGTGATCGGCGGACAGGAGAGCGATGCCGAACTGCTTGACCTGCATGCCCAGGGCGTGCGCGGCGTGCGGCTGAACCTGTCGCTGGGTGTGTCGGGCACTGCCGAGCAGCTCGAGCCGCTGGCGCGGCGCATAGCGCCGCTGGGCTGGCACCTGCAGCTGCTGATGGCGCCCGAACTGCTGGCGTCGCTGGCCCCGGTGCTGCGCCGCCTGCCCGTGCCGCTGGTGTTCGACCACCTGGGCCGCATCGCGCCGCAGCAGGCGGGCCGCCACCCGGCCCACGCGCTGCTGCTGGAACTGCTGCAGGCCGGCCGGGCCTGGATCAAGCTGTCCGGCGGCTACATCGTCAGCCCGCAGCGCAGCGTGGAAGACCCGGCGCTCGACGAGCTGGCTGCCGGCTACCTGCGCGCCGCGCCGCAGCGCGTGCTGTGGGGCAGCGACTGGCCGCATGCCACGGCCAGCGCCGGCATGCAGCCCATGCCGGACGACGCGCGCCAGCTCGACCGGCTGGCCGAATGGCTGAACCGCACAGAAAGCGCGGCCACGCTGCAGCAAGTGCTGGTGGACAACCCCGCCCAGCTCTATGGCTTCGGCGTCGCTTGTACCTGAAAGGAACTACCCATGATCTCTCCTCGTTCGCCCCTGGGCGCGCAGGGCGCTGCCCGCCGCCGCCTGCTGGCCATGTGCGCCGCAAGCCTGGTTGCCTGCCCGGCGCTGGCGCAGGAATGGCCCGCCGGCAAGCTCATCACCTACGTGGTGCCGTACCCGGCCGGTGGCGGCACCGACGTGCTGGGCCGCAACATCGCCCAGCGCCTGGGTCCGGCCTTGGGCACCAACGTGATCGTGGACAACAAGCCCGGCGCTACCGGCACCATCGGCGCGGCCTTCGTGGCGCGCGCCCAGCCCGACGGCCTCACGCTGCTGGGCACCACCATCGGCCCGCAGGCCATTGCGCCGCACCTGCTGGGCAAGCTGCCCTACGACCCCATCGCGGGCTTCGAGCCGGTCATCACCCTGGGCACCATCCCGCACATCCTCGTGGCGGGCGTGGCCCAGCCGTTCGCCACGGTGGGCGAACTGGTCGCCGCCGCCAAGGCCAGGCCGGGCGAGCTGGCCTATGCGTCGGGCGGCAACGGCACCATCCTGCAGATGCAGGCCGAGCTGCTGCAGCAGCAGAGTGGCGCGCGCTTCATCCACGTGCCCTACAAGGGCGACACGCCCGCGCTGCAGGACACGCTGGGCGGCCAGGTGCAATTCATGTTCGCGCCCGCGGCCGCCGCGCTGCCGCACATCCAGGCAGGCAAGCTGCGCGCGCTGGCCGTCACTTCGGCCGCACGCCTGCCGGCCCTGCCGCAGGTGCCGACGATGGCCGAGGCGGGCTTCAAGGACTTCGTGGTGGAGCAGTGGCACGCCGTGTTCGCCCCTGCCAAGACCCCGGCCGCCACCGTGCAGCGCCTGAACGCCGAGATCGGCAAGGTGCTGAAGGACCCGGCCATCACCGCGCTGGCCGAGAAGCTGGGCATCACCCTCGCGGGCGGCACGCCCCGGCAGCTCGGCGATCTGCAGAAGGCCGATTCCGCCAAATGGGCCAAGGTGATCCGTGACGGAAACATCAAGGCCGACTGATTTTTTTCTTTTTTCCACCCCCCCAGGAGACCACTGTGAGCCAACTCCCCGAAATCATCCGTGACATCGAGCGCGTGGGCGCCGACGTCGTCCAGCAGGCCGCTACCTTCCAGGCCGCCATCCTTGCCGACGTGGCAGGCCGCCGCGGCACCATGAATGCCCGCGTGGCGCCCGTCCACCAGGACATGAAGCTTGCCGGCCCGGCCTTCACCGTCGAGGTGCGCCCCGGCGACAACCTGATGATCCACGCCGCCATCGCGCTGGCCCAGCCCGGCGACATCCTGGTGATCGACGGCAAGGGCGACCAGACCGCCGCCCTCATGGGCACGCTGATGCTCAGCGCCTGCAAGAAGCGCGGCCTGGGCGGCGTGATCGTGGACGGCGCCATCCGCGACAAGCTCGAATTGCTGGAGCTGGACTTCCCCGTGTTCAGCGCCGGCTTCAACCCCGCCGGCCCGACCAAGTTCGTGCCCGGCCGCATCAACCACCCCATCTCCTGCGGCGGCGCCACGGTGAACCCGGGCGACCTCGTGGTGGGCGATGCCGACGGCGTGACCGTGATCGAGCGCGCCAAGGCGCCCGCGATGATGGCCCTGGCCGTGAAGAAGGTGGCCGACGAGGCTGCGCGCATCGACGCCATCGCGCGTGGCGACACCGCCGCCAAGTGGCTGCCAGCCGCGCTGCGCGCCGCCGGCGTGCTCAAGGAAGGAGAAGCACTGTGAGCCGTCCGACCATCCTCATCACGGCCGCCGACCTGGCGCCCCAGGCGCTCGCGCTGCTGACCGACTACCACATCGTCTACGCGGGCAAGACTCCCAGCGAGGACGATGTCGTCGCCCTGTGCCGCGAGCACAACCCCGTGGCCATCATCGTGCGCTACAGCAAGGTGGGCGCGGCCGCCATGGACGCGGCGCCTTCGCTGAAGGTGATCTCCAAGCATGGCAGCGGCACCGACACCATCGACAAGGTGGCGGCCAAGGAACGCGGCATCGAGGTGGTGGCCGCCGTGGGCGCCAACGCGGCGGCCGTAGCCGAGCAGGCCCTGGCGCTGCTGCTGGCCTGCGCCAAGTCGGTGCCCCAGCTCGACGCGCGCATGCACGCCGGCCACTGGGACAAGGCCACGCACAAGAGCCTGGAGCTGGGCGGCCGCACCATCGGCCTGATCGGCCTGGGCGCCATCGGCCTGCGCTTCGCGAAGATGGTCGATGCGCTGGGCATGCGCGTGCTCGGCTTCGACCCCTTCGCCAAGAGCCTGCCGGACTTCGTGCAGCCTGCCGATCTGGAAACCATCTGGCGCGAGAGCGACGCGATTTCGCTGCACTGCCCGCTGACCGATGACAACCGCGGCTTGCTGGGCGCCGAGACGCTCGCGCGCTGCAAGAAGGGCGTGATCGTGGTCAACACCGCGCGCGGCGGCCTGATCGACGAGGCCGCACTGCTGGCAGCCGTGCAAAGCGGCCAGGTGCGCATGGCCGGGCTGGACAGCTTCGCCGTCGAGCCCATGACGGCGGGCCACCCGTTCCAGCACCAGCCGGGCTTCATCCTCAGCCCGCACATCGGCGGCGTGACCAGCGACGCCTACGTGAACATGGGCCTGGGCGCGGCGCGCAACGCGCTGGCGGTGCTGAACCGCGCGGCCACGGCCTGAGAAAAAGGGTGAATGAATCCGCCATGGCGGATTCATTCATCCCTTCTGATTTCCATCCGTTTCAATTCCAAGGAGACCACACGCCATGAACCGTCGCCATTTCAACGTGCTGGCCGCTGCGCTGGCAGCCGCAGGATTCAGCGCGCTTCCCGCCGCCGCATCGACCTGGCCGAGCAAGCCGATCACGCTGGTGGTGCCCTACGCGCCGGGCGGAACGGCCGATGCCCTGGCCCGGGTGCTGGCCCAGCACCTGGGGACCAAGCTCAAGGCGTCCGTCGTCGTCCTGAACAAGGCCGGCGCCAGCGGCGTCATCGGCGCAGCATCGGTCGCGCAGGCCCAGCCCGACGGCTACACGGTGCTGTACGACGCGACGCCGCTGTCCATCAGCCCCCACCTGCAGAAGCTGCCCTTCGATGCCGAGAAGGACCTGCAGCCGGTGGCGCTGGTGGGCGTGACGCCCATGCTGGTGGTGGTGCCCAGGAACTCGCCCTACAACACGCTGCAGGAACTCATCGCGGCAGCCTCCAAGGCGCCCGGCAAGCTGACCTTCGCCTCGGGCGGGCAGGGCACCGTGCAGTACATGGGCGCCGAGCTGTTCAACCAGGGCGTCGGCATCAAGCTGCTGCATGTGCCGTATCGCGCCGGCGGATTGGCGT
Source organism: Comamonas terrae (assembly GCF_001544075.1). Taxonomy (GTDB): domain Bacteria; phylum Pseudomonadota; class Gammaproteobacteria; order Burkholderiales; family Burkholderiaceae_C; genus Comamonas; species Comamonas terrae. Next base: position 372,909 of record NZ_BCNT01000001.1, read on the forward strand.
TGCAGGCGATTCTGGCGGGTGAAGTGGATATGGGCTTCTTCAACCTGCCGGCGCTGAGCAGCCACATCAAGGGCGGGGCGCTCAAGCCCCTGGCCATCACGTCGGCCAAGCGCAACCCCTTGTTCCCCAATGTTCCCACCATCGGCGAAGCCGGCGTGAAGGGCTACGAGGTCTACGAGTGGAACGGCATGTTCGTGCCCAACGGCACGCCGGCCGAGATCGTGGCCCGGCTCAACAGTGCCGTGCGGGAGGTGCTGGCCATGCCCGAGGTCAAGGCCCGCTTCGACGCGCTGGGCTCGGAGATCGTGGGCTCGCAGCCGGATGAGTTCCGCAAGCGCCTCGCGGCAGAGTCCGCTCGCTGGGCAGAGACCATCAAGGCCGCGGGCATCAAGAAGGAGTAGGCATGTTCAAGCCAACTCGGCCTCCGGCGCTTTCTGGGGAAGCGCCAAATGCTACGTTATTAATAGCATCCTGCACCTGCTTCGCGCAGGCATACCCCGCCAAGCCGGTGGTGAACTTTGCCGCGGCGGCACCACCGACATAGTGCCCGAGCGCGAATCGCCATCTATACGCAGATCGCCAGTGACCTGGAGCTGAAAGCTGAATGACCCTCGAAAGGAGACGAGACCCATGAACCGCATGAGCTTCCCCCTGTCCGCCGCCCTGGTGCTGGCCTGTGCCGCCGCCGGCGCGCTGGCGCAAACGGCCTACCCGGAAAAACCCGTCAAGATCATCGTGCCCTACCCGCCCGGCGGCGCGGTAGATCAGGTGACGCGGCGCATCGCGCAAAAGCTCAGCGAGCAGACCGGCCAGAGCTTCTTCGTCGAGAACAAGGCCGGGGCCACCGGCACCATCGGCGCGGCGCAGGTGGCGCGCTCGCCGGGCGACGGCTACACGCTGATGGCCAACGACACCACGTACTCCATCCTGCCGCAGGTCTTCAAGAAGCTGCCGTGGGACCGCGCGCAGGACCTGGTGCCCGTGGCCGGTTTCAACTTCGCGCCCACGGCGGTGGTGGTGCCGGCCAACTCGCCGTTCAAGACACTGGGCGACATGGTGGCCTATTCGCAGGCCAACCCCGGCAAGCTCAACTACGGCACGGGCGGCGCCGGCACCATGCCCCACTTTGCCACCGTGGCGCTGGAAGGCGCCAGCGGCCTCAAGGCCACCCACGTGCCGTTCAAGGGCGCGGGCGAGGCCACGATGGCGCTTCTGAGCGGCACCATCGACTTCCAGATCGCCTCCACACCCGGCGTGATGGGCCAGGTGCGCGGGGGCAAGGTACGCCTGCTGGCCGTGAGCGGCGAGCAGCGCCTGAAGGCGCTGCCCGGCGTGCCCACCTTCGCCCAGGCGGGCGCGCCCGGCTACAAGGTCGTCAACTTCACGGGCCTGTGGGCCGCCAAGGGCACGCCCGAGCCGGTGCTGGAAAAGCTGCGCAAGGAAATCGCAACCGCCATGGCCAGCCCTGACGTGCAGTCGTTCGCCGACGACCTGGGCGCGGTGCCCGACGTGGTCAGCGGCAAGGCGTTCGCCGACAAACTCCAGGCCGACGCCGAGTTGTGGGAGCGCGTGGCGGCGAAGGTCGGGATGGACAAGCAATGACCGTCGCCGTACCCCATTCCACGGGCCTGAACCGGCCCGTGCAGATGCCGCCGCCGCTGGCCTGCGACAGCCACATGCACATTTTCGACCCGCGCTTCGCGCCGTCGCCGCACTGGACGCGCCAGCCGCCCGACGCGCCCGTGGCCGCCTACCGGCTGCTGCAGCAGCGCCTGGGCACGCAGCGCGCGGTGGTGGTCACGCCGTCCACCTACGGCACCGACAATGCCTGCACGCTGGATGCGCTGGCACAGCTGGGCGACAGCGCCCGCGGCGTCGCCGTGGTGGCCCACGACGTGGGCGATGCCGAGCTGGACCTGCTGGCGGCGCGCGGCGTGTGCGGGCTGCGCGTGAACTTCGTCACACCGCAGTCCTGGGGCAAGACCACGCAACAGATGCTGACCACGCTGGCCGGCAAGGTGCAGCGGCTGGGCTGGCACATCCAGGTCTTCGTGCACCCGGAGCAACTGGTGCAGCTGGCCTCGGTGCTAGCCGCGCTGCCGGTGCCGCTGGTGGTGGACCACCTGGGCCGCATCGACCCGGCCGAGGGCACGCGCGGGCTGGCCTATGATGCGCTGCGCCGGCTGCTCGACGGCGGCAATACCTGGGTCAAGCTCTCGGGTGCCTACATGCGCTCCACGGTGCATGGCCCGTCGTATGCCGACACGCTGCCACTGGGCCGGGCGCTGGTGCGCGCCGCGCCCGAGCGGCTGGTCTGGGGCAGCGACTGGCCCCATACCACCGAGGTGCCGGGCAGCGTGAACGACGCCGACCTGGTCGACCTGCTGGCCGCCTGGGCCGTGACGCCGGCCACGCTGGAGCGCATCCTCGTCGACAACCCGGCGCACCTGTACGGTTTTTGAAGGAGTCCGCCATGTTTCTGCTGCAAGCCCCCGAGATCCGCGACCTGGAGCCGTTCAGCGCAATGCCCGAAGACCTGCGCCGCCGCGAGCGCAGCGCCTGGGCCGATGCCAACCGCGGCGGCGCGGTGACGGACTCCTTCCTCGAAGGCCCGGTGTTCGACGAGGCCGGCAACCTGTATGTGACCGACATCCCCTGGGGCCGCATCCTGCGCATCGACCCGCGGGGCCGGTGGTCGCTGGTGGCCGAGTACGACGGCGAGCCCAACGGCATGAAGTTCCTCGACGCCGGCACGCTGCTCATCACCGACTACAAGAACGGCCTGGTGCGCCTGGATGTTGCCAGCGGCCGGGTCAGTCCCTACCTGGAGCGGCGCAACAGCGAGCGCTTCAAGGGCGTGAACGACCTGGTCTTCGACAGCCAGGGCAACCTGTATTTCACCGACCAGGGCCAGAGCGGGCTGCATGACCCCTCGGGGCGGCTGTACCGGCTGCGGCCAAACGGCCAGCTCGACCTGCTGCTGGCCAACGTGCCCAGCCCCAACGGCGTGGCGCTGTCGCCGGACGAGCGCGTGCTGTACCTGGCGGTGACGCGCGGCAACTGCGTGTGGCGCGTGCCGCTGCTGCCCGATGGCAGCGTCTCCAAGGTGAGCCAGTTCTTCACGTCCTACGGCCCCAGCGGCCCGGACGGGCTGGCCGTGGACGCGCAGGGCCGCCTGCTGGTGGCCAACCCGGGCCTGGGCGTGGTCTGGGTGCTCAACGGCCGAGCCGAGCCGGTGCAGGTGCTGCGCGGCGTGCCCGGCAGTTCCATCACCAACCTGGCCTTCGGCGGCGCGGACCGCCGCCAGCTCTATGTGACCGACTCCACGCACGGACGCGTGCTGCGCGCCACGATGGACGTGGCAGGGCTGGCGCTGCACCGGAGGTAGGCAAGGCGGGCAGCCGGCGGGCTGAATGATGCGGATGCAGGGAGTCACCGGCAGCCTGGCCCCCGCGCGGCAGGCCGGGCGGGCCGCCCATGCGCCGTTCCGGTACACCCTGCCTTGCGCTTGCAGGTATTTGCACTTTTCGGAATTGGTCTTTCTGTACCGGCTGGAAATCCGGGAACATCGGCGGGTACCGTGGAAACAAGCGGCAGTGGCGGACAGGTCCTGCTGATGCAGGCCTACCCGCCGCTTTGCCGGAGCGCCTTAGCGTGGCGCAAATGAACGAAGTTCTCAGCACCGTCGCCAGCACGATCGACAGCGAGTTCGCCGATGTTCTCGACATTGCGCAGATGACGCGCAACATCCTGCGCCTCACGCTGGCGGCGGCCCTGGGCGGGCTGCTGGGCTGGCAGCGCGAAAGCCAGGGCAAGGAAGCCGGCCTGCGCACCCATATGCTGGTGGCCATGGGCTCGGCGCTGTTCGTTCTGGTGTCGCTTCAGGCAGGAATCGGCGCGCCGGATGCCTCGCGCGTGATACAGGGCCTGACTGCCGGCGTCGGCTTTCTGGGCGCCGGCGCCATTCTCAAGGCCGAGAAACGGGACACCCCGCTTCATGTCAAAGGCCTGACGACGGCGGCCGGCATCTGGCTCACGGCGGCCATCGGCGTGGCGGCAGGCCTTGGGGAAGAATCCACGGCCATCATCAGCACCCTGCTGGCCCTGCTCGTGCTCAGCGCCGTACCGCTGCTGAGCAGGCGCGGATCAAGGCCGCCGCCGCAATAGCGCCACTGCGCCAGAATGCCGCAAGACCTCCGGCAGGTGCATGCAAGAAAAATTGACTGGACCCTTTTGCCTTATCAAGGTAACGTCCAAGACGGGATCAGCAACTTGACCGAGGACTCCTTTCACATGAGCCAAACCAAGGAACCCACTGTTCACCACATCGTGGAATCAAAGCGCTGGGAGCAGCAGAGGGAGCAGGAACGCATCACATATCCTTCGCAGCAGGCCATCCCCATACAAATGGACTGGCGCACACGCGAGAATTACTCGGCCACTGACTTGGACTATCGCGGAAGAAACAAGAGCAGGTAAGACGCGCCGGCCCGAAAGGCTCTGGCATGCCAATCCATGGCATCGGCTTCAGCCGCCCGCCCGGGCGGCTTTTCATTGGCGAGTTCCGGCAGCAAATGGCGCGGCCATGCCGAGCAAGATCCCGGGGGAATCGTGGGCAGCGTAGGCACCGAGGTGCACGCAATCCCGCCACGGGAACGGCTGACGCACTCCTCATCGCCGCCTGTGGCTGCCCTGTACGGGTGCGCTGGGAACCCCGGAATAATGGCAACAGCCAGGCTTGTACAGGTGTTCCGCTACCATCGGGCAGATCGCATAGACAGATGGGGGACGGATGCGACTGTTTGCCTTGGCCGTACTTTCTGCATTTCTGGCCCAACCTGCTGCCGCCCAGGTCTATCGGTGCACCGACTCCTCCGGCGCCATCACGCTCACCGACAGGCCCTGCACCAGCACGCAGTCTGGTGGCCTCATCGAACGCAAGCGTACCGATGAGGAAATCCAGCAGGAAAGAATGCAGGCCGCCGAGGCGATGGAACGCAGGAGCCAGCAGATGGAGATGCAGCAACGCATGCCCGACCCGCAGACTCAGGGTCCGCAGGCAGCCCCTGCTCAGCGTCCAGACCAGTCTCTGGCCTGCCAGGAGGCTCGCAAGGAACTGGAGTTCGTCTCCAGCGTTCGCACCGTTTCGCAGGACGAGCAGCGCGTGAGGATCAATGCCGCCATCGGCAGCGTCAACGCGGCATGCGGATCCAACACTCCTCTCATGCAGGAGCCCTCCCAAGTGGTCGTGCCACCGCCGCGCGACCCGATACCGATTTCCAGTTGCCACGCGGGATTTTGCTCGGACATCAACGGGAGCAACTACAACCGGAACGGCTCCCTCCTCATCGATCAGGAGGGCCGGGCCTGCCAGATACTTGGCAATATGGTCCAGTGCCACTGATCAGGACGGTGCTGGACTGCGGGAAAGCCCAGCCCGCCAAGCGGAGTTTCCGCAGGAGCCGGATTGCCGGCAGGCGCCTGCCACCTCGACCCGCAAGAAACTTTCCCACCCACCGTGGGCCGGCATTGTCACTGCTCCAGCCCCCGAAAACCGCATTCGCCTCACCTTTAAACTGGGCGCATGAATCGACGAAATCTGATGTTATCCGCCCTGGCAGCAGGGTTTGCCCAAGTGACGGCAGCCCATCCGCAGTTTCAGGAAATGGCCGATTGGTCGCGGTTTTTCACCGCGGCCGATGCACAAGGCAGCATCGTCGTTCTCGATGCCCGGGACAACTCTGAAACGACCTACGTTCACAACCCGTCGCGTGCCGAGCGCCGTTACTCTCCCGCCTCCACTTTCAAGATTCCGCATAGTCTGTTCGCACTTGATGCAGGGCTGCTGCGTGACGAATTCCAGGTCATTCCATGGGATGGCGTGAAGCGGCCCACCGCGGCGTGGAACGTGGACCAGAACCTGCGCTCCGCGATGAGGAATTCCACCGTCTGGGTGTATGAGCGCTTTGCCAAAGAACTCGGCGATGCACGCGAGGCCGCCTACATGCAAAAGATCGGGTATGGCAATGCGGTCGCCACGGGCGACAAGCCATTCTGGGTTGAGGGCGACCTCGCTATCTCATCCATCGAGCAGATTGCCTTCCTGCAACGACTGTATCGCAATCAGCTGCCTTTCCTGGTCGAACACCAGCGGCTTGTGAAGGACGTGATGCTCAATGAGGCAGGCCCTGACTGGATATTGCGCGCCAAAACAGGCTGGACCGGAAAAATAGGCTGGTGGGTGGGCTGGGTGGAGTGGCCCAGCGGCCCTGTCTTCTTCGCCTTGAACATGGACACGCCGAACAGGCTTAGCGACCTGGCCAAACGCCAGAGCATTGCACGCAACGTGCTGCGTTCCATCAACGCGTTACCTGTCGCACCATAGATTCTGACTGCGGCCCTCAGCGCCAGCCACCTCGGTAGCGCCTAAAAATGCCTTGCGGGCTATGCAACGCCAACCGTTGAATCTTGTGCTGGCGCTCTTTGTGCAAGCCATCGCCGGCCAACTGCTTTTGATAAAGGACGGTAGCGGCACCGCCCTTCCGGGAAACTCCATGAAGTTCCAACCCACCGCCTTTGCGGCTCGCTTTCGCCGTATCCGACTTGAACGACAGCTCTTGTGCACAAGATGCAGGAAGCTGATACACCGAAGCGATGGGCTTCTACACCATCGGGCGGCCCTTGAAGGTTGCTCCCGAGCAGGCCAATGGACATCAAGCCGCAAAATATTCCTCTTCCTTGATCTGCATCATGCAACGCCTCAAGCAACGCCGGGGCAGCCATGGGCTGCGCGATAGAGTGTGGCGGCCGCCCTGCGAACGTAGGTCGGCTTCACAACATGCTCTGCAGAGGGAGGCCCGATGGGCAGGATCCATGCGACTTTCGTGGGCGGGCCGCTCGGCGGCAAGCTCCTTGAGGTGGAAAATCTGAGCGCCTATCGCGCCTTTGACCAGCAAACGGGCGAGGAAGTGGTCTACCAGCGCCATACCGCCGTCGTACCGGCCAGCGCTGGCAAGGACATCGCCATATACGTCATCATGGGCCAGACGGATTCGGAGGTGCTGAGCGACATGCTGACGGGCGTGATCAGGCCGCGGCAAACATAGGCCAAGCACGCAATCAAAGAGCCTGCCGGAATTTGTGCTGCGTCTGCTCCTCCGGGCACTTTGCTAAATTCCACACCATGGATGCAGCGGGAAGACAGGAGCTTTTCGGCTTGCGGCGGCGGATGTGGCAACTGCAGTTCTGGCCGGCTGCACTATCGCACCAGCGTTTCGGTAAGTCGATCTTGACAGCTGGCAAGATATGCCGGTACGGGCGCTGGACACCCACCCCGTCTTTTCAACGATGCCGATGACGGTACACACCGCATCACCGTGCGTTGAAGCCCGCGACTGCGCCATCACCAGATGAGGCGCATACTGCTGCGGAACGACATTCTTTGAAAGTTGCGCCGACCACGTTGATGCTGCTATTTGCCACAGTTTCCTTTCCATCAAAGACAGCCACGTCATCGAGTACATGCGGTCAGGCCCAAGCCTGGCCGACAATTCGACCAGCCCGCAGTGGCGTCACCTGAACCTGGATCCTGAGTGAAGTCCCATCATGCACCCACTGCGGCTTGCGTGCCCGCATCGCGCTGGCTATGGATGCTGGGCACCGATGCCCTGCTACTGGCCCTGCTCTGGTATGAGCATCTGAACCCGACCTCGGCGGCTTTTCGCCTGGGCTTGCTGTTGACGATGATCGTCACCGCCAATGCCGGGGTTGCAGCGCTGGGACAGGCCAGGCAGGCCCGGTCTGTCCGAAAGGTAGTTGGCTCATCGATGGGCCGTTTGCGCTCCTCGCCCTTGCCTGCTGCCTATCGGCTGACGAGCGGGCTTGGCGATGCGTTGATCGTGCTCACCTTGATATGGACCTGCCATACCTGGCTTGCTGCAGCGTACGGAGCGGCTGCATTGGGTTTCCAGCTGGCACAGGCCACCGGGCAACGGCAGGCCACGCCTTGAACATCGCGTGGTGCTGCGCTGGGGAGAAGTCAGCGGATGTTGCCCCTGGTCATGCAATGTGAATGGACGAACACGGCAGTGTGCTGCAAGGACTGGCGCATATCCGGTTTGGCCAGCCCATGCCGGTTGGCAAATTGCTCGGCCGCCGTTGTATCAAAACGGGTAGTCTGGATAAAGTCCAGGGCTTCGGTACTTGAATTCAAAAACCGCGCGACGGGGGGAATGCTCAGGAGCACCTTCAGCAATCGAAGCGGGATGTGATGCTTGGGAGACTTCAAGCCAATAGGTCGTGTCACCTGCACCATGAGTTCTCGCAAGCTGGGACTTTGGTGATCGAGCGCCAGCAGTTCCTGGCCCGCCATGGCAGGATCAAAAGCACAAGCGGCCATCAGCTCGACCAGATAATCCACGGTGACCAGCGGCAGCCAGTGATCGGGAGTGCCCGGCACTGCAGTCAGCTTTCCCTGCACAAGGTTGCGTATCAGTTCCACCAACGGCTGGCCGTCAAGGATATGCCCCGTGCGGCTGTGACCACAAACCGTCGCGGGGTGGACAACGGTCATCTCCCCGCCCTTGGCGGACATGAGCTGCAGAGTCGCAAAATGCGCTTCCAGCTTGCTCCCTTCGTAGGCACCGACACGCCGGTAGACAGCCCGCCAATTCGTCAGCTCCGGGTGACGAGGATCAATTCCGATGCGTTGCAGATGTTCATGGTTTTTCAGCATGTAGCCGCCGGTCATCACCAACCGGCTTTTTTGCTCGACTGCCAGCAACGCCACGCGCTGAGCCCCTTCTACATTCACCGCACGAGAATGCTCCAAGGAAAGCCCCCACGCGAAATGGGCGCCCAGGTGGAATACGATGCGGGACTGCCTGAGCACCTCCCGGTCGGCAAGGCTTAGCCCGAGGTTGTCGTGTTCCAGATCGCCAGCAACGGCAAATACCCGGGTTGCCACCCCTCCCAATTTGTCGACTTGCTCCCGCAGTGCAGCCAGCCGCTCCGGACGACGCATCAACACCCGAATGGGGTGACCTTTTGCACTCAGGTACGCCAACAAATGTTGGCCGATGAAGCCGGTTCCCCCGGTGACAAAACACTCCACGCTCATTTCACTGTTCCTTGGTAAGGTGAGAAATCAAGTGTAAAGTGTCGATCTAACTCCATAGTCAAGCGATATTTTCATGAAAATCAGCGAACTCGAGGCTCGCAGCGGCATCAGCCGCCATACGCTGCGTTACTACGAGCAAATCGGCCTGATCTCACCGCTGCGGCAGCCTAACAACTACCGCGTTTACACAGTGCAAACGCTGCAGCAGCTGCAATTCATCCAGCGCGCGCAAAGCATGGGTTTTTCCCTTGGGGAAATCGGCGAGATTCTGGAAGCGCAGAGAAACAAGACGATCGACTGCGCTGCCGGCGCCAGACTCATCGAAAAGAAGATGGCAGAAATCAGACAGAAAATCGCCGATCTCAAAAGCATTTATCGGTATCTGGATAAAGAGCGTGCCAGCCTCGAAGCCAGTGCCGCCAGCCAGCTGGAGCAACTGCACAACTCGTCCCGCTGAACTGTGCGCATCCAGAAACTGGAAGTTTCAGCCGCTTCCCCGTTTCAGGCACCCTTTTTGCATTCTCCATAACCTTTTAGCAGACGCCGGCCGTTATGAGCAGGCGTGCCTGCACTTCCAGTGCTGCTCGCAACCTCTGCAAAGCAGGCCTGGGACAGCGAGGCGCCCCAGATTGCTTTCTTCGATGCGATCACAAGTGATGGTTGTCCGACGAATGCAGGTTTCATCGCATTGCACCAGATTGGCCGCTCCCGCTTGGGCGTCATGGAAGGCTCAAGTCCATACCGAGCATCCTGGCGAGGCCAAAAGTGAAAAGCAGCACGCCCAAAAGCAACAGGATGAAGACGACAGCGATCTTGGCGCCCGTGCGTAGCAGTGCGCGCCTGTCCGTACCCATCTTGCCTTGGTCGTAATGCCACTTGATGGCGAAGAACATGCAGGTCCCGAATATGAGGACCTTGAAGGTAATGAAGACTACAGGGATCCAATCGATCATTTGAAAATTTCCAGCCTATGACTTGCCGCAGCCTGCCGTGAGGAGCCCCCCGGATGAGAGAAGCCAAGACCTCAACGGGAGCCATACAAGCATGGCGTTGCGGCACATCCGGGACATACTACGTAAAAGCAATTTCCATACATTGAGAGCAACACTGGGTTTGAAAGCCATGCAAGATGAAAGTTTGCCCCTCTGGTTGCCGCAATTGGCCAGGCATGGCGGACCTCGCTTCTTGCAGATTGCGGACGCATTGCAGGTGGCAGTGGCGAACGGATTGCTGAAACCTGGTGACCGTCTGCCTCCGCAGCGCCGGTTGGCGGCACAGTTGGAGCTCGACCTGACAACGGTCACGCGCGCGTACGACGAAGCCAGGCGCCGCCACTTGCTGGAGGGACGAGGCGCCCGAGGCACTTACGTCGCGGCGCCCAAGGTCGACTTGACCGCCATCCTCGATCTGAGCATGAACACACCACCACCACCGGCTGGCGTGGACTTCGACGACATGCTGAAGCAGGGTCTGTCTCGGGTGTTGATGAGCACGGAAGCTGAACTGCTGATGACTTACCACCTGGGTGGCGGAAGCGACTCAGACCGCAAGGCTGGAGCCCGATGGCTTGAGCCGATGTTCGGACCTCTGGATTCTCGGCAGATTGTCGTCTGTCCAGGTGCACAAGCAGCGATCGCCGCATTGATTCTTGCGCTGACGAAACCTGGCGATGTACTTCTGGCAGAGCCCGCAAGCTACCCCGGCTTGCGCGCCGCAGCAACGCAATTCGGCCGGCGCATCGTTGCAGTGGAAGCGGACAAGCACGGCATGGTCCCCGGGATGCTTGAGCAGGCGTGCCGCCGGCACAAGCCTGGGCTGGTCTACCTCAATCCGACGTTGCACAACCCTACCGCCGTCACCATGGCAGCACACCGGCGCAAGGAACTCGCCAGCGTCGCCAAGCGCTGCCAAATGCGCATCGTCGAGGACGATCCCTACTGGCTTCTTGCCGAGGCACCACCACCCCCTGTTGCCACGTTGGCCCCGGAACAGGTGTGCTACATCTCGACCCTGTCGAAATGCCTGACGCCCGGCTTGCGCGTCGCATTCGTGCTCATACGTGATTCGCACGAACGCGAACGCTTCCTGGACGCCCTGAGATCGTTCGCGCTGATGGCCGCGCCAATGACGGCCGCCCTGGCCACGCAGTGGATCCTCGACGGAACGGCTGACGAACTGATGGAAGGCGTGCGCAGGGAAGCGCGTCTGCGCCACCGGATGGCCAGAGATATTCTGGCGGGTCGATACAGCGGCGCCGGAGACGGCCTGCACGCATGGCTCGAGTTGCCGTCGTACTGGACTCCCTCACAGCTGGCACGCGCGGCCGACCGAGAAGGCATAGCCATCACCCCGGCGGAGGCATTCGCCACCGGTGCAATCAATGGCGTATCCGTGAATGCCATCCGGATATCTTTGGGCAGCGTCAAGGACCGTGAACGCCTGCAGGCAGGCCTTCAACGGCTGTCTCATCTGCTTGCCCGACGGCCCGAGTCTTTCAGCGCTGCCGTGGTTTAGCGGCCTAGCTGCCCGAGGCGCCTCCTGCTCTTGCAGTGCAGGGTCAGCGTACGCAGACCGGAAGGGGAACCGGCATCGCCACCCACCACCTGGGCCGGTAAATACCTGCCCCCAAACAGGCTGCGAAGATCTGCAGAACATGTCTTCTCTCATCGGCACGCCGTGGCGAACACAGCAGCGCCCTCAAACTCGGCTCTGCACTCGAGGCAGTGAAAGCATTCCAGAGGAGAAATTTCGTCTCCCACGTGTGCGAATGTGTCCGCAAACCCCTTGAGATCCCAAGGGGAGGAGCATTAGCAATCACTTACGCAATGCGATGCCGATGTCTAAAAAGGCCTACAGGCGCCTCCACGCATGATGCGCACCCTAGAACGCAAGGCAGGTCACAGCGGTCTACCTTCTCAACTGAAAGGAGCTAAGCGATGAATCAGCAAACCCATCAGAACCACACCAGCCAGCAACCCAATCAGCAACACCAGCAGAATCCCCACCAGAATCAACCGGGGCATCGGCAGCAGCCGCAAAAGCGCACTGACCAGCAACAGCAGCAGAACGCGAACCGCCAGCAGGCTGGACAGAACACCCAGAAACAGAATCAGCATTAATGCGTGATCCGGGCCGGCCTTGCCGAATCGGGGCCGGCTCTTCAAGGATTGATATGTCAACCCCAGCCATCTCTCAAAAACCACCATGCTCGGTGCCAGGCAAACCACCAGAGCGGAATCCGTCTTTCGAGAGTGGTAGCCAGCGCCCCAGCGGCCGGCCTACCCAGGCGATGAGGATGGGGATATTGCCGGGAAGCCCTATCCCGTTCAGAAACCAGACACGCCAGACGTCAGCGACCAGCCACCCCGGCAAGCCACACCGCAACACGATTGAGCCATCCCGCAAGGCCTGCAAGCAAAGCGAGAAGTTCTCTCCAAGCCACCGGGCAGCTGAAGCATTTCGCCTGGGGGGATTCAACTGTCAGTTTCCCGAGGCCAGGATTTCATTGGGCACCCGCATGCCTATCAAGGGATACGCAACGGCGGCATGATCACTGCCGTACAGGCAAGGACGGCTAGCAGACCTCTCCCATCAGCTGGAATGGCAACACAGGGAGCTTGGGGCAGCCCGGGCAAGCATCGCAGAATTGGAAGCCATGCCGGGCAATCAAGCGCTTCTGCGCTGCCAGATCCCTGGAAAATAGGCCACGACAGACAGATTCCCGTTTCGCTCAACGCGCAAGATCTGTCACCCGCCAGCCCCAATCGGAGCATTACCTTGCAAAGGCGACTCTCAAGCGAGCCGCCACTCGCAACTGTCCTGCCCGCTTACATTGGCGAACCGTCGCTCATCATGTACGGCCCGTCTCCGCCGGACCAGCGTTGCATGGTCGCTTGATCCGACGCACGCATGGAGTCACGCGTCGGCATGGCACATCCTGTCAGCATCCCGGCCATTGCTGCAATCAAAAGTAGCGCTTTCATGGAAACTCCTTGAAGTGAAGTCTTTCAGGCTATTCCTGCCAGCCAAGCGTCGTGTAATTTGTTGTTTGATTTGTCCTTCGACTACCCCATTCAAGCAACAGAGCGCTACGCTGAAGCCCGAAATTTCCGAAGCCACCCTCTCAGACCTTTACCAGAGAGAAGGAACAGGCCTCATGCGCCGAACACAACCATCACCGCAAGGCAAGACAGGAAAACTTCTGTGCCACTTCCCACCGAACCGGAAACTTCGCCCATATGTACACAGCCTCGGGCCCGAACTTGTTCGTGCCGACCGGGCTACTCACTCCAGGCAATGACATCCAGGCACATGCATCAAGACGCCCGCAGGAAGATGCAACCGGCGGGCTGAGTCACGGAACAGCAGACAAGAAAAAAGCCCTTGCGCTTTTGCACAAGGGCTTGATCCTTTTCAGTATTCCTTGGTGGGTCCTGCGAGATTCGAACTCGCGACCAACGGATTAAAAGGCCGGTGGGTTTTTCAATGAAATCAACGTACTAAGGCAAATTTAGTTCCGCAAATTCTTCGAAAAACATGAGCATAACCCATTGATTTTGCTCGGCGTCATACTCGATTGCGGAACACTTTTATACTCGCTGCCACCCTCCTCTGCCCCGTCCTTGGCATTTCAGACGGCTAAGCCTCGGACGTCTCATCCTCGAACATGAGGAAAACTTAAAACCCGCAGCTTTATGGCTACGGATTCTTTATGTATGCAGATTCAGGCGACCAGTATTACCACTGCACCTTCACTCCAATAGAGGCCTGCACCCCACTATTGACCCGGCTGTCGCCACCGTTGGCCCACAGCTTGCCCAACTCACCATAGACGCTGGTGCGCGGGTTGATCTGCAGGCTGGCACCGGCAGCCATCTCGGTGGCGGTATAGCCACCCTTGGCCTTGATATCGGTGGTGCCACCGGGCGCCGCAAAGCTGGCGATGTCGGTGGTGTTGCTCGCCTTGTAGACGTTGATGCGGCCATAGGGCTGCAGCACGCCGACTCCGGTCGCAAAGTTGCCCTTGAGGCGAGCCCCCAGGCGCACGGTCCAGTCATCGTCAGCCTTGTTCTTGACCGTGGCCAGGCTCAGCGCTGTGTCGTCGATGCTCAGCTTGCGGTAGATGATCTGCGCCTGGGGCTCGATATTCCAGTGGCTGCTCAGCTCGAATGCCTTGCCCATTTCCAGGGAAGCCAGCCAGCCGCTGCCCTTGGTGCGGGCCTGTGCTGTGTCGCCGACGGTGCGCAGGTCGCTGCGGTAGTCGGCGCCTTGCAGCATGGCATCGGCATACAGGCCAGACTGATCTTGCCAAGTGCCGTACACGCCCAGGTAGCGGGTGCGCAGGTTGTTGAAGCCGACGTATTTGCGATCCACGCCGCTGGCAAAGCCCTTGACGCTCATGTCGCCTTCGAGCTGGCCCACATAGATGCCGGCCTTGACGCTCTGGTCGGCATACAAATCCAGACCAGCCTGGAAGCCGGTCAAGTGTCCGCTGCTCTCGGGGCTGACTGTGCCTTGCTGGGTGATCTTGGGGTTGGTGCGCAGAATACGGCCCCAAACTCGGCGGCTGGCGCCTGTGTCGGAGCTGGTCGTGGCTTGCGTGCCTTCATCGCCCATGCGCTTGCGCACATCGCCCAGCATGGCCATGTCGGCTTGGCGCAGCTGTGCCGGCAGGGCCGACAGCAGCGGCACTTCGGCACGGTAGGCCGTGGTCGGTGTCGTGGGTGTCGTGGGTGTCGTGGGTGTCGTGGGTGTCGTGGGTGTCGTGGGTGTCGTGGGTGTCGTGGGTGTCGTGGGTGTCGTGGGTGTTGTCGGCGTTGTGGGAGCCGTAGTGGTCGAATGCAGGGCCGCACCCTGGGCGGTCTGCGTCAGGCGGTACTCATAGGCACCGGCATCCACATGACCGCCGGCCAAGGCAAAGCTGCCCGGCTGCAGGCTGGCTCCATTTTCGGTGCCGATAACCTCGATACCAGTGCCCGTCGTCTGGCCGCCCAGACCGCCAGCATTGGTAATGTGCACGGTGGTGTTGCCGCTGGCCACGGCCGAGGCGCCGGACAGCAACAGCTTGTCGGTGGCACTGCCGTCCGCACCCAGCACGGTGGACAGGCCCAGATTGCCGTTGTTGCCTACATAAGCGCCGGTGACCTTGAGCACCGTGCCCGGTGCTGCGCCGCTGTTGCTGCTGAGCTTGACGGTGCCGCTGTTGTTCAGGCTGGCCAGAGTCTGGTTGTAGCCCGCCAGATCCAACACAGCGCCGCTGCTCACGGCATGGGCCGAGTTGCTGCTGAAAGTGTTGGCAGCACCTGCCTGCAAGGTGCCCTGTGCCACATCAGTGGCGCCGGTGTAGGTGTTACCAGCACTGGTCAGCGTCAGCGTGCCAGTGCCTTGCTTGGTCAGGAAGCCCGCACCGGTAATGGCACCGGTCCAAGTTCCGTTGTTGGCACCGGTGTCAACGATGGGATCGTTGTCGCCCGTCATATGCAGGTTGTTGGCAATGGTCATGCCGTTGACGGTCAAGGTAATCTTGGTGCCATCGTCCATGGCCAGCGTGCCGCTGCCCAGGCCCTTCTCGTTGCCGAGGTTGATGTTGCCGCCCTTGTGTCTGACACCGCCGCTGAAGCTGTTGGCAGTGTTCAACGACAGCGTGCCGTCGCCTTGCTTGATCAGCTCACCCGTACCGTCCATCTTACCGTCAAACTCGGAGACGGCCCCCCCAACGGTGTTCACCGTCAGGCTTTGCGAGCCCAGCGCCACATTGCCAGTACCCGAGATGCCGCCGGTCTGCAGCGCATGGCCATTGAGGTCCAGCGTGGCACCGGAGTTCACCTGATAGAACGAGCCCTGCACCAGAGCAGAGAGGCCGCCAATCTTGAGCGTACCCTCCTGCACAAAAGTGCCGCCGGTATAGCTGTTGTTGCCGGATAGTGTGGTGATGCCCGTGCCAGCATGAGTGAGGCTACCAGTGCCGCTGATGTCATTGGAAACAGTCACCGCATCGCTGCGGTTGAAGACCAGCGAGCCATTGTTGGTCACGGCGCCGGTACCCAGATTGCCGCTGGTACCACCATTGCCCACCTGCAGCGTGCCCGCTGTAATCATGGTGGCGCCTTGGTAGCTGTTATTGCCTGTCAGCACGGTTTTCCCTGTGCCAGACTGTCGCAAAGCTCCTGCCCCGCTGATATCGTTGGCAACCGTTACCGTGTCGCTACGGTCAAACGCCAGGGTTCCCTGGTTGATGACAGCGCCAGAACCAAGGTTGCCGCTAGTAGCGCCCTTTCCGACCAACAGAGTCCCACCGTTGATTGTGGTTGTCCCGGTATAGCTGTTGGCAGCGGACAAAATCAATGTGCCGTCGCCATTCTTGGTCAGGGATTTGCCATCCCATCCGGAGTTTGCCGCTTGATCGCTCAACGACACCCCGACATCAAACGTTTCGTTTGCACTTGCCAAGGTAAAGCTACCACGGGCCAGGTTGTTATTGGCAGTCCAGCTCAAATCGTAGGAGGCAAGGTATTGCTTGCTGTCGGTGGATTTACGAGTGGTGAGCGTCATGTAATCAACTGGGCCAGCAAAACCTCCCACCATGACGTTGGAAAAGTCTCCTTCGATAGCGTTGTCGCTCTGAATTAGTACACGTTCAAGCTGCGACGGACTATTGATGCCGCTGAGGTTCAACCCAACGCCAGCTCCGATCGACATCTGCGAAGCATTCAGGGATGGACTTGCAGAGAGGGATTGCAGCGTCAAAGTTGAATCTCTACCCAGAGTCACCGAACCATCGACAACCACTGACTGATTGGCGCCTGCCGCCAGACTAGCGCCTGTAGCGACAGTCAGATCACCACGTACGCGGTGAGACTGCCCCGTGAATCCAAGCATCCCGGCATTGATATTGATATCGCCGATGTCGCTGGAGCCTGCCAGAACAAAGTCAGCATTGCCATTTTTGTTCAAAATACCAGTGCCATTAACAGCTCCATTCAAGCTGAGGTTGGAGGTTCCGCCCACTGCCATGTTGCCGCCAAGATTGACCGCATTGTTCACGCTGACGGTGGTGTTGGCATCCAGGGTCGTGTTGGCAGCCGTGGAAAGCGTCCCGGTGCCCATCGCAAGGTTGCTGCCCAGGACCAGAGTGCCGGCATTGAGCAGTACACCGTTCTGGAACAGGTTGTTGCCGCCCAGGGTCAGGGTGGCCGAGCCATTCTTGGTCAGGCTGCCACTGATGCCGGTAATTTGGCCGTTGAGGGCCAGGTCGTTGCTGCCGCCGATATTCAGGTTGCCGAGCAGGACCACATTGGTGCTGACGCTGCGCGCAGCGTCAGCGTCCAGCGTCGTGTTGGCGCCAGCCTGCAAGCTGCCGTTGCCCAGCGCGGCATTGCTGCCGACGATCAGCTTGCCGGTGGCCAGTGACAGGACTCCGGCAAAGGGGTTCGCACCACTCAGAGTCAGGTCGCCGGCACCGTTCTTGATGATCGCGCCGGTACCACCGAGCGTACCGCTGAGGGTGCTGGCCGCGGTATTGCTCAGCGTCAGGGTACGGGTGCCCACGTTGATGGCGTTGCCGACGCTGAGGCCATCGGCCAGCAGGCTGGAGTTGGAGGTCAAGGTCAACTGGCCGGTGCCCAGTGCTGTATTGTTGGTCAGCAACAGGGTGCCGCCGCCGAGGATCGAGTTGCCGGTGAAGTCGTTGGCGCCGCTGAGGGTCAGGGTGTTGATGCCGCTCTTGATCAGACCGCCAGTGCCGGAGATTTTTCCCGCCAGGGTCAAGTCGTTGTTGCCGCTCAAGGTCAGGTTGCCGTTAAGCCGGACCAGATTGGTCAGGGTCTGGGCGGTGGAGGTGTCCAGCGCACCGGTACCGGCAACACCCGCGGTGATGGTGCCCGCGCCGGTGGCACCGGCATTGGCCAGAATCAGCTTGCCGGCGTTGATATTGAGGCCGCCGCCAAAGTTGTTGGCGCCGCTCAGGGTCAAGTCGGCACTACCCGTCTTGATCAGCGAGCCGGTGCCGTTTATTGCACCACTCAGGTTCAGGGCGGAGGCACTGTTGACGGTCAGGTTGGCGCCGTTGACGTCGATGGCATTGGCCAAGGTCATCGCCGAGGTGGTGGTGAGGGTACTAGCGCCAGTCACACTCAGCAGGTTGGTGCTGGCGCCAAGGGCCGAGGCGTTGCCCAGGGCCAGGGTACCGGCGGTCAGGGTGGTGCCACTGGTCAGGGTGTTGACCCCGTTGAGGGTCAGGGTGCCGGTCCCCGTCTTGATCAGGGTGCCGCCACCGCTCAGCACACCGTTGAGGGTCAGACCCAGGTCACTGGTCGCCGTCAGGTTGCCCGCCAGAGTGATGTTGCTGCTGACCGTCGAGTTGGTGCCACTGGCGTTGCCCAGCGAGCCACCGTTGGACGTGAGCGTGGAGGCGCCGAGCAATGCATTGGAGTCAACCCGCAACAAGCCGCCGTTCATGTTGACGCTCGGGCTGTTGGTGCCGGTCTTGAACAACTGGTTGGTCAGCGTCCAGGTACCGCTGCTGACCACCAAGTTGTTGAAGTTGACGTATTGAGTACCGTTGAGGGTGCCGGAACCGTTGATGCCCGAGCCGCCACCGATGGCATTCATCAGGTTCAGGGTGTTGCCGTTGTTGATCAGGCCACCGTTGACGATACCGGCAGGCGCATAGGTGATGCCGAGACCACCAAGAACGCCAAGGTCGACCCCCACACCCGCCCCGGCGCTGACCAACGATCCGGTAACCGCGTTGAAGGTGTTGGCGCCGGAAACGCCTGCAGTGCCCGTCCCCAGGCTGATACTGCCGTTGACTGTGCCGACGTTGTTGAAGATGTTGCCCTGGGTGGAGGCCTGCATCGCCACACGCCCGATGATGATCCCGCTCGCGTTATTGGTCAGCACGTTCCTGGCGCCCCCACGCAGCGCGATCACCGGGATGTCCTCGGCCAGGATCGCCGCACTCAGCAGCGGCGTGCCACTAATGAGCCCGTTGTTGTTGACCGTCGTGGTGCCACCCGCGCCGTTCTGCACAACCAAGCCGACACCACCCAGGCTGAGCAGGTTGGCCCCAAGCAAGGTTGAGGTCCCCATGATCTGGCCGGTGGAGAGGTTATTGACCATTACCGTACTGCCGGCGGCATTGGAAATGTTCAAACCGGATGCCAGGGATACCAAGCCCGGGAGCAGCGACGGGTCGATACGCCCAGCGTTGTTCACCGTGATGCCGGTACCGGTGAGGGATACCGAATTGACCAGATCAACCACCCCCGGATAGATCTGCGCGACGTTCTGCACGTTGACCGTCAGGTTACTGGTAGAGCTGGCCAGGCCGACGGTCAGGCCGGTACAGCTAATGACGGAGCCGACAGTTGTGCATAACGCATGGGCTGGTGTCGCTGCCAGCAGTCCCCAAGCCACCCCAATCGCCCCGGCAATCCCATTCCAGCGCAGTAGTAGCGATTTGCCTGCGGGCGACGCGCCTTTGCCTTGCTCGGAGCTGGCGATAGCCCTGCCCCCCAGGCGCGCGGTTTCTGGTGCAGCCACCCATGCGCCCAAGGTCGTGTTCCAAATGCTGTGGTAGATGCGATTCATTGACGGCTCTTTCAGTGATTTGGTATGACTACGTTTTTTCAATAATTGTTTCAAAATCATTGAAATTCCGTAAAAATGAATCCAACTGTAACAGACCAATAATCATGTTCCTATCACTGAAATCAGGTATTTCGGCAATGTGACCTACTTGTAACGACGTCAGTTCTTATATGCAGATTCCTGCATCAGTCTTGCATCAGCTGCGTGCCCTTCAGCTTTGAGCGCGAGCTCTCCACCAGCTTCTGCCAATCGGCCACCTCCTGCTGCCATTGCTTCGAATACGGCTGTGCAGGTTGAAGCGTACTCAGCGAGAGAGGATCGGTTCGCACGCTCGATGCGGTCAGACAGGCTGGAGAAGTCGCCGCGCAGCCCTGCAGTAGTACTGCGAAGGTCAAGCAGCAACTTCCCCAAATCAGACTGCGACTTCGAATTAGCTTGCTGTGTGTGCTGGAAATTTGATAGCGCCTCGCGGAATCCTTGATGGGAGCGATGAAGGTCTTGGACAGCTTGTCGGGTCGCCATGCCAGTCCACCGGTTCACTCGTGACGATCATTCGTGCAATACGCACCGATCCAGGCCGTGGCCAGGGCCTCGCCGTTGGCCGCGCTGATGTGCTGGCCCTTGCTGTTCTTCGGATGCCCGGCCGGTGCCGGCTTGCCCTCCAGGGTCTTGACTCCGGCGGCGAGCTGGTCGGCCGGATAGAGCCGGCGGTTCATCACAATGTCGTCGACTGCGCCGCAGACATCGCGGATGGTGTAGGTATTGCCGGTCTTGCTGACGTTGGCCGCGTTGACGGCGCTGACGATGTGGACTCGTTTTGTTGCCATGGTCTGCCTCATAAAGATGCAGGCCATGCTAGGGAGAGACAAAGAAAAAGCCCTCGATATCGTCGAGGGCTGATTTTCAGGATCTATCTAGAAATAGTGTGGCGGGCTTCCAGAAAAAGTCACCTATAGACTTCCAGAACCCCTTGGATGGCCAGTTCACTCGCGGTTTATTGCGCTTCTCTCGAATGTCATTGGCCAAATCGTGAATCTCAGGAACATCCTTCCCGTGAACAAAATTGCCACGATGACCACCGAAGGCCCCTGCGCTTTCTATTACATCCAAGTCAGCGATATAGGCACGCTTTTGCTCCAGCGTCATGTAAAAAGTCTGCTTGCGAATGGACCCTTTTGGATCCTCGGCATTCCAGTCAAAGTCCCAAAATGCCAATGCTGAGCAAAAAATGAAATAGATGAAGAACGACGCCCCTAACTTCCCCATAACCACCTCTTGTAAATAGTTGTATCTAGTTTACAAGAAATAGACTGTCAAGTACCCTGCCAAGCATCGCGCTCAGCAACCATTGTCCGCTGCAGGCGCTCTGTCAGGATAGGCTTGCCATTGGCGTCAAGCAGGCACTCCGTCTGCCCGCAGTGGCAGTTGTAGCGATTGCCGTCGCGGCCATAGAACGCTCTCACCTCGTCCGTCGAGTACACGCGGCCATTGCGCGCCGCATGCGTGGCCCTGGTGTGGGCAGCAGGGCTGAAGTCCACAGCATGCCCGTGCGGATGCCCATTTCCTCGCGCGCGGCGTCAGCCTCTGCCCAGCGGGCCTGTCGCAGCGAGTCGGTAATGTCGGTCTGGGCGTACTGGCGCGCCTTGGCCCGGGTCACGCCCAGGCCCTCCTCGATCAGTCTGGCGGCAGCACGGGGATTGGTGCTCTCGGCCACGGCCCGGCCGATGATGGCCGCCAAGCGGCTCTGGCCCTCGGCACGCAGGCCAGTCCAGTGCTCGTAGCTCTTGATGCGGGCCAAGCCCACCCGGATCTGATACGGCTCGCTGCGGATGACCTGATCCAGCGAGCGAGCTGTGGCATAGACGGACGACAGGTTGCCGAGGTTGGCCACGGTCTGGGCGGTGCCCAGCTGCATGGCCTGTTCGACGAACGGGTCCCACCAGAAAACGTCCTTGGGTTCCTTGCCGTTTTGAATCCAGCGATCGAGCGCTGCCTGCAGCTCGAGCATCACGATGTCCATCACGGCCGGCGTGATGCCGTAAGCCACCCGCGGCGCGCTGTCGTTCAGCGCATAGACCGGGATCTTGTCAAAGGTGGCCAGCACTTCCTGGGTCAGTCCGGCCCAGCGCCGGTCGATTTCGGCCAGGGCGGCCCGCAGGAGGCGCATGCTGCCGGTGCGGTCCCGGGGTGTGCCCGGGATGGCCGGATTACGCGGCGGCTGGCGCATTGTCATCCTGCTGCAGCGGGTCCACGGCGGGATCGCCTTCGGTCGGCAAGCCATCGTCCGCCCGCTCTTCATAGTCCATCACGGCGCGCAGCTCGTTGGCGTCGAATAGCGGTTCGGTCAAGCCGGACTGGAAGGCCTGCTGCATGGCTGCTGTCAGCTTGCCCAGCAGGTTGGCTTTGTCGGTCTCCGTGGGGGCATTGACCGGCGGCCACTGGATCTCGAAATCCCCGGCCTCGATGATGCCGGCCGCCTGCATTCGGGTGATGAACTCCTCCAGCATGGGCGTGAGTTCGAACTCCTGGCGGCTCGCACAGCGGTTGGCGTAATCCTGCTTGTCCTCGTCGCTGGCCAGCCGCCCGGTCTGCTGGCCGAACAGGATGGTGAACGGAAGGCGCACAGATGCTGCAAACTCATTGGCAGCCACAGTCCACGGCCCGGTGGGATCGCTGATCGATGTCTGCAGTGTGGTCGCATCGCCGCCCTGCATCACGATGGCGGCGTCGGTGCTGCGGTTCAACGCTCGCGCCTGCGTCTCGTGGGCCTCCCGCACCGAAGTCGGTTCTTTCCCATCAGGTCCGGGGATTGCCTGCGGCGCGGCACCCGCTTCGTACTTGAAGACGATCGTGCGCGAGCTGTTTTTGAGATAGCTCTCGCCCGAGCCGCCTGAAATCTTGTCCAGGTCCATCAGACGATTGAAGCCGGCGCGCAGCAGCGGGATGCCGTCGAAGAAGTCCCCCACCGATCCTTCGGCGAGGATCTGCACGCGGCTGGGGTGCACGTCGGCCCATTCCTCTGGTTTGCCCTGGGTGTCCGAGTCAGGAGGCGGCAGCTTCCGGTACTGGAACATGGCCGGCGTGCCGTAGTTCTCGGCGTTCTGGTCGATGTTCCACTTGGTGACCTTGAGCTGGTTCTCGAAGAGCGGGATCAGGTCAACCAGCTTCGCAGCGCGCTCCAGCGGCTGGTCCAGCGACTTGTTGTCGGCCACACGGTAGATCACGGCGGCATAGCGCCCGATCAGGTTGCGTCGGTCCAGGTCCTTGAGCTTGGCCATGACCCGCACGTCGCGCAACAGCTTGCGGACCTTCTTCTCCCAGGGCGTCTCGCTGTCGCTCTCGGGCTTCTTGATGCGCGGCAACTTCTCCCAGCACTTGTCGAGCAGGCGGTGCACAGCACCATGGCCAGCGCCGCCCCGCTCGTAGGCGGCATAGAGCAGTTCGAAGGTGACATGCTCAGGATAGCCGTACTGCGTCCAGGCCGTGGGGCGCTTGGCATCCAGGCCCAGGGAGCCTAGGAACTCCTGGCGAGCGCGGGAGAGTTCAAGGGTGTTGGTGATGATCTCGGGCATGCCATCGCATGCTAGGGAGCTCTACTCCTGACAGACAATCTCCCTCTACATAAAGGAGGGAATGAGATGGCGCGCGGAGATATCTCGCAGTTTCTAGTTCATTGGACCAAAGGGGAGTCAGATGAAGCTGCATTCGGCATACTAAAAAAATCCTATTAGAAGAAACATTAATTGGCGGAACCGGCTACATAATGGGAAAACACAGGTGCGTATGCTTCACTGAAACACCATCTAAATTTTTTCATGAAATGAATGTCAAATACAAACCATTTGGCGTTCAGTTTAGTAAAGAGCAAATTTACTCTGAAGGCGGGAGGCCTGTGATCTATCAAGGTCTCAAAGAGTTTAATCTTCTAAATAAAACGATCGAGTGGCGTCATGTGACTTACGAACCTGTAGGAAAATCAAAAATAGATTTTACTTGGGAGCGCGAATGGAGACATAAAGTCGATACACTCTCCGTCCCAAGAAACGCTACCGTTTACGTGAAAAACGAAGACTATGTACACCGTCTTAAATATGAACTACAAGCAGCGTATGAAAGCTCTGCCTTCTATGAATCAATGGCTAACGGCCATGATTGGCCAAATCCTGACAAGGTGGAGTTCAATATTCTCTCGATTGACTAGATCTTAAGTAAATATGCCAACGGTTGGCTGCAGCAACCCATTGAACCCTCGCGCAGCCCCGTCGACCTGGTCATCATATTTCCCAAAGGGGAACAGCCGGCACTCGTCGATGAACGGGGTGTTCCAGGCACCCTTGAGCAGCAGCACGTTGCCGGCGTTGATCTGGCTGGCCAAGGGCGTGGCCCGCGTCACCTTGTCGCCTGATTCCGGGCTGAAGTGCACGTTGTGGCCGGCCAGCAGCTTGGCGAAGGCCAGCACCTGGGACTTGCCGGCCTGGCCGGGGTCCTGCGGCAGGCTCTGCTTGAGCAGGCGGCCATCGGCCATGGCGGTGTTCTTGATGAGCTGGTCCCGCAGGTTGGTCTCGAACTGCTCCCGCTTCACGTCGGCAATGATGTAGCGGCCATCGGCCAGCCGCCCGACCTTGGCTCCCGCCGTGTAGTCACCATCGCCGGAGGCGCCCAGGTCCCAGCCGCGGCACCACTCCACCACGGTGCCCGGGATGGCGTCCACGATGGGCATCAGGTCCGGCTTGATCACGCCACCCTCAGGGGGCGCAGGCAGCTGCCGGTACTGGCCGGCGAACACATAGGGGTTGGCCTTCTCCATGCGCCGCAGCTCCTCGGCACTATGCTTCTCGGGCCAGAGCGGCGCTTCATCGTTGCCGATCCACGCCGACAGGCGCAGCTGCTCCCAGACTTCGCCGTTGCCGCCCGGTACTGGCGGGCCGTTGCCGTCCTTGCCACGGTCGCCCAGCAGCCAGCCGGCCAGGTCATCCTCGTGCAGGCGCTGCATGATGACGATGATGGGCGTGTCCGGGCTGTTCTTGCGGCTCTCCAGGGTGTTCTGGAACCAGTCGATTACGCCTTTGCGGATGGTGTCCGACTTGGCCTCGTCCGCCTTGTGAGGGTCGTCGATGATGATGGCGCCGCCGAAGCCATCGCGATGCTTGCCCGCGCCAAAGCCCGTGATCGTGCCGCCCGTGCCCGTGGCGTACATCACGCCGCCGTCCGTGGTCTTCCAGTGCGAACCCGCATCGGTGGCCAGCCGCAGCTCGGGGAATACCTCGGCGAAGGCCTCATGCTGGACCAGATTGCGCACCTGCGTGCTGTTGTTGACGGCCAGCGGCGTGCTGTAGCTGCAGTGGATGAATTCCGCATCGGGCACCTTGCCAAAGGCCCAGGCGATGAAGTTCACCACGGCCAGCTCGGTCTTGGAATACCGGGGCGGCATGTTGATGATCAGCCGCTTGCATTCGCCGTTGAAGACCCGCATGAGGGCGTCGCAGATCATGGCGTGGTGCATGGCCCTGCGCCAGAGGAAGCCCTTGCGCTGGAGGAACATCCAGCGGGAGAACGAATACAGGTCTTCACGCGCCCAGCCGACGGCAGCCAGGCGCTCGGCGGGGCTAAAACTTGGCCTGGACACTCTCCACGACCTCCTTCAGCTGCTCCGGTGTGACTGCGGTGTGTACGTTGGTGCTGGCCACGGCCAGGGGCTGCCCATCCTTGCCCGTGAGCTCGCGCTTGTTGGTGAAGGCCCCGCCCAGTTCCTTGGCAGCCTGCTCCAGCAGTGTGGAGACCATGGCGGCGTTGCCCCGGCTGTCGGCCCGCTCGAGGTTGCGCTGGAGCACCCGCAGCCGGTAAGCCTGCTGGGCAATGGGAATGGTGGAGATATCGGCCAGGAAGGCTTCGCGCGTGCGGCTGAACACCTCCCGCAGCTTCTGGCTCAAATTCTTGCCGCTGGGCTTGGTCGGGTCGTAGCCAGCCACCTGCTGGCGTGCCAGCACGATCCCGAATTCCTGCTTGACCTGCTCGGCCACCTGCGACGGTGTATCGAAGCATGCCAGCGCCTGGACAATCGCCAGCTTCACGTCGTCTTTCAAAACTGCCATCGTCCCCCCCGAGTCAAGCCGCACGCAGCAGGCAAGTTCCACACGCGCCAGCGATCGACGCCCTGCTGACCTCCGGTGTGCCGCGCGCCAGGCCGGCCAGCTGCGCGATGGCGCCGCCGGTGTCGCCCACGCCGTAGCGCTTCACCACGCCCAGGAACTCTTCCACGTCGTGGCCACGAATGCCCAACTTGGGCAACCCGTCCCGCGTGAATGCCGGTGCGCCAAAGTCATCCCTCTTCTGCCCCACGTGATACAGCTCGTGCTCCACCAGGGCGCAGAAGTCCGCATCGCTGGCCTGGGCGCAGTAGTCGGCCGCCAGCGTGATCAGAAATTTGGGGATGTGCCCGAACCACTGCAGCATCTGCTGCTCCTGGCGCTCCTTCTGCCAGCCGCCGGCCCGGAACATGACCTCTTCGGCCTGGCCCAGCACTGTCCTGCCCTGCTTCGCAAAGGCGCTGGCCGCCCAGAGGAATTCCAGATCAGCCGTGGCCAGGTGCTGGTGGTCGGGGTTGAAAAGGGTCCCGCCCTCGCGGATGAATGTGTCCTGCACCCATGGGCCCAGGCCCTGCGCCGGCACGATGGTGGTGTGAGGGTCCTCTCCGGAGAGATCGCCCAGCCCCGCGGGCGGCATCGGCCGCAGGCGCTTCATGTCTGCTTGTCGTCCCATATCCTGCTGTTCTTCATCCTGAATGTCTGCTTGCGCGCCCGGGGCACGATCTGCCGCACCCTGCGCTGGCGCTCCTTCTCCTGGCCCTCTTCCGTCTCCGCGAACCGGACCACCTGGCACCGCACCACGCCTTCCGCGCGCGTGACCACTTTCACGTTGCGGCTCTTCTCTGGTGCGCTGAGCGCCGTGCGCATCCGCAAACCGGTCATGGCCAGGTCGAATACCGAGGTGGGCCCCGTCACCTGCAGGGCCTGGGCTTCGTCGGCCCGCACGATGCTATGGACGATGGGCGGGTCCAGCTCTGCCTCGGCCACGTCCGCGCGCAGCTCCTCCAGCGCCGCCCGGCTGTCGAAGAGGTCGAACTGGAATTCGCTGCCGCCCATGCCCTGGTGTGCTCCCATTCCGTTATGCAAGGGCACCCCGGATCTGGGCCATCTGCCGCATGGACCATTCGGCCGCGGCCTGGGCGATACCGTTGCGGTCCAGGTCCAGCAGGCCATCGAACACCTGCGTGGCCAGCCTTGCGATTTCCAGCTCCGGCTTTGTCAGCTGGACCTTGCGCCACTCGCGCAGCCGCTTGCAGACTGGCTCGTAGGTGTTGAGCTGGGCCGCCACGGCCGCTTCGGCTTCCTGCGTCAGCTCCACGCCATCCTCCTGCAGCAAGCGGAACATCTGGCTGTAGGTGTAGCCGGTCTCCATCCAGTCCCACAGATCCGCCACCGTGGCCGCGCCCGTCTCCAAGCGATGCACCAGGTCGTGATGGATCAGCTTGGCGTCCAGCTTCACGCCCTCGGCCAGCTTCGGGCGCCAGAATTTGGGCAGGCCCACGGGCACCCGGCGGTGTTTGCGTGCGGTCTTCATCGTTCAAACTCCCCGAAAAAGCTCTCCATGCAGGCCCAGCGCTGATCGGCGTCGAGGGCAGGCCACAGAACGGCCTGGGCGTGCAGAGTCCACAGAAAGGCGTCAACGGAGCGTTGCAGCTCGCAGAAATCCGCCTCGTCCATGGACTCGAAGTCCATGCTCTTGGGGATCGCGTTGGGCTTGCCATCGGTTCCGGGTACGAAATCGCAGTGGCCGGCGCCGATCAGGAGCCAGTGGCGCAGCTTGGTGGCGTCGTCAAAGGCCTCCGTGCGGTCCAGCAGGCGGTTGATGCGCAGGAAGAAGAAGCGGTGGTGCTCCGGGCACCGGGGCAGCCAGAAGGAAAAGCCCAGGGTCTGGCCAGGCGCCAGCTCGGTAACGGCCCGGCGCCACTTCGCATAGGCACGCTGGCCGGCCGGATCCAGCCCGCAGAGCTTGCCGTCCTGACCCTTGGTGATGACGAGGCGGCTCATGCCAGGATCCTCCAGGCCATGGCCAGCACCCAGATCAGCAGCAGCACCACCAGGCCAGCGGCGATGCCCAGGCAGCGGCCGATACTGTCGAAAACGCTGTTGCCGCCAGCAACGGGCCAGAAACACAGGACCACCCACACCAGGGTCAGGAACGCGGGCATATGCCACCAGAGCAGTGTGACGGTCATGCCAGCTCTCCCCGGCCCCAGTGGGCCAGCAGCACCGCTTCGGCGCGGTTGTGGTCCTTCTGGCGGCTCAGGTCGCCGGCAGCGGCCGGATACAGCCGGCGCGCGGCGTCCAAGGAGTCGGTTTTCTCGCGCCCGAGAAGGTTGAACGACCGCTTCCAGGACTGCGGCGCCACGTACTGCAGCGGATATCCCAGGCACTCGAGCACGCTCTCGATCGCGCCCAGGCTGCGCATCAGGCTGCCCTGCGTCTGCACTGCGTTGTTGGCGCCGCCCATGGTGTTCACCTTCTCCAGCACGGCCGTGGGCTTGCCTTCGCTGGACGGGCAGTGCTTGAGCAGCAGCTGGCACAGCGCGCGGCCGTCGATCTTGCGCTTCACCAGCGCCTTGGGCCCGGCGCCAGGGACGGGCATTGTCGGCAGGTCAGGCGTTGCTTGGGCACACGACCCAGGCCACCACGGCCAAATACATCCGCCACAAGGTCAGAAAAAGGTGAAACCTGCTGGCTGAATTGCGGAACAACCCCGAAAATGCGGAACAGCAGACAAGAAAAAAGCCCTGGCGCTTTTTGCGCAAGGGCTTGATTCTTTTCAGTATTCTTTGGTGGGTCCTGCGAGATTCGAACTCGCGACCAACGGATTAAAAGTCCGCTGCTCTACCGACTGAGCTAAAGACCCGACCTTCGCATCAATGAAGTTGTTGCCTCATCAACGGAATGGCGTTATTGTAATACTATTTTTGCCCGTCCATGGACCTGCGGCTGATTTTTTCCATGATCCAGCCGGCCGCACACTGGCCGAAGGTAGCAGTCACAGCCACCGTGGAGCCATAGCCATGGCAGTTGAGCGTACCGTCGCCCTCGATCGCGCATGAGGCGTCGGGCGGTGCCACGGCTTCACGGCTGAAGACACAGGTCACATCCATGCGCTTGCCATCCTTGGGCGCACCATACTCCTTGCGCAGACGGTAACGCAACTGGGCGAGCAGCGGGTCGTGCGTGGTCGCGCTCAGGTCGGAGATATCGACCAGATGCGCCAGACGCTTGCCCCCCGCGGCACCTACGGAGATGAAGCACAGCCTGTTTTTCCGCGCATGGGCGGCCATCGCCGCCTTGGCACGGACCTGATCGCAGGCATCGACCACGGCATCGACACCGCTTGGCAGCAGCGCGGGCCAGTTGTCGGCATCCACGAACTCGTCTATGCAAGTGACCTGGCAGGCGGGATTGATCTGCGCAATGCGCTCGCGCATGGCTTCGATCTTGGCTTGCCCGACGGTATCGGTCAGCGCATGGATCTGGCGATTGATGTTGGACTCGGCCACATGGTCCATGTCGATCAGCGTCAGCCGCCCCACGCCGCTACGTGCGAGCGCTTCAGCAGTCCAGGAACCCACGCCACCCACTCCGACCACGACGACATGGGAGCCGCGGATGTTGGCTGCGCCCTGCACGCCGTACAGGCGCTCCAGGCCGCCGAAGCGGCGCTGCAGATCCGCAGCCCCCATAGAAAAAACAGCGCCTGGTTCAGGCGCTGTCATGCCGTTCTCGGTCAAGGTATCGGGCATCACTTCAGGGTCGCCAGCCGGCTCTTGGCGTTGGCTGCGGCTTCCGAGTTCGGATAGGCCTGGATCAGCTCTTCCAGCGTCTTGCGCGCTGCCTTGGTGTCCTTGAGTTCCACCTGGCAGTTGGCGATGGACAAGGCAGCCTCGGGTGCGCGCGCGTGCATGGGCGCATTGGTCAGGATGGAGCGGAAGTTGCCGATGGCATTCTTGTAGTCGCGCGTGGCGTACTGCGAATTGCCCAGCCAGAAGCGCGCCGAAGGCGTATAGCCGCTCTTGGGCCACTGGCGCAGGAAGGCCGCGAAGGCCGCTCCCGCTTCGGGGAACTTGCCGCTGCGGAACTGCGCCAGGGCGTCCTCGTATTCGCGCTTCTCGTTGGGATCGGCGTTGAATTCCTGGCCGTCGACGTTCACCGGCGTGGGCTCGAACTGGCGCAGACGCTCGTCCATGCCCTTGGCCAGATCCTTCTGGCCCCGCTGCAGCTCCGCCGAGTCGCGCATGAGCTGCTCGTTCTGGCCGCGCAGCTTGGCCTGGTCGGCCTTGAGCATCTCGATCTGCGACTGCAGATCCAGCAGGCTGCGGCGCGTCTGCTCCTGGGACTGCTGCAGGCTGTCCAGGCGCTGGCGCAGTTCGATGATGGCGCGGCGCGCCTCGTCATCACCGAACAGGGCAGCCTGCGAACTCACCGCATAGCCGGCCAGCAGGCCGGCTGCCAGCAGCGGGCGCAGCGATACGTGACGAAGAATCAACGAAGCCTGCTTCATCATCAACGGTAGGAGATTTCAACGCGGCGGTTCTGGGCGTAAGCGTCTTCGCTATGGCCTTCTGCAGCGGGCTTTTCCTTGCCGTAGCTGACGGCTTCCATCTGGGCATCGTTCACGCCCAGCAGGCCCAGCGCACGGCGCACGGCCTCGGCACGCTTTTGGCCCAGGGCCAGGTTGTACTCGCGGCCGCCGCGCTCGTCGGTATGGCCTTCCAGTTGCACCTTGGAGCCGGGATGGGACTTGATGAACTTGGCATGGGCTTCGATCTGGGGCTGGGCTTCGGGGCGAACCACGTAGCTGTCGAAGTCGAAGTACACGATGCGGCTCACGCCCTGGGGACCGGCCTTGTCGGCGGCGGAACCGGTCAGGTCCACACCGGACACGCCGCTTTGCGAAGTGCCTGCGCCGCCGGCGCCCTGGCTGGTCAGCGAGCCGTCAACGGGCTTGTCGTCGAGCTTCACGCCCGAGCTGCAACCGGCAACCAGAGCCGTCACGGCCAGAGCCAGGGAAAGACGTTTGAAGGTAATCATGGGATTTCTCCGATAGGTCCTTGCGGACATCACACTGTGTAGAGGGAAAGCAAAAAAGAATCAGCGTTTCTGGAACGGGCCCCAGTCGGGCTCGCGAATGTCTCCACCCTGCCCTGCCAGCCGCGCCTTGATCTTGCCGTCCAGCGTGGTGGTCATGAGCGCCTCGCGGCCGCCCTGGATGGTGGCGTAGACGATGAGTCGGCTGTTGGGCGCGAAGCTCGGGCTTTCGTCGGCTGTGGTGTCGGTGACGGAATTCACGGTTCCCGTGGCCAGATCCATGACCTGCAGCTTGAAGGCACCGCCGACGCGCGAGACATAGGCCAGCCATTTGCCGTCGGGGCTGATGGCTGGCGAGATGTTGTAGCTGCCGGTGAAGGTCACGCGCTCTGCGCCGCCGCCCGAAGACGAGACCTTGTAAATCTGGGGTGCGCCGCCGCGGTCGCTGACGAAGTAGATGGTGCGGCCGTCGCTGGAAAAGCATGGCTCAGTGTCGATGCCGCTGCTTTGCATGAGGCGGCGCGGTTCGCCGCCCTGCGCGCTGATCAGGTACAGCTGGGAGCCGCCATCGCGGCTCAGCGTCACGGCCAGCGTCTGGCCGTCGGGCGACCAGGCCGGAGCGCTGTTGGAGCCGCGGAAGTTGGCCACCAGGCGGCGATGGCCGCTGGCCACGTCGTGCACATAGACCACGGGCTTGCGCGACTCGAACGACACATAGGCCAGTTGCGTGCCGTTGGGCGCCCAGGCCGGAGAAATGATGGGTTCGGGACTGGACAGCGCCGACTGGGCATTCTCGCCGTCGGCATCGGCCACCCACAGGCGGTAGTGCGCACCCGCCTTGGTCACGTAGGCGATGCGGGTGGAGAAGATGCCCTTCTCGCCCGTGAGCTTTTCATAGATGTAGTCGGCGATGCGGTGGGCCACCAGGCGCAGGTCGCCCGTGGTGACGGCAAAGCCCTGTCCGCCCAGGTCCTGGCCGCGCACCACGTCCCACAGGCGGAAACGCACGTCGTAGCGGCCGTCGGCCAGGCGCGTCACGCTGCCCACGGCCAGCGAGTCGGCGCCCTTTTGCTTCCACATGGCCACGTCGGGGCGGGAGGATTCGTCCAGCTGGCTGCCCGAGGCATCCACGCCGCGGAACTGGCCGCTGCGCTCCAGGTCGGCCTGGATGATGGCGGAAATCTTCTGGGGCGACTGGCCCTCTCCCTTGAAAGGCGCAATGGCAATCGGCAGCTGGGTCAGGCCCACGCCCGTCACTTCGACCCTGAACTGGGCCAGGGCGGGGATTGCCGGTGAAGATGCAAGTGCGGCCAGTACGGTGCGACGCGAGGCGCGCAATCCTGTGGCGCTAGGAGAGAGGGATGGTAGTCGTTCAACAGTCATTGGCAGCCATCAAAAACGTCGGGCAAGCCCGGCACATACACAAGCGCGCATGTTACACATACTGGATGCATCATGATGTAAGACTGTGCACAGTAGGGTGATCCATCAGGCCTTTGTCAAGTCGGACGGAATCCGCTTGCAGCAAGGGCCTGCGGCATGCGCGGGCGGACCGGATACGGCTTTGGCGCGGCCATCGTGGCACCACACATTCCGGAGCCCTGGTGGCCGCTTTCATGAAACCGCATTGCGGTGCAACGCCTGAAAAGCCGCAAGCTTAGTGCTTCTGCGCGCCGCAGGCAAACGGCCCGGCCTGCGCAGCGCCGCCCGCCCAGCGCCTAGAATCTCGCGCTTATGCAAGCCACTTCGTCCACACCGCCCGAGCCGCCTCCAGAGGCTGCCGCCCCCGGCACGACCGCCAGCGCCGGCCCGGCGCCCCAGGCCGCCCCCCATATTCCGCATGCCACGGCGGCGTCCGACCTGCCGCTGGGCCAGCGCCTGAAGCGGCTGACGCCCTATTTCTCGGGCCAGCGCTGGGCCTGGGTGCTGGCCATTGCGGCCACGCTGGTGGGCGCGGCGACCGAACCGGCCATGCCGGCCCTGCTCAAGCCGCTGCTGGACAGCGGCTTCACCCAGGGTTCGCTGCCGCTGTGGACCGTACCGGTGTTCCTGATCGGCATCTTCATCATCCGCGGCCTGGCCCAGTTTGCTGGCCAGTACGCGCTGGCGCGCATCACCAACGACGGCATGCTGGCGCTGCGCAAAAGCCTGTTCGAGCGCCTGCTGGCGGCTGACATGGGCCTGTTCTCGCGCCAGTCGGCCTCCTCGCTCTCCAACACCGTGGTTTACGAGGTGCAGACCGGCGCGCAGCAGCTGGTGCAGGCCATGATGAGCATCTCGCGCGACGGCTTCACGCTGATCGCGCTGCTGGGCTATCTGATCTACCTGAACTGGCAGCTGACGCTGATCGTGGCCGTGATGGTGCCGGGGGTGGCCTGGATCATGAAGACGCTGTCGCGCCGCCTGTACCGCATCACCAAGTCCAGCCAGGAAGCCACCGACGAGCTGGCCTATGTGGTCGAGGAAAACGTGCTGGCCCACCGCATGGTGCGCCTGCACGGCGCCCAGGCCTCGCAGCAGTCGCGCTTCAGTGCCTTGAGCTCGCGCCTGCGCGGCCTCAATACCAAGGCCACCATCGCCTCGGCCGCCATGACGCCGCTGACCCAGGTGCTGGCCGCCGTGGCCCTGTCCGTCATCCTGTGCATCGCGCTGTGGCAAAGCCGCGAGGCTTCGGAGGCGGCCTCCAGTGTCAAGGATGTGACCGTGGGCAGCTTTGCGGCCTTCATCTCGGCCATGCTGATGCTGATCGCCCCTATCCGCCGCATGGCCGATGTGGCCAATCCCATCACGCGCGGCGTGGCGGCGCTGGAGCGCGGCCTGCACCTGCTCGAAGGCTCGGTCAACGAGCAAGGGGGCAGCTACCAGCCCGCCGCCAGGGTCAGCGGCAACCTGGCCCTGCACGACGTGACCGTGCAGTTCGGCGAGGACAAGGCTCCCGCGCTCTCGCACCTGAACCTCACGGTCAGGGCCGGCGAGGTGGTGGCCCTGGTCGGCCCCTCGGGTGCCGGCAAGACCACGCTGGTCAATCTGCTGCCGCGTTTTCTGTCGCCCACCGGCGGCCGGATTCTGCTGGACGGCGTGGACTTGCCCGAATGGGACCTGGATGCGCTGCGCCGCCAGTTCGCCATGGTCAGCCAGGACGTGGTCATGCTCAACGACAGCGTGGCCGCCAACGTGGCACTGGGCGCCGAGGTGGACGA
Source organism: Comamonas terrae (assembly GCF_001544075.1). Taxonomy (GTDB): domain Bacteria; phylum Pseudomonadota; class Gammaproteobacteria; order Burkholderiales; family Burkholderiaceae_C; genus Comamonas; species Comamonas terrae. The sequence continues at coordinate 406,943 of NZ_BCNT01000001.1, forward strand.
GGCCCGCGTCTGGGCCGCGCTGGATGCCGCCAACCTGAAGGGTTTTGTCCAGAACCTGCCCCAGGGCATGCACACGCTGGTGGGCCACAACGCCAGCCAGCTCTCGGGCGGCCAGCGCCAGCGCCTGGCCATCGCGCGCGCGCTCTACAAGAACGCGCCCATACTGATCCTGGATGAAGCCACCTCGGCGCTGGACAACGAGTCCGAGCGCCTGGTGCAGGAAGCCCTGAACCGCCTGATGCAGGGCCGCACCACGCTGGTGATCGCCCACCGCCTGTCCACCATCGAACATGCCGACCGCGTGGTGGTCATGGAGCGCGGCCAGATCGCCGAGCAAGGCACGCATGCCGAACTGATGGCCATGGACGGCCTGTATGCGCGCCTGCATTCCCAGATCCGCCCGGCCGCCCGGCCCGGCGCCGCAACGAACAAGCCGCAGCAAGAATAGGAGCAACTTGCGCACAAAGACAAAGGACTTCAGGGTTTATCCTCCCTGAAGTCCTTTTTTCATGCGCGCAAGCCGCTATGGAATTTACCAGCTACCGCGCGGCGCCTGGGTGCGGCGCTCGGCCTGCAAGGCCTTGTTCAGCAGGTCGACCATGTACCGGCGGTCCGCCAGCCTGGCGAAATCCACGGCCGTGAAGCCGCGCTGGTTGCGCAGCACCACATCGGCGCCCTCCTGCAGCAGCAGCCTGACCACGGCCTCGCTGCTGTACTGGGCGGCGAGCATCAGCGGCGTGGTGCCGTTGGGCGAGGCCGCATCGATATAGGCGCTCTCCTCCAGCAGCAGCTTGACGATGTCCAGCGTCTGCGGCGTATCGGCGGAGGCCGCATAGTGCAGCGGCGCCCAGCCTTCGCGGTTCACGTCGGCCCCGCGCCTGATGAGCTCCCTGGCAATGTCCAGATGGCCCTTGATGCAGGCCATCATCAGCGGCGTCTCGTTCTGGCGCGATGCCAGGTTCACGTCCACGCCCGGCGACTTGAGCAGCACGTCGAACACCTTGAGCGCATCCTGGTGCAGGGCCGAGACCAGCCCCGGGCGCCCGCGCGAATCCAAGGTGTTGGGATTGAAGCCCCTGAAGATCAGGTTGATCATCAGGCTCACGTTGTCGCTGACCAGCGCGCGCGAATAATCGTCGTAGTCGCCGGCCCAGGCCGCGCCCGGGAAACCGCCGACCCCCAGCGCCAGCGCGCCCAGGCGCAGCAGGCCCTGGCGGCGGGCCAGGCTTTGACGGCTCGACGTTCCTGCCGTGAACAAGGCCGCAGACGGCTTCATGCACTCCCTCCTGCAGTCACGCCCTTGAACAGGCGGTCGAAGTTGGCACTGGTGGCCTCGGCCACTTCCTCCACGGAAATGCCGCGCACCTGGGCAATCTGCTGCGCCACGAAGGGCACGTAGGAAGGATTGTTGGTCTTTCCGCGGTAGGGCACGGGCGCGAGATAGGGACTGTCGGTCTCGATCAGCAGGCGGTCCAGCGGCACGAAGGCCGCCACGTCGCGCAGGTGCTGGGCGCTCTTGAAGGTCACGATGCCCGACAGCGAGATGTAGTAGCCCATGTCCAGCCCGGCGCGCGCCACTTCGGCCGTCTCGGTGAAGCAGTGGAACACGCCGCCGGCCTGGGTGGCGCTGTCGGCCTCGCCGCATTCGCGCAGAATGGCCAGGGTGTCTTCCGAGGCGCTGCGCGTATGGATGACCAGCGGCTTGTGCGCGATCTGGCCCGCGCGGATATGGGTGCGAAAGCGCTCGCGCTGCCATTCCAGATCGGCAACCGAGCGGCCGCCCTTGCGGTCTTCCATGCCGTAGTAGTCCAGCCCGGTCTCGCCGATGGCCACCACGCGCGGCAGGGCCGCGCGCTCGACCAGGTCCTGCACGCTGGGCTCGGTCATGTCCTCGGTATCCGGATGCACGCCCACCGTGGCCCAGAAGTTGTCATAGTCCAGCGCCAGCTGGTGCACCTCGCCGAACTCTTCCATCGTCGTGCAGATGCACAGCGCACGCGTGACCCTGGCGGCGGCCATGGCCTCGCGGATCTGCGCCAGGTTGGCGCTCAGCTCAGGGAAGTTCAGGTGGCAGTGGGAATCTGTAAACATAGAAATTGGCCCCTCTGCGCGGCTGCGCCGCTTCCCCCAAGGGGACGGCACCTTCGCTGCGAGGCGGCTCCTGCTCGGCGCCTCTCGTATGGAGCGCGCCAGTATTGAAAAATCAGACGGTCTGTGTGGGTTTCTCGGAGCCCAGCGCCGTGCCCAGGATCTGCTCGATCTTGGCCTTGAGCTGGGCGGACTTCTCGTCCTTGGGGAACTGTATGCCCACGCCCTGGGTGCGGTTGCCGGGCGCGCGCTCCGGCGTTACCCATGCCACGCGGCCGGCCACCGGATAGCGCTGGGGATCGTCGGGCAGGGTCAGCAGCACATAGACATCATCGCCCAAACGGTAGTCGCGCTGCGTGGGCACGAAAATCCCCCCCTCGGCGAACAAAGGAATATAGGCGGCGTAAAGCGCTGCCCTTTCCTTGATCGCCAGCTGCATCACGCTGGGGCGGGGTGTGGAGGAAGCGTTCATAGGGTGTAGCAAATTCGCAAGTGAAACCGGCTGGCCAGGACCTGTAGGTTAACAGCCTGCCGACAGGCCATAAGGCCGCATAACTCCGCACAAGGCCGGATATCAGACCGATCCAGGCCTGCAGGACCAGCTCCGCCTTCAGCGCGGCGATCTGGCCCGGGCGCGCTGGCCCGACAGCAGCACGCCGCGCGCCCTGGCCGCCAGGGCCTCCATCATCAGGCCGTTGTTGAACGGATGCTCGGCCGTGCGCGCCGCCTGCACCAGCTCGCGCGACCAATCGGCCAGCAGCGCCATGGACAAGGGCTTGCCCGGCAGGTCGGCCGGCGAGAAATAGCGCGCCGGCGCACCGCTGGCCAGCGCCATCAGGTCATGGCAGATCTTCTGCAGCGCGCTGACCGCATCGGGTGCGGAAAATGCAGCCAGCGCCGCCACGTCGCCCCTGGCTAGGTTGCGCGGCAGCTGCGACCAGGCAGCCACGCCCGCGCCTTCGCGGGCCAGGGCCAGCGCATCGCCCGGACGCCCGCCGGCAGCCTGCAGCGCCGTGGCTGCCATGGCGGCATCCACGCCCTGCTGCGCCAGCCAGGCCTGCGCCTGATCCGCATCGGGCCAGGCCATGGTGTGGGTCAGGCAGCGGCTGCGGATGGTGGGCAGCAACTGGTGAGCCGCTTCGCTGGCCAGCACGAAGCGCGTGTCGCCCGGCGGCTCCTCCAGCGTCTTGAGCAGGGCATTGGCCGTGATGGCGTTCATCTGCTCGGCCGGGTAGACCAGCACGGCCTTGCCGCGGCCGCGCGCGCTGGTGCGCTGGCAGAACTCCACGGCATCGCGCATGGCCTCCACGCGGATCTCCCGGCTGGGCTTGCGCTTCTTGTCGTCGATTTCGGTCTGGGCCTTTTCGGGCAATGGCCAGCCCAGCGCCATCATCTGCACCTCGGGCATGAGCACGCACAGATCGGCATGCGCGCGCACGTCGATCGCATGGCAGCTGCCGCAACGGCCGCAGGCGCCCTGCTCCGTGGGCTGCTCGCACAGCCAGGCACGCACCAGCGACAGGCCCAGCGCGTACTGGCCCAGGCCCGAAGGCCCCTGCAACAGCCAGGCATGGCCGCGCTGGGCCAGCAGGCGCTCGCGCTGCGCCGCAATCCAGGGCGCCCGGGTTTCCGCAGGCTGCAGTTCCTGCTCCAGATCGGCGCTCATGCCTGCTCCCTGGTGTCCGCCGTCTTGGTCCCCACCATGATGGCCAGCCAGCCCTTGCGCACCATGGCCTGCACGACCTGCTGCCACACGGCATGACGGCTGGCGTTGGCGTCGATGCGGGCAAAGCGCGCGGGCGCTGCCTGGGCGCGGTCGGCATAGCCCCGTGCCACGCGGGCAAAGAATTCGCCGGGCTGGGCCTCGAAACGGTCCGGCACGCGGGCCGTGGCCAGACGCTCGGCCGCCACGGCAGCGGGCAGGTCGAACCACAGGGTCAGATCGGGCTCGCGCAGCAGGTGCGGCTGGGGCGCGGTGCCGGTCTGCACCATGCGCTCCAGCGCGGCAAGCTGGCCCAGGTCGAAGCCGCGGCCCGCGCCCTGGTAGGCAAAGGTGGCATCGGTGAAGCGATCGCAGATCACCACCTCGCCGCGCGCCAGCGCCGGCTCGATGACCTGCACCAGATGGTCGCGCCGCGCGGCAAAGGCGATCAGGGCCTCGGTCAGCGGGTCCATGGCGTCGTGCAGCATCAGCGTGCGCAGCTTTTCGGCCAGCGGCGTGCCGCCGGGCTCGCGCGTCAGCGTCACCACTCGGCCCTGGTCGCGGAATGCCTGGGCCAGCGCCTCGATGTGCGAGGACTTGCCGGCGCCGTCTATGCCTTCGAAACTGATGAACAGTCCTGTTGTCATTTCAAAATCATCCATTCATTGCGCCGTGCGTTGCCAGCCACGCAAGCAACCGGCACGGCCCATGCGACGCATGCGGGGCAAGGGCCCGGGCCGGCAGGCATCGCCGCCTGCTTCAGTGCCGCGAGAGCGGGGGGGGGGAGGCGCGGACGGCTCAGGGGGTGCTCATTGCTGGCCGCGCTGGTAGCGGTTCACCGCCCTATTGTGCTCGTCCAGCGAAGCGCTGAAGTGGCTGGTGCCGTCGCCGCGCGCCACGAAGTACAGCGCCTTGGTCTGCTCGGGCTGCACCGCGGCCATGAGCGCGGCCTTGCCCGGCATGGCGATCGGCGTGGGCGGCAGGCCTGCACGGGTATAGGTGTTCCAGGGCGTATCGGTCAGCAGGTCGCGCTTGCGCAGATTGCCGTCGAACTTCTCGCCCAGGCCGTAGATGACCGTGGGATCGGTCTGCAGCAGCATGCCGATGCGCAGGCGGTTGCTGAACACGCCGGCGATCAGCGCACGATCGGAGGCCTTGCCGGTCTCCTTTTCCACGATGCTGGCCAGGATCAGGGCTTCCTCGGGCGTCTTCAGCGGCGTGTTGGCCGCGCGCATGGCCCAGGCATCGGCCAGGCGCCGGTCCATGGCATGCAGGGCGCGGCGCAGCACGGCCATGTCGGAGCTGCCCTTGGCATAGGTATAGGTATCGGGAAAGAAGCGCCCCTCGGGCACCACGCCCGCGCGGCCCAGGGCCGCCATCAGCGCTTCGTCGCTGAGCGTGGCGCTGTCATGGCGCAGGAACTCCTCGCGCCCCAGCGCCGCGCGCACCTGGCGCCAGTTCCAGCCCTCCACCAGGGTCAGCGCGCGCAGCGACTCCTCCCCGCGCGCAAGCTTTTGCAGCAGCACATAGGGCGTGAGGCCGGTGGTCAGTTCGTAGTTGCCGGCCTTGATCAGCCGGTCCTTGCCCGAGAAGCGGAACCAGGCATACAGCAGCCGGGCATCGACCTGCACGCCGGACTTGACCACATTCGCGGCCACGCCGCGCGGCGTGGTGCCGGGCTCGATCTCCAGCTCCAGCACGGGCTGGCTCAGCTCCAAGGGGTGGTTCAGCCACCACCATGCACCGCCGGCTGCGGCGGCAGCCAGCACAATCAACAACATCAGTGCTCGAAAAATGGCACGCACAACCTTGATCCATGAAAGCCTTGGACCGGCGATCATAATTCAGCCATGACCCAGACCCTGACGACGTCCTCCGTACCCGCTCTTGATGGCATTGCCCCGATTTCCCAGCTTGGCGTGATCCGCGCCGTCGGCGAAGACGCCGCCAGCTTTCTGCACGGCCAGCTGACGCAGGACTTCGCGCTGCTCGACGCCCGGCATGCGCGCCTGGCCGCCTTCTGCTCCGCCAAGGGCCGCATGCTGGCCAGCTTCATAGGCTTCAGGCACGGCACCGACGAGATCCTGCTGGTCTGCGACCGCAGCCTGCTGGCGCCCACGCTCAAGCGCCTGTCCATGTTCGTGCTGCGCGCCAAATGCAGGCTCAGCGATGCCACGGCCGATTTCGCCCTGCACGGTCTGGCCGGCAGCGCAGCCGAGGCATTCCTTGCCGCCGGCACGGCTCCCTGGACCAGGACAACCGAGGCAGACGCCACCGTGGTCGCGCTCTACCCTGCCGCAGGCCGGTCCCGCGCGCTGTGGGTGGCACCGGCTGGCACGCCTGCGCCCCAGGGCCCGGCACTGAGCGAAGCCCAATGGCAATGGAGCGAGGTGCAAAGCGCCGTGGCCACGCTGTCGGCCCCGGTGGTCGACGCCTTTGTGCCGCAGATGCTCAACTACGAATCGGTGGGCGGCGTGAACTTCAAGAAGGGCTGCTACCCCGGCCAGGAAGTGGTGGCCCGCAGCCAGTTCCGCGGCACGCTCAAGCGCCGCGCCTATCTGGTGCATGCCGACCAGCCGCTGGCCGCAGGCCAGGAGGTGTTTGCTCCCGATGAACCGGAGCAGGCCACCGGCACCGTGGTGCAGGCCGCCGCAGCGCCCGGCGGCGGCTGGGATGCGCTGGTATCCATGCAGATTGCATCGGCCTCGCGCAATGATTTGTTTGCCCACGCCAAGCTGGCCGAAGGCCAGAGCGCCGATGCCACCCAGGGTGTGGCGCTGCAAGTGCTGCCCCTGCCCTACGCGCTGCTGGACGATATCTGATACAGCGACCTTCCTCGATCCAACCGTGAGGAAAGCGCCCGCGACGGCAGGCACCGCCTCTTTCGCCAGGGGCGCCGAGCAAGAGCCGCCTCGCGGCGGGGGTGCCTAGCCGAAGGCGTCGTCCCCCTCCCGAAGAGAGAGGGGGAAGGCGCAAAGCGCCTCAGGGAGTGAACACCTTTTTCATGGTGATGTGGGGAATGCCTGCCTCTTCATAGGGCTCGCCCACGGGCGTGAAGCCGGCGCGGCTGTAGAAAGGCTGGGCATGGCGCTGGGCGTGCAGCACGACCTCCTGGTCGCCGCGCTGGCGCGAGGCCTCGATCAGGCTGTCGAGCACCATGCGTCCCCAGCGTCCGCCGCGTACGCTGCGGTCCACGGCCATGCGTCCGATGCGGCCCACGCCCGGGCTGTCGCTCACCAGGCGGCCCGTGGCAATCGGCTGCTGCAGCCCGTTGAACACCACCGCATGACGGGCCACGGTGTCAAACTCGTCGATCTCGATCTCGCGCGGCACGCCCTGCTCCTGCACGAAGACGGCCATGCGCAGGCGCTCGGCGTCGCGGCCCAGGTCGTTCCAGCTGCCCGAGCGCAGGCTCACCACGCTGCGGCCTTCCTCGAAGGCCGTGAGCACGTCGCGCAGTGCCTGGGGCACGGGCTTGGGCTGCTGCGTGGCCGCATCGGCAAACACATAGACCAGCTCCACGGTGTTGAGCAGCTGCAGGCCGCGGAAGATGCCGGCCTCGAACTGCAGCGAGGTATTGCCCTGCCTGACGCAGCGAATGCCCACATCCAGCACGTCGCCCAGCGTGGCCGAAGCGTGATAGGTGGTGCTGGCCTTCTTGACGAACAGCTCACCGCCCAGCGCCGCGAAGCTGCTCTCGTACGGCAGGGCCAGCTGGCGCCAGTAGCTGGTGACGGCCACGTCGGCGTACATCAGGTAATGGGCATTGAAAACGATTTTCTGGGCATCCACTTCGGCCCAGCGCACCTCGATGCGCTGAAAGCAGCGAAAGTCTTCACGTTGCATGGTTGGGTTTCCTGTCGTTGGCAAAAAAGGGGGCAGTGTTCAGAGCGCAAACGCTTCACGCAGCGCCCGGGCCATGTCCGCATGGGCCTGGCGCGCCTCGGGGATCGCGCGGCCCATCTTCACGAACTCATGGGTCACGCCGCGGTAGATCTCGAGGTCCACGGGCACGCCCGCCATGCGCAGCTTGTCGGCGTATTCCACGCCCTCGTCCACCAGCGGGTCGCACTCGGCCAGACCTATCCACGCCGGCGCCACGCCTTCCACATCGGGCGCCAGCAGCGGCGCAAAGCGCCAGTCGTCGCGGTCCGCGGGCGTGTTCACATACTGGGCGAAGAACCAGCTGATCACGGCCTCGTCCAGCACCGGCCCGTGGGCGAAGCGGCGGTGCGAATCCGTGTCCTGGTGCGCCGTGGTGCCGGGATAGATCAGCAGCTGCAGCGCCAGCGGCAGGCCCGCGTCGCGCGCGTGGATGGCACAGGCCGCCGACAGCGTGCCTCCCGCGCTGTCGCCGCCCACGGCCAGGCGGCTGGCGTCGCCGCCCAGCCCGGCCGCATGGGCCGCCAGCCACTGCAGCGCATCCCAGGCATCGTTGTGCGCAGTGGGGAATTTGTACTCGGGCGCCAGCCGGTAGCCGAGCGACACCACCATGCAGCCGCCCAGGTGCGCAAGCTGCCGGCACAGCGCATCGTGGGTGGCTACGCTGCCCACGGTAAATCCGCCGCCGTGCAGGTACAGCAGCACGGGCAGGCCCGAAGCAGGCGCTTCGGCGCGATCCACGGGCGCATACAGGCGCGCCGGCAGCAAGGCGCCGTCGCGCACGGGAATCTGCAGCTCCTGCACGCGCGGCAATGCCGGCTTGAGAATCTCCAGCACGCCGGAGCCTGCCTCGTACGCCGCCTTGGCGCCCTGCGCGCCCAGCAGGTGCATGGGCGTGCGCGCCGCGCGCTGCATCCGCACCACCACATCGCGCATGTTCTTGGTCAGGGCTTCGGGCAAGGCATGAGCGGCCTTCGGTTCGGCAGGCTGGGACACCGGGATTTCCTCGTTCAAAACAGAGCGTCCGATTTTGCCCGCAGCGCGGCCCCTGCGCGGAGCTCCGTTTGACAATCCAGGCCTCTGCAATGCGGTCCTGTCCCGCATGCGACGTGGGATGCCGGCAGCAGGCCGGCTCTCAGGGTTTGCTTTGTTTGCGGTGCAGCATGCGGGGACTAGATTAAAAGCCCGGCCGGGCCGGGACCCTGCTTCTCCTGCCCGGCACCAGAAACTTTCTGCTTACCCGTATTGCCATGGCCTTCATCAATTACGTCACCCAGATCCAGTTCGACTTCGGCGCCGTGCGCCTGCTGCGCCAGGAGTGCCAGCGCGTGGGCATCGGCAAACCCCTGATCGTGACGGACCAGGGCGTGAAGGCGGCCGGGGTGCTGCAAAAGGCATTGGACGCCCTGGGCGATCTGCCCCATGCCGTCTTCGACCAGACGCCGTCCAACCCCACCGAGGCCGCAGTGCGCGCCGCCGCGGCGCTCTACAAGGAGCAAGGCTGCGACGGCCTGATCGCCGTGGGCGGCGGCAGCGCCATCGACTGCGCCAAGGGCGTGGCCATCGCCGCCACGCACGAGGGGCCGCTGTCCTCTTACGCGACCATCGAAGGCGGCTCGCCCAGGATCACGGAGGCCGTGGCACCGCTGATCGCCGTGCCCACCACCAGCGGCACGGGCAGCGAGGTGGCGCGCGGCGCCATCATCATCGTCGACGACCACCGCAAGCTCGGTTTCCACAGCTGGCACCTGGTGCCCCGGGCCGCCATCTGCGACCCCGAGCTGACCTACGGCCTGCCGCCGCTGCTGACGGCCGCCACGGGCATGGATGCCATTGCGCATTGCATGGAGACCTTCATGGCATCGGCCTTCAACCCGCCGGCCGACGGCATCGCGCTGGACGGCCTGGCGCGCGGCTGGGCGCACATCGAACGCGCCACGCGCAGCGGCCAGGACGGCGAGGCCCGCCGCCAGCTCATGAGCGCCAGCATGCAGGGCGCCATGGCTTTCCAGAAAGGGCTGGGCTGCGTGCACAGCCTGAGCCACAGCCTGGGCGGCATCAACCCGCGCCTGCACCACGGCACGCTCAACGCCATGTTCCTGCCCGCCGTGGTGCGATTCAATGCCGGCGCCGACAGCGTGCAGCGCGAAGACCGCCTCGACCGCATGGCCCATGCCATGGGGCTGGCCAGCGGCAGCGATATTCCGGCCGCCATCCGGGACATGAATGCCCGCCTGGGCCTGCCCACGGGCCTGGCTGCCATGGGCGTGGAGCGCTCGCAGTTCGCGGCCGTGATCGGCGGCGCGCTCAAGGACCATTGCCACGCCACCAATCCGCGCCTAGCCTCGGCCGATGACTACGAGCAACTGCTGGCCGACTCCATGTAAAGAAAAAAATGCTGCAAACGCTTGCCCATCAAGCGTTTGCAGCTATTTTTTTCAGAAAGCTCACCCTCTCTCAGGCGGACTCGCTGCCGGCCTCCCTGGCATTGCCGCCCTGCACCGTGCGCACCTGTTCCATCAGCTGGTCGGCCATGGTGCGCAGCAGTGCCAGCTCGTCCGCCGTCATCTCGCGCGGCTGGTCTGCCATGATGCAGAAGCTGCCCAGCACCTGGCCCTGCCGGCCCGTGATCGGCACGCCCGCATAGAAGCGCACCTGCCGCTGCTGCAGCACGGGGTTGCGCGCAAAGCGCGGGTCCCGCGCGATATCGTTGATCACCACCGGCTCCCGGCCGTGGACCACATAGGAACACACGGCCTGATCGCGCGCCATGCCGGCGGCCTGCGGCTGCTCCCGGTCGACGATGAACAGGCTTCCCGGCGTGTGCACGCGGTCCGCATCCACCCACGACACCTGTGCCCACGGCACGTGGAAGGCATTGGCCGCCTGCTGCACGGCATCGTGGTAGGTGGACAGCAGGCCGGCATCGAGCACGCCGCTGGCATGCAGCGCCTGCACCCGCTGCGCGTCGTCCTCGGGCAACGGCGCCGCGATGCCGCCCTGGTTGCCGTCGGCGACCTGCAGGGCGCTGACCCACAGCTGCAGCTCGTGCAGGCTGCTCACACAGGCGTGGGCGCCGCACTGGGCCGCGAAATCGGGCTCCTCGCTCCCCGCGCCGGGCGCAGCGGCATTCCATAGCGCCAGCACCACCTTCAGATGCGGCCAGCGCTCCCGGATGCGCCGCACCATACGCCGCGCCACGGGCTGGGGCCGCGCACCGAAGAAGGAGAGCACCAGCAGATCGGCCTGCGGCATGGCGCGCACCCATTCGGGCTCCAGGCTGGCGCCCGTGCTGTTCCACTCCATGCCGCGCTGCGCCCACTGCGGATCGACGGCCACCGCCCAGGTGGAGCAGCTCGCGCGATGGCCGTGCAGGTCCTGCACATGCGCGACCATGGCGGCGGCCAGCGCATCGACTTCCCAGCGCGCGCCCGCGCAGTGGATGCGCAGGCGGGTGCCGCCTTCGGGCACCGCGCCCTCGGCGCCATAGTGCTCCTGCAGCTCCTCGATCAGCGTATCCATGCCGCTGGACAGGCGCAACCGGTGCTCGGCCGTGGCCGATTCCAGGTGTTGCTGGGCGGCCAGCCGCAGTGCCGGAATGGCCACCTCGTCATAGAAGCCCGCCACGGCGGCGGCCCGTCCCTCCGCGCCGGGCCTGGCGGCCACCCGGGACTGGATGTTTTCCAGCGCCATGGCAATGGCGTCATCGGTATCGTCGGCCAGCAGGCGCTGGTACAGCCGCTGCTGCAGCCCCAGCACGGGGGCGCTGCCCAGCAGCACCTCCATGAACTGCAGGGCCGGGATATAGCGCCCCAGCACCAGCAGGCAGACGGTGAGCGGCGTGGAGAGGATCAGGCCGATGGGGCCCCACAGCGCCGTCCAGAACGTGGCCGCGACGATGATGGACAGCGTGGACAGGCCGGTGCTGGCGCCATAGAGCCAGGGCTCGATCACGTTGTTGCTGACCAGCTCCAGCGCCAGGATCAGGCCCAGGGTCAGCAGCAGCATGTGCCATCCCGGATCGACCGCGAATGCCAGCGCCAGCGGGAAGACGGCCGAGATCATCGGCCCCACGTAAGGCACGAAACGCATCAGCGCGCCCAGCGCACCCCACAGGATGGCACCCGGCACGCCGATGAACCACAGGCCCACGCCCAGCGGCAGGCCGTAGCTGACGTTGACGATGAACTGCATGCGCAGGTATTTGCCAATGCGCTCGGAAGCCTCGTCCAGCGCATCCGTGGCCACATGCAGATTGCCGCCCATGAGGCGCAGCAGCCGGTCGCGCAGGTCGTCGCGGTCCAGCAGGATCAGGATGACGAACAGCAGCACGATGCCCGCCGTGGTCACGGGCTCGGCCACGCGGCTGAGCCACTGCAGCATGCGCGTGGTGGGCTTGGACTCGGGCGTCTGTATTTCCACCTTCTGCACGCGCGGCGCCGCCGTGCCGCTGGTGATTTCCTTTTCCACGGCGTTGTAGGTCTTGACCGCGCCATCCCAGGCGCTGGGCATGTTGATGCTCTTGCGCAGCGAGCGCAGCTTGCCGCGGATGGTGCTCTGATAGGTGGGCAGGTCGGCGCTGAGCTGCTGCACCTGGCTGCCCAGATACACGCCCAGGCCCGCCAGCACGCTCAGCGCCAGCGCCACCACCACGATGGCCGAGGCCATGCGCGGCAGCCCCCAGCGGCGCAGCCGCGAGACGGCAGGGTCCAGCAGGAAGCCGAACAGCAGCGCCAGCGCCAGGGGAATCAGCAGTTCGCGCCCGAAGTACAGGCCGGCGATCACGATGGTGGCTATCAGCAGCCCTACCAGCAGGCGCAGCGCGGGCACCATGCCGGCCAGCTGCGCCAGCGGCGCCAGCTCGGGTACGGGCAGGCGCGCGCGCCTTTCGGGGCCGCTCCATGGGGCGGCAGGCCTGGCGTTCTCGGAGGTGGGAGGCAGGGGCTCGGACATAGGCGGAAAATCACGAAAATGCTCGACGCTACCGCAGCAGCGGCCTCCATCATGCCGGTGTCCCTGCAGGACATAAGGCGTTGCATTCGCAACACCCTGTCAGCCATCAGCCCGGCAGCCTGCCGCGCCAGGGCCTCCCTAGAGCGGCAGCACGCGCGACGGATCGGGCCGCTGCAGCCACTGGGCGAACTCGTCGGCCAGCTGGCGGCTGGCCGAGGTGGCCGCGTTCCAGGCCCTGGCACGCGCCGCATGGTCCGTACCGTAGTCCAGGAAATCGTGCCGGTCGGGCAGCTTGCCGCGCGGCAGGCCGGCCACCCAGGCCGGGTCCGGGGCCAGCACCACCATGGAGTCCAGGAAGTGGCTGGCACGGTGGCGCCAGCGCAGGCTTTTGTCGAGCCAGCCCGGCACGACGGCGCGCTGGAAATGCGGATACAGCACGATGCCGTCCCCGGCCTGCGATGCCGCATAGTCCAGATGCATGTGGTAGTCGGTGATGCCGCCGTCCCAGTAGGCGCCGCGCGGCGCGCCGGCGATGTCGTGCACGGCCTGCAGCACGAAGGGAATCGAGCAGCTGGCGCGCAGGGCCTGCATGAAATTGGCCTCGTCCAGCCGCGCCTGGCGCGTGCACAGGTCCGCCGTGGCAAACGGCAGCCGGTGCGGCGCTTGCTGCGGCCCGTGCGGCGCGGTGGAAAACACCACGCGCTCCAGCCACCAGCCCAGCGCCGGCCGGTGCAGCGCATTGCTCATGAAGGCGCCCAGGTAGCCCAGCGGTGTGCGCCAGCCCGACTCGCGCGCCAGCAGGCCGCGCCCGCGCGCTGCCACCACATGCAGCCGGTAGCGGCGATGGGCCAGCACCTCCGCCACCCGGCCGCCATAGAAGTCCTGCAGGCTTTGCGCGAAGCGCTCGCTGACCAGCCAGGCCGGCGTGCGCCTGTGCCCGGCCGGCGGGTCGAAGCGCTGGGCGATGTAGTCGCGCTCGAGCCGCGCCAACGCCTGCTCGGGCTGGGCAAGGCAGGCCGTGGCCATGCGCCAGGCGCCAATCGAGGCGCCGACCAGATCCACGGGCTGGTCGGCCTGCGCCAGCCAGTGGCCGAAGATGAAGCGGTCCAGCGGGCCGAGGATCAGCCCCTTGGGCCCGCCCGCCGCAGCCGGTATCACGCGGACATGGCCGGGCGCCAGGCCATGCCGGCGGATATGGTCCAGGGCCTTGGGGCCGGCATGGATGCGCAGTGCGGGGACATGACTCATGGGCGCCATTGTGCCGGCGCCGGGCTCGGCCGTCACAGCTGCACGTCCAGCCCGCCGGCCGCATGCCAGTCGATCGATGCCTGCCGCAGCACCATGTCGATGTCCATGCGCAGCGCCAGCCCCACTTCCGCGGGAAAGCTCACGGCCAGCTTGCGGTCGTCCCAGTTCGCAGCCCGGGCGCGCACGCGCCAGCAGGCCAGGTGCAGCACGCCCGTCAACGGCTCGAACTGCGATTGCTGCATGGGCGCATGCAGGTGTAGCAGCGCCTGCACCATCAGGGGCGGCAGATTCCACGAGCCGGCCAGCGCCGCGCTGACCTGGCTGTAGCTGTAGCCGTACACCTGCATTTCGAGCCGCGCGCGGTTCGGATGCAGCACGGCCACCGTCTCGCCCATGGCCGCCGCCCGCTGCGCGTCCGCGCCATGCAGCAGGATCTCGCCCAGCCCGTGCAGCAGCCCCAGCGCATAGGCCGTGGCCGCAGGCGCCTGTACCGAGGCCGCCAGCGCGCGCGCCAGCTTGGCCACCTCCACGCTGTAGCGCCAGAAATCAGGCAGCTCCAGCCCCTGCAGCCAGCCTGTGCCCAGGCCCAGCGGCGCCTGCGCCACCAAGTCGCGCAGCTCCGCCTGCCCCAGCACGACCAGGGCCTCGGGGATGCCGGACACGCGCTGCTCCAGCTGGTGCTCGGCGCGGTTGGCCGCGGCCAGCAGACGGGCTGCCAGCGCCGGGTCGGTGCCAAACAACTGGTCCAGCCTGCGCATGCCGGGCTGCGGCGTGCGCAGCTCGCTCAGCAACAGCGCCACCGTGCGCGGCTGGCTAGGCAGCGCCAACGGAGCCTGCAGCAAGGCGGACAGATTCAGAGGTTTTGCGCGGCTCATTCCCATGCACGGCCCGGGGCCGCCTTTCCTTTGCTCGATCAATACGGCGGCCTTCGCGGCCCCGGCGCCTGGCGCCTTTACAGTTTTTCTTCCCGTTGCAGCTGCACCGGCTGCCCCACGGTCAGCTGGCCCGCAATCCGGCGCGTCAGCGGCCGCAGCACGGAAAAATGGTCCGCGCCCTGCACCGAGACGCAATGCACATGCTGCGATTTGCGCGCTGCGCAGAGTGCGTCCAGGCTGCCGATATTGCTGGGGCGCCGGTTGCCCTCGATGATCCAGGTCGGGCTTTTGATGGCATGCAGCCAGTGCACGGGAGAGCGCAGCCGCATTTCGTCTGCGGGCAGCTGGCTCCACCTGACCGGCCAGCCATAGCCACCCACCTCGTCCACCGGACCGAAGGCGAAAACGCCCTGCACCGGCAGGCCCGCCGTGGCGGTCAGCAGCGCCAGCGTGGCGCCCGTGCTGTGGCCGCCCAGATAGATGCGCGAGGCATCGACATAGGGCAGACGGGCCGCCTGCAGCATGGCGACGGCCACATCCTGCACCTCGCCCCAGAAATATTCGCGCTGGCCGGGATTGTCGTTGCCGCCGCGCAGCGTGGGAAACAGCATGGCCATGCCGGCCTTGCGAAAGGCGCTGGCGCTCTGGTCGTCGGCCGCAGCGCCTTCGCTCCAGAAGTCGCCGAGGCTGTTGGTGTCGCCGCCGGTCAGCCACACCATCAGCGGCTGCTTGCTGCCGTCGCCGGGGTTGGGCGTCACGAACGCCGTGAGCCTCAGCTCGCCGCTTTGGTAGGCCATAGGCACGAACAGCTGCGCGGGCGGTTGCGGCAGGGCCGTGGCAGCCGTGCGGGCACCGGGCAGCAGCGCGGCGGCGATCTGCGTGCTTTTGCCTTCGCGCGCCTGCATCAGGTTCTGCAGGCCGATGGCCCCCGTGGCGATCTGCTGCTCCACCGCCTTTTCGATCTGCGCCTGCTCGGCCGCACGCGCCTGGCTCTGCCGCAGGGCCGCTTCACGCTGCAGCCTGGCTTCCTCGTGCCGGCGCAGCGACGCCTCGTACCCGGCCATGGCCTCGCGCGTGATGCAGCGTCGGGCCATGTCGATGGCCAGGCCTTCTTCCTGGGCCTTGTTCAGCTGCGCCGGATCGAGCCTGACCGTATGGCAGACCGCATCACCGGCCGCGGCCGTTGCCGGCGGCCAGACCAGCGGCTGCTGCTGGGCTTCGGCCTTGTGCCTGACCCAGTCCAGCGACACCCTGCCGCGCGAAGTCATCTTGGCGCCGATGAGCGCCACCAGCAGCACCACGCCGAGAGCGGGCAGCATCCTGCCCGCGGCTCCTGTCCTGGCCTTGCGCATCCTCTTTCCCTCCCAACGGCCGCCTGTGAATGGATATGAATGGGCGGCGGCCCAAAGGGGTGATTATTTCTTGAGACCTTGCAGCTTGGCAAAGGCCGAGGCCATGGCGCTTTGCGGCTCGGGCTCGCCACGGCGCTGCGGCTGGCCATATGCGCCTCGGCCGCCGCCATAGCCGTTGCCCCGCCCGGCGCTTTCAAAGCGGTTCTCGCGCGGGCCGTCGCGCCTTGCCGGCGCCGCATCGAGCTTCATGGTCAGGCTGATGCGGTTGCGCGCCACGTCGACCTCGAGCACCTTGACCTTGACGATCTGGCCGGTCTTGACGACCTCGCGCGCATCCTCGACGAACTTGTGGCTCATCTGGCTCACGTGGACCAGGCCGTCCTGGTGCACGCCCAGGTCCACGAAGGCGCCGAACTGCGCCACGTTGCTCACCGTGCCTTCGAGGACCATGCCTTCCTTGAGGTCCTTGATGTCCTCCACGCCGTCGTTGAAGCGCGCCACCACGAAGTCCGGGCGCGGGTCGCGGCCGGGCTTTTCCAGCTCGCCCAGGATGTCCTTGATGGTCACGGCGCCGAATTTGTCGTCGGCGAACTGCTCGGGCTTGAGGCTCTTGAGCACCTCGCCGCGGCCCATGATCTGCTCGATGGGCTTGCCGGTCTTGACGATGATCTGCTCCACCACCGGGTAGGTCTCGGGGTGGACGCCGGTCATGTCCAGCGGGTTGTCGCCGCCGCGGATGCGCAAAAAGCCCGCCGCCTGCTCGAAGGTCTTGGCGCCCAGGCCCGCCACCTCCATGAGCTGCTTGCGGTTCCTGAAGCTGCCATTGGCATCGCGCCAGCGCACCACGGACTTGGCCACCGAGCCGCTCAGGCCCGAGACGCGCGACAGCAGTGGCGCCGAGGCCGTGTTCAGGTCCACGCCCACGGAGTTCACGCAGTCCTCGACCACGGCGTCGAGCTGGCGCGCCAGCTCGCTCTGGTTCACGTCGTGCTGGTACTGGCCCACGCCGATGCTCTTGGGGTCGATCTTGACCAGCTCGGCCAGCGGGTCCTGCAGGCGGCGGGCGATGGACGCCGCGCCGCGCAGGCTCACGTCCACATCGGGCATTTCCTGGGCCGCGAACTCGCTGGCCGAGTACACCGAGGCGCCCGCCTCGCTGACCACCACCTTGTCGATCTTCCTGTCGGCCTTGGCGGCGATCTTGATCAGGTCGGCCGCCAGCTTGTCGGTCTCGCGGCTGGCCGTGCCGTTGCCGATGGCGATTAGGTTGATGTTGTGCTTTTCCACCAGCTTGGCGAGAACGGCCAGCGAGCCGTCCCAGTCGCGGCGCGGCTCGTGCGGGTAGATGGTGGCGGTGTCCACCAGCTTGCCGGTGCTGTCCACCACGGCCACCTTCACGCCGGTGCGGATGCCGGGGTCCAGGCCGATCACGGCGCGCTGGCCCGCGGGCGCGGCCAGCAGCAGGTCGCGCAGGTTGTCGCCGAAGACCTTGATGGCCACCTTCTCGGCGTCCTCGCGCAGGCGCGAGAACAGGTCGCGCTCGGTCGAAAGGCTCAGCTTCACGCGCCAGGTCCAGGCAATGCACTTGCGGATCAGGTCGTCGGCCGGACGCTTGGCATGGCTCCAGCCCAGGTGCAGTGCGATCTTGCCTTCGGCCAGGCTGGGCTGGCCGGGCTCGGGCTCCACCGGCTGCACCAGCTTGGCCTCGAGGATTTCGAGCGCGCGGCCACGGAACACCGCCAGCGCCCGGTGCGAGGGCACGCGGCCGATGGGCTCGTCGTAGTCGAAGTAGTCGCGGAACTTGGCCACCTCGGGGTCGTTCTCGTTCTTGGACTCGACCTTCTTGGACCTGAGCAGGCCCTCGTCCCACAGCCATTCGCGCAGCTTCTGCACCAGGGCCGGGTCCTCGGCCCAGCGCTCGGAGAGGATGTCGCGCACGCCGTCGAGCACGGCGAAAGTGGTCGAGAAATCGGGGCCCGGCTTGCCGTCGTCCAGCGTGGTGGCGGGCTGGCAGAAGGCCTCGGCCTCCTTGTGCGGGTCCAGCGTGGGGTCGGCAAACAGCTTGTCGGCCAGGGGCTCGATGCCGAATTCCCTGGCGATCTGGCCCTTGGTGCGGCGCTTCTGCTTGAACGGCAGGTAGATGTCTTCCAGCTCCTGCTTGGTCGGCGCTCCGGCGATCGCCAGGCGCAGCGCATCGGTCAGCTTGCCCTGCTCGTCGATGGCCTTGAGCACGGCCTCGCGGCGGTCTTCGAGCTCGCGCAGGTAGGTCAGGCGCTCGTCCAGCGTGCGCAGCTGCGTGTCGTCCAGGCCGCCCGTGGCTTCCTTGCGGTAGCGGGCCACGAACGGAACCGTGGCGCCGCCGTCGAGCAACTCCACGGCCGCACTGACCTGCTGCGGCTTGACATTCAGTTCTTGAGCAATCTGACCAATGATTTTTTGCATGCGAGGCGCCCCAGGGCGAGAAATCCGGAAAGCCGCCGAGTTTGCCATACCACCTGCACCCCGTCCGGTTTGCCCGGGCACTCAAATGCAACAGAAGCTAAAAACTATGTTTTTCATAGCTGCTTGCGCTTGATGGGTATGCACAAAAGCCTTATTTCATTCAGAATCCCCGGCATGCAGGACGATTTGTTTGGCCCGGCTTCGCCCGAGCCTGCCAGGAAACCGCAGGCAGCCCCATCCGCCCCCCGGCCCAAGGCCCGCAGCGGCGATGTGGCACTGGCGCCTGCGGCAGCCCAATACCAGGCGTTGGCCGCGCAGCTGCCGGCCAACCTGCGCATGGGCGTGTCCACCTGGTCCTATCCGGGCTGGGAAGGGCTGGTATGGGACGGGGCCTACGACGCCAGCGTGCTGTCCAAGAAAGGCCTCACGGCCTACCACCGGCACCCGCTGCTGCGCACCGTCTGCGTGGACCGCACCTTCTGGCGCCCGCTCACGGCCAGCCAGTACGCAGCCTATGCGGCCCAGGTGGATGCGGATTTCCGCTTCGTCGTCAAATGCCCGGCCGGCGTGACCGATGCGCAGGTGCGCGGCGAGGACGGCAAGGCACGGGAAACCAATCCGGCCTTTCTGGACCCCCGCCTGGCCGTGGAGCATTTCGTCGAGCCCACGCTCGAAGGCCTGGGCGACAAGCTGGGCGTGCTGGTCTTCCAGCTCAGCCCGCTGCCCTGGGGCTGGCTCAGCCGTCCCACGCTGCTGCTGGAGCGCCTGGGCACCATGCTGGCCGCCGTGCGCGAGGCGCTGGCCGCCCGCCCGCAGGTCATCGTGGCCGTGGAGGTGCGCGACCCCGAACTCCTGATCGCCCCGCTGGCCGACACGCTGCGGGCCCATGGCGCCACTTTCTGCCTGGGCCTGCACGGCAAGATGCCGCCGATCGAGGTACAGCTGCCCATCCTGCGCGCGCTGTGGCCCGGCCCGCTGGTCTGCCGCTGGAACCTGAACCGCATCTTCGGTGCCTACGGCTATCCGGATGCGCAGAAAAAGCACGATCCGTTCAACGAGATCCGCTCCGAAGACCTGCACACGCGCGAGCTGCTCGCGCGCACCATCCGCGGCATCACGGGCGCGGGCCAGCCGGCCTTCGTGACCGTCAGCAACGATGCCGAGGGCTGCGCGCCCTGCTCGATCGCGCTGCTGTCCCAGGCGATTGCCGCACTGTAGAAAGCCCTTCATGACCGTCTCCCACACACTGCCCGCCAGCACGGCGGACCTGCTGGCCCACACCGGCCACATCGGCCTGGTGCAAGGCATATCGGCAGGCCATTTCACCGATGCGCGCCGGCCCACGGGCTGCAGCGTGGTGCTGTGCCCGCAGGGCGCGGTCGGCGGCGTGGACGTGCGCGGCGCCGCACCCGGCACGCGCGAGACGGATCTGCTGCATCCGAGCAACCTCGTGCAGCAGGTGCACGGCATCGTGCTGGCCGGCGGCAGCGCCTGGGGGCTGGATGCGGCCGGCGGCGCCGTGCGCTGGCTGGAGGAGCAAGGCGCCGGCCTGGATATCGGCGTGGGCCGGATTCCGCTGGTGCCGGCCGCCGTGCTGTTCGACGTGATGATGGGCGACATGCGCATACGGCCCGACGCCGCCGCCGGCTACGCCGCCTGCCAGGCCGCCGGCAAGCTGCGCCCGGCCGAAGGCAGCGTGGGCGCCGGCGCGGGCGCCGTGGTGGGCAAGCTGTTCGGCCACGGCCGCGCGATGAAGGGCGGCATCGGCACGGCCAGCTTCACCGTGGACGGCGTGACCGTGGGTGCGCTGGTGGCCTGCAATGCGCTGGGCGATGTCTACAACCCCTATACGGGCGAGCTGCTGGCCGGCGCGCGCCAGGCCGACGGCAAGGCCCTGCTCGATGCGCGCCAAGCCCTGCTGGCGGGCCAGGAGCCGCGCCCCGTGCTGGCGGGCAGCAACACCACCATCGGCGTGGTGGCCACCGACGCCCGGATCACCAAGGCCCAGGCGCACCGGCTGGCCGTGGTGGCCCACGACGGGCTGGCGCGAGCCATCAACCCCGTGCATACCATGAGCGACGGCGACAGCCTGTTTGCGCTGGGCACGGGCCAGTCCGGCAAACAGCTCGGCATGATGACGCTGAGCACGCTGGCCGCCGAAGCAGTGGCGGTGGCCACGGCACGCGCCATTTTGCTGGCCCGGCCCATGCCCGTGGCCGGCCAGCCAATCCTGCCCTGCGCCAGCGACCTGCGGCAGCCGGGGCTTTAGCGCGGCAGGTTTTTGCGCCGCAAGGCATCAAAAACAGGAGCTGCCTTCACCGGTCAGCCCTGGATTTGCGATCCGTATCGGCCTGAACCACAGCAATAGTGGGCGCAGACAGCTCCTGTTTTCACTCCAGGCTTTCGCCCTCGATGCGGCGCAGCTGGCCTTTGGCCACCAGCTTGTCGCGCATGCGCCGCGTCATCGACTGGGTGCTGCCATCGGCCGCCGTGAACAGGAACAGGCTTTGCTGCGGGCTCATCCAGGTCAGGCGCGTGCGCAGCTGCTGGCGCTCGTTGCGCAGCTCCACCCAGGTGCCCAGGGGCCAGTCGCCCGCATCCGCGGCCGGGCCCGACGCCGCCGGCCCACCGTCCGCGCCGGCGATTTTCTGGTCCGGCCCGGCCTGTACAGCTGCTTCGGCTTGCGGCGCGGAATGCATCCAGCTCTCTGCCGAGCGCTGGCCTGAAGGCCGGGGCTGCCGCGTGCGCGCTCCCCCATTTCCCAGCGCGGCGGCCAGCACCTCCTGCGCCTCGGCGACGGCCAGAGCCGCTTCAGGGGCAGGGCTTTCCTGCGCCAGCGGCGCGTGCTGCGTCTCGTGCGCACCGTCCAGCGCGGCCAGCATGCTGGGCAGCAGGTCCAGCGCATCGGGCTGGCCGGGCGCTGGGGCCTGCCGGGCCATTCCCGCATCGAGCGCATCCTGGTGCAGGGCCGCCAGCCGTGCGGCCAGCGCGCGGATTTCCCATTCGGTACGGCCCACGCTCCGCAGCCCCGCCGCCAGCCGCGCCTGCAGCCGCGGCGCCAGGGCGGCCAGGCGCCGGGTGTCGGCACTGGCCTGGGGCGAGACGCTCCACAGCAGGCTGGGCACCAGGGCCAGATAGCCGCCAGGGTCGCTGTCCGGCAGTGCCTGACCGCCGGCCTCCAGCCTTTGCGCATGGGCGATGACCTGTGCCCAGGGGCCGGTCACGAAGTCCAGCATGTCCTCGGGAACGCCTCTGGCACTGGGCAGGCGGCGTATGGCATGGGCGATGTGCGAGGAATCGGGCCGCACGGCATCCGGCTGTACGCCATCCGGGAAAGAGGCTTCCCGAGGCAGGGAGCGGCTCTGGCCTTGCGGCTGTCCGGGCTCTTCATCGGCAGCCACGCCATGGCCGGCGCCAGGCGGGCTCCAGCCGTCGCGTAGGTGCTGCAGCACCTGGGCAAATGCCTGCGCATCCACCGCGGGCCAGGCCGCCAGCTGCCTGGCGGCGGAGTCGGCCGCCTGGATGAATCTTGCAAAACCCGGCGCGGCCTCGTCGGCAAACCAGAGGCTGCGCGCCGTGAGCTCGTCGAGCAGCTGGCGCGCCGGATGCAGGCGGTCCTCGAAAAAACGGGCATCCTGCTCCACCAGCTGCAGCAGCGCAGGCTCGAGCAGGCGCAGCACCTGCTGCACGGACGGCAGCAGCTGCGCATCCTGCGCCATGTGCTCCATCATGCGCTGTAGGGTTCGTGCCGAACGGGACAGCCCGGCGGCAGCGGCGGGTGGACGGGATGGCAGGCCTGCCGCCCCCGGCCGGTGCAAGCCGGACGCCAGCGCCGCGGTCGAATAGGAACTGCTCCAGCCCGGACCCGGCTCCCCGGCCGCGGCCGGCATGGCGGCCGCTGTGCCGAAGGCCGTGGCCTGGTTGAAGCCGCCGAGGAGGGAATGCACGGTGGACGGTTGCGCCGCCTCGGCCTCGGCCAGATGGCCGAGCATGGAATCGGTCAGCGCCTGGGGCGCGGTATAGCAGCTGTCCTCGATCCAGCGCGGATCGGACAGCAATTCCTGCAGCAGGCACAGCGTCAGCAGGCTTTCGCGTTGGGCCGCATAGGCACGGCTTTGCGCAACGGCATTGCCGTACTGCTCCGGCGCCTGCCAGCGCGCGCGCGAACCTGCAGGGTCGCCCTGCCGGCGCCGGGCCACGCTCGGTGCCTGGGCGGGCGGCGCGGCATAGAGCGCCGGCACCACGCCGAGTTCGCGCAGCAGCTTGGCGGTGCGCGCATATTCGGAGACCAGCAGCGGCCCCAGGTGCTGTGCCATGGCTTCGAGCCAGCAATGGGCGTGCGCGGGCTCGACCTTGGCTGCGGCAATCAGCTGCACCCAGGCCTGCACATAGTTTTCCGGCCGCAGCGGATTGCTTTCGGGATGCACATAGGCCATGCCCTGGGCTGCGCTGACCAGCGCGTCCAGGTCCGCGAGCGCCAGCTCCACCATGGGCGCCACGGCCTGCTGCAGGCGCTGGCCGTCGAGCCAGCTTTGCTGCCGCGCCGCATCCTGCGGGCAGCCGCCGCAATCCGGCAGGCCGAAATCATCGGCAATGGCGGGAGAGGAAAAGGAAAATGGCTGCCTGGCCGATTGCGCCAGGGTTTCCAGCAAGGCCTGCGGATAGCCCTTGAGCAGTTCGCCCTGGTGCAGCCGCAGGCTGCGATGGGCATCGGCAAGAAGGCCGAGCCGCTCGGCATCCTGGATGGCGGGATCGGGCTGCTGCAGCGCATGCTCGATACGCTGCAGCAGACGCAGAGCCAATGTCTCGGCGCTGCGCACCGCCTGCACAAGGCAGGTGCGCAATACCGACACGGGAACGGGAGAAAGGCTCATAGGCGCCAAGAATACCCGCTCCAGCGCCGGCTGGAGACATTCTGATGCTTACTTCAACGCCTTGTAACGCACGCGCTTGGGAGCGGCGCCTTCTTCGCCCAGGCGCTTCTTCTTGTCGGCCTCGTACTCCTGGTAGTTGCCGTCGAAGAAGTACCACTGCGAATCGCCCTCGGCCGCCAGGATGTGGGTGGCGATGCGGTCCAGGAACCAGCGGTCGTGGGAGATCACCAGCACGGTGCCCGCGTATTCGAGCAGCGCGTCTTCCAGCGCGCGCAGGGTTTCCACGTCCAGGTCGTTCGAGGGTTCGTCCAGCAGCAGCACGTTGCCGCCCTGGATCAGCGTCTTGGCCAGGTGCAGGCGGCCGCGCTCGCCGCCCGAGAGGTTGCCGACCTTCTTCTGCTGGTCCTGGCCGTTGAAGTTGAAGCGGCCGGCATAGGCGCGCGAGGCCATCTGGAACTTGCCGACGTTGATGATGTCCAGGCCGCCCGAGATGTCCTCCCACACGGTCTTCTCGTCGGCCAGCGCGTCGCGCGACTGGTCCACATAGGCCATCTTCACGGTCTGGCCGATCACGACCTCGCCCGAATCGGGCTTTTCCTTGCCCGCGATCAGCTTGAACAGCGTGGACTTGCCCGCGCCGTTGGGGCCGATGATGCCGACGATGGCACCGGCCGGAATGTTCATGCTCAGATTGTCGATGAGCACGCGGTCGCCGAAGCTCTTGGTGACGTTGTGGAACTCGATGACCTGGGTGCCCAGGCGGTCGGCCACGGGAATGAAGATTTCCTGCGTCTCGTTGCGGCGCTGGTATTCGTAGTCGCTCAGCTCCTCGAAGCGGGCAATGCGCGCCTTGCTCTTGGCCTGGCGGCCCTTGGCGTTCTGGCGCACCCACTCCAGCTCCTTCTTCAGGGCCTTGGCGCGGGCTTCCTCGCCCTTCTGCTCCTGCTCCAGGCGGTTTTGCTTCTGCAGCAGCCATTCCGAGTAGTTGCCCTTGTAGGGAATGCCGTGGCCGCGGTCCAGCTCCAGGATCCACTCGGCCGCGTTGTCCAGGAAGTAGCGGTCGTGGGTGATGGCCACCACGGTGCCGCTGAAGCGGTGCAGGAACTGCTCCAGCCAGTCCACGGACTCGGCGTCCAGGTGGTTGGTGGGTTCGTCGAGCAGCAGCATGTCGGGCTTGGACAGCAGCAGCTTGCACAGCGCCACGCGGCGCTTCTCGCCGCCCGAGAGCTTGCCGACCACGGCATCCCACGGCGGCAGGCGCAGCGCGTCGGCGGCGATCTCGAGCTGGTGCTCCGAGTCGGTGCCGGCGGCGGCAATGATGGCCTCCAGCTCGCCCTGTTCCTTGGCCAGCGCGTCGAAGTCGGCATCTTCCTCGGCATAGGCCGCATACACCTCCTCGAGGCGGGCCTTGGCATTGTTCACCTCGGCCATGGCTTCTTCCACGGCCTGGCGCACGGTGTGCTCGGGGTTGAGCTGGGGCTCCTGCGGCAGATAGCCGATGGACAGGCCCGGCATGGGAATCGCCTCGCCCTCGAACTCCTTGTCCACGCCGGCCATGATCTTCAGCAGCGAGGACTTGCCCGAACCGTTCAGGCCCAGCACGCCGATCTTGGCACCGGGAAAGAAGCTGAGCGAAATGCCTTTCAAGATCTGCCGCTTGGGCGGCACGGTCTTGGTCAGCTGATTCATCGAGAAAACGTATTGAGCCATGTACGAATTGCTTTGAGTTGCTTGAATTTACGCAAAAAAATGTGCCGCTTTGAGTGGCGAGCCAGCCATGATTATCGACGCATGCGACAATACCCCTCGCAACAGGCGTCCAGTTGCCTGTCGCAGCAGCACTTCAGCTGGGGACAATGGGTGGTTTCGGCAGACAACCGAAGCGACCGCTCCGGGCTCCCACACACGAAACTTTATCTGCCTACAACTGGCCAGGCAGCCCCACGGGCCGCCATGACAGGCTGATACCCCGCGCCCAGGATTGGCGCAACTGATCACAATGACATTTGAAGAACTGAATCTGGCTCCCGCCATTCTCAAGGCCGTACAGGAACAGGGCTACGAAACCCCCACCCCCATCCAGGCCCAGGCCATTCCTCTCGTGCTGGCCGGCCATGACCTGCTGGCCGGCGCACAGACCGGCACCGGCAAGACCGCCGCCTTCACGCTGCCCATGCTGCAGCGCCTGTCCGGCGGCACCGCACCCAAGAACCGCTTCGGCGGCAAGGGCATCCGCGCCCTGGTGCTGACCCCGACCCGCGAGCTGGCCGCCCAGGTCGAGGAAAACCTGCGCAACTACGCCAAGTACCTGGACATCAACTCCACCGTGATCTTCGGCGGCGTGGGCATGAAGCCCCAGATCGCCCGCATCGAAAAAGGCGTGGATGTGCTCGTGGCCACGCCGGGCCGCCTGCTGGACCTGGCCCAGCAAGGCTTCATGGACCTGTCCACGGTCGAGGTGCTGGTGCTCGACGAAGCCGACCGCATGCTGGACATGGGCTTCATCCACGACGTGAAGAAGGTGCTGGCCCTGGTGCCCCAGAACAAGCAGAGCCTGCTGTTCTCCGCCACCTTCAGCGACGAGATCCGCGAGCTGGCAAACGGCCTGCTGCGCAATCCGCAATCCATCCAGGTCACGCCGCGCAACACCACGGTGCAGCGCATCAAGCAGATCATCCACCCGGTCGGCCGCGCCAAGAAGAAGCAGGTGCTGCTGCACATCATCCAGGAAAACAACTGGAGCCAGGTGCTGGTGTTCACGCGTACCAAGTTTGGCGCCAACAACGTGGCCGAATTCCTGACCAAGAATGGCGTTTCCGCCATGGCTCTGCATGGCAACAAGAGCCAAAGCGCCCGCACCCAGGCCCTGGAAGGCTTCAAGACCGGCGAACTGCGTGCCCTGGTGGCCACCGACATCGCTGCACGCGGTATCGACATCGACGAACTGCCCAACGTGGTGAACTACGAGATCCCCAATGTCTCGGAAGACTACGTGCACCGCATCGGCCGCACCGGCCGTGCCGGCCGCGAGGGCAATGCGGTCAGCCTCGTCTGCATGGACGAGGAAGGCTTCATGATGGACATCGAGCGCTTCACCAAGCAGGAAATCCCCGTGCAGGTGCTCGAAGGCTTCGGCCCCGACGAGGGCGAGAAGGCCGAGCCCATCGCCATGGGCCGCCAGACCATCTGGGGCGGCGCCGGCAAACCGCCGAGCCGTGAAGTCATGCAGGCGGCCGCCAAGGCCGCGCGCCAGGAAATGATGGAGCGCATCCGCACCAACAAGGCTGCCCAGGGCGATCGCGGCCGTGGCAACCGCCGCCCTGCCGAAGCCGGCGCCACCGACGGCGCCCAGGAAGAGCGCCCCCAGCGCCAGCAAAAGCCCCGCAACCGCTTCAACAACCAGGGCACGCCCCGCGGCGCCAACGGCCAGGGCACCGAGCGTGGCCACCACCACGGCCGTGGCGAGCAGCGCGAAGCCCGTCCGCAGAACGATCCGCAGCGCGCTCCCAAGCGCGGCCCGCGCCAGTTCGGCGAGCGCAACTCGCGCTATGAAGACCAGCCGCCGCGCCCCGATGCCCACCTGGGCACCCAGCTCGGCCATGCGCGCAGCAAGGCGCCGCGTGGCAACGGCGGCCAGCCCGACCCGATGCGCACCAGCGTGGACACCATGGCCGAACGCGGCCGTCGCGGCGGCTTCGGCCGAGGTGGCTTCGGCCGCTGATGGATCGCCAGGGAGGCTCGGACACTTCCCGGCTTCCCGATGAAGGGCTGCAATCATTGCAGCCCTTCTGCTTTTTTTCGCCCGCTTCTAGCTGTGGGCTGACAGCGACCCGCAAGGCTCCAGGGCTACCATGCCTGCCAAATATGCGAAGCTAGGCCAGGCTGCCGTTTCGGCCTGCTTTCCGGATCAGCTCTTTTCCTATTCGACCTATGACTCTGCCATCCACATCCGCGCCACCCCATGCCGTACGCCACGCCCGTGCATGGCGGTCGGGCGTCCTGCGGCTGACTGCAGTGGGGGCAGCCGCCCTGGTCACGGCCTGCGCCAACGTGCAATTGCCCCCCTGGCCCGGCAGTGCCCCGCAGCCCCAGGCAGCAAGGCCGGCCACACCGCCGCCGGCGCAGCCTGCCACCGGTGCGACGGCGCAGCCCGTGGTGCCGGGGCCGCAGCTCACGCCCCTGCCCTACAACCCCGCCATCGAGGCGCGCTTTCCCGATCCGTCGGTTCGCTACGACACGCCGGGGCTGAACAACCCGCGCCAGCAGTTCACCACTCAGGCCGAGATGTCGTCCTGGCTGCAGGCGCTGGCCGCCAGATCCCAGGGCAGCGGCACGACGCTGGGCCTGCTGAACATCGGCAGCTCCCAGCACGGCACGCCGATACAGGCCCTGGTCGCCACGCGCGCGGACAACATCCAGGCCTCCTCCCTCAACAGCAGCGGGCGCCCCACGGCCCTGCTGGTGGCGCAGCAGCATGGCGACGAGCCGGCCGGCGCCGAGGCACTGCTGGTCATCGCGCGCGAGCTCGCGCCCGGCGGCCTGCTGGCGCCATTGCTGCAGCAGATCAATGTGGTCGTCGTGCCTCGGGCCAACCCGGACGGAGCAGCCACCGCCAGCCATCTGACGGCCGACGGCACCGATCTGGCGCATGACCATCTGCTGCTCAGCACGCCCGAGGCTCGCGCCCTGGCCACGCTGGTGCGCGACTACCGGCCCGCAGCCGTCGTGGACCTGCATGAATACGCGGCAGCAGGCCAGTTCCTGCAGAAATACCAGGCCGTGCAAAGCTACGATGCGCTGCTGCAATACGCATCCACCGCCAATGCGCATGAATTCGTGACCAAGGCCGCGCGTGAATGGTATGTGCAGCCGGTGCGCAGCGCCCTGAGCCAGGCCGGACTGAGCAACGAGTGGTTCTACAGGACCAGCGCCCAGCCCGATGACAAGTCCGTCTCCATGGCCTCTCTGGTGCCCGACACGCTGGCCAACACCAGCAGCCTGAAGAATGCGGCCGCCCTCTTCGTCAGCAGCCGTGGCTCGGATCTGGGCGCCACGCACATCCAGCGCCGCGTGCACACGCTGGTGACCGCAGCCACCAGCGCCTTGCGCGCCACCGCCGAAAAAGCCAGGAACCTGAACCAGGTGGAAGAGTTCGTCGCACGCGATGTCTCCTCGCTGGCCTGCCGCCAGCAGCTCACCGTCCAGGCCGAGCAGACGCCCGAGCAGCGCAGCATCGCCATGCTGCAAGCCGGCACCGGCGCCGAGCAGCAGGCCCGCCTGGACTGGAATTCGTCGCTGCAGATCAAGGCCAGCCAGACACGGGCACGCCCCTGCGGCTACCTGATATCCGCCGAGGCGCGCCAGGCCGTGGAGCGCCTGCGCCAGCTGGGCCTGCAAGTGCAGCAGATCGCCGAGCCCGGCCAGGTACTGGCCGACTCCTACCAGGAAGCTCGCCATGCCGGCAGTTCCGCGGCGCTGGTGCTGACACGCGGCTCCCTCGATGCGCCGGCCGGCAGCTATTACCTGTCGCTCAACCAGCCCAAGGCCCATCTGGCGACCGCGGCCCTGGAACCCGATACGCCCTACAGCTATGTGAGCAAGGGGCTGATCGCATCGACCGCCGACATCGCCCGCGTGGTGGCCACACCTTCCGTGGTGTTCGACGAGGACGACGACTGAACAGGAATCTGCGCCCGCACCCCAGCCCATGCCGCCAATGCCGCATGGGCTTTTTTTTGGCCCGGCCCCGCAACGGAGGCCGGAAATGGCGGGAATTGAAAGGACTGGCCTGCCCGGCAGGGATCGAACCTGCGACCCACAGCTTAGAAGGCTGTTGCTCTATCCGACTGAGCTACGGGCAGATGTTTGAATGCACGGGGTTCTTCGGTTTCGCGAGCCCCTGCAGTGACGCGAAATGCGCTGCGATGCGCATTTGCCGGCCGGCCGTTTCCGGCGCGACGCCATTATGCACGGCATTTGGGCGGGCTTGCGCAATAGCCGCCTGCAGCCTGGCCGCGAAAGCAGGCCCGATGAAGCCCATCCAGCAAAAAATGCTCAAGTCCGGCCTCTTTATGTCGATACATAAAGAGTTTCAACCGGTGCCCATGGCAGATGGATCAAGACCTTGCAGGCCTTGCCGCCCATGAGTGCCCTCGCTTTCACCTTCGACCGACGCTCCCGGCCAATATGCGACTTTCCGTAGCCGCATTGGCCGTCAGCGCCTTTTTGCAATTCATTTATCCAGGACAAGAGCACAGCGAATGAAATTCAATCAATGGCGCGTATCAACCAAGCTGTGGTGCACTCTCGGCGGATTGCTGGCAATGATGCTGGCAGTCTCGCTGTGGGCGCAGTACACCGCCGCCCAGGCAATGCAGGCCGGCATGCGCACCCAGGCCGACTACGATCACCGCATCAACCTCGCGCTTCAATGGAAAGGCGCCACCGAAACCACGGGCGAACGCGTGCTCACCAGCAATGTCACGCCCGACGAGGAACTGACCGCGCTGATGGACGAGCGCGTCAAGGCCGGCGTGGGCATCAACTCCGAACTGCAGGCCCAGGTCGTCAAGCTGGCCCAGAGCGATGCCGACAAGCAGGCACTGGAGCGCATCGCAGCCGTGCGCGCCGAAGTGCTGGCCCTGAACAAGCAGGCGCGCGAGATCAAGCTGACGGGCGACATCGCTGCCCTGCGCACGTTCATCAAGCAGCAATACATCGGCGCCATCACCCGCTATGTGGGCTCGCTGGAAGCCTTTGTGCAGCTGCAGCAGCAGCAACGCGATGCCGCCAACCTCCTCACCCAGCAGGCGCAGCAGCGCGCGGCCTGGCTCGCATGGGGGGTGCAGGGCGTGGTGCTGCTGGTGGGACTGGGCCTGGCGCTGGCGCTGACCCGCTCCATCACCCGCCCGCTGGCCGAAGCGGTGGAGCTGACCAATGCCATCGCCGAAGGCGACCTGACCGTGGCGGCCAACAGCCAGCGCCAGGATGAATTCGGCCATCTGCTGGGCTCCGTCTCCAGCATGGCGGCCCGCCTGCGCGGCCTGGTGACCGATGTGCGCGACAGCGTGCACTCCATTTCCACCGCCTCCTCGGAAATCGCCTCGGGCAACCATGACCTGTCCTCGCGTACCGAGCAGACGGCTTCCAACCTCGAGGAAACAGCCGCCAGCATGGAGCAGCTGACCGCCACCGTGGCCCAGGCGGCCGACACGGCGCGCCAGGCCACGCACCTGGCCGGCAATGCCGCGCAGGCCGCCCAGCGCGGCGGCACCGTCGTGGAATCGGTGGTCAGCAGCATGAGCCGCATCAGCGAAAGCGCACACCGCATCTCCGACATCATCGGCGTCATCGACTCCATCGCCTTCCAGACCAACATCCTCGCGCTCAATGCGGCCGTGGAAGCCGCGCGCGCCGGCGAACAGGGCCGCGGCTTTGCCGTGGTGGCCAGCGAGGTGCGGGCCCTGGCCCATCGCAGCGCCGAGGCGGCCAAGGAAATCAAGGCCCTCATCGGCACTTCCGTCGATGCGGCCCATGCAGGCGCCGAGCAGGTCTCCCAGGCCGGCCAGGTGATGGAAGACATCGTGAGCAGCGTGCGCAAGGTCTCCGACATGATCGGCGAGATCAGCGCTTCCTCCACCGAACAGCGCGACGGCATCAGCCAGGTCAACCAGGCCGTCAACCACCTGGACCAGATGACGCAGCAAAATGCCGCGCTGGTCGAGGAGTCGGCGGCCGCCGCCGTTTCGCTGCGCGACCAGGCCCAGCGCCTGTCGGGCATGGTGGCCGTGTTCAAGGTCAATGGCGCGGGCTCTGGCGCAAACGCGCTTTCCCGCACCGAGCCCCTGGCCGCCTTGCCGGCCTGATCCAGGGCGTGGCCGCCCTGGCCGCGCCTTCGGCAGATGAAAACATCTTTGTATGCCCGCTCTTGCAGCGGGCATTTTTGATTGCAAGGCCGCCCGACGGAAAACACCGCCTCCTACCTCACGGAAAGCATGGCGCGTGACGCAGCGCGATTTTTTGAAAGGGCTCGCCTGCCTCGGTTTTCGACAGGCGGCTTCAGGCAAAGAAAAACGGGTTACAGAAAACTCTGTAACCCGTTGTCCTGGAATAAATGGTCGGCGTGGCGGGATTCGAACTCGCGACCCCTTGCACCCCATGCAAGTGCGCTACCAGGCTGCGCTACACGCCGAAGACTTAGATTATACACATCTTTCGGCACTCACAGCGAAAGCAGCGAGCGGATCTGCAGCAGCTCTTCGCGGATCTCCTCGGCGCCCAGTGCCGGCACCGCGCCAAAGCGCAGGCCCGCGAAAGCGGTCTCGCCGCCCCCGGCTTCCTGCGCCAGGCCATCCACCGGACCCGAAGGGCTTGGCAAAGCGGCTTCGCCCGCCGCGCCCGCCTGCGGCAGGGTGCCTGCAGCGGTGCGCGCGCTGACGCCGGTTTCGCGCAGGCGGTTGCGGGCACCGCTGATGGTGAAGCCCTGCTCGTAGAGCAGTTCGCGGATGCGGCGGATCATCAGCACCTCGTGGTGCTGGTAGTAGCGCCGGTTGCCGCGGCGCTTCATGGGCTTGAGCTGCGTGAACTCCTGCTCCCAGTACCGCAGCACATGCGGCTTCACATCGCACAGCTCCGCCACCTCACCGATGGTGAAGTAGCGTTTGACAGGAATGACGGGCAAGTGTGAAGCCATGGCGTTGCAGTCGGTATCGGCCCAAGAAAGCGCATTGTGATGCGCGCAATATAGCGCTCAAAGAAGGCAGACCTGAAACTTCATCCACAGCGAAGTAACGCCATGAAGCCCGGGCCCGCCGCCTTCAGGCCGCAGGACGGTCGCCCTGTATCAGCTCTTTGAGCTTGCTGCTGGCATGGAAGGTCACCACGCGGCGCGCTGCAATCGGAATCAATTCGCCCGTGCGCGGATTGCGGCCCGGGCGCGGCGCCTTGGTGCGGATCTGGAAGTTGCCGAAGCCCGATAGCTTGACATCCTCTCCGTTCACCAGGCTTTGCGAGATCAGGTCGAAGAACGCATCCACCATGTCCTTGGCTTCGCGCTTGTTCAGGCCGATCTCGTCGAACAGCAGATCGGCCAGCTGCGCCTTGGTCAGCGCGGGGCTGTCGATGCTCTCTACTGCCAGTTCCATGGGACGATCTCCTTGTGGATTGAACATGATCAACGCAGGCGGGCTGCCACCCGCTCTTGCAGCTGCGCCAGCACCGCCTGCACGGCCTGCTCGATCTGCGCGTCGGCCAGCGTGCCTTCGTCGCTCATCAGCGTCAGGCGCACGGCCAGGCTCTTCTCGTCCTGGGCCAGGCTGCCCGGGGCGGCTTGCTCTCCGGCCTTGAGCTTCTTGGGCCGGAACACATCGAACAGCGTGGCGTTGCGCAGAATGCCTTCCGTACTGGCCGCGAAGACCGCCTCCATGACCTGGGCATGGGTCACGGCCTCCTTGACCACCACGGCGATGTCGCGCTCCACGGCCTGGTGCTTGGCCACGGGCTGGAATACCGGCACATGGCGGGCCAGCACGGCGTCCAACTCCAGCTCGAACATCACGGGCGCCTGGGGCAGGTCCCACTCCTGGCGCCACTTGGGATGCAGCTCGCCGACAAAGCCGATGGCCTTGCCGTCCAGCAGCACGCGGGCGCAGCGGCCCGGATGCATGGCCGGATGCTCGGCCGGCTCGAATGCAGGCTTGAGCGGCGCCAGCAGCGCTTCCACATCGCCCTTGACGTCGTAGAAGTCCACCTTGGCCTCTGCCCTGCCCCATTGCAGCTGGTCGGCCGCGCCATAGGCGAGACCGGCCACCCGCATGGGCTGGTAGAAGCCCTTGACGGTGGTGTCGGAGTCGACGACCGAGGCATCCTTGAAGAATACGCGGCCCAGTTCGAACACGCGCACGCGCTGGGCCTTGCGGTCCACGTTGAACTTGAGCACCTGCAGCAGCGAACCCAGCAGCGACGAGCGCATCACGCTCAGGTGGCTGGCGATGGGGTTGAGCAGCTTGACCGGGTCGGCATTGCCGGCCAGCTCGGCCTCCCACTTGGTTTCGACAAAGCTGAAGTTGATGGTTTCCTGGTAGCCCAGGTCCGCCAGCTCGCGGCGCACGGCAAACGGGCTGCGCTGGTTCTCGGCACGCAGCTTGGGCGAAATGGGCGCCAGCGGCTTGGAAGTCGGCAGGTTTTCGTAGCCGATCATGCGGGCCACCTCCTCGATCAGATCCTCTTCCAGGTTGATGTCGAAGCGGAAGGTGGGCGCGGTCACGCTGATCACGCCCTCGCCGGCCACGGTCGCAGGCAGGCCCAGGCCGTTCAGGGCATCCAGGCATTGCTGCTGGGTCACGGGCATGCCGATGACCTTGGCCGCGCGCGCCACGCGCAGCTGCACCGTCTTGGGCGCCGGCATGTTGGGCTGCTGATCATGAATGGCGCCGACCTGGGTCTCGGGCGTGCCGCAGATCTCCAGCACCAGCGCCGTGATGCGCTCGATGTGCTCCACCGTGTGCTCGGGATCCACGCCGCGCTCGAAGCGGTGGCCGGCATCGGTCGAGAAGTTGAAGTGGCGCGAGCGGCCGGCCACGGCCTTGGGCCACCAGAAGGCCGCCTCGATGTAGATGTTCCTGGTGTCGTCGGACACGGCCGTGGCGTCGCCGCCCATGATGCCGGCCAGCGACTCGACCTGCCGGTCGTCGGCGATCACGCCGACCTTGATGAAGTCGTCGATCTTGATGGTGTTGCCGTTGAGCAGCTTGAGCGTCTCGCCCTCCCGGCCCCAGCGGACCTGAAGTCCGCCGTGGATCTTGTCCAGGTCGAAGATGTGGCTGGGGCGGCCCAGCTCGAACATCACGTAGTTGGAGATGTCCACCAGCGGCGACACGGAGCGCTGGCCGCAGCGGGCCAGGCGGTCCACCATCCACTGGGGTGTCTTGACCTGGGTGTTGACGTTGCGCACGATGCGGCCCGAAAAGCGTCCGCACAGGTCGGTGGCCTCGATCTTCACGGGCAGCGTATCCTGGGTGGCGACGGCGGCTGCGGGGAAGGACAGAGCCTTCAGCGGCGTGCCGGTCAGCGCCGACAGCTCGCGCGCGATGCCGTACACCGACAGGCAGTGCGCGAGGTTGGGCGTGAGCTTGAGCGTGAACAGCGTGTCGTCCAGGTTCAGGTACTCGCGCACGTTCCGGCCCAGGGGCGCATCCAGCGGCAGCTCCAGCAGGCCCCCGTGGTCGTCGGCAATGCCCAGCTCCTTGGCCGAGCACAGCATGCCGAAGCTCTGGACGCCGCGCAGCTTGCCCACCTTGATCTTGAACGGCTTGCCGTCCTCGCCTGGCGGCAGCTCGGCGCCCACGGTGGCGCAGGGAATGCGGATGCCCACGCGCGCATTGGGCGCGCCGCAGACAATGTTCAGCAACTCGGGGCCGCCGACATCGACCTGGCAGATGCGCAGGCGGTCGGCGTCCGGATGCTGCACGGCCTCCTTGATCTCGCCGACCACGATGCCGGTGAAAGGCGGCGCCACGGGCTCCATCTCTTCGACCTCGAGGCCGGCCATGGTCAGGGTGTCGGCCAGCTCTTGGGTGGTCAGCTGCGGGTTGCAGTACTCGCGCAACCAGGATTCGGGAAATTGCATAGTCAGACTCTTTGGCGTTCATGCCGGCGCTAGCGGCGCAGCCCGGCTGTATGGCGATCTTGCTTTCAAAAGAGGAGCTGTCTGCGCTTAATATTTCTGGTTTTCATGTTGTTTTTATTTTAAAAACCAGTGATATCAAGCGCTGGCAGCTCACTTTTTCAATTACTGAAACTGCGACAGGAAGCGGATGTCGCCATCGAAGAACAGGCGCAGGTCGTTCACGCCATAGCGCAGCATGGTCAGGCGGTCGGGGCCCATGCCAAAGGCAAAGCCGATGTATTTTTCGGGATCCAGGCCCATGTTGCGCACCACGTTGGGGTGCACCTGGCCGGAGCCGGCGACCTCGAGCCAGCGGCCGGCCAGCGGTCCGCTCTGGAACTGGATGTCGATCTCGGCCGACGGCTCGGTGAACGGGAAGAAGCTGGGGCGGAAGCGCAGCACCAGGTCGTCCTGCTCGAAGAAGGTCTTGCAGAAGTCGGTGAATACGACCTTCAGGTCCTTGAAGCTCACGTTCTCGCCGATCCACAGGCCTTCGCACTGGTGGAACATGGGCGAATGGGTGGCATCGCTGTCCACGCGGTAGGTGCGGCCCGGCGCGATCACGCGGATCTCGGGCATGCCCTGGCCGGCGTCGATCCGGTTGCGGTATTTCTTCACGTGCTGCACGGCATGGCGCACCTGCATGGGACTGGTGTGCGTGCGCAGCAGATTGGGCGCATGCTGCGTGCCGCCTTCCACGTAGAAGGTGTCGTGCATGGAGCGTGCGGGATGGTCTTCCGGCGTGTTGAGCGCCGTGAAGTTGAACCAGTCGGATTCGATCTCGGGGCCTTCGGCCACGTCGAAGCCCATGGAGCCGAAGATGCCTTCGATGCGCTCCAGCGTCAGCGACACGGGATGCAGACCGCCCGTGCCACGGCGGCGGCCGGGCAGCGTCACGTCCAGCACTTCGGCCTTCAGGTGTGCCTCCAGCTCGGCATCGGCCAGGGCCTTGCGGCGGGCCGTCAGCGCAGCCTCGATGGCCTGCTTGGCCACGTTGATCGCGGCGCCGCGCGACTTTTTCTCTTCGACGGAAAGCTGCGCCATGCCCTTCATGAGCTCGGTCATCTTGCCCGACTTACCCAGAAACTGCGCCTTCGCATTTTCCAGATCGGCAGGGGTATGGGCTTGCGCAAACAGCTGCTGCGCGCTTTCGACCAGAGAATCCAACTCGTTCATATCGACTCTTTATCGATTCTTGAAAATAAACAAGGGCTAGCGCCTTTTCAAGCCCTAGCCCTTGCTGTTTGTGCACCAGCAGCTACTGAATCAGGAGTAACTACCGATCGTGACCTTAGGCAGCCAGCTTGGCCTTGACTTGGTCGACGATGGCTGCAAAGGCAGCCTTGTCGTGCACGGCGATATCGGCCAGCATCTTGCGGTCGATTTCGATCGCAGCCTTCTTCAGGCCGTTGGCGAACTGGCTGTAGGTCAGGCCCAGTTCACGTGCAGCGGCGTTGATACGGGCGATCCACAGCTGACGGAACACGCGCTTCTTGTTGCGGCGGTCACGGTAGGCGTATTGGCCAGCCTTCATCACCGCCTGCTTGGCGACGCGGAAGACGTTACCGCGGCGGCCGCGGAAACCCTTGGACAGGGTCAGAACTTTTTTGTGACGGGCACGGGCCGTTACACCACGTTTGACGCGAGGCATGAGTTTTCTCCTTGTTCGTCAGTGAATTACAGGCCGGCCGAGGGCAGCATCTGTGCAATGGAGCCCATGTTGGTCTCATGCACGTTCACCGCACCGCGCAGGTGGCGCTTGTTCTTGGTGGTCTTCTTGGTCAAGATGTGACGCTTGAAGGCTTGACCGCGCTTGACGGTGCCACCGGGACGAACGCGAAAACGCTTCTTCGCGCTGCTCTTGGTCTTCATTTTGGGCATGTGAATGCTCCTGTTGATTGTGCTCGTGAGGCGGTGCGCAACTCTGCGCACACTTCGCTAGCCACCGAGGCACTTGTGCACCCGCCCGAAGGCAGGTGTTTTGCAGGCAAGCCTGCAAATCCTGTCCAGCGGAGACTGCTCCCCGCTGCGCTGCAAACCGCAGCAAAACAAAAGTGGGCCGCTTGCGCAACCCACTCTTGCCTTCAAGGCAGACAGCGATTATGCCTTATCTTCGGCCACCGGTGCAGCATCGCCCTGTGCCTTGCCGCCGGCCGCAGGCTTCTTGCTGCGCGAGGGCGCGATCATCATGATCATCTGGCGGCCTTCCAGCTTGGGGAACTGCTCCACCTGGATGGAATCCGACAGGTCGTCGCGCAGGCGGTTGAGCAGGTCCAGGCCCAGCTGCTGGTGCGTGATCTCGCGGCCGCGGAAGCGCAGCGTGACCTTCACCTTGTTGCCATCGGCCAGGAAACGGCGGATGTTGCGCAG
The DNA here is from genome assembly GCF_001544075.1 of Comamonas terrae. Lineage (GTDB taxonomy): Bacteria > Pseudomonadota > Gammaproteobacteria > Burkholderiales > Burkholderiaceae_C > Comamonas > Comamonas terrae. The sequence goes on from NZ_BCNT01000001.1 coordinate 444,394, forward strand.
CTTGATGTTGTAGTCGCCATCGTCGGTGCCGGGACGGAACTTGACTTCCTTGATTTCGATGACGGTCTGCTTGGCCTTGGCCTCGGCAGCCTTCTTCTGCTCCTGGTACTTGAACTTGCCGTAATCCATCAAACGGCAGACCGGAGGATTGGCCGTAGCGGCAATTTCCACCAGATCGACATCCAGCTCGCCAGCCATGCGCAGCGCTTCCTGCAGCGGCACGATACCCAGCGGCTCATTGTCAGGACCAGACAGACGCACTTCAGGCGCCATGATTTCTCGGTTGAGGCGATGCTTGCGCTCTTCACGGTGGCGCCGATCGCGAAATTCAGTAGCTATGGTTTTCACCCTTGGATTGAAATGGCTACAACAGCGTAGCCGCTTGCGCGCAATGCGCGCAACCGGCTCGCCACAAAACTGTCTTTGTATCAGGCCTTGGCCGCGATGTCCTTGGAGAGCAGTTCGATAAACGCATCAACCGACATCACACCGAGGTCTTTGTTACCCCGGGCGCGCACTGCAACCGCACCAGCTGCCTTTTCCTTGTCGCCTGCAACCAGGATATACGGCAGCTTCTGCATCGAATGCTCACGTATTTTATACGTAATCTTTTCGTTGCGCAGATCGGTCACCACCCTAAGGCTTTGATTAGGCAATGCTTTTTGCAGCTTTTGCGCCACTTCCTGGGCATAGTCGGCCTGGGCGTCGGTGATGTTGAGCACGGCCGCCTGCACGGGTGCCAGCCAGGCGGGCAAGGCACCCGAGTGGTGTTCGATCAGGATACCGATGAAGCGCTCCAGCGAACCCAGGATGGCGCGGTGCAGCATGATGGGACGGTGGCGTTCGCCGTCTTCGCCCACGAATTCGGCATCGAGCCGCTCGGGCAGATTGGGGTCCACCTGGATGGTGCCGCACTGCCATTCGCGGCCCAGCGCATCCTTGAGCGTGTACTCGATCTTGGGGCCGTAGAAGGCACCTTCGCCGGGCAGGTATTCGAACTCGCAGCCCGAGGCGCGCAGGCCTTCGGCCAGCGCATTCTCGGCCTTGTCCCAGGCCTCGTCGCTGCCGATGCGCTTTTCGGGGCGGGTGGACAGGCGGTACAGGATGTCGGTGAAGCCGAAGTCCGCATAGACCTTCTGCAGCAGCGAGGTGAAGGCCGTCACCTCCGCCTGGATCTGGTCTTCGGTGCAGAAGATATGGCCGTCGTCCTGCGTGAAGGCGCGCACGCGCATGATGCCGTGCAGCGAACCGGTGGGCTCGTTGCGGTGGCAGTTGCCGAACTCGCCGAAGCGCAGAGGCAGGTCGCGGTAGCTCTTGATGCCTTGCTTGAAGATGATGATGTGGCCCGGGCAATTCATCGGCTTCAGGGCATATTCACGCTTTTCCGATTCGGTCGTGAACATGTTCTCGCGGTACTTGTCCCAGTGGCCGGTCTTCTCCCACAGGCCCTTGTCCAGGATCTGCGGCGCCTTGACTTCCTGATAGCCGTTGTCCTGATAGACGCGGCGCATGTACTGCTCGACCTGCTGCCAGATGGCCCAGCCCTTGGGATGCCAGAACACGGTGCCGGGCGAGTGCTCGTCGATGTGGAACAGATCCAGCTCGCGGCCCAGCTTGCGGTGGTCGCGCTTCTCGGCCTCTTCGAGCATGGTCAGGTACTGCTGCAGCTCGTCCTTGCTGGCCCAGGCCGTGCCGTAGATGCGCTGCAGCATCTCGTTGCGGTGGTCGCCGCGCCAGTAGGCACCGGCCACCTTCATGAGCTTGAAGTGCTTGAGCTTGCCGGTGCTGGGCACGTGCGGGCCGCGGCACAGGTCCTCGAAGCTGCCTTCGCGGTACAGGCTCACATCCTCGTTGCTCGGAATGCTGGCGATGATCTCGGCCTTGTAGTTCTCGCCCAGGCTCTTGAAGTAGGCCACGGCTTCGTCGCGCGGCAGCACGCGGCGCACCACGGGTTCGTCCTTGGCGGCCAGTTCCGACATGCGCTTTTCGATGGCAGCCAGGTCTTCGGGCGTGAAGGGGCGCTTGTATGAGAAATCGTAGTAGAAGCCGTTCTCGATCACGGGGCCGATGGTGACCTGCGCGTCGGGGAACAGCTCCTTGACCGCATAGGCCAGCAGGTGGGCGGTGGAGTGGCGGATCACATCCAGGCCGTCGGCATCCTTGGCCGTCACGATGGACAGCGGCATGTCGCGATCGATCACAAAGCTGGTGTCCACCACCTTGGCTTCGTCGCCGGTGCCGACCTTGCCGGCCAGAGCGGCCTTCGCAAGGCCTGCGCCAATCGATGCGGCGACTTCGGCCACGGAAACCGGACCGGGATATTCGCGCTTGGAACCGTCGGGAAGAGTGATTTGGACCATGTCTTTCAATCTCGCGTCATGGGACGCGCCTGTAGAAAACAAAATGCGCGGACTGGCCGCGCAAACTCGTGAATGGAATCGGATTGTGTAAACGGCCGCGCCTGCAAGGGTGCGCGGACCAGCACCTCAGGCGGTCGGGATGGCTCCCGTCAAGCTCTGCGTTCGCGGTGTCATAACCTAGGTGCCTTTCGTCCCTGTGTCTGCGCCAAGCCGGCAAAGCAGGCGATTGCCGATCGCCACTGCTTCCTGGATTGGCAGGTGAATTTCGAGATTTTAACGCGCGTTGCAGATTTGTTGCGGCTTGCGGACTTTTGTCGTCACAGCGCCCTACCTGGCCTTGCGTATCGCCTTCGGTTGCCCGCGCACATCCGGTGGCATGAGTGCCACATAGCGCTCGTCGGTCAGCGTGCGCAGGAATGCCACCAGGTCCTCCATCTCGGCATCGGTCAGCGCCTCTGGGCTGCCCGGCTTGCGGTTGAGCGGAGGCGAATTGACATTCACGTTGTCGTGGAACTCCGGCGCTATATCGTCGAATGATCCGCCCTTGCCGAACCAGCGCGCGGGATCGGTGCCGCGCGTGTTGTAGAACTCCATCACCTCGCGCAGCGAATTCAGCGCGCCGTTGTGCATGAAGCTCTGGCGGATGGCCACATTGCGCAGGCCCGGCGTGCGCACATAGCCGCACCACTGCTCGGGCTCGGGCCACTGCAGCTTCCTCGCGGTCTGGCACAGGCCGTGATCGAAATGCCGCGGATTGCGGTTTTCGGTCAGCCGCTTGTTGCGCGGCGCCGCCAGTGCCTCGTAGCCGAAATCCGTGAACAGCGAGCGCTCCGGGCGCGAAGCGGTTTCGGACACGGCATGGCATGAAGCACAGTTGCCCTTGTCCGGATTCTTGAACAATGCAAGACCGCGCAATTCCGCTGCATCCAGCATTCCTTGGCCGCGGATGAAGCGGTCGAACTTCGACGTGAACGGCGACAGCTCATCGGACTGCAGATAGGCCTGCAGCGAGGCACCCAGCGCCTCAAACAGCTTCTGCGGATCGCTCTTCACCTTCTCGCCGAACCGCGGCACGAGCATCTGGACGACGCCATTGCGCCGCAGGTGGGCGAGCAGGTCTGCCGCGCTGCGGTTGTTCATCTCGCGCGGGTTGAGCAGCGGCGCACTCACCTGCTCGGCCAGCGAGTCGCTGCCCGCATCCGCCATCAGGCCACCGAAGAAGGACGGCACGAGGGCGTCGTCGTCCTGATAGAAATACCGGCGCGGCACATAGCGCGCATACATTAGCGAAGGCGCGGCGCGCTGGCCGAACTGCCCTGCCCGGCTGCCCCGAGCCGTTCCCGGGCTTGTCTCGCCATGGCGCAATCCGCGCCGCAGGTCCGGACCGAATGCACGCGCCGGATCATGGCAGCTGGCACAGGAGGTACCCTGCGGCTGCGACAGGCGCGTGTCATGGAACAGCTGCCGCCCCAGCGCGACCAGTTGCGGATCGGGCGAGAACCTGGCCTGCGTGGGGTCGTAGCGCTGGGCGACCTGCGGTGTGGCTGCGATCATCGCCACCACTTTCACGCCAGCTCCGGGAGCAAGCCAGACCTGCGTTTCAGGCACGCGCTGCGCCTGCGCGAAGGCACAAAGCGCCGCCAGCGCAATGGCGGCGCACCATTTCAACAACAACCGGCCGGACATCAGGGCGTCAGGAAGCCGGTCTTGTCGCAGCCCAGCGCATAGCCTTCCTGCAGGCACGTGGCCAGCAGCTTGCCGTCGGCCGTGTAGGCCTTGAAGCTCCAGCCGGTCGAAGGCTTGGCGCGATGCTCCATCAGCAGGAAGCCGAAGCTCGCATGGTGCGAGATGTGGTCGATGATGGCGCCCGGTGCCGGCACCACATCCGCACCCAGCGGGTCGGGCAGCGCCACGTCGAGGTTGTCGCCTGCCGTGCCGCTCACGATCGTCGCGGTCTGCCCGCTCTTGAAACTGATGGCCTGGAAGTCATGCACGTGGCCGTGCAACGCCAGGTTCACACCCGGCGGGTAGTAGGCCTGGGCATAAAGGCTGGTCATCACGGACTGCATGAACGGATTCGCCTGCGCGGGCTTGGCGCCAGCGATCGGTGCGAATGCAAGAATCGGGTGATGGTTGGTGAAGATGCTGTTGGCCACGCCGCCCTTGGCAGCCAGGGCCGCAACCTGCTGGAACTGCTTCTGATAGATGGCGAACTGCGTGTCTTCCGGCTTGAGCGCAGCCTTGCCGTTCTTGGCCGAATCGAAAACGATGAACTGCGAGTCGCTGCCCAGCTTCACGGCGTAGGGGTCGCTGTAGTTGGCCGTCGCATCGTTCATCGCAAGGTCGCAGGACCGCGCGCTGCTGAACGGCTGCGGATCAAGAAAGCGGAACCAGCCCTGACCGGCGCGCGCGCACTCCTCGTGGTTGCCGCGCACCATGACCCACGGCGCCTTGGCCAGCAGCTTGGCCGCTGGCTTGAACAGATCGGCCTGCCAGGTATCCCAGCCATAGCCCCAGGGGCTGTTCCTGCAGCCCGCCACATCGGACGGACAGGCATTCTCGCGGTAGTGGTAGTCCCCCACGTGCAGCACCAGGTCGGGATTGAAGGAGGCAGCGGCATTTGCCACTTTCTCGAACGGCCAGGCATTCGCATCGCTGCAGGCCTGCCATGCGTTGTCGGCTTTCTTCAGGCGGCAGCCGCTGTCGCCCAGCACGACGATGCGCTGCGGATCAGCCTTGGGCAAGGGCAGCGGCTGGCCGGCAACACTCACGGCCTGCGCCTTCGCAGGCAGGGTCTGCTCGCATACGCTGACCGGGAAAACCGAAGGCTTGGAATCGTCGGGGGCACTGGCCGTGGGCCGCTGTGCCGGGCTGCCGGGCGCCACGCGCAGCGCCATGCGCGAGACATTGCCATCCACCGAAATCTGCGGGCAGGCGGCTTGCGCACCATCGGCCGCGGGCGGCACGTAGCTGGTGATCACGCGCGCAATGGCTTCGTTTTGGGTGCCGACCAGGACAAAGGCCGACTGGATGTAGTCCGGGCGGCTGGCTTCGTCGGGCTCCGAGCCCCCGCAACCGTGCAGGGCCAGCAAAGCAGTGGCAGAGACCAGCGTGAATCCGCCAAGGCAAATCGTGCGTTGTTGTTGGTTCATTGAATGTTCCGTGAAGCTTGGGCTTCAGCTCTCTTTTCTGAAGCCCACGGAGCTTAGGAACAGTTCATGACGCGCTGGTGACGGCGGCGCCACCGCACCGCGGCCACACGGCATTGGCCGATGCCGGAAATGGCAAGGCCACGGAAATCCGTGGCCTTGCCGCACTGTTCACGAGGCGCCATTGAGCGCCTCATGCCCGTCCTCAATGGAACTGTTCTTCCTCGGTCGAACCGGTCAGCGCCTTCACGCTGGACGAGCCGCCCTGGATCACGGTGGTCACGTCGTCGAAGTAGCCTGCGCCCACTTCCTGCTGGTGCGACACGAAGGTATAGCCTTGCTCGCGGGCGGCGAACTCGGGCTCCTGGATCATCTCCACGTAGTGCTTCATGCCTTCGCCGCGGGCATAGGCGTGGGCGAACTTGAAGGTGTTGTACCAGTTGCTGTGGATGCCGGCCAGCGTGATGAACTGGTACTTGTAGCCCAGCGCGGACAGGTCTTCCTGGAACGAGGCGATCTGGCTGTCGTTGAGGTTCTTCTTCCAGTTGAACGAGGGCGAGCAGTTGTAGCTCAGCAGCTTGCCGGGGCAGGCGGCATGCACGGCCTGGGCGAATTCGCGGGCAAAGCCGATGTCGGGCACGCCGGTCTCGCACCACACCAGGTCGGCATAGGGCGCATAGGCCACGCCGCGGCTGATCGCCTGCTCCAGGCCGTTCTTGACGCGGTAGAAGCCTTCCTGCGTACGCTCGCCGGTGAGGAAGGGCTTGTCGTTCGCATCATGGTCGCTGGTGATCAGGTTGGCCGCCTCGGCGTCGGTGCGGGCCAGCACGATGGTGGGCACGCCCATCACGTCGGCGGCGAAGCGCGCGGCGATCAGCTTCTCGACGGCCTCCTGCGTGGGCACCAGCACCTTACCGCCCATATGGCCGCACTTCTTCACGGCGGCCAGCTGGTCCTCGAAGTGCACGCCGGCAGCGCCTGCGGCAATCATGTTCTTCATCAGCTCGAAAGCGTTCAGCACGCCGCCGAAGCCGGCTTCCGCATCGGCCACGATGGGCAGGAAGTAGTCGATGAACTCCTTGTCGCCGGGGTTGATGCCGCGGCCCCACTGGATTTCGTCGGCGCGCTTGAAGGTGTTGTTGATGCGGCGCACCATGGTGGGCACCGAGTCATAGGCGTACAGCGACTGGTCGGGGTACATGGTTTCGCTGGTGTTGCCGTCGGCGGCCACCTGCCAGCCCGACAGGTACACGGCCTCCAGGCCCGCCTTGGCCTGCTGCATGGCCTGGCCGGCGGTGATGGCGCCGAAGGCATTCACATAGCCTTTCTTGGCACCGCCGTTCACCAGGTCCCACAGCTTCTCGGCACCGCGCTGGGCCAGTGTGTATTCGGGCTGCAGGCTGCCGCGCAGGCGCACCACGTCGGCGGCGCTGTAGCCGCGCTTGACGCTTTTCCAGCGAGGGTTCTGCGCCCAATCCTTTTCGAGGGCGGCGATTTGCTGTTCACGGCTCAGTTGCTGGTTCAGAGATTGCGGCATGTTGTGCTCCTGAAGTGTTGAAACAAGGTGACTTGGTGTTCGTCCTTGGGATCAAATTTAAGTGAAGCACGGCACCCGCTCAACTCTTATGTCTTATAAAAGACTAAAAATTTAAATTATTAAAATCAAATACTTGCAAATTAATTCCTCAATATGAAATCATTTTTCTCATATCGAGAAATTTTGATGCGTCGCAACATCTTCATATTTCATAATAAGAAATCGCATGCAGATTCTGTGAAATACCCGGCCCCTGCCCTCTGAAGGCCTGCCATGCAACTTCGATGCAGGCGCAAGGCCGGTACCGCGTGACGCCCGCATGGCGCAAAAAGGAATGCGCCGCCTTCCCGTTATGCTCTCTTGCCCTTTTGCCGCGTCCATTCTTCATGAATCCTCCAAGTCGCTTTCTTGCCTATTGCTGCCTGGCCCTGAGCATGTCCCTGGTCGGAAGCTATGTCGCCCTGTCCAAGCCGCTGGCCGCCGTCTTTCCCGTGGCGCTGCTGGCCTGGCTGCGCTTCGGCATAGGCGCCATCGCCATGCGGAGGTGGGTCAGGCGGCCGGCCGGCGAGGCACCGCTGTCCCGGCAGACAAAAGTGCTGCTGTTCCTGGAGTCGTTTTTCGGCAACTTTCTTTTCACGCTTTGCATGATCAGCGGCGTGAGCATGACCAGCGCGGTCACGGCCGGAGTGACCATGGCCGCCATTCCGGCCGTGGTGGCGCTTCTGAGCTGGCTTTTCCTGCGCGAAAGCGCGACGGCCAGAACCTGGTCCGCCATTGCGCTGGCCGTGCTGGGCATCGGCCTCAATGCCTGGAGCAAGGGCGATCAGGTGCAGCCGGCACCGGCTTCTGCGGGCGCCAATCCTGCGCTGGGCCAGTTGCTGCTGATTGCCGCCGTACTTTGCGAGGCAGCCTACGCGGTCATCGGCAAGAAGCTCACGGCCAGCGTCAGCCCCAAGCGCATCACGGCGCTGATCAATCTCTGGGGCTTCGCGCTGTCCACGCCTGGGGGCCTGTATCTGGCCTGGCAGTTCGAATTTACGCAGGTGGCCGCGCCCATCTGGGGTCTGCTGCTGTTCTACGCGCTGGCGGCCTGCGTGTGGACGGTATGGTTGTGGATGACGGGATTGCGCGTCATTGCGGCCTCCCAGGCCGGCATCTTCACCGTGCTGCTGCCCATCAGCGCCGCGCTGGTTGGCATGCTGGCCCTGGGCGAGCGCATCGGTCCCACCCAGTTCCTGGCCTTCGGCATTGCACTGGCCAGCGTGGCCATTGCCACCTGGCCCGTGCGCGGCAGGCGCTAAGCGCTTGCCTGCAGCAGATTGCGGGTGGCGACGACGACGCCATCCGCATCCGCATACAGCCATTCGCCGGGGCGCACCGGCACACCGCCGATGCTGACCGCCACATCGCACAAGCCCTGGTTCTGCTTGTGCGTGGGCATGGGATTCAACGCCAGCGCATACAGCCCCACAGGCGTGGCGCCTAGCTCGGCCACGTCGCGCACGCAGCCATAGACCAGCACGCCGGCCCAGCCGTTTCTGGCCGCAGAGGCTGCCACATTGCCTCCCACCAGAGCCCGCCGCAGCGAGCCACCACCATCCACCACCAGAACCCGGCCATGGCCGGGTTCTGCCAGCACCGTACGCACCAGGCTGTTGTCGTCCAGGCACTGTACCGTGCTCACGGGACCCGCAAAGCTCGCGTGGCCGCCATAGCTGCGAAAGATGGGCGGCAGCACGCGCAACGTGCCGCTGTCGTCGTTTACATGGCCATCGCACAGGTCGCAGGTGCTGAAGTGCAATGGCTGGACTGTGTTATCGCCGCCAGCCTGGCTCGCAGATGAATTCATTCATGCCTCCGTTTTCAATGGCCGCTAGTATGCCGCGCAGTCCCTGCAGGACCGATCCCGGCGCGGCGTGGTCTGCTGTCTCCGCCTGTCAGCACCCTGCGGGCAATGCCGCTTTGCAGGCAGGCCGGTTCCTACAAAGAGCATCTTTTTCACCACAGTCTCCCGTGTAAACCCCCAGAAAAGGCCTCGGAGCAACAAATCGAGGCAAAAAAACGAGGTTCTAGCTTGGAAGAGCGTTTTTTTGCCATTAGCATCAGCCTGCCAGTGGATAGCAGCCGTTTATCGCTGGTGAAGAATCCACTCCCAATTAGGAACAAGCAACATGGCAACTGCAAAGAAGGCAACTACTGCAACCGCGGCTCCTGCAAAGAAGCGCACTCCCAACGCAGCCTTCATGAAACCCCTGACCCCCAGCCCGGCCCTGGCTGCCGTGGTCGGCTCCGAGCCCCTGCCCCGCACGGAAATCATCAGCAAGCTGTGGGTCTACATCAAGGCCCACAAGCTGCAGGACGCTGCCAACAAGCGCATGATCAACGCCGATGCCAAGCTCAAGGAAGTGTTCGGCAAGCCCCAGGTTTCCATGTTCGAAATGGCTGGCCTGATCGGCAAGCACGTCAAGTAAGCACAGCGCACGCCGACGCAAAAAAGCCGACATGCAGTCGGCTTTTTTCATGTGGGGCGCCGCCAGCGCGTCAGTACACGTCCCGGCGATACCGTCCCTCATGGACCAGCGCCTGCACGCCGGTATCGCCCAGCACCAGTCTGAGCGCCCGGTCCACGCCCTGCCCCATGCCCTGCTGGCTGCCGCACACATAGATGGCCGCGCCGCGCTGTACCCAGGCCTTGAGCTGATCCTGCTGCTGAAGCAGGACATCCTGCACGTACCTGGCGCCATCGCCGTCGCGTGACCAGGCCTGGTCCAGCCTTTGGAGCCATCCCTCGCGCAGCCATTGGGCAAGCTGCTCGCCGCAGAACGCATCGTGCCGCGAATTGCGCTCGCCGAAGACCAGCCATTGGTCGCCTCGCCCCGCGCGCACGCGCGCCTTGAGATGACCGAGCAGGCCGGCCAGGCCCGAGCCGTTGCCGATCAGGATCAGCGGCCGCTCACGGTTTTCCCCCAGCCTGAAGCTGCTGTGCTGGCGTATCGCCAGCGCCAGGGAATCGCCCACCGCCATGCCTTCGCACAGCCAGCCCGAGGCCAGGCCGGGTATACCGTCGTCGCGCAGGCTCAGGCGCACCAGCATCTGCAGGCTGCCGTCTTCCACGATGGAGGCGATGGAGTAATCGCGCGGCCTGTCCGGATCGGCCGGCACCGCCAGCGATGCCAGATCGCCGGACTGCCATGCCGGCAGGCGGCCGGAAACAGGCTCCCACTCAAGCAGATACAGAGGCCCGCCCTGGCTGCCGGGGTTGAGCAGCGTGCGCCGCTTCAGGATGAACGGCTCGCTGGCCGGCGGCAGCAGCCACTCATCCTGTGCCGGCAAGGCTTCGGCGTCCTGCCCCAGCCACGCCTGCCGGAGTTCGTTGACCCGGCCTTGCCAGGCCTGCAATGCCGCGCGCTCCATGTTGTCCACGCAGATCAGGTCGCCCTCCGCGCCCTGTGCCAGCAGCCATTCATGCACCTGGATGCCGAAGCTGCAGAACTGGCGGTACTCGCGATCGCCCAGCGCCAATACCTGGCAGCGATGGCCGCTCAGATCCTGCGCGCCCGCCAGCAGTTTCTGGACGAAATGCAACGCATGGTCGGGCGCATCGCCCTCGCCCGTGGTCGAAAGCATCCACAGGCTGTGCGGATGGCTGCGCAATACCGCGCCATCCAGCCGGTCGACGGGCAGCAGAGTGACCCGAAAGCCGCTGCCCCCCAGCATCCTGGCCGCCGCACGCGCCAGGCCTTCGGCCTGCCCGGTCTGGCTGGCAAAGACCACCAGAACGGGCGGCCCCTGCACATGTCCCGCCAGTTCCTCGCTGTCATGCGTGAAGGCCAGGCGGCGCTGGCGCGCCATCCAGCCCGTGCGCAGGCACAGGGCCGCATACGCTGCCAGCAGCGCCGCGGCACCCGACACGCGCGCAGGCGTCAATACCCAATCCAAGCTCATGATCCGAAACAGGCCCTCCAGGCCGAAGAAATGAGCGGGCCGGCTGCAGCGCCCGCATTGCGCTTTGGCGCCGCATGCGCATGGAGCACCGCGGCAATCGCATGTTGCTCGGCAAACGCCAGCCCCTCTTCAGGGCCCAGCACGGTCAGCACCGTGGCCAGGGCATCGGCATGCATGCACTCGGAGTGGAACACGGTCACGCTGGCCAGGTCGTGCGCGACGGGGTATCCCGTGCGCGGGTCCAGCGTGTGCGAATAGCGCCGACCGTCCGCTTTGAAGTGATGCCAGTAGTCGCCCGAAGTGGCAAGCGCGCCGGTACGCAAGCCCACGACCAGCGGCGCATACCCGCGCGTGGCCTGGCCGCCGATCTGCACCTGCCAGGGCGTGCCGTCCGGCTTGCTGCCCCAGCCGCGCAGCTCGCCGCCGATCTCGAACAGACCGCTGGCCCAGCCGGCCTGCTGCAGGCGCTGCGCCACCCAGTCCACGGCAAAGCCCTTGGCGATGCCGCAGAAATCGAGTTCCACGCCGCCGGGCTGCAGCAAGGCCTGGCCGGGCAACCAGTTCAGGCGCGCATGGCCGGCCTGCGCCATGGCGGCGGCAATGGCCGCCGCTTGCGGCTTGATAGCAGCCGGCCTTTGCTCCGCCTGCGCCGCAGGCCCGAAACCCCATAAGGACACCAAGGCCCCCATGGTCGGATCCAGGGCTGCGCCGGACTTTCTCGCCCAATTCAGCGCCGCCTGCAGCACCTGCGTGAACTCGGGCGGCAGGTCGAGATAGGTCCCGGCCGCCGCACGGTTGTAGCGCGTGATCAGTGAATCCGGCTCCCAGTTGCTCATCTGGGCGATGACCTCGTCCAGCACGGCCTGCACCAGGGCCTGGACCCCGTCAAGCGGCAGATAGCCGGGATTGGGCAGGCGCAGCGACCAGGCGGTTCCCATCGTGTGGCCGGCCAGCCGGTGGATGCTGGAGTCCTGCTGCAGCTGCATGGCGGCCGGCCGCCAGCCGCCGGCGGAAAAGTCGGCGCCGGCCGTGCCCGCAGCCGTTTCCACGGCCACCCGGGGCAGCTTCCAGATATCGGCCGCATAGCGTATGCGCGGGGCTTGACTCATCTCGATTCCCAAAAAACCTGGCGCCCCGGACCAGGGGCGCCGAACGCAAGCCGCCGCACGCCATGGCGGCGGCTATGGATGGTCAAGGAAGCACTTCCAGGGTGGCCACATAGCCCAGATGGCGCTCCTTGGCCTGCGCCACGCTGGTCCTGTCGTCCTTGGCATCGGTGCTGAGCCAGAACAGGCCCGGGTGCGGGAACTTGACCTTGAGCACGCCCTGCGCATCGGTCCTGAGCTTGATGGCGTTCACGCCGTCGCGGTAGCGGATGCCGTCGGCCACCAGCTCCACTTCCAGGTCGGCGGCAGGCTTGCCGTCCAGCAGGAAGGCAAAGCGCGCTTCCTCGGTGCTGACCAGGTCGTTGGGATGGGTGATGGGCTTGAGCTCCAGGCCCTTGCCCGTGACGGCCAGCGCCGAAGGCTTGCCCACGGAGACGAAGGTCTCCATGCGACGCACGTTTTCGGTGATGCGCACATCCTGGGCGTCGGCCGGAATCTGCTTGAGGATGTCATCGACAGAGCCGCGCAGCCGGCGCATCTGGCCCTTGCCATCCTTGTAGCCGCCCATCACCCCGTTCATCAGCATGCTCACGCGGTAGGTGCCGGTCTTCTCGGGCTTGAAGTCGAACACGCTGCGCAGCTCGCCCTTGACGGCATTCTTCATCTCCACCGCGGCGCCATCGGGACCGGTCACATTCACATTGTCCAGCGCCAGGGGACGGTGGTTGAAGAAGAACACGTCGTTGGACACGGCGGCATCCACCGTCACCCACTCGGGACTGGACAGCACGGTGCTGGAAGGCTTGAACCACAGGTCATGCGCCTGGGCACCCAGCGCGGCCAAAGCCAGAGTTGCGGCAGCGATGGCACGGGTCTTGAATTTCATATCAGGTCCTCGGAACAGAAAGGGTTGTCAAAGGCTCTACGCCAGTGCGTGAGCCTGCAAACGGGGGGTGGCCCGGCAGAGGGCAAGGGCCCAAGCCGTCCGCGCAGTCCTTCTTCCGACAGAAGGGGGCACAGCCGCTCAGGCAGTGGTTTTTCAAGGCTTGATGTCGAGCTTGATCTGGCCCAGCTCCTTGCTGCCCTGGGCCGACAGGCTGGTGGCTTGCTTGGCTGGCCACTCGAAAGGCACGGACACCAGTTCGCGGCCGCCCACTTCGCGGGCGGCTTCCACCATCAGCTTGTACAGGCCGGGCGCCAGCCTGGGCAGCGGATTCCTGCCTTCGGAATAGCTCAGCGTGTGTGCGCCCACGGGCTGGGTGGCCTGGCTCACGCCATCCACGGGCATGGTCAGCTCGCGTCCCGTGCGGCGCCACCATTGGCGCATGTCCTTGAGCCACTTGGTGCCCTCCGCATCGCGCTTCTTGATGTCATACCAGACGGACAGGTTGGCGGCCACGCTGCCGTCGGCCTTTTCCAGCCAGACGGCGACATAGGGCTTGTGGTATTCGGCCACCTGCAGCTGCGGCACCGTCACCGTCACATCCATGCCGCCGGCGATCGCCGGCAGGCCCACCACGGCACTCAGCGCCACCGAAGTCTTGAAAATCCTTTTCGCCATTTTTTTCTTCCTTCACTAATTCCACTCAGTGCACCAGCAGCAACGCCAGCAGTGCTGGCAGCACCAGTCCCAGGCCCACCATGGGCCAGGTCAGCGGGCGGCGCCCGGAATGCATCTTCAGGATCAGCAGCCCCGTGATGCAGAACACCAGGCACCCCACCGCAAATACGTCGATGAACAGGCTCCACGCCCCGCCCGTGTTGCGGCCCTTGTGCAGATCGTTGACATACGAGATCCAGCCGCGGTCGGTCTTTTCGTATTCGACGGCGCCATCCTTCAGATCCACGCGCAGCCAGGCATCGCCGCCCGGGCGCGGCAGGGGCACATAGGCCTCCTCCTCGCTCCACTCCACGGCGCGATGGCTGGTGCTCACCTTCATCTGGGCGGCTATCCAGGCCTGCACCGAGGCAGGCAGCTCGCTGCCGCCCGTCGCGCCCGATGCCTTGGCGTCTTCTCCCGGTTCCTTTTGCTGCTCCTGCGCGCGCCGGAGTTCCTGCAGCAGGCTCTCGGGCAACTGCTGCTGCAGCGACTGCACGCTGGGCTTGCTCTCGATCTGTCCGGCATGGTTCAGCGTGATGCCGGTGAAAGCGAACACCAGCATGCCGATCAGGCAGATTGCCGAACTGATCCAGTGCCATTCATGGAGTTTTTTGAGCCAGTACGCCCGCTGGGGCGCGTTGGAGGAAGCCGCCGTCATTGAAAACCTTGCAAAAAGAATGCCGCCTGAGTCCCGGGGACCGGCACCGCGCGCCGGGCCGAGAAAACTGCGCCAGCCCCGACGCGCGCAACGATGCGCGGCGCTTCCCACCGGACGTCCGGACAGCCGGCGACGTAACCGCCCAAAAGCTGCGGACCTGATACCAGCCAAGTAGCTGCGCCACCGTCGGCAGGGGGGATTCTAGAGGTTTGCAAGCTAAATGCATCTCACTTTTATTTACTTTACCTTGTCGAAACAAAGGTCTGCGCGAGCGGCAGCAAGCCCTCCAGGCCGGCCCGATATCTGTTGCCCCAGGGACACAACCGGCGATTTTCATCCATTTTTTGCTAATGGAATCAAGAATTATTATCAATAGCAACTAGAATCCGCTCGCTGTTTGAGTCAACCCGTCTCCTTTTTTACAAGCATGTCGAAGAACAAATCCAACCCAATCGAAAGCAACGGTCCGCAGTTCGAATTGACGCAGATCGTGATGGCCGTCGGCCTGACCCTGATGGGCGCCAATGCCATGGCCCAGGAGGCCACCCTGTCCACCGTGCAGGTGGAGGCCGCCACTGACAATCCCTTCAAGCCCCAGACAGCGCCTCAGGGCAAGTTCACCGCGCCCCTGATCGACACGCCCAAGACGGTGCAGGTGATCAATGAGGAAATCATCAAGCAGACCGGCGCCACCAGCCTGCAGGAAGCCCTGAAATCCACACCCGGCATCACCTTCGGCAACAGCGAAGGCGGCAACCCCTCGGGCGACCAGCCCTTCATCCGCGGCATGGACGCACAGTCGAGCACCTTCGTGGACGGCATGCGCGACATCGCGGCCGGCACGCGCGAAGTGTTCAACGTGGAATCGGTGGAAGTGATCAAGGGTGCCGACTCGGCCTACGCCGGCCGCGGCGGCGCCGGCGGCTCCATCAACATCACCACCAAAAAGGCCAGGAACGAGAACTTCATCTCCGGCGACGTGGGCCTGGGCACCGACAACTACAAGCGCGCGACGCTGGACCTGAACCGGGTGCTGAGCGAAGGCGTGGGCTTTCGCCTGAACGCCATGGCGCACGATGCCGACGTTCCCGGCCGCAACGGCCCCGAGAACAAGCGCTGGGGCATCGCCCCCACCGTGACCTTCGGCATGGGCACACCCACCGAGGTCACGCTGTCCTGGCAGCATCTGCAGACGGACAACATTCCCGATGGCGGCGTGCCCTATCTGTACAGCAGCACCGCCATGGCCGGCCTGCCGGGCGGCAGCACCGTGCGCCCGACCTACGGCAACAACCGCGAAAACTGGTACGGCCTGTACAACCGCGACTACGAAAAGGAAAAGAGCGACCTGTTCACGGCCACGGTAGAGCACAAGTTCACCGACACCAACAAGATCCGCAACAGCCTGCGCTACAGCAAGACCCGGCAGGACTATGTCTGGACCCAGCCCGACGACAGCAAGGGCAACGTGCTCAACGGCTATGTGTGGCGCCGCGGCAATGCACGCTTGTCCGAAACCACCACGCTGCAGAACGTGACCGAGTTCACCGGCAAGGAACAGACCGGCTCCATCGGCCACAGCTATGCCTTCGGCATGGAGCTGTCCAAGGAGAAGGCCGATGTCCGCTCCACCGCCATCCAGAGCACCAACACCGCCTGCAACTCGGTTTCCGATCCCTGGTGCACCACGCTCAGCGACCCCAGCGGCGCCAATGCGGCATGGAGCTTCCCCTGGGCCCTGCCTGCGCAGTCCACGATCAACAAGATCGACACCGTCGCCCTGTATGGCTTCGACACGCTGAAGCTCAACGAGCAATGGCTGGTGAATGCAGGCCTGCGCGTGGACCACTACAAGCTCTCCGCATCCGGCCCGGCCGGCGGCCGCGGCGCCAGCGCCTATCCCGCCTATGACCTGAGCCGCAGCGACACGCTGTTCAACTACCAGCTGGGCGTGGTCTACAAGCCGGCTTCCAATGGCAGCATCTACGCCAGCATCGGCACCTCCTCGCGTCCGGGCGGCTCCACCCTGGGCAACGGCAGCGAAGACCTGACCACGACCACCGATGCCCTGGCCAATCTCAAGCCCGAGAAGACGCGCTCCTTCGAGCTGGGCACCAAGTGGGATCTGCTGGACAAGAACCTGGGCCTGACCGCCGCCATCTTCCGCAACAACGTGACCAATGTCCGCATCACCGATGCCACCGGCACCTACATGGGCGGCGACAAGGTGGTCAACGGCCTGGAGCTGGGCTTCACCGGCCGCATCCTGTCCAATCTGAGCGTCTTCGGCGGCTATACCTACATGGATAGCGAGCAGAAGAACATGGGTATCGGCAACGTGGCCAACGGCCGTCCGTTCATCAACACGCCCAAGCACAGCTTCAGCCTGTGGACCAGCTACAAGCCCATGGCAAGGCTGACCCTGGGCCTGGGCATCTACGCCCAGAGCAGCGTCAACCAGGGCTATGCAGTCTCCACCGTGGATGGCGGCATCGTGACCAAGGGCGCTGCCGGCTATGCCCGCTACGACGCCATGCTGGCCTACCAGATCAACAAGAACCTGGCCTTCCAGCTCAATGTCTACAACCTGGGCGACAAGGTTTACTACAGCGGCGTGCGCTCGCCCCATTACGCCAACATGGCCCCCGGCCGCTCGGCCGTGGCTTCGCTCAAGTTCACGTACTGAGCATGAGCCAGAGGCCTGCGCCCTTGATCCGGCGCAGGCCGGCCAGTCGGCCCCGCCGCCCTTCAGGGCCTGCGGGGCTTTTTTGCATGCAAACTTCACGTCCATGCTGCAAGGAGAATCCCGCCCATGATGCTACGAATACCTGCTTTGCTCA
Organism: Comamonas terrae; assembly: GCF_001544075.1. Taxonomy (GTDB): domain Bacteria; phylum Pseudomonadota; class Gammaproteobacteria; order Burkholderiales; family Burkholderiaceae_C; genus Comamonas; species Comamonas terrae. The sequence goes on from NZ_BCNT01000001.1 coordinate 461,589, forward strand.
CTGCCGAGGAAGTGCGCCAATGCCGCCAGGCACTGGAGGCCGCCAGCTGGCAGGACGGCCGTGCCACTGCGGGCCCCGTGGCCGCCCAGGTCAAGAGCAATCTGCAGCTGCCGCTGGACAGCCCGGTCGGCCAGCAGATCGGCAACCTGATCCTGGACCGGCTGGGGCGCAACCCGCTGTTCATGTCGGCCGCGCTGCCGCTCAAAGTGCTGCCGCCGCGCTTCAACCGCTACGAGGGGGGCGGCACCTACGGCAACCATATCGACAACGCCTTCTTCAACATCCCGGGCACGGCCATCAAGGTCCGCACCGACATCTCGACCACGGTATTTTTCAGCGATCCCGGCGAATACGAGGGCGGGGAGCTGGTGGTCGAGGACACCTACGGCCAGCAAAGCGTGAAGCTGCCCGCGGGCGATGCCATCGTCTACCCCGGCACCAGCCTGCACCATGTCAGGCCGGTGACGCGGGGCGTGCGCCTGGGCAGCTTCTTCTGGACGCAGAGCCTGATCAAGTCCGACGAGCAGCGCCGCCTGCTGTTCGACCTGGACCAGTCCATACAGCAGCTGGGCAGCGAATACCCCGGCCACAGCCGCATCGCCGCGCTTTCGGGGACCTATCACAATCTGCTGCGGATGTGGGCGGAGAGTTAGCCCTCTGCACGGATTTGCCGCTTTCCATGCAAGGGAATCGCCGCGGCGCGGCCGGCACAGCCCCTGCCTGCCATCTCTGGGCGGGGCATGCCTGCTTGGTTGCCGCGCCACCACTTTGATCATGATCGAAAACGCACTGCGATGAATTCCATCCCTCTCAACACTCTGGGCACGCCGGTGGAGCCGCCGTTGCAGCGCATTCCCGCGGGTATCGCCAGCCTGGCCGACTATGCCCGGCAGGCCCAGAAGCACATCGAAGCCCATGCCTGGGCGCATATCGAAAGCGGCGCCGAGCAGGGCCTGACGCTGGCGCGCAACCGGGCGGCGCTGGAGCGGCTTTTGCTGCTGCCCGAGCCGCTGGCCGACCTGTCCCGAGCCAGCACCGCGCAGATGCTGCTGGGCCAGCGCCTGGAATGGCCGGTGCTGCTGGCGCCCGTAGCCTACCAGCGCCTGGCCCATCCGGAGGGCGAGCTGGCCGGCGCGCGTGCCGCCATGGCCATGCGCACCGCCATGGTGGTCAGCACCCTGTCCAGCTATTCCCTGGAGGACATTGCCCAGGCGGCCTGCGGCGCAGCGGCGGAACTGGGGCGGCGCGCGCCACTGTGGTTCCAGCTCTACAGCCAGCCCGAGCGGCAGCACACGCTGGCGCTGGTGCGGCGCGCCGAAGCGGCGGGCTACCAGGCGCTGATGTGGACGGTGGACGCCAGCATCAAGCGCTCCAGCTATCCGCTGCCCGCCGGCGTGGAAGCGGCCAACCTGCGCGGCATGCCCCAGGCGCGGCAGACCAGTGATCTGATGAGCGAGCACATCTTGTTCGGCACGCCGCTGGCCGCACAGGCGCCAGGCTGGGACGAGCTGCAATGGCTGCGCGGCCAGACGCAGCTGCCGCTGATCGTCAAGGGCATTCTGTCGCCGCGCGCGGCGCGCCGGGCCCTGGAGCTGGGGGCCGATGCGCTGGTGGTCTCCAACCATGGCGGCCGCGTCTTGGACTCTGCTGTCTCCCCTGTCGAGGTGCTGGCCGACATCCGCACGGCCATGGGCCCCGATATACCACTGCTGCTGGACAGCGGCATACGCCAGGGCACGGATGTCTTCAAGGCCCTGGCCCTGGGCGCCAATGCCGTCATGATCGGCCGGCCCCAGTTCCACGGCCTGGCCGTGGCCGGCATGCTGGGCATGGCCCATATGCTGCATGCGCTGCGCGCCGAGTTCGAGCTGGCGATGGCGCAGATGGGCTGCGCCCGCCTCGATGAGATAAGCGCCGACAGCCTCAGGCGCACGGCCTAGGCACGCCCCCGCGGGCCCGCACGCTCATGCTCTTCTATCCGGAGCGGCCCGAGCAGATGCCATGTGGCCTTGTCGGCTTTGCAAGCCAAATCCCCTGAAGTTCTTGTGGCTGCACTGCAAATGCGATGGATTCTCATTTATAATCCCGCTATCGCATCAATAGCCAGCCACAACTGCTTGTAGCCATGATCGTCTGTGTTTGCCGCCGGGTTTCGGACCGAGAGATAGCACGCCACGCGCATGCGGGCATGAGCTTCGACGAAATCCAGTTCGAGTTGGGAGTTGCCACGCAATGCGGCCGCTGCGAAAGCTGTGCACGCGATGTAGTGGCCCAGTGCTGCGCCAGCCACCCTGTTGCAGCCATCCACAACGAAGCGCATCACGAGGCGTCCCCGGGTCTGCAGACGATTCAGCTTGCCGACAACATCCTGGAAAGCAAAGCATGGCCCTCACCTTCCTGTCCGCAGTCCTTGGCAGCCTGATTCTCGTCATGGTTTGCGCCTGGTGGATCTTCCGGGACTGATGCACACTTTCATACCTGTGTCGTGACCGGTCCCGAACTTATCCGCCGCCCCGCTGTCCAGCGCCCCTGTTTCCTGTGACCGGCCCCGCCGGCCCGCGCTGACAGCCCCGCCTTCTTATGTCCCAGTCTGATCGTTTTACTCCCGCCGGCGGCACCAGCCGCAACATGGCGTTGGCCGGTGTGGTGGTGGCTGCGCATGCGGCCGCCCTGTGGGCCATGCAGCACGGCTTCGCCCAGCCACATCCTCCGGAAGTCATTGTTCCCGCCGAAGTGATCGCCGAGTTCGTCGCGCCGCCCGCCCCCGAACCCAAGCCGCCCGCACCGCCGCCGCCCAAGCCCCCGGCTCCGGCCCCCAAGCCGCAGCCCAGGCCCAAGCCGGTGGAGAAGAAGGCCGCGCTGCCCAAGGCCATTGCCGATCCCACGCCGTCGCCCACGGCCCCCCGGGGCGCCATCGACGATGCGCCGCAGGAAAAGACGCCGCCGGCTCCGCCCGCGCCAGCCACGCCTCCCGCTCCGCCCGCGCCCCCGGCCCCGCCGGCTGCGCCCAAGATGGAGCTGCCCTCGAGCAACGCCGCCTATCTGAACAACCCCTCGCCCGCCTACCCCTCCGTGAGCAAGCGCATGGGCGAACAGGGCAAGGTTTTCCTGCGCGTCTACATCAACGAGCAGGGCCAGCCCGAGAAGATCGAAATCAAGCAGTCCAGCGGTTACGACCGGCTCGACGAAGCCGCCCTCAATACCGTGCGCCAATGGAAATTCGTGCCGGGCAAGCGCAACGGCGTGCCCGAGGCCATGTGGCACATCGTCCCCATCAACTTCGTTCTCAAATAAACCAAGCAGTTCTCAGGAGTACCCATGGAATCCCAATTCGGCATTGCCCACGTCTGGACGCAGGGTGACTTCGTCACCCGCACCGTGGCCATCATCTTGCTGGCCATGTCGGTGGCCTCGTGGCTGGTCATTCTCATCAAGGCCCTGGACATCGTGAAGTTCAAGAAGTACGCCAAGAGCGCCCAGGACTTCTGGCACAGCCCCGACCTGGCCTCCGGCATGGACAAGCTCGGCGACGACAAGGCCAATCCCTTCCGCCATGTGGTGCTCGAAGGCCGCGAAGCCACGGCCCACCACCGCAAGACCAGCGCCCATCTGCACGACACGCTGGACATCAGCGACTGGGTGACCCGCTGCCTGCGCAACGGCATCAACGAATTCACGGCCCGCCTGCAGTCGGGCCTGGCCATTCTGGCCTCCGTGGGCTCCACCGCCCCCTTCATCGGCCTGTTCGGCACGGTCTGGGGCATCTACCACGCGCTGGTGGCCATCGGCGTGTCGGGCCAGTCCAGCATCGACAAGGTGGCCGGCCCCATCGGCGAGGCGCTGATCATGACGGCCCTGGGCTTGGCCGTGGCCATTCCCGCCGTGCTCGGCTACAACGCCCTGGTGCGCGGCAACAAGAGCATTCTCAATGCCCTCAACAGCTTTGCCCACGACGTGCACGCCTACTTCGTGACCGGCGCCCGCGTGGCCGTGGACGGCCAGATCTCGGGCAATGTGCTGCCCCTGAAGAAAGGCGCATAAGCCATGGCATTCGGAACCCTGGACGAAGACAGCGGCGACGAGGTGATGAACGAGATCAACATGACGCCTCTGGTGGACGTCATGCTGGTGCTGCTCATCATCTTCATCATCACCGTGCCCGTCATGAAGCACTCGGTCAACGTGGATCTGCCGCGCGCCAGCAACCAGCCCGAGGACATCAAGCCCGCCACCGTGCGCCTGGCCATCGGCGCCGACGGCAAGTACTTCTGGAACGGCGAGTCCATCAGCGACGAACAGCTGGAGGCCAACCTCAAGACCGAAGCCGCCAAGGACCCGCAGCCCGATCTGCACATCCAGGGCGACAAGGAAGTGCGCTACGAGCGCGTGGCCCAGGCCATGGCCACGGCCCAGCGCGCCGGCGTGCGCAAGATCGGCTTCGTGACCGACCCCGTGGCTGCCAAGTAGGCGGAGCGAACGCAGGCCTTCAGGCCCGCCCTTGAGCAACGGCCCTTCGGGGCCGTTTGCTTTTGCAGGGCCCGGTCCTGCTATGCAAATGCAAGCATCCACCGCCTGCCTTTCCTGGTTTTCATGGCTCTATCGCTACGGAGTGCAGATATATCCTGCGCTTGCAGCTTTTCTTTCAATAGCAGCCTCGCCGGCTTGCCGGTTTTCCCGCGGCCACCCGGCTTCGCGGCCCCTCTCCGCCTCCCGTGCGCCACAAACCCGTAATGAGAACAGGTATCACTTGCCTTTTAATTGAGAATTGTTATCATTCGCGAAACTGATTTCTCAAAGGATTCTTCTGCATGTCTGCATCCATTGCCGGGACCTCACAGCCAACCCCACGCACTTCGGCCATGGCAGCCACCAGCCCGACCGGCGCTGCCGCGGGCGCCCTCCCCGCAGCCGGCACCGCCGGCGTGGACAGCGCCCTGCTGCTCAACGGCCAGAAAGCCGTGACCATCGTGCACAACGGAACGCCCTACCGCCTGCAGGCCACCAAGCTCGGCAAGCTGATCCTGACCAAGTAAACATCCTGCTGCCGCCAAAAGAAAACCCCTGCACAGCTTGCGCTGGCAGGGGTTTTGTCTTGCACCCGCTCCGGCCTGTCCGGAAGGCCGGATCGGTGCGGATTACAGGCCCAGGGCGGCGATGCCGGCGCTGGCCACTTGCGCGTCCTCGTTGGCCTTCACGCCGGAGACGCCCACGGCACCCAGGCACTGGCCGTCCTTGATGATGGCAACGCCGCCTTCGAGCAGGCCGTCCACGGTGGGAGCGCTCAGGAAGGCGGTGCGGCCGTTGTTGATCATGTCCTCATAGCCCTTGGTGTCGCGGCGGCCCAGGGCGGCCGAGCGTGCCTTGGCAGGCGCGATGTGGGCCGAGATGGCGGCGGCGCCGTCCAGGCGCTGCAGCCACAGCAGATGGCCGCCGTCGTCCACGATGGAAATCGTCACGGGCCACTTGTTCTTCAGCGCCTCGGCTTCCGCGGCCGCTGCAATGGCTTTCACATCGGCCAGTTCGAGTTCATGCTTGGTCTTCATCAGTAAAAGGCTCCGTTGGATTGTCAATGCGCCGAGCATAGTAGCTGGCTTGCGCACGAATTAGATGTCATGTGCAAAACATTCCATCCCAAAACTGCCGCTTTCCACCGGGGTATTGAAAGGTGCGTACAGGCCCCCACCTAGAATGTTACTGTTTCAATCCACAATTCCTGAAGGAGGAACGGCCACATGAATGATCAAGTCACCACACTGGGCTCTGGCTACGGTGTCTCGCAGCAAGAGCGCAACCGGGTACTGCGCAACACCTACTGGCTGCTGGCACTCAGCCTGCTGCCCACGGTGCTGGGCGCTTGGCTGGGCGTGGCCACGGGCATCACCCGCTCGCTGACGGGCGGCCTGGGCCTGATCGTCTTCATGGTCGGCGCCTTCGGCTTCATGTTCGCCATCGAGAAGACCAAGCATTCGGCCGCGGGCGTCCCCGTGCTGCTGGGCTTCACCTTCTTCATGGGCCTGATGCTGTCGCGCCTGATCGGCATGGTGCTGGGCTTTTCCAACGGCGCCTCGCTGATCATGACGGCCTTCATGGGCACGGCCGGCGTGTTCTTCGTGATGGCCATGCTGGCCACCGTCATCAAGCGCGACCTGTCGGGCATGGGCAAGTTCCTGTTCGTCGGCGCCCTGGTGCTGATGCTGGGCGCCGTCATCAATGTGTTCGTGGGCTCCACCGCGGGCATGATGGCGATCTCCATGCTGGCCATTGGCATCTTCTCGGCCTACATGCTGTACGACCTCAAGCAGATCATCGACGGCGGCGAGACCAACTACATCAGCGCCACGCTGGCCCTGTACCTGGACCTGTTCAACGTGTTCCAGAGCCTGCTGGCCCTGCTGGGCATCATGGGTGGAGAGCGCGACTGAGCCCCGGCCGATGCCGACAAAAAGGCCCCGGAATCCGGGGCCTTTTTTCATCGCCGGGCCGCCCCAAGATGAAAAGCGCCCCCTTGGGGGGCAGCGACCACACAAAGTGAGTGGGCGCGGGGGCCATTTTTCTTGGCCGGATTTTTTTGCGCGCCGGGCTCAACTTCCGCCGCCGCCAGCCGATACTCCAGACAAGATGAAGCCACACCACCTGCCCCGAACCCTTGCCATCTTGCTGCTGCCCGCCGTGCTGGCCGGCTGCAAGATCGAAGATGTGCCAGGCCTTGGCCCCGATCCGCGCACCGTGGCGCGCGAGGCCGAAGCCAAGGCCGTTGGCGGCGCCTGCCGCCACGCCATGCGCGGCCTGGAGGACTGCTACGTGCTCAATCCCAAGGCGCCCAAGGCCCTGGTGTTCGCCGGCTGGAAGGACATGGACGAGTACATGCGCGCCAACAAGATCGAGGGCGTGCCCTCGGTGCTGAGCCAGACGGCGCCCGACACCCGACGCCAGGACGCCGAAGCGGCGCCCCAGTCGGCGAACCGCAGCCGCAGCTAGCGCGTCAGCCTTTGCGGTGTTCAAGCCGTGGTGCCTTCCGGCCCACGGCTTTTTGCTTTTCGGCTTCCGCCTGGCCGCCCGGCGGGCGGGACAAGGCATCCTTCTGAGCGCGTCGCCCCAACGATCGCGGACCGGCACAAATCAGTTCTGCCGAGATGGATTTTCAAATAGAAATAATTCTCATTTATAGTTCTTCCTGAAGGCAGAGCACCGCTCTGCATGCCCTTTTTTGCCGGCCCTGGGCAGGCTGCCCTGCAAGGACAAGACCACGTGCCATACGACGACATCGATCCACGGGCGCTCGAACACAATGCCTTGCTGCACTTCTACGCCAAGATGCAGCGGCGTTGCACCGGGCAGATGCAGGCCCAGATGCGGGAAATCGAGCGCCTGCAGGCTCTGGTCGTGCGCCTGCGCGGCCAGCTCATTGCCGGGGAAAGCACATTGGCCTGGGAACGCGAAAACCGGCTGACGCTGGCCTCTGCGCTGGCAGTCCGGGCCTTGCGCCCGATGCTGGCCGTGTCCGGGCAGCCGCCGCACGCGAGGCCTACCCTGCGGCCCGGCCCCGGCGGTGAAGCGCCGCCGGCTGCGGACGCCATGCCCGCCGCCGATGACCCGCAATTGCTGGAAAACAGCCTGCGCGCGGCCGATCTCGTGATCTGCCAGAGCGGCTGCATCAGCGCCGGCGCCTACTGGCGTGTGGAAGATCACTGCAAGCGCACGGGCAAGGCCTGCGTGCTGGTGGCGCAGCCCGATGCCCTGCGCATTGTCCGCGTCCATCGCGCCGGCCCGGACGGACAGGTGGTGGCAACACCGGCCTGCATCGGAGACCTTCCATGATGCGCCCCGCCTCGCCTGAGCAGGGGCAAGCAGCCCGGCCCTCCCGCCTCTGCCGGTTCAGGACCTGGCTGGGCCTGGCCATCTCGGCCGCAGGCCTTTTCGCGCTGTGCGACATGGCCTGGAACGGCAGCAAGGCCCTGGCGTTCTGAGGTGCGCCCCGGCCGGCGCTACACCACGCGTGCGGACGTTCCTGCCCTGGCTCAGGCGCGCTCGAACACGGCCATGCTTTCCACGTGGGCCGTGTGCGGGAACATGTTGACCACGCCGGCGGCCACGCAGCGGTAGCCGGCCTGGTGCACCAGCAGGCCCGCGTCGCGCGCCAGCGTGGCGGGGTTGCAGCTGACGTAGACGATGCGCCGGGGGAACTGCCAGCTCTCGTGTCCCTCCGGCAGGGAGGGCAGCGGCGGCTGCTCGGCCACGGGCTCCTCGCCCTCCGCGGGCTCGGGGTGCCTGGCGCCGATGCGGATCTGGTGGATGTCTGCCAGGGCCTTGGACAGCGCAAAAGCACCTTCGCGCGGCGGATCGACCAGCCACTTGTCGGCATGGCCGTCCGCGATCAGCATGGCCGGCGTCATCTCGAACAGGTTGCGCGCCACGAAGGCCGTGGGCGCGAGCCTGTCGCCCTCGGCGCGCCGGTCATTGTTGGCCGCGTAGTTCTCGTGCGAGCGCTGCACCAGCGTGTCCGAACCCTCGATGCCCAGCACCTCGCGGGCCATGGTGGCGATCGGCAGCGTGAAATTGCCCAGGCCGCAGAACCAGTCGATCACGCGTTCGCTCTTTTGCGCATCCAGCAGGCGCAGCGCGCGCGTGACCAGCACGCGGTTGATGTGCGGGTTGACCTGGGTGAAGTCCGTGGGCTTGAACGGCATGGTGATGCCGAAGTCCGGCAGGCCGTAGGACAGCTGCGGGCCGCCCAGCTCCATCCGATGCACGGTGTCGGGCCCCTTGGGCTGCAGCCACCATTGCACACCATGCTGCGCGGCAAATTCGTGCAGGCGCTGGCGGTCGCCGTCGGACAGCGGCTCCAGGTGGCGCAGCACCAGGGCCGTCACCTCGTCGCCGCAGGCCACCTCGATCTGCGGGCAGGTCTCGCGCGCATCCAGGCTGGCGATCAGCGCGCGCAGCGGCATGAGCATGGCGTCCACATGGGGCGGCAGGATCTTGCAGACCTCCATGTCGGCGATGTAGCGGCTCTTGCGCTCGTGAAAGCCCACCAGCACCTTGCCCTTCTTGGCCACATAGCGCACCGACAGGCGCGCGCGGAAACGGTAGCCCCAGGCCGGGCCCTCGATGGGGCGCAGCAGCGTCTCGGCCCTGACCTTGGCCAGGTGCCAGAGGTTGTCCTCGAGCACGCGCTGCTTGATGGCCACCTGGGCGGCCACGTGCAGGTGCTGCATCTTGCAGCCGCCGCAGGCGCCCGCATGCAGGCCGAAGTTGGGGCAGCCGGGCGTCACGCGCTGGGGCGATTCGCGGTGGATTTCGGTCAGCGTGGCCGCTTCCCAGTTGTTCTTCTTGCGGTGGGTGTTGGCGCTGACGATCTCGCCGGGCAGTGCGCCGTCGATGAAGACGACCTTGCCGTCGGGCTTGCGCGCCACGCCCTGCGCGTCCATGTCCATGGACAGCACTTCCAGCCAGCCCTCGGGCAGCGGGGAAGCGTCAGGCCGGGCATCGGGCAGGGTTTCGGGAATTTTGTTGTCGCGGGGTTCACTCATGGTGGCCCGATTGTCTCAGGCCGCCCCGCATCCCAGAGCCGGCGCGGCAAAAAACCTGCGGCTGCGGCGGATTGGCAACCGATGGCGCAGCCCGAGGCGGCAAGCGGCGCTTGCCGCTCTCTTCGTTTTTGATAGCTTGCTGCGCAGGCTACAGGCTGGAAAAAGCCATTTTCAATTACGTGATCCAGCAGGGACAAGCGCCAGCTGCTACGGATTCAGAAGCGCTGCTCCTCGCGTGCGCGGCGCTGGCGTTCGGTACGGGCCTGGGCGAGCTGGGCGCGCTCGGCAATCAGGTTCACCTCGGTCGCGCAATTGAATTCATCCAGCGAGAACACCATGGTGGCGCCTGGCGCAAGCCGGGGCACGGTCAGGTGCAGCGGCAGCGACAGATCCACGGGCGCGCGGTTGGAGCGGTAGATCAGCTCGTTGCCGGGCGCATAGACAAAGTAGCAGGCGGCCGACGCGGCCTGCGCCAGCGCACAGGCCGACAGCAGCAGGGCGGCACGCAAGGCGGTGGCAGCAGCAGTCATGTCTCTCCCTTTCTCCGATTTCTGCGTTGAATGGGCGCCATTATGGTTCAGCCCCGCACGGGCCACGCAACGGCCGGCAGAGCGGCCCGGCCTTGTCGAGAGAGGAAATTTCTTTTCCCTGAGAAATCATTCATCGCGAAACTCCTGTGCCTCATGCACTCTTCACCGACTCTCCCTGATTTGAAATTTCTGTATTGACAGAAATTTCAAATGCCGCAACACTGGCCGCATGCAACTGAGTCCCATCGCCCGACGCTTTGTCCACCACTGGGGTGACATGGGCAACGCCTGGGGCGTGAACCGCACCGTGGCGCAGATCCATGCGCTGCTGTTCTTCCACGGCCGGCCGCTCCATGCCGAGGAGATCGGCGAAACCCTGGGCGCGGCGCGCTCCAACGTCAGCACCAGCCTCAAGGAGCTGCTGGCCTGGAAGCTGATCCGCGCCAGCCGCCGCCCCGGCGACCGGCGCGACTACTTCGAGACCTCGGCCGATGTCTGGGAACTGCTGCGCACCATCGTGCGCGAGCGCAAGCAGCGCGAGTTCGATCCCACCTCGGCCCTGCTGCGCGAGCTGATCGCCCAGCCCGACTTCGAGAATGAGACACCCGACACCCAGGACCGCGTGCACGAAACGCTGCGCCTCATGGATTCGCTGGGCGTCTGGACCGACGAGATGCTGCGCCTGTCGCCCGCCACGCTGGACAAGATCCTGCGGCTGGGCGCCAGCGTGCAGCGCTTTGTGCGCGGCGGCGAGACGCGCTGACGCGGCCTTCTGCATCTGCGAAAGGAAAGACCATGCGTATCCTGATCTGCGGCGGCACCGGCTTTCTGGGCCGCCATGTCGTGAATGCCCTGATACAGGCCGGCCACGACCCGGTGGTGCGCAGCCGCCACTCCGACCCGGCGCTGGATTTCGCCCATGCGACCGACGCAGAGGCCTGGCGACCTCACCTGCAGAACGTGGATGCCGTGGTCAACGCCGTGGGCGCACTGCGCGACACGCCCGCCCAGTCGCTGGACATGCTGCACACGGCCGCGCCCATGGCGCTGTTCGACGCCTGCGCCCAGGCCGGCATACGCCGCGTGGTCCAGGTTTCGGCCCTGGGCGTCCATGAAGGCGACACGCGCTACGCCAGCACCAAGCGTGCGGCCGACGATCATCTGCTGGCGCTGAACGCCGCCGGCCGCCTGCATGGCGTGGTCGTGCGCCCCAGCGTCATCTTCGGCGCCGGCGGCGCCAGCACCGAACTGTTCCTGGCCCTGGCCCGGCTGCCCGTCCTGCTGTTGCCCCAGGCCGTGCGCGACAGCTTCATACAGCCCCTGGCCGTGCGCGACCTGGCTGAAGTGCTGGCCCGCCTGGCCGCGCAGGATGAGCCCACCGGTGTCGTCAACCTGGGAGGTCCCGAGCCCGTGGCCATGGGCAGCCTGATTGCCAGCCTGCGCGCGCAGATGGGCCGGGCGCCGGCCCGGGTGGGCCATCTGCCGCAGTGGGCCAGCGTGGCCAGCGCCAAGGTCGGCGACCGCATCAGCGCCCTGCCCTGGTGCAGCGAAACCCTGGCGCTGCTGCAAAACAGCAATGTGACCGATCCCCAGACGCTGGCGGACCTGCTGGGCCGCCCTCCCGTGCCGCCGCAGCGCCTGTACGCCACCTTGCCCAGGGAGCGCAGATCGTGAGTCCAATCCAGAACCTGCATGGTGCCAGGGCGGCCGTCGCTCCCCTGCACCGCGCCATGCACGGCAGCCTGGTAATGGTCTGGCTGGGCACGGCCCTGGTCAGCGCCCTGGATTTCTGGGGATGGTCCGGCCTGGAGCACGAAGGCGCACGCCTGCTGGCCGCCAGCGGCATTGCCGATGCGCGCTGGCAGGCGGCGCTGATCTGGGGCGGGCTGCTGGCCGACCTGGCCGTGGGCCTGGCCCTGGCCTTCAGGCCCGGCCGCGCCAGCTACGGTGCCGCGCTGGCCCTGATGGCCGCTATGACCGTGGCGGGCACGGCGCTGCAGCCCCTGCTCTGGCTGCATCCGCTGGGCCCGCTGCTCAAGAACCTGCCGATCGCCGCCATGCTGTGCTTTCTGCTGCAGGCCGGCCGCACTCCCTCTGCCACCAGAGAAAATCCATGAATACCTATCTGCTGCTCAAGACTTTGCACATCGTCTCCAGCGTGCTGCTGGTCGGCACCGGCCTGGGCTCGGCCTTTTACATGTTCTTTGCCAACCGCAGCGGCTCGGTGGCCGCGCAGGCCGTGGTCACGCGGCTCGTCGTGCGGGCCGACTGGTGGTTCACCACACCCTGCATCTTCATCCAGCCGGCCACCGGCATCGCCATGGCGCACATGGCAGGCTGGCCGCTGTCCACGCCCTGGCTGGCGCTGTCGCTGGGGCTTTATGCGCTGGCCGGCGCCTGCTGGCTGCCCGTGGTCTGGCTGCAGGTGCGCATGGCCGCCATGGCAGCCCAGGCCCACCGGCAGGCAGGCACCCTGCCCGCGCTCTACCTGGCCTACCAGCGCCGCTGGGAAACGCTGGGCTACCCGGCCTTCCTGGCCATGGCAGGCACCTATTTCCTCATGGTGAACAAGCCGGCGCTCTGGGGTTGATTCCCGCTGCGCCGGCCCGGGCTCACAGCTCGCGCCGGGGCTTTTGCGGCGCGTAGCGGTCGGCCTGGATGTCGGGCGTCACGCCGTGCGTGAACACCTCCTCGGTGATGGGCAGGAACTGGGCGTTCCAGGCCTCCCACTGGCGCTTGAGCGACTCGAAGACCTCGGGATGCCGGTGGCGCAGGTTGGCGCGCTCGCGCGCATCGTCCTCCACGTCGAACAGGAATTCGTTGTCGTTGATCTTCAGGTACTTGAAGGCGCCGGCACGCACGGCGCGCTGCTCCTGCGCCTTGTAGCGCCAGAACAGCGTGCGCGCGTACTGCGGCGCCCGGCCTTCGAGCACGGGCAGCAGGTTGTCGCCGTCGGGCGCATGGTCCGCATCGGGGGCCACGCCGGCGGCCGCCAGCAGCGTGGGCAGCCAGTCCATGCTGACCGCAACCTGGCTGCTGACCTGGGGCGCGATGCGCGCCGGCCAGCGCAGCAGCGTGGGCACGCGTATGCCGCCTTCCAGCAGCTCGGTCTTCTGGCCCGTGAACGGCCAGGTCTTGGAAAAGCGCTCGCCCCCGTTGTCGCTGGTGAAGACCACGATGGTGTTGCGCTCCAGGCCCTGTTCGCGCAAGGCCTCGAGCACCTGGCCCACGGCCTGGTCCAGCGAGCGCACCATGCGCGCATAGGTGGCGAGATTGCCGCCGTCGTAGTGGAACAGGTCCTGGAGGCTGCGCGAGATCTCCTCGTCCTCCGGCCCCACCCAGGGCCAGTGCGGCGCCGTGAAGTGCAGCGACAGCAGGAAGGGCTTGCTGGCGTCGCGGCGCCCGCTCTTGCCGTTGATCCAGTCCACGGCCTCGTCGGCCAGCAGCTGGGTGTAGTAGCCCACGCGTTCCACCGGCACCTCGCCCTCGTACAGGTCGCGCGGCACGGCCTCGCCCACGCCGGGCTTGTGCGTGAAGTAGTCGATGGCGCCGCCGTAGTTGCCGAAGAAGTGGCCGTAGCCGCTCTTGAGCGGACCGAAGTGCGGCAGGCTGCCCAGGTGCCACTTGCCGACCAGCGCGGTGTCGTAGCCCGCATCCTGCAGCAGCGAGGGCAGCGTGGGATGCTCGGGCGGCAGGCCATGCACATGGGCCTGGCGCACCAGCGGTTCCTCCAGCCCGCCGCGCAGCCGGTACTGGTAGCGGCCCGTGATCAGCGCGAAGCGCGTGGCCGAGCAGACGGCCGAGTTGGCATAGGCCTGGGTGAAGCGCACGCCCTGGGCGGCCAGCGCGTCCAGGTGCGGGGTCTGGTAGTCGGCCTGGCCGTAGACGCTGAGATCCGCCCAGCCCAGGTCATCGGCCAGGATGAAGACGATGTTGGGACGCTGATCGCTGCTCATGCCGCGCCTTTCTTGCCCGCGGCCTGGGCCAGGGCCTTGCCGTTGGCATCGGTGGCGCGCCACTGCGCCTGCAGCTTCAGGTCCTGCAGCGCCTGCTGCACGAAGGCCGGCGCCAGCCAGGCATTCACGTCGATGCTGCCGCGTACCAGGCCCAGGCGCTTGCCGTCGTCGAGCACGCCCTGGTAGGCGGCCTTGAGGCCTTCGTCCAGCAGCGGCGAGAAACGCTGGTTCAGGTCGTCGCCCGCGAGCTCCTCGCGAAAGCCGATATCGGGATTGCCGCTGGTCTCGGCATACAGGCGGATCAGTTCCTCGCGATGCGATTCCTGCGACGCCCATTGCGCCGCCCGCACCAGCTGGTTGGTCACGCGCTGCAGCAGCGGGGCCTGGCCGGTGGTGAACTCCTGCGTGGCCAGCATGCCCGAGCTGATGGACAGGTCGCGCCCCTTGCCGCGCGTGCTGATGGGAATGCCCACCCCCTTGTCGCGCAGCACGAACAGGTCGGCGCCGCCGAAGGTGGCGTCCAGCTGCCCCGCCACCACGGCGGCCTTGGAGCTGGGCCAGTCCATGTTGATGAGCTTGACGTCCTTTTCCGTCAGGCCCGCGCCGGCCAGCAGGTGGTCAAACGGGCGCTGGTAGGCCGTGCCCTTGAGCACCGAGACCTTCTTGCCGCGCAGGTCGGCCACGGTCTTGATGCCGGAGCCCGGCGCCGTGGCCAGGTAGCTGCCGGTGCCGCGTCCGGTGGCGGCGATGAAGCGCGTGTCCAGGCCGCGCGCCTTGTGGATGACCGAGGCCAGGTCGCCCAGGAAGACGATGTCCAGCTGCCTGGCCGACAGCGCCTCGGCCACGGCCGGGCCCGCGCCGCGGAAGAAATGCCACTCGACCTGGATGCCGTCGCGTGCGAACTCCTGCTCCAGCCACTTGCGGGCATGCAGCACCGCGGCCGAGCCCGCGCCCGGCGTGGGCTTGCCGGCCGTGCCCAGATCGGGCGAGCCCAGCCGTATCACCCGGGCCGTGGCCTGGGCCCGCGCCACCCAGGGCGCGGCACCGGCGGCCAGGCTCAGGGCCAGCAGGGAGCGGCGCGTGATGGCGCCGGCAGCGCCGGACACGCGGGCAGGTTCGGCAACGCCGTGCGAGGCGGCAACAGAGGTCAGCGATTCATGGTTCATGGGAAATTTCTGTGAAGGTTTCTGAAGGAAAAAATGGGCAAGGCTCAGACCGCGAAGCGCCAATGCACAGCAGGCAGGTCCGTGGGCAGGTCGGCCGGCAGCAGCTGCGGCGCCTCGGCCAGGCCTGCGGGAGAAAACTCGCGCAGCACCTCGTCCCTCACGGCGGCAAAGGCCGCCGAGGCACGCTCGCGCGGCTGGGCCAGCGGCACGGGCACGGTGCGGCGTATGCGGCCGGGCCGCGGCTCCATGACCACCACGCGCTGGCCGAGGTAGACCGCCTCCTCCACGTCGTGGGTCACGAGAATCATGGTGATGCCCTCCTGCTGCCAGATGCGGCGCAGCTCGTCCTGCAGGTGGGCGCGCGTCATGGCGTCCAGCGCGCCGAAAGGCTCGTCCAGCAGCAGCACGTCGGGCCGGTTGACCAGGGCGCGCGCAATCGCCACGCGCTGCGACATGCCGCCCGAGAGCTGGTGCGGATAGGCCTGCTCGAAGCCTTGCAGCCCCACCAGCGCGATGTGCTCGCGCACGGCCTGCTCCTGCGCGGCACGGGGCAGGCCCGCGTTGAGCAGGCCCATGGCCACGTTCTTCTCCACCGTGAGCCAGGGAAACAGCCGGTGCTCCTGGAACACGATGCCGCGCTCCAGTCCCGGCCCGCGCACGGGGCGTCCGCCCAGCAGCACCTGGCCTTCGTACTCGCTCTCCAGCCCGACGATGAGGCGCAGCAGCGTGGACTTGCCGCAGCCGCTGGAGCCCACGATACTCACGAACTCGCCGGCGGCGATGGACAGGTTCACGTCCTGCAGCACGGGCAGCGCGCGGCCCTCGACTTCATAACGTTTGTTCAGCCCCCGGATTTCCAGGGAATCGGCATGCGCCATCTTGTTCTCTCTTTCCAGTTCAATAGCGGGCGACCGTCTTCACGCGCCAGGCCAGCAGGCGGCGCTCCACCGCCACCAGCAGGCTGTTGAGCGCAAAGCCCACCAGGGCGATCACCACCACCCCGAACAGCACCAGGTCCATCCAGAAATGCTCGCGCCCGTCGATCAGGGTGTTGCCCAGGCCCTGGCCCGAGGCCAGCAGGTACTCGGCGCCCAGCGTGGCCAGCCAGCCGTAGATCACCGCCAGCTGCAGCCCCGTGAAGATGGAGGCCGCGGCCGCCGGCAGCACCACGCGCCCCAGCATCTGCCAGCGGCTGAAATCCAGCACGCGCGCCACTTCCACGTATTCGCGCGGCACGCTGCGCACGCCTTCGAAGGTGCCCAGCACCACCGGGAAGAAGGCCGCCATGGCCACGAAGGCCACCTTGGCCGCATCGCCGATGCCGAACCACACCGACAGCATCGGGATCCAGGCGAACAGCGAGATCTGCTTGAGGGTGTGAAAGCTGGGCCCAAGCAGCCGCTCCGCCCGGCGCGAGGCGCCCAGCAGCGCTCCCACGGCCAGGCCCGCCGCGCTGCCCAGGGCCACGCCCCAGAGGCAGCGCCACAGGCTGGCCGACAAGGCCTGCGCCAGCGCGCCGCTGCGCACCTGGTCCACCGCCCGGCGCCAGACGTCGAGCGGGGAGACCAGCAGGGCGGAATCCGTCCAGCGCGCATGCGCGGCCCAGGCCCAGACGCCCAGCAGCAGCAGGGGAAGAATCCAGCCGCGCAGCCGGCGCGGCACCAGGGTGAAGGGGTTGGGGAACGAGCGGGTCGTCGCCATGGCGGTCCTCCTTCAGAACCCCGTGCGGCGCCAGCGCAGCAGCCGCGCCTCGGCCAGGGCCAGCAGCCGGTCCAGCGCAAAGCCCACGGCACCCACAGCCACCACGGCGGCCAGCACCACGTCGAGCTGGAACAGCTGGCGCCCGTAGACGATGAGAAAGCCTATGCCCTCGGAGGACGCCAGCAGCTCCACCACCACCAGGGCCAGCCAGGCATGGGTGAGGCCGTAGCGCAGCCCGTTCCAGATGGCGGCCGTGGCCGCGGGAAACACCACGCGGCCCAGCAGCTGCCGGCGCGTGAAGCCATAGACGCGCGCCACCTCCACGAAGCGCTGGGGCACGCCCTGTATGCCCTGGCAGGTATTGACCACGATGGGCACCAGGGCCGCCTTGGCGATCAGCAGGAACTTGAGCTCCTCGTCGATACCCACCAGCAGGATCAGGAGCGGCAGCCAGCCGATCACCGGCACCTGGGCCAGCGCCTTGAACAGCGGGTACACATAGTCGCGGAAGGTGGCCGACAGCCCCAGGCCTATGCCCAGCGGCAGCCCCAGGGCCAGGGCCAGGCCAAAGCCCGCGGCCACGCGCTGCATGCTGATGCGCAGATGGCTCCCCAGCTCGCCCGAGGTCCACAGCTCGGACAAGGCGGCCCACACCTGGGCCGGCGCGGGCAGCACCTGTTCGGGCACCCATTGCCTGGCGCTGGCCAGCTGCCACAGCGCGAGCAGGGCCAGCGGAAACACCCAGGCGGTCAGCCAGGCCCGGCCCAGGCGCTGCAGCGGGCCGGATGACAGCCGCAGCGGCAGGCGCTGCAGCGCGGGCATGGCGCGCGAAAGAGAGGAGACAGCGTAAATCGACATTCCTTCAGAACCTTTTCCGCCGTGGACGCAGCTTGCTGGCCCACGGCTTTTTTAGAATCAAAAAGAATTTAATTTAGTTTTCTTATAACGATAAATGGTAAATAGCAATATGCATGGACAAAGATGTTTCGCGCGGAAGCTACTGCCGGAAAGTTATGAGAAACCGCTCGCAAGCTTGCTACCAAAGCGTTTCAAGCTATTGATATGAAAGCAAAAAGGGCGTGCATGGCACGCCCTTGGGATTTTTCTCCGGTTCTGGCCAGACCGTTCAGAAAGTCTTGTCCACGGTGATGGTGATGCGGTGCAGCTTGCGGTGCTGGGGAAAGAAATCGCCCACGGCATAGTGCTGGGTGGAGCGGTTGTCCCACACGGCCAGCGTGCCCGGCTGCCAGCGCAGTCGCGCCTGGAACTCGGGAACCTGGGCCAGGCCGAACAGCTGGGCCAGCAGCGCATCGCTGTCGGCGCGCTTGAGCCCCTTGATGTGGCTGGTGAACGTGGGATTGACGTAGAGGATCTTCTTGCCCGTGACCGGGTGCACGCGCACCACCGGGTGTTCCACCGGCGGATACTTGGCGCGCGCCGCGCGCAGCTCCTCGCCGCTGGCGTCCTTGCGCAGCAGGTATTCGGTCCAGCCGCTGATCTCCCAGGTATGCACGGCCGTCAGCGTCTCCAGGTAGGCCTGTTGCGCGGCCGGCAGGCTGGCATAGGCGGCCGTGAGGCTGGCCCACAGCGTATCGCCGCCATGGGCCGGAATCACCTGCGCATACAGGCTGGTGCCCAGCGGCGGGTTCTCGCGCCAGGTGATGTCGGAGTGCCAGTTGCTGGCCGCGCTGGGCCGCTGGGCCGTGCTCTCCACGATCTCGATCTCGGGCTGGTCCTCGAGCCGCGGGAAGAAGGCCTTGACCTCGGCCACCTCGCCGAAGCTGCGCGTGAAATCCACCTGCTGGCGCGGCGTGAGTTCCTGGTCGCGAAAGAACAGCACCTCGTACCGGGCGAGCGCGGCGCGCAGCTCGGCGCGCGTGGCCTCGTCCAGCGGCTGGCGCAGATCCAGGTCATGGATGAGCGCGCCAATGGTCGGCGTATAGGGCTCCACGCCGAACCGGGTGAACGCGGCCGCGTGATCGTTGGGGTGGGACATGGTCAAAACCTTTTATGGAATGGAGCTGGAAGGCAGAGCACTGGGCGCCATGCATAAAACCGGCGCGACCCAGGCGCGGTACAGCCAGCAAGGGCCTAGGCGGCCCCGCCGCCCCGCAGCGTGGGCTGCCCCAGCAAAGGCTGGCGTCCCCCTTCCAGGGGGAAGCAGCGCAGCCGCTCAGGGGGTAGTCAAAGTTTCGCGATCGACACCTCGGTCGACTTGACCAGCGCCACCACCTCCGAGCCCGGGGCCAGGCCCAGTTCGTCCACGGAGCGCGTGGTGATCACCGAAGTCACCGTGCCCCAGGGCGTTTCCACATCGACTTCCGAGACCACGTCGCCGCGGATGATTTCGCGCACCTTGCCCTTGAACTGGTTGCGCACGTTGATGGCTTGAATGGACATGAGCTTCTCCTGGAAAGTCCGTTGATTGAATGAAAGCAGCAGTGCAGGTGCACCGATGACTTTCATTCTGGAAGCCATGCGTCAAAACTCAAACAAATAAGAAATAAATTTTTTATACCCAAAACATCTAACAAAAAAGGCGGACGCGCTCTGCAGCCCCAGGGCTTGCAGAACGCGTCCGCCCTTGGCGGCTAACGCTTTGAAAACAATAGCTATCTACGCCTTTGCATCAAGCGCTGGAAGCCATTTCCGCTTCAATTCATCAGGCCTTGCCGGTGCGGCGCAGCACCTCGGGCATGACCTCGTTGGCAATGCGGTGCATGGAGTCATGCACCAGCTTTGAATCCAGCACACCGAAGTTCTGCAGGAACATCACGTGGTCGATGCCCATCTCGCTCAGGCCCACCAGCTGGTCGGCCACGGTGCGCAGCGAGCCGAACATGCCCAGGCCGGCGCTGACCACGGTGTCATAGGTGCGGCGGGTGTCGTAGAACAGGCGCGTGTCCAAGTACAGGTTGAAGGCCTGCTCCGCGTTCAGCTTGGCCTGCTCGTCGGTCTCGGCCACGTGGCAGTGGAAGGCCAGCACCGCGCTGCCCTCGCCCGGCGCGCCGGACTCGCGGTAGCCCTTGCGGTAGTCCTCGACCAGGCCGCGGATTTCCTCGAACGAGGTCAGGCATGAATACGGCAGCGAGAAGATGTTGCGGCCCTGGCGGCCCACGTGGTAGGCGGCCTCGCGGCGCTGGATGGCGACGTGGATGGGCAGCCTGTCCTTTTGCAGCGGCTGCACGTTGAGCGCCACGCCCGGCAGGTCGTTGTACTTGCCCTGGAAGTGCACGGGCTCGCCGGTCAGCGCCTGCACCACGACCTGCAGGTTCTCGTCGAAGCGCTCGCGCTTTTCCTCGGGCGAGACGCGGTGGCCCTCGAACTCGTGGCGCAGGTAGCCCGAGCCCACGCCCAGCGTGAGCCGGCCGCCCGAGAGCATGTCCACCATCGCGTAGTCCTCGGCAATGGTCAGCGGGTTGTGGATGGTGATGTTGGACACCGCCACGCCCAGGCGGATCTTCGTCGTCTCGCGCGCCAGCGCGGCCAGGAACACGGCCGGGTTGGGCACCGAGCCGCACTCGTGGAAGTGGTGCTCGGCCACGAAGAAGGTGTCGTAGCCCAGCGATTCGGCCAGTTTGGCCTCGGCGATCACCTGCTCGTAGAGCTGGGCCACCGAGCGGTGCAGCGAGGGATGGTGGTCCTGGACGGAAAAGATGGAATAGCGCATGGATTAGCTCACCTGCCGGATGCGTTCGATGTTCTGCGCACCGAACTGCTGGTTGAAATTCTGGTAGCTGGTTTCGAGCGCCGCGATGAACGACGCCTTGTCGACCTGCTCGACCACGGCCATGCCGTGCTGCTTGAGGTTGCGCACGCCCGACTGCTCGTCGGCCGCCACGCGGCGGCGCATGGCCAGGGCCCCGGCGCGTGCCGCGGCGCGGAAGGCGTCCTGGTCTGCCCTGGACAGCTTGCCGAACAGCGCCGGCGACACCAGGAACAGCGCGGGCGAGTACAGGTGCTGGGTCAGCGACAGGTACTTCTGCACCTCGTAGAGCTTGGAAGCCTCGATCACCGAGATCGGGTTGTCCTGCCCGTCCACCGTGCGCTGCTGCAGCGCCATGAAGGTCTCGGGCCAGTTGATCGGCGTGGGGCTGGCGCCCAGCCCCTTGAACGCCGCGATGTGCATCGGGTTCTCCTGCGTGCGGATCTTGAGGCCGCGCAGGTCCTGCGGCTGCACGATGGGCCGCTTGTGGTTGGTGATGTGGCGAAAGCCACCCTCGCCCCAGGCCAGCGCCACCAGGCCGCGCGCCGGAAAGCGCTGCAGCATCTCGGTGCCGATGGCGCCGTCGAGCACGGCATGGGCGTGCGCGTAGTCGCGGAACAGGAAGGGCAGGTCGAAGATGGTGACCTGGGGCACGAAGTTGCCGATGGCACCGGTGGACACCAGGGCCAGGTCCTGGCTGCCCAGTTGCACGCCCTCGATCATTTCGCGCTCGCCGCCCAGGGTGCTGGAAGGGAACTGCTGGATGCCGAAGCGGCCCTCGGTCAGGCGGGCCAGCTCCTGCGCAAACGCGGTGGCCGCCGCGCCGAACTGGGAGTTCTGCGGCAGCGGATAGCCGAGCTTGAGCTGGATGGCGGCCGGCGCAGCGGCTGCCCGGCCGGGAAGGGAAAGAGCAAAGGGAAGAGATGCGGCAGCGGCCGATGCCATGAAGGCACGGCGGCCATGAGAAGTGGGCGAATGCACGCGAAGAATCCTTGGTGAGCCCCGGACCGGGAACTGCGGGCACCAGGGGCCGCGGCCGCTTCATGGGCCGGCCCCCCTGGCAACGGGAAGCCCAGGATTCTAAAGCCCGGCGCCGCATGACCCGGCGCCC
This sequence comes from Comamonas terrae, assembly GCF_001544075.1. Classification (GTDB taxonomy): domain Bacteria; phylum Pseudomonadota; class Gammaproteobacteria; order Burkholderiales; family Burkholderiaceae_C; genus Comamonas; species Comamonas terrae. The sequence goes on from NZ_BCNT01000001.1 coordinate 483,289, forward strand.
GGCCCGCGGCGTGATGGAACGCTCTCCAAAAAAGAGCAGTCAGCGCTTGCCCATCAAGCGCGGACTGCCGTTTTCATGCCATCTGCGGGATTCACACCGCCCAGCGCAGCCCATGGGCCGGCACGCCGGGCCAGGCGCCGCGGCCGTCATCCTGGGCCGGTGCATCGGGCTTTTGCAGCACGCGGTTCAGGATGCGTTCCTCCAGCGCGGCAAAGGCCGGGTCGCCATGCGAGCGCGGGCGCGGCAGTGCGATGGTTTCGTCCAGGGCGATGCGGCCGTCCTCGATCAGCACGACGCGGTCGGCCAGTGCCACGGCTTCCTGCACGTCGTGGGTGACCAGCAGCGCCGTGAAGCCATGGCGGCGCCACAGGCCTTCGATCAGCCGGTGCATCTCGATGCGGGTCAGGGCGTCGAGCGCGCCCAGCGGCTCGTCGAGCAACAGCAGGCGCGGCTGGTGGACCAGCGCACGGGCCAGGGCCACGCGCTGGCGCTGGCCGCCCGAAAGCCGGGCCGGCCATTCGTTCTCGCGGTCTGCCAGGCCCACCTGGGCCAGCACCTCGCGCCCCCTTTCCCGCGCCGAGGCCGGCAGGCCCAGCGTCACGTTGTCCAGCACGCGCAGCCAGGGCAGCAGGCGCGCGTCCTGGAACATGATGCGCGTGTCGTCCCGGGCATCGGCGGCGTCGGCTCCGTCGATGCGCACCTGGCCCGTGCTGGCCGTCTCCAGCCCCGCCACCAGCCGCAGCAGGGTGCTCTTGCCGCAGCCGCTGCGGCCCACGATGGCGATGAACTCGCCGGGCCGCACATCGAGCTGCACCTGGTGCAGCACCTCGCGCTCGCCGTAACGCTTGCTCAGTGCGCTGGCCTGCAGGTGCACGCCCGGCACCAGCTTGCGCCGCACGGCGCGCTCCTCGCGCTCCGCCAGTTCGGCCTGGCGCCTGGTCTCCAGGGCCTGGATTTCCTCCCACGAGGACTCCCAGGTCACCAGGGGAAAGCTTGCATTCAATGCGCCGGCCACGGCCCGACTGAAGCGGCTTGTCAATGGAGTCATTGCAGTTCCTATTCTTTTATCTACGTAAAAGCGCGCGGCCTGAAAAACTGGCGTACCCCATCGGCGGGGCGGCCGGCAAGGGCCGCCCCGCCGCAAAGGCCGCCGTCCTCCTCCCAGGGGGAAGCCGCGCAGCGGCTCAGGGGGTCGTCGCATAACTCGGGTGCCAGCGCAGCCACCAACGCTCCAGCGAGCGGGCGAACATATCCGCCAGCTTGCCCAGCAGGGCATAGAGCAGGATGCCGACCAGCACCACGTCGGTCTGCAGGAACTCGCGGGCGTTCATGGTCAGATAGCCGATGCCCGACTGCGCGGAGATGGTCTCGGCCACGATGAGGATCACCCACATCAGGCCCAGCGAGAACCGCAGGCCCACCAGGATGGACGACAGCGCGCCCGGCAGGATGATGTCGCGGTACAGCTGCCAGCGCGTGAGGCCGTAGCTCCTGCCCATCTCGATCAGCCCCGGGTCCACGTTGCGTATGCCGTGGAAGGTGTTGAGGTAGATCGGAAAGAACACCGAGACGCTGATCAGGAACAGCTTGGCCGACTCGTCGATGCCGAACCACAGGATGACCAGCGGGATCAGCGCCAGCGCGGGAATGTTGCGCACCATCTGGATGGTGGAATCCAGCAGGGTCTCGGCCCAGCGCTGCGAGCCCGTGAGCAGGCCCAGCACCAGGCCCAGGCTGCCGCCGATGGCGAGGCCGGCCAGGGCCCGGCCGGCGCTGACCTTGACATGGGTCCACAGCTCGCCCGAGACGGCCAGTGCCCAGGCCGCGCGCAGCACGTCCAGCGGTGCCGGCAGCACGCGGGTGGACAGCCAGCCCTGGGCCGACGCCACCTGCCAGGCCGCGATCAGCGCGAGGGGCACCAGCCAGGGAACCAGGCGCAGGCCCACGCTGCGCGCCAGTCCGGTGGACAGGTGGATGGTGGTGCGGGCCAGGTCTGCGCCCTTGATCGCATCCGCCTGCTTCAGGCCTGCGGTTTGAACTTCACTCATGCAAAAAACTCCTTGCGTCTGGCCGTATCAGCTTTGCGAAACCCGCACCGGCTCGCCCTTGACGACGCCCGGCGAGTACAGATTGGCCACGGTTTCGCCGAACGGGCCGCCCGCATTGCCGCCGGCCAGCTTGTCGCGTACGGCCAATGGCAGCAGCGGGAACACCAGCTCGGCAAAACGGTAGGCCTCCTCCAGATGCGGGTAGCCCGAGAGCACGAAGGTGTCTATGCCCAGGTCTGCATATTCCCGGATGCGGTCGGCCACGGTCTGCGCATCGCCCACCAGGGCCGTGCCCGCGCCGCCGCGCACCAGGCCCACGCCGGCCCAGAGATTGGGGCTGATCTCCAGGTCCTGGCGGCTGCGCTTGGTGCCGCCCGCGTGCAGGGCCGCCATGCGGCGCTGGCCTTCGGAGTCCATGCGCGCGAATGCGGCCTGGGCCTGGACCACGGTCTCGTCCTGCACCTTGCTGATCAGGCGCTCGGCATCGGCCCAGGCTTCCTGCTCGGTCTCGCGCACGATCACGTGCAGGCGGATGCCGAATTTCACGGTACGGCCGTGGCGGGCGGCTTTCTCGCGCACATCGGCGATCTTCCGGGCCACTTCGGCGGGCGGCTCGCCCCAGGTCAGGTAGGCGTCGACCTGTTCGGCCGCCAGCTCGTGCGCGGCCGCCGAGGAGCCGCCGAAGTACACCGGCGGATACGGCTTCTGCTGCGGCGGAAACAGCAGCCTGGCGCCCTTGACCGTCAGATGCCTGCCCTCGTAGTCCAACGTGCCGCCCTCGTGGCTGCGGGCCAGGATCTCGCGCCAGATGCGGATGAACTCGGCCGACTGCTCGTAGCGCTGCGCATGGTCGAGGAACACGCCGTCGCCCTCGAGCTCGGCCTGGTCGCCGCCGGTGACCAGGTTGATCAGCAGGCGCCCTTCGGACAGGCGGTCGAAGCTGGCCGCCATGCGCGCGGCCAGGCTGGGCTGGTGCAGGCCCGGGCGCACGGCTACGAGGAACTTGAGCCGCCGGGTGACGGGGATCAGGCTGGAGGCCACCACCCAGGGGTCCTCGCAGGAGCGCCCGGTGGGGATCAGCACGCCTTCGTAGCCCAGGCTGTCGGCGGCGATCGCCACCTGCTTGACGTAATCGTGGCTGAGCTGGCGCGCGCCCTGGGCCGTGCCCAGGTAGCGGCTGTCGCCATGGGTGGGAATGAACCAGAAAACCTGCATGCTTGTTTCTCCTTAGACCTGGGGTCCGCCAATGGGGGTGGAGGCGGCCAGGCGCGCGAATTCCGCGGCCGAGGGCTGCCAGACGATGTCGGCCACGCGCACCTGGCGCGGTATCAGGCCGAGACGAAAAAACGCATCGGCCACGCGCTGCTGCTCGGCCACGATGGCCGGGCCTATCAGCCCCACGGGCGAGCTGGGCCGCCGGGCGATGAAGCGGCTCACCACGTTCGCATCCAGCCCGCTGAAGGCCGCGATCAGGCTCACGCTTTCCTGGCGCGAGGCCTGGGCGAACCGGTCGGCGCGCGTCAGCTCCTCGAACAATGCCTTGATCACCTGCGGATGGCGCTCCACCACCTCGCGCGAGGCCAGGTAGAACGAGTTGTTGCCCGACAGGCCTTCTCCGTTGGTCAGCACGCGCGGGCGTATGGCCAGCTCGGTGGCTGCGTAGAAGGGATCCCAGATGGCCCAGGCATCCACGCTCTTGCGCTCGAAGGCGGCGCGCGCATCGGCCGGCGCCAGGTAGATGGGCTGGATTTCGCTCCAGGCGATGCCGGCCTTGTCCAGCGCCCGCACCAGCAGGTAGTGGGCGCTGGAGCCTTTTTGCAGCGCGATGCGCTTGCCCTGGAGGTCGGCCAGGCGTGTCAGCGGCGAGTCGGCCGGCACCAGGATGGCCGAGCTCTCGGGCTTGGGCGGCTCCGCGCCCACGTAGCGCAGGTCCTTGCCCGCGGCCTGGGCGAACACGGGCGGCGAATCGCCGGTCAGCCCGAAGTCCAGGCTGCCGGCCGACAGCGCCTCCAGCAGCTGCGGCCCGGCCGGAAATTCCAGCCAGCTGATCCTGGTCTGCGCAAAGCGCTTTTCCAGCACGCCATGCTGCTTGAGGATGACCAGGTTGACGGCGGATTTCTGGTAGCCGATGCGCAGCTGCGCGGGCGCCTGGGTGACCGGTACGGACTCGGCGCGCGCAAAGTGGTCGGCCAGCGTCCAGGCAAAGGCCGTGGTGCCCAGCAATTGCAGGGCCTGGCGGCGCCCGCGCTGGAAACGGGGAATGCTCGGTGGTTGGGGCATGGTGTACACCTCTTTGATGCAGTCTCAGCGGCTGGCCAGCAGGTCCACGGGGGCCGCGTGCAGCAGGTTGAGCTTTTTGGGAATGAGCCTGAGGTCGAAGAAGGTGTCGGCGATCTGCTGCTGCTCGGCCAGGATCTCGGGCGTCACGGCGGTCGTGCCGAAGCGCGCACGGCTCAGGTACAGCGCGGTCACGGCGGTCTCCAATCCCAGCACCTGCGCCAGTTCTGCCGCGGCGGCGGCCTGGTTCCTCGAGGCCCAGAGATCGATGGCGTTGAGCTCCTCGATGGCGATGCGCAGCACGTCGGCATTTTTGGTGGCGAAGTCGCGCGAGGTGAAGTAGTAGGCCCGGTTGTTGACCACGCCCGTGGCATCGGCCAGCAGGCGGGCATCCAGCGATTTCTGGGCTGCGGCCAGGAACGGGTCCCAGATCAGCCAGGCATCGACGGAGCCGCGCTCGAAGGCCGCGCGCGCATCGGCCGGGGCCAGGAAGACGGACTGCACGTCGCCGTACTGCAGTCCGTGCTTTTGCAGCAGCTTGACCAGGAAGTACTGCACGTTGGAGCCCTTGTTGTAGGCCACGCGCTTGCCCTTGAGGTCGGCCACGCTGCGGATCGGCGAATCCTTGGGCACCAGCACGGCTTCCAGCGCGGGACGCGGCACCGTGGCGCCCGCGTAGACCAGCGGCGCGCCAGCGGCCTGGGCAAAGATGGGCGGCGCCTCGCCCACGTCGCCGAAGTCGATGGAGCCCACGTTCAGGGCCTCGAGCTGCACGGGCCCGGCGTTGAATTCGATCCAGCGTACGGACACGCCCAGCGGCGCCAGGCGCTTTTCCAGCGTGCCGCGGTTCTTGAGCACCGACAGCCAGCCCTTCTGGTGGCCCACGCGCAGCACGCGCGGGCCCGCGGCTGCGGTGCCCTGGCCCTGGGCCCAGGCCGCGCCCGTGGTGGCCAGCACGGCGGCGGCCGCCAGCGAGGTCTGCAGCCATCGGCGGCGGGCCGGCACTGCCGGTGCGGAAGCGGAGAGATCGGAAATGTGGAATTCGGTCATGGTGCTTGCCTGTTTGCGTGGCGGGCAGGAAATCCGGGCAAAAGTTCCCCATGCGCCCCATTCATGGGCGCTGCCTGCTATGAAAATTGGAGATCAAAAACGGGCGGCTGCGGTGCGCGGCGATGGCGCACCGGCCGGCAAAGGGATCAGACGCTACATCGCACGTCGGCAAAGGCGACGTCTTCGAATTCCGTGGCCGCACTCCAGGCCGCGTTGCGGCGCAGGTCGCCGGCCAGCAGTTCGGCAGCATCCTCCACGCGCTGGGCAATATCCGCCGCCAGGCCGTAGCCGCCCTCGGGCAGCAAGGGCACGCCCTGGTCGGTGGCGTAGATGCCGGGCAGGATGTGGCGGGCCCCCAGCGACTGCAGCACGGGGCGCAGCGCATAGTCCAGCGCCAGCATGTGGTGCGGGCTGCCGCCGGTGGCCAGGGGCAGCACCAGCTTGCCCTTGAACGCGGTCTGCGGCAGCACGTCCAGAAAGACCTTGAGCAGGCCGCTGTAGGCAGCCTTGTACACCGGCGTGGCCACCACGATGGCATCGGCCCGGGCCACGCGCTCGGTGGCCTCGCGGACGGTGGCGGACTGGAACTGCGCACCCAGCAGGGCCGCGGGATCCAGCCTGGCCAGCTGCAGCACCGGCTCGACGGCCGCGCCGTGGGCCTTGAGCCGCAGCGCCGTGGCCTCGAGCAGGGCCGTGGAGCGCGATGGCTGGGTGGGGCTGCCGGCAATCAACAAAATGGACATGGTGGTGGGCTCCGCCGGTGCTGCAGTCTTACTTCTTGGCGTAGATCTGGTCGAAGCTGCCGCCGTCGGCAAAGTGCGCCTTGTCGGCCGCGGCCCAGCCGCCGAAGGCCTGGTCGATGGTGAACAGTTCCAGCTTGGGGAACTGCGTGCTGAACTCGGCCGCCACCTTGGCATCCGTGGGGCGGTAGAAGTTCCTGCCGGCGATACGCTGGCCCTCCTCCGAATACAGGTACTTGAGATAGGCCTCCGCGACGGTGCGCGTGCCCTTCTTGTCCACCACTTTGTCGACCACGGCCACCGAAGGCTCGGCCAGGATGGACAGCGAGGGTGCGACGATCTGGAACTTCTCGGGGCCGAACTCCTTGAGCGCCAGATAGGCCTCGTTCTCCCAGGCCAGCAGCACATCGCCCAGGCCGCGCTGCACGAAGGTCACCGTGGCGCCGCGTGCGCCGGTATCGAGCACGGGCACGTTCTTGTAGAGCTTGGTGATGAAGTCCTTGGCCTGGGCCTCGCCGCCGTACTTGCGCTTGGCGTATTCCCAGGCGGCCAGGTAGTTCCAGCGGGCGCCGCCCGAGGTCTTGGGGTTGGGCGTGATCACCTGGATGCCGGGCTTGACCAGGTCGTCCCAGTCCTTGATGCCCTTGGGATTGCCCTTCTTCACGAGGAAGACGATGGTGGAGTTGTAGGGTGCGCTGTTGTGCGGCAGGCGCTTTTGCCACTCGGGCTTGACGCTGCCGTTCTTGACCAGCGCGTCGATGTCGCCGGCCAGGGCCAGCGTGGCCACGTCGGCCTCGATGCCGTCGATGATGGAACGCGCCTGCTTGCCCGAGCCGCCGTGCGACTGCTTGATGCTCACGTCCTGGCCGTTCGTGGCCTTCCAGTGCTTGGCGAAGGCCTGGTTGTACTGCACGTACAGTTCGCGCGTCGGATCGTAGGACACATTGAGCAGCTGCACGGCCGCCTGGGGCGCGGCCGGAGACTGCGCCCAGGCCGGCAATGCGGGCAAGGCCGACAGGGTCAAGCCGGCAATCAGGCTGGCGGCAACGGGAAACTTGATAAAGTGGCGGCGATTTTTCATGAGACCGTGTTCTTTGAATGAATGGATAACGGATCCGTGTTCCGTTGCTCTGCATTCTTCAATCTCGCTCTTAAAACTCAAACCAATAAGATTTCAGTTTGTTATAGCCAAAACATCTGAATCACTGACAAGGACCGCATCGATGGCACGTACTGTTCACTGCATCAAGCTGGGCGTTGACGCCGAAGGCCTGGACTTCCCCCCCTACCCCGGCGAGCTGGGCAAGCGCATTTATGAAAACGTGAGCAAGCAGGCCTGGGCCGACTGGCTCAAGCACCAGACCATGCTGGTCAATGAAAACCGCCTGAACCTGGCCGACGCCCGCGCCCGCCAGTACCTGGCCCGCCAGATGGAAAACCACTTCTTCGGCGGCGGTGCCGACGCCGCGGCGGGCTATGTCCCGCCCAGTGCGTAATACAGCACAGCACGGCAGGAAGGGTTTTTGCAAAAACCACTTCTTCGGCGGCACCGCCGCTCCAGCAGGCCAGGTGCCGCCGGGCGCATAACCGACGGTTCGGTACAGACGGAACCAGGCTGCGCCGCCCTTGCAGGGCCCCATGCCGAAAGGCCTGGGGCCTTTGCTTTTGCAGAGCGCAAGGACGACGCGGATGCATGCCCGTCTTTCTTTTTCCGAATGCCCGTCAGTTGCGATACATTTTGCAAACAAAGTGCCGGACGCCTGCACCCTGGCTGCATGCGCTGATGGCCCCGAAACCCTTGTCCGGTCATGGGCCCCGGAATAGCGCATGCCGCAACTTCGTCTTTCACTTCGCACGGCGGTCACTCTCCCGTTCATCGCGGTCTTCGCGCTGACGGTCGGGCTGCTGTCCTTCTGGCAGCAGCGCCAGGTGGACAAGCTCATCAACCAGGAAAGCCTGCGCCTGCTTGACGCGATCACCATCGCCTCGCGGCACCAGCTGGCCGAATACCTCGAAACGCCGCTGCAGGTGCAGCACGCCGTGGCCGACGCTCTAGCGCGCGACGGGGTGTACCGGCCCGGCGACATGCGCCCCCTCTACCGCCATCTGATCCGCGCCTTCAGCGAGCTGTATGCGCAATACGACCAGATCAGCGTCATGGGCTTCGGCGGCGTACGGGGCGAGTATGCGGGCGTGCGGCGCGAACGCGACGGCACCTACCGCCTGATACTGCAGGACGACAGCACGCAGGGCATGATGCGCGTCTTTCCCGGGCTGGAACCGTCACCCGACGCCCTGGGCTACGCCGGCTACGATCCGCGCATCCGGCCCTGGTACAGCCATGCGATCGCTGCCGAGGGGCCGCGCTGGTCGCCCATCTACACGGTGGCCGGAGACCGCGGCGACGTGACGCTTTCCGCCGCCACCGCCGTGAAGACGCCCGAAGGCGTGGTCGGCGTCGTGGCGGCCGACCTGCGCCTGAGCAGCATGAACCGCTTTCTCCAGGCGCAGCCGCTGCGCGGCAACGGCTTCATCGCCATCGTGGATGCACAGGACTACCTGGTTGCGCATTCGCTGCCACGACCCATACTGGCGCAGCCGGGCAACGCCTTCCAGTCGCCGTCACGCCTGCCGCTGACGCAGTCGCCCGAGCCTGCGCTGCGCACCGCGGCCCGCTGGCTGGAGGCGCATCCGGCCACGGACGACACCCCCCTGCACCTGAGCTTTGCCGAAGAGGGCCAGATCTACCATGGCCAGATCACGCCGTTTCGCGACACGCGCGGCATCGACTGGCGCATCGTGGTGGTGCTGCCCGAATCCGATCTCGTGAGCAGCATACGCAGCGACAGCCGCACCGCCCTGACGGGCGCCATCGTGCTGGCCCTGCTGGGGCTGGCGCTCGGCCTGTGGTGGCTGCAGCGGGCCATACGCCCCATCCTGGTGACGGCCGACGCCGCCCACCGGCTGGCCGGCGGCGACTGGGATGCCGCCAAGGCCCTGGCCCCCACGCGGATGGTCGAGATCTCGGCCCTGGTGGGTGCCTTCAACCATATGGCGCAGCGGCTGCAGCAATCCTTCGAGCATATGCGCACGCTGGTGCAGTTCGACACCCTCACGCACCTGCTCACGCGCGCCGGCCTGATCCAGCGTGCCGACGCGGCCGCCATCGCAGCCGGCAAGCCCTGCCACGCGGCGCTGTGCCTGCTGGAGCTGCAGAACTTTCGCAGCATCCGCGACGACGTGGGTCACAGCACCGCCGAACAGTTGCTGCAGGCCGTGGCCGAGCGCCTGCGCACGCAGCTGCCGCGCCAGGTACTGCTGGCCCGGCCGGCCAGCAACGAATTCGCCATCGTGTGGCTGGAACAGCTCGACACGGAGCAGCTGCAGCAGCGGAGCCTGCAGGTGCTGAACATGTTCGCGCAGCCGTTTTCCGTGGGCGAGGACGATATTCTCCTGCGTGCCTGTGCCGGCGGGCTGTCCGGCGAACTGCTGCCCGGTGCCCTGCCCGACTGGCTGCGCAACGCCAGCATCGCGCTGGGCGAGGCAGAGCGCGGACCGCGCCGCTATGTGGCCTACGAGCCCGCGCTGGCGCAGCGCATGCTGGGGCGCACGCAGCTGGCCATGGAGCTGCGCCAGGCGCTGGACAAGCACGAGCTGGCCGTGCACTACCAGCCCGTGGTGGACCTGGCCACGGGACACATGCGCGGCGCCGAGGCCCTGGTGCGCTGGCACAGTCCCACGCGCGGCATGGTGCCGCCCGGCGTTTTCATCGCCGTGGCCGAGGAGTCCGACCTCATCCTGCGCATAGGCGGCTGGGTGCTGCGCCAGGCCGCGCACGACATTGCCGCGCATCTGGACCGGCTGCCCCGGGATTTCGAGCTGCATGTCAATGTCTCGGCCCGCGAGCTGATCCAGTCCGACTTCGCCACGACGCTGGAGCGCGTCCTGAACAGCAGCGGCCTGCCGCCGCGCATGCTGACGCTGGAGCTCACGGAATCCATGCTGCTCGAAGGCAACGATGCCACGCTGCAGCGCATCGGCGCCATCAAGGCATTGGGCGTGAAGATCGCGATCGACGACTTCGGCACCGGCTATTCCTCGCTGGCCTATCTGAGCCGGCTGCGCTTCGACTGCATCAAGATCGACCAGAGCTTTGTGCGCAAGCTGCCGGCCTCCCAGCCGGACACGGCCATCGTCACCGCCGTGCTGCGCATTGCCGAGGGCTTTGGCGTGCAGGTCGTGGCCGAGGGCGTGGAACTCGAGGCCCAGGCACTGCTGCTGTCCAGCCTGGGCTGCAGGCGCGCCCAGGGCTACTGGTTCGCCAGGCCTGGTCCGCTGGCGCAGATGCTGGCCTACCGCTCGCCATGGAAATGAGGCCGGCCGGCGGAAACCGCCCGCCGATTGGCTAGAATTGCGGCTTTCCTGCGGGAGAGCGGAGCGCCTGCCACACAAGAAGGCTCCCGCCGAAGGCGCAAACTCCCATAATCGCTCAGGCACGAAGTACCGCAGGAAGGATTCGCCAACTGGAGAGCAGCCCGCGGCCAAGACCTGCAGGGCTCACCGAAGGGGCAAGTGCGCAAGGGCTTGTGCATGCAACTCTCAGGTAAAAGGACAGCGGGAGAGGCGCGCCACCCATCCAGCTGCCACAGTGCCGGATGCCGTGGCCTTTCCCATCGGGGCCGTCATGCTTCCTTCGATTTCCTTGCTGGATTCTTTCCAGTCCTCCCAATTCACCGTCATGCTGGTGATCTACCTCGTGGCCATCACCGCCGAAGCCATGGCCGGCGCGCTGGCCGCTGGCCGCCGCAACATGGACATCTTCGGCGTGGCCGTGATTTCCTTCGTCACCGCGCTGGGCGGCGGCACCATCCGCGATATGGTGCTGGGCCACTACCCGATAGGCTGGACCCAGCACCCCGAATACGTCTACCTCGTCATCTCCTTCGGCCTGCTGACCACGGTGATCGCGCGCCACATGTACCGGCTCAAGCAGGTGTTCCTGTTCCTCGATGCCATGGGCCTGATCGCGTTCTCGCTGATCGGCTGCAACGTGGCGCTGGAGCTCGGCTACCCGACCGTGGTGGTGGTCATGGCCGGCATGATCACCGGCATCAGCGGCGGCATTTTGCGCGACGTGCTGTGCAATCAGGTGCCCGTGGTATTCCGGCGCGAGCTGTATGCCAGCGTCTCGCTCACCGTGTGCCTGCTGTTCCTGTCGCTGCGCGCGCTGGAGGTGAGTTCCAACATCAGCACCGCCGTGTGCTTTGCCGGGGGCCTGGCCTTTCGCCTGGCGGCCATACGCTTCAAGTGGCGCCTGCCGGTGTTTTCCTATCAGCAGCGCTGGGAATGAGTGCGCCGCGCGGCCGAACTTCCGTCACCCATGTCCGAAACCATTGAATGGTTGCCTGACGGCACGCCCTACAGCCCCCGTTTCGGGGACCGCTACCACAGCGAATTCGGCGGCCTGGACCAGGCGCGCCACACCTTCTTCGGCGGCTGCGGCCTGCCGCAGGCCTGGGCCGGTGCGCCGAAATGGCGCATCCTGGAAACCGGATTCGGCTTCGGCCTGAACTTCCTGGCCACCTGGGCCGCCTGGAAGGCCGATCCCCTGCGGCCGCGCCTGCTGCATTTCGTCTCGGTCGAGGCCTATCCCGTCTCGGCCGAAGACATGCGGCGCGCCCTGCCAGACGACGCGCAACTGCGTCCTCTGGGCCAGGCGCTGGCCGCCCAGTGGTGGGGCCTGCTGCCCGGCGTGCACCGGCTCTCGTTCGAAGGCGGCCAGGTGCTGCTTACGCTCTACATCGGCGATGCGCAGGCCATGCTGCGCAAGCAGCAGCTCATCGCCGACAGCGTGTTCCTCGACGGTTTTTCGCCCGGCGCCAACCCGGACTTGTGGAGCCCGGAGGCCCTGAAGACCGTGGCCCGCCACTGCCGCCGCGGTACACGGCTGGCCACCTGGTGCGTGGCCGGCGAGGTCCGGCAAGGCCTGGCGCGGCTGGGCTTCGAGGTCCGCAAGGTGCCCGGCGTACCGCCCAAGCGCCACAACCTGCAGGCCTGCTTCAACCCGCAGTGGGAGCCTCGCCAGCGCGATGACGGCTTGCCACCGCCCGTGGCGGCCCCGGCGCGCTGCCTGGTGCTGGGCGCCGGCCTGGCCGGCGCCGCGGCGGCCGCCAGCCTGGCGCGGCGCGGCTGGCAGGTCACCGTGCTCGACGCCGGCGATGCGCCGGCCAACGGCGCCTCCGGCCTGCCGGCCGGCCTGTTCTGCCCCCATGTCTCGCCCGACGACAGCGTCCTCTCGCGCCTGTCGCGCAGCGGTGTGCGCACCAGCTTGCAGACCCTGCAGCAACTGACCGGACGCCAGCATCTGGAAGCCGGCGTGGACTGGGCGCACAGCGGCGTGCTCGAGCACGACCTGAACCAGCCGGCCGAGCTGCCGCCCGAATGGCAGGGCCAGGAGTCCGCCGGCCGGCAATGGAGCCTGCCCGCCATGTCCGGCCAACTGGCAGCGGCCCGCCTGCCGGGCGACAGCCGGGCCGTCTGGCATGCGCAGGCCGGCTGGGTACGTCCGGCGCGCCTGGTCCGGGCGCTGCTGGCAGCGCCCGGCATCCGCTGGCAGGGGCAGGCGCAGATAGCCCGCCTGCGGCAGACCGCCACATCCCTTTGGCAAGCCCTGGATGCGCAGGGCCGTGAGCTGGCGCAGGCCGAAATGGTGGTGCTGGCCCTGGGCCCGGCCACGACAGGCCTGCTGCTGGCCAGCGGCCTGGATGCGGGCCAATGGGAGATGCAGCCGATCCGCGGCCAGGTCAGCGTGGCCGGGCACACGCCCGCCACACTGGCAGCCATGCCGCCGTTTCCGGTGAACGGCCACGGCAATCTGGTGCCTGACTTTCCGGCATCCGACTCCGGGCAAGGCCCAGGCCGGCAGTGGGTGATGGGTTCCACCTTCGAGCGCGACGTCACCGCGCTGCCGCCTTCGCCGCAGGAGCAGCGCAGCGCCCATGCGAGCAATGCCGACAAGCTCGCCGCATTGCTGCCCGCCTGCCGGCCCGCGCTGGATGCCTTCTTCGATGCGCCGCAGTTGCCGCCGACCTGGTCGCGCGTGCGCTGCGCGGCCTATGACCGCATTCCCGTGGTCGGCCCGGCGGGCCGGCATGCGCAGGACCTGCCGGGACTGTGGGTGCTGAGCGGCCTGGGGTCGCGCGGCCTCACGCTGTCGCTGTTGTGCGGCGAACTGCTGGCCGCGCGCGTGCATGGCGAGCCCTTGCCGCTGGATGCCAGGCTGGCCCAGGCCCTGGGCACGCAGCGCATGTGGGCACGGCTGCGGCACAAGCCGTCCTGAACCACATCTTCGATAGCGCTGAACGCATGCTGGGCGGCCTTTTCCGGTGGTTCTATCCGTTTTTTTGGGGCCCCTGCCGCCCTGCGCCCAGCAGGCTGTTGCTCACCGGCAGCCTCCGGCCCGCAAGCCGGGGCTCTGGCGCGACAAGGTTTCCACGCGCAGGAGTCCAGATTCAATAAAGATCCGTGCGCACTGCATGGGCATAGTGCTCGTTCGCCTGCGCGGCCTGGCCGGCTGCAAGCGAGCCGCCGTGCAATCGCGCCAGGCCCGCCATTACATCGCCCACTGTCGGCAGCAGGCCGGGATCCAGGCGGCTGTTGACGGACCATAGACCGGCGCGATGGAGGGCGCGGCCGCAGTGAAACAGCACTTCGTCAATCCGGACCACGATCGCGGTTTTGGGCACCTTGTGGCCTTCGCGCAGCTCCTGCAGCAGCTCGCTGTCGGTCGATATCCGGCCACGGCCGTTGATGCGAAGGAAGAGGTCCAGGCCGGGAAACAGGAACAGCATCGCCAGGCAGCTGTCCTGCTGCAGGTTGCGCAGCGAAGCGATGCGGTTGTTTCCCGGCCAGTCTGCAAAAACCAGCGTCTGCGCATCCAGCACCCGAACAAAGCCGGGAGCACCGCCGCGCGGAGAGGCATCCAGGCCCGCGGCATCTCCCGTGGCCAGGCAGAAGAATGTGGCCCTGGCCAGATATTCCCGATGGAAATCCGCCAGGTAGTGAAGTACGCCGTTGCGGATACGCTCGGTCGGCGGATCGTATAGCGCATCCAGGTCCACCGCATCCGGCCCTTGGGGCCGGGATGGTGCCGGAGGGGGAGAGAAATGATCAGGGGAAGGCATCAGCAAATCCATGGTGGATGTACAGGTTCGCAAGCGTATGCCTCTTCGGTATGGCGGCTATAGAATTTATTGGACAAAAAATACCTCGAATCCGCCATGTCTGATCTCATGAACGCACTGGGCGCCTATATGGACTCCGCCGAAGGCCCCTGCGTGGTCGCGGCAACCCGTGTGCTCGATCGGGAGCTGTCTTCCGAGATGCACCGGCATGCGCGCGGCCAGTTGTTCGGCTCCATCAAGGGCCTGATTTCCGTGCAGGTCGATGACGGTGTCTGGATTGTTCCGGCCATCCATGCCGTATGGCTTCCGCCGCACCAGGCCCATTGCGGGCGTTCCCATGGCCCTTATCACGGCTGGAGTGCCTATGTCGCGGAAGCGGCATGCGCCGACCTGCCGAAGCGGCCGTGCACCATCCGGGTGTCCGGCCTGCTGCGCGAAGCCGTGTTGCGCCTGGCCGGCTTCCCGCCGGGAGAGCCGCCGAGCGAGGCCCAGTCCCATGTATGCGCCGTTGTTCTGGATGAGATCCGAAGCCTGCCGGCCGAAGCGTTTGGACTGCCTTTGCCCCGGGACACCCGCCTTCAGCGCATAGCCCGCGCCTTGATGGCCAATCCGGCCGATGCACGGGACATCGAAAGCTGGGCGGATTTCGGTGCCCTCAGCTCACGGACGCTGAGCCGCCGGTTTGTGGCCGAGACAGGCTTCAACTTCACCGCCTGGCGCCAGCGCGTGCGCCTGCTGCGCTCCCTGGAAATGCTGGCCGAAGGCATGAGCGTCACGGCCATTGCCATTGATCTCGGCTACGCCAGCGTCAGCGCCTACATAGGCCTTTTCCGCCGTGTCTTCGGTGAGACGCCCGCCAGCTATCGCCTGCACCTGCAAAC
The DNA here is from genome assembly GCF_001544075.1 of Comamonas terrae. Lineage (GTDB taxonomy): Bacteria > Pseudomonadota > Gammaproteobacteria > Burkholderiales > Burkholderiaceae_C > Comamonas > Comamonas terrae. Next base: position 498,468 of record NZ_BCNT01000001.1, read on the forward strand.
GAAGGCGTAGCGGCGCCCCAGCCATCAGGCCGCAGGCCGGCAGCCGTGCCTCCATGCGGCTGGATGGGCAGGCACTTCATTCGGCCGGGCCAAAGCCGAAATGGCTGCCGTGGCCTGGCGGCAACGGCGGCCCTTTGTCCGCGCGGCCATTGCTTCGCCCTTTCTTGGCAGCACGGGCCGGATGCGGGCTGGTTTGGCGCGGTCCGATGTCCAGGTCCTGAATCAGCGACTGCAGCGCAAGCAGCCCATGGGCCATGGCCTCCCTGTAGGTCGACACACCCGAATCCGCCCGCTGCAGCTCCTTCCATCGGCCCTGGCCGCGTTCGCTGAGGAGCCAGACAAAGGAGCCGGCTGCGGGCTCACAGACGTGGACGGCGATTTCTCGAAGTCTGCTGCTCATCGGCACAGCATAGGAGATTTCTCCAGATGCCCGTTTGCCCCCGCCTACCAGGCTGGCATGGTCGGGCCTACAAACGGCGACTCCCGGGCCGGCGAGACTGGAATTTCACGGTCACGATGGAGATTTCGGCATGGCAAGTGGAAGTCGCACCCTCTGGAACGGCGCTATTACCTTTGGCCTGGTACACATTCCCGTGGGCCTTCATACCGCCGCCACCCAGGAAGGCATCAATTTCGACTGGCTGGACAAGCGCACGCTGGACCCGGTGGGCTACAAACGCGTCAACAAGCGGACCGGCAAGGAAATTGACAAGCACAACATCGTCAAGGGCGTCGAATACAAAGAAGGCAAGTACGTCATCATCGACCCCGAAGAAATCGAGGCGGTATTTCCCAAGACTACCCATACCATCGAGATCGAACGCTTCGTCGACGCCGCCGAGCTGCCCTTCATCTACCTTGAACGCCCCTATTTCGTGGCGCCGCTAGACAAGAGCGACAAAGTCTATGCGTTGCTGCGCGAAGCCCTGATTGCCACGGGCAAGATCGGGCTGGCCAAGGTCGTCATTGCCACGAAGCAACACCTCGCCGCGCTGGTGCCTTCCGGCCCGGCCCTGGTGCTGAATCTCCTGCGCTGGGGCGATGAGGTCAGGACCCTGGACAGCCTCGAATTGCCTCCTGCGGGGAAAAAAGGCGTGACCTCCGCCGAACTCAAGATGGCCCGGCAGCTGATCGATGAAATGTCAGGCGAATGGAATCCGGACGACTTCAAGGACGAGTTCCGGCTGCGGGTCATGAAGCTGGTGGAAAAAAAGGCCAGGGCCGGCAAAGCCAAGACAGTGATTCAGCCGCAAGAGCAGGCACCGGAAAGTGCCAAGGTGATCGACTTGACCGCCTTGCTGAAAAACAGCCTCAAGGGAGGGAAAGCCCCGGCAAAGGCAAAACGCAAGACGGCCCCCAAAAAGGCGGCGGCCAGGAACGCCAATGCCAAAAAGGAGCCCCGGAAAAAAGCCGCCTAGCGGATCTCGGGGCGCATTGCATGCCCATCCGGGCCCCCATGCCGTTCGTCCCGGCCGCAAGGCCCTTGCGCATGGCGATATCGGCAAATGCTCACGACAAGAGCCGGCACGCAGGAAGCTTTCCCGGCCCCTGGTCTGGGACTTCGGCTCCCCCTGCGCCTACAGCCATGCCGCGGTTCCAGGGCTAAGCTGGAAACCCGATGGGAGTTTCGTATGCATGAAGACCACACCACGACGAAGCCTGAAGGCGCATGGATCCATCTGGAACTGGAGCATGAACTGCGTGACTGGACCTGGGCACTCGAGTGCTCGGAGGACCGGCTGCGCGAGGCTGTTGCCGCCGTCGGCAACGGCGCGGTTCAGGTACGAGAGTACCTTGAGCACCGCTGACGGAAAAGCCTCGCATGGCAGCCACCGCAAAGGCCCAGAAGGGCCGGGACGACAGCAAGCCAAAGAAGGCACGGCCGCACAGCAGGCCCGACCCTCTGCGGGCGTACAGGCAAAAGCGCGACTTCTCTCAGACGCCCGAGCCTGCGGAAGGCGGGCAATCGAGCGCGGCGGGCCTTCAATACGTGATCCAGAAACATTGGGCCAGCCGCCTGCATTACGATTTGCGCCTGGAGCTGCAGGGGACGATGAAAAGCTGGGCCGTGCCCAAGGGGCCCAGCTACGACCCGGCGGACAAGCGCATGGCAGTGCAGGTCGAAGACCACCCCATTTCGTACAACACCTTCGAAGGCGAGATTCCTCTCCGGCAATATGGCGCAGGCCAGGTGATCGTTTGGGACAAGGGCTGGTGGGAGCCTGTGGGAGATGCGGAAAAAGGCTACCGCCAGGGCAAACTGAAGTTCGTGCTCCACGGCCACAAACTGCAGGGACGCTGGGCGCTTGTGCGCATGCAGGGACGCAGGAGCGACAAGCAGCCGGCGTGGCTTCTTGTCAAGGAACATGACGAATTTGCCCGCCCGGCCTCGGAATTCAGCGTCGTCGACGCCCTGCCCGACAGTGTCTCTGCCCTGCCTCCGGCTGCGGCCCCCCGGACGCCGGGCATGGTCCAGGCCGACCGCGGCGCCCTCCCACCGGTCGCTGCCAAGGCCTCTCCCCTGCCTGAACGCCTGAAGCCCCAGCTGGCCACGCTTGCCGATGCGCCGCCAGCCGAACCGGCGCAATGGCTCTGGGAGCTCAAATTCGACGGCTACAGGCTGCTGGCCCGCATCGACAAAGGCTCCGTTCGCCTTTTCACGCGCAATGGCAATGACTGGACGGACAGAATGCCCGGGCTGGCAGCGGACCTCGCGCGCCTGCCCATCGAGTCGGCATGGCTGGATGGGGAAGTCCTGATGTTCGACAGCCAGGGCCGCCCGGACTTTCAGGCGCTTCAGAATGCATTCGACGGCCCATCGACACGCGGCCTGGTGTATTACCTGTTCGACCTTCCCTACGCGCAAGGAAAGGACCTGCGGCAGCTATCTGTGGTCGACAGACGAGAGATGCTTCGCGCACTGGTGGGTCGTTCGGAATCCTCCGCCATTCGATTCAGCGAAGCATTCGAGGCCCGTGCGGAGGATCTGGTGGCTTCGGCCTGCCGGCTGGGATTCGAGGGCGTCATAGGCAAGCGCAAGACAGCGCCCTATGCCTCCCAGAGGACTGCTGACTGGATCAAGCTCAAATGCCACCACCGACAGGAGTTCGTCATCGGCGGCTTTACCGATCCGCAGGGAACCCGCGTCGGCCTGGGCTCGCTGTTGCTGGGCGTCCATACCGACAATGGCGCCTTGCGCTATGTGGGCAACGTCGGCACGGGCTTCACGGATCGTTCGCTCGCCGGCCTGCACAGAAAGCTCAGCAGGCTGGCCTGCGGCCGCAACCCGTTCAGCAATGCAGGCGCCACGCCGAAGAACGCCCATTGGGTCCAGCCCAGGCTTTTGGCCGAGGTGTCCTTTGCCGAATGGACCCAACAGGGAAAGATCCGCCATTCGGTATTCCACGGCCTGCGGGACGACAAGCCCGCCACCGCGGTGGTCCGGGAACGCGCCAGACGCCTGCCCCCAGCGCAGGACGCTCCGGCCGCCGGTCAGCAGCCCGGCCCCCTGAAAGTGACGCATCCCGAGCGGGTCGTCGATCCGGCAACAGGCGTGAAGAAACTCGATGTGGTGCGCTACTACGCCAGGGTGGCGCCGTTGTTGATGGAATACGTAAAAGACCGTCCCGTTGCGCTGCTGCGTGCACCGGACGGCGTGGAGGGCCAGCGCTTCTTCCAGAAGCACCTGGATACCGGCTCCATGGACGGTATCGAGGAGCTGGATCCGGCGCTGCATGAGGGGCACCCGCCTCTGCTTGCGATCGCGTCTCCCCAGGGGCTTTTGGCGGGTGCCCAGATGAACGTCATCGAATACCACAGCTGGAATGCCCGAAAAGACCGGATCCTGCGGCCTGACCGGATGACGTTCGACCTGGATCCGGGTGACCAAGTCCCCTGGGAGCAGGTGCAGGAAGCGGCCCAGCTGGTCCGGGTGCTTCTCCAGGAGCTCGGCCTTGCCGCATTTCTGAAGACCAGCGGAGGCAAAGGCCTGCATGTCATCACGCCGATCAAGCGCCTCCATGACTGGGAGACCGTCAAAGGATTTTCCCGGGCATTGGTTCAGCACCTGGCATCCACCCTTCCCCAACGCTTCGTGGCAAAGAGCGGGCCGCGCAATCGCGTGGGCAAGATCTTTGTGGACTATCTGCGCAACGGATTCGGGGCAACCACCGCATGCGCCTGGACGGCACGCGCCCGGCCGGGCATGGGCATATCCGTTCCCGTTGCCTGGAGCGAGCTCGATTCGCTGACAAGCGGCGCGCATTGGACGATCCGTACGGTGGAGCAGCGCCTCGCAATCGGCAACTCGCCCTGGTCAGGCTATGCAAAAGCTGCGACCAGCATCACCGGCGCAATGAAGAAGCTGGGCTTTCGACCCGCCAGGCCACACGATGCCAGGCAATGAGTGCTCGAGTGAAGCTGGCTTTGCAGGCCGCGCATTGGACATGGCACGATTGCTCACCCGTTGGAGCCGGGCACGGCCCTGGCCGAGCGACATGGCAGTGCCGCAGATTGAGGGATTTCCCCTCACCTGCAAGTCTGGCCGTACCTCCACCATAGGCTTCGGTTTCACCCAACTCCAGGAGCACACGGCATGTCGGATGATCTCAGCAAGCAACCCAGTCCCGACCCGGCGGAATTCAACGCCTACTTTCCCTCCCCCTACTCGCTGGGCGAGTTCACCAGCCCGACGACGTCGATAGACGGTGCCGAGTACCCCGACGCCTACCAGGGCAGCCGCAAGGTGCTCGTGATCGCGGCGGACGAGCGCTACCTGCCCACGGATACCGGCAAGCTGTTCTCCACGGGCAACCACCCCGTCGAGACCCTGGTGCCCATGTACCACTTGCACCAGGCCGGTTTTGGCATGGAGGTGGCCACGCTTTCCGGCAACCCCGTCAAGTTCGAAATGTGGGCCATGCCGACACAGCAGCCGGAGATCACGGAGCTGCACCGCAGCTACCTGCCCCAGTTCCTGAAGCCGCGCAAACTCTCCGACATCGCCGACACCCTGAATGGCGATTCGGACTACCTGGCGGTGTTCATCCCGGGCGGGCATGGCGCCCTGATCGGCCTGCCGCAGAGCGAGGCCGTATCCAAGGTGCTTCGCTGGGCCATGGAGCACGACCGGCATGTGATCTCCCTGTGCCACGGTCCCGCCGCGCTGATTGCCGCCGGCGCCTTCGGCCAGCCCTCCCCCTTCAGCGGATATGCGATCTGCGCCTTTCCCGATGCGGCGGACCGGCAGACCCCGGCGATCGGCTACATGCCCGGCGGGCTGACCTGGTTCTTTGGCGACCGGCTGCGCGCCCAGGGCGTCAACATCCTCAACAGCGACATCACGGGCGCCACGCACCAGGACCGCAAGCTGATCACCGGAGACAGCCCCTTCGCCTCCAATGCGCTGGGCAAGCGCGCCGCGCGGGCCCTGCTGGACGCAGTGGCACCGGGCTGAGCCGATGCAGGAGCTGGTGCGCACCGTTGCCGCCATCGAGGGCAGCACGAACCTGCGCGCCCTCGCCAGGGCCGTGCGCGCCTTCGCCGCTCCGCTGGGCTTCGACCGCTTTGTGCTCTACTCCTCCCAGCCTTCCCGGCAGGAAGTGATCGAGCATGTGCACTGGGCCGAAGGCGACTGGTTTGGCGATGGGTCGCCGGTGGATGCCAAGGCCTATCTGAAGTCCTGCCCGGTCAACCACCACATCCTGGAAACGGACCGCCCCTTTTTCTGGACCAAGCGCGGCGAACCGGGCACGCAAACCTACCGCGTCGTACCCAGTCCGCGCGGGATCGGCATCCATGGCTGGCAGGTGCCGGTCTTCGGGCCCTCGGGACTGATCGGGGCGATGAGCTTTGGCGGCCGCCACGTCGACGATTCCCTGGCCACCCGGCTGGCACTGACGCTGATAGGCCAGGCGGCCCTGAGAAAAGCCATCGCGCTTTCGGCGGCCGCCCGCCAGGCCCGGCCGTCGCAGCTGACCCCGCGCGAACAAACGGTCATGCGCTGGATGGCGGCGGGCAAGCGGCAGGCCGAAACGGCCGCCATCATGGGGCTGTCGGAACGCACCATAGAAAACCACCTCCGGCGCATCCGGTTGCGGCTGGGCGCGACGACCACGGCGGAGGCCGTCCGCATGGCCATCCGGTCCGGGGACATCGCATCGTGATGCAAGGGCACGGCTCTCGCCGCCGACCGGATGCGGCCGAAAAGGTGGTGGCCACGGCCAGCGGCATTTCCCAGGGAGGGAGCCACCCACATATGGGCTGCCGGAGAAGGGTCAATGTACCGGCCGGCCGAGCCGTTTGCTCGCCCTTGATATGGCGTAGTTCACGAGGCAGTAAAGCGCCGCGACAACGAGGTACACGGGCACCAGCGCATGGTAGTTGGCAATGAGCACCTTGGCGTTCTGCATGAGTTCGCCGTAGGTGACGACGTAGCCGAAGGTGGTGTCCTTGACCACGATGACCAGTTGCGCGACCAGTGCCGGGACGATGTAGCGAACGGCCTGCGGGAAGACGACGTGGAAGAAGACCTGGGCCTCGGTCAGCCCCAGGCTTCGCCCGGCATCGGCCTGGCCGCGGGGAACGGCAAGCACGCCCGCACGGTATACCTCGGCCACCACGGCGGCCGTACTCAGGCTGACCGGCAAGGTCAGCATCCAGTAGGTGCTCAGCTTGATCCCGATCGACGGCAGCACCAGAAAGCACACATAGATGAGCAGCAGCGTCGGCGTGCCGCGCAGGAACTCGATGACCGCGATGCTCGGCCAGCGCACCAGCCGCGTCCGCGCCAGGCGCCCCACCAGCAGCACCAGCCCCAGGGCCAGCGCGATGGCGGCGGCCATCGCCGCCGACGCCAGCGTGCCGAGCAGGCCTTTGGACAGGAAGGCCCAGGTCGTCGGCCAGGCGAAGAATTCCCAGAAGGGGGCATCGAGCTGCCCTGCGGAATGGAACCTGAACACGATGCCCGCGGCGAGCAGGAGCAGCACGGCCGCGGCGATCGCGCTCATGGCCCGTGCCAAGGTCCGGGCCCGGGGGCCCGGAGCAGCAAACAGGATGTCTTCCAGAGTGCGGCTCATCGCAGTATCCGCACCTTCTTTTCCAGGACGGCGCCAGCCCAGGCAATGAGCAATCCGGTCGCCACGTACATCGCGGCGGCCACCGCGAATGCGGCCATGCCGGCTGCGGAGTCGTTGGCGATCTTGGATACGAGGGCGGTGAGTTCACGGCCCGGAAACGGCACCTGCGACGCCAGCGAAGTCGACAGCATCAGCGCGATGAGCAGCGAGGTCATGGGCTGCACCACCGCACGCAATGCCTGCGGCAGCACCACCGCAGAGATGATCTGCATGGGCCGCATGCCCAGGCTGAGCGCGGCCTCGATCTGGCCGCCGGCAATGGTGTTGATGCCCGAGCGCAGGTAGTCCGCCGTGAACGCGGAACAGACCAGCGTCAACGTCAGGATCACGCTGGGCTCGTAATCAATCACGACCTCGAGATCGGGCAGCGCGAACACGATGAAGATCAGCAGCGCCACGCTGGGAATGTTGCGGAAGACCTCGACATAGCCGGTCAGCACCCAGCGCAGCGGCGGCAGCGGCAGCAGCCGCAGCACCGCCACGGCCATGCCCAGCAGGAACCCGGGCACGAACGACACCACGGTGAGCTTCCATGTCAGCAAGAGGGCCTGCCAGAAGGCAGGCCCATGGTCGGCCAGGAGCCTGGAGACCGCCTCCATCGCTTACGGGATTGCAGGCGGCGTCGGAACGGCCGTGCTGCCGGTGCGCTGCCCGATGGATATGGTCCAGAGCTTGGCCCAGGTGCCGTCGGCTTCCAGCTTCTTCAGGAAGGCATTGACGAAGGCCACGCCGTCCGAACCCTTGGGCAGCCCGATGCCGTAGGGATCCTGTTCACCGAAGGGCGCCCCAGCCAGCCGTGCGTTGCTGGCGCCGAGGCTCAGCGTGTTGAGCAGCAGCGTGTAGTCGGTGACGTAGGCGTCCACGCGTCCCTGGCGCAGGGCATCGAGGGCCTCCTGGTGCGTCTGGAATTCCTGTACGGCAGCCTTGGGAGCGTACTGCGCGAGTATCGCCGGCCCCGTGGAGCCCGCCTGCGTGGCGACCTTCTTGCCTGCCAGATCGGCGTACGACTGGATCGACTTGTTGTTCGCCTTGACCAGTACGCCGGCCTGCGAGGCGTAGTAAGGGCCGGCGAACGAAATTTTCTCGGCGCGCGCGGGTGTGATGGAGTAGGTGGCGATCACCATGTCCACCTGATTGTTGATGAGCACCTGCTCGCGGGTGGACGAGGTCACCTGCGCGAACTGGTACCTGGCCCCGTCGCCCAGGATGTAGCGCGTGAGGAGTTGGGCCAGGCCGGCGTCGAAGCCGCGGATCTTGCCGTCCTTCTCGTTGAGCAGCGAGAAAAGATTCGAGGTTTGTACGCTGCCCAGGCGCAGCGTACCGGCCTGCTTGATCTTGCTGGCCCAGGTGCTCGCGCGAACAGTCGCGGCATCGGCGACGGGGCCCTGCGCAACCAGGGCGTCAAACGCCGCCGCATCGATGGGCGCGCCCTGCGCGAAAACCGATCCGCCGGTCAGGATCGCCAGGGCCGCCACGGTGGACTTCAGAATGGATTGGATCGACATGCGGTCTTCTTGGATGGTCTGTGACGAAAATCAATATACAGCAGCATCGGAAATGCGGAGCGCGCGGCGCCCGCGCGGGCCGCCATGGTGCGCACGATCCGGACTTCTCCGGCCATGCCCGGCCGGCCCTCCGGCCGCGCCGGAACAGGCTTGCGGCTCCACCGGAATGCGCAGCGGCCATGCCGGCAGGCTTATTTCCCCACGAACGGCAGCTCTGCCGTCTGCGGCACGGGAATGCGGCTGGCCAGCACCTTGTCCAGCGTCTTGCCGTCCATGTCCACCACCTCGAAGCGCCAGTCTTCCCACTCCACGACATCGGCTTCGTTGGGCATGCGGCCCAGCAGGAACATGATCATGCCGCTGAGCGTGTGATAGCGGCCGCGCTCCTCCTCGGGCACGGCATCCAGGCCCAGATGGTCCTTGAGCTCGGGCACGGGAATGTGGCCGTCCAGCAGCCAGCTGCCGTCCTCGCGCTGCACGGCCCAGCTGGACTCCAGGTCGCGCGGCTGGAATTCGCCCGTGATGGCCTCGATCAGGTCCTTGAGCGTGACGATGCCCTGCACTTCGCCGTACTCGTCGATGACGAAGGCCATGTGCACATCCGACGTGCGGAAGTTGTCCAGCAGTTCCATGCCCGTGATGGTCTCGGGCACGTACAGCGCGGTCTGCAGCGGCTGGTCCCTGAGCTCGCGGCTGCCGCCGGATGAAAGCACGGCGCTGGCCAGCCACTGGCGCGCATTGAGCACGCCCACGATGTTGTTCATGTCGCCGCGGATCACCGGAAAGCGCGCATGGTCGGCCTGCTCGATGCGCAGCAGATTGGTCTCGAAGCTGTCGTCGATGTCCAGGCACACCACGTCGCTGCGCGGCACCATGAGGGAGCCGATCTGGCGGTCATCCAGCCGGAACACGTTGCGCACCATGGTGTGTTCCTGGGATTCGATCACGCCGGCCGTGCGGCCCTCGACCAGCATGGCGTGGATTTCCTCCTCCGTGACCGCGTTGACCGCATCCTCCTTGACGCCGATGACCTTGAGCAGGCCGCGCGTGGATGCCGACAGCAGCCAGACGAAAGGCTTGGTCGCCAGCGCCAGGAAGTTGATGGGGCGCGAGATCAGGCGCGCCAGCGCCTCCGGATGGGTCTGGCCCAGGCGCTTGGGCACGAGCTCGCCCACCACGATGGAGAAATACGTGATGAACACCACGACCAGGATGGTGGACAGATAGCCTGCGTACTGCGCGCTCAGGCCCATGGCGATCATCCAGTCCTTCAGCGGGCCGGCCAGGGCCGACTCGCCCACGATGCCGTTGAGCACGCCGATGGAAGTAATGCCGATCTGGATGGTGGAAAGAAAGCGCGTCGGGTCTTCGCCCAGCTTCACGGCCGCAGCTGCGCCGCTATCGCCCTCATCCACCAGTTTTTGCATCCGGGTCTTGCGCGCTGTCACCAGCGCGATTTCGGACATGGCAAAGACGCCGTTCAGGCAGATCAGGGCGAAAAGTATGGCTATTTCCATAGTCAGGCACCCGCGTTATCCGATGGGTTTGCTGGCGCCTCGGTCATTGAACAAGGTTTGATTCTATGAAAACCCTGGTGCCGCCAGGCGTTTTCATAGGCAGGCGTCAGCCAGGGAATTGCCGCCCCGGCCGCCTGACAAGCCGATCGCAGCCCACCGCGGCGTGCCCCCAGCAGGCGTATGTGAGCACCTCCTGCCGCCATCCGGCCTGCACGGATGTGGCAAAGGAGCAAATGCATTTTCAGATATATATGAAGGACAAAATAATCGTTTGTTTTTATAAGGGGCCCCTCTACAGTTCGCCCCATGCACGAGTTCGCGTTCATCTTTGCTGGTTTTTTCGTGGGCCTGATCGTCGGTCTCACGGGTGTGGGCGGTGGCTCACTGATGACGCCTGTGCTCATCTTTTTCTTTGGCGTCAAGCCCTATCTGGCCGTCGGCACCGACCTGCTGTTCGCGGCCTTCACCAAGATGGGCGGCACCGTGAGCCTGGCCCGCCAGCGCCTGGTGCCCTGGCGCGTGGTCGGCCAACTGTGCCTGGGCAGCATCCCGGCGGCGCTGCTGGCGCTGTGGGCGCTCAGGGAGCTGGGCCCGGCCAGTGCGCAGGCCCAGCACATCATGACCACCACGCTGGGGCTGGCCCTGCTGCTGACGGCCAGCGCCACGCTCTACAAGGTGGTGGTGTTTTCCCACAAGCGCCAGCGCGAGGAACAAGGCCGCCGCGCCGGCAGCGGCCCCGATGCGCTGCGCCCGCGGCACTGGAGCCTGCCCGTGCTGCTGGGCGCCGTGATCGGCACGCTGGTCACCTTCACTTCGGTCGGCGCGGGCGCCATCGGCGTCACCGTGCTGCTGCTGGTCTACCCGCTCCTGCCGCTGCCGCGCATCATCGGCGCCGATATCGCCTACGCCGTGCCGCTGACGCTGCTGGCAGGCCTGGGCCACGCCACGCTGGGCTCCATCGACTGGCCGCTGCTCGCGCAGCTGCTGGCAGGCTCGCTGCCCGGCATCTGGCTGGGTTCCCGCCTGGTCACCCGTACGCCGGAGCGCCTGATCCGTTCGCTTCTTTCCGTGCTGCTCGCCTGGGCGGGCGCCAAACTGGTTTTGATCTGATCCCACCATGTACCAATACACAGAATTCGACCAACAATTCGTCAAGCTCCGCGCCCAGCAGTTCCGTGACCAGCTCGAGCGCTGGCAGCGCGGCGAGCTGACCGACGAGCAACTGCTGCCGCTGCGCCTGCAAAACGGCTGGTACATCCAGCGCTACGCGCCCATGGCCCGCATCGCCGTGCCGTATGGCGAGATCAGCAGCGCCCAGCTGCGCATGCTGGCCCGCATCGCCCGCGAATACGACAAGCCCGAGCCCGAGCTGCTGGCCCACGCCCAGGCCACGCAGGACCAGCTGCAGGCCGCCCAGCCCGGGCTGACGCTGGCCGCCGCGCCGCTGAAGTACGGCTACGGCCACTTCACCACGCGCACCAACGTGCAGTTCAACTGGATTCCCATCACCAAGGCCGCCGACGTGATGGACCTGCTGGCCAGCGTGCACATGCACGGCATCCAGACCAGCGGCAACACCATCCGCAACATCACCAGCGAAGCCTACGAAGGCATTGCCGAGGACAGCATCGTCGATGCCCGTCCATTTGCCGAAATCCTGCGCCAGTGGAGCACGCTGCACCCCGAATTCGCCTTCCTGCCGCGCAAGTTCAAGATCGCCTTCAACGGCTCCGCCGAGGACCGCGCGGCCACCGGCTGGTACGACATCGGCCTGCAGGCGCTCAAGAATGCCGAAGGCGAAGTCGGCTTCACCGTCAAGGTCGGCGGCGGCATGGGCCGCACGCCCGTGATCGGCACCGTGGTGCGCGAGTTCCTGCCCTGGAACCAGCTGCTCAACTACATCGAGGCCGTGGTGCGCGTCTACAACGGCTACGGCCGCCGCGACAACAAGTGGAAGGCCCGCATCAAGATCCTCGTCAAGGCCGAGGGCCAGAAGTTCATCGACGCGGTGGAGGCCGAATACCAGGCCATCGTGGCGCAGGACGGCGCCCCGCACACCATCACCCAGGCCGAGCTGGACCGCGTGAGCGCCAACTTCGTGGTGCCCGAGCTCAAGCCCGCCAACCTGCCCTCATCCGTCAAGACCGACGGCCAGCTCTACCAGCGCTGGCTGCAGCAGAACGTGCGCGGCCACCGCCTGCCCGGCATGCGCGCCGTCACCCTGTCGTTCAAGCGCGTGGGCTTTGCGCCTGGCGACGCCGACGCCGACACCATCGACGCGCTGGCCCAGCTGGCCGACCAGTTCTCGGCCGGCGAGGCGCGCCTGACGCACGACCAGAACCTGATGCTGCCCTGGGTCTTCGAGTCCGACCTGCCGGCGCTGTACGAAGCCGCCCGCGCCCTGGGCCTGGCCCAGCCCAACATCGGCCTGCTGACCGACATGATCGCCTGCCCCGGCGGCGACTACTGCGCGCTGGCCAACGCCCGCTCGCTGCCCATCGCGGCGGCGCTGACCGAGCGCTACCAGGACCTGGACGAGGTGTTCGACCTCGGCCCCATCGACCTGCACATGAGCGGCTGCATCAACTCCTGCGGCCACCACCACAGCGGCAACATCGGCATCCTGGGCGTCGACAAGGACGGCAAGGAGTGGTACCAGATCACGCTGGGCGGCGCCGACGGCTCCACGCTCTCCGGCCCGGCGATCGCCGGCAAGGTGGTCGGCCCCTCGTTCTCGGCTGCCGAAGTGCCCGACGTGATCGAGGCCGTGCTGACCACCTTCCGCGAGCTGCGCAAGCCCGGCGAGTTCTTCATCGACGCACTGCGCCGCATCGGCCACGACCCGTTCAAGGCCGCCGCCAACGCCGCCCGCCACCCCAGGCAGGCCGAAGAAGCCCTGGCCGAATGACGCAGCCGACCTACGAGAAAAACACCATGAAAATCATTGCTGCCAACGCCGTACCCGCCAGCGACGCCGACCTGAAGACGCTGCAGATCGCCAACGACGCCGAGCTCTCCGAGATCGCCGCCAGCGGCGCCCTGCAAGGGGTGGAGCGCATTGAGCTCTCCTTTCCCAAGTTCACCGATGGCCGCGCCTTCAGCCAGGCCGTGCTGCTGCGCCGCCGCTACGGCTTCACCGGCGACATCCGCGCCACCGGCGACGTGCTGATCGACCAGCTGGTGCAGATGGCCCGCAGCGGCTTCACCAGCGCCGTGCTGGCCGAAGGCGTGAATGCTGAGGCCGCCGAGCGACAGTTCGCCCGCTACCACGGCTTCTACCAGGGCGATGCGCTGCAGCCCCGCCCGCTGTTCGCCCGCGATACCGCGAGCGATACTGCCAGGGAGGCCGCATGAGCACCCTCGATCTCGCCCGCATCAACGCCGAACTGGGCCGCGACGCCCCCGCGCTGGTGAACTGGGCGCTGGGCCTGGGCCAGCGCGCCATCGTCACCACCAACTTCCGCCCGTTCGAGGCGGTGATCCTGCACATGGTCACGCAGGTGCAGCCCGACGTGCCCGTCATCTGGATGGACAACGGCTACAACACCGAGGCCACCTACCAGTTCGCCGACGCAGTCACCCGCCAGCTGGGGCTGAATCTCAAGATCTACCTGCCGCTGCGCTCGCGCGCCCACCGCGAGGCCGTCGAAGGCCCCACGCCCGCGCTCGACGATCCACGCCACGCGGCCTTCACCGAGGAAGTCAAGCTCGAGCCGTTCGCCCGCGCCCTGCGCGAGACCGCACCCCGGGTCTGGTTCACCGCGCTGCGCGCCACCGACAGCGCCGTGCGCGCCCAGATGGAGCCGGTGAGCATCAACCCCGACGGCCTGATCAAGGTGGCGCCGCTGCTGCACTGGTCGTCCAAGGATTTGTACGAATACTGCGAAAAGCACGGCCTGCCCAACAACTTCGACTATGTGGACCCGACCAAGGGCGAAGAGCAGCGCGAGTGCGGACTCCATCTCGCCCACTAAGAAAAACGATAGCTGTCAGCGCTTGATGCACAAGCGCCAGAGCCCTGTTTGATTGGAAAACAAATGAATGCCCGTGTTGACACTTCCGTTCTGACTCACCTCAGCAACAGCCATCTGGACGCACTGGAAGAAGAAACCATCTTCATCCTGCGCGAAGTGGCTGCCGCCTTCGAGCGCCCCGCCCTGCTGTTCTCGGGCGGCAAGGATTCGCTGGTCATGCTCAAGTGCGCCGAGAAGGCCTTCGGAGCCGGCCGCATTCCCTACCCGCTGCTGATGATCGACACCGGCCACAACTTCCCCGAGGTGACCGACTTCCGCGACCAGCGCGCCAAGGAGCTTGGCGCCGAGCTGATCGTGCGCAGCGTGGAGGACTCCATGGCCCGCGGCACGGTGCGCCTGGCCCATCCCGGCGAATCGCGCAACGTGCACCAGTCGGTGACGCTGCTCGAGGCCATCGAGGAATTCCGCTTCGACGCGCTGATCGGCGGCGCCCGCCGCGACGAGGAAAAGGCCCGCGCCAAGGAGCGCATCTTCTCCCACCGCGACAGCTTCGGCCAATGGCAGCCCAAGGCCCAGCGCCCCGAGCTGTGGACGCTGTTCAACACCCGCATCGCCCCGGGCGAACATTTCCGCGTGTTCCCCATCAGCAACTGGACCGAGCTGGACGTGTGGCAGTACATCGCCCGCGAGAACATCGCCCTGCCCAGCATCTACTACACCCATCAGCGGGAGGTCGTGGAGCGCAAGGGCCTGCTGGTTCCGGTCACTCCTCTGACCCCGCCGCGCGAAGGCGAGCAGGTCGTGGTGCGCGACGTGCGCTTTCGCACCGTGGGCGACATCACCTGCACCTGCCCGGTGGAAAGCGATGCCGCGACCGCCGAGGACATCGTGATCGAAACCCTGGCCGCCGAGGTCAGCGAGCGTGGCGCCACCCGCATGGACGACAAGACCAGCGAAGCCTCCATGGAAAAGCGCAAGAAGGACGGGTATTTCTAAGGCTCCCCCCGAGCGGCTGCGCCGCTTCCCCCTCTCTCGCTTCGCGGGAGGGGGACGACACCCTCGATGCGCGGCGGCGCTTCCTCGGAGTCCCTCCGTTGGGCTGTGCCTGATCAAAGAAAGAATGCGATGACTGAAACTATCAAATCCGTAGCTGCTGGCGCAATCACATCAAGCGCTGCAGGCCAATCTCTCCCAAATTCCGACCATGCCTCCGCGCTGCGCTTCATCACCTGCGGCTCGGTGGACGACGGCAAGAGCACGCTGATCGGCCGCCTGCTGGTGGACACCAAGGCCGTGCTGCAGGATCACCTGGCCGGCGTGACCAAGTCGGGCGAGACCGACCTGGCCCTGCTGACCGACGGCCTGTCAGCCGAGCGCGAGCAAGGCATCACCATCGATGTGGCCTACCGCTACTTCGCCACCGAGCAGCGCAAGTTCATCATCGGCGACGCGCCCGGCCATGAACAGTACACCCGCAACATGGTCACGGCCGCTTCGAGCGCCGACGCCGCCGTGGTGCTGGTGGATGCCACCAAGCTCGACTGGAAGAACCCCGATCTGCAGCTGCTGCCGCAGACGCGCCGCCACAGCCTGCTGGTGCACCTGCTGCGCGTGCATTCGCTGGTGTTCGCAGTGAACAAACTCGACGCCGTGGCCGACCCGGCGCTGGCCTTTGCCCACATCGGCGCCGCACTGCACAAGTTCGCGCAGTCGGCCGGCATCCGGGTGGCCGCCACCGTGCCCGTGTCGGCGCTCAAGGGCTTCAACGTGGTCAACGCCCAGGCCGGCTGGGCCGGCTATGAAGGCCCCAGCCTGCTGCAGCTGCTGGAACAGCTGCCCAACACCCCGGCCGACGTGGCGCTGCCGCTGGCCTTCCCTGTGCAGTGGGTGGAGAAGTTCTCCTCCTCGGCCGACACCAGCCAGGGCCGCCGCGTGTTCTGGGGCCGCGTGGCCGCGGGCGCGGCCCAGGTCGGTGCCCAGGTGCAGATCCTGCCCAGCGGCCAGCTGGCCACGGTGGCCCAGGTCATCGACCATGCACGCGTGCCCAAGACCGTGAATGCCGGCCTGTCGGCCGGCATCACGCTGGACCGCGAGGTGGACGTATCGCGCGGCGACTGGATCGTGGCCGCGCCCGTGGCAGCCCAGGCCGCCGAGGACGATTTCGATACGCCCGCCGCACAAAGCCCCTGGCCCGCCAGCCGCGAGCTGACCGCCACCGTGGCCTGGATGGACAACGAGCCGCTGCTGCCCGGCCGCGTGTACTGGGCGCTGCACGGCCACCGCTGGGTCAAGGCCAAGGCGCGCCGCGTGCAGCACCGCCTCAACATCAACACCCTGGCGCAGGAAGCGGCCGAGCAGCTCGAAGCCAACGCCATCGGCCAGGTGGAGCTGGTGCTGCAGGAAGCCATTCCCGCCGCGCCCTTTGCCAGGGCGCGCCAGCTGGGCTCGCTCATCCTCGTGGATACGGCCAGCCACGCCACGGCCGGCGCGGCCCTGGTGAACTGAACGCCGCCGCGCGCAGCCGGTGCGCCGGAATCAGCGCATCGGCGCGCGGCAGCGGCAGCCCGCCGGCATGGCGCGCAGCCCTGAAACCGCGTCGCGCCAGCCAGCTTTGCACCGCCCGTCCTGGCACCGAGCGGAAAAATCCTAGAATTGCAGGGTTTCAGCCACCCTTTTCTTATAAATAGAACCCCAATGACTCACGTCGTCACCGAAAACTGCATCAAGTGCAAATACACCGATTGCGTGGATGTTTGCCCCGTGGACTGCTTCCGCGAAGGCCCGAACTTCCTGGTCATCGATCCCGACGAATGCATTGACTGCGCCGTGTGCATTCCCGAATGCCCGGCCAATGCCATCTTTGCCGAAGAGGATGTGCCGGCCGACCAGCTGGCCTTCATCAAGCTCAACGCCGAGCTGTCCCTGGCCAAGGGCTGGAAGAGCATCACCAAGCGCAAGGCCTCGCTGCCCGACGCAGACGAGTGGAATGGCAAGCCGAACAAGATGGATTTGCTGGAGCGCTAAGCCGCTGCCGGGGCTGTGTGCGCTACGCTTGCCGGCATGAGCGCCACTCCAGCCCCCGCCTCCCAGGCCCCGCAGACCTCCTGCGCGAATCCCCTCCTTGCCTCTCCCATTGAAACCGATGCCCTGATCATCGGTGCCGGCCCCGCAGGGCTGTTCCAGGCCTTCCAGCTCGGCCTGCAAGGGATTGCGTCCCATCTGGTCGACGCACTGCCCCATGTCGGCGGCCAGTGCGCCCAGCTGTACGGCCACAAGCCGATCTACGACATCCCCGGCATTCCCGTCTGCACGGGCGCCGAACTGGTGCAATTGCTGGAGCGGCAGATCGCTCCCATGCAGGTGCCGCGCCACCTGTCCCAGCAGGTCGAGTCGCTGCAGCAGCGCGACGACGGCCGCTGGCTGGCGCAGACCACGGCGGGCACCCTGTTCGCCGCGCGCAGCGTGTTCATGGCCGCCGGTGTCGGCGCCTTCGTGCCCAAGGCGCTCAAGGTGCCCGGCGTCGACGGTCTGCTTCCCGAGCAATTGCACTACCACCCGTTGCAGCTGGACATGGCCTCGGGCCACACCGTGCTGGTCTATGGCGGCGACGAGGAGGCGGTGAACGCCGCCATCGCGTGTGCATCCTCCTGTGACGGCCCCCAGTCGTCCGGTGGCTCGGGTGCCGCCAAAACCTATCTCATGCACCGGCGCGATGCCTTCCAGGCCGAACCGCAGCAGCTGGCCCGCCTGCGGCAGCTGCGCGACAGCGGCGCCATCGAGGTCGTGATCGGCCAGATCACCGAAGTGCGGCATGCGGCCGGCCGGCTCGGTGCCGTACAGTGGATGGACGGCGAGGGCCGGGAGCATCTGCTCTCCATCGACATGCTGCTGGTCTTTCTCGGCATCTCGCCGCGCCTGGGCCCCATCAGCGACTGGGGCCTGTCCATCGAGCGCAAGCAGCTCGTGGTGGACCCGGCCACCCAGGCCACCAGCGCGGCAGGCATCTATGCCGTGGGCGACATCGTGACCTACCCGGGCAAGAAGAAGCTCATCCTCTGCGCCTTCCACGAGGCCACCATGGCCGCCTTTGCCGCCGCCGAATACCTGCAAGGGGAAAAGCCGCTGCTGCAATACACGACGACCAGCGCCAAGCTGCACGGATTCCTGGGCGTCGCGCATCCCGGCGCACAGTGATGCCTGCAGGCATTGCGCCATCCACTCCTCTTTAAGAAGCTGCCAGCGCAATGCCCTCCTTGGCTTCAGCCATTGATCCATCTGGAAACCATGAAGAGCATGCGCAAGCTGCTATCAAAACATCCAGTCCCGACAGTTCCAGGCTGGCGAACGCAGAAGGCCGGCGCAGGCACCACCGGCATGGCGCTATTATTTTTTCGGTTCCCGGCCTTCAGTTTGCGCGGCAGCTGCCGATAGCCAGTACATCACCACTATTGGACGCCTATGCTGGTTGCACCCCAAGAAGCCCCCACCCCGGCTGCAACGCCGGCTGCCTCACGCAGTGGCCTGTTCCAGATGCCGCTGTTCCATCCCGGCACCGAAGTCACGCAGAACGGCCGACGCGAAAAGGTCAGCCACGTGATCCTGCGCCGCCGCGAAATCATGGTCTACCTCGAAGGCCAGGAAGAGCCCGTCAAGCCCGAGCGCCTGAGCCTGGCTCCCACGACGTTCACCACCGAGCGCCGCCCCGAAACGCTGACCTGGTACCTCTGACCAGCGCTGCATGCAAAAAGGCCGCTGACGTCCCCGACGTCAGCGGCCTTTGTTCGTGATGGCTCCGGCCTACGCCCTTTGCGCCATCATCTGGCCCAGGCGTACCGCGCCGGCATGCTGCCACTGCGCGTTGAAACGCACGCCCGCGCTCTGGGGGAACAGCAGCACCACAGTGGACCCCAGCTGGAAGCGCCCCATCTCCTCGCCCTGCGCCAGCTCCACCGCCTGCTCGCCGCTGTAATCCCAGCGCTGGATGCGGCCCGGACGCGGAGGATTCACCACGCCATGCCAGACGGTGGCCATGCTGCCCACGATGGTCGCCCCCACCAGCACCAGCACCATGGGGCCGTGCGCCGTATCGAACACGCAGACCACGCGCTCGTTGCGCGCGAACAGGCCGGGCACGCCGCGCGCCGTCACGGGGTTGACCGAGAACAGGTCGCCGGGCACATAAATCATGCTCCGCAACCGGCCTGCGCATGGCATGTGGATGCGGTGGTAGTCCTTGGGGCTCAGATAGATGGTCGCAAAGCTGCCATTGTCGAATGCGCGCGCCAGCTGGGCATCGCCGCCGACCAGGGCGGTGGCGCTGTAATGA
This sequence comes from Comamonas terrae, assembly GCF_001544075.1. Classification (GTDB taxonomy): domain Bacteria; phylum Pseudomonadota; class Gammaproteobacteria; order Burkholderiales; family Burkholderiaceae_C; genus Comamonas; species Comamonas terrae. The sequence continues at coordinate 517,926 of NZ_BCNT01000001.1, forward strand.
TGGCCCTTGGCCTGGAAGATCTGTTCGCCCTCGATCGCACCGAACTGGCTGATGGCCCCGTCCACCGGGCAGATCCAGTCGGCCTGCGCCAGCGGACGCGCGCCGTCCCTGAGCGCGCGCGTGAAGAAGGCATTGAAGGTGGCATAGGCTGCGGGATCGGGCTGCGCGGCCTCCGCCATGTCCACACCGTAACGCGCGATGAAGCGCCGGATGACGGCTGTGGTCAACCCACCGGCCTGCGCCTGCGCCAGGCGGCCCATGACAGCGGTAAGCGCCTGCTTGGGCAGCAAATATTGTGAGATTACGGCGAGTCGTTCAGACACAGTGTGGTTTGCTATCAAAGTTATAGACGGTGACGCGGGATTCTAGCCAAGCGCGGTGGTGTGCCAGGCCGTGCGCAGAATACTTTGCATCTTGGGCCCAGGTTTCAAGCAAAACCATCATGAATTACCTCAGCAAAGGTGAAAACCGGCCACAGACTTCCGGCAGGCATTTTCCCTACCGCCGGGCCTGCAGCCCGCTTGCACCGTGTCTTGGCCGCTACGGTATATCCTGCTGCAGCGCACAAGGGGAAAACCGGCGGGTTACAATCGACGGGCTGAGGTGCACGCTGTTTTTCGTGTCCCTTCTGTGATTGATATCGGCCTTTTGTTCGGTCTGCGCGGTTGAGCGCAGCACATCCACCAGTAGCCGCGTGAGCTTGCTGCCCACGTTCCAGGCCATGCACCGTGGACCTGACGAACGAGCGCCGCTGACGACTTACCTGAGAGATTGAACATATGGCCAAGGAAGAACTGATTGAAATGCAAGGCTCCGTCACGGAAGTCTTGCCCGACTCGCGCTTTCGCGTCACGCTGGACAACGGTCACCAGCTGATCGCCTACACCGGCGGCAAGATGCGCAAGCACCACATCCGCATTCTGGCTGGCGACAAGGTGTCGCTGGAAATGTCGCCCTACGACCTGACCAAGGGCCGCATTACCTTCCGCCATCTGGCCAACCGCGGCCCGGCCCCCTCGGGCGGTTCGCGCTGAGACCGCAAAAGCCCGGCAACGGCATAAAAAAAGCGCGCTTTCCCAAAAGCACGCCTGTTTCCGGGCTAGAATGCCAGCTTACGGAGCGTAGCGCAGCCTGGTAGCGCATCTGCTTTGGGAGCAGAGGGTCGCGAGTTCGAATCCCGCCGCTCCGACCATAAAAGATAAGGGCTTACGTGAGAAATTGCGTAAGCCCTTTTTCTAACCAATTCCGAACTTTCTAACGCCTGAGAGTTCGCACCCCTCTTTTTTCCCCCCCACTCCGCGGCCTGGATAGACTTCCTCCATGCTCGCAACAACCCTCATCTGCCTCGTCGTCGGCATCTCCGATGGTGACACCCTGACGGCCCGCTGCGGCCAGCCGGGCGAATATGAACAGGTCAAGATCCGACTGCAGGGCATCGACGCACCGGAACGCCGGCAGCCCTTCGGGGAGCGAGCACGGCAGGCACTGGCGGAGCTGGCATTCCAGAAAGACGCCGTGCTGCGCTGCAACAAGCTCGATCGCTACAAGCGCCATGTCTGCAGCGTCTGGGTGAAGCCCGACGAGGCCACCGGGCCGGCGAAGACGCTGGACGTGGGCCTGGCCATGGTGTCCAAGGGCATGGTCTGGTGGTACCGCGCCTACGCCCGCGAGCAGTCAGCCCAAGAGCGTGGGCAGTACGAGTTTGCAGAGCAAGAGGCCCGGGCCCGTCGCGTCGGCCTGTGGCAAGACCCTGAGCCAGTTGCGCCCTGGGACTGGCGCAAGCTCACACGGGAGCAGCGTCAAACACGCTGACCGGAGCCAGCCGAAGGAGTTCGGAGGCCTCCTTTTGCGTCCCGGCAAGCCACTGATCGATATCCTCCATCTCGATCGGAATCACGCTGCGCTTGTCCTGCTTTCCCGATGGAAGCTTCGGGTCAGGCTTGTGCATGCGGGACATGAGCGGGTGCGCATCGGCGTTGATCGTCAGCATCGTGTAGCTCTCCACGATCTCGCCGCTTCCTGGGTCTTTCCAGCGATTCCACAAGCCCGCCAGCGCCCACGGCTCACCATCTTTGCGGGCAAACCTCCACCATACGTTTTTCCCTGATTCCCAATTGGGCTCGTCGAAGGTCCACGCGGGAATGATGCAGCGCTGGCCACGCGCCCATGGCGTTTTGTAGCTGGCCTTGCTTTCCAACTCTTCGGAGCGGGCGTTGTTCGTAGAGTACTTGAGCGCCCTCTCCGTCGCGAACCACGGTATCAGCCCCCACTGCCCTACCACCGGCTCGCGGCTGTAGCCGGGATCGTCGTGGGTGCGCCGGATGAAAGGCCCCTGCGCGCGCGGGAAGATGTCAATGCGCTCATCAGTCCACCAGCGATTAGGCGACTGCCGCCCGATCCTGAAATGGCGCTCGATCTCCGTCTCCGTGGGCGTGTTATAGCGATTGCACATGAGCACATACTAACAACACACGCCCGCAATATGCTGTATAAATACACAGTGTTTTTGCGAGGTGATGAAATGCAGGAATCGACAAACGGCTGCCTTGGCCGCATCACCGGCGTCGAGATTGCAGTCGCCGGGAAAACGCTCCCACCGGCCGATACCGTGGCCGGGCCCATCGAAGTCGAGGTGGACGCGCTGATGATGGGACGGGTGCGCCTACGATTCGAGCGGCGCAATTACACGCAGAGGAAGGTGAGGCAGCAGTATTTCTGGTGCCCCACCTACGCTGAAGTCATTGGCAAGCTCGATGCGTCAAGCGTGAAAGACGAGTTTCTGGCGCGCTGGTTGAGGTGGTCTGAAGATCGGGCCGATCAGGGTGATATGCCGACGTTCGATACAGCTGTCCGGATGTTTCATGCACAGCTTCTCGCTGACTGTCCCGCAAAACTTCACGCACTTAGCCCAGATCCAATCGGCATGCTTAAGCGGTGGATCGCCGAGGATGCGCTGCCATGAAAGCCCATGTGACGCTGCTGCGCTCAGGAGGCCGGCTCAGCGTCCCTGACCGTCCAACAATGCGAGCCGTCGGCGAGCTGGAATTAACGCATTTGCGCATATCACCCGACGAACCGCGCACCGTGCCCGTTCTGCAACTGCTGGGGGCTTCCGGCCAGCAGCTCTTTGAGCCTAAGCTCATCTCGATTTTTGTCGGCACAATGAAATTTTCCGGGCTCGAATTCGTGGGTGGCGCATGGTATGCACAGGAGTGGAGATGCGAGCTCACCCTTTGACCCCACTACACCCGACCCTGCTCCGGACGCCGGGCCGGTACGGATTGCCGCGTGAACGCGTGTTGCCCGGGAACCCGGACGGCTATGCCGTGGAGCCCATGTCCGGGGGCTGGGTGCTTGTAGAGGCATTCCCAGAGGGGGTCGTCTATTTCGGGCCCGGCCCGGCAGAGGTCGTGCGCTCTCCCGCGCCCTTCTGACTGCGCGACAATGCCCGCCATGGCAGATACCGAGAAATCCCCCATCGCAACCGTCCACCAGCGCGTCACGCATGCGTTCATGCAGCACTGGCGCAAGCACTCCAACAAATACCCCAAATTGATCCGCCTACCTGGCGACCAAGCCCGGCAGCTCGACAAAATGAACTCAATGCGCACCCCGGGAGAGATGTGGGGCGTGCCTGTGGAGATCGATGAAACCACGAAGGGCGAGATGATCGGCATCGACGGCGAGGTGATCGACCTCACCACCATTGAGCTGCCGTAGCCGTTCCATGTCACGACTCTCCCGAAATCTGGGCGCCCTGCTGCTGGCCGCCCTACCCCTGCTTGCCAGCGCCAGCGGATTTGCGGACTGCCCGCAGTTTTTTCCAGGCGGCCGCGCGCCGGTCATTCCGGCTCAGCCCCACCAGCGTGAACTGTGCTTCAGCGAGTTCGCGGTGCTGCACAGTGGCCAGACAAAGACGCCCGTGTTCGTCGCCCAGCGCCTCAACGCCCAGATGCTGCAGGAGGGCCGCGAACTCAAGCGCCGCGACCGCTTCTATGCTGAGGCGCGGCTGCCGCGTGCCGAGCGGGCCGAGCTCGAGGACTACAAGCACTCAGGCTACTCGCGCGGCCACATGGCGCCGGCCGGCGATATGAGCACGCCCGAGGGCAAGGCCCAGAGCTTCAGTTTGGCGAACATGGCCCCGCAAGACCCAAAGCACAACGGCGGCGCATGGTCCCGGATTGAAAAAGACACGCGGCGCTACATCGAGCGGGCGCGGGGCGATGTGTTCGTTATCACTGGCCCCTTGTTTGAGGGAGTGAAGGAAGTCATCGGCCAGAACCGAGTCCGTGTCCCGAGCCACTTCTTCAAGCTGGTCTATGACGCGACGACAGGCCGCAGCTGGGTGCATGTGCAGCGTAACGCGGCCGACGAACGCGCAAGCCCACCGATGAGCTACGAGGACTTTGTGCGCCGTACTGGATTGCACCTGCTGAAATGAAGAAAGCCCACCGGCGGCAGGCGCAACGTAACGCCGCAGAATTACTCCTGCCCCAGAACAATTAGCACCATACTGCTTAGGAGCAGCAAAAGTGCTGCGACCATCCAGAGCTCAATATTTGCATGGCGGCTCAGGACGTCAAACACAATCCCCGCTATGCACGAAATTGCAGCGCACACAGCCAGTGAAACTCTAAATTTGCTGCGAATCATTTCCGGCATTTCCTTCAGTGATCACTGGCTGGGGATGGTGGGGAACGCAACCTCATGATCGCAGACAGGACCAGGAGACACATCCACCAAACGGCCGATATACAGGTTTACGGCCTCTCATCAAGATGATGCGCTGAAAACTGCGTGCTCGCGACGATATTGAGAAATCAGATCGGCTCTTCGACTGACCGCCGACAGTTTTCGAGGGCCGCCCGCAGCTGGGTTTCGTAGCCCTCGCGGCGCTCAATCTCCGCCTGTGCCGCGCGCACGAACTGGTCCAGCGCCACCCCAGGCTCGAGTTGGTCGGTCGGCATTACCGGCCGCACGGGAATGGGTTCAGCGCAGGCCACCGGGATCGGCACATTGACCCGCTGCAGCTCGACACGTACAGGAGCGCTCTGGCAGCCGGCCAGGGCCAGCAAAGCGATCAGCAACACGGCTTTCATGGTCGTGCCCTCCGCTGCAGCCAACTATCCACCTGGTGCTGCGCGCTCGCGCATGCGTCACCCGGCACCGCGGGCGCCGTGGCCAGGATCTCGTCGGCCCGCCGCTCATGGTCGCGCGCCCTGCCGGCGGCCAGGGATCGGGCAGCGTCGGCTTCGCTCTTGCGCTTCTCCGCTTGCTCGCGCAGGTCTTGGACGGCATCGCTGCAGGCGTTTGCCAGCGATCGCGCACCATCCCGCTCCCCCTTCACGCTCGTCACTCGCTCAGCCGCGGCAGCTGCGGCGTCACGCTGGCCCAGGTAGGCCCGCGCCAGCATCACATTGCCGGCCAGGCTGGCCAGTAGGGCCAGGCCCATGGCGGGCAGCACCTTCGGCCCCATCATGCGCCCTGCTCCCGGCACAGGGCCCGCTCGGCTTGGCGGCGGTTCTGCAATCCCTGCACATACACGCCGTTGGCATACGACCAGTTCGGCGCCCCGCTGGGCGTGTGCGCGATCAGGTCACAGCCGGCCAGCACATTCCCTGCGTTTATCTGGCGCACGGCCTGGGAGGCGCAGGCGCCCTTCTTACCCACGTTGATGGCGAACATCGTCAGGCCGATCAGGCGGCGCGCGGTCAGGTAGTCCCAGTTCACGCAGCTCAGGATGGTGTAGCCGTATTCCAGCAGCGTGGCCTTGTTGACTTCCCGGCACTGGTCGCTGGTCAGCTTGGTACCGGGCTTGGCGCTCCAGTCCGTGCGGCCCGCGCAGTACGTCGGGATACCGTTGGCCAGCTTGTCGCGGTACACCTCGAGGATGTTGCCCTCCAGGCGCTCCAGCGTCGAGAAGGCCAGAGGGGATGTGAGCGCAGCCAGCAGCGCGGCCGGGATTGCGCCCTTCCTGGCCAAAGCGGCCGGGATGCTGGGTTTCGTGGGCACAGGATCAGCCATCGCAACGGTCCTCCCAGTGCGCGCCAAACTTCATCTCGAGCCGGGCGGCCGACTCTCGCTCCTCGCGCTGATCGCGGCGCCAGGACCAGTATTGCGTGCAGACCCACCCCAGCACGGCGATCAGCAGGCCGCCGACCACACCCCATTCCGAGATCGAGAGGCCGCTCACCACGGCCCCGGCCGCACCGCCATAGGTGGCGGCTTTACCTCCAACGACTGCTATGTTTTCCGCTGTATTGCTCACTCTCAACTCCCTTTGCTTCTGAGCACCACAGCGGACTTGCATGCCGACTGTGGACATAGCTCAGGGATGCTAGGGAGGGAGGCCTCACGCAAATGGCTACTCGATGCAAGTCGCCGCGAAGTAAAAGATCAGGCAGGCAGCGGCAGGCGCCGCCGCATCGAGGACGCTGGGCCAATCCCAGCACCTCCAGTAAAAGCCACCCCACCAGGGCATGCGCTCACGCTTGCCGCAGGCAAAGGCGTGGATGTAGCGGTACTCGGCCTGGGTGTGCTCGCGCGCGGCCCACCAGCTGCAAGCTAGCGCGCCACCCAGCCACCAGTTGCCGGACAGCAGGCCGACGAGCAGCTGGGCCAGCAGCGCGATCAGCGCGTGAAGTGCAGGCGTCCAGTCCATGTCAGGCCGCCTTGGCTTCAACGTCCGTCACCACGGCCGCTTCCTGCGCTGCTGCTGCTTCATCTGCTCGCTTGCGCTCGGCCTCCTGGCCCGCGACATAGGCCTCCTGCGCGATGGTGTTCATCAGTTGCTGCAGCGTGCCCACGATGCCGGCGGACAGCTCGGGCGTGAGCTTGTTGCCGACGTTGCTCTGCAGGACTTCATTCAGGCGGGGATGGATTTCGGTGTTCATGGTGGTTTCCTTTCTTGATAGTGATGGGGTCAGGCTTGGGCGGGTTGCTCGGGCTCAGCCGGCGGCGCCCAGCTGATGACGGCCACGGCCTCAGGGGTCTCGGCGGCCTGGATCTGCGCATACAGCGCGCGGGAGCGCTGGTGGATGCCATCGACGTGGGCCAGCAGCGCAAAGCCCACATTGATGATCCCGTCCGCATCCAGCTCGACGGTGGTGTTGTCGGCCAGGGTCCAGTGGATGGCATAGGGCTGGCCGGCATCGCGGGCGATCTTGCCGGCCATGGCCGCGCCGACGATGCGCGCACGGCTCTCGGCGTCCGAGTCAAAGCGGCCCACGCCGGCGAGGTTGAAGCCGCCGCATTCCAGCTGGTCGCGGATCGCCTTGATCTCGGCCCACTTGCTGGCCTTTGCCATGTCCAGCGTGGTGACAACCTCTTCCGGGGCGTAGCTGCCGCCGAAGAAGTCGCCGCCCTGGGTGTCGATCAGCGCTCGCTCGAGGCTGCCAAAGGGGTCCGCCGGGTCGTAGGCACTGACAGGCAGCGTCGGGTACAGCTGCCACAGCAGGCCCGTGCCGGCGCGGGCATCGGCCAGGGTCGGGTACAGATTGACCTGTACTTCCAGGCCGGCGGGAGCCGACAGGTCCGTGCCAGGGATGTGGCGCAGCAGCTTGGCCAGCTCGATGCGCGCGGCGCCGGTGATGCCGTTGCCCGTGGAAATGGTTTTGATAATCGGCATATATATTTACTCCTATGGTTTAAGTACCGGTTTACCGTCAATGATGATGTGGGTGGCGTCTGAAACATCCTGTCCAACTGGATACGCAACGAATCCAATCGGTGTGCAATCGTTCACGAAAGCCTCCGGCACCTCCATAATCTGAAATATCGCCGCCTCACCTGTTTTGCATATTGCGTATCTCATAATTACCTCTTGAAAATCGTGGCCCGCATAAATCGACTTCTGACGTTATCCGCATTGATCAGATAAAGATTGATATTCCGAGCGCTGCCATTTCCATGGAACAACCAGGAAAAGTTAAAAAACTTAAATGGCATACTTGGATCGCCATATGTTGTGATAGTCCTCCAGACTTCTGCTCCGTCAATATGCAGCACGACATAAACAGCCACACTGCCGTTTGCACTGGCTTGGTAGGTAAATCCGAAGTCAATCGCGCATTGACTAGCTCCGTCAAATGCAGGAATGCCAAGAGAGATAAATGGATTCGATCCAGGGCTGATCTGGTTATCCGCCTGCACAAATAACGGCACCGTTGCGGCGTTATATTGAAGATTCCCAGTTGTGACGATATTCTGCGCAGTCAGCGTGCCGCTGAATGTGCCGGAGGCACCAGACAGACTGCCGCTGAAATATGCATTCCCGTTCTCAATCCTGAACCCAGGCGCATAGATATTTCCGATGGCATTGATCTCAATATATCTGCCGTTGTTGTAATTACCCAGCAGCAAGCCATTCGGCCCGAGATGAAATCCACTTTGTCCGGCCGGCGGCCAGTTGTAACCGCTATACCCTCCTGCATTGAGGCCATTACCGTTGATCGTGATGCCGCCCAGATTGCCGGAGTTTGCATACACGGCGCCGCGCACGATCACGCCGGAAAACTCGGCTTGGCCGTTGGCATTGATGCTCCAGCCCGCCGACCCCGGAACATAGTTGGACGAGTTGATGTAAGAGCCCACGGCCAGGTTGCCAGCAGTCAGCTTGGCCGCGCTCACGTTGGCGATCTTCGCGTTGTCGATGGCGGCGTTTCCGATCATCGCGTTGACGATGGCGCCGTTCTGGATGGCTGCCGTGCCCACGGCGATGGCGCCGACAGCGATCTTGTCGGCCGTGATGGCCCCATCGACGATCAGATTCGCTTCAGCCGCAATCTCAAGGCGGATGTCTTGAGCACCTTGATAGACAGCACTTGTCCCGATGCCTGTGTATTGAAACCAAACTCCAACGCGCACATGACGAGCATTGGCAGGAATCGCTTTTCCTGGTACGCCCGCCCCAAACTGACCACCTTGACGAGACCAACCCCCAGCAGGCGGTTGACCGCCATAAACATAGCCAGATAAAGCTCCGCCCCAGCCATTCGTAGGGATTGAAGCACCGGCATCGTCGTAGAACTGCACAAAGATGTACATGTTCCGGTCATTGCCAAGGTCTGCATAAAGATTCGCAGACAGCCTGTACGTCCGTGTCGGATCGATAAGTACAGATTGGGCCCAGACCTTACTGTCAGCAGCAGTCGGCCCTGCTTGAAACCAACGCGAACCTGCAGCATTGCCCCCAGCGCCGGACGCCAGCGTTACCCCGCCACCGTCTATAGTCCAGGCATTAGCTACATCCTCCAGTTGTGGGTCAGCATTCAGCGCAGAGCCACGAGCCGTGACGAGCAGCTTTTCAGTCGTGATAGCTCGGGCCGCAATCTCCCGCGCATTGATAGCTCCAGCCGCAATCGTCCCCGCAATCACTGCGTCTGCAGCGATCTTGCCTGCCGTGACCGCATTTGCCTGCAGGTTGTAGGCGCTGACGGCATTGGCAGCGATCTTGCCAGCAGTAATGGCTTCTGCAACGATTTTAGGGGCGGTAATGGAGTTATCCGCAATCTCTACCGAAGTGATAGACCCGGGCTGGATGTCAATAGGGTTCGGTGCCCAAGCCGTGGCTACATCGCCTTCCTCGACCTGAGGCTCGGTAATCCATATTTCAGCATTAGCAGGAATAACGCTTGTCGGATTAGTCCCTGTAATGAACAGCTCTGCTAAGGCATCAGCAGCAAATACTACTTCAGCCTTATAGAGAGTCTCCTGCACAGTCAGATTCTGCGAAGTCAACCATGTTATAGAAGACGGGCCATAATTCCATGCAAGGTTAACGCCCGTAAGCAGGGTAGGCGTCGGTGTCTTCGCTCTAAACGATATTACATATTTTTGACCTGCGCGCCACTTGTCAAGATATATCAGAGGAGTCTGGTATAGGCCAATGGTGTACGCAACAGGAGTCCTGCTGGTAACCTTCACCAATCGGCGGTTAGGGTAACGTCCTGCCACTACGACATAGCCACTTGAGCCGTCGCCCGCGTTGTTATAGAGGCCCCACGGAGGCGGAAGCATGCCCGTAGCATCTGGAATAAGCGCCGCGTTCTTTACCAGATTCGCACCGCCAATCAAACCATTAAACTCTGTAGTCTCATACTTATTCGTAACAGGATTCCACGTATACAGCTGACCCTGGAACGTTATATTGTTCGTGGACTTTGTCGTAGGTAAGGTCGGGCCGCTGACAATGGTCACCGGCTCGATGCCATTGGCGAACTTCGTCGAATCGATAGCCTGCGCGGCAATCTTGCTAGCACTTACAGAGTTATCCGCAAGGTTGCCAGCCTCGACGATCAGCGGGCCCAGGTCGGCGTTGCCGATCTTGCCGATGGTGGTGTCGATCGGTGCCGTTGGATTCGCAGAGACCACGCCGTCTTTGCTTTTCCACTTCGCCCACCAGCGGTAGGTCTTGCCCAGGGTGACGGCGGTGGAGCCGATGTGGCCCGGCTGCTCCAGAGCCACCACGGCATCCGCAAAGGCGGGATCAGGCAGAGCCGCCGTCACCTCGGCCACGTAAAACACCGTCACGTCGGGGCCGTGGCCCTCCACATAGTTCGGGGCATCGGTCTGCAGCAGCGCGGTGGACAGCGCCGAGGAGACAGAAAAGCCCGTGGGCGTGGGCGGCGGCGTGAGGTCGGGCTGCTCGATGTTGTCGAAAACCTTGTCCAGCACGGCCACATAGCGGACGATGCCGTTGGCCAGCTGGCCGGCCGTGTCGATGGCGCGAAGGCCAAACGTCCACTGCCCGGCATCCGGCTTCGTGGTTTCAAACTGGGCCGCATACACGTCATCGGCCTGGCCCAGGGGCTGCATGTTGTCCCACATGGTCACGTTGAGGGGCACATCGCCGGGCACGTAGCGGATCTGCACGCCGGCCAGGGCCGCGGGCCGGCCGTCGTTGTACAGCCAGGCAAAGCGGCGCAGGCCGCCGTCCACCTGCTGCACCACGAACGTGCCGGGATTGCGCGGCGGCAGCTGTGTCATCGTCGTGATGTACAGCAGCTGGGCCGCATGGCCGGCCTGTCCTCCGGGGTTGAAGGGCCGCACCTCGATCAGCCACTCCCCAGCCCCGTCGATCCGGAAGGTGCTGCGGCTGCCCACGGCGTTGCCGTCGACCAGGCGCAGCTCGGACCCGTCACGGCCGGCCCAGACCTGGGCATGGTCGTAGTCGCCCTCCACGTCCCACAGGCAGGACAGCTCATACCATTCCGTGTCGCCCTGCAGGTTGACCTTCTCGGACACGCGCAGGTTCTTGGCCGTAGGCCGGCCCAGCTGCGGAATGCTGCTCTGGTTGGGCGCGGGCACATAGTTGCCGTTGAGCACGTAGTCCCAGAATTCCGGGCCCTCGGGCACGGCCGTCACGCGGGCACCCTTGAGGTCCGACTCAGGATCGATACCGGTCACGCGCACGCGATAGCCGGGCGTGCTCTTGAAGTCGTAGCACCAAAGCGTGTCATGCGCCGGGTTGTCGAGTCCTTCCCCGGGAAAATCGAGATCCGCCGGCCAGGCGCCCACCAGGGTGAGCACGTCGGACTCGGCCGCCAGCGGCTGCACGGGCCACACACGGTAGTCGCGCCCGCCGGGCACGCGCAGGCCAATATAGGGCGTGGCCAGCGGCGGCACGGGCTCGTCCAGCGTCAGCCGCACCTGGCCGCCCACGCGCTCAGCGGCGATCAGCCGGCCACCGAAACCCCACTGCGTCAGATCGTGGCTGACGGACAGCACGGACAGGCGGCGATAGTCGAGGTGCTCGATATCGGCCGTGTAGTGGATGGTCTTGTACTGGTACAGGCTCTGCGCCAAGTGGTAGCGCGCCATCACGGCGGCATGGGCCTCGCTCGTGATGCCCTCGCCGGTGATGCGCGCGGGGTTGAGCATGGTCGTGACGCCCGGGGCCTCCACGCGCAGCGTGGTCATCTCCCACGTGTCGCGGCTGAGCCATTGGTACTCGATGCCATCGGCCGCATTGCTGAGCGCGTAGTCGACGGCAAAGCCGCCCTTGAGCATGTTGGCCATGTTGACCACGGCGCTGTTGGGCTGGCCGTTGGTCACAAACGAGGCCGTGGGCCGGCTGCCGTCGGTCCACGTGAATTGACCCATGCCGGCCAGGGCCACCTCCTCGCAGAAGGCGCCCAGCGACATATTGCTGGTGATCCACTTGTCGTAGGTATAGCCGCGCGCCGTGCAGTGGAGCATGAAGGCCTTGAGGCCCTCGATGTCGATCTGCTCGTCGCTCAGCCCGAAGCCAAACTGCAGGATGCGGCGCCCCTGCTTGTCATGCACCCAGATGCCGCGCAGCGTCTGCAGCAGGATGGCGCCGGGGTTGGACAGGCCGTTGGCCCGCGTGGTGGCCGTGGCCCACTCGGTGCCGGTCCAGATCGGCATGGGCTTGGCCCGGTAGGTGGCGCGCACGGTGTCCAGGGCACCATTGAGCTGGCCGGAGGCACGGATCTTGATGCCGATGCGGCCCCACTGGCTGTAGTCGGCGGTGTCGGCCTGCACGCTCTTGAGCGCCACCCACGCGAATTTGCAGGCATCGGCCGATCCGCCGTCATTCCAGCGGGGCACGCTCAGCTTGGCGCGCACCTCGTACTGGCCCGGGGCCACGTCGAACGAGAACGTGCGGCGCAGCGCATCGCTGCTGGCGTTGACCAGCGTGGTGGCCAGCAGCGGCTGCCAGGCCGACGAACCCACGAGGCGATGCTCGATGGTCAGGTCCACGCTGTTGGGGCCGATGTTGCCTTTGCCGTCCACGTCGTACAACTGACCCTCGATGTCCAACTGCAGCGCGCCGGCGCCCGCCGAGCCCGTGCGCGTGATCCAGTCGCCGCCGTTGACGAATTCGCCGCCGGGGATGGAATCCACATTGCTGTACAGCGGCACATCCTGGCTGGCCATACCCGGAAAGCCGTTGAAATACAGCGCCACATCGCTGTAGCTGCCGATGGGCGTGTCGCCGATGGCCAGGTCGAACGCCTCATGCACGTTGATGCCGCCCAGCAAGATGGTGCTCAGGTACTGGTACTCGCCCTCGTACCAGCCGTAGGGCTTGCTGGCCAGGTCGGGCGTGACGCGCATCTCTCCCCACAGCACGGGGAAAGGCTCATAGGGCCGCGGCGCGTTGCGCTGATCGCTCAGGCTCCAGATCTGCTTTTGCGACAGAGCCTGCGGCGCCGTGACTTTGGGCCCCAGCACCTTGTTGATGAGCATGGAGCCGGCGACAAACACGCCGGTCTGGATCGCGGAAATCCATGTGCCTGCGGCCGCGGACACATACGTGCCGCCGGCGGCGCCGTACAGCGAGGACGCGATGCCACCGGAAAAGTACGTGAGCGCGGCAATGGCCACCAGCTGCAGGGCCGAGCGCCGCGGCAGGGCCCGGCAGGCGATCAGCTGGCCGTGCTTGGGATAGGTGCGTGCCCACATGGCCTGCGGCACCACGGCGCCGCCGATCATCACGGTCCAGCCGCCGGACTCGATGCCGGGCACATGGCGCGCCAGGAAGGCGGCCAGGGTCTCGCCGGGGTGCAGATCGGCCGGCACATTGCGCTGGCCTTCCAGCGTCAGCGCATTGGGCGTGACGACCAGGCGCCCCGCGGCGTCATAGATGGCGTCGATTTCTGCGCGTGTCACTTCCATTGGTAGTAGCCCTCGACCGTCAGGCCGAAGCCCCGCAAGTCCTGCACCCGGTGCAGCCGCGAGCCGCCCAGGGCATGGGAGGTGTGCAGCACGTGGGGCGCGTAGTTGATGAAGAAATAGGTGCCGATGTGCCCGGCCATGGGGACGCCGCTGTCGCGCATCAGCACGGCATCGCCGTCCTGCGGCAGCTCGGTGCGCGTGCCCAGCTCGCTGCAGTACGCAGCAATGGCCGCGGCCTGGGCGTCTGCCTGCAGCGGCCGGGCGCGCTTGCCGGCCAGCACCACGTCGCGGCAGAACAGCTCGCGCTGCACGAGCAGGGCCAGGTCGGCGCAGTCCATGTGGCGCGGGCAGTAGGGGATGCCGACGAAACGATCAAGCTGCGTTGCGTCCAGCATCAGAAAATCCCCGGTAGCGTGTGCGGGTTGGCGATCTGCAGGCAGGCCGCGCGGCGCATGAGCTCGTCCACGCTGCACGTGGCCTGGGCACTGGCGCCGCTGATGCTCACGCTGGTCATGGGCAGCCAGTACACGTGCTCGTGCACATCCGGCATATCGCGGGCCACCACGATCAGCTTGGCCATGGTCGTGGTGCCCGGCTGCCGGCGCTCCAGCTCGTCGCTCACGCCGCGGCCCACGTTGTCCATCGTCAAGCGCATGCGCGGCGCCTGACCCGTTGTGTCGTCGGGCAAGGTGAAGCCGAAGGGCAGGCCGATATAGCTGATGCCCTGGCTTACGAAGTCCTGCACATCGTTGCATATGCGCATGGGCTCGGAAAAGCTGGGGTTGGCGACCTCCAGCAGCTCGATATGGCCCACGTCGTTGGTGATGCGCTGGTTGCGCGTGCGGAAGTCGGTCATCGCAGGTACTCCAAGATGACCGAGCGCGAAGCAATGTGATAGCCGCCAGTGAGAGGCGTCAGTTCGCCGATGTTGGCGTTCTCGAAACGCATCGGCATCACCGCCCCAGTGAGCGGGTGCTTCACATCGAAGAAGCCGACGCGCTTGATGGTGTTGAAGTACCAGTCCTCGAACGCCAACGCATCTTCGCGTGTCTCGAACAGCAAGCTCACCTGGAGCTTGCGCACCACGCGGCTGTTACCCACGCGCTGCTTTGCCAGCCCGCGCTCCATATCAGAGCGGATGATCGCGGGATCGAAGGATTCAGACTGCCCCGTATGGAGCAGTGAAACGTATGCAGGTAGCGATGCCATGCACTGGCATGCTAGGGAGCGCGTCAGCTGTGTTTAAGGCCCGGGAAGCGCCCAGTAAGAGCACGGTATGTCGCACCGGAGCCGCTGGCGATTCCTTCGCCGATCCGGTTATCGATCTGCTTGAAGATGACTTCGACATCGAACTGCCCTGGGCCAGAGCTGCGTTGCCGCACCTCGGGCTCGGATGGCGCGCCGATGAACTTCATGTTGATGATGGGGGCAGCGGCAGCGCCCTCGCCGCCACGGCCCTCCGGAGAAGGCACCGATGCGACGTTCATGCCATCCAGCGGCGTGACGTTGCCCGACTGGCCGGCCATCATCAGCAGCTGCTTGTTGCCGACGGTCAGCAATTCCGGCACGTCGCGCTCATTCACCTCGTACATCTTGCCGGCACCGACCCTGCCACCGTTTTCACGCTTGCCGCTGAGCCCCAGGAAGTTGCCGATCGCGCTGACTGCCGATCCGAACAAACCGGACCCTGAACCACCGGCCACAGCACCGCCAAAGAGCGTCCGAGCCAGATCGGCCGCCACTGCTTGGCTGCCCATCTTCAGCAGCATCTGGCCCCAGGCCTTGCCGATGTTGCTGAAGCTACCCGTTAGGCTCTCGTAGATGGTATCTCCCAGCTGGTCCTGCACGTTCTGCGCGAATCGGACCGTGAACTGATCCATCTGGTTCAGGTTTTCCTGATATTCCTTCTTGGCTTTCTCAACCAGGCGACCAAAGGTGGTGCCATCAATATCCTCTGACGCCAACAGGCTGCGGAACTTCGCCAGTTCTGCGTTCATGCGCTCGAGCGGCGTCATGACGGACTCCTTGAGAGCATTGCCCATCTCATGGGATTGCCTTGTCAAATCGTCACGAGCCTTTTGAGCTTCCTGCGCCGCATTGCTGAAACCGCCGAGGACATCTTCATTCAGCTTCGCCCGCTGAATCGCATATTTCTCCTTAATGAGCGTTATGCCTTGCTCGTACTCCTCGGTTTTCAGCTTGCGCTCCTCGAGCAACTTGTGATGTTTGCTCAGGGCCGTGCGTTCCTCCGCATCGATCTTCGCAAGCTCGCTCACAACGGCATCAGCACTCAGACCGAGCAAATAACTCTTGCTATCGAATTTTTCTGCGCTCTTCAGCGAATCCTGAGCCTTCTTGCGCTTTTCCAGGGCGGCCAGTTGGTCCGCGAGCGACTTCATTTCGGCGCGCCGCTCGGTGCTGGCCTCCTTCAAAGCGCCGTTCTCCAGGTCGTAATAGATGCCGGCGGCAGTGCTGGCCTTGCCAAAAAGAGCAATCTGCCGCTTCAGCGATTCGATCTGCTTGTCTGCTGCGGCGTTGCCTTCGGCAGTCCCTTTTGCGGCATTGGAAACCGCGATAGCGCTTTGGTTGACAACGCCTATCAGTTCAAGGTTTGCAGCAGTCAGTTCCCGATGTGTCGCGATCGACTTTCGCTGCTTTCCATCCAGGTCCACGAAGGCCGCAGCCTGGGTAATCATGGAGGAGCGAAGTTTTTCAGACCAGCCCATGCCATCGGCCCAGCGATCGATGACCCCTTTCATTGCATCGGCCATCTGGCCACTGCTCAGTGACGCATCGCTGGCCACGGCCCACATTTCTCGCTTGAATGCGGCCCGAAACTTTGCCGCCTCCAGGCCGCTACTACCCATCGAGGCCTGAAACGCCGAAAGCATTTCCTCGAAAGCCCCACGCACTTCCGCGGCCTGCTGCTTCACCTCTGCCGCCTGCAGATTGATTACGCGTTCTCGCTGAAGGCTGTTCAGCTCCTTGAACTTCGCAATCACATCGTCGATGGGCTTCTGCAGGTCCACCAAGCCGGCGGCCGTCTTATCAGCCTTTGCCTTGAAATCCATCAAGGCGAAAGCAGCCACCCCAGCAGCGATTGCCAGGCCTGCCGGTCCCGTGAGGAACGCCAACACGCCCCGGATGGCTGCGCCCACAGTCGCCGAGGAAGCGACAAGCGCTGCCTGGGCCACCGCAAGCCGTTTGGTCGCGGCCTCGTGAGCCATAGCAGCAGCCGTTACCTGGGAATGGCTGATGGCTACGCCGCTCAACGCGCGCGCCTGAGCCAACGACGCGGCTGTTTCTGCCACCTGCGCTTCCGCCAGCGCAACTTCTGCCACCACTGCCCGCATTGATGCTGCGGCCTTTGCAGCCGTAGCAACGCTGGCCACGGTGACCCCGGCCACATACCGGGCCAGACCTGCAGTGACAGCAACCAGCGCCACGTCAGCCACAGCGTTGAAATTCTCCCCGAGGGTTTGCAGCACGCTGGAGATCGTGGCCGTGATTCCATAGGCCTGATTGGCCTGGCCGACATACTCGCTCAGCGCATTGGCCACCGAGCGCATCGCATCCTTCACTGTCGTGGGCATCTCCTTGACCTGCTGAGCGACTTTGGAGGAGCCGTCCGCGAGAGCCTGGACGAACATCTCGACCCCCAGCTTGCCTTCAGCGCCCAGCTTGCGGATCTCGGTAGCGCTCTTTTTGCTGCTGGCCGCGATGATGTCGACAACGCTGTCGACTGTGGAATAGATGCTCATCCAGGCATCGGCATCGACCTTGCCTTTCTGCAGGGACTTGGCCAGGGCCTCCATAGCGGTCTTGGACTTCTCTGCGCTGGCCGCATTTACGACAAGCAGGCCGCTGAAGGTGTCGATCACGTCAATTGATTGGCTGAGCGACAGACCCATCTCGCGCAGCACGGGGGAGAGCTGGATAAAGCTCTCGCGCGTTTCCTGGATGCTGCGGAACGTGGCATTGGCAGAGGCCAGCATGCGGTCCTGCACATAGGCATACTCTTCCGCGCTCTGAGTTGCCTGCTTGATACGGATTGCGTATTGGCCCCACTCGTCGGCCATGTCGATGATTTTCATCACCGCCAGGCCGGAAAGTGCAGCCTTCGCCGCAGCAGCGAGAGGGGTCAGACGCTGCAAGCTGTCTGCGGTCTTGTCGAGGTTCTGCTGGGCCCGGCGCTGATCCTTGATCATCTGATCCAGGTCCAGCGTCACGTCGTAGTAGATTTCCCCAACTTTCTCAGCCATCGCATGCTCTCCAAGGTTCTGGGACGCATGCTAGGGAGCGCTGCAAACTTGATGCAGATTCCTCGCTAGGACATAGCTGCCAAGGCCGCTCGGTATTCCTCGCGAGTCGGAACATCTCGCTTTTTCTTCTTGGCGTCCGGGAACTTCATCTCGAAAAGCGCCTGAAATTCGCTCATGCTGAGGGCTTCGGCGTCCTCTGCGTTCATCTGCAGGTGCACTCGGGCCGCCGCGACGTACTCAGCGACGTTGAATTCCGAAACTGGCCGGCCGCCCTCCTCGGCCTTGGTGACGGTGCCTACCATGCCATGGCGAAGCAGGTGCGCAGCCAAGCAAATTTGCTCCTGGGCAGGCATGGATCCAGGGTGATCATTGCCATCAGCATCGAGCCAGCCCAGCAACCCCGTCGCATCCTCCTGCTCGCACAGCGTGACCAGCACATAGCGGGCATTGAGGCGAGCATCGCTGCCGAAGAGACCTTTGAAGGTGTGCAGGATCTCCCCGGGCCGGCCCAGGGCCGCGATACGCGCAAAAGAGGGGCAGAAGGTGAACTCCAGGCCATCTGCAGTGATGACTCTGGAGTAGCCGTGCTCAATCAGCATCAGGGGCCCACAGGCGGGAGCGTGAGCACCACATCGCCGTTGCTCTGCGCACTGATGCTCCAGGTTGCCTCGTTGGCATAGGGGCTATCGTTGCTCCACGCCGAGACAATGAACGGCCCGGTGTACTTCTTGCCGCTGGGATACGTGACCCTGAGCCAGACCTTGGGCTGTTTGCCAGTGTCCTGGGGCGGGCTCACCACATGGGCCTCCAGTGCCTCCTGGTTGTGGACCTCGTCGTCATAGCTCACGCCGTCGCCGGAGAATTCGACGTTCTTGAAGGTCACCAAGCTGGTTTTGGTGAAGTTCGGGGACTTGTCCGCCGTGGTGTCCACGGTGTCCCAGGAGGTGTTGATGCTCTTGGCGCGCATCATGCCCAGGATTTTGTAATCGGCATCCTGCGGTACCGTTGCCTCGTCCTTGAGGGCAAATTCGACCTTTACGTCGCGTCCTACGTGAGCGCCCATGGCGAACTCCTTATCGGTTGATGATGGTGTTGATGGGAAGCTCGGCCACTGCCCGCCCGTCGTCGGTGGCCCAATAAACGGGCTCCCCTGGTTGTGCAAATACTAGGGAGCCGGATTCATTGGCGAGCAGCGCAATGACTTCCTGCGCCTTGTCGTCGGCAACAGTCGCCGCGTCGATACCGGAACCGATCAGCATCAAGCTGAAGGCCGGCCGACGCACCAGCGAGCCGCCCGGGCCGCCCATCGGCCGCAGCACGGCATAGCGATCCGACTTCCCGCCATCGGTCCACCGTCCGAACTGGAACCGCCATCCGCCCAGGACAGGCAGTAGCAATTGGCGTAGCTCCTGCACTGGATTCATGTTTTGATGGCGCCCTTGATCACGGCGCGGATGTTGGGCTCGGCGTTGTCAAAGCCCTTGCGCAGAAACTCTTTCTCAGCACTGGGCCTGCGAAAGCGCTGGATATGGGCGGGATCGTGCACAGGGATGGCATAGGCCGCCGTGTACCCGACGCGGCCCAAGACCTTGGCGCCCTGGGTCTCCACCTGCCGATACTGGCTGTTCAGCAGCGTGGAGGTGTCGATAGGGGTCATGACAGACGCCTCCGAGGCACCCAGGATCAGGGCCTGGGTCATCCCTTTGGCGCCCTTTGCCTGCACCTGGGCGAGGAACTGGGGAAGTGTGTTGGAGATGCGTGGTTTGGACATGATCAGGTCGCAATCTCAAAATCGTCCGCCGCCCGGTCGAAGGTGTCGGCGTAGCGTGTGATGGCCCGTATCTCAAGAGCACCAGCAGCCACAGGGTCTGTTGCGGTGCTTTCCCCGATCAGCACAAAGTCGCCCTGCTTTGCCTGGGCGAACTCGGTGTAGATCAGCTGGCGGGTCACGAACTCCACGCCGCGGGCATTGACTCGACGCTCGGCCTTGGCGCTGTAATCGCAATCGAATGCCACGGGCGCGCCAAAAGCGTCCTGGCCAGCCCAGTCGTCACGACCAAGGAGCGGCCAGAGGGTGGCTTTTGCGGTGTAGGACCAGGAAGCTGATGCGGACATGCGCCCCATGCTAGGGAGCGCAATGCCGAGGGTCGGCGGTCAGCCGTTGACCACGAACATGAATGCCGAGGCGGCGGGGTCAGGGCCCACGAGGTCGGCCACGGTGCCGGCCTTGTCCAGGGCGGCGAGAGAGCGGCGCAGCTGCGTCAGCGCGTCGTCCTGGTTCTTGAAGGAGCGGGAGGCACCAGAAGGCGCCCCCTGGGATTGGATCCGGCGGGGTGCGCCGGCGGAAGCGATGATGGCCACGGCCATGCACTGGATCAAGAGCTGGTCCTCGGCGCTGTAGCCGGCGTCCACCATCTTCTCCTCTGCGGCCGCCACCTTGGCGACGGCCGCGTCGATGAAGAAAGACGGCACGCTGACGCCGAGCGCCTGGTCAAGGTACTGGGTCGCATGCGTGCTCGTGATCACTTCTTGGCCTTCGAGTCGGTTTTGGCATCGGCATCGGCCTTAGCTTGAGCCCGGGCCTTTTCCAGTTCATCCGTCAGCACGGTATTCACCTTCGTGGCTTCGGCAAGCTGCTCCTGCAGCTGCGCTTCACGGCCCAGGGATGCTTCGAGGTCGGCTTTGGCGGCGGCCAACTGCTCGCTGAGCTGCTTGCTTTCCGCCAGGCCCGCCTTGACATCGGCTATCAGGTCCTCGATGGTCTTGGACTGGGCTTCCAAGGTCGCCTTCTGCTCAGCCATGATGCGTGCCCGCTCGAGGCGGTCCTGCTCAGCTGCCTCTGCCATGGCTGCGTTGATCTTCCCCTGTTCGGGGTCGACCGGCGCAAGGGCGGTGCCAGCGCCATCGCTCGAGACTTGCTGCTCGGCAAATACGGTGGGCTGCGTGCCGCCCAGCTCGCACTTGCCGGCGGCCCAGGCGGGCAGCTCGGCAAACTCGATCACGTCGCCGACCTTGGCCCCTGCGGGCCACGGTGCTTTCAGGTGCTTGATGGTGTACAGGGGCATGGTCAGGCCTTCGTGAAGTGGGCGATCTGCGAGCGGCCTTCGTAGTCGCTGCGGAACTGGGGCACGGCCGCGGCGATCACGCCGAAAACGTAATCGTCCTCGGGGTTGTGGCGCACCTTGGGACGGGTCACCAGAGGCATGCCGTTGAGGATCGAGCCCCAATCGCCGTTGCCGATGTTGGCGATGCTGATCACCTCGTTGGCTGGGATGCGCGGCACCGGCACGATCTCGGCCACCTGGGACACCTCACGCAGGCGCGCCAGGATGGTCTTGGGATAGCCGGCGGTGAATTCGTTGATGTCCGCGTAGGTGTAGTCGCTGTAGTTCAGGAAGATCGTGATGCGGCCGTAGGCGTTGTCGCCCAGGTGGGCATTCACTACGGCCTCGATCACGCTCAGCCACTGAGCACCGGTGGCGCCTTTGAGGTCCAGGCCGTGCATGCCGGTCGCACGCTGCGGGAAGTTGCGCAGGCCGTAAATGGTCGTGCCGGCCACATTGATGCTGCCGTAACCGTTGAGCACCACATCCTCCAGCTTCTCGGCCACCTTGCGCTGGTGGTTGGAGATGGTGGCGGTGTCGATGCCCGAGGGCCCCTTGCGCATCACCTCCATCTGCCGCCAGCCGAAGCGCGCCTGGCTGTCGAAGATGGGCAGGGGCGTGCCTTCGTAGGTCACCAGGGCCTGGTCGGCGCGGCCTTCGCTGCGGCCGTCCATGGTGACGTGCACTTCGCCGGAATCGGAGACCTTGGGGAAGTAGGAGACCAGATCACCCATCGAGACGGGCGTGTTGCTGGCCTGCGCCAGGCGGTTGAACATCACCAGGGTGTCGCGCTGCAGCTGCACGGCGCGGCCGTCGATGCGGCGCCAGGCGTCCAGGGGGATCTGGGCGGCATTGCCGGTCAGGGTGTCGCCGAAGCCGTCTGCAAAGGCGGCGTTGACGGCCATTGCCGTCTGGCGCATGTTGAACGAGGCGCGAGCAGCAGTAATCGCCGCGTCTTGTTCGGGAGTCAGTCGAAGCATGTGATTCTCCTTATGGGGTTCTGCCAGCAGCCGGTCAGGCCATGGTGTGGAAGTTGGCGATCTCGATGTCCAGCAGGTCGCCGGCGGCAGCGCCATTGGCAGCGGCGGCGGCATAGGCCACCACCACGTTGCCGGCGGCAGCGGCCGTCAACCGGCCAGCGGCGCCGATGGTCAGGGGCTGGCCGAAGGTGTAGTTGCCGGCGGCCACGGCGGCCTGGTATTGCTGGGTGGGCTCCAGGACGTAGGCCACGGCCGTCTCGTTGGCGGCATAGGCCGTCTTGAGCGGGTCGCTGCCGTTGAACCAGCTGCCGGCCGGCGCATAGAAGTCACGATGGGCCAGCAGGCGCACCATGGGGCCGAAGGCCACGGCCTGGGCCAGATTGGTAGCGCTCTCCGTCACGAACGTGCCGGGCAGCAGCGCTGCGGCCACCGGCTTGTCGGACACCGTGCGGGGGTGGCGGTCGTGGGGACCGCGATAGATGAGGTTGGCTTTGGCCATGGCTTACTTGGCTCCTTCGTCGATCAGGCTGTTGATGGAATAGCCCTTGAACTCATCGCCGGGCTGCTTCTGGGACTGGCTGTTGCCCACGCTGACGGGGGCGGCCTTGGCCTTGAGTTCCTTCAGGCGTGCCAGGGGCATGAGCTTGAAGTCCTCGACGGTCAGCGAGCTGTTCACCGCCAGCTCGGTGGCCAGGACGTCACGCTCGGCGTTCTCGGCAGCGGTCTGCGCGGCCTCAAGTTCGGCGATGCGCGAATTGGCCGCGGCCAGCTTCTCGTCCCCGGGCTTCTTGACCAGAGCGTTGTAGGCGGCCAGGACCTGGGTATCGTCCAGGCCCTCGGTCTTGATGCCGGCGGCATTGAGCGCGGCGATGATTTGCTCTTTCACGATGTCGACCTCCTGATGGTTCGTGACGGGTTCATAGGAAACCTGCCGAACAACTTCAACAGGCTGTCCGACCCATGCTACGGAGCCACTTTCGGAGGCGTGATAGTCCTGGCGCCATAGCTTTCCGCCCTCGTCTGTCCAGATGGCATAGGAGGTGAACACCTCGCGAATCCAGGCGTTCTGAGGCAGCCCAGCGCGCAGCCCGTCATAGATCTGGTCGAAGCTGAGGTCCTTGTTCGCGAACAGGCTGCGCATCCATCCGAGCAGGCCCTGGTACCGGCGGTCCTCGGGATCGTTGTTCACGCTGATGGTCTCGATCTCGTCCTCGCCGCCCTCGCTGTTGAGGAACATGCCCACGCCCTGCTCCGGCGTGCCGGCCCCTGTCTCGTCCAGCAGGATGGCCAGGTGGTCGTATTGCAGATTCGTTGCGATCGAGGTGTACTTCTTGCCGCGGCTCTCGCCGTTGGCCACGACCTCGACCAGATTCAGGCCGGTGCTGACGTGGATAGGGTCGGCATTGGTGCCGGCAATGGCGGCGTCCAGGCGCTCCACCAGCTTCTTGCCCTGCTCGGTGGCCTGGGCCATGTCCCCGTTGACGACAACATCGGTCAGCGTCCGCCCGCCCTCATGCCGGGCATTGCTGCAATACGCACCGATCCAGGCCGTGGCCAGGGCCTCGCCGTTGGCCGCGCTGATGTGCTGGCCCTTGCTGTTCTTCGGATGTCCGGCCGGGGCCGGCTTGCCCTCCAGGGTCTTGACGCCGGCGGCGAGTTGGTCGGCCGGGTAGAGCCGGCGGTTCATCACGATGTCGTCGACTGCGCCGCAGACATCGCGGATGGTGTAGGTGTTGCCGGTCTTGCTGACGTTGGCCGCGTTGACGGCGCTGACGATGTGGACTCGTTTTGTTGCCATGGTCTGCCTCATAAAGATGCAGGCCATGCTAGGGAGGCTAGGCCCCAGGCCCTTTATCCCATGCCTCTCGTTCTGCTGCCATGATCTTCTGAAGGCGTTCGGTCAGGATGGGCTTGCCATTGGCGTCCAGCAGGCACTCCGTCTGCCCGCAGTGGCAGTTGTAGCGATTGCCGTCACGGCCATAGAACGCCCTCACCTCGTCCGTCGAGTAGACGCGGCCATTGCGCGCCGCGTGTGTGGCCCTGGTGGTGGGCAGCAGGGCTGAAGTCCACAGCATGCCCGTGCGGATGCCCATCTCCTCCCGGGCGGCGTCAGCTTCCGCCCAGCGGGCCTGCCGCAGCGAATCGGTAATGTCGGTCTGGGCATACTGGCGCGCCTTGGCCCGTGTCACGCCCAGGCCCTCCTCGATCAGTCTGGCGGCAGCACGGGGATTGGTGCCCTCGGCCACGGCCCGGCCGATGATGGCCGCCAAGCGGCTCTGGCCCTCGGCACGCAGGCCAGTCCAGTGCTCGTAGCTCTTGATGCGGGCCAAGCCCACCCGGATCTGATACGGCTCGCTGCGGATGACCTGATCCAGCGAGCGAGCTGTGGCATAGACGGATGACAGGTTGCCGAGGTTGGCCACGGTCTGGGCGGTGCCCAGCTGCATGGCCTGTTCGACGAACGGGTCCCACCAGAAAACGTCCTTGGGTTCCTTGCCGTTTTGAATCCAGCGATCGAGCGCTGCCTGCAGCTCGAGCATCACGATGTCCATCACGGCCGGCGTGATGCCGTAGGCCACCCGCGGCGCGCTGTCGTTCAGGGCATAGACCGGGATCTTGTCAAAGGTGGCCAGCACTTCCTGGGTCAGTCCGGCCCAGCGCCGGTCGATCTCGGCCAGGGCGGCCCGCAGGAGGCGCATGCTGCCGGTGCGGTCCCGGGGTGTACCCGGGATGGCCGGATTACGCGGCGGCTGGCGCATTGTCATCCTGCTGCAGCGGGTCCACGGCGGGATCGCCTTCGGTCGGCAAGCCATCGTCCGTCCGCTCTTCATAGTCCATCACGGCGCGCAGCTCGTTGGCGTCGAATAGCGGTTCGGTCAAGCCGGACTGGAAGGCCTGCTGCATGGCTGCTGTCATCTTGCCCAGCAGGTTGGCTTTGTCGGTCTCCGTGGGGGCATTGACCGGCGGCCACTGGATCTCGAAATCCCCGGCCTCGATGATGCCGGCCGCCTGCATTCGGGTGATGAACTCCTCCAGCATGGGCGTGAGTTCGAACTCCTGGCGGCTCGCACAGCGGTTGGCGTAATCCTGCTTGTCCTCGTCGCTGGCCAGCCGCCCGGTCTGCTGGCCGAACAGGATGGTGAACGGAAGGCGCACAGATGCTGCAAACTCATTGGCAGCCACAGTCCACGGCCCGGTGGGATCGCTGATCGATGTCTGCAGTGTGGTCGCATCGCCGCCCTGCATCACGATGGCGGCGTCGGTGCTGCGGTTCAACGCTCGCGCCTGCGTCTCGTGGGCCTCCCGCACCGAGGTCGGCTCTTTGCCATCTGGGCCAGGGATCGCCTGCGGCGCGGCACCCGCTTCGTACTTGAAGACGATAGTGCGCGCGCTGTTTTTGAGATAGCTCTCACCCGAGCCGCCTGAAATCTTGTCCAGGTCCACCAGACGATTGAAGCCGGCGCGCAGCAGCGGGATGCCGTCGAAGAAGTCCCCCACCGATCCTTCGGCCAGGATCTGCACGCGGCTGGGGTGCACGTCGGCCCATTCCTCTGGTTTGCCCTGGGTGTCCGAGTCAGGAGGCGGCAGCTTCCGGTACTGGAACATGGCCGGCGTGCCGTAGTTCTCGGCGTTCTGGTCGATGTTCCACTTGGTGACCTTGAGCTGGTTCTCGAAGAGCGGGATCAGGTCAACCAGCTTCGCGGCGCGCTCCAGCGGCTGGTCCAGCGACTTGTTGTCGGCCACACGGTAGATCACGGCGGCATAGCGCCCGATCAGGTTGCGTCGGTCCAGGTCCTTGAGCTTGGCCATGACCCGCACGTCGCGCAGCAGCTTGCGGACCTTCTTCTCCCAGGCTGTCTCGCTGTCGCTCTCTGGCTTCTTGATGCGCGGCAACTTCTCCCAGCACTTGTCGAGCAGGCGATGCACAGCACCATGGCCTGCGCCGCCCCGTTCGTAGGCGGCATAGAGCAGTTCGAAGGTGACATGCTCCGGATAGCCGTATTGCGACCAAGCCGTGGGCCGCTTGGCATCCAGGCCCAGGGAGCCTAGGAACTCCTGGCGGGCGCGGGATATTTCGAGGGAGTTGGTGATGATCTCGGGCATGCCGTTGCATGCTAGGAAGAGCTAAACTGCGGCAGCAGCATAAAGGAGCATCAGTTAATGAGAGAGGCGATATTCAAACATGGTACTTGGAGCAAACTAAGCGCCCTTCCAAATCGATCCTTTGTTTGCGGATTCTGTTCGCACAGGGTCTCGTCAATAGTTGGATACTCAAAAAATGCCCAAAGAGATGGATCAGGCCAAATAATCGGAGCATTGCACATCTGCCCCAACTGTACTGGACCAAACTACTTCTTTGCTGATTCAAGATTCCCATCTCCTGCACTTGGAAATGAAGTCAACAACGTTCCAGCCGACCTATATGAGCTCTATCAAGAAGCAAGGCGCTGCACCGGGGAAGGCTGTTACACAGCGGCAGTTCTAATTTGCCGAAAAATGCTTATGAACATTGCTGTAACCCAAGGAGCTGACGAGGGTAAGGCGTTTATTCATTACGTATCTTTCTTGGCAGATAACGGATATGTCCCACCGAATGGGCGTCATTGGGTAGATCACATCAGAAAAAAAGGCAACGAAGCTACTCATGAAATTGCCATCATGAAAGAGGAAGATGCAAAGGACTTGATCGTATTTATAGAGATGCTCTTAAGATTCATATACGAATTCCCAGCCATGGTGCCAAACCCACCAGCCGGTAACTAAGTAAAGATCCCCACGGTCGGCTGCAGCAACCCATTGAACCCTCTCGCAGCTCCGTCGACCTGATCATCATATTTCCCAAAGGGGAACAGCCGGCACTCGTCGATGAACGGGGTGTTCCAGGCACCCTTGAGCAGCAGCACGTTGCCGGCGTTGATCTGGCTGGCCAAGGGCGTGGCCCGCGTCACCTTGTCGCCTGATTCCGGGCTGAAGTGCACGTTGTGGCCGGCCAGTAGCTTGGCGAAGGCCAGCACCTGGGACTTGCCGGCCTGGCCGGGGTCCTGCGGCAGGCTCTGCTTGAGCAGGCGGCCGTCGGCCATGGCGGTGTTCTTGATGAGCTGGTCCCGCAGGTTGGTCTCGAACTGCTCCCGCTTCACGTCGGCAATGATGTAGCGGCCATCGGCCAGCCGCCCGACCTTGGCTCCCGCCGTGTAGTCACCATCGCCGGAGGCGCCCAGGTCCCAGCCGCGGCACCACTCCACCACGCTGCCCGGGATGGCGTCCACGATGGGCATCAGGTCCGGCTTGATCACGCCGCCATCAGGGGGCGCAGGCAGCTGCCGGTACTGGCCGGCGAACACATAGGGGTTGGCCTTCTCCATGCGCCGCAGCTCCTCGGCACTGTGCTTCTCGGGCCAGAGTGGCGCTTCATCGTTGCCGATCCACGCCGACAGGCGCAGCTGCTCCCAGACTTCGCCGTTGCCGCCCGGTACTGGCGGGCCGTTGCCGTCCTTGCCACGGTCGCCCAGCAGCCAGCCGGCCAGGTCATCCTCGTGCAGGCGCTGCATGATGACGATGATGGGCGTGTCCGGGCTGTTCTTGCGGCTCTCCAGGGTGTTCTGGAACCAGTCGATTACGCCTTTGCGGATGGTGTCCGACTTGGCCTCGTCCGCCTTGTGAGGGTCGTCGATGATGATGGCGCCGCCGAAGCCGTCGCGATGCTTGCCCGCGCCAAAGCCCGTGATCGTGCCGCCCGTGCCCGTGGCGTACATCACGCCGCCGTCCGTGGTCTTCCAGTGCGAACCCGCATCGGTGGCCAGCCGCAGCTCGGGGAATACCTCGGCGAAGGCCTCATGCTGGACCACATTGCGCACCTGCGTGCTGTTGTTGACGGCCAGCGGCGTGCTGTAGCTGCAGTGGATGAATTCCGCATCGGGCACCTTGCCAAAGGCCCAGGCGATGAAGTTCACCACGGCCAGCTCGGTCTTGGAATACCGGGGCGGCATGTTGATGATCAGCCGCTTGCATTCGCCGTTGAAGACCCGCATGAGGGCGTCGCAGATCATGGCGTGGTGCATGGCCCTGCGCCAGAGGAAGCCCTTGCGCTGCAGGAACATCCAGCGGGAGAACGAATACAGGTCTTCACGCGCCCAGCCGACGGCAGCCAGGCGCTCGGCGGGGCTAAAACTTGGCCTGGACACTCTGCACCGCTTCCTTCAACTGCTCCGGGCTCACGTTCGCTCCCACGCTGCTACGAGGTTCCTCGCTATTCAACTCCTTGATGGTGTCCTTGTTGGCGTTCAGCAAGTTCAGCGCAATGCTCGCGCTGTCGTTGGCCAGTTTGGTAAGCACGGCCACGCCTTTCATCGCCTCCACGCTCTCACGAGCCAGGGGATTGGCGTCATCCACCTTCGCCACTTCAGAGTTGGCCAGAGCACTGAGCCGGTGGGCGGTCTGGGCGCCGTACTGGGCCGCGCTGGCGAGGTTATCGCTTATGGCCCGCAGCTTGGAGGCTAAATTAACGGCAATCAATTGTTCGGAAACCGGCAGCATTGCGAGTGATCGCTCCGCCGTAACCACTTGATTTGCAACGCTGTGGATGGTTTCTGCGCGTTTCGAAACTCGGGTGCTGATCGAAGTTTTAGACACCCCGTACTCTCGGGCGAGGTCGGCGGCCTTCTCCCCTGCCACGAGCCGTGCAGTGATCTCGCTCCATTGCTTGTCGCTTAGCTTTGACGGTCGTCCCATATCCTGCTGTTCTTCATCCTGAATGTCTGCTTGCGCGCCCGGGGCACGATCTGCCGCGCCCTGCGCTGGCGCTCCTTCTCCTGGCCCTCTTCCGTCTCCGCGAACCGGACAACCTGGCACCGCACCACGCCTTCCGCGCGCGTGACCACTTTCACGTTGCGGCTCTTCTCTGGTGCGCTGAGCGCCGTGCGCATCCGCAAACCGGTCATGGCCAGGTCGAATACCGAGGTGGGCCCCGTCACCTGCAGGGCCTGGGCTTCGTCGGCCCGCACGATGCTATGGACGATGGGCGGGTCCAGCTCTGCCTCGGCCACGTCCGCGCGCAGCTCCTCCAGCGCCGCCCGGCTGTCGAAGAGGTCGAACTGGAATTCGCTGCCGCCCATGCCCTGGTGTGCTCCCATTCCGTTATGCAAGGGCACCCCGGATCTGGGCCATCTGCCGCATGGACCATTCGGCCGCGGCCTGGGCGATACCGTTGCGGTCCAGGTCCAGCAGGCCATCGAACACCTGCGTGGCCAGCCTTGCGATTTCCAGCTCCGGCTTTGTCAGCTGGACCTTGCGCCACTCGCGCAGCCGCTTGCAGACTGGCTCGTAGGTGTTGAGCTGGGCCGCCACGGCCGCTTCGGCTTCCTGCGTCAGCTCCACGCCATCCTCCTGCAGCAAGCGGAACATCTGGCTGTAGGTGTAGCCGGTCTCCATCCAGTCCCACAGATCCGCCACCGTGGCCGCGCCCGTCTCCAGGCGGTGCACGAGGTCGTGATGGATCAGCTTGGCGTCCAGCTTCACGCTATCAGCCAGGCGCGGGCGCCAGAATTTGGGCAGGCCCACGGGCGCCCGGCGGTGTTTGCGTGCGGTCTTCATCGTTCGAACTCCCCGAAAAAGCTCTCCATGCAGGCCCAGCGCTGATTTGCATCGAGGGCAGGCCACAGAACAGCCTGGGCGTGAAGCGTCCAGAGGAAGGCGTCCACGGCCCGGTGCAGCTCTGCGAAATCCGCCTCGTCCATGCTGTCGAACTCCAGGCTGCGTGGGATGGCGTTGGGCTGGCCATCCATCCCGGGCACGAAGTCGGCATAGCCGGCGCCCATCGTCAGCCAGGCGCGCAGCTTGTCCAGCTCCGTGAAAGCCTCGGTGCGCTCGAGCAGGCGCTGCAGTTTGAGGAAGAAAAAGGCGTGGTGCTTGGGGCTCCGTGGCAGGCGGAAAGTGAAGCCCAGGGTCTCGCCGGGCCGCAGCGCGGCCACCGCCGCCTTGAACCGGCCGTAGGCCCGCTGGCCGGCCGGGTCCAGGCCGCAGAGCTTGCCGTCCTGGCCTTTGGTGATGACGAGGCGGCTCATGCCAAGATCCTCCAGGCCATGGCCAGCACCCAGATCAGCAGCAGCACCACCAGGCCAGCGGCGATGCCCAGGCAGCGGCCGATGCTGTCGAAAACGCTGTTGCCGCCCGCAATGGGCCAGAAACACAGGACCACCCACACCAGGGTCAGGAACGCGGGCATATGCCACCAGAGCAGTGTGACGGTCATGCCAGCTCTCCCCGGCCCCAGTGGGCCAGCAGCACTGCTTCGGCGCGGTTGTGATCCTTCTGGCGGCTCAGCTCGCCGGCGGCGGCCGGATACAGCCGGCGCGCGGCGTCCAGCGAGTCGGATTTCTCGCGCCCGAGGTTGAACGCACTCTTCCACGTCTGCGGCGCGACATGCGTCACCGGCCATTTCAGGCACTCCACCACCGTTTCGATCGCGCCCAGGCTGCGCATCAGGCTGCCCTGCGTCTGCACTGCGTTGTTGGCGCCGCCCATGGTGTTGACCTTTTCGAGCATCACGGTGGGCTTGCCTTCGCCCAGCGGACAGTGCTTGAGCAGCATCTGGCACAGGGCGTAGCCGTCGATCTTGCGCTTCACTAGCGCCTTGGGGCCAGCACCAGGGACAGGCATTGTCGGCAGGTCGAACACCGCGCGCACGCCGTTGTGGTCCAGCACTGCGCAGGCGCCAGTCAATCCGGGGTCAATTCCAATCACGATCATGGTTTCGTGCTCCTGTTTTTATTCAAAGTCATCGTCTTGGCGGCGCGGGCCGGTGCCCGGCTTGTCGCCGTGCCAGTTGCCGAAGCGCACCAGGTGGCCCGTGTAGTGCAGGTGCAGGTCGCCGGTGGCGCCGGCTCGGTTCTTGGCCACGCGCAGCACGGCGTAGTAGCGCCAGTCCTCGCCCAGGCTGGGCTTGAGGTGGATGGGCCGGTGGGGGAAAAGCACGATGTCCGCGTCCTGCTCGATCTCGCCGCAGTCGCGCAGGTCGGACATGATCGGCATCTGGTCCACGCGCTTTTCCACCTCGCGGTTCAGCTGGGCCAGCAGCAGCACCGAGATGCCCAGCTCCTTGGCCAGCTTCTTGAGGTTGCGTGTCACCTCGCCGAGCTGTGTCGTGCGGTTGTCCTTGGGGTTGGTCCCCTCCATCAGGCCCAGGTAGTCGACGATCAGCAGGCGCAGGCCATGCCGGCGCTTGAGGGCCCGGGCCTTGGTGCGCAGCGTGTTGATGTTCAAGCCCGTGCGGTCGCTGACCCAGAACGGCAGGCGCTTGATGCGCTCGGCCGCGGCAGTGACGGCGGCATAGTCGTCGTTCGTCATCCGGCGGTGCGGCTGGCGGATCTTGCTCAGCGCCACTTCGGACTCCATGGCCACCTGCCGCTGCCACAGGTCGCGGCGCTGCATCTCCAGCGAGAACATGGCCACGGTCTGGCGCAGCTGCGCGGCGTGCATGCCGATGGTCATGGCCAGGGCCGTCTTGCCCATCGACGGCCGGGCGCCGATGATCACGAGATCCCCTGACCGCAGGCCGCCGTCGAGCTGCTCGTCCAGTGCGGCCAGGCCGGTCGGCAGGAAAGGCTCGCCCTTGCCGCTGCAGCGCTCGTCCAGGTCCGCCATGAACTCGTCCATGCCGGCATCGGCGCCCACCCACTCCTCGCCCGGGGCGTCGGCCACCAAGCTGGAGAGCTGGGCCGCCACCTGGTCGACACGCTCCTCGATGGGCACGGCGTGGTCGCCGGCCAGTTCGCGGGCCTGCGTCACAACGGCGGCCAGCTGGCGGCTCAGCGCCCGCTCGCGGACGATCTCGGCATAGCGCCGGATCGCGTTCTGCGACGACGTGCCGCAGTTGTGCAGGTCGTTCAGGGCCAGCAGGTCGACACGGCCCTGCAGGTGCTCGTGCACGGTGATCACGTCCACGGGCTTGCCGGCGTGGGCCAGCGCGCTGACGGCGCCGTACACAGCGGCATGGGTCTCGTCGGCGAAATCCTTCGCCTGCACGATGTCCGACACCACGTCGAACTGCCGGGCGTCGTACAGCAGCGAGCCCACCAGAGCGCTCTCGGATTCATAGCTGACGAGCGGCGCAGCTTGTGCTGGCGCGTCGAAATCATCGTCCAACGGCGGCATGGTCCGGGCGTTCATGCGGCACCGCCTTTCGTCTTCTCGATGACGTGCGCCATGCCGCGGTCGGTCAGCAGGAAGTCGAGGTCGCATTGCCAGCCGGCATGCTCAGCCGACCGGTGAGCACGGCCCATCAGGAAGTCGTTCTTCGTGGCGCGGTGGAAGTACTCGCGCAGCCAGCCGCAGGCCTCCTCAGGCGTTGTCGCACGCGGCGTGCCGTCGGACTTCTTGCTGGTCAGCACCCAGCGCCAGACCCGGCGCAGTGCGCGCTTGCGCTTGTCGTTGAGCAGCCGGACACGGGGCAGCTCCGGCAGCTGCTCGTGGTACAGGTCCACGATGGTGTCGACCGGGCATGGCGGAATCTTGCCGTCGCCAGCGTCGTCCCCAGCCTCAGCAGGCTCAGCAGGGTCGCCCACCGGCACCGTGGGTTCTGCAGGGTCTCCTTCTCCGTCGGCCCCGCCGACAGGTCCGTTAGGACCTTTATTTAATTCCTGTTCCTGTTCCTGTTCCTGTTCTTGGCTTCTATGGGGCTTGCAAGGGCCTTGCGAAGCCCCTTCAATGCCCCTTGGGTTCGTTAGATGGAAAGCTGCGGCATAGCGCTCGAAAAAGGCGCCGAGGAACGGGTTATCCGGCAGCGAGTCGTAATCCTTCTGGATACCCTTGCAACGCAGGTCGGAAGCCTTGAGTTCCTTGGAAATCTGGTAACCGGCCATCTCGTGCACCCACACGAATTCCGACTCCTCGTCATAGGAGCAGTAACCCGCTTCGATGCAGTGCTGAAGCCCCTTCCTAGCCCCTTCTTCGCCCAGGCCTGTTTCGTAGGCCATGTACAGAATGGGCTGAGCGAAGAGCCCGAGCATGTTGGAGCTCGGGGAGGTCATCAGGTACAGGGCCACGATAAGCCCCTCCGGATGCTTTCGAAGGGCCTTCATGGTCTTGCCGTGCCACATCTTCGGCACGGCTTTCGAGTAATCACGCATGCCCGCACCCTCCTACCGCCCGCTCCATAGCGGCACGGCACTCAGGCGATCGAGCAGCAATCAGCGCCTGCATGGCGACAAGATGACGCCGCGCCTTTATGCGGTGGCGGACTTGGCCGGTGCGCTCGAAATCGAGCATGTTGGCGTGCATCAGCAGCCCCTCGGCCTGGATGCGCAGCTCGTGCGCCTGGTCGCCCAGGGACATGGCCGGCGGAATTTCCGGGAACTGCACCACCAGGGCCGGCTGTGGCGCTGGCCGGGTGCTGTCGGCGCTGAGCACGCCGACGTGTGAAATCTGCGTGTTCATGCCTGCTCCTGGCGCCCCTTGTTGTCTTTGGCATGCTCGGCCACCAAGGCCACGGCCACGGCCTGCAACGCCACAACGGCTTCGCCGATCTCGCGCAAGACATCGCGCTTGTCGTTGTCGCTGACATTGCCGTCTGCCTTCGAGCGCGTCACGGCCAGCAGCACGTCAGCGGCTTCGCGCACTGCGTCTGCAGTCGTGGTGGACAGGCACAGCCTGCCCTTGGCCATATCAATGACTGGCAGCGTCAGCATTCCGGCCTTGAACGAAAACACGGTGCCCAGGGCGTGGGCCTCGGGGCTGCCGACTTCATGGCACATGGCCGCGATCTCTTCAGCGTCGGCCAAGCCCATCTTGTGGTGAGCCGAGGCGCCGCTCAGCTCTTTGCGCAGAACCTCATCGGATTTACCCATCCGGGCGGCAAGCGCTGTTCGGCCGCCGGGATAGCTGGCGACCATGCGCCTCAGTGCATCAAGGGAATTCATGTCCGGCTCCCGGAAAAATGGACATTGCTCGGTCCTGGGCGGCCGGCGAAACTCGGCACATGCACAAAAACAAGACAAAACATGCGGGTAGGAATGGGCTCAGCCATGGGACACCTCCGTGCCGAGCTCTGGCGTTTGCACAACTGCCGACTTCTGGCTCATGCGCCATAGCGCGGCCTGCACGCGGTCGGAGATTCGAGGTGGCAGCACATCGGGCCACTGCGAAATGGCCTGCGAATTGATACCAATGGCCTCCGCAGCCTTCGCAACGGAGCCCCCCAGCAGTTGGATGGCGTCGGTCTTCTTCATGGGCGCCAATGTTAGAGCACTTACAGAAATGTGTAAAGCACTCTAACCTATCGCCTATGTAAGCTACCTAACATGTCTACGCTACAAGAACGCATCGCTCACCTGATGGAAAAGACTGGCCTCAAGGTGGCAGAAATTGCGCGAATAACGGGTGTGTCTTCGTCTGCTGTAACCCAGTGGAAAGACGGCCCAACCCAATCGCTGAAAACCGCCCCTGCCACCAAGCTTGCCAATGCCACCGGATTTAGCGCCATGTGGATCGCAACCGGTGCAGGGCCAGTACACGCCGACGCTGTACGCAAAGGCTTCGATGTGAACGTGAAGCCCGTCTACGAGGGACTACGGGCCTATCCCGTCATTTCCAAGGTGCAGGCCGGCAAGGTAAAGGAGATCACCTGTCCTTACGAACCGGGAGATGGCTATGCCATCGAGTTTGGCGATGACGATGCATCCCCCTGGGCGTTCTTTTTAGAAATCGATGGCGACTCCATGCTGCCCGAGTTCAATCCAGGCGACCGGGTGCGTATAGACCCAGAAATCATTCCTAGACCAGGTGATTTCGTTGCCGCCAAAAATTCATCTGAGGAAGCCACGTTCAAAAAATACCGCGTCCGCGGCATAGATCCGGCTGGCAAAGAAGTCTTTGAACTGGTACCTCTCAATGACGACTACCCCATCATCAGAAGTGATGAACATGACCTGACGGTCATAGGCACCATGACCGAACACCGTCGGAAATATCGGCGGAAATGAAATTGGAGAGCAGATGGCTGTCGAACAAGGTGAATACGGGCTCTGGTATTCAAAAGGGGTTGGATTCGCAACTCGCGAGCAGGCTCAAGCGCATGAGGACAGAAGCGATAGCTTGGCGCAGCACACGCCACCGTCCGCTGATGTGAAGAAATTGCCGGCAGTCTGGCCAGGGGTCATTGTGGCCGTCGTGATCGTGGCGTCCTTGGTGGTGATAACCATGAGGAGCTGTAGCGACTCAACATCACCAATCAAGAAGGCTGCAGACGAAGCAGCTCTCCAAGAGATCAAACTCCAACGCTTTGCGAGAGAAAGGCTGGCGAAGCAGCTGAAGGATCCCGACAGTGCCCAGTTCCGAAATCAAAAAGGATTCTGCGGTGAGGTCAATGCCAAGAACTCCTTTGGCGGCTATATCGGGTTCAAGCGATTCATCGCCGGAGGGGAAAACTTAATTTTTATGGAAGATGACAAACGCCTGGAGGCCGGCGCGTTCCAGGCCGCATGGGAAAAGTTCTGCCGATAGCATGCACATCCCAATCACAAATCTTTGTTGAGCCCGCATCTGCGGGCTTTTTTTACTGTACAAACAAACAGTACTTTGCCATAATTTTCACTGTATATCCAACCAGTACAGGAGAACTTATGGAACTCACCTCTGTCATCAACGTGCGTCTCGTAGACTGCCCTAGCGACATGGATCCTTCCATCAGGGAAAAGGCGGTCAGCCGCTTTTCCAAAGAACTGGTCAAGAGCTTTCGCAGCGAGGAGGAATTGCGTCAGGCCTACAAGCTGTTTACCGACGCGTCCGAAGGAGGGGTGATCAGCAAGGCTGAGGTGAAGATCGCTGAGAACTGGAGCAAGGCCTTTGACAAGGCCCGCCAGGCAGGTTTTCGCGAAATTGCAGTGGAAGAAGCGTACTTCGACGTGCGCCTGCAATGATTCGCTCCGCGACCCATAGGCTGTTTCATGCAGCAGCAAAGGTAATTCTCCGCGCCGCCCAAGCATTCTGGCGATGGGCATGACCACCTCCCTCTGGCGTGCCGCTCTATGAGCGGCTTTTTTTTTTGCGCCGGCTCCATTGGACCTTTGAAAAAAGTAAGACCACTTAAATATTTCGGTAAGAGTACTTGACTCCAAGATGTTAGAGCACTTACAGTACATCCCAACGACCCCTTACAGCACAACGGTTCTCCGGCTGCAAGGGGACGCCACCGGAAAGATGGACATCCGGCGTCTGAGAAGATGGGGAAGGCAAGAAGAGACGAACGTCCACTGCCGATGGCGCCATGAAGGAGCTGCCTCTGCTCCGGGAAAGGATGAGGCTTGTGAGTTCTGGAGCTGCCGAAAGCAGGAAAAGCCAGAACGAAAACCAAAGCAATGTGACAGATGGCTTTGGTTTTCCACAACCCAGGCCACGGCATGAAAACATGCACAAACTGCCAACAGCAAAAGCCACGGTCCGCGTTCCGGCCTCGCTCATCAATGCCTCACTTGCTGCAATCCTTGTGCCGCGACTGCGAGCGGGCCACCAGCAAAACCTACAAGCAGTCGGCTATCGGCAAGGTGAGCCAGTCCTCGGCTGAGACGACGTACAAGCGAAGCGACAAAGGGAAACGCGCACAGAAGCAATCCAAGCTCGTTCAGCAGGTACGCAATGGCGATCGTTTGGCTGCCAGATCTACGCTCAAGCATGCTCTTGCTGCTGGGCAGGTCAAGCGATGGCCAATGTGCGCGATGCCTGATTGCTGTGAATCAATAGTGGAGGCTCACCACCCGGATTACAGCCGACCGCTGGATGTCGTGTGGCTCTGCCCTGAACACCACGACGAACTACACCGCCATACCTGAGGTCTGGAGCCGGGCAACCGGGAGTAGCCAAAAACAAACCAGAGCGCCTTGCACCAGGGCGCTGCGGTTTGAAGAAGACCAACACGCACTTCGATCACCAATGGCCTCTAGCCCGGTAATTTCCACAATGTCGATAGTCTGTCTAAGTCAGACGCTATGCCGGGTGTCAGCCAAAGTCGTCATTACTGTCGTTTCTCGTAACATTTCAATGACAATTGATACGGCCGCTCGAATCTGGCTTAGCCTGTACTTCCCTAAACGTCACTTGTTGAAGGAGGTTGTATGGCGTTCTCGAAAGACACTGTATCGACTGCCGGATGGGATGGTTTGTCCGAGGAGCAGACGCGAATGCTCAAGATGGCTTACTTGATGGGCGCGAAGGACGCCATCAAGATTTGCGAAAGTCACCTGGATGGTGATTTGAAAGGCGAGCTCGAAGAGGACCTGATCTGCTCAATGGATAGGAGGTTGGGCCTCGTCAACACCAAGATGTGATTCCTACTCTGCTATGACAGAGCGCTAAGAAAAAGAAGTAGACCAACAAATACATGAAGCCGTCCGATTGGGGCGGCTTTTTCGTTTCCACAGGGCTACAACGGACGCATACCAGTACGGCCCTGACCACTATCAACCCTTTTCAAGCCGGGCCAGGGACCTCTCCTCCCTCCCTCAATCACTTCCCCAGGCACGCCGCAAGGCACCGGCTCTTTTCACCAAGGCCCGCAGCAACCGCTCGCGGGTCTTTTTCATTGGAGGCTCAACATGAACCACCCCTACCCCTGCTGGGTCTCGCAAGATGAGGCCCGCCATGCCCGCGCGCAATGCGAGCTGGAGGACGAATCCGAATTCTGGAGCCGGGCGGCCACGGCCCGGCTGCGCGAACAGCTGACGGTGCGCCTGCCCGGCGAGACATGGTTCAGCGAGTCCGTCCGCGGCCCGAAGGGCTTCTACTCCCCGGACGAGGTGCTGGCCGAAGCCATTGCCCAGAACCACCTGCCGCTGATCGAAGCTGTTTCCAAGCTGATGTACAGCGAGGCGGCCGAAGAGGTGCGCGAGCTGATGCTGGCGTTCTGGGATGGCCTGCACAACGACGCGAACGCCGCATGGCTCAAGCTGACCCGGGTGGGGAGCAAGGCATGAAGCGCATTCCCTTCCCCGTCGACGTGTGCCCGGATCCGGACGCGCGCTACCGCCGCACGCTGCTCGAGGCCTTTCCCTGCGATGCCCAGCAGGCCGTGGCATTCCACCCGCCGAGCAAGCGCTCGCCGCGCTGGCCCCTGGTGCTGGCCACGCTGCTCGCCGGCGCCGCCCTGGTAATGCTGGCCGGCTGCAGCGCCCAAGCAGCGGACACACCGGCCACCGACCTCAAACGGGCCGCCGCTGGTGCCTGGCTCTGCCCGGGCATGACCGCGGTGTGGCTCGACCCTCAAACCGTTCAATGCCTGAAGGACAAACCATGAATCAAGTATTCGCTGATGGCGGCCCAGTTCATCCCGTCAGACTCCCCGTCCCCGGGGAGAAACACGCCAATGACGAGCCGGTTCCAACTGAGCTGCACACTGGCATAAGCCTACGCGACTACTTCGCCGGGCTCGCGATGCAAGGCTACTTGGCGAGCTTCGACCCGCACGGCGAGCCCGTGGAGTACGCAACCAAGATCGCGGAAGACGCCTACGCACTGGCCGACGCCATGCTCAAGGTCAGGGAGAGCCAATGAAGCACCTGCAGCACCTCTTCCTCTGGAGCGCCGTCACGGCGCTTTCTTTTTGTGCAGCCGCTCTGCTGTCAGGTGCCGTATGACGTGCCCCACCGGTAAGCAGCAGCTCACCGCCGAGCTGGCAAAGAAACGCGCCAAGCGCTCCAGCGCCTCCCACAGCAAGCCCATGACCGCATACCGCTGCAACGAATGCGGCGAGTGGCACCTGGGCCAGCCCGCGCCTCGCAAGCGGCGCATTCCCATCATCAAACCCAACCACAGCATGAGGCTTTCCAAATGAATGCAGTTACCACCCAGACAGGCACCGCCAGCGTGCCGACCGTATCCAACGCCAGCGCCGGCGCCCTGCTTATGGACATGGCTGCCATGGATCGCCTGGAGCGCATCGCCGAGCTGATGGCCAGCGGCAAGACGACCGTGCCCCAGCACCTGCGCGGCAGCAAGGGCGATTGCTTCGCCATCTCGCTGCAGTCCATGCAGTGGGGCATGAATCCCTTCGCCGTGGCCCAGAAAACCCACCTCGTGAACGGCACCCTGGGTTATGAGGCCCAGCTCGTGGCCGCTGTCATCAACAACAGCGGACTCGTTACAGGTCGGTTCCAGTTCGACTGGTACGGCCCCTGGGAGAAGGTGATCGGCAAGTTCACCATCAAGCGAGGGGACAAGGGCGAATACCGCGTGCCCGGCTGGACCATGGCCGATGAAGAAGGCTGCGGTGTCCGTGTATGGGCCACGCTCAAGGGCGAAGCCAACCCGCGCACGTTGGAACTGCTGCTGGCCCAGGCCCGCACCCGAAATTCCACGCTGTGGGCCGATGACCCCAAGCAGCAGCTGGCATACCTCGCGCAAAAGCGCTGGGCGCGACTATTCGCCCCGGACGTGATCTTGGGCGTGTACTCGGCGGACGAGCTGCAGGAGCCGCAGGAGATCCACATGGGTGACGCCGTGGTGGTGGAGCCGGCGCGCCCCGAGGTGAAGGATTGGCCCGCTGACCGCTGGGCCGCAGGCCTTGGCAAATGGGTCGACGGCATCGCCGCCGGCAAACCCATCGCGGACGTGCTGGCTTGGCTCAACAGCAAGGCCCGGGTGACGCCCGAGCAGGAGCGACAGCTGCGCGCCGAAGTCGAGAAGCGCTCCCAGCCTGCACAGGCCGAAAGCCAGGACATACCTGCCGTCGATCCCGACAAGCTGATCGCCGAGATCAATGCGGCCATCACCCTGGATGCAGTCTACGAGCGCGGCGGCCTGATCGAAGCCATCGCCGACCCCGCAGCGCGCCAGCGCGTGACCGAAGTATTCGAAGCCCGCATCGCGGCATTGGAGCAAGCATGACCATGCAAATCGTGAACCTCGTCCAGGGCAGCCCCGAGTGGCATGTCCACCGTGCTCAGCATTTCAACGCCAGCGACGCGCCGGCGATGATGGGCGCCAGCCCGTACAGGACCCGCTCCGAGCTGATCAAGGAACTGGCCACGGGCATCGTGCCCGAGGTCGATGCGGTCACGCAGCGCCGCTTCGATGACGGCCACCAGTTTGAGGCGCTGGCCCGGCCTCTGGCCGAGGAGATCATCGGCGAGGAGCTGTCGCCGTGCGTCGGCACCCGCGGCAAGTACTCTGCCAGCTTCGACGGCCTGACCTTTATGAACGACGTGGCTTTCGAGCACAAGACACTCAACAGCACCCTGCGCGAGGTCCTGGTGCCCGGCTGCACGGGCGCCGACCTGCCGCTGCAGTACCGGGTGCAGATGGAGCAGCAGGCCATGGTCTCCGGTTGCGAACGCATTTTGTTCATGGCCAGCAAGTGGACGGCCGAAGGCCTGCCGGTCGAGGAGTATCACTGCTGGTACGAGCCCGACGCCGAGCTGCGCGCCCAGATCATCGCCGGCTGGGAGCAGATCGAGAAAGACGTGGCAGCCTACGACGCCAGCGCGCCGCAGCCGGCGCCCGCAGTGGCCGAGCCCGTGGAAAGCCTGCCTGCCGTGGCCGTCCAGCTGCAGGGCAGCCTTGCTGTGGTGTCGAATCTGGACAAGTTCGGCGATGCCCTGCGCGGCTTCATCAGCCGCATGGTGTCCAAGCCAAGCACCGACCAGGAGTTCGCGGATGCCGATGCCGAGTGCAAAGCGCTGAAGAAGGCCGAGGACATGCTGGAGGCGGCCGAGTCCAGCGCGCTGGCCCAAGTCAGCGACGTGGAGCTGCTGCGCCGCACTGTGGCCGACCTCAAGAACTTGGCGCGCACCACACGGCTGGCGCGCGAAAAGTTGGTCGCAGCAGAGAAGGATGCTCGCCGCACGGCGCTGGTGACGGACGCCCAGAAGGAACTGGATGGGCACGTCACAGCGCTGAACCAGCGCCTGGGCGCCAATTGGCTGCCTCGGATTGCGGGCGGCTTTGCGGAAACGATCAAGGGCAAGAAGTCGCTGACCAACATGCAGGACGCCGTGGCCGTGGCCTTGACCAGCGCCAAGCACGAAGCCAATCAGCTGGCCAGCCGCCTGGAGACGAACCGGAAGCATCTCGTGCAGGAGGGTACCGACTGGATCGCCCTCTTTGCCGACTTCGCCACTGTGGGCACAAAGGCGCCCGAGGACTTCCAGGCCCTGGCCGCCCTGCGAATCGGTCAGCACAAGCAAGCCGAGGCCCAGCGCCTGGAGGCCGAGCGTGCACGGATCCGCGCCGAAGAGGAGGCCAAAGCGAAACGTGAAGCCGAGGCGAAGGTCAAGGCCGAACTGGAACAGCAGCGTCAGCAGGTGCAGCAACAGGTCCAGGCCGCTCAGGCCGACATCGCCCAAGCCCAGCAAGACGGCACGCTGGCCAAGCCGTTGGCAGATGACCTGTCCAGCCTTGTCGCTGACCAAGCTGCCGAAGGTGTGGCCGGCATCGATGCCCAGCAGGCGATCAGCACAGCCAAGGCCAGCGCTGCAGTGGCGCCGGCTGCCGTGCCGGCCGAGGACGAGCCGGTGCTGACCCTGGGCCAGATCAACACCAGGATGGAGGCCCTGGGTCTGGGAAAGATATCGGCAGCCACCCTGGAGTTCCACGGCATCCCCTTCGCGAAGGAGCGCGCGGCCGTGCAGATCAAGGCCACCCAGGCGCGCCGGCTGATGCTGCTGATCTCGATGGGCGCGCGAAAGCTGGCCGACGAAGTACCGGCCACCACCGTTTAACCACCCCGCCCGGCCCTGCGCCGGGCACACCCCAAGGAGCCTCCCGTGAACAAATCCGACCTGATCGACTACATCGCAACCGACGCCCTCATCACCAAATCGGAGGCCGGCCGGGCTCTCGATGCAGCGATCCATGCCATCCGCCACGCCCTCCAGAAAGGCAACGATGTCCACCTGAACGGCTTCGGCACCTTCAGCGTGGCCACGCGCGCCGGCCGCACCGGCCGCAACCCGCGCACTGGCGAGACCGTCACGATCGCCGCCGCGCGCGTGCCGAAGTTCAAGCCCGGCAAGCACCTGAAGGATGCCGTGAACTGATCAGCCCCGCAACGACTGCCCCTGGCCCGCTGCTACCCAGCGGGCTTTTTTTCATTCCCAAAGGAACACCATGGCCTTCGAACTGGCTGAACCCACAACAGTAGCGATCACTAACGCCAACCCCCGCCGCGAGTTGCACGGCGAAGAAAAGGTCCGCGCGATCGACCTTTCCTTCACCCTGACCGGCGAAAACACCCTGCTGGACTTGATCGAGCCGGGCCTGCGCGAGCACCACTATTGCAACAACGCGCTCAAGGACGGCCAGGATCCGCTCCCCGGCGTCGTCATCCCGTTGCCGAACCTGCGCCACCCGCAGCTTCCCCTGATCTACCACTATGGCAAGGGGCAGAAATGGCGCGGCTATCACTTCATCTGGGACTGGGGCATCGACGAGAACCACGTCGATTTCACCGACGCGGTTCTGTCCGGCCTGCAGTACGAGTTGTCAGAGGGCGGCAGCGTGACCATCAAGGGCACGATCTCATACAACGGCGAGGAGCTGCAGGACAACGACCTCTTCGGCGAGCTGTCCGGCCTGGCCGCCGAAGGGGAAATCTCCATCAAGCTGCTCGCACCGGCCGAACTGGTCCAGGCCAAGAAGGGCTACCGCGCTGGCAAGCCCGACACGCCGCCGGCCAGGGACAGCGGCAGCGGCGAACTCGATTTCGACGATGACGACGAAGACAGCGAGGAGGAAGGCGACGGCGAAGAACGCACGCCCGAATCCGCCTTCGCCGACTCGGTGCTGGGCGACCAGCAGTAACCCCTCACCAGAGGCATGAGCACAGGGCGCGCTGCGCCTTGTCCTGATTCACTCTGTCGGGAGGTCAGCTGCGATGACCGTTGGTGGATCCTCACCGTCTGCCAACTTCTCGCGAGCTACCTGATGGATCACTTCCCAGTGTTTGTCATAGGCCGCGCGATATCGGGAACTTTCGTCAGGCCCGTCGCCAACTCCCAGCGCGTCGAGAGCCGCGCCGGTAACGAAGCCTCGTTGCATGACCTCACCGGAAAGAAAGTCGAACCCTACCTTGCGTGGGTTCATCTTGTAGCTGGGATCTTTGTCGCACTGGTCCATAAACGCCTCCCTATTTGAATCAGCTGAAGTTTATCCACCTGCCCGCATCGCGCGGGCTTTTGCTTTTCTGGACCCTATGACCGACACCTACGACACATTCCTGCGCGCCAAGGTGACGCTGCCGACCGACACCGGGTTTCCTTGCGAGCCGCACGAAGTCAATCCTCTGCTCAAGCCCCACCAGGTGGCCATGGTCTGCTGGGCCGTGCGAGGCGGCCGGCGAGCGCTCTTCGCGGCCTTCGGCCTGGGCAAGAGCGTGATGCAGCTCGAGATCGTGCGCATCACCCGCGCCAAGGCCGGCGGCATGGGCCTGATCGTGATCCCGCTGGGCGTGCGCCAAGAGTTCTTTCGGGACGCGGCCATGCTGGGCATCAAGGTCAAGTTCGTGCGCGCCATCGAGGACTGCGACGATCCGGAGGGCATCTACCTGACGAACTACGAGACGGTGCGGGACGGCAAGCTGGACCCGACGCGCTTCACCGTGGCCAGCTTGGACGAGGCCTCATGCCTGCGCGGCTTCGGCGGAACCAAGACCTTTCGCGAGTTCATGGCCCTGTTCGCCGGCGACCGCAAAACCATGGACGCGCGAGTGCGCACCGTTGGCGTGCCGTACCGATTCGTGGCCACGGCCACGCCGAGCCCCAACGAATTCATAGAGTTGCTGGCCTACTCGGCCTTTCTGGGGGTGATGGACGTTGGCCAGGCCAAGACGCGGTTCTTCAAGCGCAACAGCGAGAAGGCCGACCAGCTGACGATCCACCCGCACAAGGAACGTGAATTCTGGATGTGGTGTGCCTCCTGGGGCCTGTTCGTGCAGCGGCCCAGTGACCTGGGCTTCAGCGACGAGGGGTACGAGCTGCCGCCACTGGACGTGCGCTGGCACGAGATCGCCGCCGACCACGAGCAGGCCGGCCACGAGGTCTACGGCCAGGCCCGCATGTTCAAGGCAGAGGCCATCGGGATCATCGAGGCCTCGCGCGAGAAGCGCGACAGCCTGCAGGCGCGCATCGCCAAGATGATGGAGATCCGGGCCGAGGACCCGGGCGCCCACCGAATCCTCTGGCACGACCTGGAAGCTGAGCGGCACGCGATCGAGCGCGCGGTGCCCACGGCCGTCAGCGTCTACGGCAACCAGGATCTGGACGAGCGCGAGCAGGCCATCGTGGACTTCAGCGACGGCCGCATCCAAGAGCTGGCGGCCAAGCCCGTGATCGCGGGCAGCGGCTGCAACTTCCAGCGGCACTGTGCCTGGGCCGTGTTCCTGGGCATCGGCTTCAAGTTCAACGACTTCATTCAGGCGATCCACCGGCTGCAGCGCTTCCTCCAGACGAAGGAGG
Source organism: Comamonas terrae (assembly GCF_001544075.1). GTDB lineage: Bacteria > Pseudomonadota > Gammaproteobacteria > Burkholderiales > Burkholderiaceae_C > Comamonas > Comamonas terrae. The sequence continues at coordinate 562,346 of NZ_BCNT01000001.1, forward strand.
TGCGCGTCGACCTGATCTACACCGAGGCCGAGCGCCAGATCCGAAGGGACCTGGAGCGCAAATGGGCCCAGCACCACGAAATGATGGCAAAAATGACAGAAATCATCCGCGAGTTCGGCCTATCCCAGGCTGGCATGGCCGCTTCCCTCACCCGCAAAATGGGCGTGGAGCGCACCGAGGTGAAAGGCGAGCGCTTCACCTGCGTCCACAACGACTGCGTGCGCGAGACGGCCGCCATGGCCGACAACAGCGTGGGCCTGGTGCTGACCAGCATCCCCTTCAGCACGCAGTACGAGTACTCGCCCAACTATGCGGACTTCGGCCACACCGACAACAACGAGCACTTCTTCCAGCAGATGGACTTTCTGGTGCCGCAGCTGTTGCGGGTGCTGCAGCCGGGCCGGATAGCCGCCATCCACGTCAAGGACAGGATCGTGCCCAGCGGCCTGGGTGACCATGCCTTCCAGACGGTCTACCCTTTCCACCTGGACACGATCGAGTGCTTCCGGCGGCACGGCTTCGGCTACATGGGCATGAAGACCATCGTCACCGACGTGGTGCGCGAAAACAACCAGACCTATCGCCTGGGCTGGACCGAGCAGTGCAAAGACGGTACCAAGATGGGCGTGGGCATGCCGGAGTACTTGCTGATCTTCCGCAAGCCGCCGACCAGCACCGAGAAGACCTACGCGGACACGCCCGTGGTCAAGGACAAGGCCACCTATACCCGGGCCCGATGGCAGGCGGACGCGCACGGCTTTGCGCGCAGCTCGGGCGACCGGCCGCTGCAGCCGGAGCACCTGGCCGGCCTTCCCCACGATGCGATCTACCAGCTGTTCAAGAAGCACAGCCTGCAGGAGGTCTACAACTATGAGCACCACGTGCGCATTGCCCAGCACCTGGAGGACGCCGGCCAGTTGCCGGTGACCTTCATGCTGCTACAGCCTCAGAGCTGGAGCGACGAGGTCTGGAGCGACATCACCCGCATGCTGACCTTGAACGGCGCCCAGTCGGCCAAGGGCAAGGAAATGCACCTGTGCCCGATGCAGTTCGATATCGCTGACCGGGCCATCGTGCAGTGGAGCAATCCGGGCGATGAGGTCTACGACCCTTTCGGCGGCCTGATGACTGTGCCCTACCGCGCTCTGAAGCTGGGCCGGCGCGGCCGCGGGTGCGAGCTATCGCTCCAGTACTTCCTCGATGGCGTCAGCTACTGCCAGGCCATGGAGCGCGAGATCAGCATGCCGTCCCTTTTCGATTCGCTCGAGCTGGCCTGACGCACTTCCATTCCATTCACCCAGCCCACCACCAGGTGGGCTTTCTTTTTGGGACACGTGATGATCACCAAGGAAATCAAGCACTTCCACCTTTTCTGCGGCCTGGGCGGCGGCGCACGCGGCTTCAACCGGGCCAGCCCGCGCGTGGGCAACCTGCAGGCGCGCTTCCGCTGCCTGGGCGGCATCGACGTGGACGCGGCCAGCATCCGCGACTTCAGCCGCCTGACGGGCGTGCCCGGCACCGTGCTTGACCTGTTCGACCGCGAGCAGTACCGCACCTTCCACGGCAGCGAGCCGCCGGCGGACTGGCGCGAGGCCACGGCCACCGACATCCAGCGCGCGGCAGGCGGCGAGCGCCCCCACATCGTTTTCCTCTCGGCTCCCTGCAAGGGCTTCAGCGGCCTGCTGTCCGAGGGCAAGAGCAAGACCGACAAGTACCAGGCCCTGAACCGCCTGACCCTGCGCGGCGTCTGGCTGATGCTCGAGGCCTGGCACGACGACCCGCCGGAACTGATCATCTTCGAGAACGTGCCCAGGATTGCCACGCGCGGCCGGCACCTGCTGGACCAGATCGTCAGCCTGCTGCGCGCCTACGGCTACGCGGTGGCCGAGACGACGCACGACTGTGGCGAGATCGGCGGCCTGGCCCAGAGCCGCAAGCGTTTCCTGCTGGTGGCCCGGCACATCGAGAAGGTACCGCCCTTCCTGTACCAGCCCGATGCCAAGCCGCTGCGCGCCGTGGGCGACGTGCTGGGCCGCATGCTGCTGCCGGGCGACCTGCGCGCCGGTCCCATGCACCGCGTGCCGAGCCTGCAGTGGAAGACCTGGGTGCGGCTGGCGTTCGTGGAGGCCGGCTCGGACTGGCGCAGCCTGAATCGGCTGGCGGTCGAGGACGGAAAGCTGCGCGACTACCTGATCGTGCCAGAGATGCATGCCGGCGTCCTGGGCGTGCAGGGCTGGGAGCGGCCCAGCACCACCATCACAGGCAAAGGCCGGCCAGCCTGCGGCAACTTTGCCGTGGCCGATCCACGCTTCGAGCAGTCCGCCCTGTGGAAAGACGGCCAAGCCTACGGCGTGCGCCGCTGGGACGGCAGCACCGGCACTGTGGCCGGCCAGCAGGGCCCTGGCCAGGGCGCGTACAGCGTGGCGGATCCTCGGCACCATGGCCCAGCCAAGCACAGCAACGAGTTCCGCATCGTTCGCTGGGACCGGGCTTCCATGGCTGTGACCAGTGCTCACGGCACGGGCCAGGCCGTCGCCGACCCACGCGGCGGGGCCGACCCCTCGCAACTGCACGGCAAGCGCCATGTAACCGCCTGGATCGATCCGACACGCGCCGTTATCGCGGGCAGCACGTCGGGCGAAGGTGCATATGCCGTGGCAGATCCACGGCCGGGCATGCGCCGCGAGGCCGGCGACCATTACCTGACCGGCGGCCACTACGGCGTCGTGCCCTGGGAATCCTCGGCCGGAGCCGTCAGCGCCGCGGCCTGCCACGACAACGGCCGCTGGACTGTTGCCGACCCGCGCGCCATGCCGGCGCCGGCGGAAAAGCTGGTCTGCCGGATCGTGGCCGAGGACGGCACCTGGCACCGGCCCTTCACCACCCTGGAGCTGGCCGCCCTGCAGAGCCTCGTGGATCCAGAGGAGATGCTGGAACTGGACGGCTTGAGCGATCAGGCCTGGCGCGAGCGCATCGGCAATGCCGTCCCCAGCGCCGCCGGCGAGGCCATTGCCCACGTCATGGGCGAGACGCTGCTGCTGGCGTGGACTGGCGAGACCTTCCTGCTCTCGGCTCAGCCGATCTGGGTGCGGCCCATGGCTGTTGCCCTGTCCCTGCCTTCCGCAGCCGCCTGAGCGCTGCCCCGCTACCTGCTGGCCTGCCTTGCGCAGGCCATTTCCATGGAGAAAGCAATGTCAGAAAACAGCAAGATCGAATGGACCGATCACACCTTCAACCCCTGGGACGGCTGCCAGAAGGTAGGCCCAGGCTGTGACCACTGCTACGCTGAGACGCGCAATGCGCGCTATGCGGGCGGCACGGCGATCAACTGGGGCCCGGGCGCACCGCGGCGCAGGACCAGCGCCGCCAACTGGCGCAAGCCGCTGGCCTGGAACGCCAACCACGAGGCCTTCTTTGCCGAACACGGCCGCCGGCAGCGCGTCTTCTGCGCCTCGCTGGCCGACGTGTTCGACAACGCGGTCGATCCTCAGTGGCGCGCGGACCTTTTCAGCCTGATCGCCAAGACGCCCAATCTGGATTGGCTGCTGCTGACCAAGCGCATTGGCAACGTCAAGTCCATGCTGGCCGAGATTGCACTCGATGAAGAGGCCTATTGGCCGCTTTCGGAGGAAATGCCTCTGCCCAATGTCTGGGTCGGCGCCACCATCGTGAACCGTGAAGAAATGCTGCGGGACGGGCCGAAGCTCAAGACCATACCGGCGCGCGTGCACTTCTGGAGCTGCGAACCACTGCTGTCCGATCTCGGCGAGATTCCGCGCGAACTGTTGCCGGACTGGGTGATCGCCGGCGGCGAGAGCGGCCCCGGCGCGCGACCGATGCATCCCGACTGGGCGCGCTCCCTGCGCGATCAGTGCCAGGCAGCCGGCGTGGCCTTCCATTACAAGCAGCACGGCGAATGGTTGCCTATTGGCAAGGAGCCTGGAGAAGCCACGCGCCAGATCCTTGCGCACGCCCGCCCGGAAGCGCGCTGCTATTCGTGGCCAGACGGTGAAACCCTGGTGCACGTTGGCAAGAAGGCCGCAGGCCGCCTGCTGGACGGCCGCACCTGGGACGAGGTTCCCACGCCATGACAACCGCCGCCTTCAGCGCCCAGGCGCCGCACATCCGGGCCGCCCTGGCCCAGGTCAAGCGCACGTACTGCGCCCCGCCCGCCTTCGCCCCGGCCGAGAAAGTGTCCGGGCACTTCGAGTGTCCGCGCTGCAAGAGCCGGCTGAACTTCACCGTCCTGACCAGCGGCCTGACCTCGGGCCGCTGCACGGCCGCCGCCTGTATTTCATGGAGCATGCAATGACAGACAAGAGAACTTGCGAAATTTCGCAAACTGCCGTCCGCGGCAATGTGGACGAATTGGCCATGCTGGTGCGCCGGCTCGTCCAGTCCCTTCGCAAAGCCGCGCCGGACAACGATCTCGCCGACCAAGCGCTGGACTACCTCAAGCGATACGGCATGGGTGGAACACTTCTGCGCGATGCTCCAACAAATGTTCCACTGGATGTTCCAGCAGGAATGAAGCCCAGCAAGGCTCCGGGGGCCGCTGGAACATCGCCCAGCGCCAGCGCACCGGAAAATGTTCCAGCACTGCGGGCAGCGCTCGAGGATGCCAAGGCCGCCATCAACAGCATGAAGATGGAAGCCGAGACGGCCGCCCAGGGCGACGAGCAGATGATGCTGGAGGCCTGCGAGCAAATCTCGACCGAGGGCCTGGCTGCTTCGCTGGCGATCGATGCCGTGCTTGCCGCTGCCCCGACAGCGGATGCGCTGGGTGCCAAATGCGCGGCGTGCTTCTTCGCAGGCTGCTGCGAGCACCAGGCGACCGAGCACGCATCGAGGCCGTGATGCGCGATCTGCGCGACCAGGCGAACAACGAAGCGGAAATCGCATGGAAGCGTCACAAGGGGCCGATGGCCGCGTACTGGCGTGCCGTGGCCACCTATGCCCGGCACATAGCGCATGCCTTGAGCAAACCGAAATCACAGCCCGCCCAGGCGCAGGAGGGACAGCAGCATGAACTATGACCATAAACGCGTAAGCCCTGAAGGGCGCGCCCTGGGCATCCAGCTTGCGCGCTTGGTGGAACCCATCATCAAGAACCTCGAAAAGCAAGGCGAGCCGGACGAGCGATGCAAGTCCTGTGCCTTCCGCGCTGGCACGGTTCCCAATGGCTGCCTGCAGACCATGGCAGATGCGATCAAGGCCATGCTGGAGCAGAAGCCTTTTCTCTGCCATGTCCAGCGCTATGCGAACGGCCAGCACAAGCTGTGCGCAGGCTGGCTTGCAACCCAGTGGGGTTCGGCAGATTGGCAACCAGTCCAGTGCTCCTGGGAATTCTCACCTCCCGATGTGCCGGACCTTCATTCAGCTGAGGAAGGAGATCAGCAGCCATGAGCCGCCGTGCACGACAAAGGCGCGACAAGCGCCAGCCCTGGCCAACATGGCCAGACGACGAAACCTAATCGACAGCCGCCTTCGGGCGGCATTTTCATGGAGCAGCCATGAACACGAACATCACCCTCTCTGAACAGGAAATCGCCGACATTACCGGCTACAGGCAGCCAGCCCGCCAGCTGGCCCAACTTCTGGCGCTGGGGTTCTTCCGTGCCCGAATCTCACGGTCGGGCCGCGTGCTGCTGGAACGTGCGCACTACGACGCCGTTTGCACCGGTGCGACCTCAACCTCCATGGCCCAACAGCCACAGCTGCGTAAGCCATCGCTTCGTCTGGCAACTTGAATTTGAGTATGACCAAATCTGACCTACCAAAACGTGTCCACATCAAGAGCGGCTCGTACTGGCATGTACGCGCCGAAGGGAAGAAGCGCGTTTGGACCAAGCTCTGCCGTGTGCGCGATGGCATGCCGGCCATGTACCGGGCCCTCGCAGACTTGGAACAGGCAGAGCTGAAGTCAGAAATGATGCCCGCCCTGATTGCTGACTGGATGCTGGAGGTATCCAGTCAGCACAAGCCAAAAACCCAGGCGAATGACCTCTATCAGACCAACACCATCAAGGAAGCCTTCGCCGAGTTCCGGGCCAGCCAAGTGCGGCCGTCACACATCGCCGAATTCCTGAAAGCCTACAAGAATCGGCCTCGATCCTATAACGCCTACCGCACGATGCTGCGCGAGCTCATGCGATATGCCGAGGAGAAGGACTACCGGGCCGAGGGCACGAACCCCGTGGACTCGATCAAGACCGCGAAGACGCCGCCTCGCACCCGGTACATCACAGACTCGGAGCTGCGGCGAATCAAAGTTGGTATCTGCTACGGCGATGACGGCAAGCGCACGCGCAGCGGTCCGATGATCTGCTGCCTGGTCGAGATGGCCCTGCTCACTGGGCAACGGGCCAGTGACTTGCTGGAACTGGAATGGGGAGACATCAGCAGCAAAGGCATCCTCTTCAGGCCTGGAAAGACCGCTGACAGCACGGCAGTCGCGATCCTGGTGCAGTGGACGCCACGCCTGCGGAAGCTGGTGGACCGGCTCAAGGCCTTCCCACAAAGTGGCCATCGTCATGTGTTTTGCAAACTCGACGGCCAGGCCTACACCTATTCCGGCGCCTCCAGCGCTTGGAAGCGAGGCCTCAAACGGGCCGGCCTGGTGAACACCCAGTTTCGGGATCTGCGCGCCAAAGCGCTCACTGACATCGACGAGTCCCACGACATCAAAGCCGCCCAGCGCCTTGGCGGCCACTCCACCCAATCCCAGACAGCTGACTACATTCGGCATAAGCGAGCCATCACCGCGAAGGCCGCAAAGTAGGTGCAAAAGCCATCTAACCAAGCTCTGCAAGTTATTGATAAATAACGACGCGGAACAGACATAGCGTTAGAAGAAAATCGCCTAAGCGGTTGTTTTTCTTGGCAAACGTCTCTGCTTTGGGAGCAGAGGGTCGCGAGTTCGAATCCCGCCGCTCCGACCATAAAAGACAACGGCCTACGTGAGAAATCACGCAGGCCGTTTTTCTATGCATTTCCGGGCCCTCCAACGCACTGGAAAGCCCTTCTTGCATGGATCCCGCCAGCCAGGCCTGCAAACTCAATTGTCTGGCGGCGCTGCCGCCGCAGGCAGCCGGCCCGCAAGCCCGAAACCACTCGCCTCACGCTTCGCTCAGGCGCCGGTCCCTGGTCCTGGCCTGATAGGCACGCGCCTTTTCTGCGTACATGGCCTGGTCCGCGCGCTGCACGATGGACTCTATGGGCGTGCCCTCGTGACCGCAGGCCATGCCCATGGACACATGGATGGTGTGCCCCGGATAGAACTGGTTGTTCAATTCCAGCAGCGACAGGATCCGCTCCTGCACGGCCTGGGCGCCCCGCTCGTCGGTTGCCGGCAGCAGCACCATGAACTCGTCGCCGCCAATGCGGGCCGCACAGGCCGGCGCATCCACGGCCTTGGCCAGCACTTCGCCCATGCGGCGCAGCATGGCATCCCCTGCCGCATGTCCATGCTCGTCATTGACGCCCTTGAGGCCATTCATGTCTATGGCAATCAGCGACAGCGGCCAAGGCCCCTTGCGGGACAGGCGGTTGAGCTCCTCCGTATAGAAAGCCCGGTTGCGCAGCTGGGTCAGTACATCATGCTTGCCCAGGTACTCCAGATAGGCCTCGGCCTTCTTGCGGGCCGTGATGTCCACCAGAGACAGCAGCACCAGGCCCCAGTTCTCCATATGGCTGGACATGATGGAGAACTCCAGGTGGATGTGGAGCACATCGCCGGTCAGCGCGTAGTTCACAACCTCCCGCTGCTGCACCAGCTTGCCGTCCCACAGGTCCTGCAATTGCTCGGCAAACGACTCATACATCTCCCCGCGGAAGATCTTGGGCAGGTTTTGCAGCAGCTGGGCCTTGCTCTGCGCACCGAACATCTGCAGCGTCTGCCGGTTGACGTCGAGGACGTGGATCTCCTGCATGCACCGCGTGACGAATTCCGGATGTACCTTCAGGAAAGTGCGAAAGTCGCTGATCCCCTTTGCCCGCACTTCATCGAGCAACCGCTTGACCTCGCGGAAGTCCTCCACCCATAGCGATACGGGCGAGTACTCGAACAAGTCCCTGGCATATTGCTCGCTGCGCTGCAATTGCAGCGTGCTCTGCACTTCGGTGGTGACATCTTCCAGCGAAACCAGTACCCGGCTCCAGCTATCCTCATAGCCGGGTAGCACCCGGGCCCGCACCTGCACATCCAGCCGCCGCCCATCCAGTGCATAGTTGACCGACCGGGTCTCGAAGCTGAGCTGCCCCTGCCATAGCGCGAGCAACTCGCTCACGATGCTATCGAGCATGTCACCGCGAAAGACTTCATGCAAACGGCCTTGCAATGTCTGCTGGTCGGGAGCCTTGAACAAATCCAGGGTGTATTGGTTGACGCGCAGGACCTTGTAGGACTGGCTGCAACGCGCCAGTCGCTGCGGGTCTTCTCGCAGAAATGCAAGCAGGTCCACAACCCCGTTGGCTCGCCATTGATCGAACAACTGCCTGAGCTCGCTGTAATCCTCCATCCAGAGCGATACAGGAGCAAGGTCGAACATGTCTTCGAAGTCCAGACCTTCTGCGAGTGAATTTGTCACAAAGAACACCTCCACTCACAATTATTGCCGACATGGCCATGCGGGCGGGCCCATCGCATGAACGCAGCGAAGATCTGACACGGACATTGCCCGAAGGAGCCGGGCCAAGCGCCGGTTGGGAAGAGAGAGGCCTATCTCTTGAACTGGGAATGCAGGCTTACCAGACGCTTGGCCAATGTTTCCGCGTCATAGGCCATCGCATAGACAGAAGTCGTGCCGATGCTTACATGCTCATACCAGAGATGAAGCGCCTCGACGCCCGCCCTGACGCCGACAGCCCCTTGCCGTATGGCTGCCGAAATCGTTACAGCTTGAAATTCGGCAATCTCATTTCTTCCATCAAGAATCCGGGCGCTGTAGATGCCGGGGTCCGTTTGATCGATGTGCAAGGAAATGATCATGCCCTGATGGTAGGGCATGACTGACGTGCGAGCGACTAACTTTTGGCAATGGAATAAGAATAATTCTTGGTTTTAACTATCACATCAAATATCCCAGAACGATTCAATAACGACACATGCTGCAACAGCTATTCCATCAAACCATATAAGGCCGACCGGCCATCAAGAATAGCTCCTACGACCTTTCCATCGGCTTGTCACCAATATTGAACAAGGTTTGCCCGATCCAGAACCACCCGATTTTCAGATGCCTGCATGGCACATTTTTCTGCAGGCTCCACGGGGGATTGAAGCAACACAAGCAGTATTCCGTCCGTCTATTCGATTAGCCGAGTAAAACATGCCAAACATCCAATACAACGTGCAGGAAAAAAACAAAAAAGACGTAATGGGCTCCATGCCTGATTCTTCCAGCGCATCCTATGCCGATCATTCACGGCTGCTGACCGCTTTCGATCACTTTGCCAACAAGGTCACGCGCTGGGCAGGAACACCCATCGCATTCTGCGCAGCACTGGTCGCAGTGTGCATATGGGCAGCGGTGGGCCCGATGTTCCATTACTCGGAGACTTGGCAGTTGGTCATCAACACCGGCACCACCATCGTGACCTTCCTGATGGTCTTCCTCATCCAGCAAAGCCAGAACAAGGACAGCGTGGCATTGCACCTCAAGCTCAACGAACTGCTGGCCGCCAGCAAAGTGGCAAGCAATCGCATGATCGGTATCGAAGACCTTGATGAAGAACAGCTGCGCGAAGTGGCTGCCTTCTATGACAGCCTGGCTGCCCGGGCGCGCAAGGCGGGCAAGGACAAGGAATGCCACTCCATCGATGATGACGATTCAAAGCCCGTCGACTTCTAGCTGCATATGCGCAGGACTCCTCGCCCTCCGCCTTACGCCCGCAATCGGGCCATGGCCTCGCGCTTGCCCATTTTGAGAATTGCCTGAAGACGTTCCAGCTGCGCTGCGCGCGGCATCACTTTGCCGCTTTCCCAGCGACTGACGGAAAGAGTGGATGCCTCCAGCAAGACGGCCATGGCCTGTTGGGAAATTCCCAGTTTCTTCCGTTTGGCAACCAGCATCTGCGCATTGAACTTGAAGCGATTTGCTTTGGGGGCCGCTTCCTCGGCAGCCTGGGAAGCCGCTTTTTCATTGGTGCCGACCCGGACCATATCTCTTCTTGCAGTTTTCAAGTCGGAAGCCAATTTCTTGATTTCCTGCTTCAGCGCCACGATCTCGGCCCGCTGAGCCGCAGCGGCCTTTCGCAGGACTTCGAGTTCCGCTTTGATTTCCTTGCGCGCCACACGCGAAACTTCAGTCCGGAATGCATCAGAAAAAGCAGTCATCATTTCACCCCCTTGTGATGTACTGTACAAAGCTCATCCGTCCATGTGAAGCGGTAGCTGAAACCACAAGGCGCAACGCCATGCATATACAAAGATGGCAAGGTTTTTCTGCCGCCATCCGGCCGATACCGGCACAGAGTACTCGGGCACCAGCACCGGCCAAGCTCGTTTTATTGAAAGAAGGTTTGCATTTGCCATCGTCGCATGCAGCCTCACCGCCGCATGCCATTCCGCAGCGCCACCATCAGAGCCGTGTTTCAGCAAACTTTAAGACGCCGGCGCGACGCTTGCGGCTGAGTCGCTTCATGGAAGCCCAGGTCTAACCATGGCTTCCATGCAGACACTCACGCTAGGCCACAGACGGCAAGCGTTCTCGCACCGACATGAAGGCATCGAAAGCATTCGCCACTTCGATGGACGCATCCGATGCAAAGGATCACACAGGAAATACCATATGAAAACACATACGGCCTCATACAAAGAATTGCTGGCACAGCGTGCGGCACTGGAGCAGCAAATTGCTACAGCCCGTGAAGCAGAGGTCACCGAAGCAATACATCAGATCCGGACCTTGGTAGAGAGTTTCGGTCTCACCCATGAAGATGTTTTTCCTCCAGCCAAGAAGAGGCGTACGACTGGCTTGGTAGCTCCGAGATACCAGGATCCGGCGACCGGCCATACCTGGACTGGCCGCGGCAAGCCGCCTGTCTGGATCAAGGACAAGGACCGCACGCAGTTCGAAATCCAATAAACTCTGGAAAAAATGGCCTTGAAGGCCATTTTTTCCAATACGTCAGCGCTTTATGCCATCACTCGGCACCACCGCTTCCTCGCATGGCATTGAAAGCGTTTTCCGCCCTCTACAGCAAGTGGCTCTTCCAATTCTTCAGATACACGGCTGAAAAACCGAGGTAACGGCAAGCATACAAAGCCATATCCATTGGTGCGACGTACGTATTTCGAGCATCAGGCTACAGTGAACTTCTACGTCTATGGCTCTTTCGACGCCTCGTCTGCAGGCATCACTGCACCACTGACTGCTGCACTCCCGAATGCGCCGACCACGCTTCCCAAGGCACTCCCCACCACCGCCCCTACCGGGCCGGCAACTGCAGCGCCGATTGCAGCACCGGCCGCCATGCCTGCAACCGCAGCGCCACCCGCCATGCTGGTCCGCGCCTCCCGCGCCGCTTCCGCGGGAGACAGCCCGAACTGAGCACCGGCATCAGCATCCTGCGACGGAACACCATGCCCGGGTTTGGCCTGTTCGAGCAGGTCGGGGTCCACCGGCTTGTCGATATGGCGCGGAAAGTTGCTCGCTCTCATCAGCAGGCCTTTCGAATTCCATAAAGCAGATGCTCCCATCCATCCCTACAACGACTCCAGGGGGATAGCCGCTCTTCATCTAAGTCCTGCAGGCAACCCCGGTTGCCGGAGCCGGTCCCGGAGCGCCGTAGTCATGCGGACAGTTGTTGCCCGCTCCGTTTTCAGCCCGCTTGCAGCCAGTAAGACACAAAAGAAAAAACGCGCCAAGCTGCAAGCACTGGCGCGTTTTCTGATTTGGGGTGGCTGATGGGACTCGAACCCACGACAACAGGAATCACAATCCTGGACTCTACCAACTGAGCTACAGCCACCGTAGAAGCAATGATTCTACTGTAAAAACATCGCCTTTCGAGGCTTGCAAAGCAAGTACGACTTTTGGCAATGTAAAACGCCTCATGGTGCATGAGGCGTTTTTTTCTGATCTGGGGTGGCTGATGGGACTCGAACCCACGACAACAGGAATCACAATCCTGGACTCTACCAACTGAGCTACAGCCACCGTAGAGACATCTATTGTACTTCAGGAAAATCAGTCCTCAGTCGAACTTCGAACTAATTTCCCAATTCAGTTCAAGGCCGGGCGACCTTGATCTGGACCTTCAGCTGTTTCTTCAGCAGCTCGTAATATGCCATCACTTCGGCCAGCGACGACCACTGCACGAATTGGGCCCGCTGCTGCTCCAGCAACTGGGCGTCCGTCGCGGGGCGCTCCACAATGCGACCGACCTTCACCACGGCATAGCCTTCGGAACCCAGGTCCACACCCACCCAGGAAGGCAGTGCAGCCGTCGACGCGCTCAGCGCCGCATCCACGACCTCTCGCGGCAGATTCTGGGGCTGGTCGCGGCTCACGGTCACGGCAGCAGCCAGCTGCGCGGCATCAGGCTTGGCCTTCCAGGCGGCCAGCTTGGCCTGCCCTTCCTGGCGAGCCAGTTCGGCCGACTTCTGTGCCACATACAGCTGCTTGAGCTTGTCGCCCACCTCGTTCATCGGCAAGGTGCGGGCCGCCGAATATTGCGTCACGCGGCCGGCGGCCAGGCTGTTGGGAGCCAGCTCCACCGCGTCGGTATTACGCTTGTTTTCCAGCGAATCCTTGGAGAACAACGCCTCCAGGAAACGGGCATTGGCCAGAGGGCCTTGCGCGCCCGCAGAAGGCTGGCGGGTCACATGGTCAACCTTGTGGATGGTCAGCTTGAACTTGTCGGCAACGGGCTGCAGGCTGTCCGACTGCTCGTAGACGCCATTCGAGAAGGCTTCGGCCATTTCGGCGAATTTGCGCTGGGCCTGCTGCTTCCTGAGCTCGGCCTCCAGCTTGGGACGCATTTCCTCGAACGAAGGCGCCTTGGGCTTTTTGATGCCGGTCAGCTCGATGATGTGGTAGCCGAAGTCGGATTCGATCACATCGCTGATCTCGCCTTCCTTCATGCCGAACACGGCATCCTCGAACGGCTTGACCATGGCGCCGCGGCCAAAATACCCCAGGTCGCCGCCGGAAGCCGCGGAACCCGGATCCTGCGAGTTGGCCTTGGCCACTTCCGCAAAGCTCTTGGGGTTCGCACGTACCTTGGCCAGCAGTTCCTCCGCCCTGGCCTTTGCCTTGGCACGATCGGCCGCCGGAGCATCCTTGGCGGCATTGATCAGGATATGGCTGGCGCGCCGTTCTTCAGGGCCGGCCAGACGTTCCGCGTTTTCCTTGTAATAGGTGCGCAGATCGTCTTCGCTCAGCGTGATCCCGGCCTCCACGGCAGCCAGATCCAGCTGCACATATTCCACCGAAGCCTCTTCGGGCTGCTGGAAGCGGCTGGTATGGGCTTCGTAATAAGCCTTGAGCTCGGCTTCTGAAGGCTGCACCTTGTCGGCGAACGCCTTGGCATCGAAGCGGGCCACCTGCACTTCCCGGCGCTGGTACAGCGCATCCATGGCCTGCTTGAGCTCCGCATCGGTCGTGAACACCGTGCCGGAAATGCCGCCCAGCACCTGGTTGAGGGCCAGTTCATTGCGCAGATTGGCTTCGAAGCCTTCGGGCGTCATGCCCTGCGAGCCCACGAGTGCCTTGTAGGCCTGTGCGTCCAACGAGCCATCGGGCTTGCGCAGGGCAGCAATCGCGGGAATCTCCTGCAAGGTGCGCACCAGCTGCTCGTCGGTCGTGGTCAGATGCAGCTTCTTCACGGCCGCCGCCAGCACGCGGTCGCGCACCAGCTTTTCCAGCGTGGCGTAGCGGGCCTCTGGCGAGTCCAGCAGCTTCACATCCATGTTGGGATTCTGGGCGCGCAGCCTGTCGCTTTCCACGCGATGCGCATTGTCCCAATCCTGTTGCGTGATGTCATGACCATCCACCCGGGCCACGGTCTTGCTCGACTCCGTGAAATAGTTCTGGTTGATCCCGACAAAGATGAAGGAGGGAATGATCAGCAAGAACAACAAGATCATCACGAACTTGGAATGCTTGCGGATGGATTCGAACATGGTCTATCTTTCTGCGGCAGCAAAAACAAAGGCGAACTTGCGTTCGCCTTCGGTATTGTTCAGTGGTGAAGCCATCAGGCACGCCCGAGATACGCCACAGACCGGGTCTCTACAGAGCATCAAAGCGCCACAGCATGTGCCATCCAACCTCCACCAACGGGTTAGGCTAATCTGGAGCATTCTACCTGCGCGCCCTACGGTTGCCGCTGCCCGCTGTTGCATGGCCGTCATAAAACCGGATTTGCTCCATGTCGCGGGACAGTGCCTGGCAACAATGCAGAAACGAAAAAGCACCTGGAAACTCCAGGTGCTTTTCAATGTTTTGGTGGTGGGTGCTAACGGGGTCGAACCGCTGACCTACGCCTTGTAAGGGCGCCGCTCTACCAACTGAGCTAAGCACCCCACCGAAAACCGGTTGTCAGTTCAGGGCATCCTTCAATGCCTTGCCCGGACGGAACTTTGGAACCTTGGCGGCCTTGATCTTGATGGTGTCGCCGGTGCGAGGATTGCGGCCGGTGCGGGCAGCACGCTTGCCGACGGCGAATGTGCCAAAACCAACGAGCGATACTGTACCACCTTTTTTCAGCGTCTTTTTCACTGCGTCGATGGTGGAATCCAGTGCACGCGCAGCAGCGGCCTTGGAAATGTCGGCGTTGGTAGCGATGTGCTCAATCAGTTCGGTTTTATTCACAAGATGCCTCTCGAGAAATAAGTGAATGGAATGCCTCTGTGGCCGCAAATTTGGCGCAACCAGATGACCGGTGCGGACAGATACGGAATCTGGCTTGCTGCTCATCTGCACTGCCTTGCGACATCTGCATTCGGCTTGAAGCCATGGACTTTCCACATGTCAATTCGCGCTGCGCATCACAGCGACAAGATTTGATTCTATGCGGTTTTGCGGGCTTTTTCGGCTTCGCAAGTGGCTTTTTTGCTGGGTGCGGCGTGTCGGCTTCACGGATTGACAAGGGTTCACAAAGCATCCGGCTTTTCCCGCACTCGCCGGCGCGCCGTCCACGCACTGCCGCAAAAGCGGCAAATACTCACAAAAACATAGCAAAAAGCGCTTGATGAAAAAGCGCTTCAAGGGATTTCGACGCAGCTCAGTGCGAGATGCGGGCGCGGATCTCGGGCAAAGCTTTCTGCAGGTAATAGACCATGGACCAGACCGTGAGCACGGCCGCGATCCAGATCAGCCCCTGTCCCCAGACGCCGGTATCGAAGCCGCGAAACAACACGCCGTCGTAGAGCAGGAAGGGAATGGCTACCATCTGCGCCGTGGTCTTGAGCTTGCCCAGCATATGCACGGCCACGCTCTTGCTGGCACCGATGTGCGCCATCCATTCGCGCAGCGCGGAGATGGCAATCTCGCGCCCGATGATGATCAGGGCCACGAACACGTCCGTGCGCTGCAGGTGCACCAGCACCAGCAGCGAAGCGCAGACCAGGAACTTGTCGGCCACCGGATCAAGAAACGCGCCGAACGCCGAGGTCTGGTTGAGCCTGCGTGCCAGGTAGCCGTCGAGCCAGTCCGTGGCGGCGAAGACGATGAACATCAGCGTGGCAATCAGATTGCGTGTCGCAGGCTCCAGCGGCGTATAGAACACCCCGACGATGAGCGGAATCGCCACGATCCGCGTACAGGTCATCAAGGTGGGGATGGTCAGAAACATGGGCGCCATTGTGTCACGGGCGCAGGCTCCGGGCATGCGTCAAGACCGACGTGAAGCGCACAAAGCAACACATCGCACGGGTGCTGCGTGCCCTACCGCAGCGGCATGCCTCAATGCAGCGCACGGTAGATGTCTTCGGCGAGACTTGCGGAGATGCCGTCCACCGTCATCAGGTCCTCCACGCTGGCCTCTGCCACGCCACGCACGCCGCCAAAGCGCTGCAGCAGCCGCGCACGCTTCTTGGGCCCGACGCCGGGGATTTCCTCCAGCTGCCCGCCGCCCACGCGCACCTTGGCCCGCGCCGCGCGCATGCCGGTGATCGCGAAGCGGTGGGCCTCGTCGCGGATCTGGGCCACCAGCATGAGCGCTGCGGAGTCGTGGCCCAGGTAGACCTTGTCGCGCCCATCGGCAAAGACCAGCTCTTCGAGGCCGACCTTGCGGCCCTCGCCCTTTTCCACGCCGACGATGCGCGACAGGTCCAGCCCCAGCTCGGTGAACACTTCGCGTGCCATGCTGACTTGGCCCTTGCCTCCGTCCACCAGCACCAGGTCGGGCAGTCGCGGCTGCTTGCCGGTCAGCTCCGCCCCGCCCGCCTCGCGCTGGGCTTCGGCCACGGGCCGGTAGCGGCGCGTGAGAACCTGACGCATGGCCGCGTAGTCGTCGCCTCCCGTGATGCCTTCGATGTTGAAGCGGCGGTATTCGCTGCTCTGCATCCGGTGGTGATGGAACACCACGCAGGAAGCCTGCGTGTTCTCGCCGCTGGTGTGCGAGATGTCGAAGCATTCGATGCTCAGCTCGTCGAGGTTGTCCACGGGCAGGTCCAGCGCCTCTGCCAGGGCCCGCGTGCGCGCCTGCTGCGATCCTTCCTCGGCCAACAGCCGCGCGAGCTGGATGTCGGCATTCTTTTGCGCCATCTCCAGCCAGATGCGGCGCTGCTCGCGCGGCTGCTGCACCACCGTGATGCGCACGCCGCTCTGCTCGGTCAGCAGCTCCACCAGCTTTCGGTCCACCGGGTGGCTGACGATCAGCGTGGGCGGCACGGCCACGCCCACATAGTGCTGCGCGATGAAGGCATCGAGCACCAATTCTTCCACCGGACGTGCGGCAGCGGCCGCATCGAGTTCCTGCTCGCTCGTATACACCGAGGCTGCATCGCCCAGGTTGGCCGGGAAATACGGCCGGTCGCCCAGATGCCGGCCGCCGCGCACCATGGCCAGATTCACGCAGGCGCGCCCGCCCTGCACCTTGACGGCGAGGATGTCCACGTCCTTGTCGTCGGCAGTCTCGATGGACTGCTGGTGCAGCACGCGCGACAGCGCGGTGATCTGGTTGCGCACCTCGGCCGCCTTCTCGTATTCGAGCTTTTCCGCATGCTCCATCATGCGTGTCTCCAGTTGCCGCATCAGCTCCTGGGTTTCGCCGCGCAGCATGGCCTCGGCATTGCGCACGTCGAGCGCATAGGCCTCGGGCGAAATCAAATCCACGCAAGGCCCTGTGCAGCGCTTGATCTGGTAGAGCAGGCAGGGACGGCTGCGGTTGGCAAACACCGTGTCCTCGCAGGTGCGCAGGCGAAACACCTTCTGCAGCAACTGCATGCTTTCCTTCACGGCCCAGGCGCTGGGATACGGGCCGAAGTAGCGGTGCTTCTTGTCGACGGCACCGCGGTAATAGGCCATGCGCGGGAAGGTCTGGAAGGCAGGCTCTCCGTCCTTGCCGTCGCGCTGCGCCACCCCGGTGATCTTCAGATAGGGGTAGCTCTTGTCATCCCGGAACAGGATGTTGTACTTGGGGTGCTGGGTCTTGATGAGGTTGTTTTCCAGCAGCAGTGCCTCGGCCTCGGAGCGCACCACCGTGGTTTCCATGCGCGCGATCTTGCCGACCATGTGGCCTATGCGCGTGCCGCCATGGTCTTTCTGGAAATAGCTGGAGACGCGGCGCTTGAGGTTGATAGCCTTGCCCACGTAGAGCAAGGTGCCTGCGGCGTCGAAGTAGCGGTAAACGCCCGGCAGCGGCGGCAGTGCCGCCACCTGGGCCAGCAGTTCATCGGAATGCGGGGAAGACATGGTCGCTATTGTCCGCGCATGCGGGTACCCCTGGCACCGCAGTCCGCCCGCGAAAGGAAGCCGGCCCGCACTCCGCCGTACATCGCTTCAACAAGAATAGCTACCGACGCTTCATAGACAAGCGATTCAGCCATTTCCATGCAAAAAAGCCCGGATGACCCGGGCCTTTTGCCATGCCGGCAGCCGGCTTACTCGGCCTCGATCCTGGAGGATTTCACCACCTGGGCCCAGTTCGCGTATTCGGTCTTGACCATGGCGCCCAGCTGTTGCGGGTTCATGTAGTCGGCCGTGGCACCCTGCTCCTCGGCTTTCTTTCTGAAGGCCGGGTCTTCCACCACCTTCTTGAGATCGGCCGTCAGCTTGTCGATCACGGGCTGGGGCGTGGCCTTGGGCGCGAACACGGCAAACCACGAGGTGGCATTCACGCCGGGATAGCCGGCTTCGGCCGTCGTCGGTACATTGGGCAGGCTGGGCAGGCGCTGCTTGCCCGTCACGGCCAGCACGCGCAGCTTGCCGCTTTGCACATGGGGCATGAAGGGCGGCGCGGTGCCGAAGGTCAGGTCCACCTGGCCCCCCAGCAGGTCCTGCAGCGCGGGACCCGTGCCCTTGTAGGGAACGTGCACCATCTTCACGCCGGCCTGCTGCTCCAGCATGGCGCCCGTCACATGCTGCAGCGAGCCGTTGCCCGAGGAGGCGTAGTTGAGCTTGCCCGGATGGGCCTTGGCGTAGCTGACCAGTTCGGCCAGCGTCTTCACCGGCAGCTCGGCGCGCGCCACGATGATCTGCGGGGCCGACAGCACATTGGCCACGGGCGCGAAGTCGCTCTGCTCCCAGCTCCTGGCCTTGACCAGATGGGGCGAGATCACGTGGTAGCCCGAGTACTGCATGAGCAGGGTGTAGCCGTCGGGCTCGGCCCGCTTGACCAGGTTGGCGGCAATGGCGCCGTTGCCGCCGCCCTTGTTGTCCACCACCACGGACTGGCCCAGCACCGGGGCCAGGGCCTGCGCCGCCATGCGGCCGGCCAGGTCGGTGGTGCCGCCCGCTGCGGCCGGCACGATCATCAGCACGGTCTTGCTGGGATAGCCACCCTGGGCCAGGGCTTGGCCGGCCGGCAGGCCCAGGGCCAGGGCCGCAGCAGCTGCTGCTGCCAGGTGAATGCGTCGACGTTGAATGCGCATGGAAATGTCTCCTTGTTGATGCCGATGTGATTTTTTTGTGGTGCAGGCGAAAGCCCTGTGCGGCGCCTCCCCCGAGACTCCGCACGCCGACATGCGCCGACAGCTTGCCGGCGCGGCCGTTCAGGCCCTGGCCAGGGCACGTTCCCTGATGTCCGCGAAATCGGCAGGCGGCTGGTGCAGGTCCCAGCGCGTGCCGGCCTTGGCGATCTGGCTGGGCGTCTCATGCCCGATCAGTTCGGGCAGCGCGCGCGCCGCGGCCACGATCTGCGCCAGCTCCACGCCCGTGTCGTAGCCCATGAGCTGCAGCGCGTGCACGATCTCCTCGGTGCAGGCGTTGCCCGAGGCACCTGGCGCATACGGGCAGCCGCCCAGGCCGCCGATCGAGGCATCGAAGCGGTCCGCGCCCGCATCGATGGACGCCAGAACATTGGCCAGCGCCATGCCGCGCGTGTTGTGGAAATGCAGCGTCAGGCCCAGCGCGGGCCAGCGCGCCTTGAAGGCCCGGACCAGTTCATGCACCTGGCTCGGATAGGCCATGCCCGTGGTGTCGCACAGCGTGATGCCCTGCACGCCCAGATCGGCAAAGCGCTGTACCCAGTCCAGCACTTCGGCCTGCGGCACCTCGCCCTCCATGGGGCAGCCGAAGCAGCACGACAGCGAGACATTGACCGGCACGCCGGCCTGCTGCGCCGTGGCGATGACCTGCCGCAGCGAGGCGAACGATTGCCTGCGCTGCATGCGCAGATTGCAGAGGTTGTGCGTCTCGCTGACCGACATGACCAGGTTGAGTTCGTCCGTGCGGGCCTCGATGGCGCGCTCGGCACCGCGCACGTTGGGCACCAGCGCCGTGTAGACGGTGCCGGGCCGGCGCTCTATCTCGCGCATCACGATCTCGCCGTCGCGCAGCGCGGGAATGGCCGTGGGCGAGACGAAGGCCGTGACCTCGATCTTGGACAGGCCGGCTTGAGACAGCGCATTGACCAGCGCGATCTTGTCCCCGGTGGGCACGAAGGCCTGCTCCATCTGCAGGCCGTCGCGCGTGCCGACCTCGTTCATGAAGATGCGCCGGCCCGCGCCCTGCCAGGCGGAAGTGTGGAATGCTGTGCTCATTGGATGATGCCCTTTTCACGCAGCTGCGCGATCTGCGCGGCCGTCAGGCCCACCTCGGCCAGCACCGCGTCGGTGTCGTCGCCCACATGGGGGGCGCTGGCGCGCACCGTGCCCGGCGTGAGCGAGAGCTTGGGCACGATGCCGGGCACCTCGAGGTCGTAGCCGTCGCGCGTGCGCTGGGTCAGGATCATGTCGCGGGCGCGGTAGTGCGGGTCCTCGGCAATGTCGCGCGCCGTATAGACCTTGCCGGCGGGCACGCGGGCCTTGGCCAGCTCCTGCATCACGGCATGCACGGTGCGGCCATGCGTCCAGTCGCCGATGGCCGCATCGATCTCGGCCACGCGTGCCACACGGCCCGCGTTATGGGTCAGGTCGGGCGCATCGGCCAGATCCTGGCGGCCTATGGCCGCCATCAGGCGCTTGAAGATGGAGTCGCCGTTGCCTGCCACCAGCACCCAGCCATCCTGGCAGGGATAGGCATTGGACGGGGCGATGCCCGGCAGCGCGCTGCCTGCGGCCTCGCGCACGGCGCCGAAGGCGCTGTATTCGGGAATCAGGCTTTCCATCACGTTGAACACGGCCTCGTGCAGGGCCACGTCGATGACCTGGCCCGGACCGCCGTTCACCTTGCGGTGGTACAGCGCCATCATCACGCCGATCACGCCATGCAGCGCGGCCAGCGTGTCGCCGATCGACACACCCACGCGCACCGGCACGCGGCCGGGTTCGGCCGTCAGATGGCGCAGGCCGCCCATGGCCTCGCCGATCACGCCGAAGCCCGGCAGATCGCGGTAGGGGCCTGTCTGGCCGTAGCCCGAGATGCGCAGGATCACCAGGCCGGGATTGATGGCATGCAGCGCCTCGGGCGACATGCCCCAGCCTTCCAGCGTGCCGGGGCGGAAGTTCTCGACCAGCACATCGGCCTCGGCGATGAGGCGGCGGGCCACGTCCTGGGCTTCCTTCTGGCGCAGGTCCAGTGCCACCGAGCGCTTGTTGCGCGACTGTACCTGCCACCAGACGGAGGTCCCCTCCTTGATCAGCCGCCAGTTGCGCAGCGGGTCGCCCGCGCCGGGGGCCTCGATCTTGATCACGTCGGCGCCGAATTCGCCCAGCGTCTTGCCGCAGAACGGGCCGGCGATCAACTGCCCCATTTCCACCACCTTCACGCCTTGCAGCGCGCTGGGCGTATCCACGGGCGTGGCGGGATTCCTGATGTTGCTTGCGTTCATCCAGTTGTCTCTCTTGGCGCCATGTCTCCAGGCGAAACACGGCTTTCGGGCCATCTTGCCTCGGGAGCGGCACATTGCAAAACGCTCAAATGCGAAGCTGCCATCGCATTCGGGCATGGCCCGGCGGGATAAAGTCCCTCCCTATGAAACTGGATCCGATCACCTTGCGCCTGTTCGTGGCCGTGATGGAAGAAAACGCCATTGCACGGGCTGCCGCGCGCGAGCACATTGCCCCTTCGGCCGCCAGCCGGCGCCTGGCGGAGCTCGAGGACCGGCTGCAGGTGGAACTGTTCACCCGCAGCAACCGCGGCAGCACGCCCACGGCGGCGGCCTATGCGCTGCTGCACATGGCGCGCGGCGTGCTCAACGAGCTCGACGGCATCGCCACGCAGATGAAGGACTATGCGCACGACGGCGGCCGGGGCCTGCGCGGCCATGTGCGCGTGATGGCCAACATTTCCAGCATCACCCAGTTCCTGCCCGCGCAGCTGCAGAGCTTTCTGAGCCAGCATCCGCATGTGGACGTGCGCCTGCAGGAGCGCGTGAGCAACGACATCGCACGCGCCGTGGCCGACAACGAGGCCGATATCGGCCTGCTCAACAACGGCAGCTACGGCAACAAGATCAGCCTGCGGCCCTACCGCAGCGACCGCCTGGCCGTGGTCGTGCCGCGCGGCCATGCGCTGGCGCGCCACCGCAGCCTGGCGCTGGCCCAGGTGGTGGCGCACGACCTGATCGGCATGCATGCCGACAGCGCGCTCAACCACCTGATCACGCGCGCGGCCGCCGATCAGGGCCTGCAGCCGCGCCTGCGCATGAAGGTGACAGGCTATGACGCGCTGTGCCTGATGGTGGCCGCAGGCCTGGGCATAGGCATACTGCCCGAAGGCAGCGCGCGTATCTACATGGGTACGCTGCCGCTGCGCTGCATACGGCTGGCCGAGCCCTGGGCCGAGCGCCAGCTCATGCTGTGCGTGCGCTCGCAGGATGCGCTCTCGCCCGTGGCCCAGTTGCTGGTCGAACATCTATGCGAGCCCGGCCCCACAGAGATTGAATAGAACATGCTGGATTTTCATCCCCTTTCCTCCGAGGCCGCGCCCCTGGCCCATGCGCCGCGCACCTGGGATATTTTTTGCCAGGTCATCGACAACTTCGGCGATGTAGGCGCGTGCTGGCGCATCGCCGCCGAACTGGCCGCGCGCGGCCAGCAGGTGCGGCTGTGGATGGACGATGCCAGCGCCCTGCAATGGATGGCGCCGCAGCCGCATCCGGCGGGGCTGGCCGTGCGCCCATGGCCCGCACAAGCCGCAAACGTGCCCGAGTCCGCCGGCGATGTCGTCATCGAAGCCTTTGGTTGCGAGATACCCGCGCCCTTTGTGCGGCGCATTGCCGACAGGGCCGCCACGGGAGCGCCGCCGGTATGGATCAATCTGGAATACCTGTCGGCCGAAGACTATGTGGAGCGCTGCCACCGCCTGCCTTCGCCGTTGATGTCCGGGCCCGCGGCCGGCATGACGCGCTGGTTCTTCTACCCTGGCTTCACCACTGCCACCGGTGCGCTGGCGCGCGAGCAGGACCTGGCCGCGCGCCAGCAGGCCTTCGCGGGCCGGAGGGCCGGCTGGCGTTCGCGTTTGGGCATGGCCGAAGGCGATTGCGCGATTTCGCTGTTCTGCTACGAACCCGCAGCCCTGCCCCGGTTCATGGAGCAGCTGCAGGCAGCCGCTACGCTGCGGCCGCACCTGCTGGTGACGCCGGGCCGCGCCACGGCGGCCGTCCAGGCCTTGCCGCCACCTGCGGCGGACCGGCCCGCCCTCCACTATCTGCAGCCCAGCCCCCAGCCGCTGTTCGACGAGATGCTCTGGGGCTGCGACTTGAATCTGGTGCGTGGCGAGGATTCGCTGGTGCGCGCGCTGTGGGCCGGCCAGCCCCTGGTCTGGCACATCTATCCGCAGCATGACGCTGCGCACCATGGCAAGCTCGAGGCCTTTCTCGACTGGCTGCAGGCGCCAGCCAGCCTGCGCGCCTTCCACCATGCCTGGAACGGCATGACCGCACCGCAAGCATTGCCTTTGCTCAACCCTGCGATGCTGCAGGAATGGCAGCAATGCGTGCAGGCCGCACGCACGCGGCTGGCAATGCAAACGGATTTGATTGCACAGCTTCAAGCCTTTGTTGCGGAAAAAAGCTAAAATCTACGTTTTGCCTCCCGGTGCGCGCCGCTTGCAGCCGCAAACTCGCTGTCCGGGTCGCTCCACCGCCGCGGACCACGCGGCAGGCCCCGCCGCCGCACTTTGACTTTTGCGATCAGCTTGCCTGCCGTGTAGAGCGGCTCCAACCTTTCATAAGCAAGCCATGAAAATCGCTCAAGAAATCCGCGCCGGCAACGTGATCATGCAGGGCAAGGACCCCATGATCGTCCTGAAGACCGAATACGCCCGTGGCGGCCGTGGCGCAGCTACCGTGCGCATGAAGCTCAAGTCCCTGCTGGGCAACATGGGCACCGAAGTGGTCTTCAAGGCCGACGACAAGATCGACAACGTGATCCTGGACAAGAAGGAGTGCACCTACTCCTACTTCGCCGACCCCATGTACGTCTGGATGGACTCCGAATACAACCAGTACGAAGTGGAAGCCGCCAACATGGGCGATGCCATCAGCTACCTGGAAGACGGCATGGAAGCCGAAGTCGTGTTCTACGACGGCAAGGCCATCTCCTGCGAACTGCCCACCACCGTGGTGCGTGAAATCACCTGGACCGAACCTGCCGTCAAGGGCGACACATCGGGCAAGGTGCTCAAGCCCGCCAAGATCGCCACCGGCTTCGAAGTGGCCGTGCCCCTGTTCGTGGACCAGGGCGACAAGGTCGAAATCGACACCCGCACCGGCGAATACCGCAAGCGCGTCTAAGCTGCGCCTGCGCTCCCCTGCAAAGCCCCTGGCAGCCCGTCTGCCAGGGGCTTTTTCTTTGCCGGGCCAGCATTGCACAATATTTACCCGGATTTAATTGACTTCATATTTTTATACGGATAATATTTGGCACCATGCCGCTGCATCTTGGGAGGCCGCTGTGGGCCCCCAGGTCAGCGGCATGATCTTTCACCGCCACTGCCGGATAGGACAAGCACATTGACAGGAGAGGCCCTTGCGCAACACATCGAGGTCCTCCCCCAGGACATGCGAAGCTACCTGCACCCGATCAGCCAGCTGGCCGAGACCCTTGCAGAACTGAAGGTTCTGCAGGCCTCCAATTTCTCGTCGCAATACCAGACACACAACACATGACGAAGTCCGACAATGCCCTGCCGCAGGCCGCCGCGCCTGCTCTGCCCGCTCCCGCAGGCCCGCCCATCGCCTCCGGCAGCCAGCCCTTGTGGCGCATCTTTCTGGTGTTCCTCGGGCCCATGGTCCTGGCCAACATCCTGCAGTCGCTGTCCGGCACCATCAACAGCGTCTTCATCGGCCAGATGCTGGGCGTACAGGCACTGGCTGCGGTTGCGGCCTTCTTCCCTGTGATGTTCCTGTTCATTGCCTTCGTGATCGGCCTGGGCGCAGGCGCCTCGGTATTGGTCGGCCAGGCCTACGGTGCACGCCTGCAGGACAAGCTGCGCGCCATCGCCGGCACGGCCATGTGCGTGGGCATGCTGTTCGGCGCCGTCGTCGCCCTGTTCGGCGGCCTGTTCACCGAGCCGCTGATGCGCCTGCTGGGTACGCCGCCCGACATCATGGAGCAGGCCACGCTGTATTCGCGCATCGTGCTGCTGGGCATGCCCGGGCTGTTCGTGTTCCTGCTGGCCACCTCGCTGCTGCGCGGCGTGGGCGACACGGTCTCTCCCATGCTGGCGCTGCTGATCTCCACGGCCACGGGCCTCATCTGCACACCGGCGCTGATCGCGGGCTGGGGCGGGCTGCCGCGCCTGGGCGTGGCCAGCGCGGGCGTGTCCATGATCATCGGCTTCACGCTGGCCCTGGCCTGGCTGTGCTGGCGACTGCGCCGCATTGCCAGCCCGCTGGCACCCAACGCCGCGCTGTGGAAGGCGATGCGCATCGACAGGGCACTGCTCAAGAGCATTCTGCGCGTGGGCATTCCCACGGGAGTGCAGATGATCGCCTCGTCCCTGGCTGGCCTGGTCGTCGTCTCCCTGGTCAACGGCTTCGGCTCCAGCGCCACGGCGGCCTACGGCGCGGTCAACCAGATCAACTCGTTCGCCCAGTTTCCCGTGATCTCGGTGGCCATCACGGCATCCATACTCGGTGCGCAGGCCATCGGCGCGGGCCACAGCGAACGACTGGGAGCCATCACCGCCACGGCCATCCGCATGAACCTTGCTCTGGGGACGGCCCTGGCGCTGATCGGCAGCCTGTTCGCCCGGCCGCTGCTGGGCCTGTTCATCACCGACGAGCAGGTGCTGGCGCTGGCGATCGAGCTGCTGTACATCGTGCTGTGGAGCGGGCTGCTGCTGGGCTGCTTCATTGCGCTGTCCTCGGTCATGCGTGCCAGCGGCGACGTGGTCATTCCGACGGCCATCACCATCGCGGTGCTGGCCGTGCTGGAGCTGCCGCTGGCCTGGTGGCTCAGCCGCGGCTTCGGCCTCATGGGCATCTGGATGGCTTTTCCGCTGTCCTACACCATCACTCTGGGCCTGCAGACCGCCTACTACCGGCTGGCCTGGAAGAAAAAGCCGATCCGAAGAATGGTCTGATGCAGGAAAAAGCAAAAGGCTTCCCGAGGGAAGCCTTTTGCCTGCATGAACGCTCAGGCGTTCAGGTCGAGCACGACGCGGCCTTCGATCCTGCCCGCGTGCATGCGGGAGAAGATGTCGTTGATGTTCTCCAGCCGGTCGGTGGTCACCGTGGCCCTGACCTTGCCCATGGCCGCGAAGTCCAGCGACTCCTGCAAATCCAGCCGCGTGCCCACGATGGAGCCGCGCACGGTCACGCCGCTGAGCACCATGTTGAAAATGGGCAGCGGGAAGCTGCCGGGCGGCAGGCCGTTGAGCGACACCGTGCCGCCGCGCCGCACCATGCCCAGCGCCTGCTCGAAGGCCTGGGGCGACACGGCCGTCACCAGGGCGCCGTGGGCTCCGCCAATCTCCTTCTTGAGGTAGGCTGCCGGGTCCGTGGTCAGGGCGTTGACCGTGACCTGGGCCCCCAGGCGCCGGGCCAGCTCCAGCTTGGCATCGTCCACATCCACGGCCGCCACATTCAGGCCCATGGCCTTGGCATACTGCACGGCCATATGGCCCAGGCCACCGATGCCCGAGATCACCACCCAGTTGCCGGGCCTGGTGTCGGTGACCTTCAACCCCTTGTAGACGGTGACGCCCGCGCATAGCACCGGAGCGATCTCGATGAGGTCCACATTGCCGGGCAGCAGGCCCACGAAATTGGCATCGGCCAGCGCATACTGCGCAAAGCCGCCGTTGACGGAATAGCCGGTGTTCTTCTGCTGCTCGCACAGCGTCTCCCAGCCGCCCAGGCAATGCTCGCAATGGCCGCAGGCCGTGTAAAGCCACGGAATGCCGACGCGGTCGCCTTCCTTGACATGGGTGACACCCGCACCCACGGCAGCCACATAGCCCACGCCTTCATGGCCCGGGATGAAGGGCGGATTGGGCTTGACCGGCCAGTCGCCATGCGCGGCATGCAAGTCGGTATGGCAGACGCCGCAGGCTTCGATCTTCACCAGCACGTGGCCGGGATCGGGCCGGGGCACCTGGACTTCTTCAATGATCAGGGGCTTGCCAAACTCCCGCACCACAGCGGCCTTCATGGTCCTGTTCATTCGCGCCATCCTTTCACTGCTACAAACGATATGGACAGCATCTCAGCGAACTGGCCGCTCCGCCCTGATGAAGATCAAGGCTCTCCGCAAAGCAAAAAAGGCAGGGGGGCCCTGCCTTTTTTGCTTGGCCGCCAGCGCGCCTCAGACCGGCTGGCCCACCAGATCGTGGCCCTGCGTGCCCACAATCTTCACATTGATCAGCTCGCCCACCTTGTAGGTCTTGCTGGCCTTCTCGGGCGGCAGCAGATGGACCACGCCGTCGATCTCCGGAGCATCGGCATAGGTACGGCCCACGCCGCCCTTCTTGCCCAGGCCGATGGACTTGTCCACCAGCACCTTCATGACCTGGCCCACGCGGCGCTGCAGACGCTGGATGGATACCTCCTCGGCCACCTCCATGAAGCGCGCGCGGCGCGCCTCGCGCACTTCCTCGGGCAGCATGCCGGGCAGCTCGTTGGCCGTCGCGCCTTCCACGGGGCTGTAGGCAAAGCAGCCGGCACGGTCGATCCCGGCCTCGCGGATGAAATCCAGCAGATGCTCGAACTCCTCCTCCGTCTCGCCAGGGAAGCCGGCAATGAAGGTGGAGCGGATCACCAGCTCGGGGCAGACCTTGCGCCACTCGCGGATGCGCTCCAGGTTCTTCTCGCCGCTGGCCGGGCGCTTCATGCGCTTGAGGACATCAGGGTGGCTGTGCTGCAGCGGCACGTCCAGATAGGGCAGCACCAGGCCCTGCGCCATCAGCGGCAGGATGGCGTCCACCGTAGGATAGGGGTACACATAGTGAAGCCGCACCCAGGCGCCGTGCTGTGCGGCCAGCTTGCCCAGTTCCTCGGTCAGCTCCAGCATGCGGGTCTTGACCGGCTTGCCGTCCCAGAAGCCCGTGCGGTACTTCACGTCCACGCCGTAGGCCGAGGTGTCCTGGCTGATGACCAGCAGCTCCTTGACGCCGCCTTCGAACAGTGCCTTGGCTTCCTTGAGCACGTCGCCGATCGGGCGCGAGACCAGATCGCCGCGCATCGAGGGAATGATGCAGAAGGTGCAGCGGTGGTTGCAGCCTTCGGAAATCTTCAGGTAGGCATAGTGCTTGGGCGTGAGCTTGATGCCGGCTTCGCCGATGGCCCCCGGGATTCCACCGGGGATCAGGTCCACGAAGGGATCGTGCGGCTTGGGCAGGTGGGTGTGGACGGCATCCATCACCTCCTGCGTGGCATGCGGGCCGGTCACGGCCAGCACGCTGGGGTGCACTTCGGCCACCATGCTGCCGCCTTCCTTGCCCGACTTGGCGCCCAGGCAGCCCGTCACGATCACCTTGCCGTTGGCGGCCAGCGCCTCGCCGATGGTATCCAGGCTTTCCTTGACCGCGTCATCGATGAAGCCGCAGGTATTGACGATGACCAGGTCCGCCCCCTCGAAGGTCTTGGAGGTCTGATAGCCCTCGGCGCTGAGCTGCGTGAGGATCAGCTCGCTGTCGGTCAACGCCTTCGGACATCCGAGGGATACGAAGCCGACCTTGGGCGCCGCCTGTGTGGGGGTGTTGTGTTCGCTAGTCATTGATGTGCTTTAAATCCTTGCGCCCCGGCCGGACAGGACAGCAGCGCGTACGGCCCATCCATGCCCGGCGAGCCAAAACCAACCCTCGATTTTAACGGTGGGCCTGCAACCGTGCTCCGGCACGGCCATGCGCCCGGCCCTGTCTCTGCAGGATTTGCCATGAAAAATGCCGCTCACCGGCATCGGTGAGCGGCATTTCCCCTAGGGCGGTTCCGGAGTGCCGTTCGCAGGGAATGAGGCGCCCGGTGCCTGGGCAGTTACTTCTTCAGCAGATGCTTGAGCGCATTCTGCAGGCGGCGGGCCGAGGCTTCGTCGCGGGCGCTGGCCAGTACCTGCGCTGCATCCTGGCCCCAGGTTTCCTGGGGCGAAGGATCGTTGCGGCGCGTGAGCATCTGCAGTTGCAGCGCGCGGCGGGCGGCCAGCTGGTCGGCCGGCGTGGGCACGTCGGCGGCCATTTCCAGGCGCAGCAGCGCCTGCGAAGCATCACCCTTGGGAGCGGATGCAATGGCCTGGGACCAGGCAGAACGCACAGGTGCCGTCACGCGGCCGCCCAGTTGCTGGGCCGAAGGCAGTTGCGACGCATCGCGCGCTTCCCAGGCGCTCATCAGCTGGCTCAGCGCCTCGCCGTGGGCCTGGGCCGCCAGCTTGCGCAAGGCTTCCTGGGCATGCTCCATGGCCTCGCGCTGGGCGCGGAAGGCCGGATCGGCCAGGCGCGGACCGCGCTCCTCGCGGGCGAAGTCACGCCCGCCGCGGCCGGCATCGCGGCCACGCTCGCCACCGCGGGCATCGCGACCACGGCCGGCATCCCTGCGGTCGCCGGGACGGCCTGCACCGGGACGGCCGGAGACAGCGGCTGCCGCATCCTTTTTCATGCCGGGGCGGTCGTCGCCACGCACGGCCACGACGGAACGGGCAGGCTGGGCCGGTGCTTGCGTTTCCGAAGCGTCGGACGCTTGCTCCGTCTGGCTTTGCGCCTGATTCTGCTGCGCGTCTGCGACGGCCTGGCTCTTGAGCACGGATTCGAGCTCGGCCATGGCTGCGCGGATCTGCTGCGCATCGCCGCTGGCATTGGCCGCCTCGACGGCCTTCGAAGCTTCCAGCACGCGGCGATCGCGTTCGGACAGCTCGGCTGCGGCACGCGGGCCGCGCTCGCTGCCCTTGCGGTTGAAGGCTTCGTCCAGCGGCTTGCGGAAGGCATCCCACAACTTTTGCTCGTGCTTGCGGTCCAGCGGCACGGCCTGGGCCTCGGCCTGCCAGCGCTGCTGCAGGGCCTTGACGGCATCGATGCGCAGGCTGGGCGCAGCGCCCAGGGCCGTGGCTTCTTCGATCATGGCATGGCGGCGCTGCAGGCTGGCCTTTTGCGCGGCATGCAGCGGCGCTTCGGCTGCAGCCATGGCCTGCTTGAACAGCGGCTGCAATTCGGCAAACAGCTTTTCGCCGATGTGGCCGCTCTCGCGCCAGCGCTCGGCAAACTGCCGCAGCGCGCGGGCCATGCCCTTCCAGTCTTCGCTGGCGGCATGCTCGGCCGCCCAGGCCTTGATTTCCTCGATCAGGGCCAGGCGCAGGGCCTTGGCCTGGCTGCTGTCCTGGCGCACCTTCTCATGCCAGGCCTCGACAACCTTGTAGGCCGCGTTGCAGGCCTCGTCGAACTTCTTCCACAGCGCATGGTTGGCCACCGCACCCTGGTCGGCCTGCTTCCACTGCTCGCGCAGGCTGCGCAGGGTTTCCTGGATCTTGCGGCCGCCCAGGGCCTGGCCTTCAGGGCGGTTGATCAGGCCTTCGGCCTTGGCCACCAGCTCCTCGCGCAGCTTGTCGGCATTCTGGCGCTGCCAGCCTTCGGCTTCGCCGGCAGCCACCAGGGCTTCGTGCACTTCGCTCACCAGCGCGTCGTCCACAAAGCGGCCATGGGACTTGATGGCGGCGCGCATGGCCTGCACGGCGGCAGAGCCGGCCTTGCCGGCAGCGGTTTCTTCCTTGAGAGCCTGCAGCGCCTGTCCGATGGCGGCCTTGGCGGCTTCCACCTGCTCGGGCGAAGGCTTGCCTCGGCCGCCGGCTGCGGCACGGCCCGCAGCTGCGGGCTTGGCGGCTTCCGCAGGCGCAGCCTCGGGCGGCAGGCCGCGCGCCACGCGGATCTCATCGGCCCATACGGGCACCGTGGGCAACGGCGCGTTCTCGTCGGCGGCCGCCGCTTCGGTCTGGGCCAGTGCGGACTGGAAGGCTTCCCAGACCAGGGTCAGCTGTGCCGAGGCGGCTTCCAGCTGGGGCGGGAAACGGGCATCCACGCTGCTCCAGCTGGCATCGCCGGTCAGCTCACCGGCCTGCTCCTGCCAGCGGCCCACGTCGGCGCGCAGCGCTTCCAGCGCGGCCTGGGCATCGCGCCAGGACTTGGTGGACAGTACCTCGATACGCTGCGCCAGCAGCAGGGCCACTTCGCGCTGCACCTGGGTGCGGTGCTGCAGGTCTTCCACCGCCTTCACGCGCTCGGCCAGTTGGGCCTTGAACTGCGACAGCGGCTCGCGCGACAGCGCCGCACCGGCCTTGGCCGCATCACGCTGCCAGGCAGCTGCAGCGGCGGCATCGAAAGGCGTGGCCGACAGCAGGGCCTGGGCCTTCTCGGCCCATTCCACGGAGATTTTTTCCTGGTTTTCGGTACGGCGGATCTCGTCCAGGCGCTCGCGCACCGCACGAGCCGCGCTCTTGTCGCGCGCGCTCAGTTCCTTGAGAACGTCCTGGAGCTGCTCCACCGAAGGCTGGGTCGCGAGCCATTCGCGGATGCGCGCGGCGCGGTCGCCCGAGGTTTCGGCGGAGAAAGCGCCACCCGTCAATGCATCCAGCGGATGTTGCTCAGAATTCTTGCTGGGAGCTGGGTTCACTTCGGGTGCATCGGACATGGTGCTGCGAGGAGGAATAGATGACATGTACTGATAAAGGAATGCTTGCTGTCCGCTCCGACGGGAGCGTGGCAACCATTGCCAGCCTATATGGGGGCATATGGAGCAAGCGCAAGCCTGGACGCGGCCGCGTCCGGGCAAAGGCGTATTTTCGCCGTTATTTGCGGCTCGGCCAAAAAACGCCGGAATAAGCGTGCCGTTCCTAGCGGCATGGCCGGCAGGAAGGTACAGCGTACCAAAGTCGGGTCGGCCGCTGCCGCTGCCTGACCTTTGGGCAGGGAGAAAGGCGCGGGCCTTTCCCGATCACTGGGTGGACAGGCTGAGCTGGGCGCGCGGCGTCCAGTCCTTGTCCTGGCCGTCCGTCCTTGGCGCGCCGAGGAACAGGCGCTCCAGCGGCAGCTGCTGGCTGGCCAGATAGTCGCGCACTGCCACGCCGCGCGCCAGCGCGAGTTCGCGCATGGCATCGTCGGGCACGGCGATGCTGTCCACCAGCAGGGCCTTCATCTGCTCGGGCGGCAGGTCCTTGGCCAGGCCGATCATGTTGCGCGGCTTCTTGATGTCGGAACGGCTGTAGACGGCCTTGAGCAGCGCGGGGCGTTCGGCGTCGGTGATCTCGGCCACATCCTCGCCGCTCTTGCCATCGCGGATGGCTTGGCGGCGCTTTTGCGCCAGCAGCAGGCGATCCAGCTCCACGGACTTCCAGGCCTGGCGGTCCTCGGCATCGCGGGCCTCGCCCACCACGGTCATCTTGAGCGCCGGGCGGTCGTTGAGCGCCTTGACGATCTTGGCCAGGCCTTCCCTGGCCTTGGCGTCCAGCTTGGCACTGCCCGGGGCGAAGTTCACCGCACCCGACTCGTCGCCGCCCGAGAACGCACCCGACAGCAGCGCGAACGGCGCCGTCACGGCCTTCATGATCAGGTTGCCGATCACCTTGAAGATGATGGGCGCCAGGCGGAACTGCGGATCGTTGAGCGAGCCGCTGATGGGCACGTCCAGGTCGATCACGCCATTGCGGTCGGCCAGAAGGGCCACGGCCAGGCGCACCGGCAGCGAGGCCGGTGCCCCGGGCACGGCTTCGCCGAAGGTCAGCTGGTTGAGCACCAGCTTGTTGGAGGCCGTGAGCTGGCCGTCGGGCTGGATCTTGTAGTTCACGTCCATGTGCAGCTTGCCACGCTCGATGCCATGGCCTGCGTACTTGATCGAATACGGCGACAGCGGCGACAGCTCCAGATCGCGCATCTGCGCCCGCACGTCCATGGCCAGCGGCCTGGCCAGCGGATTGATCTTGCCGGTGATGTCCAGCGAGGCCGTGCCCTGGGCTCGGCCCTTGATTTCCAGGTCGGCCATCTGGGGCCCGTCCTGGCCTTCGGGGGCCTGCGAGGAGAACGCGCTCAGGCGGCCCGACAGCTCACTGAGGTCGGCCGAGTAATTGGGCTGGATGAAATAGTCGGAGAACTGCACCTTGCCGCCCGTCAGCACGATGGGGCCCACCTTGATGACGGGCGCCGGGCCGGAGTCTTCGGGCTTGGCAGGCGCCGCGGCGGCAACGGGCGCTTCCGGCTTTTCGCCGGCCGCGGCCTTGGCATCGGCCTGCGCGTTCTGCTGCACCGACTGCTCGGAGCGCTCGGTCTTGACGATGTCCTGCAGGTTGATGCGGCCGTTGCGCTGCACGATGACGCGCGCGAAGAAATCGCCCAGTGCCGTCTCGCGCACGGTCACGCGCAGCGGCTGCGCGGGCTTGAGCTGCAGCTCCAGTCCGCGCACGGCCAGCGTTTTCCAGGCAAGCAGGTCGTCGCCCAGACCCAGGCCGGTCTCGCGCGCCAGCGCCTTGGCGCGGTCGGCCGTGGAATCGTTGAGCACCGCTGTCAGTGCGCCCTTGGCCGTGCGCGGCTTGTCGCCGGTTTCAGGCTGCACGGGCGCTGCCAGCCGCGAGCGCATGCGCAGGTCGTTGAGCTCCACATCGCCTTGTACGTTGACTTCGGGCCCTCTGGCCAGCGCCGCATACTGCACCTTGCCCCGGAAGTTGCCGTCGGCACGTACCAGGTCCACGTTGAGCTGGCTGCCGAAATACGGCTCGAACGCATGCAGCGGCACGCCGCGCGCCTGCAGCTGGCCCTGGGCCGAAACCGGCGCCAGGCCGAACTGGCCCCGGAAGCTCAGGCTGCCGGCCTGCACGCGCCGGCCCGAGCCCACCTTGGCCGACAGCTCCAGCGGCGTGGGCGCCGCCTTGGCGGCCAGGGGCTCCAGCGCACCCAGACGTACACGCAGGGCACTCAACTCCAGTTGCACATTGTTTCTGGCACCGGTCTCCGCAGAGGGCGCTTCATCCCTGTACTGAATCACGCCGCCATCGACGTCCACCGCAGCCAGCTTGACCGCCCAGGGCCTGGCCGGCCCACTGCCCTTGGCTGGCGCCGCCTTCGCACGGGATGCATGGGGAGCCGCAGATGCAGCAGGCAGCCAGCGCTCATACATCCAGCGGCCCTGGGCATCGCGCGTCGCGGCCAATTGCGGCTTTTGCAGGACGATGGATTCGATCTGCACCTGCTGCGACGCCAGATCCACCTGCGCACCCTGCACTTTCAACTGCTCGATGCTGACGGGCGCCTGCTTGTCCTGCAGCTGTACCTTGTCGGCCGTCAGTTCGGCGATCCGGGCCACGATCCCGTCCTTGCCCCAGGCCAGTTCGGCCCGGGTGTCGAGCATGGCCGTCAACCGGGGCTTGAAGTGCGCAGCGACATAGGGCTCCACCCACTGCAGCGGCAGTTGCCCCAGCTCCAGGTTGAGTCGGCCCTCTTGCACGGTCGCCGTTCCCTGCACGGCCAGGGAGACTGCGCCAGTTCCTTCCTGCGCCTGGGCGCCCTGGTTCAGCCGGGCCTTGAGCGCCAGATGCATGGGCTGGCTCATGGGCCACAGCACGTCGCGCGCCTCGACATGCAGGGGAGCCAGCGTCAGGACTGCGGGCGCCGTGCCGGTGGCGGCATCGTTCCAGTGCACGGTTGCACCGTCCATGTCGAACTGGTGCAGCGACAGCTTCAGGCCCTTGTCGGCTGCGGGTTGGGCCTCGGCGGTCTTTTCGGCTGGCGCCGCAGGCTCCTTGGTCTTGGCCTGGGCAGCTCCATCATGGGAAGTACCCTGCAGGCTCAGCCAGTTGATCACGCCCTCGGCATTGCGGCTGGCGAAGATTTCCGGCTTGTCCCAGCGCACCGATTCCAGTTCGACCTGCTGCTGCAGCGGCTGCACGTTCTTGAGCTGGGCTTGCAGCTGATCGAAGCGCAGCAGCGGCGCATTCTGCCGGTCATCGATGGCCACCTTGCTCAGCGCCAGCTTGCCGCTGACATGGACCATGGGTTCGGCCAGTTGCTCGAAGCGGATATCCAGGTCGGTATCCAGCACCCCCGAGCGCGGTTGCACGGGCACGGAGGCAGGCACATAGCCCAGGTACGGCGTCAGATCGATGCCCTCCCATTTGAGCTGTACGGAAGTCTGGCGCCTGTCGGTGAACGGCGTGCTCTCGGCCTGCGACTGGAACCGGCTGCCGTTGAGGTCGAAGGCCAGGTGGGGCAGCACCTTGATTTCGCGCTTGGACGCCAGGTTGCTGATGAAGGGAATGCTCAGCTGCAAATCCTTGAGCTCATGCTTGCGCTGCACCACCTCGTCGTTCAGCTCCACCCGGCCGTCGCGCAGGGCGATGTTGTAGAGCGCGAACTGCACGGGCTTGGACGGCTCGGGGCTGGGCTCGGCCAGCTTGGCCAGCACGTCGTCGATGTCCAGCCGGCCCAGCGCATGCTGGGTCAGGCGCACCACGGGCGCGTCCACCTCCACGGCGTCGAGCACGGGCGCCAGCCTGAACAGCGACTGCAGGCTGGCGTTGACATAGATCCGCTTGATCTGCAGCTGCGGCTCGGCTGCGGCGTTTTCTACCAAATTTTGGCTTCCAGCGCTTTCCCCACCTGCGTCGGAAGCTATGCTTTTTGAGGCTTTGTCTATGCTCAGGTCATGGAGGGTAATGGCCAGCGCCCAGGGCTCGAACTGCACCTTGCCCACATGCACAGGGCGCCCCAGCTTGGCCGATGCCTGCTTCTCCAGCTGGCTCTTGGCAATCACGGGCACCAGCGCCCAGGCCAGAAACCCCAGCAGCAGGATGGCAGAAACAGCCCAGATCAGGCGACGCAACCAGGGGCGAGATGCAAGCAATGGCATGAGAGATAGGAAATGGCAAAGAACTCGGGGCAGGCAGGCCCGGCCTCGGGGCAGCGGCGGGCCGGTACGCAAGCAGGTCCGGCCATGGCGCAAATGTACTCTTTGCAGGCACCTTCAGGCAGGACAGGCGCGGTACCGCGCCGCTGACGCGGCATACGGCGCAAAACGCTCTATATATAAGAGCGTGCAGCGGCTTTCCCTGGGAGTGTGCCTGCCATTGACAACCTGCACGGCCAAGGCACCCGGTGCAAATGCAAAAAATCTACAGAAGCCCGAGAAAGCAAAGCAGATGCCTCCAAACGACAAAGCCCGGAAGCGGAGAAACCGGCTTCCGGGCTTTACGGCAAGTACCAGACTGTGCCGTTTTTCGCAGTCAAGGAGGGTGTGGTCCTTGCTGCTGGAAGCAAGAGATTGCTCCCTGGGGTGCCGCAGCGAAGTTGTAGAGCAAATGGCCGGGTAGAGTTCCCTGGCTGGGTTTGCCTTTCCCTTTCCTTTGGCAGTCACCTGCGATGTGCAGGTGGATTCACTATATCCCTGCAGATCCCGCCCAGCCAGGTTTTTTTCATTTTTTTGCGTTTTGATGACAAACCCGGCAATGTGAGCATCCACACCGCTTGAACAGAGCGATTTGCGGCCTTGGAAATTCAAACAACTGTATTCATATACAGTTTTATTATAAATTTAAAGTATAAAAACCAAGGTTGTTAGTGTTGACCTAATATTTAGCCCCCCCCTAGAATCCGCCAGCGCTCGAATAGAGCGTTTTTTGTTTCCGCTGCCTCACGACTGAGCAGATCTGCAAACGCCCTCTGCGGGCTTTTTTTGCGGATCCGCAGCGTACCTCATCAAGGGTGAGTCTTCGGCCTTGCATCGCGCACCCGCTGCGCCTGCCCTGGGCTGACACCGCCGCTAGAAAGGACAAGCTATGCCAGCGTCAGGAAAATTTGTCGCCTCCGCGCGCACGTTGGGCCATCAGGTGGCCAACGGTTTTCTTGCTCTCACTCACAACGGCTTCGCCCTGCTGGGCCTGGCCGTGGCCATTGCGGCCCTTACTCTGATCTCCCGCCCCGACCTGCGCCAGGCCGGCGAGGCCCAGCTGCGCCAGTGGCTGGACCAGCGCCACCCCCAGGCCCTGGCCGCTGCGCCGGCGCCGGCCGCCAATTCGCTGGCTCAGCCGGTCGTTGCCAGCGACCGCGCCACCGCAGCCAACCCCAAGGCCCTGCCCAAGGAACAGGCCGCCGTGGCCTACTGGCTCAGCAAGAAATACCGCGTCGCGCCCGAGCCCATCGCCGCCCTGGTCAGCGCCGCCTACGAGCAAGGCAAGGCCAACAAGCTCGACCCCACGCTGATCCTGGCCATCATGGCCATCGAATCGAGCTTCAACCCGTTTGCCCAGAGCACCGTCGGCGCCCAGGGCCTGATGCAGGTCATGACCTCGGTGCACACCGACAAGTACGAAAGCTTCGGTGGCCAGCATGCGGCTTTCGACCCGGTGACCAACCTCAAGGTCGGCGTCAAGGTGCTCAAGGAATGCATTGCGCGTGCCGGCTCCATCGAAGGCGGTCTGCGCTACTACGTGGGCGCAGCCAACCTCGAAAGCGATGGCGGCTATGCCGCCAAGGTGCTGGCCGAGCACCAGCGCCTGCGCCTGGCTGCCGGCCTGCGCGCCGAATCGGTGATGACCGCCAAGGTCGCGACACCGGTCCAGAAAGCCAGGCCTGCTGCCGTGGCCACCAAGGACGACTCCGTTCCCCCGCCGGCTGCCGACCTGAACGCCAAGCCCGTGGCCGGTGCCATCGCCCCGGCCGCCACGCTGGCACTGGCGCAGGCCGGGCAGAAAGCCAAGATCGGCGCCACCATCACCCACGCGGAACAGGTGGCGCTGGCCGAACCCAAGATCTGACATTCCTGCCGCAGGCAGTCCCAGGCGAAACGAGCTGGCTCAAGCCAGCTTTTTTATTTTGGCGGCAGGTCCGCGCCCGGGCGAACAGCCCGCAGGCAGCCGGCCCGTGCCAGCTCAGCTACACTAGCGGATGTACGCAACTGGCGATAGGCGCAGCTTCCTCTGGGGCTGCCGCTGACGTGGAAACCGACGGATGGGCTTTCATCTGTAACCACCGGGGAGCGTACCGCCCAGGGCCTGCGCGATTGGGACCTGCAAGCGTTTCAGCCGTTCGCCTGGGCAGCCCTTGGCCTCAAGGGAATTTCAAGTTCACAGGACTGCCATGTTTCAACGCACCAATACCGTCGCCAAAGTCGACCCCGAGCTGTTTGCCGCCATCCAGGCCGAAGACCTGCGCCAGCAGGAACACATCGAGCTGATCGCCAGCGAGAACTACTGCTCTCCCGCCGTCATGGAGGCCCAGGGCTCCCAGCTGACCAACAAGTACGCCGAAGGCTATCCCGGCAAGCGCTACTACGGCGGCTGCGAGAACGTCGATGTGGTCGAGCAGCTGGCCATCGACCGCGTCAAGCAGATCTTCGGCGCCGAGGCCGCCAACGTGCAACCCAACTCCGGCTCGCAGGCCAACCAGGCCGTGCTGATGGCCTTTGCCAAACCCGGCGACACCATCCTGGGCATGAGCCTGGCCGAAGGCGGCCACCTGACCCACGGCATGGCGCTGAACATGTCGGGCAAGTGGTTCAATGCCGTCTCCTACGGCCTGAACGCCGAGGAAGCCATCGATTACGACAAGCTCGAAGCCCTGGCCCGCGAGCACAAGCCCCGCATCATCGTGGCCGGCGCCTCGGCCTATGCGCTGCGCATCGATTTCGAGCGCTTCGCCAAGATCGCCAAGGAAGTCGGCGCCATCTTCTGGGTGGACATGGCCCACTATGCCGGCCTGATCGCCGCCGGCGTGTACCCCAACCCCGTGCCCCACGCCGACGTGGTCACGACCACCACGCACAAGAGCCTGCGCGGCCCGCGCGGCGGCGTGATCCTGATGAAGGCAGAGCACGAGAAGGCCATCAACAGCGCCATCTTCCCCGGCCTGCAGGGCGGCCCGCTGATGCACGTGATCGCCGGCAAGGCCGTGGCCTTCAAGGAAGCGCTGACGCCCGAGTTCAAGGCCTACCAGGAGCAGGTCATCAAGAACGCCAAGGTATTCGCCGACACGCTGACCGAGCGCGGCCTGCGCATCGTTTCCGGCCGTACCGAAAGCCACGTGATGCTGGTGGACCTGCGCGCCAAGGGCATTACCGGCAAGGCGGCCGAAGCCGCTCTGGGCCAGGCCCACATCACGGTCAACAAGAACGCCATCCCCAACGACCCCGAAAAGCCCTTCGTGACCAGCGGCATCCGCATCGGCACGCCCGCCATGACCACGCGCGGCTTCGGCGAGGAAGAGACCCGCATCACGGCCAATCTGGTGGCCGACGTGCTGGACAACCCCAACGACGAGGCAGTGATTGCGGCCGTGCGCGCCAAGGTGGCCGAGCTGACCGCAAGGTTCCCCGTCTACGGCCAGTAATCGAGGCTTTCGCCGCTACGCCATGAAGTGCCCTTTCTGCAGTCACCCGGACACGCAAGTCGTGGAGACGCGCGAGTCCGAAGACGGGGGCTTCATCCGCCGCCGCCGCCGCTGCGGCGGCTGCGACAAGCGCTTCACGACCTATGAGCGGCCCGAAGTCAGCTTTCCGACCATCGTCAAGAAGGACGGCCGGCGCATCGAATACGAGCGCGCCAAGCTGCTGGGCTCGTTCCAGATCGCGCTGCGCAAGCGTCCTGTCAGCACCGAGCGCATCGACAAGGCCATAGACCGCATCGAGGACCGGCTGCTCAACGTGGGCACGCGCGAAATCGACTCCAGCCGCCTGGGCGAATTGGTAATGGAAGAGCTCAAGGGCATGGACAAGGTCGGCTACATCCGCTTTGCCAGCGTGTACCGCAGCTTCGAGGATGTAGACGACTTCAAGAGCATCATGGACGAGATGCGTGCGCCCAAGTAAGTGAAGACGCCGCGCTGGAAGCGGCCCGCGTTACCAAAGGCATCGATGGCGACATCGGTGCCTTTTTTCATCTCCGCACGGCAGGCCCCGGACCCGCGATGAAAAAAGCCCGCGCTCCTTCGGGCGCGGGCTTTCCAGGCATGGCTGGCACTGGATCGCGATCAGAGCGCTCCGTCGCCCAGCACAATGCCTTCGCGCCGCGGATCGGCCCCGCCCTGCAGCATGGGCTTGCCGTCCTTGGTCACGCGCATGATGGTCGCCACGCCGCTCGACTGCGGGCTGTTGGACACCTTGTGCCCCTTGGCCTTGAGGCCGTCGATCAGGCCCGTGAGGTCCAGCGTGGTGTTGGAGCCGTCCACGTTCGTGGTCGGGCTGTTGCTGGCGCCGAAAACCACGAGCGACGTGGCCTGCTGCGCATCCAGGCCCCAGTCCAGCGCACCCACCACGGTCTTGAGCACGTACTGGATGATGTTGCCGCCGCCCGGCGAGCCCGTGGCCATCACGAACTCGCCCGGCTCGTTGCCCTTGAAGACCAGCGTCGGCGCCATGGTGCTGCGCGGGCGCTTGCCCGGCGCCAGGCGATTGGCGATCGGCACGCCGCTTGCAGGGTCCGCCGGATCGGCGGAGAAGTCGGTGAGCTGGTTGGTCAGCAGAAAGCCGTCGACCATGTGGAACGAGCCCATGCTGGACTCGACCGTCGTCGTCATCGACACCGCATTGCCATAGGCATCGACCACCGACAGATGCGTGGTGCCATGCTCCACCGTCTTGTCCACGCCCAGCGGCACCGGACCGAGGTCGCCAGCCGTGGCCGTGCCCATGCTCTGGTCCATGTTGATGAGGCTGGCGCGATGCTTGAGATAGTCCGTGTTGAGCATGGTGGCGACGCCGCTTCCAGGCAGCGGGATGAAATCGGTATCCGCCACATACTTGTCGCGGTCCGCGTAGGCCAGACGCTCGGCTTCCGAGACCAGGTGCACACCCGTCACGCTCGGGATGCCGCCCTCGTTGGACGGGTTCGCGGGCCCGTACTGCGCCAGGTTGAACTGGCCCAAGATGCCCAGCGACTGCGCGATCGCGATGCCACCCGAAGAAGGCGGCGCCATGGTGCAGACGTGGTAGCTGCTGCGGTAGTTCACGCAGACCGGATCGCGCTTCTTGGCCTGGTAGCCGGCCAGATCGCCCAGGGTGATCAGGCCGGGGGTGATGGGCGTCCTGGCCGCATCGTCGCCCACCGACTGCGCCACCTTGGCCACGATGGCCTGCGCGATCTCGCCCGTATAAAGCGCATCGGCGCCCTTCTGCGCGATCGCCTTCAGCGTCTTCGCATAGGGCAGATTGGTCATGGTCTCGCCGGTGGCGCGCGGCGTTCCATCCGCGTGGAAATAAGTGGCCATGGCATTGGCATCGAGCGCGAGGCTGGAAGCATTGCTCTTGATCGCATCGCCCAGGCGGCCGGGAATCCTGAAGCCGTCGGTCGACAGCTTGATGCCATAGTCGAACAGGCCGCTCCAGGCCAGCTTGCCGTGTTCCTTCTGCGCCATCTCCAGCATGCGCAGCACGCCGGGCACGCCGATGGAGCGGCCGCTGCGGCGGGCGGACGGTACAGGCTTGGGCGAGTTCGGGTCCGCCTGGTCCTGGCGCAGCAGGTAATAGCCGGTGGCCGCCGCAGGCGCGGTCTCGCGGCCGTCATAGGCCACGACCTTCCTGGTCTTGGCGTCGAAATACACCATGAACGCGCTGCCGGCGATGGTGCTGGATTGCGGCTCCACCAGGCCCAGCACAGCCTGCATGGCCACCGCGGCATCGACGGCCGAGCCGCCGGCCTTGAGGATGTCGCAGCCGGCCTTGACGGCCAGCGGCGTATTGGCAACGGCCATGTAGCGGCTCGAATTCTTGGCCGTCAGCCCCAGCCGGTAGCCCGAAGCCGCCTCCGGCGCGGCGGGGTCGCCGGCCAGGCCGGAGCCGACGACGACCGAGGCGCCGCCGCTGCCCTGTACCGTGCAGCTGTTGGGATTGTTGTCGACGATCAACGCCTGCTCGAGACCGCCGCTTTGCCCGTCCCCACCGCAGCTGGCCAGAAGAAATACCGCCAGCGTCAACGGCGCCAGCGGCCAGAGTTTTCTTGTGCGCATGCTTGCTTGCCTCCTTGTGTGCATGGTGTGCGGCGCGATGAAGCGCCCGAAGCCGGATGGCGTCCCGCACAGCCGTACGGCCCGGGCCGTGCATCCGGTACGGGGCGGCAGCCCGCTCCGCCCGGCGAGCAGGAAGGACGCCACCCGCCTGCCACTTTATCGGCAGGCGCCGGCAAGCCCGATGGTGTTTGGTCTCTTGCACGACAGATGGTTCTCATGCGTACCATCTTGCGGAGGCCGCGGCCACACCCGTGGAAGCGGTGCACAGGAATGCAAAAAAAGAAGCTGCCAGCGTCCGGAACACCTTGGCTTCAGGTGGTTTCATCACCTAAACCAAGGCATGCCATGCGCTGGCAGCTTCGTTTTTGCTAGCAGCAGCTCAGCGGCTGGCGGATGCGGGAATCGGCAGCAGGCCCGTATCCACGTCGCCGCACTGGGCACGATGGCGCAGTGCGTGGTCCATGACCACCAGGGCCAGCAGCGCCTCGGCAATGGGCGCGGCGCGGATGCCCACGCAGGGGTCGTGGCGGCCCTTGGTGATGACCTCGGTGCTCTGGCCATGCACGTCGATGGATTCACGCGGCTTGATGATGGAGCTGGTGGGCTTGACGGCGATGCGCACTTCCAGGTCCTGGCCCGTGCTGATGCCGCCCACGATGCCGCCCGCGTTGTTGCTGCGAAAGCCCTCGGGGCTCAGCGAATCGCCATGCGTGGTGCCGCGCTGGGCCACGCTGTCGAAACCGGCGCCGATCTCCACGGCCTTGACCGCGTTCAGGCCCATCATGGCGTAGGCAATGTCGGCGTCCAGGCGGTCGTACAGCGGCTGGCCCAGGCCCACGGGCATGCCGCTGGCCTGGATGCGCAGCGCCGCGCCGCAGGAGTCGCCCGACTTGCGCAGCTGCTCCATGTATTCCTCGTAGCGGCTCA
Organism: Comamonas terrae; assembly: GCF_001544075.1. Lineage (GTDB taxonomy): Bacteria > Pseudomonadota > Gammaproteobacteria > Burkholderiales > Burkholderiaceae_C > Comamonas > Comamonas terrae. Next base: position 605,167 of record NZ_BCNT01000001.1, read on the forward strand.
CATCGGACACGGGCGCGAAGAACGGGTTGTGGGGCACATGCTCCCAGCTCTCGAACGGAATATCGAGTTCGCCCACCTGGGTCATGCAGGCGCGAAACTGGGTGCCGAACTTTTCCTTGAGCCATTTCTTGGCCACGGCGCCTGCGGCCACCGTGGGCGCCGTCAGGCGGGCCGAGGAGCGGCCGCCGCCGCGCGGATCGCGGATGCCGTATTTCTGGAAATAGGCATAGTCGGCATGGCCGGGGCGAAAGCTCTGGGCGATGTTGGAGTAATCCTTGCTGCGCTGGTCCGTGTTGCGGATCAAGAGCGCGATCGGCGTGCCCGTGGTCCTGCCCTCGTACACGCCCGAGAGGATTTCCACCGCGTCGGGCTCGTTGCGCTGGGTCACGAACTTGCTGGTGCCGGGGCGGCGGCGGTCCAGGTCGCGCTGGATGTCCGCCTCGCTCAGTTCCATGCCCGGGGGGCAGCCGTCAATCACGCAGCCGATGGCCGGGCCGTGGGATTCACCGAAATTCGTGACGCAAAAAAGGGTGCCAAAGGTATTGCCGCTCATAGACCGACGATTATGCCTGCGGCCTTTGCCGCGCGGCCGTGCGCGGGCGTCACAAGACTGCTGCGCAGCCATCGCGCATGCCGCAGGCCCGGCTCTGCGCTCTTCGGGCTACCAGCGCGGCGGCTGGCTGCCGGGCGGCATGGACGGATGGTCCCAGGCCACGGGCGTGCGCGAGAACTGCGCACAGTGGCGCACGGCCTGCAGCCGGCCGAAGCCGCTGTCCAGCGTTTCCAGGTATGGCGTGATATCGGGCCGCGCCGCATCCCAGTCCGGCTGCGCCACGCGCCCCAGGCTGCGCAGCCAGTGCGCCACCCCGGCCAGCGTGACGCGCACGCGCCAGCTGCCGCCCTCGGCGGCCTGCCTGAGCAGCGCCGCCTGCACGCCAAAGGCCAGCAGAAAGCCCGCGCCATAGTCCAGCGCCTGCATGGGCAGCACACGCGGCTTGGCCAGGAGGGGATTGCCGGGCTCGCGTGCCTGCGCCTCGTCCACATTGATGCCGCTGGCCGTCTGCACGATGGAATCGAAGCCGCGCCGGCCTGCCCACGGCCCCTGCCAGCCATAGGCGCACAGCTCGGCCACCACCAGGCCCGGGCGCAGCTGCGCCAGCCGTTCGGCGCCAAAGCCCCGGGCCTGCAGGGCACCGGGCCGGTAGGCCTGCATGAAGACATGGGCCTGGGAAGCCAGCGCCTCCAGCGCCTGCCGGCCTTCTCCATCGTTCAGGTCCAGGTGCACGGAGCGCTTGCCCCGGCTGGTGTCGGCAATGGCTTCAATATTGGGCAGGCTCGGGCTGTTGACCAGCATGACATCGGCGCCGTAGGCCGCCAGCGTGCGCCCTGCCACCGGGCCGGCCAGGATGCGGGTCAGATCCAGCACCCTGATGCCCGCCAGCGGTCGCTGCTGCGCATCCAGCCCCGGCAGCTTGCGCGGCGGCGCATCGCCCATGCGCTGCAGCGCCACCAGCGGCTGGGCGGCCACCACGGCATCCTGCCCCAGGGCCTGCCAGGCCGCATGGCTGCGCGAGGCCGCCACGGGCAACCCCTGCCCGGCCGCCCTGGCTTCGAAGTCCTGCGCACGCCAGTGCTGCAGCGCCTGCTCCACGGCCGCACGCGGCGTCTCGCTTCCAGCGGGCAAACCCAGCAGCGCCAGCGCACCGTCGCGGTGGTGGTCGAAGTTCGCATGGATGCGCACCCAGCCCGGCTCGCCCACGGCCGTACCGCAGGCATACAGGCCCGAGATCGGCGCCCACAGCTGCGGCACCTGGCCGTCGAGCGTGAAAAAGCCGCTGCTCTCGAACGCCGCATGCTGGGCGTCGATGCCCACGGTCTGCGCCGGCAGGCCCGGCGTGCGCAGCGCGCCGATCTCGGTGGCCGCCAGCGCCGCCGCGCCCACGCTGGCCTGCACCACATCGGCTGAGGCAAAGCTGGAGGCAAAACCGCGCGCCGCGCCCGTCAGCGCTGCGCGATCCAGGGCCCGCGCGTCCAGCCCGCACTGCGTCCAAAGGGCTGCCAGCGCGGCCGGTGCACGAGAGGCTGGGTTGGAGGAATCGTTTTCCATAGCTACCACCGCTTGTCCTTCAACGGCTTGAGGCCGATTTCATTCAAAAAACTGCAGCCCTGGCTCCCAAATGACAGACCCCGCGGCTGCGGGGTCTGGGTGCATGGATTCAGTGCCGGGCCGGCTCCGGTGCCGTCACTCGGCGCCCTGGCGCTCGCCTTCGGGCCAGTCGCGGATATAGGCCTTGAGCATGCGGTTCTCGAAGTTCTGGCTGTCCACCACGGCCTTGGCCACGTCGTAGAGGCTGATCACGCCCATGAGCATGCGCTTGTCCATCACCGGCATGTAGCGCGCATGGCGGTCCAGCATCATGCGGCGCACCTCGTCCATGTCGGTTTCCAGCGTGCAGGTCATGGGCGCGTCGTCCATGGCCGAGCGCACGGTCATGTTGGCAATGCCGCCGGTCTTGACGAAGCCCTGGATCACTTCGCGGAAAGTCAGCATGCCCACCACGTCGCCATGCTCCATGACGACCAGCGAGCCAATGTCCTTGTCCGACATGACCTGCACGGCCGCAGCCAGGCTTTCGTCGGGCGACACCGTGTACAGCGTGTTGCCCTTGACGCGCAGGATGTCACTTACTTTCATTGCCGTTCTCCAATCTTCTCTGGGGTCTCCCGCCCGGCGCAGGCCCGGCTGTCGCCATGGCGGCCGCCGCGCGGCGCGGAAGTGATAGTGCGAGCACAAATATAGCCCACAATGCCCGCTGCAACCGACAACCATGGAGACCTTGCGATGCCCGGTTATTCCGATCCCGGCTTTGACACCCTGAGCCTGCACGCCGGCGCCCAGCCCGACCCGGCCACCGGGGCGCGGGCCGTGCCCATCCACCTGACGACCTCCTTCGTCTTCGAGTCCAGCGACCATGCGGCCAGCCTGTTCAACCTGGAGCGGCCCGGCCACGTCTACAGCCGCCTGAGCAACCCAACCAACGCCGTGCTGGAGCAGCGCGTGTCGGCACTGGAAGGCGGCGTGGGCGCCATCGCCGTGGCCAGCGGCCAGGCGGCGCTGCACCTGTCCATCGCCACGCTGATGGGCGCGGGCAGCCACATCGTGGCCAGCACGGCGCTGTACGGCGGCAGCCAGAACCTGCTGCACTACACGCTGCGCCGCTTCGGCATCGAGACGACCTTCGTTGCGCCCGGCGACATCGACGGCTGGCGCGCTGCCATCCGCCCTAACACCAGGCTGTTCTTCGGCGAGACCGTGGGCAACCCCGGGCTGGATGTGCTGGACATTCCCACCGTGTCTTCAATAGCCCACGAGGCCGGCGTGCCCCTGCTGGTGGACTCCACCCTCACCTCGCCCTGGCTGATCAAGCCTTTCGAACATGGCGCGGACATGGTCTACCACTCGGCCACCAAGTTCCTCTCAGGCCACGGCACGGTGATCGGCGGCATCGTGGTGGACGGCGGCAGCTTCGACTGGGAAAAAAGCGGCAAATTTCCCGAACTCACCGCGCCCTACGATGGCTTCCACAACATGGTGTTCAGCGAGGAAAGCACGGTGGGCGCCTTTTTGCTGCGCGCGCGCCGCGAGGGCCTGCGCGACTTCGGCGCCTGCATGAGCCCGCACACCGCCTGGCTGATCCTGCAAGGCATAGAGACTTTGCCGCTGCGCATGCAGCAGCACATGCGCAACACCGAGAAGGTGGTGCAGTTCCTGGCCAGCCATCCGCTGGTCAGCCGCGTGGGCCATCCCATGCTGGAGTCGCATCCCTCGCATGCATTGGCAAAGCAGTTGCTGCCGCGCGGCGCGGGCTCGGTGTTCAGCTTCGACATCGCCGGCAACCGCAACCAGGGCAAAAAGTTCATCGAGACGCTCAAGCTCTTCAGCCACCTGGCCAACGTGGGCGACTGCCGCTCGCTGGTCATCCACCCGGCCAGCACCACGCACTTCCGCATGAGCGACGAGGCGCTGGCCCAGGCCGGCATCGGCCAGGGCACGATCCGCCTGTCCATCGGCCTGGAGGATGCCGACGATCTGATCGACGATCTGAAGCGCGCGCTCAAGGCCGCCGAGAAAGCGGCTTGAGGCAGACTTCGCCCATGGCCGGCACCACAGCTTTCGACTGGCAGGCTTTCGAGCAGACCCTGTTCGATGCCTGGTGGCAGGACGCGCAGGGCTTTCTCGCGGCCCATCCCGCCGAACGCATTTACGCATTCGCGCTCGGCGGGCTGTACCGCGAGGAAGACGGGCCCATCTACCTGCCCTGCCTTGCCGCGAATTCCGAGGCCGCCTATGCCGAGGACTTCGGCGGCGACGCGGATGGCGAACCGGACAGCCTCGGCCATGTGCGCTTCCATCCGGCCGACTGGCGCTGGCCCGAGCTCGGCTCCGACGCCACCTCGGCCAGGCTCCGGCAGGCCGAGGTGGCGCTGAACGCCGAAGCAACCTCCGGCACCGTGGCGCACTGGCGTGCGACCGAGGCGCGCCTGCTCGGCGTGCTGGTGCGCGTGTGCAGGTCGCTCGCCCAGGCGCTCCGAAGCTCCCGCTGGCAAGACCGGCTCACCGAGGACTTCATCTGCTGGCTCTCCACCCCGGATGACGGTGAAGAAGCGGACCTCGCGCGCCAATGCCTTGGCGACGAGGTTTTCGCGCGCATCTTCAGCGGCAATGCCCAGCAGGACGAGGAGCGGCGGCGCATTGCCGCATTGCCGCTGGATGACCGGATCCGCTACCACATCGCCTGCCTGCAGGGCATTCCCGATGCATCGCTGGGCCTGGACCGCGCGCACGCGCAGTCGCAGCGCGAGGCAGCGCAGACCGCGCTCTGGCACATCGGCGGCCTGCGGGTGGCCCATGCGCTGCTGCCGCTGCTGGACAAGCCCATGCAGCAATGGCAGGCGGCCTTCATGCTCGCGCGGCTGGGCGTTGCCGATGGGCAGGTGATTGCGGCGCTGCGCATGCATGTGCTCCAGCCCGCCGGGAAACGCGAGCACGAGAGCGGCCGCGACTGGTGCGCAGCCGCCCTGGGCGCACTCGGCGACAGCGACTGGCTGCTGCAACAGCTGGACGCCGATCGCGCGGCCTTGCCTGTCCAGCGCATTGCCCACGGCATCGCCCACCCATACCGTGCCTGGAACAGCCGTGAAGACACGGCCCCCATTGCGCTGGACTACGCGCCGCTCGAAGCGGCCCTGGCCCATCGCACCCAGGCGGCGTCCATGCTGCAGGCGCTTGCCAGCGAGCTGGCGCCCGGGTCGGGCTACTGCACGCTGCGCGCGGGCGACGTGGCCGAGGCCGTGCGCGGCCTGCAATCGCCCCATGCGCTGGTGCGCATGCACGCCGCCGCCATCGTGGGCGAGCGTGCGCTCGGCGACGCCGCGGCGCAACAGCTGCTGCCTGCGCTGGCCCATGCCATCGCGCACGAGGCCGAGCTGTCCGTTCGCCGCCTTGCCATGATTTCGCTGCGGGACTGGAGACATGAATGCGCGCCCTGGCGCGCCAGCATCGCGCAGGCGGCAGAGCGCGATGCCAGCGAGGAGATCCGCGGCATTGCCCGCGAGCTGCTGCGCCAGCTGCCCGAAAACAGGATGCCCGCACCATGACCTTCGAGCCGATGACGATCCGCAGTTTCGAAACCGCCGACACGGAAGCCGTGGTCCGGCTCTGGAGCGCATGCGGACTTACGCGCCCCTGGAACGATCCCTACAAGGACATCGAGCGCAAGCGCACCGTGCAGCCCGAGATGTTCCTCGTCGGCACCGGCGCGGAAGGCGCCATCATCGCAAGCGCCATGTTCGGCTACGAGGGCCATCGCGGCTGGGTGAACTATCTGGCCGTGCATCCCGACCATGAACGCCGCGGCCATGCCCGCGCGCTCATGCAGCGCGGCGAAGCCATGCTCGTCGAGCGCGGTTGCCCCAAGCTCAACCTCCAGGTGCGCAGCGGCAACGATGCCGTCATCGCTTTCTACCAGCGCCTCGGCTATGCGGACGACCACACGGTATCGCTGGGCAAGCGGCTGATTCCCGATCCGCCACGCCAGGCGCTGCCATCCACGCATTCCCCATCCATTCTTTAGGAGACCCGCGCATGCACATCGACGTCCATGGCGCCCAGATCTATGCCTATACCGGCGGCAAGTCTTTCGATGCCGCCAAGCCCACGGCCATCTTCATCCACGGCGTGCTGTGCGACCACAGCGTCTGGGCGCTGCAAAGCCGCTACATGGCCAATCACGGCTGGAACGTGCTGGCCATCGACCTGCCCGGCCATTGCAGAAGCGGCGGCGAGGCGCCCAGGTCCGTCGAGGACGCGGCCGCCTTCATCGGCCGGCTGATGGATGCGGCAGGCCTGGAAAAAGCCGCGCTGATCGGCCACAGCTGGGGCAGCCTGATCGCGATGGAAGCCGCCGCGCGGCTCAGGCAGCGCATCAGCCACCTGGTGCTGGTGGGCACGGCCTTTCCGATGAAGGTCTCGCCCGCCCTGCTCGACTCGGCGCTGAACACGCCCGAAAAGGCCATTGCCATGGTCAACACCTTCTCGCGCGCCACGCTGTCGCCGCCTGGCGGCGCGGGCAGCTGGGTCTATGGCGCAGGCATGGCCCTGGGCCGGCGCGTGCTGGCCAGCAATGCCGACACCAATCTGCTGCATGCCGGCTTCGTGGCCTGCGACCGCTATGCGGGCGGCGAAGCCGCCATGGCCGGGATCACGGCGCCCGTGCTGTTCGTGCTGGGCGAGCAGGACCAGATGACCTCGCCCCGGGCCGCCAGGGGGCTGGTCGATGCAGCGCAGGCCGCGGGCAGGCAGGTCAAGGTGCAGATGATTCCCAACGGCCACAACCAGATGACGGAATCGCCCGACGAGACCCTGTTCGCGATTCGCGATTTCCTCGCGCGCTGAGGCCTTATGCTCGGCGCATGACCGATGCTTTTCTGCCCTGCAGCCGACTGCCCCGAGCCTGTGCCGGCTGGAGCGCCATCGCGCTGACCGGCCTCACGCCCCGGCGCAGGCTGGATCTTGCGGACAAGAGGGCGGACTGGAAAGAGGCGCTGGCGGCCCTTGGGCGCTTCGCGGCGAGCCCCGGCTATGCACGGCCCATGGACATGCGCGCTGACGCCGCACTGGACAATTACCACCAGTGGCAGGAAGCCGGGCAGCAGGCCTGCCGGCTGCTGATCTACGGCCTGGACCTGGGGCTGGACGGCGCAGTGCTGCGCCCCATCTACCTGGAAACCGTGGCCTTGTGGAAGGATGCCGCCGCCGTGGCCGGCCATGCCCGCGCCAGTATGGCGCAATACGGGCAGGACGATGGCGTGGCCCCGCCGATTGCCACGATTGCCACGCGCGGCAGCGGCTATCCCTGTGCCGTCATCCTGCTGGCCCTGGCCTCGCTGCTCGATGCCCAGGACGAGGTGCCGGCCATCGTGGAGCAAGTGCTGGCCTTCGATACCGACCGGCTGCTCGACTATCTGAGCGCCGGCGCCATCGAGCTGCACGCCGTCAACGAGACACTGTTCCACAAGCGTCCCTACGGCGCACTGCTGCCGTTCTTCGAGCAGCTCGATGCCGCCCTGCCCGGCCCGCTGGTTCCCTACCTGAAGGCCCAGTACGAAGAGTTCCACCGACTCTCGCCCAGGCAGCAGAAAAAAGGCGGGCCCTGGCTGGGCACCTATTACTGGGCACTGGAGGTCGCCGCGCTGTCCGTGCTGTACGGCTGGGACGATACGGCGCTGCGCGCCTCGCCTTGCTATCCGGCCGACCTGGTGGACTTTGCCCGGGTGCGTGCCACCGCCTGAAACAACCAAGGAAACTCTGGATGCCTTCTTCCACGACGAACAACGAAATACGCCTGATCGACTGCAACGAGGCCGAACACGCCGCACCCATCCTCGACATCCTGAACGAAGCCATCGTCAACTCGACGGCGCTGTACGACTACGTGCCCCGACCTCCGCAAGCCATGCAGGCCTGGTTCGCCACCAAGCGCGCGGGCGGCTTTCCCGTGGTGGGCGCCGTCGATGCCTCGGGCACGCTGCTGGGCTTTGCCAGCTGGGGCGCATTCCGCGCCTTTCCGGCCTACAAGTACACGGTGGAGCACAGCGTCTATGTGCACCACACGCAACGCGGGCGCGGCCTGGGCAAGCTGCTGATGCAGGAGCTGATACGCCGCGCGCGCCAGGCCCAGGTCCATGTACTGGTGGCCTGCATCGATGCCTCCAACGGCGCCAGCATCGACCTGCACCAGCGGCTGGGCTTCACCCATTCGGGCACTTTTCCCCAGGCCGGCTTCAAGTTCGGGCGCTGGCTGGACGTGGCCTTCTACCAGCTCACGCTGGAGACGCCGCTGCACCCCGTGGACGGCTGAACGCCCGGGGCATTGCTGCCAGCAGGCCCATGCGCCGGAGCGGCGCAGGCCGTCCGGGCCTCAAAGCGCGGCCAGAAAGCGCGCGATGCGTTCCGTGATGCGCCCGGGCAGTTCGCGGTGCGGCACATGGCCGCCGCCGGCGATGATCTCGGTCTCCACCGGCCCCGCCGCCCACTGCCGGATGTTCTCGGGATGCACCAGCGAGCCGAATTCGTCGCGCTCGCCATGGATGGCCAGCACCGGGCAATGCACGCGGGCCAGAGCCTGGTCCAGGCGGTAACCCGCAAACTCGGGCGAGAGCCAGCTGTCCACCCAGGCCGACAGCACCCAGGCCGCCTTGTCGCCGTGGTAGCGGGCCAGGCGCTGCAGCTGGCCCGGCTGGGCAAAATCGTCGCGCGCCGCGCGGATGCCCTGCAGCGTGCGGTCCTCCACAAAGGTCTGGGCCGATTCGGTGACCAGGGCCTGGCACTGCGCCCCATAGGCAGCGGCCACCATGGCGGCCATGCCGCCGCCCACGCTGTGGCCCAGCGCGACAAAGGCATCGAGCCCCAGCGCCCGGTGCACCGGGGTGAAGCCGGCCTGCACCTCCTGCGCCACGAAGTCGGCGGCCAGCCGGCCGGGGTGGGGATCCGACCAGCCAAAGCCCAGCCGGTCATAGGCGATCACGTCGCGCCCCGTGGCGGCGGCCAGTTGCTCGGGGAACTCGCGCCACAGCGCCACGCTGCCCAGCGAATCATGCAGCAGCACGACGGGCGCGCGGCCGCCTGCGCCATCCGCATGCCAGCGCCTGGCATACAGGCGGCCGGCGGGCGTGGGCACGAGGGCTTCGCTGGTGGCACAAGAAGGGATGGCGGACGGATTCATGGTGGACGAACCTCGGGCATGAAAGGCGGGCGGGCTGGCTGCGTCGCCCTGCATGGGACAAGCCTAAAGGCTGCAGGCCGCCTGCGGCTGCCGCCATGGCGACGCTGGCAGCATTTGCCGCGCCGCCGTCCCATTTTGCGCAAGGCCGCCAGCCCTTCCCTGTCTTGAGTCTTGGCGGTTTCCCGCTGGCCGGCGGCAGCTGCAGGGCGTATAAAAGCCATGGGCGTGCCCTTGCCGCGCGCCCTGCATGCATCCGGGCCGGCACGCCCGCTCCCGCGATGCGCCGGCGGCAATTCCAAAACACTCCAGGCCGCGCCATCTTGCAAAGGATTTGCCATGTCCCGCACCTCCGACCCTGGAGTCCCTGGCGCTGCCACTCCGGTGGACCCGCGCCAGTTCAAGAGCTTTGCCGAGTTCTACCCCTTCTATCTGCGCGAGCACAGCAATGCCATGTGCCGGCGCTTGCATTTCGTCGGCACCTCGCTGTCGCTGCTGTTCCTGATCGGCTTGGTGGTGACCGGCCACCTCTGGTATCTGATCGCCGGCCTGGCCTGCGGCTACGGTTTTGCCTGGGTCGGCCATTTCGCTTTCGAGAAGAACCGGCCGGCCAGCTTCAAGCGCCCGCTCTACAGCTTCATCGGCGACTGGATGATGTGGCGCGACATTCTGCTGGGCCGCATCTCTCTGCACTGATTCCTTATCGATTTTCGTAGCGGGCAGCGCTTGCCATGGTCCGATTTCAGGCGATAAACCGCCTGAAAACCTTGCTCCACATGCGCAAGCCGCTATGCGTCCAGGAGCTCAAAGCAAGTCCGCCAGCGTCATCTGCGAAAGCTGGGCCCGCTGCCACAGCGGCGCCACGGCGTCCGACGGCGCCAGCAGCAGGGCCTGCACCAGCGGCGCCACAGAGGTGGCGCGCGGATCGACCAGCAGCACATAGCGCGGCTCGGTGCTCTCCAGCGATGCCTGGGCGCCCGGCGGCTGCACGGCGCCCACCCAGTCCAGCTGCGCCAGCGCCTCCAGCACGGGCAGGATCTGCGCGGGCTCCATGCGCAGGCGGCGCGCCAGCTGCCACAGGTACAGGCCCTTGTGCGGCAGCTCGCGCTCCCGGGCCAGGCATTGCAGGATTTCCACGGCCAGCTCGAACTGCCAGCCCTGGTGGCCGCCGAGCCGCTCCACACCGGCCAGCACCGTGGGCAGATAGGCGGTGACCAGCGCGCCGAGCAGCACGATGCACCAGGCCACGTACATCCAGATCAGCAAAATGGGCAAGGTGGCAAAGGCGCCGTAGATCACCGAATACGTGGGTACCGAGGTCAGGTAGACGCCAAGGACCTTCTTGGCCAGCTCCATGCAGACCGAGACGAAGATGCCGCCCACCCAGGCATGGCGCCAGCGCACCGGCGTGTTGGGCACGTAGTGGTACAGGCCGGCCATGCCCGCGGCCAGCACCATGAACTCGATGGAGTCGAACACGAAGCGCAGGCTCTCGGGCAGGGCATTGACCAATCCCCTGGATGCCGACATCACATACGACGACAGCACCAGGCTCAGCCCCAGCACCAGCGGCCCCAGCGTGATCGCGGCCCAGTAGATCAGCACGCGCTGGCCCAGCGGCCGCAGCTGGCGCACGCGCCAGATGTTGTTGAGCGTGCGGTCTATGGTCAGTATCAGCGCCACGGCCGTGACCATCAGGATCGAAAAGCCCACCAGCCCCAGCCGGCTGGCCTTGGAGGCGAACTGCGTGAGGTAGCCCAGCACCTGGCGCGCGATGGTCTCGGGGATCAGGCTGTCCACCAGCCAGCGCTCCAGCACCTGCTGCACCTTGCCGAAAATCGGAAACGCCGTGAACAGGGCCAGCGCCACCGTGAAGAACGGCACCAGCGCCAGCAGCGTGGTGAAGGTCAGGCTGCTGGCCGTCACGCCCAACCGGTCCTCGCGGAAACGCGCGCTCAGCACATGCCAGGTATTGGCCCACGGAAAGGTGCGCAGGCGCTGGTGGATGCGCCGGCCGCGGCGGTGCACATAGGCCTTGATCTCCTCGGCGGACACCGGCTTCAGCGCAATGCGCGGCAGCAGGCGGGGCACCATCTGCGCATAGCGCTGCCTGGCGGGGCGCGTGAAGCGCCCGATTCTTTCCTGCAGGGGCTCCGCTGCCGGTCCCGGTGTTGCCTGCTGGGCCTGCCGTGCCGGCTCCTGCGGTTGCGGTGCCGCAGCCGCATAGGGTGAAGGGCTGGCAAAGGAGCCGGCAGCCGGCGCCTGTTCGGCCCCCAGCTGCAGCTCCTGCTGGGCAGAGGCGCCGGGCTCGGCCGCAGCCGCCGGCGCGGGGCGGGCCGCAACGGCCGTGCGGGCGGCCTGCAGCCAGCCCGGCGTGGCGCCTTCGGCTGCCGGCGGGACTGCGGGAAGCGCCGACGGGTCGAGGCTGGGCTCGCGGCCCGGGCCGCCCGGCGGGTCCTGTTCGGCGCGCCGCTCCGGCTCGCCCTGCAACGCGGCCCAGAAGCCGGGGTTCTTGGACTTTTTCATCGCCGGGCCGCCCCTGGATGACAAGCGCCCCTCTTGGGGGCAGCGACCACACGGAGTGAGGGAGCGTGGGGGCCATTCATGCGCGCACCTCGGCCGCCCATTCAACGGGCACGGCGCTGCGCACGCCCTTTTCGAGCGGCGCCGCAAGGCCGATACGAACAACTACAGATACAAGAGTCACTGCCATGGCCGATATGATGCCATCGCTATGACCGACGCCATTTCCCCGCCCCCGCCTGCCGCCCCCGCAGACTCCCCGCAGCAGGCGCCCGCCACGCCCGGCGCCGATGTCGCCGCAACGCGCTGGCTGGCCGCGGGCAGCCTGTTTGCGCTGATCGTGCTGTGCGTGGCCTGGGAGCTGTGGCTGGCGCCCATGCGCCCCGGCGGCAGCTGGCTGTTCCTCAAGGCGCTGCCGCTGGCCTTTGCGCTCGCGGGCCTGCTCAAGCGCCGCATGTATACCTACCGCTGGGTCAGCCTGCTGGTGTGGCTGTATTTCACCGAAGGCGTGGTGCGCGCCTGGAGCGATGCCGCGCCCAGCCGCTGGCTGGCCCTGGCCGAAGTGGCGTTGTGCCTGCTGCTGTTCGCGGCCTGCGCGGCCCATGTGCGCTGGCGCCAGCGCGCGGCGCGCCGGACATCGGCCCAGACCGCACAAGACTGAATTTTCCATCCACCAGCTCCGAAGAGCATTGAGAGAGTTGCAAGCATGACCGCATTCCTAGACCAGTTGCGCCAGATCGTCGGTGCCGCCCATGTCCTGACCGACGGCGACCTCGCCGCCTGGGAGCAGGACTGGCGCAAGCGCGTGCAGGGCAAGGCCCTGGCCGTGGTGCGTCCCGCCGATACCGCCCAGGTGGCGGCCGTGGTCAAGGCCTGCGCCGAGGCCAGGGTCGCCCTCGTGCCCCAGGGCGGCAATACCGGCCTGTCGGTCGGCTCCACGCCGGATGGCAGCGGCACGCAGATCGTGCTCAGCCTCACGCGGCTGAACCGCGTGCGCCATATCGACAGGGACAACCTGAGCTTCACCGTGGAAGCCGGCTGCATTCTGCAAAGCCTGCAGGAGACCGCGGAAAAGCACGGCCTGCTGTTCCCGCTGTCGCTGGCCGCCGAAGGCAGCTGCACCATTGGCGGCAACCTGGGCACGAACGCCGGCGGCACGCAGGTGGTGCGCTACGGCAATACGCGCGAGCTGTGCCTGGGCCTGGAAGTGGTCACGCCCCAGGGCGAGGTGTGGGACGGCCTCAAGGGCCTGCGCAAGGACAACACCGGCTACGACCTGCGCGACCTGTTCATCGGCAGCGAAGGCACGCTGGGCATCATCACCGCCGCGACCATGAAGCTCTTTCCCCAGCCCGCGGCCCAGCTCACGGCCTGGGCCGCCGTGCCGTCGATGGAAGCCGCCGTGCGCCTGCTGGGCATGGCGCACCAGCACCTGGGCGCGGGCCTGACGGGCTTCGAGGTCATGGGCCAGTTCGCGCTGAGCCTGGTCGCCAAGCACATGCCGCAGCTGCGCGTGCCCTTCGCGGACCAGGAGGATGCCCCCTACTGCGTGCTGCTGGAGAATTCGGACAGCGAGTCCGAAGCCCATGCGCGCGAGCGCTTCGAGCACCTGCTGGAGCTGGCCTTCGAGGACGGCTGCGTGCTCGATGCCGTGGTGGCCGAGAGCCTGGCCCAGGCGCATGAGCTGTGGCATATCCGCGAAAGCATCCCGCTGGCCCAGGCCGAGGAAGGCCTGAACATCAAGCACGACATCTCGATCGCGGCCTCGCGCATTCCGGCCTTCGTGGCGCATACCGACGCGCTGCTGCAGCGCGAGATCGCCGGCGTGCGCCTGGTCAACTTCGGGCACCTGGGCGACGGCAACCTGCACTACAACGTGCAGGCGCCGGCCGATGGCGACCCCAAGGCCTTCCTGCGCGAGCAGGAAGAGCGCGTCAACCACCTGGTCTACGAGGCCGTGGCCGCATTTGGCGGCTCGTTCTCGGCCGAGCACGGCGTGGGCGCGCTCAAGGTGGACAAGCTGGAGACATACCAGTCGCCCGTGGCGCTCTCGATGATGCGTGCCATCAAGAATGCGCTGGACCCGCTGGGCATCATGAACCCCGGCGTGGTGCTGGCCAGGGGCTGAGCCTTTGCCGCTGCGCCCGTAAAAAAGCCCCGCCGGCAAGCCCGCGGGGCTTTTTTGCAACCCGGCCGCTCGCTCAGGATGCCGGTGCCGTGGTCTGGTTGCCGATGACGGTCTTGATCTCGGGCGTCCACTCGATGTCCGGGCCCTCCACATCGGTGTAGACGGTGTGGCGGCCCTGGGTCAGCAGCCACACGCGTATGCCGTTGCGCGCCGGGTCGATCACGATGGCGGCCATCTCCTCGCCGCCCTGGTGCGGCCGGTTGCCCGCAAGGCTCAGCAGCTTGCCCTCGAGCTTCAAGGGCCCCACGGTGTCCATGTTCTTGAGCAGCGTTTCGTACTGCTCGCCCAGCAGGGGCTTGAGGTGGGCCGCCAGCGGGCCGGTCTTCAGGTAATCCGTGCCCTCATGCCGGTATTTGCCCACCTGGCTGCTCAGGCTGTCCAGCCGGGCCTCGCCCTCGGCGCCCCGGTACGGAATGCGCACTTCCTGGACGGAAGAATCGCCGGCCGGCGCCGCAGGGGCTGCCGAAGCAGCGGCGGTATTGCTCACGCCATGGACCGCCGAATTGGCCTCGGGCGCCGCAGGCTTCGTGCGGTCCGCCTCGGCGCCAGGCGCGCCGGGCTTGTCGCAGGCCGCCAGCAGCGCGCAGCAGGCGCCGGCAGCCAGCACGGTTTTCCAGGACAGGGACTTCAAATGCATGCATCAACTCCTCGAATCGGATCAATCCGGTACAAACTTGCGGTCATTGTGACCCTGGCGCGCGCCCCGGGTTCCTCAGGCTGAACCGGCAATTGCGCCCCGGGCATGTCCTACACCGCCGCCTCCGCTGCAACGCAGGCATGAAGCGCACCGGCAGATGCGGACATGCGCCGACATGCCGCAAGGGCTCGCCCGGCGTGGCACACTAGGCCCGATTCCGGCCCGGCTGGCGCAGTGCCCTGCACTGGCGCCGGCAGGCCCCGACAGATTGCCGATTTCCACGGTCCACCGGCCAGGGGCCCCGACGGCCCGGCCATATTTCCAAGTTCTGCACCATGGACTCCACCCGCCAGCCACTGCGCCCCGTGCGCTGCCAATACGAAACCTTCATGCGCCATGTGTTCGAGCATGGCGTCTCCAAGACCGACCGCACGGGCACCGGCACGCGCAGCGTGTTCGGCTACCAGATGCGCTTCGATCTGTCCGAGGGCTTCCCGCTGGTCACCACCAAGAAGGTGCACCTGAAGTCCATCATCCTGGAGCTGCTGTGGTTCCTGCGCGGCGACAGCAATGTGAAATGGCTGCAGGAGCGTGGCTGCACCATCTGGGACGAATGGGCGCGCGAGGACGGCAGCCTGGGGCCCGTCTACGGCGTGCAGTGGCGCAGCTGGCCCAGGGCCGACGGCACCCACATCGACCAGATCGCCGAGGTGGTCAGGCAGCTCAAGACCAATCCCGACTCCCGCCGCATCATCGTCAGCGCCTGGAACGTGGCCGACCTGGACAAGATGGCGCTCATGCCCTGCCACGCCTTCTTCCAGTTCTACGTGGCCGACGGCAAGCTCAGCTGCCAGCTCTACCAGCGCAGCGCCGACATCTTCCTCGGCGTGCCGTTCAACATCGCCAGCTACGCGCTGCTGACCCACATGCTGGCCCAGCAGTGCGACCTGGAGGTAGGCGACTTCATCTGGACCGGCGGCGACTGCCACATCTACAACAACCACTTCGAGCAGGTGCAGACCCAGCTGGCGCGCTACCCGTTCGCCTACCCCACGCTGCATATCAAGCGCCGCCCGGACTCCATCTTCGACTACGCATACGAAGACTTCGAAGTACAGAGCTACCAGCACCATGCGGCCATCAAGGCGCCGGTGGCAGTCTGAGGGTTGCTATGAAAACAAAAGCTGCCCGCGCATGATGTTCCTTGTTTTCACGATGGAATCCATCTGAAACCCAGCACGGACCAGCGCCAGCAGCTCACCTATCGATAGAAATGGCCATTCACCTGATTTATGCCCGCGCCGCCAACGGCGTCATCGGCAAGGACAACGCCATGCCCTGGCACCTGCCGGAGGACCTGGCGCACTTCAAGCAGCTCACCCAGGGCTGCGCCGTCGTCATGGGCCGCAAGACCTGGGACTCGCTGCCCGCGCGCTTTCGACCGCTGCCCGGGCGCACCAACATCGTGGTCACGCGCCAGAGCGGCTGGCAGCCCGAGCCGCCCTCGGACCAGGTGCTGCGCGCCGACAGCCTGGAGCAGGCTCTGGAGCACGGCCAGCAAATCTCGCAGGACGTCTGGGTCATGGGCGGCGCCCAGATCTATGCCCAGGCCCTGCCCCTGGCCCACAGCGTGGAAGTGACCGAGATCGGCCGCGACTACGAAGGTGATGCCTACGCCCCCACGCTGGGTGCGC
This sequence comes from Comamonas terrae, assembly GCF_001544075.1. Classification (GTDB taxonomy): domain Bacteria; phylum Pseudomonadota; class Gammaproteobacteria; order Burkholderiales; family Burkholderiaceae_C; genus Comamonas; species Comamonas terrae. The sequence continues at coordinate 621,490 of NZ_BCNT01000001.1, forward strand.
AATGGCACGAAGTCTCGCGCAGCAGCCATGTGGCGGCCAGCGGCCTGCCCTATGACTTCGTGCGCTACGAAAAGCGCTAGCACTGCCGCCGCGCCCAGCCACCCGCAGGCCGCAAAAGCGGCCTGCGCCGCTTTTGCGGCCGCTGTCCGCTCCCCCAGTCCGTCCCGTGACATTTTCCACTAGCGTGTTGCGGCGCAACAAACCGATAATGGCAGACATTGCCTGGGTAACCATCCAAACCAACAGCACCCGGCTTGGCGCTCTGGCATCCGTCCCACCCTGTTCGTGAACCGAGCTTCGCCGCCATCGTCCGCCCATGAGCCTCGTCCAGCCCCTTCCTTCCGGCCCACTCGATATCGTGGGCGACATCCACGGCGAAATCGACGCACTGGAGCAGCTGCTGGGCCATCTGGGCTACGACCCTGAGGGCCGCCATCCCGACGGCCGCCGCCTGGTCTTCGTGGGCGACTTCTGCGACCGCGGCCCCGACAGCCCCGCGGTGCTGAACCTCATCGTGCCCATGCTGGCCTCGGGCAAGGCCTCGGCCGTGCTCGGCAACCACGAGATCAACCTGCTGCGCGAAGACGCCAAGGACGGCTCGGGCTGGTTCTTCGACAGCCGCCGCGAATCCGACAAGCCCAAGTACGGCCCGTTCGCGCGCCTGCCGCGGGCCGATGCGCCGGCCATCCTCGCAGAGCTCGGCCGCCTGCCCATCGCGCTGGAACGCGAGGACCTGCGCATCGTTCATGCGGCCTGGCGGCCCGACCAGATCGCCATGGCCCGCGAGCTGCCGGCCGGCAGCGCCCGCCAGGCATACGACCGGTACGAGGACGCAGCGGCCCGCCAGGCCCGCGCCAGCCGCGTGGCCGAGCGCATGCAGGAAGAAAATCTGCGCTGGCCCCACAGCCTCGAAGACCCGAAAGCACCACCGCCCTTCCTGGCCGCGCACAGCGAAAACGAACTGGCCAAGGCCATGGTCAACCCGCTCAAGGTGCTGACCACGGGCGTGGAGCGCGAATGCCGCACCCCCTTCTACGCAGGCGGCAAATGGCGCTTCGTGGAGCGCGTGGCCTGGTGGGATGAATACGCCGACGACACCGCCGTCATCGTCGGCCACTACTGGCGCCGCCTGCTGCCCGGCGACGCGGCGGCCCACGGCGCGCAGGCGGAAAACCTGTTCGGCCACACCACGCCGCTGTCCTGGCATGGCCTGCGCGGCAATGTATTCTGCGTGGACTACTCGGTCGGCGGCCGCTGGGTCGCGCGCCTGAACGGCGAAGACCCCCAGCGCCGCTTCAAGCTCGCCGCCATGCGCTGGCCCGAGCGCACGCTGGTGTTCGACGATGGCGTACAGGCGGGTTCGGAGAATTTCGGGCAGACAAGCTGACAGCTTGCCTTAAGGCTGAATCAGCATGGCCCGCCTATGCGGCAGTGAACGTGGTGACGGTCGGCTCCATCGGCATGGTTATTTTCTGAGCTGCCTATGCGGCAGCGAACGCCGGCCCATGCCGCCCGGGAAGGCTGGAGTGTTTTCTGAGCTGCCTATGCGGCAGCGAACCCGGATGTGCGCACGCAGTTCGAGTTCGACCATTTCTGAGCTGCCTATGCGGCAGCGAACGGCGCACCGGTATTCTCTGGCGGCAGCAGTGTTTTCTGAGCTGCCTATGCGGCAGCGAACATGCCAGGGGCTCAGCACAGAGTGCGTGCCATTTTCTGAGCTGCCTATGCGGCAGCGAACGGAGCCTGTCGAAACCATTGGTGCAAAGGATTTTTCTGAGCTGCCTATGCGGCAGCGAACGCGCTTCCACCAGGGCGGCTGCTCTTCGGCGATTTCTGAGCTGCCTATGCGGCAGCGAACCAGCACTGCACGAACACGCCCCCGAACCATTGTTTCTGAGCTGCCTATGCGGCAGCGAACATTTCTGGTTCGGATTTGCTGGCGGCGCCGTTTTTCTGAGCTGCCTATGCGGCAGCGAACGCGGATTGCGTCCAGGCGCTTGGCACGTCGATTTTCTGAGCTGCCTATGCGGCAGCGAACCCTGACGCTCCCTAGCATGGATGGGCATCACTTTTCTGAGCTGCCTATGCGGCAGCGAACACGACCCCAAGGTCAATGACCCTGCATGTGCATTTCTGAGCTGCCTATGCGGCAGCGAACTCGACGACCTTTCACCTCGCCGTTGATCTGCCTTTCTGAGCTGCCTATGCGGCAGCGAACCCCGTCTGACTGTCCGGCAGATCAACGGCGAGTTTCTGAGCTGCCTATGCGGCAGCGAACATTGCTGAACAGGATGCCTTTCAGCTGTGGAATTTCTGAGCTGCCTATGCGGCAGCGAACTTCGCGGCCGGCCTGATAGTCGATGCCGGTATTTTCTGAGCTGCCTATGCGGCAGCGAACAGCCACCATACCCAACCAGTGCAGCACCACCATTTCTGAGCTGCCTATGCGGCAGCGAACCCGGATCTGACTAGGCGCGCATGGGCCATCAGTTTCTGAGCTGCCTATGCGGCAGCGAACGCCACGTTCTTCCGCAATCGCAAGCTCCTCGATTTCTGAGCTGCCTATGCGGCAGCGAACCCGTTAGCAACCCGAATCCTGGCTCTGATCCGTTTCTGAGCTGCCTATGCGGCAGCGAACGCCACGCGAGCGCGAGCCCTGCAGGCGCGACTTTTCTGAGCTGCCTATGCGGCAGCGAACATGTCGCAAGGCGAAATGATTGCCGGCGTCGTTTTCTGAGCTGCCTATGCGGCAGCGAACCTCGACACCAAAGCGATCCGTCGTTGTGTCATTTTCTGAGCTGCCTATGCGGCAGCGAACCTCGATAGGACTGCCTGAGCCCGATTTCGGTGTTTCTGAGCTGCCTATGCGGCAGCGAACTCAAACTGCTGTGGGCCTTGGGCTGGTCCGATTTTCTGAGCTGCCTATGCGGCAGCGAACACGCGCGGCCAGCGCCTGTACGGCTTCTGGGCTTTCTGAGCTGCCTATGCGGCAGCGAACACGTGTCTCCAGCCAGCGCTGGAAATGCTCTATTTCTGAGCTGCCTATGCGGCAGCGAACGTTGCGTGAATCGTTCGTGGAGCAGACCTGCATTTCTGAGCTGCCTATGCGGCAGCGAACGGCACGGTACTTGCGGAGCGTTGCGGCGCTGATTTCTGAGCTGCCTATGCGGCAGCGAACTTCCACAATGCATCGGCTCTTGATCCGCTTAATTTCTGAGCTGCCTATGCGGCAGCGAACGGCTGTGTTCAGGCCATAGTTGACAACGATCATTTCTGAGCTGCCTATGCGGCAGCGAACCAACTCACAAGCCAGTCGCCGCTCCTTTTCTTTTTCTGAGCTGCCTATGCGGCAGCGAACTGCAATGGTTGAGCCGCTGGCAGCGCATGCGATTTCTGAGCTGCCTATGCGGCAGCGAACAAGGCGACACCGTACGGGGAGCGTCCAGTGATTTTCTGAGCTGCCTATGCGGCAGCGAACTCGCAGGCTCTCGCAAAGCAGGTTTTTTCTCATTTCTGAGCTGCCTATGCGGCAGCGAACCCGGTCAAAGAACAAGCGGATCTTGCCGGCCTTTTCTGAGCTGCCTATGCGGCAGCGAACTGCTGTTGATCACTTGGGTGTTTGAACCATCATTTCTGAGCTGCCTATGCGGCAGCGAACGTTACGCCCTGGCCCCGCTGATCAAGCGTGCAGTTTCTGAGCTGCCTATGCGGCAGCGAACATATTTCGCCGTTACGCCGCCGGCCATCCGCCCTTTCTGAGCTGCCTATGCGGCAGCGAACGCTCCTGTCCGGCTGATCAATACGCGACTGTATTTCTGAGCTGCCTATGCGGCAGCGAACGGCGACGGTGGCGTCTTAGGCGGCAGCTTGTATTTCTGAGCTGCCTATGCGGCAGCGAACGCTCCTGTCCGGCTGATCAATACGCGACTGTATTTCTGAGCTGCCTATGCGGCAGCGAACGTCCAGGGCCGATCAGAAATAGCCGGAATGAAGTTTCTGAGCTGCCTATGCGGCAGCGAACCACCGTACAGCCTGCCCCTGGGATTCCGCATATTTCTGAGCTGCCTATGCGGCAGCGAACAACGTGGACCCTGTGCACGTCTATGAAGCTGATTTCTGAGCTGCCTATGCGGCAGCGAACCAGATCGACGCAATGATGCGCCGCCCTTCCAATTTCTGAGCTGCCTATGCGGCAGCGAACGCCAGCCTGGGCCAGTTGCAGCTCGCGTTCGATTTCTGAGCTGCCTATGCGGCAGCGAACCATAGCAACCCCTTGTTATACGGTGTGTATAATTTCTGAGCTGCCTATGCGGCAGCGAACTGGACTCTAAATCGTGCAACCTCTTGATTTTTAAAGAACAAACCTTCCAAGCAGCGCGATACCCCAATTTCCGAGGAACGCGCTAAGTGGTTGATTTATATGAAGCACCACCCAACCCTCGGAAAAAGGGTCAAAACCAAGGAATCGTGGACCCCAGGCTCAATCCATAGGTGTTGAAGCGATCCGGCGCTGCGTTTGACTGCGCCGGCCCCTGATCCACAAACAGGCAAAACGGCTGGCCGGTACTGGTGCTGCGCAACTGCACAAAGGGCAGTTGAGGGCTTCGTTCCACACTGTCAGGAATGGCTACCGCAGCTTGCTCCAGGGTTTCGTTCTTGCGCCGCATCCGACGCCGGCGCAAACGGTCAACGCTGGTCTTGAACTGGCGGCGCTGCACTTGCCAGCGCGGCGCATCTGGTGGTGCCGGCAACAGGGCCGCCAGTTGCACATGGTCGCGCATGCCCTGCAGCCAGGGCAGCTCCATCAGCCGTTGCAGGGCCGCCTCCGTACCGTGCAGGCGCAACACTTCGCCCAGCGAGCGCGGGCGCAAGCTGTAGTGCTGAAAGCTGATACCGATATCGCTCGTCTTCAGTTGCACCAGTGCACGGTGCAGCTTGGAGACCAGGGCGCCCAGCAGATGGGCATGGCTGAACTCGGGATCGGGCAGCAGCGCGATGTCGATGTAGTGTGTGGTCATGGCCATCAGCTCGCATCGCCAAACACGCCGCCGCGGATCAGCACGGCCATCACGAAGTGCTGCTGTTCCACCGCGGGCACCTTGTCCTTGAGCAGCCAATCGTCCAGCAGCGTGTAGAAGTCGAGCTTCTGCTTGGGCTGGCGATAGGCCTTACCCTGGGTGGTGACGGAGCCATAGGGCTCGACTGCGATGGGGCCGAGGTCTTGCGCGCCCTCGTACCAGGTGTCGATGGTGCGCAGGGCATTGCCGATTTTTTGGGAGTGCATGGCAGCCACGTTGTCCACGTGGTAGAGCGTCTTGCTCTTCTTGCTGGCACCCTTGTCCAAAACCAGCTCCTGCGACGGGAAGACCTCCTGCCCGGCGCCCACACGCACAAAGGCGGTGACCTGCAGCAGTACATGGCGTTTGCCTGCCAAGCCTTCGGCAATGATCGTCCCCAGTTCCTCGACCTGGGAATTGGAGGCATCCAGCTCACGGGTACTGTGCTCAAGCGCCTTGAAAGACCAAGATTTTTCCGCCTTGCCATCTTTCAAGACGGCGACTTCCACGTTCACCTCTTCCGCGCCCACGCGGTTGCGCCACAGGAAGCGGCCATTGGCCAGGTTGGCTGCATAGCGGTTGGCCAGCTCGGCAAAGCCATGCTGCTGCACATAGCCTTGCACGGTCTGCAACAGCTTGGCCTGGTATTCGGCGCTGTTGCAGGCTGAAGGCATGCCGGCGCCGGCCAGCACCCGCAGCGTGAACTGCACCTTCAGGGTGTCGGCTTCGGCTGGCAAGGCCGCCACATCCACGGTTTGCAGGTTGGGGTTCTGGATTGCGGCGTCCAGCTTGGCCTCATCCTGCTGCTCTTTGGCCTTGAGCCGATTGCTGATGGTGCCGCGCACCGATTTTTCCTTGATGCGAACCGGCGACCAGCTTTCCGAAGCCGCCTTCTGGCTCCAGAGACCCGCGTGGAAGACGGCATCGGAGGGGTCCAGCTTGCGCTCGAAAGCCAGGACGGATGCGGTTTTCAGGTTGTTCGACATGGTTAGAAATCCTTTAGCAATTCGTTGAAACGGTTGGGGTGGAGCAAGGGTGAGCAACGGCTCGCCTAGTCATCGACATAAGCGTCGTCCTCCTCTTCCCACTCGTCTTCCAGGTTTGCATGGCCGTCGTGGTCTACAGGCAATGTGTGCGGTGGCTGGTAGCCATTGCGGCAGCGAAACAGTCCCCTGGCGGTATCAGTCTCTGCAGTCCACAGCAGTTGCTCCAGATCGGTGAGCCTGTGAGGACTGATCCATTCGCCCATCGAATACACCGACTCCACAAAGCGCAGCGGGGTCGCCATGTCCCGCGCATTGGCCACCGTGCCTGCCCCATGGCTGGCCGAAAGCGCTGCATAGCCCACGGGAATGGGGACCGTCCAGCCACTGCCCTTGGGGCGCAGCGGATCGCCCCAGTACACCTTGCCCTCAGCTAGCGCCTTGCCATCCGGGTCTGCCAATACCTGGTGGTTGAAGCGCGAGGCATGCAGCCACGCATCCAGCAACGTGGCTTGCGCATCGCTCTTGCGCAGATGCTCCAGGCGTGCAGCCAGCAAGTCATCGCGCGCCACCAGTGCAAAGCCCGGCAGCCACTGGCGGCGCCAGCGCCGAAAGTCTTCTTCCCGGGTTTTAGGGTCCTCGGCCAGCAACGCCATCCAGGGACGCACTTTTTTGCCGGGCACCAGGCGCGACGGCAGCAGTGTTCCACCCGCGACCCGCATCGGGGCAGCAATCTCGCCAGCCTTGGCCGCCCATTCGGCCATGCGATCTTCACCACCTTGGACCAGCACGCTGGCGGCGCCAGGGGCGAGTTGCTCTGCCACCGCAAAGATCAGCGACACCTGCAGGTGCATGCGTCCCTCTTCCACAATCGCGGCCGTGCTGCCGTCCTTGTCTACCGGGTTGCGTGTCAGGTTGAAGGTGCGCACATAGCCCTGTGCCACCTGCTCCTGATGGTGGTGGCAGACCACACCCACACTCAGCAGCTTCAGGGGGACATGAGCTTGTGCCAGCTTGCGCTGCAGCGCCCACATCAGCCCCGTGAAGGCAGTGATGGAAGGGAAACCATGCGTGAGCGGACTGGATATGGCATTGGCGTTTTGCACGCGCAAATGCGGCAATACCAGAATGGCTTGGGTTTGGGGTTTCCTGGTCATTCATCACCCCCTGCTGCCAACCCATCATGCGTCTTGCGGATGGGGATGTAGTGAGGGGCGTCCAGCTTGTCGCGCAGCTCTCGCAATTGCTGCTTAAAGCCGTCTTCATCGGTCAGCAGTTCCTTGCGCCACTCGCGCGCCTCCGCATCCCCAAACTGTTCACCCAAGGCCTGGTTCAGCCAGGTGGAGAAGCGCATGCCAATCTCCGCCGGCCAGTCCATGTCCATCCAGTCGCTGGCGAACTGAGCCTCTTCAGGCAACTCCGCGCGCAATGGGTCAAGCCACAGCTTTTCCAGGTAGTTCAGCTGCTGGAAGCGCTCGTCATCCTTGCTCCAACCGGGTTGAACCAGTTGCTGCAACTCATTGGCAAATGCGACCAACTCATCCAGCAAGGTATCGGTATAGGTTTTGCGCGTATCGCGGGTGGGCTTGTTCGACTGAGTGGCTTCCGCCAGAAATTTGCGCAACGCGCGCACCGTGCGGCGCACTTCGGGGCGGGCGATGAACATGCGATCAAAGACTGATTCCGCATGTACTGGCAAACGCACGGCACTCGGTGTCCAGGCGGGTGGCAGGGAGGACAGGAGATAGTTGACCCCGCCGCGCTCGCTATTGAGCTGGCTGATGTTCTGGGGCTTGGTCCCACCCATCTTTTGCGCGGCCAGGCCCGGATAGTCATGGAATACGCCGTCGTGGCTTTTACGGTCGCGGCGTGCCAGCCGCGCGGCCTTGTTGGCCTCGCCAAAGCGATGCTCCTGGATTTCACCGTACACCGCATGCGCCAGCGAGGTGGCATAGAGCGGCGCCAGCAGCTCATATTGGGCATCGTCGCAAGCGTCATCGCCGGTCAGCCAGTACAGCTGCTTGGCACGGCCATGGCTGCTGGGGCCGCCGGCACGCGGCGCCGTCAGCGACACCAGCGCCTCGCGCAAGGCCTGGGCTTGCCCCGGGTCGTCGTGCAAAGCCTGTAGAGCATCCGCCTCTTCGGCCAGCAAGGCCGACAGCAGACTGCGCCCGCCCACCTGCAGCTTCAGGAACTTGTAGACATCCAGCGCAGCAGCGTTGCCTACGACATCGCCTGCGAATTCCGTGCCCAGCGCATGGCTGCCCAGTTCGCAAAGCACCGGCAATTGCCCAGGCTCCACATACAGATTGGTACCGCGTGCGTCGGGGTGAATGGGCTTGAGGGAATGTGTGACAACCTGGATTTGCTGCACACGCCGTGCGGCGTCTTCCAGCCAAACATCAGGCATATGCTGTTCTTGCAGTTCCTGCCGCTTGGGGTCATCGTCCGCTAGCTTATCCAGCTTGGCCCGCAAGCGCTCACCAATGAATGCGTGCGCTGCAGCTTTGAAGCTGTCGTATACCGGCGCATCTTCGATTTCTGCCATTACGGTCTCCTCCTTTCCCATTCAGGGTGATTGCAACTTCTCATCCACTGGCTTTGCTAAATCCCAAAGCCCCATGGAACCGCCAGCCCTGCCGTTCATCCGGCAGGCTGGCGGTGGCATATCGTTTGGCGCAGTCTTGCAGCGAGAGGCCCATCTCCTGGGCCAGCGTGCGCAGTTCCTCCAGCAAATCCACCTGTATCCACGGCTGCACGCTGTGCTGCGGACCCGGCCACAGAGCGGTGTCAGCTATCGGGGTACGCATGGTTTCGTCTATGCAGACATAGAGCTGCTCACCGCGCCGCTCGCCCTCGACCACGCGATGCAGCAATAGCGCTTCCTCGTCTTCATCGGGCAGTAGCACCACGTCCACACGCCGCTGCGGGTCGTCGCGGAAGCGCTGGTATTGCGGCAGCACACCCGTCAGCCAAAGGCACTGCGGTTGATCGCCATCGGCTTCATGCCAGGCCAGACAGGCCGCACGCTTGACAGCGGTAGTAGTAGCACTGCCGGCCTCGCGCGGAAGCATGGCATCGCGCATGCGGGCGTGCTCCAGATCCACCCAGTTGCGACTGGGGCTGAGCTTGCCTGCAGCCCGCGCAACCCGGGGCCGCGCATCCACCGGCCATGGCGACTGGCCCCACTCCTTGAGCTGGCGTGACAGCAGCTTGTTCAGGCTGTGCGATTCCAGATGGAAGTGCGCGGCGGCATCCGTGCCGCCCGGCGGCAGCCGCTCCATTTCGAAGCCGGGCTTGCAATAGGCGGCCTGGCCTTTGCGCTCCAATGCACGCAGATTGGTGTCCAGCACGAACACATTGGTCTCATGCACTTGCTCGCTGCGGTGGCGCCGTACCCGGCCCGCGAGCTGGATCAGCGAACGCATGGAAGAAGGCTCGACCACGGCCCAGTCGTAATCGTGGTCGCGTCCCACCTCCGTGACAGGCGACCCCAGCACGATAAAGAGCTGATTCTGCTCGGGATGAGCGTCGATGAGCGCTCGAATACCGGGCTGCAGAAGGGCCGGATCACGCCCCTCGTCGGCGCCACGCCGGTTGAGCACGGTATCCAATTGCCGTTCGATCACCGAGCGTGCCAGCAGCGGAAACTGCGAGTGGTACACGCACAGATGCACGCGCACGCCAGCAGCAGGAGCGCCCTGTGCGTACATGGCCAATGCCACGTCGAACAGCGGCGAAATATTGGCCATGCGGATCAGCCCAAAGCTCACGCGCTTGCCGCTAGCCGGATCCTGGCCATGGTTTTGAGGCGCCTGATGCAGCTCCCAGGCGTGTTGCAGCAGGAGTTGCGCCCATTCCTTGCGGCGCTGCGCTTCGCTCATGCCTATGCAGCTCCAGCTTTGCGGCAAGCTCCCAATGCGGGCCAGCCGCCGCACGGAGGTCTTGGCCAACTGCGTCATGCGCTTTTGCACAAAAGCCTGGTGCGCTTCGCCAAAGGCACGGCTATCGGCGCAGTCCTGGGCCGTCTGCTGAAACTCGTCTACCCACAGGCAGCAGATGTTGCTGGCCTCGTGCGGCCGCTCGCTGCGGTGTTTCTGGAAGACCTCGCGGCCCGCCCGATATGCGCGAAACAATCCCTCCACCAGCGCAGGCGGCAAGGTCGCCGAGGACAGCAGCACGCGCGAGCCCAGCAGGCCCGCCCAGTGCACAAGCCGCGTCAGCGCAGGCAAGTCGGCCATGTCAAAGTCATCGGGCTCGTCCAGCACCAGATCGCCGGTCAGCAAGCGCAGCATGGGCGCGATCTGGCGGCCGCCGCGCAGGCTTTCGGTGGCCGGCGTCAAATGGTCCACCGTACAGACCAGCAGCGGCGCGGCAATCAGGCTGCGCACCTGGGCATCATCGCTCAGTCGTTCCAGCAGCGGGTGGCGGTCATTGCCTTCAAACAGCACCTGCCCGCCCTCATCAAGCAAAGCCTGCGTAGAAGCAGAGCCAGTGGCTTCGGCCTGGCGCTCCCAGTATTCGAAAAGTGCACGGCTCGCGCTGCCGCCCACCTTGATGGCCAATTGCTCTTCGCTCAAGCCCAGATCGTGCTGAAAGCTGCGGCCCGTCTGCAAGGTCAGCGTGCGCAGGCCGATGGCAAAGGCGCAGCGCATACCCAGCTGCGGGTCGGCCAGCGCGTTCATGATGCGCGCATTGCCCAGCGTCTTGCCGCAACCGGTCGAAGCCATGTTGACGATGAACGCGCCCTGGCTGGCTGCCCTATGGCGCACGCTGGCGGCCAGGTCCGCAGCCTTGTCCTGCCACTGGAAACGCGCGTTGCCGTTGCGCTTTTTCAGGCCCTTGTGGTTTTGCAGGGCCGGCAGGCTGTGCGCCAAAGTGGGCAATGCATGGGTGATAAGGCTGGCATGGGCCTGCACGCCCAACAAGTGCTCATCCAGGGTCTGGTTGAAAAAAGGCGGTTTGCATCCGCCCCTCAAGCGCTGGCCGCTACTGTTTTTAAGTGTGTTGGCAAACAGCGGATAGCCATCGTTGCGATAGGGCTTGCGCCGGGCATCATCCTCGATGCTGGAGTAATGGTGGTCAGCCAGCATCAGGCACATGCGGCTCACATGCATGGTGAAGGGGTCATGCAGCGCAGGCACCTGCTGGTAATGCGGCACCAGCTCCAGCAGCTTGCCGGCATAACGAGCCGCCTGCTTGCGCCATGCGGATTGGCTCACCGGCAACCCATGGGGGAACTGCCAATACGCTCCCAGCTTCGCAGCCTCGACCGCTTCGCGTGGCTCGTTCCAGTCTGCGTTCACTCGTGCCAACAGGCCATGAAGCAGGCGCGCAGACACATCGGACGGACGCGAACCAAAGCGTTTGAAGATAGCGCCGCCGTCATCATCGCTGTCGTCGGCATCAAGGGTGCTTTTGCGATTGGGCAGGCAAGGCAGGCGGTGGTGGGTCAGCACCAGCCAGGCCACGGACTGCGCCAATGGCGGGAGGCAGGCGAAGGGGTTGGCCGCGTCTTTTTGTGCGGCATCCCAGCGTGCATCGGTCAATCCATCTTTCAGCAAGCCGTGCAGCCACTGATCCTCGAAATCCTCCCTCCTCGTGCCAACATCAGCGCAGGCGGCCAGCCTTTGCAACCAGCCCACATCGTCGTCCCCACCCACAAAAGCCTGGAACAAGCGCACCGACACCCATTCATGGCGATAGTGGTTGCGCTCGCGCAGGCCGGGGCTTTTCAGCCGATCCTGAAACGCCTGCGTCGCCTTGCCCAGATCGTGCAGCAAGGCGGCAAGCGCCGCCAGCGCCGTGATCAGGGGCAGGTGGTGCCAGGCGTTCTCATCCTCGGTGCGCAGCACATTGCGGGCCGTGGTGTTGGTGGGCACGGCGCCTTCGGCATTGAACTGGCGCCCATCGCCGACCACCCACAGCAGCTCACTGTGGTCGCGGCCGCGTATCCAGTGGCAGGCCACGGCCGTGTTCTTGCGCGCGCTCTGGCGCAGCAGCTTGCGCACCGTGTCCAGGCCGGCTTGCGTGATAGGCGTCTGCCAGGTGCGATCGCCGCGGCGCTCGGCAAACTGGTCGAGAATGCGGCGGGTTTCAGTCAGGGCACGCTTGCTACATTGGGAGACGAACAGCACATTCATGCCTCAGCCTCCGGTGGCATCGCCAGGCGCGCAGTCTCAACAGCGATGCGCTTGAGCGTGTCGATGATGAAGTCCAGCGACTCGCTGCGCGTGAGTGCTTCGATGCATTGGCGGCGAAACTGCTGCTCGTCGTCTCCGCGCATGGCCGACAGAAAGGCCTGGGGCAGGATGGCGGCGTCCTTGACCAGATCGGCCGCATCGAACACCAGGCCGCCGCGCCGCGTCTTGCCGTGCAGCACGGCCAGCCCGTGCGGCAGGCCCAGCACCCAGGTAGCCGTGGCGCCCAGGCCATAGGCCAGGTAATTGCCGTGGTCGAGGAACCGATTTGCCGCATCGGTGCCCGTGCCGCGCTTGGCGCGCGTGAACTCGCCGTAGCCCACGGCATCCACCGCCAGCTTGAAAAGCGCCTTGGTGAGCCGGGCCTCGTCGGTCAGCAGCGCGGTCACATCCGGCGCGTTGGCGATAAGCGGTGTGAACTGCCGCACCAGTGCCTTCAGGCGCTCCATGTCCACCGCAAAGCCCGCTTCGCGCAGGGTGCGGGTATTCCATTCGGACAGCAAGCGCTGCAGGCGCCAGGTCTGCAACTGCTTGGCCGCCTGCAGGCGCAGTTCGTCGTCGAACCAGAACTTCACCCAGGCCTGCAGGTATTCGGTGGGCCGGTATTCGCTTTGCGGCGTCAGCCAGGCCACTTCCACATCGACCTCGTTGGCACTGAACAGCGGCGTGCCGCCACCACCGCAAAAGCCCACCAACACCCCGGCCTTGGCCAGTTCGCGCATCGCCGCCTGGGTGATGGACGTGCCCGTACCCAGCAGAATGCTGGTGGTATTGGCAATGGGAATGTTCCAGTACAGACTTTTCTTGCCGGCGTCGGTCACATATTCGACGCGCCCGCCGTTGACGAGCACGCGGCAATGTTCAAGGTAGTAGATATTGGCCCGCTTGGAATGCAGGATGGTTTTGAGATCTTGGCCTTTGATTTCTTGCACAGTGCCTCCGTACAGAGGTTGTAACAAAAAACAAGAGGCTTTCTGTTGAAATCCATCGAGACAGAAAAGAAGCTCACTTTTTTCTTTTTCGAGAAAGAAAAAAAAAGGGGTGGGCAGTTTCAAGCCCTCACCCATTCTGCTTGCCTCCTCGACGAGGCATCCGGTCCACTCTGAACCCAGCCACGCCCTCCTCAACGGTTTGATGATTGCATATTGCAATTGGTGAACACGTTGATGGGACTGGAATGGTTAAAGGGAAAAGCCAGTCCTCATTTCTTTCATCGATCTCAGCGGAACACGCTGACAGCTTCATCCAACTGGCGCGTCTGGGTCTGCAGGCTTTCCGCGGCCGCGGCATTTTGCTGTACCAGGGCTGCATTTTGCTGCGTGATCGAATCCAGATGACCGATCGAATGATTGGCTTCGGCAATGCCGTCGCGCTGCTCGTGCGTGGCGCCGCTGATCTGGGCAATCAGCGCCGTGACCTGCTCCACGTGGGCCACTACCTCCTCGATCTCCGAGCGCGTCTTGTGCACCAGCGTGGCGCCGCTTTCCACGCGGCCCACGCTGGAGTCGATCAGCTCCTTGATTTCCTTGGCCGCATTGGCGCTGCGCTGGGCCAGAGCCCGCACCTCGCTGGCCACGACCGCAAAGCCGCGCCCCTGTTCGCCGGCACGTGCCGCCTCCACGGCGGCATTGAGTGCGAGGATGTTGGTCTGGAAGGCAATGCCGTCGATCACGCCGATGATGTCGTTCATGCGGTAGGAGCTGCTGGCGATCTCGGCCATGACGTCAACGACTTTCTGCATGGCCTGCCCGCCCTGGTTCACGGCCTGGCTGGATTTCTTGGCCAGCGCATTGGCTTCCTGGGAAGTGGCGTTGTTGTTCTGGACGGTGGCGTTCATCTGCTCCATGACCGATGCCGTCTGCGCCAGGCTGGACGTGGAATGGTGTGTGCGCTCGCGCAGGTCCTGGTTGCCGCGCGAGATTTCGTCCACGGCGGTGCGCACGCTGGTCACCTGCTGGCTCACATCGTCGATCAGCCAGCGGAACATCAGGCCCAGCTGGCTGATGGTTCGCATGGTCATGCCGATTTCGTCGACACGATCCATCTGCACCACATCGCGGTTATTGCCGGTGGCCACGTCCAGCGCCTGCTTGCGCAATTGCTCTATCGGACGCGCAAGCTGGGATTCCAGCAGGTAGTTGCCGATCACGAAAGCGGCGGTGATCAATGCATAGGCGGGAATATCTTCGGCATGAATGCCCTGCAATGCAAAAAGGCTGACCATGGTCAGCGCCCATACCAGCAGCATATTGAGCCGTATCCGAGAACGGACGGAAATGACACGCCCGATGGAGAAAATGCGCTTCCAGCCCGAGCGGATGACCAGCCCCTTGAAAAACTGCTTGCCGGCAGCTTCTCCCTTGAGCATGGCCTGATAGAGCTTCTGGGCCCCCTGCACCTCCTCGGCACCAGGCTTGGTGCGCACCGACATATAGCCCTGGGTGACGCCGTTGCGGATGATCGGTATGGCATTGGCCCGGACCCAGTAATGGTCGCCGTTCTTGCAGCGGTTCTTGATCAGGGCACTCCAGGGCTCGCCATTCTTGAGCGTGCGCCATAAATCGGCAAAAGCCTCGGGCGGCATATCGGGATGGCGCACCAGGTTATGGGGCTGGTTATAGAGCTCGTCCAATGCAAATCCGCTGACCTGAACGAAGGCCGCATTGGCATAGGTAATGCGGCTTTTTGCGTCCGTGGTGGACATCAGGGTGGCATTGTCCGGAAACTCGTATTCGCGCTGCGTCACGGGATGGTTGATACGCATATTAGCTCCCTCCAGAAACCGAGATTCACCATTAAATATGCATTATTTTTTACATTCAGCAACATCCAAAGCGGCAATAAATTTCAACTTGTGGCTTATTTCGCCACAGCGATCCGTTTCCATGAAATGCCGTTCGAATGCCGGCGCTGCCCGGCCCGTGTCCGGTATCACCACCAGGGGTTGGTACCATCCTGCCCAAGGTGCGAGATGAACAGCCAAAGGCAACCGCCGGCGGCCGGCTCGAAGGGGCCCGCCCTTTTGGGCAAGCGCACCCAACTAGGAAAGTTCTAGAACATGAAGATTGCAACGTGGAACGTCAACTCGCTGTCCGTGCGCCTGCCGCAGGTGCTGGACTGGCTGCAGGCCAACCCGGTCGATGCGCTGGGCCTGCAGGAGCTCAAGCTGACGGACGACAAGTTTCCCCACGCCGAATTCAATGAGGCCGGCTACCAGGCCATCAGCCATGGCCAGAAGACGTACAACGGCGTGGCCTGGATCACGCGCACGCAGGGTGCGGATGTGGTGCGCAATATTCCGGGTCTGGACGACGAACAGGCGCGCATCATCGCCACGACCATTGCCTCGCCGGCGGGCGACATCCGGCTGATCAACGGCTACTTCGTCAACGGTCAGGCGCCCGGCACCGACAAGTTTGCGTACAAGATGCGCTGGCTGCAAGCGCTGCACAACTGGGTCCAGGGGCAGCTGGCGCTGCATCCGCGCCTGGTGCTGGTCGGGGACTTCAATGTCGCCCCGGAGGACCGCGACTCCTTCGATCCCGTGGGATTGAAAGACACCATCCACCACACGGTGGAGGAGCGAGCCCACTTCCAGCAGCTGCTGCAGCTGGGCCTGAGCGACGCCTTCCGCCTGTTCGAGCAACCCGAGAAGAGCTTTTCCTGGTGGGATTACCGCATGCTGGGCTTCCAGAAGAACCGGGGCCTGCGCATCGACCACATTCTGGTCAGCAGCGAACTCAAGAGCCGCGTCAGCGCCTGCTCCATCGACCGCTTGCCGCGCAAGAACAAGCAGCCCAGCGACCATGCGCCCGTTGTCGTGTGCCTGGATCTCTAGCCGGCCGCAGCCCTGCACAGATGAAAAAAGCCAGGAGGCGCCTCCTGGCTTTTTTCATGGATCGCAATAAGGACCGCGGCTGCCGCCGCGGTCAGGCCGCATCCCGGCCCAGCAGCAGCACGGCGTCCAGATGCCCGCGGATGACCAGCATCTGCCGCTTGATAACCTGCGCGGCAGGCAGGGGCAAGCTGCCGGTGTCGATGCGCCCGTAGCTGTCTAGCCAGGCCTGCAGCTCGTCGATCAGCCCCTCGATGGGCTCTTGCACCATGAGGCCCGAATCACGCCATTCGGACACCATTTTCTCGACCTGCTTGTAGCGAGCCCCCACACGCAACCTGACATTTTTGCGCGCAAGCCGGGGGCTGAGCGGCAGAAAAGTCTGTTCCAGCTCCCTGAGCAGAACGGGATGCTCGCGGGCAAAGCGCAGCAGCACCGAGCGCAGCATGCCCTCGGGCTCTTCGCCCAGGCAGGCTTCATAGCTGCGCTGTACGCGCCGGCCGGTACTGATCACCCGCTGGATGCGCTCCACGGTTTCCGGTTCCAGCCGCACCGCAGGCACCATCGTGCGCGGCAGGCGCGCGCGCTCCCAGGCTGCCTTCACCGCAAGCCGTGCCTGCGGCCAGGTCAGAAAGCTGGAGGCGTGCTCCCGGCTCCAGCGCTCGCACAGCTCCGACTCGTGGGCGGCAAACTCCTGCCTGCAGGCTTCGGGCGAGAGCGGCACCGGGGCGGATTGCGATTGCGCGGCCTGCCAGCCCAGCGCATAGGCGGGCTGGTACTGGTCGTAGCCGCGGCCGGCCACGAAATACGGTTCCGACAGATAGTGCTCATGCCAGAACAGATCTTCCGCAAGAGGCAGGCCGATGCTTTGCGTACCTGTTTTTTGGGAGGTGCGCTCCTTGGCCAGCTGGGTTACGGCCAGCGCGGAACGACGAAAGAATGACGAGAACATGCGGTACGGGTGCCAGCAGCCAGCCACCATGGCTGCCGGCAATCCAGGAAAGGACACGAGGCAAATTATTGTCTTGCCCGCGGAGTCCCTCCGTCAGTCCTCGCAGCTGCTCGGATTAGGAGCATGCCTACAAATAAACTCCTGAAAAGTGAGCTGCTTTCGCTTGATCTACCTGCGCTTCGAGGAGTTTTCACTCGCAAATGCTTGCCGGCAGGCGCCTGCGCGCTCACAAACTACTCAAAAACTTCGTCGTCCAGCCCCAGTTCCTGCAGTTTGCGCGTGATGGTGTTGCGGCCTATGCCCAGGCGGTTGGCCGCCTCCACGCGCCGGCCATGCGTGGCCGCCAGGGCCGCGCGCAGCAGCTGGGCTTCAAATTTGCGCGACAGCTGATCCCACACATCGTTGTCGCCCTGCGCCAGCAACTGCCTGGCTTCCTGGCTCAGCCCCTGCAGCCAGTCCTGCATGTCGCCGTCTCCAGGAAACGGCGCCAGGCGCGGCGGCGGGAAGGAGGAAGCCAGCAGGGGCATGGCCGCTTCCGCATGCGCCGCCGGCGGCTGTGCCGGAGAAGGTGCAAGCGGTGGCTCCGCCACCGTGGAATCCGTGCCCAGCACCTCGGGAGGCAGGTCCTTGACGGCAATCTGCTGCGCCGGCGCCATGACGGTCAGCCAGTGGCAGATGTTCTCGAGCTGGCGCACATTGCCGGGGAATTTGAAGGCCTGCAGCTTCTCCATCGCCGCCGCGCCGATGCGCTTGGGCTCCACCCCCAGCTGGCGCGCGCTTTGCAGCAAAAAATGCTGGGTCAGCATGGGCACGTCCTCACGGCGTTCGCGCAGCGCAGGCAGGCGCAGGCGGATCACGTTGAGGCGGTGGAACAGGTCTTCCCGGAATTCGCCTTCGCGCACCCGGCGCTCCAGGTCCTGGTGGGTGGCGGCGATCACGCGCACATGGGCCTTTACCGCCTGATGCCCCCCCACACGGTAGAAGTGCCCGTCCGAGAGCACGCGCAGCAGGCGGGTCTGCAGCTCGAACGGCATGTCGCCGATTTCATCGAGGAACAGCGTCCCCCCCTCGGCCTGCTCGAAGCGGCCGCGGCGCTGGGTCTGTGCTCCCGTGAAGGCGCCGCGCTCGTGGCCGAACAGCTCGGACTCGAGCAGATCGCGCGGAATGGCTGCCGTGTTGATGGCCACGAACGGCCCGGCGCTGACCGGGGAATGCTTGTGCAGTGCCCGGGCCACCAGTTCCTTGCCGGAACCGGACTCGCCGGTGATCAGCACCGTGACCTGGCTCTGGCTCAGCCGGCCTATGGCCCGGAACACATCCTGCATGGCCGGCGCCTGGCCCAGCATCTCGGCCTGCAGCGGCGCATGGACCTCGGATTCCTCCTCGCGCTGGCTTTCCTCCACCGCGCGGCGGATCAGCTCCACGGCCTTGGGCACGTCGAAGGGCTTGGGCAGATATTCGAACGCCCCGCGCTGAAAGGCCGAGACAGCGCTGTCCAGGTCCGAATAGGCCGTCATGATGATCATGGGCAGGCCGGGCTGCTGCGCCCGCACCTGTTCGAGCAGCTCCAGCCCCGAGCCGCCCGGCATGCGGATGTCGCTGACCAGCACCTGAGGCGGCAGGCGCTCGGGATCGCTGGAGCTGGCATCCGCCAGCGCGTGGATCACCTCGCGCGCCTGGGTAAAGCTGCGCGTGGCCCAGCCTTCGCGCGCCAGCGCTTTTTCCAGCACGAAACGGATGGAAGGGTCATCATCCACAATCCAGATTGGCTTCATTGGTGCTGCATCCTTCCCTTCAATAGCTAGCTGTGCCTCCAGGCGTCACGGCAGCGGAATGAGTATGCGGAAATCCGTGCGGCCGGGCTGGCTGTCGCATTCGATCAAGCCATGGTGGCGCTGCACGAACGTCTGTGCCAGCGTCAGCCCCAGCCCGGAGCCGCCATCCCGCCCCGACACCAGAGGATAGAAAATCCGCTCCTTGATGGCATCGGGCACGCCTGGTCCGTTGTCGATGACATGCAATTCCAGTGCCAGCCTGTAGCGCTGCTTTCCCAATGTGACCTGGCGCGCCACCCGGGTCTTGAGCGTGATCTGCGCATCGCCCGCGGCAATGTGGCGGTGCAGCGCCTGGGCCGCGTTCTGCACGATGTTGAGCAGGGCCTGGATCAGCTGGGCGCTATCGCCCCTGAATTCCGGAATGGAAATATCGTAGTCGCGTGCAATGGACAGCCCCTGCGGATATTCGATCAGCACCAGGGAGCGTACGCGCTCGCAGACCTGATGGATATTGACATCGCCCACCTCGTGCGGGTGGCGGTGCGGCGCCAGCAGCCGGTCGACCAGGGCCTGCAGGCGGTCGGCCTCATGGACGATGACCGTGGTGTATTCGCGCAGCTCGGGAGAATCCAGGTCCATCTGCAGCAACTGGGCCGCGCCGCGAATGCCGCCCAGCGGATTCTTGATCTCATGGGCCAGGTTGCGGATCAGCTCCTTGTTGGCCTGCGCCTGCTCGCGCAGCCGCTCCTCCCTGTCCTGGCGCGCCTGCTGCTCCAGCGGCCACATTTCCACCAGCACCTGGCTTTCGGGTTCCATCAAGGACACGGTGACATGCACCGGCAGCGCATCCTGCCCCTGGCGCAACAGGCTGGCCTCGAAGCGCAGAGCCGCAAAGTCGTTGTCGCGCGCCCCGGACAACGCCTTTTCCAGCAAGGCCGGCTCTGCAAAGCAGACCGCGAACTCGCTGCCGTCCATGGTCCTGCGGGACTGGCCCAGCGCATTTTCCAGCGCGGCGTTGGCGAAGCACACGCAGCCCTGCTCGTCCAGCACGGCGATCAGCGTGCACAGCCAGTCCAATGCCTGGTAACTTTTCATGAAGGGCAAGCCTCCTGCCAATTATTCATAACCGACCATGAAGGCGGCGCAATCCAGGCGCGCAAGGCGGCATGGGCCGCCACGCGGCCCTCGCTCCCGCTGGAGCCGGGCGGAGCCACTCAGGGGATCAGTTGGGCAAACGGTCCAGTTCCCGCTTGATACCCGCCACATCGCTTTCCTGGCGCGCAATATCGGCCTTGAGCTTTTCCACGCGCTCGGGATAGCCCTGGGGATTGCGCAGCTCCAGGGCCGTGCGCACCGGGTTGCCGTCGTTGTATTCGGTCTTCAGTTCGGCAAGCCGTGCCTGGGCCTTGGCCAGCTCGCTCTGCAGAATGGCCCGCGCATCGGCATCGCGCGCACGCTGGGCGCTGTTGTCCACACGCGCGGGTACCGGGCTGCCCGCAGCCGGCTTGGGACGGGCGGCATCGGCGCCGCTGCCCGCCGGGCGGGAAGAGCCATGGATCACGGTCACGCCGCTGCCGTCCACGGGCTTGCATCCTTTGGCCTTGGCCTGCGAGACATTGTTCGTGTATTCGTTGCCGCAGCGGTAGATCACGCTTTGCGACCATGCCGCACCCGCCAGCAGGGCGATCAGCAATGGCACCAACATTTTTTTCATCAGTTTCCTCGGGCAGTCCCCGGCCCCACTCGGCCGGTCAATGCAGCAAGTATCGCTCCATACGTGCAAACAGCTGCCATTGCCTGATTCTCCTGCCCCTGTTTGGTTCACCAGGTTGCGGCTGTTGAATCATCGCGCCCATGAAAAAGGCGGCCGAAGCCGCCTTTTTGCCGATGCAGATGCTGCACCTGCGCTGCCATTACAGCGAGAAATACATATCGTATTCGGCCGGGTGCACCGACATGCGCATGCGCGTGACTTCTTGCATCTTCAGTTCGATGTAGGCGTCGAGCATGCTGTCGGTGAAGACGCCGCCCTTGGTCAGGAAGGCGCGGTCTGCATCCAGGGCTTCCAGTGCCTGGTCGAGGCTGTGGCACACGGTGGGCACCAGCTTGTCTTCCTCGGGCGGCAGATGGTAGAGGTCCTTGGTGGCGGCTTCGCCGGGGTGGATCTTGTTTTCCACACCGTCCAGGCCGGCCATCAGCAGCGCCGCAAAGCCCAGGTAGGGGTTCATCAGCGGATCGGGGAAGCGGGCTTCCACGCGGCGTCCCTTGGGATTGGCCACATAAGGGATGCGGATCGAGGCGGAACGGTTCTTGGCCGAGTAGGCCAGCTTGACCGGAGCTTCGAAGTGCGGCACCAGGCGCTTGTAGCTGTTGGTGCCGGGGTTGGTGATGGCGTTCAGGGCACGGGCGTGCTTGATGATGCCGCCGATGTAGTACAGCGCATAGTCCGACAGGCCGGCATAGCCGTCGCCTGCGAACAGGTTCTTGCCGTCCTTCCAGACCGACTGGTGCACGTGCATGCCCGAGCCGTTGTCGCCGTGGTAGGGCTTGGGCATGAAGGTCACGGTCTTGCCGTAGCTGTTGGCCACGTTCTGGATCACATACTTTTGCAGCACGGTCCAGTCGGCGCGCTCGACCAGGGTCGAGAACTTGGTGCCGATTTCGTTCTGGCCGGCGCCGGCCACTTCGTGGTGGAATACTTCGACCGGAATGCCCAGCTGCTCCAAGATCAGCACCATCTCGGCGCGCAGGTCCTGCGTGGTGTCCACCGGGGGCACTGGGAAGTAGCCGCCCTTGACGCGCGGACGGTGGCCGCGGTTGCCGGTGTCGAACTTAGCGCCCGTGTTCCAGGGAGCTTCGTACTCTTCGATCTCATAGAAGGTGCTGCCGGGCTCGGTGCTCCAGCGCACGCCGTCGAAGATGAAGAATTCGGGTTCGGGACCGAAGTAGGCGGTATCGCCCAGGCCGGATGCCTTCAGATAGGCTTCGGCGCGCTTGGCCACCGAACGCGGATCGCGGTCATAGGCCTTGCCGTCGCTGGGCTCGATCACGTCGCAGCTCAGGATCAGCGTGGTCTCTTCGAAGAACGGATCGATGTTGGCCGTGTTCGGGTCGGGAATCAGCTGCATGTCGGAAGCTTCGATACCCTTCCAGCCTGCAATCGACGAACCGTCGAAGGCATGGCCCGAGGAGAATTTTTCCTCGTCGAAATGCGACACGGGCACCGTGGTGTGGTGCTGCTTGCCCAGGGTATCGGTGAAACGGAAGTCCACGAACTTGACTTCGTTTTCTTCCACCATCTGCATGACGTCTGCAACGGTCTTTGCCATCGGATCACTCCCGCCAAATTGGCTGATCAAAATAAAAGATAGATAGGGATAAGCAGTTTGCGTGCCAATCTGCCGCAGCGCCGGACACACGGCTTTCCTGCCGCACAGGCACGGCTGGAGCGTGCCCGCGAGATGCCACGCACCTTCACCAAATCGGTGCGCATTGTCTCATTGCCTGAAGCGCTCGTTGAAATGCACTTTATTGGTGCATATTGATTGCACCAAAAAAGCGCATTCCGCATTCATGCACCGGTGAAGGGCATGGAGCCACGGGGACCGCCGCCTCTTGCCTGCGGAGCATGGCCTGCAGTGGCTTCGGGCGCGAAGGGAACCTGCAGTTCGTCCTGTCCACCCACCCGGCTCTCGCGCATCTGCTGCAGCGCCGCCAGGCAATAGTGGGCAAACCACAGCGAGGAGAAGGCGAACACGAATGCATAGATCCAGATCGCAATCGGCACCAGAATCCAGAACGCGGCGATGAACACTAGGCCCGAGGCCCAGACGATGCCGGGCGCGGCGCCCAGATAGCCGCAGATCACCCCGATGAGCATCAGGGCCAGCCGGTTGCGCACGAACAGTCGGCGGCGCTCCTGCTTGCTCGCATGTTCCGCCAACGCATCGAAGGCCATGACGCGGTAGGTCAGCCAGCCCCAGATCAGCGGCGTCAGCACCAGCATCAGCGGCGGCATGAACCACAACGGCAGCGTGACCAGCAAGGCGATCAGCGCAATCAGGGTGGAGCCGCCCGACCACGTGATGCTGGCCAGCGTGCCGCCCCCATGTTTTTTCTCCAGTGCAGGAAAGCGTCTCTGGGCCACCCAGCGGGTCAGCGCCGGTGTCATGAACAGCGAGACCAGCAGCAGCGAGACGACGATGACGATGGGCGTGGATCCCAGCACCACCAGCACCGAGGCCACGAGCTCGGACGCATAGCCCACGCCATGGCTCTGCAGCCACAGCCACAGGGAGTGCAGCCAGCCCACACCGTCCAGCAGTTGCTGGACCTTGAGCACGGCCGGCGCCCAGAAGAAATAGCCGAGCACCCAGACCATCACGGCCATGAGCACCAGCGGAAACAGCGACCACGCAATCACCCGCCTATGGAGGCAATACGCCATCGCACGCCAGAAAGAGTCGAGTAGCAAGCCCATGGGCAAAGCATACCCGAGCTTGCCAAAAGCGTGTTTACGATTGTGAGGAACTGTTCAGGCCCCGCGCCGCCTCAGGCCCGCCCCACCAGCCGCAGAATGCCGCGCCACTGCTGGGCCCAGAATCCCCGGCCATAGTCGCGCAGCCGGCCCTGGGCATCGGGCTGTACCTGGTCGCGCACGCCCGTGGGGTCGTAGCGCAGATCGAAGTTGGCCGTGCCGAAGGCCATGTCCCACCAGGGCAGCAGCACGCCGAAGTTGTTGCCGCGGGCGCGCTTGTTGCGCACCGGCGCCATGGCTTCGTGGCCTATGCCGATGGCATGGTGGCGGCGGTGGAAGCGCGGGCTGATCCACAGGCGCTCGCCCAGCCTGCCGAACCAGATGCGCACATTGGCATGCTGGAAGCTCTGGCTCAATTGGGTCAGCGCCACGATGGCCACGAACTGCCCTGGCGCCACGCCGATGAGCTGGGCCACCAGAACCACGATGGTGTCGTGGATCACATCATCGAGCAGATGGTTGCGGTCGTCGCTCCAGACCGTCATCTGGCGTTGGGAATGGTGCAGCGCATGCAGCTTCCACCACCAGCGGTAATGGTGCTGGCCGCGATGGATCCAGTATTCGACCAGGTCGAAGACCAGCAGGTACAGGATCAGGCTGATCCATGCGTTGTCGGTCACGCCGGGCCAGATATCGTCCAGGTGGAACACCGGCAGTCCCCAGACATGCAGGCGCCCCATGACCAGGTCCCACAGCGGGTCCAGCGTGAAGAACAGCGCCAGGCGAAGCAGACCGAGGCGATGGATCAGCGTATAGAAGATGTCCACGCGGATGGCCTTGCGGTCGGTCACTGCCTCCACGGGCATCCAGCGCTGCAGCGGCGCGATCACGGCCACCATGACGACGATCTGCAACAGGCCCACCAGCAGCCAGCCGGTGGCCGCATAGCCATCCTCCAGCAGGTTCGCCAGGCCCGCGTGGAACAGCACAGGCTGAACCACGCCTTCGAACAGGCCCTGCTGCGCATCCCCAAACAACTGAACCAGCCAGTCCACAACTTCCTCCTAACACTCAGGCCGCATGCGGCCGGGCGATCCAGCCCTGGTACGCCGGATGCTCGGCCAGCGTTCGAAAACAGAAGCCTCTTTCCAGCAGGCCCACGATCAAGGGCTCCAGCACCGCCGGCGCCCATGGGTCCTTGCGCGACCAGATCCCCAGATGCGCCAGCAGGATATCGCCGCTGCGGATGTTCTTCAGCGCCCGATCCAGCAGCTTGTCATTCGGATACCTATCGCTGGGCAGCTCGTCGCCCAGAAAGCCTGCCGCCGCCCAGCCCACCTGCTGGTAGCCGCCCTTTTGCGCCGCGGCGATCAGGGCCGGCGATGTCTTGCCGCCCGGCGCGCGGTACAGGGGCAGTGTCTTGTGGCCCGTGATGCTTTCAAGACGATTCGCGGCCTTGGCAATCTCGGCGCAATACTCGTCCGCCGAGACCACGAAGGTCTGGTTGGCACGCTCGCCGGCCGAGGGCCGGACCTTGAAATGCGTCACCTGGCCCGTTGCCGAATCGCGTATGTCCGCCATCCAGTACATGTGGTCATAGGTGTGCGAGGCCAGCCGATGCCCTTCTTCGGCGCGCGCCTTCCACCAGGGCGCCCAGAAGTCGCCCAGGCTGCTGCCGCCCTCCTTCGTGGGCTCGTTCGCCGCGAAGAAGGTGACCGGCACCCGGTGCTTCTGCAGCACCTGGGCCACGAACTGGGCAATGCCCATGTGGCCGGTATCGAAGGTCAGGTACACGGGCTTGCCGCAGCCCGGCGCAGCGGGCGCACCGCCCTGCGCCGCCGCGGCCGAAGCCTGCAGCGCCCAGAGGCCGGAACCGGCGAATGCCGCCGTGGCCGAGATGAATTGACGTCTTAGCATCCACCCTCCTTGAGGTGGCCGGATTGCCGGCCCGCCGCATGCCGGGCGGAAGCGGCAGCCGGCCGAAAGGCCGTGCCGCGGCCCCGGCTGCCTGGATGGAGCCGGGCGCAGGCTCGAAGTTCCGCGGCGATCAGCGTGCCGCGTGGGCCAGCGTCCACACGCCGTGCGGCGACTTGCCCACGCTCACCTGCTGCACCACCTTCTTTTCCACGGTGTCGATCACCGAAAGCTTGCGCGCCCAGCGCGAGCTGACCAGCAGGTAGCGGCCGTCGGCGGAGACATCCATGCAGTCCGGGCCGCCGGGCGCCGGGTAGCTGGCCACGACCTGGTCGGTCACCATGTCGATCTTGCTGATGGTGTTGGCCACGCGGTTGCTCACATACAGGTGGCGGTTGTCGCCGGCGGCGCGGAAGGCATGGGCGCCGGCCGCGGTCTTGATCTGGCCCAGGCTGCGCGGCTCGGGACCGGTGATGTCGAAGACCTCGACGCCATCGCCGCCGGTCAGGCCCACGAACAGCTTCCTGCCGTCGGGGCTGCCGTAGACGTCGGCCGGCATGGGGCCGGTGGGCACGCGCGCCTTGATGGTCTGCGTGGCGATGTCGATGGCGACCAGGGCGTCGCTGTCCTGCATGGTCGAATACACGGTCTTGCTGTCCGCGTCGATGAACAGGTGGCTGGGCGTCTTGCCCGTGGACACACGCTTGACCAGTTGCGGCGTCTGCGTGGCCGCATCCCAGCGGTAGAAGTCGATGTGGTTGAGGCGGTTGGCCGCGGTGATGAACCACTTCATGTCCGGCGAAAAGCGCAGGTGGTAGGGGTCCACGATGTCGCGGATCACGCGCTGCACGGCACCCGTGCGCGGGTCCACCAGCGTGAGCGAGTCGCCCAGCGCATTGGCCACGACCAGGGATTTCTCGTCGGGCGTCAGGTACAGGTGATGGGGCTCCTTGCCCGTGGGAATGCGCGACAGCTCCTTCCAGCCCACGGGGTCGATCACGCTGATGGAGGCGTCGAGCGAATTGAGCACGAAGATGGGCGTGGTGCCCTGCACGGACTGCGCGGCCTTGGCCGGCATCACGGCACCCACGGGTGCCGCGAGAGAGGCCGACGGCGCTGCCGCCTGCCCCTGGCCAGCCAGGCTGGCAGCCGTATTGCGTGCAGCAGCGGCTGCACCGCCGGCCGCCGGAGCCGCAGCCGCCGGTGCCGCGGGCTGCGCCACAGCCGCCCTGGCCGGCTTCAAGCCCGGCCAACCCGAAGTGGCCAGCCATGCGGCGGCTCCGCCGCCCACCGCGAGCACCACGACCACGCCCAGCACACTGATGCGCCCAATAGAGAGACGTCTCACAAAACCACCACCTTCTCAGAATTGACGCAGTGTAGCCGCGCCCGGACAGCCCGCCGGACTCAGGGCCCAATAGCCGGCTGCGGACTGTGAAAAATGCTGGGGCACCGCCGGGCATGGAACGCCGGCCACGGCGTGGGAACTGCGCCCGTCCACCCGGGCCGCCGGCAAAAAAACCACAGCTGGCCCGGCTTCGCCCACCAACTGCACGGCATTTGCGCTGCCGCAAGACATGGCGAAATCGCCGCCTTGCACAGGTGCCGTACCCAGCCTTGCATGAAAAAAGTGAGCTGCTTGCGCCTGATATTCAATGACTTCAAACATAAAACACCTTGAACTCATTTATTTTCATGCGCTTGCAGCTCTTGATCCAGGAGCAAACCACACAGGGACCGTCCCATGAAAAAAGAGCCCCAAGGGCTCTTTCTGGCGGGCGCAAAGACAGGCTGTACGCTCAGATCTTCCACTTTTCCAGCAGCTTTTCGGGGCGCAGCGTGTCGTAGCCTTCGAACGGCTGGTGGATCCAGGGGTTGGTCGGCAGGAAGTCCACCGAATAATCGGCCTCGAAGGTCGAGATGCCCTTGGTCCAGATCACGGCGCTGCGCAGCTCGGTGATGGGCTGGTAGTTGGTCTTGAGCATGGCGATCACGGCCTTGAGCGTGGCGCCCGAGTCCGCCAGGTCGTCCACCAGCAGCACGCGGCCGGCGATCTCACCCTTGGGCGTTGCGATGAAGCGGCCGATATCCAGATGGCCCTGCACCGTGCCGGCTTCGGCACGGTAGGAGCTGGTGGACATGATGGCCAGGGGCTTGTCGAAAATGCGGCTCAGGATGTCGCCGGGGCGCAGGCCGCCACGGGCCAGGCACAGGATGGTGTCGAACTCCCAGCCCGACTGGTGGATCTTGATTGCCAGCTTCTCGATGAGACCGTGGTACTCGTCATAGCTTACATACAGGTGCTTGCCGTCTTCCGTCAGCATATGGGGTCCTATTGAATGGTGGGTTCAGTAAAAACCGTGAGCCGCCGTTATTGCGCGCTGTACGGGTTGTGCATCAGGATGGTGTGGTCGCGGTCCGGGCTGGTCGAGACCATGGCAATCGGCACGCCGGTCACTTCGGCGATGCGGTCCAGGTAGCGGCGCGCATTGACGGGCAGCTTGTCGTATTCGGTCACGCCCACGGTGGATTCGGTCCAGCCGGGGATGGATTCGTAGATGGGCTTGCAGCGCTCGATGTCGTCCGCGCCCAGGGGCAGCAGGTCGATCTTCTCGCCGTCGAGCTCATAGCCCACGCACAGCTGCAGTTCCTCGATGCCGTCGAGCACGTCCAGCTTGGTGATGCACAGGCCCGACAGGCCATTGATCTGGGCCGAGCGCTTGAGCAGCGCGGCGTCGAACCAGCCGCAGCGGCGCGAACGGCCGGTGGTCACGCCCTTCTCGGCGCCCACGGTGCTCATGATCCAGCCGGGCGTGCCTTCCTTTTCCCATTCCAGCTCGGTCGGGAAGGGACCGCCGCCCACGCGGGTGCAGTAGGCCTTGGTGATGCCCAGGATGTAGTGCAGCAGGCCGGGGCCCACGCCGGCGCCGGCAGCCGCATTGCCGGCCACGCAGTTGGACGAGGTGACGTAGGGATAGGTGCCGTGGTCCACGTCCAGCAGCGTGCCCTGCGCACCTTCGAACAGCAGGTTGCCGCCGGCTGCGTGCACTTCGTTGAGCTCGCGCGACACGTCGGCGATCATGGGCTTGAGCAGCTCGGCATGGCGCATGGCCTCGTCGTACACCGCGTCGAACTGGACTTCGCCGTCCCGCATGTACGGAGCCAGGCCGGCGCCGAAGTCGAAGCTCTTCGAGCCCAGCACGTTCACCAGGATATGGTTGTGCAGGTTCAGCAGTTCGCGCAGCTTGGCGGCGAAGCGCTCGGGATGCTTCAGGTCCTGCACGCGCAGCGCGCGGCGGGCTATCTTGTCCTCGTAGGCCGGGCCGATGCCCTTGCCCGTGGTGCCGATCTTCTGCACGCCGCCCTGCTCGCGGGCCGCTTCGCGGGCCACGTCCAGCGCCTGGTGGAAAGGCAGGATCAGCGGGCAGGCTTCGGATACGCGCAGGCGGTCGCGCACCTGCACGCCGGCCTTTTCCAGGCCTTCGATTTCCTCGAACAGCTTGCCCACGGACAGCACCACGCCGTTGCCGATGTAGCACTTCACGCCGGGGCGCATGATGCCGCTGGGGATCAGGTGCAGCGCGGTCTTGACGCCGTTGATGACCAGCGTGTGGCCGGCATTGTGGCCGCCCTGGAAACGCACGACGCCGTTGGCGCTCTCGGTCAGCCAGTCGACCAGCTTGCCCTTGCCCTCGTCACCCCACTGGGTGCCGACCACGACCACATTGCGACCTTTGGATGTTTTCATATTCCAATCCGGTAAATCGAAGAATTAGTCAAAAGCCTAAATGGCTTGCACGACCCATTGCCCGCCCTGCTGGACGAGCTCGCGGTCGCAGTGGAACTCGTCCACTTCGCTTTCGTGCCCCGGCAGTACGCAGACCACCGTCTCGCCCTTCTGGCGCAATGCGGCGATGGCCGCGGCCACCTGCACGTCATCGCCCCAGGGAGCGCGAATGGCAGCCTTGAGCGGGCGCTCGGGCACGACAGCCACCAGTTGTTTGATATCGAGGCTGAAGCCGGCCGCCGGGCGGTTGCGCCCGAAGACAGCGCCGACTTCGTCATAGCGGCCGCCGCGCACCAGCGCATCGCTGCCGCCGGGCACGTAGATCGCAAAGCGCGTGCCGCTGTAATAGGAATAGCCGCGCAGGTCGGCCAGATCGAAGCTCACCTTCACGCCGCTCAGCCGCTCGGCCAGCCAGCGCAGATGCGATAGCAGCTTGCGCACGCCGGGCGTGCGCTCCAGCAGCTTTTCGGCCTGATCCAGCACTTCCATGCCGCCATACAGCTGCAGCAGCGCCAGCAGGCCTTCGCGCGAAGCTGCGGGGAAATCCCGCGTCAGGCGGGCCAGCTCGGTCGCGTCCTTGGAGGCCAGTGCCGCATGCACGTTGCGCAGCACCTGCGCCTCCACCATCACGCCGGCCAGCAGATTGCGAACGATGCGGACATCGGCCAGGTCCACGCTGATGTCGGTGACGCCGGCGCTCCTGAGGCAATCGAGCGCCAGGTGCAGGGCTTCCAGGTCGGCTTCCAGCCCTTCGTGGCCGTAGATCTCGGCGCCGAACTGCAGCGGCTCGCGCGTCGCGCGCGGGCGGTCGGGCCGCGCATGGACCACGGGGCCGCAGTAGCACAGCCGGGTCAGGCCTTTGCGGTTGAGCAAATGGGCGTCGATGCGTGCCACCTGCTGCGTCATGTCGGCGCGCAGGCCCATGGTGCGGCCGGAGAGCTGGTCGACCAGTTTGCAGGTTTGGATATCCAGGGCTTCGCCGGTACCGGTCAGCAGGGAGTCCAGGTACTCCAGCATGGGCGGCATGACCAGTTCATAGCCATAGCCGCGCGCGGTATCGAGCAGTCCTCGACGCAATTCTTCGATGTGCCGCGCCTCGGAGGGCAAAACATCGGCAATGTGATCCGGCAGGACCCAAGCAGACATGGAGAAAGGGGGAGGCTGTTAAAAACGCGATTCTACCGGCTTTGCCGGGCATGCCCAATTTGCCCCGCAAGGCCTGGCCGATATTTGCGGTATTCAGAGCAGGATCAGCAAAATGACTCCCGCTGCGATACAGAGCAGGCCGCAAAAGCGCAGCTGCCCGTCGCGCAGCTGCATGAGCTGCAGGAACAGCTGGCGCCACTGCTGCGGCGCAAACAGCGGCATCAGCCCCTCGAAGATCAGCATCAGCGCAAGGGCCAGGCCCAGGGAATCGCTCCACTCCATATCCCGCTCTCCATCTCCATCGCTGGGTCGCAACACAATGAACAATGGCCCGCGAAGGGGCCATTGCGATGACAGTCCTGCCGGCCCTACCGGGCAGCGGCGCCGCCATTGCGGTAGGCCTTGAAGAAATCGCTCTGCGACGGATCGAGCACCAGCACGTCGCTCTTCTTGGCAAAGCTTTCCTTGTAGGCTTCCAGGCTGCGGTAGAACTGCG
This sequence comes from Comamonas terrae, assembly GCF_001544075.1. GTDB lineage: Bacteria > Pseudomonadota > Gammaproteobacteria > Burkholderiales > Burkholderiaceae_C > Comamonas > Comamonas terrae. The sequence continues at coordinate 652,112 of NZ_BCNT01000001.1, forward strand.
CGAACTGCGGATCCTTGCCGAAGGCTTCGGCATAGACGCGCGCGGCTTCGGCATCGCCTTCGCCCTTGACCTTCTGCGCGTCGCGGTAGGCATTGGCAATCGTGATGTCGCGCTGGCGGTCGGCCTCGGCACGGATTTTCTCGCCTTCGGCCGCGCCGGTGGAGCGCAGCTCGTTGGCCACGCGCTTGCGCTCGGCCTCCATGCGGCGGTAGACCGATTCGGTGATGGTCTCGGCATAGTCCACACGGGTGATGCGCACGTCCACGATGTCCACGCCCCAGGGCTTGGCGCCGCGCACGGTCTCCAGCACCTCGCGCTTGACGTCGGCCATCAGCGCCTCGCGCTTGGACGACAGCAGCTCGCGCACGGTGCGGCGGTTGATTTCCTCCTGGAAGGCATTGCGCACCACGCGGTTGAGCTGCAGCGCGCCCGCGCTTTCATCCAGTCCCACGTTGCGGATGTATTCCGACGGGTCGGAGATGCGCCAGCGCACATACCAGTCGATCACCACGCGCTGCTTTTCGGCCGTCAGCATGGGCTCGGTGTCGGTGCTGTCCAGCGTCAGCAGGCGCTTGTCGATGTAGCGCACGTTCTGGAACGGCGGCGGCAGCTTCCAGTTCAGTCCGGGCTCTGTGATCACTTCCTTGATCTGGCCCAGCGCATAGACCACGCCGAACTGGCGCTGGTCGACCACGAACAGCGTGGAACTCAGCAAAGCCAGCACGACCAGAACGCTGGTGACAAAAAATCCGATTCGATTCACTGCATTCTCCTAGCGCGATTCACGTTCACGGCTGCGGTCACGGCTGCGGGCCTCGCCCGCGGGCACCGGCGTCACACGCACGGCAGGCGGCACCGACGATGCCGGGGCGCCGGCAGCCGGCACCCCGGAGGCATCGGCCGCGCCTGCGGCGGCCGTGTTGCTGCTCACGCTCTGCATGATCTTGTCCAGCGGCAGGTACAGCAGGTTCGAGCCCTGGCGGGACTCCACCAGCACCTTGGTCACGTTGCTGTAGATCTGCTGCATGGCGTCGATGTACAGGCGGTCGCGCGTGACCTGCGGCGCCTTCTGGTACTCGGTGAACAGCGAGCTGAAGCGCCCGGCATCGCCCTGCGCCTGCGCCACGATGCGGGCCTTGTAGGCAGCCGCCTCTTCGCCCAGCCGCGCCGCCGAGCCGGCAGCGCGCGGAATCACGTCGTTGGCATAGGCCTGGGCCTCGTTCTTGGCGCGCTCGCGCTCCTGGCCGGCCTTGAGCACGTCGTCGAAGGCCGCCTGCACCTGCTCGGGCGGACGCACGCCGCCCTGTTGCAGGTTGATGCCCACCACTTCCACGCCCACCTTGTAGCGATCCAGAATGGTCTGCATCAGATCGCGCACGCGCGGCGCGATCTGGTCGCGCTCCTCGGCCAGGGCCGAATCCATGCGCATCTTGCCCACGACTTCGCGCACGGCCGACTCGGCCACCTGCACCACGGCTTCCGACGGGCTGCGGCTTTCGAACAGCCAGGCGCGCGCGTCGTTCAAGCGGTACTGCACGGCGAACTTGATCTCGACGATGTTCTCGTCCTCGGTCAGCATGGCCGACTCGCGCAGACCCGTGCTGCGCACGATGTTGTCGCTGCCCACGTCGGCCGAGCGGATCTGCGAGACATAGACCAGCTCATGCTTCTGGATCGGATACGGCAGGCGCCAGTTGAAGCCCGCGCCCACGGTGCTCTTGTACTTGCCGAACTGGGTGATGACGGCCTGCTGGCCTTCCTGCACGATGAAAAAGCCCGTGCCCAGCCAGATCAGCACGGCCACGCCGGCGATCACGAAGATGCCCTTGCCGGCATTGAAGGGCTCGGAAGGCTGGCCGCCGCTGCGGCCGGGCGGCAGGCCACGGCCCGGCTTGCCGCCAAACAGGCCGGAAAGCTTGCGGTTGAGGTCATGCCAGAGCTCGTCCAGGTCCGGCGGCTGGCCCTGCTGGGAAGGCGGCCGCGGACGCTGCTCGGGGGCGGGCGGAAGTTCCGGGCGTTCGCTGTCGGGGCGCTGGCCGTCAGGGCGCGAGCCTTCTTCGTTGTTGTTGTCGCTGCGGCCCCAGCGGGGATCGTTCAGATTGAACATCCCGCGAATGCGTTGTGGCAGCACCGCCCAGCGATGGACGCGTTGTGAAAAATTCATGCGAGAAGTCTCTGTATTTCCAAAAAGACATGAACCATGGCTGGCATTGTGCCCAATAGAGACATGAGTCCCTAGTATTGCGCGTCGGAATCAGGGGACATCCCGGAGGATTCGTCCTGCCTTTCATCGTCTGCGTTGCCAGCCCCCTCTCGTGCTTGCAATACCCGGTCCGCCAGCATCTGGCGCAGCTGCGGCAGTCCCTGCCCCGAGCGGGCGCTGACGAACACGCGCGGCACAGGAACGCCGTCGAGCTCGTAGTCGTCCTGCAGCGCGGCAGGCAGGCGCTCGGGCTCGATGGCATCCAGCTTGTTGAAGACCAGGATCTGGGGCACATCATGAGCCCCGATTTCAGCCAGAACTTTTTGGACTTGTTGGATTTGTTCCGGATAGCCGGGGTTCGATGCATCCACGACGTGCAGCAGCAGATCCGCGTCGATGGCTTCCTGCAGCGTGGCCTGGAAGGCATCGACCAGCCCGTGCGGCAGGTCCCGGATGAAGCCGACGGTATCGGACAGCGACACAGATTCCTGCGCCTCGTTCAGATACATCTGGCGCGTGGTGGTGTCCAGCGTGGCGAACAGCTGGTCGGCCGCATAGGCGCGGGCCTTGACCATGGCGTTGAACAGCGTGGACTTGCCGGCATTGGTGTAGCCCACCAGCGAAATATTGAAGACCTCGTGGCGCGCGCGCTGGCGCCGCTGGGTGGTGCGCTGCTTCTTGACCTTCTTCAGGCGCTCCTTGGTGCGCTTGATGGCCTCGTCGATCATGCGGCGGTCCAGCTCGATCTGCTTTTCGCCCGGGCCGCCGCGGCCGCCGATGCCGCCCATCTGCCGCTCCAGGTGGCTCCAGCGGCGCACCAGGCGCGTGCTGACGTACTGCAGCCGGGCCAGTTCCACCTGCAGCTTGCCCTCGTGGCTTCTGGCCCGCTGGGCGAAGATCTCCAGGATCAGCATGGTGCGGTCGTTGACCGGCATCTGGATATGGCGCTCCAGATTGCGCTGCTGGGCCGGGCTCAGGGCCTGGTCGAACCAGATTTCCTTGGCGCCGTGCATCTGGGCCAGCATGCGGATCTCGTCGGCCTTGCCGCTGCCCACGAACAGTGCGGCATCGGGCGCCTTGCGCTTGCAGGTCAGGCGTGCAACGGGCTGCAGGCCGGCGGTCTGCGCCAGCAGGCCCAGCTCCTCCAGCTCGTCGTCAAAATGGGGAAAGCCAAAATCCACGCCCACCAGCAGCACCGGTGCAGACGCGGAGCGTTCAAAGAATTCAGAACTCAAATACCTCTCCCGTGGGGTGAGGAGCCTCGCAGGCAGTGCTGCGAGGCATCAGCACGGCACGGCCGATCAAGCGGCGGCGGCTTCGTTGTCCGCAGTGGCTGCGGCGGAGAAATTCACGGCGCGGCCGGGAACGATGGTGGAGATAGCGTGCTTGTAGACCATCTGGGTCACGGTGTTGCGCAGCAGCACCACGTATTGGTCAAACGACTCGATTTGGCCTTGCAGCTTGATGCCGTTGACCAGGTAGATGGAAACCGGCACATGCTCGCGGCGCAGCGCGTTCAGGAACGGATCTTGGAGGAGTTGACCTTTATTGCTCACGATATTCTCCGTGTTCGAAGAGTGTTGTTGTAAACCGACACGTTACCACAGCGCCATCAGGGTCCATGCAAAAAAGGGTTTTCCCCTACGCGCTGCGGCACGTCATTTGTTCTTGTCGGCAAAAGGATTATGGGAGGTTTTCATCTCGATGCGCAACGGCGTGCCCACGAGATTGAACTCCTTGCGGAACCGGGTTTCCAGGAAGCGCTTGTAGGCATCGGTGACCAGCTCCAGCGAATTGCCGTGGATCACGATGACCGGCGGATTCATGCCGCCCTGGTGGGCATAGCGCATCTTGGGACGGTAGGCGCCGACCTTCTTGGGCGTCTGGAACTGGATGGCCTCCATCAGCAGGCGCGTGAGCACCGGCGTGGGCATCTTGCAGGTGGCCGCGCGGTGGGCCTGGATGATGGACTTCCACAGCGGCTCGATGCCCTGGCGCTTCTGGGCCGAGATGAAGTGCAGCGGAGCGAACTTCAGGAAGGACAGACGCGACTCGATGGAGCGCTCCAGCATCTGGCGCTGGTAGTCGTCCACGGCATCCCATTTGTTGATGGCCAGCACCACGGAGCGGCCGCTTTCCAGGATGTAGCCCGCGATGTGGGCGTCCTGGTCGGTCACGCCCTGCGTGGCATCGATGAGCAGCAGCACCACATTGGCAGTCTCGATGGCCTGCAGCGTCTTGACCACCGAGAACTTCTCGATGGCCTCGAACACACGGCCCTTGCGGCGCAGGCCGGCCGTGTCGATGAGCTCGAATTTCTGGCCGTTGCGCTCGAACGGCACGGTGATGGCATCGCGCGTGGTGCCGGGCATGTCGAAGGCCACGAGGCGCTCTTCGCCAAGCCAGGTGTTGATCAGCGTGGACTTGCCGGCATTGGGTCGGCCCGCCACCGCCAGCCGCACAGGGCGCTGGTCGTCGTCGCCAAAGATTTCCTCTTCGGGTTCGGGCAGGTTCAGCATGCCCAGTGCGGCGTCCACGAGGCTGCGCACGCCCTGGCCGTGCGCGGCCGATACCGCCATCACCTCGCCCAGGCCCAGCTCATAGAACTCGGACAGCTGCGCGCCGTCCTTCATGCCCTCGGCCTTGTTGGCCACCAGCACCGTGGGCTTGCTCAGGCGGCGCAGGTACTGGGCGATCTCATGATCCTGGCCCGACAGGCCAGCGCGCGCATCGAGCACGAATACGACCACGTCGGCCTCGGCCACGGCCTGCTGCGTCTGCTTGGCCATCTCCTTGAAGATGCCGCGCGTCGCATCGGGCTCGAAACCGCCGGTGTCGATGACGATGTATTCGTGCTTGCCCTGACGGCCCTGGCCGTAATGGCGGTCACGCGTCAGCCCTGCAAAGTCGGCGACGATGGCATCCCTCGACTTCGTGAGCCGGTTGAAGAGCGTCGACTTGCCCACATTGGGGCGCCCTACCAGGGCAATAACTGGCTTCATTACCAAAAATACCTATTGGGATCTGCAAGGCCCGCGAGAGCCCGGGCAGATCATGCTTATCAATCCGGCCGGAAGCCGTACACAGTTCCGCTGCGGCCGACCACCACCAGCGTATCGGCCACCGCCACCGGGGCCGTGGCCACACCGGTCTTGTCGGTTTCCAGGCGCGCCAGGGCCGAGCCGTCCTCGCGCGACAGCAGGTGCACCGTGCCCAGGTCGTCGCCCAGCACCACCGAGCGGCCCAGCACCAGCGGTGCCGTCAGCTTGCGGTACTGCAGCTTGTCGACGGACCACAGGCGCGAACCGTCGGCGCGGCGCCATGCCTGCACCGTGCCGTTGCTTTCGGCGCCGAACACGGATTGCTCGTCGCCGTCGATGCCATCGCTGCCCTTGGAGTTCTGGGTCCAGCGCACCGTGGCATTGTTGGTATCCACGCAGCCGACGGAGGCCTGGAAGGCGCGTGCGCAAACGCTGCTGCCGATACGGCTGACATGACCGACCAGATCCACCAGGCGCTCCACGTCATTGGTGCCGCGCGGGCTGGCCAGGGGAGCCTCCCAGCGCACGGAACCCGAATCCGGGTCCACGCCCACGAGACGGCCCGACAGGCCGGCCACCAGCGTGTTGCCCACGGCGATGAGCACGCCCGGCTGGCGCAGGATCAGGGGCTCGCCCGGACGGTCGGCAAACCACAGCTCGCGGCCGGTGTTGGCATCGAAGGCCGACAGCGAGCGGTCCGCAGCCATCACGAACACGCGCCCGCCGGCCACCAGCGGCGGCGTGTAGACGGCGGCCTGCAGCTTGTGGGACCACAGCTTCTTGCCTTCGGCAAACACCAGCAGCTGGTTGCTGCCGGTCACCATGGCCGTGCGCTCGCCATCGCTGCCCACGCCGGTGGTCAGAGGCTCGCCCGCGCTGATCTTGCCCAGCTGGTTGCCGGTGCGGCCATCCAGCGTGGTCACGCTGCCGTCCTTGGCCACCAGGGTCACGGTATCGCCGCGCACCAGCGCCGGCATGGCCAGGGGCGCTTCGCTGCCCAGCTTGGCCGTCCAGGCCTGGTGAACCTGGATCAGGCCGGGATTGGGCCCCAGGTCCAGCGGCTTGGGCTTTTCGCCGCTGCTGCTGAAGATGGAGCAGGCGCCCAGGGCCATGGACAGCGCGGACACGGCCAGCCAGCGCGGCACGGCAGGCGATTTCATTGCGGACTTCATTGAGCAGGCAAAAGTCTTCAAGATTAGTTCTCCGATGGCGTTGTCTTGGCCTGGGCCACGGTGGCAGGCGTGGCGCCCAGCGCATTGAGCTTGAACTCGATCAGGTGGCGGTAGTCCAGATCCTTGTCCAGCGCCTTGTAGGCGATCTGGTACTGGGCCACGGCCTCCTGCGGCTTGCCGAGGGCCGCATACAGGTCGCCGCGGCGGTCGGCCTGCAGCCCGGAGAAGGATTCGGGCATGGAGCCTTCCAGCGCCTTCAGGCCTTCGTCGAACTGCTTTTGCTGCTCCAGCACGGTGGACAGGCGGATCTTGGCGATGGCCTTGTAGCCCTCGTCGCCCGTCTCGGCCACCCAGGCCAGCGCGGCCCTGGCATCGTCGAACTTGCCCGCATCCACCGCAGCCTTGGCCACCAGCAGGCCGGTCTGGGCCGCCTGCACGGTGCCGCCGAATTTGCTCTTGAGCTCGGCAAACGCCTGGTCGGCACGGGCCTGGTCCTTGCCGGCCAGGGCCACGTCGACGGCATGCTCGAGCGCCGCCGCCTGCACGGCCTGGCGCTTTTGCCAGTACTGGTAGCCATTCCAGCCGGCCAAGCCCAGGAAGATCACCACCAGCACGCTGGTGATCAGCGTGCCCCAGGTGTTCCAGAAATGCTTGAGCTGATCGAGTTGCTCTTGTTCTTCAAGGTCGAAATGACTTGCCATGGCTTGTGTTGTTGTGCTGGGTCGTTAACGGGATGGAGCTCAGTCGGCCGATTTTAGGGTGTCGGCCCAGTCCTGAACCTGCGCCAGGGATTGCTGCTGCTGCGCGCCCTGCCCGTCACGCAGCGCCTTGACCGTGACCATGCCCTGGGCCAGCTCGTCCGCACCGAAGATCAGCGCAAAGCGCGCACCCGAGGCATCGGCCTTCTTGAACTGGGATTTCATCGAGCCCATGCCTTCGGCGGAGCCGCCGGCGGCCGCATGCATCTGCACGGCCACGCCGGCAGCGCGCAGACGCTGCACGGTCTGGAAGACCTGGGGCAGCGCCGCTGCATCGGGAATGATGGCATAGGCGTCGGCCGCGGGCTGCGGGATCTCGGCGCCGATTTCCTTGAGCAGCTCGAGCACGCGCTCGATGCCCATGCCCCAGCCCACGGCCGGAGCGGGCTTGCCGCCGATTTCCTCGATCAGGTAGTCGTAGCGGCCGCCGCCGCAGATCGTGCCCTGCGAGCCCAGCTTGTCGGTGATGAACTCGAACACCGTGAGGTTGTAGTAGTCCATGCCTCGCACCAGGCGCGGGTTCAGCGTCCAGGCCACGCCGTTGGCATCCAGGATGTCCTGCACGGCCTTCAGGTGGGCCTTGGAAGCCTCGCCCAGGTAGTCGAACAGCTTGGGCGCGGCGTTGACCATTTCCTGCATGGCAGGGTTCTTGGTGTCCAGCACACGCAGCGGGTTGGTGTACATGCGGCGCCTGGCCTCTTCGTCCATCACGCCGGTGTGCTGCTCGAAATAGGCGACCAGCGCCTCGCGGTGGGCCTTGCGCTCCTCGGGCTGGCCCAGGCTGTTGAGCTCCAGGCGCACGCCCTCGATGCCCAGCTCCTTCCAGAGCTGGTCGGCCAGCAGGATGACTTCGGCGTCCAGCTCGGGGCCGGCAAAGCCCATGGCTTCCACGCCCACCTGGTGGAACTGGCGGTAGCGGCCGCGCTGCGGGCGCTCGTGGCGGAACATGGGGCCGATGTAGAACAGGCGCTTGCCGCCGTCGTACAGCAGGTTGTTCTCGACGATGGCACGCACCACGCCGGCCGTGCCTTCGGGACGGATGGTCAGGTGCTCGCCGTTGAGCTTGTCCTCGAAGGAGTACATCTCCTTCTCGACGATGTCGGTCACCTCGCCCAGGCCGCGCACGAACAGGGCCGTGGGCTCGACGATGGGCGTGCGGATGTTGCGGTAGGCAAAGCGTCCCATCAGGTCGCGCACCTTGCCCTCGAACCACTCCCAGCGCGCGGAATCGGGCGGGAGGATGTCGTTCATGCCTTTGATGGCGGTCAGTTTTTCGTTCTTGGCCACGTGAAATCTCACATCTGGGCTACTCTGAAAAAAGGAGCTTGCTGCGCGCAGCAAACCTTGATTTCACAGAGAAACCATAATCAAATTCATATGGATAGCGCGCTAGCTGCTATCAATTCCTGAGACAGGCTTGCGACCATTGTGCCAGCAAGCCGCTCCTTCCCCTGTTTGCCGGTTCAGCCGCGGGTGCCGTAGCGGCGCTGCACATAGTCCTGGACGATGGCCTGGAACTCTTCGGCAATGCGCTCGCCGCGCAGCGTCATCGCCTTCTCGCCATCGATGAAGACCGGCGCCGCAGGCGCCTCGCCCGTGCCCGGCAGGCTGATGCCGATGTCGGCATGCTTGCTCTCGCCGGGACCGTTGACGATGCAGCCCATCACGGCCACCTTCATGGCTTCCACGCCCGGATAGCGGGCACGCCAGAGCGGCATTTCGCCGCGCAGGAAGTCGTCGATGCGCTTGGCCAGCTCCTGGAAGGTGGTGCTGGTCGTGCGCCCGCAGCCCGGACAGGCCGTGACGCTGGGCACGAACACGCGCAGGCCCAGAGCCTGCAGGATTTCGGAGGCCACCACCACTTCCTGCGTGCGCGCCTCGCCGGGCTGGGGCGTGAGCGAGACGCGGATGGTGTCGCCGATGCCTTCCTGCAGCAGCACGGACAGCGCGGCGGTGGAGGCCACCGTGCCCTTGGTGCCCATGCCGGCCTCGGTCAGGCCCAGGTGCAGCGCATAGTCGCAGCGCTGCGCCAGCGCACGGTAGACCGAGATCAGGTCCTGCACGCCGCTGACCTTGCACGAGAGGATGATGTTGTCGCCGTTCAGGCCCATCTCCTCGGCGCGGCGCGCGGACGAGACGGCCGAGGTGATCAGCGCCTCGTACATGACCTGGCGCGTATCCCAGGGACGGGCACGCCGGCTGTTGGCATCCATCAGCTCGGCCATGATTTCCTGGTCCAGCGAGCCCCAGTTCACGCCGATGCGCACTGCCTTGTCGTATTTGGCGGCAATCTCGATCATCTGGCCGAACTGGCGGTCCTTCTTGTCGCCCTTGCCCACGTTGCCGGGGTTGATGCGGTACTTGGACAGCGCCTCGGCGCAGGCCGGGTAGTCGGTCAGCAGGCGGTGGCCGTTGTAGTGGAAGTCGCCCACCAGCGGCACGTACTCGCCCATGCGGTCCAGCTGCTCGCGGATGTAGGGCACGGCGGCCGCGGCCTCGGGCGTGTTGACGGTGATGCGCACCATCTCCGAGCCCGCCTGGGCCAGCTGGCGCACCTGGATGGCAGTCTCCACGGCATCCACGGTGTCGGTATTGGTCATGGACTGCACGCGCACGGGCGCGTCGCCGCCCACGGTGACCACGTTGTTGCGCCAGACCACGCGCGCCTGGCGCGAGCGGCGCGGCAGCGGCGATGCGATCGCGATGGGTGCCGCCTCGCCCGGCTGCTGCGAATTCTCGGAATCTTGCACTCTTGTCACCTTGAGGATCACTTCACCTCGAAGCGGGCCACGTTGTCGCGCGTGCCCGCGATGTCCAGCGGCTCGCCGCGCACCAGTACCTGGGTACCCTTGGCATTGCCCACGATCACGGACAGGGGCAGCTCGCCGCCGGCGGTCACGGCCTCATCCTTGGCCAGCGTCTTTTCCAGCACCACCTTGCCCTTGGCATCCCTGACCTTGACCCACGATTGTGCGCTGGCGCGCATTTCCAGGACGGCGCCAGAGGCTTGCGCAGGGGCGGCGGCCACCGGAGCCTGGGCAGCAGCGCTGCCGGCTGCACTTGCCGCCGCTGCGGAACTGGCCGGCTCCGCTGCGGGCGCTGCTGCGGCAGGCGGCTGCACCGGCGTGGCCGCATTGACCGCGTCGGCCGTCACGGCCTCGCTGCTGCTGCCCGGGGCTGCCGCCGGCGCCTGGCTCGCCACCGGGCTGGTGACGGTGCTGCCGGCGGCGGCCCCTGCATCGGCCGCGCCGTGGGCAGCCGCCGCAGCGGCAGGCGCCTGGGCTTGCGGCCCGGCATCGCCGCTCTGGTGCAGCGGCACGAAATAGACGGCTGCCGCAGCCGCCAGCAGCAGCAGCACGCCGGCCACGACTTTGCGCGAACCGTGGGAAGAGCCACCCAGCGAGGTGCCCGCGCTGCGGAAATGGCTGCGCTCCTTGACGGTGGCATTGATGCCCGGGCCGGCCTTGCTCAGGCTCTTGGGCTCGGTGCGCGGCAGTGCAGCCAGCACCGGGGCCGCATCGATGCGCAAGGTGCGGCACATGCCCATGGCCAGCGCCCGCATGAACACGTGGTCGGGAAAGGCTGCGTAGTCGTCGGCCTCCAGGGCCTCCAGCTTGCCTTGCGGCACCTTCAATGTCGCCGCCAGGCTGGGCAGCTGCACGCGCGCGGCCTCGCGGGCCTGGCGCAGCAGGGCACCGGCCGTCATCTGGGGCTGCACTTGCTCGTCGCTTTGCATATTCACCTTGTCCACCGCACTGTCACTCATTGAATGCACCCCGCTCATACGCGAGCCACTGGCGCGATTGCGGGAAACGTCGCTGCAATTGATCGGCCAGCTGGCGCACACCGATGTCGTCGCGCAAAGCCCTGTCGATCTTGATGCCCAGCCACAGGCTCTCGGCGCTGGACTGGTTGGTATTGTTCAGGCGGCGAATATAGAACTGGGCCTTCTTGGCCTCGCCCTTTTGCCACAGCACGTTGGAGAGGTTGTAGGCCGCCGCGGGGTTGCCCACGTCCATCTCGTACGCGCTGAACAGGTTCTGGTAGGCCGGCTCCAGCTGGCCGGCCTGCTGGTAGCACAGGCCCTTGGCCAGCAGGGTCTTGGGCTGCTCGCGGTAGCCCGGCGCCTTCATCGCCTTGTCGAACCATTGCTGGGCCTGGTCGAAGTTCTGCTGCTGGCACTGCAGCCAGCCGTAGTTGTGGATCTGGTTGCCGTCCTGCGGGCTCAGCTCCATGGCCTTGCGCATGGCGATGTCGGCCTTGGGCCAGTCGCGGTTCTGCATCAGGATCAGGCCCAGCAGCCCATAGGCATCGGCATAGTTGGGATTGGCGGCGAGGGCCTGGCCCACCTCTTCCGTGGCCACATCCAGGCGCCCGGCCTGGAAATAGTTGGCGGCCAGTTCCAGGCGGATCTGGGCGCGGCGCTGGGCATCGGCTGCGGGCGCATTGGCCGTCGCGGTCGCCGTGGGCGGCACCAGCGTGCTGGCCGAGTTGCTGGCGCAGCCTGCCAGCACAGCAGCGACAACCGGCATTCCCCACCAGGCCCATGACCTCCACGAGCCCCCATGTTTTCCGCGCGGTTGTCCTGCCACTGCCTGCATGTACGGTTCCCTCTTGCGAATGTCCCTCAAGACACCTGCTTGAGGGTGATGGTGCGCTGCCTTGCCATGCGCTCGGCAGCACGAGTCCTGTCCTTCACGTCCCCGGCCAGCTGGCCGCAGGCCGCGTCGATATCGTCGCCGCGCGTCTTGCGCACGGTCGTCACGATGCCGGCGTTGTTCAGCAGATTGGCAAATTCGGTCACCCGGGCTGCGGGCGACCGCAGCAGTCCCGAAGCCGGGAAGGGGTTGAACGGAATCAGGTTGAATTTGCACCAGCTCTTGCCATCGCCGCGCGCGCGCACCAACTCTATCAGCTGGCGCGCATGCTCAGGCTGATCATTGACGCCATCGAGCATGCAATATTCGAAAGTGATGAAGTCGCGCGGCGCGAATTCCAGATAGCGCAGGCAGGCATCCAGCAACTCGGCGATGGGGTACTTCTTGTTCAGCGGCACCAGGTTGTCGCGCAGCGGATCGTTGGGCGCGTGCAGCGACACGGCCAGCGCCACCGGGCAATCCTTGGCCAGGCGGTCCATCATGGGCACCACGCCCGAGGTGGACACCGTCACGCGGCGCCGCGACAGGCCGTAGCCGTGGTCGTCCAGCATCGCCCTGAGCGCCGGCACCAGGGCGCCATAGTTCTGCAGCGGCTCGCCCATGCCCATCATCACCACGTTGGAGATGACGCGCTCGTCGGTGCCCAGGCGCTTTCTCAGCGCATGCTCCGCGTACCACAGCTGCGCCAGGATCTCGCCCGTGGTCAGATTGCGGCTGAAGCCCTGATGCCCCGTCGAGCAAAAGCGGCAGCCCACCGCGCAGCCGGCCTGGGACGACACGCACAGCGTGCCGCGGTCGTCCTCGGGAATGAAAACGGATTCGACGGCATTGCCGTCACCCACGTCGAAAAGCCACTTCACGGTACCGTCGGCCGAGACATGTTCGGTCACGACGGGCAAGGCGGTGATGTGGGCCCGGCTCTTGAGCTTTTCGCGCAGGGACTTGGCCAGATCGGTCATCTGGTCGAAATCGCTGGCGCCGCGCTGGTGGATCCAGCGGAAAAGCTGCGTGGCGCGGAAACGCTTCTCCCCGAGCTGCTCGCAGTATGCGGTCAGGCCCTCGAGGTCGAAATCAAGCAAATTGGTTGTCATATCGGCAGGTGGCTGCAGGTGGCGGTCCAACACCGGAGGCATTGAACGGCCTGGGTTTGCCACGCCGTTGCCTGCGGCTTGCGCTGCTGACACCGGCTCCGCAAACGCGAAGCCCTGGCGTCAGAGCGAAAGCATGCGGCAGAAAGCCAGCGTGGATTAACGCGAGTAAACGTTCATGCCGGGGAAGAAGAATGCCACTTCCACGGCTGCGGTTTCAGCGGCGTCGGAGCCGTGCACGGCGTTGGCGTCGATGCTGTCGGCGAAGTCGGCGCGGATCGTGCCCTTCTCGGCCTTCTTGGGGTCGGTGGCGCCCATCAGCTCACGGTTCTTCAGGATGGCGTTCTCGCCTTCCAGGGCCTGGATCATCACGGGGCCGGAGACCATGAAGTCCACCAGGTCCTTGAAGAAGGGGCGCTCCTTGTGCACGGCGTAGAACTGCTCGGCCTCCAGGCGCGACAGGTGGACCATCTTGGCGGCCACGACCTTCAGGCCGGCAGCTTCAAAACGGGCGTAGATTTGGCCGATCACGTTCTTGGCAACTGCGTCGGGCTTGATGATGGAGAGAGTGCGTTCGATAGCCATGGTGTTTGGTTCCTACTCAGGGTTACTATGGTTTTTGCCGGAAAGGCAAAACCGTCGATTTTAGCGGTGCCGCCATAGACCTGGGCGAACCCGGGCCACGCGGCACCACTCAAATACTGGCAGCGGGCCGCTCTCAGCGGCCGCCACGGCGACCACCGGGGCCGCGCTTGGCGTTCTGGCGCGCGCGCGAAAGGCTGTCGCCGCCGATATAGCCCACCGAGGTGCGCATGGGATCGGGCTGGCTGCCTTGCGTACGTCCGCCGGCCGCGCCTTTCTTGCTGCCGCCAAGCGCCTTGCCGCGCGGGCGATCGGGCCGGTCACCCAGCATGCCGCTGGGCGCTGGGCGGTTGCCGTCCCACTCGCCGCGGCGCTGGCCACCCCCTTCGCGGCGGCCGCTCTGGGGACGGTCGGCATTGAAGCCGCCGCGGCCGCCATTGCCCCGGCCGTTGCGGCTGTTGCGATTGCCGCCACGGCCGTTGTGGGCCGAGCGGTCGACGGCGGGGCGCTCCTTGACGCCGGCCACCGCCATCAGCGCCTGGATGTCCGCCTGATCCAGCTCCACCCAGGCGCCGCGCTTCAGGCCGCGCGGCAGCATCATGGCGCCGTAGCGGATGCGGATCAGGCGGCTGACCGCGTGGCCCACGGCCTCGAACATGCGGCGCACCTCGCGGTTGCGGCCCTCGGAGATGGTGACGCGATACCAGCAGTTGGCGCCTTCGCCGCCGCCGTCCTCGATGGAACCGAAGGCGGCTTCGCCGTCCTCCAGCTGCACGCCGTCCAGCAGGCGCTGCTTTTCCTCGCTGCTCAGCGCACCCAGCACGCGGGCCGCGTATTCGCGCTCCAGGCCGAAGCGCGGGTGCATGAGGGAGTTGGCGAGCTCACCCGAGCTGGTGAACAGCAGCAGGCCTTCGGTATTCAGGTCCAGGCGGCCCACGGACTGCCACTTGCCATGCTGCAGCTTGGGCAGCTTGCGGAACACCGTGGGACGGTTCTGCGGATCGTCATGCGTGACGACCTCGCCCACGGGCTTGTGGTAGGCGATCACGCGGGCCGGCGGCGGGTCGATGCGAAAGCGTATCGGCTTGCCGTTGACCTTGACCGTGTCGCCGAACTGGATGCGCTGGCCGATGTGGGCAGGCTCGTTGTTGACCGAGATGCGGCCTTCCAGAATCATCTGCTCCATTTCCAGGCGCGAGCCCAGGCCCGCCTGGGCCAGCACCTTGTGCAGCTTGGGTGAATCCACCTGGGGCTGGAGCACGCGCTTGGCCGGCATGGCCGCGCCGTTTTCCTCGTCGGCATCGAATTCGCCGGAGACCACGTCGGCAAAGCCATAGCCCTGCGAAGCCTTCTTCTGCGCCCTGGCATTGTTTCTGGCTGCAGCGCCCGTCTGTTCGACGGCATCTGCTTCCATTTCAAGAGCATCCCCGTCAGCATGCTCTTGGGCGGAGCCCACGACCTCCAACGGCTCCGGCACAGCTTCAGCCAGCGGCGCGGCATCGGCAACCGCTTCCGGCAGGCTCTTCTCGGCTGCCTTGCGGGGCTTTGCCGCCGCACGCTTGCGCGGAGCAGCAGGCTTTTTCTCGGCCGCAGCGCCGTCCTTGGGCTGGGTGGTCCGGGGCTTGCGCGGCTTCTTCGCGGCAGCGCTGGCGTCCGCTTCGGATGGCAGAGCCTGTCCATCCTGCATCTGGGTCGATGTCTCGTTCATTGAGATTTTCCTTCGGCAATGGATCCATTGCCGTCATCCATATTCATGTCGTCTGCCGGCTCGCCCTGCTCGGGCAGCGCGTCCGGCGCAATTGCTTTCGCTTCGTCGGCATCGTCTTCTTCGACGCCATAGTCGTCTTCCAGAAAGGCCTTCAGGCCCATCCATTCACGCCGGCCCGGCTTTGGCTCGGGGGCGCGCTTGGCACGGTCGGCTTGGCCCGCCGGCACAGGCTTTAGCGACGCCGTGGGCGCCGGCTTGGGCGACCTCTGCCCTGTCTCCACCGGCGGCTCAGCGACAGGCGGAGGCACCCGCTCATCACCCGGCTCGCCCTCATCCATCGCTTTGCCGGCCTGCTCCAGCTCCTTTGGCGAGTCGTCCGAAGGCTGCGGCAAAACCTCGCCCGCCTCCTCGACGGAAGGCTCCGCCGCCAGTTCCGGCCCGCCCGCAGCAGGCCCGGCACCATCCTGCGGACTTTGCCCGGATTCCGGCACCGGATCGACCGCGGCGGTCTGCGCCTCGTCCTCCGGCACGGCAGGCACTTGTTCTGCCCCCTCTTCCAGCGACTTGAACAGGCTTTGCTGGGCCTGCGTTTCCTCCAGCATGGGCAGCTGGTCCAGCGACTGCAGGCCCAGGTCGTCCAGGAACTGGCGCGTCGTGGCGAACAGCGCCGGACGTCCCACGGTCTCGCGGTGGCCGATCACCTCGATCCAGCCCCGGTCCTCCAGCTGCTTGATCAGCAGGCTGTTGACCGTCACCCCCCGGATGTCCTCGATATCCCCGCGCGTCACAGGCTGGCGGTAGGCGATGATGGCCAGCGTCTCCAGTGTCGCCCGCGTGTACTTGGGCGGCTTTTCGGGATGCAGCCGGTCCAGGTAGACGCGCATCTCGGGCCGGCTCTGAAAGCGCCAGCCCGAAGCCACCTGCACCAGTTCCACGCCCTTGAGCGCCCAGTCCTTTTGCAAGGAAAGCAACAAGTCCTTGAGCGTGTCCGAACCCAGCACATCGTCAAAAAGTGAGCGCAACTCGCGCAACGTGACTGGCTGCGGGGCACAAATCAATGCTGTTTCAAGAACCCGCTTGGCATCTACCGTATTCATGGGTGCAGCGTTTCGGGAACGGCTGTCGCACCTCTATCCGGTGGGACGCCAAATCAAAGAAGAGAGGAAGCGCCCAGAAGATGCCACGCAGAGATGGTCATACGGTTTGTGCAAATCCGGTTCAGGCAAGACATTTGCCCTGGGGCGCTGTCTTCGGCGCGGCCTTGCTTGCACAAGCCCTGGGTCAGAGGCTTTCCTGCAGATTGTAACGCAGACCCCAATTTTCCAGGGCGCTCGCCATATCCGGCGGCAAGGGAGCATGCAGGACCAGCGGCTTTTGCGACATCGGATGGACGAAGGCGAGCCTGAACGCATGCAGGGCCTGGCGCTCCAGCCCGCCCTCGGGCCGGCCGCCATATACGGCATCGGCCACCAGCGGGTGCGAGAGCGAAGCCATGTGCACGCGAATCTGGTGGGTCCGCCCGGTATGCAGCGTGCAGCGCACCAGGCAGTGCTGCGCATCTCCGGCCAGCCAGTCGAAGTCGGTACGCGCCGGCTTGCCCGGGTGCTGCGCCATGTCCACCACCGCCATGCGCAGGCGGTTGCGCGGATCGCGGCCTATGGGCGCATCGACTTCGCGATGCCTGCGCGGCCCCCAGCCCTTGCCCGGCACATGGGCGATGGCCAGGTACTGCCGGCTCACGTCGCGCGCCGCGATCATCTTGACCAGCGCATCCATGGTCGCGCGGTTGCGCGCCACCACCATCAAGCCGCTGGTGTCCTTGTCCAGCCGGTGGACGATGCCCGCGCGCGGCACCTGCCGCGCCTTTTCGTCGCGCGCCAGCAGGCCGTTGAGCAGCGTCCCCGTCCAGTTGCCGGGCGCCGGGTGCACCACCAGGCCCGCAGGCTTGTTGACCACCAGCAGGTCGTCATCCTCGTAGACCACTTCCAGCGTCATGGCTTCGGGCTGGAAGGCCATGCTTTGCTGGGTCGGGCGCATTTCCACCCGCAGCCGGTCGCCGGCGCCTACCTTGGCCGAGGATTTGGTCAGCACCTTGCCGTTCAGGGTCACGGCACCATCGGCCAGCAACTGCTGCAGATAGCTGCGCGAGAACTCGCTCACGCCCGATGCCAGGACCTTGTCCACGCGCTGGCCATGCTCGCCGGCGCCCACGGTCAGCTCGCGGATTTCCGGCGCGGCGCCGGCCGCCGCATCATCGGCTACCTCGTCGTCCCCGGACTCCTCCCAGCCTGGCTCGGCTTGCCGGGCCTCAAAAGACACAAGCCCCTGCGGGGCAGGGGCTTGCGAGGCTTTCTTGCGTTGGCCAGCCATGCTCAACGCGAAGGCAGATAGCGCGCGGGGTCGACAGGCTTGCCCTGGCGGCGCACTTCGAAGTGCAGCTTCACGCGATCGGCGTCGGTGCTGCCCATCTCGGCAATCTTCTGGCCCTTCTTCACCGTCTGGTCTTCCTTGACCAGCAGCGACTGGTTGTGGGCATAGGCCGTCAGATAGGTGTTGTTGTGCTTGAGGATGATGAGGTTGCCATAGCCGCGCAGGCCGGCACCCGCATACACCACGCGGCCGTCGGCCGCGGCGACCACGGGATCGCCGGCCTTGCCGCCGATGTCGAAGCCCTTGTTGCGCGCCTCGTCGAAGCCCGCGATCAGCGTACCGCTGGCCGGCCAGATGAAGTCCACATCGTCGGCGCCCTTGGCTGCCGGCGCAGGCGTCGGTGCGGCCACAGGCGTGGGCGCCGGCGTTGCCGTGCTGGAGCTGCCGGCGCTGCTGGAACTGCCGATGGGCGTCACCACCACCGGGGCCACGCCGCGGCCCGACGTCGATCCGCTCGATGCCACGGCGGTGCCCGTGC
This sequence comes from Comamonas terrae, assembly GCF_001544075.1. Lineage (GTDB taxonomy): Bacteria > Pseudomonadota > Gammaproteobacteria > Burkholderiales > Burkholderiaceae_C > Comamonas > Comamonas terrae. The sequence goes on from NZ_BCNT01000001.1 coordinate 670,230, forward strand.
TTCCAGGCGGCACCACGCGCACGACCTGGCCCACCTCGATCACATTGGGATTGTCGAGATTGTTCCAGCGTGCAATGTCTTTCCAGCTCTGGCCATGCTCCAGGCCGATCTTGATCAGCGTGTCGCCAGGCTTGATCGTGTAATAACCGGGCTTGCCGGCGTTTTCTGCACCGGGCAAGGGTTTATCCATCCCGGAAGCGGAGGAGGCCGACTGTCCGCGGTCCTCCACAGGAGCCCTGTTTGCCTGGGTCGAGCAGCCGGCCAGGATCACACCTGCCAGAACAACCGTGCCCCAAGCCCCAAGACTTCGCGTTACCAACATAAGCTTTTTCCCTTCTAGGCGATCCCCGATTTTAGAGGGACAAAATTCACTGCTTCCAAAATTGACTGCTTAAATCCATGTGAACTCTTGTCAATCACCAGCAGTGCCTGCTTGCCGTCGCCGACCACGACCGGCGCCACCAGGCGTCCACCCACGGCGAGCTGGTCGCACCAGGCATCGGGGATGGAATTGCCGCCTGCTGCAGAAATAATGCCGGCATAAGGCGCGCCGTTGACAAAACCCTGCATGCCATCGCCCAGGATGAGATGCACATTGGTCAGTCGCCAAGGACGCAGATTATGGCGGGCCTTTTCGTGCAGCCCGCGCAGGCGCTCGATCGAATACACCTCGCGGGCCACCCGGGACAGCACGGCCGCCTGGTAGCCGCAGCCGGTGCCGATCTCCAGCACCCGGCCCAGGCCGGACCTGGCGGCCTCCGAGCCCAGCAGCAGCTCCACCATGCGGGCCACCACGCTGGGCTTGGAAATGGTCTGCCCGAGCCCTATGGGCAGGCTGGTGTCCTCGTAGGCCTGGTTGACCAGGGCGCTGTCCACAAAGCGATGGCGCTCCACGCTGGCCATGGCATGCAGCACGCCGGGATGGGTGATGCCTGCGGCCTCCAGGCGCTGCGCCATGCGCACCCGCACCGCAGCGGAGTCCAGCCCGACGCCCACGGCCGGCGCGGGCGAGCGGGCGGCCACCGGGGCCGCGGGCGAACGCGCCAGCACGGGTTTCGCGATGGCGGCCTGCGGCTGCGCCGAGCGCGCAACCCAGCCCGGCATCGGGGAAGAGGCAGAGCGGCGTTCGTTCACTGTGCCCCCGCCTGCGCCTGCGAGCCCGGCCCTGTTCCCGTGAGCTTGCCGACCGTCTGGGCCCAGTAGCCCAGGCGGTCATGGTCCGTCAGATCGATCTGCAGCGGCGTCATCGAGACATGGCCGTTGGCCGTGGCATGGAAGTCCGTGCCCTCCACATCGTCCATGGCGGCGCCGGCACTGCCGATCCAGTACATGGTTTCGCCGCGCGGGCTTTGCTGCACGATGGCCTTCTCCGCCGCATGGCGGCGCCCGAGGCGGCACAGCTTGACGGGCTTGAGCGCCGACAACGGCATGTTGGGAATGTTCACGTTCAGCAGCCAGGGCGCCGAGCCGATCAGGTTCTGGGACTGCATGTTCTGCACCAGCTGGCGCGCGGTGGCGGCGGCGGCCTCCAGCTCGCCCCAGCCCTTGTCCACCTGGGAAAAGGCAATCGACGGGATACCGAAGAGATACCCCTCCATGGCCGCGCCCACCGTGCCCGAATAAATGGTGTCGTCGCCCATGTTGGCGCCATTGTTGATGCCCGAGACGACCAGATCGGGCCGGTAGCCGAGCAGCCCGGTCAGCGCGATGTGCACGCAGTCGGCCGGCGTGCCGTTCACATAGCGGAAACCGTTGTGCGCCTGATGCACGTACAGAGGCGCATTCAGTGTCAGGGCGTTGGATTTGGCGCTGTTGTTGTGCTCCGGCGCCACGACTTCGACGTCGGCCACCGTGCGCAAGGCCTCGTACAAGGCCACGATGCCAGGGGCCTGGAAGCCATCGTCGTTACAAATAAGAATCTTCATGGATACAGCAGGGAATGCAGCGGATTGTAGGCGGGCAGCTCGTCACCGGTGGGACACGCGGCATTCCCACCACACTTCTATGATCGGCAGCGACATTCCCGGGCCCCTCGGGGCCGTACAGAACCGACAAGGAGACAACATGCACGCATGGCTTTGCACCACGCCCACGGGCGTCGACGCTTTGCAATGGTCCGAACTGCCGACACCCGCCCCCGGCCCCGGCCAGGTGCTGCTGCAGGTCAAGGCAGCCAGCCTGAACTTTCCCGATCTGCTGATCGTGCAGAACAAGTACCAGATCAAGCCTCCCCTGCCCTTTGTGCCGGGCTCCGAATACGCGGGCGTGGTGCAGGCCGTGGGGGAAGGTGTCACGCATCTCAAGGTCGGCCAGCATGTGGCCTGCCTGTCGGGCACGGGCGGCTTTGCCACCCACACGCTGGCGCCTGCGGCGCTGTGCATGCCGCTGCCCGACAGCTTCAGCTTCGTCGACGCGGCGGCCTTCATCATGACCTATGCGACCTCGCACCACGCCCTCATCGACCGCGGGCAGCTCAAGCCGGGCGAGACCGTGCTGGTGCTGGGCGCGGCCGGCGGCGTGGGCACGGCAGCCATACAGATTGCCAAGGCCGCGGGCGCCCGCGTGATCGCGGCGGCGTCCACCGACGAGAAGTGCGCACTGTGCAAAGCCCAGGGAGCCGACGCCACCATCAACTACAGCCAGGGCGACCTGCGCGAAGCCATCAAGGCGGCCACCGGCGGCAAGGGCCCCGACGTGATCTACGACCCCGTAGGCGGAGACTTCGCCGAGCCGGCCTTCCGCTCCATTGCCTGGCGCGGCCGCTACCTGATCATCGGCTTTGCCTCGGGCCCGATTCCCTCGCTGCCGCTGAACCTGGCCCTGCTCAAGGGCGCTTCGCTGGTCGGCGTGTTCTGGGGCGATTTCGCCAAGCGCGAGCCGCAGAACAACGCCGCCATGATGCAGGAGCTGGCCCAGTGGTACGCCCAGGACAGGATCAAGCCGGTGATCGACCGCACCATGCCCATGGGCGAACTGCACGCTGCCTATGCGCGCATGGGCTCGCGCCAGGTACAGGGCAAGCTGGTCCTGGTCAACGACTGAGCACCTGCAGCGCAAGCGGCCGACCGGCACGCCACGGTGCCGGTCGGCCGTACAGCCCCCCAGGCAGGCGATACTGCACGCCATACCAAGCCCACCAAGCACCTGGAGGTGCTGCCATGCCCTGCCTGCCCTGCCTATCCGTCCCTTTTTCAGACCGTCGCCGCTTCCTGTTGGCCGGCGGCCTGGCCACAGCCATCGGCGCTCTGCCGGCCTGGGCTCGCCAGGGCGAGAGAATCCGCCACAACCCATTCACGCTGGGCGTGGCCAGCGGCGACCCGGAGCCGGACAACGTGCTGCTCTGGACCCGGCTCACGCCGCCGCTGGCAGGTCTGGGCGAGATGGACGCCCCGGCCCTGCCGCCGCTCAAGCTGCGCTGGGAACTGGCCCATGACGAGGGCTTCACTCGCATCGTCGACCAGGGCGAGGCCATGGCGCTGCCGCAATGGGGCCATGCGGTCCATGTGCAGGTCAACGGCCTGGCGCCCGACCGCTGGTACCACTACCGCTTCATGCTGGGCGATGCCGCCAGCGCCACCGGCCGCTGCCGCACGGCGCCGGCCGCGCATGCCAGGGTTTCGCGCCTGCGCCTGGCCTATGCCTCCTGCCAGCGCTGGGAGCACGGCTACTACGCGGCCTGGGCCCAGGTGGCGCAGGATGCGCCGGACATGGTGCTGTTCCTGGGAGACTACATCTATGAATACGCCACCCCGGCCATGACCCTGGGGCTGGCACGCACCCAGCCGCTGCGCACGGCCCAGACCCTGGGCGACTACCGCGACCGCTATGCCCTGCACAAGAGCGACCCGCAGTTGCAGGCTGCCCATGCGGCCTGCAACTGGGCCGTCATCTGGGACGACCATGAAGTCGAAAACGACTACGCCTCCGACAACGGGCGCGGCGATCCGGCCCGGTTCCTGGCCCGCCGCATGGCGGCCTGGCAGGCGTTCTACGAGAACATGCCGCTGCGCGCCCCGGTCCTGCAGCGCAGCTTCCAGGGACTGTCGCTGTACCGCGACCTGCGCTGGGGCAATCTGGTGCGCCTGCATTTGCTCGACGGGCGCCAGTACCGCGGCATCCAGGCCTGCCGCGCCCCTGGGCAGACCGATGCGGGCTCGGTCCTGCCGCAGGAATGCGCCCAGCTAGACGATCCCGCGCGCAGCTTTCTCGGCTGGGAGCAGGAGCAATGGCTGTACCGGCAGCTGCAGGGCGACGGCCAGGGCAAGGCCCAGGCGCCCATCTGGAGCGTGCTGGCGCAGACCACGCTGTTCAGCACGCGCCGCTATCCCTCCGGCAAGCAGTCCACCGACAGCTGGGACGGCTATCCTGCGGCGCGCCAGCGCCTGGTCCAGCAGATCGCCCAGAGCGCGCCGCGCAACAGCGTGCTGCTGGGCGGCGACATCCATCAGAACTATGTGTGCGCGGTGCCGCTGCAGGCCCACCTGGCCCCCGACAAGGCCAATCCGGTGATCGCCAGCGAATTCTGCGGCACCTCCATCAGCTCGCGCAGCGGCACCACGCAGGCCAAGGTCGATGCCGTGGTCGCCCACAACCCCCAGGTGCTGTTCGCGCGCTGCGAGGAACGCGGCTACGGCCTGGCCGAGATCACGCCCCAGCGCTGGAACAACGAGCTGCGCGCCGTGGCCAATCCGCTGCGCGCCGACAGCCCCATCTACACGCTGGCGAAATTCACGGTCGAGGACCGGCGAGCCGGCCCGCAGGCCGCCTAAGAACGTGTTCACGATCTGCGAGCGCCTGACCGCCGGCAGTGGAAAACGCAAAACTCCTATGATGCGGGTCCATGGCAATCGTCAACACCCCGGCCCATCTGCGTCCGCAGCAGATCCATTTTTTCCGTGCAGCCTGCGGCTGCATCGCCGAACACCGTGCCGGAGGTGCGCAATGAAGCGCGGCAAGCAACGCAGCATTCCCCTGCACGGGCCCGACGAGATTGCGCTTTCGCGCACGGCCGGCGGGCTGGCCGCCCGTGTGCTGGCCATGCTCACCCCCCATGTGCAGCCGGGTGTCAGCACCGAAAAGCTGGACCGGCTCTGCCATGACTACATCGTGGACGAGCTGCACTGCACGCCCACCAACGTCGGCTACTACGGCTTTCCCAAGACGGTGTGCACCTCCGTCAACCATGTGGTCTGCCACGGCATCCCGGATGCCAAGCAGATTCTCAAGGACGGGGACATCGTGAACGTGGACGTGGCCGTGACCACGCCCGAAGGCTGGATCGGCGACACCAGCCGCATGTACTACGTGGGCCAGCCCGGCAGCCAGGCCAGGCGCCTCGTCGACACCACCTACGAGGCCCTGCTGGCGGGCATACGCGCCGTGCGCCCCGGCGCCACCCTGGGCGACATAGGCCACGCCATCCAGAGCGTGGCCCAGCGCGAGCGCTTCAGCGTGGTGCGCGAATACTGCGGCCACGGCATCGGCAAGGTCTACCACGACGAGCCCCAGGTGCTGCACTACGGTACGCCGGGTCAGGGGCTGGTGCTGCAGACGGGCATGATTTTCACGATCGAGCCCATGCTCAATGCCGGCAAGGCCGCCACGCGCGAACTCAGCGACGGCTGGACCGTGATCACCAACGACAAGTCGCTGTCGGCCCAGTGGGAGCACATGGTGGCCGTGACCGAAACCGGTTTCGAGGTGCTCACCCCGTGGCCCGAGGGCACGGGCAGCTATCCGGCCATCTAGGCCTTTGCGGCCTTGCGCCGCCATGGAAGGCCCCCTACTGGGGCGGCGATCCGCATCAGATGTTGGGCGGCATATCCTGGGGCTGCGGCGGAATCTCGCCCGGCGGCACATCCTGCGGCTCGTCTATGGGCTGGGGAGTTCCTGGCTGAGGCGTCGTGGCAGTATTCATCGCGCATTCTCCATACCGGCAAGCAGGCTTGCGCACGCACCTGCTTGCGCGCAAGTCCTTGTAGATTCAACACCCATGACGAATTACCTGTACCTGGGCCTGGCCATTGTGGCCGAAGTGATTGCCACCTCGTTCCTGGCCAAGGCCTCGGGCTTCACGCGCCTCGGGCCTACGCTGGTGGCCATCGCGGGCTATGTGGTGGCGTTCTACTTTCTTTCGCTCACGCTGCGCACCGTCCCCACGGGCGTGGCCTATGCCATCTGGTCGGGCGTGGGCATCGTGCTGGTCTCCGCCGTGGCCTTTTTCTGGCAGGGCCAGCGCCTGGATGCGCCCGCCCTCGCGGGCATGGGCCTCATCGTTGCCGGCGTGCTGGTCATCAACCTGTTTTCCAAGACCGCCGGCCACTAAAAACCGGTCAGCGCGCCAGATCCTCGAGCCACTGCATGCTGGCCCGCAGCTCCTCGGGCCGGATCTCGTGGGCACCCGGATATTCCTGGTAGCAGAGGTTCAAGGGCAGGCGCTTGGCCCGGTCGCGGATGGCGTGGGCGCTGGTCAGCGGGATCACATTGTCGTAGGTGCCGTGGCTGACCCACAGGGATTTTCCGGCCAGCGCGGCATCGGGCGCCTGCTGCGGCAGCACCTCGGGCAGCAGGCGGCTATGCCAGGCCATGGCGGCGCGCAGGGTCTGCGGCTGCGTGAGCAGCTGGCTCAGCGCCATGATGCCGCCCTGGCTGAAGCCGCCCACGACCACGCGTCCGGACGGAATGTCCAGCAGCCGTGCGGCCTGCTCCACGGCCTGCTGCACCAGCTTGCGCGCCTGCTGCTCTTGTTGCACATCGATATGGCGCGTGCCGTCGGCATCCACCGTGAACTGGAACCAGGCATAGGCCCCCGGCCCCATGACAAACGGCGCGCGCAGGCTGATCACATGGAACTGCGCCGGCACGAACGGCGCGAGGCCCATCAGGTCGTGCTCGTTGCTGCCCACGCCGTGCATGAGCACCAGCAGCCAGGGTGCGCGGCCCGGCTCCGGCTCGGCCGGCCGCTCCAGAAAGCTCAGTGACAAATCGGTAATGGCAATCATGGCGGTTTCCTTGCATATCCGGGGCATGGGCAGATTCATCTTCAAAAACGACTTCAGCGCTTTGCAGGAAAGCGCGAGCCGCTATCAAAACTGAATATACCCATGCCGCAATGGCCCTATTGTGCAGGCCGGCCTCGCCTTTGGCATGCCAGCCTGCGGCGCTGAAGCCTGTCCCCGGATGCCGCGGCCGGTCATGTACGGCCTACGCCCGCCGCGTCGCTCACCAGTCGCGCGGTCGTCCGCGCAAGGCCTTGGTCGCGCCGCGCAGGCTTTTGCCCTGCAGGCGCCGCTGCTGGGAAGCCCAGGTGGGCCGGGTGGCCTTGCGCGGACGCGGCGGCGCAGCCACGCTGGCCACCAGGGCGTTGAGCCGCTGCAAGGCATCCCAGAGGTTGTGCTCCTGCGTGCGGAATTTCTGCGCCTTGATCACGACCACACCTTCGCCGGTGATGCGCCCATCGCCCAGGGCCAGCAGGCGCTGCTTGACATCGGCCGGCAGGCACGAGCCGGCGATATCGAAACGCAGGTGCACGGCGCTGGCCACCTTGTTCACATGCTGTCCGCCAGGCCCTTGCGAGCGCACGGCCGTCCATTGCACATCGTCCTCGGTCAGCTCCGGCAGCTCGGCCCTCATGGCTGCCGCCCTTGGTGCGCAGGGTGCGCCAGCGCTGCGAGCAAAGCCGCGGCAAAGGCCCGGGGCTTTTCATGCTGCACCCAGTGTCCGGCACCGGGTATCTCCTGCCAGTGCACCCGCCCGCCGGTCTGGAGCATCAGCTTTTCCTGCAAGGCCTGCATGCGGCCTGCGTACAGCGGGTCATGCTCGCCGTAGATCGCCGCCACCGGGCCCGGTATCCGGGCCAGCGCCCGCGCCAGGATATCGGTCTGCGACAGGCGCCGGCGCGGCAGCCGGTCGCGCGCCACATTGTGCGCATGCAGAGCCAGCGTGGCGTCATCGATCAGCGCCGCGTCATGCAGCATCAGCGCCTGCAGGTTGTAGCGGTGCGCCTGCATCTGTGCGTCCGTCGTCGCCAGATGGCGCCAGCCCTTGAGCCGCACGGCCCGCCCGTCGGACAGGCCCATGCCCGGCGCCCCCACCAGCACCAGCCGGCGCGCGAGTGACGGATACTCGGCGGCCAGCATGCCGGCCGTCATGCCGCCGAACGAAAAGCCGACGAGGTCGCAGACCGGTCCGCCTGCGCAGTCACCCAGCAATTGCCGTATGCCCCGGGCCAGCGGCGCCAGCATGCTGTCCGCATCGGTGCCGCCGGGGACAAGGTCGGAATCGCCAAAGCCCGGCAGATCGGGCAACCACAGCGCATGGCCGGCCTGCACCAGCGGCTCTATGGCACGCAGCCAGTGCGTCCAGCTGCCGCTGCCGCCGTGCAGCAGCACCAATGGCAGGCCGTGCGCCTTGCCGTCGGCGGGCTTCCAGCCATGCCAGACCATATGACCGCCGCCATCGCCCAGAGGCGTCAGTACACGGCAGGCCTGTGCCTCCAGCGCCGCAGCCTCGAGGGGCTGTCTGCCCCCGTCCTGTACACGGCTATCGCCGTCCGTGCCTGCAGTGGATTTCTGGAAATTTGTCAGACGTTTCTCTCAAAGTTACCGAGATTTACGAAAACAGGAGCAGTCCCACCTTACCAGGCGGCCACTGCATCGATGGCCAGCCTGTAACCTGCCACACCGAAGCCGCACATGACGGCGCGCGCAGCCGCGGCCAGATAGGAATGGTGGCGAAAGCTCTCGCGCGCATGCACATTGCTGATGTGCAGCTCCACCAGCGGCACGCCGGTGCCCTTGACGGCATCCAGCAGGGCCACGCTGGTATGGGTATAGGCTGCGGCATTCATCACCACTGCGGCCAGGCCGCCCTGCGCATGGATGCGGCCGGCTTCATGGATCCAGTCCACCAGCTCCCCTTCATGGTTGCTCTGGCGGAACTCCAACGTCAACCCATGGCGCTGACAGGCCTGTTCGCACAGCTGGCGCACGTCGTCCAGCGTCGCCGAACCGTAGATCGCGGGCTCGCGCATCCCCAGCAGGTTCAGGTTGGGGCCATTCAGCACATAGACGGTTTTCACGGGCTTGCTCTCCAGGTTGATGACTGGCGTGCATTATGCGAGCCCGCGCGCCCGCCACGGCGCAATAAAAACGGCTGCCCTGGCAGCCGTGATTCCAAACGGAGATGTTCCTGCGCCGCGCGGGCCGCCTCCTCATGCAGGAAGGCGCACCCGAGGCCGCGCATTCATGGCTCAGCGATAGTAGCGGCCGCCGTGCCAATGGCGATGGCCATGGCGGTAGTAGCCGTAGCCGGGGCCGGGCACCACCACGACAGGGGCCGGGCGGTATACGGGCGGCGCATAGTACACCGGTGCCGGAGGCGCATAGTAGACGGGCCGCGGCGCCACATAGACAGGAGCCGGCGCCACATACGGAGCGGCATACACGGGAGCACCCACGGCCACGCCGGGCACGCCGATGCCCACGGACAGGCTCACGCCACCGTGCGCCTGGGCAGCGCCGGCAGCCATCAAACCTGCTGCGGCCAGCGCACCAGCACCCAGCAGTTTTGCAATCCACGCAGAAGTTGCTTTGATCATTGCCAACTCTCCTCTAATTTTCGAAATGCCCGTGGGGCCCGGCCTGGCTGCTTACGCTCTGCACACCGGCCCTGACGATACAACGCATGAGACGGCCGTTAGGATGGCATGAATTGCGAGGAACTTTGTGTCCAAATGCTGCACCGCTGTGTCCACCCGTAAACGCGAGGGCATGGCAGGGCGCCTAAAATGGCGCGATGAGCTCTGCTGACGCCTCCCAAAACACCAATGCCGCTGCCGAAGCGGTCAAGCCCACCAACTTCCTGCGCCAGATCATCGAATCGGACCTGGACAAGGGTACCTACGCCCAGCGCCACTGGGGCGGCACGCCCGGCGACGCCCAGCACCACCAGCAGGGCCAGGTGGACGAAGCCCGCATCCGCACCCGCTTTCCGCCCGAGCCCAATGGCTACCTGCATGTGGGCCATGCCAAGTCCATCTGCCTGAACTTCGGCCTGGCGCGCGACTTCGGCGGCGTGTGCCACCTGCGCTTTGACGACACCAACCCGGAAAAGGAAGACCAGGAATATGTGGACAGCATCATCGATGCCGTCCAATGGCTGGGCTTCGACTGGAAGGATCCGGACGGCCACGAGAACCTGTACTTCGCCAGCAACTACTTCGACTTCATGCACCGCTGCGCGGTCTACCTGATCGAACAGGGTCTGGCCTACGTGGACGAGCAGTCGGCCGAGGAGATGAAGGCCAACCGCGGCGACTTCACCCGCCCCGGCGTGAACAGCCCGTTCCGCGACCGCACGGTGGCCGAGAACCTGCAGCGCTTTGCCGACATGAAGGATGGCAAGCTGGCCGACGGCGCCGCCGTGCTGCGTGCCAAGATCGACATGGCCTCGCCCAACATCAACCTGCGCGATCCGGCCATCTACCGCGTGCGCCACGCCGAGCACCACAACACCGGCAGCAAGTGGTGCATCTATCCGATGTACACCTTTGCGCACCCGATCGAGGATGCGTACGAGCACATCACCCACTCGATCTGCACGCTGGAATTCGAGGACCAGCGCCCGTTCTACGACTGGCTGCTGGACCACCTGCGCGCCGGCGGCCTGATCGATGCGCCCCAGCCGCGCCAGTACGAGTTCTCGCGCCTGAACCTGACCTACGTGATCACCAGCAAGCGCAAGCTCAAGCACCTGGTGGACAACCACTTCGTGGCCGGCTGGGACGATCCGCGCATGCCCACCGTCGTCGGCATGCGCCGCCGCGGCTACACACCGGCGTCCATCCGCAATTTCTGCGAGCGCATCGGCGTGACCAAGGATTACGCCTGGATCGACTACGGCACGCTGGACGGCTGCCTGCGCGAGGACCTGGAGAACCAGGCCCATCGCGCCATGGTGGTGCTGGAGCCGGTGAAGCTGGAGCTGACCAACTGGGCCGAGGTGTTCGGCAGCGCCGATCACCTGGAGCAGTGCGCTTTGCCCGCCCTGCCCCACCACGCCGAAGGCGAGAACGTTCCGGAGCGCCATTTCACGCTGGGCCGCGAAGTCTGGATCGAGCGCGAGGACTTCGCCGAAGTGCCGCCCAAGGGCTACAAGCGGCTGTTCCCGGGCAACAAGGTGCGCCTCAAGGGCGGCTACGTGATCGAGTGCACGGGCTGCGAGAAGGATGCAGACGGCAACGTGACCAAGGTGCTGGCCACCGTGGTGCCCGACACCAAGAGCGGCACCCCCGGCGCCGACAGCGTCAAGGTCAAGGCCGCCATCACCTGGGTGGGCGTGGCCGATGGCCTGCAGGCCGAGGTGCGCCTCTACGACCGCCTGTTCACCGATCCCCAGCCCGATGCAGGCGGCAAGGATTTCCTGGCCCTGCTCAATCCGGACAGCCTCAAGATCGTGACGGCCTATGTGGAGCCTTCGCTGAAATCCGCCCGGCCCGACGATAAATACCAGTTTGAGCGCTTTGGCTATTTCGTGGCCGATCGCAAGGACCACCGCAGCGACAAGCCGGTATTCAACAAAATCACCGGCCTCAAGGATTCCTGGGGCAAATAGAAAACCCTTCCTCAGGTTCCAAACAATGCGAAAAGGCCGCCGTCATGGCGGCCTTTTTCTTTTCTGCCACTTCGAACAATCCCTTCGCGCTTCAGTCCGTCATTCGGGATATTTTTTTGCCTTGCAGCCCTTTGTGCCTGAGCGCCAGCAGCTATCAGTTTCAGTAGTGCAAGGATTATGTGCGGCATTTTGAAAACAGCAGAGCATTCAAAGCAGCGCGCAATTTCACAAAAATTCACGCCATGGGCCGGGGCTTTATTTCTGTATCCGGATATTTTTCCTAGAATCTGCGCTTTCCCGGGTGCGGGCCCGTCCAGAGAAAACCGCCTCAAAGCCGAATCGCTCCGGTCTCGCCTTGCTTATCTGCTTGCTCGCGCAGCTTGCTCGGTGGCCGGCCTTGCAGCCGCACCCCATCTTCCCCTACCTGAAGAAAGACTTTCATGAATAAAAAAGCAGGCGCAGGCATTGCCGCCGCAGCCGTGGTCGTCGTCGCGGGAGTCCTCGGCACCAGCTATTACATGGGCGGCAAGCTGGAACAGGGCTTCCAGGATGCAGCGGCCAAATGGAGCCGCGACGGCCTGAAAATCCAGGTCCTGAGCTACGAGCGCGGCACGTTCACCTCGACCGCCAAGACGGTCTGGACCTACGAACGGGGTGGCGAGGACGAGCCCCTGCAGTTCACGGCCGACCACCAGATCAGCCACGGCCCGCTGCCGCGCGGCCATGCCGCCGAAGTGCATACCCTGTTTCGCCTGCCCGACGATGCCGGCGAGGACCTGAAGGCCGCTCTCGCCGGCCGTGCGCCTGTGGAGCTGACCACCAAGGTGGGCTGGACGCGCAGCACCTCGAACCTGATGACTTCGCCGGTGGTGACCGGCAAGATCGAAGGCTCCGACCTCAACTGGGGCGGCATGAAGATCGAGTGGGACATGCCCGCCGACATGAAGGCCGCCAAGGGCACGGCCAGCTTTCCTTCGCTGCAGTTCAAGGGCAGCGAAGGCGGCAGCATGGCCATGGAAAGCGCCACCATGCGCTTCGACCTGAAGCAGCCCCAGGGCCAGCAGTTCTGGACCGGCCCGTTCGCGGTGTCGCTGGCCAAGCTCGCGGCCCAGCCCGAGGACGCGGACAAGCTGCCCTCCTTTGTGCAGGACCTGAGCCTCGACACCGACACCGTGCTCCAGAACGACGTGGTGGAGGTCACCATCAAGGGCGGCATCAAGAGCGCCCAGCTGGAGGACCGCAAGGCCGACGACCTGGCGCTGGAAGTGGCCTTCCACAACATCGATTCGGCCTGGATCAACCAGGCCATGGAGCTGGGCCAACGCAGGCGCGCCGCCATGGCTGAAGGCGAAGAGTCCGAAGAAGCACAAGCGGAGGACGACGACCTGCGCAATGCCCTGATGAAGGGCATGACACAGGCCCTGGCCCGCAAGCCCGAGATCGAGATCAAGCGCCTGGCCATGCGCACCAAGGACGGCGTGAGCGAACTCGGCGCCGCATTCAAGTACCAGGGCGATGGCTCCAACATGAGCACGCTGTTCAAGGACCTCAAGCTCAGCCTCCATGCCCAGCTGCCCAAGGCCGTGATGGAGGACCTGATCGGCCAGCGTGCGCGCCGCTCCTATCTGGCCCTGGTGGAGGACAGCGAGCAGGAGTTCGACAAGGAGGAACTGGACACGGCCATCCAGGCCAATGTGAAGGAACAGATGGACGCCCTGCTGGAGCGGGGCGTGTTCGAGGACAAGGCCGGCATCATGACCACGCAGATGCAGTTCGAGAACGGCGAGATCAAGGTCAACGGCAAGCCGCTGGACACCCTGGACGCGGCCACGCTCATGGGCTCGATGGCCGAATGATGTAGCCGCGTATCCGAAAGAGCTTCCCGCTCCTTCGCCCCGTCAAGGCCTGCCCCGTGCAGGCCTTTTTCATGGCTTGCAAAGATTTCACTGTTTTTCGGCTGCAGCCCAATACCGTTCGGCGCCAGCCGCTATCAAAATCAGCTGACAAAACGCAGCCAGCCTGCAGCTACACGGTTACTTTGCTTACAACACTCTGTCAACAGCGGCTCAACACTGGCGTTAAAACAGCATCCGCCAAAGCACCGTGGTCCGCACGGCGCGGCGCAAGGAGCGTCAGATGTCGCATTTCCCCAGGAACCGGCCCCCGCTGCACAGGCAGCCCCACGGCAAGGCCATCCCTCGCTGGCGCCCGGGCATTGTTGCCCTGGCTGCCGCCATGGCACTGAGCGCCTGCAACGACAAGGATTCCCCCATCAAGGCGGACAATACGGCGGCGGCCCCCGCTCCGGCCACGGCGGCCGAGGCCGTGCAGCCGCAGCCAGCCGCCTATGTGCCTCCCGCCCCCGACGTGCTCTACCAGATGGTGGCGCCCATTGCGCTGTACCCCGACAAGCTGGTGGCCCAGATCCTGGCCGGAGCCACCTATCCGGACCAGATCGGCGCCGCCGAAGCCTGGCTTGGCCAGAATCCCGGGCTTCAGAAAACCGCGCTGGCCAATGCCGTCAATGCCCAGAACTGGGATCCGTCCGTCAAATCGCTGACCCAGTTCCCGAATGTGCTGGAGCAGATGGCCTCCAACCTGCCCTGGACCACCGCCCTGGGCAAGGCTTACTACAACGATCCATCGGATGTGATGAACGCCATACAGGTCATGCGCAACCGCGCCTACAAGGCCGGCACGCTCAAGACCTCCAAACAGCTCAGGGTCAACGTGGCCCCCACGCCCTCTGCCGTCGCCTATACGCCCGGAGCCCTGGCCACGCCGCTGCCCGAGCCGGTCATCGAGCCGCCGGAGCAGTACATCGAAATCGCCCCCTCGCAGGTGGACACCGTCTATGTTCCCCAGTACAACCCCGGCGTGGTCTACGGACAGCCGCTACCCGTGTATGGCGGTTACCGCTATGTGGAGGTTCCGCCGCCGGCGCCTGTGGTCGGCGTGCCCGTGATGGCCGGCCTGCTGGGCTTTGGTGCTGGCATTGTGCTGGCCGAATCCATGGACAGGCATCCCTCCTGGGGCTGGAACTCCTGGAACATGCACTGGGGCGACCCCGACAGGCGCTGGCAACATGGAGACCGCCCGCCGCCCCAGGCCCGCCCCGCCGTGGTCTACAACAACACCACCTATGTATCGCAGTCGCGCACCGTGGTGCAGAACATTCGCCGCACGGACAACATCCAGGTGAACAACGTCTATGAAAACGGCGCAGGCGGACACGGGGCACGGCCAGCGCAGCCCCAGGCGGCGGCCGGCAGCTTCGCTCCGCAGCATGGACTGCCGCCGGGCGCCATGGCGGCAGGCGCAGCCGGAACCGTGGCCGGCACCGCGGCACTGGCGGCCGGCAGCCATGCCTTGATGAATCAGCGACAGCAGGCGCCGGGCATCCCCGCAAATCCGCCGCAGGGACGCCCCGGCTTTGCCCAGGGGCAAGGCCCATCGCCCGGCATGCCCCAAGCGCCCGGCGCCCATGCCTTCATGCCACCGCATGCGCTGCATGACCGCTCCGCCGCCGCCCATCCGGCAGGGCCTCAGGGGCCGCAGACCCAGGCCGCCATCGCGCAAAAGGCCCCGCTGCAGGCAGGTGAACAGCAGCAGGCCCAGATGCAGCAGCACTCCCAGGAACAGGCCCAGCGCCAACAGCAGATGCAGCAGCAGCGCGCTCAGGAACAGGCCCAGCGCCAGCAGCAGATGCAGCAGCAACGCGCTCAGGAGCAGGCCCAGCGCCAGCAGCAGATGCAGCAGCAGCGCGCCCAGGAGCAGGCCCTGCGCCAGCAGCAGATGCAGCAGCAGCGTGCCCAGGAACAGGCCCAGCGCCAGCAGCAGATGCAGCAGCAACGCGGCCAGGAACAGGCCCAGCGCCAGCAGCAGATGCAACAGCAGCGCGCCCAGGAGCAGGCCCAGCGCCAGCAGCAGATGCAGCAGCAACGCGCCCAGGAGCAGGCCCAGCGCCAGCAGCACCAGGCCGAACAGCAGGCCCGCATGCAGGCGGCGCGCGCCGAAGCCCGCTCGCACGGGGAGCATGAGAGGCGCTGAGCGGTGCCTGCCTTGCCTGACCACTGGCCTTGCAACGCAAGCGGTTTCCCATTGCACCGCACTGCCGTTTGAAAGAGGTCAGCAACACGGCTGCGCGCGAAAAGAATTTCCCCAGCGGCACACGGTATAAACAGGGGGAGCTTTCTTGCACCCTATTCCGCCGCAGCGCCTCATGTACAACCCCAGCCCTTTCCAGGTCGACGACCCGACTGCCCTGCATGCCCTGATCCAGGCCCATCCGCTCGGTTGCCTGGTCACTCAGTCCGATGCGGGGCTGGACGCCAATCACCTGCCTTTCGAACTGCTGCAGGGGGAAAGCGCTCCGCCGCGCCTGATCGCCCATGTGGCCCGCGCCAACCCCGTGTGGCAGCAGGTCCGGGACGGCGGCCCGGTGCTGGTGATCTTCCGCGCCGAGCACGCCTATATCTCCCCCGACTGGTATCCCAGCAAGCACGAGACCCACGAGCAGGTGCCGACATGGAACTACCGCGTGGTCCATGCGCACGGCCGCATCAAGGTGCGCGACGATGAAAAGTTCGTGCGCGGCGTGGTGGGCCGGCTCACGCGCCGGCATGAAGCGCTGAACAATGCCCAGGCGCCCTGGAAGATGAGCGATGCCCCGCCCGACTACCTGCAGCGCATGCTGGGCGCCATCGTGGGCCTGGAGATCGCCGTCGAACGGCTGGAAGGCAAGTTCAAGCTGGGCCAGAACAAGCACGAACGCGACCGGCTGGGCGCGGCCCAGGCCCTGGACGAACGGGGGCACGCGGATCTGGCCCGGCGCATGCGCCAGCCCTGAGTGGCATCGGCGCCTGCTCAAAAAACCTGTCCTCCCCGTCATCGAAGCTTCCAACGCGTGCAGCTCTGCTATCGATAGCAATGCAGCACAATGCGTGCAGAACCTGATGCGCACCATGCCAACCGAAAAACCTTCCACCCCTCTCTTTCCCCAAGAGCGCCGGCATCTGCTGCAGCGGCTGGCGCAGACGGCGCTGTTCGCCGCCGCACCGGCCTGGGCCGCTCGTTCCCATCAACCCGCAGGGCCTGCTGGCGACGGCCTGCCCTGGCCTCAGGACAGCCGCGTGCCCGGCGGCGTCGCAAGGCTCTCGCTGGGACCTGCATCCACCCGGCCGCTGGCCATGGCAGGCGAAGCCCGGGTTCTGGTGGTGGGCGACATGATCGAATGGACCGCCCTCGTCGGCATTCCTCTGTCTACCGCACCGGGCGAACAGCGCATCGACGTGAAGGCCGACGGCCGCTCGCTTACCCTGGGCTACACGGTACGCGACAAGCGGTATGTGGAGCAGCGCCTCAAGGTCTCGCCCAAGACGGTGGACCTGTCGCCCGAGGACAATGCGCGCTACGAGCGCGAGGCTGCCCATCTCAAGACCGTGATGGCCACCTTTACCGAGCCCCTGCCCACCGGCAGCCTGCAGATGCAGGTTCCGGTACCGGGCCGCCGCTCCAGCTCGTTCGGCCTGCGCCGCGTGTTCAATGGCCAGCCACGCAATCCGCACAGCGGCATGGACATCGCAGCGCCGACCGGCACGCCGGTCAAGGCGCCGCTGCCGGGGCGGGTCATCGACGTTGGCGACTATTTCTTCAACGGCGGCACGGTCTGGCTGGACCATGGCGGCGGCCTGCTGTCCATGTACTGCCACCTGAGCCAGGTGGTCTGCCGGGTCGGGGACCGGCTCGATACCGGCGATGTCTTCTGCAAGGTCGGTGCCACGGGCCGTGTCACGGGCCCGCATCTGCACTGGAGCGTGATGCTCAACCGCGCCATGGTGGACCCGGCGCTGTTCTTCAGCGCCTGATGCGGCCGGGTTCTGTGCCGACAAAAACGCAGCCATGTGGCTGCGTTCTTTCATGACTGGCACAGAATCCATAAAAAGAGAGCACGCTGCGCTTGCTCCTCAACGGTCTCAGGCCGATTTCATCAAAATTTACCTCAGGGCGCCTCCTTGTCGCTCTGCAGATAGGTTTCCACCAGATCGAAGAAGCTGTCGTAGAAGCCGCGTGTGGAGACGGTTTCGCTGCCCACCTTGACCAGCGAGTCATTGCCCGAGGTGAACGGCAGGGACAGCGAGCCCAGGGCCCCCACGCCCACGCTGGCCGAATTGGCGCTTTTCTTGAGCATGTAGCGGTCCTGCAGCGCCGTGACGAAACCGATGCTGACCTTGCCGTCCGAAGTCTGGGGCACGCACACCACGCGGATGCTCATCTCCAGGTTCAGATCCGGATCGGGCTGGAAGCTCTTGCGGCCCTCGATCAGCTCCTGGGTGCGCGCATTGGCGATATAGCCCTGGCTCAGCAAGGCGCGCCGCGCGGCCTCGCAGGTCTGCACCGGCGTCGCATCGAAACCGCGCGAAAAAGTGGATGCCGAATCGAAGGTTTCCTGCAGCGGCACATTGCGCGGGACGCCGCTGGAGCACGCCGCCAGCGCTGCCGCGCACAAACCCAGTGCCAGCCCCTTCAAGGTACGCGGGGACATGGCCAAGCACATGACCAACTTAGCGCCTCGATCCACAAATTTCTCCTTGCTCAAACAAATGCCCCAGCCATTATCAAGCCAGCATGGAGGGCTATTAATAGCGTAGCAGTTTGCCAGCACCGCTGCACCGGAAACGGGAATCCGCCTGGGACTTGCCGGCCGGCAATGGACAGGCCAGCTTTGCCGTGCAAGCTGGCCGCACCGCAGTTATTTACATTCTGGGGGCGGCAAACGGGCGTACCGGGGCCCGGCTTCGGTTATGGTGTGAGCCGCTGGCAACCAAGCCTCCCGCTGGGGAGCTGCTTTGATGCAGATCACGCTTTTTATGCACCAGAACCCGTTGGAAGGGAACTGCAGTGCACAAAATGAATCCAGCGTTGCTCGGTTGTACTTTTTCAAACCTTTAAGGAACCTCTATGAAACCTCGCTGGACCTGGTGCCTTCCCCTGATTGCTTCCCTGACGCTGGCTGCCTGCGGCACCACGGAAGGTGGCGGCACCCGCAAAGCAGGCCCTAGCGGCCCCGCAGGTGATGCGAAAACACTGACGGCCTACCACTGGAAGCTGCAGCAGGCCTTCACGCCCGCCGGCGGCGAAGACCAGACCTGGTTCCTGACGCCGGGTTCGGGCAAGGCTCCGCTGGAGCTGGACTTTGTCGAGCAGCGCGTCGTCGTCAAGAACCTGTGCAATGTGATGTCCTCCGGTTATTCCATCGAAGGCCAGCGCATCAACATGCAGCGCGCCATGAGCACCCTGCGCGCCTGCAACGACAACCAGCTCATGCAGCTGGAACAGAAGGTCTCGCGCATCCTGCCCCAGGCCAAGCAATGGGCGGTGCAGCTCGGCGTGGGCCAGGAAGCTCCGCGCCTGACGCTGCAATTCATCGACGGCACCAAGTGGCAGCTGGACGGCACGCCCACCTCCGACACCAAGTACGGCAGCGCGCCCGAACGCATCTTCCTGGAAGTCGCGCCCCAGCGCGTGGCCTGCAGCCACGGCGTGATCAAGGACTACCAGTGCCTGAAGGTGCGCGAGATCCGCTATGGCGACAATGGCGTGAAGACCTTCACCGGCCAGTGGGAGAACTTCTACAGCGAGATCGAAGGCTACAAGCATGAGCCCGGAGTGGGCAACGTGCTGCGCATCAACCGCTACAAGCTGCAGAACGTTCCGGCCGATGCCTCCAGCTACGCCTACGTGCTGGACATGGTGGTGGAAAGCGCCATCGAAAAAGGCAAGAAGTAAAGCCTCGACGCCTCGCCTGCCAGAGCCAGTGTCTGCATTGCCTGCAGACGCTGGCTTTTTTCATTCCTGCAGAATGTTTCACGCCCTGCCCTGGCCGGTCGCCAGCAGCCCCGCGGACAACCCCACCCGGCAAACCTCTATAAAAACCCAGTTATGACAACTAGTTGACACTGCATGCAGGCCCGCCACGGGCTTCAAGGCCCCTCTCCCATGGAGCGGCCAGGTTATTCCCAGGGACTGTGGGCCCGCCTGTGGAAAAGTCGCGGAACAACCCCGCAAGACCGCATCGTTGCTGGCTCCGTCTTGGTTGATGAAAAAACAGGCAGCCATCCGGCAGCGTCGGGCCGCCCCAAAATGTTTCACGCCTGCAGGCGGCATTCCTTGGAGGCGGCTGCAAAAAAAACGGTACCTGCAACAGTACCGTCAGAGGAGGAGACACAAACAGACCTCGGCTACCCGCCGCATTCAGCGCGCAGGAACTGTGGCGGCGCTCAGCACAGCCGGAAACGCCCTTCGACAAACATGGAGGAACGATGACCGGTTTCAGAATGGGCATCGGCATAGGACCAGAAAGCCTGGACGGTGCCGCTGGCCGAGTCGATGACCTGGCTCACGGTGAAGCCGTTCTTTTCTATCCAGTTGAGAAAGTGCAGGCTGTCGCTCAGTTGCAGATAGCTGAGCTGCTCGCAGCCCTCGGACACATGGCCCTGCGAATCGACCACGCTCCAACGCATCTGTCCGTTCGGGGTGTACTGCACCTGTGCCCGGCTGTCCGGGAAAAAGATCTCGGCTTTGCGACCCAGCAGGGTGCCCGCGTACTGGATGGACATCAACATGATGGAGACTCCTTCAAAACACCGCACAACACCATCTCGACAAGGGGCTGTAGAGCCTTTTTCAATCTCTGTCTTGCATGTTGGCCCTGTCCCGGACAGGCTTTTGTGGGAGCGCGCCGCATGCCATCGTCGGCAGCGGTTTGCGGCAGCTCGAGGCGCGCGCGCAACCTCCCGCACCTGCGCTGCGATGCCCGCAAAAAAGGGGAAAAAGGCCATGCCGATATCGGCCTTGCGCACCTTCTTTCACCTGCTGCGCCATCGCAGCGACGCATGCGCGGAAGCAGCCCCTGTGCAGAAAGTTCACCAATCAACGATACTTGGCGGCCTGCCTGCCGCCGACCGCTGCAGCCCTCGCCGGCAGGTGGCGGTTCACAGCGATCTACCGCCGCAGGCCTTTCGCATGCCGGCTGGCGGCGCCAGCGACCACGGATTTCACCTTGCCATCTTCAGCCCCATCCTCTTCCAGCGGAGCCTCTTCGGCAGGCGCTGCCGCACCGCTACGCGACAGCGCCTTCATCTCCTTCGTATTGGCCCGCATGCTGGCCATGTTCGCCCAGCAGATGCAGGCCGTGGTCGTGGCCTGGCAGGTATACGACATCACGCGCGAGCCGCTTGCCCTGGCCTATGTGGGCCTGGCCCAGTTCATTCCCATGATGGGTTTGCTCATCCCCGCAGGCGACCTGAGCGACCGCATGAGCCGCAAGCGCCTGCTCACTTTCAGCTGGAGCGTGGCGGCCGTCTGCTCCGCACTGCTGCTGGTGCTGACGCGCAGCGGGGTCCACAACGTGCACTGGATCTATGCCGTGCTGGTGCTGTTCGGCTGCAGCCGGGCCTTCAGCGGCCCGGCCCTGCAAAGCCTGTTGCCGCAGATCGTGGCGCGCGAGCAGCTTGCCAAGGCACTGGCTACCAACAGCATGCTGATGCGCACGGCCTCCATCGCGGCGCCCGTGCTGGGCGGCCTGCTCTATGCCTGGGGCGGCGGAGTGCTCACTTATGCGGTCAGCGGCCTGGCCCTGGCTGCATCGGCGGTGCTGCTGGCAGGCGTCCCCGTGCGCTATGCCGATGCGATCGCGCCGGCCGTGGGGTCCATGTGGCAGCGCTTTTCGGAGGGCGTGCATTTCATCCGCACACGCCCGATCATCCTGGGGACCATCTCGCTGGATCTGTTTGCCGTGCTGCTGGGCGGCGTGGTCGCGTTGCTGCCCGTGTATGCGCACGAGGTGCTCAAGGTCGGCCCCGAGGGTCTGGGCCTGCTGCGCTCGTCCATGGCCATGGGGGAAGTCGGCATGGGCCTGTGGCTGTCGGCCCGGCCCTTCAACCGCCGCGTGGGCAAGGTGATGTTCGGCGCCGTGGCCGTGTTCGGGCTGGCCAATCTGGTCTTTGCGCTATCGCACTGGTTTGCGCTGTCCATGCTGGCACTGGCGGTCGCGGGCGCGGCCGACATGGTGAGCGTGTACATACGCTCGGCCCTGGTGCAGTTCTCCACCCCGGACTCCATGCGCGGCCGCGTGAATGCCGTCAACATGCTGTTCATCGGCTCGTCCAACGAGCTCGGCGAGTTCCGCGCGGGCACCAGCGCCTCCTGGATGGGAGCCGTGCCGGCCGCCATCGTAGGCAGCCTGTGCACGCTGGGCGTGGTCGGCGGCTGGATGGCTTGGTTCAAGCCGCTGCGCGATGTGGACCGGCTGGAGGACGCCGCCGCGGTCAGCGGTGCCAACAGCAACGCCTGATCCGCTTCCCTAGCTTCATCCACTTCCAGCCCGTTGGCGCGCCCATGGGCTTTTTTGCGTCCTTTTCACGCATGCGGCCGGTTTGCGCATCATCCTCTACAAATTTTTACCCGGATTATATTGCGCGCAAATTTATGTCCGGGTAAAATATTGACCATGAACCAAGCCAACCTTTCCACCTATACCAGCTTTGACGGCCATCGGCGCATTGCCGGCGGTCCGCTGCTCGCCAATGTGCTGGCAGCAAAGCAGGCGTATGCCCGCGCCAACGCGGGCTCTGTCTGGATCTTCGACGACGCCACGGGACAGGCCATCGACGTGGACATGCGCGGCAGCGAGGAAGAGGTGACTGCACGGCTCGCGCAACAGCAAGCGCTCCAGGCCACGCCAGATGCCCCTCAGCCCGAAACCGGAGCTGCCGCGGACATGCCCAGGGGCCGCGGACGACCCAGGCTTGGCGTCGTGGCCCGTGAAGTCACGCTGCTGCCACGCCACTGGGAGTGGCTTGCCGCGCAGCCCGGCGGAGCCTCCGTGGCCCTGCGCAAGCTGGTCGAGGATGCCCGGCGCGCCAGCGAAGGGCAGGACAGGCTGCGCCGCGCGCATGAGCGCGCCTACCACTTCATGCAGGCCATTGCCGGGGATTTGCCGGGATTCGAGGAAGCCACGCGCGCGCTGTTCACCCATGATGCGGACCGCTTCCAGGCGCTGCTGGCCGACTGGCCGCAGGATGTGCGCGAGCATGCATTGCGGCTAGGCTTTGGCGACGAAACCCTCCCTCTGCCGTAAAACCACTATCCATAGCACCCAGCGCCTGTGGATACTGGTTCCGGGACAGTTTTTATGCAAAAAGCCCGTCGACATTGCCGACGGGCTTTTTCATGGCCGAGGCGAAAGCGAATGCTTACAGCAGCTCTTCACGCAGTGCGGCGGCGCTCTTGGGCGAGAGCAGGCCCGGCGCCACATCGAACACCGTCTTGCAGCCGGTCTGCCCCATCTGGCGCAGGCGGTGCACGGCGCGTGCATAGGCCACCAGCACGCTGGACGTGAACTCGGGGTTGCTGTCGAGCTGCAGACGGTATTCGACGACCTGCTTGCAGGCGTCGGAAGTATTGCCGCTGCGGATCACGAAACCGCCATGGGGCATGGCGCCGTGCTCGCGCGCCAGCTCCTCGGCACTGATGAAGTGCACCGTGGTGTCGTACTGGTCGAAATAATGCGGCATCCCGACGATGGTCTGGCGCACGGCCTCGGCATCGGCGCCCTCGGCAAGCACCACAAAGCATTCGCGCGTGTGCTTCTCACGCGTGGACAGTTCGGGGCGCACCCCCGAGCGCACCTTGTCCACGGCCGCCTGGACGGGAACGGTGTACTGCACGCCGCCGGCCACGCCGGGCACACGTCGGATCGCGTCCGAATGGCCCTGGCTCAGGCCCTTGCCCCAGAAGGTATAGGTGGCGCCGTCGGGCAGCAGGGCCTCGCCCATCACGCGGTTGATGGAAAACATGCCGGGGTCCCAGCCGGCCGAGATCAGCGCCGTGGTCTGGCCGGCCTGCGCAGCCCTGTCCACATTGGCGAAATGCTCGGGAATGCGGGCATGGGTGTCGAAGCTGTCCACCAGGTTGAAGTGCGCGGCCAGTTCGGGCGCCTGGCGCGGCAGATCGTCCTTGGAGCCGCCGCACAGGATCAGCACGTCGAGCTGGCCCTTGTGCGCCAGCAGGCTGTCCATGGCATGGACGGGCGTACCCGCATGGGAAGGCTTGAGCTGCGAAGGGTCGCGGCGCGTATAGATCCCCGTGAGCACCATGTCAGGATTCCTGGCAATGGCGGCCTCCACGCCACGGCCCAGGTTGCCGTAGCCGATGATGCCGATGCGGATGGGGGATGTCTGCGATTCCATGCGTATGTCTACCTTTTCGTTGTAAAAAACCGGAGTCCGATTATTGGCCCGCCGCAGCCGCCTGCGCGGCCGGCCTGCATGTGCTTCAGTGAGTTCTCTTGGAACGTGCACCCCACAAATGCAAGGCGCCATCGAGCACCAGCATGGCCACGGCCGCGAAGATCAGCGCATGGGCCGGCCACTGCTCGCGCGGCAGGCTCTCGCCCAGCAGCCAGGCCACGGCCACCAGCAGCACCGGCTCCACATAGGACAGCAGGCCGAACAGCCCCATGGGCAGCCAGCGGCTGGCAATCATGTAGAAGGCCAGGGCCACGGCGCTCAGAATGCCCAGCAGCGGCAACAACGCCCACAGGGAAGCATGCTCCGCCACCAGGCCCCAGCTGGACGGCGCGCGCAAGGTGAAGGTAATGGCAACCGGCACCAGCAGCACCATGTCTACCCAGTGGCCGGCCAGCGTGTCGGTATGCATGCGACGGCGCAGCGAGAAATAGGCGGTGTAGCCCAGCGCCACCAGCCAAGTTTCCCAGGACATGCCGCCCGCACGCCACAGCTCCCAGGCCACCCCGATGCCGGCCAGCGTGGCCGCCAGTGCCTGGCCGCGGGTCAGCCGCTCGCCGAACAGCCACCGCCCGACCAGCACCATGACCAGCGGCAGCAGGAAATAGCCCAGCGACACCGGCAGCGCCCGGCCATGCAGCGGCGCCCACATGAACAGCCACAGCTGCACCCCCAGCAGCGCGGCGCTGAGCAGCAGGCAGGCGCCGAAGGCCGGCATCCGGCGCGCCCGCGCCAGCAATGCCCCGACCGCCGGCAACTCCCTGCGCGTGAGCAGCAGCAGCGTGGTGAATGGCAGCGTCATCAGCACGCGCCAGCCAAAGATCTGCTCGCCGTCGAGGGGCACCAGCAACGGAGACAGGTAGTAGATGGCGCCGAACAGTACCGATGCGAGCACGGATACCGCCACGCCTTTGAAGACAAGGGACACGGGAATAACAGAAAAAAGAAAGCGGATGCGCACGTACAAGGGACCCGTTTGCTCCTATCTCCATAGCAAACGCCTTGCGCGCGGAAAACGATATGCGGCAACGGTCGAAGAAAGCACCGCAGCCTGGCATTGTCTGACAGGCACCGCGCCCGCGCCTGTGGCAGCGGCAAAGTCCAGCGACACACCCTCCCTTGGCTTGACGGCTACCATCGGCACCCTCGCACGATCACCGCCTGGCCCATGTCCATTTCGTCCTCTCCGCCTATTGACCCCGCCTCCGAAACCGCGCCGCTGACCGTGCTGTGGCAGGACGAACACATGGTGGCGGTCTACAAGCCTGCGGGCTGGCTGGTGCACCGCACGGGACTGGACGCACAGGAGACCCGCTTTGTCATGCAGGCGCTGCGCGACCAGCTGGGCCGCCATGTCTGGCCCGTGCACCGGCTGGACAAAGGTACCTGCGGCGTGCTGGTAATGGGCCTGCACCGGCAGGCGGCGCAGGCGCTGGCAAAGAGCTTTGCCGGGCATGCCACGCGCAAGGAATATCTGGCCGTGGTGCGCGGCTGGCTGCCCGATACCCTGGAGGTGGACCACCCCCTCAAGCCCGACGATGCGCCGCAGGACGCCGTGGTGCAGGAGGCTCACACCACCTTGCACTGCCTGGCGCGCCTGTCCTGGCCCGAAAGCTATGACGCCCGCCACCCGCAAACCCGCCTGAGCCTGGTGCAGGCGCTGCCGACCACGGGCCGGCGCCACCAGATACGCCGCCACCTCAAGCATGTGGCCCATCCCATCATCGGCGACGCCACGCATGGCAAGGGGCCCCTCAACCGCTGGTGGGCCGAGCGGCTGGGGCAGCAGCGCCTGTGGCTGCATGCCAAGGCGCTGGAAATTCCCCATCCGGCCACGGGCGAACGCATGCGCTTCGAGGCCGACTGGCAGCAACTGCCCCACGTGCCAGACGTGCAGTCCTGGCAGAAGCTCACCGCCTTGCCCGGCTGGATCAGCCTGGCCTGAGCCATGGCCACCGCCGCAAGCGGCTTTTTTTCAACCCTCCCGTGTGCCGGCACAGCCGCATTGCCACGCAGCACATCAATCACACAAATACAAAAATATAATTTAAATGTATTTTTAAGTAGATACCCGATGAAATTTTTTGGATAAATTTCCATAGACTGCACTTGTTTGTACTTAATTTGTATTTTTTATGAAAATCGCGATCCTGGGTGGAGGAATGGTCGGCGCCTGCTACATGCAGGCATTTCTGGATCATGGCCATACGCTGGCAGGGGTCTGCGACCTGCAGCCGACACCGGCGTTGGCCGAGCAGGCGCGGCGCAGCGGCATCGTGCTGCACACGCATATCGGAGACTGGCTCGGCGAGGCTGAACTTGTCATCAGCGCGGTTTTCGGAGCGGTGGCGCTGCCCCTGGCCCGCGATGCCTTTGCCCGGATGCGCAAGGGCGCGCTCTATGTGGATATGACCACCGCGGATCCCTCGGACATGCGTGCCGCAGACGATGCCGCCAGGCAGGCGGGCATCGAGTTCGTCGATGTGGCCATCACCGGCGCGGTGAACCTGGGCATGCGCAAGACACCGCTGCTGCTTGCCGGCGCACAGGCCGAACAGGCCAAAGCACTTTTCGAACCATTCGGCGGGCGTCTCACCGTCGTCGGGGAACGGCCGGGCGACGCCGCATCGCTCAAGCTGCTGCGCAGCATCTATACCAAGGGCATCGAGGCCCTGGCAGTGGAATGCCTGACCACGGCAACCCGGATGGGCCTGACAGAGCCCTTGTTCGATGTGCTCCAGGACATTGACGAGACTCCGCTGCGCCAACTGCTGGAGTCCATGGTCCTTACCCATATTCCGCATTCGGCGCGCCGACGCAACGAAGTCGTGGAGGCCCAGCACCAGATGCGGCAACTGGGCCTGCAGCCCGTTGTTTCGCCCGCGGTGGAGGCCCTGTTCGCCGCAACCGCCCATGCGCAGGCAGCCAACCGGTTTGATGGCGGCAGCGTTCGCGAAGCCCTCCAGTGGCTGGCCGACAACGTAGTCGCATCCAGGGATGCCTGAGTCCCGGGTGTCCGCCCCTATTCCATATTTCAGGAGACAAAAATGAAGACCGACCGTCGCATCCTCGCTGCCAGCTGCCTCATGGTGCTGGCCGCCTGCGTTCTGCCTTCCGCCATGGCACAACCGAACTATCCCCAGCGGCCCATCAGATTCATCGTGCCCTTTCCTGCCGGCGGGGGCACCGATGCCATGACCCGGCTGCTGGCCAACAAACTGACCGAGGACAATGGCTGGACCTTCGTGGTCGAGAACAAGCCCGGCGCCGGAGGCAATCTGGCCCTGGACCAAACCGCCAAGTCCGCCCCTGACGGCCTGACCCTGGTGATGGCGCAAACGGACAATGTGGTCCTCAACCCGCTGCTGTACAGAAAGCTCTCCTATGACCCCGTCAAGGACCTTCGCTCGGTCGGCCTGGTGGCAGCCGGCCCCGCGGTGCTGGTAGTCAAGGCCGACTCGCCCTACAAGACGTTGGCCGACCTGGAAAAGGCCGCCCGCGCCGCTCCCGGCCAACTGACCTTTGCATCTCCCGGCACGGGCACCATCTCGCATGTGATCAGCGAAGCCTGGCAGAAAAGCTCGGGCGTGAAGTTCTCGCACGTCCCCTATCGCGGCATGGCCCAGGCGATGCCCGATCTGCTGGGCGGCCGTGTCGACATGTACATGGGCTCCGTGCCCACGCTGCTGTCGCACATCCAGTCCGGCAAGGTACGTGCGCTGGGCGTCACCAGTGCGGAGCGCTCGGCCATGATCCCCGAGGTTCCCACGTACACGGAATCCGGCATCAAGGGCGTCGAACTGGCAAGCGTCTGGGGAGTGATGGCCCCGGCCAAGACGCCTGACGATATCGTCAACAGGCTCAACGCCGCAATCAACAAGGCCATCAACGACCCGATGACCCGGAAAAAAATCCTGGACACCGGCGCGCAAACGGCAAGCGGCTCGGTGCGGGACATGGAAAAGAAATACGCTGGCGACCGCGCCATGCTGGCACCGATCGTCAAAGAGTCGGGCATGTCGCTCGATTGAGGAAAGGAAGACCACAAAATGATCGGCTGCCAAATCCTCCAGCGCAAACGCGCCGTTGATCTTGCACTCGCAAGGCAGTTCCTGCAGATTCCCGTGGCCAACGTGAGCGATTGCATGTCGCGCATGACGGCGGGCGGGCACAAGATCCGCGCCATGCACGACGGCACCGCCATGGCAGGCCCGGCCCTGACCATCAAATGCCGCCCCGGCGATAACCTGATGCTGCACAAGGCGCTGAAGATCGCCCAGCCCGGCGATGTGATCGTGGTGGATGCAGGTGGCGACCTGACCAATGCCATCACCGGCGAGATCATGGTCGGCGAAGCCAAGCTCAAGGGCTACGCAGGGATGGTGATCAACGGCGCCATCCGCGACAGCGATGTGATCGCACGGGATCACTTCCCTGTGTTCGCCGCTGGCGTGACGCACCGCGGCCCCTACAAGGATGGTCCGGGAGAAATCAACGTGCCGATTGCCATCGACGGCATGGTGATCCATCCCGGCGACTTGGTGATCGGGGATGCGGACGGCATCCTGTGCGTGCCCTACGAACAGGCACAGGAGCTGCTGCAGGCCGCGCGCGAGAAACAGGTGATCGAAGCCCGGATGATCGAGGAAATAGCCAGCGGCACCTACGACCACCAGTGGGTCGACGACACGCTGAAGCGCATCGGCTGCCACATCGAGCGCTGAGAACCGCCCGGCGGCGGAGTCTTCCAATGCTGCCGGCTCGCGCTCATGGCTGCGCAGGAGACTTGGAGATGCGCTCTTTATGCCGGACCATGGACGCCATGATGTGGGTACGCATGGCCTGCTCGGCCAGATTCCGGTCGCGCAGGCCGATGGCCTGATGGATCTGGCGATGGTGCTCCAGGCTGCTGCGCAACTCCTGTTCGCTGTAGAAATAGAACGAGCCCACGATCATGGGAACGTCCAGATAGGTGTTGAGCATCTCCTTGAGCCGACCCGAATGCGACGCATCCAGCACGCAGTGATGGAAGTCGTTGTTGATTTCCTGAATGCGCAGAATCCGCGCTTCAGCGTCCAGGTCGTCGTCGATGGCAGCCTGCATCTTTTCGTTCAGGGCATGCATCGCATCCAGTTCCTGCTGCGATGCGCGCTCGGCGGCAAGGCCGGCGCCATGTGCCTCCAGCATGATTCTCAGCTCGAACACTTCCAGGATGTCCCAGCTTGCCCAGCTGGCAATGACCGGAGTGCGCCCCTTGAGCACCAGCAGCTTCTCATCCACCAGGCGCGACAGGGCAGTCCGTACCGGCGTGCGGCTGACGTTCATCTCCTTTGCCAGATGCTCCTCCCGCATCTTGGTGCCTGGCGCATACTCCCCGGAAATGATCTTTCTCTTGAGTTCAGAATATGCGTGCTCGGATAGGTTGGTCATGGTGCTGGATGCATGTCTGCCTGATTTCGGTCACAGGGCTTTGGGCGTTGCACGCACCCAGTCGCCCTCTTCGTCGAACTGCAGGCTGGGCGCGGCCACGAACGGATAGTCGGCGGCCGGATCGGCCTTGAGCTCGCCCGCAAGCAGCTCGGCCAGGCGCTCGTTGCCCATCTTGAAGCCGCAGGCCTGGGCATGGCCACCGCCGCCAAAGCTTTCGGCCAGCGGGATGCAGTTGAACTCCGAGCGCGAGCGCAGACCCACCTTCACGCCCTTGCGGTTGGCATGCCACATGAAGGCGAAGCTGCCGCTCTGGCGCGACAGCAGGTCGCCCACCTGGCTGTGGAACATGCCGGGGCAGTTGACCATCAGGCCCTGGAAGCCGTTGAAGACCAGCACTTGCGCGCCGTCGGCAATGTCGGCGCACAGCTTCTGGAATTTTTCGTCCATCGCGCCGCCGCGCGCCATGAAGGCCTGCTCCTGCTCGGGCGTGAAGGCCGCGATCTCGGCCCAGCGCTCGAAGCTGCGCGGCTCCATGTCCAGCGCGGCCAGGAAGGGCGCGCTTTCCTTGAATTCCCACTTCCAGATGTCGCGGTCCTCGATGTAGCGGATCAGGCCCGGCACCGGCTTGTCGGGGTGGAAGAACTCCCAGGCCAGGCGCGCGCCCGACTTGTTCATGTCGAAATGCACCACGCCGCAGCGGCACTGGTAGCCCTGCAGCTTTTCGGCCGCGCTCTTGTGGTGGTCCAGCACCACCAGCTTGGACACGCGCGCCTCGACCTGCGCCAGCAGCTCGGGCTCGAACGCGAAATCGAGCACATAGACGGCACGGCCCGCCAGGTCGCCCAGGTCGTCGGCGCTCTGGATCTCGCCATGGTCCAGGCCGCGGAATTCGGCCTGGCCCTCATAGAACAGCCAGGCCGCCAGCGCGGCGCCGAAGCCGTCGGGGCAGCGGCGGCCGTGGAACAGGATCAGTGGCCGGGGGTCGCTGCGCTCGGGACGCACCAGCAGTTGCTGGAACAGGGGAAACTTGGAGTTTTGTGGGGTCATGATGGCCTGCATTGTCGCCGGTTGCGCATGGGCCGGCCCGCGCCATGGCATGCCGCAGCCGAAAGCCCTGCACTTCGGTATCTACCTAAAGCCCCACAGCACGCATACGCCTATGATGGAGGTCTTGCTATTGAAATGCTGCGGTTCACCGGCAGGCCCGCTTGCCAAGACAGTCACAGCGCGCTGGGTGCTCCGCGGCCCCTGTATGCGATCTACACCCGATATCACACCTCACCTCGGTCAGCTGCTCAAATTCCGGCGCGACCTGCATGCCAACCCCGAGTTGCGCTATGAAGAGCGCCGCACCGGCGACAAGGTCGCCGCCTACCTGACCGCCCTGGGCCTGACCGTGCACCGCGGCCTGGGCCAGACCGGCCTCGTGGCCACTATCCACGGCAAGGGCCGCAGCAAGGACAACCCCGGCCGCTGCATCGGCATCCGCGCCGACATGGATGCCCTGCCCGTCACCGAGATCAACAGCTTCGACTACGCCAGCCGCAACCAGGGCTGCATGCATGCCTGCGGCCACGACGGCCACACCACCATGCTGCTGGGCGCGGCCACCCTGCTGGCGCAGCAGCCGGACTTCGACGGTTCGGTGCACCTGATCTTCCAGCCCGGCGAGGAAGGTGGCGCCGGCGCCAAGGCCATGATGGACGACGGCCTGTTCGAGAAATTCCCCTGCGAAGCGGTGTTTGCGCTGCACAACTGGCCTTCGCTCCCCGCGGGCCAGATGGCCGTGCGCGTGGGCCCCATCATGGCCTCCACGCTGCGCTTCCAGATCAAGGTCAGCGGCAAGGGCGGCCACGCAGCCATGCCCCACACCACGCTGGACCCGATTCCCGTGGCCTGCGCCATCGTGACCCAGCTGCAGACCCTGGTCTCGCGCAATACCGATCCGCTGGACTCGGCCGTGCTCACCGTGGGCCAGATCACCGGCGGCACGGTGGAAAACATCATTCCCGATGACGCCATCATTGCCGGCACCGTGCGCACCCTGAAGAAGGAAACGCGCGAAATGTTCATCGAAGGCATGAAGCGCATCAGCCACCATGTGGCCGCCGCCCACCAGTGCACAGCCGAATTCACGCTGCGCCCTGGCGCCTATCCCAACACCACCAACCACGCCAGGGAAGCGCGCTTCATGGCCTCGGTGATGCGCGAAGCGGTCGGCGACGACAACACCTTCGACGATGTGCTGCCGGCCATGACGGCCGAGGACTTCGGCTTCATGCTCGAAGCCGTGCCCGGCGCCTACGGCTGGATCGGCAACGGCCCCGGTGGCAAGGCCGGCGTGAGCCTGCACAACCCGGCCTACGACTTCAACGACGACAACCTGGGTCGCGGCGCGAAGTTCTGGGACCTGCTGGCGCGCCGCTGGTTCGAGCAGCCTGCTCAGGACTGAAGCCGGTCGCCACGCGGCATCCCCGCCCCAAAAAAAGCCCGCATCATGTGCGGGCTTTTTCATGGCAGGCCCTGCGGCACCGGCAGCGGGCTTCAGCGCGGTTTCTTCGGAGCCTTGGCAGCCGCCTGGGGCCTGCCGGCGGCCCTGGCCTGCCCAGCCCGGGCAACGGCGCCTTCTTCGGTCCTGGGCGGCCGGCTCGGGCGCTTGCGCTGTGCCGCGCGCGCGTCCTTCTTGGCCTGGCGCTCGGCATCCTTGAGCCGGCCTTCGGCCAGCCAGGCCTCGAATTCGGCCGGCGTTTCCAGCGTGATGCGGCCTATCGTCGCATCGCGGAAATCGGTGAGCACCAGCTCGGCCGCCTTTTGCAGGTTCACGCGCCCGCCGCTCATCACGGCACCGCGCTTCTTGCCGATCAGGGCCAGCAGCTCGTCGTCGTGCAGCGCCGCAATCTCCGCATCCCCCAGGCCCAGCTTGTAGCGCTGCTCCAGCATGGCCGCATAGTGCTTTTGCAGGTACAGCAGCAGCTCCAGCGCCACCAGCTCCTCGTCGTAGGCGTTGCGGCCCACAGCGCCGCTGGCCGCCAGGTTGAAGCCGCTTTTTTCCACGATGATGCGCGGCCACAGCATGCCGGGCGTGTCCCACAGGTAGAAGTCGTCGGCCAGCACGATGCGCTGTTCGAGCTTGGTCACGCCGGCCTCGTTGCCGGTCTTGGCCTGGCTCTTGCCGCTCATGGAATTGATCAGCGTGGACTTGCCCACGTTGGGCACGCCGCAGATCAGCACGCGCATGGGCTTGGCCATGCCGCCGCGCGACGGCGCCAGCAGCTTGCACTGCTCGATGAGGCGCTTGGTGGGCGCGGGCTCGGAGGCATCGAGCGCGATGGCGCGGGTTTCGCTCTGGGCGTTGTACCAGTCCAGCCAGGCCCTGGTCTGCGCGGCATCGGCCAGATCCTGCTTGTTGAGAATCTTCAGCCGGGGCTTGTGGCCGGTCATCTCCTGCAGCAAGGGATTGGCGCTGGAGCCCGGCAGACGCGCGTCCAGCACCTCGATGACCACATCGATTTCCTTGACGCGCTCCATGATGGCCTGGCGCGTCAGATGCATGTGACCGGGGAACCACTGGATGGCCATGGTGGGTTATCTTTCTTTTATGGATAGGGAATCAGAGGGGCAATGAATGCTTCGCGCGGGTCGAGCGGCAAATGGACACTGCGGACCGGGATGGGATGCAAGGCGCAGCAATCGCTGCAGCTATTGCGAGCATTTGCAACGCGGCAGGCCGCCCGGGGCGCAGATGCACACGGCACGGCGATCCGTGCGGAGCATCCCGAGGATAATCGGCTCCTGCTTTTCTGACCGGCGCGCTCACTTATGCCCCTGCCCTCCGCCCCCCAAAAATCCGGCGCTTCGCGCAAGTCCCGCAACGAAATCCTGATCAAGGGCATGACGATTGCGCTGATCGGGCTGATCATTCTCGTCGCCCCCCTCATCAAGCCCGACAGCGGCATCGGCCAGCTGTTCGCCCAATCCTATCTGGTGGGCTGGTTTGCGCTGGTGCTGGGCCTGGCCTTCATCGCCCAGTTCCTGCTGAGCAAAAAAAGGAAAGACTGAAGAATGGCCGAACTGCAGGCCCCGCTGGAGCAGGCACGGGCGCAGATCGCACTGTGGACGCGACGCGCCGAGGCCGCTGGCGCACGCCTGCGCCAGCCGCCGCCCGAGCCCACGACCTGCTGCGGACGCGGCTGCAACGGCTGCGTGTGGGAAGGCTTCTACGGCGCGCTGCAGTTCTGGTGCGAGGATGCCGAAGCCCAGCTGTCAGGGGCCTGGCAGGATTGACATCCACGGGCGGTTGAGCCTCAGGCAGGCAAGGCCAGCCGGCGATGCGCAGCGCCCGAACCATGCTCCTGCTCCTGCGCCGCGAGCCTGAATCGTGCCGCGCCGCTTTCCAGGCGCTGGGCCTGGCTGAAGAGCTCGTGCGCGGCGGCACTCGATTCCGCCACCAGGCCTGCATTCTGCGTCGTCATGTCGTCCAGCATCTGCACGGCCTGGCTGATCTGTGCAATGCCCTGGTTCTGTGCCTGCGCCGCCTCGGTGATCGAGGCGATCAGGCTGCTGACCTTGTGCACGTCCTGCACGATATGCTCCATGCGCTGGCCGGCCTGCTGCGCCAGGGCCGTGCCCGAGCGCATCTGCTGGCCCGAGCTTTCGATTAGCGCGCGGATCTGCTTGGCCGCGGAAGCGGAGCGCTGGGCCAGTTCGCGCACTTCGGAAGCCACCACGGCAAAGCCCCGCCCCTGCGGGCCGGCGCGCGCGGCCTCCACCGCGGCGTTGAGCGCCAGGATATTGGTCTGGAACGCAATGCCGTCGATCACGCCCACGATGGCCGCCACCTGCTGGCTGCTTTGCGCCATGTGCTGCATGTTGCGCACCACTTCCTGCACCACGGCGCCCCCGCTTTCGGCCGCCGCGGCCGCGCTGCGCGCGCTGCGGTCGGCATGGTGGGCGCTTTCCGCCGAGTGGGTGACCAGCGTCACCATGCTCTCGATGCTGCCGACCGTGGCCTTGAGCTGCTCGGCCGCCTGGGCCGTGCGCTGCGACAGATCGGTGTTGTCCTGTGCCATCTGGCTGGAGGCCGCGGCCACCGCCACCACGCCGCCCTGCACTTCGCCCACCAGGGCCCGCAGGCGCTCGGTCATCTGGGCCAGGGCACGCATGAGTTCGCCCAGCTCATCCTTGCGCCCGCTGCTTTGCGCATAGGACAGGTCGCCGGCCGCAATCGTCTGTGCCAGCTGCACGGCCTGGCTCAGCGGCGCCGTGATGGAGCGGATCGTGGCCAGGGCCAGCAGCGCGCCGGCCAGGCCCATGCACAGGCCCACGGCCACGGCCACGGTCTTGGCCCAGGCACTGCGCCCGCGGCCCTGCTGCTCGGCCTCCTGGCGCTGGCCCTGCTGCAGGGCGATGAAGGCATCCTGGGCTTTCACATAGCGCTGCGCGGCCGGCACCAGCTGTTCGTCCACCAGCTTCTGCGCTTCCCAGGCCTTGCCCAGATCGCGGGCCTGGTAGGCCTGCTCGTAGATGGCCAGAACGGTCTTCCGTTCCTTTTCCACGCCGGCCAGTCCCTGCTGGTCGGCCTGGCTCTGGGCGCCGGCCTGCACCTGCTGCTGCAGGTCCTGGGCCCGGGCCATCAACGTCCTGGCCTTTTGCGACAGCTGGGTGATCAGATGCTCCTCGGAAGAAAGCACGCTGGCCAGTGCCGCCTCCACGCTCTGCAGCGTCAGCGCCTGCCAGCGCAGCGCCAGGTTGATGCGCTTGTCGGTGGCCTGCACCGTCGCGCTGACCTGCTGCTCCACGCTCTGCAGATGCGCGAGCAGACCGCCGGCCACCAGCACGCAGCTCAGCAGCAGGCCAAGAAAAAGCACCCACATCTTGCGGGCGACGGAAAGATTCTGGAATCGGAATAGGGACACGTTGCACCAACCTGCGCCGCCGGACCTGCGCCGGCCCCGGACCATTCCCGGCCGGCCGCCCACGGCGGCTGATGTAACGATATGCAACTTAAATGTCATCTACATGACAAAACCTTCCGACTGCTGGCAAAGCTGGATGAAAAAAAGCGCCTGCTGCAAGCTGCAGGCGCCTTGCTCCACAGAAGCCGACGTCAGCGCAGGCTCTCGGGGTCCATGTAGCGGAGCCGCCATTCCTCGAAGGACAGCGTATCGGCCGCCTCGATGCGCGCCTGCTCGGCCACGGATTCGGCCGTCAGCTGCTCGTAGCGCTGCTGCTGCTGCGCCGTCCAGGGCAGGGCCAACAATGCATCGCGGGCCTGGGCGGATTGCGCGGTCATGAAGTCGATGTAGCGGTTGCCGTAGCGGCCGGTCAGCTCCTGCAGCAGATGGGCAGAAGGCGTGGTTGCGCGGCCTTCGACACGCGCCAGCGCCTGCTCCAGCGCCGCGCTGTAGTCGCTGCAGGCATGGGCCGCATCCAGCGCCTGGGCATAGGGGCGGCACTGCTGCAGCACTTCCAGAGCCCATTCGGTCAGCAGCACCTGCCGGCCATTGCGCGTCAGCATCAGGCCGGGCTCGCGGCCCTGCTCGGCCGTCAGGTGCTGGTTGCGCTTGAGATCGCAGATCTCCTGGGGCGTGTCGGGCGGGCTGTCGCTGTAGAGGCAGTGCAGCAGGAAGACGTCGAGCATGCGCATGGTGGCCGGCGCAATGCCCACGGTCTCGAACGGATCGATGTCCATGAGCCGCACTTCCACATACTCCACGCCGCGCTCGCGCAGTGCGTGCAGCGGGCGTTCGCCACTTTTCACGGTGCGCTTGGGGCGGATGGTGCCGTAGAACTCGTTCTCGATCTGCAGCAGCCCGGTGCCCAGCTGGTTGTAGTCGCCGCCGGGGTTGCGCACGCCCAGCTGCTCATAGGGCGGATAGGGGCGCACCAGCGCGTCGTGCAGCGAATCGGCATAGCCGTCCAGCCCGTTGTAGCTCACGTTGATGCTGGCCTGGGCATCGCTCTGGTAGCCCAGGCGCCCCATGCGCAGCGAGGTGGCATAAGGCAGGTACAGCGCATCCTTGCCGTCGCCCAGCGGCTGCAGGCGGTGCTCGCGGCCTTCGACGAAGCAGGGGCACAGCGCCGGCGATGCGCCGTACAGGTACAGCAGCACAAAGGCATGGCGGCGGAAATTGCGGATCAGCGCAAAGTATTCGTCGCTGCTCACGCCGGGCAGCGACCAGTTGTAGTGGATGCCCGAGATCGTCTGCATGCGCCGGCCGTAGCGGTGGCCCAGGCCCATGCGGTACACGCTCTTGGAGCGGCCCGAGTGCGAGGAGCCGTAGCGGCCCAGCGGAATCGTCTCGTCGATGGGCAGGCGGCAGGGCATGCTCGCGTTCCACATCAGCTCGCCGCTTTCGCTGAGATTGCGCAGCACGAACTGATGGACCTCGGTCAGCTCGTCCAGGCACTCCTGCACGCCCAGGCGTGCGCCCGTGATGAGCTCCAGCTGCGACTCGCTGTAATCCGTGGTGATGTGCGGATGGGTCAGCGCCGACCCCAGCACTTCAGGGTGGGGAGTCAGGGCCAGCGAGCCCGTGGGCAGCACCCGCAATCCCTCTTTCTCAATGCCACGACGGATGCCCAGCAGCCTGTCGGTGCTCGGCATGGTCACGGCGGTCTGCGATGTCTTCATTCTTGTTTACCGTTTGTGGGTGAAGACGCTGATGACAAACCCTGTCTGCCAGACCGCGCCCAGACGGCGAATGATAGAGAAATGAGGCGGGCCGCGATGGAGGCCGGCCGTTTAACCTCGCATTTCGGCCTGCCGCAATGCGCCAGACGCAAGACAGCGCAAGCAAAATGTCAGATTTGGCAGGCGCTGGTGCCTGAGCCACTGCCCACTTTGCGGCCGCAAAAGGCTTTCGGTGCAGGGATTTTTGCATTGGTGCTAGCGACCGCCCCAAGCCCCGGGGCAATCACTGGTAGCAGACATGGGCCGCCTGGTACACATAGCATTTGTCCAGCAGCTTCTCGGCGTTTTCGGTGATGGTGATGCGCTCGCCGTCGGGGCGGTAGAGCGACACATGGCGGAATGCGGCCTCGCGCGAGGTGCTCGGCGCGTCGCGCGAGACCTTCCACTCCTCCTGCGTCTCGCCTTCCGGCAGGTCCAGCACCACGGTGATGGTCTGGGTCTCGTCGGCCAGCTTGATGCACTTGCCCTGGTCCACGCTGGAGACCGCGCCGGCCGGCACGGCCAGGCCGAACGGGCATTCCTCCAGGCCGCGCACGGCCACGGCTTCGCCGCCCACCTTGATTTCGAAACCGTTGCGGAAATAAATGGTGGGTTCCTTGGCAGCTGCCTGAGGCAGCGGGGCCCCGGCCTGGGGCGGGTTGGCGGACGGGTTGCAGCCCGACAGGACGGCAAGGGAGAGCAGCGCGAGAGCGGAAAGACGTTTCATGCAGAAAAACGGCCATGCCCTATGCATGGCCGGGAACCAGAGGCCATGGGACTGGCCGGGGACGGAAATCGGAGGGACAAGGCAAGGCCCGGGCACGCTGCGCCCCTGGACGGGCATCGGCATGCATGGGCCTTGGCGGGTGCGCATCATGCGCCGGAAACCGCCGCCTGCTGGCGATGTTCAGGTTGTTACTGTTTCACCAAAGCCGCATGGAGCCTGCGTGCACCGGCCGCCCGGATGCAACAAAGCCCTGGCGGGACTGGAATCCTTGCCAGGGCTTTGAAGCGGCGGCGGCAGGCCGCGGAGGCTCAATGGCCGTGCGCAGCCATGGCCTTGCCCACTTCCACCTGGCCCTGTACCGAGCCGCTGCCCGGCACCTGCTGGCCTTCGCTGGCCGTGACTTCGGCCAGGCGCTCGGCCAGTGCCTCGGGTACGTCGTCGCCGATGCCCAGGTACAGGCCCTGCGTCAGCGTGATGTGCGCGGCCTCGAAGCCACCGGCGCCCGCGCACAAAATGGTACGCGTGGGCGCGCCCTCATGGGCTAGCACCAGCATGGCGGGCACCACGGCTTCGGGCCTGAGCGCTTCCAGCACGGGCTCGGGCAGCAGGCCCTCTGTCATGCGCGTGGCCGCAGTGGGCGCCAGCGCGTTGACGCGGATGCCGTGCTTGGCGCCCTCGATGGCCAGGGTCTGCATCAGCCCCACCTGGGCCAGCTTGGCCGCGCCGTAGTTGGCCTGGCCGAAGTTGCCGTACAGGCCCGTGGACGAGGTCGTCATCACGATGCGGCCGTAGTTCTGCGCCTGCATGTGCGGCCACACGGCCTTGCAGCAGTTGGCGGCGCCCATCAGATGCACGTCCACCACCAGGCGGAAGTCGGCCAGGTCCATCTTGGCAAAGCTCTTGTCGCGCAGGATGCCTGCGTTGTTGACCAGGATGTCCACGCGGCCCCAGGCATCGATGGCCTGCTGCACCATGGCCTGCACGGCCTCGAAGTCCGTGACCGAGGCCGCATTCGCAATGGCCTCGCCGCCTGCCGCGCGGATCTCGTCCACCACCTTCTGCGCCGCGGTGGCCGAGCCGCCCGAGCCATCGACCGCGCCGCCCAGGTCGTTGACCACCACCTTGGCGCCGCGCCGCGCCAGGGCCAGCGCATGCAGGCGCCCCAGGCCGCCACCTGCACCAGTCACGATGGCCACACGGCCTTGAAAATCCACTGCCATATTTCTTGCTCCTTGCATCAACGCCCTTTCTGCCAGGGCCTGGCAGCAATGTAGCGGCAGCTTGCTGCACTGCAGCGTTACCGATGCGACTGCGGACACCTCGAATCGGGTTATCCATTAGGCACAACCGTTTTTGCTATCAATTAAGAAGCATATGGCACAGGTCATACATAAATTTCAAAACCAATCAACATCAGGATAATTGATAAGCCTGCGTCATTAGCTTCTTTTTCAATAGCATGCCTCAACCCGGCAACCACTTCGGGCTTTTCCCCAATGGGGCGCAACAAGCCTGTGGAAAAGCCTGAATAGCCTTTGCAATAATCCAGCAAGTCGTTGATTTTTCAATGAAAAATCAAAATGCACAAAATTTGGGCAAATCGTTGCGTCGCCATTCCGACTTATCCCGCATTGGCCTGAACAATGGTGTGAACAAATACACCTGCACGCTGGATAACCATGCCAAGCCCTTGATTTCATTGACTCCATCGACTATTGCTGAAATTCCAGGCACGGCCCTCCGGCCGGTCGCCACAGCCTCACCCGCAAGGCCATGGCCCGGAATTACCCCCACAAATGCGGGACAAGCATGTGGACAAGCCCTAAAAATCCTCGCAAAGATGATGCAAGTCCTTGATTCACAATGTGATTGCAGCAGCCGCTTAAAAATGAGGCAGCCCTGTACCTCCCTGGCAGGGGCAGACATGGTGCAAAACACGGTAAAAAGGCGGATTGGCTCCGCGCAGCCGCAGCCTGTCCCGCCGTCTTTTGCGCTTTTGCGCCGTTCGCGTTTTCCGCGCCATGTCCAGCGACTCTTCCGATCTCTCGCCCTTTGCCCCGCCCTTTTTCATCGCCCGATGCACGCCCAGCGAACAGCAGGTGGACGCCTGGACCGACCAGTCCCTGCTCGACTCCCTGGAAGGCGGCGGCGTGAAATGGCCCAGCTCCTGCCGCAATGGCACCTGCCGCACCTGCCTGGGCCAGTTGGTCGCGGGCCAGGTGCACTACAAAATCGAATGGCCGGGGCTGAGCGCCGAGGAAAAGGCCGACGGCTATGTGCTGCCCTGCTGCGCCTATCCCGACAGCGACGTGGTGCTCAGAGATCCCTCCTGAGGCGCTGTGCGCCTTCCCCTAGGAGCGACGTGCAACGGGGCGCCGACCTCGGCCTGCCCCCCCCCCCCCCCCC
>NZ_BCNT01000002.1 GCF_001544075.1 Comamonas terrae
GCCGCGAGGCGGCTCTTGCTCGGCGTATCTGGTTTTCGCAGCGCAGGTTTT
The DNA here is from genome assembly GCF_001544075.1 of Comamonas terrae. GTDB lineage: Bacteria > Pseudomonadota > Gammaproteobacteria > Burkholderiales > Burkholderiaceae_C > Comamonas > Comamonas terrae. The sequence goes on from NZ_BCNT01000002.1 coordinate 52, forward strand.
TGTACGGCTGTGGCTGTGCAACGGCTGCGCCGGTAGCGCGGATAACTGGAATATTGCCAATTGGTATAGCGCCAAAGCGCCAGGGTGCCGACCTCGGCTGGCATAGAATGAGCGCTTTCCGCAAGGCCCTGCCTGGCTGGAAAGCGGCCCTGGCGCCTCACACGTTCTTTGAAAGTCCTGCCGGAGCCCCGCTCCGCATTCCCGGACACTGGTGCGTGCGCGGCGCCAGCTGCTGACAGCCGGGCACCGCATGCAGCAAGTCCAAGAAGGCACTTTCATGAACAGCTCCCTCACCCCCGTGCCGATTTCGCCGGTGGAAGACATCGTGGCCGAGATCCGTGCCGGCCGCATGGTCGTTCTCGTCGACGAGGAAGACCGCGAAAACGAAGGCGATCTGGTTCTGGCATCCGACCACGTCACGCCCGAGGCCATCAACTTCATGGCCCGCTTCGGCCGCGGCCTGATCTGCCTGACGCTCACGCGCGAGCGCTGCGAATTCCTCAAGCTGCCGCCCATGGCCGCACGCAACGGCACGGTGTACAGCACGGCCTTCACCGTCTCCATCGAAGCGGCCGAAGGCGTGACCACCGGCATCTCGGCCGCCGACCGCGCACGCACCGTGCAGGTGGCCGTCGACAGGAACAGCCAGCCCACGGACCTGGTGCAGCCCGGCCACATCTTCCCGCTGCAGGCCGTGGACGGCGGCGTGCTCATGCGCGCCGGTCACACCGAAGCCGGCTGCGACCTGGCGGCCCTGGCCGGCTGCACGCCCTCGGCCGTGATCTGCGAGATCATGAAGGACGACGGCACCATGGCCCGCCTGCCGGACCTGCAGCTGTTCTGCGCCGAGCACGGCATCAAGATCGGCACCATTGCCGACCTCATCGAATACCGCAGCCGCACCGAATCGCTGCTGCGCAAGGTGGGCACCCGCCCCCTGCAGACCGCCCATGGCGAGTTCATCGCCCATGCCTTCCGCGACGTGCCCAGCGGTTCCGTGCACCTGGCGCTGACCAAAGGGCAGTGGGATGCCGGCACGCCGGTGCCCGTGCGCGTGCACGAGCCCCTGTCCGTGCTGGACGCGCTCGAAGTGGGCCGCAGCCAGCACTCCTGGTGCCTGGATGAAAGCCTGCAGTACATCGCCGACAAGGGCCAGGGCGTGGCCGTGCTGCTCAACTGCGGCGAATCGGGCGAGCAGCTGCTGGCCCAGTTCGACGGCAGCGCCCGCTCGGCCCAGGCGCCCGAGCGCGGCCGCATGGATCTGCGCACCTACGGCGTGGGCGCGCAGATCCTGCGCGACCTCGGCGTCTCCAGGATGCAGCTCATGGGCCAGCCGCGCCGCCTGCCCAGCATGGCGGGCTACGGCCTGGAAATCAGCGGCTACATCACCAAGCAATAAAAGGACCCCGCATGCTGAATGCAGAAAAAGGCCAAGGCCAGAACCTCGACGGCGCCGATCTGAAGATCGGCATCGTCCAGGCACGCTTCAACGAAAGCATCACCAACACCCTGTTCAACGCCTGCCGCGACGAGCTGCTGGCCCTGGGTGTGAAGACCGAAAACATCGACCACGTCACCGTGCCCGGCGCCCTGGAAGTGCCCGTGGCCCTGCAGGCGCTGGCCGAGACCGATGCGTACGACGCCCTCGTGGCGCTGGGCTGCATCATCCGCGGGGAGACATACCACTTCGAGCTGGTGGCCAACGAATCGGGCGCGGGCGTGACGCGCCTGGCCCTGGACTACCACCTGCCGATCGCCAACGCGATCATCACCACCGAAAACACCGAGCAGGCCATTGCCCGCCAGGTCGACAAGGGCCGCGACGCGGCCCGCGTGGCCGTGGAGATGGCCAACCTGCTCAACGCCTACGACAACTACGCTGATGACAGCGACGACCATGAGTGACGACCAACCCAGCAGCCCGGCATCGCGCCGACCCCCTCGCCAAAGCCGCACCGGACTGACCAGCACCGGCGCGCGCAAGGCGGGCTCCAAGTCCAACCGCAGCCGTGCGCGCGAATTCGCGCTGCAGGGCCTGTACCAGCACATCGTGAGCCGCAACGACGTGCTCGATATCGACCGCTTCACGCGCGACCTGGCGGGTTTCCACAAGGCCGACGCGGTGCACTACGATGCGCTGCTGCGCGGCTGCGTGGAAACCGAGGAGCAGCTGGACACGCTGATCGCGCCCCAGCTGGACCGCACGCTGGCCGAGATCTCGCCCATCGAGCATGCCTGCATGTGGATCGGCGTCTACGAGTTCCAGCACTGCCCCGACGTGCCCTGGCGCGTGGTGCTCAACGAATGTATCGAGCTGGCCAAGGAATTCGGCGGCACGGACGGCCACAAGTACGTGAACGCCGTGCTCAACGGCCTGGCGCCCCAGCTGCGCAGCGCCGAAGTGGAAAAAGATCGGAACCACACCCCCTGAGCGGCTTTGCCGCTTCCCCCTCTCTCTACGCGCTGCGCGCTAAGGGAGGGGGACGACGCCTTCACCGCGAGACGGCTCTTGCTCGGCGTCCTTGGGTTGGGCCGCGCCGGTTTCAAGCCTTCGCCCTTTCCATACTTCTGAGCCGGGCCGCGCCGGTTTCAAGCACCGCCCCTTCTCACCCCGATAGATCGTTTGCCCGACATGCAGCTTTCCCGCCGCGCCCAGCGCATCGAACCCTTTTACGTCATGGAGATGGCCAAGCGCGCCCAGGAAGTCGCGCGCCAGTCCAAGGACAGCGGCACGCCCATGATCTACCTGAACATCGGCGAACCCGACTTCGGCGCCCCGCCGCTGGTCCAGGAGGCCGCCGAGCGCGCCATCCGTGCGGGCCGCACCCAGTACACCCAGGCGCCCGGCCTGCCCGAGCTGCGCGAGCGCATCAGCGGCTGGTATGCGCAGCGCTTCGGCGTGGATGTGCCGGCGCGGCGCATCATCGTCACCGCCGGCGCCTCGGCCGCGCTGCAGCTGGCCTGCCTGGCGCTGATCAACGAGGGCGACGAGGTGCTGATGCCCGACCCCAGCTACCCCTGCAACCGCCATTTCGTCTCGGCGGCCGAGGGCAAGCCGGTGCTGATTCCCTCTTCCGCGGCCGAGCGCTTCCAGCTCAGCGCCGGCAAGGTGCAGGCCGCCTGGAGCGAGCGTACGCGCGGCGTGATGCTGGCCTCGCCCTCCAACCCCACGGGCACCTCGATCGCGCCCGACGAGCTGCGCCGCATCCATGAAGTGGTGCGCTCCAAGGGGGGGCTGACCCTCATCGACGAGATCTACCTGGGCCTGTCCTACGAAGAGCAGTTCGGCCATACGGCGCTGCAGCTGGGCGAGGACATCATCTCCATCAACAGCTTCAGCAAGTACTTCAACATGACGGGCTGGCGCCTGGGCTGGATGGTGGTGCCCGAGGCCCTGGTCAAGCCCATCGAGATGCTGGCCCAGCACCTGTTCATCTGCGCCAGCACCGTATCGCAATACGCGGCGCTGGCCTGCTTCGAACCCGAAAGCATTGCCGAGTACGAACGCCGGCGCGCCGAGTTCAAGGCCCGCCGCGACTATTTCATTCCCGCGCTCGATGCACTGGGACTGCCCGTGCCCGTCAAGCCCGACGGCGCCTTCTACGCCTGGGCCGACTGCCGTGCGGCTGCCGACAGGCTGGGTGTGCAAGGCAGCTGGGACTTTGCCTACGCGCTCATGGACCGTGCCCACCTGGCCATCACGCCGGGCCGCGATTTCGGCGCCTTCGAGACGGCCGACTTCGTGCGCTTTTCCACGGCCAACTCCATGGAGCAATTGCAGGAAGCCATTGCACGCCTGAAGAGGCTTCTTGCCTAAGACACAGCGATGACACAGAGCAAGCAGGAATCTCTGGCGCCGGAAGCGGACGCTGCGCAAGCCGGTGAAGCCAGGCAGGAGCCGCCTCGCAGCATGGACGGCCCCAGCGAAGGCACTGCCCCGCTTGGGGGGGGGCCGGCGGGGGGAAGCAACGCGGTCGCCGCGGGGGGATTCGCGTTCCCCGTCCGCGTCTACTGGGAGGACACCGATGCGGGCGGCATCGTGTTCTATGCCAATTACCTGAAGTTCTTCGAGCGCGCGCGCACCGAATGGCTGCGCTCGCTGGGCATCGCCCAGCAAAGCCTGCGGGAACAAACCGGCGGCATCTTTGTCGTAACGTCTGCACAGCTGCAGTACCTGCGGCCGGCACGGCTGGACGACCAACTGATTGTTACCGCCCGCCTGCAAAGCGCCGGCCGCGCTTCGCTCACAATACAGCAGCAGGCTTTACTGGTGAACACTGACAATCAACCGACAGGCCCCGTGCCGCTGTGCGAGGGGCTGATCCGCATTGGGTGGGTGGATGGCACGGCCATGCGCCCCGCGAGAATTCCAAACCATATCCTGGAGCAACTTTCATGAACTCCCAAGACATGTCCATCCTGAGCCTCGTGATGCAGGCCAGCTGGGTGGTGCAACTGGTGATGCTGATCCTGGTGGGCGCATCCATCGCCAGCTGGGCCACCATCTTCCGCAAGGCCCAGACCTTGAAGCGCGTGCGCACGCTCAACGACAACTTCGAGCAGGACTTCTGGTCCGGCACCAGCCTCAACGACCTCTACGCCGCGGCGGCCCACCATGCCAAGCAGGGCGGCCCCATGGAGCGCATCTTCGCCAGCGGCATGCGCGAATACCAGAAGCTGCGCGAGCGCCGCATCACCGACGTGGCCACGCTCATGGACGGCACGCGCCGCGCCATGCGCGCCAGCTTCCAGCGCGAGCTCGACGAGATCGAATCGGGCCTGTCCTTCCTGGGCACCGTGGGCTCGGTCTCCCCCTACGTGGGCCTGTTCGGCACCGTCTGGGGCGTGATGCACGCCTTCACGGGATTTGCCAACATGGAACAGATCACGCTGGCCACCGTGGCCCCCGGCATCGCCGAAGCCCTGGTGGCCACGGCCATGGGCCTGTTCGCCGCCATTCCCGCCGTGACCGCCTACAACCGCTACGCCCACAACATCGACCGCCTGGCCAGCCAGCAGGAGACCTTCATCGAGGAGTTCTCCAACATCCTGCAGCGCAACGTGGGGGCCACCGCCACCCACAGCGCATCCGGCCATTGAACGCCGCCCGCATGAACGGCAAGGAGTGACGCTATGCCCTCAGTGGCCTCACGCGGCGGGCGCAACCGCCGCACCGTCAACGAAATCAACATGGTGCCCTTCATCGACGTGATGCTGGTGCTGCTCATCATCTTCATGGTGACGGCTCCCATGCTCACGCCGGGCTCCATCAACGTGCCCACGGCCGGCAAGTCCTCGCGTCCGCCGAGCAAGAACATCGCCTATGTGCTGCTGGACAAGAACGGCGACATCCGCCTGCGCACCGGCAGCCAGGAACAAAAGCTCGGCCTCGAGGATCTCAAGGCCGCGGCCCAGTCCTGGCAGCAAGGCCAGCCCGAGGAAAGCGCCATGCAGATCCAGGCCGACAAGAACCTGACTTTCGAAGCCGTGATGAAGGTGCGCTCCGTGCTGCAGGATGCCGGCGTCAAGCGCGTGGCCTTCGGCGTGGTCACTTCCTCGCACTGAAGGTGCCGCACCGGCCACGCCCTCCATTCCAGACAGTCAAGACCGACAAGGCAGACACCCTACACCATGCCTCACCAGCAAGACCGCGACCAGTTTGCCCCGCCCCGCCCCCGAGGCCGGGCGCGCGCCTGGACGCTGGCCCTGGCCGCGCACGGGCTGCTGATCGCCGCCCTGCTGTGGACAGTGCGCCCTCCCCGACAAGCCGACGAACCCATGGTCGAGGCCGAAGTCTGGAGCAGCTCCGCACCGGCTCCCGCGCCCGTGGAAACGCCCCCGCCTCCGCCGCCGGCCCCCGAGCCGCAGCCCGAACCCCCGCCGCCGCCGCCCGCCCC
>NZ_BCNT01000003.1 GCF_001544075.1 Comamonas terrae
TCACCTGCGAAGTGCATCTCGCTCAGTGAAGCCTTGCATTGTACACGGAATTCAATCCACACACTCAACTCAACATCACTTTGATCAGACTGCTCGCGCAACCCTCTCAATAAAAAAGACACCCTTGCGGGTGTCTTTCAATCTGGCGGAAACGGAGGGATTCGAACCCTCGATGAGGCTCTACACCCCATACTCCCTTAGCAGGGGAGCACCTTCGGCCACTCGGTCACGTTTCCGGATTGACGCTATTGTAACGCGGTTTTTGACCGTTTCCGGCAAAACAACGATTTTATTCGCTTTTGTCCAAACCGAAAGCGGTGTGCAGCGCGCGCACGGCCAGTTCCAGATACTTCTCGTCGATCACGACGGACGTCTTGATCTCGGAGGTGGAGATCATCTGGATGTTCACGCTTTCCTTGCTCAGCGCGCGGAACATGGTGGAGGCCACGCCCACATGGCTGCGCATGCCGATGCCAACGATGCTGACCTTGGCGATGTTGGGATTGCCCACCACGTCGGCGGCGCCCAGGGCGGGCACCACCTTCTCGCGCAGCAGTTCCATGGCACGCTGGTAGTCGCCCTGGCTCACGGTGAAGCTGAAGTCAGTCTTGCCATCCTTGGAGATGTTCTGGATGATCACGTCCACTTCGATGTTGGCATCGGCCACGGGACCCAGGATGTCGGCGGCCACGCCGGGAGTGTCGGGCACGCCCAGCACGGAGATCTTGGCTTCGCCGCGGTTGAAAGCGATGCCGGATACGACGGCCTTTTCCATTTTTTCGTCTTCCTCAAAAGTAATCAGCGTGCCGGACTTGGCTTCTTCTTCCAGATCGATGTCCCAGGGCGTGAAGCTGGAGAGCACGCGCATGGGCACCTTGTACTTACCGGCGAACTCCACCGAGCGGATCTGCAGCACCTTGGAGCCCAGGCTGGCCATTTCCAGCATCTCCTCGAAGCTGACGGTCCCCAGGCGCTTGGCAGCAGGCACCACGCGCGGATCGGTGGTGTAGACGCCGTCGACGTCGGTATAGATCAGGCATTCGGCCGCCTTGAGCGCAGCCGCCACGGCCACGGCCGAGGTGTCGGAGCCGCCGCGGCCCAGGGTGGTGATGTGGCCTTCGGGGTCGATGCCCTGAAAGCCGGTCACGATGACGACGCGCCCCGCCTCCAGATCGGCACGCACACGCTTGTCGTCAATGGACTCGATGCGGGCCTTGGTGAAGCTGCTGTCGGTGCGCACCGGCACCTGCCAGCCCGCGTAGCTCACGGATTCCATGCCCTCGGCCTGCAGGGCGATGGCCAGCAGCGCAGATGATGCCTGCTCGCCGGTGGCGGCCAGCATGTCGAGCTCACGGTAGTACGAAGTCTTGGCATGGCTGGGAGCCAGCTCGCTGGCCAGGCCGAGCAAGCGGTTGGTTTCGCCACTCATGGCGCTGGGAACGACCACCATCTGGTGACCAGCCCGAGCCCACTTGGCCACACGCTTGGCGACGTTGCGGATGCGCTCTGTCGAGCCCATCGAGGTGCCGCCGTATTTATGAACGATCAGTGCCATTGGATACAAAGGGGTGACGAAACTGCCTGCCACGGCGCAGGTCGACAAGGGTTTTGGCGCGCCGCCGGTTTTCGTACAAAAAATAAAAGACCAAAACCTAGAAATTGTACCAATCGAGCACCAGCCCCCGGCGTTGGACGAAACCTCGCCCCACCTTGATGTGGATACTGTGCCCTCGCGTAGTGCAAACGCGGATCTGCGCCATCAGCTGGGAAAGCTGGGCCGCCGTGGGCGTGGTGCCATGCAGGCTGCGCAGCCAGTGACGCAGCACATTGGCCAGCCGCGCATCGCCCAGCTGCTGCAGCGCGGCGATGCGCGGCGGCAGGCCCACGGACTGCAGATCGGATACAGCCACCTCCTCCAGCACCCCGGCCGCCTGGGCGCAGTGCGCACTGCTGCGCGCAAACGTGGCGCGGAACTGCGGAAATACCTGTTGCAGCACCGGCAGCAGCTGTGCGCGGATGCGGTTGCGCGTATAGCTCGGGTCGGCATTGGTGGGATCCTCCACCCAGTTCTGCCCACGCTGCAGCAGCCAGTCGCGCAGCGCCTGCCCGGGCACCGAGAGAAAGGGCCGGAACCATTGCAGCCCCGCACGCTGCCAATGGGCGGGCATGGCCGCCAGCCCGGCGATGCCGGCGCCACGCGACAGGGCCAGCAGCAGTGTTTCCACCTGGTCATCCGCATGCTGGGCCAGGAGCACGGAGCGCACACCTTTCCCAAGAGGCAGCCCCGCCACGTCCACCCAGGGACTGTTCGCCGCAGCCGTCAGGGCTTCATAGCGCCCCTGGCGTGCCGCATCTTCGGGGCTTTGGCCCGGCGCCTTCCGCGCATCGATGGCGCAGATCTTGAGGGGGATGGCGCGGGCCTCGCATACGGCCTGACAATGCCGCGCAAAACCATCGGCCGCCGCCTGCAAGCCATGGTGCACATGAATGGCCCTGACCTGCCCTGGCCAGCGTTCCGCACAGGCCAGCAGCAGGGCCGTGGAGTCCGCGCCGCCGCTGAAAGCCACGGCCAGCGGCAAGGCAGGCGCCGCGGCGGCAAAGGCACGCAGCGCCGCATCCACGGCATCGGCGCTCTGTGGCAGGCGCGATTCCTGCGCCGGCAAGGCAGCGGCATCGCGCGGCGGCTCGGTTTCGGAAGAATTCATGCAGGCAAAGGCCGGGCACCGGGGAATGGATCAAGGCTGGAATTCTGCCAGTGGCCGATGCAGCCGCCCATCGCTTTGAAAACAGGAGCTGCCTGCGCTTTCTGGCTCTGGTTTTGGGATTCCAATCAAGCTGAAATTCTTGCACGGACAGCGACAGCCGCTTTGAAATTGATAGAGGACAAAGCCAAACGGCTTTCCGGAAACCACCGGAAAGCCGTTTGCGCAGATTTGCCCGGCATGCCTGCGGGCACCGCAGCATGCCTCAGTCCATCAGCTGTTGTCGGCCTTGGTGTCGGCAAAGCGGCCGTAGCTCTGAAGGCGCTCGTAGCGGCGGTCCTGCAGGTCCTTGGGCTTGAGGTCGGCCAGCTGGCGGTAGGCGTCGCCCAGCGCACGCTTGAGGAAGGCGCCCATCTGCTTGTGGTCGCGGTGCGCGCCGCCCACGGGTTCGCTCACGATCTTGTCGACCAGGCCCAGGGCCTTGAGGCGATGGGCCGTGATGCCCATGGCGTCCGCAGCTTCCTGCGCCTTCTCGCCGGTCTTCCAGAGAATGGAGGCACAGCCTTCGGGGCTGATCACGGAGTACACCGAGTACTGCAGCATCAGCACCTGGTCGGCCACCGCGATCGCCAGCGCGCCGCCCGAACCGCCTTCGCCGATGATGGTGGTGATGATGGGGGTCTGCAGCTGGGCCATTTCGTAGATGTTGCGGCCGATGGCTTCGGACTGGCCGCGTTCCTCGGCGTCGATGCCGGGGAAGGCTCCGGGCGTGTCCACGAAGGTGAACACCGGCAGCTTGAACTTCTCGGCCGTCTTCATCAGGCGCAGGGCCTTGCGGTAGCCCTCGGGGCGCGTCATGCCGAAGTTGCGCAGCGTGCGCTCCTTGGTGTCGCGGCCCTTCTGGTGGCCGATGATCATGCAGGGCATGCCGTTGAAGCGCGCCAGGCCGCCGACGATGGACTGGTCGTCCGCGAAGTGGCGGTCGCCGTGCATCTCGACGAAGTCGGTGAAGCACTCGCGCACGTAGTCCAGCGTATAGGGACGCTCGGTATGGCGCGCGATCTTGGTGATCTGCCAGGGGGTCAGATCGCTGTAGATGTCCTTGGTCAGCTGCAGGCTTTTCTTGCTGAGCTGCTCGATCTCTTCCGAGATATCGACTGCGCTTTCAGTCTGCACATAGCGCAGTTCCTCGATTTTGGATTCCAGCTCGGCAATGGGCTGCTCAAAATCCAGAAAGTTCTTTTTCGCCAACGTATTTCTCCTTGTGCCAGCCTGCTGCAGTGCTTGCAGCGGGCCAGTGAACGGGTGTCATCAAGCCACAGGCTGCGCTTCGAGCGAGCGCCAAATATACCAAGTTGCAACCGTGCACCACGGTTTCCAGGCCTCGGCCACTTCGCGGGCGTCACTGCGGCTCACAGGATCGCCCGAAAAATAATTCTGCGAGATGCCGTGGATCAATCCGGCATCGTCAAGCGGCAGCACATTGGGCCGCATCAGGTAGTAGATGAGGAACATCTCGGCCGTCCAGCGGCTGACGCCGCGAATGGCCATGAGCTCGGCGACGATGGCCTCGTCGGCCATGCCTTGCCACTCATCCATGTGCAAACGGTTTTCCGTGAAGTGCAGCGCCAGGTCCACGAGATAGTCGATCTTGCGCGCCGAAAGCCCGGCAGCGCGCATGTCGTCCACCTTGAGCTTGAGCACCAGCTCGGGCTTCACTTCAGCCAGCAGCCGGGCGAACTTGTTCCACAGCGTCTTGGCCGACTTGGCCGAAATCTGCTGACCCACGATGGAGCGCGCCAGCGTGGCGAAGGCTTCGCCCTCGCCGCGCGGCAGCAGGGCCTGGCTGCTCAGTTGCGGGATCAGGCGCTTGAGCACGCGGTCGCGGCGCATGAGCTGGCGGCAGGCTTCGGCCCAGTAGGCCGGCGCCCCTTCAGGCAGGGCCAGATGGACCTTGGCCGCAGCCGGAGCCTTGGCCGCATGGCTGCCCGCTGCGGCCGCCTGTGCCGCCTTGCTTGCAGCGGCGCCACCCAGCTTCATCACGGGCAGCGGCGCTTCCGGGCCCATGGGCACGGGCAGATCGGCCACCAGCGGCAGTTGTTCGAATTCCATGGTGTCCAGCTGCCGGGCCGAGGTTGCACCCGTCATGCCGGCCTCCGCCATTTGTCCACCCTCAAGATTGCGCACATCATGGAACAGCTCAGCCCTTGGCGGCTGCCTCCCAGGTCGTGCCGGCGGCCGAATCCTTGAGCACAATGCCCTGCTCCAGCAGCTCCTTGCGGATGCGGTCGGCCTCGGCCCAGTTCTTGGCGGCTTTGGCCGCGGCACGGGCGGCAATCTGCGCTTCAATCGCGGCCGCATCCATGCCGGCTGCGCCGGCCTGCAAAAAGCGCTGCGGATCGTCCTGCAGCAGGCCCAGGCAGGCGCCCAGCGCCTTGAGCAGGCCCGCGGCTTCGGGCGACTTGCCGCGGTTGACCTCGGCGGCGAGCTCGAACAGCACGGCCACGGCCTCGGGCGTACCGAAATCCTCGTCCATGGCGGCCTTGAAGCGCGCCGCGTAGGCATTGCTCCAGTCGATCTTCACCTCGGCAGGCGCCACCAGGCTCAACGCCGTGTACAAGCGCTTGAGCGCGCTGCGCGCATCGTCCAGATGCACATTCGAATAGTTGAGCGGGCTGCGGTAGTGGCTGCGCACCACGAAAAAGCGCACGGTCTCGGCGTCATACTCCTTGAGCACGTCGCGGATGGTGAAGAAGTTGCCCAACGACTTGGACATCTTCTCGTTGTCCACGTTGATGAAGCCGTTGTGCATCCACGTCCTGGCGAACGGCTTGCCGGTGGCGCCTTCGCTTTGCGCGATCTCGTTCTCATGGTGCGGGAACTGCAGGTCCGCACCACCGCCGTGGATGTCGAAGCTCTCGCCCAGCAGCGCGCAGCCCATGGCCGAGCATTCGATATGCCAGCCGGGGCGGCCTTCGCCGAAGGGACTCTGCCATTTCACATCGGCAGGCTCCTCGGGCTTGGAGGATTTCCACAGCACGAAGTCCAGCGGATCGTGCTTGCCGTCGGCCACGGCCACGCGCTCGCCGGCATTGAGCTCGTCCAGCGACTTGCCCGACAGCTTGCCGTAGCCGGGGAACTTGCGCACGGCGTAATTCACGTCGCCGTTGCCGGCCTGGTAGGCCAGGCCCTTGTCCTGCAGCGTGCCGATCATCGAAAGCATCTGCGGCACGTATTCGGTGGCGCGCGGCTCGTGCGTGGGGCGTTCGATGCCCAGGGCGTCGGCGTCCTGGTGCAACGCATCGATCATGCGGTCAGTGAGGCTGCGGATGGTCTCGCCGTTTTCCACGGCGCGGCGGATGATCTTGTCGTCGATGTCCGTGATGTTGCGCACATAGGTCACGCGCAAGCCGCTGGCACGCAGCCAGCGCTGCACCACATCGAAAGCGACCATGGAACGCGCATGACCCAGATGGCAAAGGTCATATACGGTCATGCCGCACACATACATGCGCACATGGCCGGGTTCGATGGGCGAAAACGCTTCCAATGCACGCGACAGCGTGTTGTAGATACGCAAACTCATGAATGTCTATATGGGGAGAAAACTGGCAGCTCACGGCGCCGAGGTCGCAACTGCGCCGCAAGCCGTTTAGAACGATCCGGTCGCAGCCTTGCCGAGAGCGGCCGGCATTGCCCTGCCAGCGGCACCGTCATGGCGCCTTGCACCCCTCAGCTACAATGCCCCGCAGTATAAGCCCGCGCCGCAGGTCCGATGTTGCGGCGCACCGAAAGCACCTACTACATGCCTGTACGCAACCTGATGAGCTCTGCAGTGCGCCTGACGGCGCTGTCCGCTGCGATGGCTGCTGCGCTGATGTGCGGCAGCGCCCGCGCCGACGATTACACCGATATTGCACAGCTGCTCAAGAACGGCAAAACCGAGCAGGCACTGCAGCGCACCGACACCTCTCTGGCCGCCAATCCGCGCGATCCGCAGATGCGCTTTCTCAGGGCCGTTGCGCTGACCAATCTGAACCGCACCGAAGACGCCGTTGCCGCGCTGCGCCAGCTCACCGAGGACTATCCCGAGCTGCCCGAGCCCTACAACAACCTGGCCGTGATCTATGCCCGCCAGGGCGAGCTGGAAAAGGCCCGCGCCGCGCTGGAAAACGCCGTGCGCAACAACCCCGACTATGCCGTGGCCCACGAGAATCTGGGCGACATCCACGTGCGGCTGGCCTACCAGTCCTATGCCCAGGCCCGTGCCAAGGGCGGCCGGGCGGCCAATCTGCAGCCCAAGATGAAGCTGCTCAAGGAAGTGCTGCAGTTGTCCAGCACGGCAGCGAAGCCCGCCCAGCCCGCCGCCAGTGCGCCGGTCGCAGCCGAAGCACCGGCACGCGGAGCACCCAAGCCCTAAGCCGCAACCCGGGCCGGCCCGCCGGCCCATGCGGGGATGGCCGACCACAGGGCTCGCTCGACAGGCAGTCGTCCGCCGGCTCCAGCGGCCTTCACGCATCTTCGACACTCCTGCCTGCAGGCAGGCTTTACGTTTCCCCAGGAGCGCTTCATGCCGAATTTCCGCCCCCTGACTTCTTTCCTCTCCCGCCGCCAGGCCGCACTGGCACTGACCAGCGCGCTGCTGACGGCGCCGGCCTGGGCCCAGGCCGAGCCCCAGGTGCTGCTCAAGACCAGCCTGGGCGACATCACGGTAGCGCTCAACGAGGCCAAGGCGCCCAAGACCGTGGCCAACTTCCTGCAGTATGTGCGCGACAAGCACTATGACGGTACGGTGTTCCACCGCGTGATCGACGGCTTCATGATCCAGGGCGGCGGCATGGACGCGGCCATGAAGGAAAAGCCCACGCGCGCGCCGATTGCGCTGGAAGCAGGCAACGGCCTGAAGAACGACCGCGGCACCATCGCCATGGCGCGCACGGGCGATCCCAACTCCGCCACCTCGCAGTTCTTCATCAATGTGGCGAACAACGACATGCTCAATGCGCCCAAGCCCGACGGCTACGGCTACGCCGTGTTCGGCAAGGTCGTCAAAGGCATGGACGTGGTGGACAAAATCCGCACCGTCGCCACGGGCAACCGCGGCATGCACCAAAATGTGCCCACCACGCCGGTGACGATCCTGTCGGCCACCGAAATCAAGTAACACCTCTGCGCTGCCTGCCCTCCTCTGAACCAGGACGCGGCGGCAGCCTCCCATCCACCTCTGAAAGACAGACATGAGCAATCCCCAAGTCGAACTGCACGTCACCATCAATGTGGCCGAGACCGCCACGCCCGGCGTGATCACGCTGGAACTCGACGCCCAGAACGCGCCCAAGACCACCGAGAACTTCCTGAACTACGTGAACAAGGGCTTCTACGACGGCACCATCTTCCACCGCGTGATCAAGAACTTCATGATCCAGGGCGGCGGCTTCACGACCGACATGAAGCAGAAGGAAACCGACGCGCCGATCGAGAACGAAGCCAAGAACGGCCTCAAGAACGACAAGTACACCATCGCCATGGCCCGCACCAACGACCCGCACAGCGCCACGGCCCAGTTCTTCATCAACGTGGTGGACAATGGCTTCCTGAACCACACCGCACCCACCGGCCAGGGCTGGGGCTATGCCGTGTTCGGCAAGGTGGTCAAGGGCGAGGACGTGGTGGATGCGATCAAGAAGGTGCGCACCACGCGCAAGGGTTTCCACGACGACGTGCCTTTCGACGCCGTGGTGATCGACAAGGCCGTGGCACTGTAACCCCCTGAAGCGCTGCGCGCCTTCCCCCAAGGGGGACGACGGCCTCGCCGCGGGGCGGCCCTTGCTCGCCGTCCCTCACGCGTGCCGCGCCGGTTTTCAAGACCGGTGGCAGCGCCAAAGATTGCTAGATATTCTTTTCTAGTGGCTACGGATCCCCGCACGACCGTGCCCCCGGTGGCGCAGCTCATGGCTGCTCCCGGCTGGCGCACGGTCGATTTCATTTCCGACCTGCATCTGCAGCCTTCGGAGCCGCAGACCGTTCAGGCCTGGCGCGACTACCTGGCGCGCACCACGGCCGATGCGGTGTTCATCCTGGGCGACCTGTTCGAGGTCTGGGTGGGCGACGATGCGCTGGACGAGCCGGGCAGCTTCGAGGCCGAATGCGCGGCCGTGCTCCGGGCGGCCGCACAGCAGCGCCCGCTGTTCTTCATGGTCGGCAACCGCGACTTCCTGGCGGGCGAGGAATTCCTGCGCCGCAGCGGCATGACCGGGCTGGCCGATCCCACGCTGCTGCAATGGGGCGCAACGCGCATTCTGCTCAGCCATGGCGACGCGCTGTGCCTGGACGATGTGGAGTACCAGCAGTTCCGCGCGCTTTCACGCTCCGACGCATGGCGCCGGCAAGTGCTGTCCCAGCCGCTGGCCGCGCGCCGGGCGCTGGGCAAGTCGGCCCGCAGCGAGAGCGAGATGCGCAAGCAGTCCGGCGCGCCGTACGCCGATGCCGACGCAGCCATGACCGCCACCTGGATGCAGGCGGCCGATGCGCGCTGGCTCATCCACGGCCATACGCACCGGCCTGCCGACCATGCACTGGGACAGGAACGCTGGCGCATCGTGCTCAGCGACTGGCATATCGACGCGGATGCGCGCCGGGTCCAGGTGCTGCGCGTGACGCGCGAGGGCTGGCAGCGGATCGCACCCGAGCAGGCCTGACCCCTTCCGGGATGCGGCTTCGCTATCGGTAAAGGAGCATCCTGCGCCTTTCTTTCTTGGTTTTCACCATCGAAATAGCTTGACCTCATTCACCTTCAAGCGCTGAACGCTATCAAATCCACGAATCTCCACCCGAGAGCCAGCGCCCGCCGCCCTGCGCTGCGGGCGTTTCTCGTTGATGGGCCTGCCGCACATGGCCTGGGCCGATGCTGGCGCGCCTCATACCTTGGACGCCATCAGACATAGCAAGCCAAGGCAGAATACGCGGGTGGCCATTCCCCAATCGTTCATCCAAGAGTTGCTGTCCCGCGTCGACGTGGTCGACATCGTCGGGCGCTATGTGCAGCTCAAAAAGGGCGGCGCCAATTTCATGGGCCTGTGCCCTTTCCACAGCGAAAAATCGCCCTCCTTCACCGTCAGCCCCAGCAAGCAGTTCTTCCACTGCTTCGGTTGCGGCAAGAACGGCAATGCCATCGGCTTCCTGATGGAGCATGCCGGCATGGGCTTTGTCGAAGCAGTGCAGGAGCTTGCCAACCAATGCGGCCTGCAGGTGCCCCAGGACGACGTCAGTCCCGCCGAGCGCGAGCGCCAGGCTGCGCAAAAGCAGAAGCAGGCCAGCCTGAGCGACCTGCTCGAAAAAGCCGGCGAGGCCTATTGCAAGCAGCTCAGGACGGCGCCGCACGCCATCGAGTACCTGAAAAAGCGCGGCGTCTCGGGCGAGATTTCCAGGCGCTTCGGCCTGGGCTATGCGCCCGCGGGCTGGCACGGCCTGGCCAGCGTGTTCGCCGAATACGACAACCCGCAGCTGCAGGAATGCGGCCTGGTCATCGTGAGCGAGGAAGACGGCCGCCGCTACGACCGCTTCCGCGACCGGCTGATGTTCCCCATCCGCAACGTCAAGGGCGAATGCATAGGATTCGGCGGGCGGGTCTTCGGCGACGAAAAGCCCAAGTACCTGAACTCCCCGGAAACCCCGGTCTTCCACAAGGGCCGCGAACTCTACGGCCTGTTCGAGGCGCGGCAGGCCCTGCGCGACATGGGCTATGCGCTGGTCACCGAAGGCTATATGGACGTGGTGGCCCTGGCCCAGCTCGGCTTTGCCAACGCCGTGGCCACGCTGGGCACGGCCTGCACGCCCGACCATGTGCAAAAGCTGTTCCGCTTCACCGACGCCGTGGTCTTCAGCTTCGACGGCGACGGCGCGGGACGCCGCGCGGCCCGCAAGGCCCTGGATGCCGCCCTGCCGCTGGCCACCGACACGCGCTCGATCAAATTCCTGTTCCTGCCGGCCGAGCACGACCCGGACAGCTTCATCCGCGAATTCGGCCCCGAAGCCTTCTCGCGCTACGTGGGCGACGCCACGCCGCTGAGCCGCTTCCTGATCGAATCGGCCAGCGAAGGCTGCGACCTGGGCCAAGCCGAAGGCCGTGCCCACATGGCCAGCAATGCCCGCCCGCTGTGGTCGGCGCTGCCCGACGGCGCGCTCAAGCGCCAGCTGCTGGGCGAGATCGCCGCGCTGGTGCAGCTCGACGCCCGCGACCTGGCCGACATCTGGGCCCAGGAGGCCGCACGCACGGCCCCGTTGCGCTCCAGCCAGGCGACAGCCCGCCATGCGCCGGCGGCCGGCCCTGGTGCTCCCTGGGATGCAGTGCCCGCGCCCGACTGGGATCAGGGCTGGAGCCCCGCAGGCGCGGATGGCCATGGCAGCGACCCGGGCTACGGCCATGCTCCGCAAGGCGGCCAGGGCAGCGGCTGGCGCGGCAAGCGCTTCGACGGCAGCCGCAAGCCCTGGAACAGGAACAAGGCCGGCACCGCCGACTGGACGGCGCCGCCGCGCGGCCCGCGCACAGCGCCCGCAACCCGCATAGACCAGGCCGCCCGCCTGCTGATGGCGCACATGGAATTCATGGAGGAGCTCACGCACGAGGACTTCGACGCGCTGGCCCGCTGCAGCGAAGGCCATGGCGGTCTGTTCCACTGGCTGGAAGCGCAGTTCACCGAGTCGGGCCCGCGCCCCTGGGCCGTGCTGCGCGAGCAGATGCGCGGCCTGCCCTGCGAGATGCTGGCCGACAAGCTCATGAGCGGCCCCCACGCCCACCCCGAGGGCGAAATCGATGAGCTGCGCCGGGAGCTGCGCGGCGTGCTCAACCTGATCCTGGTGGACCACCTGAAGCGCCAGGAAGAACAAGCTCTCAAAGATGTAGCAACCGACCCTACCGCAGCAAGGCGTTATCTGGAATTCCAGGCCAGAAGAAAAAATTTATCCGCAATTATTGGCTCAGCCTCTTGATATTTTTCACCAAAGGTATAATTGATAAGTTATTGGCAAGAGCGACAGCAGCACCTCCGGCCCGGGCCCCGTGAAGCAATCACGTGATGGCAGCAACTGCATGGCCCAATATTCCGCAAGGACTGCACACCAAATGATCGCCCGACATCTTGCCTTGGAGATATCGACTCCCGAGTGGGCCAGGCCTGCTCACGCGCCGGCCTAGGCGGCGTTTGTTTGCACGTACGTTTGCGTTTCCCTTTGTGTTTGTGTGTGTTCGCTACCGTGAAAGGTGTTCATGCCCGTGTCAAAGTCCGTGAAGTCCAAGCAGGCTGCCGAAACCGCCAAGACCTCTACTTCCGCTTCCGCAGCCGCCAAAAAGGCCGGTGCCGCCAAGGCCGCTGCGAAGAAGAGCGCCGCGTCTGCGGCTGAAGCCAAGAAAGAAACCAACGTGGTTACCAAGTCACAAGCCGAACTCAAAGCACTGGCCGATGCGCTGCTGGCCGAAGCTGCGCCCAAGCGCGGCCGCAAGAAAGCTGCAGCCGAAGGCGAAGAAGCTGCCACCGAAGCCAAGAAACCCGCTGCCAAGAAGGCCGCCGCCAAGAAGACCGCTGCAGCCAAGGCCCCTGCCGCCGAAGGCAAGGCACCCGCCAAGCGCGGCCGCAAGCCCAAGGCCAAGGAAGCCAGCGACGACATGGACGATACGGACCTGTCGGACATCGACAGCGATCTGGAAGGCGAGATCGAGGAGGAGGTGGAAGTGGAGGTCGAAGCCTCGGCAACGCCCACCGAGAAGGTCAAGCCGCTGCGCATGAAGATCAGCAAGGCCAAGGAACGCGCCTTGATGAAGGAATTCGGCCTGGACGAGACCGTGCTGACCGAAGAGGAAATGTCCACCCGCCGCCAGCGCCTGAAGACGCTGATCAAGCTGGGCAAGACCCGCGGCTACCTGACCCACAGCGAGATCAACGACCACCTGCCCGACAAGCTGGTCGACGCCGAGACGCTGGAAGTCGTGATCTCCATGCTCAACGACATGGGCGTGGCGGTGTACGAGCAGACCCCCGATGCCGAGACCCTGCTGCTGAACAATACCGGCCAGTCCGCCACCACCGAGGAAGAGGCCGAGGAGGAAGCCGAAGCCGCGCTGTCCACCGTGGACTCCGAATTCGGCCGCACCACCGACCCCGTGCGCATGTACATGCGTGAAATGGGCACGGTGGAGCTGCTCACGCGCGAAGGCGAGATCGAGATTGCCAAGCGCATCGAAGGCGGCCTGATGGACATGATGGAAGCCATCTCGGCTTCGCCTGCCACCATCGCCGAGATCCTGACCATGGCCGAGGAAATCCGCGAAGGCAAGGTCGTCATCTCCACCGTGGTCGACGGCTTCGTCAATGCCGACGAGAACGACGACTACGTGGCCGAGGAGGACTTCGACGAATACGACGAAGAGGACGACGACGACGGCAAGGGTGGCTCCAAGGCGCTGACCAAGAAGCTCGAGGAGCTCAAGAACGAAGCCATGCGCCGCTTCGATGCCATGCGCGAGATGTTCGAGAAGATGCACAAGGTGTACGACAAGGAGGGCTACGGCGGCCCGGCGTACATGAAGGTGCAGAAGTCCATCACCGAGGAGCTGATGACCATCCGCTTCACGGCCAAGACCATCGAGAAGCTGTGCGATCTGGTGCGCGCCCAGGTGGACGACGTGCGCAAGAAGGAACGCGAGCTGCGCAAGATCATCGTGGACAAGTGCGGCGTGCCGCAGGAAGCCTTCATCAAGGACTTCCCCGCCAACCTGCTGAACCTGCAGTGGGTGGTGGACCAGGCCGCCGCCGGCAAGCCCTACAGCGCCGTGCTGGAGCGCAACATCCCGCCCGTGCAGGAGCTGCAGCAGGCCTTGATCGACCTGCAGTCGCGCGTGGTCGTGCCGCTGGACGAGCTCAAGCGCATCAACAAGCGCATGAACGACGGCGAGCGCGCCAGCCGCGATGCCAAGAAGGAAATGATCGAGGCCAACCTGCGCCTGGTGATCTCGATCGCGAAGAAGTACACCAACCGCGGCCTGCAGTTCCTGGACCTGATCCAGGAAGGCAACATCGGCCTGATGAAGGCCGTGGACAAGTTCGAATACCGCCGCGGCTACAAGTTCTCGACCTACGCCACCTGGTGGATCCGCCAGGCCATCACGCGCTCGATCGCCGACCAGGCCCGCACCATCCGCATCCCGGTGCACATGATCGAGACCATCAACAAGATGAACCGCATCTCGCGCCAGCATCTGCAGGAGTTCGGCTTCGAGCCCGATGCATCCATCCTGGCCGCGAAGATGGAGATCCCCGAGGACAAGATCCGCAAGATCATGAAGATCGCCAAGGAGCCGATCTCGATGGAAACCCCCATCGGCGACGACGACGATTCCCACCTGGGCGATTTCATCGAGGACAGCAACAACACGGCGCCCGTGGATGCGGCCATGCAGGCCGGCCTGCGCGACGTGGTCAAGGACATCCTCGACGGCCTGACGCCGCGCGAAGCCAAGGTGCTGCGCATGCGCTTCGGCATCGAGATGTCCACCGACCACACGCTGGAAGAAGTGGGCAAGCAGTTCGACGTGACGCGCGAGCGCATCCGCCAGATCGAGGCCAAGGCGCTGCGCAAGCTCAAGCATCCGAGCCGCAGCGACAAGCTGCGCAGCTTCATCGACTCGCTGTAAGACAGCCGTCTTTGCAGCCAAGCCCCGTACCGCAAGGTGCGGGGCTTTTTCTTTGCGCCCCTGCAGCACAGCGCCAATTTGATACAGGTTGACACATCGACGGGCGGCTGAGGGACAATCCCCCGATCCGCAAGATCCAAAGCGCCCGCCTACCGCGCAGGCCCACAACGCGACAGCCCGAAGAGATGGAGGAACCCATGCCCAGCCCTACCCGCCCCCAAGCCTTCCATACCGGCACGACCCGCTTTTCCCGCCGGCAGCTGTTGCTAGGCGGCATCGCTGCGCTGCTGGAGTTGCCCGGCCTGGCCGGCGCCGCCAATGCCGCCACGGCTGCGCCGGCCGCCGCTCGCCAGAAGATTGCCAGCCGGCTGCGCATCGTGATCCCGGCCAACGCCGGTGGCGGCTGGGACCAGACGGGCCGCGCGCTGGGCGAGGCCTTGCTGGCCAGTGGCGCTGCCGATGCCGTGGACTACGAGAACATGGGCGGCAAGGGCGGCACCATAGGTCTGGCCCACTACGTGCAGCAGTACGGCAACCAGCCCGACACCCTGCTCATCGGCGGCATGGTCATGGCCGGCGCCATTGCGCTGCAAAAGCCGGCGGTGAATCTGTCGGCCGTGCAGCCGCTGGCGCGCCTGACCAGCGACTACATCGTGGTGGCCGTGCCCAAGGATTCGCCCATTCGCAGCGCCAAGGACCTGACCGCGGCGCTGCGCAGCGACCCGCGCTCCCTCACCATGGCCGGCGGCTCGGCCGGCAGCGTGGACCATATGTTCGCCGGCCTGCTGATCCGGGCGGCCAAGGCGGCCCCGGACCAGTTGTCCTACCTGCCGTTTGCAGGCGGCAAGGACGTGGTCAATGCCCTGCTCCAGGGCAAGGCCCAGCTGGGCCTGTCGGGCTACAGCGAATTCAGCGAGGCCCTGCGCTCGGGCCAGCTGCGCGCCATCGGCATTTCCTCGCGCCGCAGCGTGTTCGGACTGCCCACCTTCAAGGAGCAGGGCGTGGATGCCGACATGGCCAACTGGCGCGCCGTGTTCACGGGCAAGGGCGTGAGCGCCGCGCGGGCGCAAGAGCTGCTGCAGGCCGTGGAGCAAGCCACGCTGCAGGAAAGCTGGCTGCGCGCCCTGCGCAGCAACCGCTGGGACAGCGCCCTGCAGTCGGGCAAGGACCTGCGCGAATTCCTCGAGCTCGAGCAGACCACAGCCAGCGTGATGACCTATCTGCTCAAGCTCAAGAGCTGATTCCGGCACCGGCGCGGGCTGCTCCAAAACCCTGATGGCGCACGTGGCAAGTCCACAACACTTCGCGCGGCTTTGTTGGCTTTACGACTTCAGGACGTTGCAATTATTGATTTTGAGCTACTAAACTTGTAGCAAAATAAATTACACGCTATAGTCGATCAGGACTTGGCGCCAGGCCCACCCCGGTGTGCCCACGCTCAAATAACACCACTGCGCAAGGAGAAGCGTCCATGAGCTCCAAGGAAAACGCCGCCATCAACCAGTTGTTCGAGAAACTCGAATGCCGCTATGCGTTGCGTGTGTTGTGGGCCCTGCGGGACGGACATCCCCAGACGTTCCGTCTGCTGCAAGACAGCGTGGGCGGCATCACTCCCAACACGCTCAATACCCGCATCAAGGAACTGCGCGAATGCGGCCTGCTGGAGCACGGCAACGACGGCTACACCGTCACCCTGGCCGGGCAGGACCTGCTCAAGCGCCTGTCGGACGTGCAGGCCTTCGCCAACCGCTGGGTTGCCGCCCGCGCCAAGAAATAAGCAAACTTTCCGTCACTGCGCTGCCCGGTGTTGCGCAGTACATTGAAAACTGCCTTCCTCCAAGGGCCCAAGCTTTGCTTGCCGGCCCTTTTCCATCGCTTTTTTTCCCGCTTTTCCAGCGACCGCGCTGAAAGGAACTCATCATGGCTTTCAACACCACCGCCTCCGGCCTGCAATATGAAGACACTGTTGTGGGCGAAGGCGCCGAAGCACGTGCCGGCCAGACCGTGACCGTGCACTACACCGGCTGGCTCTACAACAACGGCGTGCAGGGCGCCAAGTTCGACTCCAGCAAGGACCGCAACGACCCCTTCGTCTTTCCCCTGGGCGCCGGCATGGTGATCAAGGGCTGGGACGAAGGCGTGCAAGGCATGAAGGTCGGCGGCCAGCGTACCCTGCTGATCCCCGCCGAACTCGGCTACGGCGCACGCGGCGCCGGCGGCGTGATCCCGCCCAATGCCACGCTCAAGTTCGACGTGGAACTGCTGGCCGTCTGAAGCCGGCCCTGCCCATGAAAAAAGCGGCCCCCGGGCCGCTTTTTTCATGCCTGTCCCGGAGTCCGGAGGAACCGGTCAGGGCTGCTGGGCAAACAGCGCCTTGTGCAGCGGTGCATAGGCCGCTTCGCCGACGGCCTCGCGGATGCGCGGCGCCAGTGCCGCCAGCTGCTCGTAGCCCATGGCGGCCTCCACGGCAAGGTTGAGCCTGAAACCCTTGAGCCCGAGCTTGCCCGTCAGCGCCACGGCCAGCGGATAGGCCTGCCGGTAGCGCTGCCTCCTGCCCTCGCCCGCGTCGCCGGGTTCTGCGGGTTCGGGCGCCGCAGCCGCCTGCGCCGAAGCCACCTCCGGCGGCCGGGACTCGCGCGGCGCCAGCCATTGGCGGTCGACCAGCTTCATGATGTCGTCGCGGGTCACGCCCATGGCCGATGTGGCCTCCAGCACCTGGGCCAGGCTGCGCTGGCCGTCGAACAGCAGGAATGCGGAGCGCAGCCGCTGCGGCAGATCCGCATGGCGTTCCTTGAAAGCCTGCTGGCCGGCGAGTGTTTTGACGAAATGCATGAAGCCCGCACCCTCCCCTGTGTTCTCTGCATGCAGGGTGTCATAGTGGTAAGCAATTGCAAGGCGGGTTTTCCTGAAAACCGCCCGCATCTTGCGTTTGCTCAGAAAAAGAAAGCTGTCAGCGCTTGGTCTTCAACACTTTCCATATGAAATCTATGGATAAACCAGAGCTGGCAAGCGTTGGCAGCTCGCAATGAAAGAGCATTCAGGCAGCGCCGCGCCTGCGGCGCCAGCCATCCCAGCGACTGACCAGCCAGGTCACGGCGAAGCCCGCCGGCACGCCGAACACGCCGGCCGAAATCGGCTGTATGCCCCACCAGAGTTCGTCGCTGCGCAGCATGGACGGCAGCACGCCCTGCAGGCCGGGCACATGGGCCAGCATGTAGTACACCGCCACCGCCAGCCCCAGCAACATGCCGGCCACGGCGCCGCGCCGCGTGGCGCCGCGCCAGAAGATGCCCAGCACCATGGCTGGCACGAAGGCCGAGGCCGCCAGCGAGAACGAGGCCGAAACCATGGGCAGGATGTCCGACGAGCGCCGCGCGGCCACGAAGGCGGCCGACAGCGCGACCACCAGCAGCGTGAACTTGGACAGGATGACGCGCTGCTCGGGCGAGATGCGCCGCGCCCCCGGGGGCAGCTGCCGCTTCTGCCAGCGCTCCTGGAAGTACAGGTCGCGCACCAGGGCATTGCTGATGGTCAGCAGCAGGCCGTCGGCCGTGGACAGCGCTGCCGCCAGGCCGCCCGCCGCCACCAGGCCCGAGACCACGTAAGGCATGCCGCCCAGCTCGGGCGTGGCCAGCATGATGAGGTCGGCACCCATGTGGATCTCGGCGAACTGCAGCATGCCGTCGCCATTGATGTCCTCCACCGACAGCAGCGAGCCATCCACATGCGACCACTGCGCGATCCAGTTCGGCAGCTCGTCAAAGCGCGTGCCCACCAGGTTGTGCAGGACTTCGTACTTGACCAGCACTGCCAGGGCGGGAGCGCTCAAATACAGCAAGCCGATGAAGAACAGGCTCCACGCCACCGAGCGCCGGGCGCCAGACACCGAGGGCGCCGTGTAGTAGCGCGTGAGCAGGTGCGGCAGCCCGGCCGTTCCCACCATGAGGCAGAACATGAGGGCCAGGAAATTGCGGCGGCTGTTCTCGTACTCGGCCTGCTGCTGCGGCGTGCCATGCGGGTCGCCCGCAAAAGGCTGGCTGTGCAGCGCAATGCCGCCCATGGGCTTGGCCCGCTCATGGGTTTCGTGCAGCTCGCGCGTCCAGCGCTCGCGCGCCGTGGCTTCATCGCGCGGCATGGCGGCCAGTTCGCGGCTGGCAGCCATGATGGCGCCGATATTGCCGCTGCTGTTGCGCAGCTCGCGGATGTGCTCGCTCAGCGCCTGGCGCTCGGCCGCCAGCACGCTGGGTACGTCGCGCAGCTTGGCTTCGAGCACCCGGGCGCGCAGCTGATAGGCCTCCACGGCGGATTTCTCGGCTTCGGAGGCCAGCAGCCCGTGCTCCAGCTGCGCGATCTTGCCCAGTTGCTGGGTGTAGCTGACCGGAGCCCAGTACGAGCCCAGCTGCTTGTAGGCCAGCCACGACACGGGAATCATGAAGGCCAGCAGCATCACCACATACTGGGCCACCTGGGTCCAGGTGATGGCCCGCATGCCGCCCAGGAAGGAGCACAGCAGCACGCCGCCCAGGCCCAGCATGATGCCGATCTCGAACTGCACGCCGGTCAGGCGCGAGGCGATCAGCCCCACGCCGTATATCTGCGCCACCACGTAGGTGAACGAGCACATCACCGCGGCCAGCGCGGCAATGATGCGCGGCCAGCGCCCGCCATAGCGCACCTGGAAGAAATCCGGCACGGTATAGAGCTTCATGGCCCGCAGATAGGGGGCGATCAGCATGCCCACCAGGCAAAAGCCGCCCGTCCAGCCCAGCACATAGGCCAGGCCGCCCACCTGTCCCGGCGCGCCGGCAAAGCCCTGCAGGTACAGCGCGCCCGACAGGCTGATGAAGGAGGCCGCGCTCATCCAGTCCGCCGCAGCGGCCATGCCGTTGTACAGCGGCGGAATGCGCCGCCCCGCGACGTAGTACTCCTCGGGGTTGCTGGTGCGCGAATAGACGCCGATCCCCGCATACACCATGACGGTGCAGAACAGGAAGATCGGCCCTATCCAGTGGCGCGACAGCCCGCGCCCCTCGGCCCAAAGCATGGCCAGCACAAACCCGGCCACGCCCAGCACGTACAGGAACAGGATACGGTGCAGCCGCCAGTAGTAGGCCCTGGACAGCGCCAGCTGCTCAGGCATGGGGCATCGAGGTGCTGGAAGGCGGGTGCGGCGATGCCGCCGCGTCCTCGCGGGCAGGCGCACCGCCGGCAGGAGGCTGGCGTTCGAAATAATCCATGGCCACACAATAGACCACGATGAGGGCCAGGAACATCAGGACAGCCCCTTGGGCCGCCATCCAGTACGCGATGGGCCAGCCCGGCACCAGGGCCTGCAGGTCGCGGGCGAAATAGCAGGTGCCAAACGAGGCCGCCCCCCAGATCGTCAGCAGCAGGGCCTTGAGCCTGAGGTGGTGGGAGCCGTGCAGGTCGGGCGGAAAGACCGCCCCCGCCGGTACGCCGAAGCCGTCGACGGCATCGGCCGTTTCGGCGTCAGAGCCATGCGAACCATGCAAAGGCGCACGCAGCATCTGCATGGCTCGGCTCGGGCGGGCTTAGTTCGCCAGGCGCTGCCAGGTGGAGACCACGCTGTCAGGGTTGAGCGAGATGGACGAAATGCCCTCGTCCGACAGCCACTGGGCGAAGTCGGGATGGTCCGAGGGACCCTGGCCGCAGATGCCCACGTACTTGTTCTGGTCGCGGCAGGCCTTGATGGCGCGCGACAGCATCTTCTTGACGGCGGGATCGCGCTCGTCGAAGTCGGCCGCCAGCAGCTCCAGGCCGGAGTCGCGGTCCAGGCCCAGCGTGAGCTGGGTCAGGTCGTTGGAGCCCACGGAGAAGCCGTCGAAATACTCGAGGAACTCGTCGGCCAGGATGGCGTTGGACGGAACCTCGCACATCATGATCAGCTCCAGGCCGTTCTCGCCGCGCTGGAGGCCGTTCTCGGCCAGCAGCTCGGTCACGCGCTTGGCCTGGCCCAGCGTGCGCACGAACGGGATCATGATCTTGACGTTGGTCAGGCCCATGTCCTCGCGCACGCGGCGCAGCGCCTCGCACTCCATCTTGAAGGCTTCGCCGAAGTCGGCCGAGATGTAGCGCGCCGCACCGCGGAAGCCCAGCATGGGGTTCTCTTCCTCGGGCTCGTAGCGGCTGCCGCCGATGAGCTTGCGGTACTCGTTGGACTTGAAGTCCGACATGCGCACGATCACCGGCTTGGGCCAGAAGGCCGCGGCAATCGTGGCCACGCCTTCGGCCACCTTGTCCACGTAGAAGGCGCGCGGCGAGGCATGGCCGCGGGCCACGGACTCGACGGCCTTCTTCAGGTCGGCATCCACGGCGGGATAGTCCAGGATGGCCTTGGGGTGCACGCCGATGTTGTTGTTGATGATGAACTCCAGGCGGGCCAGGCCCACGCCCTCGTTGGGCAGCTGGGCGAAGTCGAATGCCAGCTGGGGATTGCCCACGTTCATCATGATCTTGGTCTTGATGGCCGGCATCTCGCCGCGCTTGACCTCGGTCACCTCGGTCTCGAGCAGGCCGTCATAGATCTTGCCGGTATCGCCTTCGGCGCAGGAAACGGTCACCAGCGTGCCGTCCTTGAGCAGCTCGGTGGCATTGCCGCAGCCCACGACGGCGGGAATGCCCAGCTCGCGCGCGATGATGGCCGCGTGGCAGGTACGGCCGCCGCGGTTGGTGACGATGGCCGAGGCCTTCTTCATCACCGGCTCCCAGTTGGGGTCGGTCATGTCGGTCACCAGCACGTCGCCGGCCTGGACCTGGTCCATCTGCGAGATGTCGGACACCAGGCGCACGGGGCCGGTGCCGATCTTCTGGCCGATGGCGCGGCCTTCGGCCAGCACGGTGCCCGTGCCCTTGAGCTTGTAGCGCTGCTCGGCCTGGCCCTTGGACTGGCTCTTCACCGTCTCGGGGCGTGCCTGCAGGATGTAGAGCTGGCCGTCGGTGCCGTCCTTGCCCCACTCGATGTCCATGGGGCGGCCGTAGTGCTGCTCGATCACCAGCGCATAGTGGGCCAGTTGCTGCACTTCCTCGTCGGTCAGCGAATAGCGGTTGCGCAGCTCGTGGGCCACGTCGGTGGTCTTGACCAGCTTGCCGGATTCGGCCTTTTCCTCGGGCGTGGCGAACACCATCTGGATCAGCTTGGAGCCCAGGTTGCGGCGGATCAGCGCCTTCTTGCCGGCCTTGAGCATGGGCTTGTGCACATAGAACTCGTCGGGGTTCACGGCGCCCTGCACCACGGTTTCGCCCAGGCCGTAGCTGGAGGTGATGAAGACCACCTCCTCGAAGCCGGACTCGGTATCGATGGTGAACATCACGCCGGCGGCGCCCAGGTCGGAGCGCACCATGCGCTGCACGCCGGCCGACAGGGCCACCACGTCATGGGCAAAGCCCTTGTGCACGCGGTAGGAGATGGCACGGTCGTTGTACAGCGAGGCGAACACTTCCTTCATCTTGTGCAGCACCTGCTCGATGCCCACCACGTTGAGGAAGGTTTCCTGCTGGCCGGCGAACGAGGCGTCGGGCAGGTCTTCCGCGGTGGCGGAGGAGCGCACGGCGAACGATGCCTCGGCATTGCCGCCCTGCAGGCGGGCAAATTCGTCGCGGATGGCCTTTTCCAGGTCGGCCGGGAAGGGCTGGCTTTCGACCATGGCGCGGATTTCGGCGCCCACGGCGGCCAGGGCGCGCACGTCGTCCACGTCCAGGGCTGCCAGCTTGGCCGAGATCTTGTCGGCCAGGCCTTCGAAGGCCAGGAATTCGCGGAAGGCGTGGGCCGTGGTGGCAAAGCCGGTGGGCACGCGCACGCCCTGCGGCAGCTGCGAGATCATTTCGCCGAGCGAGGCGTTCTTGCCGCCTACGGACTCGACATCGGTCATCCTCAGTTTTTCAAAGGGAACGACCAGGGCGGTCGCCTCGAACAGTTGAGACATGGGAAAGCTCCAAAGTTAAAAAACCGGTGCCGGCGCGATCCCCGGGCTGAATGGCCGGGGCGCGCAAACCCACGCTGCATCGATGCAGTGCTTTGCTGTTCTGGGTGTCGACCGTCAACGAGCATGGGCTGGAAATTGGGAATAATGGGCGCCATTGTAGGCTCAGCCGCCTGTCCCCGCGCAGCTGGCAAAAATTAACAAGCCGGCCCCGGATGCCCTGTCCGCCCGGCCACCTCACCGCGCACCATGCATACCCATACGATTTTTGTCATCTCCGACGGCACCGGCATCACGGCCGAGACCTTTGGCACGGCCATCATGGCCCAGTTCGACACCAAGCCGCGGCTGGTGCGCCTGCCTTTCGTGGATTCCATGGACAAGGCCCACCAGGCCGTGCGCCAGATCAACCACGTGGCCGAGGTGGAGAACCACAAGCCCATCGTCTTCACCACGCTGGTCAACCAGGAGCACCTGGAAATGATCGAGGCCAACTGCAAGGGCAAGGTCTTCGACATGTTCGGCACCTTCGTGCGCCCGCT
This sequence comes from Comamonas terrae, assembly GCF_001544075.1. Taxonomy (GTDB): domain Bacteria; phylum Pseudomonadota; class Gammaproteobacteria; order Burkholderiales; family Burkholderiaceae_C; genus Comamonas; species Comamonas terrae. Next base: position 22,871 of record NZ_BCNT01000003.1, read on the forward strand.
GGAGCAGGAGCTGGGCCAGAAGTCTCTGCACCGCGTGGGGCGCTTCTCCGACATCAGCGAGAGCAAGGAATACCTGGAGCGCATGGAGGCCATCAACTACACGCTGGCCCATGACGACGGCCAGACCAACCACGACCTCACGGGTGCCGACGTGATCCTGGTCGGCGTGAGCCGCTCGGGCAAGACGCCGACCAGCCTGTACCTGGCCATGCAGTTCGGCCTGAAGGTCGCCAACTATCCGCTGATTCCCGAGGATTTCGAGCGCAAGCAGCTGCCGCCGGCGCTGGAGCCCTACCGCAAGAAGCTGTTCGGCCTGACCATCGATCCGCAGCGCCTGTCCAGCATCCGCAACGAGCGCCGCCCGGACTCCAGGTACGCCAGCCTGGCCAACTGCCGCTACGAGGTGGCCGAGGCCGAGGCCATGATGCGCCGCAGCGGCATCCGCTGGCTCTCGAGCACGACCAAGTCCATCGAGGAAATCGCCACCACCATCCTGCAGGAAGTGCTGCCCTCGCACCTGGGCTACTGATACTGATCCGCAGCCCTACCCCGCCCGGCCCGGCAACCGCTCCAGCGACGGATGGCCGGGCAGCACCTCGAGCAGGTAGTCGACAAAGGCGCGCACCTTGGCCGGCACGTACTGCCGGTCGCGGAAGCAGGCAAAGAAGTCCAGCGTGCCGTCCTCGAATTGCAGCTGGCCCTTGCGTCCGGCCTTGAGCGCCAGCGGCACCAGCCGCCCCTCCTGCACATAGCGGTGGGCGATGAAGCTGCCGGCCCAGACAATGCCGCCGCCGGCCACGGCAAATTCGGTCATCGCATCGATGTCGGAACCTATGGCCGCCATGCGCAGCGGCGGATCCGTGCGCCGGCCGTCGCGCACGAACGGCCAGCGCATCAGGCGCCCGTCGCGCTCGCGCCGGTACAGCAGGCAGGCATGCTGCAACAAGTCCTCGGCCACCTGCGGGCGGCCATGCCTTTCCAGGTAGGAGGGCGCGGCGCACAGAATGCGCGGCACGGCCGCCAGCGGCCGCACCGACATGCCGGGCTCCAGCACGTCGCGGTAGCGGATGCTGACGTCCACATCCTCCTTGAGCACATCCACGTCGCGGTCCGTCACCAGCAGCTCCAGCGCCAGCCGCGGATGGCGCTGCGTGAAGGCCGGCAGCAGCGGCGCCAGCACATGGCGGCCGAAGGCGGCCATGCAGGCCACGCGCAGCCGCCCGTGCAGCTCGCCATGGACCAGGGACACGTCGGACTGGGCTTTTTCCAGCTCGTCGAGCACGGGCGCCACGCGGGCCAGATAGCGTTCGCCGGCCGCCGTCAGCGCCATGGAACGCGTGGTGCGCGTGATCAGCCGCGTGCCCAGCTCGCGCTCCAGGCGCGCGATGTTCTGGCTGGCGGCCGCCGGGGAGATGCCCAGCTGGCGCGCGGCCGAGGCGATGGAGCCCCCCTCCAGGGCTTTGACAAAGGTTTCGATGGCACGCAGATTCGGCATGAATGCCAATGTATCGCCAAATGCATTCGCAATTTCAGCTTACGAGTCATGCAAGCCGGGCCCACCTACCGCGGCGGCGGCGGGCTGCGTACAGTGCGGGCCTGGTTCGGGATCTTTCCTTTCCGGCCCCGGTTCGCTTCCTTCACCCAAACCACGGCATGACACCCACACAGAACATCGCCAGCAACGGCGCCCTCCCGCGCCGCAAGCTGCATCCCCGCTACACACCCATCGTCTTTGCCTTCTACATGGCCGGCATCATGGCCTTTCTCATGTGCTGCACCATCGTGGCGGCCAACAGCGGGCTGGGCGCAGGCTATCTGCAGCGCGTGCTGCAGGCCTATGCCCTGGCCATGCCCGTGGCATTTTGCTGCGTGATCCTGGTGCGCCCCGTGGTGGCACGGCTGGTGGCGATGACGGTGCATTCCGGCTGATCCGCTACTGGATCAATAGCTTCTGACGCCTTCCAGCCATTGTTCTCCAGCCGATTTATCCACAAAATCTAGGCAGCCAGAGCGCCAGCCGCTACAAAAATATATTGCAGCGTGCCGTCGCTGCCGCGCACGGGGTCGCAGCGCATGCCCCAGATGCGCTCGGCCAGCGCCGGCTGCAGCACCTTTTCGGCAGCCCCGTGGAACACGCCGGCCGCGCCGCCCAGCACCAGCACATCGTCGGCGTAGCGCAGCGCCAGGTTCAGGTCGTGGATCACGGCCACCACGCCCACGCCCTGCTCGCGGGCCCAGCCGCGCAGCAGCTGCATGGCATGGTGCTGGTGCGCCAGGTCCAGCGCGGCCGTGGGCTCGTCCAGCAGCAGCCAGCGCGCGCGGCCGTCGCCGGGCGCTTCCCAGATCTGTGCCAGGGCCCGCGCCAGATGTACGCGCGCCCGTTCGCCGCCCGAGAGCGTGTTGATATTGCGCTGCGCCAGGGGGGCCACGCCGGTCAGCGCCAGCGCCTCGGCCACGATGGCTTCCTCGCGCGGGCTGGGCTGGCCGCGGTGCGGGTAACGGCCCAGCTCCACCACCTCCTGCACCGTGAAATCGAAGGCCACGGCGCAGTCCTGGGGCATGAAGGCACGGCGGCGCGCCAGGCCCTCCATGCCCAGGGCGGCCAGGTTGCACCCGTCCAGCAGTACCGCGCCCTGCTGCGGCGCGCGCTCGCCGACCAGCATGGACATCAGCGTGGACTTGCCCGCGCCGTTGGGCCCCAGGATCGCGGTGAAGCGCCCGGCCCGCAGCGCAGCCTGCACCGTAGCCAGGCGCGGCCCGCGCGCCACGCCCACGCCCAGGCCGCGGCATTCCATGACGGAAACGGCACTCATACCTTGCTCCTGAACTGGCGCAGCATGGCCAGGAACAGCGGCACGCCGATGAAGGCCGTGAGCACGCCCAAGGGCAGCTCGGCCGGCTTGACCACGGTGCGCGCCACCGCATCGGCGCCTACCACCAGCGCCGCCCCCAGCAGGGCCGAGCCCGGTAGCACGATGCGGTGATCAGGCCCGGCTGCCAGCCGCACCCAGTGCGGTGCCACCAGGCCGATGAAGCCGATCACGCCGGTCGTCGCCGTCACGGCGCCCACGGCCAGGGCCGCGACCAGCACCGCGCGGCGCTTGGTGCGCTCCACCGCCACGCCCAGCAGGCCGGCCTGGGCCTCGCCCAGCGCAATCGCGTTCAGGGGCCGCGCCAGCGCCAGGCCCGCGGCCAGGCTGGCCGCCACGGCCGCGCCGACCAGGGCCACGGCGCTCCAGCGCGCGGCGCCCAGGCTGCCCAGCAGCCACATCTGCAGGTTGCGCAACTGCTCGTCGGTGGAGATGAAGCTCAGAAAACCCAGGCCGGCGCCGGCCAGCGCATTCACGGCCACGCCGGCCAGCAGCATCAGGCCCATGCGCGTACCGCCCTGGGACTGGCCCAGCGCATAGATCAGCGCCGTCACCAGCAGGCCGCCGCCGAATGCCATGGCGATCAGCGCCCAGCTGCCCAGCGTATGCGGCAGCCAGGGCAGATACATGCTGCCCAGCACAATGGTGAGAGCCGCCGCCAGGGCCGAGCCGCTGCTCACGCCGATCAGGCCGGGATCGGCCAGCGGGTTGCGGAACAGCCCCTGCATCAAGGCGCCCGCCAGCCCCAGGCCGGCGCCCGCGGCCACGCCCATGAGCAGGCGCGGCAGGCGGATATTGAAGAACACCAGTTGCTCCGGCCCCGCCGGTGAATGCCCCGTGACCGCATTGGCGATGACGGACAGCAGCTGCGCCGGAGCGATCGCATAGGCGCCGCTGGCGCTGCCCAGCACCACGGCCGCCAGCACCAGCATCAGGCCCAGCAGCAGCGTGGCCCGGCGGCTCAGGCGGCCGCTGGCCGTGCGCCAGCGGGATGCGGCCGCAGATGGCGGGGCCTTGCCGGCAGCCGGGCAGCGCAGCGACGGCTGGGATTGCGCTCTCTTTCTCTCGGCGCCGGCGGCCGTCTGCGGCAGGCTACCCATCAGGCCACCCACTGCAAGGTACGCAGGTGCAGGGCCTGCACGGCGCCGGGCAGGCGCGGGCCGAAGCCCAGCAGGTGGCTGGCTTCCAGCGCCACCAACGCCTTCTTCGCATAGGCCGGCGTCAGCGCCAGCTCGGGCCGCTGCCAGAAGGCCGTCTCGCCGCCCAGGGCTTCGATGCCCTGGGTGGTGCTGATGATGACTTCGGGCGCCGCGCTGGCCAGGGCCTCGGCGGTCAGCGGGCGGTAGCCTTCGAACTGGTCGATCACGTTCGCCGCACCCGCATAGGCCATCAGCGCCTGGGCCGCCGTGCCGCGCCCGGCCACCATGGGACTGCCCGAATGCGCGAGGATGAACAGCACGCGCGGCTTGCGCGTGGCCTGCGCCACCTGGGCCTGCACGCCGGCCCACTGGGCATCGAGCTGCGCCATCAAGGCCGTGGCCTGCTGCGCCCTGCCGGTCTCGCGGCCCACCACGGCGACTTTCTCCTGCACCTCGGCCCAGTTGTGGCGCGACGGCACCAGCGCCACGCGCACGCCGGCCTGGCGGATCTGCTCCAGCACCACGGGCGGTCCCGCCTCGCTGGTGCCGATCACGGTATCGGGCCTGAGCGACAGCAGCCCTTCGGCCGAGAGCTGGCGCACATAGCCGACCTTGGCGGTCCTGCGCACGGCTTCGGGGTAGAGGCTGGTGGTGTCGGTGCCCACGAGCTGGTCCTGCGCCTGCAGCAGGTAGACCACCTCGGTCAGCGCGCCGCTGAGCGAGACCAGCCGGCGCCCCTTGGCCTGCGCTCGCACCGCGCCGGGCAAGGCCGCGGCCAGCGCCACGCCCGCCAGGCATTTCAGGCCGCGGCGGCGGCCGGCCAGGGCCATTCCGGCCGTCATGCCGCCACCTCGGCCCGGCAGTCCAGGCGCGGCAGTCCGGCCACCAGTTCGCGCCATGCCGGCAGCTCGGCCTGGCCGGGCTTGCGCTCGCCAAAGAACATGGCCATCAGCTCGCCCGCGGCGTCGAAGACTTCCACGGCCGTGACGATGCCGTCCGCCGTGGGCTTGCGCACCACCCAGGCCGTGTCGATCAGGTCGGTGCGCAGGTGCAGGTTGAAGCCCCTGTCGAGCACATTGATCCAGCGCGCGCCGCCGGGCGTGTCCATGGGCTGGATGTTGTTCACGGGGCCGGTGTGGATCTGGATGCAGCCCTTGCTGCCCACGAACACCATGATGGACACGCCGTCCACGGCCGCGTCGCCCAGCAGCCGGACCACGGCCGCGGGCTCCAGGCGTTCGCAGAACTGCGGCACCAGGCGCAAGGCCTGCTGGCGCTCCACACCGAATGTGCGCAGCATCTCGAAGAAGTCGTGCGTGTCCTGGAGTTCGCTCCAGGCCCGCGCCAGCCCGGCCACGTCGATTTCCGTGTCGGCCCGGGGCGCAGACCTGGGCATGGAGGGACGGAACACATGGCCGGCGGAAGGCTCGGCAAAGCGCTCGACCAATGCATCCCAGGCCGCCATGTCCGTGGCTTCGCGCGCGAAGACCTTGTGCACGGCGCAGCCGCTGGCATCGAAGAACTGCAGGCTGCGCGCGGCCGGGCGGTTGCCATTGGCGCCATCGGCCACGGCAAATCCCGCATGCCAGTGCATGAAGAACAGGCGCAGGTCGATCTCGCGGCTCAGCGCCAGCCCGACCGGCCCGGTGGCGGAAACGTTCCGGTAGACACCGGTCTTTTCGTGGACCGTGGATTCGTTGCGCGTGAGCGCCATGACTTCGCCGCAGGCCTCCAGGCCCTGCAGGATGGCCAGCCATTCGGCGCGCAGCGGCGTGGCCTTGAGCGCGTACCCGTGCGCGCCGCCATGGGCGGCCACCACGGCGCCCTCGCTCAGTTGCAAGGCCTCGGCGGCATCCCGGGCGCGCAGGCCGGACTGGCGCTTTTCGGCAAAGCGCTGGCGGATGGCGGCCGCATCGCCGCCCAGGGACGGCGCGCGAACGGTTGCATGATTCATCGTGGTAGGGGTCATTGAAGAGTCTCCAGTGGCTCGTGCCAGAGCACGGAAAAGGGAAGAGAAGCAGGGCCCGAGGTACCTGCCAGCGCCTGGATGGCGGCGGCGCGGCTGGCCGCAGCCTGTTCCTGCGCCGCCTGCTGCCAGCGCTGGCACAGGCGCAGCAGAAAGGCGCGCATGTCGGGAGAGCGGTCCGCACCCCCGGCCGGCCGGGCCAGAAGCGCCAGCTGTTCGGCCACCCTGGAGGCCATGGCAGCCTTGTGCGCCGTGCAGCAGCCGTGGCCGAAGCCGGTCATCAGCGCCAGCGTGGCCGCCAGCAGCGCCTCGCCCTCGGTCAGCAGGTATTCCTCGTCCCGGGAACCTGGCGTGCCGCGCTCGTGGCGGGCTTCGGTTTCCTGGGCGGCCTGGGCCTGGCCAGGCTTGTCGGCGAATCTGTGCATACCCATCTCCCATTGAAAAACATGGAAAAACCAGCGCTATCGCTTGCACATCAAGCGCTGGTAGCTATCAATTCAGAAGAACCGGCTCAAAAATCCTGCACCAGCGAGACGCGCAAGTTGCGGCCCGGCTGGGTGTAGGCATCGACATAGGCGGGGTTGCCCGTGAGGCCGCGCACATCGCTCCAGCGCCAGTACTTCTTGTCGGTCAGGTTGTAGAGGCCCACGTTCAGGCGCGTGCCGGGGCGGATGCGCCACTGCGCGCTCAGGTCCAGCACCGTGGCCGCGGGGCTGAGCCAGGCGCCTTCGGCGGCATCCCCGGCCTTCTTGCCGGCCCAGTGCGAGGCGGTGAACTGCACGCCCACCCGGGCTGCGTCATAGCGCACGCCCATCACCAGCTGCCGGGGCGAGATGGTGTCCAGCGGCGTATCGGTATTGGTTTGCCGCCCCCTGGTGTAGCCGTAGGCCGCGTGGGTGCGCCAGTTGCCGCCCGCATGGCGGCCCCAGTCGTAATCGGCCTTGAGCTCGAAGCCGCTGATGCGCACGCGGTCCAGGTTGACCGACTGGTAGATGCCGGGGTTGTTGCGGTTGCCGGGCTGGCCCGAGACCAGCTGCTGGTCCTGGATGAAGTCCTTGTAGCGCCCCGTGAAGACCGCCGCATCCACCTTCAGGCGCTCGAGGCGGCCGCGCAGGCCCAGCTCGAAGGTATTGCTCTTTTCGGGCTTGAGGTCGGGGTTGGGAATGTTCCTGTAGTAGTAGAACGGGTTCTCGAAATAGGCGTTGATCTGGCCCGCATTGGGCGCCCGGAAGCCCGCGGCGTAATTGCCGTAGACCGACCAGGCATCGCTGGCCTGGAACATCACGCCGAGCTTGGGCGAGACGGCGGAAGCCGAGTTGCTGGCCACGGCGGGCAGAAAGCCGGCCTGCCTGGGCCGGATGCTGTAGTGCTCGGCGCGCACGCCGGGCGTGACCGTCCACAGGCCGTAGTTGAGCTCGGCCTGGGCGAACAGGGCCGTCGATGTCTCCGTGGTGTCGGGGAAGCGCTTGAGCGGGAAGCTCTCGCCCGCGGCCGGCGTCACCCCGTTCTGCTCGTTGACCACCTTGTTGCGGCTGTAATCCACGCCGTAGGTGAGCTTGCCGCTGACCGAGGCGCCCCAGCGCAGCAGCTTGCTGGCCTGGGCATGCAGCTGCAGCGCATCCTCGTCATAGGTGACGTCGCGCTCCCGGTAAGGCAGGTTGAGCCGGGTCTCGTTCACCCATTCGCGCGAATCGGCGCTCTGATAGCTGGCCATGAGGCGCAGCTCGTCGGCCCAGGCGGCACCCAGCTGCTGCCACTGGCCCTGCCAGCTCGCGCGCCAGCGCTGCATGCGGGTGCGGGCCTGGGAATCCAGCGTGGTGCCGGTCAGCCCCGCACCCCGGGCGCTGAGCAGGTCGTAGTCGGCGCGCTTGTCCACGTTTTCCAGCGTGAACACATGCTTTTGCACGGCCGACGGGGTGTAGACCAGACGGCCCAGCAGCGAGTGGCTTTGGTCGCTTTCGGGATTGGGTGCGGTGCGGCTGCTGCCCACGCCATGGTTGACGCCCATGTTCTCCAGCGCATGCGCGCGGCCGATGCCGGCCGACAGCAGCCAGCTCCACTCCCCGCTGGCGCGGCCGGTCAGCGTGGCGCCCACGCGCTTGCCATTGTCCGAGCCGTCGTAGCTGGCCGATACGCGCCCGCCGATGGCCTTGCCGTCCTGGAGCAGGTCGCCGGGCTCCATGGTGATGAAGTTCACCAGGCCACCCATGCCGTCCGAGCCATAGAGCGCGGGCACCGCGCCGCGCAGGATTTCCACGCGCTGCACCAGCCCCAGGTCCAGGTAATCGCGGCCGAAGGCGTTGGCACTGAACGAATAGCTGCGCGGCAGGCGCACGCCGTCCACCAGCATCAGCACGCGGTTGCCTTCCAGGCCGCGGATGTTGAAGCCGCTGTTCTGGTCGCGCCCCGCCGACGAGCCTGCCAGCGTGAAGCGCGCAGGCGCACGCGGCACGGTCACATTGGGCAGGCGCCCGGCCAGTTCGCGGATGTCGCCGATCTGCGCCTCCTCCATCTGACGGGCATTGATCACGTCCACGCTCATGGGCAGGGCATCGGGGTCCTGCTCGTCGCGCGAGGCGCTGACCACGACGTCGCGCATCACCGGCGCATGGCGGCCCGCCGCTGCGGCAGCCACGGTGGCCTGTCCGGCCTCGGGTTCCGCCGCCCAGGCACTGCCGGCACAGGCCAGCGCACAAGCCCAGGCCAGCGGATGGAGCGCAATGCAGGCGCGCGAATGCAAAACGGTGGCTGAGGCCATACCAGAAACCCTCTCTGTATTTGGAATGAAAACAAGAGCTGGCTTCTGGAAGCGGCCGCAGGCTTCAGGCCTGCAGCCCGCACCGCATGTGCTGGCTGGGATGCACCTAGTATATGCGAATCATTCTCATTAATTCATGAAACCCATGCGCGCATTCCGCGAAAGCGCAAACCTGCCGCGGCCCTCCCGGTCGTGCCGCCCAACGCAAGAAGGACTGCCGCGGCAGTCCTTCTTGCAGGGTGTTCCCCGCCCGCCCGGGGCCGTGGCGAACGATGCGATGTCAAGGCACGGGTTGCTGGATCCACTGCGCAATGTCGGCCACCGCTTCTGCCTCCATGCCGGCATAGCCATGCCAGTGCATGGCATGGCAGGGGTCGCCGGACGGATTCCCGCCGCCCTCCACCAGCATGATTTTTTTCACCGGTGCCTGGGTGAGGCTTTGCAGCACCCCGGGCAGGGCGCCCGGAGGGCAGATGCGGCAGGCATCCCTGGCATGGTGGAACAGCAGGACTGGCACGCGGATATGGCCCAGGTCCAGGCTTTGCATGGAGCCGGGCTCCCTGGCATCCACAATGCTGGAACTGAGCACCACGCCGGCAATCACGCCATCGGGCAGCTGGCTGGCGGCGGCGGCCGCCGAGGTCGTGCCACGGCTGGTGCCCACCAGCCACAGGGGTGCTGAACTGCGCTGCCTGACGGCATCAACCACCTTGCGCACGTCCTCCATGTGTTCGGGCGACATGCGCTCCCGGGGGGTGATCTCCTGCCCGTTGGCGCGGCCGAAGATGGCCACATTCAGGCCATGGGCCACGAAATCCTGCTCGGTGCGCACCAGAAAATTGTTGCTGCTCGGCCTGCCCTGCTCCATCTTGCCAAAACCGCCCAGCCCGCCGGGAAACAGCAGCACGGTTGCCGTGGCCCGGGGCGCCGGATGCCAGAACACCGTGGTCTCCACCCCCGTCCGGGTGGGCAGTTTCAGCACCGATCCCTGCTCCTGCCCGAGGGCCGCAGGCATGAGCGCGGCCAGGCACAGGCCGGCGCATAGCGAACGAATGGCGGAAATGGCTGGCATGGTGCTCTCCCATAAGGCCCGGTACTGGCAGCGATGTGATGGAAAGCTGCGGGCCAGCCGCAATGACGTGGCCTGCAGTGCCGCAAAGCATAGCCCTGCGCCCGGCTGCGGTCCACTCCGGCCGCCCCGGCTTGCCAGGCTGGCCCGGCAGGAGCAAGCCCCACCGGCAGCGCAAAAAAGGACTGCCTGGGCAGTCCTTTTTTCATAGCTATCAGCGCTTTTGCATCAAGCGCTTCAGTCCATTTTCATGCTCAATGGCGAATCATGAAGTCAAAGGCCGACAGCGCTGCCGTGGCTCCCGCGCCGGCGGCGATGATGATCTGCTTGAACGGCACGTTGGTGCAGTCGCCGGCGGCAAACACGCCGGGCAGATTGGTCTCGCTCTTGGCATTGATCTCGATCTCGCCAAAGCGCGTCAGGTTGACCGTGCCCTTGAGCCATTCGGTGTTGGGCAGCAGGCCGATCTGCACGAAGATGCCTTCCAGCGCCACGGTCCTGACCTCGTCCGTGGTGCGGTCCTTGTAGGTCAGGCCCGTCACCTTCTTGCCGTCGCCGTTCACCTCGGTGGTCTGGGCGTTGAGGATCACGGTCACGTTGGGCAGGGTGGCCAGCTTCTTTTGCAGCACGGCATCGGCCTTGAGCTCGCCGGCAAACTCCAGCACGGTCACGTGCCGGACCAGGCCGGCCAGGTCGATGGCCGCCTCGATGCCCGAGTTGCCGCCGCCGATCACGGCCACGTCCTTGCCCTTGAACAGCGGGCCGTCGCAGTGCGGGCAATAGGTCACGCCCTTGGTGCGGTACTGCTCCTCGCCCGGCACGTTCATGTTGCGCCAGCGCGCCCCGGTGGACAGGATCACGGTCTTGGCCTTGAGCGATGCGCCGGATTCGGTCTGCACCTCGATCAGCCCGCCCTCCTCGGCCGCCGGAATCAGCTTGGCCGCGCGCTGCTGGCCCATGATGTCCACTTCATAGTCGCGGATGTGGTTTTCCATCGCGGCGGACAGCTTGGGGCCTTCGGTCTTGCTGACCGAGATGTAGTTCTCGATGTCCACGGTGTCCAGCATCTGGCCGCCGATGCGGTCGGCCGCGATGCCGGTGCGGATGCCCTTGCGGGCCGCATAGATGGCCGCGGCCGCGCCGGCGGGGCCGCCGCCGACGATGAGCACGTCGAAGGCGCCCTTGGCCGAGATCTTCTCGGCTTCGCGCGCCGCGGCACCGGTATCGACCTTGGCCACGATCTCGGCCAGCTCCATGCGGCCCTGGCCGAAGCGCTCGCCGTTGACGAAGACGGTGGGCACGCCCATGACTTCGCGGTCCTGCACTTCCTGCTGGAACAGGCCGCCGTCGATCGCGGTATGCGTGATCTTGGGATTGAGCACCGACATCAGGTTCAGCGCCTGCACCACGTCGGGGCAGTTGTGGCAGGACAGCGAGTAGTAGGTCTCGAAATGCAGCGGCGTGTCGATGTTCCTGACCTGCTCGAGCAGGTCGGCCGATTCCTTGGAGGGATGGCCGCCGACCTGCAGCAGCGCCAGCACCAGCGAGGTGAATTCATGGCCCAGGGGCACGCCGGCAAAGCGCACGCCGGTGTCCACGCCGGGATTGGTGATCAGGAACGAAGGCTTGCGCACGGGCAGGTCGTTGTTCTCGACGACGGTGATCTTGTCGCTGAGTTCCTTGATCTCCTGCAGCAGTTCCTTGAGCTCGGCAGCACCCTTGCTGTCATCCAGCGAAGCCACCAGCTCCACCGGACGCTGCAGGCGCTCCAGATAGGCTTTCAGTTGGGCTTTCAGGTTGTTGTCAAGCATTGGGAACTCCTTGTATCTTGCAAAAATTCGGGAAAAAAAAGCCCGGGCGCCAGGCACCCGGGCGTCTTCAACAGTTCAACTGTGAATGTTCAGCTTGCGCCGATCAGATCTTGCCGACCAGGTCCAGCGAAGGAGCCAGCGTCTTTTCGCCTTCCTTCCACTTGGCGGGGCAGACTTCACCGGGGTGCGAAGCCACGTACTGGGCAGCCTTGACCTTGCGCAGCAGGTCGGCAGCGTCGCGGCCGATGCCTTCGGCGGTGATTTCCATGGCCTGGATCACGCCCTGGGGATCGACGATGAAGGTGGCGCGGTCGGCCAGGCCCTGGCCTTCGCGCAGGCAGTCGAAGTTCTGGCTGATCTGCCATGTGGGGTCGCCCAGCATGGTGTACTTGATCTTGGCGATGGTGTCGGAGGTGTCGTGCCAGGCCTTGTGCACGAAATGGGTGTCGGTGGACACGGAGTACACCTCGACGCCCAGCTTCTGCAGTTCGTCATAGTGGTCAGCCACGTCGCCCAGCTCGGTGGGGCACACGAAAGTGAAGTCAGCGGGATAGAAGAAGAACACGGCCCACTTGCCCAGGACGTCCTTCTCGGTCACTTCGATGAACTTGCCGTTCTTGAAGGCTTGCGTCTTGAAAGGCTTGATGGTGGTGTTGAGTACGGACATTGCTGTTTCCTTTTGGTGAGTGATTGAACACAGGAGAAAGTGTAGGCCTCATTGAGCAATCAATCCAATCAATTGACTTGATATTATTGATTGCAAAAAACTATCTATCTTTCTTCTTCTTTGCAGGGCATGGCGGGCGCGGTGCGCCTGCAGAAAGGCCCTGCTCCCTATTTTGGACTGCAATTCGGGCATTTCAAGCCAAAGCCCGGCATGGCTGCCATGACATGACTTCTTGTCACAAGTCCGTCAGGCTGGCGGCTTCCTGCGGGACGCCGCTGCATGCACCGGGCGTAACGAGAACGCACCTCATATGCAGCCAATGCGCAAGGACGCGGGTTTAGTTGATCTATCGCATAAACCCTGGACAATCGAAGCCTGACAAAAGCCCCCCCGGACAATCAACAAGGAAGGATTCCCCATGAAAGGCGACGCGCAAGCAATTTCCTGGCTGCAAGCCCAGCTCAAGAACGAGCTCACCGCCATCAACCAGTACTTTCTGCACTACCGCATGCTCAAGCACTGGGGCTTCGACAAGCTGGCCAAGAAGGAATACGAGGAATCCATCGGCGAGATGAAGCACGCCGACTGGCTGATGGACCGCATCTTCATGCTCGACGGCCTGCCCAACCTGCAGGACCTGGGCAAGCTGCAGATCGGCGAGGACGTGCCGGAACTGCTGGCCTGCGACCTGCGCCTGGAGCAGGCCGCCCAGCAGACCATCAAGGAAGGCATGGCCCACTGCGAATCCGTGCGCGACTACGTCTCGCGCGACCTGCTGCAGAAGATCCTGGACGATACCGAGGAGCACATCGACTTCCTCGAAACCCAGCTGGACCTGATCGAGAAGGTCGGCGTGCAGAACTATCTGCAGTCGCAGATGGGCGAGGTCGAGTGAGCGCGACGGCAGGAAAAGCCGCCGGGCGGCCATGACAAAGCGGACCCCGGAGGTCCGCTTTTTTCATGCCGTCATGCCGCCTCGGAGACGCCACCCTGCCCCGCGGCCCGGCGGATGCGCACAGGAATCGACTTGTAGGAAGGCGTGCCGCTCTCCTGGTCGATGTAGTCGAGCGACACCAGCACATTGGCCTCGGGGTAGTAGGCCGCCACCGTGCCGCGGGCAATGCTGTATTCGATGGCGGTGATGTTTTCCATGCGCAGCAGGCGCGTGGACGAGACCGTCTCGATGTCCACCAGGTCGCCATGCTCGAGCCCGTGCGCCGCCAGATCCTCGGCATTCATGAACAGCACGTCGCGGCGGCCGAACACGCCGCGGTAGCGGTCGTCCATGCCGTAGATGGTGGTGTTGTACTGGTCGTGGCTGCGGATGGTCACCAGGCGCAACACATCGTCGGGCCAGGGCTCGTAGCGCTCGCGCACGCCCGCAAACACCGAGAACATGGCCTTGCCCGTGGCGGTATTCCACTGGCGTTCGGTGGGCGGCAGCGGCATGCGAAAGCCGCCGGGCACGCGGATGCGCCGGTTGTAGTCGTCAAAGCCCGCCACCGTGCGCTCGATGAGGTCGCGGATGCGGTCGTAGTCTGCAATCAGGCCCAGCCAGTCCACCCTGCTGCCCGGCAGCGTCGCCCGGGCCATGCCGGCGACGATGGCGCACTCCGAGCGCAGATGCTCCGAGGCAGGCTTGAGCTTGCCGGCCGAGGCATGGACCATGGACATGGAGTCCTCGACGGTGATGGACTGCGGCCCGCCGGCCTGCACATCCAGCTCCGTGCGCCCCAGCACCGGAAACAGAAAGGTCTGCTTGCCGACCAGCAGGTGCGAGCGGTTGAGCTTGGTGCCCAGGTGCACGCTGAGCTCCAGCTGCTTCATGGCGGCAAAACTGCGCTGCGGATCGGGCATGGCCACGGCCAGGTTGCCGCCCAGGCAGATCAGCGCCTTGGCCGAGCCGTCGGCCATGGCCTCCATGGCCTTGACCGCATCGTGGCCGTGGGCCTGGGGCGGCGTGAAGCCGAAGACCTGCTCCAGGCGCTGCAGAAAGGCTTGCGTGGGCTTTTCGGAAATGCCGACCGTGCGGTTGCCCTGCACGTTCGAATGGCCGCGCAGCGGGCAGATGCCGGCGCCGGGCTTGCCGATGTTGCCGCGCATCAGCAGCAGGTTGGCAATCAGCTTCACATTGGCGGTGCCCGTGTTGTGCTGGGTGATGCCCATGCCGTAGGTGACGATGGCTGCCGTGGACCGGGCATAGGCCTCGGCCACCTGCTCGAGCTCGGCGCGCCGCAGGCCGCTTTCCTTCTCGATATCCGCCCAGCCCGTGGCCTGCAGATCGGCGGCCAGCGCATCGAAGCCCTGCGTATGCTCGGCGATGAAGGCATGGTCGAGCACGCCGCCGCGCTCGGCTTCCAGCGCCAGCAGCGCCTTCATGATGCCCTTGAGGGCCGCCGCATCGCCGCCGGCCTTGACCAGGTAGTAGGTGGAGGCGATGTCGGTCGAGCCGTAGGTCGCCATTTCCACCAGGTTCTGCGGATCGGCAAAGCGCTCCAGCGCCCGCTCGCGCATGGGGTTGAACACGATGATGGGCACCTTGCGCCGGGCCGCTTCATGCAGCGTGCCCATCATGCGCGGATGGTTGGTGCCGGGATTGTGGCCAATCGAGAGAATGAAATCGGTGTGGTCGAAGTCGTCCAGCGAAACCGTTCCCTTGCCTATGCCGATGGACTGCGGCAGGCCGGTGCTGGTGGCCTCGTGGCACATGTTGGAGCAATCGGGAAAATTGTTGGTGCCGAACTCGCGCGCAAACAGCTGGAACAGGTAGGCAGCCTCGTTCGAAGCCCGCCCCGAGGCATAGAACTCGGCCTGATCGGGGGAGTCGAGGCCCCTCAGCGCTTCGCCGATGCGCTCGAAGGCCGCCTCCCATTCAATGGGGCGGAACTTGTCGCTGGCCGCGTCATAGGCCATGGGATGGGTCAGGCGGCCGAAATTCTCCAGCTCGAAATCGGACAGCTTCAGCAGCGAGGACACCGTGTGCTCGGCAAAGAACTCGGGCGTCACGCGCTTGCTCGTGGCTTCCCAGGTCACGGCCTTGGCTCCGTTCTCACAGAACTGGAAAGTCGAGCGGTGCTCTTTGTCGGGCCAGGCGCAGCCCGGGCAGTCGAAGCCCGTGGGCTGGTTGGTGCGCAGCAGCAAAACGGGGGCTTCGACAATCTCCATCTGCTGGTGCACGGCCTTGGCCGTGGCGCGCAATGCGCCCCAGCCGCCGGCAGGGCCGTCATAAGGGCGTATGCCCGGCACTTCGCGTCGTTTGTTCATGGGTGGCCTTTGTTGGGTCTGGCGGGACTGGGTGAATGCGGGATCTGCCAGGGCGGATCCCACCTGTCCCATCCTCCGCAGCATGCCAAAGCCCGGCTACGGAGGCCAATCGTTTGTTCTGATCTGGTGATAAGCCACGCTTATCACGGCGCAGGGGACGAAGGCAGTTCGAGGGCGGCCTCCAGGTCAAGGCCTGCGGCGATCTGCCAGACCGCCTGCGACAGCGGCGGCTGGGTGTCGCGCCGCAGCCGGACCAGGCACACCTGCTCGCGGTGCTCCGGCAATATGGCGTGGGCTCTCAGGCCCGAACCTCCATGGCCCAGCGGCACGGCGCTGAGCGGCAGGATGGTGAAGGCCCTGCCGCTCTGGCATTCGGCCAGCAGCACGCGCATGTCGTTGCTCTCCAGCACCACGCGCGGCACGGCCTCGGCGGCCTCGAACCGCTCTCCCAGCGTACGGCGGTTCTGCATGTCCCGGCTCAGCAGACACAGCGGCAGCTCGGCCACCTCGGCCCAGCCCAGCTGGTGCGGCAGCGAGGCCTGCTCGCTGGCCACCAGCACGTAATGCTCGGTGAACAGCGGCAGCACGTCATAGTCCTCGCCCGCGATCGAGCGGTCGTACAGCAGGCCCAGCAGGATCTGCTGCGACTTCAGGCGCTGCAGGATCTCCGGCGTGCTCAGGGAGGCGACCTCCAGCGTCAGCTGCGGCAGGATCTCGCGGTACTGGGCGCTCAGCAGCGTGGCCGCATGGCCGGCCGTGGGAATCACGCCGATGGCCAGGTGGCCGCCGGGCACGCTGCGGATCAGGTCGGCCTCCTGCTTCAGTCCATCGAGCGAGGCCAGTGTCTGGCGCACCCACTGGATCACGCGCTCGCCTTCGGGCGTGATGCCCTGGAAGCTGCGGTTGCGCCGGATGATGGTGATGCCCAGCTCGCGCTCCAGCTCCCGTATGCCGCTGGACAGCGCTGGCTGCGAGACATGGCAGCTTTCGGCCGCCCGGCCGAAGTGCCGGTATTTGTCCAGGGCGATCAGGTAGTGGAGCTGGCGTATGAACATGCAGGGTTTGCGCGCAAGGCTGCGGGTGGCGCCGCCAGCCTTGCGGATCTGAAGAAGCCGCCCAGTTTAAAGGCCGCTTCTGCGGCGGAGCGCCGCCCGCTAGGTCGGCAGCAGGAAATCGCGGCTGATGCCGTAGCCCAGATCGTTGATGCGGTCCAGGAACTGCGTCAGATAGGCATGCAGGCCCGTGGTCAGTATCTCGTCGATGCGGCCGTATTGCAGGTCCGCCAGCAGGCGGCCGGCCTTGCGCTCGGTCTCGCGCGAATGCGCATTCTTCACTCGCGCCAGGTTCTTCACCACCTCGTTCATGCAGGCGGCCAGCGATCGCGGCATGTCGGCGCGCAGCATGAGCAGCTCGGCCACGCGCTCCGGCGTGATCACGTCGCGGTACACCTTGCGGTAGACCTCGAAGGCCGAGACGCTGCGCAGCAGGGCGCTCCAATGGTAGAAGTCGAAGTTCACGGCGCCGCGCCCGCGCTGGGCGCCATGGTAGTCGCGCTCTATGGCGTGGAACTTCACGTCGAGCAGGCGCGCCGTGTTGTCGGCCCGCTCCACGAAAGTGCCCAGGCGCACGAAGTACAGCGCCTCGTCCTTGAGCATGGTGCCTATGGTCACGCCATGCCACAGGTGGGAGCGGTACTTGACCCATTCGAAGAACTGGGCCGGGTCCTGCCGCCAGCCGCCATGGGCGAACTGTCGCTGCAGCTCCAGCCAGGTCTGGTTCTGCGTCTCCCAGGACTCGGTGGTCAGGGCTCCGCGCACGGCGCGCGCATTCTCGCGCGCAGCCTTGAGGCAGGAGAAGATCGACGAGGGATTGAGCTCGTCGCACACCATGAACTCCAGCACGGAATCACGGTCCACCATGCTGTACTGGCTCATGAAGGCCGGAATCAGCTCGCTGATGGACAGCACGCTGTGCCAGCCCCGGCGTGCATCGTGCATGGCGCTGGGCAGCATGGCCGTGTCATAGGCCACGCTGAGCATGCGCGCGGTGTTCTCCGCCCGCTCCGTATAGCGGGACATCCAGTACAGATGGTCTGCGGTGCGGCTCAGCATAGGCCCTCCTTGGGCAGGGAACCCCGCACGCGCTGCGCGCCCGGGCGGTTTTCCGGCGACAAAATAACTGCGGTATTTTTTCCTGCCCACTCCCTATGGCGGGACATCCGGTGCAGATGGTCTTCAACGCGGCTTTGCATCATTGCTCTCCCTCTTCCAGCACCCAGGTGTCCTTGGTGCCGCCGCCCTGCGACGAGTTGACCACCAGCGACCCCTGCTTGAGCGCCACGCGCGTCAGGCCGCCGGCCACCATCTGCACCCGGGTGCCGCTGAGCACGAAGGGCCGCAGGTCGATATGGCGCGGCGCGATGCCGCTGTCCACCATGGTCGGGCAGGTCGAAAGGCTCAGTGTGGGCTGGGCGATGTAGCCGGCCGGATTGGCCAGCAGCGCCCGGCGGAAATCCTCGATCTCGGCCTTGCTGGCCGCCGGGCCGATCAGCATGCCGTAGCCGCCCGCACCATGGACTTCCTTGACCACCAGCTCGGGCAGGTGGTCCAGCACATAGCGCAGGTCGTCCTGCTTGCGGCACATCCAGGTCGGCACGTTCTGCAGGATGGGCTCCTCGCCCAAATAGAAGCGGATCATCTCGGGCACATAGGGGTAGACCGATTTGTCGTCGGCCAGGCCCGTGCCCACGGCATTGCAGATATTGACATTGCCTGCGCGGTAGGCCCGCATCAGGCCCGGACAGCCCAGCGTGGAGCCGGGCCGGAACACCTCGGGGTCCAGGAAGTCGTCGTCCACGCGGCGATAGATCACGTCCACGCGCTGCAGGCCCTGCGTGGTGCGCATGTAGACCATGTCCTTCTCGACCACCAGGTCCTGGCCTTCGACCAGCTCCACACCCATCTGCTGGGCCAGGAAGGCATGCTCGAAATAGGCGCTGTTGTACATGCCGGGCGTGAGCACCACCACCGTGGGCTCCTGCACGCCGGGCGGCGCGCTGGCATGCAGGGTGTCGAGCAGCATGTCGGGATAATGGGCCACGGGCGCCACCGCATGCGAGCCGAACAGCTCGGGAAACAGGCGCATCATCATGCGGCGGTTCTCCAGCATGTAGGACACGCCCGAGGGCACGCGCAGATTGTCTTCGAGCACATGGTAGATGCCTTCGCCACTGGCATCGGGCACGCGCACGATGTCGATGCCCGCGATGTTGGCATAGACGTTGTTCGGCACCTTGATGCCTTCCATCTCGGGCCGGTACTGGCTGTTTCCGCCCACCAGCGCATCCGGAACAATGCCCGCGCGCACGATGTCCTGGCCATGATAGGCATCCTCGATGAACCGGTTGAGCGCCGTCACGCGCTGCACCAGCCCGGCCTGCATGCGGGTCCACTCGCGGGCCGGAATGATGCGCGGAATCAGGTCGAAGGGGATCAGCCGCTCGGTGCCCGCGCCACTGCCGTCCTTGTCGCCATAGACGGCAAAGGTGATGCCCACGCGGCGGAACACGATCTCGGCCTCGGCACTGCGCGCGCGCAGGTAGTCCTGCGACTGCCGGCCCAGCCACTGTCCGTAATCCCGGTAATGGCTTCTCAGCCCGGCGTCCGGAGCCGACGGGTCCAGATACATTTCGTCCAATAGCTGCATTTTTTTCCTCTCGCTTTCCAGTCCTGCTGCAAGCCCTGTGCCAATCCGGAAGCTCAATCCTTCTGCGGATCGAGCGGCGCGGCATGCACATCCCAATAATGCGCCCGAATCAGGCGTTCGCAGTGCAAAGCCCCGGGCTGCGCCGACCGCCACAGTGCGGCGCCGCAGCGGTCCTGCTGCACCACCGTGCTGCCTGCACGCTCGTAGCGCTGCACCACGGCCGGCACGGGGTGGCCGAAGCGGTTGCGGTAGCCGGCCTGCACCATGGCCCAGCGCGGCGCCAGTGCGTCTATCCATGGCGGCGAGGACGATGTCTTGCTGCCGTGGTGAGGCACCAGCAGCCAGTCCACCGGCCCCGCCAGTCCCTGGGCCACCAGCCGCCGCTCCTGCGCAGCCTCGATGTCGCCGGCCAGCAGGGCCACACGCCCCGAGGCCGAGCGCAGCCGCAGCACGCAGCTGCCGGCATTGGACGAAGTCCTGGCCGAAGGGAGGGCATCCTGCACCGGTTCGGTGCCCGGTGCCCCGGATTGGGGCATGAGCGGATGCAGGATGTCGAACGCCACACCATCCCACTGCCAGCGCTCGCCCGCCGTGCAGCGCCGGACCGGCGCCAGGTCCGCGAGCGCAGGATCCCGGATCACCGAATCCGAGCCCCAGACCGTGACGGCCGGCCCGGCACTCGTGAGCGAGCGGTGCAGGCTCAGGGCTCCGCCGGTGTGGTCGGTATCGCGGTGGCTGAGCATCATGGCATCGGGCCGCAGGCCCAGCGCCTGCAGCAGCGGCAGCAGCACGCGCTCGCCCGCATCGCTGTGCTGGCTGTACTGCGGGCCGGCGTCGTACAGCAGGCTGTGGCTGCGGGTGCGCAGCAGCACCGCGTTGCCCTGCCCGATGTCGACGGCCAGCACCTCGAACTCGCCCCAGGCCGGCCGCGGCAGCGGCCACCACAGCGCCGGCACGCAGCACATGGCGGCCACCACGCGCACGCGCCACGGCAGCGGCGCCACCAGCAGCAGGCCGGCCCCGATGGCAACGGCCGCGGCCCACCATGCCGGCTGCGGCAAGGCGAGCACGGCCACCGGCGCCCCGGCCAGCCAGCGCAGCAGGGCCATGAGCGGCTCCAGCGCCACGGCGGCCAGCGCGGCAGCCTGCGGCAGCAGGGCGCTGGCCAGAGCCAGGGGCGTGACCAGCAGCGTTATCCAGGGAATGGCGGCCAGATTGGCCACCAGGCCGATCACGGAAACCTGGCCGAACAGCAACAGGCTCAAGGGAGCCAGCGCCAGCGAAATCAGCCATTGCTCGCGCCACAGGCCCGCCGCCTTGCCCCAGGCCCCGCCTGCCGCGGTGGCGGCCTCGCCACCCGGCTGCGAACGCCGGTCCGTGGCCAGCAGCACGCCCACGGCGACAAAGCTGAGCCAGAAACCGGCCTGCCACAGCGCCCACGGATCGGCCACCAGCACCACGGCCAGCGCCAGCAGCCAGACCTGGGGCCAGGGCCAGCGCAGGCCCCACCATTGCAAGGCCCCCACCACGGCCAGCATGCACACCGTGCGCTGCGCCGGCACGCCCCAGCCGCTGAACAGGGCATAGACCCCGGCCAGCACGGCCCCGGCCAGGAGGGCGGCGCGCGGTGCCGGCAGCCATTGGCAGGCCCGCGCGCTCAGGCGCCACAGCCGCCCCGTCGCCCAGGCGGCCAGCCAGGCAAACATCGTTATGTGGAGGCCGGAAATGCTCATGAGGTGGGACACGCCGGTCTGCCTGAACAACGTCCAGTCCTGCCGGTCCACGGCCTGCTGATCGCCCACGGCCAGCGCCGCCACCACGCCGATGGCCGATTCGCGCTCGGATGCCCCGAGCCCCGGCCACCAGCGCTGCAGGACTGCGGCCTGGGCGCGGATGCGGTCGCGCAGCCACTGGCGCCAGCGCTGCATGCGGTAGCCGGCATCCCCCTGCAGCCGCTGCGGCGAGGGGCTTTCGCGCACATAGCCGGCGGCCTGCACGCCCTGCTCCCATTGCTGCAGTTCGAAATCGAAGCCATGCGGATTGCGCGCGCCATGGGGGCGCTTGAGGCGCACCGTCATGCGCCAGCGCTGGCCGGGCTCCAGCGGCTCGCCACGGGCCCAGGCCGGCCCCTCGGCATCCGGCGCCGCCTGGCTGCCCCAGGGCATGTACCAGGCCAGCTCGATCATGGATGGGAACAGGCGCTCGGGCTGCTCTGCATCCACGCGCCAGGCCTGTTCCACCTCGAAGCGCCAGCGCTGGCCCTGCGCGGTGTTCTGCAGCATGGAGGCCATCGTGCCCTGCACCACCAGATCCTGGCCCTCGAGTTCGCCGGGCAAGGCCTGCCCCAGGTACGCATGGGCGCGCCAGCCCGTGACGGCGGCCGTCATCCCGGCTGCGCACAGCAGCACCAGCAGGCGGGACGGCCAGGTCTTTGGGCGCCGGGCGAAGCGGCGGCCGACAGCCCCGCATGCCGCAGCGACGAAACCCGCGCCCAGCAATGCCTGATAGGCCCCCAGCGGCCACAGCTGCGGCTGGGTCACCTGCCAGGCCACCCCCAGCACACAGCCCCACAAGGCCCACGACCAGGAGGCAGGCCCGGCTTGGCGCAACGGCAAGGCGGGAACTGAAGCAGTGCGAAATTGCAACATGGCTTGCATGCTAGCGCGGATGCTTTCATGCCCGCTTGTCGCCTGTGCCTCAGGCACCGTTACCCGGCCTCGGCCCGTTCAATCTAAAATAATTGGTTACAAAAGGGAGTTCCATTCCGAACGCGCTGGGTTTGCCGGACCAACTGAACGAATGCCTAATCTCGACCTCCCGACGATCGTTGCCTATGCCGGAGGCATGGCCTGCGTCATAGGTCTCATATTGGCGGTGCTGGGCAGGAGCTTTCCGGCATCCATCCGGGGATGGGGCTATTGGGCGGGAGGCGCGATCGTGGCCGGCGGCCTGGGCATGCTGGCCCGGGGCTGGCTGCGCAGCGTGGTGTCCGAAGACGTGGCCGTCGCGGCGCAGAACATCTGCCTGATCATGACGGCAGGCCTGTTCCTCGCGGGTACCTGCGCCTTGTTCGAATGGCGGCTGCCGCGGCATTTCCTGCCGCTGCTGCTGGGCGTGGCGGTGGTTGCCTCGTGCATCTTCTTCGGCTACGAGTCCGCCCCCATCCACCGCCGCATCTTCGCGCGCGGCCTGCTGGCGGCGCTCTATGGATGCCACGCATGGGTGGTGCTGCGCCAGCCACGCACGCTTGCCACACGGGTCACCGCCGGCATCCTGGTGACGCTGGTCGCGCTTCTCTTGCTGCGCGCCGTGAGCGGCTATCTCGCTCCCGGCACGGATGGCATCCACTCCGTCGCCTGGCTGCAGCAGGCCTATGCCGTGGGCTTTTCGTCGACGGATGTGCTGCTCCCCCTGTGCGCCATCCTCATGATGTCGGAAAAACTGCGCGGCGCGCTGGAGCACGAAACCATGCACGACAGCCTGACCGGCCTGCCCAACCGCCGCGCGGTGCTGGCCGAGCTGGACCGGCTGTTCGCGCTGGCAAGGCGGACCCGGATGTTCGTGCTGGTGGTCTTCATCGACCTGGACGGCTTCAAGAAGATCAACGACACCTACGGCCATGAGGTCGGCGACCAGTTCCTCGCGGAGGTCGGCCGGCGCATATCGGCCGGCCTGCGCTCGGGCGACATGCTGGGGCGGATGAGCGGCGACGAATTTGTGGTGCTCGGCTTGATCCCGCCGCCCTTTTCCGATACCGCCATCAACGCCATCCGCGCCCGGCTGACGCCACGGCTGAGGGGCCGGTTTGCGTTTGCCGGCGGCAGCTTCGACTATGCCGGCGCCAGCTTCGGCCTGGTCGCGGCGGACCCGGCGGCCAGCTCGCCCGAGGCCACGCTCCGCGCGGCGGACCAGCGCATGTATGCGGAAAAACGGGCCAAGCGCATGCTTGAGGCGGCGTAAGGCCCGGAGCCGCCTTTTCGCAGCCAGGCACCGGCCCGAGCCGCCCAGGCCATGGAGCAGCGCCGGTCTGCACCGGCCCGCAATGGCCGGCTCCGGGATTTCCGGAACCCGCTTGGCATCGGCGGCCGACCGGCTGTGTCACACTTGGCCGCCTTGTTTTCCTCTCAGATGGAGCTGCCATGAGCGTTTACGACAAACTCAAAGAACTCAACATCACCCTGCCCGAAGTGGCCCTGCCGGCCGCC
Organism: Comamonas terrae; assembly: GCF_001544075.1. Lineage (GTDB taxonomy): Bacteria > Pseudomonadota > Gammaproteobacteria > Burkholderiales > Burkholderiaceae_C > Comamonas > Comamonas terrae. Next base: position 46,325 of record NZ_BCNT01000003.1, read on the forward strand.
GCCTACCTGCCCTATATGCAGACCGGCAACCTGGTGTTCCTCAGCGGCCATGTCGCCAAGAAGAACGGCCAGCCCTGGGTGGGCAAGCTGGGCGAGAACATGAGCACCGAGGAGGGCAAGCAGGCCGCGCGCGCCGTGGCCGTGGACCTCATGGGCACGCTGCAGCATGCCTGCGGCGGCGACCTGAACCGCGTCAAGCGCATCGTCAAGGTCATGAGCCTGGTCAATTCCTCCACCAGCTACACCGAGCAGCACCTGGTGACCAACGGCTGCAGCGAACTGCTCGGCGAGGTCTTCGGCGAAGCCGGCAAGCACGCGCGCAGCGCCTTCGGCGTGGCCCAGATTCCCCTGGGCTGCTGCGTGGAGATCGAGCTGATGGCGGAGCTGGCCTGAGGCTACGCCAGCAGCGTGCATGAAAAGTGAGCTGCAATCGCGCTCTATTCATAGAATTCAGATAGAAAACCATCCCGGTTTGTTTTCTGACCTGCGATAGCAGCTCTCTTTTTCATAGTACGCGCCGCCCCCCTGTTGAATGAAGACGGAAACATACATGCCTGATCTGCCCCCCTTCGAGGAACCGCCGCGGGTCCTGAGCATCCAGTCGCACGTAGCCTACGGCCACGTGGGCAACGACGCGGCCATGCTGCCGCTGCAGATGCTGGGCATCGAGCCCGTGGCCGTGCACACCGTGCAGTTCTCCAACCACACGGGCTACGGCGAATTCAAGGGCCAGGTCTTCACCGCCGCCCATGTGCAGGACGTTCTCGACGGGCTGCGCGCCCGCGGCGTGCTCGAGCGCTGCACGGCCGTGCTCTCGGGCTATCTGGGCGATGCCGGCGTGGGCGAGGCCATCGTCTCGGCCGTGCAGGAAGTGCGCGGCGCCCGCCCTCGCGCCCTGTACCTGTGCGACCCCGTCATGGGCGACGTGGGGCGCGGCCTGTTCGTGCGGCCCGGCATACCGGAATTCCTGCGCCGGCGCGCGCTGTCCCAGGCCAGCGTCATCACGCCCAACCACTACGAATTCGAGCTGCTGCACGGCGGCGGGCCGCTGGCCACGGTAGACGCCACCATTGCCGCCGCGCGCAGCCTGCTGGGCCAGATGCACGACGCGGCCAGCGCCCTCATCGTCATCACCAGCCTGCGCACCGACGACCTGCCGCAGGACCAGCTGGCCACGCTGGCGGTCAACGCGGACAGCGCCTGGATGATGCAGACGCCCTTCGTGGACCTGCAGCCCCTGCCCAACGGCATGGGCGATGTGTTCTCGGCCGTGCTGCTGGGCCGGCTGATACGGGGCGAGGCCGTGCCGGACGCGCTGTCCAGCGCCGTCAGCACGCTCTATGCCCTGGTATCGCGCACCCGGCCCGGCCAGCGCGACCTGCCTCTGGTCGCCTGCCGTGAACAGCTCACGCACCCCGGGCAGCGCTTTGCGGCCCGGCTATGGCAGGTGGGCTGAAAAAGCAGCGCGGGCGCCGGAAAACATTTTCTGGCGCCCGCGCTTTGCCGGTCCATGCACCGCAGCCGTTGCGCGGTGCAGCGGCCATCGTCACTCCACGCGCGTCACGCTGCTGGGCTTGAAGCCCAGGTCGGCCGCCTTGCCCTTGCGGCCGCGGGTGCCGCGCGCATTGTTGAGGCTGCGGATCTCCAGCGATTCGCTCCTGGCCTTGCCGCCGCGGCCGATGCCGTCCAGCCGGATGCTGCGCGTGTAGGCGGCAGCGCCGGCCAGCGTGTCCTTGTCTTCCAGGCCCAGCAGCATTAGGCCGCGCCCGCCCTTGGGCATGTGCTTGAGTTCGCCGATCTCGAAAGTCAGGATGCGGCCGCCGACCGAAGCGCAGATCACATGCGTGGCCGGCTGCAACAGGCCGGCGCCCTGCTCGGCATCCTCGCCGGGCTCGGCGCGTGCGCCCATGGGCACGCCATGCACGACCGAAGGAGCGCACAGGGTCTCGCCGTCGGCCAGCGAGACAAAGGCCTTGCCGGCCTTCTGGCGCGAGACCATGTCGCCCACGGTGGCCACGAAGCCGTAGCCGCCCGCGCCGGACAGCAGCAGCTGCGTGCTTTCGGCTCCGGCAAAGTAGTAGCGCAGCTGGGTGCCGGGCTCCAGCTCGATCAGCGTGGTCACGGGCTGGCCGTCGCCGCGCCCGCCAGGTAGCTGCGATACGGGCACGGAATAGACGCGGCCGTTGCTGCCGAAGGCCAGCAGCTGGTCCACCGTGCGGCACTCGAAGGTGCCGTACAGGCTGTCGCCCGCCTTGAAGCTCAGCGTGCCGGCCTCCACGCCATGGCCCTGGCGCGTGCGCACCCAGCCCTTTTCGGAAATGATCACGGTGACGGGCTCGTCCACCACCTTGACCTCGGCCACGACCTTTTTCTCCTCCTGGATCAGGGTGCGGCGGTCGTCGCCGAAGGTCTTGGTGTCCTGTTCGACCTCCTTGCAGATCAGGCGGCGCATGGCCGATTCGCTGCCCAGCACGTCCTCGAGCCTGCCCTGCTCGGTGCGCAGCTCCTTGAGCTCCTGCTCGATCTTGATGGCCTCCAGGCGGGCCAGCTGGCGCAGGCGGATCTCGAGGATGTCCTCGGCCTGGCGCTCGGACAGGTGGAATTCGTCGATCAGGGCCTGCTTGGGCTCATCGCTGGCGCGGATGATGGCAATGACCTGGTCGATGTTGAGCAGCACGGCCTGTCGGCCTTCGAGGATGTGGATGCGGTCCAGCACCTTGGCCAGGCGGTGCTGGCTGCGGCGCGTCACGGTCTGGAAGCGGAAGGCAATCCATTCCTCCAGCATCTGGCGCAGCGACTTCTGCACCGGGCGGCCGTCCAGGCCGATGCTGGTGAGGTTGATGGGGCTCGAGGACTCCAGGCTGGTATGCGCCAGCAGCGCGGTGACCAGTTCCTGCTGCGGAATCTTGCCGGTCTTGGGCTCGAAGACGATGCGCACCGGCGCATCCTTGCTCGACTCGTCGCGCACGCCGTCCAGCACGGCCAGCATGCTGGCCTTGAGCTGGGTCTGCTCCTGGCTCAGGGCCTTCTTGCCGGCCTTGACCTTGGGGTTGGTGATGTCCTCGATCTCCTCGAGCACCTTCTGGGCGGAGACACCGGGCGGCAGCTCGGTCACCACCATCTGCCACTGGCCGCGCGCCAGCTCCTCGATCTTCCAGCGCGCGCGCACCTTGAGGCTGCCGCGGCCCGTGCGGTAGGCGTCGGCGATGTCGCCGCTCGAGGAAATGATCTGCCCGCCGCCCGGATAGTCGGGGCCCGGAATCAGCGCCAGCAGCTCCTCTTCGGACAGCTGGGGCTTCTTGATCAGCGCCACGCAGGCCGTGGCCACCTCGCGCAGGTTGTGGCTGGGGATTTCGGTGGCCAGGCCCACGGCAATGCCGCTGGCGCCGTTGAGCAGGGCAAACGGCAGGCGCGCGGGCAGCTGGCGCGGCTCTTCGGTAGAGCCGTCGTAGTTGGGCACGAAGTCCACCGTGCCCATGTCGATCTCGTCGAGCAGCAGACTGGTGATCTTGGACAGGCGTGCCTCGGTGTAGCGCATGGCTGCGGCGCCGTCGCCGTCGCGGCTACCGAAGTTGCCCTGGCCGTCCACCAGCGGATAGCGCTGGTTGAAGTCCTGGGCCATGCGCACCAGCGCGTCGTAGGCCGACTGGTCGCCATGGGGGTGGAAACGGCCCAGCACGTCGCCGACCACGCGCGCGCTCTTGACGGGCTTGGCCGCCGTGTTGCCATTGGGTCCGCCATAGGACAGGCCCATGCGCTCCATCGCATAGAGAATGCGGCGCTGCACGGGCTTCAAGCCGTCGCTGACGTCGGGAAGGGCACGGCCCTTGACCACCGACAGGGCATATTCGAGATAGGCGCGCTGGGCATACTGGCCCAGATCCAATGCGTCGCCTGCGGCCTGCTCAGCCAGATCCAGTGTGGTTTGATCGCTCATGAATTCGTTGTGGTTTTGCAAAATTCGCCGGGTCCGGCGCCCTGCTCAGGGAAGCGTCGCATCCGAGACCGTGGGAGCCGGCAGCGTCATGCGGATGCGCGGCGCATTCCTGCCGGCGGCAGCGCCCGCTGCGGATGCCATGCGCGTGCCCGCCGCCATGGGGCGTGCCGCCTGCAGCTGCTCGTAGATGCCCATGACCGCCTTGACGTAGTTGCGGGTTTCCTTGAAAGCCGGAATGGCCTGGCCCGCGCGCTGCACCGCCCCCTCGCCCGCGTTGTACGCGGCCAGCACCAGATCCAGGCGCCCCGGAAACAGCCCCATCAGGTAGTTGAGGTAGCGTGCGCCGGCCGGCACGTTGACGGCCGGGTCGGCCAGCTGCTGCTCGATGCTGCGCTTCTTGCTGGCCGCCACGCCGAAGCGCTGGGCCGTGGCCGGCATCAGCTGCATCAGGCCCACCGCGCCCTTGGGCGAGACGGCGCCGGCATCGAAGCCCGACTCCACCGCGATCACGGCCTTGAGCAGGTCGTAGTCCACGCCCGTGGTGTCGGCCGCCTTGCGCAGGTGGCCGCGCACGCTCTTGAAGCCCGGCGAGACTTCGAGGAAGCCCTGGATGCGGGGATCGGGTGTGGCCGCACCGCGCGGCATGTGCAGGCCCTGCCGATCCTGCTGGGTGCTGTCGTAGACATTGCCCTTGAAATACAGCTTGTAGCGCTCGTCCAGCGCCTCTGCGGCGAAATGGGTCACGCCCAGTTCGTCCACATAGGCCCACAGATCGGCATGCGCGGCCGGCATGTAGCCGGCCAGCGCAGCGCCGCCCGCCAGGGCAAGGCGGGCCAGGCGCCCGGGGGCCGTCTTAAATATCGACTTCCACGGCATCGCCATGCAATTCCATCAGTTCGCGGCGCGCGGCTGCCTCGCCCTTGCCCATGAGCTTGGTGACGACCTGCTCGGCCGCGGCGAAATCCAGGTTCATGAACTGCACGGGCAGCAGGCGGCGCGTGTCGGGATTGAGCGTGGTTTCCCACAGCTGCTCGGCATTCATCTCGCCCAGGCCCTTGAAGCGGCTGACCTGGCACTTCTCGCGCGGCACGCCGTCCTTGGCGCATTTCTCCATGATGGCGTCGAGCTCGCCCTCGTCGAGCGCATACACCTTGATCGCCGGCTTCTTGCCGCGCGCGGGCACGTCCACGCGAAACAGCGGCGGCAGCGCGACATGGATGTGGCCGGCCTCGATGAGCTTGGGAAAGTGCCTGAAAAACAGCGTCAGCAGCAGCACCTGGATGTGCGAGCCGTCCACGTCGGCATCGGACAGAATGCAGATCTTGCCGTAGCGCAGGCCCGACAGGTCAGGCTCGTCATCGGGGCCATGGGGGTCCACGCCGATGGCCACCGAAATGTCGTGGATCTCGTTGTTGGCGAACAGCCGGTCGCGGTCCACCTCCCAGGTATTGAGCACCTTGCCGCGCAGCGGCAGGATGGCCTGGGTTTCCTTGTCGCGGCCCATCTTGGCGCTGCCGCCGGCCGAGTCGCCCTCGACCAGGAACACTTCGTTGATCGAGGTATCGCGGCTTTCGCAGTCGGTGAGCTTGCCCGGCAGCACGGCCACGCCGGAGCCCTTGCGCTTTTCCACCTTCTGGCCGGCCTTCTGGCGCGTCTGCGCGGCCTTGATGGCGATCTCGGCCAGCTTTTTGCCGTAGTCCACATGCTGGTTCAGCCACAGCTCCAGCGCGGGGCGCACAAAGCCCGAGACCAGGCGCACGGCATCGCGCGAGTTCAGGCGCTCCTTGATCTGGCCCTGGAACTGCGGGTCCAGCACCTTGGCATTGAGCACATAGCTGGCGCGCGCGAACACGTCGTCGGGCATGAGCTTGACGCCCTTGGGCAGCAGCGAGTGCATCTCGATGAAGGCCTTGACCGCCTGGAACAGGCCGTCGCGCAGGCCGCTGTCATGCGTGCCGCCGGCCGTCGTGGGAATCAGGTTCACATAGCTTTCGCGCAGCGGCGCGCCGTCCTCGGTGAAGCCCACGCACCAGGCCGCGCCTTCGCCCTCGGCAAAACTGTCGTTGTTGCGGTCGGCAAAGCCCTCGCCTTCGAACAGCGGGATCACGGGCTCGCCGCTCAGGCTCTGCTGCAGGTAGTCGCGCAGGCCGCCCTTGAACTGCCAGGTCTGGTTGTCGCGCGTCTTCTCGTTGACCAGCGACACCGACACGCCCGGCATGAGCACGGCCTTGCTGCGCAGCAGGTGCACCAGTTCGCCCATGGGCAGGTGCGAGGACTCGAAATACCTGGCGTCGGGCCAGACACGCACCGTGGTGCCGCTCTTGCGCTCGCCGGCGGCCAGCGGCCGCACCTGCAGCGGCTCGATCACGTCGCCGCCCGAAAATGCCAGCGTGGCCACCTGGCCGTCGCGGTGGATCTGGGCCTGCAGGCGCGTGGCCAGCGCATTGGTCACCGAGACACCCACGCCGTGCAGGCCGCCCGAGAAGCTGTAGGCGCCGCCGTTGCCCTTGTCGAACTTGCCGCCCGCATGCAGGCGGGTGAAGACCAGCTCCACCACGGGCGCCTTTTCCTCGGGATGCAGGCCGAACGGAATGCCGCGGCCGTCGTCCTCGACGCTGAAGGAACCGTCGGAGTGGATGGTGAACTTGATTTTCTTGCCGAAGCCGGCCAGCGCCTCGTCGGCCGCGTTGTCGATCACCTCCTGCAGGATGTGCAGGGGGTTGTCGGTGCGCGTGTACATGCCGGGGCGCTGCTTGACGGGCTCCAGACCCTTGAGGACGCGGATCGAGCCTTCGGAGTATTCGCTGGCGGAAGAGGAGGATGGTTTAGCTGCCATGGGGGCGGATTGTAGTGGCCTTGTCAGATGGAGGCTGGATAAATTCACAGTTGTTTGACTCCCAATACTCTCGCACAAACCCTAGCCCCCTGTCTTGTGCATTGGTTTGGCCGCGCGTTTGGGCAAGCCAGCCTGCCGCGCATGCGACGTCCTGCCCACGCCGAAAACCCGCAATTTCGCTACAGTCATGTATTCGACCCCACCGCGGCCTGCGCCGATGCGCGGGCTCCAGCACCCCATTGCGGACCAGGCATGACCAAGACAGCCACACCTCCCATGTCCATGGCACAGATTCTTCTGTGCGGCGGCGCCATCGTCACCCTGTCCATGGGCATACGCCACGGCTTCGGCCTGTGGCTGCAGCCCATCACCCAGCAGATGGGCTGGACGCGCGAGAGCTTTTCGCTGGCCATCGCGGTGCAGAACATCTCCTGGGGCATTCTGGGCATTTTCGTGGGCATGCTGGCCGACCGGCTCGGCGCCTTCAAGGTGCTGATCGGCGGCGCCGTGCTGTACGCGCTCGGCCTGGTCGGCATGGCCTTGTCGCCCACCACGCTGGTGTTCACGCTGACGGCCGGCGTGCTCATCGGCGCAGCCCAGGCCGGCACCACCTATGCCGTGATCTATGGCGTGCTGGGCCGCCAGATTCCGCTGGCGCGGCGCAGCTGGGCCATGGGCGTCACGGCGGCGGCGGGCTCGTTCGGGCAGTTCTTCATGGTGCCCGTGGAAGGCGCGCTGATCTCCTGGCTCAACTGGTCCAACGCGCTGCTGGTGCTGGCGCTGCTCGCGCTGCTGATCGTCCTGCTGGCCTTCGGACTGCGCGAGCCGGGCTTCGGCTCGGGCGCCGCCCTGCAGCGCGAGCAGACCGTGGCCCAGGCCCTCCGGGAGGCCTGGAGCACGCCCAGCTTCGTGCTGCTGACGGCCGGCTACTTCGTCTGCGGCTTCCAGGTCATGTTCATCGGCGTGCACATGCCCAGCTACCTCAAGGACTTCGGCATGGCGCCGCAGGTGGCCAGCTATTCGCTGGCCCTGGTGGGCCTGTTCAACATCTTCGGCACCTACCTGGCCGGCAACCTGGGGCAAAAGCTCCCCAAGCGCTATCTGCTGTCGGGCATCTACAGCCTGCGCTCGCTGGTGACGGTGCTGTTCCTGCTGGCCCCGCTGTCGCCCTGGTCGGTCTACATCTTCTCGGCGACCATGGGCTTTCTGTGGCTGTCCACCGTACCGCTGACCAATGCCACCATCGCCCAGCTCTTCGGCGTGCAGCACCTGTCCATGCTGGGCGGCTTCGTGTTCTTCAGCCACCAGATCGGCAGCTTCCTCGGCGTGTGGCTGGGCGGCTATCTGTACGACCTGAGCGGCAACTACGACATGGTCTGGTATCTGTCGATTGCCCTGGGCATTTTTGCGGCCCTGGTCAACCTGCCCGTGCGCGAGGCAGCCGTTGTGCGCAGCAACGCCGCCCCGGCCCAGACGGCCTGAGGCCATGCAGCTCAAGCCCTGGCAACGCATTTCCATCTGGACCGCCGTGCTGGCGGTGCTGCTGGCCGTGTTTGCCCTGTACCTGCAGCCGGAATTCATGGTCACACTGGCTGACCATGTCTGGGCCTGCTTCTAAGCCCTGGAGCATCCGGCCCAGGCGGCACGGCCGGGAGTTTCCATGCCCCGTATCGTCATCACCGGTGCCTCCGATGGCATTGGCGCAGAAATGGCGCGCCAGCTGGCGCACACCCATGAAGACCGGCTGCAGCTGACGCTGGCCGCGCGCCACCAGTCCAGGCTCGAAGACGTGGCCGCGCAATGCCGGTTGCAGGGCGCGCAGGTGCTGGTGCTGCCCACCGATGTGGCCGAGCAGGCCCAGTGCCGCACGCTGATTGCCGGCGCCGTGCAGCAGTTCGGCGGGCTCGACGCCTTGGTCAACAATGCCGGCGTCTCGGCCCATGCGCTGTTCGAGGAAGTCAGCGCGCAGGATCTGGGCTGGTACGAGCGGCTGATGCACATCAATTTCTGGGGCAGCGTCTGGTGCACGCATGCCGCACTGCCGCACCTCAAGGCCGGCAAGGGCCGCATCGTGGCCGTCGCCTCGCTGGCAGGCCTGGTCGGCGTACCGGGGCGCACGGCCTACAGCGCCAGCAAATTTGCCATGGCCGGCTTCTTCGAAGCCCTGCGCACGGAACTCAAGCCTGCCGGCGTGAGCGTGACCACGGCCTATCCAGGCGTGGTGGACACGCGCATCCGCTACCACGGCTATAACGCCAGGGGCGAGCCCGCCGGGGTCAGCGGCCTCAAGGAGGACGGCGCCATGAGCGTGCACGAATGCGCCAGGCTCATACTTGCCGGCATGGACCGCCGCCAGCGCGAAGTCGTGATGACGGGCAAGGGCAAGCTGGGCCGCTTCATGAAGCTGATCGCGCCCGGCCTGGTGGAAGACATGGCGCTGGCCGCGCTCAAGGACGACGTGAAGCCGCATTGAGGCATCGCCCCCTGGTGCCCCGCAACGCCGGTAGCGAAGGTCTGGATACCGGCCTACACGGCCGGCCCGAAGAGCACAGCCGGCGCGCTGCTATAGTTTTCGGCAAGATGACCTGCCCCCAGACCGCAGAGGCGCACAGGCTGCCTCCTTCCCATGGCGCCCAAGCGCCTTCCGCATGGATTGCCCGCTTCGCCCATCTGGTGCGCCCTGGCGGAACCGTGCTGGACATTGCCTGCGGCCTTGGCCGCCACATGCGCCTGTTCCATGCACAAAAACATGCCGTCACCGGCATAGACAAGGCGCCGGATGCTATCGAAGCCGCAGCCAGCATGGGCGAAGCCATCCAGGCCGATATCGAAAGCCATCCCTGGCCGTTGGCCGGACGCAGTTTCGACGGCGTGGTCGTGACCAATTACCTCTGGCGCCCGCTGTGGCTGCAGATCCTGGCCAGCGTCCGGCCCGGCGGCGTGCTGCTCTATGAAACCTTTGCCCAGGGCAACGAGGCCTATGGCAAGCCCTCGCGCCCCGACTTCCTGCTTGCGCCCGGCGAGCTGCTGCAGGTCTGCGCGGGCTGGAACATCGCGGCCTACGAGCACGGCCTGCTGCGCGGTCCCGAGCGCGTGGTGCAGCGCATCGCCGCCATCCGGCCCGATGGCGCAGCGCCTTGCGTGCCCGCCCCGCTGCAAGGCTGAAGCCGCCGGGCCCTGCCCTGCGCCTTCTCGCATCCCTCTGTCTTCCGCCTCCACGGATACGCTCCATGCCGAACTACGCCCTGCTGCTCGCCCACGACGAACATCCCGGCCCGACCACCGAGTGGCCTGCCGAGCCCGGCGGTCCCTGCGACGGCTGGGCCGAGTGGTTCAGCACCACGCCCCTGCTGTTCAGTTTTCTCATGGGCGACGCCCGCCACCTGCCCGAACCCGTGCCCTGCAGCGCCTACCAGGACAATGAAAGCCTGGCCAGCCTGGCGGCCCCCATGGATCAGGTCAAGGCGCGCTGGCAATGGCTCAAGGCGCAGATGGAGCCGCTGCCCGCCCACTGGCCGGACTCGGTCAGGAAAAACTGGCAGCAGATCGACACCATCATCAGCCAAAGCCGGCGCCACTGGCTGCTGCTGGACTGCGCGACCTTGATTCCGCACGAGCTGGACTCGTCCGAGTACGCGGCAGATCTCCAGACCCTGCGCGAACGCTGCCTGCAATGGGACTGCGGCGCGGACGGCCTGCCCGAAGCGCTGCAGGTTTTGGAGCAGCATCCGCAGCTCCACTTTGGGTGGTGGAGCCACTCGGTGCTTGCCCGCACCGAAGTGATAGAGCGGGACAACGACGACGACTGGCCTGCCTGGCTCAAGGACAACTATGTGGAGCGCTACCACAGCGCCTGGGACGAAGGCACCGATGCCTATTGCGTGATGCCCCTGAAGCATCCTCGCACAGGCGAGAAACTGCCCGGCGAAAACGAGCGCGGCAACTGGCCTGTGGGTCTGGTCACGCCCTATGGCCGCTGGCTGGTCAAGCCTGTCGAAGGCGCTTGCGGTGCCTACACATCAGGCGGCCACATCAATGTCCGCTACCCTGAAGCCAGGGAAGGCGAAGGCGAGAAATCCGGCATCAAGGACTTGAACGGCAACTGGCTGGTACCGCCATCCGCGGGCTACCTCAATGCCTATGCCATCACGCCGCGGGTCATGGCCTGCCAATCGGCACTGGGCCAGGGCGAAGACCTGCGCAGCCTGCCGGGCCTGGAGCTGTTGCACGAGGGCGTCTACAACATCCTCCACAACGAGGAGCAGGACGCCTTCATCCGCGCGCTCGCCGGCCCGCAGGAGGCGCCGCGCATGCTGCTGCTGGACCTCCACGGCAAGCCCGTCTTCGACAGCAGCCGCTACGAGCACGTGAGCGACTTCAACGCCAAGACCGGCCTGGCCGTGGCCCGCATCCGCGTGCCCTGCACCGACGACAACGGAGAGGGCAGCTGCCGCATCCATGAAGGCGTGGTCCACATCAGCGGCAAGGAAATCATTCCCTGCGAATACGAGCTGATCGAGCGCGGCTTCTCGGACTCTCCGCCCAGGGTGCTGCCCGGCGGCAAGCTGCTGGCCTTCACCCACCAGGGCCAGCCCCGCGTCTACAGCACCCGGGGCAAACTGCTGGCCGCACCCGACATCTGGTGCCCGCCGCTGCACCGCGACCTCAGGAAGAACGAACTGCTGTGCTTCATGGGCGAAGGCGACGAGGCCGAAATGGGCATGTTCTCCATCAAGGACTTCGACTTCGTGCGCACGGGCGAGACCTGGCAGGACTACCGCGCTGCCCTGAAGGGCATGTTCAGAGGCCTGGACGGCCAGGCCGTGGAAACCCGCAGCATGACCCGCAAGGAACTGCTGGAGGCCGAGGACCATGACTGGATGCAGGACCTGGCCCGCATGCTGTGCCTGGACAACGCGGACGAGGCCGCCGAGCTGTTGCAGCAGTGGCGCGACTGCGTGGCCGACCCCGATCCTGCCGAACTGGGCTGGGATGAGAATGCGGAGGAATTCGACCCCGAGCTGATGCAGATCAGCGGCGACGAGAACGCGCTCACGCTGTACTGGGTGCACCTGCTGGCCGTTGCCACGCAATTCGCGCGCTTCGACTGGAAGGATGCCGACGGCATGGCCGACACCCGCTGGCTGCCCGGCACCGACGACTGGCACTGGGACACGCCGGCCGACGGCATGGAAGCGGGCCTGGAGCACATGGCCGAACACCTGGCCGCGCGCGGCCTGGCCCTGGTCAGGCTGGCCACCGATGACGACAGCCTGCGCATCACCGTGGTGCGCGCAGGCGACGCCGAGGCCTTCATCGAGCGCCTGGCCCAGGCCGGCATCCGTGCCTGGAGCCATGCCTGCGCCTGACGAACGTCGTCTTCCACATCACAACAATATGACGCAATAACATTTAGAATTCATACATATCGTCATTTATTAACAACATATCGGCGAAAAATCATATTTGCTCTCAGCATGCACCGGCAAACCACACAAGCCGGTGCAAGCCTGTTTGTAGAATGGCTTTTTCCTGTTTCAGCCTCAGATTGCGGACATGACATCTTCCTCCGTCGCCCTCACTGGCAGCATTGTTGCCCTCATCACGCCCATGCACGAGGACGGTAGCGTCGACTACCCGAGTCTGCGCAAACTGATCGACTGGCACGTTGCCGAGGGCACCGACTGCATCGGCGTGGTGGGCACCACCGGCGAATCGCCCACGGTCAACGTGGAAGAGCACTGCGAGATCATCCGCGTGGCGGTGGAGCAGGCTGCCGGCCGCGTCTCCATCATGGCCGGATGCGGCGCCAACAGCACGCACGAAGCCATCGAGCTGGCCCGCTACGCCAAGAAAGTCGGCGCCGACAGCCAGCTGCAGGTTGTGCCCTACTACAACAAGCCCACGCAGGAAGGCCAGTACCAGCACTTCAAGGCCATTGCCGAAGCCACCGGCGATCTGCCCGTGGTCCTGTACAACGTGCCCGGCCGTTCCGTGGCGGACATGCAGCACGACACTGTGCTGCGCCTGGCCCGGGTTCCCGGCATCGTGGGCATCAAGGAGGCCACGGGCAACATCGAGCGCGCGCAGTGGCTGATCCGCGAAGTTCCCGAGGGTTTCGGCGTCTACTCGGGCGACGACCCGACCGCCGTGGCCCTGATGCTGTGCGGCGGCCACGGCAACATCAGCGTGACAGCCAACGTGGCGCCGCGGCTGATGAGCGAGCTGTGCAAGGCGGCACTGGCCGGCGACGTCAAGCGCGCCATGGAAATCCAGTTCAGGCTCATGCCGGTGCACAAGAGCCTGTTCGTCGAAGCCAATCCCATTCCCGTGAAGTGGGCAGCGGCGCGCATGGGCCTCAGTGGCCCTACCATGCGCCTGCCCATGACGCCCTTGAGCCAAAATCTTGAGCCTGTCGTTGAGGGTGCTCTACGCGAAGCCGGGCTGCTGTAATCAGCTTGAGATAAGCTAGCGGCTTTTCGCTCACTGCATGAACGCTACCCAAGGACAATCCGCGTGAAACAACACACTGCACGTTTAGGCCTGCTCAGCATCGCCCTGGGCCTTTCGGCTTGTACGACGACGTTTCAAGAAACCAAGATCGACTACAAGAGCGCTGGCAAGTCGCAGACTCCCAGCCTGGAAGTGCCACCGGACCTGACCCAGCTGTCCCAGGACTCCCGCTACACCGTCCCCGGCGGTGTGGTTTCCGCAGCAGCCATGCAGGCCAATGCCCAGGCCGCCAAGCCCACCAGCAGCAACACGGCCACCAATGCCATTGGCGATGTCCGCATCCAGCGCGACGGCAACCAGCACTGGCTGGTGGTCAGCCGGCCTGCCGACAAGCTATGGGAGCCCGTGCGCGATTTCTGGCTGGAAAACGGCTTCATCTTCGTGAGCGAAGATCGCCAGCTGGGCATCCTGGAGACGGACTGGGCCGAAAACCGCGCCAAGCTGCCGCAGGACATCATCCGCAAGACCCTGGGCAAGGTGTTCGACTCCCTGTACTCCACCAGCGAGCGCGACAAGTTCCGCACCCGCCTGGAGCGCGAATCCGACGGCACGACCCATATCTATGTGACCCACCGCGGCATGGAGGAGGTCTACACCAGCAGCCAGAAGGACAACACCATCTGGCAGCCCCGGGCGCGCGATCCCGAGCTGGAAACAGAATTCCTGCGCCGCATGATGGTCAAGCTCGGCGTGAGCGAAGAGCAGGCAGCTGCCGTGGCCAAGGCCGACCGTGCTGCTGCCGTGACGGCCGTCAACGGCGGCGTGCGCATGGATACGGTCAACGGCCAGCCCGTGCTGCAGATCGACGAAGACTTCGACCGCGCCTGGCGCCGCGTGGGCGTGGCTCTGGACCGCACCGGATTCACCGTGGAAGACCGCGACCGCAGCCGCGGCATCTACTTCGTGCGCTACGTGGATCCCAACGCCAAGGTCGAAGCCAAGGGTTTCTTCAGCAAGATCTTCAGCCGCGGTGCCGAAGCTGCGGCTCCGGTCAAGTACCAGGTGCAGGTCAAGGGCGAAGGCAGCAAGTCCAGCGTCACGGTGCTCAACACGCAAGGCCAGCCCGAGACATCGGCCAATGCCCAGCGCATCATCCGCGTGATCACCGACGACCTCAAGTAAGCGGCCCGCATCGCTTCATAGAGCAAAGCCACCTGCCTGCGCAGGTGGCTTTTTGCTTTCCCGATCCAGGTTGCGAAAGCCGGCACCGGCACGCAACGTCACGTCCTTGAAACCTGAAACACAGACCCATTCCAGTCCGCAGCGCCGTCAATTGCCATGACGCAAGCCCCTGCGATGAAGAGCCGCCAAAAACAAAAAACCGCACCAGGGTGCGGTTTTTTTTGCTGGGCCTGAGCCCGCTGCAAGCAATGGATTACTTGGCGGTAGCTTGGCCGGCAGCGGCGTCAGCGTTGGCCTTGGCAGCGTCGGCATCAGCAGCGGGGGCAGCGGGAGTTTCGGCAGCGGGAGCGGCAGGTGCTTCGGCAGCGGGAGCGGCAGGAGCTTCGGCAGCAGGAGCGGCGGGAGCAGCAGGTGCGGGAGCTTCAGCAGCAGGTGCGGGTGCGGGAGCAGGTGCTTCTTCCTTCTTGCCGCAAGCGGCCAGAGCTGCAGCAGCGATCACGGTAGCCAGAATGAGAGAGTTCTTCATCACAATTTCCTCAAGTAGGTTCAGCAGACAGTATTTGCATCGCCATTACGGTCAGCCTGTTGCAGCTATTGATCGCTTTGGCAGATCACGTCAAACAGTAAATTCGACTCGGAACGCATTATAGGGAAGTTTTGTCAATGCTGACTAATACTGACAGCATCTGAACAATTCCGCACAAATCGGTCCTGCTCCGATTCACCGGGACAGGCGGGGCCTGTCTTGGGTAACACTGTGAACCACAAATAGTTTTCTGTCAATTTACTGACGGACAGTACGCAATTCTTTACACAATCTTTGCGTACTCCAGCATGTCAGCAAAAATCATGACGCCAGCGGATATGCGAACTTAGCATTCGCGCCCGCTTGATGTCTGTCAGACAGCATCTGCTGAGCGCACCCAGCCGGCATCGAACCACGATGACAGCAGCTCCAGGGCATCGTCGCTGGCCCGCGCCAGATCGGTGCGCGAAAGACGGCGCGTGTCGGCCAGCTTGCGCATCAGCGTGGCATCCCTGCCTGCGGCCAGGTAGCTCTCGCCATTGATAAAGATGTGTTTGGCGTCATACATCATGCGCGTGCGGCGGTCGAGCACCACGCTTTCGAACATGCCGTTTTCCTCGCCATGCTCGAACCAGACATTGGATTTGGGTTCTGTCAGGTATTCGCCCAGCGCACGCTCCAGCGCCAGCGGCTCGGCCAGCGCACGCTCCAGCGCAGACCGCGCGAAATCGTGCAGGGCCCGGGGGATCTCGCCGGGCGTTTCCACGGCGGGCTGGTCCGCATCGCGATAGACCACGGGGGCTTCCGGTTCATCGGGCTCGTCGGACAGGCGCAGCAGCAGCTCGCGCGCCAGCTCTTCGCGGGCCGGCGAGCGAAAGCCGATGGAGTAGGTCATGCACTCGCCTTCGGCCACGCCGTCGTGCGCCCACTTGGGCGGCAGATACAGCATGTCGCCAGGTTCGAGCACGAACTCTTCTTCGGGCTCGAAGTGCGAAAGTATCTTGAGCGGGACATCGGGCTGCAGCGACAGATCCTTTTGCCTGCCGATGCGCCAGCGGCGCTTGCCGTGGGTCTGCAGCAGGAAAACGTCGTAGCTGTCGAAGTGCGGGCCGACACCGCCCTGGTCGGTGGCGAAGCTGATCATCAGGTCGTCCAGGCGCGCTTCGGGGACGAAGCGGAACTGCTGCAGCAGCTGGTGGACTTTGTCGTCGTGCAGGTCCACGCCCTGCACCAGCACCGTCCAGCCCGGCGTGTCCAGCGAAGGCAGGCCGCGGCGCGACAGCGGGCCGTGCTTCATCCTCCAGCTGCCGTCGTCCTGGTGCTGGATCAGGCGCGATTCCACGCCGTCCTCGCCGGCCATGGCCAGCAGCCTGGCGCGTGGTATCAGGGGTTTCATGCCCGGGATGGCCTGGCGCACCAGCAGCGGTTTTTTGTGCCAGTGGCGGCGCATGAATTGGGAAGCTGTCAGCCCGCCCAGCAGGGGCAGCGGTTGGTTGATGTCCATGGGAAAGGCAGTCCGCTCGTCAAGAGCAATAAAAAGCGATGGGGCGCATTGTCCTATGAGTGCCCGCGCCCGGCAGCGGCGGCGGGCAAGGCCAGGTGGCAAGGCCAGGTGGCAACGCCAGCCAGCCGCTTTCATTTCGATAGCCTTCAGCGCTTCCCCATCAAGGGGAAAAGGCATATTCAAGGCTCAGTTGAGCGAGGTCATCCCGGCCGCACTCTGCGCAGCGCGGAACTGCGCCGGCGTCAGGCCCGTGTGCTGCTTGAACAGACGGCTCAGGTGCGCGCCGCTGGCAAAGCCGCAGGCCAGCGCCAGCTCCGTCAGCGTGCAATGCTGCAGCCCGGGCTGCAGCAGCTCGCGCTGGAACAGGGCCACGCGCTCGGCCCAGATGAACTGGCCGATGGAATGCGGCTCGTCGGCAAACGCGTTGTAGAGATGGCGCTTGCTGCAGTTGAGCGCTGCGGCGATGCCCTCCACGCTCAGGCCGGGGTCTCGCAGATGCTGGCGCACATAGGCCTTGATGCGGCTGCGCAGCAACTGCGCGGGCGTGAGCATGGCGGCCCGGCCGCAGGCATCGAGCAGCGACAGCTGGATGAGCTGCACCAGCGTGTCCGCCACATGCAGGGCCAGGCCCTCGCCCATGGTCCGGCATTCGGCAAAGGTGCCGCGCATCACGTCCAGCGCAATGCGCGAGACCCCCTCGCTGCCGCCCACATAGCTGCCGACCAGGGCGTCGACGGCGCGGCCGTGGTCCTGGAAACGGCTCTTGGGCAGGGTGATGATGAGGTGCTCGCTCCACTCGGGGTTGAGCACCTCGTATTCCTGCGTGGTGTCGTAGATCAGCCACTGGCCGCTGCGCGCGCGGGCCTCGCGGCCGTTCTGGCGCACGGTGGCGCAGCCCTGCCAGGGCGCCACGATCTTGAGGAAGTCCGTGCGGCGGCTGGCCATGGCGTCCGAAGTGCGGCGCACGCGATGGCGGCCGGCCTCGATCTTGGTCATGCCCACGCGCCCTAGCGCCAAAGTGCCCAGCCGCGCGCAGAAATGCGCATCGCCATAGGCGTCGCTCTCCAGTCCGTAAAGCGTGGACATCCATTGCTGCCACGCGCCAATGGCCCGGGCGCCCTGCATCTCGGTCATCTGGTAGGCGGGTGAGGCGTGAGGCATGGCTTCTCCTGAAGCGGCAACAGGATGCTTCATTATCCATAGCACCTGCCATGCTGGCGCAGCAGAGACCGGCGGCAACCGGGGAAATCGGTGTTTACCCATATGCGACTGCACTGCGGGACAAGACGTTGTGCACGCCCAGACAAACCCCTGCCGGCGCGATTTCCTAGGATGAGGCGACAAACGGCCAGCCCATGAGCCGGACCGATCCACCGAGGAGACATCCATGCCACCGTCGAACAAGCGCCTTGTCCTCAAACGTCGTGCCCTCAAGGGCCTTGCCGCCGCCATGGCCCTGGCAGGCCTGGGCGGCCTTTCCGCCAGGGCTGCCGCCCAGGAGGCACCCAAATCCGTGCGCATTGGCTGGGCCATTGCCAAGACCGGCGTGAACGCGGGCGGCACGGCCGCCACCGTCACGCCCAACTACAGGCTCTGGGTCAAGGAGATCAACGACGCGGGCGGCATTTTGCTCAAGGCCTACAACAAGCGCGTGCCCGTCGAGGTCGTCGAATACGACGACCGCTCCAGCACCGAGGAAGCCGTGCGCGCCACCGAGCGCCTGATCACCCAGGACAAGGTGGACTTCGTGCTGCCGCCCTGGGGCACGGGCACCAACCTGGCCGTGGGCCCCACCTACGAAAAGCACAAGTACCCGCTGCTGGCCGCGACCTCGGTGACCGACAAGGCGCCCGAGCTGGCCAAGCGCTGGAAGCACGCCTTCTTCCTGCTGGGCACGGGCGGCGAATATGCCGAGGACCTGGTCGCCACGCTGGAAAAGGCCAAGACCGAGGGCAGGATCAACAACAAGATCGCCATGGTCAACATCGCCGACGGCTTCGGCGTGGAGCTGGCCAATGCCACGCGCAAGGCCGCCAAGAAGCACGGTTTCGAGCTGGTCTACGACAAGAGCTATCCCATCGGCACGCAGGACATGACGCCCGTGATCAACGAGGCCAAGGGCAAGGGCGCGGACACCTTCGTCGCCTACTCCTACCCGCCCGACACCATGCTGATCACCGAACAGGCGCGCACGCTGGGCCTGGCGCCCAAGGTGATGTTCACCGGCGTGGGCACGCAGTTCCCCATGTTCAAGGGCAAGTTCGGCAAGGCCGCCGAAGGCATCATGGCGCCCGGCGGCATCGACGCGGCCAGCCCGCAGATGCAGGCCTACCTTCAGCGCTTCAAGGAAGCCACGGGCCAGGAATCCGACCGCTTTGCCAGCCCCATCGTCTACGCCTCGCTGCAGATGCTGCAGCAGGCCCTGGAGCGCGTGGGCAGGATAGACCGCGCGGCCGTGACCGAGGAGATCCGCAGCGGCAGCTTCGAGACCGCGATCGGCACCGTCAGGCTCGAAAACCAGATGCTCACCAGGCTGTGGCATGTGGGCCAGTGGCAGGGCGGCGAGTTCAATGCCATCGCTCCGACGAACCGCGCCGGCGCCAGGCCGGCCGTGATTCCCAAGCCCGGCTGGTGATGCACGCCACGGCCTCCTGCTGCTGCGCGGGTGCCGTGCAAGCGGCTCATGGACTATCAAAAAAAATAGCTGCCAGCGCACGCCTGCAATTATTTCTGAAATGAATAAATCACAAGAACCATGAATTGCCAGCGTCAAGCGCTATGAATCTGATAGACATTCTTCTCGCGGGCGCCATGCTGGGCGGGCTCTACGGGCTGGTGGCCATGGGGCTGACGCTGCAGTACGGCGTGGCCCGCATCATGAATCTCTCGTATGGAGAATTCCTGATCGCGCCGGCCTTTCTCGCCTACTTCGCCGTCACCTCCCGGGGCCTCTCGCCCCTGTGGCTGCTGGTGCTGGCCGTGCCCCTGGGCTTTGCCGTGCAGTGGCTGATCTACCAGTTGCTGCTCACGCCCCTGGTGCGCCGCGCCCGCGGCGGCCCGGCGCTGGAGGCGGACTCCATACTCGCCACCTTCGGCATGCTGTTCGTGGTGCAGGGCCTGATGCTGGCGGGCTTCGGCGGCGACTACCACAGCTACACCTATCTGGCCGATCCCGTGGAGGTCCTGGGCAGCAAGGTCGCCGCCAACCGGCTGCTGGTGCTGGCCGTGGCCCTGGTGCTGGGCGGCGGCCTGTACCTGCTGCTCACGCGCACCCGCGCCGGCGCCGTGGTGCGCGCCGTCGCTGTGGCGCCGCAGTTCGCGCACCTGGTGGGCATCAACGTGCGCCAGACGGCGGCCCTGGCCTTCGGCCTGGGCGGCGCCCTGGTGGCCGCCAGCGGCGTGCTGGTCAGCATGTTCCTGCCGTTCTCGGCCAGCATGGGCACCATGTTCGCGATGAAGGCGCTGATCGTCGTCATCATGGGCGGCGTGGGCAATCTCCTGGGCTGCCTGGCCGCAGGCATGCTGCTGGGCTTTGCCGAGACGCTGGTGGCCTCCTTCGTCGATCCCGGCCTGACGCTGGCCGTGAACTACGGCGTCTTCCTGCTGGTGCTGCTGCTGCGGCCCACGGGCCTGTTCGGGAGGAGCGCGCGATGAGCCGCAAGGAAATCCTGGCCTGGGCCGCCGGTACCTGCGTGCTGCTGGGCCTGGCCCTGCTGCCGCGCTGGCTGGAGGACGACTACTACCTGTCCCTGCTGATCAGCATCCTCATGTACTGCGTGCTGGCCACGTCCTGGGCGCTGTTCTCGGGCCCCACGCGCTATGTGTCGCTGGCCACCGTGGCCTTCTTCGGCCTGGGCGCCTATGTGACGGCCGTGTTCGGCGAGCAGTTGCCCTGGGCCGCGGTGCTGGCCATCGCCGCGGGCGCGGGCCTGGCTGTGGCGCTGGTCGTGGGCCTGTCCACGCTGCGCCTGTCGGGCGTGTACTTCGTGATCTTCAGCTTCGGCCTGGCCGAACTGGTCAAGCAGCTGGTGACCTGGTGGGAGGTGAACGTCACCAAGGACCTGGGCCGCTACGTGTTCGTGGACATCACCCAGCTCGACATCTACTGGCAGCTGCTGGCCCTGCTGGCCCTGGTGCTGGGCCTGCGCGCGCTCATCCACCGCTCGCGCCTGGGCCTGGCCCTGCGCGTGATCGGCGAGGACGAGACCGTGGCCAAGCACGTGGGCATCAACACCACGCATGCCAAGGTGCTGCTGTTCACCGCCAGCGCCGTGTTCATGACGGTGACCGGCGCCATCATGGCACCGCGCTGGACCTATATCGACCCCAGCATCGCCTTCGCGCCCGTGATCTCCTTCCAGACGCTGATCATGGCCCTGCTCGGCGGCGCGGGCGCGCTGCTGGGACCCGTGCTCGGCGCCGTGCCGCTGGTGCTGCTGTTCGAGTACCTGGGCGCGCACTTTCCCAACCACTTCTCCATCCTGCTGGGCCTGGTGTTCATCGTGATCGTCTACTTCGTGCCCCAGGGCCTGTCGGGCTGGACCACCCGGTTCTCCCGCCGCAAGAAAGGGCGCCCATGACTGCGGCCCACACCTGCACGCTGCTGTCCGTGCGCTCGGCCACCCGGCGCTTTGGCGGCCTGGTCGCCGTCAACCAGCTGAGCTTCGACCTCTACCCCGGCGAGGTCGTGGGCCTGCTCGGCCCCAACGGTTCGGGCAAGACCACGGCCATGAACCTGATCTCGGGCGCCCTGCCCGCCCATGGCGGACAGATCCTGTTCAACGGCCAGCCCATACACGCGCTCAAAAGCCACCAGATCGCCCGCCTCGGCATTGCGCGCACCTTCCAGCTGGTGCGGGTGCTGGGCCCGCTCAGCTGCCAGGACAACGTCATCGCCGGCATGGCCTTCAAGCCGCGGCCGCTGTTCGGCAAGGCCGCCGCGGCGCACGCGCAGGAGCTGCTGCAGCGCGTGGGCCTGGAGCGGCACGCCGCCCTGCCCGCCGGCGAGCTGACCTATATCGACCAGAAACGCCTGGAGCTGGCCCGCGCCCTGGCGCTGGAGCCGCGCCTGCTGCTGCTGGACGAGTGGCTGGCCGGCCTCAACCCCACCGAGCTGCAGCAGGGCATCGCGCTGATCCGCCAGCTGCAGGGCAGCGGGCTGACGATTCTCATGGTCGAGCACGTGATGGACGCCGTGCATGCGCTGTGCAGCCGCTGCGTGGTGATGCATGCCGGCACCCGGATCGCCGAGGGCGCAACCGCCCAGGTGCTGCGCGACCCCGAGGTCGTGCGCGCCTATCTGGGCGGCGAAGAGGACGACAGCCGGGAGGCCGCCCATGCTTGAGGTACGCCATCTGTCCGTGCGCTACGGCAAGCACCAGGCACTGCACGAGGTGGCGCTGCAGGTCCAGCCGGGCGAACTGGTCGTGATGCTGGGGGCCAACGGTGCCGGCAAGTCCAGCCTGCTCAAGGCCCTGGGCGGCATGGTCGCGGCCGATGCCGGCGCCAGCGCCCGCCTGGCCGGCCAGGAGCTGATGCAGCTGCCCGCGCATGCCATCGTGCAGTCGGGCCTGGCCCTGGTGCCCGAAGGGCGCGGCGTGTTCGGCGACCTGAGCGTGAAGGAAAACCTGCAGCTGGGCGCCCAGCCGCGGCGCGCCCGCGTCGGCGAGGCGCAGAATCTGGAGCGCGTCTTCACCCTGTTTCCCAAGCTGCGCGACCGGCTGGCCCAGACCGTGCGCACCATGAGCGGCGGCGAGCAGCAGATGGTGGCCGTGGGCCGCGCGCTCATGAGCCAGCCGGATATCCTGCTGCTCGACGAGCCCTCGCTGGGCCTGTCGCCACTGATGTGCAGGGAGCTGTTCGCGGCGCTGGCGCGCATCAAGACCCTGGGCATGGGCGTGCTGCTGGTGGAGCAGAACGCGCGCCAGAGCCTGGCCATCGCCGACCGCGGCTATCTGCTGGAGACCGGCCGCATCGTGGGCGAGGGCTCGGCCCGGGAGCTCAGCGGCAGCCCCGCCGTGCGCCGCGCCTACCTGGGCGGCTCACACTGAAAAGCATTCATGGCGCCCGGATGGACGGGCGCCCACTTCTGAACCTTCCCAAGGAGATATGGCAATGATTGAACAGAAAATGCTGATTGCCGGAGCGGCATGCGAAGCCGGCAACGGCGCCACTTTCGAGCGCCAGAACCCGCTCGACGGCTCGGTGGCCACGCGCGCGCCTGCCGCCACCACCGAGGACGCCGTCCGCGCCTGCAACGCGGCCGCGGCCGCGTTTCCCGCCTGGTCCAGGCTGGGGCCCACGGAGCGCCGCCAGATGCTGATGAAGGCGGCACAGGCGCTGGAGGCCAAGGCCGAGGCCTTTGCCGCCGCCATGGCCGCCGAGACCGGCGCCTCGGGCATCTGGGCCGGCTTCAACGTGCACCTGGCCGCCAACATGTTCCTCGAAGCGGCTTCGCTGACCACACAGATCAGCGGCCAGATCATTCCCTCGGACGTGCCCGGCAGCGTGGCCATGGCCGTGCGCCAGCCCGCCGGCGTGGTGCTGGGCATCGCGCCCTGGAACGCCCCGGTCATCCTGGCCACGCGCGCCATCGCCACGCCGCTGGCCTGCGGCAACACCGTGATCCTCAAGGGCTCGGAGCTGTGCCCCGCCACCCACGGCCTCATCATCGAGGCCCTGCAGGAAGGCGGCCTGCCGCCGGGCGTGGTGAACTTCGTGACCAATGCGCCCGAGGATGCGGGCGCCGTGGTCGAGGCCATGGTGGCCCACCCTGCCGTGCGCCGCGTGAACTTCACGGGCTCCACGCGCGTGGGCCGCATCATCGGTCAGACTTGCGCCAAATACCTCAAGCCGGCCATCCTGGAGCTGGGCGGCAAGGCGCCGTTCCTGGTGCTGGACGACGCCGACATCGACGCCGCCGTGGCCGGCTGCACCTTCGGCGCCTTCGCCAACTCGGGCCAGATCTGCATGTCCACCGAGCGCATCATCGTGGACGAGGCCGTGGCCGAGGAATTCATCGCCAAGCTGGTGGCCCGCGCCCAAACCCTGCCCCTGGGGGATCCTCGCCAGGGCCCGGTGGTATTGGGTTCGGTAGTGGACATGAACACCGTCACCCGCGTCAACGCGCTCATCGACGATGCTGTGAGCCAGGGAGCCCGGATCCTCTGCGGCGGCAAGGCAAGCAACACGCTGATGCCCGCCACGCTGATCGACGGCGTGACGCCCGGGATGCACATCTTCCGCGAGGAAACCTTTGCGCCCGTGAAGGCCATCGTGCGCGTGCGCGGCGAAGACCAGGCCATTGCCATGGCCAACGACAACGAGTTCGGACTGTCCTCGGCCGTCTATACGCGCGACACGGCCCGCGGCTGGCGCGTGGCCGCGCGCATCGAGGCCGGCATCTGCCATGTCAACGGCCCCACGGTGCACGACGAGGCGCAGATGCCGTTCGGCGGCGTGAAGAACTCGGGCTACGGCCACTTCGGCGGCCAGGCCGGCATCGACGCCTTCACCGACACGCGCTGGATCACCCTGCAGACCGAACCGCGCCATTACCCGTTCTGACGCCGCGCGCCATGAAAAAGCCGCCTTTTCAGGCGGCTTTTTCGATCAGGCACGGCCCCCGGGGCCGCCTTGCTCAGGCAAAGCTGTCGTCGTCGAAATAATCGCCGCCGTCCAGGCTGTTGCTGCTGGCGGTGTCGAAGATGCTGTCGATGCCGGCATCGCGCGCCAGCTGGTCGGAACCGCCGCTGTCGCCATAGAAGTTCTGCGTGATGTTCTCCTGCACGGCCGGCTGGCCCGCGCTGCCGCCGCCGAAGAGCCCGCTGCCCGCTCCGCGGTGGCCGCCCAGCAGGCTTTCCAGCCCGTTGAACAGGAACATGCCGCCGGCCACGCCGGCAGCCGACGCGGCGGCGCTGCTCAGAAAACTGCTGCCTGCCGAGGCGGCCGGGGCCGGCGCATAGGTCGGCGCGGGCGCAGCCGCAGGCCTGGGCGCGGCGCCAAACCAGCGCTCGCGCCAGCCCGAAGGCTGCTGGGGCGGGGCGCCGCGGTAGCCCGCATATTCGGATTCCTGCTCATAGCCTCGCTCAGGCGTGCGGCCGAACTGCGTGCCCAGCCCCCCCGAAAGAAAGCTGCCGGCGCCTTGCTGCGTGCCAGCGCCGGCCTGGGCCGCCTGCTGCTGCAGCTGGGCAATCTGCTGCTGCGCCTGCTGCAGTCCCTGCTCCAGCAGCAAGGTGCGCTGGGCCAGCCAGTAGGCTGCGTCGGGCACCGCCGCCAGACCCTGGCGGATTTCCGCCTCGGCCTGCGGGTCCTTGGGAGTGCCCTGGGCCTGTGCCAGGCGCTGGAACAAATCGTGCAGCAGTTGCTGTTCTTGAGAGGTCATGGTCCTTGTCCTTTCTGCCGAGCAGATAGGGTCAGTATGCGCGGCAGCAAGAGCCCATTTGTGAAGGCTTCCCGCATGCTGGTTGCACGGTGTAACAGCGCCTGCGCCCCGCCCGCAGCGCAGGCTGCTGCGGGGCGCTGCAAGGCTTTGGTCCACATGGGACAATGGCGGCCATCGCGCCCCGGGCGCCAATGCACAAGCAACAACCATGGAAGTTACCGAACAATGCGTGGTCGCACTGACCTGGACGCTGAAAGACACACTGGGCGAAGAGCTGGACGTGCTCGACGAACCGGTCGAATTCCTGGTCGGCGGGGATGACCTGCTCAAGCGCGTGGAGGATGCGCTGCAGGGCCATACCGCGGGCCAGACGCTGGACCTGCACCTGGAGCCCGAAGAGGCTTTCGGCGACTACGACGAGAACCTGATCTTCCTCGAGCCGCTGGCACTTTTCCCCAAGGAAATCGAGGAAGGCATGACCTTCGAGGCCAGCGCCCTGCCCAAGGGCTGCAGCCAGGTGCCGGCGGACCTGCTCTATACCGTGAGCGAGATCTACCCCGAGCATGTGGTGCTGGACGGCAACCACCCGCTGGCCGGCATCGCCCTGCGCCTGCACCTGAAGATCGAAGGCGTGCGCGAAGCCACCGAGGAAGAGATCGGCCGCGGCACCGTGGGCACGGGCTTTTTCCGCATCGCCCCCATGGCGCCGGGCAACGACACGCTGCACTGAGCGGACGGACCGCGCCCATGAAAAAGGGACTCCGCCGGAGTCCCTTTTTGCTGCGCCGCGCCGGCCCTGTGGATCAGCGGTAGATCTGGTTGCCGTCCACGCGCACGTATTCGCCGATGTTGAGCTGGGGCGGCTGCTGGTAGTCGAAGGCGCGCACGCTGCCGTCGTTGAGCTGCACGGTCACGCGGTAGATGTCGCGCACGCTGCCGCCGCCCATGCCGTTTTGCACGGCATTGCCCGCCAGTGCGCCGCCGACCACGCCGGCAATCGTGGCCAGCGTGCGGCCCGAGCCCTTGCCCACCTGGTTGCCCAGGACGCCGCCGATCACGCCGCCGGCAATGGCGCCGCCGGCACCCACGCCGCTGGAGTCCTGCACGCGCACGGTCTCGATGTTGAGCACGCGGCCCTGCTGGGCATAGTTGCCGTTCTGGTAGCCGTAGCCGCCGTTGTTCGCGGGATAGGCGGGGTAGGTGCTGGCCTGGTAGCCGCCGGTCTGATAGCTGCCTGTCTGGTAGGTGTTGGTCTGGTAGCCCTGGGCGGGATAGCGGCCCTGGGGATAGGCAACACATGCCGAGAGCATGGCCACCACGGCACCTGCAGCGGCAAGACGGCTCCAGCGTTGAATGGCTTGCATCGAGAAATCTCCTGTGGTCGAAAGTAGCGGACAGGCCCCTGGCAGCTGCGCCGGTGCAGATGCGCGGGAATCCGCTGTTCCCGGCTTCTACGGCACCCGGCCGCGATCCTGTCCCGATGATGCTCTATCAACGCGGCCTCTGCCGTAGGCGACGACAGCGCTCACATTTGCTCACCAAAAAGGCGCGCTGCAACACCTGCCTGCACAAGCGGCACTCAGCGGCGCGTGTGCACATCCACCAGCGTGCCGCTGCGGGCGTCCACATAGAGCTTGACCGCCCGGCCGTCGGCGCTCGTGGCCTTGAGCTTGTACAGGCCGTCGGCCCAGCGGATCTCCTGCAGATCGCGGTATCCGATATGCACCAGGCGGTCGCGGATCTCGCTGGCCGGTAGCGTGCTGGCTGCGGCCCCTGCCGGTGCGCCGGTTGCGCCGCTCTGTGCCGGGGAAGGCGCCGCCTCGGCCTGGACCGCGGCCGAAGCCAAGAGCATCAGCGCCGCGCCGGTGGCCAGCACCGCGCGGCGCAGCTGCTGCGCCAGGGTGCCGCAATGGGTATCGATGCGCGCGGTGCAGGTCTGGAAATCCATAGGTCTCCTTCAGGGACGTGTTGCGGGTGAAAGACAGCCCCAATGCCGCAATGCCAAAAAGGCCGGGAAGCCGGGCTGCATGGGTGCCATTGTTCGAAAACCTGCCTGAACGCCGCCTGAAGCGCCTGTTCAGCCTGCGTTCATCCTGGCTCCGCTATAAGCCTGAACCATGACTGCCTGCCCGCCTTCCCGCCTTGCCCCACCCACCTGCCGTGTCCGCCGGCTCGTGCAGGCCGCCGCTCTGGCCTGCGCCCTGCTGCCGTCCGCCTGGCTGCAAACGGCCCAGGCCGGCAGCGACGACCACGAACTGGCCCGCCAGGCCCTGCAGCAAGGCAAGATACTGCCTTTGCGCACGGTGATGGACCGCGTGGAGGAGCAATACCGGGGCCAGGTGATCAAGGTGGAATTCGAGCGCGACGACGGCCTGTTCGTCTACGACATCCGCCTGCTGCAGAACGACGGCAAACTGGTCAAGCTCAAGCTCGATGCACGCGACGGCAGCCTGATCAGCATGAAGCGCAAGAACTGAGCCGCGAAGAGAGGAAAGCATGCGAATCCTGTTGGTCGAGGACGAACCCACGCTGCGCGGGCAGCTGCTGCAGGCGCTGCAGCAGGCAGGGCACACGGTGGAAACCGCCGCGGACGGCGCCACGGCCCAGTACCTGGGCGAAGTCGAGGACTTCGACGCCGCCGTGCTGGACCTGGGCCTGCCCGTGCGCGACGGGCTGACCGTGCTGCGCGCCTGGCGCGAGCAGGGCCGGCCCATGCCGGTACTCATCCTCACGGCCCGCGCGGCCTGGCACGAGAAAGTGGCCGGCATGGACGCCGGGGCCGACGACTATCTGGCCAAGCCCTTCCACATGGAGGAACTGCTGGCGCGGCTGCGCGCGCTGCTGCGGCGCCTGAGCCCGCATGCCAGCGCACACTGGCAGTGCGGCCCCATCGTGCTCGATTCGCGCCAGGCCCGCGTCACCGTGGACGGCCGGGCGCTCACGCTCACCAGCCATGAATTCAAGGTGCTGGCCCTGCTCATGCAGCGCGCCGGCGCCGTGGTCTCGCGCACCGAGCTGTCCGAGCACATCTACCCGCAGGACAGCGACCGCGACTCCAACACCATCGAAGTCTTTGTAGGCCGCCTGCGCAAGAAGCTGCCCCCCGGCAGCATCGCAACCGTGCGCGGCCTGGGCTACCGGCTCGTGGACACCGCCGGGGCCGGCCAAGCCTGGGCCGCCGGCACGCCGCTGAGCGCATGAGCGGCGCCCCCGGCTTCGCGCCCTGGCGCCTGGCGGGCTGGCGCGGCTCGCTGCGCCTGCGCCTGTTCGTGGGCACGCTGGTCTGGGTGCTGATGGCCATTGCCGTGGCCGGCTGGGGCCTGCGCGCGCTGTTTGCCGAGCACATCGCCCAGCAGCTGCGCAGCCAGCTCGTGCTGCAGCTGGACCGGCTCAGCGCCGGCGTCAACCTGCAGGGCGACGGGCGCATCGGCGTCCAACCCGCGCCCAGCGACCAGCGCCTGCAGCAGCCGTTGTCGGGCCTGTACTGGCAGATCGACCAGCTCGATGCCGCGGGCCGCGGCACCGCGCATGCGGGCGTGCAGCGCTCGCGTTCGCTGTGGGACCAGACGCTGGACTGGTCGCGCTTCGCGCCGCAAGGCGGCGCGGCAGCGCTCGTCCACGGGCGCCTGCCCATGGCGCAAGGCCAGCCCGGCAAGGCGGACCGGTGGCTGGAAGTGGTGTCCCGCGAGCTGCAGCTGCCCGAGGCCGGCGCGCCGCCGCTGCGCCTCATGGTCGCGGCCGACGGCAGCCTGCTGGCCGAGCCGCTGCAGCGCTTCACGCGCATGCTGGCCATGGCCCTGGGCACGCTGGCGCTGGGGCTGATCGCGGCCGTGGCCATCCAGCTGCAGCTGGCGCTGGCGCCGCTGGCGGCCATCCGCCGGCAGCTGGCGGCGATACGCCAGGGCGACGCCGCCGAGCTGCAGGGCCGGCACCCGAGCGAGCTGATGCCGCTGGTGCAGGAGTTCAACCATGTGCTGCAGACCAATGCCGAGATGGTGCAGCGCGCGCGCACCCAGGCCGGCAACCTGGCCCACGCGGTCAACACGCCGCTGACCATTCTGGCCAATGCCGCCGCGCAGCAGGACTCTGCGCTGGCCGAGCTGGTGCGCGAGCAGGTGGCCAGCGCCAGCCGCCAGGTGGAGCACCATCTGGCGCGCGCGCGCGCCGCAGCCACCCAGGCCGCCGGCCTGCGCACGCCGCTGCAGCCGCCGCTGCAGTCGCTGGTGCGCACCATGGCGCGGCTGCATGCGGGCCGCGGCATCCGCTTCGAGATCGAGGGGAGGCCCGAGGACTGGGACTTTCGCGGCGATGTGCAGGATCTGATGGAGATGCTGGGCAATCTGCTCGACAACGCGGGCAAATGGGCGCGCTCCACGGTGCGGCTGCAGGTGCAGGGCCAGGACCAGTGCGTGGTGCTGTGCGTGGACGACGACGGCCCGGGCATAGAGCAGCAGGCGCGCGAGCGCATTTTCGAGCGCGGCCGGCGCCTGGACGAAAAGCGCCCGGGCACGGGCCTGGGCCTGGATATCGTGCGCGATCTGGTGCAGTCGTATGGCGGCCGCATCGAAGCCCGCACCGCCCCGCTGGGCGGCCTGCGCATGCGGCTGGAGCTGCCCGCCATTCCGCATGCGGATACGCCAGCCAGGCCGTCTATCCAAGGGCAGGACTCAACAAAAGCATAGCTGCTTGCGCTTTCTGCACCTTGGATTCATGCAGAAACTTGGTTGTTTCTTATGTCCATCAGGCGCTGCAAGCTCCTTGAAGCATAGCAACCCGGCATGGGCTGCCCGACGCTTTCCTTGGTCAGCGGCTCTGGCCCCTACTGCTTGCCGGTCGAGCCGTAGCCACCCTCGCCGCGCTCGCTGGCATCGGCGAATTCCTCGACCAGATTGAAGCGGGCCTGCACCACGGGCACGATGACCAGCTGGGCCAGGCGGTCCATGGGCTGCAGCGTGAAAGCGGTCTGCGAGCGGTTCCAGGCGCTGACCATGAGCTGGCCCTGGTAGTCCGAATCGATCAGCCCGACCAGGTTGCCCAGCACGATGCCGTGCTTGTGGCCCAGGCCCGAGCGCGGCAGGATCATGGCGGCATAGCCGGGGTCCTGCAGATGCATGGCCATGCCGGTGGGGATCAGCTGCCACTGGCCGGGCTCCAGCACCACGGGCGCGTCGATGCAGGCGCGCAGGTCCAGGCCGGCGCTGCCGGGCGTGGCATAGGCGGGCATGTTCTCGCGCAGGCGCGCATCCAGAATCTTGACATCTACTTTCATAACAACCTTTGCTGGCGCGCCGCCGCTGCGGCGCGCTCTCGGATCTGCAAACGCCTTTCCCGCCACGGCCCGCAGGGCGGGCGGAAAGGCAAAGGGCGCCATTGTGCCTGCCGCCGGGAGCCGAATCGCTTATCTGCCCCGGAGCTTGGCGATCAGATTGCCCAGCAGCGAGAACCAGGCCATCAGCGACACCGCGGTGCCCAGGGCCGGCGAGACCCGCGTCAGCATCGCGCCCGCCACGACCATGAACAGCACGAACGGCGAAACCCAGGGACGCCGCCGGGGGGCGGCCTGCGCCTTGCGGCTGTCGATCTCACGCTCGATTTCCTGAAAGCGGCGCCTGGCCTCGGCTTTGGACAGGCGGGCGGCGGAGTTGCGGTCCGCGCCCTGCGCGGCGGGCCGGGCGCGCGCCGCGCTGGCGACGGCTCCTGCAGCGCCCAGGCGACGGGCCTGATCCGGCTGAGCCGGCTGCAATGGCTGGGCGGCCTCGCGGGCCTGCTGCAGCTTCTCTCGCATCTGGGCCAGCGGGGATTCCGACTGGCTGCCCGGCGTGGCCGAGGCCTGCATCACGGCACTGGCAATGCTGTGGCTCGTGCGGCGGAACTCGGGACTGGCGCGCAGCAGCTTGTCGACATAGGCCACATAGTCGCCATTGCGCGGGCCTTCGTAGGGGTTCACGGGCGCTCCTCCTTGCGCGCTGCCCCCCGGGCGGCGAGGCGCTGCGCAATGTCCTCGACCAGCTGGCGCGCCAGCACGGCCTTGGACGCATGGGGCAGCTCCTTGCTGCCGTGCTCGTCGATCAGCAGCAGGGCGTTGTCGTCCTTGCCGAAGGTGGCCGGCCCGATATTGCCCACCAGCAGCGGCACGCCCTTGCGCTTGCGCTTGGCGCTGGCGTGCTGCAGCAGGTCATGGCTCTCGGCCGCGAAGCCCACGCAGTACAGCTGGCCGCTGCGCGCGCGTTCGGACTGGGCGACCGTGGCCAGGATGTCGGGGTTCTCGACAAAGGCCAGGGCCGGCACGTCGCCCGATCCGTCCTTCTTGATCTTCTGGTCCGAGAATTCCGCCGGGCGCCAGTCGGCGACGGCCGCCGTGGCGACGAACACCGAGGCATCGCCGACGCGCGCCTGCACCGCCTCCAGCATCTGCCGGGCGGACTGCACATTGACGCGCGCCACGCCGCGCGGCGTGGCCAGGTGCACGGGGCCGGCCACCAGCGTGACCTCGGCCCCCGCCTCGCGCGCCGCGCGCGCAATCGCAAAGCCCATCTTGCCGCTGGAATGGTTGGTGATGCCGCGCACCGGATCGATGGCCTCGAAGGTCGGGCCGGCCGTCACCAGCACATGCTGGCCCTGCAGGCGCTTGGGCGTGAAGAAGGCTGCCAGTTCCTCCATGATCTCCTCGGGCTCCAGCATGCGGCCGTCGCCGGTCTCGCCGCAGGCCTGGCTGCCGTTGCCCACGCCCAGCACGGTGGCGCCGTCCAGCGCCACGCGCGACAGATTGCGCTGCGTGGCCGGGTGGGCCCACATCTCGCGGTTCATGGCCGGCGCCAGCAGCAGGGGTACGCGCTCCATGGGGCGGGCCAGGCACAGCAGGCTCAGCAGCTCGTCCGAGCGGCCCTGCACCAGGCGCGCGATGAAGTCCGCGCTGCACGGCGCGATCAGGATGGCGTCGGCTTCGCGGCTCAGGTTGATGTGGGGCATGTTGTTGGGTTCGCGCACATCCCACTGGGAGGTGTAGACTGCGCGGCCTGAAAGCGCCTGCATGGTGACCGCAGTCATGAACTGCTCTGCCGCCTCGGTCATCACCACCTGCACGGTGGCGCCGGCCTGCACCAGCAAACGGCACAGCTGCGCCGATTTGTAACAAGCCACGCCCCCGGAGAGACCCAGCACCAGATGTTTGCCTGCGAACACTTCAGTCATGGCGCGCAATTTAGCAGACCCGCGCCGCCGCCGCTGCAGCGCGAAAAGGCTTTGAACGGCCCGCTAGCACCCCTGCGCGCCACGCCGAAATTGGCGGCGCACCTATAATCCTGTTTTACCACCACCAAAAAAAGACATGACCAAGTTCGTCTTCGTCACCGGCGGTGTGGTGTCTTCCCTGGGCAAGGGAATCGCCTCAGCCTCCCTTGCAGCGATTCTGGAATCGCGCGGCCTCAAAGTCACCCTCATCAAACTGGACCCCTACATCAACGTGGACCCGGGCACCATGTCGCCCTTCCAGCACGGTGAGGTGTTCGTGACCGACGACGGTGCCGAGACGGACCTGGACCTGGGCCACTACGAGCGTTTCATCGAAACGCGCATGCGCCAGACCAACAACTTCACCACGGGCCGCATCTACCAGTCCGTGCTGGAAAAGGAGCGCCGCGGCGACTACCTGGGCAAGACCGTGCAGGTCATTCCCCACGTCACCAACGAAATCCAGGAGTTCATCAAGCGCGGCGCCGGCATCGGCACCGAGCATGAAGTGGATGTGGCCATCTGCGAGATCGGCGGCACCGTGGGCGACATCGAGTCCCTGCCCTTCCTCGAAGCCGTGCGCCAGCTGGCGCTCAAGCTGGGCCCCAACAACTCGGCCTTCGTGCACCTGACCTACCTGCCCTTCATCGAGACGGCCGGCGAGCTCAAGACCAAGCCCACCCAGCACACCGTGCAGAAGCTGCGCGAGATCGGCATCCAGCCCGATGCGCTGCTGTGCCGCGCCAAGCACCAGGTGCCCGGCGAGGAGAAGGAAAAGATCTCCCTGTTCACCAACGTGCCCGAATGGGGCGTGATCTCCATGTGGGACGTGGACACCATCTACAAGGTGCCGCGCATGCTGCACGAGCAGGGCCTGGACGGCCTGATCTGCGACAAGCTGCGCCTGAACACGCCGCCCACCAACCTCAAGCGCTGGGACGACCTGGTCTACGAGACCGAGCATCCGCAGGGCGAGGTCAAGATCGCCATGGTGGGCAAATACGTGGAGCTGTCCGACGCCTACAAGTCGGTCAACGAAGCGCTCAAGCACGCCGGCCTGCGCAACCACACTGGCGTGAAGATCACCCATGTGGACTCGGAGACCATTACCGACGCCAACGCCAAGCAGATGCTCAAGGAGTACGACGCCATCCTGGTGCCCGGCGGCTTCGGTTCGCGCGGCGTGGAGGGCAAGATCTCCACGGCCCGGTTCGCCCGCGAGAACAAGGTGCCCTACCTGGGCATCTGCCTGGGCATGCAGGTGGCCACCATCGAATATGCGCGCCATGTGGCCGGACTCGAGCAGGCCAACTCCACCGAGTTCGACCCCAAGACGCCCAACCCCGTGATCGCGCTGATCACCGAGTGGAAGGACGCCGACGGCACGATCAAGACCCGCGACGAGAACTCCGACCTGGGCGGCACCATGCGCCTGGGCGCCCAGTCCTCGGACGTGCAGCCCGGCACGCTGGCGCACAGCATCTACGGCGACGTGGTGACCGAGCGCCACCGCCACCGCTACGAAGCCAATACACAGTACCTGGGCAAGCTGCGCGAAGCAGGCCTGGTGATCTCGGCTCTGACCCAGCGCGAGCAGCTGACCGAAATCGTCGAGCTGCCCAAGGAAGTCCACCCCTGGTACATCGGCGTGCAGTTCCACCCCGAGTTCAAGTCCACGCCCTGGAACGGCCACCCGCTGTTCAATGCCTTCGTGAAGGCCGCGATGCAGCATCGCCAGGCCGCCAAGAAGGCATAAAAAAGAGAGCGGATCGCGCTTGATGAGTCACACTTGTCAAGCGCTTTTACATTGAGAGCGGCTTGCAGCAAGCGCAGGCCGCTACCATTTCCAAGTTTCCGAGGAACCCACCATGAAACTCTGCGGCTTCGACATCGGCCTTGACCAAAGCTTTTTCCTGATTGCCGGCCCCTGCGTGGTCGAGTCCGAGCAGCTGCAGATGGACGTGGCCGGCCAGCTCAAGGAAATCACCTCTTCGCTAGGCATTCCCTTCATCTTCAAAAGCAGCTTCGACAAGGCCAACCGCTCCTCGGGTACCAGCTTTCGCGGCCCGGGCATGGAAAAAGGCCTGGAGATCCTGGCCAAGGTGAAAAAGGAAATCGGCGTGCCCGTGCTCACCGACGTGCACACCGAGGCCGAAGTGCCCCATGTGGCCGCCGTGGTGGACGTGCTGCAGACGCCGGCCTTCCTGTGCCGCCAGACCGACTTCATCCGCGCCTGCGCCCAGTCCGGCAAGCCCGTGAACATCAAGAAGGGCCAGTTCCTCGCACCGCACGACATGAAGAACGTCATCGACAAGGCCCGCGCCGCCGCCAGGGAAGCCGGCCTGCCCGAGGACAGCTTCATGGCCTGCGAGCGCGGCGCCAGCTTCGGCTACAACAACCTGGTCAGCGACATGCGCTCGCTGGCCATCATGCGCGAGACCGGCGCCCCCGTTGTGTTCGACGCCACCCACAGCGTGCAGCTGCCCGGCGGCAACGGCACCAGCAGCGGCGGCATGCGCGAGATGGTGCCCGTGCTCTCGCGCGCGGCCGTGGCCGTGGGCGTGGCGGGCCTGTTCATGGAAACCCACCCCGATCCCTGCAACGCCCTCTCGGACGGCCCCAACGCCGTGCCGCTCAGGCACATGAAGGCGCTGCTCGAAACCCTGGTGGCGCTGGACGGCATCACCAAGAAGAACGGCTTCCTCGAAAACAGCTTCGGAGTCTGAACATGGCCAGCGGCTACATCATCGCCCACGTGGATATCACCCGGCCCGAGCAATACGACGAGTACCGCAAATGGAGCACCGCCGCCATGCAGGCGCATGGCGCCGAAGTCTGCGTGCGCGGCGGCCGGATGGCCGTGCTCGAAGGCGACTTCGCGCCGCAGCGCGTGGTCGTGCTCAAGTTTCCCAGCTTCGAGGCGGCCCAGGCCTTCTACGACACGCCCGAGTACCGCAAGGCGCGCCAGGCGCGCGAAGGTGCGGCCCTGATGCGCATGATCTGCGTGGAAGGCGTCTGAGACAAAGAATGCAGGCAGGCATGGCAGACACGATCAACCGTGGCGTCATGCCTTTTTTGCGCCGGCTGCCTGTAACCGTTGTTTCGCAAAACATGAAACTCGATTACAGCCTCACGTCAAGGCTAAAGCGGCCTGTCAAATTTGTGCACAATAGCCGCCACTGCCTCTTTCATACTGTTCGCGTGCATGGCGCGCGCAGCCGGCGGAAGGCAACCAGCTTCACCAGTTTTAGTAGCAGCTTGCGCTTGATGCACAAGCGCTTGGGCGAGATTTCACGGTAGAAATCAGCCTGCACGTACCGATTTCAGAAACCTCAAAGGAAATGCAATGAGTGCCATTGTTGACATCGTAGGCCGCGAAGTGCTGGACAGCCGCGGCAACCCCACCGTCGAATGCGACGTGCTGCTGGAGTCGGGCGTGATGGGCCGCGCCGCCGTGCCCTCGGGTGCCTCGACCGGTTCGCGCGAAGCCATCGAGCTGCGCGACGGCGACAAGAGCCGCTACCTGGGCAAGGGCGTGCTCAAGGCCGTCGAGCACATCAACACCGAAATCTCCGAAGCCGTGCTGGGCCTGGATGCTTCCGAGCAGGCTTTCCTGGACAAGACCCTGATCGACCTGGACGGCACCGACAACAAGAGCCGCCTGGGCGCCAACGCCATGCTGGCCGTGTCCATGGCCGTGGCCCGCGCCGCCGCCGAGGAAGCCGGCCTGCCGCTGTACCGCTACTTCGGCGGCATGGGCGGCGTGCAGCTGCCCGTGCCCATGATGAACGTGATCAACGGCGGCGCCCACGCGAACAACACGCTGGACCTGCAGGAATTCATGATCATCCCCGTGGGCGCGCCGAGCTTCCGCGAAGCCGTGCGCTGGGGTGCCGAGGTGTTCCATGCACTGAAGGCCATCATCCACCACAAGGGCATGTCCACCGCCGTGGGCGACGAAGGCGGTTTCGCGCCTTCCGTGGAAAACCACGAAGCCGCCATCCAGCTGATCATCGAAGCCATCGAGAAGGCCGGCTACAAGCCCGGCGAGCAGATCGCCCTGGGCCTGGACTGCGCCGCCTCCGAGTTCTACAAGGACGGCATGTACGTGCTGGAAGGCGAGGGCAACCTGACGCTGACGGCCGCCCAGTGGACCGACATGCTGGCCGGCTGGTGCGACAAGTACCCCATCATCTCCATCGAGGACGGCATGGCCGAAGGCGACTGGGATGGCTGGAAGGTGCTGACCGAGCGCCTGGCCTCCAAGGTGCAGCTGGTGGGTGACGACCTGTTCGTGACCAACACCAAGATCCTGAAGGAAGGCATCGAAAAGCGCATCGCCAACTCGATCCTGATCAAGATCAACCAGATCGGCACGCTGACCGAGACCTTCGCCGCCATCGAGATGGCCAAGCGCGCCGGCTACACTGCCGTGATCTCGCACCGTTCGGGCGAAACCGAGGACAGCACCATCGCCGACATCGCCGTGGGCCTGAACGCCGGCCAGATCAAGACCGGCTCCATGAGCCGTTCGGACCGCATCGCCAAGTACAACCAGCTGCTGCGCATCGAGGAAGACCTGGGCGACGTGGCCGAGTACCCGGGCCGCGCGGCCTTCTACAACCTGCGCTGATAAGGAGCACCCCCTGAGCCGCTTCGCGCCTTCCCTCTTGAAAGGGGACGACACTCTCGCTGCGGGGCGGCGCGGCCTGCCCATGCCCTTGCTCGGAGTCCCTCACTTGGACCGCGCCACTTTCTGAGTGCCCTTTCCTATGGTCAATCGCGTCGTTTCCGTTGTCTTGCTGGCCCTGCTGGCCGCCATCCATGCCCAGCTCTGGCTGGGCCATGGCAGCGTGGCCTACGTCAAGGAACTGCAGCAGCAGATCAAGGACCAATACGCCGCCAACGCCCTGGAAAAGGCCGAGAACGACCGGCTGGCCTCCGAGGTCAACGACCTCAAGGACGGCCTGTCGACCGTGGAGGAAAAGGCCCGCAGCGAGCTGGGCATGGTCAAGTCCAACGAGATCTTCGTCCAGGTGACCAAGCGCTGACAGTCCGCAGCCTGTGCTCCTGTCACCCAGCCAGCGTACGCTGGCTTTTTTGTTGAAACCGATGCGCGCCTGCCCTCCTCCCGTCGTCCTGCTGTCAGTGCCCCCCGCCCTGGCCCGCTCCATGGCGCATGCACTGATGCGGGCGCGCCAGGCGCATGGCGAGCAGGAAAATGGTTCGCCGGCAGCCCTGCAGGACTGGCAATGCCTGGCGCCGCAGCCGGGCCAGGCCTGGCCGGCCGGCGCGCTGGTCTACCTTCTGGGCCGCGACTGGCGGGAACAGGGCAAGGATCCGGCTGCAGACGAGGCGCTGGCACGCCAGCTCTCGGACTGGCGCCAGCAGCTGCATGCGCAGAACCGGCCCTATGTGGTGCTGTACGGCTCGCCGGCCGCGCAATGGCAGCAGCTTGCGGACTCTCTCAAGACCCTCGCTGCAGACGCCGACTGGAGCTGGATTTCCGCCCAGAATCCCTGGAAGCCCAGCGCACGCATGCGGCGCCCCGGATGCGAGCAATGCTCGGACCCCGATTGCGAGCGCCGCCTGTTTGAGGGCCTTTCCCTGGGGCGCTGCGCACCGTCCTCCTGAGGAGGGTGTCTTCGCCTGGCGCAGCTCGGGCTGCGGGACTGCGCCACGGACTTGCCAGGCGCCTATTGCACCGAAGACGAGCTGGGCGGCTGGATGCCCGCGGCGGTGAACAGCTGCGCGGCATCGATGGCGTCGAAAAGATACTGCTGGCCGCAGAAATCGCAGCCCACGTCGATCTGGCCGCGCTCGGCGATGATGGACTCCACCTCTTCCTCGCCCAGCGAAGTGAGCATGGAGGCCACGCGGTCGCGGCTGCAGGTGCAGGCAAAGCGCGGGGCCTGCTCGTCGGCCTGGGGCGCGAAGCGCAGCAGCTTCTCCTCCCAGAACAGGCGCCGCAGAATGGTTTCCACATCCAGGGTCAGCAGCTCGTCCTGGGTCAGGCTGGCGGCCAGCGTGGCGATGCGGTTGTATTCCTCGTTCAGGCCCAGCGCATCCTGCTCGGCCTCGCCGCTTTCCGTCGCGGCTGCCAGATTGGCCTCGCCCTTCACCGGCATGCGCTGCACCATCAGGCCGGCAGCCACCTGGTCATTGGCGGCCAGCACCATCACCGTGTCCAGCTGCTCGGACTGCATCATGTAGAACTGCAGCGCATCCGACAGGCGCTCGAAGCGACCGCCGGCGGCATCGTTGAGCGGTACCACGCCCTGATAGGGACTCTGGCCGGGCTGGCGGTCCTTGGGGTCCAGCGTGACGGCGCAGCGGCCGCTGCCATGGGCATTGACCAGCTCCGCCAGCGGAGCCAGCTGCCCGCGCAAAGGCCGGTTCGCCTCGCCCACCAGCGATGCCGTGGCGCGCAGGCTCAGATCCGACTGCACTTCAGCCACGGCCAGCTTGACCGGGCCGTCGCCCATGATCTGGAAGACCAGCGCGCCGTTGAACTTGATGTTGGACTGCATGAGCACGCCGGCAGCCGTCATCTCCCCGAGCAGGGCACGCACGGCCTGCGGATAGGCGCCGGTGTCGTTGTTGCCGGCGCGGCGCTGCAGGATCTCCTGCCAGGCATCGGTGAGGCGGACAATGGCACCGCGCACCGGCAGGCCGTCGAAAATGAATTTATGCAGTTCAGACACGCAAAAGGTTCCAGTAAAGCACCGGGCCGAACGGCGGTTCAGCCCAGCTTGCGCAGGCCGCTCTTGAAGCGGCGCGCATTGTCGATATAGTGCCGTGCGCTCTGGCGCAAGCCCTCGATCTGCTCGGGGCTCAGCTGGCGCACCGCCTTGGCGGGGCTGCCGATGATCATGGAGCCGTCGGGAAACTCCTTGCCCTCGGTCACCAGCGCACCCGCCCCCACCAGGCAGTTCCTGCCGATCCTGGCGCCATTGAGCACCACGGCACCGATGCCGATCAGCGACTCGTCGCCGATCGTGCAGCCATGCAGCATTACTTGGTGGCCCACCGTCACATTGCAACCCACGACCAGCGGTTTTCCGAAATCCGCGTGCAGCACGCTGGCGTCCTGGATGTTGCTGCCCGCGCCGATGGTGATGCTCTCGGTATCGCCGCGCACCACGGTGCCGAACCAGACGCTGGCATCCTCGCCCAGCGTCACCCTCCCCATCACTTCGGCGCTGTCGGCCACCCAGGCGGACTCGGCGATCTTCGGCGCCACACCATCGAGTTCGTAAATTGCCATCTGCTCGGTCTCCGTGGATTGTTGCCAGAGCCGGCACGCACGGGAAGGCACAAGGCATTGCCGCGGGGCAAACGCCTTGCCGCCGCCCGATTCGCGTCGGCCGTGGCTGGTTATGTCAGCAAACCTACAATTGTAGGGATGGAGCTACGTCACCGCGCACTAGAGGTCTTGTGCCTTTCCGATCCCGAGGAAAAAGCCGCTGCAGCCATCGACCTGCATACGCGCAAGGCCCTTTATTCCATCGCCGAGCAGGCACCCGCGCTCCCCCTTCCCGAAACCGGGCTGCCCGGCCGCCCGGCGCGCCCCGAGCTGCGCCACCATACCGCGGTGGCACGCCGCTCGCCGGCCACGCCCGAGGGCCGTGCCGTGCTCATGCATGCGATCGCGCATATCGAATTCAACGCCATCAACCTGGCGCTGGACGCCGTCTGGCGCTTTGGCGGCATGCCGGCGCAGTACTACCACGACTGGCTGCAGGTCGCGGCAGAGGAGGCCAAGCACTTCAGGCTGCTGCGCGACCACCTGCGCACGCACCTGGGTCACGACTATGGCGACTTTCCCGCCCACCAGGGGCTGTGGACCATGTGCGAGAAGACCGCGGGCGACATCGTGGCCCGCATGGCGCTGGTGCCGCGCACGCTGGAGGCACGCGGGCTCGATGCCACGCCGCAGATCCAGCACAAGCTGCGCAACGTGGCCACGCCGGACGCGCTGGCCGCCGTGGCCATCCTGGACATCATCCTGCGCGAGGA
Source organism: Comamonas terrae (assembly GCF_001544075.1). Classification (GTDB taxonomy): domain Bacteria; phylum Pseudomonadota; class Gammaproteobacteria; order Burkholderiales; family Burkholderiaceae_C; genus Comamonas; species Comamonas terrae. Next base: position 86,395 of record NZ_BCNT01000003.1, read on the forward strand.
AGTGGGCCATGTCGCCATCGGCAACCACTGGTATCGCTGGCTGTGCGAGCGCAACGGGCTGGAGCCCGAATCCCACTACCAGGAACTGACCGCCCGCTACGAGGCGCCGCGCCTGAAGCCTCCGTTCAACGAGCGCGCCCGCCGCGCGGCCGGTTTCACCGAAGCCGAGCTGGCCTGGCTGCAGCAGGTCTGAGGCCCGCGCCGTGCGGCTTGAGGCCGGGCAGCCAATCCCGGCAAACCGGCGACACCATTTTTCTGACAGCATGCCCGCTTCATTCTTACAATCAAACACAGCTCACATTCCTGATGCCCGCGCTTGAGGCTTCACACACTGCATGAATTCCATCTCGGTTGGCTCGACCTCCAGGACCGCCTCCTCCACGGCAAGCGCCGCGGGCAGGGGCATGATCGCGCGCCAGCCCATCGTCAACGACAGGCATCAGGTCGTCGGCTATGAACTGTTCAACCGTGCGCGCGCACCCTACGGCCATACGGCGGACTCCGATGTCACGCTGGTGTTCACCGCGCTGTCGCATGCGGGCGAGGAGGAGCTGGTCGGCACCAAGCTGATCTTTGTCAACTGCACGCACGAAAGCCTGTCGGGCGAGCACCTGGACCTGCTGCCGCCGGAGCGCGTGGTGCTCGAGGTTCCGCCGCTCGGGCATACCGCGGCCAGCGAAGTCAATGCCCGCCTGCCGATCCTGCAGTCGCTGCGCGAGCGCGGCTTCTCGCTGGCCTTCAACCACTCGGTGCTGGAATCGGCCTATGCCGCCTGGCTGCCGCTGGCCGACTACATCAAGCTGGACCTGTCCCTGCTCGCGCCGGACCAGCTCACCGTCATGGTGCGCTTCGCCAGCCGCCACAGCCATGCCGAGCTGATTGCCGAGAAGGTGGAAAGCGCCCAGCAGCACGAGCTGGCCTCGCGGCTGGGCGTGGCGCTGTTCCAGGGCTACTGGTTCGCACGCCCCTCCGTCATGCAGACCAAGCTGCTGACGCCCGCGCAGCAGAACATCGTCCAGCTCATCACGCTGGTGCGCGAGCAGGCCAGCACCGAGGCGATCGAGGAAGTGCTCAAGAAGGACGCGGGTCTGGCCTTCAATCTGCTGCGCCTGATCAACTCGGCCAGCTTCGGCATGCAGCGCGAGATCACCTCGTTCAAGCAGGCGGTGCTGCTGCTGGGCATGAAGAAGCTGTTCCGCTGGGCCGCCATGCTGCTGACCGCCTCGCGCGAGGGCGGGCCGCCGCCGGCCATTGGCCAGACCGCCGTGATCCGCGGGCGCCTGATGGAGCTGCTGGCCCGGGATTCGCTCAGCCATATCGACACCGACCAGGCCTTTGTCTGCGGCATGTTCTCCATGCTGGACCACATGCTGGGCCTGCCGCTGCCGACCGCCATGGCGCTGATTCCCGTGCCCGATGCCGTGGCCGCCGCCGTGCTGCACCGCGAAGGGCCGCTGGGCGAGCTGCTCATCCTGGCCGAAGCCTGCGAGAGCCGCGACAACCTGCTGTACCAGCGCAGCGCCGAGGCGCTGCAGCTGGACCTGGAGCGGATCAACGGCGCGCACCTGCAGGCCATGGCCTGGACCGATCATCTCGCAGACCTCTAGGCCATGGCGGCCGGGCTGCACTCACATCATTTGCGACACCATGGGCACTCCTGACGAAACCCTAGTCCCCCCCGCCAGCGGCAAAGACGAAGCCAACGTGGCCCGCATCGCGCGCCAGGCCATCGTGGACGAGGCGCGCAATGTCTACGGCTACGAGCTGTTCGACCGCTCCACGGCCGTCAACGCCCATACCGCGGCCACCGATGCGGCCCTGCTGTTCAACGCACTGTCCTACGCCGGCACGGAGGCCCTGGTCGGCAAGAAGACCGTCTTCATCAACTGCACGCACGAGAGCCTGACCGGCGGCCACCTGGAGCTCATCCATCCGGACAAGGTGGTGCTGGAAGTGCCGCCGCTGGGCGAGAGCGCCACGGCGCTGGACATCGAAGCCAGCCTGGCGACCTTCAATGCGCTGCGCCAGCGCGGCTTTCGCCTGGCCTTCGACCAGAATCTGCTGCGCCGCGCCTATGCGAGCTGGCTGCCCATGGCCTCCTTCATCAAGCTGGACATGCGCAGGCTCTCGCCGGCCGATGCCGAAGCACTGGTCAAGTTCGCCCGCAGCTACACGCACGCCCAGATCGTGGCCGAGAAGGTGGAAACGGCCGAGCAGTTCGAGCACATGCGCAGCCTGGGCATCAAGCTGTTCCAGGGCTTCTGGTTCGCGCAGCCCCAGCTGGTCGAGGCGCGCACCATCCGCCCCACGCAGGCCACCATCATCCAGCTGATCAACCTGGTGCGCCAGCAGGCCAGCACCGACGAGATCGAGGAGCTGCTCAAGAAGGACCCGACGCTGTCGTTCAACCTGCTGCGCTTCATCAACTCCTCGGGTTTCGGCCTGTCCTGCGAGATCACGTCCTTCCGCCACGCAGTCATGATCCTGGGGCTCAAGAAGCTGTTCCGCTGGGCCGCCCTGCTGCTGACCACCTCGCGCACGGACGGCTCGCCGCCGGCCGTGGGCCAGACTGCCGTGGTGCGCGGCCGCCTGATGGAGCTGCTGACCTCGGAGCTGCTGCCGCCCGAGGAATGCGACAACGCCTTTGTCGTCGGCGTGTTCTCACTGCTGGACGTGATGCTGGGCCAGCCCATGGAAAAAGCCCTGGCCTCCGTCGCCCTGCCACAGCCCGTGATCGATGCGCTGGTGCACAACAGCGGCGTTTTCGCACCGTTCCTGGAACTGACACGGGCCTGCGAATCCGGCGACGAGGAAAGCTTTGCCCGCGCGGCCAATGCGCTGCAGCTGTCCAACCACCAGGTCAACTGGGCCCACCTGCAGGCCCTGGCCTGGGCCGACAACCTGGCGCTGGACGTGGCCTGACTCCCGGCCGGCCGGGTCATGGCGCTGGCTTATCGGATCCGGGAGCGTGCGACGCAAACAGCACAAGGGCTGGCAGCCCATCGGGTTGCCAGCCCTTGTACATTCGGCCGCACTCAGTTGAGCTGAATGTGCGCGGCGCGGATGATGCGCGCATTGGCCTGCGATTCGGCCTCGATCTGCCGCGCGAAATCCACGCCCTTGCCGCCCGTGGGCACGTTGTCCGTGGCTTGCAGGCGCTGGCGGATGTCGGGCTGGGCCAGGGCCTTGTTCACCTCCGCATTGAGGCGCTCCACGATGGCGACCGGCGTGCCGGCAGGCGCGAAGATGCCGAACACCGAGGTCATGTTGGCGCTCTTGTAGCCGAGCTCGGCCAGGGTGGGCACATGGGGCAGCGATTCCAGGCGCGCCGGCGCGCCGACGGCCAGCGCCTTGAGCTTGCCGGCCTTGATGTGCTGGATCACGGCCGGGCCGGCATTGGTGGACAGCACCTCGAACTGGGCGCTCAGGCCGTCGTTGAGCTGCTGGCCGCCACCTTTGTAGGGAATGTGGGTGATCTGGACCTTGCCCTGGTCGGCAATCTGCTCGAGCATGATGTGGCCCAGGGAAGCCAGACCGGCCGTGGCCCAGCGCACCTCTCCGGGATGGGCCTTGGCCTGGGCCATCAGCTCCGCAAAGCTTGCGGCCTGGGTGCGGGCCGTGCCCAGCAGCAGCACGGGCGAATACATCACGCTGACCACGGGCACCAGATCCTTGTGCGGGTCGAACAGGGGCTTGCCCAGGTGGGGGCTCAACGTCAGCGGGCTGATGGAGGAAAATCCCAGCGTATAGCCGTCCGCAGCCGCCTTGGCCACCTGGTCCAGGCCGATGGCGCCGCCGGCGCCGGCCTTGTTGTCCACCACCACCGACTGGCCCAGCGCGGCCGAGAGCTTCTCGCCCAGGGCGCGAGCCACCACATCGCTGACGCCGCCCGCCGGGTAGGACACCACCATGCGTATCGGGCGCTGAGGCCAGTCCGCCTTGTCGGCAGCCTGCACGTTCGCGGTCATCACGGCAGGCATCAGCGCCGCCGCAGCACAGGCCAGCAAATGCCGGCGCAGAAAATCAGTCATTACCAATGAACCTATCAACAACAATCCCGCCATTCTTGCCCATCCGCCAAACCCCTGGCAGGCCCTGCAATGCTTCGTCGCAAGCAAGCTCCAGCCCTTGCATTCCGATGAGGCATTTCGACTGATTGAGTACGCCAAAGCAATCAATCATCCAATCGGCGCTTGCACCAGACGGAACGGCGGCAGCCGCACCCCGAAGAAGGCCACGGTGAAAGCGCCGTGCAGACAAGCCACTACACTGCATGCATCCGTAGAACAAAGCACCGCCATGACCGATCGCCCAACGATTTCACGCCGCGCCCTGTTCGCCGCCACCGGCGCAGCCACTCTGGCGCCCCTGGCACAGGCTACCCCCGTGGCCACGCGCACCTGCTTCTTCAACGGCCTGCAGCCCGTGGTGCTCACCGTCAGCGGCCAGGGCATCGAGCCCAACCGCGGCGGACTCGATGCCGCGCGGGACCGCATGCTGGTGCAGCATGGCAACCGGTTCGATGCGGCCTGGTCCTGCAGCCTCGACGCGATTGCCAGCCTGCAGGAGCACAGGATGCGCATCCGCATCGAATACGACGAAGCCATGCACGAACTGGGCGGCCCCCGGCTGGAGACCGTGCTGCAGGCCGCCGGCATCGACATCGCCAGGGCCATGCGCGACGGCCACTGGATCACCATGCAGGCCATAGACGGCTACCGCGTGCAGATGCCGCTGGTCCAGGCCATGCGCTGGGGCTTTCTGGTGGCCACGCAGATGGACGGCCAGCCGCTGTTCACGGGCGGCCTGGGGCCGCTATGGGGCATCTATGACGCCCAGGCCATCGCCGAACTGACCGACACGCCCTTCAAGAGCCGTTTTGCCAAGGCGGCCTGGGGCCTGTACTACATCCACATCAGCGAACGGCAGCCCCAGGGCTGAGCCACTGCTGCGGGGATCAGCCCCGGGGATGATGCCTGGCGTGCAGGGCCTTGAGCCTCTCGCGCGCCACATGGGTGTAGATGGTGGTGGTCGAGATGTCGGCATGGCCCAGCAGCATCTGCACCACGCGCAGGTCCGCGCCGTGGTTGAGCAAATGCGTGGCGAACGCGTGGCGCAGCGTGTGCGGCGACAGCGGAGCGGTGATGCCCGCCATCCGCGCGCATTTCTTGACGATGACCCAGAACATGACCCGGCTCATGCCCGCGCCGCGCTGGGTCACGAACACGGCATCGCTGTGCTGGCCGTTCAGGATCAGGGCCCGCGCCTCGCGCAGATAGCGCTCCAGCCACCACTGGGCTTCCTGCCCGAACGGCACCAGCCGTTCCTTGCGCCCCTTGCCGGTCACGCGCAGCACGCCCGAGCGCAGGTCCAGCTCATGCATGCGCACGCCCACCAGCTCGCTCACGCGCAGGCCGCTCGCATACATCAACTCCAGCATGGCGCGGTCGCGCAGGCCCAGCGGCGTGTCGGCATCGGGCGCCTGCAGCAGGGCTTCGACCTGCGCCTGGGTCAGCGTCTTGGGCATACGCGGCGCCTGCCGGGCCGCCAGCAGGCGCACGGTGGGATCGGCCGCCACGCGTTTTTCGCGCAGCGCCCAGCGGTAGTAGCGGCGCAGTACGGTCAGGCGCCGGTTCGACGATGTGGCCTTGGTGTCGTCCACCCGGGCCGCGAAATAGCCCTGCAAATGAACCTCGGCCGTCGCATCCAGCGCCAGCGGCGGCTGCTCGCGCGCCAGCCAGCGCGCGAAGGCCACCATGTCGCGCCGGTAGGCGGCCAGCGTGTTGCGCGACAGGCCATCCTCCAGCAGCAGCGCATCGACGAAGGCGTCGATGGCGTCCAGACTCTCGGGCAGCGGCTGCGGCCAGTCGTCGGGACGCATGGCCGGCGCGGCCGGCCTGGCTGCGGCGCGGGCATCTTGGACATCGGGAGAAGGCATGGCGGTCTGCGGCATATGCCAAGCCTACACGCTCCGGGCCGCATTCAGGATGTCGAACGCGCCCCGGCCGCCCTGCCCTTCGGATGCAGGGAGCATCTTGACAGAAACAGCATCAAGCCCTTGCGGCACAAGCGCTGGCAGCTATCAAATTTCAGATCCAGAAAAAGAAAACCCGAAGGACTGCCTTCGCAGCACTTCGGGTTCCGCAATGGCGCAGGCCGCAAATCAGTCCAGCGTCAGCTTCTGCTTGGCCACCACCTGCTTGTAGGTTTCGAACTCATCCTTGAGCTCCTTGGCGAACTGCTCGGGCGTGTTGGCCACGACCAGCGAGCCGGTGTCCTCGATGCGCTTTTTCACCGCCGGATCCTGCAATACCTTGCGCACGGCGGCGTTGATCTTGTCCACCACGGCCTTGTCCATGCCCTTGGGCCCGATGATGCCGTAGAAGGCCATGCGGTTCACGGGCTCCAGTCCCACTTCCTTGAAGGTGGGCACATCGGGCAGCACGGCCAGGCGCTGGGGTGCGGCCACGACGACGGCGTTCAGGCGCTTGTCCTTGATGAAGGGCAGGGCCGATGGCAGGTTGTCCAGGATCATGGGAATCTGGCCGGCCACCGCGTCATTGAGGGCCGGGCCCGCGCCGCGGTAGGGCACATGGGTCATCTGGATGCCGGTCAGGCTCTTGTACAGCTCCATCAGCATGTGCTGGATGCCGCCCGTGCCCGAGGAACCGTAGGAATACCTGCCGGGATTGGCCTTGAGCTCGGCCTCGAAGGCCTTGTAGCTGGCCGCGCCGGCGAACTTGGGATTCACGGCGATCACATTGGGCGTGGCCGCGATGTTGACGATGGGCGTGAAATCGGTCAGCGGGTTATAGGCCGTCTTGGGGTTGATGGCGGGGTTGGTGGCCATGGTCGACACCGTGGCAATGCCCAGGTTGTAGCCATCGGGCTTCTGGCGGGCCGTCTCCAGCGCACCGATCACGCCGCCGCCGCCGCCCTTGTTGTCCACCACCACGGACTGGCCGAGTTCCTTGCCCAGCGGATCGGCGATGACGCGCGCAATGATGTCGGTAGTGCCGCCTGCGGCAAAGGGAACCAGCAGCTTGATGGGCTTGTTGGGAAAGCTGGCATCGGCCATCGCGGCAGTCGAAACACCTGCGGTTGCAAGAGCCATGGTCAGGCCCAGCCATAGGCGACGGTTCATAAAGGGTCTCCTCATGAGGTCTGTAAAAAGAACTAGGGATACTAAAAGCCGTGCGCCGGCTTGGCCTGCCCTCACCTGTGACAATTTGTCAGTGTTTTCCCGAGTTTTGCTGCAGATACCGAACTTGCACCCATTCAATACGGCTCTAGGCACCGGGCTTGCACTGCGGCCTTTACCATCCCTTCTTCCTATACTGGCTTGAAACCATGACAAAGGAGGGAATCTTGCCAATATTTGCAGCCAACACCACGCGGCGGCGCCATCTCCAGGACTGGGCCGCGCTTGGCCTGCTGATGGGCCTGACCACGAGCCTTGCGGCCTGCGGCAAGAAGAGTAGCGGCAGCGGCCCGGTGATTGCAGCCGGCGCCACGGTGCTGGCCCTGGGCGATTCACTGACCTTCGGCACCGGCACCACGCCAGACAAATCCTGGCCTAGCCTGTTGCAGCAGCACAGCGGCTGGAGCCTCGTCAACGCCGGCGTGCCTGGCGAAACTTCGGCCCAGATCAGTGCGCGCATGGCCGGCCTTCTCGACGAGCATCGCCCCGCCCTCGTGATCCTGTGCGCCGGCGGCAATGACTTTCTCCAGCAGCGAAACTCTGGCGAAACACGCGACAATCTGCGCGCCATGCTGGCCGCACTCAAGGCTCGGCAATTGCCCGTGCTGCTGGTATCGGTACCACAGATGAGCCTGATGACAGCGGCCACGGGCAGGTTCAAGGACCATCCGCTATTTGCGGAAGTGGCCAAGGAGGCCCGGGTGCCGCTGCTGGAGAACGCATGGTCCGAGGTCCTCAGCCAGGCCAGCTTGCGCGCCGACCAGGTGCACGCCAATGCAGAGGGCTATGCCCTGTTTGCCGACAGACTGCAGACCCAGCTGCGCACTTCCGGCTTTCTCGGATCCTGAGCGACTCTCTATGCCTGCGGCGCCTGGGCCAGGGCCCAGGCCACATGCTCGCGCACCACTGCGCTGTCGTGCGCGGCACGGCTGGCCAGCGCGGCCTGCAGGCCAGCACGCTCGGCGGCATCGGTGCTCGCGCGCAGCGCATTGCCCAGGGCCACGGCCACGTTGCGCAGCCAGCGCGCATGGCCTATGCGCCGTATCGGGCTGCCTTCGGTCAGGCGCAGGAAGGTGGCCTCGTCCCAGGCAAAGAAATGCACGAGCTGCGTGCCGGCCAGGCCCGCACGCGCATCGAAGTCGGGCAGCGTGCTGGTCCCGGCAAACTTGTTCCAGGGGCAGGCCAGCTGGCAATCGTCGCAGCCGTAGATGCGGTTGGCCATGAGCGGGCGCAGCTCGACGGGAATGGCGCCGGGATGCTCGATGGTCAGATAGGAAATGCAGCGGCGCGCATCCACGCGGTGCGCGGCCACGATGGCGCCGGTGGGGCAGGCATCCACGCAGGAGGTGCAGCTGCCGCAGTGCGCGGACACGGGCTCCGTAGGCTCCAGTGCCACGTCCACATAGATCTCGCCCAGGAAGAACATGGAACCGGCCTCGCGGTGCAGCACCAGCGTGTGCTTGCCGCGCCAGCCCAGCCCGCTGCGGCTGGCCAGCTCGGCCTCCAGCACCGGCGCCGAGTCGGTGAAGACGCGGTGGCCGAACGGCCCGATTTCCTGCGCGATGCGGTCGGCCAGCTTCTGCAGCCGGTTGCGCAGCACCTTGTGGTAGTCGCGGCCGCGCGCATAGACGGAGACGATGCCTTCGCCCGGCCGCTGCAGGCGCGACCATTCCACCGCCTGCCAGCCTGCGGGCGTGTCGCGGGGAAGATAGTCCATGCGGGCCGTGATCACGCTCACGGTGCCGGGAACTAATTCGGCCGGACGCGCTCGTTTCAAGCCATGGGCCTGCATGTAGTGCATCTCGCCATGGAACCCCTGCGCCAACCATTGCTCCAAACCCGGTTCGGCCGAGGACAAATCCACACCAGCCACACCAATTTGGGAAAATCCCAGCTCGCGAGCCCAGGCTTGCATCAAAGGAACCAATTGACTGCTGCTCACCATATTCCCCCGATTGTAGAAAGCACGGCGCCCGCGCCCCTGCAGGAGCTGCGCATGGCCTGGCACGACGAAGAGGACACTGCGCGCTTTGCCCGGACCCTGGCGGCCCAGTCTCCGCTGCGCCATGCCTACGTCACGCTGCATGGCGACCTGGGGGCGGGCAAGACCACGCTGGTGCGCCACTGGCTGCGCGCCCTGGGCGTGCAGGGCCGCATCAAGAGCCCCACCTATGCCGTGGTGGAGCCGCACGAAGCGGACGGCCTGTCGATCTGGCACTTCGATTTCTACCGCTTCGACGATCCGCGCGAATGGGAAGACGCCGGTTTTCGCGACATTTTTGCCAGCCCCGGCCTCAAGCTGGCAGAATGGCCCGAAAAGGCCGCAGCGGTTACACCTGTTGCGGATATAGCTATCCATATCGAAGCAATCGACGACTCACGGCGGCAGGTGACGCTCAAGGCATTCACACCGGCCGGCTGCACCGTGCTTGACGCATTCAAGGCATGAGCAAAGCCCTACCTACTCCCGTTCCGTTCGGACTCTCGCGCCGCGGCCTGCTGCAGGCGGGCTCCATCGTGCTGCTGCTGGGCCGCCAGCACATCGCCCAGGGCGCCAGCATCGTGGCCGTGCGCGTCTGGCCTGCGCCCGACTATTCGCGCGTGACCATCGAGTCCGACATCCCGCTGACGGCCAAGCCCATCTTCGTGCCCACGCCGCCACGCCTAGCCGTGGATATCGAGGGCATAGACCTGAACCCGGCCCTGCGCGAACTGGTGGCCAAGGTCCGGCCCGACGATCCCAACATCTCGACGATCCGCGTGGGCCAGAACTCGCCCAGCGTGGTGCGCCTGGTGATCGACCTCAAGCAGGAGGCCCGTCCCCAGGTCTTCACGCTGGCGCCGATCGCGCCCTACAAGAACCGCCTGGTGCTGGACCTCTATCCGGCCAAGGCCGTGGATCCTCTGGAGGCACTGATCAGCGAGCGGCTGCGCGATGCCGGCGCGGGTGCCGCCCCTGCGCCTTCTTCATCGCCCATCGCCACGCCGCCGCCCGCCATTGCCGCAGCGCCCCAGCCCGACCCGCTGGGCGACCTGATCGCCCAGCACAACCGCCCCGGCGCCGTACCGACACCTGCGCCGGCACCAACCGTCACGGCCCAGGCGCCGTCACCGGCACCGGTCAGGCCGGTGCCGGCTCCCCCTGCCCCCGCACCCGCGCCGACGGCTCCTGCGCCCTCGGCACCCGCCGTCAATCTGGCCACCTCGCGGCGCACCGACCGCATCATCATCGTGGCCCTGGACCCCGGCCACGGCGGCGAGGACCCCGGCGCCACCGGCCCTAGCGGCCTGCGCGAAAAGGATGTGGTGCTCAAGGTGGCCCATCTGCTGCGCGAGCGCATCAACAACTCCCGCGTGGGCGGCAATCCCATGCGCGCCTTCATGACGCGCGACGCCGACTTCTTCGTGCCCCTGGCCACCCGCGTGGAAAAGGCCCGCCGCGTGCAAGCCGACCTGTTCATCAGCATCCATGCCGACGCCTTCACCACGCCCGCCGCGCGCGGCGCCAGCGTGTTTGCGCTCAGCGAGCGCGGCGCCTCCAGCACCGCTGCGCGCTGGCTGGCCAACAAGGAAAACCAGTCCGATCTGGTCGGCGGCCTGAACATGGGCGCGCAGGACCAGCACGTGCAGCGCATGCTGCTGGACATGAGCACCACGGCCCAGATCAAGGACAGCCTCAAGCTCGGCACCTCGCTGCTCGGCGAGATCGGCGGCATGGCGCGCCTGCACAAGGGCAAGGTGGAGCAGGCCGGCTTTGCCGTGCTCAAGGCACCGGACATCCCCAGCGTGCTGGTGGAAACGGCCTTCATCAGCAACCCCGAGGAAGAGGCCAAGCTGCGCAGCAGCACCTACCAGGAGCAGCTGGCCGATGCGCTGATGAGCGGCATCCGCAAATACTTTGCCCACAACCCGCCGCTGGCCCGCAGCCGGTCGGTATAGGCGGCGTCCGACATCCGGCCCGCACAAGCCGGCGGGCCCGTGCCACTGCCCGCCCACGGCGGCGCCGGCTGGCTTCGGCGGGCGTTTTGCGCCCATCTCCTACCATGGCCCGCGCGCAGCCATGGCACCATGAAAGCGTGTTCCACCTGGAGTGAGGGCTTGCACAATCACCCGCCCCAAGCGGCCTGCCTCGCTCCCACCAAGGAGATGGATATGAAGATACGAACCGGCTCTTCCCTTGCTGCAGCTGCACTGCTGAGCCTTGCCCTGGCGGGCTGCTCCTCCAACCCGACCAACGCCCAGATCGGCACCGGCGTGGGCGCCGTGGCCGGCGGCGTGGTGGGCGATGCAGTCTTCGGCTCCACCCTGGGTACCGTGGGCGGCGCCGCAGCTGGCGCCCTCATCGGCAACGAGGTGGGCAAGCGCAACGACCGCCGCTACTGACGGGTCGCGCGCCCATGAAAAAAGCCCCGCATCGCGGGGCTTTTTTCATGGTGGAGCGGCCGGCCCGCTACAGCGCGGAAACCTTGGCCTTGCCATCCCGGCCGGCACGCCAGGCGCCGAAGATGGCCAGCAGGCCGGGGACCAGGATCAGCCCCCAGATGATCTTCTCCAGATTGTTGCGCACCCATTCCAGGTTGCCGAAGAAGTAGCCGGCCGTGCTGATGCCCAGCACCCAGATCAGCGCGCCCACGATGTTGAACATGCTGAAGCGGGCCCGGCTCATGTGCGCCACGCCGGCCACGAAGGGCGCAAAGGTGCGGATGAACGGCATGAAGCGCGCCAGGATGATGGTGATGCCGCCATAGCGCTCGTAGAACGCATGCGCCTGGTCAAAGGCCCTGCGGTTGAACCAGCGCGAGTCCTCCCACTGGAAGACCTTGGGCCCGAGGGTGCGGCCGATGGCATAGTTGCACTGGTCGCCCAGGATGGCCGCCAGCAGCAGCACGGCCACGGCCAGCGGAAAGCTCATGAAGCCCGCGCCGCACAGCGCACCGGTGATGAACAGCAGCGAATCCCCGGGCAGGAACGGCATGACCACCACCCCCGTCTCCACGAACACGATGATGAACAGCAGGGCATACACCCAGGGCCCATAGGCCACGACAAAGGCTTCCAGATGCTTGTCGATATGCAGGATGAAGTCGATCAGGAACTGAATGATTTCCAAGGCGCAATCCTCTTGATTTCCGCAGGGCGGCTACGGCGGCATGCCGATATTGCCGCTCATGCGGCCTGTAATGTACTGCGCAAAACCTGCCATTTTGCGCCCCGGTCTTCCGGCAGGCCAGCGTGCGCAGGCACCTTGCAACAACGGTCACAGCTGCTTGCATCCGGCAACAATCGTGCCCACGGGCACTCACCCTGTTACAAGTTTTGTTAAATCTATACTTGAATCTCATCCAAGCCCCGGATTTGTGCAGGCACAGTGGAGGCGTGTCAGAGCCATGTGCAAATCCTGTGCGACGACGCAAAGTCCGGAACCCGATGTCGTGGTTCTGCTGCTTCACTCATCCGGGATGAGGTGCACAGCAGTTCTCCCCCAACAAGCAAGATGAGAGGAATTCAAAAATGATCAAGAACACTCTGAAGAGCGGCAAATCCCTGGTGCTGGCGGCTGCCGTGGTCGGCACCCTGGCCCTGAGCGGTTGCGCCCATGGCCCCAGCAATCGACAGCTCGGCATCGGTGCGGGTGCCGTGGCCGGCGGCGCCGTCGGCAATGTGCTGTTCGGCGGCCCCGTGGGCACCATCGGCGGTGCCGCAGCCGGTGCGCTGATCGGCAACGAAATGACCAGCGGCCGCCGTCGCTGAAGCCTCCGGATGCTCTCTCAGGCCGCGGCATCAGCGGCCCGGGCGTGAAAAGGAGCTGCACATGCAGCTCTTTTTCATTTCCGCAGCCACAGAAAGCTCACTGCAAAGCCGTCTTGTCCCCGCGCCTAGAATGCTTGCGTGAACGCATCCAGTCCTGACACCTTCCCTGCTTCCACAGAAGCCCTCCCGTCCCGCCGCCCCATCCGCGACCTGCCCGACGAGCTGATCAGCCAGATCGCTGCCGGCGAGGTGGTGGAGCGCCCGGCCTCCGTGGTGCGCGAACTCGTGGACAACGCGCTGGACGCCGGTGCACGCCAGGTCACCGTGCGCCTGCTCGCGGGCGGCGTGCGCCTGATTGCCGTGGAAGACGACGGCGGCGGCATTCCGCGCGACGAGCTGCCCGTGGCCCTGCGCCGCCACGCGACCAGCAAGATCGCCGATTTGCACGACCTGGAAACCGTGGCCACCATGGGCTTTCGCGGCGAAGCGCTGGCTGCCATCGCCTCGGTGTCGGAAGCCTCCATCCTCTCGCGCCCGGCCGGACAGGAATCGGCCTACCTGCTCGATGCGCGCAGCGGCGAGCTGCGGCCTGCCGCCCGCAACCAAGGCACGACGGTGGAGGTCAAGGAACTGTTCTTTTCCACGCCGGCGCGGCGCAAGTTCCTCAAGACCGATGCCACCGAACTGGCCCACTGCATCGAGGCCGTGCGCCGCCATGCGCTGGCACGCCCCGACGTGGGCTTTGCCATCTGGCACGAAGGCAAGCTGGTCGAGCAATGGCGGGCGGCGGCCGCGGACGGGACGGATGCCGAAGCCGCGCTGGCGCGCCGCCTGTCCGATGTGCTGGGCGACGGCTTCGTTGAAAAATCGGTGACCGTGGACCACTGGTCGGGTGCCGTGCACGTCACCGGCCGCGCCGGCATCCCCGACGCTGCGCGCTCGCGCCCGGATCACCAGTTCTGCTATGTCAACGGCCGCTTCGTGCGCGACAAGGTGCTCACCCATGCGGCCCGTGCGGCCTACGAGGACGTGCTGCACGGCAACAGGCAGCCGGTCTATGCGCTGTATGTGGAGATCGATCCGGCGCGCGTGGACGTGAACGTGCACCCGACCAAGATCGAAGTGCGCTTTCGCGACAGCCGCGAAGTGCACCAGGCCGTGCGCCATGCGATCGAGAATGCGCTGGCGGCGCCGCGCGCCGCCGCCGTGGTCGAAGCCGCCGCACAGGAAGCCGCACGCCAGCCGGGCCTGATTCCCGAAGCCGGCCAGGCTGCTGCCCCCGCTGCCGCCAAGGCCGCCGCGCCGGTCTGGCCGCAAACCCGCATGGCTTTCGGCGAAGAACGCGCCGGCCACACGGTACGCGACCTGGCCGGCCTGTGGGCGCCGATGCGCGAGGCCGTGCCTGCGGCACTCGCCGCACCGGATGCGGCCACCGCCACAGCGGAAGAAGCCACGGCAGCCGCATCGCCTGTATCGGCGCCCGCGGTTGCCGACACCGCCGCACAAGAGAATGCAGAGGCCGCAGCCGTCAAGCTGCGTCCTTCGGGGCAAGCCAGCTATTTCAGCGCCGCAGCGGCAGAGCCTGCCGCCATGCCGCGCACAGCGGCAACCGGTACGCCCGTGGTGGAAGAGGCCCCGCCAGCGCCGCTGGCCTCCACCGCACCGGCCCTTGCCGGCAGCGCCGCGCCGGACAATGCGGCGCCCGTGTGGCCGCTGGGCCGTGCCGTGGCGCAGATCCATGGCGTCTATATCCTGGCCGAGAACAGCCAGGGCATGGTGGTGGTCGACATGCATGCGGCCCACGAGCGCATCGTCTACGAACAGCTCAAGAACGCCATCAACGGCGACGACCGCATTCCCAGCCAGCCGCTGCTGATTCCGGCCACCTTTGCCGCCACGCCCGAGGAAGTGGCCACGGCCGAAGCCCAGGGCGAGACGCTGCTGACCCTGGGCATGGAAATCTCTCCCTTCTCGCCCAAGACCCTGGCCGTGCGCGCCGTGCCGGCCACCCTGGCCCAGGGCGATGCCGTGGAGCTGGCGCGCAGCGTGCTGGCCGAGCTGGCCCAGCACGACGCCAGCACCGTGGTGCAGCGCGCGCGCAACGAGATCCTGGCCACCATGGCCTGCCATGGCGCCGTGCGCGCCAACCGCAAGCTCACCCTCGACGAGATGAATGCGCTGCTGCGCCAGATGGAAGTGACCGAGCGCTCCGATCAGTGCAACCACGGCCGCCCCACCTGGCGGCAGATGACCCTGAAGGAAATGGACGCGCTCTTTCTGCGCGGCCGGTAGACAGCGCACATCCCGGCGGAAAGGGAGTGCCGGGCACAGAGCGGAGGCGAGAGCGAAAGCCTGCGGACAGCGGCAATGCGGAAAGCTTGCCGCAAAGGCATTGCCTGTTTGGCGCTTTGCCCTTAGCCTCGGCTGTCTTTGTTTTTGCACCGATGCGCCACCATGCTTGCTGCCAAGCCTTCCCCTTCCACCCCTCCCAGCGACGAGGCAGCCGGCGCATCCGCGCCGGCCGGCAGCATGTCCTTCATCGCCCGGGTGCGCGCGGCGCTGCCGCAGTTGCCGCCCACGGAGCGGCGCCTGGGCGAGTTCCTGCTGGACTTCCCGGGCAACCTGTCCAGCTATGCGGCGCTGGAGATCGCGCAGCTGACCGGCGTGTCCAACGCCACGGTCACGCGCTTCATCCGTCGGCTCGGCTATGAAGGCTACGAGGATGCGCGCCGCCATGCGCGCCAGCAGGAAGGCAGCGGCTCGCCGCTGTTTCTCCCGGCCTCCGCCGCGCAGGGCACGCCCACCAGCGAGCTGATCGCAGCCCACCTGCGCCAGGCCAGCGACAGCCTGGCCACCACCATAGGCCAGCTGTCCGCCGAGCAGCTCGACGCCATCGCCCAGGCCCTGGTCGGCGCACGCCAGCTGCTGTTCGTAGGCTATCGGCAGAACCGCAATTTCGCGGCCTACCTGCGCTGGCAGTTGCTGCAGGCGCTGCCCATGCCCTCGCAGGTGATCCCGGGCGCCGGCGAGACCCTGGGCGAATACATTGCCCAGCTGTCCGAGCAGGATGTGGTCATCGTGTTCGCGCTGCGCCGCAGCGTGCGCGTGGTCAGCGAGTTCGCGGCCCAGGCCCGGCGCCAGGGCGCGCGGCTGCTGTGCATCACCGACCATGCCAGCCCGGCCATGCCCGCGGACTGGCTGCTGCGCGTGCACACCGCCGCGCCCGGCCCGCTGGACAACCATGCGGCGCTGTTCATGCTCAGCCACCTGATTGCCACGGCCACGCTGCAGCAAAGCGGCCAGCCCGGCCGCCGGCGCATGGCCGCCATCGAGGCCGGCCATGATGCGCTGGGCGAATTGCTGTAGCCCGCTATCCAATCGAGAGCTTTTACCGCTTTCTGTTATTGGATTCCATAGCCTTTTGCGCTTGAAATCATTGAATGACAGGCGCAAGCAGCTATCCATCCGATAGCTGCAGAATCTGCGCATCCCTGATGCAGGCCGACGGATACGCTTCCTCCCCGGCGCGACGGCCCGGTGCACTTTCACCCTCTCTTTCGCCTGCTGCCTAGCACCATTGGAGCGCAGCGCCGGCCGCACCGCCGCGGCTGTCTTCGCGGGACCGGCTTCGCCTCAAAGTGAAAACTCAATTGCATTCGCCGGCCATGCACCAATCCGGCTCGTACGCAACTTTGCAAGTGCCTGTTTTCCAAAGGGAAACGGTTTTTTCATGCACCAAACCATGGCATGGACGCACCAGAACTGCGCGAGCCTCGCCCCAAAAAGAAGCATGACGGCATAACTTTTTGGCATAATTTTGGTTTGCACAATTTGTCTGCAGCCCGTTTTTAGTCAGAAAGTTCTCTCATATGAAGTACGAGTCCGTCGGCCAATTCCTGGAAGAAGTGGCACAACGCAACCCCGGCCAGCCCGAATTCCTGCAAGCCGTCACCGAAGTGATGGAAAGCCTCTGGCCCTTCATCGAGAAGAACCCCAAATACGCTGAAAACGCCCTGCTGGAGCGCCTGGTCGAGCCCGAGCGCATCATCCAGTTCCGCGTGAGCTGGACCGACGACAAGGGCCAGGTGCAAGTCAACCGCGGTTTCCGCATCCAGCACAGCATGGCCATCGGCCCCTACAAGGGCGGCCTGCGCTTCCACCCCTCGGTGAACCAGTCCGTGCTGAAGTTCCTGGCTTTCGAGCAGACCTTCAAGAACGCGCTGACCACCCTGCCCATGGGCGGCGGCAAGGGCGGCTCGGACTTCGACCCCAAGGGCAAGAGCCCTGCCGAAGTCATGCGCTTCTGCCAGGCCTTCGTGAGCGAACTGTTCCGCCACGTGGGCCCCGACACCGATGTGCCCGCCGGTGACATCGGCGTGGGCGGCCGCGAAGTCGGCTTCATGGCCGGCATGTACAAGAAGCTGTCCAACACCGCCGGCAGCGTGTTCACGGGCAAGGGCCTGTCGTTCGGCGGCTCGCTGATCCGCCCCGAGGCCACCGGCTACGGCACCGTGTACTTCGCCCAGGAAATGCTGGCCACCCGCGGCCAGACCTTCGAAGGCAAGACCGTGTCGGTCTCCGGTTCGGGCAACGTGGCCCAGTACGCCGTGGAAAAGGCCCTGCAGCTGGGCGCCAAGGTCCTGACCGTGTCCGACTCCTCGGGCACCGCCTACGACCCTGAAGGCTTCACGCACGAGAAACTGGCCATTCTGATGGACGTCAAGAACCACCACTACGGCCGCGTGAGCGACTACGCTGCCAAGGTGCCCGGCGTGCAGTTCCTGGCCGGCCAGCGCCCCTGGTCCATCAAGGTGGACGTGGCCCTGCCCTGCGCCACCCAGAACGAGCTGGACGAGAACGACGCCAAGACGCTGATCGCCAACGGCGTGCTGTGCGTGGCCGAAGGCGCCAACATGCCTTCCACCATCGAAGCGGCCAAGGCCTTCGAAGCCGCTGGCGTGCTCTACGCTCCCGGCAAGGCATCGAACGCCGGCGGCGTGGCCACCTCGGGCCTGGAAATGAGCCAGAACGCCATGCGCCTGTCCTGGACCCGCGACGAGGTCGACGCCCGCCTGCTGGTGATCATGCAAGGCATCCACGCGGCCTGCCTGAAGTACGGCAAGCGCGAGGACGGCACCGTGAGCTATATCGACGGCGCCAACGTGGCCGGCTTCGTGAAGGTGGCCGACGCCATGCTGGCCCAGGGCGTGATCTGAGCGCCGGGCGCTTTCGTCCCTGAACAAAAAAAGGCCCTGCGGGGCCTTTTTTGCTGCCTGGCTTCGTCCGCGCCAGCGCTTGCAAGCGGCGGCGCGCCATGCGGCCAGGCCCCCGCACCGCAGTCCGGCTCCGGGCCCGCGCAAAAACAGCATGCCGCACAGCGGTATGCAGCGGCCACCGGCCACAATCCAAGGGTTTTCACTAGGATGCACGTCCTTGCCGCACCTGCCCTGGCGCATGCCCCGCCGCACGCCCGCAGCAGGTCCTCTCGTTCGCCCGCTTCCAGATAGATCAGTGACTGCCTTGCCCCGCTGGCGCCCGGCCCTGGCCGGCCGCACCGCCCTTTCGTCCGTTCTCGCCCTCCCCGCGCTCGCCGCAGCCCTTTTCTCCTTGCCTTCTGCCGCCCAGCAGGCGCCCCTGGGCACACTGCAGATCTACGGCCGCCTCAACACCTCGGTCGAGCGCTCCCGCGTGCAGGGCCGCACGGCCGCCACCGGCCTGCTCAACAACGAATCCTTCTGGGGCCTGCGCGGCCAGGAAGACCTGGGTGGCGGCATGCAGGCCGGCTTCATCCTCGAAAACGGCTTCGAGCTGGACACGGGCAGGCCTTCGGAACGCGCCTATTTCAACCGCAAGAGCGAAGTCAACCTCAGCGGCCGCCTGGGCATGCTGCGCATGGGCCGGCTCATCAGCGAGGCCTATTACGCCACGGCCGACGTGGTCAACATGCACAACTTCGACACCGGAACCTCCGCCGATGCGCTCTACGCCTGGGTTTCCAACGGTGGCGACCATGTGTCCTGGCGCCTGCCCCCGTGGCGCGGGCTCACCGTCGAGATCGGCAGCAGCCTGCATGAAAAGCGGGAGCAGCCCGCGCACAACGCCTGGGACCTGGCCGCCCATTACGAGCATGGCGCCCTGAGCCTGGGCCTGGGCTACGGCCGCTGGGGCGCCGCCGAGCAGGCCACGCTGCGCGCCACCTATGTGCAAGGTCCCTGGACGCTGACCGGCTACCACCAGACCAGTACCGGCTGGGACAATGCCAGCCATCAGGTCGATAGCAGCCAGCGCAGGCGCCATCTGACACGCCTGGCAATCCAGTACGCCGACGGCCCCAGCGAATACCATGCCAACCTCGGCCATGCCGGCAAGGCCGGAGGCCAGGCGCGGACCCAGGCGCTGCAATGGACGCTGGCCTACAACTACCACTTCAGCAAGCGCACCAAGCTCTATGCGCTCTACACCCGGCTCGACAACCGCGCCGGCGCCCACTACCTGACGGGCGAGGACGGCGTGGGCTTCAGCTCCGTGGCCCTGGGCATGCGCCACTATTTCTGAGGCGGGCCAGGCAGGGCAAGCCCGCATGGCAGCCGGCCCGGGCGCAGGTACAAACGACAAGCCCGACTTCTTTCCCCACCTGCCGCAAGGAGAGCCATGCCATCCCGCCTTCTTTTTTCCCGCCTGCTGTGCACCGGCGCCGCCTTCATGCTGTTCAACGGCCCGGCCATGGCCCAGGCCAATGCGCCACAGGCCAGCGGCCTGTCGCGTACCCTGGTGGGCAGGGCCGATGTCTCGGTCCCCGGCCGCGAGGCCGTGGTCGCCAAGGTCGAGGTCGCGCCGGGCTCGCGGGCCGGGCGCCATACCCATCCGGGCGACGAGATCAGCTATGTGACCGACGGCGAAGTCGACCTGCTGGTCGACGGCCAGCCCGCGCGCACCCTCAAGGCCGGCGAATCCTTCGTGATACCGGCCGGCGTGGTGCACGATGCCCACAATGCCAGCGGCGCTCCCGCACGGCTGGTGGGCGTCTATGTGGTGGAAAAAGGCAGGCCGCTGGCCACGCCCGTGCCCTGAGGCACTTGCTCCATCCCGGGCCGTAGCGCCGGGCCTGGCACCCCATGTTTTGGGCAGATTGATCGCCCCGGCTACCATGGCGCGATGCTTGCCGGAAACACGCCATGAAACCACTCGCCTCGCTTGTCCTCGGCCTTCTGTGCGCACTGCCGCCGGCCGCCCGGGCAGAACAGCCTTCGCCGGCTGCCGCCCAGGAAATCGAACACCTGATCGGCTACCTGCATGATTCGGGCTGCGAATTCATGCGCAACGGCAGCTGGTATGGCAGCACCAAGGCGGCCGACCATCTGCGCCAGAAGTACGACTATCTGCGGAAAAAAGGCTGGGTCGCGACAGCCGAGGACTTCATCGCCCGCGCGGGCAGCGAAAGCAGCATGAGCCACAAGCCCTATGCAGTGCGCTGCGCCGACCAGCCCGCCGAGCCCAGCGGCCCGTGGCTGCAGGCCGAACTCAGGCGCTACCGCAGCGCCCGATGAGGCGAGCCGGACGGCCACGCGCCAGGCCTGCGCCGCACGTCACTTGCGGCGCATTGCCGCATCGCACCAGCGCTGCGCCACCCGGGGCGAGGTGCTGCATACGGCCTCGTGCGTGACGGTGGTCACCGCACGCTCCAGCAGCTGGATGTCGGCCTCGTGCTGGCGCGCCACATGCGGGTCCTCGAAGAAGATGGCGCGCTGGCAGCGGCGCTCCAGCACCAGGTCGGCGATCTGCGCATCGCCGCCCAGCGGGCCGCTGTTGAAGCGGTCCACCCACGGCCTGTCGGCAGGCCAGCCCTTGCTCCAGGCCAGCTCGTTGAGCTTCTGGCCCGTGGTGCCCGTGCCCACGCGGCGGCGGTAGCGCGACAGCAGCTCGAAGTTGCGGTCCGCGAACTCCAGCATGGTGGGCTTCATCGCATCGTGGGCGATCAGCGCCAGCGTCTGGTTCTCATAGTCGTAGAAGCGGTCGGCATTGCGGTCGCGCGGCAGGCCGGCATGGATGCGCTCCATCTCCACCCAGTCCCGCGCCGAGGCCACGGTGGACAGGAAGGGCTTGCCGTGGATCACGCACTGGCGCTTCAGGGCCAGCGCCTCGGGAAAGATGGAGGAAGGATCGACGGGATCGGCCAGGTAGATGGCGCCGTCGAGCTGGCGGCCGTCGCCCTCCATGCCCACGACTTCGGCCACCAGCTTCATCAGCCCGCCTTCGCGCCCGTAGGGATAGCGCACCAGGCCCTTGTAGCCGTGGAGCATGCTGGCCGCCGTGATCGCGTCATAGGTGCGCCCGATGGCATGAAAGCCCAGCTGCAATTCGCGTATGCCCGCCTCGCAGGCCCTCAGGAAGGAGAACAGCGCGGCATCCTCGTTCTGGTGGTGAAGTTTGTTCGCAGCAAGTCCCAGGCAAATCGGCATTTCCAAGCATCCACAAAACAGGAGTTCAAAGGGCCATGCCCCGGGCATGCAGGGTGGCCGCCTACCGGGAGCAAGAAAACACCCCAAGAATATCGCCAATTGGCAGCATGACTCATGGGATGGCTGTGCTTGCAGCCATACTTGCGCAAACACTTGACGCCTTCCGAAGTTCATGCCTTTCCTGTCATCGTTCCGGAACCGCCGCCGCGCGCATGTGACGGCCATGCTGGCAGCCGTGCTGGCCGGCGCGGCCGTCGCCGTCAGCACCGGCTGCTCGGCGCTCGACGCCAAGCAGCGCAGCTGGATCTTCCAGCCCAGCAACCGCAGCTGGGGCCAGGCCGATACGGCCGGCATGCAGGATGTGTGGATCGCCTTTCGCAGCGAGGACGGCAGCGATGCCAGGCTGCACGGCCTGTGGATGCCGGCGGCCGGCAGCCAGGCGCCGCTGCTGCTGTACCTGCATGGCGCACGCTGGAACGTGGGCACCTCGGCGCCGCGCATACGCCGTCTCAACAGCCTGGGCTTTTCGGTGCTGGCCGTGGACTACCGGGGCTTCGGCGAGAGCAGCGCCGCCCTGCCTTCCGAGCAGTCGGCCCGCGAGGATGCCCGCGCGGCCTGGAACTGGCTGGCCGGCCAGGCGCCCGGCCGGCCGCGCTACCTGTTCGGCCACTCGCTGGGCGGCGCGATTGCCATCGATCTGGCCAGCCAGACCGACGACGAGGCCGGCGTCATGGTCGAGTCCACCTTCACCAGCATTGCCGACGTGGTAAGCACCATGCGCTGGGGCTGGCTGCCGGTGGGGCCGCTGATCACGCAGCGCTTCGCATCGGCCGACAAGGTGGCCGCCATCCGCTCGCCGCTGCTGGTCGTCCACGGCACGGCCGATGCACTGATTCCCTCCGACCTCGGCCGCCGGCTTTACGAGGCCGCGAGCGAACCCAAGCGCTTCATCCTGGTGGATGGCGGCACCCACCACAACACCCAGGCCAGGGCCATGCAGCAGTACCGCGCGGCCCTGAAGGACTTGTTCGGCCTGCAGCCGCCGCAGGACAAGACCGCCAGGGCCCGGCCCATGGCGGCCGGCGGATAAAAGGCCGCGCCGCAGCCGGGCCGGGCATATGGCGTTATGCTCCGCCGCCTGCACCGCAGCACCGGCGCATCGGCCAGGCATCCGCTTGGCACGCTGCGCCGCCAAGATCCACAGTTTCCATGACAGCCCATTGCACCCTTCCCTGCATCGCCATCGCCGGCCCCACGGCTTCGGGAAAGACCGCGGCCGCGCTGGCCCTGGCGGCATTGCTGGAGCGGCGCGGCCGGAAGGCGGAAATCATCAGCGTGGACTCGGCGCTGGTCTACCGCGGCATGGACATCGGCACGGCCAAGCCGTCCCGCGAAGAACTGGCCGCCGTGCCCCACCACCTGATCGACATCATCGACCCGCTGCAGGCCTATAGCGCGGCCGAATTCGTGCGCGACACGGTGCGTCTGACGGCCGAGATCCGCGCGCGCGGCGCCCTGCCCCTGCTCGTGGGCGGCACCATGCTGTATTTCAAGGCCTTGATGGACGGCCTGGACGACATGCCCGCCGCCAGCCCCGGGGTGCGCGCCGCGCTGGACGCCGAAGCCGCCCGGCTGGGCTGGCCCGCCCTGCATGCCAGGCTGGCGCAGGTGGACCCCGTCACCGCCGCGCGCCTGGCCCCGGGCGACAGCCAGCGCATCCAGCGCGCACTCGAGGTCTGGGAGGTGTCAGGCAAGCCGCTGTCGAGCTTTCACACTTCCAAAAAGGAAGCAGGCTACGCAGGCCCCATCGGCCTCAGGGCGCTTTTTTCTCTGGAACCGCAAGATCGCGCCTGGCTGCACCAGCGCATTGCGCTGCGCTTTGACCTGATGCTGGAGCAGGGCTTCATCGACGAGGTGCGCATGCTGCGCGCGCGCGGCGACCTGCACCCGGACCTGCCCTCGATCCGCTGCGTGGGCTACCGCCAGGCCTGGGAAGCGCTCGACGCCCTCGAAGCCGATCCCGCAAGGCCACTGGACCTGAACGGCCTGCGCGAGCGCAGCATCGCCGCCACGCGCCAGCTGGCCAAGCGCCAGATCACCTGGCTGCGCAGCATGCCCTCCCGCCAGCCCATTGCCTGCGACGCCCCCGACGCCCAGCAGCAGTTGCTGGCGGCGGCCCTGGCCGCCATAGACGCAGCACAACAGGCCGGCTGAGCGCGGCGCTTAAGATGGGGTCATGCCTTTTGCCGCCGCCTCTGCCGCACCTTCCGATCCCACTGTCGATGCCACTGCCCGCGCCGCTCCCCTGGTGCTGGTAGACCGCCTGGCCAAGCGCTATGGCCAGGTGCCGGCATCCACGGTTTTCGAGCAGGTCAGCTGCGCCGTCCAGCCCGGCGAATTCGTGGCCGTGGTTGGCGATTCGGGCGTGGGCAAATCCACGTTCCTCAATTGCCTGGCGGGGCTGGACACCTGGCAGCAGGGCCGCGTGGTGCATGCGGGTGTGGACCTTTCCACGCTGGACGAGGCGCAGCGCGCCGTCTGGCGACGCCGGCACCTGGGCTTTGTGTTCCAGGCCTTCCATGTGCTGCCGCACCTGGACGTGGCGCAGAACATTGCCCTGCCGCTGATGCTGCTGGGCCGCCGCGGCGCGGAGAACCGGGAGCGCGTCCGGCAGGTACTGCAGGCCGTGGGCCTGGACGGCCTGGGCGGGCGGCTACCGCAGCAGCTCAGCGGCGGCCAGCTGCAGCGCGTGGCCATCGCACGCGCCCTGGTCCACGCGCCGCCGCTGCTGCTGGCCGACGAACCCACGGGCAATCTGGACCCCGGTACGGCCCGCCAGATCATGGATCTGCTGCTGGCCCAGACCCGCGAGCGGCAGACGGCGCTGGTGCTGGTCACCCACTCCATGGACGCCGCCCGGCGTGCGGACCGCGTGCTGCGGCTGACGGCGCAGGGCATGCGGCCCGAGACCGACTGCTGAAGGCCTGCCATGTGGTCCCTGCTCTGTACTTTCTCCTGGCAGGAACTGCGCCGCCATCCATGGCGCGCGGCCACGGCCTGGGTCGCCATCCTGCTGGGCGTGGCCCTGGGCTTTGCCGTCCATGTGATCAACCAGTCGGCACTGGACGAGTTCTCGCGCGCCGTGCGCAGCGTGGGTGGCCAGCCCGACCTGCAGCTCCATGCCATGCAGGGCGGCCTGCCGCTGGCGCTGTACCGGCAGGTGGCTCAGGCCCCGGGCATCGCGCGCGCCATGCCCTGGATCGAAACCTCGGTGCTGCTGCCGCGGGCCGATGCGGGACAGGGCCTGGACGGCCCCACGCGGCAGACCCGCGGCGCGGCGCAGGGTACGGCGCTGCGCGTCCTGGGTGGCGATGCCCTGCTGATGGCCGCCGTGGCGCCTGCGCTCATGCCACGCCTGGCCGAGGGCAGCAGCCGCCTGGACCTGTTCGCGCCCGATGCGGTGTTTCTCAACGCCGCCGCGCTCCAGGCCCTGCACCTGCCGGCCAATGCGCCGTCCGGCACGCCCGTAACATGGCTGCAGAACGGCCAGCGGCAGACGCTGCGCCTGGCCGGCACCGTGGCCGCCGCCGCGGGGCCGGTGGCGGTCATGGACATTGGCGCTCTGCAGGACCTGATGCAGCAGTGGGATACGGTGGACCGCATCGACCTGCAGCTGGCCGACGGTGCCGCGCGCAGCGATGCCATCGCCGCGCTGCGCAAGCTGCCCGGCTGGCAGCCGCAGATCCTGGTGCAGCAGCCGGGCGACGAGCAGCAGCGCGTGGGCGAAATGTCGCGCGCCTACCGCGTCAATCTCACGGTGCTGGCGCTCGTGGCCCTGTTCACGGGCGCTTTCCTGGTGTTCTCGGTGCTGGCGCTCAGCGTGGCCCAGCGGGCACCGCAGTTCGCGCTGCTGGCCGTGCTGGGCACCACGCCGCGCCAGCGCATGGGCCTGGTGCTCCTGGAAGCCCTGGCTCTGGGCCTGCTCGGCAGTGTTGCCGGCATCGCGGCGGGCACGGGCCTGGCCTGGCTGGCCCTGCACTGGCTGGGCGGCGATCTGGGCGGCGGCTACTTTGCCGGCGTCAGCCCCGCACTGCAATGGAACCCCGTGGCCGCGCTGGTGTTCGGCCTGCTGGGCGTTGCCGCCACCGTGGCCGGCGCCTGGTGGCCGGCCCGCCAGGCCATGGAACTGCCACCGGCCGCCACGCTCAAGGGCATGGGCGGCGGCACGGAGTCGCGCGCCCGGGCCTGGCCTGCAGTCGCACTGCTGGCAGCCAGCGTGCTGCTGGCGCTGGTGCCGCCCGTGGCCGGCGTGCCGCTGGCCGCCTATGTGGCCGTGGCATTGCTTCTGCTGGGCGGCATGGCGGCGCTGCCCTGGCTGCTGGCCCTGCTGCTGCGCAGTCTGCCCCCGGCTTTGCTGCAGCGGGCGCTGCCGCTGCTGGCCGTGGAACGTGCACGCCGCATGCGCCGCGCCACCACGGTGGCCGTGGGCGGCGTGGTGGCCAGCCTGTCCCTGGCCGTGGCCCTGACGGTCATGGTCACCAGCTTTCGCTCCAGCATGATGGAGTGGCTCGATGCCGTGCTGCCCGCGCCCTGGTACGTGCGCGCCGCGGGCGGCTCCAGCCGCGTCGATGCGGCCCTGCTGCCGGCCCGCGCGGCAGGGGCCATCGGCGCACTGCCCGGCGTGGAACGGGCCCAGGCCATGCGCACCGGCAGCCTGCAGCTGCTGACCGACCAGCCTGCCGTCAGCCTGCTGGTACGCCCTCTGCACGGCCCGCAGGCCCAGCAGCTGCCATGGGTCCAGGCACCCGACCCGAAGTTGGTGCGTGAGGGGATTGCCGTCTATGTCAGCGAGGCCATCGCCCAGCTCTACCACCTCGGCGTCGGCGATGACTGGCCGCTGCTTTCCAAGGCTTTCAGCCATGAAACCAAGGACATGCAAGCGCCAGTAGCTTCTTTTTATGTAGCAGGCATCTGGCGCGACTACATCCGCCAGTTCGGCGCGGTGGCCATGGACTGGCAGGACTATCTGCGCCTGGGCGGCAGCCCGCAAGCCAGCGAGATCGCCATCTGGCCGCAGTCCGCACCGGCCCCGTCGTTCGCCGAAATGCAGGCCCGCGTCGAACAGGCCGTGCAGGCCAGCCAGGAGACCGGCGCATCCGATGCCCCGCCGGCCCTGGAATTCGTGAGCAGCCTGGCCTTGCGCGAACGCTCGCTGCGCATCTTCGACCGCAGCTTTGCCGTGACCTACTGGCTGCAGGCCGTGGCCATCGGCATAGGGCTGTTCGGCATTGCCGCCAGCTTCAGCGCCCAGGTACTGGCCCGGCGCAAGGAATTCGGCCTGCTGGCGCACCTGGGGCTGACGCGCGCCAACATCCTGGCCGTGGTCGCCGCCGAGGGCCTGGCCTGGACCGCGCTGGGCGCCGTGGCCGGCACGCTGCTGGGCCTGGGCGTGGCCGTGATCCTGGTGCATGTGGTCAACCCGCAGAGCTTTCACTGGACCATGGACCTGCGCGTGCCGGCGCTGCGGCTCGCCGCCCTTTGCGGCGCCGTGGTGCTGGCGGGCACCGTCACCGCCTGGCTGGCAGGGCGGCAGGCCGCCGGTACCCAGGCCGTGCTGGCCGTCAAGGAAGATTGGTAGCGAACTCTTTCGCGCGCTTGCGCTCCCATGCTGAAATACATTCCACTGATTCCATAGCGCCATGATGAACCACCCGAACACCATGACCTCCGCTCCCCCTGCCTGCGGCCAGGACGGCTGGCAGCATGCCGCCATCGCTCGCATCGAGGCCGACTACCAGCGCAGCGCCGACACACACCTGATCCCGCTGCCGCTGCCCGGCTACGCCCGCCATGGCATCGACCTTTATCTCAAGGACGAATCCACCCATCCCTCGGGCAGCCTCAAGCACCGGCTCGCGCGCTCGCTGTTCCTGTATGCGCTGTGCAATGGCTGGATACGCGAGGGCTCGACCATCGTCGAAGCCTCCAGCGGCTCCACGGCCGTGAGCGAAGCCTATTTCGCGCGCCTGCTGGGCCTGCCCTTCGTGGCCGTGATGCCGCGCACCACCTCGGCCGAGAAGATCGCACTGATCGAGTTCTACGGCGGCTGCTGCCACTTCGTGGACGCGGCCTCCGAGGTCTATGACGCCGCACGCACCATCGCCCGCGAAAGCGGCGGCCATTACATGGACCAGTTCACCTATGCCGAGCGCGCCACCGACTGGCGCGGCAACAACAACATCGCCGAAAGCATGTTCCAGCAGATGCAGCGCGAGCGCTTTGCGGTGCCGCGCTGGATCGTGGTGGGCGCGGGCACGGGCGGCACCAGCGCCACCATCGGCCGCTATGTGCGCTACCAGCAGCATGCCACCCGGCTGTGCGTGGCCGACCCCGAAGGCTCGGTATTCAGCGCTTACCACCGCACGGGCGACGCATCGCTGACGGCGCCGGGCTCGCGCATCGAGGGCATAGGACGGCCGCGCGTGGAGCCCAGCTTCATCCGCACCCTGGTCGACCGCATGGAAGAAGTGGCCGACGACGAATCGGTGGCCGGCATGCAGCTGCTGTCGGGCCTGCTGGGAAGGCGGGTCGGCCCTTCGACAGGCACCAACTTCGTGGCCATGCTGCGCCTGGCCAATGCCATGCGCGATGCGGGCGAGCAGGGCTCCATCCTGTCGCTGCTGTGCGATGCCGGCGAGCGCTACCTGCCCACCTACTACGACCCGCACTGGGTGGAGCGCAGCCTGGGCGACTGCCTGGCTGCGCGCTCGCGGCTGGAGCGGCTGCTGGCTCCCTGATGCGCCATGCCGCCTGCCGCACCATCTTTCGCATGGCCGTCCATGCGCCGGCGTGACTGGCTTGGACTGGCCGTCATGGCCAGCGCCGGCATAGCCACGCCCCGGGCCTGGGCCTTGCCGCCCAAGACCCTGGTGTTCCCGCGCGATTTCGGCAGCCATCCCGATCTGCAGACCGAGTGGTGGTACATCACCGGCCAGGTCCGCGCCGGCGGCAGGCCCTGGGGCTTTCAGCTCACGTTCTTCCGCTCGCGCGTGGCCGCCACGCAGAACATGCGCTCGGACTTCGCGGCCCGGCAGCTGATCTTCGCGCATGCGGCGCTGTGCGACGTGCAGGGCCGCCGGCTGCTGCATGACCAGCGCATGGCGCGCGCGGGCATGGGGCTGGCCGATGCCGCCACCGGCGACACCCGGGTCCACATCCAGGACTGGCAGCTGCAGCGCCAGCCCGTGGCAGGGCAAAGCGCCGACCAGGCCAGCCGCTACCAGGCGCGGCTCCCGGCCCGGGATTTCACGCTCGACCTGCAGTTCGACACCACCCAGCCCGTTTTATTGCAGGGCCGCAACGGCCTGTCGCGCAAGGGCCCCGACAGCGACCAGGCCAGCTACTACTACAGCCAGCCACAGTTGCAGGTCAGCGGCAGCATCACCGTGCAGGGCCAGCGCCTGGCCGTGGAAAGCGCGGCCCAGCACCCCCATGCCAACCGCGCCTGGCTGGACCATGAGTGCAGCGAGGCCCTGCTGCACCGGGAAGCCCAGGGCTGGGACTGGATAGGCATGAACCTCGACGACGGCAGCGCGCTCACGGCCTTCCATCTGCGCCGCCCGGACGGCTCCGCGCTCTGGGCCGGGGGGTCGTTCCGCGCAGCCGGCCGGCCCGTGCAAAGCTTTGCACCGCAGCAGGTGCGGTTCGAGCCGCTGCGCTACTGGAGCAGCCCGCTGAGCCGAGCCCGCTATCCCGTTGCCTGGCAGGTGCAGACGCCGGCGGGCCTGTTCGAAGTCCAGGCTCTGGTGGACGACCAGGAACTGGACAGCCGCGCCAGCACCGGCGCCATCTACTGGGAAGGCCTGTGCGAACTACTGCGCGTAAGCGCCGATGGCAGCCGCAGGCATGCCGGCAGCGGCTATCTGGAAATGACGGGCTATGCCGATGCGCTGAAGCTGTAAGGTGAGGAATATTGCGCGAATATTAGGGTGAGGTCGGCTCATGACCCGAAGCTGGACTAGCGTTTATTCAATTGCTGACATTGGTGGACCAAACTAAGCCTGCGGCATGCCCTTATGAGCATCCGACACATCCCGTTCGTAGATGTCGAGCGACAACATGATGCCGCGCTGTCCTAATGCAAGCATGGTCTCGGGCGAAATTTTCACGCCCTCATTTCCACTGCCCATGAACCAACCGCAGAACAAATCAACGCGAAACCGCGTCGCGATGTCCCCCAGACCGATAGGTCTGACGTAACTTGACCAAGCAACTCAGAGACCTGACCGTCCAAGTCTTCCGGTTCGGCCTCCTTTGCCCTTAGACGCCACATGCCCGATTTCTTCGTAGCAATGCGGCCCGATGAGCCCGAAGGGTACTGATGCCCTTTCGCATAAGCTGACGTTGGCACTGCACTGAGCAGCTTCGAAATCTCCTCGGGCACAAGTTCTTCACCCATGATGCGCAACGTTGCCACAGACCGTTCGAGATGGGCCACTAGTGAAACCTATTCAGATTGACGAAGGACCGCTACTGACTCCATTGTGCCAATGGAGCGAATATCTGGTTATGGCCGATAAGACTCATTCAATCAGGCACTCCTCAAAATGCAAACCCAGGGATTGATTCTTTCCCTGGGTTTTCTTGAAGCAGACAACCACTATTTCCTGCGCTGCAGTCGGGCGATCAGCTCGCCCATGATGCCGCGGCGGAACAGCAGCACGCACAGCACGAAGATCAGGCCGGTGACGATGGTCACGGACTCGCCCAGCGTGGAGAACCATTCGATGCCCGTGGTGCGCGCCATGAAGGTGCCGAAATCGCCGATCTTGTTCTCCAGCGCCACGACCACGGCAGAGCCCAGCAGCGGGCCCGAGAGCGTGCCCAGGCCGCCCATCAGCGTCATGAGGATCACATGGCCCGACGTGGTCCAGTGCACGTCGGACAGCGTGGCAAAGCCCAGCACCATGGTCTTGAGCGAGCCGGCCAGGCCCGTGAGCGCGGCCGAGATCACGAAGGCCAGCAGCTTGAAGCGGTTGACGTCGTAGCCCAGCGAAATGGCGCGCGGCTCGTTTTCCTTGATGGCCTTGAGCACCTGGCCGAACGGCGAATGGATGGTGCGCACGATGAGCAGAAAGGCCAGCACCACGATGACCAGCGTCACGTAGTACATGGTCAGGTCGCTGTCCAGGTCGAGCAGGCCCAGCAGCTTGCCGCGCGGCACGCCCTGCAGGCCGTCCTCGCCGCCCGTGAACGGCGCCTGCAGGGCGCCGAAGAACAGCATCTGGGCCAGCGCCAGCGTGATCATCGAGAAATAAATGCCCTGGCGGCGGATGGCCAGCCAGCCGAACACCAGGCCCAGCACGGCACCGAAGGCCGTACCCAGCAGCATGCCGATCTCTGGGGTGACGGCCCAGGCCTTGACGGTATAGCCCGTGATGTAGGCCGCGCCGCCGAGAAAGGCCGCATGGCCGAAGGACAGCAGGCCCGTATAGCCGAGCAGCAGGTTGAAGGCCGAAGCGAAGAGTGCGAAGCACATGAGCTTCATCACGAACACGGGATAGGCGCCCAGGAATGGCGCGGCGATCAGGCCCAGCAGCAGCAGGCCGTAACCCCAGGGCGCAATGCGTTGAACAGGCATCTTGGATTTCATGTAGCGCCCCTCTTATTTTTCTTTGCCGAAGAGGCCTGCGGGGCGAATCAGCAGAACGATCACCATGATGAAAAAGACGACGGTGGACGAAGCCTCGGGCCAGAACACCTTGGTCAGGCCCTCGATCACGCCCAGCCCCAGGCCGGTGACGATGGAGCCCATGATGGAGCCCATGCCGCCGATCACCACCACGGCGAACACCACGATGATGAGGTTCTGCCCCATCAGCGGCGTGACCTGGTAGACCGGTGCGGCCAGCACGCCGGCGAAGGCGGCCAGCGCGGCGCCGAAGGCATAGGTCAGCGTGATCATGACGGGCACGTTCACGCCGAAGGCCTCGACCAGGCGCGGATTCTCGGTGCCCGCGCGCAGGTAGGCGCCGATGCGGGTCTTCTCGATCACGAACCAGGTCGCGATGCAGACCACGATGGAGGCCAGCACCACCCATGCGCGGTAGTTGGGCAGCACCATGAAGCCCAGGTTGGTGGCGCCTTCGAGCAGTTCGGGCGTGTCGTAGCCCAGGCCCGAGACGCCGTAGACCGAGCGGAAAACGCCCTCGATCAGCAGCGACAGCCCCAGCGTGAGCAGCAGGCCGTAGAGATGATCGAGCTTGTAGATCCAGCGCAGCAGAAAGCGCTCTATGAGCACGCCGAAAAATCCCACCAGCACGGGGGCCAGGATCAACATCACCCAGTAGTTGATCTCGAAATAGCTCATGGCCATCCAGGTGAACATGGCCCCGAGCATGAACAGTGCGCCGTGCGCAAAGTTGATGACGTTGAGCAGGCCGAAGATCACGGCCAGGCCCAGGCTCAGGATTGCGTAGAACGAGCCGTTGACCAGCCCCAGGAGGAGCTGGCTCATCAGGCCCGGCAATGAAACACCGAAGATTTCCATGAGAGGTACGCTGGTGGGTAATCGATAAACGCGGTGAGCGTCAGGGCCGGGGCGTCAGATCACTTCCAGGCCGCGCACTTGGTCTCGGCCTTGGTGGTCCAGACGGTGTCGGCGGGCAGGGTCTGCAGCACCTTCAGGTAGTCCCAGGGCTTCTTGGACTCGCTGGGCTTCTTGGCTTCCACCAGGTACATGTCGTGCGCGAAGGTGCCGTCGGGACGGATCGAGCCCTTGGCGTAGAAGTCGTTGATGGGCGTGCTCTTGAGGTAGGCCATCACCTTCTCGGCATTGGTGGTCTTCACGGCCTCGACCGCCTTCAGGTAGTTCATCACGGCCGAGTAGTCGGCGGCCTGCACGTCGGTGGGCATGCGCTTGGTCTTGGCAAAGAACTTGTTGGCGAACTTGCGCGTCTCGTCGTTCATGTCCCAGTACCAGCTGGTGGTGTGCAGCAGGCCTTCGGTGTTCTTCAGGCCCAGGCTGTGGATGTCGGTCAGGAAGACCAGCAGGCCCGCGGTCTTCATGGTCTTGTTGATGCCGAATTCCTTGGCCGCCTTGATGGCGTTGATGGTGTCGCCGCCGGCATTGGCCAGGCCCAGGATCTGGGCCTTGGAGTTCTGCGCCTGCAGCAGGAAGGACGAGAAGTCCGAGGCGTTGAGCGGGTGCTTGACCGAACCCAGCACCTGGCCGCCCTTGGCCTTGATCACGGCCGTGGTGTCGGCTTCCAGCGCGTGGCCGAACGCGTAGTCGGCCGTCAGGAAGAACCAGTTCTTGCCCCCGCGGTCCACCACGGCGCCGCCCGTGCCCTTGGCCAGTGCCACGGTGTCATAGGCATAGTGGATGGTGTAGGGATTGCACTGCTCGTTGGTCAGCGCCGAGGAGCCCGCGCCGTTGTTGATGTGCACGCGCTTTTTCTCGTTGGCCACCTGCGAAACGGCCAGGGCCGTGCCCGAGTTCGTGCCGCTGAACACCAGCGAGATGTTCTGGGTATCGATCCACTCGCGCATCTTGGATGCCGCGATGTCGGCCTTGTTCTGGTGGTCGGCCGTCAGCAGCTCGATGGGCTGGCCCAGCGCCTTGCCGCCGAAGTCCTCGATGGCCATCTGCATGGCGACCACGCCGTTCTTGCCTTCCACGTCGGCATAAAGGCTGGACATGTCGGTCACGAAGCCGATCTTCACCTTTTCCTGGGCCTGCACCAGGGGGCTGGCCAGGCCGGCGGCCACCAGCATGCACGACAGGACGCTCAACTTTGCTTTCATCACGGTCTCCTTGGTTTGGGGTGGTTTGTTGTCAGCGGGTCAATGAAGCACCAACTCTGTGAATCCATGGCGAAAGGCTCAGACGCCCAGCAGCTCGTTGAGCACCGGCATCTTGGCCTCCAGCTCGGCGGCGCCGAAGCGCTCGACCACATGGCCGTGCTCGACCACGTAGAAGCGGTCGGCCAGCGGCGCGGCAAAGCGGAAGTTCTGCTCCACCATGACCACGGTGTAGCCCTTGGCGCGCAGCGTGGTGATCATGCGCGCCAGCGCCTGCACGATCACGGGCGCCAGGCCCTCGGAAATCTCGTCGAGCAGCAGCAGCCGCGCGCCGGTGCGCAGGATGCGGGCCACGGCCAGCATCTGCTGCTCGCCGCCCGACAGGCGCGTGCCCTGGCTGTGGCGGCGCTCATGGAGGTTGGGGAACATCTCGTAGATTTCCGCGATGCTCATGCCGGCCTCGCCCGTCTTGAGCGGCGGCGGCAGCATCAGGTTTTCCTCGCAGGAGAGGCTGGCGAAGATGCCGCGCTCCTCGGGGCAGTAGCCCACGCCCAGGTGGGCGATCCTGTGCGTGGGCAGATGGATGGTCTCCACGCCGTTGATCCGGATCGAGCCCTTGCGCGAACCGGTCAGGCCCATCACGGCGCGCAGCGTGGAAGTGCGCCCGGCCCCGTTGCGGCCCAGCAGCGTGACCACCTCGCCGGGCTGAACCATCAGGTCCATGCCGTGCAGCACATGGGATTCGCCGTACCAGGCGTTCAGCCCCTTGATCTCCAGCGCCGGAGTGCTTGTCTGATTCATTGTTCGTCGGTCCAAGGCATATCGTTCAAAACAGGCATGGCCCAAGCCCGCTCCATCCATGGAGCAGGCGGCTCAGGAGGGACATATGTCAATGCCCTCCCTGCAGCTGGCCTTCGGTCGTCCCCATATAGGCTTCCATCACCTGCGGATTGTTCGAGACTTCTTCGTAAGGCCCTTCGGCCAGCACCGCCCCGCGCTGCAGCACCGTGATGCGGTCGGCGATCGTGGAGATGACCTTCATGTTGTGCTCCACCATCAGGATGGTGCGGCCGGCCGAGACCTTCTTGATCAGCTGGGTCACGCGGTCCACGTCCTCGTGGCCCATGCCTTGCGTGGGCTCGTCCAGCAGCATGAGCTCGGGCTCCATGGCCAGCGTGGTGGCGATCTCCAGCGCGCGCTTGCGGCCATAGGGCAGGTTGACGGTGACTTCATCGGCCAGGTCCTGCAGGCCCACTTCGGTCAGCAGCTCCATGGCGCGATCGTTGAGCTGGTTCAGCGTCTTTTCGCTGCTCCAGAAATGGAAGGCCGTGCCCAGCTTGCGCTGCAGGCCGATGCGCACGTTCTCCAGCAGCGTGGAATGCGGGAACACGGCCGAGATCTGGAAAGAACGGATCACGCCGCGGCGCGCGATCTGGGCCGGTGCCTCGCGCGTGATGTCGGTGCCGTTGAACAAAATGGTGCCGGAGGTGGGCTCCAGGAACTTGGTCAGCAGGTTGAAACAGGTGGTCTTGCCTGCGCCGTTGGGGCCGATCAACGCATGGATGGAGCCGCGGCGCACGGCCAGGTCGACCTTGCTGACAGCCGTGAAGCCCTTGAACTCTTTGGTGAGGTGATGGGTTTGGAGAATCAGTTCGCTCATCAGTTAACTCATCCGTGCGCGCGCCAGGCCGCAGATCGTGGAAACCTCCAGGAAGCCGGCCCGTGCGGGCATTGCCCACGCAGCCGGTCCACAGCGTCGCATCTTGGCCCTGCGTGCTGCAGCGCCGCAGCGGGAAACTCCTAGGGTCCACGCCATTTCACGCCTGAAACGGCACCATGTTTTCCCTAGGTAGGCTGCTATGGCTTGCCTAGCATGGAAGCACTCGCTCACATACGATGCGCCAGGCAAACGCGCCTTCGGCTCGGCCGGCAAGCGGTGGCGGCGGTTGTCAAGAAGCCGACATATCAAGCGACAGCAGCCTGCGTGCGCGCCGGTTTGCTATGGATAAAAGAGCAAAAATCCAGGGTCCAGGGCCGCGGCCTCTGCCAAACCCGCATGCGGAAAACCCCGAGACTGCAAAGCCCCTCGTCCACCCCGGGGCTGCTGGCAAGCGGATGCAAAATGTGCTTGAGTTTGTCGCCGATTGCGCGAAAGGCGACAAAGATGAAGAGTTCGCTATGAATAGCGAAGCTCACAGCGCAAGCTATGCGCAGATTTCCAGTCTATTCAATACCGAATTGCAATCCCGGCAGGCGCCGGAAGCTACTGAATCAAGAGCGCATCGGCTGCAGCGTGCCGGCTGGCAAAAAGCCATGCCGACCCAAACCGGTCTATTGCAGCTTGCCGCTGCCGCCTTCGGGCAGGGCAAGGGGGATGACGCCTATGCCCTCTTCCATCAGCTCCATGGCCTGCCGGGGACTGGCCTGGCCGCGGATGGCGCGCTCGTCGATCTCGCCATAGTGCATGCGGCGGACTTCCTCGGCAAAGCGGTCGCCCACATTTTCGGTATTGGCCGCAACCTTGCGCGACCACTGCATCCAGGCCGCCTGCAGGGCCTGCAGGTGTTCGCGGGCCTGGGGACTGAGCTCGGCGGCAGGAGGCAGCTGCGCGGCAGCCTCGCGGCCGGAACCCGCTGGCGTGCGCGGGGCGGACGGCTGCGCGCCCAGGTTCAGGCGCGGCGCGCTCAGGCGCTTGGTCACGTCATGGTCGCCGCAAACCGGGCATTGCACCAGCTTGCGCTGCAGCTGGTTCTGGAAATCATCTTCCGAAGCGAACCAGCCTTCAAATACATGGCCCAGCGGGCAATGAAGGTCGAGCACTTTCATGATGGTCTCTCGGGCAGCGCAAGCGGCGCCTCGCTGCCCAGTATGCGCTTTTATGCAATCAGTCCCGGCGGTGCACCAGATAGCGGTACACGAAGCCGGGAAAAGCCAGGGTCAGGAACAGCGCACCCGTGACGGCGTAGAACTCCCAGCCCTGGGGAGCGATCTGGCCGGCACGGCGCTCCAGCAGCAGGGCCAGGCCGCCTACCAGGAAGTACAGCACCAGCATTTCCAGCAGGCGCGCCCACATGGGCTTGCGCCCCTGGGTGACCGGGCCGACCACGGCCCAGCGCTGGTTGATAAAAGGCAAATTGGCTGCCACAAGGGCAGCCAAGATCACAAGCCAGATGGAAGCGGTAATGGACACGCTAAGGCATTCCTCGGAAAAGCGGCGCGGACTGGAGCCGCGCCGCGTTCAGCATCAGGAGGCCAGGGCACGCACGATGGCGTCGGCACACAGGGCCATCAGGCCGCCCGGCAGGATGCCGAGCAGCAGCACCAGCGCACCGTTGACGGTCAGCACCACGCGCACATCCAGGGGCGCCGAGACGCTGGTGGCCGTGATGGGCTCGTCGAAGTACATGACCTTGACGACGCGCAGGTAGTAGAAGGCGCCGATCAGCGACATGACCACGGCGAACACGGCCAGGCCAATGTACAGGCTGCTGCCCGAGGCCACCAGTGCCTGCAGCACGGACAGCTTGGCGTAGAAGCCGACCAGCGGAGGAATACCGGCCATGGAGAACAGGCAGATGGCCATCACGCCGGCATACAGGGGGCTGCGCTGGTTGAGGCCGGCCAGATCGGAGATCTCGTCGCTCTCGAAGCCTTCGCGGGCCAGCAGCAGGATGATGCCGAACGATGCCAGCGCCGTCAGCACGTAGGTGACCACGTAGAACATGGCCGAGCTGTAGGCGTTCTCGATGGT
This sequence comes from Comamonas terrae, assembly GCF_001544075.1. Classification (GTDB taxonomy): domain Bacteria; phylum Pseudomonadota; class Gammaproteobacteria; order Burkholderiales; family Burkholderiaceae_C; genus Comamonas; species Comamonas terrae. The sequence continues at coordinate 123,359 of NZ_BCNT01000003.1, forward strand.
CGCGGGATCCACCTTGCCGTCCACCACGCCCGACATCAGGCCCAGCAGCACGAAGCCCATCTGGGAGATCGTCGAGTAGGCCAGCATGCGCTTGAGGTTGGTCTGCTGCAGACCGGCCAGGTTGCCGATCAGCAGCGAGGCGACGGCCAGGACCATCAGCATCTGCTGCCAGTCGATGGCCAGGGGCAGCAGGCCGTCCACCAGCAGGCGGATGGTCATGGCGAAGGCCGCCAGCTTGGGTGCGCCGCCGATCAGGATGGTGATGGCGCTGGGCGCGCCCTGGTACACGTCGGGAACCCACATGTGGAAAGGCACCACGCCGAGCTTGAAGGCCAGGCCGGCCACCACGAACACCAGACCGAAGACCAGCACCTGGTGCTTGATCTGGCCGGAGTTGATGGCCTTGAACACTTCGCCGATGTCCAGCGAGCCGGTCGCGCCGTAGAGCATGGACATGCCATACAGCAGGAAGCCCGAGGCCATGGCGCCCAGCACGAAGTACTTCATCGCGGCTTCCACCGAGGTGGCATGGTCGCGGCGCAGGGCCACGAGCGCGTAGCTGGACAGCGTCAGCAGTTCCAGGCCCAGGTAGATCACCAGGAAGTTATTGCCGGAGATCATGATGAACATGCCCAGCAGCGCCAGCAGGGACATGGTGAACAGTTCACCGCCACGCAGCATGTCGCGGTCGCCCGCATAGGGGCGGCCGTAGACCAGGGTGACCATCATGGCCACGGTGGCGAAGCACTTGAGCCAGTTGCCCATGGCGTCGGAAACCACCATGTTGCCCCAGCCGTAGAAGGTGTTGCCGCTGGCGGCGTACATGCCTTGCATCACGGCCACGACCAGCAGGGTCAGCATCGTCAGAACATAGGTGCCCGTGCGGCGCGCGCTCGTCACGCCCAGGTCCACCAAGGCGATCACGCAGGCCATGACCAGGAGTGTGATCTCCGGGTAGACCGCCAGCCAGCTGAAGTTGTCAATCATCTCGAGTCTCTCGTTTCAGTCTGGTCAGTGGAGCTTGCTCACAGCCACATGCTTGATGAGCTCAGCCACGGACACATCCATCACATCTGTGAAGGGCTTGGGATACAGGCCCATGTAGAGCACTGCGATCGCCAGCACGCCCAGCACCAGGAATTCGCGGCCGCCGATGTCCTTGAGCGCGGCGACGTTGTCGTTGCCCACGGGACCCAGGTAGACGCGCTTGTACATCCACAGGGTGTAGGAGGCGCCGAAGATCAGGGCTGTCGCGGCACCCAGGCCGATCCAGAAGTTGTAGTCCACCGCGCCCAGGATCACCATCCACTCGCCCACGAAGCCAGCCGTTGCAGGCAGGCCGCAGTTGGCCATGGAGAACAGCAGGGCAAAGGCCGCGAACTTGGGCATGGTGTTGACCACGCCGCCGTAGGCCGCGATTTCACGCGAGTGCACGCGGTCGTACAGCACGCCGATGCACAGGAACATGGCGCCCGACACGAAGCCGTGGGCGATCATCTGCACCAGGCCGCCAGAGATGCCCAGGTTGTTGAACATGAAGAAGCCCAGGGTCACGAAGCCCATGTGCGCCACGGACGAGTAGGCCACCAGCTTCTTCATGTCCTTCTGCACCAGGGCCACCACGCCCACGTAGATCACGGCGATCAGCGACAGGGTGATGATCAGGCCGGACCACTCGTGCGCCGCATCGGGGGCGATGGGCAGCGAGAAGCGCAGGAAGCCATAGGCGCCCAGCTTCAGCATGATGGCGGCCAGCACGGCGGAACCGCCGGTGGGCGCTTCCACGTGCACGTCGGGCAGCCAGGTGTGCACCGGGAACATCGGCACCTTGACCGCGAAGGCCGCGAAGAAGGCGAAGAAGATCAGCGTCTGCGCCGTGCCGGACAGAGGCAGCTTGTGCCAGTCCAGGATCTCGAAGCTGCCGCCCGACTGGGTGTACAGGTAGATGATGGCCACCAGCGTGAGCAGCGAGCCCAGCAGGGTGTACAGGAAGAACTTGAAGGCCGCGTAGATGCGGTTCGGTCCGCCCCAGATACCGATGATCAGGTACATCGGGATCAGCGTGGCTTCGAAGAACACGTAGAACAGCATGCCGTCCAGCGCGCTGAACACGCCGACCATCAGGCCCGACAGGATCAGGAACGCGCCCATGTACTGGTTCACGCGCTCGGTGATGTTCTCCCACGAGGCGATCACCACGATCACGGTGATGAAGGCCGTCAGCGGCACGAACCACATGGAGATGCCGTCCACGCCCAGGTGGTAGTGGATATTGAAGCGCTCAATCCACAGGGCGTTTTCCACGAACTGCATGCTGGCCGTGGTGGTGTCGAAGCCGGTCATGACCGGAATCGTCACCGCGAAGCCCAGCAGGGCTCCGAGCAGGGCCATCCAGCGCACCGCGCCGGCCTGCCCTTCCCGGCTCAAGGCCAGGAGGAAGATGCCGAAGGCGATCGGCACCCAGATAGCAAGACTCAACAATCCCATTTTTGTTATTCCCCTACTACTTGTTGAGCCACACGAAGTACGTCATGAGCGCAAAGATGCCCAGGATCATGACCAACGCGTAGTGATAGAGATAGCCCGACTGCAGGCCGCGCACCCACTGGCCGAACTTGGCCATGAGTTTCCAGGAACCGTTCACGATGGCGCCATCGATGATGGCCTGGTCGCCGACCTTCCAGAACAGCGTGCCGAAGGCGCGGCCGCCGCGGGCGAAGATGTTCTCGTAGACCCAGTCCACGCCGTACTTGCCTTCCAGCACCTGGTACAGGCCGATCTTCTTGGAGAAGGCCATGATGGCGGCCGGAATCCCGGGCTTGACCATGTAGAACACATAGGACACGAGCACACCGGCCAGGGCCAGCCAGAACGGTGCGGCCGTGAAGCCGTGCAGCGCCATCGGCACCCAGCCGTGGATCTCTTCGGCCAGCTCGGCCATCGCATGGTGCTTGGCGCCGTCGACGAAGATCACATCCTTGAAGAAGCCGCCGAGCACCATGGTGTCCAGCGCCATGGCACCGATCACCACCGAGGGAATGGCCAGCAGGATCAGCGGCACGGTCACGACGGCAGGCGACTCATGCGGCTTGGCATCGTGGCCATGGCCGTGGTGGTCGTCATGACCATGGTGGTCATCGTGATGCGCGTCGGGATTCTGGTCGTAGCGCTCCTTGCCGTGGAAGACGATGAAGTACAGGCGGAAGGAGTAGAAGGCCGTGATGAACACGCCGGCCAGCACCGCGAAGCTGGCAAAGCCGGCTCCGGGCAGGTGCGATGCATGCACCGCTTCGATGATGGCGTCCTTGGAGTAGAAGCCCGAGAAGAACGGCGTGCCGATCAGCGCCAGGTTGCCCAGCAGAAAGGTGATCCAGGTGATGGGCATGTACTTGCGCACGCCGCCCATCCAGCGGATGTCCTGGTTGTGGTGCATGCCCATGATGACCGAACCGGCGCCGAGGAACAGCAGGGCCTTGAAGAAGGCGTGGGTCATCAGGTGGAACACGGACACCGAGTAGGCGGAAACGCCCAGCGCCACGGTCATGTAGCCCAGCTGCGACAGCGTGGAGTACGCGATCACGCGCTTGATGTCGTTCTGGATGATGCCCAGGATACCCATGAACAGTGCCGTGATGGAGCCGATCACCAGGATGAAGTTCAGCGCCACGTCCGACAGCTCGTACAGCGGCGACATGCGCGAGACCATGAAGATGCCGGCCGTCACCATGGTGGCGGCGTGGATCAGCGCCGAGATGGGGGTCGGGCCTTCCATGGAGTCGGGCAGCCAGGCGTGCAGCGGGAACTGGGCCGACTTGCCCATCGCGCCCACGAACAGGCAGATGGCCGTCACGGTCACCAGCATCCAGCCCGTGCCGGGCAGCTGGGTGTTCTGGATCTCGGGCAGCTTGGCGAAGATTTCCGAGTAGTTCAGCGTGCCGGTGTAGGCAGCGATCAGGCCGATGCCCAGGATGAAGCCGAAGTCGCCGACGCGGTTGACCAGAAAGGCCTTCAGGTTGGCGAAGATGGCCGATTCCTTCTTGAAGTAGAAACCGATCAGCAGGTAGGACACCAGGCCCACGGCTTCCCAGCCGAAGAACAGCTGCAGCATGTTGTTGCTCATCACGAGCATCAGCATGGAGAAGGTGAACAGCGAGATGTAGGAGAAGAAACGGTCGTAGCCGTCGTCTTCGGCCATGTAGCCCATGGTGTAGATGTGCACCATCAGCGACACGAAGGTCACCACGCACATCATCATGGCCGTCAGGGAGTCGATCAGGAAGCCGACCTCCATCTTCAGGCCGCCGACCACCATCCAGGTGTAGATGGTCTCGTTGAACTTGGCGCCGTCGAAGACGACGCTCTGGAAAACCAGGGCCGACAAGATGAAGGCGACCAGCACGCCCAGGATCGTCAGGGAGCTGCTGCCGGTGCGACCAATCTTGTTGCCGCCGAAGGCGGTGCCCCAGATACCCGCGAGCGCGGAGCCGGCCAGCGGCGCCAACGGCACCGCGAGCAGCATGGATGCAGAAAGGGTTTGACTCATTCTTGAGAACCTTGCAAGTAACGGGCGGACTCAGCCCTTGAGGGCGTTGAGATCTTCCGCATCGATACTGCTCTTGTTACGGAACAGCAGCACCAGGATCGCCAGACCGATGGCCGACTCAGCGGCAGCCACCGTCAGGATGAAGAACACGAACACCTGTCCGTTCATGTCGCCCAGATAGCTGGAGAACGCCACGAAGTTCATGTTCACGGCCAGCAGCATCAGCTCGATGGCCATGAGCAAGACGATCAGGTTCTTGCGGTTCAGAAAGATGCCAACCACGGCGAGCGCGAACAGCATGGCGCCCAGCGTCAGAAAATGGCCCAGAGTCAGCGTCATGCTTTTGTCTCCACGGCAGGCGCCACGGCTTCGGCGGCAGGTTGTTGTGGGGGCTGGGTGACCGGCTGCTTGACCAGCTTGATGCGGTCCTGGGCACGTACGCGGATCTGCTGCGCCGGGTTGACGGCCTTGCTGTCCTTGCGCTTGCGCAGCGTCAGGGCGATCGCGGCAATCATGGCCACCAGCAGGATCACGGCAGCGATTTCCACCGGATACAGGTACTTGGTGTACAGCAGCTTGCCCAGCTCCTGGGTGTTGGAGTACTGCACCGCCTGGCCGGCCGCATTGACGGCGGTCGCCGCCCCGGCCTTGGACTCTTCGACGTCGCCGAAGCCGCCCATCAGCACCATGCCCATTTCAAAGGCAATCAGTGCGCCGATCAGCGCGGCGAACGGGAAGTGCTTCCAGAAGCCGCGGCGCAGCGCATCGATGCGGATGTCCAGCATCATCACGACGAACAGGAACAGCACCATCACGGCGCCCAGGTAGACCAGCACCAGGGCGATGCCCAGGAACTCGGCCTTGAGCAGCAGCCAGATGGCCGCGGCCTGGGAGAAGGCCAGGATCAGATTGAGCACGGCATGCACGGGATTGCGGGCCGTGATCACCCGGAAGGCTGCGAACAGCAGCACTGCCGAGAACAAATAGAAAAAACCAGTTTTGGCGTCCATGGATCGAATCTTTTCAAGTGATCAGGCAGCCGCTTCAGCGGTACTTGGCATCGGCTGCCTTGTTGGCAGCGATCTCGGCTTCATAGCGGTCGCCTACGGCCAGGAGCATGTCCTTGGTGAAGTAGAGGTCACCGCGCTTTTCGCCGTGATATTCGAAGATGTGCGTCTCCACGATGGAGTCCACCGGGCAGCTTTCCTCGCAGAAACCGCAGAAGATGCACTTGGTCAGGTCGATGTCGTAACGCGTGGTGCGACGCGAACCGTCGTCGCGAACGTCGGATTCGATGGTGATGGCCATGGCCGGGCAGACGGCCTCGCACAGCTTGCAGGCAATGCAGCGCTCTTCGCCGTTGTCATAACGGCGCAGCGCATGCAGGCCACGGAAGCGTGGCGACAGGGGAGTCTTTTCCTCGGGGAACTGCACCGTGATCTTGCGACGGAAGGTGTAGCGGCCGGTCAGGGCCATGCCCTTGGCCAGCTCCCAGAGCATGAAGCTCTTGAGGAAGTCTTTGAAGGAAAAAGGAGTTGCAGCAACCGCAGACATACGTACTCCGCTTTAGTTCCAGATGTTCCAGGGCGAGTACAGCCAGGCACCCACAACGATCAGCCACACCAGGGTGACCGGAATGAAGATCTTCCAGCCCAGGCGCATGATCTGGTCGTAGCGAAAGCGCGGGAACGTTGCGCGGATCCAGATGAAGCAGGACACGACCAGGAAGGTCTTGATGGCCAGCCAGATCCAGCCCGGGATGAAGCCCAGGAAGTCGACCGGAGGCAGCCAGCCGCCCAGGAACATGATCACGGCCAGGATGGACACCAGCCACATGCTGGCGTATTCGGCCAGGAAGAAGACCGCGAAGCCCATGCCCGAATACTCGACCATGTGGCCGGCCACGATTTCGGCTTCGCCTTCCACCACGTCGAAGGGGTGGCGGTTGGTTTCGGCCACGACCGAGATCAGGTAGACGATGAAGATGGGCAGCAGCGGCAGCCAGTTCCAGGACAGGATGCCCACGCCCATGGAGGCGAACTGGCCATGCGCCTGGCTCATCACGATCTGCGTGAGGTTCATGCTGCCCGTGACCATGATGACCACCAGGAAGCAGAAGCCCAGCGCGATTTCATAGCTGACCATCTGTGCCGAGGCGCGCAGCGCGCCCAGGAAGGCGTACTTGGAGTTCGATGCCCAGCCGGCGATGATCACGCCATAGACTTCGATCGAAGTGATGGCCATCATCAGCAGCAGGCCGGCGTTGACGTTGGTCAGCGCCACTTCGGGGCCGAAGGGGATCACCACCCAGGCCGCCAGGGCCGGCATGATGGCCATGACGGGGCCCACGTAGAACAGGCCCTTGGCTGCGCGCGTGGGCTGGATCAGTTCCTTGGTCAGCAGCTTCAGGCCGTCGGCCAGAGGCTGCAGCAGGCCCATGGGGCCCACGCGGTTGGGGCCCAGGCGGATCTGCATGAAGCCGAGCAGCTTGCGTTCCCACAGCGTCAGGTAGGCCACGGCGCCCATCAGCGGCGCCACGATGGCCACGATACCCAGCAGAATCCAGATGACGGGCCAGGCCACGTCGGTCCAGAAAGGGGCCGTGGACAAGCCGGCGCCCCAGACTTTCAATGCGTCGATCATGCGGCGCCTCCCTCACGAACCTGACGGGCATCGGCCGTCAATTGCAGCGACGTTGCGCGGCGCACAATGCTGTCGAGCTGGTAAATGCTTGCCACCACCGGTGCAGGCATGCTGCCGGCGGCCGGCAGGCTGCTCACGGCCTTGGCGGCATTGCTGAGCTGGCCGGCAGGCACTTGGGCGACTCCGCCCGTGGCAGCGGCCAGCACTTCCTGGGAGGTCTCGTAGTCCACGCCGGAAATGCCCAGCAGATTGGACAGCACGCGCAGCACCTTCCAGGCCGGACGGGTGTCGCCCAGCGGCTTGACCACGGCGTGGAAGCCCTGCACGCGGCCTTCGGCATTCACGAAGCTGCCGGAGGTTTCGGTGAACGGCGCGATGGGCAGCAGCACGTCGCTGAATTCCATGTTGGCCTTGAACGGGCTCAGGGTCACGACCATTTCGGCCTTGGCCAGCGCTTCGCCAGCGGCCTTGCCGGCAGCGCTGTCGAACTCGGGTTCGTTGTTCAGCAGGAGGGCTGCCTTCAGGCCGCCAGCCAGCATCTGGCCGGCGTTCTGGCCGTTGGCGCCAGGGACGGCCTTGACCCACTGCGCGCCCACGGTGTTGGCGGCTTCGGTCAGGTAGCCAACGCTGGCACCGGTCTGCTCGGCAATCCAGTTGGCCAGGGCCAGCAGCGTGGAAGCCTGTGCGTGGTGCGCGGCGGCATTGCCCAGCAAAATGGCCTTGTGCTCGCCAGCCAGCAGCGCGGCAGCGATGGCCTGCGCCTCGTTGTGGGCGGTCGCAGCCACCGGCGCGTCCACGCCCTTGGCCTGCGCCACGGCAGCAGCCACGTCGGCCAGGGCCTGGGCCCAGTCCGCGGCAGCAACCACCGAAGCGTTGACGGGCAGGGCCCAGTCGTACACGCGCTCGTTGATGGCAAAAACCTTGCAGCCCTTATTGGCAGCCTGGCGGATGCGCTGTGCGAACAGCGGGTGATCCTTGCGCAGGTTGGAGCCGACGACCAGCGCCGACTGCAGGGTCGACAGGCCGGCGATGGGCAGGCCCAGCCACTGCACGCCCTGGGCGGCAGCGAACTCGGCATTGCGCAGGCGGTAGTCGATGTTCTCGCTGCCCAGGCCGCGCACCAGCTTGCCGGCCAGATACAGTTCTTCCAGCGTGCTGTGCGGGCTCACCAGGGCGCCGATGGCGCTGGCGCCGTGCTGGCTCTTGATCTGCTGCAGGCCGTTGGCCACGTATTCCAGGGCTGTCTGCCAGTCGACTTCCTTCCACTCGCCGCCCTGCTTGAGCATGGGGCGGGTCAGGCGCTCGTCGCTGTTGAGGGCTTCGTACGAGAAGCGGTCACGGTCGGCGATCCAGCACTCGTTGACTTCCTCGTTCTCGAAGGGCACGACGCGCAGCACCTTGTGGTTCTTGACCTGGACGATCAGGTTGGCGCCGGTGGAGTCATGCGGAGAGACCGACTTGCGGCGCGACAGCTCCCAGGTGCGGGCGCTGTAGCGGAAGGGCTTGCTGGTCAGCGCGCCCACGGGGCAGATGTCGATCATGTTGCCCGACAGCTCGGAATCCACGGTATCGCCCACCACGGTGGTGATCTCGGAATGCTCGCCGCGGTTGATCATGCCCAGCTCCATGACGCCGGCCACTTCCTGGCCGAAGCGCACGCAGCGTGTGCAGTGGATGCAGCGGCTCATTTCCTCCATGGAAATCAGCGGGCCCACGTTCTTGTGGAACACCACGCGCTTTTCTTCCTCGTAGCGCGAGCTGCTGGCGCCATAGCCCACGGCCAGATCCTGCAGCTGGCATTCGCCGCCCTGGTCGCAGATGGGGCAGTCCAGCGGGTGATTGATGAGCAGGAACTCCATCACCGACTGTTGCGCCTTGATGGCCTTTTCGCTCTTGGTGCGCACGATCATGCCTTGCGTCACGGGCGTGGCGCAGGCAGGCATGGGCTTGGGAGCCTTTTCAACGTCCACAAGGCACATGCGGCAGTTGGCCGCAATGGAGAGCTTCTTGTGGTAGCAGAAGTGAGGAATATAGGAGCCGGCCTTCTCGGCAGCATGCATGACCATGCTGCCTTCCGAGACCTCCACCTTTTTTCCGTCCAGTTCAATTTCAACCATATGCTTGTCTCGCGATCAGGCGCTTACGCGGCCTGCTTGGAAGCGTTCTGGATCTTCGCTTCAAACTCGTGGCGGAAGTGCTTGATCATGGCGCGCACCGGCATGGCTGCCGCATCGCCCAACGCACAGATCGTGCGGCCCATGATGTTCACGGACACCGAGTCCAACAGCTCGATATCTTCCGGACGGCCTTCGCCGTGCTGAATACGATTGACCACGCGCCACAGCCAGCCCGTGCCTTCACGGCAGGGCGTGCATTGGCCGCAGGACTCGTGCTGGTAGAAGTACGACAGGCGCAGCAGGCTCTCGACCATGTCGCGCGAATCGTCCATCACGATCACCGCCCCGGAACCCAGCATGGAGCCGGCCTTGGCGATGGAGTCGTAGTCCATGGTGCATTCCATGATGATGTCGGCCGGCAGCACGGGCGACGAGGAGCCGCCGGGGATCACGGCCTTGAGCTTGCGGCCGGTGCGCACGCCGCCTGCAAGCTCCAGCAGCTTGGAGAACGGCGTGCCCAGCGGGATCTCGTAGTTGCCGGGCAGGTTCACGTCGCCGCTGACCGAGAAGATCTTGGTGCCGCCGTTGTTGGGCTTGCCGCACTCCAGATAGGCCTGGCCGCCGTTGCGGATGATCCAGGGAACGGCCGCAAAGGTTTCGGTGTTGTTGATGGTCGTCGGCTTGCCGTACAGGCCGAAGCTGGCCGGGAACGGCGGCTTGAAGCGGGGCTGGCCCTTCTTGCCTTCCAGCGATTCCAGCAGCGCGGTCTCCTCGCCGCAGATATAGGCCCCGAAGCCATGGTGCGCATGCAGCTGGAAGCTGAAGCTGCTGCCCAGGATGTTGTCGCCCAGATAGCCGGCGGCACGGGCTTCCTCCAGAGCGGCCTCGAAGCGCTCGTAGACCTGGAAGATCTCGCCGTGAATGTAGTTGTAGCCGACGCTGATGCCCATCGCATACGCGGCAATGATCATGCCCTCGATCACGATGTGGGGGTTGAACATCAGGATGTCGCGGTCCTTGCAGGTACCGGGCTCGCCCTCGTCCGAGTTGCACACCAGGTGCTTCTGTCCGGGGAACTGGCGGGGCATGAAGCTCCACTTCAGGCCGGTCGGAAAGCCCGCGCCGCCACGGCCGCGCAGGCCGGATTCCTTGACGGTGGCGATCACCTGATCCTGGGTCAGGCCTTCGCCGCCGTCCTTGCCCAGGATCTTGCGCAGCGCCTGGTAGCCGCCGCGTGCCTCGTAGTCCTTGATGGACCAGTTGCTGCCGTTCAGATCCGCATAGATCTGCGGATTGATATGGCGGTCGTGGAAGCAGGTTTCGTTGCCCGAGGAGGCGAACCTGGCCAGCACCGCATTGGCGGCGGGATTGTTCAGAATGGTGCTCATGCCTTGCCCTCCGCAGCGCGCAGGCCGTCCACCAGCTCGTCGAGCTTCTCGTTGCTCATGAAGCTGCACATGCAACGGTCGTTGACCAGCATCACCGGGGAATCGGCGCAGGCGCCCAGGCACTCCGACTGCTGCAGCGTGAACAGGCCGTCGGGCGTGGTTTCGCCCATCTTGATGCCCAGCTTGTGCTCCAGGTGGTGCAGCGCCTTGTAGCCGTCGCGCAGCTGGCAAGGCAGGTTGGTGCAGACGTTCAGCTTGTACTTGCCAACGGGGCGCTGGTTGTACATGTTGTAGAAGGTGGTGACTTCGTGCACCGCGATTTCGGGCATGCCCAGAAATTCGGCAATCACGGCTTCGCTCTCGGCGCTCACCCAGCCCTGCTCCTGCTGCACGATGGACAGGCAGGCCATCACGGCAGACTGTTTCTGGTCAGCCGGATACTTGGCCACCTCACGCGCAAAGCGTTCCTTGGTCGCTTCGGTAATCATCGGTCAACGTCTCCAAACACGATGTCCAGGGTACTGAGCACCATCACGGCGTCAGCCAGCATGTGGCCACGGCTCATCTCGTCGAGAGCGGCCAGGTGCACGAATCCTGGTGGACGGATCTTCAGGCGATAGGGCTTGTTGGCGCCATCGCTGATCAAATAAATGCCGAATTCACCCTTGGGGTGTTCCACGGCTGCATAGGCCTCGCCTTCGGGCACCTTGAAGCCTTCGGTGAAGAGCTTGAAGTGGTGGATCAGCTCTTCCATGTTGGACTTCATGGCCTCGCGGGACGGCGGAGCCACCTTGTGGTTGTCCGTGATCACCGGGCCGGGATTGGCGCGCAGCCAGTCCACGCACTGCTTGATGATGCGGTTGGACTCGCGCATTTCGGCCACGCGGACCAGGTAGCGGTCGTAGCAGTCGCCGGTCGCGCCCACGGGCACGTCGAAGTCGACCTTGTCATAGGCATCGTAGGGCTGCGACTTGCGCAGGTCCCAGGCCACGCCGGAACCGCGCAGCATGGGGCCGGTCATGCCCAGGTTGATGGCGCGCTCGGCAGTCACCACGCCGATGTCGACGTTGCGCTGCTTCCAAATGCGGTTGTCGGTCAGCAGGACTTCGTATTCGTCGCAGCACTTGGGGAAGCGCTGCGTGAAGGCGTCGATGAAGTCCAGCAGCGAGCCCTGGCGGGTTTCGTTGAGCTGCTCCAGCGCGCGCGCATTGCGCACCTTGCTGGCCTTGTACTGGGGCATGGTGTCCGGCAGGTCGCGGTACACGCCGCCGGGACGGAAGTAGGCCGCGTGCATGCGCGCGCCCGAAACCGCCTCGTACATGTCCATGAGGTCTTCACGCTCACGGAAGGTGTAGATCAGGATGGTGGAGCTGCCGGCGTCGTTGCCGCTGGAACCCAGCCACATCAGGTGGTTCATGATGCGGGTGATTTCCGAATACATCACGCGGATGTACTGGGCACGGATGGGCACCTCGAGGCCCAGCAGCTTTTCGATGGCCAGGCAGTAGGCGTGCTCGTTGCACATCATGGACACATAGTCCAGCCGGTCCATGTAGGGCAGCGACTGGATGTAGGTCTTGCTTTCGGCCAGTTTCTCGGTCGCGCGGTGCAGCAGGCCGATGTGGGGGTCAGCACGCTGCACCACTTCGCCGTCGAGCTCCAGCACCAGACGCAGCACACCGTGCGCTGCCGGGTGCTGCGGACCAAAGTTCAGGGAGTAATTCTTGATTTCAGCCATGGTCTTCCGTCAGAAGGCGACTCGCGCCCTCAGTGCAGGCCTCCGCCGTAGTTTTCCTCACGGATGATGCGCGGAGTGATTTCACGCGGCTCGATGGTGACAGGCTGGTACACCACGCGCTGCTGCTCGGCGTCGTAACGCATTTCCACATAGCCCGACAGGGGGAAGTCCTTGCGGAACGGATGACCGATGAAGCCGTAGTCGGTCAGGATGCGGCGCAGGTCGTCATGGCCGTCGAACACGATGCCGAACAGGTCGAACGCCTCGCGCTCGAACCAGTTGGCCGAATTCCAGATGCCGTTGACCGAAGGCACGACGGGGAAATCGTCGTCGGGGCACAGCACGCGCACGCGCACGCGCTGGTTGAGGGTCAGGGACATCAGATGGGACACCACGGCAAAGCGGGCGCCTTCCCTGCCCACTTCCGCATAGGTCGAATAGTCGACACCGCACAGGTCCACCAGCATCTCGAACTTGCAGTCCGGCGCATTGCGCAGGGTCTGCATCACGTCCAGATACTTGTCCGCGGAAACCTCCACCGTCACTTCATCGAGTGCCAGCGTGACGCTGCGGGCCTTTTCGCCCAAGGCAGCAGTCACCACATCCCGAAGCTTTTCGGGGTGAATTGCGATTGCAGTCATCTCAGCCCTTTAAACGCGAGCGATGGTGTGGGTACGGCGGATCTTCTGCTGCAGCTGAATGATGCCGTAGATCAACGCTTCCGCTGTCGGAGGACAGCCGGGCACATACACATCCACCGGAACAATGCGGTCGCAGCCGCGCACCACCGAGTAGCTGTAGTGGTAGTAGCCGCCGCCGTTGGCGCAGGAGCCCATGGAGAGCACCCAGCGCGGCTCGGACATCTGGTCATAGACCTTGCGCATGGCCGGAGCCATCTTGTTGCACAGCGTGCCGGCAACAATCATCAGGTCCGAGTGACGCGGGCTGGCGCGGAACACTTCCGAGCCGAAGCGGCCGATGTCATAACGCGCAGCAGCGGCATGCATCATTTCCACGGCACAGCAGGCCAGGCCGAACGTCATGGGCCAGATCGACCCTGTCTTGGCCCAATTCACCACCGTGTCGTAACTGGTGGTGATAAAGCCTTCCTTCATCACGCCTTCGATCATCGTGTCACCTCAGAGAAGCCGTTCATTCCCAATCCAGGGCGCCTTTTTTCCACTCGTAGGCAAAGCCCACGACCAGAATGGCCAGGAAAATCAGAACGGCAACGAAACCCGCACCGCCGACTTCCTTGAGCGCAACGGCCCAGGGCAGCAGGAATGCGATTTCCAAATCAAACAGGATGAACAGAATGGCGACGAGGTAGTAGCGCACGTCGAACTTCATGCGCGCGTCTTCAAAGGCCTCAAAGCCGCATTCGTAAGGGGAATTCTTGGCAGCGTCAGGACGGTTGGGACCGAGGATGTAACCCAGGGTCAGGGGCACAACGCCCACCGCCATGCCAATGAGAATGAACAATAGAACGGGAAGGTACTGATCGATGTTCATCGTGTGGGCCTTGTGTGAAAGACATGCCCTACAGATCACTGCCTGATCAGCAGGGCAGGCTTTTAGTTATGTGTTGGTGCCGTCGGCGAGACTCGAACTCGCACAGCTTTCGCCACTACCCCCTCAAGATAGCGTGTCTACCAATTCCACCACGACGGCTTCGCCTCAAAGTCCGGCAACCTCGGAAACCTTCATTGCAAAGATTTTGATCCCCAGACAATCCCTAGATTCTACCCTGAAAAACACGGTGCTTCCGAAGTTCGCCAGGGTTTTCTTTTAATTATTTGGTGGGAATCTGCGCAGCACCCTCGGCCCCGGCGGCCGGTGCTGCAGGCACGTCGCCAGCAGCAGGCTGAGCGGGAGCTGCGGGCGCGGCAGGCGCCGTCACCGCGGCGCCTTCCAGCAGGCTGCCGGAGCTCACCGGGCGCGAGTTGCCCAGGTAGGCCAGCGCCAGAGTGGCCACGAAGAACACCGAAGCCAGCACGGCCGTGGTGCGCGACAGGAAGTTGGCGCTGCCGGAGGCGCCGAACAGGCTGCCGGAGCTGCCGCCACCAAAGGATGCCCCCATGTCCGCACCCTTGCCGTGCTGGATGAGGATCAGGCCGATCATGCCCAGTGCTGCAAGCATCTGGACCGCGAGAATGACGCTGGACAAAACGTTCATAAGAAACCCTGTAATCGTATAAGTGCCGCTGCCCGGCCCGAAGAGGCCGGCAAGCCTTTATTGAGCTGCAGCAACAATGGTCAAGAAATCGGCCGCCTTGAGGGAAGCACCTCCCACCAGGCCGCCATCGATGTCGTTCTGGGCCAGCAACTGGGCCGCATTGGCGGCATTCATGCTGCCGCCGTAGAGCAGCGGCACGCGGCCGGCATGCTCGGTTGCCGCAGCCAGCTGCGCACGCAATACGGCATGCACCGCCTGCGCCTGCTCGGGCGTGGCCGTCTTTCCGGTGCCGATGGCCCAGACAGGTTCGTATGCCACGACCAGTTCGCTCACGCAGGGGCCGACCTGATGGATCACGGCCGCCAGCTGGCGCTTGACCACGGCTTCGGTCTGGCCCGCCTCGCGCTCCTGCAGCGTCTCACCCACGCAGACGATGGGCGTGACGCCCTTGGCCAGCGCGGCTTGCGCCTTGGCCGCCACCACGGCATCGGTTTCGCCATGGTACTGGCGGCGCTCGGAATGGCCGACCAGCGCATAGCGCACGCCGAACTCCTTGAGCATGGCTGCCGAGACTTCGCCGGTGAACGCGCCCTGCTCGTGCTGCGACACGTCCTGCGCGCCGATGCCGATGGAGGAACCCGACAGCTCGACCTGCAGCTGCGCCAGATAGACGGCAGGCGCCGCCACGGCCACACCCGCCTTGCCGCCTGCGGGCAGCCCCTGCTTGAGGGCCTGCAGCAAGGCCGCGTTGGCAGCCAGGCTGCCGTTCATCTTCCAGTTGCCGACAATGAGTTTTTGCTTCATTTTTCCCAGGTCAAAACGATTTTTCCGGTGTGCTGGCTCGACTCCATCAGCGCATGGGCCTGCGCCGCGTCGGCTGCATCGAATTCGCGGTAGATGGCGGGACGCACCTTGCCGGCCTCGATCATGGGCCAGACATGGCGGCGCAGCGAATCGGCGATCGCGGCCTTGAACGCCACGGGACGCGGCCGCAGCGTGGAGCCGGTGATGGTCAGCCGCTTGCGCAGCACCAGTCCGGCATCCAGTTCGGCCTTGATGCCGCCCTGCACCGCAATGATGACCAGGCGGCCGTCGGCTGCCAGGGATTGCACCTCGCGCGCCACATAGCTGCCGGCCACCATGTCGAGAATGACATTGACGCCCTCGCCCGCGGTGATGCGCTGCACCTCCGCGACAAAGTCCTGCGTCTTGTAGTTGATCGCATGGTCGGCGCCGAGCTTGAGGCAATCCTCGCACTTGGCATCCGAGCCCGCCGTCACGACGACTTGCGCGCCCCAGGCCTTGGCGATCTGGATGGCCGTGACGCCGATGCCGCTGCTGCCGCCCTGCACCAGCAAGGTCTCGCCGGGCTGCAGGGCACCCCGGTCGAACACATTGCTCCAGACCGTGAAGAAGGTCTCGGGCAGCGCCGCAGCCTCGACATCGCTCAGCCCCTGCGGAACGGGCAGGCATTGCGGCACGGGCGCCACGCAGTACTGCGCATAGCCGCCACCAGCCACCAGGGCACAGACCCGGTCGCCCAGCTTGAAGCCGGCCTTCGCCATGGCAGCCTCGTCGCCGGCCACGATGACGCCCGCCACCTCCAGGCCCGGCAGATCCGAAGCGCCGGGCGGCGGTGCATAGTGGCCCTTGCGCTGCAGAACGTCCGGTCGGTTGATGCCGCTGGCCGCCACGCGAATCAGGACTTCGCCCTCGGCGGCCACGGGCATGGGGCGCTCGCCCATGCGCAGCACCTCGGGCGCACCGAAAGCGGTGATCTCCACCGCACGCATTGTTGCTGTATCCATGTAGCAGACCTTTGGCGACTATGAAACAAATACGGCTGCAGCGCTTGCCCAGCAAGCGCAGGCAGCTATCAAAACAATGGCGGAGCCAGCCAATCGGCCGGCTCCGCACCTTGCTTATTGCTGTTGCTGCTGTTGCTGCTCGTCGGCGTTGCCGCGGCTTTCGCGCGGCTCGCGCGCTTCACGGGGCTCGCGATTCTGGCGGGGAGCACGCTCGCGGTACTCACGGGGTTCGCGCGGCTCGCGGGGTTCACGCTCGGGCATGCCGGCGGGACGCTCGGTCAGCGCCTTCATCGACAGCTTGACGCGGCCCTTCTCGTCGGTTTCCAGGACCTTGACCTTGACGACCTGGCCTTCCTGCAGGTAGTCGGCGACCTTTTCCACGCGCTCGTGGGCGATCTGGCTGATGTGCAGCAGGCCGTCCTTGCCGGGCAGCAGGTTGACCAGCGCGCCGAAGTCCAGGATCTTGGTGACCGGGCCTTCGTAGACCTTGCCGATTTCGACTTCGGCCGTGATCTCCTCGATGCGGCGCTTGGCTTCGTCGGCCTTGGCACCGTCGTTCGACGCGATGGTGATGGTGCCGTCTTCGGCGATGTCGATCTGGGTGCCGGTCTCCTCGGTCAGCGCACGGATGGTGGCGCCGCCCTTGCCGATCACGTCGCGGATCTTCTCGGGGTTGATCTTCATCGTGTACAGCTTGGGGGCGAACGACGAGATCTCGGCCTTGGCCTCGCCCATGGCTTCCTGCATCTTGCCCAGGATGTGCATGCGCGCTTCCTTGGCCTGGGCCAGGGCGACCTGCATGATTTCCTTGGTGATGCCCTGGATCTTGATGTCCATCTGCAGGGCCGTGATGCCGTTGGTCGTGCCGGCCACCTTGAAGTCCATGTCGCCCAGGTGGTCCTCGTCACCCAGGATGTCGGTCAGCACGGCGAAACGGTTGTCTTCCTTGATCAGGCCCATGGCGATGCCGGCCACGTGCGCCTTCATGGGCACGCCGGCGTCCATCATGGACAGGCAGCCGCCGCAGACCGAAGCCATGGACGAGGAGCCGTTGGACTCGGTGATTTCCGACACCACGCGGATGGTGTAGGGGAACTCTTCCTTGGAGGGCAGGCAGGCGGCCAGCGCACGCTTGGCCAGGCGGCCGTGGCCGATTTCACGGCGCTTGGTCGAGCCCATGCGGCCCACTTCGCCGGTGGCAAAGGGAGGCATGTTGTAGTGGAACAGGAAACGGTCCTCGAATTCGCCGGCCAGCGCATCGATGCGCTGCGCGTCGCGCTCGGTGCCCAGCGTGGAGACCACCAGCGCCTGGGTTTCGCCGCGCGTGAACAGGGCCGAACCGTGGGTGCGGGGCAGCACGGAGTTGCGGATCTCGATGGGACGCACGGTGCGCGTGTCGCGGCCGTCGATGCGGGGCTCGCCGGCCAGGATCTGCGAACGCACGATGCGGGCTTCGATCTCGAACAGCAGGCCTTCCACCTTGACGGCATCGAATTCCACACCCTGCTCGGCCAGCGCGGCCTTGACGCCGGCATAGGCTTCGCGGCAGGCTTGCGTGCGGGCCTGCTTGTTGCGGATCTGGTAGGCAGCGCGCAGCTTTTCTTCGGCCAGTTCGGTGACCTTGGCGATCAGGGCCTCGTCCTTGGCGGGCGGGGTCCAGTCCCAGACGGGCTTGCCGCCTTCGCGCACCAGATCGTGGATGGCGTTGATGGCGATCTTGCCTTGCTCGTGGCCGAACACCACGGCGCCCAGCATCACGTCTTCAGGCAGCTGCAGGGCTTCGGACTCCACCATCAGAACGGCAGCTTCGGTACCGGCGACCACCAGATCCATCTGCGAATCCTTGCGCTGGGTCTGGCCGGGGTTGAGCACGTATTCGCCATTGATGTAGCCCACGCGTGCGGCACCGATGGGACCGTTGAACGGGATGCCGGACACGGCCAGCGCGGCCGAGGTCGCGATCATGGCGGCGATGTCGGCGTCCACTTCGGGGTTCAGCGAGATGGTGTGGATGACCACATGCACGTCGTTGTAGAAGCCCTCGGGGAACAGCGGGCGGATCGGGCGGTCGATCAGGCGGCTGGTCAGGGTCTCGAGTTCGCTGGGCTTGGCTTCACGCTTGAAGAAGCTGCCGGGAATCTTGCCGGCGGCATAGGTCTTCTCGATGTAGTCCACGGTCAGCGGGAAGAAATCCTGGCCGGCCTTGGCCTGCTTGGAACCCACCACGGTGGCCAGCACCACGGTGTCGTCCATGTTCACGAGCACGGCACCCGAAGCCTGGCGTGCGATCTCGCCGGTTTCCATGGTGACCGTGTGCTGGCCCCATTGGAATGTCTTGGTCACTTTGTTGAACATCGTCATATTGACTCCTTGTTGGATAGCTGGATGCGCACATCCAGTCTGTGTTTGGAGCACAAACAGAACACGATGCCATTCCAGTGCTGCGCTAAGTGCTATAAATAATGCAGCATTGGAATGACACAGCTTCGCTCTGTCTTGCACTCTCCGAAGTAAAAAACGCCTGAGCTAGCGGGCTAACTCAGGCGTTTCGATCTCTCACCGTGCTTACTTGCGCAGGCCCAGCTTGGCGATCAGTGCGGTGTAACGGTCAGCGTCCTTGGCCTTCAGGTAGTCCAGCAGCTTGCGACGGCGGCTCACCATGCGCAGCAGGCCGCGGCGACCGTGGTGGTCCTTGGCGTGCTGCTTGAAGTGGGGAGTCAGTTCGTTGATGCGAGCGGTCAGCAGAGCCACTTGCACTTCAGGGCTGCCAGTGTCGTTGGCAGAGCGTGCATTGGCCTTAACAACTTCGGCCTTCACGGAGGAAGCGATCATTTGGTTTTCCTTAGGATTTGGCGCCCGCCAGGGGACGCCTTGGTTACTTGCGCCAAGACTGGAAAGGCCTCGGCGTGCGTCTTGCACCATGCAAAACCCGAGGATTATAACAAGAGCCGAAATTCCTCTGCACCACGAGCAAAGCCGTCGTTCAATCCCCGGGGGCATGCCAAGGCAAACCCTGATTTTGCAGACCCTACTCCCCACCACAATGAACGCCATGAATGCCAGAGAGGGTTCCCATGCACCAACCCACCACTCTTTCTCGCCGCAGAGCCATTTATGGCCTGTTAGCGCTCTCCGGTTTGACTGCACTGCAACCGGCTCAAGCCCGCAAAAGCAGGGCCAGGCATCCTACTGGTGAAACTGCCGGCAGTTCACGCGTCAGGATACAAGGCACCCGCAGCAGTTCCGAAGAAACCAGTGCGGAGCGGGATCGACGGCTCTACAGGGAATGCCAGGGACGCCCGAATTCGGGTGCCTGCGCAGGTTACACGCAAGCGCCACCGAGCCGACGGCGTTAAGGCCGAACAGCCCCGGCACCATTCATCTGCCGCCAGAGGCCGCCTATCCGAAACGGACACCGGCCTGCCGACGGCAGGCCTACCATCGGCGCATGCTGCGCCCCTCCGCCTTTTCTCAACGCTCCCTCTCCCGCCTCATTCGCGGATTCACTGCAATTGAACTCATGGTGACAGTGGCCATCCTGGCCATCCTGGCTGCATTGGCAGCCCCAAGCTTCACGCCGCTCATGGAGCGCTGGAGAGTTCGGCAAATTGCCGAAGAATTGCAGTCCACCTTGTATTACGCACGCTCGGAAGCCATCAAGCGCGGAGGAAATATCACTATCGCCCGCCACACCTCGGGCAGCGATTGCAGCGACATCAGCACCAGCCCGGCGCTATGGAATTGCGGCTGGACGGTATTTTTCACAGCTCCCGGCACCACCACAGCAACTGCATTGCAAGAAGCACCTGCGCCTTCCCGTTCCCGCATCGAGATCAGGGACAGCCAGGACAACGCCCTCGGATCCGACTCGCCCATCAGCATCGACCGCTGGGGACAAATCACTCTTAGCAGCAATGCCAGCTTCGACTTCCTAATCTCTCCAGAAAACTCCAGCAGCACCCACACCGCCAAGCTATGCATCTATGCCGGCGGCCGCATCAAGAGGCTTGATACCGGCAGCAATTCCTGCAGCTAATACACAGACTAGCTTTTTTCATCGATTTCTTGCTGTTATTGAGGAGGTACAAGCATGTATAGCGCTACTTACTTTCCGTCTCACCACCACTTGGTGAGGATAGGCAGTCATGGAGTCACCAGTATCGAATTACTGATCACCTTGGCCATATTGGGGGTGCTGGCCGCACTGGCTGCGCCCGGCTTCAAGCCATTGATAGATCGCTGGCGTATCAGACAGGTTACCGAAGGGCTCAAAGCCGCACTGTATTTCGCACGCTCGGAGGCCATCAAACGAGGTGGAAACATCACCATTCAAAAACTTCCCAATAAAACTGGTAACTGCAACACAGCCATCGACACCAGTGATTGGGATTGCGGCTGGCTTGTTTGCCTAGACAGCAATAACGACGGCACTTGCGCCGCCAAAGAAGTTGTTTTGCAACGCTACGACGCCCCTGCCAATGTGCAAATCACTCGCACCAGCGGCTCGGCCAGCATCAAGTTCAACCGCTGGGGCTTGGTCGATGGCAAGTGGCCAGGTTTTAGCCTTGTTCCAATGAACCAATCAACGATGAATCCGGCAGCTCTAGGCCTCTGCATGAGTTCCGGCGGACGCATTCGCGTCATCCCCCCAGAAGCTATCCCATGTTCCCCATGAAAACCAGATTTCCATACCGCCAACGCGGCATCACGCTGATCGAGTCCCTGATCGCAATTGTCATTGCAGCCCTTGGAATTCTGGGCATTCTGGGAGTACAGATGCGCACGCTGACTGATACCCAAACCACAGTGCGCCGCGCTCAGGCCATTCGACTGATTGAGGATTTAAGCGAACGCATGAAGGTCAACCCCAATGCTCTGGCCGACCTCAAAGCCTACACCTCGGCTTTCAGCGATCAGCCTGCAATAGGTGATTGTCAGACCAAGGCCTGTACCCATACTCAACTGGCCGCATACGACTTGGGCCTTTGGAAGCAAAGCGTCGCCAACACACTCCCTCTGGGTCAGGCCAATATTTTTCTGGCTCCTGGCGAAAGTGTCGACGCCAATCGCCGCCAATTAGGCGTCATGATCAGCTGGCGCGAAAACGAAAGAGATATTTCCAATACAAGCGACAAGGCTCTTTACAAAAACAACATTGACGCCACAAAAGTCCGTGCCGCCGATGGAACTCTCAGCTCTGGCTCCGACCAATCCTGCCCCACTGATCATACCTGTCATCTGCAATACATATCGGTTGCAGCACGCTGCGCACCATATTTAGGTGGCGGCACCACACAGTTTTTCTGCCCGGGAGCCTGATCATGCGCTTAAAGACTAATGCCATTCATGCATCTGCCAAGCGCCTTGGCAAGCATTCGCAACAAGGCGTCACCTTGCCGGAGCTCATGGTCGGCATTGCCGTGGGCTTGCTGGTTGTCGCCGTGGCTATGGGCGCACTCATGGCTTCGCGAGGGATATCAGGAACCGTAAGTGATGCTACCGGCATTCAGCAGCAGGCGTCCTATACCATGCGCACGATCGGTCAGCAACTGCGCCAGGCGGGGTCACTCTACCTCAACCTCAACCCCAGCAATGTTTCAGTGCAAGACACAGCCGTTGCCGCAGCGACTCCGGTTGCATTTGAGGCTTCTGCAACTGCATCAGGTTCGGGCAACACCTTCACTCCAGCCACCGACACACTGACAGGTACCGACACCACACTGACTGTGGGCTATCGCCGCTATGCGGAAACCGTCTTCAGCAGCACCTCCACCACACCCACCCTGCAATCCTTGATGCGCAATTGCCTGGGTGGCCCAGCCGACACCAGTACCGACCAACGCCTGGAGAGCATTTTCACGTTCAACAGCAGCAACGGAACACTACAGTGCGCTGGCAATGGTGCAGCAGCCCAACCTATCATGCAGAACGTTGCCGATTTCCAGGTTCGCTATCTGCTGCAGGACAACACGGCGCTAGGCGACACCAAAATCCAATACCTTACCGCTGGTGATGCAGTTAACGGCAATTGGGGCAAGGTACAAGCCGTCGAAGTCTGCCTTGTACTCTACGGCGACGAGCCTCTTGACCTCCCCCTGGGCAGTAGCTACACAGGCTGCGGCAACAACGTCGATCCCAGCAAAAACAAAATCGATATGACAACCCTCACTGGATCGAGAGCGCGTCGCATGCACATCGCCTTTCGCAATGTCTTTCAGCTGCGCAGCCAGGGCTTGATAGGCACTGTGCTTTAAACCTTTCAAGAAAAAGACATGCAACGCATGCCATTTAGCTATTCCAAAAAGACTCAGCGCGGCGTTGCGCTGTTCGTCGTCATCGTGTTCGTCATGCTGTCCATGCTGCTGGCTCTTTGGGCATCTCGTACTTCGCTGTTCAATGAAATGGTGGTGGGCAATGATGCCGATTACCAGCGAGCCTTCGAAGCTGCTCAGGCTTTGCTGCAGGATGCCGAGCTGGATATCCGCGGCGAAAACGCGGACGGCAGCAGTTGCACCGGCAGCAACGATGCTTGCCGCACGGCCACGGCCGAAAAGATCCCGCTGGAGGCCAAGGATGTGGGCCCTTTGCTGTCCATGCTGACAGACCAGGATCCGGCCGCAACAGCACGCACCACTGAAATGAAGTCCACTTTATGTGGCCATGGTCTCTGCGCCAAGCGCGCAGATAAGCAGGATTTCTGGAACGATTCCGCTACGCTGGCACTGATGACGACACAAAGCGTGGGCGCGCGCTATGGTCAGTACACGGGAGCCGCCGCAGGCAGCAGCGATAAACCCGCCAACCCCATACTGTCGGACACCAGTGCCAACAATCGTGGCGGCTGGTACTGGATAGAAGTCCTGCCCTATGACGAAAGCAGCAAGACCTCGGGTCTCATTGTGGGCAATACCAACAATTTGCTGCCGCTCAACCTGACGCCCAGCGTGGTGTACCGCATCACCGCCCTGGCCTACGGGCGCAAGCCCAGCACGATAGTGGTTCTGCAGCAGACCTATGCCCAGCAAAAGCGCAAGGATTAGGACAGCCCCTCCACAAAAGTAGCCATAGACACCGATGCCAGGCATTGGTGGCCTATTTCTTGAATAAACAGAATCACACCAGAGGAGAAGCCGTGCACCACAATACTCCCCCTCGCTTTCGCAAGACTCTATTTGCTCTGGCCGCTGGCGCCGCCATGGCACCTCACGCCACCTGGGCCTTGGACTTGACGCAGGCACCTCCCGGCACCAAAGAGCCCTATGTAGCGCCGAACGTGATCATCTCGATCGACGATTCGGGCAGTATGAATTTTCGCTTGAATGAATCGACCGGAAGCCCCGCTGCGGATACTACGATCAAGGCTCCAAACCCAACAACGGGAGCCTGGGACGTCAGGGCTCCACGTGTAAACATCCTCAAGTACGCGCTCAATCAAGTTTTCAATGACACCAGCCTGCTGCCAGACAATAAAATTCGCCTAGCTTGGCAGGCCATGTGGAATAACGGCAAGTCACCCAATGCTGCGAATGTAGACAGCGCCAACATGAATGAGAATTCGATGCGCGTCCTGCAAGGCACACATCGCACGAATTTCCTCAATTTCGTCAACAAAATAACTCCCGGCAACGGTACTCCCACCCATCAAATGTTCAGCCAAGCCGACAGCTATATGCGTCGCAACCTTGGCACAAACAGTCCCTGGGCTTCTATTCCCGGAACTACCGGCGCTCCTTATCTTGGATGCCGTCGCAACTATCACATCATGTTTACTGATGGACGTTGGAACGGCACGGTTTCCGGCGGCTCGCAGGACAGCAATAGCCAAGACATCACCTTGCCCGACGGCACGCTCTATGGAAGCAAAAGTGCTGCCAGCCGGCCCAATAACCAACTCTATAGCGATACCTATGCCAATACCCTGGCAGATTGGGCCTTCTACAGTTGGTCCAAACCGCTACAGACATCGGGACTGACAGGTGCTCCACAGCCAAACGCCGAATACCGCAAAGCACCTGCGACGGAAACTTTCGGCAAGGACAGTGCCGGCAGAGATGCAACGCTCGATAGATACTGGAATCCTCGCTACGACCCCGCCACTTGGCCGCACATGGTGACCTATACCATCGGCATCAGTACGGACGCGACTACTTGGCCAGGGGCCAGTTCTATCAAAGCCCCGACACAGCAAGTGCCATTTGGTTACGACAACAGCTTTCTCAATCTCGCGACTGGCAATCAAAAATGGCCCGACATGAGTACAGGAGAAAACGTTCGGGCACTGGACCTCTGGCATGCCGCACTTAATGGGCGCGGGCGCTTCTATGCGGTGATGACGGGTCAGGATCTGGAAAAGGCTTTCCGTGAAATCATTGGTCAGATTAATACCCAGACCGACCCGGACCTGACATCCACGGCGACTAGCGGTGCCAACAACACACGTATCGACGTGGGCAAGTTCACCGGAGCCTACGAGCCCCTGAATGCCTGGAAAGGCTTCATCACTGCCGAGACCGTGCAAATTGATGGCACCACCGTGCCATCCTCTAGCTGGGGTGGCAAAAACACGGCTGACAAATTGGATGCCATAGCCAACCTGGATAGCCGCCTGGTCCTGAGCTGGAGCGACCAATGGAACAATAACGGTTACAAGGGAGGGGTCGCATTCCGCTGGAACGACAACGGCACGAGTTATCTGAGCACTGCACAGAATGCGCTGCTGGGCCTCAATACCAATGCCACCGGTGTAACCATGGCGACCAACGGCCAGAACAAGCTCAATTACATCCGCGGCGACCGCACCCTCGAAGGCTCGGACTCCTCTGGATATACCGCAGCCAAACCGTTTCGCGAGCGCAAGAGCCGCCAGGGCGACATCATCAACTCCGTGATTTGGTATACGGGAGCGCCCGCGAGCAACTATGCCCTCAATGGGTATGCGGCTTTCACGAGGAGCAACGCCTCTCGCGCAGCCATGATTTACGTGGGTGGAAATGACGGCATGCTGCACGGTTTTTCCGCCGCCGATGGCAGCGAAAAACTCGCCTATGTGCCGCGCGGCGTCATTCCCACCTTAAGCCAATTGACCGCCCCTGCGTTCAACAGCACGCATAAATACTTCGTGGATGGCTCTCCCATGACCGGCGACGTAGACCTGGGAACAGGCAGTCCGGGCGACGACAGCTATACCCCGGATTGGCGCACCTTGCTCGTAGGAACACTGGGCGCTGGCGGCAAAGGCTATTTTGTGCTGGATGTGACCAACCCTGCGGCCTTTGCAGAAAGTAATGCCCAACAACTGGTCAAGCTGGATCGCACCCGCGGCTCGACGGAAGCAAACCCCGACTGCAACCAGGCAACGATGAGCACAGCACAAAAAACGGCGTGCAACGCTGCTCTAGAGGAAGACAAGGATATAGGCCACATCACCGCACGTCCGGTGCTTGATGAGAACAACCTGATGCGCACGACGCAGATAACGCGCATGAACAACAACCGCTGGGCCGTGGTCATGGGCAACGGTTATAACAGCGCCAATCAACGCCCGGTGCTACTGATTCAGTATCTGGATCAGAACCGTGAACTGCTTCGCATTCCTGCCACAACAGACGCAGCAGGAACCGGCAAGGCTGCCGACAACGGACTGTCCGCTCCTCGTCTGCTGGACCTCAATGGCGATGACCGCCCCGATGTAGCCTACGCAGGCGATAACCTGGGCAATATGTGGAAGTTCGACCTGACCAGCGCAAACCAAGACAATTGGAGCGTGGCCTTGGGAGGCCAGCCATTATTTACCGCAACGGGCCCAACAGCCCTGAATGCATCCACACGTCCCAATATTCAGTCCATTACTGTAGCTCCCACCGTCCGCGCCAATGACCGCAGCATGATCGTGGGCAGCGGCAGCAATGCCAAAAGCCTGTCCGTAGGAGGCTTGATGGTTGCGTTCGGCACAGGACGGAATGTAACGCAAGACGATCCGAACAGCGTACAGGTGCAGAGCTTGTATTCGGTACTGGACAACACACGCTATAGCAGCGTCGATACATCCCTTGGCAAACGCCTGCAAGTACATCCAGGTGACAGCAGTTGCACCCTGCCCACCAACGGCTGCATCCCAGCGCCCAAAGCACTTGGAACAGGCGTTGTCAACGCCAGGCTGGCCGAACAGAAGATCACCGAAATAGGCAACGGCGATTTTGCCACTGTCGCCGCCAAGGATGCCACCAATGAACTGAACAAGGACACCTGGGCCAATTTCAATGGCTGGTACATGGATCTGCCCGCTGTTGGAGAGCGCCTGCTCAAGCCCATGGAGTTCTACGATGGCAGCAATATCCTGGCCGTGTATTCTCAGGTGCCCGCCAAAGGCTCGAATGTGGATGTCAATGTGGAAAGCTGTGACTCCATATCGGTCGACGAAGAACGCCAGTACCGTACTTTGATCAACATCATGGATGGCAAGCGCCCCTCGGTGCAAATCGTCGACAAAAATGGGGATGGTCTCTACAACGCTAGCGACCTGTTTGTCTCCCGAGTCAAGGTATCCAAAGGCTCGCATACCTTGATCACACAGAAAAACAGAGTCACAGACATCGATACCAAGAACAACAAAGAACTGCTTGCCCGCATGCCTGAACAATCGCTGCGCCCCAGCTGGCGCCAATTGAAGTAAGGGCTAAATCTGCCAGCCAAAGGGAAAATACATGAAACACAAAAACCAAGGCTTTACCCTGATCGAATTGATGATCGTCGTGGCCGTCGTCGGCATCCTCAGCGCCATCGCCTATCCGAGCTATACGGAGTATGTGCGCCGAGGCCACAGGGCTGATGCCCGGGCAGGTCTGCTGCAGGCCCAGCAATGGCTGGAGCGGGCTGCAACCGCAACGGGAGTCTACCCCACGACTTCGGCAGGCATCACCACACTGCCGGCTGCGCTGACCTGGGCTACCGATACAAACAAACAGTACACCATTGGTTTTACTTCCGATGCCCCTCTTAATAACCCTGCTCGGTGTGCTAGCAGCAATAATAGTTGCTTTACATTGATCGCAACCCCCAAGGCTGGAGGGTCTCAGGCAAACGATAAATGCGGCAACTATCTACTGACACATACAGGTCAGCGAGGTAACACCAATCTTGTTACAGGCACGACTTCAGTAGACTGCTGGCGCAAATAGCCTTGCCTTACCATCCAGGGCATGACAGACCATGCCCACTTCATGAACAAAGCGCTTGAGCAGGCCGCCCAGGCGCTTTTTCTTTCTTCGCCCAATCCGCGCGTCGGCTGCGTTCTGGTGGACGCCGACGGCAGCGTGATCGGCCAGGGCTTCACCCAGCAGGCCGGCGGCCCGCATGCCGAGGTCATGGCGCTGCGCGATGCGGCGGCCCGGGGAAATGATGTGCACGGCGCAACGGCCTACGTGACGCTGGAGCCCTGTTCCCACCATGGACGCACGGGCCCCTGCTGCGATGCGCTGATCGCCGCCGGCATCGGCAAGGTTGTGGGTTCCTTGACGGACCCCAATCCGCAGGTGGCCGGCCAGGGCTTTGCGCGGCTGAGGGCGGCGGGCGTGCAGGTGGAGGTCGGCCCCGGCGCCGCCGCATCGCGCGAGCTCAACATCGGTTTTTTCAGCCGCATGGTGCGCGGCACGCCGTGGGTCCGGATGAAGGCTGCCAGCTCGCTCGACGGCGTGACGGCCCTGCACAACGGCCGCAGCCAGTGGATCACTTCGCCCGAGGCGCGTGCCGACGGCCATGCCTGGCGCGCGCGCGCCTGCACGGTGCTGACCGGCATAGGCACGGTGCTGCAGGACAACCCGCGCCTGAACGTGCGCGAGGTGGAAACGCCGCGCCAGCCTCGCGTGGCCGTGGTCGACAGCCAGCTCGAGACACCGCCTGACGCTCATGTTTTGAAAGCACCTAGCGGTTGCCTGATCTACACTTGCAGTACGAATCAATCCAGAATCGAGCAATTGCAGGCGCAAGGTGCTACGGTTATTCATATGCCCAATGCGCAGGGCAAGGTGAATCTGGCCGCCATGCTGCGGGATCTGGCGGCCCGCGGCACCAACGAGCTGCATGTGGAGGCGGGCTTCAAGCTCAACGGCTCGCTGATCCGCGAAGGGTTGGTGGACGAATTCCTGCTGTATCTGGCGCCCAAGCTGCTGGGTACGGCCGGCATGGGCATCGCCAACTTCGGCCCGCTGGACGAGCTGTCCCAGGCGCTGGCGCTGCAGTGGCAGGGCGTGCAGCCGATCGGGCCAGATCTGCGCGTGATCGCACGCGTGCAGGGCCGCGCCGATTTCTGAACCTGCGCCCGCCCCTGCATCCCCAGGCGGCCGGCGGCCCCCAACCTTTGATCCGGTAGCCGCTGCCGTCTGACATTTGCGCCGACCGTCTTGCACTACAACTGCGGCATGCAATTTTCACCTACGGCCTTTCAGTCCCGGCGTTCAACGGATTCGGCGGGGCGGCGCCATGGCCGCATCCGCGGGCTTTTGCTGCGGGCCTGGGTGCTTCCGCTGGTGGTCGCAGCGCCGCTGCTCACGGGCTGCGCGGCGGCGCTGCCCAAGAATGTGGAGCGCCCCGTCTCCACGGCCTATGCCACGCCGCAAGACACCGCGCTGGGCCAGATGGTCGACAAGGCGCGGCCGGCCGCGGCCAAGCCCATGGCGTCGGCCTTTTCGCTGCTGGCCGGCCCGCAAAACGCCTATAGCAGCCGCCTGAGCCTGGTGGAAAACGCCCAGAAAACACTGGATCTGCAGTACTACGCCATCCATGCCGACGAAAGCACGGCCCGGCTGCTGCGCGGCATCGTGCAGGCCGCCAGGCGCGGCGTGCGGGTGCGCGTGCTGCTGGACGATTTTCACAGCACCGGGCCCGATGCCCAGGTCATGCGGCTGGCCTTCGTGCCCAACATCGAGATGCGCATGTTCAATCCGCTGGCGGGCTCGCGCGCTTCCACCATCGGCCGCGCCTGGACCATTCTGACGGACTTCCAGCGCGCCCAGCAGCGCATGCACAACAAGCTGTTCGTGGCCGACAACGTGATGGCCGTGATGGGCGGCCGCAATCTCGGCGATGCCTATTTCGACGCGGCCCAGGACAGCAACTTCGTGGATCTCGACGTGCTGGTGGCCGGGCCTGTGGTCAAGGCGCTGTCCAGCAGCTTCGACAGCTACTGGAACAATGTGCGCGCCTACCCCGTGCAGTCGCTGATCAGCCTGCAGGAGCTGCGCCAGCTCAAGGCCCGCTTCGATGCCGAGGATGCCAGCGCCGCCAGCACGGCCGCCGCAGGCGCAAGGCGCACGCCCGGCAACGCGGCAATCTGGGATGAAAAGCCCATGGACCTGGGCCAGGTGCCATGGGTCTGGGCCCAGTCCGCGGTGCTGGCCGACCGCCCAACCAAGATTCCCGGCGACAGCGAGGAGTTCCACACGGAAGACCGCGGCGATGCGCCTGCCGATGCCGGCGCCGGCCACAACGCCGGCACGCTGCAGCTCAACCACCCGCCGGCCGCCTGGCGCCATGCCGCCGCACCCGTGCTGCAGGCCGATTCGGTGGTGGACGGACTGCTGGCACTGGTGCGCTCGGCCCGCAAGGATTTGCTGGTCGTCTCACCCTACTTCGTGCCCGGGCCGGAGATCATGGCCGCCTTTCGCGCCGCGCGCGACCGCGGCGTGCGCGTGCGCGTGCTGACCAATTCGCTGGCCTCCAACGACGCGCCCCTGGCCCATGCAGGCTATGCGCGCCACCGCAAGGCCCTGCTGGAGATGGGCGTGCAGCTGTACGAGCTGCGCAGCGAGCCCGCCACCATGCGCTCGGCGCTGCG
Source organism: Comamonas terrae (assembly GCF_001544075.1). Lineage (GTDB taxonomy): Bacteria > Pseudomonadota > Gammaproteobacteria > Burkholderiales > Burkholderiaceae_C > Comamonas > Comamonas terrae. Next base: position 153,603 of record NZ_BCNT01000003.1, read on the forward strand.
CTCGGGCACCGGTGGCTCCAGCGGCGGCAGCAACGGCGGCTCCACCGGCATCTCTCGCGCCATGCTGCATTCCAAGCTGCTGGTGATCGACGGGCGCCTGGTGGTCGTCGGCTCCATGAACCTGGACATGCGCTCGCAGCTGCAGAACACCGAGATCGCGCTGCTCATCGCCAGCCGCGCCTTCAGCCAGCAGGCCACGGACAGCATCGAGGAGGGGCTGCCCGAGAACAGCTGGCAGGTGGAGATCGACCCGCAAGGCCGGCTCGTCTGGCGCGCGCCGCAGGACAGCGGCCTGGAGGATGCCTACACCGAGCCCGATGCCAGCCTGGGCCTTCGCCTCATGCTCAAGCTGCTGGGTCCGCTGGCGCCGGACAGTCTGCTGTAGCAGGGCTTTCCGGCCACGCCCATTCGCAAGCCAGGTCGCGCTGCGGCAATGCCGCCACCCAGGCACTGATGGCACGCTGGTCGGTCTGGGTGCGGACCTCCTGGTAAGCGGCCTCGGCCTCGGCGAAGCGCCGGCGCATCAGATTCAGCCACTGCTTGAGCCGCCCGGCCCGCTGGCGCGGCTCCAGGTCCTCGCAAACCATCTGCCAGAAACGCTGCACCTGCGGCACCAGCTGCGGCCAGCCTATGGCGGCGGCCTGCGGGGCAGCGCCGCCGCCCTGTCGTGCCACGGCCGCGCGGATGGCCAGCGCCAACCCGGGGTCGGCCACGATGCCGCGCCCCAGCATCAAATCGTCGCAGCCCGAAACCTCGCGGCAGCGCAGTGCATCCTGCACGGTCCAGATCTCGCCGTTGGCCACCACGGGCACGGAAACCGCCTCGCGGATGCGCGGAATTTCCTCCCAGTAGGCGGGCGGCCGGTAACCGTCGAGCTTGGTGCGCGCATGGACCACGATTTCGCAGGCCCCGCCGTCCTCCATGGCCCGGGCGCATTCGATCATCTTCAAGCGGTCGTTGAAGCCCAGGCGCATCTTGGCCGACACCGGCAGCTGGGCCGGCACGGCCTGGCGCACCGCCGCCACCACGCGTGCGATCTGCTCCGGATCCTGCAGCAGCGAGGCGCCGCCGCCATGGCGGTTCACCACCTTGGCCGGACAGCCGAAGTTCAGGTCGATGCCTTCGGGCCCCAGCCGCGCCAGGTTGGCCGCGTTGTCGGCCATGCTGGCCGGGTCCGAACCCAGCAGCTGGGCGCGCACCGGCACGCCGGCCAGCGTGCGGCTGCCGTTGCGCAGCTCGGGCATGGTGCGCAGATACACCTTGTCCGGCAGCAGCGAGCCCGTGATGCGGATGAACTCGGACACGCAGCGGTCGGCGCCGCCCACGCGGGTCAGCACGTCGCGCAGCACGAAGTCAAGCAGCCCTTCCATGGGCGCAAGCAGCAATTTCATTTCTTCACCAGTGGCTCACCTGCGGCGGGCACTTTCCATTTCATTCATCAAAAAAGCCTCAAGCGCTTTCCTGGCAAGCGCATCCAGCTATCTTCTGCATAGCAGCCACAACCGCACCGTTTGCGTTGGCGCAAATTGTGCGCGATGCCGCGCTCCTGGCCAGCCGATAAGGCGCAGATTCACACCGCTGTCATGGTTGTGGCTTGCAATAGCGCTTTCCGCCACCGCTTCCAATGCCACCACCACGCCGCCCGCCGGGCGGCGGCCCTTTCCATGCTGCTGCAGAAAACCGCCAAAGCCCATGAAGAACTTCAGCCCGGCAAGCGCCAGTTGCCGCTGCGCGAGCGCTCCGTGCTGCTGATGGCCGGCGGCAAGACAGTGGCGCAGCTGCAGCAGTTGCTGGGCCAGGAACATGCGGGCCTCGTCCAGGACTTGATCGCCCGCGGCTATCTGCAGGCACAACCGGCCACCCCGGGCGCATCGCCGCGCCCCACGGACCAGGCGGCCCACCCCATGCAAGCGGCCGCGGCCACAGCTGCACCCCACCGGCAGACGCCCCCTCTGGCGGGCACACGCATGTACCTGTTCGACCTGTGCGAGCGCATGTTCGCCAACCGCCACGAGAGCCTGGCGCAGGAGCTGCGCGCCCGGTTGCGCGAAGCGCGCGATCTGCCGGCGCTGCGCAGCGCCGGCCTGGCATTGCTGGATGCCGTGCAGCAGCATGCGGGAGAGGAACGCGCCGCCTTTGTACGCGAGCAGCTGGCGGGCCTGCTTGGGCCCACCCCGGAAACCGAACCGGAAGCCGTGCCAGGCTAGCGGGCCGCTAACGCACGCCCAGCCGCCACAGCGAGGTCACCTCGGCCGCGCGTGCTGCATGCAGGGCATCGCCGCCATCGTGCGCCTTGCCGTGGCGCGGGCGTATATCCTCGCGCCCCAGCACCTGCAGTCCGGCTTCGTCCATCCACGCCAGCAGGTTTTCGCGCGTGCGCAGCTTCAGGTGTTCGGCCAGGTCGGAAATGATGAGCCAGCCTTCGCCGCCCGGCAGCAGGTGGCCGGCCAGCCCTTGCAGAAAGCCGCGCAGCATGCGGCTGTCTTCGTCATAGATGGCCTGGTCCAGCAGGGATGCGGCCTTGCCCGGCAGCCAGGGCGGATTGCAGACGATGAGCCCGCACCGGCCTTCGGGAAACAGATCGGTGCGCAGCAGCTCGGCCCGGCGCTCCAGCCCCAGGCGCTGCAGATTATCCCGGGCGCAGGCCAGCGCCCGCTCGCTCATGTCCGTGGCCACCATTCTTTGCACGCCGCGCCTTGCCAGCAGCGCCGAGATCACGCCCGTGCCGGTGCCGATATCCCAGGCCTCGGCCATGCCGGCCGCAGGCAGCGGCGCGCGGGCCACCAGATCCAGGTATTCGCCGCGCACGGGCGAGAACACGCCGTAATGCGCATGGATGCGTGCCGGGGCGCCGGCATGGGTCCCCAGGGCGGGAATCTCCACGCCTTTCTTGCGCCATTCGTGCGAGCCCACGGCACCCAGCAATTCGCGCAGCGGAACCACAGCCCCCTGGCCCGCGCCGGGCAAACTCCCCCAGGCTTGCTCGCAGGCCTGGCGCCAGTCGGGCGCGCGGCGCAGCGCACAATGCCACTGCGCATCGAACTCGATCAGAATGCCCGAAAGCACGCGCGCACGCTGTGCCTGCGTCTGGCGGTGCAGATGGAAGGCATGGGGAAAGTCGACGGGAGAAGCAGCGGAAGCGGTGGATTTGCCGCGGGACTTCCTGTCCAGCCGGCGGCCCAGGGCCAGCATCAGCTGGCGCGCATTGTGGAAGTCGCCGCGCCATACCAGCGCTGTGCCCTCACAGATCAGGCGGTAGGCCTGATCGGCAGGCATGCTGTCGTCGGCGGCCTGCACTTTTGCGGGCATGGCCGTGGCGCTTTCGCTGCGCCACCAGGCCTGGTGCGGCAGGCCTTGTTCCTGCCACTGCAGCAAGGTCCAGGCCGGTACGGATGAAGACTCTGTATTCACGGCAAACCTTGCTGCGAACGCCACCGGGTGGCGCGGTTAGTTGAGAGGACGCTTGAGGCGGACTTCTTCGATCTTGATGCTGCCGATGACGGCGGTCTTGGCCGTGGACATTTCACGCTTGAAGCCGGCCATTTCATGGAAGCGCAGCGCGCGCTCGTTGCGCAGCGGCACCCAGGCGGTCACGTTGGTGCAGCCTTCTTCCAGCAGGCCGTCGCGGGCCGCATCCCACAGCGCCACGCCGACGCCCTGGTTCCAATGGGTGGGCGCAGCATAGATGGCCCAGATCTCGCCAGTGGTCTGGCGGGACTTTTCATCGCGCGAGCGGTCGAAGCCGACAAAGCCCACGATCTTGTCGCCATCGATGGCCACCTGGACCTGGGGCTCGCAATATTCAATGGCTTCGCGCCAGTATGCCTGGCGCTTTTCAACCGACGACATCGATTTCAATTGATCGTCGGGAACCAATCCTCGGTAAGCCTCCAGTGCGGAAGCAGTATGGATTTGGGCAATCGCTTTTGCATCGCGAAGAGTGGCGGGACGAACCTGGATACTAGACATGGAAAAAACGAAACGAAATCATGTGAGAATGTAGAGGGCGCAATTGTCTACAAATTCCGTTTCTTGGCACACAGGCTGCGGGTTAGCCATGCGCGCAAGTACGGCTGTGCGCAATTTCTTGCCCTGCGGTTTTGGATGTGCTATGCGCTCCCCAAAGCAGAGCAGCTGGCACGCATGCAGCAATGGTTTCCACGCCATTTGCATACAAATGTCAAATCCCGGCGAATATCCCTAGCCCTGGAGGGTGCCGCAAAAGAAAAGCCTTGACGCGTGGCGCCAAGGCAACCCCTGTTTCCGACCTCCGGGCGTGTGCCCCGGACTCAGAGCCAGCGCCGGATCCACTCCATCATCCGGTCGAACCGCGCGCCGTAGGGCGGATACATCAGCGACGTGGCCGACCAGCGCGACTGCACGAACACGGCCTTTTGGTGGGTGAAGCGCAGAAAGCCTTGCTCCGCGTGGTAGGCCCCCCACCCGCTTTCGCCCACGCCGCCGAAGGGCAGGTTCTCGTGCGCCACGTGCAGCAGCGTGTCGTTCACGCAGACGCCGCCGCTGACCGTACGCGAGAGCACGGCATCGCGCACGCGCTCGTCCTGACCGAACCAGTACAGCGCCAGGGGCCGGGGGCTGGCGTTGATGGCCTTGATCACATCGTCCATGCGCTCATAGGAGATCACGGGCAGGATGGGGCCGAAGATCTCCTCCTGCATGAGCTGCATTTCGCCCGTGGCGCCGAACACCAGTGCCGGCGCCATCTGGCGCTCCACCGAGTCGCCCCAGGCCATGGCCTGGGTTTCGGCGCCTTCGTCCGGCTGCGCCGCCGCGCCCTCCTGCATCCAGTGCACCTGCGCGCCCAGTCCCTGGGCCTGGCGCAGCATCTGCTTGAGCCGCGCCAGGTGGCGCTTGGTGAGGATGGAGGTGTAGTCCGGATTGCCCGAGATGCGCGGATACAGCTTGCGCACGGCCTCCATGAAGGCCTCGGCAAACTCCGCCTCGCGCCCGCGCGGCAGCAGGACGAAGTCGGGGGCGATGCAGGTCTGGCCGGCATTGACCAGCTTGCCGTGGGCGATCTTGAGCGCCACCTCCCTCAGATTGCAGTCGGCCGCCACGATGCAAGGGGATTTGCCGCCCAGCTCCAGCGTGGTCGGCGTCAGGTGCGCCGCTGCCGCCTGCGCCACGCGCCGTCCCACGGACGTGGAGCCCGTGAACAGCAGGTGGTCGAACTGCAGGCCCGAGAACTGCGTGGCCACGCCCACGTCGCCCTCGATCACGCAGAACTCCTCGGGCGCGAAGAACTGGGAAACCAGGGAGGCCAGCTGCGACGAGGTATGGGGCGTCAGCTCGCTGGGCTTGAGCATGACGCGGTTGCCCGCCGCCAGCGCGGTGATCGCAGGCGCCAGAGCCAGCTGCACCGGGTAGTTCCACGGCGAGATGATGCCCACCACGCCCAGCGGCTGGCGCTCGATCCAGGCCTTGCCCGGCTGCAGCATCAGCGGCGTGCGCACGCGCTGGCGCCCGGACCAGCGCGCCAGGTTGCGCAGCGTGTGCTTGAGCTGCTGGCGCAGCAGCAGCAGGTCCAGCAGCTCGGTCACGCGCGCCGAGCGCATGCCGAAGTCGGCCTGCACGGCCGCGGCCAGGGCCGGGCCGTTCTCGTCCAGCATCTTTTGCAATCGCAGCAGGCGCTCGCGCCGCACCAGCAAGGGAACATCCACCTGCGCACGGCTGGCCTGGTATTGAAGGTCGAAGATGCGATGCAAGTCCATGGAGCTCAAGCTTGTCGTTGTGATTGCGGCAGCGGGAAGGCGCAAGATGTCGCCGTACGGCTGGAGGGGCTATACCTTAACGCCAGAAAAAACAGGGCCTGGCGCTTATGGCGCAGGCCCTTGTTACGGTTTGCGTGATGCACGCCCGCAGCCCCCGCAAGGGCGGCAGGCCGCATGTCCGTCGGCGTCAGGACTCGTGCACCTCGCGGGGCTGCACGTCGGTCACGTCGCCGGCACCTGGCAGGATGCCGCGGCGCGTGCGCGCTTCGCGCTCGGCACGGCCGGACGCCGCATCCGCAGCACCGGACGACTGCGCCATCCACTCGGCGCCCGAACGGTAGACCGTCTGCCAGCCCGCGAACGGGCTCATCGGCCCCATGCGCACGCCCCAGGGCGAAACGGGCTGGCCCGTGAGCTTGGCCCACAGCGCCCGCACGGCCCACAGCAGCGCAAACGCGCTGGCCACGGCCAGCAGGCAGACAAAGAACACCAGACCCACCAGCATCAGCATGATGCGGATGGCCCAGCGGGTAGCGGTGGTGGCGAAATCGTTCAAAACATACCTTTCACGGCCTGTGCCGGACGGGGGGCGCAATGCCCGCCCTGGCGATGCACCGCCGGTGCATCGCCGCCGGCACAGGCTCTATCGGAAGTCCGATCCTCAGGCAGAGCCTGCGGATTCGAACCGGAAGACCCCGGGATGGTTCACCGGGTCCGCTTGTACCCAGATGGTACTCTTGGGCGGGAATTTCCCTTCAAGCAACAGTTTGGACAGCGGGTTTTCTATGCGCTGCTGGATCGCCCGCTTGAGGGGACGGGCACCGAACACCGGATCGAAACCCACCTTGGCCAGCTCGGCCAGCGCCTGGTCGGGCACCTGCAGCGACAGCTCCATCTTCTCGAGCCGGTGCTCGAGCAGCTTGAGCTGGATCCGCGCAATCGCCTCGATGTTCCGGGCATCCAGCGCGTGGAAGACCACGGTTTCGTCGATACGGTTGAGGAATTCGGGTCGGAAATGGTTTTTTAGTTCCCCCCAGACCGCTTCCTTCACCTCTTCCGCATCCTGGCCCACCATGGCCTGTATCAAATGCGAACCGATGTTGCTGGTCATCACGATCACGGTGTTCTTGAAATCCACCGTGCGGCCCTGGCCATCGGTCAGGCGGCCGTCGTCCAGCACCTGCAGCAGCACGTTGAACACGTCCGGGTGGGCTTTCTCCACCTCGTCCAGCAGCAGCACGCTATAGGGCTTGCGGCGCACGGCCTCCGTCAGGTAGCCGCCCTCCTCGTAGCCCACATAGCCCGGGGGCGCGCCGATGAGGCGGGCCACCGAATGCTTTTCCATGAACTCGCTCATGTCGATGCGCACCAGGTGGTCTTCGCTGTCGAAGAGGAAGCCCGCCAGCGCCTTGCACAGCTCGGTCTTGCCCACGCCCGTGGGGCCCAGGAACAGGAAGGAGCCCGTGGGCCGGTTGGGATCGGCCAGGCCCGAGCGCGAACGGCGGATGGCGTTGGCCACGGCGCTGATGGCCTCGTCCTGGCCCACCACGCGCTCGTGCAGCTTGTCCTCCATGTGCAGCAGCTTGTCCTTTTCGCCCTGCATCATCTTGGCCACGGGAATGCCGGTCGCGCGGCTGACCACCTCGGCAATTTCCTCGGCGCCCACCTGGGTGCGCAGCAGCCGGTTGGCCGTGACGCCGCCCTGGCCCTCTTCCTTGGCCTGGGCTTCATGCAGCTGCTTTTCCAGTCCGGGCAGCTTGCCGTACTGCAGTTCGGCCACGCGGTTGAAATCGCCCTTGCGCTTGTATTCGTCGATCTGGAAGCGGATCTGGTCGATCTCCTTGCGGATCTGCTCGGAGCCCTGGGCGCTGGCCTTCTCGGCCTTCCAGATCTCCTCGAGGTCGGCGTACTCGCGCTCCAGGCTCTGCAGCTCCACGTCGATCAGCGCCAGGCGCTTTTGCGAAGCCTCGTCCTTTTCCTTCTTCATGGCCTCGCGCTCGATCTTGAGCTGGATCATGCGGCGCTCGAGCCTGTCCATCTCCTCGGGCTTGGAGTCGATCTCGATCTTGATCTTGGCCGCGGCCTCGTCGATCAGGTCGATGGCCTTGTCGGGCAGGAAGCGGTCGGTGATGTAGCGGTGCGACAGCTCGGCCGCGGCCACGATGGCCGGGTCGGTGATGTCCACGCCGTGGTGGGCTTCGTACTTGACCTGCAGGCCGCGCAGGATGGCGATGGTGTCCTCCACCGAGGGCTCGTCCACGATCACCTTCTGGAAGCGGCGCTCCAGCGCCGCATCCTTTTCGATGTACTTGCGGTATTCGTCCAGCGTGGTGGCGCCGATGCAGTGCAGCTCGCCGCGCGCCAGGGCGGGTTTCAGCATGTTGCCCGCATCCATGGCGCCGTCGGCCTTGCCGGCGCCGACCATGGTGTGGATCTCGTCGATAAAGAGGATGATGCGGCCTTCTTCCTGCGCCACTTCCTTGAGCACGGACTTGAGGCGCTCCTCGAAGTCGCCGCGGTACTTGGCGCCGGCCAGCAGGCCCGCCATGTCCAGCGACAGCACGCGCTTGTTCTGCAGGCTCTCGGGCACTTCGCCGGCCACGATGCGCTGCGCCAGGCCTTCGACGATGGCCGTCTTGCCCACGCCGGGCTCGCCGATCAGCACGGGGTTGTTCTTGCTGCGGCGCTGCAGCACCTGGATGGCGCGGCGGATCTCGTCGTCGCGGCCGATCACGGGGTCGAGCTTGCCGCTGCGGGCCCGCTCGGTCAGGTCCAGCGTGTACTTCTTGAGCGCCTCGCGCTGGCCTTCGGCTTCGGGGCTGTCCATGCGCTGGCCGCCGCGCACGGCGTCGATCGCGGCCTCCAGGCTGGAGCGGCTCACGCCGCTTTGCTTGAGCAGCACGCCGGCGCGCGTGGCCGAGCCCGCGGCATCGGCCAGCGCCAGCAGGAACAGCTCGCTGGCAATGAACTGGTCGCCGCGCTTGAGGGCTTCCTTCTCGGTAGCCTGCAGCAGGCGGGCCAGCTCGGACCCCACCTGCACATCGCCCTGCTGCTGCACGCGCGGCAGGTCCTTCAGGGCTTTTTCGGCCTCGAACTGCAGCTGCTGCACATTGCAGCCCGCACGCTGCAGCAGCGAGCGCGGGCCTTCATCCTGGCGCAGCATGGCAACCAGCAGGTGCAGGGGGTCGATGGTGGATTGGTCGGCACCGAGCGCGAGGGACTGCGCATCGGACAGGGCTTCCTGGAATTTGGTGGTCAGTTTGTCAATTCGCATGGTGTAAGGCTTTCACTCCGTATCAGAGTCACTGAGATTCATCTGATAGCCGAAAGGGGATTTTCAAGACACGGCGATGCCGCCAGGCCGCACAAAAACCCTGCGTGCCTCCACCGTTTGAGCCAGGTCAAACAGCGCGGCACGGCGCCAGCCATGCGCAAACATCGCGTTCAAGCATCACGCCGGCGCTGCGCGAATTGCGTAGGAGTAAGCCCAAAATGCTGGCGAAAGCTGCGCAGCAGGTGGCTCGGGCTGGAAAAGCCCGATTGCCGCGCCACCTGTGCCAGGGTGGGCTGGCGCACGCCGGCCTGCAGCAACTGACGGGCCCGCTGCAGCCGGCGCTGCAGCACCCATTCGTGGACGGTGCAGCCCATGCTGCGGTGGAACATGCGGGCAAAGTGGTATTCCGACAGGCTGGCCACCTGCGCCAGCGCCGCCAGGCTCAGTGCCTTGCTGTCGGCCAGATGGGTCTCCACGTATTCCAGCACCCGGCGCCGCGCGGGCGAGGACAGGCCGCCCAGCGGCTTTTCCAGGGCCCTGCGCCGCTGCGGCGTGGCCGCCTGCAGCACCAGCCGGTCCAGCACCTGCTGGCTCAGGGCATCGGCCTGCAGCAGGCCTTCGTCGCTGCCCCAGTCCAGCCGGGAAAGCGCCTGTGCCCATTGGTAATAGCAGGCGTCCTCGGCATAGATCCGCGGCGCCAGCGTATGGCTGCGCGGTTCGGCATCGAGCAGGCGCACCACGCGGTCGGCCCAGGCGATGTCCGAAACATATAGGTGCAGGAACTGCACGGGCTCCCGCACCAGCCAGTACGACTCATGTTCGGACGGAAAGACGCAAAAGCGCCCTGCGGCGCCCCGGGCATCGTCGCGTCCCTTGAGCTGCGAGCCCTGGCCGCCGGCCAGATAGACCGACAGCGTGTGGTGGCCCTGGCGGCTGTAGTGCACCTCGTCGTCGCGGTTGGCCCAGACGGCCAGCTCCAGCGCCTGGCCCAGCATGGCGCTGCGCTGCAGCTGCGCGCGCGACTGCCCCAGCACGCGGCGCAGATGCTGCGTGTTCCGGGGCGGATTCTGGTCGGAGGCGGCCGGCAAAGTCATGCCGCGCATTGTGGCCCCTGGCGCCACGGTGCGGCCCGCCTGCGCTGCCGCCACGGCACAAAAGCGCAGGAATATGCAATGCCCCCGCGCCTGCCAGCCGCATCATGCAAGGCAGTTTTTTTTTTTGATACGGCGGGACCTGTGCCTGCCTCCTGTTTGCCATGACGATGCCCTTGTATGCCCTGGTCGTCCTGATCTGGGGTTCGACCTGGATTGCCCTGAAGATGCAGCTGGGCGCAGTGCCCGTGGAGCTGTCCATTGCCTACCGCTTCGGCCTGGCGGCCCTGGTGCTGTTTGCCTGGCTGCTGCTGACGCGCCAGTGGCGCGTGCCGCGCGGTGCGGCCGTGCCCCGCGTGCTGGGCCAGGGGCTGTGCCTGTTCAGCCTGAACTTCGTCTGCTTCATGCATGCCAGCGAGACCCTGGCCAGCGGCCTGGCCGCCGTGGTGTTCTCCAGCGCCAGCATCTGGAATGCGCTGCTGGCGCGCCTCCTTTACGGGCGCCGGCTGGCGCCCCATGTGCTGGCCGGCAGCGTGCTGGGCCTGGCAGGCCTGGCCGTGCTGTTCTGGCCCGAGCTGCAGCAGGGTGGGCAGGCAAGCTGGCAGGGGCTGGCCTGGGCGCTGGGCGGCACACTGTGCTTTTCCTGCGGCAACATGCTCTCGGCCTCGCTGCAGGCCCTGGGCTACCGGCCGCTGCACACCAATGCCTGGGGCATGCTGGCCGGCACGCTGCTGCTGGCCGGCTATGCGCTGGCGGCCGGGCTGCCCTGGACTTTCGATGCCAGCTGGCGCTATGCGGGCGCACTGGTCTATCTGGCCGTTCCGGGCTCGGTGATCGCCTTTACTGCCTATCTCACGCTGGTGGGGCGGCTGGGGCCCGAGAAGGCCGCCTATGCCACGGTGCTGTTTCCCATCGTGGCGCTCAATATTTCGGCCGTGGCCGAAGGCTACCAGTGGACGCCGCCGGGCGTGCTGGGCCTGCTGCTGGCGATGGCCGGCAATGTGCTGGTGTTCAGGCCGCCGCGCTGGCTGCAGACGGCTGGTTTGCAAAAAGCATAGCTGTCCTCGCGCACCGATATTTGGCTTCCAACAGCTTCATATCCGAAGCCCAATGAATAACAGCGCTGCCAGCTATCAATTCATAGAGTTACTTCCAGCGCGCCAGCGCGTGTTCGTCGCTCACGCGCGCATCGACCCAGCGCGCGCCCTGTTCCGTCTGCTCCTTTTTCCAGAACGGCGCCAGGGACTTGAGGTAGTCCATGATGTATTCGCAGGCCTCGAATGATTTGCCGCGGTGCGCGCTGGTCACGGCCACGAGCACGATCTGGTCCATGGGCTGCAGCAGGCCGATGCGGTGGATGACGCGCGCGCCGTAGATGCCGAAGCGCTGCACGGCTTCGTCGATGATGGCCTCGATGGATTTTTCGGTCATGCCCGGGTAGTGCTCCAGCTCCATGCTGGAGACGGCATCGCCCTCGTTGCGGTCGCGCACCGTGCCCACGAAGCTGCAGACGGCGCCCACGCGCGCATCGCCCGCGCGCAAGGCGGCAATCTCGGCCGAGAGGTCGAAGTCCTGGGTCTGGATGGAAACACGCGAGGCAGTCATGCCCGCATTGTCGCAGGCCTGCATGGACACATGGGCCGCATTAGCATTGCGCCATGGCCACACAAACCATCAATTTGCCGGAGTACACGCTGTACCCCTCGCCGCGCAACGAGCACCGGATGATTTTCGAATTCCAGCTCTTTGTGCCCTACCCTTATGAGCTGATCCACCTGCCCGACTACAACTTCAAGGGCAGGGCCACGCTGTTCGCCGCGCACCGCAAGCATGACAACAAGTCGGGCCAGCTCATCACCTGCGAGCTGGCCGAGGACCTGGCTCGCTTCGAGCGCCTGTTCGAGCCCAGCTGAGGAGCCGCGCGATGGACGACACCAGCCAGATCCAGCCCCCGCCCAGCTTTGCCGAGCTGTTCCGCACCCGCAGCGGCAAGCTTTCGGCCCCCATCGGCGAGGTGGTGGCCCGCTACGAGCTGTGCGAAGACCTGGCCTGCCATCTCGTAGAGCAGGCTCAGACCCTGTACCACTCGGGCAACTCCTCCGAGGAGCAGGTGCTGCTGGGCATGCATGCCGGCCTGGCCGCCGAAGGCTCGGTGGTCAGCCCGCCCGAGGCCGGCTGGATCGTGCAGCGCCTGGCCGAGCTGCTGGAGTGGCGTGCGCCGCAATTGCCAACCATCGACCCGGAATAAGATTCAAATCAGCCTCAAACGCTTACTCATAAAGCGCAAGCAGCTATAAAAACAAAAGCCGTGCAGTTTCCACCGCACGGCTTTTTTCATGGGAGAGGCAGATCAGGCCTCTCCCGCCTGCGCAGCCTTCCAACCCGCGTAGCGGTCCAGCATGCGCTGCACCTGCCCGTGCGTCCATTCGCCGCCCTTGGCCGCCGCAATGCCGCGTGCGTTGAGTTCGGCCGCCATGGCGCGATGGGTCAGGCCCTGGGCCTGCAGCTCGGCAAACAAGGCCTCGTGCTGCTTGGCAAAGGCGTCGGCCGCCGATTTGCGCCTTTCCACCGTGGCGCGGATATTGGCCGCGCCGGCCGTTCCGAGCCTGACGCCGCGCGCGCGGGCTTCGGACAGGGCCTGGCGCGTGCGCGCGCTGATCTCGGCATTGACGGCGTGGGTGGAGGTTTTCTTTTCGCTCATGGCATGACGGGCGGGATATAGCTCAGGGTCTGGCCCAGGAACCATAGCAGGAACAGCACCAGCGGGATATGCACCAGCAGCTGCACAAAGCTGAAGCCGACCAGATCGCGCGCCTTCAAGCCCAGCACACCCAGCAGCGGCAGCATGTAGAAGGGGTTGATCAGATTGGGCAGCGCCTCGGCCGCGTTGTAGATCTGCACGGCCCAGCCCAGGTGGTAGTGCAGGTCGTTGGCCACCTGCATCACATAGGGCGCCTCGATGATCCACTTGCCGCCGCCCGAGGGCAGGAAAAAGCCCAGCACGGCCGAGTACACGCCCATGAGCAGCGCATAGGTGTCGTGCGACGCCACCTGCGTGAAAAAGGTGGAGATGTGGTGGGCGATGGTGGCCCCGTCCGCGCCCTTGACCTCGGTCATGATGGCCGCGATGGCGCCGTACAGCGGGAACTGGATCAGCACGCCCGTGGTGGTGGGCACCGCGCGCGAGACCGCGTCGAGGAAGCTGCGCGGGCGCCAGTGCAGCAGCGCGCCCACCATCAGAAAGATCAGGTTGTAGGTATTCAGCCCCGAGATCGCCTGGATGAAGGGCTTGCTGCGGAACTCCTCCACCATCCAGCCCGCGGCCAGCAGCACCAGGAAGATGATGAGCAGCGGGCTGTATTCCAGCCACTCGCCAGGGCGCGTGGGCCGGGCCACGGAATGCACTTCCACGGCAGTGTCCACCTCGCAGCTGGCCGCGTCGCGCGCATTGCGGTCGCTGGGCGCGGTGACATAGGCCACGACGATGGAGGCGACCATGAGCACGGCCAGCATGGCCCCCGACTGCCACATGAAGATGGTCTGCGTGAACGGAATCACGCCGGTGATGTTCAGAATGCCCGCGGGCAGGCTGGCCGGGTTGGCCTGCAGCTGCGCGGCCGAGGACGAGATGCCCAGCGCCCACACGGCGCCCAGGCCCAGATAGGCGGCGGCGCCCGCGGCGCGGTAGTCCATCTTCAGGTCGGTGCGGCGCGCCAGCGCCTTGACCAGCAGCCCGCCGAAGACCAAGCTCAGGCCCCAGTTGAGCAGCGAAGCCGTCATGGACACAAAAGCCACCCAGGCCACGGCCGTGCGTCCGTTGCCCGGCACGCGCGCCAGCGCCTCGATCAGCCGGGACGCCGGCCTGGAACTGGCCACCACATAGCCGCCGATCACCACGAAAGCCATCTGCATGGTGAAGGGAATCAGGCTCCAGAAGCCCTTGCCGAAGGCCTTGCTGGTCTCCTGCGCCGGCACGCCGATCGCAAAGGCCGCCAGCACCACGATGAAGATGCCGACCACGGCGAACACCCAGGAATCGGGGAACCACTTTTCCGCCCAGCTCGCACAGCGCATGGCAAAGCGCGCCGAGCGGGTCTCCTCCATATTGACGTGAGTTGTCATGAGTTCAACGCTTTCTTGCTTAAAGAAGCGCTGCATTCTCTGCAACGAAAGTCGCCACCGCGACAAAAATACCCATGGGTTAACCCTGGTAGGTAGTCCCACGGTCGGGATGGAGCTTTCTTGTGTGCTGGGTGCTGGCGGGAAGAGGCCTGACGATAGACGATCTGGGCGGTACGGCGCCCAGGTCATAGAGAGTGTTGCCTTGGAAACGTGTCTCTGCTGCGATTGGACAGAGTTGGCTTGATGGCGGCATTCGACCCTCAACTGTCATTCAGCTAAAACTCGCAAAGCTGTCACCGGATTGGGAACGATCAATGGAATGGCCCAACTTCGTGTGCAAGCTATAGTGTTTCAAACGAATACACTCGCTGGACCGATCCAGTAACCATGCGGTGTGCAACAAGGGAGGGCTGAGGGCTTGATGGCTGAATTTGGTACTGTATTTTTATGCAGTGAACATGTCACCAAACGAAGCTGCAAGCCCCTTGCAGTATTTTCTGCATACCAATTTAGAAAACAAGCGCCAGATATGGTCCGCGGCTGTGAGGCCTCATTCAGCGCAAAGCAGTATTCGGCAGATGAACACATTGCAATCTGACCTTCGTATAGACGCTGAATGGATAGCACTCAGCGCTTTTCGCGAGCTTCTGAAGATTTCGACCAAAGGCAGCATGTCGAAGTCTACTTACGCGGAAGCGTTTGATTTCGGCGCAGCCCTCTACCCAGCACTCCTAGGTAGTGAATCAAGCATTCTTCGTCAGGCGAATGAATCAAACACCGCACGTGAATACCGGCAACGGGCAAGATTGAAGAGCGAAGCAGTCGGCAGTCTGATTCACCCTCTTAGCTTGCTTGACGCCGATATTTCAGAACTCCAGCAACTACTTGATTTAGCCAAAAGGTCCAAAGAGAAAGGACGAGTCGATCAATTGAAAAATCGGCTCAAGACGCTCCGCCGAGCGAGAGACGAGATTGCCCCTCAGGGTCACACCGAAACTCAACTAATTGCGCGGGATACAAGCGCGTTTCCGGCAGGGCTCCCAACACTCGGAAATGGTAAGGGTTATAAAGCCTTCGAGCTTCCCGATGGCAACGCACTTCGCGTGCATGTCTTTCATCCCGACAAACCTGAACACGTGTCTGGAGCGGACGTTCTATACGAGCGACATGATCCATTAACCGATAGCGCCACACTAGTGTTTGTGCAGTACAAAATTTGGGAGAAGCAGAGTCTCAGTCTAAATGATCCTCGCATGCAGGCACAGCTGATGAAACTCAAGTCCGTAGTCTGTGACGGCGGCCTGTGCTCCATCGACAGTGTGAACACTCCTTACCGATTTCCCCACTGCGCTGCATTCTTGCGACCCACTGACAAACTTCAGAATCCGGACCAAAAGTTGATCAGCAGCGGCGAGCATCTTCCGATCTGCCGAATTGAAGAGTGCACAAAGACGAATCGCTTTAATACACCCGTGCTTGATTTTGAAGGAATTCGCCGAACGTCCTTGTCGGGAACTGCATTCGAATACATGTTCACCTACAACAAGGTCGGATCGCGACCTGTTCCGTACGAAGAACTGGAGCAGCTATATCAACGCCTCAGCATAATGGCAGAGCCTGGCAATCTGCTTGTTCACGCACAGGAGTTCGAACTTGCGTTCGATGACGATGATGCCTAACTCGGTGGTCAAGCTGAAACAATAGGCTGAGCCTGTTGACTCCCTTTGCTTCGCTGTGACGCAGCTTACTGCGAGCGTTGAGAGTCTGCTTTCACGGTCCATCATTGGCTGCTTTTGGCCGATTCCAGCCCATCACCATACCTAGCCACAAACCGATCACGCCTGCATTCCAGGTGGCATAAAACCGAAACGCCCGTCATCTCTGGAATAAAAAAAGCGCTCACCAGGAGCGCTTTTTTTATTGGCAGGTAGAACCGCAGTGCTGTCGGCAATTCACTGCCCTGCCGGCCCCTGCAGATCCGAGGCGGTAGCAGGCGCGTTGCAGACACGCGGTTTCACCCCCCCGTCACCGGCGGGAAAAACGCCACTTCGTCGCCGCTGCGGATTTCGGCATCGCCATCGCACATGGCCTGGTTCAGCGCCATGCGTACGGCCTTGCCGTGGGTGAGCGCGGCAGCGGCGGCGCCGCTCTGGGCCATCAGTTCCTCGCGCAGCGCGCCCACGGTGGCGGCCGCAGTCTGCAGCGTGGCGCTGCCCGTGCCCATGGCTTCGCGGATGGAGGCGAAATAGCGCACGGTGATCGTCTTCAAATTCGTCGTCATGCCATCAGCTCCGCAAAAGGAATGAAGCGCACGGTATCGCCCTCGGCGATCGTGGTGCCGGCCGGGTTGTCCACCACGCCGTCGCCCCAGGCAGCCGAGGTCAGCACGCCCGAACTCTGGTTGCCAAACAGTTCCAGCCCGCCCCGCTCGTTGTAGCGCACGCGCAGGAATTCGCGGCGGCGGTCGGCCTTGGGCAGGGCGAAGTCGGCGCGCGCGGGCATGCCGCGCGGCAGCACGTTGTCCACGCCCTGCAGGCGCAGCAGGAAGGGCCGCACCAGCACCTGGAAGGTCACGAAGCTGGAGACCGGATTGCCCGGCAGGCCGATGAAGTGGGCAAAGCCCGCGCCCTCCTCGCTGCGGTTGACGCGGCCGTAGGCAAAGGGCTTGCCGGGCTTGATGTCGATCTGCCACAGGTCAAGCTGGCCTAGCTGCTGCACGGCGGGCTTGATATGGTCTTCCTCGCCCACCGAGACGCCGCCGCTGGTGACGATCAGGTCATGGCCGGCGGCCGCCCGGGCCAGGGCGTCGATGGTGGCCTGGCGGTCGTCGGGGACGATGCCCAGGTCCGTCACCTCGCAGCCCATGCGCAGCAGCAGCGCGCGCAGGAAGAAGCGGTTGCTGTTGTAGATGCTGCCGGGCTTCATGTCCTGCGGGGCCACGGTACCGGGCATGACCAGTTCGTCGCCCGTGGAAAACAGGGCCACGCGCGGCTTGCGCGCCACCTGCAGGCGGGCAAATCCCATGCTGGCGGCCAGGCCCAGGTGGGCGGGCGTGAGGCGCGTGCCGGCGGCAATCACCGTCGCGCCCAGGGTGATGTCCTCGCCGGCGCGGCGAATCCACTGGCCGGCCTGGGGCAGGGCCTTGATGCGCACGCGGCCGTCTTCCAGCACTTCGCAGTCTTCCTGCATGACCACGGCGTCGGCGCCGGCGGGCACGGGCGCGCCCGTGAAGATGCGGGCCACCGAGGCCGGGGCCAGGGGCGCGGGCGAGGTGCCGGCCGGAATGCGCTGGGAAACGGGCAAGGGCAGATCGGCTTCCCAATCGGCCGCGCGCAGGGCATAGCCGTCCATGGCCGAGTTGTCCTGGGGCGGCACCTGCAGCGGCGAGACGGCGTCCTGCAGCAGCACGCGGCCGTCGGCATCGAAGGTGTCCACCAGCTCCACGTCGGGCCGGGCCTGGGCATGCGCCAGCAGCTCCTGCAGGGCCTGGTCCAGGGGTTTGAGCGGTTTTCTCTGAACTTGCATTCGCTTATTTCTCCAAAACTTGCGGGCGCTGCGCATACGCCAGCTGTTCGCCCTGCTCCAGCAGCCATTGCAGCACCTGCGCGGGCCGGTTCAGGTCCAGCACGGGCTGGCGCGGCGGCACGGGCAGGGCCTGGGGCGCATCGGTGGCCACGGCCAGCACGCGCGCGTCGTGCGGGTACAGGGGCCCGGTGCCCTTGCCCTGCTCCACGCGGTCGGGCTGTTCGCGCCAGACCTCGATCTTGGGCACGTCGCCATGCTTGAAGCCTTCGACCAGCACCCAGTCGACGCGGGGATCGAGCTCGGCCAGCATGTCGTGCACCGACAGCTCCATGGGTTGCTCGAACTCGCGCATCAGCGCCAGCCGGCGGTCCGATGCCAGCAGCACCTCGTACGCACCCGCTTCGCGGTGGCGCCAGCTGTCCTTGCCTTCGCGGTCCACGTCGAAGCGGTGGTGGGCATGCTTGACCACGGATACCCTGAGGCCGCGCTCGCGCATCAGCGCTACCACGGCTTCGACCAGCGTGGTCTTGCCCGAGCCCGAATATCCGGCAAAGCCGATGACCTTCATGCCGACCTCGCTTTGGCCGGCGCCTGCATGGCAATGGTTGGCGACATGAACCCTCTTTTTTTGATAGCTTCCCACGCTTTCCCATCAAGCGCTGGCAGCCATTTTCACCCAAAAAGAAAAAGCACCTGCAGCCAGGCTTCAGGTGCTTTATCCTCGGGCGGCGCAGATCAGCGGCAGTGTTCCGCGATGAAGGCCTTGACTTTCTCGGCATCGGCCGCCATGACGACCACGCGCTTGGGCAGCGACTCGATGCCGTCGAACTTGGCCGGACGGTCGGGCTGGCGGCCCAGCGCCTCCTCGATGGTCGCTGCGAACTTGATGGGCAGGGCGGTTTCCAGCACCAGCATGGGCTCCGCGCCCAGATGCTCGCGCGCGACCTTCACGCCGTCGGCCGTGTGGGTATCGATCATCTGGCCCAGGCGCTCGTAGCAGTCCTTGATGGTGGCCAGGCGGTCGGCATGCGTGCTCTTGCCGCTGACAAAGCCGTATTGCGCCGCAGCGTTCTGGAAGGCCGGATCCCGGCTCAGGTCGAACTTGCCTTCGCGGGCCACGCCCTCGGCAAACAGGGCCTTGGTGCGCGCGCCGTCGCGGCCGACCAGATCGAACACGAAGCGCTCGAAGTTGCTGGCCTTGGAAATGTCCATGGACGGGCTGGAAGTCTCGTAGGTGTGGGCCGCGCCGCGCACCTGGTAGACGCCGGTGCGGAAGAACTCGTCGAGCACGTCGTTCTCGTTGGTGGCCACCACCAGCTTTGCAATCGGCAGGCCCATCTGGCGCGCCACGTGGCCGGCGCAGATGTTGCCGAAGTTGCCGCTGGGCACGGTGAAGCTGACCTTTTCGGCATTGCTCTTCGTGGCCTGCAGATAGCCCGCGAAGTAGTACACCACCTGGGCCAGCAGGCGCGCCCAGTTGATGGAGTTGACGGTGCCGATCTTGTACTTCGCTTTGAAGGCGTGGTCGTTGCTGACCGCCTTGACGATGTCCTGGCAGTCGTCGAACACGCCCTCGATGGCGATGTTGTGGATGTTCTCGTCCTGCAGGCTGAACATCTGCGCCTGCTGGAAGGGGCTCATGCGGCCGTTGGGGCTGGTCATGAACACGCGCACGCCCTTCTTGCCGCGCATCGCGTACTCGGCTGCGCTGCCCGTGTCGCCGCTGGTGGCGCCCAGGATGTTGAGTTCCTCGCCGCGGCGGGCCAGCTCGTACTCGAACAGGTTGCCCAGCAGCTGCATGGCCATGTCCTTGAAGGCCAGCGTGGGACCGTTGGACAGGGCTTCGATCAGCAGATGGCCCTCGAGCTGGCGCACCGGCACGATGGCATCGGTGCCGAATACTTCCCTGGTATAGGTCTTGGCGCACAGGGCGCGCAGGTCGTCGGCCGGAATGTCGTCGATATACAGCGACAGGATCTCGAAGGCCAGGGCCGCATAGCCCTGGGTGGCCAGCGTCTGGCGCAGCCGGGTCAGCTGGGCGTCGTCGATGCGTGGGTAGTGCTCGGGCAGGTACAGGCCGCCGTCGGGCGCCAGGCCTTCGAGCAGGATGTCGCAGAAACGCTTGCGGTCGGCATGACCGCGGGTGGACAGGTACAGCATCTCGAACTCGTCAAAAACAGTCTTCAGAACGGGCAGCCAAACGGGCAGGTGTCATGCCGCCAAGCCCTCCATTATCGGTCAGCGGGCCCGAAGCCACCGTGCGCCAATGCAGAGACCGGCCAACGCCGTTGCCTCGTCCCGCGCCAGGCGCAGGGTCAAGGCTGCAGGTAGCGCTCCGCCCCCGGCCTGACATAGGGCCTCAGGTCCTTGAACGGAACACTGACGCCGCTGCCCAGGCACACCCCCATGGCATGGCCTATGCCGGAAATCACAAAACTCATCCTGTCGGGCTTGTCGAACATCGGCGCCATGTACTGAGGCAGCAGGCCGGCGCAATCGTTGTCATCTCCGGCATGCCTGCGCGCTGCCTTGTCCAGAAAACGCAGGAAGCGATCGCCGTACTCCAGCTTGTACTCGCCATATTTGGCCCCCTTGAGCAGTCGCGTGAAGTCCATGTAGCCGCCCCGCAGCAAATCCAGCACGAACGGATCGTAATGATTGTTGGGATGGGCGCCGCCGCAATCGGTAGACCCCGACTCGACCACGCTCATCAGGGCCTTGCTCAGATACGTGACCTGGATTTGCTCGTTTTCATAATTGCCCAGCGAGCCCGCCGCCGGCCCAAGGTTCAGATAGAGAGAGGCGCGGCAGCCCAGCGCTTCCAGGCTCATGGCCCAGTGGCGCTGCTCCAGCAGGGCATTGGTCCGGGCCAGAATCCGGGCATCGGGATGGCGGGTAAGGCGCGGGTACCAGAGCCTGGTACGGGCGTCGCGCACGGGCTGCCAGGCCAGATCCTGCGCAATCACCACTTCCCGGCCTCGCTCCAGCGGCTGCCCGGCAACGCGCAAATAGTCATAGGGCGTGGTCTGCTCGCTGATGGCAACGCCTTGCGAGACGCTGCTGCCAGCCCCTTGCACGATGGCCTGGGTCACCGCTTCCACGCCTTGCGGCGCAATCCTTTCGGGATCGTAGTGCGCAATGCGCCGGAGGCTCAGCGGCAGTTTCTTGCCATGAATGTGATCCACCCATTCGCCGCTCAGGCCGTCGCCCTGCGGCTGCAGGCTCCAGACCACGGCGCGCTGGCTGGCATCGGTGAACAGCGGCGCATCCTTGCCCAGCTTTTCCGTCAGCTCCGGCGTGAGCGGCTGCGCCTCGGCCAGCGCATTGAGGGGCCCCTGGAGCGGAATATCCACGCCATGGCGGCGGTAGAAATAGCGTCCCTGGCGCGAACCGTCGGCCTGGGGCCTGCCCAGCTCCATCACCACCTCGGAGCCGCCGAGCGTTCCGCGATAGACATCCACGGGCGCAGCAACGGCTGCGGCTGCGCCAGCCACAGAAACGGAAAAGGCCAGCGCCACGGGGCGCCAGCCTCTGGAGGGAAGGCCGGTGCGCGAATCGCACTGGACGGGAAGGGTTCCGGCTCGAGTGCGATCGCGCATGGGCTTTCTCAGTTGAGTTCTTCCTTGCGGATGCGGGTAATGGGCGCCAGCACCGTGGGCAGGCCCTGGATTTGCGCCAGCACGGCGTCCATATTTCCTTCGCGGGTGTCGTGCGTGAGGATGATCAGGTCGGTCTGGGTCGAGCCTTCGCCGCCCACCTCGTCGGCTTCGCGCTGCAGCACGGCATCGATGCTGATGCCGGCTTCGGCCAGCAGGCCGGTGATCTTGGCCAGCACGCCGGCCTCGTCGGACACGCGGATGCGCACGTAGTAACTGGTCACGACTTCGCCCATGGGCAGCACGGGCAGGTCCTTGCCGGCGGCGCCCAGCGTGTGGGACTGGAAGGCCAGCGGCGGCACGCGGTGGGCCGGGTCGGCGTCGTGCAGGCGGGCGATATCCACCAGGTCGGCGATCACGGCCGATGCCGTGGGCTCGGAGCCCGCACCCTTGCCGTAGTATAGGGTCGCGCCCACGGCGTCGCCATGCACGACCACGGCGTTCATCGCGCCTTCCACGTTGGCGATCAGGCGCTTGGCCGGCACCAGCGACGGGTGCACGCGCAGCTCGATGCCCTTGTCGGCACGCTTGGTGATGCCCAGCAGCTTGATGCGATAGCCCAGTTGCTCGGCATAGCGGATGTCGGCCGCGGACAGCTTGGTGATGCCCTCCACATAGGCCTTGTCGAACTGCACCGGGATGCCGAAGGCAATGGCGCTGATCAGGGTGGCCTTGTGGGCGGCGTCCACGCCTTCGATGTCGAAGGTGGGGTCAGCCTCGGCGTAGCCCAGGCGCTGGGCTTCCTTGAGCACCACGTCGAAGTCCAGGCCCTTGTCGCGCATCTCGGACAGGATGAAGTTGGTCGTGCCGTTGATGATGCCGGCCACCCACTGGATCTCGTTGGCCGTCAGGCCTTCGCGCAGCGCCTTGATGATGGGGATGCCGCCGGCCACAGCCGCCTCGAAGGCCACGATCACGCCCTTTTCGGCGGCGGCCTTGAAGATTTCCGTGCCGTGCACGGCCAGCAGCGCCTTGTTGGCGGTGACCACGTGCTTGCCGGCCGCGATGGCTTCGAGCACCAGGGCCTTGGCGATGCCGTAGCCGCCGATCAGCTCCACCACCACGTCGATGTCGGGATTGGCGATGATCTCGCGCGCATCGCCCACCACCTTGGCCTTGTCGCCGACCACGCTCCTGGCGCGGGCCGTATCCAAGTCGGCCACCATGGCAATCTCAATGCCACGGCCCGCGCGACGGCGAATCTCGTCCTGGTTGCGTTCCAGCACATTGAAAGTACCGCTACCCACGGTGCCAATGCCCAACAGGCCTACTTGGATTGGTTTCATAAACTTCAGAGGTAAAACACGCTTCGGCGCTTGCCAGTCAAGCGCCTTCAGCTATCGAAAAAAGATTCACGGCTTGCGCCCACCGGATGCAGGCAAGATCTTTGCCTTGAAGAACGGCTCTGGCGCCTTCTTCCTTCTTGTGGGCGCAAGCTTCAGGATTCCTAGGCCGCCTTCTCCACCTTGGCAACCTTGGGCTGCTGCAGCTGCGCGGCGCGGGGCTTGTCCGTGCCGTGGCGCTGGCGGTACCTGGCCAGGAAGGCAGCCAGGCGGTTGATGGCCTCGCGCAGGTCCGCCTCGTGCGGCAGGAACACGATGCGGAAGTGGTCGGGTTCGGGCCAGTTGAAGCCCGTGCCCTGCACCAGCATGACCTTGGTCTCCTGCAGCACCTCGAGGAAGAACTCCTGATCGTCCTGGATCGGATAGACCGCGGGGTCCAGGCGCGGGAACATGTACAGCGCCGCCTGGGGCTTGACGCAGGACACGCCCGGAATGGCGTTGATCATCTCCCAGGCCAGATCGCGCTGCACCCGCAGGCGGCCACCTTCCCTGACCAGCTCGTCGATGCTCTGGTGGCCGCCCAGCGCCGTCTGCACGGCCCACTGGCCCGGCACGTTGGCGCACAGGCGCATGTTCGAGAGCATGTTCAGGCCCTCGATGTAGTCCCTGGCGGGCTTCTTGTCGCCCGAGATCACCATCCAGCCGGCGCGGTAGCCGCAGCTGCGGTAGGCCTTGGACAGCGAGTTGAAGGTGATGGTCAGCACATCGGTGGACAGGCTGCCCAGCGGCGTGTGCCTGACATCGTCGTACAGCACCTTGTCGTAGACCTCGTCGGCGAATATCACCAGGCCGTGCTCGCGGGCGATCTGCACGATCTCCAGCAGCAGTTCTCTGGAATACAGTGCGCCCGTGGGGTTGTTGGGGTTGATGACCACGATGGCCTTGGTGCGCGGCGTGATCTTGGCGCGGATGTCGTCCAGGCGCGGCATCCAGCCATTGGCCTCATCGCACAGGTAGTGCACGGGCGTGCCGCCGGACAGGCTGGTCACGGCCGTCCACAGCGGATAGTCGGGCGCGGGCAGCAGCATTTCGTCGCCGTTGTCCAGCAGCGCGTTGGTGGCCAGCGCGATCAGCTCCGAGGCGCCGTTGCCCAGGAAGATGTCGTCCAGCGTCACGCCCTTGATGCCCTGGCGCTGGGTTTCGTGCATCACGGCCTTGCGCGCCGCGAAAATGCCCTTGCTGTCGGAATAGCCGGCCGAGTTGGGCAGGTTGCGGATCATGTCCTGCTGCACTTCCTCGGGGGCGTCGAAGCCGAACACGGCCAGATTGCCGATGTTGAGCTTGATGATCTTCTGGCCGTCCTCCTCCATCTTCTTGGCCGCGTCCATGATGGGCCCGCGGATGTCATAACAGACGTTGGCTAGTTTTGCGGATTTTTGAACGGTCTTCATGCTCAAGATAGGAGGAAAGGGTTTTGAGGCACGCCACGGCGCACTGCACGCCACGGTGAAACCTATAATTTGACCACAGTTCCGCATTGCAGCAAGGTCCCCACCCTGGCTGCATGGAGACCAGCGAACATGCGGACGCCTTTTGCGCCGGCGCACGCGGCCGCCGGCCTCCTGCCACACCCCAACCACCTTGCGTGCGCCGCGCCGTCTGCGCACCCGAACGCCATGAAACTCCAGGCCGACAAATTCGAAGCGCAATCCATCACCGGCTACGGCCCGGGCTGGATTGCGGTAGACCAGCAAAACCACGAGCACAGCCTGATCGTGGGCGCGCGCGGCCTGCTCCAGGAGTGGAACTGCGCGCGCTTCGAGGACCTCACGCCCGCCCACTTCGAGGAGCTGGCCCGGCTCGACGCCGAGGTCATCATCTTCGGCAGCGGCGCGCGCAACCGCTTTCCGCCGCCGGCCTGGCTCAAACCGCTGATGGAAAAGCGCATGGGGCTGGAAACCATGGACACGCATTCGGCGTGCCGCACCTACAACATCCTTGCCGGAGAAGGCCGCAATGTGATTGCAGCCCTACTTCTGGAGTAGACTCCTCGCCCCTCAATAGGGGGAATACGTATTTCAGGGTAAAATCGCTGGTTGCGGTTGGGGGCGCCTTGGCTGGTCGATAAAAACAAGAATACGCAACGACACAAAGGCGCCTTCGGCATTTCAACGACTACACCCGAGAGATACAAGCGCATGGCGATCGTTGTCAACAAACCCCTTCCTGAATTTGAAGCCAACGCTACCGGCGGGATCAAGGTGACCAACACCTCCCACACGGGCCAGATTCTGATCCTGTATTTTTACCCCAAGGACAATACGCCCGGTTGTACAACGGAAGCAATGCAGTTTCGCGATAAATACAAGGATTTCGTGAAAGCTGGCGCCACCGTGTTCGGGGTTTCGCGCGACAACATGAAGTCGCACGACGACTTCAAGGCCAAGCTCGAGCTGCCGTTCGAGCTGATTGCCGACACCGAAGAGAAAATGTGCCATATGTTCGGCGTGGTCAAGAACAAGATCATGTACGGCAAGAAGGTCAAGGGCATCGAGCGCTCCACCTTCCTGGTCGGCCCCGACGGCCTGCTGGCGCAGGAATGGCGCGGCCTGAAGGTCCCCGGCCATGTGGACGAGGTGCTCAAGGCCGTGAAGGCCATCAAGGCCCAGGACAAGAAGGTCGCCTGAGCCCCTGCCACCCGGACGCGGCACGGCGGCGAAACACCTGCACCCGCAATGTTTCACCGTCTTTAACAGCGCCGCCGCCCCGCAAAGAATCGGAAATCCGGCCTGAGCGCCCACCGGGCTATGCATAATGGGGCAATGCCTCAGTGCTACGCAGTTTTTCCTTTTCACCCACACAAAGCCGCCTCGGTTTCCAGGCGGCTTTGTGCTTTTTGATCCTTGTTGAGGAACGGTTCGTCCACTATGCCCCTGCCTCCCGCCCCCGGCCGCCGTGCCGCCAAGCTCCCCGCAGAAGCCTTTCTCACCACCCGTGCTGCGGAAACCGACGACGCATTGGGAACCGCCGCCATCTCCGACAGCACGCCCGCAGCGGCCAACGGCGCTGCCGCCAAAACACGTACCCGCCGCGCATCGACTGCCGCGGCAACGGCTGCTGCGCCGGCTGCCGGCAGCGCTGCGGCCAAAAAGCCACGCAGCACCAGAAGCGCCCCCCAATCCGCCAAGGCCCCGGCCGTGACTCCGGCCACGCCGGCTGCGCCAGCCGCCCCGGCCAAGCCTGCACCGGCCGCCGCACCGGTGTCGGGGCGCAAGGCGCGCGGCGGCCACCCGGCGCCCAAGACGCTGTTCGTGCTGGATACCAATGTGCTGCTGCATGACCCCAGCAGCCTGTTCCGCTTCGAGGAGCACGACATCTTCCTGCCCATGGTGGTGCTGGAGGAGCTGGACAACCACAAGAAGGGCATGACCGAAGTGGCGCGCAACGGCCGCCAGGTCAGCCGCACACTGGATTCCCTCGTGGCCTCCCAGCCGGCCGACGGCCTGGACAAGGGCCTGCCTTTGAGCGCCACCGGCCAAAAGGGCGCCACCGGCACGCTGTACTTCCAGACCCATCCGCTGGACTCGGCCCTGCCCGAGGGCCTGCCCCAGGGCAAGGCCGACAACCAGATCCTGGGCGTGGTGGCCGCGCTGCGCGGCGAATACAGCGACCGCGAAGTGGTGCTGGTGTCCAAGGACATCAACATGCGCGTCAAGGCGCGCGCCCTGGGCCTGGCCGCCGAGGACTACCAGAACGACAAGGTGCTGGACGACGGCGACCTGCTGTACGCCGGCGTGCTGGCCCTGCCGCACGACTTCTGGGCCAAGGCCGGCAAGAACGTGGAAAGCTGGCAGGAAGGCGCCATCACCTACTACCGCGTCAGCGGCGCCATCGTGGACCAGCTGATGATCAACCAGTTCGTCTACTACGAAGGACCCGGCGAGCCCAGCCTGTACATGCGCGTGACCGAGATCCGCGACAGGACGGCCGTGCTCAAGACGCTGCGCGACTTCGGCAACCCCAAGAATGCGGTCTGGGGCGTCTCCACCCGCAACCGCGAGCAGAACTTCGCGATGAACCTGCTCATGAACCCGGACGTGGACTTCGTCACGCTGACCGGCACGGCCGGCACCGGCAAGACGCTGCTGGCCCTGGCCGCGGGCCTGGCCCAGGTGCTGGACGAGCGCCGCTACACCGAGATCATCATGACCCGCGCCACGGTGAGCGTGGGCGAGGACATCGGCTTCCTGCCCGGCACCGAGGAGGAGAAGATGGGTCCGTGGATGGGCGCGCTGGACGACAACCTCGAGTTCCTGGCCAAGGGCGACGGCGGCAATGCCGGCGAATGGGGACGCGCGGCGACCAACGAGCTGATCCGCAGCCGCATCAAGATCAAGAGCATGAACTTCATGCGCGGGCGCACCTTCCTGAACAAGTACGTCATCATCGATGAGGCCCAGAATCTGACGCCCAAGCAGATGAAGACGCTGATCACGCGCGCCGGCCCCGGCACCAAGATCATCTGCATGGGCAACCTGGCGCAGATCGACACCCCCTACCTGACCGAAGGCAGCTCGGGCCTGACCTATGTGGTGGACCGCTTCAAGGGCTGGCCCCACAGCGGCCACATCACCCTGGCGCGCGGCGAACGCTCGCGCCTGGCGGACTTTGCCAGCGAGGTGCTCTAAGCCATGGCGATCAGCTGGATCAGCGCGCTCAAGATGGTCCCCTGGGCGGATGTGATCAAGGCCACGCCCCAGGTGGTCAAGGCCGCCCAGGGCATGCTCAAGAAGAAGGACGCCCAGGCAGAGCACCAGGCGCAGGCCGATGCCGCACAGCAGGCGGCCCAGCACCTGTCGCCGCCCCGGTCCTCGGGCGAACAGGCCTTGCTGCTGATCCAGGGCCTGGAAGAGCGCGTGGCCCAGCTCGAGCAATCCCAGCGCCAGTCGCTGGAGATCATCGAGAAGCTGGCTCAGCAGAATGCCCAGATCGTGGCCACGGTGGGCGCGCTGCGCACCGGCGCCCAGCGCCTGGCCTGGGCCAGCGGCATCCTGGGCATCTGCGTGATCGGCCTGGGGGTTTACGTGCTGCGCACGGCCGCATAGCGCATTGCCACTCCAAAACAAAAGCCCGCAGCTTCAACGCTGCGGGCTTTTTATTGGGCGATGTCGACTCTTCTTTTCATAGCTGGCAGCGCCTGGCATTCATAGACTTCATATTCATAAATCTATGAATTCTCCAGAATACCTGCGCTGGCAGCTATGCTTTTAATACTCGTCGCTGCCGTAGCCCTGGGCCAGGTTCTCGAAGCGCGTCTGGTTCTTCTGGAAGAAGAGCTTCACCGTGCCCGTCGGGCCGTTACGCTGCTTGCCGATGATGACCTCGGCAATGTTCGGCTCCTTGCTCTCCTTGTTGTAGTAGTCGTCACGGTAGATGAACATGATGATGTCCGCGTCCTGCTCGATGGCGCCCGATTCCCGCAGGTCGGACATCATGGGGCGCTTGTCGGTGCGCTGCTCCACCGAGCGGTTGAGCTGGGACAGCGCAATCACCGGGCATTGCAGCTCCTTGGCCAGCATCTTCAGGCCCCGCGAGATCTCGCCCAGCTCGGTGGCGCGGTTGTCGGCGCTGGCAGCCCCCGAGCCGCTCATCAGCTGCAGGTAGTCGACCACGATGAGCCCGAGCTTGCCGCAGGTGCGCGCCAGGCGCCGCGCATTGGCGCGCAGCTCCGTGGGCGAGAGGCCCGGCGTTTCGTCGATATGCAGGCTCACCGTGCGCAGGCGCTCGATGGCCTCGGTCAGGCGCGGCCACTCCTCGTCGCTGAGCTTGCCCGTACGCAGATTGCCCTGGTTGACGCGGCCGATGGAACCCACGATACGCACGGCCAGCTGGGCCGCGCCCATTTCCATCGAGAAAATGGCGACCGGCAGGCCTTCGTTGAGCGCCACATGCTCGGCGATGTTCACCGCGAACGAGGTCTTGCCCATGGAGGGGCGCGCCGCCAGGATCACAAGGTCGCCCGCCTGCAGGCCCGAAGTCATGCGGTCCAGGTCGACAAAGCCCGTGGGCACGCCGGTCACGTCCATCGGGTTGTCGGCCATCTCCTGGACGCGGTCCAGCAGGTCCACCACCAGCGTGTCCAGCGACTGGAAGCCCTGCTTGTTGCGCGCGCCCTCTTCGCCGATGGCCATGATCTTCTGCTCGGCCTCGTCGAGAATGCGCTCCACCGTCTTGCCCTGCTGGTTGAAGGCATTGGTGGCGATCTCGTCGCTGGCCGTCACCAGCTTGCGCAGGATGGCGCGCTCGCGCACGATTTCCGCGTAGCGGCGGATATTGCTGGCACTGGGCACATATTGCGCCAGCTGGTTCAGGTACATCAGGCCGCCGATTTCCTCGGCCTTGCCCATGCCCTGCAGGTGCTCGTAGACGGTGATCACGTCGGCGGGCTTGCTGGCGTTGATCAGCTTGCCGATGGCCTCGTAGATCAGCTTGTGCTCATGGCGGTAGAAATCGCTGTCGTTGAGCAGATCGCCCACACGGTCCCAGGCATTGTTGTCCAGCAGCAGGCCGCCCAGCACGCTGGACTCGGACTCCATGGAGTGCGGCGGCACGCGCAGCTGCGCCACTTGCTGGTCCGCCGGGGGCACCGGCGCAAAAGCATCATCATCAAGATCGAGCGGGGGCATTACAGACGACATGGAATTCCTTGGGACAGCCCTCCATCCTAACGGGAGGCGCTCGCCGCGTCACGGCCGCGCCCAGATACCTGGACGCAGCACAGCCGGCACCTGGCAGTGCCGGCCTGAAAACAAAAAAACCGCCCGAAGGCGGCTTTTTGCCAGTTCGGAACGGAGTCCGAATCAGGAGTGGTCGCCGTACACCGAAACGGAGACTTCGGCGGACACATCGGTGTGCAGAGCCACCACCACGGTAGCGTCGCCAACCATCTTGATGGGACCGTTGGGCATGCGCACCTGGGCCTTGTGCACTTCGAAACCGGCCTTGGTCAGTTCTTCAGCGATGTCGGCATTGGTGATGGAGCCGAACAGACGGCCGTCCACGCCAGCCTTCTGGGTCAGCTTGACGTTCACGCCGTTGAGCTTCTCGCCCATGGCCTGAGCGGCAGCCAGCTTCTCGGCAGCAGCCTTTTCCAGTTCGGCGCGCTTGGCTTCGAATTCGGCCTTGGCAGCTTCGGTGGCACGACGGGCAGCGCCCGTGGGGATCAGGAAGTTGCGGGCGTAGCCGTCCTTGACCTTGACGATATCGCCGAGGTTGCCCAGGTTCACAACCTTGTCGAGCAGAATAACTTGCATGGGTTGTGCTCCTTAGATCTTGTGCTGGTCAGTGTAAGGAACCAGAGCCAGGAAGCGGGCGCGCTTGATGGCAGTGTTCAGCTGACGCTGGTAGATGGCGCGCGTGCCGGTCAGGCGGGCGGGCACGATCTTGCCGTTTTCGGCGATGAAGTCACGCAGGGTGTCGACATCCTTGTAGTCGATTTCCTCGACGCCGGCGACGGTGAAGCGGCAGAAGCGCTTGCGCTTGAACAGCAGCGACTGGGTGTTGCGCTTGGGACGCTTGTCCTTGTTGAATTTCTTGAACGTGGCCATTTCTGGACCTCTTGAAAATTAGTTTTGTTGAATGTCCTGAATGTGCAAAACCAGCATCTTCGTATTGCGCGGCGTGGCCAGAAAGCCCTGGAATGTCCATTGGCTGCCTGGGGCCTGGCGGGCCAGCTTCTCAGCCAGCGGGCCGAAGGCCACCGCCTTGACGGATGCAGTGACGTTGCGCTTGCTGCCGGCCTCTGCTTGCTGCGAGCTGTGCTCGATGCGCAGATCCAGGGCGGGCAATCCGGCGGGCGTGTAGCGCAGAGCGGCTAGCTCGGCGAGGGTGCCCGTCAGTGCAACGCGGTTTTCCACTCCTTCAGCGTCTTGGATGCCTTAAGCGTGCTCGGCCTGGTTGGCCTTGCGGGCTTCTTCGCGCTCGACGGTCTTCATCATGGAGGAAGGAGCGGTTTCGGCCTTCTTCTTCTGAACCGTCAGGTGACGCAGCACGGCATCGTTGAACTTGAAGGCGTGTTCCAGTTCAGCCATCACAGCCTGGTCGGCTTCGATGTTCAGGCACAGGTAGTGAGCCTTGGCGAGCTTGTTGATCAGGTAGGCCAGCTGACGGCGGCCCCAGTCTTCTTCGCGGTGGATCTTGCCGCCACCAGCGGTGATCATGCCCTTGTAGCGCTCCAGCATGGCGGGCACTTGCTCGCTCTGATCCGGATGGATCAACAAAACGATTTCGTAATGACGCATAACGACTCCTTTTGGGAAAACGCCGCCCACTGCGTCGGTAGCGGTGCGGCAAGGCAAAACGTGAGATTCTAGCGCAGCTGCTTTGTATCTGTACACTTGGGGCTTCATAAACCCGGCGTCCCGGCCGGGAAAGCAGGCATGCGCCGGTGCAGCAGGCAATCATCGAAGCACTCACTTCACCCGAAAGCATTGCCAGGCATGAAGCTCCTCAAGGGCAGCCGCATCCGGCCATCTCCTACCCGGGCAAGGCTTGAAATAATCCGGGCCGCGCACATCTACTCGCAAGATTGTCTTAAGTTCTGAAAAACACTTACCTATGTCCGACAACAATCCCAACCCTTTGCAAGACGCCTCCCCCGAAGAAGTCGAAGCCGCAATGGCTGCCAACGCGTCTGACGAGATGGATAGGCTGAAGGCTGAGCTGGAGGAACTCAAGGCCAAGAGCTCCGAGCTGGCCGACCAGTATCTGCGCGCCAAGGCGGAAGCCGAGAACGTGCGCCGCCGCGCCGAGGAAGACGTGGCCAAGGCCCGCAAGTTCGGCATCGAGAGCTTTGCCGAAAGCCTGCTGCCCGTGTGCGACAGCCTGGATGCCGCCCTGTCCATCGAGAACGCGACGGCCGAACAACTGCGCGAAGGCTCGGACGCCACGCTGCGCCAGCTGGTTTCGGCCCTGGAGCGCAACAAGGTCGTGCCCATCAATCCGGCCGCCGGCGAGAAATTCGACCCCCATCAGCACCAGGCCATCAGCATGGTGCCGGCCCAGCAGGAAGCCGGCACCGTGGTCACCGTGCTGCAAAAGGGCTACATGATTGCCGACCGCATCCTGCGCCCCGCCCTGGTGACGGTTGCCCAAGGCTGAGGCAGCAAGAAATTGCGCCGCGGCTCTTGAACCCGGGCACAGCGGCCACCAACTAACAACCAATCGAACATTTCACGAATACGGAGAGAAACATGGGAAAAATCATCGGTATCGACCTGGGCACGACCAATAGCTGCGTCGCCATCATGGATGGCAACAACACTCGCGTGATCGAGAACAGCGAAGGTGCCCGCACCACCCCCTCCATCATTGCCTACCAGGACGACGGCGAGATCCTCGTCGGCGCCTCGGCCAAGCGCCAGGCCGTCACCAACCCCAAGAACACCATCTACGCCGCCAAGCGCCTGATCGGCCGCAAGTTCGACGAAAAGGAAGTGCAGAAGGACATCGACCTGATGCCCTACTCCATCGTCAAGGCCGACAATGGCGACGCCTGGGTGGAAGTGCGCGGCCAGAAGCTGGCGCCCCCCCAGATCAGCGCCGAAGTGCTGCGCAAGATGAAGAAGACTGCCGAGGACTTCCTGGGCGAACCCGTGACCGAGGCCGTGATCACCGTGCCGGCCTACTTCAACGACGCCCAGCGCCAGGCCACCAAGGATGCGGGCCGCATCGCGGGCCTGGAAGTCAAGCGCATCATCAACGAGCCTACGGCCGCGGCACTGGCCTTCGGTCTGGACAAGGGCGGCAAGGGCGACCACAAGATCGCCGTGTATGACCTGGGCGGCGGCACGTTCGACGTGTCCATCATCGAGATCGCCGACGTGGACGGCGAAAAGCAGTTCGAAGTGCTGTCGACCAACGGCGACACCTTCCTGGGCGGCGAAGACTTCGACCAGCGCATCATCGACTACATCATCACCGAGTTCAAGAAGGAACAGGGCGTCGACCTGTCCAAGGACGTGCTGGCTCTGCAGCGCCTGAAGGAAGCCGCCGAAAAGGCCAAGATCGAGCTGTCGAACTCCTCGCAGACCGACATCAACCTGCCCTACATCACGGCCGATGCCTCGGGTCCCAAGCACCTGAACATCAAGCTGACCCGCGCCAAGCTGGAATCGCTGGTGGATGAGCTGATCGAGCGCACCATCGCGCCCTGCCGCACGGCCATCAAGGACGCCGGCATCTCCGTGTCCGACATCGACGACGTGATCCTGGTCGGCGGCATGACCCGCATGCCCAAGGTGCAGGAAAAGGTCAAGGAGTTCTTCGGCAAGGAACCCCGCAAGGACGTGAACCCCGACGAAGCCGTGGCCGTGGGCGCTGCCGTGCAGGGCCAGGTGCTGGGCGGCGAGCGCTCCGACGTGCTGCTGCTGGACGTGACTCCCCTGTCCCTGGGCATCGAGACCCTGGGCGGCGTCATGACCAAGATGATCACCAAGAACACCACGATCCCGACGAAGTTCGCGCAGACCTTCTCGACGGCCGAGGACAACCAGCCCGCCGTGACCATCAAGGTGTTCCAGGGCGAGCGTGAAATGGCTTCGGGCAACAAGCTGCTGGGCGAGTTCAACCTGGAAGGCATTCCGCCCGCAGCGCGCGGCATCCCGCAGATCGAGGTGACCTTCGACATCGACGCCAACGGCATTCTGAACGTGTCCGCCAAGGACAAGGCTTCGGGCAAGGAAAACAAGATCACCATCAAGGCCAACTCCGGCCTGTCCGAGGAAGAGATCCAGAAGATGGTCAAGGATGCGGAACTGAACGCAGCCGACGACAAGAAGAAGCTGGAAATCATCCAGGCCAAGAACCAGGGCGAAGCCGCTGTGCACAGCGTCAAGAAGAGCCTGGGCGAGCATGGCGACAAGCTCGACGCCGCCGAGAAGTCGGCCATCGAGGCTGCCGTGAAGGACCTGGAAGAAGCCCTCAAGGGTGACGACAAGGACGCCATCGATGCCAAGACCACGGCGCTGATGACCGCCAGCCAGAAGCTGGGCGAGAAGATGTACGCCGACGCCCAGGCCGCCGCAGGCGGCGCTGAGGCAGCCGCTGCCGCCGGTGCAGGCGCATCCGCCGCAGGCTCCTCCACCGCTGGCGACGACAACGTGGTCGACGCCGAAGTCAAGGAAGTCAAGAAGGACTGATCCCACCCTCGGTCCTGAGTCCACTCACTGACCGCTTGCCGCCGCGCCGGCTCCGACAAGGGGTTGACGCGGCGTTCCTGCTCCTTCTGGCGGAAGAATTACCATGTCCAAACGTGACTACTACGAAGTCCTGGGCGTTGCCAAGAACGCTTCGGACGACGAACTGAAAAAAGCCTATCGCAAGCTGGCGATGAAATACCACCC
The DNA here is from genome assembly GCF_001544075.1 of Comamonas terrae. GTDB lineage: Bacteria > Pseudomonadota > Gammaproteobacteria > Burkholderiales > Burkholderiaceae_C > Comamonas > Comamonas terrae. The sequence continues at coordinate 187,688 of NZ_BCNT01000003.1, forward strand.
TGACCGCAACCAGGGTGAAAAGGCCAAGGAAGCCGAAGAAAAATTCAAGGAGGCCAAGGAGGCCTACGAGATGCTTTCGGACGCCCAGAAACGCGCAGCCTACGACCAGTACGGCCATGCCGGCGTCGACCCCAACCGGGGCATGGGCGGCATGGGCGAAGGTTTTGGCGGCTTTGCCGAAGCCTTCGGCGACATCTTCGGCGACATGTTCAGCCAGGGCCGCCGCGGCGGCCGCCAGGTCTATCGCGGCAACGACCTCAGCTATTCCATGGAAATCACCCTGGAAGAAGCTGCCAAGGGCAAGGATGCGCAGATCCGCATTCCGAGCTGGGACAACTGCGACACCTGCCACGGCAGCGGCGCCAAGCCCGGCACCAGCGCCAAGACCTGCTCCACCTGCAACGGCATGGGCAGCGTGCAGATGCGCCAGGGCTTCTTCAGCGTGCAGCAGACCTGCCCGCACTGCCGCGGCACCGGCAAGATCATTCCCGAGCCCTGCCCCTCCTGCGGCGGCCAGGGCAAGGTCAAGCGCCAGAAGACGCTGGAAGTCAAGATTCCGGCCGGCATCGACGACGGCATGCGCATCCGCTCGGCCGGCAACGGCGAGCCCGGCACCAATGGCGGCCCGGCGGGCGATCTGTACATCGAGATCCGCATCAAGGACCACGACATCTTCGAGCGCGATGGCGACGACCTGCACTGCAACGTGCCGGTGAGCTTCATCACGGCCGCGCTTGGCGGCGAGATCGAAGTCCCCACCCTTTCGGGCAAGGCGGCCATCGACATCCCCGAAGGCACGCAGGCCGGCAAGCAGTTCCGCCTGCGCGGCAAGGGCATCAAGGGCATACGCTCCAGCTATCCGGGCGACCTGTACTGCCACATCGTGGTGGAAACGCCGGTCAAGCTCACCGAGCACCAGCGCAAGCTGCTCAAGGAACTGGACGAATCGCTCAAGAAGGGCGGCTCCAAGCACTCGCCCAGCGGCGAAAGCTGGACCGACCGCCTCAAGAGCTTCTTCAGCTGAACAAAAAACGCAGCCACTGGCTGCGTTTTTTTTATCAGGCCGCGCCAAGATGAAAGCGCCCCTCCCGGAGGGGCAGCGTCTACGCGCGGCGAGGAGCGGGGGAGCCATTTTTCATGGCCGGACGGCCCCGGCTCAGCCCGGCTCCCGGACAGGCTTCCAGCTTCGGGCTTCGCGCTGGATGCGCAGACGCTCCGCCGGCGTCAGGGCTTCGCCGGCCGCCTGGGTGCGGGCTTCCAGCGACGCATCCTTGTCCCTGGCGACCAGCAGCCAGAAATAGGCCTTCTGCGGATTCTTGGCCACGCCCTGGCCGCTGGTGTAGAGCGATGCCAGATTGGACTGGGCCAGCGTATAGCCCTGCTTGGCCGAGCGCTCGAACCATTGCACGGCCCTGGCCGGGTCGGCAGCAACCCCCTGGCCGTTCGCATACAGAAAGCCCAGCGTGGACTGCGCCGAAGCCAGGCCCTGGTTCGCGGCCTTCTCGAACCACTGGGCCGCGCGCTGCATGTCCTGCTTGACCACGGCGCCCTCGGCATAGGTCATGCCCGCGTTGTACTGGGCATCCACATGGCCTTGCTCGCCGGCCTTCTCGAACCATTTGAGCGCGGCCTTGGCATCCTCCTTCACTCCGCGGCCGCTGGCGTACATCACGCCCAGGCTGTACTGCCCGGCGGCTTCGCCTTTCTCGGCGGAGCGCTGAAACCACTGCACGGCCTGCGCCTCGTCCTTGGGCACGCCGCGGCCTTCGGCGTACATCAGGCCCAGGTTGTTCTGGGCAATGGCGTCGCCCTGATCGGCCGCCTTGCGGTACCACAGGGCCGCCTGGGCGTCGTCCTGGGCCACGCCCCGTCCATTCGCATACAGCACGCCCAGGTCCGACTGAGCCGGCGCATAGCCCTGCTCGGCCGCGCGCCGGTACAGCTGCACCGTCTGGGACAGGTCCTGCTTCACGCCGTTGCCGAAGCGGTAGCGCGACCCCAGCAGGTATTGGGCCTTGGCATCGCCGGCCTGGGCCGACTCGCGCAGCGCCGCCAGCTCCTTGGCGTCGTCGGCACTGCCGGCCGCTGCATTGGGAGCCGGGCTCCAGTGCTCCAGGCCCATGGGGACGGCAGCCGCTGCGGCGCCAGCGGCTGCCGCCCGGCCGGTGCGGCCGTGGCGGGAAGGTGCTGCGCCCTTCCTGGCCGCGCCCTTGGCTGCCTTGCCCGCCTTGGCTGGTGCGGCCTTGGCCGCAGGTTTCGCGGCGCCGGCCGGAGAACGGGCGGGCGCCGGCTTGGAAGATTTGCTGGCGGCTGCGGTCTTGCCCTTGGCGGGCGCGGCGTGCACAGCAACAGAACCCAGTGCCAGAGCCAGGCTTGCCACAGCCGTCAGGCAGGCATGGCTCCAGCGCAAGGCATGGGAAGAAGAAGGTGAGGACGAAGGCAAGGCGGTATCGAAAAAAAAGGCCGGAAAGCTTCCGGCAGTTGGAGGGACAAGTCTGTCGAGGCTCATATTTTTGCAGCATGCTCTCGAAGCGTCACGCCACTTTACTGTCTGTTAACAGCTGGAAAAAACTCCGGCAGCCCGGCCAGCACATCGCCAGCCGATAGCAGACCCATCGCAAAAGCATCACCCATCGCCAGCAAAGACATCTCATTCAAAGATGGTTAAGCAATGATTTATAGGTAAGAATGCAATCAACTTCTCTAAACGAGAAGACAGAGTCTCCCCCATGAAGAATTCCGAGCGTAGTTTTGCAAGGCGCATAGACCTCACCTCGCTGCAGCTGTTCGTGGCTGTCTGCGAGCTGGGCAGCATTGGCCGCGCCGCAGAGCGCGAGTTCATCGCGGCTTCGGCCGTGAGCAAGCGCCTGTCCGATCTTGAAGCCACCGTCGATACCGCGCTGCTGTACCGCCACAGCCGCGGCGTGACGCTGACACCTGCGGGCGAAAGCCTGCTGCACCATGCGCGCAACGTGCTCTATGGCCTGGAACGCATGCAGGGCGAGCTGTCCGAGTATGCCGACGGCGTGCGCGGCCATGTGCGCATGCACGCCAACATGTCGGCCATCGTGCAGTTCCTGCCCGAAGACCTGGGTGCCTTCGCCCGCGAGCACAGCCAGATCAAGATCGACCTGCAGGAGCACCTGAGCCCCGACGTGCTGAGCGCCGTGGCCGAGGGCACGGCCGATATCGGTATCTGCACGCTGGGCAATGCGTTGCAGCCTGGCAGCAAGCAGGCCACCGTGCAGCTGACCCAGGGCAATGTGCCGCTGCAATACCGCCGCTACCGCGAGGACCGGCTGGTCGTCGTCGTGCCCGAGCGCCATGCGCTGGCCGAGCGCGAAAGCGTGGCCTTCGCCGAAGTGCTGGAGTGGGACATCGTCAGCCTGCATGCGGGATCTTCCATCAGCCTGGCCATGCGCGCGGCCGCAGCCCAGGCCGGCCATGCGCTGCACCAGCGCATCCAGGTCACCAGCCTGGATGCCATGTGCCGCATGATCGACAATGGCCTGGGCCTGGGCCTGCTGCCGGACCGGGCCTTCGAGCTCATGCACGGCGTGGGCCATCTGCGCGCCGTGCACCTGAGCGATGACTGGGCACGCCGCGAACTGTGCGTGGTGGCGCGCGACTTCGACGCCCTGCCCGTCACCACCCGCCTGCTGGTGGACCACCTATGCCCTGCCGGCAGCGCCCGGGCCTGACGCCTGCTGACGGCCTGCCGCACGGCTTTACCGAATCCACACCCCGACAACCCCAACCTCACGAGACCGCCATGGGACGCACCCTTTACGACAAGATTTTTGACGAGCACGTCGTTCACACCGAGGAAGACGGCACCTCCATCCTCTACATCGACCGCCACCTGGTGCACGAAGTGACCAGTCCCCAGGCCTTCGAGGGCCTGCGCATGGCCGGGCGCAAGCTGTGGCGCATCAGTTCCGTGGTGGCCACGGCCGACCACAATACGCCCACCGACGGCTGGGAGCGCGGCTACGACGGCATTGCCGATCCCATCAGCAAGGAACAGATCACCACGCTCAACAGCAACATCGCCGAATTCGGCGCGGCCGCCTTCTTCCCCTTCATGGACAAGGGCCAGGGCATCGTCCACGTGATGGGCCCCGAGCAGGGCGCGACGCTGCCCGGCATGACCGTGGTCTGCGGCGACAGCCACACCTCCACGCACGGCGCCTTCGGCGCGCTGGCCCACGGCATCGGCACCTCCGAGGTCGAGCATGTGATGGCCACGCAGACCCTGCTGGCCAAGAAGGCCAGGAACATGCTGGTCAAGGTCAACGGCAAGGTCGCCCCCGGCATCACGGCCAAGGACATCGTGCTGGCCATCATCGGCAAGATCGGCACGGCCGGCGGCACGGGCTACACCATCGAATTCGCGGGCGAAGCCATCCGCGACCTGTCCATGGAGGGCCGCATGACCGTCTGCAACATGGCCATCGAAGGCGGCGCGCGCGCCGGTCTCGTAGCCGTGGATGACAAGACCATCAACTACATCAAGGGCCGCCCGCTGGCGCCCACCGGTGCCGAGTGGGATGCCGCCGTCGCCTATTGGAAAACGCTGCACTCCGACGCCGACGCCACGTTCGACCGCGTGGTCGAGCTCAACGCCGCCGAGATCGTGCCGCAGGTCACCTGGGGCACCTCGCCCGAGATGGTGCTGGGCGTGGATGCCACCGTACCCGATCCCGACAGGGAAAAGGACCCCAACAAGCGCGGCGCCATCGAGCGCGCCCTGACCTATATGGCCCTTACGCCCGGCAAGCCCATCAACGACATCTTCGTGGACAAGGTCTTCATCGGCTCCTGCACCAACAGCCGCATCGAGGACATGCGCGAGGCCGCCGCCGTGGTCAGGAAGCTGGGCCAGAAGGTGGCCAGGAACATCAAGCTGGCCATGGTCGTGCCCGGCTCCGGACTCGTGAAGGAACAGGCCGAGCGCGAAGGCCTGGACCAGATCTTCAAGGCCGCCGGCTTCGAATGGCGCGAGCCCGGCTGCTCCATGTGCCTGGCCATGAACGCCGACCGCCTGGAGCCCGGCGAGCGCTGCGCCTCCACCAGCAACCGCAACTTCGAAGGCCGCCAGGGCGCGGGAGGCCGCACCCACCTCGTCAGCCCGGCCATGGCCGCGGCCGCCGCCATCCACGGCCACTTCGTCGATATCCGCAAGTTCGCCTGAACACATCCTCTCTTCAGCGAGTCCGACCATGAAGCCACCGTTTCCGATCCTCCTGATTGGCCTGGCCCTCACCCTGGCCGCCTGCAACACCGTCAAGGGCATTGGCCAGGACGTGCAAAGCGCAGGCAGCGCCATCGAGCGCGCCGCTCGCTGATCCCCCAGAACATACGCCTTCAAGCCATGCAAAAATTCACCGTGCACAAGGGCCTTGTCGCCCCCATGGACCGCGAGAACGTCGACACCGACGCCATCATTCCCAAGCAGTTCCTGAAGTCCATCAAGAAGACGGGCTTCGGCCCCAACCTGTTCGACGAATGGCGCTACCTGGACCAGCCCGGCCAGCCCGGCGTGCCCGAGTCCGAACGCAAGCCCAACCCCGACTTCGTGCTCAACCAGCCGCGCTACAAAGGCGCCAGCATCCTGATCGCACGCAAGAACTTCGGCTGCGGCTCCAGCCGCGAGCACGCCCCCTGGGCGCTGGATCAGTACGGCTTCCGCGCCATCCTGGCCCCCAGCTTTGCCGACATCTTCTTCAACAACAGCTTCAAGAACGGCCTGCTGCCCATCGTGCTGCCCGAGGCCACGATCGACCTGCTGTTCAACGAAGTGGCGGCCTTCCCCGGCTACGAGCTGACCATCGACCTGGAGCGCCAGGTGATCGTGCGCCCCCAGGGTGAGGAAATCCCCTTCGACGTGATCGCCTTCCGCAAGTACTGCCTGCTCAACGGCTTCGACGACATCGGCCTGACCATGCGCCATGCCGACAAGATCAAGGCCTTCGAGGCCGAGCGTCTGGCGCAAAAGCCCTGGCTGGCTCACACATTGATCCAGCGCTGATTCATTTCTATCAATAAATGAGCTGCCAACGCTCTCCATTCATAGACTTCCAAGCAAATTCAATATGAAGTCTATGAATATCAAGCGCAAGCAGTTATCAAATTAATCAAAGGAACATCATGAAGATCGCAGTGTTGCCCGGAGACGGCATCGGCCCCGAAATCGTCGCGGAAGCCGTCAAGGTGCTCGAAGCCCTGAACCTGGGCCTGGAAATGCAGACAGCCCCCGTGGGCGGCGCCGGCTATGAAGCCGAAGGCCATCCGCTGCCGCCCGCCACGCTCAAGCTGGCGCAGGAAGCCGACGCCATCCTGTTCGGCGCCGTGGGCGACTGGAAATACGACACGCTGGACCGCCCCCTGCGCCCCGAACAGGCCATCCTGGGCCTGCGCAAGGCCCTGGGCCTGTTCGCCAACTTCCGCCCCGCCATCTGCTACAAGGAACTGACCCATGCCTCCAGCCTCAAGCCCGAGCTGGTCGCGGGCCTGGACATCCTCATCATCCGCGAGCTGACCGGCGACATCTACTTCGGCCAGCCGCGCGGCCGCCGCAGCGCTCCCGACGGCCACTTCCCCGGCGCCGAGGAAGCCTTCGACACCATGCGCTACACCCGTCCCGAGATCGAGCGCATCGCCCACGTCGCCTTCCAGGCCGCGCAAAAGCGCAGCAAGCGCGTGACCAGCGTGGACAAGGCCAACGTGCTCGAAACCTTCCAGCTGTGGAAGGACGTGGTCACCGAAGTCGGCAAGCAGTACCCCGACGTGGCGCTGGACCACATGTACGTGGACAACGCCGCCATGCAGCTGGTCAAGGAGCCCAAGCGCTTCGACGTGGTGGTCACCGGCAACATGTTCGGCGACATCCTGTCCGACGAGGCCTCGATGCTCACCGGCTCCATCGGCATGCTGCCCTCGGCCTCGCTCAACGACAGGAAGCAGGGCCTGTACGAACCCAGCCACGGCTCGGCGCCCGACATCGCCGGCAAGGGCATCGCCAACCCGCTGGCCACCATCCTGTCGGCCGCGATGATGCTGCGCTTCTCGCTGAACCAGGAAGCCGCCGCCCAGCGCATCGAAGCCGCCGTGCAGAAGGTGCTGGCCAAAGGGTTGCGCACCGCCGACATCTACAGCGAAGGCACGACCAAGGTTTCCACCCGCGAAATGGGTGACGCCGTGGTCCGGGCGCTGGCCGAAGTCTGAGCCACCGGCACCGCAAAGGCCGAGGCCAGCTCCCGGCCTTTGCAGCAGATCATGTTTTCGGACGTTTTTGATCAAAACGTCAAAAATAAATCACAAATTTCGACGATTTGACTATTGCATAAAGCACATTTAACAAACTGTGCTTTTACCGCAGTCGCTACAATCACAGCTCTTATGTTTGCCGCCCGCCCTTTCCTCGCTGAAACCGCAGCACCCGCAGCCTCTGCCGGTGTGGACGTGCGCGCGCAAATCGTTAAGACCATTAAGACGATTACAGGCTGACCCAGCCCGGTTCGTCGTGCGCCCCTGATCCGGCCAGACGAGCCGGACGAAGCAGTCTCAAGCTACTGTTTTCAAAACTGAAAGGGCGTTTCAAATGAGCAAGCAACTGGTTGGTTTGGTAGGCTGGCGCGGCATGGTCGGTTCCGTGCTGATGGACCGCATGCAGGCCGAGGGCGACTTCGAGCTGATCGAGCCGGTCTTCTTCTCCACCTCCAATGCCGGCGGCAAGGCCCCGTCCATGGCCAAGACCCACACCCAGCTCAAGGATGCCAACGACATCGCCGAGCTGGCCAAGTGCGACATCATCATCACCTGCCAGGGCGGCGACTACACCAAGGAAGTCTTCCCCAGGATCCGCGCCGCCGGCTGGAACGGCCACTGGATCGACGCCGCCTCCTCGCTGCGCATGGAGAGCGATGCCGTCATCGTGCTGGACCCCGTCAATGAAGACCTGATCAAGCAAAAGCTCGCCGCCGGCGGCAAGAACTGGATCGGCGGCAACTGCACCAACTCCATCCTGCTGATGGGCCTGGGCGGCCTGTTCAAGGCCGGCCTGGTCGAGTGGGTTTCCTCCATGACCTACCAGGCTGCCTCGGGCGGCGGCGCCAACCACATGCGCGAGCTGCTCAAGGGCATGGGCGTGGTGCACGCCGCCGTGGCCGATGAGCTGGCCACGCCTGCCTCCGCCATCCTGGAGATCGACCGCAAGGTGGCCGCCACCATCCGCGAGGACGTGCCCACCGAATTCTTCGGCGCCCCGCTGGCCGGCGGCCTGATCCCCTGGATCGACGCCCAGCTGGACAACGGCCAGTCCAAGGAAGAATGGAAGGGCCAGGCCGAGGTCAACAAGATCCTGGGCACCGAAGCCACCATTCCCGTGGACGGCCTGTGCGTGCGCATCGGCGCCATGCGCTGCCACTCGCTGGCGCTGACACTCAAGCTCAAGAAGGACCTGCCGCTGGCCGAGATCGAGGCCCTGATCCGGAGCGGCAACCCCTGGGTCAAGTTCGTCGCCAACGAGCGTGCGCTCACCGTCAAGGAACTGACCCCTGCCGCCGTGACCGGCGGCCTCGAAGTGGCCGTGGGCCGCGTGCGCAAGCTCAACATGGGCCCCGAGTACGTGTCCGCCTTCGTGATCGGCGACCAGCTGCTGTGGGGCGCCGCCGAACCGCTGCGCCGCATGCTGCGCATCCTGCTGGCCGCCTGAGCGGCGCCGGCCTGGCTCTTGAGCCAGCGCAACTCCCCCTGAAGCGCCATGCCATCCCTTGGATGGATGGCGCTTTTTTCGCCTCTGCAGCACAGCCCAGGCGGCATGCATGGGGCACAATCGGGCGCCACCGATGCCGCTTTTCGGGCGTTTCGACAGTGGCCAACAGGGATACATTAGGTTTCATCTCGTTGCCAATCGACAACATTGCGCAGGCTGGCCTGCCGCCTTATCGCTGGCAACGCAATAGCGTGGATGACAATGCAAGCCGTGTGCCCTGGGCCTTGAACCTGTTCATGCGCCTTTGGTAAGTTTTATTTACATGTGTACCCGCCGGCATTCCCAGAAAAACAATAGGCGCCAGCGGAACGCACCCACAAAAGTTTGAGCTTTATGCAACGCTGGAAACTCTCTGCGCTCGCCGCCGCGACCCTGGCCCTGACCGGCATGACGGCCACCAATGCGTGGGCCCTTGCCCTGGGCCGCATCACGGTGCAGTCGGCCCTTGGCGAGCCGCTGCGCGCCGAAGTGGAGATTCCGCAGCTCAGCGCCGCGGAGGCGGACAGCCTGCAGGCCGGCGTGGCTTCGCCGGAGGCCTTCCGCGCCCAGGGCGTGGAGTATTCGGGCACGGCCAACTCGATCCGCGTCAAGGTCGTCAGGAATGCCAACGGCTCGGCCGTGCTGCAGCTGAGCAGCTTCCAGCCTGTCAACGATCCCTTCCTCGATCTCGTCATCGATGCCAGCTGGGCTTCAGGCAAGCTCCAGCGCAACTACACGCTGCTGCTGGATCCGCCGGCCGCGCGCCGTGCCGCGCCCGGTGTGACGGCTGCGGCCCAGGCTTCGGCCCCCGAAGCCGCTCGGGCTCGCCCCGGCCGCCCGGCCGTCAATACCCCCACAGTCACGGCGCCCGCCCAGGACGACAGCAGCCCCACAGTGCCGCGCAAGCCCGCGCCGCCGGCGGTTGCCGCACGCCCGGCCCCGCCGGCCGCACCGGCATCCGGCGAGGATGTGCGCGTCAGGACCGGCGACACGGCCGGCCGCCTGGCCGCGGCCCACCGCCCTGCCGGCGTTTCGCTGGACCAGATGCTGGTGGCCATGCTGCGCGCCAATCCCCAGGCCTTCATCAACGGCAACGTCAACCGCATGCGCAGCGGCGTCGTGATCCAGATGCCCGATGAGGCCGCCGCCAAAGCCACGCCGCAGAACGAGGCGCGCCGCATCATGGCCGCGCAGTCGCGCGACTTCAACCAGTTCCGCCGCCAGCTGGCCGGTGCCGCCCCCGCCGCACCGGTGGAAGCGGCATCGCGCGCGGCTTCCGGCAAGATCCAGGCCCAGGTCGAAGAGGCCAAGCCCAGCACGGCAGCCCCCGACAAGCTCACGCTGTCCAAGGGTGCGGTCAAGGGTGTGGAAGCCGACGAAAAGCTGGCCCAGCAAAAGCAGTCGGCCGACCAGTCCTCGCGCATGGACGAACTCAAGCGCAACATGGCCGAGCTCAGCCAGATCGCCGCCGCCACCAAGCCCGAGGGTTCCGCTGCCAGTGCGGCCGGCACCGGCAGTGCCGCGACCGCGGCACCAGGGGTGGCCATACCCGCAGCGGCACCGGCAGCCGCAGCACCTGCAGCAGGCGAAACGCCGGCCGAGCCGGCCGCAGCCACCCCGGCAGCCGATGCCGCAGGCACGCCCGCCGCTGCGCCCGAATCAGCCGCATCGCAGGCAGAACCTGCAGACAAGAGTACCGACGAAGCCAAGCCAGCCGAGGCTGCAGCCCCAGCGGCCGCACCGGCGCCCCAGCCCAGGCCGGCACCGGCGCCAGCTCCCGTGCCACAGGAGCCCAGCTTTATCGACAGCCTGATGGAAGACCCCACCATTCCGCTGGCCGGTGCCGCGATCCTTGCCTTGCTGCTCGGTTACGGCGGCTATCGCGTGGCGCAGCGCCGCAAGGCGGCAGCCGCCGTGGCGGACAGCACGCTGGGCGACAGCCAGCTGGCTGCCGATTCCTTCTTCGGCGCCAGCGGCGGCCAGCATGTGGATACCGGCACCAGCAGCCAGATGTCGGGCCATTCCATGCAGTATTCGCCCAGCCAGCTCGATGCCGGCGACGTGGATCCACTGGCCGAGGCGGACGTCTACCTGGCCTATGGCCGCGACCTGCAGGCCGAGGAAATCCTCAAGGAAGCCCTGCGCACCGATCCCAACCGCCTGGTGCTGCACCAGAAGCTGGCCGAAATCTATGCCAAGCGCCATGACCGCAAGGCCTTTGAAGCCACGGCCCAGACCCTGCGCAACCTGACCCAGGGCCAGGGTCCGGAATGGCAACGCCTTGCCGACCAGGGCCGCATCCTCGACCCCGAGAACGCCCTGTACCAGCAAGGCGGCAATACCTCCCTGCCCCAGGCCGGCAGCGCCAGCGCTCAGCCCGCTGCCGCAGAGCCCGCCGCAGACCTGGCTGGCGGTCTGGCCGCAGGCGCCGCCGCCATGGGCTTTGGCGCCGCGCTGGCCCAGTCGAAACTGGATGCCGACCGCGAAGGCCCCGCCACCCTGCCTGCGGGCCTGGACCTGAACATGGATCTGGACCTGCCCGGCGGCCTGGCCGACGCCGAGCCCGTGCACAAGCTCGACGAAGCACCGGCCATCCCCCAGCCCAGCGAACAGGACTTTGCCGATCTCGGCAGCTGGAGCGCCACGCCGGCAGCTCCCGCTGCGGCGCTTCCCGAAGCAGCTCCCGCCTCCGAGCACGACAACAGCCTGGACATGGATTTCGGCTCGGCCCTGGAAGCGCCCGCAGCCCAGCCCCACTCGGCTTCGCCGGGCGGCGTGATGGATACCGAGGCAGCGTCGGCCGTGCCCGCCACGCCCGAGGGCCTGGAGTTCGACCTGAGCGACTTCGCCCTGCCCTCGTCGACCCACGCAGAAGCAACCGACAGGCCTGTGGCTGCCGAGTCCCTGGCAGAAGACGATCCTGCCGACTCCAACGTCATGGAATTCGACCTGAGCGCCCTGTCGCTGGATCTGGGCAACAGCAACGCGCCGGCTTCCCCGTCGCCAGCCCCCGTGGCGCCGGAAGACCCGCTGGCCACCAAGCTGGCGCTGGCCGAGGAATTCAATGCCATCGGCGACAGCGACGGAGCACGTACACTGATAGAGGAAGTGATCGCCGAAGCCCAGGGCGATCTCAAGGCCCGGGCCCAGCGCCTGCTCTCTGAAATTGGTTGATATTTGATGCGTTTGAACTCCACGCCAGAGGCTTTGCCATGCGCATAGCCCTCGGCGTCAGCTACAACGGACAGGCCTACAACGGCTGGCAGAGCCAGCCTTCGGGCAACACCGTACAAGATCACCTCGAAGCGGCCCTGGGCCGCTTTGCTGCTCAAGAAGTGTCCACGATCTGTGCCGGCCGCACCGATGCCGGCGTGCACGGCCTCATGCAGGTCGTGCACTTCGACACCGCACTGCAGCGTGCACCGTTTTCCTGGGTGCGTGGCACCAACACCTTTCTGCCGTCCGACATTGCCGTGCAGTGGGCCCAGCCGGTACCGGACGAGTTCCACTCGCGCGCCTGCGCCACGGGCCGCCGCTACGCCTATGTGCTGCTGCAGTCGCCCGTGCGCCCCAGCGTGGAAGCCGGCCGGGTGGGCTGGGTGTTCCATGCGCTGGACGGTCAGGCCATGCAGGAGGCGGCCCGCCACCTGATCGGCGAGCACGATTTCTCGTCCTTTCGCGCCTCGGGCTGCCAGGCCAAGACGCCGGTCAAGACGCTGTACGACATCCGCGTCAGCCGCCGCATGGCCGATGGCGGCTCCCGGCAGGCCGCCGCCAGCTCCATGCGCCCGGGCGACACCGAGCCCATGGAATGCTGCTACTGGCGCTTCGAATTCGACGGCAGCGCCTTTCTGCACCACATGGTGCGCAACATCATGGGCTGCCTGATCGCCATCGGCCAGGGGCTGCACCCGCCCGAATGGATGCAGCAGGTGCTGGCGGTGCGCTCGCGCGATGCGGCAGCGCCCACCTTCGCCCCGGACGGCCTGTACTTTCTCGGCCCCATGTACGATGAGAAATGGGGCCTGCCCACGCGCACGGCCGCATTCGACTGGCTGCCATGAACCACCCACAACGAACCCGTATCAAGATCTGCGGCCTGACGCGCGAGGAGGACGTGGATGCAGCCGTGGCCGCAGGCGCCGACGCCATCGGCTTCGTGCTCTATGCCAGGAGCCCGCGCGCCGTCAGCGTGGAGCGCGCGGCCGAGCTGGCCCGGCGCCTGCCGCCCTTTGTCACGCCGGTGCTGCTGTTCGTCAACGAAAGCGCTTCCAGCGTGATAGCAGCTTGCGCCCGCATACCGGGCGCTTGCGTGCAATTCCATGGCGACGAATCCCCCGAGGACTGCGCAGCGGCCACGCTGGGCACCCGGCCCTATCTGCGGGCGGCACGCATACCCCTTGGAGACGGTGCCGCGCAGTTCGACCTCGTAGAATATGCGCAACGTTATTCGAAAGCCCAGGCCATACTGCTCGACGCCCATGTCGACGGCTATGGCGGTGGCGGAAAAGCATTCAATTGGTCACTCCTGCCAACAAGCGTCGCCTCTCACCTCGTTTTGTCTGGTGGACTCACGCCTGCAAACGTGACCGATGGCATCTTGCAAGTGCGCCCTCGCGGGCTGTCGCTGGCCGTTGATGTGAGCTCGGGAGTCGAGGCCGACGGCCCCGACGACAAGCCGCTCAAGGGCATCAAGGACGCCCACAAGATCCACCGCTTCGTTGCTGCCGTACGCGCAGCCGATGCCTCCTATTTGCAGACCACGCATGTTTGAATACCAATACCCCGACGTCCAGGGCCATTTCGGCCGCTACGGCGGCAGCTTTGCCAGCGAGACCCTGACCCACGCGCTCACCGAGCTGCGCGACGCCTACGCCAGGTACCAGAACGACCCCGAATTCATCGCCGAATTCCAGTCCGAGCTGGCCCATTACGTGGGCCGCCCCTCGCCCGTCTACCACGCGGCACGCATGTCGCGCGAGATGGGCGGCGCCCAGATCTACCTCAAGCGCGAGGACCTGAACCATACGGGCGCCCACAAGATCAACAATGTGATCGGCCAGGCCATGCTGGCCAAGCGCATGGGCAAGCCGCGCATCATCGCCGAGACCGGCGCCGGCCAGCACGGCGTGGCCACGGCCACCATCTGTGCGCGCTACGGCCTGGAGTGCATCGTCTACATGGGCGCCGAGGACGTGAAGCGCCAGAGCCCCAACGTCTACCGCATGCGCCTGCTGGGCGCCACCGTGGTGCCCGTGGAGTCGGGCAGCCGCACGCTCAAGGACGCGCTCAACGAAGCCATGCGCGACTGGGTCGCCAACGTGGACAACACCTTCTACATCATCGGCACCGTGGCCGGCCCGCACCCCTATCCCATGATGGTGCGCGACTTCCAGAAGGTGATCGGCGACGAATGCCTTGCGCAGATGCCCGAATTCCTGGGTGCAGGCCGGCAGCCCGACGCGGTGATCGCCTGCGTGGGCGGCGGCAGCAATGCCATGGGCATCTTCTACCCCTACATTCCCTATGAGAACACCCGCCTGATCGGCGTGGAAGCCGCGGGCGAGGGCCTGGACAGCGGCAAGCACTCGGCCAGCCTGCAGCGCGGCTCCTCGGGCGTGCTGCACGGCAACCGCACCTTCATCCTGCAGGACGAGAACGGCCAGATCACCGAGACGCACAGCATCAGCGCCGGCCTGGACTACCCCGGCGTGGGCCCCGAGCACGCCTGGCTGCAGGAAATCAAACGCGCCCAGTACGTGGGCATCACCGACGCCGAGGCGCTGGACGCCTTCCACTACCTGTGCCGCGCCGAAGGCATCATTCCCGCGCTGGAGTCCAGCCACGCCGTGGCCTATGCCATGAAGCTGGCCAAGACCATGCGACCCGACCAGTCCATCCTCGTGAACCTCTCGGGCCGCGGCGACAAGGACATCGGCACCGTGGCCGACCTGTCGGGCGCCGAATACTATGACCGCCCTTCCATGCGCGGCCACACCGTCAAGGGTGCGCCGGGCCACGATGCCGCCAAGGCGGCCCACGGCGCTGCGGGAGGAAACAACAAGCTATGAGCCGTATTGCCACCACTTTCAGCAAGCTCCAGGAAGAAGGCCGCAAGGCCCTGATTCCCTATGTGACCGCCGGCTTTCCGTTTGCCGCCATCACGCCCTCGCTCATGCACGGCATGGTGGAGGCCGGTGCCGACGTGATCGAGCTGGGCGTGCCCTTCTCCGACCCCATGGCCGACGGCCCCACCATCCAGCGCGCGGGTGACAAGGCCATTGCCAACGGCGTGGGCCTCAGGCAGGTGCTGGCCTATGTGGCCGAATTCCGCAAGAAGGACGAGGCCACGCCCGTGGTGCTCATGGGCTACGCCAACCCCGTGGAACGCTACGACCAGATGCATGGCGAGGATGCCTTCGTCAACGACGCGGCCGCGGCCGGCGTGGACGGCGTGCTCATCGTGGACTACCCGCCCGAGGAATGCGAGGAATTCGCCGCCAAGCTGCGCGCGCGCGACATGGACCTGATCTTCCTGCTGGCCCCGACCAGCACGGACGAGCGCATGCAACAGGTGGCCCGCGTGGCCAGCGGCTATGTGTACTACGTCTCGCTCAAGGGCGTGACGGGTTCGGGCGCCCTGGATACCTCGGCCGTGGAAGCCATGCTGCCGCGCATCCGCGCGCATGTGAGCATTCCCGTGGGCGTGGGCTTCGGCATCCGCGACGCCCAGACCGCCCACGCCATCAGCCGCGTGGCCGATGCAGTGGTCATCGGCAGCCGCATCATCGAAATGCTCGACGGCCAGCCCCACGAGAAGATTGTTCCGCTGACAATAGACTTTCTGCGTGGTGTGCGAAAGGCTCTCGACGCATAATGCAGCCCTGAAATCAGCCACCCCCTGAGCGGCTTTGCCGCTTCCCCCCTGAAGGGGGACGACCGCTTCGCAGCGGGGCGGCCCTTGCTCGCTGTCCCTGACGGGATTGCGCCAGTGCCTGCGCCGCGCCGCCCTCATGGGTTGCGGGTGGCGCGCAGTGCAGTGGAAACTGAAAAGGAAACACCATGTCCTGGCTCGAAAAACTTCTGCCTGCCAAGATCCAGCAGACCAATCCGACGGAGCGCCACCAGCAGATTCCCGAAGGCCTGTGGATCAAATGCCCCAGCTGCGAAACCGTTCTCTACAAGACCGATCTGGAGAAGAACCAGAACGTCTGCCCCAGCTGCGGTCACCACCACCGCATCGGCGCCCGCGCGCGCCTGAACCATTTCCTCGACGCCGAAGGCCGCTATGAAATCGGCCAGGAAGTCATTCCGGTCGACGCGCTCAAGTTCAAGGACAGCCGCAAGTACCCCGAGCGCCTGAAGGAAGCACTGGAGAACACCGGCGAGACCGATGCGCTGATCGTCATGGGCGGCGCCGTCAAGAGCGTCAACGTGGTCGTTGCCTGCTTCGAATTCGACTTCATGGGCGGCTCCATGGGTTCCGTGGTCGGCGAGCGCTTCGTGCGCGGCGTGGAAACCGCCATCGAGCAGAAGGTACCCTTCATCTGCTTCACCGCCACCGGCGGCGCGCGCATGCAGGAAGGCCTGCTGTCGCTGATGCAGATGGCCAAGACCAATGCCGCGCTCACGCGCCTGGCCAAGAAGGGCCTGCCCTACATCTCCGTGCTGACCGATCCGACCATGGGCGGCGTCTCGGCCGGCTTCGCCTTCATGGGCGACATCGTCATGGCCGAGCCCAATGCGCTGATCGGCTTTGCCGGCCCGCGCGTGATCGAGACCACGGTGCGCGTGAAACTGCCCGAAGGCTTCCAGCGCGCCGAGTTCCTGCAGGACAAGGGCGCCGTGGACATGATCGTGGACCGCCGGGAACTGCGCGACCGCATTTCCAGCTCGCTGGCCATGCTGCAGCGCCTGCCGGCCGACGCCGTGCAATAAGCACAAGCACCCGGGCGCATTCTGCGCCTGCCAGCAAAAAGCCCGTGCAGACCGAGATCTGCACGGGCTTTTTACCGGGCAATGCCGATCAGCCGGCGCTCACATCCCCATGGCTCCCATGGCGATGGCACCCAGCCCCCAGGCCTGCACATGGGCCAGCACGATGAGCCCCACCTGCAGCACGATCATCCCGACCAGGGCGGAGAGATCCACATTGCCGATCAGCGGCATGATCTTGCGGATGGGCACGAGCAGAGGGTCGGCCAGGCGCTGCAGCACGTTGTAGATTGGCGAGTACGGCTGCACCCAGGACAGGATGGCATAGGCCAGCAGGATGCCCATCATGCCCATCAGCGCGAGCTTGACCAGGCCGCACAACGCCAGCCAGGGCACGGCCAGCACCGACGCGGCAGCACCCAGCAGCCAGCCGATCACCATCTGCAGCAGCAGCAAAGCAGAAGCCGCCACCAGGCTGGGCACGTCCCAGCTGCCCCTGGTGGGCATCAGCTTGCGCAGCGGCAGCACGATCCAGTCGGACAGCGCAAACACCAGCTGGCCTATGGGATTGCCGAACGGAACGCGCTGCCTTTGCATGTACAGGCGCAGCAGGCAGGCGCCCCCGACCAGGCTGACCGCGACATCCAGCAGAAACCAAACGATTTGAAAAAGCATGTAGTTGAATCTATCGGCAAGTTGGCAGACATGAAACCGGGCCGGCACCGCAGACATTGCCGCGGCCATGCCCCACAGATCATGGGATGATAGCCGGGCACCATGACCGAAGCCGCCACACTGCACTCCCTGCCCCTGTTTCCGCTGGGCACCGTCCTGTTCCCGCAAGGGCTTCTGAGCCTGAGGGTCTTCGAGGTGCGCTATCTCGACATGGTGCGCAAATGCCAGGCCGCGGACGCGCCATTCGGCGTGGTGGCGCTGCAGGCCGGCCACGAGGTGCGCAAGGCCGGCGCCCGGCCCGAGCAGCTGTATGCCGAAGGCACGCTGGCCCGGCTGACGCGGCTGGAGACCGTGCAGCTGGGGCTGATGCATCTGCAATGCCGGGGCCAGCAGCGCTTTCGCATTCTCGGCAGCCGGCAGCTGCCCCACGGGCTCTGGGTGGCCGATGTGCAGATGCTGCCGGACGATGCCGAGATCGCGGTGCCCCAGCACCTGCGCAGCGTGGCCCATGCACTGGCCCAGGTACTGCTGCAGCTGCATGCGCGCGCCCAGGACCCCGACCATGCGCAACTGCCTACACCCGCCCAGATGGCCGATTGCGGATGGGTCGCCAACCGCTGGGCCGAGCTGCTGCCGCTGCCGCTGGCCGTCAAGCAGCAACTGATGACGCTGGACAGTCCGCTGCTGCGCCTGGAGCTGATCGCCGACCTGCTGGAGCGCAATGGCATCGGCCAAGCCCCCGCCACCTAGCACCAGCGCCTTTCAAGGGGGCCATTTGGGGCTTGAGGTGCTCCCCTGGCAAAAAAAACTAAAATCGCCGGTTCGGGCCGCAAGCCGTGCGGCCCCATTTTCCGGGCTTCCTGCCTTTATTTCCGGCGCCTGGCGCTGGCGCTCATTTTCATGACTGAACAAAACACCTCTTTAGCGGCTGAAAACACCGCCCCTCAGGACGAAAACAAACTCATCGCCGAGCGCCGCGAAAAACTCAAAACCCTGCGCGAGCAGGCCAAGGCCAGCGGCAATGCGGCCTTCCCCAACGACTTCAAGCCCGAGCACCGCGCCGACGCGCTGATCGCCGCGCATTCCGGCAAGGAAGCCGAGGCCCTGGAAGCCGAGGCCATCGCCGTCAGCGTGGCCGGCCGCATGATGCTCAAGCGCGTGATGGGCAAGGCCAGCTTCGCCACCATCCAGGACGCCACAGGCCGCATCCAGATCTATGTGACGCGCGATGCCGTGGGCGAGGACGTGTACGCCGACTTCAAGAAGTGGGACCTGGGCGACATCATCGCCGCCGAAGGCACGCTGATGAAGACCAAGACCGGCGAGCTGTCCATCAAGGCCACGCGCATCCGCCTGCTGACCAAGAGCCTGCGACCCATGCCCGACAAGTTCCACGGCATGGCCGACCTCGAACAGAAGGTGCGCCAGCGCTATGTGGACCTGATGATGGACGAAGAGGCCCGCAAGCGCTTCGTGGCCCGCAGCAAGGCCGTGGCCGGCATCCGCGAATTCATGGTCGAGCACGGCTTCCTCGAGGTCGAGACGCCCATGCTGCACCCCATTCCGGGCGGCGCCAACGCCAAGCCCTTCATCACCCACCACAATGCGCTGGACCAGGACATGTACCTGCGCATCGCGCCCGAGCTCTACCTCAAGCGCCTGATCGTGGGCGGCTTCGAGCGCGTGTTCGAGATCAACCGCAACTTCCGCAACGAAGGCATCTCGGTGCGCCACAACCCCGAGTTCACGATGATGGAGTTCTACGCGGCCTACTGGAACTACCGCGACCTGATGGACTACACCGAGGCGCTGATCCGCGACGCGGCCATGAAGGCTGTGGGAACGCTTTCGCTGGCCTATGGCGGCAAGAGCGTGGACCTGGCCCAGCCCTTCGAGCGCCTGACCATCGTGGAAGCCATCGTCAAGTACACCGACGCCGGCGAGAACGTGGGCAACCGCGACTGGCTGATCAATGCCTTGAAGAAGCTGGGCATGAAGGAAGACAAGGACAAGCTGTCCACCCGAACGCTGGCCAGCCTGCAGGTGCTGTACTTCGAAGAAGTGGTCGAGGAAAAGCTCTGGAACCCCACCTTCATCATGGAGCACCCCACGGAGATCTCGCCGCTGGCCCGCGCCAACGATGAGCGTCCCGAGGTGACCGAGCGCTTCGAGCTGTACATCACCGGCCGCGAGTTCGGCAACGGCTTCTCCGAGCTCAACGACGCCGAAGACCAGGCCGCGCGCTTCAACGCCCAGGTCGCCGCCAAGGACGGTGGTGACGACGAGGCCATGTACTTCGACCACGACTTCGTGCGCGCCCTGGAATACGGCATGCCTCCCACCGGCGGCTGCGGCATCGGCATCGACCGCTTCATGATGCTGCTGACCGACAGCGCCAGCATCCGCGACATCATCCTGTTCCCGGCACTGCGCCGCGAACAATAAGCCTTATTGCCTCCAGATCAATAGCTGCCAGCCCTTTTACAGAAAGGGCTGGCAGCTATTTTCATATAGGGAGCCTGCAACCGGCCGGTCACGGCCCGTGGCTATACTGGCCCCCCATGCATATCCCTCGATACTGGGCGCAAGCGCGGCTGCGCCATGAAACCGGCCAACGCCACGGCGCGACCGTCCAGCGTTGGGGTTGGTCCGACAGCAGCCCGCAGGAGGCCGAAGCCCATGCCCGGCAGCGGGCCCAGGAAGCGCTGAACGCCCTGCTGGCCGCTCCCGCGGCAAGCAACCTGGATGCAGGATTCGAGCGCATGGAATGGCGCGGCGAATACGGTCTGGACGGCGCCACGCCCATCCGCGAGGAAGTGCTGGAGCGCCGCGGCGACACGGTGCTCACGCGCAACAGCTACGGTGCCCACTGCCTCAATACCGAGCAGGTGGCCATTGCCGACATGGATTTTCCCGAGCCCCGGCGGTCGCCGCGCTTTCCGCTGCTGTCCAGCCTGCTGCTGGCGGCCGCGCTGGGCTGGCTGGCCACCCAGCCTCAGGCCGTCAATGCCCTGATGCTGGCCGGCATCGTCGCGACGGCGCTGATAGGCCTGTATTGGCTGTCCAAGCTGCGCCAATGGCAGCATGCGCGTACGGCCCGGGCCCGTGCCGTACCGCCGCTGCAGGCGGCACTGGAGCGCGTGCACACGCTGGCCAGCCAGCATCCGGACTGGAGCCTGCGCCTGTACCAGACGCCCAAGGGCCTGCGCGTCATCGTCACGCACGCCACCTTCGGCCCCGGATCTCCCGAAGTCCAGATCCTGTTCAATGCGCTGGCGGTGGATCCGCTCTACGCCATGCTGTGCGACAAGCAACAGTGCTTTCGCGCGCGCGTCACCGGCAAACCCTGGCGCATGGGCCTGAGCGGTCTTTCGTCGCAGGACCGGCAATGGCCGCTGCAGCCCAGGCATCTGCCGTCGCGCACCGCGTGGTGCCGCGATTACGACCGCAAGGCCGCCCAGTTCGCGGCCTGCCATTTCATCGAGCAACTGGGGCCGGGCGCCAGCTGTCCGCAGGCCCAGGCCTTTGTGCAATGGCATGACCAGGCCTGCAACGCCCGCACCGCGCTGCCGCTGGCCTGAGTCGCCGTGTCGCCGCAAGCAGACATTGCTTTACATTGATGTAAATGAAAGGCGGTTAAAGTAACAAAAAACTACACTCCCGGTATTCATTCCGGCCCGCCGCCCTGTTCCATGTGATCCCGCCGGATCAGCAGACCCGTACGCACATGTCCGTCATTCCGCCCCCGAGTTCCGAACGCTCAGCCATTGAATCGGACGCTGCGCGTTTCACGCCGCAGGATGCCAGCGCGCCGTTTTCCGTTCTCGTGGTGGAAGATCAGCCCTCCATGCGCACGGCCCTGGTCAGGGAGCTGCACCAGGCGGGTGTGAGCGAGGTGCTGGAAGCAGAGAACGGCCGTGCAGCCCTGGCGCTGTTTCGCAGCCGCCGCCCGGACCTGGTGCTGCTGGACATCCGTCTACCCGGCGAGGATGGCTACTGGGTGGCGCGCCAGCTGCGCGAGACCGAGCGCGGCGAGTGGACGCCCATCATCTTCCTGTCGGGACTGGACAATGACCTGGATGTCTGGCGCGGCATCGAGGCCGGCGGCGACGACTATCTGGTCAAGCCCGTCAAGCCCATCGTTCTGGTGGCCAAGCTGCGCGCCATGCGGCGCCTGCTGGACATGCGCCGCCGCCTCGTGACCCTGTCGGCCGAACTGCATCTGGCCAACCAGAAGCTCAACGAGATGGTGGAGCTGGACTCGCTCACCAACCTGGTCAACCGCCGCGGCATGGACCGCATGCTGCATGCGGAGATCGCCGCAGCCCGCCGCGAGGGCAAGCCGCTGACGCTGATGCTCTGCGACCTGGACCATTTCAAGCAGTTCAACGATACCTACGGCCATGTGCAGGGCGACGAATGCCTCAAGCACGTGGGACGGCTGCTGCGCGAGGTCTGCGTGCGCCCGCGCGACGTGGCGGCCCGCTACGGCGGCGAGGAATTCGCACTGATCCTGCCCAACACGCCGCGCTCCGGCGCGATGACGTTTGCCCGCGCGCTGGGCCAGATGCTCAAGAGCCTCAAGGTGCGGCCGCCCAATGCGCCCGGCGAGCTGCAGCTGACGCTCTCTGGCGGCATCACCACCTGCATTCCCGACGAGCACACCAGCGCGGAAACCATGCTGATGCGCGCCGACGAAGCCCTGTACGCAGCCAAGTCCCAGGGACGCAACCGCTTCTTCAGCTTCGAGATGCAGATGGACACCATCGAGCAAAGGCAGCTCTAGGGCTCTTCCTGCCCGCCCGGCGCACTGCGCGCCCGCCGACGCCGGCAGCGGCGATTAGGCGCTAGGATCAAGGCTCCGACCGGCCGCTGCTGCGGCCGGCGTTCTTGTTTCTCCCCATTGTTGGTTTATGCGCCGTCTTCAAATGCACCTGCCGGAATGGATGCAGGAATGGCTGGAAGTCCTGGTCCCGGGCATCCAGATTTTTCTCATCATCGTTGCCGCCTGGCTGCTCAACCGCCTTTGCAAGCGCATCGTCTCCCGCGTCGGCCAGCACTATGCGCTGCCGCATGAGCTGCTGCTGCCGATGCGCGGCGTACTGCGCTGGATCATCATTGCCGCCGCCGTGCTGCTGGTGCTGGAACGCCTGGGCATGTCGGCCACGGTGCTGTGGACCGCCTTCACAGGCTTCGCCACCGTGGGTGCCGTCGCCTTCTTTGCCGCCTGGAGCGTGCTCTCCAACCTGTTCTGCGCCGTGCTGATCGTGACCGTCGGACCGTTCCGGCTCGGCGACCACATCGAGCTGCTCGATTCGGCCGACAAGCCCGGCGCCAAGGGCAAGGTGATCGACCTCAACATGCTCTACACCACGCTGCAGGACGACAGCGCCCCCGAGGGCGTGCCCAATGTGGTGCAGATTCCCAATTCGCTGATCTTCCAGCGCGTGCTGCGGCGCTGGAAAGGCGGCATGCCCATGGCGACGGAAGCCGCGCCTGCCAGCAGCGGCGAGGAAGCCAGCGCCATTGCCCTGGCAACGCCCGCAGCCCGGAGTGCGGACCAAGCCGGTGCCTGACTGCGCACGAACGCAAAAAGAAAAAGGGCTCCTTCCGGGAGCCCTTTCGCATGGATGGCGCTGCCGTCAGGGCAGGCGTGGCGCCACCTTGCCGGCGGCCAGCTTGGCGTTGGCGCGGGCCGTCTCCACGTCGGCCGCGCGGGCCAGCGCCACGCCCATGCGGCGCTTGACGAAGCTCTCGGGCTTGCCGAACAGGCGCAGGTCGGTACCGGGGATGGCCAGGGCTTCATCCACGCCATCGAACACCAGGCCCGTGGCATCCTGGCCGCCATAGATCACGGCGCTGGCACCGGGATTGCGCAGGCTGGCATCCACGGGCAGGCCCAGGATGGCGCGCGCATGCAGCTCGAACTCGCTCTGCCACTGGGTGGCCAACGTCACCAGACCCGTGTCGTGCGGGCGCGGCGAAACTTCGCTGAACCAGACCTGATCGCCCTTGACGAACAGCTCCACGCCGAACAGGCCCAGGCCGCCCAGGTCGTCGGTCACGGCCTTGGCGATCTGGCGGGACTTTTCAAGCGCCGCCGCCTGCATGGGCTGAGGCTGCCAGCTTTCCACATAGTCGCCGGCCTGCTGGATATGGCCGATGGGGTCGCAGAAATGTGTCCGGACCTGGCCGTCGGCGCCCCTGGCACGCACGGTCAGCTGGGTGATTTCGTAGTCGAAGGCTATGAAGCCTTCGACGATGACGCGGCCCTTGGCCACGCGGCCGCCGGCCATGGCGTAGTCCCAGGCCTTGGCCACATCGGCCGGGCTGTCGATCTTGCTCTGGCCCTTGCCCGAGCTGCTCATCACGGGCTTGACCACGCAGGGATAGCCGATGGCCGGCCGGCCGTCCGTGCCGTCGATGGCGGCCTGCAGCTCGGCCAGCGAGTCGCAGAAGCGGTAGGGGCTGGTCGGCAGGCCCAGGGTCTCGGCGGCCAGGCGGCGGATGCCTTCGCGGTCCATGGTCAGGCGCGTGGCGCGGGCCGTGGGCACCACGGTGACCACGCCCGCGGCCTCCAGCTCTTCCAGCATGGGCGTGGCAATGGCCTCGATCTCGGGCACGACCAGATCCGGCTTGACCTCTTCGATGAGCGCCTTGAGCTGGGCCGGATCGCTCATGGTGATGGTGCGCGCATGGTGGGCCACCTGGTGGCCGGGCGCGTTTTCGTAGCGGTCCACGGCAATGGTTTCGACGCCGAGGCGCTGCAGCGCGATCAGCACTTCCTTGCCCAGTTCGCCGCTGCCCAGCAGCATGACTTTGGTGGCATGGGGGGAGAGAGGGGTTCCTAGAGTGGTCATGGAGCGGTCCGGCAAAGAATGAAAGAAATGTATGGCTCAGCGTGCGTCTGCCGCCGCGGGCAGCAGCGAATAGTGCTGGATGCGGCAGGGCCCGCGGTCCTTGCATTCGCCGTCCAGATAGCGGTAGCGCACCTTCACGGTCTGGCCCGGCTTCGGCCATTGGCGTCGCGGCACTTCGGCCTGGTAATCGGGCGTCTCGGGCCTGAAGCTCAGGGCTGCGCCGGGCTGCGGGCATTCCGCATCGCCCCGGGCCTGGGTGCTGACCACGCGGGTCTGCAGCTGCCTGCTGGAAGTCTGCTTGTCGCGCACCTTCACGCCCAGCTCGCAGATCTGCCACTGCCCGGCCATGGCCGGTGCGCTGGCGAAAGCCAGCAGCAGCAAGGACAGGGCTCCCAGAATCGGGCCGGCAATGCGCCGGCCGAGCGGCGTGCAAAACGGCTTGCGGTGTGGTTTGTGGTCTTCAGTCATAGATGTGGTCGAAGAACTGGCGCTCCAGCGCCACGGCCTGGCGGAAATACGCGGCGGCCTCGGCGCGCCGGACATCCGTGAGCTGCGGGCCCACGCGGTCCAGCTCGCGGCGCAGCCAGCCCACGAAGCCGCGGAAAAAATCGTTGGCATGCAGTCCTATCCATTCGGCATGCTCGAAGCGCGCGGGCAGCGGCACATGCTTTTTGCCGTCCTGGTCGGCCCAGTCCAGGTACAGGCCTTCGGCCACGGCCAGCACGGCAATGCAGTTGGCATAGCTCAGGCTTTGCGCAGCATCGTGCATGAGCTGCCGCAAGGCCTGTGTCGGCTGCGTGAGCGCGGGCGCCAGGCGCTGCGGCGGCGGCACGCCCAGGGCATCGAAGCTGCGCAAGAAATAGGTGTTCTCGTCGCTGGTGATCATGGCCGCGAACTGCGCCAGCCGCACACGCGGCGCGAATTCGTCGGCGCTCGCAATGGCCGCTCCCAGCAGGGCCACGAAGCGGTCGATGAACTGGTAGTCCTGCACCAGGTAGCGGCGCAGCACGGCGTCATCCAGCGTGCCGTCGAAGATCTCGTGCACGAAGCGATGGTCCACGCAGGCCTGCCAGTCCTCGCTGCAGGACCGGCGCAGCTGTTGTGCAAACCCCTCGGCCAAAACATTCATTCCGCTGCCTTCCAATACTCTTGAATCCATAGCTGCCAGTGCTTGCCCATACTGCACTACAGCCCGAATACCTTCAATGCGTGAGGCCGCCCGCCTTGGCGCCGCGCTGCGGAATCTCCTCGCGCGCAAAGTCGATGTCCGGCGTCCACACCGCATCGTCCCAGTTCCAGGGGCTGCTGGCCTGCTCCAGGCTCAGCACATGCACGCCGGACAGGTCCTTGATCCGTTCCTTGAGCCAGGCGATCTGGTCGTAGCGCACGAAGACCAGACAGCTCACGCCCCAGTCGGGCGACACGATGCCATGGGCCTGCAACTGGGCCAGCAAGGGGCCGTACCAGCGCTCCACGCGCTCGTTGATGCGGTTGACCAGGGCCAGCGGATAGCCCGAGGCGGACACCTCCACCACGCAGACCTCGCGCCGCGCGGGGCGCAGCGCCACGAAGGCCGGGCATTGCCAGCCGTCGGCCACCTCGTACTTGGGCGCCACAAAGGTTTCGCCGTTGGCCGTGAGCAGCTGCATCACGGCTTCTTCATGCCGGTCCATGTCCATTCCTCCTTCAGCCGGGCAGCCGATCGCCCAGGCAGATGCCGATGTCGCGCGCCATGGTGATGAGGTCGCTGGTAAGCGGCACGGTGCGCTGGGTGTTGGCCACATCGGCAATCGCCACGCTGCCGATCCTGCCGTCCTGCAGCGTCACCATATGGCCGAAGCGCCCTTCCATCACCAGCTGCGCCGCATGGTGGCCGAAGCGCGTGGCCAGCACGCGGTCGAACGGCGTCGGGTCGCCGCCGCGCTGCACATGGCCCAGCACCGTGGTGCGCACCTCGCTCTGGAGATGGGGCTGCAGCTGCGCGCGCAGCACATGGCCCACGCCGCCCAGGCGCACGGGATCGGGGCTGTGCTCTATGCGCTCGCGCACCGTGAGGCTGGCGCCGCTTTCCTTGGCGCCCTCGCCTATGCAGATGATGGTGTAGCGCTGGCGCTGTTCGCGCTGGCGGCAGGCCTCGATGACGGTCTGCAGGTCGTAGTCGATCTCGGGCAGCAAGATGATGTCGGCCGCGCCGGCAATGCCGGACTCCAGCGCCAGCCAGCCCGCGTGGCGGCCCATGGTCTCCACGATCATCACGCGGTGGTGGCTCATGGCCGTGCTTTCGATGCGGCGCAGGCTCTCGGTCACCGTGGCCACCGCGGTGTCGAAGCCGAAGCTGCGCTCGCAGCTGGCGATGTCGTTGTCTATGGTCTTGGGCACGCCCACGCAGTGCAGGCCGATGTTCCGCAGTCCGTGGGCCAGGCTCATGGTGCCGTCGCCGCCGATGACCACGGCCACATCCAGGCCCAGCGCCTGCACATTGCGCTGCACCTGGGCCAGCGTGGCCTCGTCGCGCAGCGGATTGGCGCTGTTGCTGGTGCCCAGGATGGTGCCGCCGATGTGCAGAATGCCCGAGACTTCGTCCCAGTCCAGGGGCTTGACGCGCGGCTGCGCGTCCATCAGGCCTTCGAAGCCGTCGGCAATGCCCAGCACCTCGCACTGGCCATGGTTGATCAGGGACTTGGTGACCGCACGGATCACCGCATTGAGACCGGGGCAGTCGCCGCCGCCGGTCAGCACACCAACGCGCATTCGGGAGTTCTCCAAAAACAGGGCCGGCCTCTATCATCCCATGCCGCGGGCCGCTCCGAGCGCAGGCACCCCAGAGGAAATGCCGGCCGCGCGGATTTTTCCGTTGTCGGCATCGAGCACCCAGCGCCTGTCATGAAAGCGCGCCACGCTGTCGCGGTGGGCCACCGAGACCAGGGCCCCGCCCCGCTCGCGCACCAGCTGCACCAGGCGCGCATAGACCTCGGCCTCGGCCGCGCTGTCCAGTGCGCTGCTGGCCTCGTCGGCAAACACCCAGGCCGGGCGCTTGAGCAACACGCGCGCAATCGCCAGGCGCTGGCGCTCGCCGCCCGAGAGCAGCGCATTCCAGGCCGCCTGCCGGTCCAGCTGCCCGGCCAGCCGCGGCAGCTGCGCCTGGATCAGCGCCTGCTCCAACGCCGCATCGGCATAGCGCGAGGCCGGCTCGGGATAGGCCAGCGCATCGCGCAGGCTGCCATCGGGAAAATAGGGGCGCTGCGGAATGAACATGGCATCCGCGGGCCGCTGCACGCGCCCCCTGGCAAACGGCCAAATGCCCGCGAACACGCGCAGCAGGGTCGATTTGCCGCTGCCCGAGGGGCCGCTGATCAGCAGCCTGTCGCCGGGCTGCACGTCGAGCTCGCTGGGCTGCAGAATGCGCTCGCCGCTGGGCAGATCCACTTCCAGCGCGCTGGCATGCAGCTGCGCCCCGGCCTGCATGCTGACGCCTGCAGGTGCGGACTCCCGCGCGCGCAGGCAGGCCTCGAAGCCGCCCAGGCGGTTGGTGGTGGCGCGCCATGCCGCGATGTCGGCATAGTTGTTGACGACCCAGCTCAGCGATTCCTGCACCTGGTTGAAGGCCGAGGCGATCTGCATGAGCTGGCCCAGCTGGATGGCGCCGCTGAAAAAGCGCGGCGCCGCGATGATGAAGGGAAACACCACGGCCGCCTGGCCGAAGAAGTTGGTGAACCAGGTCAGGTTCTTCTGCTTGCGGATGAGCTGCAGGTAGTTGGCCAGCGCGTCCGCAAAGCGCAGCGACAGCTGTTGGCCCTCCACGCGCTCGCCGCCATCGAGCGCAATGGCTTCGGAATGCTCGCGCACGCGGATCATGTGGTGGCGGAAATCGGCCTCCAGCTGCTGCTGGCGGTTGTTGAGCCAGACCTGCGGCTTGCCGATCCAGAAGGTGATGGCGCTGCCCGCCAAGCAGTACAGCACGGCCATCCAGACCATGAAGCCGGGAATGTGCAGATCGCCCCCGCCCAGCAGCTGCGGCAGGCCCACGTCCATGGCCGCGCTCAGGCCCCAGAGGATGCCGACAAAGCTGGCGAAGGTGACGCAGGCATTGAGCAGCCCCATGGAGAGCGAAACCATGTAGGTGGTGAAGAGGTTGAGGTCTTCCTGGATACGCTGGTCGGGGTTGTCAGGCACGCCCGCGCCTTCCCCATAGCGACCCAGCTCCAGCCGGTAGAAGGCCTGGTGCGCCAGCCAGCGCCCCAGCATGTGCCGGGTCAGCCAGCGCCGCCAGTCCAGCTGCAGCAGCTGGGTCAGATAGAAGCGGTAGACCGCGATGACGATATAGGCCAGTGCCAACCAGAGGAAATGCCATAGCTGCTGCCAGAACACATTGGCCTGCTTGTTCTGCAACGCATCGTAGAACACGCGGTTCCACTCGTTGATCTGCACCAGCATGAACACGGCCGCGAGGTTCAGCGCCACGATGGCGGCCAGCAGGCCCCAGGCCCTGGCTTTCTTGTCGGAGACGAAGTAAGGCCGGCTCAGGGCCAGGGCCTGCCCGAGGACTTGGATGCGGCTGTGCCCGGGGGCAGCCGTCGCTGGCGCTGTGGTGGTCATGCGGCCTCTTCTTCTGAAGTGTTTGCCGACCACTTTACGCCCGCCGACTGAGGCGAGGCTTAAGTCGCAGGCTTTGCTAGGGCAGCAGGTCCAGCGCCTGCAGATACGCCGGCTGGCGCATCAGGTCGTCCCAGGCCTGCGGCGCGGTTTCGGGCAGCAGGGCCAGGCGGCGCGATTCGGAATCCTCGTCGGGCACCCAGCGGCCGCCCTGCAGGGCGGCATCCATGCCGTCCAGCAGCTCGTCCACATGCTCGCCCAGGCCCAGGCTCTGGTTGCACAGCAGCACCATGTCGCAGCCGGCATTGAGCGCGGCCAGGGCCGCCTCGGTATAGCTGATGAGCTTGCCGCCGATGCGGCGCGCGCCTTCCATGCTCAGGTCGTCGCTGAAGATGGCGCCGTCGTAGCGCAGGCGGCTGCGCAGCACATCCTTGAGCCATTTCTCGCTGAAGCCCGCGGGGCGCTTGTCCACCTTGGGGTAGATCACATGGGCCGGCATCACGGCCGTGAGCACGGAAGACAGCCAGGGATACGGCGCGGCGTCTTCGCTCAGGATGGCCGTGAGGCTGCGCGTGTCGACGGGGATGTCCACATGCGAGTCGGCCTTGACGAAGCCATGGCCCGGGAAATGCTTGCCGCAGTTGCCCATGCCCGCCTGCAGCAGGCCGTGCATCAGGCTCCTGGCCAGGGCTGCCACCACGCGCGGGTCGCGGTGGAAGCTGCGGTCGCCGATGACCGAGGACTCGCCGTAGTCGAGGTCCAGCACCGGCGTGAAGCTGAAGTCCACGCCGCAGGCGCGCAGCTCGCTGCCCAGCACATAGCCGGCCGCGGTGGCTGCGTTCATGGCGGCCATGGCACCGCCGCCTTCCCGCGGCTTGCGGCCCTTGCCGCTGTGCATGCCATCCTCCATCCACATCCGGCCGAAGGCACGCATGGGCGGCAGGTGGGTGAAGCCGTCGGTGCGGAAGCGCTGCACGCGGCCGCCCTCTTGGTCCACGCAGATCAGCAGATCGGGCTTGACGGCCTTGATGTCGGCGCACAGCTGCACCAGCGTGGCGCGGTCCTCCCAGTTGCGCTTGAAGAGAATGATGCCGCCCACCAGGGGATGGGCCAGGCGCGCGCGGTCCACATCGGTGAGCGTCGTGCCGGCAATGTCGATGATCAGGGGGGCGTGCAGGTTCATAAGGTCTTCAAGATTTGGGAGAGTTCGACAAACAGCGCTTGCCGCAAGCCGGCCCCTGCAGCGAGGCCGCCAGCATGGGCCGAGGCCAGCCGCGCCGTCCCGCAGCAAAGGCGGCCGTCCCCCTCAGGGGGAAGGTGCGCAAGCGACTCAGGGGGAGCATTTTTCTACGACACAGAAGCTGGCTGCGTATTCGGATTCGTCGGTCACCGTGATGTGGGCCTGCAGGCCCCGGGCTTCGAACCATTCCTTGAGCTCGCCGTGCAGGCGGATCTCGGGCTTGCCCGAACGCAGATTGGCGATCTCGCAATGGCGCCAGGTCATGGGCATGCGCATGCCCAGGCCGATGGCCTTGCTGAAGGCCTCCTTGGCCGAAAAGCGCGTGGCCAGATAGCGTATGCCGCGCTCGGGCCAGCGCTGCGAGCGCGCGCGCCAGACGGCCAGCTCGCCCTCGGACAGCACCTTCTCGGCAAAGCGCTCGCCATGCCTTTCCAGGCTGGCGCGTATGCGGCGGATATCGCAGATGTCGGTGCCTATGCCGTAGATCATGGTTTCAGTCCAAATGGCTTCAAGCGCTTGCCCAGCATGCGCCACCAGCTACAGATTCAGGAGCACCTGGCCACCATGCCCGCATCGATGGCCGCCTGGTAGGCGCGCACGGTTTCTGCGTAGCCCAGTTCCAGCGCATCGGCGATCAGCGCGTGGCCGATGGAGACTTCGGCCAGGCCGGGCACGCGCGCCACGAAGGCGGGCAGATTGTCGCGGTTCAGGTCGTGGCCGGCATTGATGCCCAGGCCCGCATCCAGCGCGGCCTGCGCGGCGCTGGCATAGGCCTGCAGCTGATGCTCCTGCTCCGCCTTGCCCCAGGCGGCGGCATAGGGCTCGGTGTAGAGTTCCACCCGGTCGGCCCCCACGGCCCTGGCGGCGGCCATCTGCCCGGGGATGGGGTCCATGAACAGGCTCACGCGCACGCCCAGCGCCCGGCATTCGGCAACCAGTGGCTTCAGGCGCTCGGTATCCTGCGGGAAGCTCCAGCCGTGGTCGCTGGTGAACTGGTCTTCGCTGTCGGGCACGAAAGTGGCCTGGTGCGGGCGCGTGGCGCGGATGAACTTCATCAGGTTCTGGGTGGGGTTGCCTTCGATGTTGAATTCGGCCTGCGGCCAGGCCTTGAGCAGCGCGTGCAGGTCGTGCACGTCCTGGGCGCGGATATGGCGCTCGTCGGGACGCGGATGGATGGTGATGCCCTGCGCCCCGGCCTGCAGGCAGATCTCGGCGGCGCGCGTCACGGACGGAATGCCCAGATGCCGGGTATTGCGCAGCAGCGCCACCTTGTTGACGTTGACCGACAGCGCCGTGCGCGAAGAGGCGGGAAGTTTCATAGCGATTGCAAATCCATCATCAGCTGGCGGGTGCGCAGCATGGTTGAGCCGCAATGGTATTGCAGAAGATTGCGCAGCTGCGGCTTCAGGGCCTGCGCCACCTCGGGCTCGGCCAGGGCTTGGAGGGTCTGGGGAAAGGGCTGCGCCGACTGCAGGGCCAGCTCGATGGCCTGCCACTGCCGGCCGCCCAGCGCCGCGCGCTCGTGCGGGGCGGCCTGGCGCAAGCCGCCTTCGGCCACCAGCGTGTAGCGGGCCGCGGCCGCCACATCGCTCAGGGTGGTGCTTTCCTGGTCCAGCGCGGGCAGATGGCCCAGTTCGCGCAGCAGCACCAGCTCGAAGGCGCGCAACACGGGCTCGATGGCATCGGTGCTGGCGCCATGCTGTCCCGCCAGCACGCGCACCACGCCCGCATAGATGTCGAACAGCGCGGCATAGGGGTCGTCGCGCGCCAGCAGCCGCATCAGCAGCTCGTTCAGGTACATGCCCGACCACAGCGCATCGCCCTGCGGCATCACATGGCCGCCCACCCATTCGGCACCCTTGAGCGTGTGGATCTCGGCATTGCCCTCGGCGCCCAGCGTGTAGTTCAGCTTCAGGGGCTGCAGCGGCAGCAGCACCGGGCGGAAATTGGAGGTATGGCGCTTGACCCCTTTGGCCGCCAGCGCCACCCGCCCGCGGTGGCGCGTGAACACCTCCAGGATCAGGCTGGATTCGCTCCAGTCGTACTGGTGGAGGATATAGGCGGGTTCGTCAGCAACCCTTTTGGCGCTAGCCATGAGGCACTCCAGCTAGGGCTGCGGCACATGGCTGAGCCCGCCCCCCCCCGCGAAACCGAGAGGAAGGCGGTTTTGCCGCCGGGCCGCCCCAAGGCGAAACCCGGCGCAGCCGGTCAGGGCCCCCCTGAGGGGCAGCGGCTACACGCAGTGAGCAAGCGTGGGGGCCATCATTACTCATATCCAAAGGATTTGACACGGGCCTCGTCGTCGGCCCAGCCCGAACGGACCTTGACCCAGATCTCGAGGAACACCTTGGCGCCCATGAGCTTTTCGAGTTCCTGGCGCGCCTCGGTGGAGATGCGCTTCAAGCGCTCGCCGCCCTGGCCGATGACCATGGCCTTGTGGCCGTCGCGCTCGACCACGATGGTGGCGGCAATGCGCATGAAGCGGCCGTGCTTGGGGCTGGGCTCTTCCTCGAACTTGTCGATGACCACGGTGGAGGTATAGGGCAGCTCGTCGCCCGTGAAGCGGAACAGCTTCTCGCGGATGGTCTCCGAGGCCAGGAACTTCTCGCTGCGGTCGGTCAGCTCGTCGGGGCTGTAGAACCAGGGCTGCTGCGGCAGGTACTTGGCGCAGATGCCGAACATGCGCTCGATGTCCTTCTTGTTCTTGGCCGACATGGGCACGAACTCGGCAAACGGGTGGCGCTCCTGCATGTCGCGCAGCCAGGGCGCGATCTCGGCGCGGCGGCCCACGGTATCGAGCTTGTTGGCGATCAGGAGCGTCGGAATGCCAGGCTTGAACAGCGACAGCACCTTGGCATCGGCCAAGGTGAAGCTGCCGGCCTCGACCACGAACAGGATCAGGTCCACGTCGCCGATGGCGCCCATCACCGTCTTGTTCAGCGACTTGTTCAGCGCCGTCGAATGCTTGGTCTGGAAGCCCGGCGTATCCACGAACACGAACTGGGTCTCGTCCTTGGTGCGGATGCCCGTGATGCGGTGGCGCGTGGTCTGGGCCTTGCGCGAGGTGATGGAGACCTTCTGTCCCACCAGCGCATTCATCAGCGTGGACTTGCCCACGTTGGGCTTGCCGACGATGGCGATCAGGCCGCAGCGCTGCTCCTCGGGCGCATAGACGCGCGCGGGCTGTTCCAGCTCCGGGGTCTCCTGGCGGACGGCCGCAGCGGCGCTGCCGGGCTTGGCCGCCGCCAGCATGGCGTCGATGTCGGCCAGGGTCTGGACGCCGGCATCTGCCGGCTTGCCCGCACTCTTTCTGGCTTTGGCGCTTGCCGCGCCAGCGGTGCTCGCTACTTTTTTCTTAGCAGCATCGGTCATAGGTGTTTGGCTTTCAATTGTTCCAGCACGGCAGCCGCCGCAGCCTGTTCGCCCGCACGGCGCGATCCGCCCGTGCCATGGGCCTTGATGTTCAACTCTGCCACAGCGCATTCGACCTTGAAAGTCTGGCGGTGCGCAGCGCCGGTGATTTCCACCACCTGGTACTGGGGCAGCTTCATGCGCCGGCCCTGCAGCAGTTCCTGCAGCGCGGTCTTGGGGTCCTTTTCCGCCGCGCGCATATGGGGATTGATGTCCACGCCTTCGAACAGGTGGTGGACCACTTTCTCGGCCGCAGCGAAGCCGGCGTCGAGATAGACGGCGCCGATCAGTGCTTCCACCGCATCGGCCAGGATGGAGGGGCGCTGTTTGCCGCCGGACTTGGATTCCCCCTCGCCCAGGCGCAGCAGGCCCGGCAGCTGCAACTGCAGCGCGATCTTGTGCAGCGTCTCTTCCTTGACCAGATTCGCACGCACGCGCGACAGGTCGCCCTCGGGCATGGAAGCCAGCCGCGCATACAGCAGGCTGGAGATGGCCAGGCTCAGCACCGAGTCGCCGAGGAACTCCAGGCGTTCGTTGTTGTCCGCCGAGAAGCTGCGGTGCGTGACCGCACGCTGCAGCAGCGCCGGATTGGCAAAAAGATGTTGCAGCCGCTGCTGCAGTGCGTTGAGTGCAGGTTCCACCGGAATGGTTCCACGGCATGCGCTCCAGAACGGAGCCTGGCTGGCGCATGCCGCGGCCTTGTTGATAGGACTTGCGCGGGATTCGCCAGGGCCTGGCGCAATGCCTTGCCCTGCTTGCGCAAGTCGCGGTTATTTCTTGAAACGATAGACCAGGTAGGCCGGACCCGCCAGATGGATTTCTCGCGAATATTCGAAGCCCACGACCACCTTGTCGTTCACCTTGGTCACGTGCAGCTCGCTGCCGCTGACGGACTTGATGTCGTCGATGGCCGCCGCGCGGTCGAAACTGGCCCGGACTTCGGCCACTGTGCTGCCTTCGGCTGCGGCCTTGTTCGCCGCCTTGACCGCCGCCTGGTATTCCAGGAAGACGGGCAGCGATTGTGAACCAATCCCGACCACGGCGACCAGGACGGCCACGAGAAACACCAGTCCGATGAAGGACAGGCCTTTTTGACGCGAGCGGCTTGCAATGCTGTTCATGCTTTTTCCCTCCTCAAAGGCGGGCTTGTATTTGCCCGCTCATTCCCAGAAAACGGCGTGATGGCGGCCGGCAGCCTGTTCAGTGGAAGCTGCCGATGCGCTTGAAGTCCCCGAAGTTCATCCAGACGAAGAACGCCTTGCCGACGATGTTGCGGTCCGGCACGAAGCCCCAGTAGCGCGAATCCAGCGAATTGTCGCGGTTGTCGCCCATGACGAAGTAATGCCCCTCGGGCACCTTGCAGGTCACGCCCTCGACGCTGTAGCGGCAGTTCTGGCGGAATTCGAAATTGCTGGCGCCCTGGATGAAGGCCGGCACATCGTTGTTGACGATGATGCGGTGCGGCTTGTCGCCCAGGGTTTCGTCGAACTGCTTGAAGTAGCGCATCACGTCGCGGTCCAGGAAGTCCGGCAATTCGGCCACCGGCAGTTCCTTGCCGTTGATCGTCAGGCGCTTGTTGAGGTAGGCGATCTCGTCGCCGGGCACGCCCACCACGCGCTTGATGTAGTCCAGGCTGGGCTGGGGCGGATAGCGGAACACCATCACGTCGCCGCGCTGCACGGGCGAGCCTTCGGTGATCTTCTTGTTGATCACGGGCAGGCGGATGCCGTAGGTGAACTTGTTCACGAGAATCAGGTCGCCCACCAGCAGCGTGGGAATCATCGAGCCCGAGGGAATCTTGAAGGGCTCGAACAGGAAGGAGCGCAGGATGAACACGATGGCGATGACCGGGAACAGGCCCGCCGTCCAGTCCAGCCACCAGGGCTGCATGAGGATGCGGCCCTTGGCCTCTTCCGAGACCTCGATGTCAGTCTTGGCGATGCCCATGCGGTCCAGCTCGGCGCGGCGCGCGATGGCCGACTGCTCCAGCGCCTGTGCCGCGGCGCGGCGCCGGGGCAGGAAATAGACGCGCTCGGCAATCCAGTACAGGCCCGTCACCACCGTGGCCAGGAACAGCAGCAGCGCGAAATTGCCCTCGATCGCGCCGGTGTACCAGGCGCCGATGTAACCGACAAAGGCCGCCAGGACGGCGGCCGTGAACCATTGCATGACTTGCATCAATCCTCCACTTGCAGAATGGCCAGGAAAGCCTCCTGCGGAACTTCCACCGAGCCGATCTGCTTCATGCGCTTCTTGCCGGCCTTCTGCTTCTCCAGCAGCTTGCGCTTGCGCGTGATGTCGCCGCCGTAGCACTTGGCCAGCACGTTCTTGCGCATGGCCTTGACGGTTTCGCGCGCAATGATGTTGGCGCCGATCGCGGCCTGGATGGCCACGTCGAACATCTGGCGGCTGATGATCTCGCGCATCTTGGCCACCACGGCGCGGCCGCGGTACACCGACTGCGAGCGGTGCACGATGATGGACAGCGCGTCGACCTTGTCGCCGTTGAGCAGGATGTCCACCTTGACCACGTCGGAGGCCCGGTACTCCTTGAACTCGTAGTCCATCGACGCGTAGCCGCGCGACACGGACTTGAGCTTGTCGAAGAAGTCCAGCACGATCTCGCCCAGCGGCATCTCGTAGGTCAGCATGACCTGGCGGCCGTGGTACTGCATGTTGATCTGCACGCCGCGCTTCTGGTTGGCCAGCGTCATCACCGGGCCCACGTAGTCCTGCGGCATGTACAGGTGCACGGTCACGATGGGCTCGCGGATCTCCTGGATGCGGCCGACATCGGGCATCTTGGAGGGGTTTTCCACGTCGATGACCTCGCCGTCGCCCTTGACGACCTGGTAGACCACGCTGGGCGCGGTGGTGATCAGGTCCTGGTCGAATTCGCGCTCCAGGCGCTCCTGCACGATCTCCATGTGCAGCAGGCCCAGGAAGCCGCAGCGAAAGCCGAAGCCCAGCGCCTGCGAGACCTCGGGCTCGAACTGCAGCGACGAGTCGTTGAGCTGCAGCTTCTCGAGCGCGTCGCGCAGCTGGTCGTACTCACTAGCCTCGGTCGGGTACAGGCCCGCGAACACCTGGGGCTTGATCTCCTTGAAGCCCGGCAGCGCCTCGCTGGCGGGGCCCAGGTTGTTGGGCAGCTTCTTCTCGAGCGTGATGGTGTCGCCCACCTTGGCGGCCTTGAGTTCCTTGATGCCGGCGATGATGTAGCCCACCTCGCCCGCCTTCAGGCTGTCGCGCGGCTGGTTGGCCGGCGTGAACACGCCCAGGCTGTTGGCTTCGTAGGCGGCGCCCGTGGCCATCATCTTGAAGCGCTCGTTCTTCTTGAGCTCGCCGTCGACCACGCGCACCAGCATCACCACGCCCACGTAGCTGTCGAACCAGCTGTCGATGATCATGGCGCGCAGCGGCGCATCGGGGTTGCCCTTGGGCGGAGGCACCTTGGCGACCACGGCCTCGAGGATCTCGTCGATGCCCATGCCGGTCTTGGCCGAGCAGGGAATGGCGTCGCTGGCGTCGATGCCGATCACGTCCTCGATCTCGGCCTTGGCATTGTCGGGGTCGGCCTGGGGCAGGTCCATCTTGTTGAGCACGGCCATCACTTCCACGCCCAGGTCGAGCGCTGTGTAGCAGTTGGCCACGGTCTGGGCCTCGACGCCCTGGGAGGCATCGACCACCAGCAGCGCGCCCTCGCAGGCGGACAGCGAGCGGCTCACCTCATAGGAAAAGTCCACGTGGCCGGGCGTGTCGATCAGGTTCAGGTTGTAGACCTTGCCGTCCCGGGCCTTGTACTGCAGGGCCGCGGTCTGGGCCTTGATGGTGATGCCGCGCTCCTTCTCGATGTCCATCGAGTCCAGCACCTGGGCCTCCATGTCGCGCTCGGCAAGGCCGCCGCAGCGCTGGATCAAACGGTCTGCCAGCGTCGACTTGCCGTGGTCGATGTGCGCAATGATGGAGAAATTTCGGATGTGATTCATCAACGAGAAAGACGACTATGGAATTGGAAAAAAGGGTGGCCGCACGCGCAAGAAAAAAGGGCGCGTCCATTGGCGGCGCGCCCGTAACCAACAATCTCTGGCAACTGCGATAGTTGGGACTTCATTGTAGGCAAAACGGGCCGCAAACCAAGACCCAGCAAGGCTTGACAAGCGATCCAATGTGTCTGCCGAAATCATTTATCAACAGTTTATCCACAGAGATATTTCGCTCGTTTGCCCATCAGTGGCCGGAAATTGCAAGGGCTTTTGCACCGCCTGGAAACCGCTGAAATCAGCCGTTTTTTTGCGTCCAACCACCATGCATTTGCGTGGGATTCTACCCAATGGCATAGGGACACTACCCGAGAGGGGATGAACCCGCCTTGACAGCCGCCGGTTCATCCCGTTCGATAGCAGCGGAGGCTTACCTGGCGGGGCGGATCAGCACGTACTGCGCCCATTCGCCGCGGCGCACCAGCACGTTGACGGGCTTGGCCTTGTCGGCCTTGGCCCAGGCGGCCTCGAAGCTCTTGAGGTCGGTCACTTCCACATTGGCCAGCTGCAGGATGACATCGCCCTCGCGCAGGCCGGCGCGGGCGGCGGCGTCCGTGGCAGCCACCACCCTGACACCGCCCTTGATGGCCAGCTCTTTCCTCTGGGCTGCCGTCAGCTCGCCCAGCGTCAGGCCCAGAGGCTTGTTGATGATGGTGCCCTGGGGCGAGGACTTGCTGCCCGGTGCCTTGGCCTTGGCGGCATCGTCGGGCTCCACCTCGGCGATGACCAGGTTCAGGTCCTTGTTCTTGCCGCGGCGCAGCACGGACAGCGTGCTGTGCGTTCCCGGCTTGGTGTTGCCGACCATGCGCGGCAGGTCCGAGACCTTGTCGATGGGCTTGCCGTCGAACTTGGTGATCACGTCGCCCGCTTCCACGCCCGCCTTGGCGGCCGGCGAATCCGGCTCCACGGCCGACACCAGCGCGCCCTGGGCCTTGCCCAGGCCGATGGACTCGGCGATTTCCTTGGTCACGGGGCCGATCTGCACGCCGATGCGCCCGCGCGTGACCTTGCCTGTGGCGCGCAGCTGGTCGCTGACGCGGATTGCCTCGTCCACGGGAATGGCGAAGCTGATGCCCATGAAGCCGCCCGAGCGCGAATAGATCTGGCTGTTGATGCCCACCACCTCGCCGCGCATGTTGATCAGCGGGCCGCCCGAATTGCCGGGATTGATGGCCACATCGGTCTGGATGAAGGGCAGGTAGTCGCCCGTGTCGCGCTGCTTGGCCGAGACGATGCCGGCCGTGACCGAGTTCTCCAGGCCGAAAGGCGAGCCGATGGCCATCACCCACTCACCGACCTTGAGCCGGTTCACATCGCCGATTCTGACGGCCGGCAGGCCCTTGGCATCGATCTTGACCACGGCCACGTCGGTACGCTTGTCGCTGCCCACGATCTTGGCCTTGAACTCGCGCTTGTCGGTCAGCGTCACGATGACCTCGTCCGCGCCTTCGACCACATGGGCGTTGGTCATCACATAGCCGTCGGGCGTGAGGATGAAGCCCGAGCCCACGCCGCGCGGCTGCTCTTCCTCGCTGGGCGGGGACTGGCGCGGCGAACGGCGCGGCATATTGGGCATGGGCAGGCCGAAGCGGCGGAAGAACTCCAGCATGTCCTCGTCCACGCCGAGGCTGTCGTCGCCGGGCGCGACCTTCTCCAGCGTGCGGATATTGACCACCGACGGGCCGACCTGGTCGACCAGATCGGTGAAATCAGGCAGACCGCGGGCCGTGGCAGCGCTCTGGGCCTGCGCCGTAGCGAACGGCAGCATGGCAGAGGCTCCGGTGGCGGCCACAGCCATGGTGCTGGCGAGCGCTGTTGCCGATGCAGCGGCCGACGCGCGGGTTTTGAGCGACTTCCAGGCAAATGTGGTCATGGTCATCCTTTCCTTGTTCGAACCTCGAAACCGGCCTGTCCGCGCCGCGCGCGCCACCGGCTGATGCAGTCTTGCCGACACCCATTCTGGCAAAGCCCGGGCCCGCTACAAAGCGCAGAAGCGTCAGCCATGGCGCCTGTGGTTGCGGACCGATCGGCCACGGCGGCGAAACGTCCCGCCCACAGCCGGCAAGCCGGCCGCCTGCCACGACCAGGGAATCAACAAAAAGATAGCTTCTTGCGCCGGGAATTCAAGCACTTGAAGCACAAAACATGGTGAAAATTTTACAGATCAAGCGCCAGCTGCTCTTTTTTTAAAAGCAACCGGACGCCGGTCAGTGCAGGCGCTTGGCCTCACCCCCTGCCTCAGGGACGCTGCGCGGGCCGCATGCTGGCAAAGTTGGCATTGCGCAGAAAGCTGGCCGGCATCTGGAGATTGGGGGCGCTGCTGTACTGCGGATGCGAGGCCAGCAGCTCGTCAAGACGCGGATCGCGCAGCATCACGCTCTGGCCATAGGGGCCGGCCACGGCCACCACGGAGGAGGACTGCGCCTGCTCGCCCAGCGGCAGCTCGCTCGCGCCGGCATTGCCGGGCGCCGCCGGAGCTGCGGCCATCAGCGCCGAAGCCTGGGGAGCACCCAGGCCTGCCAGCTGCACAGGCGGTTGCTGGCCGGGGCTGCCGAGCATCACGCTCCAGCCGATGGCCGCCACGGCCGCCACCGAGGCCACGCCGGCCGCCATCTTCCAGCGAAACACCGAGGCATTGGCCGCAGAGCGCACCGGGAATGCCACCACGGGCGCACCATTGCTCACCAGCCGCTCCGAGGCATGATCGCCGGAGGGCGGCACCACCTGCTCCAGCTGCCCCAGGGGCAGGCCATCGGCCAGGCCGGACACGGCCTGGCCGGGGCGTGGCTCGCGCGCCATGAGCGCACGCACGCCCGGGAGCACGTCGTGCTGGCTGTGGTGCGCCAGTTCGGGGGAGCGCAGCACGTCGCCGATCAGATGGTACATGCGCCAGGATTGCTGGCCCTCGTCGCTTTCGGCATAGGCCAGCACGGCCTGCATCTGCGACGCGGATGTTTCCCCATCGACCAGGGCGGAGAGCTGTTCACGTTGGATCAGATCGTCGTTCATGGAATTCACCTGCTCATCTTGCTTGCCCGCTTCACGCGCACTCATGCATGTTTACCAGCGCTTGCCGCTCTGGCGCTCCAGCAAAGGCTTGACCCTGGCTGAAATCGCCTCGCGCGCCCGGAAAATGCGCGAACGCACCGTGCCGATAGGGCAATTCATGGCTGTGGCAATCTCTTCATAGCTCAGGCCCTCGATCTCGCGCAGCGTCACCGCCTGGCGCAGATCCTCGGGCAAAGCCTCCATCGCCGCATTGACCGCCTGCGCAATTTCCTGGGCGGCCAGCACGGTTTCCGGAGTTTCTTCGGTGGTTAGTTCCTGTCCGAAGCGAGAAGTTTCATCCTCGTCATCCCCAGTGTGTAACGCGCTCTCGGTCAGCACGGGCGAGCGCTTGATGTCCTGCAGCGCCTTCTTGGCCGTGTTGACCGCAATGCGGTACAGCCAGGTATAGAACTTGGCCTCGCCGCGGAACTGGTGCAGCGCCCGGTAGGCGCGGATGAAGGTTTCCTGCGTAACATCCTGCACCTGGTCCTGGTCGCGCACCATGCGTCCCACGAGCCGCTCTATGCGGCGCTGGTATTTGATGACCAGCAACTCGAAGGCCCGCGTATCGCCGGCGTTGGCACGCTCGACCAGGGCCAGATCGCTGTCTGCAGAAGGGGTCGGGAAGTCGGGAGGTGTCATGAATGCCTGTGCAGCGCGCCGCCGCCAGGCGCAGAACCCATCAGACGCCTCAGCCATCCCACCGGATTCCGTGAAGAGTCCCGGCGGCAGGCCCCGCGTTCGCAGCAGCTGCTCATCCAGGCTCCGGCATCGGCGCAACTGGCGAATATACCGCACGCCGCAAATCGCCCCAGCGCCCGGGATTCTGGCTTTCGCACAAATACAGCCGATATACCTTGCGCCGCAACCCTTTTCCCGGCCCATCCCCGATGGCGCAAGCTTCTATCCATAGCCAGGAGCCGCCATCCAAGGCCACATGCAGCAGCACGCCTGCCGGCTCCGCGGCTCCCTCCGAAGCGTCCAGCCCCAGCGTCCAGCACTCGCCGTCCCAGAGCAGGCACCCTGCGGGCCAGAGCCGGTGCTGGTGCCGCAACGCCAGGGAGGCCCACAGCAAGCAAAGCCCCGCCAGGCCTTGCTGCAGTGCGCTGGCCTGTGGCTGCGCGGCCCAGCCCAGCATGACGGCGGCCAGCCCCAGCCAGCAGACGATGGCGGCCTTTCCTGCCCAGTGCGGGCGCTGCGCGGCATAAGCCACTGCCGGTGGCCGGTAACGTGTCGTCATGGCTGCAGTGTGCAGCCCGCCGCCACCTGGGACGACCAGGCAAACCCGTGAGGCGTCGACACAACAGAAAATGCATCGCCCTGCCCCCTTTCATGCAGCCGCCGCTCCCACACCGGCCCTCCCGGGGGACACTTCGGCCTTGGGGCAGGCGCAACAAAAAAGCCCGCCTCTTTCGAGAGCGGGCTTTGAATTGTCCAAACGATTTCAGATGCGCTTGAAGACCAGCGTGCCGTTGGTGCCACCGAAGCCGAAGTTGTTCTTCACGGCCACATCCAGCTTGGCATCGCGTGCGATGTTGGCGCAATAGTCCAGATCGCACTCGGGATCCTGGTTGTCCAGGTTGATCGTCGGCGGAATCTTCTGGTCATGCAGAGCCATGACGGTGAACACGCTCTCGATGCCGCCGGCCCCGCCCAGCAGGTGGCCGGTCATGGACTTGGTCGAGCTGACCACCAGCTTCCTGGCGTGGTCGCCCATGGCCGCCTTGATGGCGTTGGACTCGTTCACGTCGCCCAGAGGGGTGGAGGTGCCGTGCGCATTCAGGTAGTTGACCTGATCCTGGTTCACACCGGCGTTGCGCAAGGCATTGAGCATGGCGCGGCGCGGGCCGTCCATGTTGGGAGCCGTCATATGGCCGGCATCGGCACTCATGCCGAAGCCTGCGAGCTCCGCGTAAATCTTGGCGCCACGGGCCTTGGCGTGTTCGTACTCCTCGAGCACCATCACACCGGCGCCTTCGCCGAGCACAAAGCCGTCGCGGTCCTTGTCCCAGGGGCGCGAGGCAGCCTTGGGGTCGTCGTTGCGCGTGGAGAGCGCACGCATGGCAGCAAAGCCGCCCACGCCCAAGGGGGACACTGTGGCTTCAGTGCCGCCGGCAACGACGATGTCGGCGTCGCCATATTCAATCATGCGTCCCGCTTCGCCGATGCAGTGCAGGCCCGTGGTGCAGGCAGTCACGATCGACAGGTTCGGCCCCTTGAAGCCGAAGCGCATGGACACATGCCCGGCCACCATGTTGATGATGGAGGCAGGCACGAAGAACGGCGTGATGCGGCGAGGGCCGCGCGCCGCCAGTTCTGCGTGGGTGTTTTCGATCAGCGGCAGACCGCCGATGCCCGAGCCGATCACGCAGGCGATGCGTGTCGCCAGGTCTTCGGACAAGGCTTCGCCCGTGGGCAGGCCTGCATCCAGGACCGCTTGCTCCGCAGCCGCTATGCCGTAATGAATGAAGGTATCCATGGAGCGCGCATCCTTGGCGCTCATGTATTTCTCCACATCAAATCCCTTGACCTCACCTGCAATTTTGCAGGAGAAGTTCGACGCATCGAACTTGGTGATGAGGTCAATGCCGGACTGGCCGGCCAAAAGATTGGCCCAGGCTTCGCCCACCGTGTTGCCCACGGGGGAAATGCAGCCCAGGCCGGTCACGACAACGCGACGACGGCTCATGCGTTCAAACCTTTAACTGATCGCTCGGAAAAGACCTGTCAGGCCTTTTGGTGGGTGTTGGCGTAGTCGATGGCGTTTTGCACCGTCGTGATCTTTTCGGCGTCTTCATCGGGAATTTCGATGCCGAATTCATCTTCCAGGGCCATCACCAGCTCCACCGTGTCCAGGGAGTCAGCACCCAGGTCAGCCACGAAGGCCTTTTCGTTGGTGACTTGAGACTCTTCCACGCCGAGTTGTTCGGCAATGATTTTTTTGACACGTGCTTCGATATCGCTCATGGTTTCCCTCTGGGGGTTGTGAATGAACCCGCGATTCTAGCCGTTTCGGGCAAATACCCGTGGCGGCTGGCCGTCGCGAGGAAACGGCCTGTGAACTTGCAAAATTGCAATGGATCTGGCAGTGGCGGCAAAATCGCCTCCCGGCTGCCCGATGGAATTACATGTACATGCCGCCGTTGACGTGCAGTTCCTGCCCCGTCACATAGCCTGCGCCCGCAGATGCCAGATAGGCGACCGCATGGGCGATGTCGCTGGGCTGACCCAGGTCGCCCATGGCGATCTGCGCCTTGAGCGCTGCCTTCTGCGCCTCGGGCAGGTCGGCCGTCATGTCGGTGGCGATGAAGCCGGGGGCCACGCAGTTGACAGTGATGCCGCGGCTGCCCAGTTCCTTGGCCAGCGCCCGGGTCATGCCAGCCACGCCGGCCTTGGCGGCCGCGTAGTTGGCCTGGCCGGCATTGCCCGAAGCACCGACCACGCTGGTGATGCTGATGATGCGGCCGAAGCGCTGCTTCATCATGGGGCGAATAGCCGCACGGCTGACTCGGAAAACCGCCTTCAGATTGGTATCGGTGACGGCATCCCAGTCGTCATCCTTCATGCGCATGGCCAGGGTGTCGCGGGTGATGCCGGCGTTGTTGACGAGCACGTGCAGGCCGCCGTCGTTCTTGACGATGGAGTCGACCAGCGCATCCACGGCAGCGCCGTCGGTCACGTTGAGCGTGACGCCGCGGCCACCGAAAGGCGCCAGTGCCTGGGAGATCTTTTCGGCGCCGGAATCGGTGGTGGCCGTGCCGATCACCTGATAGCCGCGCGAGGCCAGCTCCTGCGCGATGGCAGCGCCGATGCCGCGGGTGGCGCCGGTCACCAGGGCAACTTGAGGCTTGGTCT
Organism: Comamonas terrae; assembly: GCF_001544075.1. Taxonomy (GTDB): domain Bacteria; phylum Pseudomonadota; class Gammaproteobacteria; order Burkholderiales; family Burkholderiaceae_C; genus Comamonas; species Comamonas terrae. The sequence continues at coordinate 232,100 of NZ_BCNT01000003.1, forward strand.
GGTTGTCAGTCATGCGAGCAATTCTTTCACGTCGGCCAGCGTGGCCGGGTCATACAGGGCGGCACCCGTCAGGTCCGCGTCAATGCGCTTGGTCATGCCGGCCAGCACCTTGCCGGGGCCGCACTCGACCAGATGGCTCACGCCACGGGCCTTGATGGCCTGCACGCATTCCACCCAGCGCACGGGGCCGAAGGCCTGGCGGTACAGCGCATCGCGGATGGCATCGGCATCCGTCTGGACAGCGACGTCGATGTTGTTGACGACCGGAATCTGGGGCGCGGCCAGCTGGAGCCCGGCCAGTGCAGCCTTGAGCTTCTCGGCCGCAGGCTTCATCAGGCTGGAGTGGAAAGGCGCGGACACGGGCAGCGGCAGTGCGCGCTTGGCACCGGCAGCCTTCACGGCTTCGCAGGCCTTTTCAACGGCCAGCTTGCTGCCGGCGATCACGGTCTGCGAGGGGTCGTTGAAATTCACAGCTTCCACGACTTCGGCGCCGCCGAGCTGGGCCGTCACCTCGGCGCAGACGGCCTTGACCTTTTCGGCCTCCAGACCCAGCACGGCAGCCATGCCGCCGGTGCCCACGGGCACGGCATCCTGCATGGCGGCAGCACGCAGGCGCACCAGGGGAGCAGCCTGGGCCAGCGTCAGCACGCCAGAAGCCACCAGGGCCGAATATTCGCCCAACGAGTGGCCGGCCACGGCCTCGGGCACGGCGCCGCCTTCCGAACGCCAAACGCGCCAGGCGGCCACGCCGGCCACCAGCATCACGGGCTGGGTATTGGTTGTCAGCGCCAGGGCTTCCTTGGGACCTTCCTTGATCAGCTGGCCGATGTTCTCGCCCAGGGCATCCGAAGCTTCGGCCAGGGTCTGGGCAACGACGGGATGGTCGCCCCAGCCGTCCAGCATGCCCACGGACTGCGAGCCCTGCCCGGGAAACACAAATGCGAACTTCTTCATATTTCTTGGTATTGAAAGTACTTGAACCGCTTGTCCATCAAGCGCCTGAAGCTACATCTTGAGGAGCACTGCACCCCAGGTGAAGCCACCTCCAACGCCTTCCAGCAACACGGTCTGGCCAGGCTTGACCTGGCCGGACCGCACGCCGTGGTCCAGCGCCAGCGGAATCGAGGCCGCCGAGGTGTTGCCGTGCTGATCCACGGTCACCACCACCTTGTCCATGGACAGCTTGAGCTTGCGCGCCGTGCTCTGCATGATGCGGATATTGGCCTGGTGGGGAATCAGCCAGTCGATGTCGGCATCGGTCAGCCCCGCCTTTTCCAGCGTGGCGCGCGCCGCCTTGTCCAGCACGCCCACGGCCAGCTTGAACACGGCCTGGCCATCCATCTTGAGCAGGGGATCGCCCAGCACATTGCCACCCGAGACATTGCCCGGAACGCACAGAATGCCCACATGGCTGCCGTCGGCATGCAGCTCCGTGGCCAGGATGCCCGGAGTTTCCGAGGCTTCCAGCACCACGGCGCCGGCGCCGTCGCCGAACAGCACGCAGGTCGTGCGGTCGTTGAAGTCGAGGATGCGGCTGAACACCTCGGACCCCACCACCAGCGCGCGTTTGGCCACGCCGGTCTGGATCATGGAATCCGCCACGGACAGCGCATAGACGAAGCCGCTGCACACGGCCTGCACGTCGAATGCCGGGCAGCCATTGGCAATGCCCAGCTTGTGCTGCAGGATGGCCGCTGTCGAGGGGAAGACCATGTCCGGCGTGGAGGTGGCCACGATGATCAGGTCGATGTCCTGCGCATTGATGCCGGCGGCCTCGATGGCCTTGCGGCTGGCCTGCAGCGCCAGATCGCTGCTGGCCACGTCGGGCTCGGCAAAGTGGCGCGCCCGGATGCCGGTGCGCTCGACAATCCACTCGTCCGAGGTTTCGATGCCGCGCTGGGCCAGCTCGGCAGCCAGGTCGTTGTTGGTGAGGCGGCGGGGAGGCAGGTAGCTGCCGGTGCCGATGATGCGTGCGTAACGTCTCATGTCTTCTAATTAGGGCGCCGACGTCTCTTGTTCCGTCTGCGCAGCCAGCAGCAAAGGTGCGGCGACGGCAATACGGCTGCGGACACGGTCAAGCAGGTTGTTGCGTGCCGCATCATACGCGCGGTTGAGCGCATGCTCGAAAGCGATGGCATCCGCCGATCCATGGCTTTTGAACACCAGGCCGCGCAGGCCCAGCAAGGCCGCGCCGTTGTAGCGGCGGTGGTCCACGCGCTTCATCAGCGCAGTTAGGACCGGATAGGAAATGATGGCTGCGATTTTCGTGAAGATGTTGCGCTTGAATTCCTGCTTCAGGATGCCAGAGATCATCGAGGCCACACCTTCGGTGGACTTCAGCGCCACGTTGCCGACAAAGCCGTCGCAGACCACGATATCCACCGTGCCCTTGAAGATGTCGTCGCCTTCCACGTTGCCGTAGAAATTCAGCGCCTTGGCTTCTCCGGCCGTGCGCAGCAGCTCGCCAGCACGCTTGATGACTTCGCTGCCCTTGATCAGCTCCTCGCCGATATTGAGCAGACCCACGCTGGGCGCCTCGTCGTTCTTGAGCGCAGCGACCAGGGCCGACCCCATGACCGCGAACTGCAGCAGGTGTTCTGCCGTGCAATCCACATTGGCCCCCAGATCCAGCATGGTGGTGTCGCCGCCCTTGGCATTGGGCAGGCCGAACGCGATCGCGGGGCGGTCGATGCCGTCCAGCGTCTTGAGCAGGTAGCGCGAGATCGCCATCAGCGCACCCGTGTTGCCGGCCGACACCGCCGCACTGGCAGCGCCGTCCTTGACCTGGGCAATGGCCACGCGCATGGAGGAATCCTTTTTCTTGCGCAGCGCAACTTCCACCGGGTCGTCCATGCCGACGACTTCGCTCGCGGCAACAATGCTGGCGCGCTCGTGCCTGAAGGCACCCAGTTCGTCCGGCTTGCCTACCAGCAGCAGGTGGGCATCGGAATGGGAATCCAGAAACTGACGGCACGCAGCCAGCGTGACGCGGGGGCCATGGTCGCCCCCCATGCAGTCAACAGCCAAAGTGATCATGGGCGACTGACAGATCCATTAAGTCCAATAGGGCTTGGGGTGAAAGACAGGCAGGCCGCAAGGCCGCCAGGATACTCACAAGACGCCTGCCCCGCCTGCGGCGGCCAAAAATCTTGTGGGTATCCCTTAAACACGAAAGCCCGCGCTACAAATTTTGTAGCCGCGGGCCTTGCGAGATCTGTCGTCGCTTAGGCTTCGGACTTGTTCTTCAGCACCTGGCGGCCACGGTACACGCCGTTGGGGCTGATGTGGTGGCGCAGGTGGGTTTCGCCGGTGGTGGGCTCCACAGCGATGCCGGGCACATTCAGTGCATTGTGCGAACGGTGCATGCCGCGCTTGGAGGGAGACTTCTTGTTTTGCTGAACAGCCATGATGGCTCCTGTGTATCTTGAAAGGGTTGGTAACACGACCCACGCAAAACAGGTCAGGCAGATGCTTGCCCTGAGGACACCACCACTGGCGCATCCTTGTTTACGTAAATCCTAAAAAAACGCGATCAGCCCATTAAAGACACGAGGGGATTCGCGCGAAGCTCACGATTATAGCGCAAACGCTTTTCGCGGCTTTCGGCAATCCGATTTCCCCCACTTATCTCCTTGGGACCTGCCCGCAGCCATCAGTCGGCAGACTTGCCCACATCCAGGGAGCGCAGCACGGCAAACGGATTTTCCTTCTGCTCGTTGGCCTGCTCGAAATCGGCATCGCTGGACTCCAGCTTGACGGGCACGGGGCAGACGTCATGGCGCGGCACCACGGGCACCTCCATCAGCAGCTCATCCTCGATCAGCTCCAGCAGATCGAATTCGCGGCTCATGGCCAGCACGTCCTCCTCGCTGTCGTCGTCTTCCTGCTCCGCCAGGGCCTCGTTGGCCACGAAGCGAAAGGACCGGTCCACCAGCAGCGGGATCGATGCCGCCGTCAGGCAGCGCTGGCAGACCATGGGCAGATCCACCTCGGCCGTCACATGCAGCCATACCTGGCCGGCGCCGCCGGTTTCGGGGACGAACTCGCCCTCGGCCTGCCAGCGCACTTCGGGCTGCGCGCCACCGTGCGGCTGTGCATCTTCGGCCAGCCGCTTGAACGCCGACAATGGCGCCTGACCTTGCAAATGGCCTTCGGCTTGCGCAAATGCGCGCACATCCAGCCGGGTCGCAGAAAAATCCTTGCTCATGCAGCCAGTGTAAGAGAATCCCGATATGCCTGATTCCTTCATTGCCGAGCGCCTGCCGCGCGCTCTGATCCTGGGCTCCACTTCGCGCTACCGCCGGGAACTGCTGAGCCGCCTTCAATTGCCGTTCGAAACGGTATCGCCCGAGGTCGACGAAACGCCGCTGCCCGGCGAGACGCCGTACGACCTGTCCCTGCGGCTGGCCCGCGCCAAGGCCCAGGCCGTCGCGAAGCTCCACCCCGGAGCCCTGGTGATAGGTTCCGACCAGGTTCCGGAAATCGACGGCCAGCCGCTGTCCAAGCCCGGCACCCATGAGCGCGCCACCGAGCAGCTGCGCCTGATGAGCGGCCGCCAGATGAATTTCCACACCGGCGTCTGCGTGGCGTGCGCCGAGACCGGTTTTCTGCAGGCCGACGTGGTGACCGTGCAGGTGCGCTTGCGCACGCTGGACGATGCCGCCATCGAGCGCTATCTGCGCGCCGAGCAGCCCTACGACTGCGCGGGCTCCGCCAAGAGCGAAGGACTGGGCATTGCCCTGCTCGACGCCCTGACCAGCGACGACCCGACGGCCCTGGTCGGCCTGCCCCTGATCCGCACCTGCCAGATGCTGCGCACCGCCGGAGTGGTGCTGCCATGAGCGGTACCGCCACGACAGTGCCGGCAGGCACGCTCTACCTGGTCCCCGCACCGCTGGATTTCGGCTGCGACAGCCAGGCGCCGCTGACCGAGGTGCTGCCCGAAGGCACGCTGCGCACGGCTGCCGGCCTCACGCACTGGATCAGCGAGAACGCCAAGAGCGCGCGCGCCTACCTCAAGCGCATCGACACCCTGCATCCGCTGGCGGCGCCGCTGCAGGCGCAGAACATTGCCGAGCTGCCACGCGAAGCCCACAAGAAGGGCGACCATGGCAACAAGGGCGCAGCCGTCTTCGATCCCAAGCCGCTGCTGGCGCCGCTGCTGGCCGGGCATGACCTGGGCCTGATCAGCGAGGCCGGCATGCCCGCCGTGGCCGACCCGGGCAGCTCCGTCGTGCGCTGCGCCCACGACCTGGGCATCCGGGTGGTGCCGCTGATCGGCCCCGTGTCGCTGCTGCTGGCTCTGGCGGCCAGCGGCCTGAACGGCCAGAACTATGCTTTTGTGGGCTATCTGCCCCAGGACGCCGGCGAGCGCGCCAGCCGCATCAAGGAGCTGGAAGCCCTGGCCCTGCGCCAGGGCCAGACCCAGCAGTTCATTGAGACGCCCTATCGCAACGCCGCACTGTGGCAGGCCCTGCTACAGACCCTGCAGCCCAGCACCCGGCTGGCCATCGCTGGCGGCCTGACCCTGGCGACGGCGCGCATAGAAAGCCGTCTGGTACGCGAGTGGCGCCAGCGCAACGCTCCGCCCGACAACCGCATGCCGACGGTGTTCTGCATCGGCCGCTGAACATCCTCCAGCAAAAAAATCCCGTGGCATGGCACACGGGATTTTTTCATAGCATTCTTCGCTTGGCCTGCCTGGCCTGGAGGCACTTTCTGCAGGGAATCTAGCGAATCTGCGGCATCAGATTGCGCATGGCCTGGACCGAACCTTCGCCCACGGCGGCACCAAAGCGCTTGGCCAGGCGCTCGGCCACGTTGTCGCGGCGCGTGTAGTCCACCACTTCCTCGGCCTTGACCACTTCGCGGGCGACATAGTCCACGCTGCCCAGCTTGTCCGCCAGCCCCAGCGCGATGGCCTGCTGGCCGGTCCAGAAAAGGCCGCTGAAAAGCTCGGGCGTCTCATGCAAACGGTCGCCGCGGCCTTTCTTGACCACGCCGATGAATTGCTCATGGATCTGGTCGAGCATCTGCTGCGCATATTCATGCTGCTTTGCAGACATGGGACTGAAAGGATCCAGGAAGCCCTTGTTCTCGCCGGCAGTCAGCAGGCGGCGTTCCACGCCTACCTTGTCCATCACGCCCGTGAAGCCGAAGCCGTCCATGAGCACGCCGATGCTGCCCACGATGCTGGCCTTGTCCACGAAGATCTCGTCGGCCGCCGATGCGATGTAGTAGGCGGCCGAAGCGCAGCTTTCCTCCACCACGGCATAAAGCGGCTTGTTGTACTTGGCCTTGAGGCGCACCATCTCGTCGTTGATGATGCCGGCCTGCACGGGACTGCCGCCAGGGGAGTTGATCAGCAGCACCACGGCGCGCGAACCCGAGTCCTCGAAGGCGCTGCGCATGGCCGCCACGATGAGCTCGGCGCTGGCATTGGAGCCCGAGGCGATCTCGCCCTTGATCTCCACCACCGCCGTGTGGGCGGAAGTGCTGGTGGTCGTGGTCGCATCCTTGAAAAAGATCAGCCACAGCGCCAGCAGGACCACGACGGACCACAGCAGGCGCCCCCAGAAGCGCCAGCGGCGCGCGGCGCGCTGCTCCTTGATGGTTGCGAACACCAGCTTTTCCAGCACCTCGCGCTCCCAGCCGGGATTGGCTGCCGAAGCAGCTGCAGGCGCGGGCGCCGCCGAGGCTTTGGACCACAGGTCCGCGCCCGGCGTCATCGAAGCGCCGGAGCCGTGGTCGTCCGGTGTGTTTGGAGCACTCATCTCAAAATTCCAAAGGTTTCAACTGGGGACCAGTATGCCAGCGCACCATGCCGCCGCTCTCGCTGAGCGCGATTTTCACCAGGCCACCGCGACAGGGGCCGCCCACGCAGGCGCCCGAGTCCGGCGCATAGGCTGCCCCATGGGTGGAGCACAGCAGCCAGTTTCCGCTGTCGTCGAAGAACTGCCCTTCCTGGTAGTCCATTTCCATGGGCACATGCGTGCAGCGGTTCAGGTAGGCGTGGGGCCGGCCTTCGAAGCGGATGGCAAAGGCCCGCGCCGCCTGCCCCGCATAGACCACATCGAAGCCATGGGCGCGCCCGCCCTCCACCAGCGCGCTGCTGGGGCACAGCTCGACGGCTTCGCTGGTGAATTCAGGCATGACCAGACTCAGGCATTTTCCAGCAGCCAGCGGTGCAGCTCGGCCACCGATTCCGCAATGAACAGCGGTCCCAGCGCGCCGAACTGGTCCGGCGCATGCGCGCCATAGGACACGCCGACCGAAGCGCAGCCCGCGTTCACAGCCATCTGCAGATCGTGCGTGGTGTCGCCGATCATCAGCACGCGCTCGGGCTCGACGCCGAACTCGGCCATCAGCTCCTGCAGCATCAGCGGGCTGGGCTTGCCGGCCGTCTCGTCGGCCGTGCGCGAGCCGTCGAACATGCCGCGCAGCTGCTCGTCCTGGAATGCATGGTTGAGTCCCATGCGGCTCTTTCCGGTGGCCACCGCCAGCCAGTGGCCGCGCGTGCGCAGCTCCGTCAGCAAAGGCAGAATGCCCTTGAACAGGCAGATGTCGTTCTGGTGCTTGAAGAAGTGGTAGCGGTAGCGGTTGCCCAGCTCCGCATGCTTTTCCGGCGGCACGTCGGGGGCCGCATGCGCCAGCGCCGGCATCAGCGCCATGCCGATCACATACGAGGCCTGCTCGTCGCTGGGCACGGTGCCGCCGACATCGCGCACCGCCTCCTGGATGCTGCGCGTGATGATGGCCGTGGAATCGGCCACCGTTCCATCCCAGTCGAACGCGATCAAATCGAAGCGGCGCGGTCGCTGGGCGCTATCTTTTTCCATAAAAAACAAACTCATGCGGTCTTTCAGGCCACGAAATCGGCCAGCTCCGGCGGCAGCTCGGCCCGGAGCTCCAGGCGCTCGCCGCTGGCGGGATGCATGAACTGTAACCGCCACGCATGCAAAAACATGCGCTTGAGCCCCTGCTTTTGCACACGGCGGTTGAGATCGAAATCGCCGTATTTGTCGTCGCCCACGATGGGATGGCCCTGCGAGGACAGGTGCACGCGGATCTGGTGCGTGCGCCCGGTCTTGATCGTGACCTCCAGCAGGCTCATGGCCGGCAGGCCCTGCAGCGGGCGCGGTTCGATCAGCTTGCGCACCTTGACCAGCGTGATCGAGCGCATGCCCTCGGGGTCGTCGGCCGTGGTCACGCGCACGCGGCGCTCGCCGTCGGCCTGAAGATACTTGTGCAGCGGCAGGTCGATCACCTTCTTGTTGGCCGGCCAGGTGCCCTGGACCAGGGCCAGATAGGTCTTGCCGGTCTCGCGCTCGCGGAACTGGTCCTGCAGGTGGACCAGGGCCGAGCGCTTCTTGGCCACCAGCAGAATGCCCGAGGTCTCGCGGTCCAGCCGGTGCACGAGCTCGAGAAAGCGCGCCTCGGGACGGGCCTGGCGCAGCTGTTCGATCACGCCGAAGTTCACGCCCGAGCCGCCATGCACGGCCACGCCCGCAGGCTTGTCGATGGCGATCATGGACTCGTCGTCGAGCAATGCGGGAAAGTCCTTGGCCGGCGCAGGGCGTTGCGCCTTCTCGGCCACTTTTTCGGAAATCCGCACGGGCGGCACGCGCACCATGTCGCCGGCCTGCACGCGCGTTTCCGCACTGGCGCGGCCCTTGTTGACGCGTACTTCGCCACTGCGGATGATGCGGTAGACATGGGTCTTGGGCACGCCCTTTAGATGGCGCAGAAGAAAGTTGTCCAGACGCTGTCCCGCGGAATCGGCATCGACTTCGATCAGCCGCACGGAAGCTGCGGCTGCATGCTGGGACCGGCTCGTTGCCGGTTTGCCCTCTATAATGTGTTTCACCTGTGCCGAGATAGTTGTAAGTGGTTGATTCGCATGGAGTTTAGTCCAATCAGCCATTTCCCGCCGCACAGGCAGGTCGATGCCCGCCGGTTTTGCACACACAAATTGCAGTAAAGATGGACTGCAAAAGTCGGTGAAATGCTGGCAAAGGCTGACAAATCGAAACACTGATACGGAATCTCATCACCGGCAGTTGCAGCAGGCCTGGCGCCACCGACTGCCGGTAGTCAAAGCGAGCATGTGGATCTTCTGGACATGGATGATTGAACTGTGGAGCAGCGCGATGCTTGCTCCCGGAGTTCGTCGTGTCCAAAAGCGACCACCCACCTCCTTCGCACGTGCAAAAGCTCCGGGGGTGACGCCCTGGATCACGCGTTTGTCTGCACGTCCCCCCTCGCTCGTTCCCCGGCCTGTGCCCCTGCGACTGACTTGAGACAAGCCAGTCGCACTGCAGCACCCCGCAGATTCCCTTCCGTTTCGACGCGTCCGTCTGGCATCTCGGCTCCCATGAGAGCCTGTCTTTGATTACCAGTCAAAGGCACGTCGGTCGACGGCATGAGCCCGCAGACCGGCGTGCCCCCAAAACGATTAGAGGAAATGCATCATGAAACGGATGCTGATTAACGCCACACAGTCCGAAGAACGCCGCCTGGCGATTGTGGACGGCCAGAAGCTGCTGGACTACGAGATCGAGATCGAGGGCCGCGAGCAGCGCAAGGGCAATATCTACAAGGCGGTCGTGACCCGCGTGGAGCCCTCCCTGGAAGCCTGCTTCGTGGACTACGGCGAGGACCGCCACGGCTTCCTGCCCTTCAAGGAAATCTCCAAGCAGTACTTTGCCGAAGGCGTCTCCCCCAGCCAGGCCCGCATCAACGACGTGATCCGCGAAGGCCAGGAGCTGATCGTCCAGGTCGAGAAGGAAGAGCGCGGCAACAAGGGCGCAGCTCTGACCACCTTCATCTCGCTGGCCGGCCGCTACGTGGTGCTGATGCCCAACAATCCGCGCGGCGGCGGTGTCTCGCGCCGCATCGAGGGCGAGGACCGGGCCGAGCTCAAGGAGGCCATGGACCAGCTCGAATACCCCAAGGGCATGTCCATCATTGCGCGCACCGCCGGCATCGGCCGCACCGCGCCCGAGCTGCAGTGGGACCTGAACTACCTGCTCAAGCTGTGGAACGCCATCGACGGCGCCGCCAAGGGCGCCAAGGGCGCCTTCCTGATCTACCAGGAATCGAGCCTGGTGATCCGCGCCATCCGCGACTACTTCAACAGCGACATCGGCGACATCCTGATCGACACCGACGACATCTACGAGCAGGCGCAGCAATTCATGGCGCACGTCATGCCCGAGCACGCCGCCCGCGTCAAGCGCTACCGCGACGACGCGCCGCTGTTCAGCCGCTTCCAGATCGAGCACCAGATCGAGTCGGCCTACTCGCGCACCGTGACTCTGCCTTCGGGCGGCGCCATCGTGATCGACCATACCGAGGCCCTGGTGTCGGTGGACGTGAACTCGGCCCGCGCCATCAAGGGCGGCGACATCGAGGAAACTGCGACCCGCACCAACCTGGAAGCCGCCGACGAAGTGGCACGCCAGATGCGCCTGCGCGACCTGGGCGGCCTGATCGTGATCGACTTCATCGACATGGAGGAGAGCAAGAACCGCCGCGAAGTGGAAAACCGCTTGCGCGACGCGCTGCGCCAGGACCGCGCCCGCGTGCAGTTCGGCACCATCAGCAAGTTCGGCCTGATGGAGATGAGCCGACAGCGCCTCAAGCCCGCCCTCTCCGAAGGCGCGCACATCAACTGCCCGCGCTGCGGCGGCTCCGGCCACATCCGCGACACGGAAAGCTCGGCGCTGCAGATCCTGCGCATCATCCAGGAAGAGTCCATGAAGGACAACACGGCCGCCGTGCACTGCCAGGTGCCCGTGGAGGTGGCGTCCTTCCTGCTCAACGAAAAGCGCAGCGAAATCACCAAGATCGAGCTCAAGCAGCGCGTCAACGTGATCATGGTGCCCAACAAGTCCATGGACACGCCGCACTACAAGCTCGAGCGCCTCAAGCATGACGATGCGCGCCTGGAATCCATGGAAGCCAGCTACAAGCTGGCCGAGGAAGCCGAGGACGTGACCACCGTCACGCGCCGCTCGCAGGAACCCACCAACAAGCAGACGCCGGTGATCAAGGGCGTGCTGCCCGATGCTCCCGCGCCGGTGGCCGAGCCCCGTCCGCCGCGCCAGCCGCGACCCCAGGCCGGTGCGGCTGCGACCGCTCCTGCGGCCGCGCGCCCCGTGGTGCGCGAGCAGGGCTTCTTCGCCTGGCTCAAGAACCTGTTCGGCTTCGGCACGCCGGCACCCGTGGCCGCCCCGCAGCCCGTGGCGGAAACCCCGGCCCGTGAAAGCCGCGAAGGCCGCCGCGGCGACCGCAACGAACGCTCCGATGGCCGCCGCCGCAACGGTGAACGCACTGGCGAGCGTGCGGAACGCGGCGAGCGCAGCAATGAACGCGGCGGCGAGCGCCAGGACCGCAACCGCCGCAACGGCGCCGGCCGCGACGCCGAGGTGCAACGTGGCGAACGCCCTGAACGCAGCGAGCGCAGCAATGAACGCAGCAGCGAGCGCAACGAGCGTGGCAACAACCGCCGTGGCAGTGAGCGTCGCGAGCGCGAGGACCGACGCGAACAGGTAGCCGAATCCGCGCTGAACACCGGCGAGGAGCTCAACCAGCAGGCCGGCGAAGGCCGCGGCGAACGCAGCCGCCAGGAACGCGGTGAAAACCGCCGTGAGCGCCAGCAGGACCGTCAGGAACGCCAACCGCGCTCCGCGGAGCAGCAGCCCACCCAGCAGCCGGCCGATGAAGCGGCCGTGAATGCGGGCAATGCACAGCCCGGCGACATTGCAGGCGAAGGCGAGCAGACCCGCGAGCCGCGCCAGCGCCGCTCGCGCGACCGCTACGGCCGCGACCGCCGCGACCGTGCCGAGCGCGGCGACCGCATCCCTCGCGACGCAGAGGCGCAGGCCGGCCTTGCGCCCGAGCAGGGCGAGCCGATCCCGCAGCCTGTAGCCGCCGTGGACGATACCGCCCAGGAGCAGCCGGCACGCCGCAGCTATTTCGACACGGCTTCGGCCCAGCCCATTGCCGTACCTGCGCAAGACGCCATCGAAGTGCAAGCACCCGCACTGGCCCCGGCCGCTACGGAGCAAGCTGCTGCTGCGGCGGCGGTGCCTGCCCAGGCTGCCGAGCCTGTCGTGGCGGCCGAACAGGCGCCCGCCCCGGCCGTGGAAGCCGTGGCCGAGCCGGCACCGACGCAGCCCGCTGCGCCTGCGGTCTACGCGCTGCCGATGGCCGAGCTGCAATCGCTGGCATCGGCCTCGGGCCTGCAGTGGATCAACTCCGATCCGGAAAAGGTCGCGGCCGTGCAAGCCGCCATCGCTGCCGAACCCAGGCCCGTGCACATTCCGCGCGAGCGTCCCCCGGCCATCGTGCTGGACGAAGGCCCGCTGATCCTGGTCGAGACCCGCAAGGACCTGAGCCATATGCCGCTGCCATTCGAGCAGGCGGCCGTCGCCAGCTCCATCGGCGCAGCCCGCTGATTGCATGGACCGGTCGGGCGAAGCCTGCAAGGCATCGCTCGGCATGGACATGGCATAAAACGCCGCTGCCGCACCGGGGCCAATGGCCTTGTCCGACCCCGGGCAAGGCCATTGGCCCCGTTTCTTTTCCCCCGAAACATCAACGTCCACAGCCCCCGCCATGCTGTTCCTGATCTCCCCCGCCAAGTCCCTGGACTATGAAACGCCGCTGCCCAAGGACCTGCCGCATACCCTGCCCGTCTTCAAGCAGCAGCCGCTGGAGCTGATCGAGGTTCTGCGCGGCAAGTCGCCGCAGGAGCTGTCCGAGCTCATGGGCATCAGCGACAAGCTGGCCGTGCTCAACGTGGCGCGTTACGAAGCCTTCAGCGCCCGCTTCACCGCCGGCAACGCGCGCCAGGCCGTGCTGGCCTTCAACGGCGACGTGTACGAAGGGCTGGATGCGCATTCGCTCAAGCCCCGCGAGCTGGACTGGGCCCAGGAGCATGTGGTGATCCTCAGCGGCCTGTACGGCGTGCTGCGCCCGCTGGACTGGCTGCAGCCCTACCGCCTGGAAATGGGCACCCGCCTGGCCACGGACAAGGGCAGCAATCTCTACCAGTTCTGGGGCTCGCAGATCGCCGACTACCTCAACGAACGCAGCGCGGCCCAGCCCGAGGCCGAGCGCGTGGTCGTCAACCTCGCCTCGCAGGAATACTTCAAGTCCGTGGACCTCAAGACGCTCAAGGCGCCCGTGGTCGAGTGCGTGTTCGAGGATTTCAAGGGCGGCCAGTACAAGATCATCAGCTTCTACGCCAAGCGTGCGCGCGGGCTGATGGTGCGCTGGGCCGTGCAGCACAAGGCCAGGCGCGTGGCCGATCTGCGCAAGTTCGATCTGGACGGCTATGCCTATGCCGCCACGGCATCCACGCCCGAGCGCCTGGTGTTCCGCCGCAAGGTGGCGGGCTGATGCCCGAGAGGGTTCTGCCCGCAGAACACCCCCAGGTTTGAGTTTCCACGGCACGCGCACTAGCATCAAGGCCATGAGCTCCACCACCAATGCCGCTTCCTCCGTTCCCGCCGGACTGACGCCCGAGCTGATGCAATGGGTGCAAAGCCAGAGCGCTGCGGGCGTGCCGCTGCCGGCCCTGCTGCAGTCCATGCGCGACGTGGGCTGGCGCGAGAACCTGGCGCGCCGTGCGCTGGGCCTGCCCGAGGAAGGCGAGCTGCCGCCGCCGTTCACGGCCGCGGCCCGGCCGCACGGCGCCACGGCCTCCCAGGCAGGCAGCGTGCCCGAGCCCGGCCTGCAAGGCGATCCCTGCTGCATACAGGTGGACGGCCACGAGGTCCATGTGCTCATGAGCCTGCACAACCCGCGCATCGTGGTCTTCGGCAATCTGCTCACGGCACAGGAGTGCGAGGCCATCATCGAGGCCGCGCGTCCGCGCATGCAGCGCTCGCTGACGGTGGACAACTTGAGCGGCGGCGAAGCCGTCAACGACGACCGCACCAGCAACGGCATGTTCTTCCAGCGCGGCGAAAACGAGGTGGTGCGCCGGCTGGAGGAGCGCATCGCCCGATTGCTGAACTGGCCCGTGGAAAACGGCGAAGGCCTGCAGGTGCTGCACTACCGGCCCGGCGCCGAATACAAGCCCCACCATGATTACTTCGCGCCCAACGAGCCGGGCACGCCCAGCATTCTCAAGCGCGGCGGCCAGCGCGTGGGCACCCTGGTCATGTACCTGAACGAGCCTGCGCGCGGCGGCGGCACCACCTTCCCCGAAGTGCCGCTGCAGGTCATGCCGCGCCGCGGCAATGCCGTGTTCTTCAGCTACGACCGGCCCGATCCCGCCACGCGCACCCTGCACGGCGGCGCCCCCGTGCTCGAAGGCGAGAAATGGATTGCCACCAAGTGGCTGCGCGAGCGCGAATTCAGATAAAAAGCCAGTCCAACCCAATACAGTCCTGCGCTGGCAGCTACTTTTTTTGCCAGCCTTTTGTTGCCCCCGAATACCATGAACACTCCTGAGCAATCCCAGCTGGGCAAGGCCTCGGCCTATGTCGACCAGTACGACGCCACCCTGCTCTTCCCGCTGCCGCGCCTGGCCAAGCGCGAGGAAATCGGCGCCGGCGCCCGGCCGCCCTTCTTCGGCGCCGACCTCTGGACGGCCTTCGAGCTGTCCTGGCTCAACCTGCGCGGCAAGCCCCAGGTGGCGCTGGTGCACTTCACCATTCCCTGCGAGACGCCCAATCTCATCGAGAGCAAGTCCTTCAAGCTCTACCTGAACAGCTTCAACAACAGCCGCTTTGCCGATGCCGGCGAGGTGCAGGCGCGGCTGCGCACCGACCTGTCCGAAGCCGTGTGGCGCGGCAGCGAGCAAAAAGGCAGCGTGGGCGTGCAGCTGCTGGGGGTGGACCGCTTCGATCAGCAGCAGGTCCAGGAGCTCGACGGCCTGCTGCTGGACCGCCTGGACGTCGAATGCACGCAATACACGCCTGCGCCCCAGCTGCTGCGGGCCGCCCAGGAGGAAACGCCGGTCACCGAGACCCTGGTCAGCCACCTCCTCAAGAGCAACTGCCTGGTCACGGGCCAGCCCGACTGGGGCAGCGTCCAGATCCGCTACAGCGGCGCGCCCATCGACCAGGAAGGCCTGTTGCAGTACCTGGTGAGCTTTCGCAACCACAACGAATTCCATGAGCAATGCGTGGAACGCATCTTCATGGACATCTGGACGCGCTGCCAGCCGATCAAGCTGGCCGTCTATGCGCGCTACACCCGCCGCGGCGGGCTGGACATCAACCCCTACCGCACCAGCCATCCCGGCGCACTGCCGCCGAACGTGCGCACGGCACGCCAGTGATGGCCGCCGATGCCCATGTCCTTATGTCCCTGCATCGTCCGCTTTCAGGGACCATTGGGCGTCAATGGCCAGGCTGCCGCCGGCGCAGCTGATCTGGCGTGCACCCTCCAGGCGGCTTGGGTCTGCGCCATATGAAGGCAGGGCGGTGCCGTCCATCACCGCTTTCTCGGGACAGGCGTTGAACAGCCCCATCACGGAGAACCAGTAACGGCCTGAGAACGATGCGTAGGGGCCTTCGAGCACGGGGTCATGGACGGTCAGCACGCTTCCGTCGCCCTCCAGGTTCACCAGCCGGGTGGTGACATCGCCGCCCGGATGGTAGGTGGTCATGGTGAGGCTGCCGCGCGCCGCGTAATTGGTCGGCGGCACCTCCAGCGGAACAAAGCGCAGGTTGGCGGACTGGTAGGTGATCCTCGTGCCGTCCGCCGTTTCGGTGACGGTGCCGGAAATGCTGCCTGCATAGCCCGCGGTTTCATCCCCCTTGACCGTGATGTTCGAGACCACCAGCACCTTGCCCCCGGCGCCCTGTATCTCGGCCGAGACCGCTACCGGATTGGTCGGCGGCACCTGCGCCGGCGCCGTATAGGTGGCGCCGCCCTTGCTGCCGGCCACGGTGCCTGCGCTGCCGTTGCCGCCGGGGATGCCGTTGACGGACCAGTTGACGGCCTGACTGGGCGCGGGCGCATTTTCGGCCTCGCAGTCGAAGCCCAGCGGCTCGAGCAGGTCGTTGTCCAGCGCGGGCGCGAAGCAGTACGCCAGCTTCAGCGACACGCTGGCGCGGGTCTTGACGGTGGCGCTGGGAGGACGCAGCTGCAGGCCCTTGACCAGCGACCAGTCGCTGAAATGCGTGGCGCTGGCGGTCACGGTGCGGGCCTGCGCGTCCAGCGTGCCGCCCTGCCACCGCCAGGTGCCATCGGCCTGCTGGGTGGCCACGCCCAGCAGTTCGGCGCTGCTGCCTGCGACATCGCTCTCGTCGTAGGCAAAGCTCAGCTGCACCGGCCTGGCAAACGTGATGCCCTCCGGCAGCAGGTGGTAGCCAGACCCCACACGGCCGGGCGCGCCGTTGCTGACGGGCTGGATGCTGATCGTGGTGGGTGCGCTCAGCGCGCCTTCGGGCACCACGAGCTGGAGCCTGCCGTCGGCGCTGCTCAGCGTGCCGCCCGCGCTGCCCAGGCTGGCGCTGACCGGCGTGCCCTGTGCAGTGCCGGCAGGCGTCACCACGGGCGGTGGCCCTGGAGGCACAGGTGCCGGAGCCGGGGCAGGGGTGGAGTCGCCGCCGCCGCAGGCCGCCAGGGCCATCAGCACGGGGGCAATGCAAACCAGCTTGCGGATCAATGTGTATCGCATGGAAATGCTCCTTGGGAGTGCAGAAAAGGCAGGCCGGCAGGTGGGACGCCTGTGCCGCCAGGGATCGCGCCGACTTCGGGACACAGGCTGCGTGCCAGTGAGAGCAGGCGAAGAGGATTCGCCCACGGGATGAAGTGCGGACCGAGGCGGCAGCCCAGACCGGCCGGCGCGAGAAGGCCGGCGGCAGGAAGGGAAAGGGCTCCGACATGCATGGGAAGGTTTTCCAGGAATGGACATCCGCCTGCCAAAGCAGGACGGTGGCGGCATTTTTGGAAAACCGGATGGCGCGCGCCATCCCCCTAGGGATACCGTCTCAATGCCTGTTCATGCGTCAGCCGCGCAGGCTGCGCCCCAGCTCGTCCCAGTTGCCGACATTGGCGACTTCGAGGATGGCGCCCAGGTGCTTCTTGAGCGCCGCATTGCTCACCCCGGTCAGCGCCAGGCTGTCGGCCCGGGCGTGGCCCAGCCCGGCCAGCACGGCGATCTCGCGCTGCAGCGGCGTCAGCGGCAGCTCCACCACGCGGCGCACCACGTCGATCTGGCGCGGTCGCTGCAGCTGCAGCGTCAGCAACCAGTGGGCGGCATCTTGCGCCGTGGGCTGCGTGCCGGCGTGCAGCGGACTGATGTGCAGCGCCAGCAGCCCCCGGGGCACGGGCAGCAGCCGGCTCTGGCCGGGCAGCAGTCCCAGCAAGGCGAGCAGATTGGCCGGCAGCGCAGCGGCGCCGGCACCGTACAGGCCCAGGCCCGGCACATGGGCCGCCTGCAACAGCTGCAGCGCCGGTGCGTCGGCCGACAAGGGGCGCAGGCGGGCGCCATCCAGCAGCACATGGCCGGTGGCGCCATGGGCGCTGAGGTGAGAGGGAGCGGCCTGCGGCTGGAAGGCGCGCTGCAGGCTGGCACAGGCCCGGTCCAGCAGGGACGCCTCGGCAGCGCTGAAGCCATGGCAGAAGCCGGCGCTGTGCGCACGGAACAGGGCAGCGACCGCCCGGGTCACGGGTCCCCTGGGCCCCTGCACTTCCACCCGCAAATCCAGCGTGTAGTGGTGGCCGTTGGGCCGCATCAGCAGATTGTGGCTGTTCGATCGGTAATACGCGGCGCCCGGCGACAGCAGCCGCCCCACGCGCGGCCCCTCGGGACGGGCCAGGATATGGATGTTGGTCTCTCCCGGGCCTGTGAACAGGTGGAACTCGTTGAGAAAGAGGTTGCGCACACTGGCCGGAGAGTCCTCGTGGTGAAAGCCCTCGGGACGCCCCTGTTCGTCGAGCCAGAACAGCGCCGCCGCATCGGCGCCCACCAGCGCGCGCAGCACCGCGCATATTTCGGCGGCGACGGGGGCCTGGCCCAGGCCCAGCCGGCACAGCAAGTCCAGTTCCTGCCAGAGCAGTTGCCGCCGGGCAGCCGTCTGGAGGGTCAGATCCTTTCCCATGGCCAGTCATCCTGCACCAGCAGGGCTTCGGCATAGCTCAGGTCCTGCTTGCGCAGCCACAGGCCCTGCGGCCCCTGGCGCAGCTTCTCCACACCGGCCCGGTTCCACATCTGCGCCACGATGAGCTGGCGCTCCGGCGCCTGCGGCGCTTCGCCTTCCTGCGCAGGCCTTTCGGCCTCGCGCCAGTGCAGGCCCTGCGCATCCCAGCCCAGCAGCAGCGGCATCCAGGCCTGCAGGCCCAGGCTGCGCACTTCCTTTTCCACGGGATTGATCCAGTGCAGCTTCCATTCGCCCGGCCCGCTGTAGGAGCTGCTGAGCCACTCCAGCGTCACCCAGCCCTCGCCGGCCGGATGGGGGCAGGCGCTGGGGCCGGTGCCGCACAGCACGGTGCCGCTGCGCGTCACGCACACGCCGTCAAAGCGCGGAGTCTCCGGCTCCCAGTAATTGTTGACGCGCGCATGCACGCCGCCCCACCACCACAGTGCATCGCCGCGGGCCGGGTCGCGCCAGACATAGTCGCCATCGGCGCAGGGATGCTGGATCTGGCGTACTTCGCGCCAGCGCGGCAGCAGCCGCCAGCGCCCTTGCGCATCGGGCGCGATATGACGGATGGCATACAGCGGCGACCAGTCGGGCCGCGCCAGGTGGCTGGTGGATACCGAATGCACGGGCCAGCGCCAGGAAGCCGTGTTCGCATCCCGGTCCTTGTCGGCCAGGCAGCCTGTCAGGGCCACCAGCCCCACACGCACCGCGGCGCCCCCGTTGCGGCCGGGCACGGGAATCAGGCGCACCACGGGCCAGGGCAGGTCCACGTTCTGCAGGCGCTGGCCGTCCCAGATCTGCACCGCGCCGCTGCCGCCACGCTCGGGGGCCTTGCCATGCGGCATGAGCACGGCGCGGCGGCCCTGCACCACCACATGCTCGAGCGCCCAGTTGCCGGCCAGATGGCGCTCGCCCCACTGCAGGCTGTAGGCCGCGGTTTCGCCCTGCTCGTCCAGCGCGTTCTTGCGCAGCGTCCAGATCAGGCGCTGGCCGGCCACGGGCTCGCTGCAGGCGCGCCACTGCTCGGGCTGCCGGGGATCGCGCAGCCAGGTGAAGGTGGTGCGCGGTATGGCAGCCAGCCTGATCTGCCCGTCCCTGGCGTGGCCGGCGCAGCCTTCGGTGTCGCTGGCCACACAGCTCAGGCTCACGCCGTCGTGCAGGCGCTCGGTCTCGGGCGTATCCAGCTCCACGCGCTGCGCCACCACGGAGCCTTCCCAGCGCAGCACGGAAAGTGGCTTGGCCACCTCTTTTTCTTCTTCCTGACCTTGCTCGGGCAGGTACAGGCCCACACTCCAGCTCTTGCGGTCCGCCGGCAGGGTCTCGGGCCATTGCTGCCAGCCGCGCTCCACGCTCCAGACCGCCAGGCGCAGCAGGGGGCGCTCCTGCTCGTCGCCCGCCGGGCAGGCATACAGCGCAAAGGCCTGGCCGTCCTCGCGCCAGGCCAGATGGGCCTTCTCGTCCACCAGCCAGGGCTGGGCCTTGCCGTCGATCATCAGCTGCCAGTTCGGGCGTTCCAGAGGCTCGAGCGGATAGCGCAGATGGCGCAGCGTGGCCGGCCAGTGGCGCTCCAGCGTGAGCTTGGGAGCCGCCGGCGCAGGGGCTGCCGGCGGAGATGCGGCGGATGCGGGAGCCGCGGGCTTGCCCCCACCCTCGGCCCGAGCCGCCGGGGGCGGCGTCAGCGCCGGCGGGGAGGCCGCCACCTGCGGAGGAACCGTTTCAAGCGGCATCCACAAATCGCGCACGGCCACAAGGGGCTGGGCCGGGCTGGCCACATGCTCGCCCAGCCAGGCCTCGAAGCTGGCATCCGACATGACGACATGCTCGTCGTCGGCCAGTCCGCTTTCGTTGATGGTTTCTCCGCTCCAGCGCGGCAGCCGCCAGTGGATGCCCTCCAGCGCCTGGACCTGCGCGCGGCTCAGCAGCCAGCTGCGGCGGGACTTGCGGTCCACGAGGTGCGCGGTGTCGGATTCGTAGAAACCGGTGCGCAGCCAGCGTCCGTCGAACGAGGTATGCATGTCCGACTCCCACACCATGGGCAGGTAGACGCCGTCCGCGCACATGACATCGCCATAGACGGGGCCACCCATGCCGCGCTCGCCCTGCATGCGGAAATGCACGTCCCTGGATTCGGCCGGCGCCGGCTGCGCCTGTTCCGCAGCCGGCTCCCGGGCCGCAGGCCTGGGCGCCGCACCGGGCTTGCCGGGCACCTTGTCCGAAGGCTCCTGTCCGTCCGGCTGCGCCCTGGCGTTGCGCACATCCTGCATATGACTCAACAGCCAGCCAAGCGCACATAAAGCCAGCACCGCGATGGCTATCAAGATCAGCAAAATTTTCATGCCGCAATCGTAACCAAGAGCAAGCGCGATTCGGCGCGCGCCAGGGCATCCATGCAACAGATAACGGCCGGCGGGCCGGCTGCCGGCCATGAAAAAAGCAGCCGCAAACGGCTGCTTTTCACGCGCGGCACAAGCGCCGCACTACAGGTGGAACACGTCCACCGAGCGCTCCAGCGTCTTGGCGCTCAGGCGCAACGAATCGGCCGCGCCGGTGGACTGCTCCACCAGTGCCGCGTTCTGCTGCGTGACCGAATCGAGCTGGGCCACGGCCTCGTTGACCTGGGCAATGCCTATCGACTGTTCACGCGTCGCAATGCTGATCTGGTGCACCAGGGCGCTGACGCGGTCCACCGCATCGACCATGCCGTTGATGGTCTCGCCCGCGGCGCGCATGCGCGCATTGCCGTCGTTGATGCCGTCCACGGTGCGCGTGATCAGGCCGCTGATTTCCTTGGCCGCCGTGGCGCTGCGCTGGGCCAGCGCCCGCACCTCGCCGGCCACCACGGCAAAGCCGCGGCCCTGTTCGCCCGCACGCGCGGCCTCTACCGCGGCGTTCAGTGCCAGCAGATTGGTCTGGAAGGCAATGCTCTCGATCACGCCGATGATCTCGCTCATGCGCGTGGACGAACCGCGGATGTGCTCCATGGCCGCGCCCACCTCGCTGATGGCGGCGCCGCTGCGGCTGGCCACCTGCTTGCTCTGGTCACTTTCCAGCGCCATGTGCTGGGCCGTGTCGGCCGTCTGCGCCACCGTGCCTGAAATCTCCTCCATCGAGGCCGCGGTCTGCTGCAGATTGCTGGACTGGGATTCGGTGCGGCTGGCCAGGTCGAAGCTGCTTTGGGCGATTTCGTGGGCCGTGTCGGCAAAGTTGCGCACTTCGGTGCGCACATCGCCCACCACCGCGCGCAGATTGCTCTGGATCTGCTGCAGGCGCTGCATCAGCGTGCCCATGGTGCCGCTGTAGTTCCTGCTGCTGGCCGTGCCCAGGTTGCAGCTGGCAATATCGGCGGCAAAGCGGCTGGCTTCCTCCAGACCCGCGACGCAGCGCCGCTGGAAGCGCCACAGCACAAAGCCCCCGCCCAGCACCAGCGCGGCCAGGCGCGTGCCCCAGGCCAGGGCGCCCTGCCAGCCCAGCAGATCGGGCAGCATGGCCATGCTGCCGACCATGACCAACAGCAGTGCCATGCGGGCCACCAGGCCTACGTCCTGGCGCGCATCCCACCAGCCCATCAGGCCCAGGCGGCGCAGTTCGCCGCCGCGCAGGCGGAAGGTCGGCCGGCCTTTTTCGGCTTCGCTGCGCATGCGCTGGTACAGAGCCTCGGCCGCCTCGATCTCGCGCGGCTCGGGCTTGGTGCGCACGGACAGGTAGCCGCTGGGCCTGCCGCCCTCCATGATGGGCGTGACGTTGGCGCGCACCCAGTAGTGGTCGCCGTTCTTGCGGCGGTTCTTGACCAGGGCCGTCCACGGATAGCCGTGGGCGATGGTGCGCCACATGTCCTTGAAGGCGGCGGCCGGCATGTCGGGATGGCGGATCAGATTGTGCGGCTGGCCGATCAGTTCCTCATAGGAGTAGCCGCTCACGCGCACGAAAGCCGGGTTGCAGTGCGTGATCTCGCCCTTGGTATTGGTGGTGGACACCAGCAGCTCGTCGCCCGGATAGTCATGGTTGCGCTGGGTCACCGGCAGGTTCTGGCGCATGGAAAACTCCTCGATTCGTTGATTGCTTTTGTGAAACACTGCATGCGCCAGGCCGATACCCTCGTCACCAGATACACAATTTCACATTTGCGTCATCATCGCATACCGCAATTGCCGTACTGGGGCAGTCAGAACAGGGACGCCGTGTAGGGGTCCGCATCCTGCTCGGAGGTCTGGGGCGCGGGCCTGAGCAGCAGCTCGCGCGCCAGCGGATCGCCCGCCGCCGCCACCCATTCCCGGGTGCGCACCAGGGCGCCGACGCGCACGCCCAGCAGACGCAGCCGCCGGGTCAGCGGCACGCGCTTGAGGCACTGGCCCGCGGCCTGGCGCAGCGCGGCCGCATCGTCCACGGGCAGTGCCAGCGTGTGGTCGCGCGTGGCGATCCTGAAATCGTCGTAGCGCAGCTTGATGCCCACGGTGCGCCCCATGTAGCCCTTGCGCTGCAGGTCTTCGGCCAGCCGCTCGCACAGGTCGGTGAAGATGGCGCCCAACTCCTGCCTGTCGCGCACCGCATGCAGGTCGCGGTCGAACGTGGTCTCGCGGCTCATGGACACGGGCTCGCTCTGCGTCACCACCGGCTTGTCGTCCCGGCCCCAGGCCGCGGCATGCAGCCAGGCGCCATAGGATTTGCCGAAGTGCTGCACCAGCCAGGGCAGGCTCTGCGCCGCCAGCTGTCCCAGCGTCTCTATGCCCAGGCCCTTGAGCTTGGCGTCGGCCTTGGGGCCTATGCCGTTGAGCTTGCGGCAGGCCAGCGGCCAGATCAGCGTCTGCAGGTCTTCGGGCTGGACGATGGAGATGCCGTTGGGTTTGTTGAACTCGCTGGCCATCTTGGCCAGCAGCTTGTTGGGCGCCACGCCCACCGAGCAGGTCAGGCCCGTGGCCTCGAAGATGGATTTCTGGATCAGCCGCGCGAGCACGCGCCCGCCCTCGCGCTGGCCGCCGGGCACCTCGGTGAAGTCGATGTAGACCTCGTCCACGCCGCGGTTTTCCATGACCGGCGCGATCGACAGGATCACGTCCTTGAAGGCCTTGGAAAAGCGCCGGTACTCGGCAAAGTCCACGGGCAGCAAGATGGCCTGGGGGCAGAGCCGTGCGGCCTTCATGAGCCCCATGGCCGAGCCCACGCCGAACTGGCGGGCCGCATAGGTGGCCGTGGTGATGACGCCGCGGCCCACGTAGTCCCTGAGCAGCGGGAACTCGGCCACGGGAATCTCGTGCAGCGGCAGGCCCGCATGGCGCGCCAGCAGCTCGTCGTCGGGCGCGCGGCGGCTGCCGCCGATCACCACGGGCAGGCCCTTGAGCTGGGGGTAGCGCAGCAGCTCCACGGACGCGTAGAAAGCATCCATGTCCAGGTGGGCAATGCGGCGCGGCAGCGCCGGCCGGGCAGGAGAGGAATCCGTCACAGGCCGCTATTGTGCCTATGGCCGCGCATTTTGCAGGCGGGCGCGGCAACGGCCCGCCAGCGCTCAGCGCATTCCTTGCGCAGCCTCGCTGCGGATGGCATCGGTCTCGTCGAAGCGCATGTCGGCATAGCGCACCCAGGTCCTGCGCTTGACCAGCCAGTAGCCGAGCCAGCAGCCCAGGAACAGCGGGATCGCCAGATAGGTGGAGACCACGCCGCC
This sequence comes from Comamonas terrae, assembly GCF_001544075.1. Classification (GTDB taxonomy): domain Bacteria; phylum Pseudomonadota; class Gammaproteobacteria; order Burkholderiales; family Burkholderiaceae_C; genus Comamonas; species Comamonas terrae. The sequence goes on from NZ_BCNT01000003.1 coordinate 255,869, forward strand.
CCAGTCCACCTTGTCCTGCAGAAAGGCCTGGTAGTTCTGGCCCAGCGTGACGATCAGGCACAACACGAAGGCCAGGATGGGACCGAAGGGAAACATGCCGGCCTTGTAGGGCAGCAGGTTCACGTCGTAGCCGTGCATGACATAGCCGCGGCGGAAGCGGTAGTGGCACACCGCGATGCTGAGCCAGACGAGGAACTCCGTCATCCCCGCCAGGTTGAGCAGCCAGATGTACACGGCCTGCGGGCTGTACAGCGACGAGAACAGGCACAGGCTCGCGATCACGGTGCTGCCGGTCAGCGCGTACAGCGGCACGCCGTTGCCCGTGAGCCTGGCGAACACGCGCGGCGCATTGCCCTCGGTGGCCATGTTGTAGAGCATGCGGGTGGCAGCATACAGCCCGGAGTTGCCGGCCGACAGCACCGAGGTCAGGATCACCGCATTCATCACCGTGGCGGCGCCCAGCAGGCCCGCGTGCTGGAACACCAGCGTGAAGGGGCTCACGGCAATGTCGGCCACATCGGTGCGCAGCAGCTGCGGATCGGTATAGGGAATCAGAAAGCCGATGACGATGATGGCCAGCACGTAGAACAGCAGAATGCGCCAGAACACCTGGCGGATGGCGTGCGGCACGTTCTCGCGCGGATTCTCGGACTCGCCCGCGGCCACGCCCACCAGTTCCGTGCCCTGGAAGGAGTAGGCCACGATCATGGCCACGCCCACGAAGGTGGCGAAATTGCCCACGAAGGGCGCCTCGCCCACGGTCCAGTTCTCGAAACCCGGCATGTGGCCCGTATGGATGATGCCTGCCAGGATCAGCACGCCGGTGACCAGAAAGCCGAGCACGGCCAGCACCTTGATCAGCGCGAACCAGTATTCGGCCTCGCCGAAGCCCTTGGCCGAGAAGGCATTGAGCCCGAGCATGACCAGCATGAAGATGCCGCTCCAGAGGATGCCCGGCACGTCGGGGAACCAGTAGGCCATCACCAGCTGCGAGGCCACCAGGTCCACCGCCACCACCACGGCCCAGCTGAACCAGAAGTTCCAGCCCAGCGCGAAGCCGAAGCCCTTGTCCACGTAGCGCGAGGCATAGGTGGAAAACGAGCCGGCCACGGGCATGAAGGCGGCCAGCTCGCCCAGGCTGGTCATCAGGTAGTAGACCATGATGCCGATGGTCAGATAGGTCAGCACGGCGCCGCCGGGGCCGACCTGGGCAATGGCCGAGCCCGAGGCCACGAACAGGCCGGTGCCGATGGCGCCGCCGATGGCGATCATGCTCAGGTGGCGCGCCTTGAGCACTCGGTGCAAATGCGGCGTCTGCGCGGAATCATGCGCCTGGGCAGGCGCATCCGCGGACGTGGGCTGGGACATGAAGTTTCCGAATCATCAGGTGAATGCAACCCTGGGCGACCTGACCGTCGGCTCGACTTTGCGGTTGCGGCATCTCGCTGCATGGCGCCGCCAACGCGGAAAAGCGGTCGCCAGGCTGGCAGCGGCCGCTGCAAAAGATCAGGCGATGAAGTGCGCGAAGAGCGCCAGACGCTGGCGCAAGCGGCCACTCAGGCATCGCCCGTGGAGTCACCCCGGTCGGGTGCCCGGCGACAAAGCGGCCGCGCCGCCCTGCCGATCGATGGGCAAGAGCCGTCATTCTGCCAAAAAGAGCCCGACGCTATGGGTTCCTACGCCAAAGCCTGTGAAGGCAGGCGGGGCTCGGCGGCAGTGGCGCCGCTCTTTTTCCGATACGGACCGCTATCGAATCATGAGCTTTTGTCGCTTGCCATCAAATGGTTTTGATTTCTTTTCCATTCAACATCCAGCAATGGCAGGCGCTGGCAGCTATCGAATTTCATGCACCCTGCAGACAGATCAGCAGCAGGCCCAGCATCATCAGGCCCATGCCCAGCTTTTCGGGCAGCGACAGCTTTTCGCTGAGCACGCGGCGCGAGACCAGGTAGCTGAATACCACCTCCACCATGCCCAGCGTGCGCACCGGCGCCGCGCCCTGGATCGCATAGGCCGTGAACCAGGCCAGCGAGGCCGCCGCGCCCATGCTGCCGGCCAGCAGCGATACGCGCCAGGCGCGGAAGACGGGGCGCAGCCCCTGCTCGTGCCGGTAGGCGATCCAGGCGCCCAGGCCCAGCGTCTGCAGCGTCTGGGCGATCAGCACGCCCCAGGCGCCCGACAGCCAGGGCGAGGCTTCGCCCAGCCGGGCCAGCTCCACCGCGCCGCCGCGAAAGCCGATGGTGGCCAGCGCAAAGCAGGCGCCGCAAACCAGCCCGTACAGCGAGGACCGGCTGGCCCAGGCCGAGAGCGTGAGCAACTGGCCGCGCGGCGGCAGCGACAGGATCAGCACGCCCACCGTGGCCAGCACCATGGCCAGCAGCGCCCAGCGGCCGGGCAATTCGTGCAGGAAGACGGCCGCAAACAGCGCGACCTGCAGCACCTCGGTCTTGGACAGCGTGACCGCCACCGCGAAATTGCGCTCCTTCATGGCCAGCAGCAGCGCGGCCGTGGCCGCCACCTGGAAGAAAGCGCCCAGCGCGATCCAGCCCAGATAGGCCCAGGAAAACTGCGGCAGCATGCGGGGCCGGTCGCCCAGCAGGTACAGCGCCAGCAGATACAGGGCCGCGAACGGGAGGCCGTAGAGAAAACGCACCAGCGTGGCCGGCAGGGTGCCGACCTGGGCCGTCAGCGAACGCTGGGCCGTGTTGCGCACCGTCTGGGCCGCGGCGGCGAACAGCACCACCGGCACCCACAGATATTCCATTCCCAGACTCCCCATTGCTGCATGCCTTCTTGTCGAGGATCGGCGCCCGCCGGAGCCAGGGCTCCATTCCCGGGGAGCGCCCTGCTCCGGCCGGTTCTGCGCAAATCATGTTGTGCGGCCCGCGACGGCCGCGGCCCGAGCGCAGAGGATAGCGGCCCCCGGCACCGCGCGCCTGCGTGATTGGCGCGGTGCGCCTGCTGCATGCAAGCCGGCGCAGGCCGCGAAGCGGGGCCTGCTGAAACGGAAGTCGCCGCCCGTGCCGTTCAGCCTGCTGCGCGGCTTTGCGCCGCGAAGGCAGACGGCGGCATGCCCATCTGCGACCGGAAGGCCAGGCTGTAGGCGCTGTGGCTTTCATAACCCGCCTGCAGTGCCACCTGCACGATGGGCTGGCCCGACAGCAGGGCCGGCAGCGAGCCCAGCAGGCGCGCGCGCTGGCGCCAGCGGCCAAAGCCCAGGCCCGTGGCCTTCTCGAAATGGCGGTGGAAGGTCTTGGCGCTCATGCCCAGCGCAGCGGCCCAGTCCTCGGCCAGGCGCGCATCGCCGGGCTCGGCCACGAGCTGCTCGCAGACCCGGGCCAGCCTGGCGGATGCGGGCCAGGGCAGGTGGAACAGCGCCTCGCCGGGCAGGCCCAGCTCTTCCAGCAGCAGGGCCACCAGCAGCAGTTCGCGCCGACCGCGCTGCCCGTCCACGGGCCAGTGGGCCACTTCGGTGATCAGCGCCCGCAGCAGCGGCGAGACCCCGATCACGCAGTCCTGCGCAGGCAGGCGCTCGCGCTGCGCCGGTGCCAGCAGTTCCCGGTTCACCAGCAGGCTGCGCACGCGCACGGCCCCGCGCATGCGCAGGCCGTGCTCCACATGCGGCGTGAGCCACACGGCCTTGCTCGGCGGCACCAGCCAGCGGCTGGTCCGCGTGCGCACCTCCAGCACGCCCTGCACCGCATACAGCAGCTGGCACTGGGCATGGCTGTGGGGCTCGACCTTCAGCCCCGCCGGATAGTCCACGGCCACCCCGACCATGGGCAACGGCGCATGTTCATGCGGTGCGAAATCGATGCTGTCGGGAGATGCGGCCGGCAGCTTGCGCAGCCGTGCCGCTGCAGGCTGCGGCATGGTTTTGTCCAGAATTCAACAGAATTCGCCAGATTCTATAGAGCAAGCCAGGCCACGGTTTCCTAAGCTGGGCGCAGTTTCCGCTTCAAGCCTTTTTGTCCCGCCCCATGGACCGCCTGCCCCAGCCATCGCTACGACTACCGCCAGCACTGACCTGCGGCCGGGGTCGGCCCGCGCCTGGGTGCAGCCGCCTGCCCCGCGCCAGCAACTCCCCCTGACCCCGGCCCCGCGGCGCCGGCATGCCCGGCCAGGGGAGTTGACACCTGGTTTCCACTGTCCCCGAAGGGCTCCCATGCTGAAGAATCCGCATACCAAATACCGTCCCCATCCCGCCGTCGAGCTGGCCGACCGCCAGTGGCCATCGCGGCGCATCGAGCAGGCTCCCGTCTGGCTGTCCACCGATCTGCGCGACGGCAACCAGGCGCTGTTCGAGCCCATGAACCGCGAACGCAAGCTGCGCCTGTTCCAGGAACTCGTGCGCCTGGGCTTCAAGGAGATCGAGGTGGGCTTCCCCTCGGCTTCGCAGACCGACTTCGATATCGTGCGCCACCTGATCGACCACGGACTGATCCCCGCCGACGTGACGCCCATGGCCATCACCCAGCTGCGCGAGGAGCTGATCCGCACCACGGTACGGAGCATGGCGGGCGCGCGCCGCGCCATCGTCCATTTCTACAACGCCGTGGCGCCGGCCTGGCGGGAGATCGTCTTCGGCATGGACGTGCCCGAGATCATCGCCATGGTCGAACACCATATCCGCCTGCTGCGCGAATTGACCGACGCCCAGCCCGGGACCGAATGGGTGCTGCAGTATTCGCCGGAGACCTTCTGCATGGCCGAGCTCGAGGTGTCGCTGGCCGTCTGCAACGCGGCCATCTGCGCCTGGGATGCGGGCCCGGGCCGACCCATGATCGTGAACCTGCCGACCACGGTGGAGGTGAGCACGGCCAATGTGTTTGCCGACCAGATCGAATGGATGCACCGGCGGCTGGAGCGGCGCGATCACATCGTGCTGTCGGTCCACCCGCACAACGACCGCGGCACGGGCGTGGCCTGCGCCGAGCAGGCATTGCTGGCCGGCGCCCAGCGCGTGGAAGGCTGCCTGTTCGGCAACGGCGAGCGCAGCGGCAACCTGGACCTGGTGACGCTGGCGCTCAATCTCTACACCCAGGGCATCGATCCGGGCCTGGATTTCTCCGACATCGCGGCCGTGGCCCGCATTGCCGAGGAGTGCACGGCCCTGCCCATCCATCCGCGCCATCCCTATGTGGGCGACCTGGTGTTCACGGCCTTCTCGGGCTCGCACCAGGATGCCATCGCCAAGGGCTTTGCGGCCCAGAAACCCGGCGCGCCCTGGCGCGTGCCCTATCTGCCCGTGGATCCCCAGGACCTGGGCCGCACCTACGACAGCATCGTGCGCGTCAACAGCCAGTCGGGCAAGGGCGGCATCAGCTATCTGCTGCAGCGCGACCATGGCGTGGTCCTGCCGCGCCGCATGCAGGTGGAGTTCAGCGCCGTGGTCCAGAAGCTGGCCGATGCCAGCGAAGCCGAGCTGGGCAGCGATGCGCTGTGGCAGCTGTTCGAGCGCACCTACCTGCAGCCGAGCGCCGCAGCCTGGAGCTATCTGCGCCACAGCCTGGCCGAGACGGGCGACGGCCAGCGCATCACGCTGGTGCTGCAGGATGCTGGCGGAGGGTTGCACAGCTGGACGGGCACGGGCAACGGGCCCATCGAAGCTGCGGCTAGCGCCCTGCACCAGGCGCTGGGCCTGGCCCTGCGCATAGACCACTACGAGGAGCGTGCGCTGGGCCATGGCGCCGATGCCCAGGCCATGGCGATTGTCGAAGCCGCCCTGCCCGGCGTGGCCGGCACGCGTTTCGGCGCCGGCCGCGACAGCAACATCGTCACCGCCTCCGTGCGCGCCCTGCTCAGCGCGGCCAACCGGCTGCTGGCCGATGCGCGGGCGGCCCAGGTCCGCGCGGCGCAGCCGGCCTGAAGCGGGCCGGCCATGAAAAACGGATGCCCATGCTCCCCGCTATCGGGCAGTCGCAACCCTTCAGGGTGGGACGCTTTTCCTCCTGGGGCGGCCTGGCGATGAAAAAGGGCTCCCCACGCTCCCCACTGCGTGTGGTCGCTGCCCTCCAAGAAGGGCGTTTTCATCTTGGGGCGGCACGGCGATGAAAAAAGCCTGCGCCTTGCATGCAAGGCGCAGGCTTTTTGCCTGAAGCCGCAGCCGCTCAGGCCTGCTGCGGTGGCCGCGGATAGGTGCCGGGCACGAGGATGGAGCGATCCACTGTCTGGATGTTGGTGTGGCCGCAAAAGGCCATGCTCACATCCAGTTCCTTGTGAATGATCTGCAGCGCGCGGGTCACGCCGGCTTCGCCATAGGCGCCCAGGCCATAGACCATGGAGCGGCCGATCATGGTGCCGCGCGCTCCCAGGGCCCAGGCCTTGAGCACGTCCTGGCCGCTGCGGATGCCGCCGTCCATCCAGACTTCGAGCTTGTCACCCACCGCATCGACGATGGCCGGCAGCGCCGCGATGGACGAAGGCGCGCCGTCGAGCTGGCGCCCGCCGTGGTTGCTGACCACGATGGCGTCGGCGCCGTATTGCGCGGCCAGCACCGCATCCTCCACCTCCATGATGCCCTTGAGGATGAGCTTGCCACCCCACTGCTGCTTGACCCAGGCCACATCGGCCCACGACAGGCGCGGGTCGAACTGCTCGTTGGTCCAGGCGGCCAGCGAATTCATGTCCGACACGCCCTTCACATGGCCCACGAGGTTGCGGAAGGTGCGGCGCTGCGTGCCCGCCATGCCCAGGCACCAGCGCGGCTTGGTCATGAGGTTGAGGATGTTCCTGAGCGTGGGGCGCGGCGGCGCGGTCAGGCCGTTCTTGATGTCCTTGTGGCGCTGGCCGATCACCTGCAGGTCCAGCGTGAGCACCAGGGCGCTGCATCCGGCGTCCTTGGCGCGCTGGATCATGCGCACCATGGCCTCGCGGTCGCGCATCATGTACAGCTGGAACCAGAACACCAGCGAGGAGCCGGTGTTCTCTGCAATGTCCTCGATGGAGCAGATGCTCATGGTCGACAGCGTGAACGGGATGCCGAACTTCTCGGCCGCGCGGGCGGCGTGGATCTCGCCGTCGGCATGCTGCATGCCCGTCAGGCCCACGGGCGCGATGGCCACGGGCATCGTGGCCGGCTGTCCCACCATGGTGGCGGCCGTGGTACGGCCTTCCATGTTCACCGCCACGCGCTGGCGCAGCTTGATGGCCTGGAAGTCGGCCTCGTTGGCGCGGTAGGTGCCTTCGGTCCACGAGCCCGAGTCCGCATAGTCGTAGAACATGCGCGGCACGCGGCCCTCGGCCACCACGCGCAGGTCCTCGATGCAGGTCATTTTGGAAAGATCGGTCGCCACGGTTGAATCCCTTGTTATTCGATTGGGCCCGATGGTAGTGCGCCCGGCCCAATCCGCACAGCGGCTCGGGTTTGAAGTGATTTATGCGCGCTTTGAAATTTTCTGCAGCGCAACAGAACCAAGGGCTAACGCTAGTGCGCAATTTTTGCGCTCCCGCCACCATCGCGCCCACAAATAACGCACTTTCGAGGAGAACAACAATGGTCTGGCAACAAGTCTATGACCCCCTGTCCAATATGTGGCTGTCCACATTGCTGGCGGCCGTGCCGGTCGTGGTGATGCTGGTCGGCCTGGGCTTTCTGCACATGAAGGCCCACCTGGCCGCAGGCGCGGGCCTGATCGCCGCGCTGGTCATCGCCATCTTCGTCTACAACATGCCGGCCGACATGGCCGGCCGCGCGGCCATGCTCGGCGGCCTCACCGGCCTGCTGCCCATAGGCTGGATCGTGCTCAACATCATCTTCCTGCACCAGCTGACCGAGAAGAACGGCAGCTTCAAGATCCTGCAGGATTCGATTGCCGGCATCACCGAGGACCGCCGCATCCAGCTGCTGCTGATCGCCTTCGCCTTCGGCGCCTTCTTCGAGGGAGCGGCCGGCTTCGGCACGCCCGTGGCCGTGACGGCCGCCATCCTGATCGGCCTGGGCTTTTCGCCGCTGGCCGCCTCGGGACTGTCGCTGATCGCCAATACCGCGCCCGTGGCCTTCGGCGCGCTGGGCACGCCCGTGATCACGCTGGCCAAGGTGCACGGCTACGACCTGATGGAAGTGACGGCCATGATCGGCCGCCAGCTGCCTTTCTTCTCGGTGCTGGTGCCGTTCTGGCTGATCTGGGCCTTTGCCGGGCGCAAGGCCATGATGGAGATCTGGCCCGCCATCCTGGTGACCGGCGTGTCGTTCGCGATCCCGCAGTACCTGGTGTCCAACTTCATCGGCCCCGAGCTGGTGGACATCATCGCGGCCATCGTCTCCATGGTCTGCCTGGTGGGCTTTCTGCGCGTCTGGCAGCCCCGGAACATCTGGCGCACCACCACGCTGCGCGGCCATGAGAGCGGCCAGGGCGAGACCGAGGCGCCGCGCGCCGTCGCCAAGCACTCGCGTGCCGACGTGATCCGCGCCTGGACGCCCTGGGCCATTCTCACGGTCTTCGTCTTCATCTGGGGCCTGCCTTCGGTCAAGGCCGCGCTCAACGGCATCTTCAGCCCCTCCTTCCCCATCGACGGCCTGGACAAGCTGATCGAGAAGATGCCGCCCGTGGTCAAGCAGCCCACCAAGGAAGGCGCCGTCTACGTGCTCAACCTGCTGTCGGCCACCGGCACCGGCATTCTGCTGTCGGCCATCGTCGGCGGCCTGGTCATGAAGTACAACCCGGCGCAGCTCGTGGGCCAGTTCTTCAAGACCATCTACATCGTGCGCTACTCGCTGCTGACCATCGTGCTGATGCTGGCCCTGGGCACGCTGACGCGCTACTCGGGTACCGACACCACGCTAGGCCTGGCGTTTGCCAACACCGGCGTGCTCTACCCCTTCTTCGGCACGCTGATGGGCTGGCTGGGCGTGGCGCTCACGGGCTCGGACACCGCGTCCAACGTGCTGTTCGGCGGCATGCAGAAAGTGGCGGCCGACCAGCTGGGCCTGTCGCCCAACCTCATGGGCGCAGCCAACAGCTCGGGCGGCGTGATGGGCAAGATGATCGACGCCCAGTCCATCGTCGTGGCCTCCACCGCCACGCGCTGGTTCAACCATGAAGGCGACATCCTGCGCTATGTGTTCTTCCACTCGATCGCGCTGGCCTGCCTGATGGGCATCTTCGTGACCCTGCAGGCCTATGTCTGGCCGTTCCACCTGATGGTGAACTGAGCCCGATCCGGCTCCTTTTCCTCAGCACCAGGCCACAGCGTGGCCTCCCCGCAAAAAGCCGCAGCGCTCCAGGCCTGCGGTTTTTTTCATGCTTCCCCCTTAAATTGGTATTACCAATTAATTATTTCAGACCAGGGAAAACCATTAAACACCCTGTAAAAACCCATTCATACAATCCACCCCACTCGTGATTGGCATAAATTGGTAACACCAATTAGCCACCAAAACCGGAACCCATCAGGCCCGCCCCTGGCGCGGCGGCACCGGTTTTGCACAGGGTCGATTTTGAAAAATGGACGGGGAAGACTTCTGGACAGTCAGGAGGGTTGCCCTCCCCGCGCCTCTCCAGGAGATCAAGGCAATGCAAGAAATCTGGTCGCAGAACTACGACCCCGCCGGCAATGTGTGGGTGTCGGCGCTGGTGGCGCTGATACCCATCCTCTTTTTCTTCCTCGCGCTGACCCGGCTGCGGCTCAAGGGCTATGTGGCGGGCTCCATCACGGTGGCGCTGTCGCTGGCCGTGGCGCTGCTTTTCTACCGCATGCCGGTCGCCAACGCGCTGGCCGCGGGCGTCTACGGCTTCTTCTACGGCCTGTGGCCGATTGCCTGGATCATCGTCGCGGCGGTGTTTCTCTACAAGGTCTCGGTCAAGACCGGGCAGTTCGACATCATCCGCTCCTCCATCCTGTCGGTGACCGAGGACCAGCGCCTGCAGCTGATCCTGGTGGGCTTTTGCTTCGGCGCCTTCCTCGAAGGCGCGGCCGGCTTCGGCGCGCCCGTGGCCATCACCGCGGCGCTGCTCGTGGGCCTGGGCTTCAGGCCGCTGTATGCGGCCGGCCTGTGCCTGATCGGCAATACCGCGCCCGTGGCCTTCGGCGCCATGGGCATTCCCGTCATCGTGGCCGGCCAGGTTTCGGGCGTCGATGCCATGGCCATCAGCCAGATGGCCGGCCGCCAGCTGCCGTTCATGACCATCATCGTGCTGTTCTGGCTCATGGCCATCATGGATGGCTGGCGCGGCGTCAAGGAAACCTGGCCCGCCGTGCTGGTGGGAGGCGGCAGCTTCGCGCTGGGACAGTTCCTCACGGCCAACTACATCGGCCCCGAGCTGCCGGACATCACCTCGGCCATCTTCGCCCTGGTGACGCTGACCACCTTCCTGAAGTTCTGGCAGCCCCGGCGCATCTTCCGCTTCGACACCGAGCCCGGCGCAGCCAAGATCCAGACCACGTCCTCCATCAAGCTGACGGCCGGCGTGGTGCTCAAGGCCTGGTCGCCCTTCATCATCCTCACGGCCATGGTGACGATCTGGAGCCTCAAGCCCTTCAAGGCGCTGTTCGCCTCGGGCGGCGCGCTGGCCGGCACGGTCTTCAACATTCCCGTGCCCATGCTGCACAACCTGGTGCAGAAGATGCCGCCCGTGGTGGCCTCGGCCACCCCTTATGGCGCGGTGTATTCCTTCAACTGGCTGTCGGCCACGGGCACGGCCATACTGATCGCGGCGGTGATCGCCATCGCGCTGCTGCGCCTGAAGCCTTCGGTGGCCGTGCGCACCCTGGGCGAGACCTTCAGGGAACTGGCCCTGCCCATCTACTCCATCGGCATGGTGCTGGCCTTTGCCTTCATCGCCAATTACTCGGGCCTGTCCACCACGCTGGCCATGGCCCTGGCCCATACCGGCAAGGCCTTTGCGTTCTTCTCGCCCTTCCTGGGCTGGGTGGGCGTGTTCCTCACGGGCTCGGACACTTCGGCCAACGCCCTGTTCGGCGCGCTGCAGGCCACGACGGCCGCCCAGCTGGGCCTGCCCGAGGTGCTGGCCGTGACGGCCAACACCACGGGCGGCGTGACCGGCAAGATGATCTCGCCCCAGTCCATCGCCATTGCCTGCGCGGCCGTGGGCCTGGCCGGCAAGGAGTCCGACCTGTTTCGCTTCACCGTCAAGCACAGCCTGGCCTTCCTGGTGTTGATCGGCATCATCTGCACGCTGCAGGCCTATGTGTTTCCGTGGATGATTCCGACCACGTGAAACTCCCGGTAGATCCCATGCCCGCCCTGCGCCTGTCCGACCGCGTTGCCCAGCAACTGCTGGAGCTGATCCAGACCACCCAGCTCCAGAGCGGCGACAAGCTGCCCACCGAGCGGGCCCTGGCCGAGCAGCTGGGTGTGTCGCGCACGGCGCTGCGCGAGGCGATCCAGAAGCTCGCCAGCCGCGGCGTGCTGGAAAGCCGCGTGGGTGCCGGCACCTTCGTGGGCTCGCATGTGCCGCTGTGGCATGAACAGGCCGTCGCCCCGCTGCAGGACCTGCTGCGCGACGACCCCCAGTACCGCTACGACGTGCTGGAGGCGCGCCAGGCGCTGGAGCTGAGCACCGCCTGGTATGCGGCCCAGCGCGCCACCGACAAGGACCGGGACCGCATCCGCCGCTGCTTCGACGACATGCTGCGCCACCAGCAGGCACGCGATGCCGCCAGTGCGGCCCGCTCCGATGCGCAGTTCCACCTGGCCATTGCCGAAGCCTCGCACAACGCCGTGCTGGTGCAGCTCATGGGCAGCCTCTTCGAGCTGGTGCTGGGCACCGTGGCCCAGAACCGGCGCCTGATGTTCGTGCACGACGATCCCTCGACGCTGGAGCACCTGACGCTCCAGCATCAGAACCTCATGCAGGCCATTGTCGATGGCGAACCCGAACAGGCCAGGGACGCCATCGGCCGGCATCTGTCCTATGTCCACGAGAAACTGTCCGAATCCGATGCCGATGCCGCCCGGCGCAAGCGGCTGGACCGTTTCTCCTCCTCCGCCGCATTTTTCTCATGATCATCTCCTCCACGACCGACTACCGCGCGGCCGCGCAAAAGCGCCTGCCGCCCTTTCTTTTCCACTACATCGACGGCGGCGCCTACGCCGAGAAGACGCTGGCGCGCAATGTGGATGACCTGGCCGGCGTGGCCCTGCGCCAGCGCGTGCTCAAGGACATGAGCCGGCTGGACACCGGCATCGAGCTGTTCGGCGAGAAGTTCTCGATTCCCGTGGCCCTCTCGCCCGTGGGGCTGACCGGCATGTATGCGCGCCGCGGCGAGGTGCAGGCCGCCATGGCTGCCGACAGGAAAGGCATTCCCTTCACCATGTCCAGCGTCTCGGTCTGCCCCATCGAGGAAGTCGCGCCCAGGCTGAGCCGCCCCATGTGGTTCCAGCTCTATGTGCTCAAGGACCGCGGCTTCATGAAGAACGCGCTGGAGCGCGCCCGGGCCGCGGGCGTCTCCACCCTGGTCTTCACCGTGGACATGCCCGTGCCCGGCGCGCGCTACCGCGACGCGCATTCGGGCATGAGCGGCCCCCGCGCCGCCCTGCGCCGCTACCTGCAGGCCGCCACCCATCCGCAGTGGGCGCTGGACGTGGGCCTGCGGGGCCGGCCGCACACGCTGGGCAACATCTCCGCCTACCTGGGCAAGAACGTCAGCCTGGAAGACTACATGGGCTATCTGGGCGCCAACTTCGACCCCTCGATCTCGTGGTCGGACCTGGAGTGGATACGCGACTTCTGGAAGGGCCCCATGGTCATCAAGGGTATCCTCGACCCCGAGGACGCCAGGGATGCGGTGCGCTTCGGCGCCGACGGCATCATCGTCTCCAACCACGGCGGGCGCCAGCTCGACGGCGCCCTCTCCTCGGCCCGAGCGCTGCCGGCCATCGCCGATGCCGTCAAGGGACGGATCAAGATCCTGGCCGACTCCGGCATCCGCAACGGCCTGGACATCGTGCGCATGCTGGCCCTGGGCGCCGACTGCACCATGATAGGCCGCGCCTTCATCTATGCGCTGGCGGCCGAAGGCGGCGCCGGCGTGACCCATCTGCTCGACCTGCTGGAGAAGGAAATGCGCGTGGCCATGACGCTGACCAGCGTCAAGAACGTGGGCGAAATCACCGGCGATCTGCTGGTGCGGGAGTGATCCCGCGCCAGCCCTCGGTCCGGCGGTCTTGCGCGCATCAGCGGCGGCGCGTGCCGCGGATCTCCTCGGGGCCGGCCACCAGCGCGCCGGCACCGCGCACCTCCACCTGCACGCTGTCTAGCACCGTGCCCGCGGCATCGACCAGCTCGATGCGGTGGCGGCCCGGCCAGGGCAGCCATCCGACCTGGCTGCCGCGCCCGATCTCGCGCGTGACATCGGAAACCCGGGAGGTGCCGGCACCGCCCGCCGCAGCCGCGCCAGGCTGGACCGGCGCGGCGATGCGCTGCGTGACCATGCGCCAGCGCAGACTGCCGTCGCGCCAGTCCTGCTCGGCCGCCATGCCGGCCTGGCGCGCGATCAGCTGCACGCGCTGGCGGTCCGGCGGTATGTCGGGGTCCAGTGCCAGGATGGTGCCGTTGGCAGGCCGCGATATGCGCACCGGCATCGGCTGGACGCTACGGTTTTGCGTAGCAGCTTGCGCCGAGCCTGCGCCATTTCTCGCATGGTTTCGGCTTGAATTCCTGTCGTTGCCAGCGTCAGAAGCTACATGATCCATAGCAAAAACAGCCTGCTGCGTACCCGCGATGAACCACTCGCTGCGCGCGCTCTCCAGCGGCAGGCCCTGGCCGGCCGCACCTGGGCCGGCCGCGCCGAACTGCACCTGCTGCTGCACCAGGCCGGCCGGCGGTTGCGGCGCGCGGCTGGGCGTGGAGCGGTGCAGAAAGCCCATGATCTCGGCCCATACGGGCGCGGCGCCGCTGGTGCCGCTGACGGAATGCATGGCGTCGCCGCGCGCATTGCCCACCCACACGCCCACGGTGTAGCGCTCGGACCAGCCCAGGGCCCAGTTGTCGCGCATGTCCTTGCTGGTGCCGGTTTTCACGGCCGTCCAGAAGCGCGTGGCCAGCACGCTGTCGGTGCCGAAGGTGGGGGCGCGCGCCATGTTGTCCGAAAGGATATTGCCCACGATATAGGCCGCGCGCGCATCCAGCGCCTGTACGGGTGCCTCGCCCCCTGCAGTCTGCTCGCCATCATTGGGCTTGCCACCCGCCATGCGGCTCATGCGGCTGCCCGTGGGCCCCAGCGTCCAGCTCACAGGCCGGTATAGGCCTCCATTGCCCAGAGCGCGGTAGGCGTTGGTCAGCTGGAGCAAAGGTACTTCGCTGCTGCCCAGTGCCAGACTGAAACCGTAGTAGCCGCCGCTTTCGCGCAGCGGCAGGCCCAGGCGCTTGAGCTGGTCGAAAAATGCATCGGGCGTGACCATGACCAGGGTACGCACCGCCGGCACGTTGAGCGAGGAGGCCAGCGCCGTGCGCGCAGAGACCCAGCCCTTGAAGCGCCGGTCGTAGTTCTGCGGGATGTACAGGCCGTTCTGCGTGGGGATGTGGGCCGGCGAATCCTCGATCAGCGAGGCCGCCGTGAGGCGTTTTTCGGCAATCGCCTGCGCATAGAGAAAGGGCTTGAACGTGGAGCCCGGCTGGCGCATGGCGGTCACGCCGTCCACTTCCGAGGCCTGGCTCAGCGTGCCCGAGGAGCCCACCCAGGCCAGGATCTCGCCCGTGGCGTTGTCCAGCACCACGGCGGCACCGTCCTCCACATTGCGGCCCTGCAGCTCGCGCAGATGCTGCTGCAGGCTGGCGACGGCAAAGCGCTGCAAGGGTGCGCTGAGCGTGGAGCGCACCTGCTCCCGGTTCTTGTTCTGCGGCAGCGCCAGCCAGCGCCGCGCGAAATGCGGGGCCACGCCTTCGCTGGGTGCCCACTGTCGGCGCTGCAGCACGCTGGCCGTGTACAGCTGCAGGGCCGAGCCGCCGTCCTGGCAGTTGCGCGCGGCCGCGTCGTCGGGCGCCATGGCCTGCAGCACGCCGCAGGCGCGCTGGGCCACGCGCTCGGGCGAGGCATTGGGCGCCCGCACCAGGGCCGCGGCAAGCGCCGCCTCGCGCGCATCCAGGCCGTGCGGCGCCTTGCCGAACAGGGTCTGCGCCAGCGCGTCGATGCCCACGATCTCGCCGCGGAACGGCACCAGATTGAGGTAGGCCTCCAGGATCTGGTCCTTGCGCCAGCGCCGGTCCAGCACCTGGGCCGCCACGGCCTGGCCGACCTTCTGCACCACCGTGCGCCCGCCCGGGCCCTGGCGCCAGTCGCCGTCGAGCAAACCGGCCAGCTGCATGGTGATGGTGCTGGCGCCGCGCGTACGCGTGTTCCACAGATTGCCCCAGGCCGCCGAGGTCACGGCCGTCCAGTCCACGCCGCTGTGCTCGTAGAAGCGCTTGTCCTCGCTGAGCACCAGGGCCGTGCGCAAGGCCGGCGACACATCGCCCAGCGCGGTCCACGGGCCGCGGCGAACCGTGCTGTCGGTGCGCAGGCGCTGCAGCACCTCGCCTTCGCGCGACAGCAGCACCGTCTCGGAGGAACGGTGCTCGCGCCTGACTTCGTCGAAACTGGGCAGCGCATGGGAGACGGTGGACAGGCCAAGGCCCAGGAGGGCGGCGATGGCAGCGCGGCGCAGCAGGCGGCGGCCGGGCTCTGGGGCGCCTGCACGGAGCAGGGCGGGAATGGCGGGGACGGGTGCGTCGGTCATAGGCATGGCGGCAGGCTCCTGGGGAGCCCGGGCCAGCATTGTCCCAAAGAAAGAAGGCATGCCCTTGCCGCATGCCTCTGAGGTAGACGCCCGGAGCCAGGCCGGCAGCCCGCGCGGGCTCCGGGAACGCGTTGCAGCGCCCCAGGACCTGTTTACATAACGCACGTGGATCGCGTTGTGCAGCCTGGGGATGGATGCCAGGCGCCGGGCCGCATCAAGGTAGGCACCTTGCAAGGACCGGCAACGCCGCAGACGCCCAAGGCTGCACAACCCTTCGGGCAAGCCAGGCAGGGCCGCCACTGCGGCGTTGCAGTCCTTGTGCGGGTTGGCACCCGCACGGCGTCGCGCGCCTGGCATTGACACCTGCCTGGCTTGCGCGACCGCAAGGGTTATGTGAACAGGCCCTAAGGCATCGCGTTCTTGCGGATCTTGAAGGCCAGGATCACCATCAGCACGCCGAAGGCCACGGCATACACGGCCAGCACCCACAGCATGGCCATCATGCCGGCGCCCGGCTGGGCCAGCACGAAGCCGCCGAAAAGCACGGAGATCGCGCCGCCCAGCACCAGCACCCATTCGCCCTCGATTTCCTTGCGCAGGCGGATGGCCGCGATGATCTGCATCACGCCGGTAATCAGCGCCCAGGCGCCGATGTACATGGTCAGCACCAGCGCCGTGATGGCCGGATTGACGACCGTGAGCACGCCGACGACCACGCCCGTCAGTCCCCACAGCAGAATCACCCACCAGTGGCGCGACTGGTGGCGGCTCCGGATCGCCGCATACACGCCCAGCAGGCCGTCGATAAACACATAGGCGCCGAAGACCAGCACCAGGGCTGCGGCCGATGCCGCTGGCTGCAGCCAGGTCAGCACGCCGAACACGATGGCGACCAGGCCGCGCAGCAGCAGCACCCACCAGGTACGGTGCAGCATGATGGACAGGGACGGGACGGCAACAGGCATGGGAACTCCTTTCAGGTGGCGGATTCGCCTCTACCTTGAACGCTGGCCCGCGCGCCGTCTGTAGTCCTTTCACGCAAGCGCGGCGGCCCGTGCAGGCGCCTGGACATGGATCAAGCCAGGCCCAGCAGCACGGGCTGGTGGTCGGAGGCCTGGGTGGCGCTGTCCACCCGCCAGTCGCGCACATGGGAGCGCAGGCTGTCGCTGACCCAGATGAAATCGCAAGCCCCGGGCTCCGGACCCCAGGTGCGGTCGACGAGCCGGAAGGTCGGCGGCTGGGGCTCGCCGGGGTGCAGCACCGTCCAGCTGTTGTGCCAGCCGCCGGGCTCCCGCGCCCCCTCTTCGCCCCGGTCCCAGGGCGCGGAAAGCACCGCATATTCGTCTTCGTGCGGCTCGAAGTTGAAATCGCCGCACAGGATGGCATGGCGGGTATGCGGCTTGGTCTGGTAGGGCGAGCCGTCGTCGGCCGGCTGCGGCGGCGCATCGGCCAGCGCGCAGGCCTGCAGATGCAGCGAGCGCAAGGCCCGGGCCTGGGCCATGCGCTGGCGCGCCGAGAAATACTCCAGGTGCGTGCCCATGATGCGCACCGGCCCCAGTGCCGCATCGTGCACCGTCACCACCGAGCACATGCGCTGCATGCAGCGCACGCCGGCCTCGGCCGGAAACGGCAGCGGATGGTGCTGCACCTGCAGCACCGGCAGCCGCGTGGCGACCACGTTGCCGAAGCGCTGCCGGCCCTGCGCGGTGAACTCGTCCACCGATGCGCCGAAGAAGACCTGCCAGCCGGGCAGCAGCGCCCGCAGCTGGCCGACCTGGTCGCCGGGGCGACCCTGCAGCGCCGGATAGTTCACGGCCACTTCCTGCAGGCACAGCACATCCAGCCCGCCCTGGTCCTGCGCCATCTGCAGCGCATGGCGCACGATGCGCTCCACGCTGACCTGCCCGTCCATACCGCAGCACCATTGGGTATTCCATGTCAGAACTTGCATAGGCGTCCTTGGATATTCAATCAAATCGCATTCCAGCGCTTGTACACCAAGCGTCCATAGCTATGCTTTTAGCCATTGCTGCTCAGGCGGCGGCCTCGATCTGCAGCAGCGGCCAGTGGCGCTGCCACGGCTTGGACTGCATGCGCTGCGCATAGGTGCGCGCATCGACCCGCTCGGGCTGCGAGGCGTTGTAGCGCACGCGCAGCGCCAGCAGATCGTCCAGACCCAGCGGCGCCACCAGCTGCAGCTCGTTGCGCGCATCCAGGTAGACGCCCACGCAGGTGGCCACTTCGGGCCAGCTCGCCACCGCCTGCTCGAGCGAGGCAAAGGGCGGCACCGGCTGGCCTGCGGCGCCGCGATACCAGCAGTGCACGGCCGCCTGGTTCACGACTTCCCATCGCGCCCAGGGCAAGCTGTCCTGCAACTGCCGCCGGGCCGATGCCTGCGCCGACTGCCAGCGGCCCTGCGCCACCTCCTGCGCGTCGAAATACACCGCGTCCATGTCGCCCAGTCCGGACGGCGGCCGCACGCCGGCGGTGCGGCCATGCAGTGCCTCCCACACGGCGCAGCGCACGGCGCCCGCGCCTATGCACCACGATGACCAGCCCTGCTGCCCGGCCGCCGCCAGCGCCTGCATCAGCCAGGGCGTGCGCCGCACAAGGCTCAGGACCTGCCCGGCCTGCGCCGCGCCAGGGGCGGCGTCATGCATGGCCCGCAGTCCGTTCGCGCAGCTGGAACACATTGCCTTCGCAGTCCATGGCATTGCAGACGGCAAAGCCCGGGCCCTGCCAGCGCTCGTCGAACACCTGGCCGCCCAGTGTCCGGGCAGCCCGGGCGGCCTCGGCGATGGAAGGCACGGTGGCAAAGAACCGGAGCGCCGCGTTCTCGCGCCGCACCGGCGGCGAGGCAATGCTGATCTGGCCGGCAATGGCTTCGGGGATCGCGTGGATGACCAGTTGCAGCTGCGGCGACTCGATCACCGTCAGGTTTTCGTCGCGGTGCAGCGGCTGCATGCCCAGCACCCGGCCGTAGAAATTCGCGAGCGCATCGCGGTGTCTGGCGTAGATCAGCACGCCTGCTGCAGCGGGTCCGGACATGAAAGTACTCCATTGCACGAGAGCGCCACTGTACTCCGCTCCTGGCCTTCGGCTCGCCGGGTGCTGCGCCCCGCCTGCGGCAATGGCGCATGAAAAAGCCCCGGGCCGCGCATGCGGGCCGGGGCTCGGGGTCCCTGCGCGGCGGCTTGCGCCGCCGGGCATTACTTGGGCATGGCCACCTTGATCCTGGCGTTGGGCGCCTCGCCGAACATCTCGGGGGCGTACAGCGCTTCGACGCGGGTGGGCGGCAAGGCGAACTCGCCGGCATTGTTCAGGCGCACCGTGTACTCCACCTTGGTCTTGCCCGCGGGCAGGTACTGGTAGTAGGCACGGTAGGCCTCGAAGCTGCGCTCCTCGTAGGCCAGCCAGCCCGCGCCCTCCTGCTTCTCGCCGGCCGAGGCGATTTCCGAATCGCGGCCCAGGCCGCCGCCCAGGATGGTGGCGCCCGTGGGCACGGGGTCGGTGATGGCCACCCAGGTCATGTCGGCCTTGCCCTGCACTTCCAGCGTCACGCGCAGCACGTCGCCGCGCGTGTACTGGCCCGCACCCAGGCTCTTGTCGGCCTGCTCCACGGGCGTCACGGTGCGCTTGACGGTATAGCCGGAGCTGAACGGCTCCTTGAGCTGCATGGCCGCGACGGACTGCACGGTCAGCCAGGGCTTGCCCGTGCCCTGCTGGGTCACGGTGAGCTGTCCCTTGCCGGCCTTGCCCCAGGGCATGAACATGGTGTTGTTCATCAGGCCGCCGGCACGCACGGGCGCGCCGAACAGGCTGGTGGCATGGGCCGTGCCCTGCGCGTCCTCGGAGGTGGCGCGCCGCACATTGGCCCAGTCCACCTTGGCCTCGTTGCCGTTCATGCTGGCCACCGTGGTGCCGGCCACGGGCACGGCCTCGAACTTCTGCGAGAAGCGGCGCAGCGCCAGCGCACCCCACAGATTGGCCGTGGTGGTGCTCCAGGCACCCGACTGCTGGCGGGCGATGAAGCCGCTGACCAGTCGCGGCATGTCGTCCTTCCACTCGGGCTCGTCCATGGTCGCCAGCATCAGGCGCGCCAGGTTCACGTCCGGGCCCTGCATCAGCCACCACCAGCTGTCGTCCTGGTCGGTGGAGAAGCCCACGCGCGTACCGTTGAACGTCAGGCGGCCGCGCAGGATCTGCATGGCCTGGGCCAGGCGCTCATCGCGCTGCGGCGCATCCTTCATGTGCTGCAGCAGGATCGCCAGATCGATCACCGCATGGGTGGGCCACTGGTTGGGCGTGATGTTGATGCTGTCGAGCATGCGCGGCGAGGCCTTGCCGTACTGCGCCAATGCGGCGATGGCCGCGAGCTTGCGCATTTCCAGGTCCTTGCGCGGGCTCCAGAAGTTGCGCTGGATGCGGCCTTCCACGAAGGCGATCAGGCCGTCTTCCATGCGCGCGCGCTCGGCAGCGGGCAGCACGAAGCGCTTGTCCACGCCCTGGGCCAGGGCAGCCAGGTTCAGCAGGTGCGCGGTCAGCGTGTCGCTGCCGCTGTCGCGGAAACCGTCGCGCGGCGGGAAGTAGTTGGCCAGGCCGTCACCGTCCAGATAGTTGGGCAGCTGGGCCATGGTCGATTGCCACAGCTCGGCATTGCTCATGCCCACGGCCTTGCCCGTGATCTGCTCCAGGCAGGAGTACGGGTAGCGGGCCCACCAGTCGCGCACGCCCGGCAAGCCTTCGGTCAGCTTGGGCACCAGCGACATCTGCAGGCCGCCGCGTCCCGGCAGCGCATCGGCGGGCGGCGCCACGGGCACGGCATAGCTGCCGTCCACCTGCACCAGCGTGGCCTGCTGCACGCTCAAGGGCACGGCAGGGACGATGCGCTGGCTGATCTTGAGCGCGTCCTGGGCGGCATCGGCACCGCCGCCGACATCGCGCGCCGAAATCTCCCAGATCAGCGCTTCGGCACGCGTGCCGGCCAGCTGGGCCGGAGCCTTCACGTCCCAGGCCACTTCACGCGCCTCGCCGGCGGGAATGTCGACCTTCTGGGGCTGCAGCTCCAGCAGCGTGGCGCGCGGCGTGACTTCCACCTTCATGGCCTTGGCCGACGTGTTGCGCAGCGTGACCTGGGCACGGAACTGGTCGTCCTCGCGCACCAGCGGCGGCAGGCCGCTGATGATCTGCAGGTCCTGCGTGGTGCGGATGGCCGTCTGGCCCGTGCCGAACAGGCCCACGCCATGGTCGGCCACGGCCACCACCTGGAAGGTGGTCAGCGCATCGTTGAGCGGCACCTCGATCTGTGCTTCGCCCTTGGCATCCAGCACCACATTGGGCTTCCACAGCAGCAGGGTGTCGAGCAGCTCGCGCGTGGGGCTGCGGCCGCCGCCGCCGCCCGCGGGCACGGCCTTCTTGCCGTAGTGGCGCCGGCCGATGACTTCCATCTGCGCCGTGGCGGTCTGCACGCCCCAGGAGCGGCGCGTCATCATGGCATCCAGCAGCTGCCAGCTGGGATTGGGCATGAGCTCCAGCAGCGCCTGGTCCACGGCGGCCACCGCGACCTCGGCACCGGCCGCGGGCTTGCCGTCAGGCAACGTGGCCTTCACGGTGACCCTGGCCGTGCCGCGCACCTTGTAGCTGCCCTTGTCGGCGCTGAGCTTCACGTCGATGGCGTGTCCCTTGATGCCGACGCGGATCTCGGCCATGCCGAAGCGGAAGGCCGGCTTGGACAGATCCACCATGGCCGTGGGCGCGATGTATTCCTTGCCCTCGTGCCAGAAGGCATTCCACCATTCACGCGGAGACTTGAAGCCCCAGGTGAAGAAGCTGTACCAGGGCACCTCGCGCAGGCGGCCGCGCAGGGCCAGCACGCTCACGTAGACGTTGGGGCCCCAGCTGTCCTGCACCTTGAGTTCCACCGTGGGGTTCTCGCCATTGAGTTCCACGACCTGGGTGCTCACGATGCCTTCGCGCTCCACGGCCACCAGGGCCGTGGCGCTGCGGAACGGCATGCGCACCTGAAAGCGCGCCGTCTCGCCGGGCTCGTAGCTCTTGCGCTCGGCCAGCACGTCCATGCGGTCATGGTCCTCGCCGCCGAACCACAGCTCGCCCTTGCCGGTGACCCACACACTGGTGGCGGCCTGCGCACTGCGGCTGTCCTTGTCGGTGGCCGAAACGATCAGCTCCACCTCGCCGGGCTGGGCCAGCTGGGCTTCGCACTGCAGCAGGCCATGGCTGTCGGTGGTGCCCGAGCACACCGTGCCCAGCGACTTCAGCGAGGTCTGGTTGTCGTAGCTGTAGAAGCCGCCGACCAGACGCTTGCGGCTGGAGGTGGTGATGCGGGCCACGGCCTCCACCTTGACGGGCACGCCGGCCTGGGCCTTGCCCGAGGTATCGAGCGTCAGCGCCTGGAAGCTGAGCTTGCGGTCCACCGAGATCCAGCCTTCGGCACGGATGCCGGCCACCACGGCCGCGGGCCACAGGGTCTGCGTGCTGCGCAGGGTCTGCACCTCGCCGTTGGGGTCGGCGTAGCTGGCCTCCATCAGCAGCTCGCGGGCCTCCCTGGACTTGGGCAAATTGGAGATGTTGACCTTGCCCAGGCCGTTCCTGTCCAGCGTCACGGGCAGCTTGTCGGCCACCACCTTGCTTTCGTCGCTGGCGGCTTCCTCTTCGTCATCGCTGCGCTCCAGGTCCTGGGCGCCGCGCGGAGAACGGAAGCTGAAACCGTCCCAATCGGAGAAGTCCAGCGACTTGGTCCGCACCACGGCCGACACCTTGACCGGCAGATTGGCCGCGGCACCGCCCGAGACATAGTTGATCTGCACCTGGGCCGGCACGCTGCTCACGTTGTAGAGCGGTCCCTTGGCCTCGGGGCCTATGCGGCCCTCCATCACGGGGAGGCGGAACTCCTCCACGCGGAACGACCCGGTGCTGAAGGTGCGGCGGTAGCTGCTGCCGCCGCCGGCATAGCCCAGCTCCACGTAGTATTCGCCGAGCTTGGCGGCCTTGGGAATGGCGAATTCGCTGGCCGCGCTCAGCCCCCCCGAGCCGGTGCTGCGCCAGTTCAGGGCCTGGGTGAAGCGCTGGCCGCTGCCCACATGGGTGATGCGCAGCTGGTCGGGCCGGTTTTCCGGCAGGGCAAAGCCGTTGCGGCCTGCGCCAGGGCCGGTGAGGCTGCGCAGGATGTGCTTCATGGACACGGTCTCGCCGGCGCGAAACAGCATGCGGTCGAAGATGGTGTGGGCGGCCTCGTCACGCTCGGAGCTGCTGCTGGTGGGCGCGTTGAAGCGCCAGGGCTCTATGCCCTTTTGCCAGTTGCTCCAGGTGAAGGCCAGTTCCTCGCCCTTGTCCGTACTGGCGCGGGCGCTCACGAAATAGGCAGCGCTATGGTAGAAGCCTTCGTCTGTGCGGCTGCACTGGGGCGGATTGGGGCTCAGGTCCGGGAACGAGGCCACGCCCTGCTCGTTGGTGGTGGCCGACGCCAGCGCGCGGCCGTTGCAGTCGGACACCTGCACCCTGGCGCCAGGCACCACCTTGCCCTTGTCCAGCGTCGTCACCCAGGCCACCGAATTCTCGCGGCCCAGCTTGAAATGCACGGCCAGATTGGTCACCAGGGCCGAAGTGCGCACATACATGGTGCGGCCCGCGCCATAGCCTTCATCGAGCAGCGACTTGCCCAGCATGGGCGATGCGATCTCGACGATCTGGAAGCCAGGGCTCAGCGGGATGCCCACCACCTCGAAGGGGCGCGGATCGCCCTTGGATGCCTTGGGCATCTCCAGCTTCTGGACCTGGCTCTGCCCATCGAGCAGGGACAGCATGCGCGTCTGCACGTAGTGCTTTTCGTCGTTGATGACAGGCGGCAGCACCTTCACGTCGCGCGCCGCACGCTTGCGGCTGACGGTGTAGCTGTCGTAGTCCTCCAGCTTGTGCAGCCAGGCGATGATGTCGGCATCCGAGCCGCCCTTCTTGGTGCGCACCAGGCTGGCGTCCAGCGACTGCGCGGTCAGCTCGGGCTCCACATTGCGCAGCGTCACGGGCAGCAGCGCCGGGCCGTCCGGGCCTTCGGCAAAGCGCTCGACGATGCCGAACGGCGAAGCTGCGAACTTGGCCAGCGGCGGCATGGCGCCCGTGGCCGTGGCCAGCGGGAACATGCCGGCGTTCTCCAGCGTGCGGCCGGCCGCGTCCTTGAACTGGGGCGGCAGCTCGATCACATACTTGGCATTGGCCGTCATGGTGGGCGGGAAGCTCACGCTGTCGACCAGCGAATCCTCGGCCAGCCTGTCGCCGTTCTGCTCGATGACGGGTGCCACCGCAGAAGCGCCGCTCTTGAGGCGTATGCCCTCGATGAGCTTGCGCGGCACCGGCGCATTGAAGGACAGGCGCATGGGCCGGATCGGCAGGCAGGCCGCCTGGGCGTTTTCACGCTCGCAGCTGAAATCGGCGGAGAAAGGCTCGCGCACGCTGTATTCGTAGCGCTGCACGTCCTTGCTGGCCAGGCCGCTCGCCATGGCCACGCCCTGGCCGTAGACCAGCGTCATCTTGCTGCCCGAAGTCAGGCGGCGGTTGCAGCCGAGCACCACATATTTCTGCGGATTCCTGGCGGCGTCCTTGTCCCAGCGCTGCTGCTTGAGCACGGCATCGCGGTCCTTGCCAGTGACCAGTTGCACGGGAATGCGCTCGCCCACGCCTTCCGAGGTGCACCACATATGCTTTTGCACGCTGTCGGGCAGGGCCGCGCCCGTCAGGCGCAGCGCGAACATCTGCTGCTCGTCGATGCTCTCGTAGGTGTCGGGGGCGATGCGCTCCACCTGCGGGCCGCCGGTCTGGAACTGGTAGCTGGCGGCGCCGGTCAGCGCCGTGCCGGCGACCGTTTTGAACTGGGAATTGATCTGCGCCGTGCAGCGCACGCCGGCCGGCAGGTTGTCCGCGAAGTCGAACACCCACTCCTTTTCGCTGTTCCAGCGCCCCGTGCCCTGCGCCGCCTGGGCGTCGCTGCACTTGAGCGTCACAGGCGCTGCGGCCTTGGGATCGCCCAGGCGCACGCCGGCGCCGTCGAGCTGGACCACCACCTGCCCCACCTTGGTCACATCGCCTTGCGGGCTGAACTGGCGGATGCCCACGGCATGCGCCGATACGGCGGCCAGCCCCCACAGCAAACCCGCCCCCAGGGCCTTGCGCCAGGCCGGCGCCCGGCTTTGCGCGTTCGGAGGTGCCTTTCGGGACACTTCTTCGGCCTTCTTCGTGCTCGGCACGCTCATAACAGCTTTCCCCTCTGAGCCGCAAAGAATGCCCCGGGCCCACTATTTTGAATTGGAGTTATGGCCCGGCGCGTCTTTCCCCACCACTGGGAAGCAGGCACGAAAAAACCCTGCTCCTCGGGCGAAGCAGGGCTTTGAGCAGATGCTGCACGCGCGGGCTATTGCGGCTGGAAGCCGCTGCGCCGAATGATACCGGCCCATACCCGGGTGTAGGCCGCCTCCCTGGCCGCCAGCTGTGCGGAATTCATGTATCCGACTGTAAGACCAAGCGCCGTCAGCTGCTCGTGCACATCCTGCTGCCTGAGCACCGCGGCCAGCGCCGAAGAGAACCGGTCCACGAAAGCCTGGGGCGTGCCCCGGGGCGCATAGATGCCGTAATACGGCGTGTCCTCGAAGCCCTGGATGCCCTGCTCGGCCAGCGTGGGCACGTCGGGCATGGCGGCCTGGCGCTTTGCACCCAGCACGCCGATCACGCGCAGCTTGCCGGCCTTGTGGTTCTCCATGAAGTCCTGCACCGAGCCAATGCCGGCCGGAATCTGGTTGCCCAGCATGTCGGCCAGCATGGGCGCGCTGCCGCGGTAGGGCGCGGCCACGAGGTCGAGCTGGTAGTGCTCGGCCAGCAGCTTGACCAGGAACTCGGGCGTGGAAGCCGGCGCGGGAATGCCCACGCTGCCGCGCCGCGCACCGGCGCGCACCCAGGCCACGTACTCGGCGAGGTTCCTGGCCGGCGTGCTGCTCGATACGGCCAGCGCGTTCACAAAGGTCGCGAAGCCGGCCACGGGCACGAAGTCCTGGTGCGGATCGAAGCCGGGCTTTTTCACCACCTGGGGCAGGATGGAGATGGTGTGGTCGTGCGTGAGAAACAGCGTATGGCCGTCGGCCGGCGCCGCCTTGAGCTGCTGTGCCGCGATCTGGCCGCCTGCGCCGGGGCGGTTGTCCACGATGACGGTGGTGCCCAGCTCGTCCTTGAGCCGGTCGGCCAGCAGGCGCGCAATGGCGTCCGAGCCGCCGCCGGGCGGAAAGCCCACCAGGATCCGGATCGGCTGCGATGCCGGCTGCGCCCAGGCCAGGGGCTGCAGCGCCGCAGCGGCAGCGGCTCCCAGGCCGGCCTGCAGCAGTTGACGACGGGATTGCGCCATGAGTTCTCTCCTTGTGTATTGTTCGGTCTGCCCCAAGCAAAAGCGCCCGGCAAAGGGCGCTTTTCCGGCGCAATGATTACGCCACAAATTCAGGGCCGCGGGGCGGCCATCAGCCCAGGCGCGCCTGGTGCCGCGCCAGCTGGGCACGCACCTGCGCGGGCGCGGTGCCGCCCAGCGTGTTGCGGGCATTGAGCGAGCCCTCCAGGCTCAGCGCCTCGAACACGTCGGCCTCGATGTTCGGGTTGAAGGCCTGCAGTTCGGCCAGGGGCAGCTCGGTCAGGTCCACGCCCTTCATGGTGGCCAGCTTCACGGCATGCGCCACGGTCTCGTGCGCGTCGCGGAACGGCAGGCCCTTCTTGACCAGGTAGTCGGCCAGGTCGGTGGCCGTGGCATAGCCCTTGAGCGCGGCGGCGCGCATGGCCTCCTGGTTGACGGTGATGCCCCCCTCCTTGGCACCGGTGGCCGGGTTGACCTGGCCGCCGATCATCTCGGCGAAGATGCGCAGCGTGTCCTTGAGCGTGTCCACGGTGTCGAACAGCGGCTCCTTGTCCTCCTGGTTGTCCTTGTTGTAGGCCAGGGGCTGACCCTTCATCAGCGTGATCAGGCCCATCAGGTGGCCGACCACGCGGCCGGTCTTGCCGCGTGCGAGCTCGGGCACGTCGGGGTTCTTCTTCTGCGGCATGATCGACGAGCCGGTGGTGAAGCGGTCGGCGATGCGGATGAAGCCGAAGTTCTGGCTCATCCAGATGATCAGCTCCTCGGACAGGCGCGAGATGTGCACCATGCACAGGCTGGCGGCCGCAGTGAATTCGATGGCGAAGTCACGGTCGCTCACGCCGTCCAGGCTGTTCTGGCTCACGCCTTCCATGCCCAGCGTGCGGGCCACGCGCTCGCGGTCCAGCGGGTAGGTGGTGCCGGCCAGCGCCGCGCTGCCCAGGGGCAGCACGTTGACGCGCTTGCGCACGTCCAGCATGCGCTCGGCGTCACGCTTGAACATTTCCACATAGGCCAGCAGGTGGTGGGCGAAGCTCACTGGCTGGGCCACCTGCAGGTGGGTGAAGCCGGGCAGGATCACATCCACGTTCTTCTCGGCCACCTCGACCAGCGAACGCTGCAGCTCCTTGAGCAGGCCTTCGATGAGGTCGATCTCGCCGCGCAGCCACAGACGCACGTCGGTGGCCACCTGGTCGTTGCGGCTGCGGCCGGTGTGCAGGCGCTTGCCCGCATCGCCCACGAGCTGGGTCAGGCGCGCCTCGATGTTCAGGTGCACGTCTTCGAGGTCCAGCTTCCAGTCGAAGCTGCCGGCCTCGATCTCGGCCGTGATCTGCGCCATGCCCTTCTGGATGGCGGCAAAGTCCTCGGCCGCGATGATCTTCTGGGCCGCCAGCATCTCGGCGTGCGCCAGGCTGCCCTGGATGTCGGCCTGCCACATGCGCTTGTCGAAGAACACGCTGGAGGTATAGCGCTTGACGAGGTCGCTCATGGGTTCGGAGAACAGGGCCGACCAGGCTTCGGCCTTGGTGTCGAGCTGGTTGTGCGAGGGAGTGGAGTTTTGATGGGCGGACATAGGGGACAAAGCGGGGTGAGCCGGATGAAATCGCTGCGGACTGCAGCGGTCCGCGAAACCGCCCATTTTATCGGCGGTGCCGGCCGTCGGCCCTGCGCACCGCCGCAAGCCCGGGCGATGGCAAAAAACAGACAGCGCCGCTCGCTGCGGATGCTATGTTTTTCAAAGTCCTTTCGCTTACCAGCAAAGCGCTGCAGGCGGATTTTCTGGATATCACATCCGACTGCCCCATAGGCCTGATGCCATCCATGCCATGGCTGGCGGCGCACAATCGCGCTCGCCTCAGCGGTGGGCCTGCGCTTGTGCGGGCCATCTTGGTTTGCGGCAGTTGGATGGGCCGGCACTTAACAAGCGCCGGCCTTCGTTGTTGATGTCTTCCCGTTCGTCGATGGCCCAGGGTCTGGTGTTTGCGCTCGCCGCCTGCGGCCTTTGGGGCGCCATTTACATGGTGCCCACGCTGCTGCCCGAGTTTTCACCGCTGCAGATCACCTTTGCCCGTTTCGGTCTTTACGGCGTGGTGGCCCTGTGCATCTTTGCGCCGCGCGCTGCCCGGCTGCGGCCGCGCATCCGCAGGGTGGACCTGCTGCGCCTGGCCTGGCTGGCGCTCGTGGGCAATATCGCCTACTTCGCCGTGGCTGCCACGGCCGTGCAATGGGTGGGCGTGCCGGTGACGTCGCTGATCGTCGGCCTGGTGCCCGTGCTCGTGCCCCTGATGGCGCGCCACACGGCCGGCTCGCTGCCCCTACGGCACCTGGCCATGCCACTGCTGCTCATCGTGCTGGGCATCGTCACCATCAACAGCCAGGCCCTGGGCCAGGCGCTGTCGGCCGGCGGCACGGGCGGCACGCGCTATGCGGGCGGCGTCTTCATGGCCATGCTGGCCCTGCTGGCCTGGAGCCGCTATGCCATCGACAACAACCGCTTCCTGCGCGACAGCAGCTTCAACGGCTCCGAATGGTCCACGCTGTGGGGCCTGGTCGTGGGCGTGCTGAGCCTGGTGCTGGCCGCACTGTGGTGGTGGCTCGCGCCGGCCGCCACCCAGCAGATCCCGCCGGCACGCTGGCAGACTTTCTGGCTGCTGTGCCTGGGCATGGCCATCTTCTGCTCCTGGCTCGGCAACCTGGCCTGGAATGCGGCCAGCGTGCGCCTGCCGGTTTCCCTCATGGGCCAGCTCGTGGTGTTCGAGACCCTGTTCACGCTGCTCTACCACTTCGCCTGGGAAAGGCGCCTGCCGGACTGGACCGAGTGCCTTGCGATGGCGCTGATCCTCACCGGCATAGGCTGGTCGCTCAAGCGCTTTGCCCAGGCGGCCCGCGGCGCCGAGGCCCTGGCGCCGGCACCCGCTGCCGCGTCCACGGGCCTGGCCATGGCCTTGCGCCACATCAGACGAGGCTCGTTCAGGCTGCGCCAGCTGGCCGGCCTGCGCCGGCATGCCTGAACCGGCACCGCCGCAGCCATAATCACCAGCCACGGGCCCGCGCCGCCGCGGCGGGCCCCTGTCCTGCCTTGCCGTGACTTGCGAGCCCATCTTGCCGAACCCGACCACCCGCCCCGCCGAGCCCCCGTCGCGCCTGCCGCAGCCGCTGGTGTTCGACGCCTGCAATGCAGGCGTGGTGCTGCGTGCCGTGCTGTTCGTGCAGGGCGTGATTGCCGTCGCGGCCATGTTCGGCACCGGCACGCCGGCCGAATGGCTTTCGCGCATGGCCCTGCTGACCGGCGCCAGCCTGCCCGGCACGCTGATCTGGCTGATCGCGGCCTGCAGCCTCAAGCACCGGCTGCAGCGCATGCACACGCGCGGCCAGTACCTGGGCGGCGTGGCGCTGGGCATGCTGGCCGGTCTGTACGCCTGCGCCACGCTGCACTGGGTGGGCCTGGCCGACGCGCCCTGGCTGGCCAGCGCCGTCACCGGCGGGGTGCTGGCGGCCGCGCTGGTCACGGCCCTGGTGCTGCGTGCACGCGGCAGCACGCCCGCCCAGACCCAGGCGCGCCTGGCCGAGCTGCAGTCGCGAATCCGCCCGCACTTTCTGTTCAACACCCTCAACAGCGCCATCGCGCTGGTGCGCGCCGAACCGGCCAAGGCCGAAACCCTGCTGGAGGACCTGAGCGACCTGTTCCGCTACGCCCTGGCCGAACCGCACAGCACGGCCACGCTGGCCCAGGAAATCGAGCTGGCCCAGCGCTACCTGGCCATCGAGCAGGTGCGCTTTGGCGATCGGCTGCAGATGCAGTGGCAGCTGGACCCCGACGCCCATGGCGCGCTGCTGCCGCCCCTGCTGCTGCAGCCGCTGGTCGAGAACGCCATCCGCCACGGAGTGGAGCCCGGCCTGCGCGGCGGCAAGCTGCAGATACGCACGCAAAGGCGCGGCGAGCAGGCCGTGGTCCACATCATCAACACCCTGCCGGCGGACGGCGCCGCGCAGGACACCGCATCGCCCAGCGGCCACCGCATTGCGCTGGCCAACGTGAAGGCCAGGCTTTCGCTGCTGCACGACCTGCACGGCAGCTTTTCGGCCCGCGTCCAGGGCGGCTTCTTCATCGTGCGCATCGCCGTGCCCCTTCCCGATTCCGACAGCCGGCAGCCCTCTGCCGCCCTCCGCCATGCACATACTGATCGTTGACGACGAGGCCCTGGCCCGGACCCGCCTGCGCACGCTGCTGGGCGACTGCGAGGACCGCGAAAGCCGCCAGGGCCGCGAGCCGCTGCGCGTGCAGGAAGCCGCCGACGCCCGCCAGGCCCTGGAAGTGCTGCAGGCCTCGCGGCAGATGGCAAGGCCCGTGCAGCTGGTACTGCTGGACATCCACATGCCGGGCCAGGACGGCCTGACGCTGGCCCGGGCGCTGTGCTCGCAGGCCGAGCCGGCGGCCGTCATCTTCGTGACGGCCCATGCCCACCATGCGGTCGACGCCTTCGAGCTGGACGCCGTGGACTACCTGACCAAGCCGGTGCGCCTGGAACGCCTGGAGCAGGCCCTGCTCAAGGCCGAGCGCGCCATCGAGGCCCGCAGCGCCCTGGCGCAGGCCGCGCGCGAGACCGGCGCGCAGCTGCTGATACAGGAGCGCGGGCGCACGGTACGCCTGCCCCTGGCCGAGGTGCTCTATCTGAAAGCCGAGCAGAAATACATCACGGTGCGCACCGCCGCACGCCACTACATCCTCGACGGCGCCCTGGCCGAACTCGAGGAGCGCCACGGCGAGCACCTGCTGCGCGTGCACCGCAATGCGCTGGTGGCGCGCTCCGCGCTGCGCGGCCTGGAGCGCTGCGACGGCGGCGCCGACGGGGAAACCTGGATGCTGCAGCTGCACGGCGTGCCCGAGATGCTGGCGGTCTCGCGGCGCCAGCTGCCCGCCGTGCGCGCCGTGCTGCGCGGCGAGGCCCTGCCCCAGGCCTGAGCGCCGTTCAGCAAATTTCAGTGCGCATGGCTGTGCGCCGCGCCGCTCATGACCGTGACCAGGACGATGCCCAGCAGCAGCCAGCCCACCTGGGCCGCGGTCTCTCGCGCGCTCAGCCGCCTCTGCAGCTGGGGAATCAGGTCGGCCAGCGCCACATAGATGAAGCTGCTGGAAGCCACCACCAGGAAGTACGGGAGCAGCTCGTGCAGCTGGCCGATGAGGAAATAGCCCGCAATGCCGCCCAGGGTGGTGACCGCGCCCGCCATGGAGACCTTGATCAGCGCCACGCGCCGGTTGGAGCTGGACTGGCGCAGCACCACGATGTCGCCCATGTGGTGCGGCACCTCGTGGGCCAGCACGGACAGGGCCGCGATCAGCCCCAGCCGGATGTCGGCCACGAAGGCCGAGGCAATCAGCACGCCGTCGCCGAAGCAGTGCACGCTGTCGCCCGTCAGCACGGCCCAGCCGCCGCCCTGGTGGCCGTGGCCATGCCCATGGCCCTGTTCGTGCGCGTGGGCATGCCCATGGCCGTGGCCGTGATGCGCATGGGACGGCGGATGCGCGTGGGAATGCTCGTGCCCGTGGTGCCACAGCTCGGCCTTGGACAGCAGAAAGAAGAACACCAGCCCCACCAGCAGGGTGATGAACAGGTCGTGCGCCTCGCCATGGCTCTCGAACGCCTCGGGCAGCAAATGCATGAAAGCCGTGGCCAGCAAGGCGCCGGCCGCCAGGCTCAGCAGCCGCTGCGGCATCATGCCCGGCGAACGCGAGCCGCCCAAACCCATCAACAAAGCGGCCACCCAGACGCTGCCGATGCCGGCCGCCAGAGTGGCCAGAATGATTGCTACCAATGTCATAGCTAATTTCTTGCTTTTAGCCTGCCTCACAGGCGAAACCCGCGAATTCTCGCAGAATGCGCCGCCCACTGCGGCGCGCGGCGCTATCACCACACCGCAAGCCCGGAGCTGCTTCCCGGTTTCACCTTAGCAAAGCTGTCAAGCCCCCGCCGGATCCTTTTTCCGCAGGGTCGTGGCCGGACGCCGGGCCACGGATGCAGGCCGCCTAAGACACGCCATGCCTGTGCAGCCAGGCCAGCATACGCTGCCAGCCATCCTGGGCAGCCTGCTCGCGGTAGCTGGGCCGGTAGTCGGCATGGAAGGCGTGGCCCGCCTCCGGATAGATCACGAATTCCGAGGCCTTGGCCGCAGCCGGGCCGTGCCGCAGCCGTTCGCGCATGCGTTCCACGGAGGCCACGGGAATGCCGCCATCCTGGCCGCCATACAGGCCCAGCACCGGCGCCTTGAGCTGCGGGACCAGGTCCACCGGATGGGCCGGCTGCAAGGCCGTCTTCTCGCCTTCCAGTCGCCCGTACCAGGCCACGCCGGCCCGGGCAGCGCCATGGGCGGCATACAGCCAGGTGATGCGCCCGCCCCAGCAAAAGCCGGTAATGCCGAGGCGGGCCCCGTCGCCGCCATGGGCCGCGGCCCATTGCACGGCGCCGTCGAGATCGGCCATGGCCTGGGCATCGGGCACCCGGGCCACCACCTCGCTCATGAGCCTGGCCATCTCGGTATAGCTGGCGGGATCGCCCTGGCGCGCAAACAGGTCCGGAGCAATCGCCAGATAGCCGGCGCGCGCCAGGCGCCGGCAGACATCGGCAATGTATTCATGCACACCGAAAATTTCAGAAACCACCAGCACCACGGGCAGGTCGGCCTTCTTTTCCGGCATCGCATGGTAGGCCGGCACGGCAAAGCCGCCCACCTCGTAATGGATGCGTCCGGCCGCCAGGCCATCCGCCGGCGTGGCGATGGCCGTCTGCGCCATCACCGGGCCGGCAGCTGCGGCATAGCCCAGCCCCGCACCGATTCCCAGCGCCATGCGCAGCATGCCGCGCCGGCTGTCCTTGCCCTCTTCTGCCGAACGGCCCGGCAGCATGGATTCCAGATCCCGCCTGATATCGCCATATTGCATAGGAAGTCGCCTTTCCAGCCATGAACGGCTCGCAGCAGTCTAATCGGTGAGCCCGGGCACAGCTGCAGCCCCCTTGCGTGGAGCGCGGCTCAGAACCACCAGCGCACCAGGGCCGCCGCCAGCGCGCCCAGGATCACCACCAGCAGGAACGGCAGGCGCAGCCACAGGGCCGCGGCCGCCACGGCCAGCGCCGCCAGGCGCGCATCGAACACCAGCCGGGTACCGCCGGCCAGCGTGTTCATGACCGTCAGCGAAGCCAGCAAGGCCACCGTGAGGCAGGCCGCCACCTGGGTCATGCGCGGGCTGTGCAGCCAGCGCTGCGGCAGGCTGTAGCCCAGGAATTTGGTCACGAAGGCCAGTGCGCAAGCCAGCGCGATCCAGCCCCACAGGCCGGTCCCCGTCATCGCTGCGCCGCTCATGCGGGACCTCCCCTTTTCGCCTCGGAAGGCCGCATCCAGCCCCACAGGGCGCCGACGGCCGCAGCCAGCAGGATCGGCAGGCCCGGCGGCACCAGCGGGATGGCCACGGCCGTGACCAGGCCGCACACCAGCGCCAGCGCAACCGGCTCGCGCGCGTTCAGCCGCGGCCAGAGCAGGCCCAGAAAGGCCGCCACCGCTGCGCCATCCAGGCCGAAGCGGCGCGTGTCGCCCAGGGCGTCGCCCAGCAGCGCGCCCAGCAGGGTGAACAGGTTCCAGAACAGGAAGACGCCGCCCCCGGCCATCCAGAAGCCGCGACGCTGCTCGGCCGCATCATCCTGGCCCGCGGCCGTGGCCGCCGATTCGTCAATGGTCCAGTGCGCGGCCAGCCAGCGCCACAGGCCGTGCGGGCCGACCATGCGGCTCAGCTGCATGCCGTAGATGGCATTGCGCACGCCCAGCAGGCTGGCCGCGCCCACGGCGGCGGCCCCGCTGCCGCCGCCGGCAATCACGCCGACGAAGGCGAATTGCGAACCGCCCGTGAACATCAGAAAGCTCAGCGCCTGGGTCTGCCAGAGGTCGAGGCCGGCCGCCACCGACAGTGCGCCGAACGAGATGCCGTACAGCCCGGTGGCCACCGCGATGGACAGGCCCATGCGCATCGCCGGCGTCATGCGCGCGCTGCCTTGGGCGGGGCGGCTGGAGCCGCTGCCTGCGCTCATAAAACGGGAGCTTGCAGCGCTCCTGCCTTCTTTGTTCTACTGCTATTCATCATTGGAATCATGGCACATCCAGCGCTGACCGCTATGCATTTTCATGCAGGCCGTCAGGGCTGCGCCTCCTGCGCGGGGGCCTGCGGCAAAGCCTCGGAGGAAATGTTGTCGAGCCAGGTCGCCACGCTGCGCCAGTCCCCCAGGGAGTTTTCCACGAAGGCCTGGCTGGCCTCGATCGAGAATGTGGACGGCTCCAGCTGCAGATCCTGGATCAGGCGCTGCGTGTCGGCCCGCAGGGCGATGGCATGCAGCGCCCGGCCCAGGCGTTCGCGTTCATCGGGCTTCATGCGCGCCGGCACGAACCAGGCCATCCAGCCCGAGGAGATGGGCGGCAGCCGCCATTGGCAGAAATTGGGCACATCCGAGACCGGCTGCTCCCCCGCAAAGGCCAGGATCTGCAGCCTGGAGCGCACGGCATCGCCGGCGGCGTCCGCCACGCGCCGGATCTCGGCGCAATGGTCCAGCAGCAGGTCCTGGCGGCCCGCCAGCAGATCCTTCACGGCCGGATAGACTTCGCGTGCATAGGTCTGCGCCTGCCAGGCCACGCCGGTGCGGCGCTCCATGGCCTTGATCCAGATGCCGGGCATGCCGCCGTTGACCGGCACGCCCAGGCGCACCGGCCGCCCCAGCTTGCGCAGCCTGGCAACCAGCTCGCCGCTGTTCTTCAGCGGCTGGCCGCTGGCCGCCGCCAGGCACCAGGAACGCTGCAGCACCAGCTGCACCGGCAGCATGCTCAATCCGCGGCGTCTCGCGCCGTCTTCATCCTGGATCTGCACGGCCAGCACCGAGGACATCAGCATCAGCGTACGCTGCGGCGGCGCTTCGTCCACCGCCCAGCGCACGGCCCGCACGCCCTGGGCCCGGCTGGCCTCGTGCACGGCAGCCTTGCCTTCCAGGTACTGGGGCAGCAGCCTGGCATAGTGGCGCGCCACCGCATCGGCCACCTGGGCCCGCTCCAGCGGCTGCACCAGCACCCAGCTGCCTTTTTCCTGGGCCTGGGCCAGGCCGGCCACGCCCAGCAGGCTGCCGACGCCCAGGGCACCGGCCAGCAGGTCGCGCCGCATGCGCCTGCGCACCAGGGTACAGCGCGGCTTTCTGTGAAAGCCGATGAGCGCCACGGAGTCCAAAGTGATCAGGACCTGATACAAGATGGAAGTCAAAACATGTCCTCGCAGAAAAACCGCAGTTGCAGGGCCGCACGGATCTCGCCGGCGGCGTGCGAAGCGCTTGTGGCGCCCGGGCACGGCCCTGGCTAGATCGTATACAGCTTCATGGCGCTTGGGAGGCGCCCGCCTGCCGTGTCGCGCTATTCCGACACTGCATAGCGGACGGATGGGCCGGACGTTGGTTCAGTGCGCCTGGTCCCAGTTGGGCCCGAAGCCGACCTCGGCCAGCAGCGGCACCTTGAGCTCGGCCACCTGGGCCATCAGGCGCGGGATTTCGGTCCTGACCCAGTCCTGCTCGGCGGCGGGCAGCTCGAACACCAGTTCGTCGTGCACCTGCATGATGACCTTGACCTCGGGCCTGGCGGCGTCCAGCTCGGCCTGCACGGCCACCATGGCCTTCTTGATCAGATCGGCCGCCGTGCCCTGCATGGGCGCGTTGATGGCCTGGCGCTCGGCGGCTTTCTTGCGCGGGCCGCTGCCGCCGTTGATGTCGGGCAGGTACAGGCGCCGGCCGAACACGGTCTGCACATAGCCGTGGGCATGGGCGAATTCCACGGTCTCGTCCATGTAGCGCTTGACGCCCGGATAGCGCTGGAAGTACTTGTCGATATAGGCCGCCGCGGCCTTGGTCTCTATGCCCAGGTTCTTGGCCAGGCCGAAGCTGCTCATGCCGTAGATCAGGCCGAAGTTGATGACCTTGGCATAGCGGCGCTGCTCGCTGCTGACCTGCTCCAGCTCCACGCCGAAGACCTCGGCCGCCGTGGCGCGGTGCACGTCGCGGCCTTCGTGGAAGGCCCGGAGCAGGGACTCGTCGCCCGACAGATGGGCCATGATGCGCAGTTCGATCTGCGAATAGTCGGCGCTGGCGATCAGCCTGCCCTCGGGCGCGACAAAGGCCTCGCGCACGCGCCGGCCCTCGGGCGTGCGGATCGGGATGTTCTGCAGATTGGGGTCGTTGCTGGACAGGCGCCCCGTCACGGCCACGGCCTGGGCATAGTGGGTGTGCACGCGGCCCGTGCGCGGCAGCGCCAGCTGGGCCAGCTTGTCGGTATAGGTGCCCTTGAGCTTGGACAGGCTGCGGTGCTCCAGCAGCTTGGCCGGCAGAGGGTAGTCCTCGGCCAGCTTTTCCAGCACCTCCTCGTCGGTGCTGCGCGCGCCCGTGGCGGTCTTCTTCACCACGGGCATGCCCAGCTTGTCGAAGAAGATCTCGCCCAGCTGCTTGGGGCTGGCCAGATTGAAGGGCTGGCCCGCGATGTCATAGGCCTCCTGCTCCAGCTGCACGATGCGCTGGCCCAGGTCGTTGCTCTGCCTGGCCAGCGTGGCCGCGTCGATGAGCACGCCGTTGCGCTCGATGCGGAACAGCGCCTCGCTGGTCGCGATCTCCAGCTCGTAGATGCCGCGCAGGGCTTCGCTGGCCTGCAGCTGCGGCCACAGCACGCCGTGCACGTCCAGCGTCTGGTCGGCATCCTCGCAGGCATAGGCGGCCGCCTTGTCCACGGGTACCTGGGCAAACGGAATCTGGTGCGCGCCCTTGCCGCACAGGTCTTCGTAGCTGATGCCCGTGCGGTTGGTGTGGCGCAGCGCCAGGCTGGCCAGGCCATGCGGGCGGTGCACTTCCAGCACATAGCTTTGCAGCATGGTGTCGTGCACATAGCCGCGCACCTCGATGCCGGCATTGGCGAACACATGGCGGTCGTACTTGATGTGCTGGCCCAGCTTGGGCTTGGCCGCATCCTCCAGCCAGGGCCTGAGCCGCGCCAGCACCTCGTCGAAAGGCAGCTGCTCGGGCGCGTCCGGGCCCGCATGGCGCAGCGGGATGTAGGCCGCCTCTCCGGGATTGACGCTCAGCGAGATGCCGACGATCTCGGCCTTCATCTCGTCCAGCGAATTGGTCTCGGTATCGATGGCCGTGAGCGGCGCTGCATCGATCCGCCCCAGCCACTGGTCGAACAGTTCCCAGGTCAGCACCACGTCATAGTGCAGCTCGCGCTGCTGGGCCTGCTCGGCCTCGGCCGTGGCGCTGCCGGATTCCTCGGCCTGCTCGGCAAACATGTCGTCCGTGGCCGTGTCGGCACGCGGCCTGGCGCTCTTGCGGCCGGACTGCACGGCCTCCAGCGCATCGGGCTGCGCGGCACCGCCGCCGATGGCGCGCGCCAGTGCCTTGAAGCCGTAGCGCTCGTAGAAGTCGCGCAGCTGCACGGCGTCGGGCACGGCCGGCTCCAGCACCGCCAGGTCGGGCAGGCCGGGCAGCTCGGCCTTCAGGTCGCAGTCGGTCTTCATGGTCACCAGCTGGCGGCTCAGCGCCAGCTGGCCCGAGGCGATCGCATCGCGCAGGTTCTGCCCCGCCACGCCCTTGATGTCGGTCGCATGGGCGATGAGCGCATCCAGCGAGCCGTACTCCAGCAGCCATTTGGCCGCGGTCTTGGGCCCGACCTTGGCCACGCCGGGCACGTTGTCCACCGCGTCGCCCACCAGGGACTGGTAATCGATCATGAGCTGGGGCGGTACGCCGAACTCCGCCGTGACGCCCGCCACGTCGCGGCGCTTGCCGCTCATGGTGTCCATGACCATGATGCGCTCGTCCACCAGCTGGGACAGGTCCTTGTCGCCGCTGGAGATGACCACGTTCACGCCCTGGCAAGCCGCCGTCTTGGCCAGCGTGCCGATCACGTCGTCGGCCTCCACGCCCTGTATGGCCAGCACCGGCCAGCCCAGCAGGCGCACCACTTCGTGGATGGGCTCGATCTGGGCGCGCAGATCGTCGGGCATGGGCGCGCGGTGGGCCTTGTAGTCGGCATACAGCGCATCGCGGAAGGTCGGGCCGCTGGTGTCGAACACGCAGGCCGCATAGTCGGCCGCCACGTCCTTCTTCAGCGCCTGCAGCATGTTGATCATGCCGCGTATCGCCCCGGTGGCCGGGCTGGCCGGGTTGCCGGGCTCTGCCCGCAGGTCCGGCATGGCGTGATAGGCGCGGTACAGGTAGCTGGAGCCGTCGATCAGCACCAAAGTCTTGGAATTGCTCATCCCCGGATTGTGCACGCCCTGCCGCGCCCGGCGCCAAAAACAGCCGGGCTCGCACGTAGGCCCGGCCGCCGCCCACGAGACGCCGGGCGCTGACGCCGGACCGGCCCGAACACGCCCTACAATCGGGCCATGCGCGCACCATCCCTTTTCATTGCCCTGAGTCTGGCCTGCGGCTTCGCACTGGCCCAGGACCCAGTCCCCGTCTCCCCGGCCAGCCCTGCGGCTGGACAGGCCCGCCCGCCCGCGGGCGCCGGCCAGGACACCCAGGACAATTCGGCGGCGCCCGGCAAGCGCAACCAGCGGATCGAGCGCATCCACGTGGAGGATGCCGGCAGCCGTGTCGACGAAACCCGCGTGGGCGGGCAGACCCAGAGCATCACGGTGCAGCCCAAGGTGGGCGAAATGCCCTCCTACGAGGTGCAATCCAACGACGGCGCCCGCTCCAGCCGCAGCCGCAGCGACACCAATGACACGACCGGCACCCGGGTCTGGAACGTCATCAAGTTCTGAAGCCGCGCATACCGTTTTCCCGCATGACAGGGCAGTGCTCCAGGCACTGCCCTGTTGCATATTGAACCTGTTCCCTCCTGCCGGCCTGCATGGCCGGCGGCTTTCCCATCATGGCCGTTTTCACCGAAGTCTCTGAAAAGGATGCACGCGACCTGCTGCGCCGCCTCTCCCTTGGTTCGCTCAAGGAACTGCGCGGCATACAGGGCGGGATTGAGAACACCAACTACTTCCTGACCACGGACCAGGGCGAGTACGTACTGACGCTGTTCGAGCGCCTGGACGCCGAGCAGCTGCCGTTCTACCTGTACCTGATGAAGCACCTGGCGCAGGCCGGCATCCCGGTGCCGGACCCGCAGGCCGAGACGCGCAGCGGCGACATCCTGCTCAAGGTCTGCGGCAAGCCGGCCGCCATTGTCAACAAGCTCGAAGGCAAGAGCCAGCTCGCGCCCCAGCCCGTGCACTGCGCAGCCGTGGGCGACATGCTGGCGCGCATGCACCTGGCCGGGCAGAGCTATGAGCGCCAGCAGCCCAATCTGCGCGCCCTGCCCTGGTGGAACGAGACCGTGCCCGTGGTGCTGCCCCACCTGGATGAGCAGGCCGCCGCCATGCTGCGCGCGGAGCTGGCCTACCAGAACCATGTGGCCGCCTCTTCCACCTACGCGGCGCTGCCGCGCGGCCCCGTGCACGCCGATCTGTTCCGCGACAACGTCATGTTCGACGGCGAACACCTGACCGGCTTTTTCGACTTCTACTTCGCCGGCGTGGACACCTGGCTGTTCGATCTGGCCGTCTGCCTCAACGATTGGTGTATCGATCACGCAACAGGTGCGCACGATGCACCGCGCGCCACGGCCATGCTCGACGCCTACCAGGCCGTGCGCCCGCTCACGGCCGCCGAGCGCGAGCTGTTCAATGCCCAGTTGCGGGCCGGTGCCCTGCGTTTCTGGATCTCGCGCCTGTGGGACTTCTACCTGCCGCGCGAAGCTGCCCTGCTGACGCCGCACGACCCGACCCATTTCGAGCGCGTGCTCGGCCAGCGCATCGCCCATCCGGTCGCGCCGGCCTGAAGGTGCTGCCAAGGCCGCGCCGCGCCCGCTGCCCGGCCTGCTGCCACTGCACGGGGCTTTTCTTGGCCCCGTGGCGCGGTTCTCAGGTACAGTGATCCACATGGCTTTTGCCAACTGTCGAATGCGCCGCCGAATGGCGCCTCTGCCGTCTCCATGAAACTCCAAATCGTTCCTGCCCGCACTGGCTTGCAGTGGGTTCAGCTGGGCCTGCGCACCTTCAGGAGCCAGCCGCTGGCCCTTGCCGCCCTGTTCTTTCTTGCCATGGCCAGCATGTCCCTGGTCACCATCCTGCCGCTGATCGGCCCGGTCATCGCGCTGGCCATGCTGCCCTCGGCCACGCTGGCCATGATGGTCGCGGCCTCCGAAGCCGCCCACGGCCGCAAGCCCACGCCGGCGCTGCTGCTGGTGGCCTTCCGCTCGGGCCAGCAGCACCTGCATTCCATGCTGGTCCTCGGCGGCCTGTATGCCGCCGGCTTTCTGCTCATCATCGGCGTCTCCAGCCTCGTCGACGGCGGCACGTTCGCCAGCGTCTACATGGGTGCCGCACCCATGACGCGCGAGATCGCCGAGCTTCCCGAGTTCCAGTCGGCCATGTGGCTGAGCATGGGCCTGTACCTGCCGCTGTCCATGCTGTTCTGGCATGCGCCCGGCCTGGTGCACTGGCATGGCATTGCGCCTGCCAAGGCCCTGTTCTTCAGCTGGGTCGCCTGCGTGCGCAATATCGGCGCCTTCGTCGCATTCGGCCTGGGCTGGGCGGCCGTGTTCGTGGCCTTCGGCATGGCGCTGGCCATCGTGACCGGCATCCTGGCCGCGCTGATCGGCAGCGTGGCGGGCGGCATCATGGTCGCCACGGCCATGATGCTGGCGGCCATGTTCTTCACCTCCATCGTCTTCACCTTCCGGGACTGCTTCAGCCCGCCCGACGAAGTGGCCGACCTGCAGATCCCGTAGGCCACGCCCCATCCCGCCCCCCAGCCCCCGATCGAAGGATGCGGGGGCTTTTTCATTCCGGGCGCCGCCGCAAAGCGCAGCCGCCATGTCACCAATCCGTCATGCAACGGTAACCGGCGTGACATGCGCGATTCCTAGCATTCATGGCGCCCGCCCGAGGACTCCGCCAGGAGTGCCTTGCGTGCATGCAGTCTCGCGGCACCTTCGAAGCGTGCCGATCACATCTACAACGCCACGACGCCCATCCATGTCCCATACCCTGCTCAGCCGCCGCAAAGCCCTGCAATTCCTGTCCGGCGCGCCCCTGCTGCCCCTCGGCTCCGCAGTATCCGCCTCCACGCTGCTTGCGGCCTGCGGCGGCGATGACAACAGCACGTCCGTGCAGCCGCCTGCGGCCAAGCCCAACTATGTCTCGGCCACCTTCACGGGCATGGCCGCACCCGCCCTCGGCAATCCCCAGGCCATGGCCACGATGAGCGTGGGCTCCAGGCTGACAGTGAATTTCGACGACCAGAGCCAGCACGAATATGTGCTGGGCTACCAGGGCTTCTTCAACACGGGCGACAGCGTCGACAAGACCGGCGGCGGCAAGATCGTCGCGGGCGGCTACTTCGATGCCAGCGGCAACCCCATCACCACCATCAAGGCCGCCGACGGCACGGCAGCCACGCTGGACGGCTACAGCAAGGCCAGCGCTCCCGCCGAATGGACCAAGGCCGGCCAGGTCTTCTCCGACTGCGTGGACGGCTCCTCCCTGCTGAAAGTCGCCGGCGCGCCGGCCAACACGGTCCATGCCGTGGTGCAGTACGAGTACAACTCCAACGCCTACGGCATGCTGCCCTCGCCCATTGCCGTGCTGACGCTCAACCAGGATGCCGCCACCGGCAAGCTCACGCTCAAGAGCTACCACAATGTGAACACCTTCGCCAACGACGCGCACGGCCTGTGGATTCCCTGCGGCGGCAGCCTCTCGCCCTGGGGTACCCACCTGTCCAGCGAGGAATACCATCCCGACGCCTTCGACCAGGGCGACAACCAGAAACTGTCGGTGCTCAAGGCCTTCAGCCAGAATGCCTTCGGCAACGCCAATGCCAATCCCTACTGGTACGGCCACCTGCCCGAAGTCACCGTCAAGGCCGACGGCACGGCCGACTTCAGGAAGTACTACAACCTGGGCCGCTACTCGCGCGAGCTGGTGCAGGTGTTCCCCGACCAGCGCACCGTGCTGGGCGGCGACGACTCCAACAACGGCGGCCTGTTCATGTTCGTGGCCGACAAGGCCGGCGACCTCTCGTCGGGCACGCTCTATGTCGCCAAATACGTCACGGCGCTCAATGAAACCAGTGCGGGCAAGATCCAGTGGATCAGGCTCGGCCATGCCACCAGCGACGAAATCAAGGCGCTGGCCAACGACACCGCCCTGACCACGGTGACGACCAATGCGGCCGGCTTCAAGGAGAACGGCATCTTCGCCTCGACCACGACCAACCCGAACGACGCCAGCTTCACCGAGATCAAGCTCAGCGGCAAGAGCGCCTGGGTCAGGCTCAAGCCCGGCCAGGAAAAGGCGGCGGCCTTCCTCGAGACCCACCGCTACGCTGCGCTGAAAGGCGGCAGCCTGGTGTTCAACAAGCTCGAAGGCACGACGGTCAACGCCAAGGACAAGATCGCCTACTCGGCCGTGTCCGGCAGCACCAGCACCTTTGTGGCCAGCAGCACCCACAACAAGGAGCTGCCGCTCAACGCACCTGCCGGCTCCGTGCCGGTGGCCAGCCTCGCGGGCTTTGCCAAGAGCACGGCCGGTTACGTGCTGCAGCACAAGCTGGGCGGTGGCCAGAAGGACGACACGGGGGCCGCCATCGACAGCGAATGGGTGCCGACCCAGACCAGCCTGCTGCTGGCCGGCGAGCCTCTGGCCGCACCCGACAGCCTGGGCAACACCGACGCCCCGGGCAAGATCTCGCAGCCCGACAACCTCAAGTTCTCCGAAAAGCTGCGCACGCTGTTCATCGGCGAGGACAGCGGCCAGCACGTCAACAACTTCATGTGGGGCTACAACGTGGACAGCGGCAAGCTCGAGCGCGTGCTCTCCTGCCCGGCCGGCGCCGAATCCACCGGCCTGCACGGCGTGGAGGACCTGAACGGCTGGACCTACATCCTCAGCAGCTTCCAGCACGCGGGCGAATACACCGACGCCACCGTGCAGGCCGTCAGGGACGCGGTCGATGCCCAGATCAACAGCAACTACAAGAACAAGGTGGCTGCCACCGTCGGCTACATCACGGCCACCCCGACGCAGATCAAGCTGGCCGCCAAGTAAGCCGGCCTGCGCCTCCTAAAAAAGCCGCCTCCGAGAGGCGGCTTTTTCAATGGGCGACGCTCAGGGCTGCGGGACTCACTCCACGATGGTGAGCTTGGCGATGGACAGCGCCAGCCACTTCGTGCCGTGGCGGCCGAAGCTGACCTGGGCGCGCGCATC
Source organism: Comamonas terrae (assembly GCF_001544075.1). Taxonomy (GTDB): domain Bacteria; phylum Pseudomonadota; class Gammaproteobacteria; order Burkholderiales; family Burkholderiaceae_C; genus Comamonas; species Comamonas terrae. The sequence goes on from NZ_BCNT01000003.1 coordinate 299,267, forward strand.
GTCGCCCGTGCCCTCCAGCGCCAGCACCTTGCCTTCGCCGAACTTGTTGTGGAACACGTTCATGCCGGCCTTCAGGCCGTGCGAAGGCTCGGCCTTGCGCGGCGGCACGGGCGGGCTGGCAAACACGTCCGGCTTGCCGGCCCAGCCGGAATTCGAGCCCAACTGGCCGGAAGCCCTTGATCCATAAGCGCCATATGCACCTGAATGGGGAGCAAACGTACCAAAGCCTCCCTGTCTCGGCGTGATCCACTTGAGCGCCTCCTCGGGCAGCTCGTCGAAGAAGCGGCTCTTGACGTTGTAGCGCGTCTGGCCATGCAGCATGCGCGTTTGCGAATGGCTCAGATACAGGCGCTTGCGCGCCCGCGTGATGGCCACATAGGCCAGGCGCCGCTCTTCCTCCAGGCCGCCGCGGTCCATCATGGCGTTCTCGTGCGGAAACAGGCCCTCCTCCATGCCGCCGATGAAGACGGCGTCGAATTCCAGTCCCTTGGAGGCATGCACGGTCATCAGCTGCACCGCATCCTGTCCGGCCTGGGCCTGGTTGTCGCCGGCTTCCAGCGCGGCATGGGTCAGAAAGGCCGCCAGCGGCGACAGGGTCTCGCCCGTATCCGCATTGACCATGGCCGCGGCCGTGCCTGCCGGCGGCCTGAGCGGCTCATCGAGCAGCGGTGCGTCCGGGTCCAGGCCCTGGCTGGCCGGGCTCTGGGTCAGGTCCTGCCCGGGCCGCGCATTCTGCTGCTCGTCCAGGGGCAGCGCGATCGCGTCACGGCCAAATCCTTCCTGCGTCACGAAGCTCTCGGCTGCGGTCACCAGCTCCTGCAGGTTCTCGATGCGGTCCGCGCCTTCCTTTTCGTTGCGGTAGTGCTCGAGCAGGCCGCTTTCCTCTTCCACGGTCTCGATGATCTCGCGCAGCGTCTTGCCCTGCGTCTGCTCGCGCAGCACGTCGATTTTGGCCACGAAGCCCTGCAGCTTGGTGCCGGCGGCGCCGCCCACGGCCGTGACGGCATCGCTCAGCGACGTGCCGCTGCTGCGCGCCGTGTCCTGCAGGACTTCGATGGTGCGAGCGCCGATGCCGCGCGGCGGAAAGTTCACCACGCGCAGAAAGCTGGTGTCGTCATGCGGGTTCTCCAGCAGGCGCAGATAAGCCAGCGCATGCTTGATTTCGGCCCGCTCGAAAAAGCGCAGGCCGCCGTACACGCGGTAGGGGATGGCGGCATTGAACAGTGCCGATTCGATGGCCCGGCTTTGCGCATTGCTGCGGTAGAGCACGGCGATTTCCTGGCGCGCATAGCCGTCGTTCTTCACGAGCTGCTTGATCTCGTCCACCATCCACGAGGCCTCGGCCAGGTCCGAGGGCGCCTCGTAGATGCGCACCGGCTCGCCCGGCCCCTGCGCGGTGCGCAGGTTCTTGCCCAGGCGGTTGCTGTTGTGGCTGATCAGCGCGTTGGCGCAGTCCAGGATGTTGCTGTAGCTGCGGTAGTTCTGCTCCAGCTTGATCTGCTGGCGCACATCGAACTCGCGGATGAAGTCGGCCATGTTGCCCACGCGCGCACCGCGGAACGCGTAGATGCTCTGGTCGTCGTCGCCCACGGCGATCACGCTGGAGCCGGACACATAGCGGCCGCCGACCTCGTTGCCGGCCAGCTGCTTGAGCCACTGGTACTGCAGCTTGTTCGTGTCCTGGAATTCGTCCACCAGAATGTGCTGGAAACGCCGCTGGTAGTGGTGGCGCAGGTGCTCGTCGTCGCGCAGCAGCTCGAAGGAGCGCAGCATCAGCTCGCCGAAGTCCACCACGCCCTCGCGCTGGCACTGCTCCTCGTAGAGCTGGTAGATCTCCACCTTCTTGCGCGTGTCCGGGTCGCTGGCCACCACGTCGCCGGGACGCATGCCCTCTTCCTTGCAGCCGGCGATGAAATACATCAGCTGCTTGGGCGGAAAGCGCTCGTCGTCCACGTTGAACTGCTTGCACAGGCGCTTGATGGCCGACAGCTGGTCCTGCGTGTCCAGGATCTGGAAGGCCTGCGGCAGCCTGGCGGCCTGGTGGTGCGCGCGCAGCAGGCGGTTGCACAGGCCGTGAAAAGTGCCTATCCACATGCCGCGCACGTTGTAGGGCAGCATGGCCGACAGGCGCGCCAGCATTTCCTTGGCCGCCTTGTTGGTGAAGGTCACGGCCAGGATGGAGCCCGGCGTGGCCTGCCCGGTCTGCAGCAGCCAGGCGATGCGCGTGGTCAGCACGCGGGTCTTGCCCGAGCCGGCGCCGGCCAGGATCAGCGCATGGCCGGCCGGCAGGGTCACCGCCGCCAGCTGCTCCGGATTGAGGTGGGCCAGCAGGGGCGAGGAAGAGGGGTGCGGCGAGCCCTCGGGCGCGGCATCAAGCAGATCGATCGGGAACATAGGACAGCATTGTAGAAATGCCCGCATGCACTTCGGGCCGGGCATGGCAATGCGGGTCTCGATTCAAAAACAATAGCACTTGGCGCATGTCACACGGAATTTTCTCGGCTGATTCACATCGAAACCCATGTCTCCCAAGCGGCAAAAGCTATGACTATGGAAGCACCCCTTCCTGCCCGATGGCTGCGGTTTTCGGTATAACCCCATAAGCCCTGGGCACTACGCGCCGGCCCCCGAGGGCGTATACAATCAATCACCGGGCCCAAGTTTCTTGCGGTCCGGTTTTTTTTGCCCGCAACTTCCTGCCGGGCCGGAAGACCGGTCTCCAAGCCAAGCGCCCCATTGCCGCGAAATAGTTCGCTGCAACCTCTTATGGAGCTTGGAATCAAATGGAAATCTTCGACTACGACAACATTCTTCTGCTGCCCCGCAAGTGCCGCGTGGAAAGCCGCTCGGAATGTGACACCAGCGTGGAGCTGGGCAACCGGACCTTCAAGCTGCCCGTCGTGCCCGCCAACATGAAGACGGTGGTGGACGAGAAGATCTGCGCCTTCTTGGCACAAAACGGTTTCTTCTACGTGATGCACCGTTTCGACATCGACAACGTGGCTTTCACCAAGGACATGCAGAGCCGGGGCCTGTTCGCCTCGATCTCCCTGGGCGTGAAGCAGCCCGACTACGACACGGTGGACCGCTTCGTGGCCGAAGGCATCTGCCCCGAATACATCACCATCGACATCGCCCACGGCCATGCCGACAGCGTGAAGAACATGATCCAGTACCTGAAGGCCAAGATTCCCGCGGCCTTCGTGATCGCCGGCAACGTGGGAACACCCGAGGCCGTGATCGACCTGGAAAACTGGGGCGCGGACGCGACCAAGGTCGGCATCGGCCCCGGCAAGGTCTGCATCACCAAGCTCAAGACCGGCTTCGGCACGGGCGGCTGGCAGCTGTCGGCCCTCAAGTGGTGCGCCCGCGTGGCCACCAAGCCCATCATCGCCGACGGCGGCATTCGCAGCCACGGCGACATCGCCAAGAGCGTGCGCTTCGGCGCCACCATGGTCATGGTCGGCTCCCTGTTCGCCGGCCACGAGGAATCGCCCGGCAAGACCGTGGAGGTCGATGGCGAGCTGTTCAAGGAGTATTACGGCTCGGCCTCGGACTTCAACAAGGGCGAGTACAAGCACGTGGAAGGCAAGCGCATCCTGGAACCCGTCAAGGGCAAGCTGGCCGACACGCTGACCGAGATGCAGCAGGACGTGCAATCCTCCATCAGCTACTCGGGCGGCAAGAAGCTCATGGACATCCGCAAGGTCAACTACGTGATCCTGGGCGGCGACAACCAGGGCGAGCATCTGCTGATGTAAACCGCAGCGCACTCACCGGCGCGAAGGTGAACCTCCCAAAAAAAGCATCAAGGGCAGCTTCGGCTGCCCTTGCTGTTTGTGCAGCGCCGCGATTGGAGCCACCGCATGCACAACTGATCTGTTCGCCAGCCGGCGATTGCCCACGCCGCCAGGCCTTAGCATTCAAGAACGACTCCAAGGAGCAAAAAGAAATGAGCACACGTCTGAAGATCGCCGTCCTGGGCACCGGCATGATGGGCCTGCCCATGGCGCGCCGCCTGGCCCGGGCCGGCCACGAAGTCCACGCCTGGAACCGCACGCGCGCCAAGGCCGAGCCGCTGGCCGCCGACGGCGCCACCGTCCACGACAGCGCCGCCGACGCCGTGCGCGGCGTGGACTTTGCCGTGAGCCTGCTCGAAAACGGCGCCATCGTGGGCGACGTGCTGTTCAATCTGGGCGTGGCCGAAGCCATGCCCAGGGGCTCGCTGTTCATCGACATGGCCTCCATCCAGCCGCGCGAGGCGCGCGAGCATGCCGCCAGGCTGCAGGCGCTGGGCGTGCAGCACCTGGATGCCCCCGTCTCCGGCGGCACGCTGGGCGCCGAGGCCGGCACGCTGGCCATCATGGCCGGCGGCGACGAGACCGACTTCGCGCGCGCCCTGCCCGTGTTCGCCGCCCTCGGCCGCGCCACGCGCGTGGGGCCGCACGGCGCGGGCCAGCTGGCCAAGCTGGCCAACCAGATGATCGTGGGCATCACCATCGGCGCCGTGGCCGAAGCCCTGCTGCTGGCCGAGCGTGGCGGCGCCGACCCGGCCAAGGTGCGCGAGGCCATCTCGGGCGGCTTTGCCGACAGCCGCATTCTGCAGGTGCATGGCGAGCGCATGGTGCAGCGCGACTTCGCGCCGCGCGGCCGCATGACGGTGCAGCTCAAGGACATGCGCAACGCCATGGCCACGGCCCGGGAACTGGACTTCCAGGCGCCCATCACGGCGCTGTTCGAGCGCCTGTATGCCGACGGCGTGGAGCACGGCCTGGCCGACCTGGACCAGGCCGGCCTCTTCGTCGAGCTCGCACAGCGCAACGGCATGCAGTAAATCAACCTTACCTGCCCGCAACACGGGCTCGCCGATGCGCCACTGCAGAGCCCAGGAGCCGCAGGCTTTTGGCGATACGGCGGCAAAAAAATTCAGGAAAAAATCAGGGTTTGCCTGCAAGCGGGTAAAAATTAGCGCATAATTGCGGTCTCGCTTGCACAGCAGGCATCTTGTGGGGCTCTTAGCTCAGTTGGTAGAGCAGCGGACTCTTAATCCGTTGGTCGAAGGTTCGAATCCTTCAGGGCCCACCAGAATTCACCGATCCGGCACACGCCTGATCCACACCCCGGTTTCACACCGGCGGGCTCTTAGCTCAGTTGGTAGAGCAGCGGACTCTTAATCCGTTGGTCGAAGGTTCGAATCCTTCAGGGCCCACCAAAAATTCACCGATCCGACACATGCCGGATCCACTCCCCGGTTTCACGCCGGCGGGCTCTTAGCTCAGTTGGTAGAGCAGCGGACTCTTAATCCGTTGGTCGAAGGTTCGAATCCTTCAGGGCCCACCAAAAACGTCAAGCCCGCTGTTCCTTTGGACAGCGGGCTTTTGCTTTTTCCTGGTTGATCCGCAACAACGATTGTGAAAATTAATGTTAAAGATTAACCGTTAATGTAAAACTATCGAAAATCCATCAGAATGACACCCTTCGCAATGGGGGAAGCACGCATAACGCACTCCCTTCCAACGAATTACGCAGAGGAGATGGCGTGTCCAAGACAAAAAAGAAATCTATTCTTCCTCAGTGGGCCCTGGTTACAGCGAGCCTGACGCTGCTGGCGCCTTCGCCAGTCAGCGTTGCACAAGAGTTGCCGCCTGCCGCACCGTCATCGGCCGCAAGTCCTTTAGCCAATCTTCCTCTCAGAGAGCTGGAGCCCACCTTCCGGCAGCTGGGACAGGGCAGCTCCATGATGCTGCGCGGCGTGGAGAGCGAGGGCAATGTCAATATCAGCATTCGCCGTGACGAGCTGGTGGAGTCCGCGCTCCTGCGACTGACCTTTACGCTGTCTCCTGCACTGATTCCTTCTCTGTCGCATATCAAGATTCTTCTCAACGAGGAACTGCTGCAAACGGTCTCGTTGACCAAGGAACAACTGGGAACACCACAGCATGTGGAACTGCCCATTGATGCCCGCCTTTTCACTGACTACAACAGGCTGCGCTTCCAGTTCATCGGTCATTACACGATGGACTGCGAGATGCCCAACCACACCAGCCTGTGGGCCGCCATCAGCAACGAGAGCCAGCTTAGCCTCAAGTTGCGCCAGCTTCCCCTCAGCAATGACCTGGCGCTCTTGCCAGCCCCGTTTTTCGATACCCGGGACAACCAGACCGTCAATGTTCCAATCGTTGTGGCCAATGCCGGCGACATGGGCCAGCTCAGGGCGGCCGGCTCTGTAGCCAGCTGGCTGGGCATGCTTGCAGGCTATCGCGGCAACCGCTTCCCGATTTTCGAGAATCAGTTGCCGCAACGCCATGCGATCGTGTTCGCGACCAACGAACACCGCCCCGACTTCCTCAAGGAACAGCCCGCCGTCACGCAGCCCACGCTGACCATGATGTCGCACCCCGAGCATCCGACCGTCAAGCTGCTGGTCGTGCAGGGCAAGGACGATGCACAGCTGCAGCAGGCCGCCGATGCACTGGCCCTGGGCAAGGCTGCATTGACCGGCAGCAGCATGCAGGTGACCAAGCTGGAGTACCCCGAAAAGCGCAAGGCCTATGATGCGCCGCGCTGGCTGACCACCAAGCGGCCGGTTCTTCTTTCCGAACTGGTGGACAACCCTTCGGATCTCCAGCTGCGGGGCTACGCGCTCAACAACACCATCAACATTCCCGCGCGCATGGCGCCGGATCTGTTCTCCTGGAAAGGCAGGGGCGTCCCCCTGCAGCTCAACTATCGCTACACGCCGAACTCGGTCTCGCAGCATGGCTCGCTCAGCCTTTCCATCAACGATCAGTTCATCAAAGCCTATCCCTTGCAAGCTGCGGATGACGACAAGAGCGGCAGAAGCACCATCATGCTGCCTCTGTTCGAGGACGGCAGCACCCAGACCAGCTCGGACTTCCGCATTCCGTCCTTCCTCGTCGGTGGAGACAACCAGCTCCAGCTGGGCTTCCAGCTGCCGGCGGCCGATCTGGGCCGTTGCCGCTCCACCCAGCCGACGGAGCTGCGTGCCGCCATCGACCCGGAATCCAGCATTGACTTCAGAGGCTTCAGGCACTACCTGCCCATGCCCAATCTTGCGGCCTATGCCAATAGCGGCTATCCGTTCACCAAATACGCCGATCTGAGCCAGACATCCGTTGTCCTGCCCAACCATCCCACTGCAGCCGACGCCGAGGCCTACCTGACGGCCGTGGCACGCATGAGTGCCGCGACCGGTCTTGCAGGCGTACGCTTCAGCCTGCTGAATGCGGACCAGATCGAAAAGGCGCGCGATACGGACATTCTGCTGGTCTCCGCCGGCGACAAGGACGGCCTGCTGCAGAAGTGGTCTCAGGATATCCCGACCCTGATTTCAGCCGGCAAGCGCACCACCCATTTGCTCGAACGCGCCATCGGCTCGCTGAGCGAATTGTTCCAGCACGCTGCAGACGCCCCCACGCCCGCCACCACCGGACTGGCCACGCTGGAGGGTGAAGGCCCGCTGGCGGCCATCGTGGGTTTCGAATCCCCGCTGCACAAGGGCCGCAGCATCGTGGGCCTCACAGCCAGCGACGATGTCGCCATGGGCCATATCTCCAGAGGCCTCAGCGATTCAACCAAGATCAGCGCCATGCGCGGCGACCTGAGCTTTCTGCGTGCCGAGCAGGTGGAGAGCTTCCGTGTGAATCCTGTCTATTACGTGGGCGACCTGCCCTGGTGGCAGCGCATGTGGTTCCATCTGCACAACCACCCCCTGGCCCTGGCATTGGCCGGTATCGCCACGGGCCTGCTGCTCACTTTCCTGGTTTACGGGGCGCTGCGCTCCCTGGCTGCCCGCCGGCTTGCCGGCAGGAACAATGTTTGAGCGGCGGCTCAAGCGCCGCAGCTGGCTGCTGTCGGCGGCCAGCCTGACTGTGGCCGGGCCGCTGACCGGTCTGGCGGCGCGCCCGGCCCGGGCGGCCACGACACCCTGGCCGATGTGGGAGCAGTTCAAGCGCAGCTTCATGACCCGGGACGGGCGCATCGTCTCCGACGATGAAAAAGGCGGCCAGACCTACTCCGAGGGTCAGGCCTATGCCCTGTTCTTTGCGCTGGCGGCCAATGACCGGCCGGCCTTCGAGCTGCTGCTGCAATGGACGGAAAACAACCTGTGCGCCGGCGACCTGAGCACCGCACTGCCTGCCTGGCTCTGGGGACAGAAGCCGGATGGCAGCTGGGGGCCGCTGGATACCAATGCAGCCTCCGATGCCGACCTGTGGATCGTCTACCTTCTGGCGGAGGCGGGACGGCTGTGGAACGACCGGCGCTATCGCGCCATGGCTTCGGTCATGGGCGCGCTGCTGCTGGACAAGGAAACCGAAGACCTGCCGGGCCTGGGCCTCACGCTGCTGCCCGGCCCCCAGGGCTTCAAGCTGGGCGAGGGCCGATGGCGCCTCAACCCCAGCTATGTGCCGCTGCAGGTGCTGGACCGGCTGGCCCAGGCCCTGCCCCAGCAGCCCCGCTGGAAGGCACTGCAGGCCAGCTCCCTCAGGCTCATCGTGGACTCGGCGCCCAAGGGCATCGCGCCCGACTGGGTGATCTACGACGCCAAGCAAGGTTTTCTGAAGGACCCGGACAAGGACAAGGCACAGGGTGCCTACAACGCCATCCGTGTTTATCTCTGGGCCGGCATGCTGCACCCCGAGGCCGCATCGCGCGCGCAGGTCCTTGCGGCGCTGCGCCCCATGGCCAGGCTGGTGCATGACACCGGTCGCCCCCCCGAGCGCATAGACCCCATGAGCGGCGAGAGCACGGGCACCGCGCCCGGCGGCTTCAGTGCCGCCATGCTGCCATTTCTGAGTGCGCAGGGCGACGAGGAGGCCGTGCGTGCCCAGCAGACCCATCTGCAAGAGCAGCCCCTGCGGCCCACGGCGTATTACGAACAATGCCTGGCCCTGTTCGGGCTCGGCTGGATGCAGCAGCAATACCGTTTTGGCAGGCTTGGCGAACTCCAGCCCAAGTGGACCTCCCGACCATGAATCCTTTCGCTTGCACATACCAGCCGCTGGGCGCCATCGCAATCGCCGCGCTGCTGTGCTGTACCTCTTCCATGGCGCAGTCCGGCGCCAGCGAGGCCGTGGAGGCCGAGCTGCTGCGCACGGCCCAGATGTGGAGCGGCCGCCAGCGCGCCGACCTGGCCCGCCAGTCGATAGAAAAGCTGCTGAGCATCAATCCACGTTCGCCCCAGGGTTTGGCCGCGCTGGGGGACATTGCCTTGCAGGAGGGCAAGACCCAGGAAGCGCAAAGCATTCTCGCCCGCCTGCAGAGCATCCATCCGTCAAGCCAGTCGGCCCGCGACCTTGCCGCGTTGATCAACGCATACGGCCCGGGCAAGCAGCAATTGGCGCAGATGCGGCTCATGGCCCGCGCCGGGCGCAAGGCCGAAGCCGCGGCCATTGCCCGGCAGCTCTTTCCGGCAGGCCCGCCGCAGACCGGCAGCCTGATGCGCGAGTACTATCAGATCATCGGTGGCGACCCCGAGTCCTCGGCGCAGCCGGCGAACGCCCAGAACGGGGCACAGCCTGCTGCCCCCAACGCTGCACGCACCGACCCGGCCACGGACAGAGTGTCACCCCAGTCCGGCCCTCCCCGGGATCAGCAAGCGCAGGCCGCGCGCGATCCCGCCAGCGTCGCGCTCAGGGCTGGATTGGCCGCGCTGGACAAGGGTGAGCTGGAGCAGGCCGAACGCAGCTTCGACGAAGTGCTCCAGCGCAGGCCGCGCGATGCGCAGGCACTGGGCAGCAAGGGCCTGCTGCGCATGCGCCAGGGCCGCCATGCCGAAGCGCTGCCCCTGCTGGACCAAGCCTACGCCATAGACCGCCAGGGCAAATGGCGGGACCTGCGCGCCACGGCTCAGTTCTGGGCCCATCTGCGCGCCGCCGAAGCCGCGCTGCAGGCCGATGATCTGGCGGCAGCGCAGCAGTTGTCGCAGCAAGCCCTGCAGCAGCAGCCCGACAATCTGCAGGCATTGATGCTGGCCGGAGAAATCAAGGCCCGCCGGCAGGATGCTGCCGGCGCCGAAGCCTATTACCGGCAGGCCCTGCGGAGCAGTCCCGGCAATGTTCCGGCCCTGACCGCTCTGGCCGATCTCTATGCCACCCAGGGTCACCCCGAGCGCGCACGCCAGCTGCTCGAACAGACCGCGCAGCAGCAGCCCGGTCTGGCCCGGGACCTGCAGCCCGTGCAGGCCCGTGTGCTCGACCGCGAAGCCAATACGGCGCTTGAGGCCGGCCAGCTCAGCAAGGCGCTGGGCCTTCAGGAGCAGGCCCTGAAGCTCACGCCTGCCGATCCCTGGCTCAGGCACCGGCTCGCACGCACCTATCTGCGCATGCAGCAGCCCGCATCGGCGCTGCAGGTCATGGATGCGGGCATCGCCCTCGCCCCTGCAGAACCGGACATGCGCTATGCACGGGCCCTGATTCGCAGTGCCGTCAATGACGACGAAGGCGCGCTGTTCGACATGCGGCAGATCCCCGAGGCCGCGTACAGCGAATCCATGCGCAATCTGCGCAACAGTGCACAGATCCATGCCTACATCGCCCAGACCGCGCGCGATCCCGCCCTGGCCCGGGCCCGGCTGGATGCGGCCGAACGAGCGGCAGGCAACGACAGCGACCTGCTGTATGCGGTCTCCAGTGCCTGGTTCCGCATGAACCGGCCGCAGGAAGCCGTGGCCGTCTTTGACCGCCGCATGGCCAGGCTGCCGGCTCCCGAGCCTGCCGATCGGTTGCGCCAGGCGCAGTTGCTCGGCCGCGCAGCCGAGGACAGCCGGCTGCAGTCCCTTCTGCCGCAGCTCCTGGCACGAAAGGACTGGACGGCCGAGCAAGATGCGGACCTGCTGGGCATACAGGCCGATTACCTGGAACGGCAGGTGGATCTGGCCATGGCACAGGCCCGCCCGGCGCAGGCCCGGCGGCTTGCAACCTCCCCCTTGCACCAGGGCCGGACCACGCAGGCCCAGCGCAGCGCCGCCCGCGCCCGCCTGATGCTTGCGGCCAACGAAAACGCCGCGGCGCTCGAGCAGTTCGACATCGCCCTCAAGGACACGCCTGACAGCTACGACCTGCACATAGGGCGCGGCAATGCGCTTGCACGCATGCACCAGCTTGAGGCCGCCCGATCGGAAGCGCAATGGGCGCAGCAGCGCGCAGCCGGCCAGGAGCCCTACCGTCAGCTCGCACTGGTTCGACTGTGGCAGCGGGCCGGCCAGCCGGAGCAGGCCAGGGCCTTGCTGGCATCGTTGCAGGCCGTCAACCCGGACGACACCGAAGTGCTGCTGCACAGCGCGCGCCTGGAACGCTCGGAAAGCCGGTATGCCCAGGCCCTGTCTTCCTACCGCGACGCACTGGCCCTGGAACGCCGCAGCCTGCCTGCGGACAGCATCGCCCTGCCCGATTCCGTGGCCAAGATCGAGTCGGACATCGCATCCATAGAGGGACGCCGCCAGAGCTGGGTCGAAGTCGGCCAGACGGGACTGCGCAAGTCCTCCACCGACGGCATCTCCTCCCTGCATGGTTGGGAGCGCCCCGCCGTGGCATGGTTCCCGCGCGGCTACGACGGCCTCTATTTCCTGCACGTGGACCAGGTCCATCTCGATGCCGGCGCCCTGCCCGGAAACGCCGACGACGCGCTGAGCTACGGCCAGGTGGCAGCCTGGCCCTCGGCCCGGTATCCGACCACGGGCGCGCATTCCAAGGCAGACGGGTACAACGTCGGCTTCGGCTATCAGGCCGACCGCTGGCAATGGGACATAGGCACGACCGGCGCAGGCATGCCCGTCACCAATGTGGTCGGCGGCATTGCCCATACCGGCGACTGGCGCGATATCGGCTACCGGGTAGAGGTGTCGCGCCGCCCGCTAACCGGCAGCCTTCTTTCCTATGGCGGAGCACACGATCCCATCACCGGCCAGACCTGGGGCGGCGTGGTCGCCACGGGCGTGTCCGCACGCGCCTCCACCGATGTGGGCGGCTTTGCTGCTTCGCTCAGCGGCAACTACGCGGCCCTGACCGGCAAGAACGTGCGCAGCAACACCCGCTGGCAGCTGCGCGCCGCGCTGGATCGCGACATCTGGCGCACGCCCAGCCAGGTCGTCAATTTGGGTGCCGCACTATCCTTCTGGGGCTATGCGCGCGACCTGTCCGAGTACAGCTGGGGCCATGGCGGCTACTACAGCCCCCAGCGCTATGCCTCCATCTCCCTGCCGCTGCAATGGAGCGGCCGCGAAGGCCGTTGGACCTGGCTGCTGCGCGCTTCGGTGTCCTATTCCCGCAGCTCCAGCAATCCTACGGACTATTTCCCCACCGACCCGCAGCTGCAAGCCCAGGCCTATGCGCTGGGCCGGTCGGCCGTCTATGCAGGGGGCAGCAGCACGGGCTTCGGCAGGTCGCTGCGCGCGGTCCTCGAGCACCAGCTCACTTCCAACCTGGCCCTGGGGGCGCAGTTCGAAATGGACCGCTCGGCATACTACGCGCCCACCAGCCTGATGCTCTACGCGCGCTTCCTGTTCGATCCCGTGACGGCACCGCTCGCGAACCGGCCCCGCCCCGTACAGCCCTATTCGAGCTTCTGACATGCAACAGATTACGGATCTTTCCAGCAATCGTGCAGCCCTACCACCCATGGGCCTGGGTATCGACGGCCTGCCGGACGGCATGGGACAGCTGCCGCACCATGGCGTGATTGCACTGGCGGGCCCACCCGGCCCGGCTTTCGAGAACTGGCGCCGGCATCTGGTCCAGGACCTGTGTCAGGCCTTTCCCACCATGCTGGTCGCTCCTGATGCGCCCCTGCTCGACCGCCTGCTGGGCACGCAGGCCGCCACAGCCGACCGGATCGAGGCCTGGATATTGCCCGAGGCCGCCCAGAGGCAATTGCAGGAAACCGGCTTTGCTGCCTTGCGCAAGGATCTCAAACGCGCGGGCCTGGGTGCACGGCAGGCGCTGTGCGTGCTCGATGCCTCCCCGCTGTTCACCGGCGCTTCCCTGGAGCGCATTCACCGCTTTGCCGGCCAGCTCCACCAGTGGGCCGCCCTGCGCAAGGCACCGGTGATACTGTGCTTCGAGGCTCCTGACGACGAAGTGCGGGGCATGCTGAGCAGCTTTGCCCATGCCTTTGCGTATTGCGCCTTTCTCGAGCAGGATGCCAATGGCCTTTCGCTGTATCTGGAGCGCTGGAACAGCGCGCATGGCGCAATCTTCGACACCCGGCTGGGCCTGCAGTGGCTGGCGGGAAAGGAACCCGCCCAGCGCATGCGCGCCAACGGCGTGGTCATGCAGGGCGCCGCAGCGCAGCTCGTCCATACGCCCGACGAACTGGAAATCTACGCCACGCAGGCTGCTGTGGCAGATCAGCGCCAGCCGCCCGCGGCCTGGCACGTGATTGAAACCAGGGAGCTCATCCCCGAAGCCGTGCAACATGCCATCGGTGCCACGGTGCTGCTGGACGCCGGCAGCAGCGTCGAATTCGAGGCCCTGGCACGGCTGGTGCACCGGCTGCGGTGCACCCATCCGCAGACGCTCAAGATCGTCGTCAGGGAAACCCAAGGCAAGCTGCGCCTGAACAGCGAGCAGGCGCTGCTGCGCCTGGGCGCCAACGACGTCATCTACCGCGAACTCAATTTTTCCCGGCTGCTGCAGCGTCTCAAGGAACTGCAGTCCCAGCGTTTCTCGCGCCAGGTGCCAGAAAACTACGAGCAGGCCCTTCATGCCTTCATGCCGGTACCGGAGCTCGGCTACCAGCGGCCCGAGCTTTTCTGTGCGCTGACGCGGGGCATGCTGCGCAAGACCCAGGCCATCGGCCTGAGCCACAGCCTGATCCGGCTGCGGCTGCTCAGCCATGCCTCGCATGTCCAGGCAATCGCGGCGTATCGACCTTCACGCGATGGCGACCTGATCACCGCGGACCAGGATTCCATCTACGTCTTCCTGTTCGCCTGCGGGGAATCGGACGTCGACACCGCCCTGCCGCGCCTTTTCCGCCAACCGCTGGCACAGCTGTTCAGTTCCCAGATCTCGGAAAGCAGCCATGAAGGAATGCTGCAGTTGCTGGATCGGCTTCAATCCGCCGCCGAAGCCGGGCTGCCCGACTACACGGCCGTGGCGGCACCGGTTTCCGCAGGCAAGGGGCAAACGTCCCTGCAGCCGCACGAGGCCGCCCGGCAGCCGGCGGCCCTGCCCCGCATCGCGCAGCCGGCTGCCACCGTTCCACACGCCCCCGCCATGAGCAGCCGTCCCATTGCCAGGCGGCCGGCACAGCCCCACGACGCCTAGGAACACGCCATGTCGTCCTATCTTTTCTTCACCGGTATCGCCGCAGGCATTGCCATCGCCGCAGCGCTGTGGCTGCTCGGGCGCGCCGAATCCGCCAGCAAGCTGCTGCGCCGGTGGTATCGCCCCCGCTACCTTCAGCCCTATCCGCCGGCGCCGTCGGCGCGCCATACCGGCAAAGGCTAAGTCCCATGCAACGTCTCGTCTTTCTTTCCCCCCTCGGAGGAGCTGGCTGCACCACGCTGGCAGCCCACGTGGCGGCTCTGGCTGCGCAGCGCGGCAGCGTCTGCCTGGCGCTGGACCTGAGCCCGGGCAACATGCTGGGCCGCCATCTGGGCTTGCCTTCCTGCGCAGCGCAAGGCTGGAGCCATGCGCTGCTGCACAACCAATGGTGGGGCCGGGCCGCCATGGCCAATTCCGCCGGGCTGCAATACCTGCCGCACGGCCACCTCGATGATGAGGCTTGCAGCCGCCTGCAGGCGCACTGGCTGCGGCACCCCGGCTGGCTGGCTGAAAACCTCCAGGCCCTGGACATGCCCTCCTCTGCCCTGGCGGTCATGGATGCGCCTTCGCCCTGCACACCCCTGGGCCGGCAGGCCTTGCAGGCAGCCGATCTGGCGGTTGTGGTGCTCGACGCCTCCGAGCGCGCCCTGCAGGCGCAGCCGGCCGTGCAGGCCCTGCAGCAATGCCTGGCGCCTGGGGCGCGGCTGCGGCTGGTCGTGAACCGCTATGCGCCGCGCCGCCCGTCCCAGCAGGCCGCGCTGGAGCGCCTGCGCCAGCAATGGGGCAATGCCCTGCTGCTGGATCTCATTCACGACGACGAGGCCATCTGCGAAGCCCTGTCGCAAGGCCTGTGCGTGCACCAGAGCATGCCCCAGGCACAGTCCGCCCACGACTTCCAGGGGCTGGCTTTCCGGTTGCTGTCAGACCTTGGCTTGCTGCCCCAGGATCCGCCATGAATCCTCTGCACTTCAGCGCCCTCTGGCTGGCCAATCAGCTGCACGTGGAGCAGCCTGCGCGGTGGTCCTCGTGGGCCAGGCGGCTGTTCGTGCTGCCCCGCCGCACACAGGCCTGGCTGCCCCTGACGGCCGCACAGGTGCCCGATCCGCTGCGATGGCTGGCACGCCAGCTGCAGCTGGCCCCCGGTGCTTCGCCGCAGCAGTGGCTGCTGGCCCTGTTCCTGCGCCCCGATCCCTCGGGCCGCCAGGACGGCATGCGCCTGGAAAACCTGCTGGCCGCGGTGCTGCGGCCCATGCTCCAGGCCCTGGCCTGGATGTGGGGCGGCGTGTGGCTGCTGCTGCGCCCGCTGCTGCTGCTCCTGTCCTGGCCCATACGCATGGCCATGCGCGGTGCCGAGCGCGTGGCAGCGCGCATCGATTCGGACGCCTTCGGCCGCCAGGCCGACACCCTGCTGCATCCGCTGTTCGCCATTCCGGGCATGCGCTGGGCCGTGCTGGGGGCAGGCGCCGCCGTCACGGCGGTGGTCATGACCACGCCGCTGAGCTGGGCCGGGCAGCTGTTGTTCCTGACCGTCATCTGGCTGCTGTCCCTGGTCCTGCGCAAGCTGCCCGGGCGCTTTCCGTCGCTGGCCCTGTCCACGCTGAGCCTGATGGCCATGGGACGCTATGCCTGGTGGCGCATGAACAATACGCTGCAGTTCGACAGCGCGCTGGAAGCGGCTCTCGGCTATGGCCTGCTGGCCGCCGAAGCCTACACCTGGCTGATCGTCATCCTGGGCTTCATACAGACGGCCTGGCCGCTGCAGCGCAAGCCCGCCCCGCTGTCCGGGCCGCCGTCGTCCTGGCCCACGGTGGACGTCTTCATTCCCACCTACAACGAACCCCTGAGCGTGGTCAGGCCCACGGTGCTGGCCGCCATGGCGCTGGACTGGCCCGAGGACAAGCTCAAGGTCTACATCCTGGACGACGGTCGCCGCGATGAATTCCGCGACTTCGCCAACCAACTGGGCGTGGGCTACATCTGCCGCACGGACAACCGGCATGCCAAGGCGGGCAATCTCAACCATGCCCTCGCGCAAACCGACGGAGAACTCGTCGCCATCTTCGACTGCGACCACATTCCCACGCGCAGCTTCCTCAAGACCGCCGGTGGCTGGTTCCAGCGCGATCCGCTGTGCGCCATGCTGCAGACCCCGCACCACTTCTTCTCGCCCGACCCTTTCGAACGCAACCTGGGCACCTTCCGGCGCATACCCAACGAAGGCGCGCTGTTCTATGGGCTGATCCAGGACGGCAACGACTTCTGGAATGCCACCTTCTTCTGCGGCTCCTGCGCGGTTCTGCGCCGAGGCCCGCTGATGGAAGTGGGCGGCATCGCCGTGGAAACCGTGACCGAAGACGCCCATACCGCGCTCAAGCTGCACGCCAAGGGCTACAACACCGCCTATATCAACGAAACCCAGGCCGCGGGACTGGCCACCGAGAGCCTGTCCGCCCATATCGGCCAGCGCATCCGCTGGGCGCGCGGCATGGCGCAGATCTTCCGCCTCGACAACCCCTTCCTCAAGGCCGGGCTGAGCCTGTGGCAGCGCATCTGCTACGCCAATGCCATGCTGCACTTCTTCTTCGGGCTGCCGCGGCTGGTGTTCCTCACGGCCCCCATGGCCTATCTGTTCTTCGAGCTGCACATCATCAACACCAATGCCCTGCTGCTGATGCTCTACGTGCTGCCGTACATACTGCAGACCAATATCGCCAATGCCCATGTGCAGGGGAAATTCCGCCATACGTTCTGGGCCGAGGTCTACGAGACCGTGCTGGCCTGGTACATCGCCCTGCCCACCACGGTGGCCCTGCTCTCGCCGCGCCACGGCAAGTTCAACGTCACCGCCAAGGGCGGGCTGGTCACGCACACCTATTTCGACTGGGCCATCTCCCGGCCCTACATGGTGCTGGTGCTGCTCAACATCGCGGCCTTCTTTGCCGGTGTCTGGCGCCTGGCATATGCCAACTCCGACGAGCCGCTGACCGTGCTGCTCAACATGGTCTGGACGGCCTACAGCATCTTCATGCTCGGCACGGCGCTGGGCGTGGCCACCGAGTCCAAGCAGGTGCGCCGCATGCACCGCGTGGCCTCCGACCTGCCGGCCACACTGTACCTGCCCACGGGCCATGTGCTGAGCGCCAGCTGTACCGATTTTTCGATGTCGGGCCTGGGCCTTCAGGCCCCCTCGGGGCTGGCCCTGGAGGCGGGCAGCAGCCTGGATGTGGGCCTGTGGTTCGAAGAGCGCGAATGCGTCTTTCCCGCGCGTGTCATTGCCTGCCATGCCAGCGGAGCCGTGGGCCTGGAATTCGGCACGCTGTCCAAGCCCCAGCAGATACAACTGGTGCAATGCACGTTTGCCCGTCCCGCGGCATGGCGCGAGTGGAGCGACGAGCACGATACCGACAAGCCCATGCAGGGTCTGTACGAGCTGGGCGCACTGGGCCTGCACGGCTACCGGAAATTCTGGCATTCCTTGAATGCAGAGCTGCGCAATGCCCGGCAGTCCCTTTTTACGTCATTGAAGAGCATGCCATGAGCTACTGGAGTTTCTACTTTCTGGCCAAAGTCGGCCTGCATTACGCCGGGTATCTGGACCTGCACTGGCTCCCCAATCTGCTGCTGGCTGCCGTGGTGTTCTGGCCGGTGCAGACCCGGCTGTGGAAGAACTTGCGCCTGGCTGCAGCCGTGGCCGCCGGCATCGCCCTGCTGTACTACGACAGCCATTTCCCGCCTATCTCGCGGGTGCTGTCGCAGATCTCCGCCCTCTCCGGCTTCAGTGCCGGCTACATGCTGGAGCTTGTCCAGCGCGTCGTGCCGCTGCAGGCCTTGCTGGTCGCTCTTGTGCTGCTGGTGCTCTACAGCGTGCTGGCGTGGCGTATCCGGTTTGCCACCTTTGCCCTGCTGGCCATCCTCAGCGTACCGCTTGCCGCCCGACTGCAGCAAGGCCCGGCCAAACCCGTGCTGGCCCAGGCCCGGGACAATGCCCAACCCGGCGACATGGCTGCAGCGCCTGCCACGCCAGACGCCCTGCTCAGCAACTTCTACGCCAGCGAACACCAGCGGCGGCTGAACTTCGCCGCGGCAGGAAATACGCCTCCCTTCGACATCGTCCTGCTGCATGTGTGCTCGCTGGCATGGGACGACATGGAATTCGAAGGTCTGCGCGACACGCCGCTGCTGCAGCGCTTCGACGCCGTCTTCACCCAGTTCAACAGCGCGGCCAGCTACAGCGGGCCGGCCCAGCTGCGCGTGCTGCACGGCAGCTGCGGCCAGATGCCGCACAAGGCGCTCTACGAAGGCACCGATGCTGCCTGCAACGTGTTTCCCAGCCTGGAGCAGGCCGGCTACCATACCAGCGCCCTGCTCAACCACAACGGCGTATTCGACGGCTTTGCGCAGTCGCTGCAGGAGCGCGGCGGCTTCGCGGGCAAGATGGAGAAGAACCAGGGTGCGCCCGAAGCCATGCAAAGCTTCGACGGATCTCCCGTCTACAGCGATCTCGCCCTGCTGTCGCAGTGGTGGAAGGACCGCCAAAGCCGCGGCACCGAGCCCGTGGCCCTGTACTACAACACCATCACGCTGCACGACGGCAACCGTGTTCCGGGCATCGCCTCGCGCAACAGCCTGCAGACCTACAAGCCCCGTCTGACACAGCTGCTGTCCGATTTTGACCGCTTCATCAGCCTCCTGGAGGCGAGCGGACGTCCGGTGCTGCTGATGCTGGTACCCGAGCATGGAGCCTCCCTGCGCGGCGACAAGATGCAGATCTCGGGCATGCGCGAGATTCCCGGTCCCCGGGTGACGCTGGTTCCCACGGCCATCAAGCTGATCGGCATGCCCCGTGCCGCATCCAGTGGCGGCGAAGCAGGGCCTTCCTCTCCGGCAAGCCCGCTCATCGTCAGCAAGCCCACGAGCTATTTCGACCTCTTCACCCTGGTCAACAGCCTGATGCAGGACAGCCCCTATCGGCCCGGAGCCCAGCCGCTGGCCGAACGCGTCACCCAGCTTCAGGGAACACGCTTTGTCGCCGAGAACGCCGACGTGGTCGTCATGCGCGACGAACAGGGGCAATATCTGCTCAAGTCCGGCAGCGATGCCTGGATCCCGTACGCCAACTGACAGGCCACGCCGGCACCCGCAGCAGAAAGCGCCGGACTATGGCATGCTCGGGTGCCTCCGGCATGGTGCCGGTATTCGATTTGCTTCCTATGCACCATCTATGGCAAGGCCCGCGCTGGACGCTGGCAGTCCTGCTGGCCATCCTCGGCATGCTGGGCCCCTTCTCGGTCGACACCTACATTCCCGCCTTCTCGGGCATCGCCAGGGCACTGAATGCCACGCCGCTGGAGATGCAGCAGACGCTGTCGGCCTATCTGTTCGGCTTTGCCTTCATGAACCTGTTCCACGGCGCGCTGGCCGACAGTTTCGGCCGTCGTCCGGTGATCCTGTGGGGCCTGGTGGCGTTCACGCTGGCCTCGGCGGGCTGCGCGCTGTCGCAGAACATCACGCAGCTGGTGCTGTTCCGCGCCATCCAGGGCCTGTCCACCGGCGCCGGCATCGTGGTCTCGCGCGCCATCGTGCGCGACATCTTTCCGCCGTCGCAGGCCCAGAGCGTGATGGCGCAGATCACCATCTTCTTCGGCGTGGCGCCGGCGCTGGCCCCGGTCATCGGCGGCTGGCTGTTCATCCACCTGAGCTGGCAATCGGTGTTCTGGTTCCTCACGGCCGTCGGCGTGGCGCTGTGGCTCATCAACGTGCGCTTCCTGCCTGAATCCCTGCCCCTGGAAAAGCGCCAGCCCTTCCATCTCAAGCCGCTGATGGGCGGCTACTGGGTGCTGTGCACCGACCCGCGCTTTCTGCTGCTGGCCCTGGCCAGCGGCGTGCCGTTCAACGGCATGTTCCTGTACCTGCTCTCGGCGCCGGCCTTCCTCGGCGACATCCTGCATCTGGAGCCCGGCCAGTTCTTCTGGTTCTTCATCGCCTCGATCGGCGGCATCATGTCCGGCAGCTGGACCAGCGGGCGCCTGGCAGGCCGCATTGCGCCCAAGCGCCAGATCCGCCACGGCTTTCTCATCATGTGCCTGACGTCCATCGTCAATCTGGCCGCCAACCTGGTCTGGCCGGCCCATGTGGGCTGGGCGCTGATCCCCATCAGCCTGTTCTCCTATGGCTGGGCGCTGATGGTGCCCGTGGTCACGCTGCTGGTGCTGGACATCCACCCCGAGCGCCGCGGCATGGCCTCGTCGCTGCAGGCCGTGGTCGGCTCCGTGGCCAACGGCTTTGTGGCCGGCGTGATCGCACCGCTGGTCATGCACTCCGCCGTGCTGCTGGCCGCCGGCTCCATCAGCATGATGCTGATCGGCCTGGTGGCCTGGATCTACCTGCATCACCGCTGGCCCGAGATCGGCCGCCATGCATCCGCCAGCTGAGCCGCGTATCAAAAAAGGAAGCTGATAGCGCCTGCCCTCACTGGATTTCAAGGCGAATTGACTTGGAAACCATGGAGTAGAAGGCGACAGAAGCTTCTTTTTCCATAGCATCACCCAGGGCTTTCATTGCCTGGGCCCGCGCAGGCCGGGCCATGCAGGCATATAAGCGCCATGAAAAAAGCCGGTCTTCAGACCGGCTTTTTTCATGCAGCGTGCGCCAGCACAGGCTGGCGCCAGCGTCCATCAACGCTCGTCGCGGCGCGGGGCGCGGGGACGGCGCTCGAAGCCACGGTCGCCGCCGCGCTCGCCACGTTCGCCGTGGGGCTGGTAAGGCTTGGCGGCCGTCTTGCCGAAGGCCGGGCGACGTTCGCCGCCGCCGAAGCCGCGTGCTTCACCACCACGGAAACCGCCTTCGCGAGGGGCACCGTGCGCAGCGCCGCCGTCGCGGCCGCCGAAGCTCTTGCGACCGAAGTCGCCGCCTTCGCGATGGCCCTCGCTGCGGCGCTGGCCGCCGAAACCGCCACGGTCGCCGCCAAAGCCGCCGCGATCGCCACGCGGCTCGCCGGAGCGCTCGAAGCCACGGTCGAAACCGCGATCCCCGCGCTGCTCGAAGCTGCGCTCCTGGCGCTCGCCGCCGAAGCTGGGGCGGCCGCCGAAGCTGCCGCGCTCGGCACCCCGATCGCCGCCGAAACCACCACGGTCGCCACGCGGAGCGCCGAAGCCGCCGCGGTCATTGTTGAAACGGTCGCCGCCGCCGAAACCGCCACGGTCGCCACCGCGGTCGTTGCCCCGGCCACCGCCAAAGCTGCCGAAGCCGGACTTGCGGCCATAGCCTTCGCTGTCGCGGCGGGCGCCGAAGCCGCCACGGCCTTCACCACGGCCGCGGCCGCCACGCTCGCCGTCGCGCGAGCTGGGGAAGCGCTGGGTGGGTTCCAGGCCCGGAATCACTTCGGCCTTGAACTGCTGGCGCGTATAGCCTTCGATGTCGAACACGCGGCGGCGGTCGCGGAACTCGGCGAACGTCACGGCAATGCCTTCGCGGCCGGCACGGCCGGTGCGGCCGATGCGGTGGGTATAGTCCTCGGCCTTCATGGGCAGGCCGTAGTTGAAGACGTGGGTGATGGTGGGCACGTCGATGCCGCGTGCCGCCACGTCGGTGGCCACCAGCACCTGCACCTGGCCGTTGCGCAGCGCCATCAGGCGGCGGTTGCGCAGGCCCTGGCTCAGCGCGCCGTGCAGCGCCACGGCCGAGAAGCCGTCCTGCTGCAGGTCGTTGGCCAGACCGTCGCACTCCACCTGGGTGGAAGCGAACACGATGGCCTGGTTGATGTTGGTGTCGCGCAGCCAGTGGTCCAGCATCTTGCGCTTGTGCTGGGAGTTGTCGGCCCAGAACAGCACCTGCTTGATGTTCTCGTGCTTTTGCTGGGCGGTCGCGATCGTGATCTTCTGCACGTTGGCGCCGTTGTCATGCATCACGCGCATGGCCAGCTGCTGGATGCGCGGCGCGAACGTGGCGCTGAACATCATGGTCTGCTTGCGCTGGCTGGTCAGCTGGTTGACTTCGGCCAGGTCGTCGGCAAAGCCCAGGTCCAGCATGCGGTCGGCTTCGTCGACCACCAGGAACTGCACCTGGTCGAGCTTGATCTGCAGCGAGCGCTGCAGGTCCAGCAGGCGGCCGGGCGTGGCCACCACGAGGTTGGCGTTCTGCAGCTTGGCGATCTGCAGCTGGTAGGGCATGCCGCCCACGATGTTGGCGATGCGGATGCCGCGGCAGTGCTTGACCAGCTCGATGGCGTCATGGGCCACCTGCTGGGCCAGCTCGCGCGTGGGGCACAGGATCAGGGCGCCGGGCACGGCGGCCTTGAAGTTGCGCGGGTTGGTCGGGTCCTTGCGCTTGTTGCGCTTGGGCTGCGGCTGGCCGCTGGCGGCGGCTTCGGCGCACTGGCGCTCGTATTCGGCGCGGGCCTTGGCGTCTTCCTCGGCCTTCTGGCCGATCAGCGTGTGCAGCACGGGCAGCAGGAAGGCGGCGGTCTTGCCCGAGCCGGTCTGGCTGGACACCATCAGGTCCACGAACGGCTGCTCGCCGCCGCTGTTCATGGCCAGGGGAATGGCCTGCTCCTGCACGCCGGTAGGCTTGGTGTAGCCCAGGTCGGCCACGGCCTGCACCAGCTCGGGCGCCAGGCCCAGTTCGGCGAAGGCGTTCGGCTCGGCAGCCTGCTCTTGTTCAGCGGTCGGCTCGGCACCGGTTCCTTCGGCGTCGGCGGCTGCCAGCATGGCGTCCAGGCGGGATTCCACTTCGGGGGAGGACAAGGACATATCGGCAGCGGCCACGAGGCCCTGCTCCAGGGATTTTTCTGTCATGAAAAAGCTCACGAAAAAAGCGGCGCAGCCAGCGATCTGCCCACTTTTTTTGACGGTTGGTTATCAACATCCACCGTCAGACTTTGACTGCCCGTTCGCAAAAGGGGCAGATGGGCGTATGGCTTGACGTGTCGGCCGGTGTTGAGCCGTTGCACGCAAGAAGGAAGAGCCCGGTGTGTGATGGAGATGCGCAAAATTACCCATGGATCGGGTAAGCAGTGCATTGTCGCATGCTCCGGGTTTTCCCGCAAGTCCTGCGGCTATCGGGCAGCTGCCCGCCCCTACCCCGTCCCATTCAGACGTTCAGCAATTCCTTGCGGTAGTGCTGCAGCTCGTCGATCGACTCATGCACATCGGCCAGGGCCGTATGGCGCTGGGCCTTCTTGAACGAGCTATAGACCGCGGGCTTCCAGCGCTTGGCCAGTTCCTTGAGCGTGCTCACGTCGATATTGCGGTAATGGAAGAAGCTGTTGAGCCTGGGCATGTAGCGCTCCATGAAGCGCCGGTCCTGCGCAATGCTGTTGCCGCACAGCGGCGCCTTGCCCTTGGGCACGTACCTGGAAAGAAAGGCGATGAGCTCGGCCTCGGCCTGGGCCTCGGTGACGGTGGAGGCCTTGACGCGCTCGATCAGCCCGCTCCTGCCGTGCGTGCCCTTGTTCCAGGCATCCATGCCGTTGAGCAGTTCGTCCGGCTGATGGATGGCGAAGACCGGTCCTTCGATGCGGATCAGCAGATCGGGGCTGCTCACCACCACCGCGATTTCGATGATCCGGTCGTGGTCGGGCTGCAGGCCCGTCATCTCGCAGTCCAGCCAGACCAGGTTGAGGTCGGATTTGACGAGGGTGGCTGCGGCAGCGGCCGGTGCGGCGGGTGTGGCTGCCGCCACGGTTTCGGACACGGTTTGGAGGCGGTTGCTAGGGGCTTCAGACATGGTGCAAATTGTCGCCTACACTGCAGCCACATGGCTTCCACCCCTGCTTTTCCCCCCTCGCTGGCGCTGTCGCTGGTGTTTGCCGCCGCCGTGCTGCTGCAATGGCTGCTGCGCGTCTGGCTGGTTTCGCGCCAGGTGCGGCATGTGGCCGGGCACCGCGCCAGCGTGCCTGCCGTATTCGCCCGCCGCATCAGCCTGGCGGCCCACCAGAAGGCGGCCGACTACACGCT
The DNA here is from genome assembly GCF_001544075.1 of Comamonas terrae. Classification (GTDB taxonomy): domain Bacteria; phylum Pseudomonadota; class Gammaproteobacteria; order Burkholderiales; family Burkholderiaceae_C; genus Comamonas; species Comamonas terrae. Next base: position 323,508 of record NZ_BCNT01000003.1, read on the forward strand.
GGCCAAGGCCAGGGTCTCGCTGATCGACATGACGCTGTCCACGGCCGTTTTGCTGTGCTGGACGCTGCTGGGCGGCCTGGACGCCCTCAATCTCTGGCTGTACGAGCGGCTGGGTGCCGGCATGGTGCAGCAACTGGCCCTGCTGGGCGGCTTTGCGCTGATCTCGGGCCTGATCGAGCTGCCGCTGTCGCTGTACCAGACCTTTGTGCTGGAGCAGCGCTACGGCTTCAACCAGATGACGCTCCGGCTCTGGCTGGGCGACCTGCTCAAGTCCACGCTGCTGGGCGCGGCCATCGGCTTGCCGATTGCGGCGCTGATCCTGTGGCTCATGGGCAGCACGGGCGGCCTCTGGTGGCTGTGGGCCTGGGCCAGCTGGACGGTTTTCAACCTGTTGCTGATGTGGATCTTCCCGAGCTTCATCGCGCCGCTGTTCAACAAGTTCGAGCCGCTGGCCGACGAGAGCCTCAAGGCCCGGGTCTCCGGCTTGATGCAGCGCTGCGGCTTCGCCGCCAAGGGCCTGTTCGTGATGGACGGCAGCCGCCGCTCGGCCCATGCCAATGCCTATTTCACGGGTTTCGGCCACTCCAAGCGGGTGGTTTTCTTCGACACCCTGCTCAGGCAGCTCAGCGCCGAGGAGGTCGAGGCCGTGCTGGCCCACGAGCTCGGCCACTTCAAGCACAGGCACATCGCGCGGCGCATGGCGCTGATGTTCGGCATCTCGCTGCTGGGCTTTGCGCTGCTGGGCTGGCTTTCGCAGCAGCTGTGGTTCTACGCCGGACTTGGCGTGACCCCCATGCTGAACGAAGCCCTGCGCGTGTCGGCTGACAACAACGCCACGGCCCTGCTGCTGTTCATGCTGGCCGTGCCGGTCTTCAGCTTCTTCGTCACGCCGCTGATGTCGGCCCTGTCGCGCCGCGACGAATTCCAGGCCGATGCCTATGCCATGCAGCAGGCCGATGGCGCCCACCTGGCTTCCGCCCTGCTCAAGCTTTATGAGGACAATGCGTCCACGCTCACGCCCGACCCCTTGTACGTGAGCTTTTACTATTCCCACCCCCCGGCCGTGGACCGGCTGGCGCGCATGCCCGCGCCCGCCGGCAGCCTGTAAACCTACCGACGATTCCATCATGAGCACCCTGCAACAGAAAGACTGGTCCCGGCAAAAGCGCAGCGCGCTGAGCGCCCAACAGGTACGCGAGCAACTGGCCGCGCTTCCCGGCTGGGAGCTGGCCGGCGAAGGAGGCCAAGCGGCCATTTCCAAGACCTTCGGCTTTGCCAACTTCTACGAAACCATGGCTTTCGTGAACGCCCTGGCCCTGGTCGCCCACCAGCAGGACCACCACCCCGACCTGGAAGTGAGTTATGGCCGCTGCACCGTGCGCCTGAACACCCATGATGCCGGCGGTATTTCCGAGACCGACATCGACTGCGCGCGCCGCATCAACGCCCTGCTGGCCGCATGAGAATGGTGAAGCATGGCTGAACGCGCGCAACTGCAGGAAGGGCTGGTCGTCTCCAGCCATGGCCGCCACTATGTGGTGGAAGCCGCCAGCGGCGCGCGCCACATGTGCCACCCGCGCGGCAAGAAAGGCCAGGCCGTGGTCGGCGACCGGGTGCAATGGCTGCTGCCGCCGGCCGGCCAGGGCGAGGAAGGCAGCATAGAGAAGGTCCTGCCGCGCAAGAACCTGTTCTACCGCCAGGACGAGATACGCACCAAGAGCTTTGCCGCCAATATCGACCAGGTGCTGATCCTGATCGCGGCCGAGCCCGTGTTCTCCGAAAGCCAGCTGGCACGCGCGCTGATCGCTGCCGAGGCCGCGCATATCCGCCCCATCATCGCCCTGAACAAGCGCGACCTGACGGATGCCTTTGCCGCTGCCTGGCAGCGCCTGGCGCCCTACCGCCAGATGCGCCATGGCCAGGACGAGCCGCACTACGAGGTACTGCAGCTGTCGCTGACCACGGAAGGCGAGTCCGACAAGGCCCTGCTCATGCAGCATCTGCGCGGCAAAAGCACACTGGTGCTGGGTCCCTCGGGCTCGGGCAAGAGCACGCTGATCAATCTGCTGATTCCAGGCACCAATGCCGCAACCGGAGAGATCTCGCAGGCGCTGAACTCGGGCAAGCACACCACCACGACCACCACCTGGTACTGGATGGATGCAGCGCACGAAACGGCACTGATCGACTCGCCGGGCTTTCAGGAATTCGGCCTGCGCCACCTGCAGCCCACCGACCTGGCCCGCTGCATGCCCGATATCGGCGCCCTGGCCGACCAGTGCAAGTTCTACAACTGCACCCATCTGCACGAACCCGGCTGCGCCGTGATGGCACAGGTCGAGGCAGAAGGCAGCCCCCATGCCATCAGCGCCAGCCGCTATCGCATCTATGGCGACCTGTTCGAGGAACTGAGCCAGGAAACCCGCTACTGAGTCCCGGCATGCGGCCATGAAAAAAGCCCTGCATGCAGGGCTTTTTTTACAGTCTTTTCAAGATCAAACGCTGGCACAACAAACACTTATAGCTATCAAATAAGAAGCATCCGAAGATCAACCGAGCAGCCGCGCCATCGTCAGCAGGGCCAGCAGCAGCAGCCATACCACCACCGAGCGCCAGACCAGGCCCACGACGCTGCGCAGATGCGCAAGCTCGGGTTCGCGGCCCGGGGTGACATCGCTGCCGGCATCCCAATGGACGTCCTCGCCCTCCTCGGTGTAGCCCGCATCGCGGCGGCGCAGGGCTTCTCCGCCCAGGCGCACATTGATGGCGCCGGCCGTGGCAGCCAGGATCACGCCGTCGTTGTCGTTGGGAAACCGCTGGGCATACAGGCGCCAGTTGTCGATGGCCTCCTCGAAGCTGCCGACCATGGCGAACGACAGGGCCGTCAGCCGCGCCGGCAGCCAGTCGATCACGTACCAGGCCTTGCGCGCGGCCTCCTGCAGGCGCTCGCTCACCGGAGGCCGGCTGCCTTCGACGCCTTTGCGGGACCAGGCGCGCGACAGGTATTCGCCCATGCGGTACAGCACGGCTCCCAGGGGCCCCAGACCGACGGCCGAGAGCACGGAAAACCAGAACAGCACGCCGAACACATGGCGGTGGGCGGCCAGCACCGAGTATTCGATCACATGGCGCACCACCTCGCTGCGCGGCACTTCGCTGGCATCGACCTGCTGCCATTCGGCCAGCGTCTGGCGTGCGGCGTATTCGTCGCCGGCGTCCAGGGCATCGCGGATCCGGGTGAAGTGGTGGCTGAACTGGCGAAAGCCCAGCGTGACATAGAGCACGGCCACGTTCCAGACCATGGCCAGCGGCCAGCCCGCAAGGCGCAGCAGTGCCCAGTACACGCAGACGACCAGCACGCAGGGCAGCAAAATGGCCATGGACCAGGCAAGCCAGCCATGCAGGGGCTTGCCGGCATCGAAATTGCGGCGCACGGTCACGGTCCAGGCCTTGTAGCCGGCATGCACCAGATTGGTCCGGGCCAGCGGGCGCGCCTGCTCTATCAGCAAGGCGATCAGGATGGCAAAAAAGCTCATTGCTTCATCATAGCGGCCGCATGTGAATGCCTGTTACAGCTTTGCGTTTCAAGCCGCCAAAAAACGGTAGAGATTGCGCAGCATACCCGCCGTGGCCCCCCAGATGTAGCGCTGCTGCCCGCCATCCTGGTACGGCATGGCAAACCATTCACGCTCCACGCCCTGCCACAGCATGGCGTGGCGCTCATGGTGGGCGGGATCGAGCAGGAAGGACAGCGGTACCTCGAACAGATCCTCCACCTCGCCGGGGTTGGGAAAGTAGCTGGACTGCGGATGGACCAGCCCCACGACCGGCGTGACGACGAAGGACGACCCCGTCACATAGACGGGCAGGCGGCCCAGCACCTCCACATTGCGCGGCTCCAGGCCGATCTCCTCCTGCGCCTCGCGCAGCGCCGTGGCCTCTGCCGATACGTCCTGCGGATCGCGCTTGCCGCCGGGAAAGGCCACCTGTCCCGAATGCGAGGACAGATGGGACGCTCGCACGGTCAGCAGCACCGTGGGCTGCTCGCGCAGCACGATGGGCACCAGCACGGCCGCATCCGACGGCGGCCTGTGGATCCAGCGCTTTTCCAGCATGGCCTCCGGTTGCCATTGCGGCGGCTTGGCAAAGCGCTCGCGCAGGGCCCGGGGCGTCTGGGCCTGCAGGGGGACGGCAGGCAGATGGCCGTCCACGCCGATCAGCGGCGCTAGGCGCGGATCGGCAATGCCCACGGGCCGCGCCGGTTCGGCAGCCGCAGGGGAAGGGTGATGAGGTGTGAGCATGCAGCAACCACGAAGCTGCAGGCCACCGGCCTGCAAGATACTGTTACGAAGCAGGCATAAAAAAAGCCGCCACAGCAAACTGTAGCGGCTTTTCCGGAAAGGTTCCGGTCGCGCGGATTACTCGGCTGCAGCAGCAACTGTAGTCTTGTTAACGCGCTGGGGCAGCTTTTCCTTGATGCGAGCCGACTTGCCGCTGCGCTCACGCAGGTAGTACAGCTTGGCACGGCGCACATCACCGCGGCGCTTGACTTCGATCTTGGCGATCAGGGGCGAGTAGGTCTGGAACGTACGTTCCACGCCTTCACCGCTGGAAATCTTGCGCACGGTAAAACCGCTGTTCAGGCCGCGATTACGCTTGGCAATCACCACGCCTTCGTAAGCCTGTACGCGCTTACGGTTGCCTTCCACCACGTTCACGCTCACGATGACGGTGTCACCAGGGGCGAACTCGGGGATGGTCTTGTTCAGGCGAGCGATTTCTTCTTGCTCGAGGGTCTGGATCAGGTTCATGGTTTAGTCCACCTTGATCTTGTCCGCGCCACAATTGGCAAGCACCGGGATTGGTGCCATGGCTGCATTGAAGGCTGGACGCACAAGCGCCAGCCAAGGATATCTGCAGCGGCCGGATAGAGGATCAAAGAACCTGCGATTATAGCTTGCCTGCGTTTTTTGCCAAAAACCCTTCGTCCCGGGCATCGAGCAGCCCGTTTTCGCGGGCCTGCGCGATCAGCTCCGGCCTGTGCGCCGCGGTGATGCGCAGGCGCTGGTCGCGGCGCCAGCGCTCGATATGGGCATGGTGGCCGCTGAGCAGCTCGGCCGGCACTTCCTGGCCATTCCAGACCTCGGGGCGCGTGTAGTGCGGGCAATCCAGCAGGCCGTCCAGCGCGGGATTGAAGCTGTCCTGCTGGAAACTGCCCTCGTCGTTGAGCACGCCAGGCTGCAGGCGGGCCAGCGCATCGAGCATGACCATGGCCGCCAGCTCGCCGCCCGAGAGCACGAAGTCGCCCAGGCTCAGCTGGTGAGTGACATAGGTATCGATGAAGCGCTGGTCTATCCCTTCGTAGCGGCCGCACAGCAGCACGGCGCCACGGCTTTGCGCCCACCGGGCCACCACGTCATGCTTGAGCGTGGTGCCTATGGGCGAGAACAGGACCAGGGGCGCAGGCTCGGCCGCCTCGGACGCATCGGCCGCCTCACGCGCCGCGCGGATACCGGCCAGGCACTGCTGCAGCGGTTCGGCCATCATGACCATGCCCGGACCACCGCCGAACGGGCGGTCGTCCACGCGGCGGTAATTGCCCTGGGCATGGTCGCGCGGATTCCACAGATGCACGGCCACCTGGCCCGAGCTGTAGGCGCGCCGCGTCACCCCGCTTTCCAGGAACGGAGCGAACAGCTCGGGAAACAGTGTGATGATGTCAAAGCGCATGATGGGAAATCGCAAGCAGCTACCGGGTCGACGGCGGCTCAATAGTCGGGCTGCCAGTCGGCCACGATGGTCTTGCCCGCCAGGTCCACCTTGTCCACATAGGCGTCCACGAAGGGTATGAGACGTTCCTGCTCCTTGCCTTGTGCTTCGTAGCCCAGCACCAGCACCGTCTGCGGGCCCGTGGCCATCAGGTCCTTGACCACGCCCAGGGCCACGCCCTCGCGGTTGACCACGGACAGGCCCATCAGGTCCACCCAGTAGTACTCGCCGTCCCCGGCCTTGGGGAAATGCTCGCGCGCAACGAAGATGCGCGCACCGCGCAGCGCCTCGGCCGCGTTGCGGTCCACGACTTGTGCCGAGGTGGCCACGATGGAGTCCGAATGCGTGCGCGCCTGCTTGACGGACAACACCACCGTGCCGCTGAACTGCTTGGCGCCTTTTTCGGGGGGTTGCAGAAACCACTGCTTGGCCGTGAACAACGCCTCGGGGTCGCTGCTGAACGCCTGGACCTTGAACCAGCCCTTGATGCCCCAGGCATCGGCTATGCGCCCGACCTCGACCGCGTCCGCAGGCAAGGTGGCAGCTTCAAGTGCAGGCATATGGCTCATGGCAGTTTCTCTGGACAACTAAAAATCAAAAGTCTGGCGTGACGCCAAGAATAAAAAACGGGTTCCGTCAGACAAGCCAACGGAACCCGCTTTGGGAACGATGCCTAGCGGCAGCAACCTGAAATCAGGCGGCAACCTTCTTGGCAGCTTCCTTGACCAGGCGCTCGACCGTGTCGGAAGCTTGCGCACCGACGCTCTTCCAGTAGTTCACGCGGTCCAGGGCAACGCGCAGGCCTTCTTCGGCACCGCGGGCGTTGGGGTTGTAGAAGCCCAGACGCTCGATGAAGGCGCCGTCGCGACGCACGCGCTTGTCAGCAGCAACGATGTTGTAGAACGGACGGGCCTTGGAGCCGCCGCGGGAGAGTCGAATGACGACCATGATTAATCCTTCGGGTGGTCACAGCAATCTGCTGCATTTCTCACGGCGTTTGAGACACGCGACATGGCCACCCGGCCAGCGACACGCCGTAAAACGCGAGAGTATATCGTTTTTTGTGTTTTCTGCCAACTCGGCCTGCCGCAAGCCGGAGATTGTCACGCCCCTCTTGCCCCGGTGGCTCCATCGAGGCTTGCCCGCAGGCGCAACACATGAATAATGGGCCCGGCGCCTGAAAACCTCATTGCAGGCTCCGCCCATTTCCCTTATCCACCCTCGGCACCCGGAGTGCCTCCCCTGCGTTGCCCATGACCCAGCCCACCACTGCAGCCCCTTCCTCCTCGCGCAGCAAAAGCAAGACCGTGGCCGCCTGGCTGGCCTTTCTGGGCGGACCGCTGGGGCTGCATCGTTTCTATCTTCACGGGCTGGGCGACTGGCTGGGATGGCTGTTGCCCGTGCCCACGGCGCTGGGCATATACGGCATGGAGCGGGTGCAGCAGCTCGGCCAGGACGACCAGCTCAGCTGGGTGCTGATTCCGTTGCTGGGCTTCACGATGGCAGCCTGCGCGCTACGCGGCATTCTCTACGGGCTGGCCGACAGCAAAGCCTGGAACCGGCAGCACAACCCGGCGCTGGCCGAGGATGCGGCGCCGGGGCAGACGCGCTGGGCCACGATTTTCGCCATCGCGCTCGCGCTCATGGTCGGCGCCACCGTGCTCATGGCCAGCATTGCCTACAGCTTTCAGCATTACTTCGAATACCAGGTGGAAGAAGCTCGCAAGATTTCCCAGTAGGCCTCTACGGCGCTCCAGGCACCATCGGGGTGCATCCCGCCAAAAAAAGGCTTCGCATGCCGCGAAGCCTTTTTGCATCCTGCCAGACCACAACACTGGCTGATCATGCGCCAGATGCTATCTTTACAAGATCATCCTCAGTACAGCTGCAGGCTCACCCAATAGGCAATTGCCGCGACGAAAGCGCTGGCCGGAATCGTCAGAATCCAGGCCCAGACGATGTTGCCTGCCACGCCCCAGCGCACGGCGCTGGCCCGCTGGGTGGAGCCCACGCCCACGATGGCGCCCGTGATGGTGTGCGTGGTCGAGACCGGCACCCCCAGAAAGGTGGCGATGAACAGCGTCAGTGCGCCTCCGCTTTCGGCGCAGAAGCCGCCCACGGGCTTGAGCTTGGTGAGGTCCCCTGACTGGTTTGAAATGACCTCAACGAACAGTGCGGGTTCCGTGACAGTAGAGGTAAAGGTGCCGATCACAGTACATGGGGATCGGACGACTTCCATGGCGACCGAAGGCATTGAAGTGCGCTTGACCCTCTTGCAATGACAGCTGGCGCCCAAACCGTTTGCACAAAAATCCTGACAACATCGGGGATTGGCTAGCGACATCCAGCTTTCGCCAACTGATAGTCAGCACCGACCATACCGCTGAGTTGGCTTCGAAGCATTGCACATCGTTGATCCTGGATTTGAGAGCGAATGTCGCTATTCCGCTGAACCGATGCACAAGCCGCAGGGTTGATTGAGCAAACATCCACTTGAGGCGCAGGGGTAGCCGCTGCTACCGCCTTTGTGACACAGGTGTTGGCAACCTCCGTGCCCAACTTCACCAATGTCATTTTAAATTTGGACTGACCTGGAGATGTGACGATGGAATCAATGCGAACAAGCATTGATGATGGCACGATCTGTCCATTGACTTTTGCCTGTTCGACTGTCACCGAGGTGCTGCCGCCACTCGGCTGATACCGACCGATCAAGTGGGACTGGGGATCAACGTAGACGAAGCCTCCTTGCGCATCAAACTTGAATGCAGTGCTGAAAGATGCGCCCCCCGGTTTGCTTGACTTGCAACTCCATTCTCCAACGAGAGGAAACTTTGTCGCGCCCCCTTGCGGCGCTGCTGAAGCTTTCGTTGATGGATGGGTTGGTGCAATCGATTTCACGCGATTGACCACGGCTTCAAAAGAGCATGACGCACCATGCAAGACACGACAACCGGAGCTTTCAGTGATTGAAAGCTGCCCTTTGGCTAATGGCTGCAGCTGCATCTCACAACGCTCGCCACTTGCTACTGTCTCCAGCCTTAGAACTTGGCCATGAGGAACACCTAACCCTTCTACAGAGCCGAAACAGCCTGGTCCACTGACATCCACCGAGACAAGATACTTGCCATCAGCTCCTGGCGCGCGGACTTCAGCACTGACGTCCCCACCATCGCCCTCGCCGCGATAGCTGCCTGTGTACTGCGCACCTGATGCACTGTCATTTGGAGAGGCTTTCACACTCTGAGCATCTACCCCTCCAACAACGGCGAGCCCAACTGCAATACCTCCAATCACGGCCAAAGATCGGCGAAAAGTCATAGCGCGAATACCTCCCTATTGATTCTTCAACTCTTATTCTTGATGCATGAGGCGATGCTGACCGCCAGCAATGAAAGCGCCGCTATTTGTAGCAGCGCCGTGGATACACAGAGTTCAAGGGCAATGTGCTGCGATCGACGGCACATTGCGAGAAACAGCAACACGTCAGCCAATGCGAATCATCTGCGAGAGCAACCCGAAGAGCACAGCCAATTGCACCAGCAGGGCGATCCACCGAGTCTGCGCCACCAAAGTTCCAAGAACTCCGAGTCCAACGACTCCTTTGCCAATCATTGCCAAGACAGAGGTTCCTTCTGGATGGATGTTGTAGGCCACACATCCCAGCATGTAGAGCAAAACAAGAAGGATGAACAACAGGCAGTTGGCCGCGAATAGCAAGCCTCCGCTCTGATGGGCGCTGATAGCAACTGCCTCGATCACCCCACCAAAAGCATTCAAGCTCTTCTCGCGGTGGTACTCATCCTCCGTCACGATTCTTTCGTTGCCATCTTTGTCTTTGATTACGCGAAGCATATGCCCTCACTTTCAGTCTCGCGATAGATGCACGCCGTGGACTCCCAGCCACTGCTGGGTGCTCACGAAGACGGCTGATCATAAGCTCAATTACTCAAAATGAGGTACATGGTCCGTGGATTTTGGCGCACTCTACAGAAACCATTCGGGGGTGCCAAATCTCACGAGTCGCCGACAAGATCCTGCTTTGGTGGCTCTTGGCGATGCCATTAAGCGAATCCGCCAAGCCAAATCAATTTCCCAGGAGCGTCTGGCGTTGCTTGCTGAGGTAGACCGAAGCTATGTCGGACGAATTGAGCGTGGCGACAACAATGTGGCCGTTCTCACGCTTATCCGATTGGCGGCGGCTTTGGATGTATCCGTTGCGAAGCTCATGGAGCAGGCCAGCCTCTAGGCAGAGTACGCAGCCTCCTCTTGTTGCCTGTTCAATCGGTTGATCACGTCGCGCGCCTTCGCCGTCACCTGCTGTGCTTCGAGATGGGCATATCTCATCGTCGTCTTGATGTCTGTGTGCCCGAGCACTTCCCGTACCTCGTAGACGCTGAGGCCATTCTGAATCAGCCTTGAAGCATGGGTGTGCCGCAGTGTGTGGACCTTGACCCCTTCAAGACCGGCATTCTTCAATGCCTTGCGAATCCCTCTCGCCTGATAGCCCCTCGGGCCACCTGCCTTGTTCGCAAACAGGTACGGGCTGGCGATCTTCTTCTCACGAAGAGCTTCTGATCTTCGCTGTAGCACTTCAAAAACCCGATCCGTCATGTACAAGATCGCTTCGTTCTGCACCTTCGGTCGCCAAAGGTGAATCGTCCGGTCTTCGAGGTGGATCCGTGACCATTCGATGTTCGCGATCTCGCTGTACCGTGCGCCAGTGTCGAGCAGCAGGACTACGAGGTCGTATCCGTCCTGCATCATCTGCTGGATATCCCCCCTCCGGTCTTCATACGCTGGGTAGTACTTGATATCGCGCTTCGGGTCGAGCGCCATGAGTAGGCGCTTTTCCTCGTCCGCTGACAGATAACGCACCGAGGTCTTGGGCATCTTGACTACCGGGAACGTGAGATCACTCACCCGATAGCCCAACTTGTGCGCGTACTTCCACGCCCCTCGGATCAAGTGGAAATCATGCTTGAGTGTCTGCCCATTGACTCCCTCAGCCGTCCGATCGCGCTTGAACTTTTCCAGATCGTGGCTCGTCAACTCGTCCAGATGCCTGTTTACACCCATCAGCCGTGCAATCACCTTCAATCTGCTGAGCATCCCCCGGTGGCTTGGCGTTCCGATCTTGGTGTCGATGTACTGCTCCATCGCTAACTTAATCTTGATTCGGGATTTCTCGCCCAAAAAACGTTCAGCGTGGAGCTTGGCTTTCCATTCGACCTCCATCTGCTGGGCTACCTTCTTGTCTGTCGAGTGGGTGGACTTGATATAGGTCCTCCCGTTGAACTGGAACTGGATGTACCAGGAAGGGCTGCTGCCGCGCTTGATGAGGCTCATCGGGTCGCTCTCGGAGTCGTTGAATCCCGATGACCATCCTCTGTGTTTCCACTTGGGGCAACAGCATCCGCTCACGCAAACTGTATAAATATACAGTCGAACACGGTGCGCCACCCTTCCAAGCGTCTTTTCAGTTCCACACCATTCCTCCCCGCTTGGAACGTGGCCGCCTGCTCGATTTGCTGTCTGGAACTCGGCGATCATTGAACCTGAAAAGAACATGGAGGAGGCGCACATGCCCATCAAACACCTGTCGTCCAATGGAGAGGACGCCATCACTGTCAACACACCAACACCATCTCAATCGTCTGGAATCCAGCCGATTTCATCGCCTGTCGCATCGACATTCGGCATCAACCTCTTTCGATCGGTTCAAGACGGTGTTCACTACCGCTCCGACGACCTGACCTGGGAAGAATTCACCGACTTCATGATCGAGGAAGGCCATCAGGTTTCACCCTGCAAGGAGGCCGTGAAACTCTTCAACGCCACCCGGTTCAAGACCTTGGATGAGGCGGTGAAGGAAGACCGTGGTGGTTATCGTGAAGACCCAGACGGAACCCAACTGGTTCGACGCCAACAGCGCAATGCCGTCGCCGTGGAACTGCTGATCGTGGACTACGATGGCACGCTGACTCTTGATGAAGCACGGGAGCGCTTCAAGGACTATGAGTATTTGGGCTATACGTCACATAGTCATCTGAAGACACCCGATGTCCACAAGTTCCGGTTGATTTTCCCGCTGACATCGCCGATCCCGGCACATCAATATCACAACGAATACGGGATGCTCCAGGAGCAAGGGGTGTTCTATGACCTGTCCGAAGCACTGCAGGCCTTCGCTCCGACCTGCGATCCCGTCATCGCCAGGCCAGCACAGGTCTACTATCTGCCCTCTGTTCCAGAGGAGCGCAAGGCCGACGCGGTGATCTGGCGCAATCACGGGACCGTCCTCGACTGGACCACATGGAAGCACAACAGCGCCTATGCCAGGGATCCGCACGACAGCTCTCCCGTTCCTCGCAAAGCCAGCGGCCTGCCAAACCGCACCCTCGATCCCGACCAGGTGTTTCAGCACCGCCAAGGAACCATTCGCGCGTCGGAAGTGACGGGGCGCATTCAACACGTGTGCTGTCCGTTCCATGGTGATACCCAAGGTTCGGAATTTCTGGCCCGGTATCCCTCCGGTGTCGTGTGCTTCCACTGCAAACACTGCGGGTCTTTCACCCTGCCACCATCCCACCGACTGACGCTCCCAATACAGCAGGAAATGCCAGACACCCTCCATGAGATGTTGGAAAACAGCTTCGAACCCGTGTGGTTGGATCACGAGGACAGGCAACACATCGCACGGACACTCGAGAGCTACAAGAGGGACATCCTCGCCGACAGGGCTGAGGGGATGGGCGGTGGCCTCCAGTTCAAGTCACATGTGATCTACCTGCCCGAAGGCGCGGGTAAAAGCCAGTTAGCGATGAGTTTTCTGCGCGATCCACCACAACCCTACTTCCCACCAATGCGCGAGGCTCTGTATCGCCACCAGATCATCTTTGCCTGCAAGTCGTGGAAGCAGGTGAGGGAAAAAGAAGCCTCGTTTCGCCCCCAACTCCAAGCCATCGGTCGCAGCTGCCGGATTGCCTGGAGCTTCGACGGATCGATCGAACGACGATTCAACGTCAAGGTCAGGCGCAAGGCCGGCGGCCCGTTCATACCGGGTGATTTGATTCCCGACGAAACGTTCGAAGATATTCGACGGGAGAACCCCCGTCTATCCGAAAAATTCATTCGTGTCGCCTGGACCATACTCGGCGACGACCCTGTTCGTTTCAAGCGGATGGCGATCCCTGATCACGTCGATGTCACGCCAGACACCCCTGTTGACGATGAAGACCTGATCTTCGACGACATGGGCAGCGAGCCGCCCGCCATGATCTTCACCACCTTCGCCCAACTGCGATTGCTCGCCGCCAAGCATGACCGCATTCCGATGAACTGGATTATCTGGATCGATGACCCGGACCTGGATGAGTTCCTCGACATCAAGCCGCGCCACAGCAGCGCAAAGGCCGATGACGCCAAGACCAGGACGATCGACGGTACCAACTACGACATTCGCCCGGAAGTTCAGTCCCTGGGTGTGCCGTTCAAGCACCACCGCTGCATCTACACCACCACAGAACGGATGACGCTACGCCTGCTGGAAAACCACCTGGGCAAGCACCACACCCCTTATACCGTTCACGGCAAACGCCAGCAGGTCACGGGGGGCAAGATCACGCTACTGGGTACCGACAAGGTGCAAACCAAATTCGATGCCTTGATTCCACTGCTGATTCGCCGTTTGGAAAAGGATCACCAGACGGAAATCACCTTGATCGCCGATGGTATTCCAGCGGATTTCAACCACAGCACGAACAAGGGCCGCAATGACCTCAAGAACCGGAATATCCTGGCCGAACTCAGCGTCCCTCACCCTACCCAGATCAAGACCGTGTGTGACGCCTTGGGTTTGAAGTACTCCGAGCATCAGCGTGCGGTCGGCCACGACCTGATGGTCGACAAGATGCACCAAGCCATTGGCCGCAATTCAGGGTTCAGAACATCAGGTGCTGAATGTGTCGTCCTCGTGGACAAGAAGCGACATGCCGCAATCGTGAACGAATGCGGCTACCTGATTGACACCGCCAACAGCGTGATCATCGACAAGACCGCAAAAATGGGACGTTCAGACAGCCGCCTGACGGATTCTGCTTCCCCACTTGTAAAACAGATTGAGCGCTTCCTGAATCACCCGACAGAGTATTTGTCGGACTTCAGGAAGGTGAAACCCGATATCCAATTCGTGCTCGATCAACTGGAAAATCCAACCAAGAAGTCGAACTACATCGTCCGTCTTCTGGTTGCATTGACCTCGGTGTCACAAGTTCGTTTCGATCACGATCCGTCATCTTCGGTTCGGGAGGAAACCCATATGTCGAGCCAGATTCGGAAGTTGGGTGAATGGGTTTTGACCCTCATTCAACCAGATGAACGGGAGAAGGTTTTGATCCAATATCGGATTCAATTCGAGAAATGATCCGGAACCACCATTCCAACACCCAGGATCACGCCCATTCATGGATATTTTTATAACTCATTGATTTTACAGAGATTTTCTATTTTCGCCTTCTATTATTAATAGATAAAATACAAAATACTCTTATAAATCAACACGTTATAATTTTTTTCACACCACTGCTTTTCCTATGGGGGATGGGGCATGGGGAAGGCCACGATCCCACCGAGTGAGGGTCAAGACCCAGGGACAGACCCGTTCTTGGACCGTGCGGCCTCCTTGGCGGCCTTACGACGACAGTTGTACCAGTACGTGAGTGCACCCTTTTCCGTGAGGGTAGCACCCACCACGAAGGCAGCAGTGATCACCTCCTTGGGTTCGTCCTTGATCTCGTTGTAGATGGCACGGGCGGCATCGGCCTTTGTTTTACCTTCGGCAATCAAGGCTTGGCCTTGTTCGATGGCGGCACAAATGATCGGTTGGTTCAGGTCGACCTCGACAGGCTTCGATGTGGTGACATCGGCCTTGGTCGGCATGACGGACGTTCCAGCGGCGGGCTTCTTTCCCATGTATAGGCTCCACAGTTCGTTGAGGTGTTGCTGGCTCACTTCCAGCGTCATGGTCTCGAACCCCGGGATGTTCTCGAACAAACCCAGGACCACCTCGGCAAACTCGTCCTCAACCAATGCCAAACCACCCTGTTCTTCGATGATCAACAGCAGGGTTCGGCATTCGTCTTCCGAGAGGGCGTGCACGGCGATTTCGTTCTTGACCATGCGTACACCATCCCGACGAACTCAAGAGCTGACAACAGGGAATGACCAATCAACACCGGCGCAGAATTCACCATGGAGGATGGAACCAGACACACGAACCTCCTAGTTAACCCGCTTTCTCGCTCAGGATAGTGAAATCGATAACTGTCGGCCACTTTCCAAACTTCAGATGCAAACGGTGGGCGACGTTATTAATCTCATCGATTGAATGTGATTGAGCATATATCCCTGCGATTTAATCAGACCTACTGGGCTTTATCTTTTGCATCCTTTATGTAGTCGTAAACACTGATTAGTTTCAAAAATGAAGTGCGAATATTTGGATCTTCATGGGAAATAAGTAGGTCAAATTTTTCTTTTAAAAAATCTTCAACTTGGTCAACTTGAAATGCTAGCTCCGGCAGGTAAAACCAGTATGACATTGTTCTCTCAAGAGTATCTTGCTCAGAAAAAGCCAGAAAATCACCTTGAAAGTTTTTAGCCTTTTCGACGAGCTGCCCAGATCCTGTCTTTTTCAAATAGAAATCTAAAGTCCTATTCGCCACCAGCTTGACACGGTGGTCCATCGTTTCCGGATCGAAGCCCTCCATTGTTTTTGCGATTTTTATATATCTCAGCACTGGCAAATAACGAACTTTTTTCAAGAGCTCGGGTAGTGATTTTTCCACTACTGTCTTTGCATTTAACCCCTGGTCATTAAAAATCAAATCTCTGACGAGTATTTCTCTAGAGATTGCAACGTAACCTACGTCTCTGAGCTTAGCAAGTAGGCCAACCCCCATAGCAAACTCAATTTCATTTAGAGGCGTTTTATCATCAATATCTTGAACATAAACTCGATCTGCAGGATCAGTTGAATGAACGAGCTGATAAACCTGCTGCTTTAGTAGGCGAAGTAACTTAGCAGGAATTTGTCGTTTAATTTTTCCGAGTGCTTCCAGTACGTCAGTCATTGACGAGGTTGTACCCTGATAAACAGGAAGGCTTCTCCCGTCGTGAGAAAGAATGGTTCGCTCAAAACGTGGATCTCGGCATTTAGGGTCCCATTGAATAAATACTAAGCGATCAGCCAATTTCCCAACATTTTCACTAGAAAGCCCATCCAAGATACTATATATAATCTGCAAAATATTTTCATCAGCAAGGGAGTACCCCAGAAATACAACTGGATTTTCGACGAAGAATGTTAAAAGTTTTGATGCAAGATATGGATTTTTTTGATGGAAGCGCTCATAATCTTTCTTGGTGAAAACCAGAGATAAAGGATCATCTTGTGTTCCATGAATCTTGTAAATCTCGGCAATACCCTGAATTTGGGAGAAAATTAGTCCCTCTTGTCCTACATAGACTGTTTGGCCGGGGAAAATAGTTTCTATTAAATTATCCCAATTTGTTGTTACCACTCCATCAGCAACCACTTTTTTGAAGAGTTCCAGTTCAGCAACGAGTTCAGGCGTAGTTGTTAATTTTGCCGCACTTTTTAGATAGATTGCGGTCTCAATTTTGAGAGCAGATTCGCTATCGATGGCAAGGTTCATATAGGCATCACGAGAAGCCTTGTAACGTTCTTCTTTCCACCATTTGGGCTGTAATTCCTTTGCTATTAACGTGGCAAGTTGTGGCAAATCGCCTGCTGCCTCCGTGCTGAGGAAACCGTAGTCCAGCCCATGAATCTCACAAAGCTTTCGCAGTAGCCCTGCCCAATCCTCAAGACCCAAGTAGCGACGCGAAATTCCTGATCCTATGAAAAGGTACGGTGGAGAAGGAAATTTCTTCAAATGGCCCAGCAACGATTCGCCCAAAGTCATGCACACCCCCAAAAGATGTTTAATTAACGTGGATTGTTGCAACATGTTGCCACACGATACGTGTGATGGGCCATTGCTAGTAGATGAAATGACTGGAAGCTACTGAAACGTGATGAACCGTAGAGGGCCATCTGGAGCCTGGCCCTAGCAAAAAGCATCCAACCTCAGCCGCTTCTGATTGCGCTTCAACCTATCGACCCGTATCAGTCTGGTGTCACTGAGCGGCTTATGCAAATGCCTTGTGGAACGTCGCGCAGTTTTCTCTGATCCTGTCCCTTCACATCCCCTCACTTGAGCGTAGGTGTGATTAGTCAAGCCTCTCTCCAACTCTCGTCGGAAGAGGGTCTCACAGCGACGTCCATTCTTCTACGTCCACCTCCGTTTCCATCGGGCATGCGCAGACAGAGAATTCCGACGGCAGTAACCATGAAGAGCACCGATGACAGCAGCCACACCCAGTACCAATGCAAGGGAGAGCATCCAACGTGTCGTCAGGGACTTGGAAAAAGTGGGATTACAGAATCGAGGCACTGTCCTAGGAGGCCTTCTCGAGAACGCGATCTACTGCATCCGAACGATCGACAAGGAGCTGGTCCAGGAACGCGAAAAGAATCAATGGCTCACATTGATTCTGCGAAAACTCATTGATCTTTAGCCACAGGGCTCTGTCGTCAAAGAGGTGAGGCGGATGGGACGCAAGAGTCCCACCCCATGGAACCAGCAAGAGGACGCTGCCTCGGTCGAATACAGGGCTGGAATCACGATCGAAAGCTAACCGATGGCATCGATCAATGAATCGTTGACCGAACGAAACCGGAGACCGTGTTGAACCCCAAACCCTGCGAACCCGTTGCACTGGCCCCGGTCGTACCGGAATCAGCCTTGCACCAATTCCGACACGACCGATCACAACAACCCATCAGTACAGCTGCAGGCTCACCCAATAGGCAATTGCCGCGACGAAAGCGCTGGCCGGAATCGTCAGAATCCAGGCCCAGACGATGTTGCCTGCCACGCCCCAGCGCACGGCGCTGGCCCGCTGGGTGGAGCCCACGCCTACGATGGCGCCCGTGATGGTGTGCGTGGTCGAGACCGGCACCCCCAGAAAGGTGGCGATGAACAGCGTCAGTGCGCCTCCGCTTTCGGCGCAGAAGCCGCCCACGGGCTTGAGCTTGGTGATCTTCTGGCCCATGGTCTTCACGATGCGCCAGCCGCCGAACATGGTTCCCAGGCCGATGGCCATGTAGCAGCACACAATCGTCCAGGTGGGAGGCGCCGCGTCACCCGCATTGGCATAGCCGGTGGCGATCAGCAGCAGCCAGATGATGCCGATGGTCTTTTGGGCATCGTTGCCGCCGTGGCCCAGGCTGTATGCGCTGGCCGACAGCAACTGCAGCCTGCGGAACCACCGGTCCACCTTCAGCGGACTGGTGCGCCGGCAGATCCAGGCCACCAGCACCATCATCAGCGAGCCCAGCAGATAGCCCAGCACCGGCGAGACGAAGATGAAGGCCACGGTCTTCCAGATGCCGCCGGCAATCAGTGCGCCCGCGCCGGCCTTGGCGATGACCGAGCCCACGATGCCGCCGATCAGCGCATGCGAGGAGCTGCTCGGAATGCCGTAGATCCAGGTAATGACGTTCCAGGCGATGGCGCCCACCAGGGCGCCGAAGATCACATGCGTGTCCACCACTCCCGGCTGCACGATGCCCTTGCCCACCGTGGCGGCAACGCTCAGGTGAAAGACGAAGACGGCAATCACGTTGAAGAAGGCCGCAAACACCACGGCCTGCGTGGGCTTGAGCACCCCCGTGGAAACCACGGTGGCAATGGAGTTGGCGGCGTCGTGGAAGCCGTTCATGAAATCGAACAGCAAGGCCAGCGCGACCAGCAGAATCACAACCCAGAGGGCTGCTTGTGCGGTTTCCATATCCGGCTCCCGGCTGCGGTCAGGAGTTCTCGAGGACGATGCCCTCGACCAGATTGGCTACGTCCTCGCAGCGATCGGTAATGGTTTCGAGCAGCTCGTAGATGGCCTTGAGCTTGATGACTTCGCGCACATCGGGCTCTTCGCGGAACAGCTTGCTCATGGCCGCGCGCAACACGCGGTCGGCATCGCCTTCGAGACGGTCGATTTCCTCGCAGGTCTTGCGCGCCGCCTCGACCACCGACGCATCGGCGATGCGGCCCAGCATCTTGACCACGTCGCGCACGCGTTCGCAGCAGCGCACGCACAGCTCCGTCAGGCGCGTGATCTCGTCCGTCATCTGGCGGATGTCGTACAGCGCCATGGTCTCGGCCGAATCCTGGATCAGGTCGGCCACGTCGTCCATGGTGTTGATCAGCGAATGGATGTGTTCGCGATCCAGCGGCGTGATGAAGGTCTTGTGCAGCAGGGTGGTGACGTCGTGCGTCACGCGGTCTGCGGCGCGCTCGGCGTTGTCCACATCGTCGTTGTATTTCTCACGCAGATGCGGGTCGTTGTAATTGGCGACAAGCTGCGAGAAGGCGTGTGCCGCATCAACAATGCGGTCCGCATGTTGATTGAACATCTCGAAAAAATTGCCTTCGCGCGGCAATAACTTGCCAAACAGCATGAATGCTCCTTACCGGGGACAGAATAGAACCAGGCGACTCAGTGCTCCACATAAGGCATGCTGGGCATGGCTTCCCGGTTTGAACGGGGCGAAGTGTACTCTCGAGGCCTTTTGCGTTTTGGCGCGCATCATGGACAACCCTATCAAGCGCCACGAAAAATAAAATACACCGGGCGCCCCGTGCACCAGGCGGCCCGCAGGGAGCTCCGTTCGGGCAGCAGGGGCTCCGCCTGCAGCGCTGCGGGCGTGGCTTGCCAACCCTTGGCGCCCTTTCAGCAAGCGGCGGAAAGCACTGTTCAAGGAGGGTGATACGGGCGACGAAGGCATGCGCGTTTTTTTTCTTTATATTTCTTTTTGAAATATATAAATACAGATTTCTTGAAGCCTAGAAAATCAAGGAACACATACACGCCGGTTACAACAAGCCCTCGCTGTCACGAAATCGTCATTTTTTTGACACGCCAAGCATTTTTAGGGGAATTTTCCTGGCGCTGGAACCTACTTATTCTCCTAGGTAGGCGGCGCGCACCCGGGGGTCATCGAGCAGCTCCTGGCCCGCGCCGGTCATGGTGATGATGCCCGACTCCATCACATAGCCGCGGTCGGCGATGGCCAGCGCACGGCTGGCGTTCTGCTCGACCAGCACCAGGGTCACGCCCAGCGCATAGACGTCGCGCACCACCTCGAAGATCTTGTCCACCATGATGGGCGACAGGCCCATGGAGGGCTCGTCCAGCAGCAGCACCTTGGGCTGGCTCATCAGTGCGCGCGCCATGGCCAGCATCTGCTGCTCGCCGCCGGACATGGTGCCCGCCAGCTGGTCCTTGCGCTCCTTGAGGCGCGGGAAGATGCCGAACATGCGCTCGATGTCGGCCTGGATGCCGGCCTTGTCGCTGCGCGTATAGGCGCCCATGAGCAGGTTCTCGGTGATCGTCATGCGCGCGAACACGCCGCGCCCTTCGGGCACCATGACCAGGCCCTGCGCCACCAGGTCCCAGGCGCCCTTGTTCCGGATGCTCTGGCCCAGGTAGAGGATTTCGCCGTCCGCCATGGGCAGGCCCCGCGTCACGGCCTTCATGGTCGTGGTCTTGCCCGCACCATTGGAGCCGATCAGCGACACCAGCTCGCCCCGGCGCACCTCGAAATCCACGCCCTTGACGGCCTGGATGCCGCCGTAGGCCACCTTCAGGTCCCGGACCTGCAGCAGCACCTCGCCTGCTGCCCTGCCGGCGGCGGCCGATGCGGCGTCCGCCGGCCGGTCTTGCGTTGCTTGCTGCATTTCAGTGCCCTCCGGTACCCAGGTAGGCCTCGATCACTTTTTCATTTTTCTGCACCTCGGCCGGCGTGCCTTCGGCAATCGGCTTGCCGTAGTCCAGCACCGTCACGCGGTCGCACAGGCCCATGACCAGCTTCACATCGTGCTCGATCAGCAAGATGGTGCGCCCGTCGTTGCGGATACGGTCGATCAGTTCGCGCAGCTGCACCTTTTCGGTGGCATTCATGCCGGCCGCCGGCTCGTCCAGCGCGATCAGCTGCGGGTCGGTCGCCAGCGCGCGAGCGATCTCCAGGCGCCGCTGGTCGCCGTAGCTCAGCGTGCGGGCCTTGAAATCCGCATATTTGGCGATGCCTACATAGTTGAGCAGCTCATGGGCGCGCTCGCGGATCGCCGCTTCCTCGGCCTTGAAGCGCCGCGTGCGGAAGACCGCGCCGATCAGGCCGGAGTGGGTGCGCACATGGCGCCCGACCATGACGTTCTCCAGCGCCGTCATCTCGGCAAACAGCCGGATGTTCTGGAAGGTGCGCGCAATCCCGGCCCGGGCCACCTTGTGGACGGCCGAGGGCTGGTAGGGCTTGCCCGCCAGCTCGAAATGGCCGGTATCGGGCGTGTACAGGCCCGTGATCACATTGAAGAACGTGGTCTTGCCTGCGCCGTTGGGCCCGATCAGGCCATAGACCTGGCCCTGCGCAATCTTCATGTTCACGTCCGACAGGGCCTGCAGGCCGCCGAAGCGCTTGGAGATCCCTGAAACCTCGAGAACGGTGGAAACCGTGCTGTTCGACATTGCGTCTCCTCCGTGCTCAGGACCGCTGCGGCAGATTCTTGCCGTGCTCGGGCGTAGGCCACAGGCCGCGCGGGCGCATCAGCATGATGACGATCATGGCCAGCGCGATCAGCAGCTGGCGCAGGATGGAGGCGTCCAGCCGCCCATCGGTCATCTGCTGCAGCGGGCCGGCCACATAGCGCAGCACCTCGGGCAGGGCCGAGAGCAGCACGGCGCCCAGGATCACGCCCGGAATATGGCCCAGGCCGCCCAGCACGACCATGGCCACGATCATGATGGACTCCATGAGGCTGAACGATTCGGGCGAGACAAAGCCCTGGAAGGCACCGAACATGGAGCCGGCCACGCCGCCGAACGAAGCCCCCATGCCGAAGGCCAGCAGCTTCATATTGCGCGTGTTGATGCCCATGGCCTTGGCCGCGATCTCGTCCTCGCGGATGGCCATCCAGGCGCGGCCGATGCGCGAGTCCTGCAGCCGATAGCAGATCAGGATGGTGATCAGCACCAGGGCGAGGAACAGGTAGTAGTACAGCGTGACCGACGCGATATCGAAGCCCAGGATCTCCTGGCGCCGCGCCAGGTCCAGGCCGAAGATCTTGACCGAGTCGATCTGGCCGATGCCCTTGGGACCGTTGGTGATGTTGACCGGCTGGTCCAGGTTGTTCATGAAGATGCGGATGATCTCGCCGAAGCCCAGTGTCACGATGGCCAGGTAGTCGCCGCGCAGGCGCAGCACCGGCAGCCCCAGCAGCACGCCCGTGCAGGCCGCGAGGAAGACGCCCAGCGGAATCACCAGCCAGATGGAGGTGTGCATGCCGTCGGGGAACATGGCGCTGAACCACTCGAAGGTCTCGCCCAGATGGGGCGATGCCATGAGCGCGAACATGTAGGCCCCCACCGCATAGAAGGCCACATAGCCCAGGTCCAGCAGGCCCGCGTAGCCCACCACGATGTTCAGGCCCAGCGCCAGCATCACGTACAGCAGGGCCAGGTCGGCGATGCGCACCCAGGCGTTGCCGAAATATTGCAGGATCAGCGGCAGCACCAGCAGCGCCAGGCCGCCGCACAGCCATTTGAGTGCCTTGTTGTCTTTCATGGCAGTCCTTTCAGGCACGGTCGGCCACGCGCTCGCCCAGCAGGCCCGAGGGGCGCAGCGTGAGGATGATGATGAGCACGATGAAGGCAAAGATGTCGGTGTACTGGCTGCCCAGCACGCCGCCCGTCAGGTCGCCGATGTAGCCCGAGCCGATGGATTCGATCAGCCCCAGCAGCAGACCGCCGACGACGGCGCCCGCAAGGTTGCCGATGCCGCCGAACACGGCCGCCGTGAAGGCCTTGAGGCCGGGCAGAAAGCCCATGGTGTGGTGGGCCGTGCCGTAGTTCGAGGCATACATGATGCCCGCGATGGCCGCCAGCACGGCACCGATGATGAAGGTGGCCGAGATCACCATGTCGGGCTTGACGCCCATCAACGCGGCCACGCGCGGATTCTCGGCCGTGGCGCGCATGGCGCGGCCCAGCTTCGTGTAGTTGACCAGGTACATCAGCGTGACCAGCGCCACCACCGTCACCGCCAGCACCAGGATCTGCGTGGGCGTGATCACCGCCGTGCCGATCTCATAGGGAATGGAGGGCAGCAGCGTGGGATAGGCCTTGTAGTTGGGCTTCCAGATGATCATGGCCAGCGTCTGCAGCAGGATGGACACGCCGATGGCGGTGATCAGCGGCGCCAGGCGCGGGCTGTTGCGCAGCGGACGGTAGGCGATTTTCTCGATGGCGAAATTCAGCGTCGCGGCCACCACGCAGGCAATGACGGTGGCGATCAGCAGCATGAGCCAGCCAGGCAAGTAGGGCATGGCCTCCTGCATCAGGCCTATGCAGCTCCAGCTGGTCAGCGCGCCGACCATCAGCACCTCGCCGTGGGCGAAGTTGATCAGCTGAATGATGCCGTACACCATGGTGTAGCCCAGGGCTATCAAGGCATACATGCTGCCCAGGACCAGACCGTTGATGATCTGCTGCAGCAGGATATCCATACGCGCGCACTCCTTCTCCCGTCAAAGATGGAGACACTGCAAGCCTCTCATCCCGAACGACGGAGCCAGCGATGCCATGTCCGCCCCTGCCTTGTTGGTCCGCTCGGGCGGTCTGACGGCTTTGTGGGCCGCACGCAGCAGGAAGCTGGCGCGATTCTAGGCAGCGCCCGCCCCTGCGTAAGGGCGGGGTTTCCCGTGGCTTTACAAGAGGAGGCAAGGCTTTTATACGGCAGTGCAACATGAAAAAAAAGTAGCAGCTACCGCTTTCAAAACAAGCACTTAACCTTTGTTGAATGCTCAAACATACGAAAAGCAGGCGTCTGCCGCTAGCATTTCAGTAGATGAAAGCATGCTGGCATGCAGCCTGCCGGCAACGCCCAGGCCCTTGAGAACCATACGCTCCGCATGAATCCGCCCCGCCCTGCCCCTTCCGAAGCGCCGCCGCTCGATGCGCTGCTTGAGCGCGTGCGCGCCTGCACGCTGTGTCAGGGCCTGCCGCTGGGCCCCAGGCCCCTGCTGCAGGCCGGCAGCGGCGCGCGCATCCTGATTGCGGGCCAGGCGCCGGGGCGGCGCGCCCATCTGAGCGGCATCCCGTTCGACGACGTGAGCGGCGAGCGCCTGCGCGCCTGGCTGGGCCTGACGCGCGCGCAGTTCTACGATGCCAGCCGCGTGGCCATCGTCCCCATGGGCCTGTGCTTTCCCGGCACCGGCAGGAGCGGCGACCTGCCGCCGCGGCCCGAATGCGCACCGGCCTGGCGCATGCCCCTGCTGGCGGCGTTGCCGCAGATCGAGCTGACCGTGGTGCTGGGCCGCTATGCGCTGGCCTGGCATTGCCCCGGGCAGGCGCGCGCCATGCTGGCCGATGCGGTGGCCGCCTGGCTCCAGGCGCCGGGGCCGGTGGTCCCCCTGCCCCACCCCAGCCCGCGCAACATGGCCTGGATCAAGCGCCACCCCTGGTTCGAGGCCGAGGTGCTGCCGCTGCTGCGCGAACGCATACAGCTCGCCCTGGACACGCCAGGCGCCGCCTGATTCACTCTTCCGTGGATTCACCTCCGGCCTGCGCCCGCGCGGCAGCATTGAGCGCGCGCAGCTCCTCGAGCTTCTGGCCGATCTTGATCTCCAGCCCGCGCGGCACGGGCTGGTAGAAGCCGGGCTCCTCCATGCCGTCGGGCAGATATGTCTCGCCCGCCGCAAAGCCGCCTTCCTCGCTGTGCGCGTAGCGGTAGTTCCTGCCGTAGTCCAGCTGCTTCATGAGCTGGGTCGGCGCATTGCGCAGGTGCAGCGGCACGGGCCGCGTGGCGTCGCCCTTCACGAAGGCCTTGGCCTTGTTGTAGGCCATGTAGCCGGCATTGCTTTTGGGCGCCACGGCCAGGTAGATCACGGCCTGCGCCAGCGCCAGCTCGCCCTCGGGACTGCCCAGGCGCTCGTAGGTGGCGGCCGCATCGTTGCACATCTGCATGGCCCGCGGGTCGGCCAGGCCGATGTCCTCCCAGGCCATGCGCACGATGCGCCGCGCCAGGTAGCGCGGGTCGGCGCCGCCGTCCAGCATGCGGCAGAACCAGTACAGAGCCGCATCGGGATCGGAGCCGCGCACCGATTTGTGCAGCGCGCTGATGGTGTCGTAGAACTGCTCGCCGCCCTTGTCGTAGCGGCGCATGCGCTCGCCCAGCACCTGCAGCAGCCAGGTATCGGTGATGCGCTCCACCTGGGCCTGCTCGGCCGTGATGGCCAGCGTCTCCAGTGTGTTCAGCAATCGGCGCGCATCGCCGTCGGCATAGGCGATCAGGCGCTGCAGCGCTTCGTCTTCGATAGCGGGAACCGCTTGTATAGCCTGGGCCTTGGCCACGATCTGCTTGAGATCGTCCTCGCCCAGCGACTGCAGCACATAGACCGCCGCGCGCGACAGCAGCGCCGAATTGACCTCGAACGACGGGTTCTCGGTGGTCGCGCCGATGAAGGTGAACAGCCCGCTTTCCACATGCGGCAGAAAGGCGTCCTGCTGGCTTTTGTTGAAGCGGTGCACCTCGTCCACGAAGACGATGGTGCGCTGCTGCATCAATCCGTCGCGCGCGGACTGGGCGCGCTCCACGGCCTCGCGGATGTCCTTGACGCCGCCCAGCACGGCGCTGATGGAGATGAACTGCGCATCGAAGGCATCGGCCATGAGCCGCGCGATCGTGGTCTTGCCCACGCCGGGCGGGCCCCAGAGGATGCAGCTGTGCGGCCGGCCCGATTCGAAGGCCAGGCGCAGCGGCATGCCCGGCCCCAGCACATGCTGCTGGCCTATCACCTCGGCCAGCGTGCGGGGGCGCAAACGCTCGGCCAGCGGCTGGTGCGGGGCCGAAGCGCCGGCCTTGCCGCCGAACAAATCAGAGGCTGCCGAAGGGTTTGTTGCAGGTGTTGCCATATATCAGAACTTCTTATCAGGCAGAATAGGGTTTCAGCGGATTATTGCTCTCCATCGGCGAAGAATCCCCTCTTCGTTATGGATATCGGCTTTTCTGGTCTGCCAGCCACAAGCTTAAACGGCCCAGCCCCTCTGATTCCCCAGCCGCCTGCCGCCATCCACAGGGCCTGGCAATCCCGGCGCCTGATGCGGCCACCCGCCCTCAGCCGGAACTCGGAATCCGCCATCGCACTTGATTCCAACTTCCATGGCCTTTGCTGCGTGCCTTGCGGCAGGCCCGGGCTTTTTCGTATGACACAACTCAAGACGCGGGACCTGATCGCCCTCGGCTTCATGACCTTTGCGCTGTTCCTGGGCGCAGGCAACATCATTTTCCCCCCCATCGTCGGCAAGGCCGCGGGCGAGCACCTGTGGGGCGCGGCCGCCGGTTTTCTGCTCACCGGCGTGGGCCTGCCGCTGCTGACCGTGGTGGCCATGGCCCGCGTGGGCGGCGGCATCAAGACCATTACCGCGCCCATCGGCACCGTCGCGGGCACCGTGCTCGGCATAGCGGTGTACCTGTGCATAGGCCCGTTCTTCGCCACGCCGCGCACGGCCACGGTGTCGTTCGAGCTGGGCATCGCCCCGCTGACCGGCTCCTCGCCCACGGCACTTTTCGCCTACTCGGTGGCCTATTTCGGCCTGACCATGCTGCTGTCGCTGTACCCCGGCAAGCTGGTGGACAACATCGGCAAGCTCATCACGCCGGTGCTGATCGTGGCCCTGGCCGTACTGGGCAGCGCGGCCTTCATGCTGCCGGCCGGCGGTCCCGGCACGGCCGCGGCCGGCTACCAGAGCGCCGGCATGGCCCTGGGCCAGGGCTTTCTGCAGGGCTACCAGACCATGGATGCACTCGCGGCCCTGGTCTTCGGCATCGTGATCATCCACGCCATCAGGGACTGCGGCATCTGCGACGCGCGCCTGCACACCCGCTACGCCATCATCGCCGGCATCATGGCCGCCACGGGCCTGGGCCTGGTCTATGTGTCCCTGGTCTACCTGGGCGCCACCAGTGGCGCCCTGGCGCCGGACGCCGCCACGGGCGTGCAGATCCTGACCTCTTATGTGCAGCACACCTTCGGCCGCTGGGGCATGGTGCTGCTGGCCGTGGTCATCCTGCTGGCCTGCCTGACCACGGGCGTGGGCCTGGTCAGCGCCTGCGCCACCTATTTCGGCCAGCTCACGGGCTGGGGCTACCGCCGCACCGTGGTTGCCATCAGCCTGTTCAGCCTGGCGGTGTCCAACCAGGGGCTGGAACAGCTGATTGCGCTGGCCGAGCCGGTGCTGGTCGCCATCTACCCGCCAGCCATCGCCCTGGTTGTCTTGAGCCTGCCGTCCTCGCTGTGGAAGTCGCCCGGCCGGGTCTATATCCCCACCATGGCCGCGGCCCTGGGGCTGGGCATCTGCGACGCCGTCAAGGCCGTGATGGGCCCCGATGCGATTCCCCCATGGCTGGGCCAGTTGCCCGGCGCCTCGGTCAGCCTGGGCTGGACGCTGCCCGTGCTGGCCGTCGCCGTGCTGGCCGCGATTGCCGACCGGATGCTGGCCACGCCTGCGCCCTTGCCTTCTGCTGGCAATACATGAGCCGGCAACGCTTGAAGCAAGTTTCAAAAAAAGGTCTGCATGCAGACCTTTTTTGTTTCCCGAATCTCTTTAGCGCTTATTGCTTGAGCACATCGGCGCCCTTGGGCGGCGTGAAATGGAAGGTGGCGGCCGGCAGCGAGCCCAGGGTCTGCAGCTGCCTGAACTGCATCAGCGAGCGCTGGCCGAAGCTGTCCAGGATGTCGAGCGCGGCCAGCTGGCCCTGCGGCGTGAAGCCCACGCGCACGCTCTTGAGCTGGCCGGCCTTGTCCCTGGGGGTGGCCAGCACCCACTCCAGCCCGCCCTCGTCCGGCGCCGGCTGCAGGTCGAAGTCCGCCTTCAGCGCCTTCAGGTCGGTGGCCGCTGTCAGGATGGCCGCCGGCGTGCTGCCCAGCACCTGGGCCTGTGCGCGCTGCGTGACCTGATTCAGGTCCGCGTCGTACAGCCACAGCGTCTTGCCGTCGGCCACGATGGTCTGCTCGAAGGGCTTGGTGTAGACGAACTTGAACTTGCCGGGGCGCTGGAATTCGAAGCTGCCGCTGGAATTCTTGGTGCGCGCTTCCTGGCCGTCCTTGGCCGGCGCCGTCACGGCCTGGGTGAACTCGGCCTTGCCGGCCTGGGCGTTCTTCATGAACGCTTCCAGGCTCTGCAGCCCGTCGGCCAGTGCCAGGCCTGCGCTGCCGGCCATCAAAATCGCAGTGATCATTTTCTTCATAGAAGCTCTCCGATAAGTCCCTGGCGGGGTGCGCCGAGCCGTCTCGCGGCTCGGGGCATCAGGATTCCCGGGCCGGCACCAGCACTTCGCGCTGGCCGCTGGACGTGAGCGAGCTGACCAGGCCGGCCCGCTCCATCTGCTCGAGCAGGTTTGCCGAGCGGTTGTAGCCTATGCGCAGCTTGCGCTGCACGTAGGAGATGCTGGCCTTGCGATCCTTGAGCACGATCTCCACGGCCTGGTCGTAGAGCTCGTCCTTTTCGCCGCTGCCGCCGCCTTCTCCATCGTCATCGCCGTCGCCATCGGTGGTGCCGCCTTCCAGCACGCCTTCGATGTAGTCGGCTTCGCCCTGCTCCTTGAGATAGCTGACGACGCGGTGCACCTCGTCGTCCGAGACGAAGGCGCCATGCACGCGGATCGGCAGGCCCGTGCCGCTGGCCATGTAGAGCATGTCGCCCATGCCCAGCAGCGACTCGGCGCCCATCTGGTCCAGCACCGTGCGGCTGTCGATCTTGCTCGACACCTGGAAGGCGATGCGTGTCGGGATGTTGGCCTTGATCAGGCCCGTGATCACGTCCACGCTGGGGCGCTGGGTGGCCAGGATCAGGTGGATGCCGGCCGCGCGCGCCTTCTGGGCCAGGCGGGCGATCAGCTCCTCGATCTTCTTGCCGACGACCATCATCAGGTCGGCCAGCTCGTCGATGACGATGACGATGTGCGGCAGGCGCTGCAGCGGCTCGGGATCCTCGGGCGTGAGGCTGAACGGGTTCGGGATCGATTCCTCGCGCGCCCGGGCCTCGTCGATCTTGGCGTTGTAGCCGGCCAGGTTGCGCACGCCCAGCTTGCTCATGAGCTTGTAGCGGCGCTCCATCTCGGCCACGCACCAGTTCAGGCCGTTGGCGGCCTGCTTCATGTCGGTGACCACGGGACACAGCAGATGCGGAATGCCCTCGTAGACCGACATTTCCAGCATCTTGGGGTCGATCATCATCAGGCGCACGTCGCGCGCCTCCGCCTTGTACAGCAGCGACAGGATCATGGCGTTGATGCCCACCGACTTGCCCGAACCCGTGGTGCCGGCCACCAGCACGTGCGGCATCTTGGCCAGGTCGGCCACCACCGGGTTGCCCACGATGTCCTTGCCCAGGCCCATGGTCAGCAGGCTCTTGGCATCGTGGTAGACCTGCGAGCCCAGCACTTCCGACAGGCGGATGGACTGGCGCTTGGCATTGGGCAATTCGAGGGCCATGTAGTTCTTGCCCGGAATGGTCTCGATCACGCGGATGGACACCAGCGACAGCGAGCGCGCCAGATCCTTGGCAAGGTTCACGATCTGCGAGCCCTTGACGCCCGTGGCCGGCTCGATCTCGTAGCGGGTGATCACGGGGCCGGGCATGGCGGCGACCACGCGCACTTCGACGCCGAAGTCCTTGAGGCGCTTTTCGATGAGGCGGCTGGTCATTTCCAGCGTCTCGGGCGAGACGCTTTCCTGGCGCTGCTGCGCCGCGTCGAGCAGATCCACCTGCGGCAGCCTGCTGTCCGGATGGTCGGTGAACAGCGGCTGCTGGCGCTCCTTGACCACGCGCACGCTGGGCTGGGCCGCTTCCTGCAGCACCGGCTCGATGATCTGCACGGGCTGGTGCACGCCGGTTTCCGCGCCTTCGCTGCGCTCCTGGATCACCTCCTCGCGCTCGCGCGCGGCCTTGCGGCCGGCCGCTGCGTCCCTGGCGATCTCGCGGCGCTCGCGGCCGAACTGGACCAGCCCGTCCAGGCGCGCGCCCAGGCCCTCGGCCAGGCTGCCCCAGGAAAAGCCGAACACCATGGCCGTGCCGAGTATGAACAGGCAGATGCCGATCAGCCCCGAGCCGGTAAAGCCCAGCCACTGCAGGCTGTGCAGGCCCACCATGTAGCCGAACACGCCGCCGGCGGGGCCGGGCAGCATGCTTTCGAAGCGGTACAGGCGCGTCCATTCGAGCGCGCAGCTGGAGGACATGAGCAGGAACAATCCGCCCCAGAACAGGAAGCGGCGGCGCCACAGCGGCATCAGGGACAGCTGCGCGCCCTCCTTGTCCGTGCCGCCGCGGATCCAGCGCATCAGCGCAAAGCACCAAGTCTGGACGGCGGCCAGCACCAGCCACCAGATCGACATGCCGAAGCCGAAATAGCAGGCATCGGCCAGCCAGGCACCGACCCGCCCCATCCAGTTGTGGACGAAGGTCAGGTGCCCGTTGCCCGAAGTGGACCAGGCCGGGTCCTGCGGCGAATAGGTGAACATGGCCATGAGCCAGAACACCAGGGCCAGCAGTCCCATCATGAGCAGGACCTCCTGGCTGAAGCGGATCACCCCATAGCGCACAGGCGGCGTGCGGGATTTGGCCTTGCCAGAAGAAGACGCTTTCAGAGCGTTCAATGAATAAGTCATAAACAGCGGGAGCTTACCCCAGGCCCTTGGCCTGGCCATGGAAACGGCCGAAGCAGCCAGCTAGCGTAATGCAAGCACTTGCAACAAAACACAACGCCGGACAGCGCAACCGATCCATCAGCATCATTTTTAACAATTGCGGCGATTAAAGCGGCACAGAACGCAACTCTTGATCACGAGCGATACTCCCATACCTATCCTGTCAAACCCCAACCTGTTCGCGCCGGTTGTCGGCATGCTTTTTTAACAGAGCCCCGTTTCATGTCTTCTACAACACAACACGCACAAGTCCTCATTCTCGGCTCCGGCCCCGCCGGCTACACGGCAGCCGTGTATGCGGCCCGCGCCAACCTCAAACCCCTGCTCATCACGGGCATGGCCCAGGGCGGCCAGCTGATGACGACCACCGAAGTGGACAACTGGCCCGCCGACGTGATGGGCGTGCAGGGCCCGGAGCTGATGCAGCGCTTTCTCGAACATGCCGAGCGCTTCAAGACCCAGATTGTCTTTGATCACATCCACAAGGTCGACTTTTCCAAGCGTCCGTTCACGCTGACCGGCGACAGCGGCACCTACACCTGCGACTCGCTGATCATCGCCACCGGCGCCTCGGCCAAGTACCTGGGCCTGCCTTCCGAGGAGGCCTTCATGGGCCGCGGCGTGTCGGCCTGCGCCACCTGCGACGGTTTCTTCTACCGCGAGCAACCCGTGTGCGTGATCGGCGGCGGCAACACCGCCGTGGAAGAAGCGCTGTACCTGTCCAATATCGCGAGCAAGGTCACCCTGGTGCACCGCCGCGACAAGTTCAAGGCGGAGCCCATCCTGGTGGACAAGCTGATGGAAAAGGTCAAGGAAGGCAAGATCGAGCTCAAGACCCACTTCACGCTCGACGAGGTGCTGGGCGACCAGAGCGGCGTGACCGGCATCCGCATCAAGCACACCCAGGACGGCCATACCGAGGAAATCGCCCTGCAAGGCGCCTTCATCGCCATCGGCCACCATCCCAACACCGATATCTTCCAGGGCCAGCTGGAGATGGAAAACGGCTACATCGTGACCCAGGGCGGCCTCAAGGGCTTTGCCACCCAGACCAGCGTGCCCGGCGTGTTTGCCGCCGGCGACTGCCAGGACCATGTGTACCGCCAGGCCATCACCAGCGCCGGCACGGGCTGCATGGCGGCGCTCGACGCCCAGCGCTTCCTCGAGCAGGAGTGACCCCTTGCTGCCCGGCCGACGGCCAGGCAGAGCAAAAAGCCCCTGGACTTCGCCAGATATGTGCGGGTCCGGGGGCTTTTTGCCGAAAACGCTATAATCGCAGGCTTTGCTGGATCTGAAACCGTCTGAAGCGAGCGAAGCCAGGCTTTGCGCCGCGCCGGACACTCCTGCAAATCCGGGCTACCGCCACCCAATGAAAACTGGCGAGGTGAGGTCGGCAACCCAGCCTGCTTGCGCAGGCTCTCCGGTGTTGTCGACCGTTTAAAACTATCGGAGTGTCCTCATGGCACGCGTATGTGAAGTAACGGGCAAGAAGCCCATGGTGGGCAACAATGTTTCCCACGCCAACAACAAGACCAAGCGTCGTTTCCTGCCCAACCTGCAATACCGCCGTTTCTGGGTGGAGAGCGAAAACCGTTGGGTGCGCCTGCGCGTTTCCAGCGCTGCTCTGCGTCTGATCGACAAGAACGGTATTGACTCCGTGCTCGCAGACATGCGCGCTCGTGGCCAGGCTTAATTCCCCGAAGGAGAAAAATCATGGCTGCTAAAGGCGGACGCGAAAAGATCAAGCTGGAATCCACTGCAGGTACCGGCCACTTCTACACCACGACCAAGAACAAGAAGACGATGCCTGAAAAGATGTCGATCACGAAGTTCGACCCCAAGGCTCGCAAGCACGTCGAGTACAAGGAAGTGAAGCTGAAGTAATTCGGCCTTGCTCCAAAAAAACCGCCTCACGCAAGTGCAGGCGGTTTTTTTATGCACGCAGTGGCCGAAGGCCCGCGCAGGAACCCTCCCTATACTTGGCGCTTTTCAACGAGGACGGAGGGATCCCATGAATCGAGGAATGCCGGGTGCAGCACTGCTCATTTCGCTTGCCATGTCGCCAGCCGTCCTTGGCCAGACATTCGTATGCCCCACCGGTCCAGGGCCCGGCCAGCGGCAGGTCGGCATGACCGGAGGATCGCCCGGCCTGGCATCCGTGCCCGTCTGCGTACAGAACGGTGCCGCTCCCGCGGCAAGCCAGCCTGCAGAGAGCTCGCCCGCCGACGCACTGGCCGGCATGGCAGGCATCCACATGGACCTGTTGCGCGAAGGGCAGGAGCTCGTGGAGGAAGGCCAGAGGATTGCCCGGGACCCCGAGTTCCAGAAGCTGCGCAAGGGCTACTGGACTTTCTCGCATGACGAGCGGAATCCGCGCTCGGGTCTGCAATGCGCCGCGACTTTCGGCAGCCTGTCCGGCGCCGTCCAGCTTTCCGGGCCGACTGCCTCGCACAAGGGCGCACTCCTGACCTTTCTGGGCATGGACATTCCCAAACCCGCCAGCCCCCGGAAAGTCAGAACCACCCTGGTCCAGAACAAGGAGCAGCCCCAGGAAGTAGGCGCGATCAACTACGCCATTACCGAGGGGAAATGGGGCGCTCTCGCCTTTGCGCTTGCAGGGCCCGAAGCGCTGATCAAGGAGCTGGAGGAACAGGCGGACTTCAGGGTGTCCGTTGACGGCAGGAACGTCATCACCACCTTCTACAAAGAAGGCTCCAAGGCCCGCGAATACATGCGCCAATGCCTTGCGGGCCAGCTGGCGAAGTAGGAACGCCGCTCTTGCGGAGACGTCCCGCCGTACTTCCAAGCGGCCGGGCTCCCGCTCCTAGCTGCGCGGATTCTGGCCCAGCTGCCTGCAGGCCATTGCGCCCAGCGTGGCCATGGCCTGCTCCATCAAGCCATCGACGGGATGGGTACAGGCCAGACGCATGCAGTGCTCATAGCGGCCCGAATTGGAAAACATGCTTCCGGGCGCAATGCGTATGCCCTTGTCCAGTGCGGCCGCGAACAGCTCGGACGTGGACATCTCCGCAGGAAACTCCAGCCACAGGCACAGTCCCCCGGCAGGCAGGCTCAGGCGCGTACCCACAGGAAAGTGCCGCGCCACCAGCCTGGCCATGGCTTCGCGCTGCTTGCGCAGCAATTGCCTGAGCTTTTCCAGGCTGCGCTGGTGTGTGGGCGAGCCCAGCACTTCGGCCACCACGAGCTGGCCCAGCGTCTGGGTGTTTCGGCTTTGCGCGAACTTGAGCATCTGCACCCGTCCATGCCACTGGCCCGCATTCATCCAGCCCTGGCGCAACCCGGGCGCCAGGCTTTTGTTGAAGGCCTGGCAATAGATCACATGGCCTGAAACGCTGTCCCAGGCCTTGAGCGGACGGACAGCCTGCGGCCCCTCCACGAACAGGCCGTAGGAATCGTCTTCGATCAGCGCCGCGCCATGGGTGGCGCACAGCGCGACCAGCCGGGCCTTGTGCTCGTCGGGCATGCGCGCACCCAGCGGCATCTGCAGCTCGGGCACGACCACCACCGCCTTCAGGCGCGGCTGCGTCTGGAAGGCCAGCTCCAGCGCCTCGATCGACATGCCCGTGCGCGGGCTGCAGGGGATCTCCAGCGCCTTCAGCTGCAGCGATTCGACGACCTGCAGCAGCCCGTAATAGGTGGGCGACTCCACGGCCACCATATCCCCTGGCGAGGCCACGGCGGCCAGCGCCAGGCTGACGCCTTCGGAGTTGCCGGTGGTGGCCAGCACATCTGCCGGCGCCACGCGGATGCCCGACGCCAGCGCCCGTCGCGCCATGGCCTGCTGGAACTCGGGATGGTTGCCCTGGTTGGCCAGCAGCGAGCGTCCCTGCGACAGCAGCGTCGGGTGCGCGCGCAGCAGGCGGGTGACGGTCTTGTTCAGGTAGTGATGGTCGAACAGCGCCGCCGGCGGCGTGCAGCCGCCGAGATCCATATACACATCCGCCTGCCGGCCCCGCTCCAGCAGCAGCGAGATGTGCTCGTTGATGCCCACGAAATGCGCATGGGGGTTGGGCTGCACGGGCTGGCTCAGGTCCGGTTCGCTGGCCAGCGGCAGGGCCGCCGCCGCGGCGCGCACAAAATAGCCGACGCGGGGCCTGGCTTCCAGGCAGCCGTGCTCTTCCAGATAGCGCAGCACCTGCAGGGCCGTGGACAGGCTGATGTCGTGCCGTGCCATCAGCTCGCGCACCGAAGGCATGCGCTCACCCGCCTTGAGCGTGCCCAGCGCAATAGCCGTGCCATAGGTGGCGGCCAGCCGCTGGTACAGCGGCAAGGCCGGATTTGCAGCTGGCGAGGACTCAAGAACGGCAGGTGTCAGCATGATAGTGAAAGCGCTTTTCCGTCCCCATCAT
This sequence comes from Comamonas terrae, assembly GCF_001544075.1. Taxonomy (GTDB): domain Bacteria; phylum Pseudomonadota; class Gammaproteobacteria; order Burkholderiales; family Burkholderiaceae_C; genus Comamonas; species Comamonas terrae. The sequence goes on from NZ_BCNT01000003.1 coordinate 358,531, forward strand.
GCCAGCCGATCCTGTTCTGCAACAGATACAGATAAGCCGCGAACCGACCGGAACAGCCGCCGGAAAATCTGCATTGATACGCCTGCCCCGGCCGGATGCTGTGCCTGTCGTCAAACCGGGCCCCAACCTAAGCTGGAAACCCTGAATCACCTCCAAACAGGGCCATCCCGTGCATACCGAAACCCGCCAAAACAGCGCCTCGCAGCGCCACCCACTGTCCCCCGGCCAGATGCTGACACTGGCACTGACCGAAGGCAGCACCCTGACCTGCCTGGGTGCGCCCATCCAGCTGAGCGCCACGCCGCTGGCGGCCTTGGATGCCTGCTCGGGCTACAGCATGTGCCTGCGCAACGGGCAAAGCTGGCGCGCACCCGGCAGGCTCTGGGTCCAGCTGGTCTGCGTGGGCGAGCGCAGCAGCGTGCAGGTGCAGCCGGGCATGCCCGCAGCCAGCAAAAACCGCCTCGGCCTTGAGGGCCTGAGGCGGTGGATTGCTCGCTACCGGCCAGGCGGCCGCGAATCCGCTACCGGCATCAAGCGTGGGCAGCGCGCAGCTTGACGGAGAACTCCTTGAGCATGGCGATGCCGCTGGCTTCGGCACGCTGGCACCAGGCCTGCAGCTGGCTGGTCAGCTGTTCGCGGCTCAGCGTGGTGTTGAGCCACAGCTGGCGCAGCTCCTCGCGCATGATCAGCATCTGGTCGATCACGGGATGGGCCGCGCGCGCCTGGGCCAGCTGGGCCTGGGCGCGCTCGGGCACCTTGTCGTTGTCGCGATGCAGCCAGCGCTGGGCTGCCAGCAGCAGCGAGACATCGGCCTTCTGGGCCTTGCGCTGCCTGAGCACGTCCAGCTCCTGCCGCACGGCGGCACGCACGCCGCGCGCATAGCGGGCCATGACTTCGTAGCGATTGGCAATCACGGCCTCGAGAGTCAGCTCGTCGGCCACGGGCTTGACGGCGCCCATGCGCAAGCGCGGCGGCGTCTTCTTGACCTTGGCCCAGCCCATCTTCTGCATGGCGCTGATATAGAGCCAGCCGATGTCGAACTCGTAGCGCTTGACAGAGAACTTGGCCGAGGTCGGATAGGTATGGTGGTTGTTGTGCAGCTCCTCGCCGCCGATGATCAACCCCCAGGGCACGAGATTGGTGGAGGCATCGGGCGCCTCGTAGTTGCGGTAACCCCAGTAGTGGCCCACGCCATTGACCACGCCGGCCGCCCAGAACGGAATCCAGACCATCTGCACGGCCCAGATGGACAGGCCGATGGCGCCGAACAGCGCCACATCGAGGATCAGCATCAGCGAGGGGCCCAGCACCGAATGGCGGTACACATTGCGCTCCATCCAGTCGTCGGGCGTGCCGTGGCCGAACTTGCGCAGCGTGTCCTCGTTTTTCGCTTCCTCGCGGTACAGCTCGGCGCCGCGGCGCATCACGGTGCCCAGGCCGCGTGTCTGCGGGCTGTGCGGATCTTCGGCGGTCTCGCACTTGGCATGGTGCTTGCGGTGGATGGCCACCCATTGCTTGGTGACCATGCCCGTGCCCAGCCACAGCCAGAAGCGGAAGAAATGCGAGGGCACAGGCCCCAAGTCCAATGCCCGGTGGGCCTGGCAACGGTGCAGGTAGATGGTGACCGCGGCGATGGTGATGTGCGTGGTGGCCAGGGTATAGAGCAGCAGCTGCCACCACGACAGCTCCCACAGGCCATTGGCCAGCCAATTCACCAATCCGTCCACAACCGCACTCCCGTTCAAGCCGATATCCAGCGCCATGCGCCAAAGGCCCAGGCAAAAAGCGTGCTCGCTTCCGCGAAGCACGAGAACTGCCATTTTAGGTGGACGCCCTACATCCACACAGCCCTTTGTCTGACGGGGGATACTGGATTTGCCGGGAATTTACGCTTTTTTCATCCAAACTGCCGCAAAAAATCCATCGGTTTCATGGCGGTGGGGCCACAGGCGCACATAACGCCGGCCGTCCTCGCCGCCGCTGCACAGCGCATCGCCGCCCTCGACCTTGAGCTGTTCCAGCAGCTCGCCGGCGCTCAGCGGCACGAAGTCCGGGTGCGCAGCCGAAAAGGCCTCGGCAATGGCTTCGTTCTCCTGCGGCAGGATGGAGCAGGTGGCATAGACCAGGCGGCCGCCGGCCTTCACCAGGCGGGCGCTGCTTTCGAGGATGGCTGCCTGCTTTTGCGTCAGCTCTTCCACGGCCTTGGGGCTCTGGCGCCACTTGAGGTCGGGATTGCGGCGCAGCGTGCCCAGGCCCGAGCAGGGCGCATCGACCAGCACGCGGTCGATCTTGCCGGCCAGGCGCTTGATGCGCTCGTCGCGCTCATGGGCAATGGCCGCCGGGTGCACATTGGACAGGCCCGAGCGCGCCAGGCGCGGCTTCAGGGCGTCGAGGCGGTGGCCCGACACGTCGAAGGCATAGAGGCGGCCGGTATTGCGCATGGCCGCGCCGACGGCCAGCGTCTTGCCGCCCGCGCCGGCGCAGAAGTCCACCACCATTTCGCCGCGCTTGGCGTCGAGCAGCAGGGCCAGCAGCTGCGAGCCCTCGTCCTGCACCTCGATGGCGCCGCGCGTGAAGGCATCCAGCCGGGCCAGCGCCGGCTTGCCATCCACGCGCAGGCCCCAGGGCGAATACGGCGTGGGCTGGGCCTGGATGCCGGCCTTTTCCAGTTCCTTGCGCACATCGGAGCGCTTGGCATTCAGGATGTTCACGCGCAGATCCAGCGGCGCGCTGCGCTCCATGCTCGCGGCCAAGGCCCAGAATGCATCGCCCAGCTGCGCCTTGAGCGGCGCCACCAGCCACTCAGGCAGATTGTGGCGATGGGCCTCCATCAGGTCCTCGGGCTGGATGCTTGCGCAGTCCTTGAGCCATTTGAGCTCCTGCGGCAGCAGGGCTGCCTTCACGAAGCTGTCGCTGTCGAAGCCTTCACGGGCCCTGGTTTTGGGTTCCTTGCCGCTCTGTTCCTTGAGGCATTCGGCAAAACCCAGGATGGCCAGCCGGCGCTCGCGCGGGCCGCTGCCCGAATGCGCCAGCGCTTCGAACAACAGCTTCTTGCGCAGCACGGTGTAGGCGGTTTCGGCCAGGGTGGCGCGCTCGCGCGGGCCCAGGCTGCGGTTTTCACGGAAAAAGCGGGACACCACGGCATCGGCCGGATGTTCAAATGTCAGGGTGCGCTTGACGAGTTCGGTGCAAGCGTCGAGAAGCTGTTTGGGATGCATGGGAGCGATTGTCCCACTGTCGCCCAAGCCCTGGCCTCTCTCCCGGTTCTCGCCGGCATGCCGTCGCAGATGTTTTCTCAAGCATCAAAATGGCGTACAGCCCTTACCTATCCAGCGCATCCCGCTATCGAATTGCATAATGAGCCCACAAGACCTTCCGCCGCTCATCGTCACCGAACCCGGCCTCTACGCGCACTACAAAGGCATGCGCTATGAAGTGATAGGCACCGTGCGCCACAGCGAGACACTGGAATCCATGACGCTGTACCGCGCCCTGTATGGCGAACACGGCCTGTGGGTACGGCCCGCGGCCATGTTCAACGAAACCGTGGTCATAGACGGCGTGGAAAGGCCGCGCTTTCGCCGGCTGGCGGACACGGAAAAAGAACCTGAACAGCCCTGAGCACGGGCGCATCAAGCGCCACCCGCTATCGATTCTTGAGCAGATTGAGGACAGCGCGCGGGTAGATCACATGCTCCTGCACCAGCACGCGCGCGGCCAGTGCCTCGGCCGTGTCGCCCGGCAGGATGGGCACGACGGCCTGCTCGAGAATCGGGCCCACGTCGAGCTCCGCCGTGACGCGATGCACCGTGGCGCCGGCGAACTTGCAGCCCGCGGCTATGGCGCGCTGGTGCGTATGCAGGCCCGTGAAGGCCGGCAGCAGCGAGGGATGGATGTTGACCATGCGCCCCTCGTAGTGCGCCACAAAGCCCGGCGTGAGAATGCGCATGAAGCCGGCCAGCACCACCAGATCGGGCGCATGGCGGTCTATCACCTGCATCAGCTGGGCGTCGAAGGCCTCGCGGCTGTCGAACTGCCTGTGATCCAGCACCTCGGTGGCGATGCCGTTGTCGCGCGCAAAGGCCAGCCCCTGGGCCTCGGCCTTGTTGCTCACCACCGCAGCAACCCTGGCGTTGTACTGCTTTGCCCAGTTCTGCTGCTGGGATGCACGCACAATGGCGGCCATGTTCGAGCCGCCGCCCGAAATCAGGATCACGATGTTTTTCATGGGCGGCGATTGTCGCACTACCGGGCTTTCCCTTAGCCCGAGTTCTTGTGTGCCGCCCTGTGCCTTTTGAGGAGACTCCATGCCCTTCGATCCCAGAACCGCCCCGCTGACCGCCGTGGAGGCCCGCGTGCTGGCCACACTGATGGAAAAGGCGCGCACCGTGCCCGACAGCTATCCGCTGACGCTCAACGCCCTGGTCACCGGCTGCAACCAGAAATCCAGCCGCGATCCGGTGATGGAAGTGAGCGAATCCCAGGCCCAGGAAGCGCTGGACAGCCTGCGCTTCAGGACGCTGGCGGTACAAATCAGCGGCAGCCGCGCCACGCGCTGGGAGCACAACTTCCCGCGCGGCGTGGGCGTGCCCGACCAGTCGGCCGTGCTGCTGGCGCTGCTGATGCTGCGCGGCCCGCAGACGGCCGGCGAGCTGCGCATCAACTCCGAGCGCTGGCACCGCTTTGCCGATATTTCCTCGGTCGAGGCATTCCTGGACGAGCTGCGCGAGCGCAGCGAGGAAAAAGGCGGCCCGCTGGTGGTGCAGCTGCCGCGCGCGCCCGGCGCCCGCGAACAGCGCTGGGCGCACCTGCTGTGCGGCCCGGTCGATATCGCGGCCCTGCAAGGCGCGGCCAGCGCGGCACCGGCCGGCAATGCACCGGCCCTGCAGCAGCGCGTGGATGCGCTGGAGGCCGAAGTGGCCCGCCTGCGCGCCACCGTGCTGCAGCTGTGCGAGGCCCTGGGCGTGGAAAGCCCGCTGCAGGATGCGGCACCCGGCACCGCAGGCGGCCCGGCTGGCTGAAGGCCGCCGCGCTTCCTCCTGGGGTTTTCACCAAAGCCGGGCCGATCTGTCGCAGCCTCGACAGCTGGAAAAAGAACGCGCGTGCTACAACCTGGACCTTCTCAGGAGACAAGCGCATGGATCTGGCATTTACCCCCGAAGAACAAGCCTTTCGCGAAGAAGTCCGCACCTGGGTGCGGGCCCATCTGCCGGAGGAGATCGCGCACAAGGTGCGCAACGATTTGCGCCTGACGCGCGACGACCTGCAGCGCTGGGCCAAGATTCTCGGCAAGAAGGGCTGGCTGGCCTCGGGCTGGCCCGCCCAGTTCGGCGGACCCGGCTGGACCGCCGTGCAAAAGCATCTGTTCGAGGAAGAATGCGCCGCGGCCTGCGCGCCCGGCGTCGTGCCCTTCGGGCCGGTGATGGTGGCCCCCGTCATCATGGCCTACGGAAGCCCGGAGCAGCAAAAGCGCTTCCTGCCCGGCATCGCCAGCGGCGAAGTCTGGTGGAGCCAGGGCTATTCGGAGCCCGGCTCGGGCTCGGACCTGGCCAGCCTCAAGACCCGCGCCGAGCGCGTGGGCGACAAATACATCGTCAACGGCCAGAAGACCTGGACCACGCTGGGCCAGTACGGCGAGTGGATCTTCTGCCTGGTGCGCACCAGCAGCGAAGGCAAGCCCCAGACCGGCATCAGCTTCCTGCTGATCGACATGAAGTCCCCCGGCGTGACCGTGCGCCCCATCAAGCTGCTCGACGGCGAGTGCGAGGTCAACGAGGTCTTCTTCGACAACGTGGAAGTGCCCGCCGACCAGCTGATCGGCGAAGAGAACAAGGGCTGGACCTATGCCAAGCACCTGCTTTCGCACGAGCGCACCAACATCGCCGGCGTGAACCGCGCCAAGCGCGAGCTCGAGCGCCTCAAGCGCATCGCCAAGACCGAAGGCGTCTGGGACGACCAGCGCTTTCGCGACCAGATCGCGCTGCTCGAAGTGGACATCGTGGCCCTGGAGATGCTGGTGCTGCGCGTGCTCTCGGCAGAGAAGTCTGGCAAGAACCCGCTGGACATCGCCGGCCTGCTCAAGATCAAGGGCAGCGAGATCCAGCAGCGCTATGCCGAGCTGATGATGCTGGCCGCCGGCCCCTACAGCCTGCCCTTCATCGAGGAAGCCATGGAAGCCGGCTGGCAGGGCGACTTCCCGGGCGGCGTGGTGGCCAACGCGCCGCTGGCCTCGACCTATTTCAACATGCGCAAGACCACGATCTACGGCGGCAGCAACGAAGTACAGCGAAACATCGTCGCGCAGACGGTGCTGGGCTGACCCGGAACTGGTGACGGCGACGATATTTCGCTTGCGCGAAAACGTACGACTCCCCCGTGCCCCCCTCCGGGAGGGGGTTCTAGCAAGAGCTTCGCTGGATGTGAAGGGCGCCAAGGTGCCGCATGCAGCCAGCATCAGGAGACTTTCATGGATTTCAATTTTTCCGATGACCAGCAACAACTGCGCGACGCCGTCGCGCGCTGGGTGGACAAGGGCTATACCTTCGAGCGTCGCCAGTCCATCGTGGCCCAGGGCGGCTTTTCCCGGGAAGTGTGGGGCGAGCTGGCCGAGCTGGGCCTGACCGCCCTCACCGTGCCCGAGCAGTACGGCGGCCTGGGCCAGGGCGCTGTCGATGCCATGGTGGTGATGGAAGAGCTGGGCCGCGGCCTGGTGATGGAGCCGCTGGCCCAGGCCTTCGTGGCTTCGGCGGTGATCGCCCGCTACGGCAGCGAAGCCGTCAGGCAGCAGTGGCTGTCCGCCATCGCCAGTGGCGAAGCGCTGGTCGTGCTCGCATCGCAGGAGCGCAAGGCGCGCTACCGCCTTGATGTCTGCGATGCAAAGGCCAGCAGAAACGGTGATGCCTACACGCTGGACGCTACGAAAAACATAGTCCCGGCAGGCGACCAGGCCGATGCCTTCATCGTGCCCGCGCAGCTGGACGGCAAGATCGCCCTGTTCCTCGTGGAAAAGGGCGCGGCCGGCGTATCCACGCACGGCTACAGCACCCAGGACGAAGGCCGCGCGGCCGACCTGCTCTGCAAGGCCACGCCCGCCACGCTGATCACCGCGGACGGCCTGGCCGCGCTGACGCTGGCTCAGGATGTGGCCAACGCCGCCCTGTGCGCCGAAGGCGTGGGCGTGATGGAGCAGACCCTCAAGCTCACCACCGAATACATGAACCAGCGCAAGCAGTTTGGCGTGGTGATCGCCAGTTTCCAGGCCCTGCGCCATCGCGTGGCCGACATGAAGATGCAGCTCGAACTGGCCCGCTCCATGAGCTACTACGCCAGCCTCAAGCTCGGCGAACCCGAGGCCGAGCGCCACCTGGCCCTGGCCCGCGCCAAGGTGCAGCTGGGCCAGTCCATGCGCTTCGTCGGCCAGCAGTCGGTGCAGCTGCACGGCGGCATCGGCGTGACCGACGAATACGTGGGCAGCCACTACTTCAAGCGCCTGACGCAGATGGAAATGACCGGCGGCGACACCCTGCACCACCTGGGCGTGCTGTCCGCGGGGCTGCAGGACAGCGCCGGCGTCTTCGCCTGAAACCGGCCGTCCCGCCACGGCCGAATGACCAGCACTTAAAAAGCCCCGCATCGCGGGGCTTTTTTGTCAGGAAAAGTGGATCAGGCCGCTTGCAGGCTGCCGGCGCGCACGCGCTGCGACAGGCGCAGGCGGCTGATGAAGCCGATCTGGCGCAGGGCCTCGGCAAACTCCTGCTCGGTGCCGCGCTCGGTGCGCGATGCCAGCTCGGCAAACAGGCCGGCGCGCGTGTAGTGGCGCACGCAGGCGATGAAGGGAAAACCGTGGCGCGAGCGGTAGGCCTGGTTCAGCGCGGCCAGGCGCTCGCCCTGCTCCTGCTCCAGATCGCCCAGGCCGGCGCTTTGCTGCTCCTGCTGGGAATCGCTGGTCAGCGTGCCGGAGCGCACGGCGCTGGCCGACAGCTCGGGGTGGCCGCAGAGAAAGCGCACGGCCTGCTCGCGGGGGCTGGCATGCACGGCGGCCAGCATGGCGCCATGCAACGCATCGATGCTGTCGAAGGGCCGCTGGCTGGCAGCCGCTTCGGCAACCCAGGGGGCGTATTCGAAGACCTCGCCGAGCGCGGCCACGAAGGCGCCGTGCGCCATGGTGTTGAGCTCGTCGAGCGTGGGAAGGGAGGAGGCAGTGGTGGTAGTCATGGAGCCAGTGTAGGAAGCGCGTTTGCCGCCTCACAGTCCTGGCTTGTTATAGCCCGTATAGCAGCCGGCTACGCCAGCTCTGTCAGCACCTGCGAGGCCTGGCTCAGCAGCCCGCGCAGCCAGATGTGCGATGCATCGCGGTGCCGCGACGAATGCCACAGCTGGTAAAAGCGCATGGTGCGGTTGCCCATGGGCAGGGGCACCATGGCCAGCGGCAGGCGCCTGGCATGGTAGGCCGCGAAGTGGCGGCTGGTGGTCAGCAGCAGATCGGTCCCCACGAGCAGGTCCGGCGCCAGCGAGAAATGCGAGCACTGCACGCGGCCGTCGCGGCTCACGCGCATGGTGCCCAGGCTGGTCTCCACCACGCCGCGCTGGTCCGGCGAATAAGGCGTGAACACGATATGGGCCGACTGCAGATAGTGCTCGGCCGTGAGCTGGCCCGGTGCGGCCAGCGGGTGCCTTTCGTCGAGCAGGCAGACCACCTGGTCCTCGATCAGCGTGGACATGTGCAGATGCTCGGGCGGGCTCGGCCAGTTGCCGATGACGATGTCCACCTCGCCGCTTTGCAGCGCCTGTTCGTAGTCGAAGTTCTGGCCCAGGGGCAGCATGACCAGCCGGGCACCCGGCGCCTGCGTGCGCATGAGCTGGACCACGCGCGCCATGAAGGGCGGCGCCAGGTAGTCGGGGGTGGCAAGGGTGAAGCGCTGCTGCGTGGTCCCGGCAGAGAAGTCCTTGCCGGACGTCAGCAGCCCGTCGATCAGCCCCAGGGCCGCGCGCGCCTGCTCCACGGCCTGCAGCGCGCGCGCCGTGGGCACCATGCGGTTCTTGTCCCGCACCAGCAGCGGGTCGTTGAAGATGGCCCGCAGCCGCCGCAGCGCCGCGCTGATGGCCGGCTGCGACTGGTTCAGGCGTATGGCCGCGCGCGACACGCTTTTTTCGCTGATCAATGTGCACAGCACACGCAGCAGGTAAGTGTCGAACGGATCTTCGCTGCGAGACACGTGTTTTCCCTATGAATATGCATTTTGCTATGCGGCTCATAGCAGCTGCCTAGTTTCGCATATTGCCCCAACCCGCGACGATGCAAGCGTCCCCAAACCCAAACAACAAACTTCCGAGACAAGGACTTGCCATGAGTGCTCAACATGTGCCGATCAGCGGCACGACTGCCGGCGTCGACCAGGTCGACGCCACCTATTCCAAGATCTCCTGGCGCCTGCTGCCCTTCCTGGGCGTGCTGTGGGTGCTGGCATGGCTGGACCGCGTGAACATCGGTTTCGCCAAGCTGCAGATGCTCGACGACCTGAAGTTCAGCGAAGCAGTCTACGGCCTGGGTGCCGGCATCTTCTTCATCGGCTATTTCCTGTTCGAAGTGCCGTCCAACATGCTGCTGCAACGGATCGGCGCCAAGAAGACGGTGATGCGCATCACCATCGGCTGGGGCATCATCTGCGTCATGCAGGCCTGGGTCACGACACCGACCCACTTCTACATCCTGCGCTTTCTGATGGGCGTGTTCGAGGCCGGCTTCTACCCCGGCATCATCCTGTACCTGACCTACTGGTACCCGTCCAAGCGCCGCGCCAAGGCCTTCGGCACATTCATGTCGGCCTCCGCCATCGCGGGCGTGCTCGGCGGCCCCCTGGCCGGCGGCATCATGACCTGGGCCGCCGGCTGGCATGGCATGCACGGCTGGCAATGGCTGTTCATCATCGAGGGCATTCCCTCGGTGCTGGCCGGCGTCTTCGCCTATTTCTACATGACGGACCGGCCCGAGCAGGCCAAGTGGCTCACCGATGCCGACCGCGCCGTGGTGCGCCAGCAGCTCGAAATCGACCACAAGGCCCAGGGCGAGCGCCACAGCGACTGGCGCACCCTGTTCGGCAACCCCATGGTGTGGCTGCTGATCGCCGTGTTCTTCTGCCTGCTGTGCGCCAACTCCACGCTGACCTTCTGGACCCCCACCGTGATCCGCGAGGCCGGCTTCACCTCGCCCATGGAAGTGGGCTGGATTGCCGGCGCCGCCTACCTGCTGGGCGCGGCTGGCATGGTCATCAACGGCCGCCATTCCGACCAACGCGGCGAAGTGTGCTGGCACTTCGCGGGCTCGGCCCTGCTGGGCGCCGGCGGCATGCTGGCCCTGGCCATCACCATGGGCATGTCCAGCATCCCCGTGATCGTGGCACTGACGGCCATGGTGCTGGCCCTGGTAGGCACCATGAGCGCCATTCCCGTGTTCTGGCAGATGCCCAACATGCTGCTCAGCGGCGGAGCCGCCGCCGTGGGCGTGGCCCTGATCAACTCGGTCGCCAACCTGGCCGGCTTCGGCGCCCCCTACCTGATGGGCGTGATCAAGGCTTCCACCGGCAAGGTCGCTCCGGGCCTGTACCTGGTCGCCATCGTGGAAGTGCTGTCCGCCATCCTGGCCATCGCGTTCATTGCCCGCATCCAGCGCCGCAAGAGCCTCTGAAGCCGCATCCGCCCCGAGGAGACAGATCCATGTCCAAGACTTTCCCATCCAGCGCCGGGCACCAGGCCCAGCCGCAGGCTCCGGCCCGCCGCCAGTTCACTCTCTCGGGCCTGGCGCTCGGCGCCACCGCCCTGGCCGCCGCACGCGGCGCGCTGGCCGCCGATGCACCGGCAACGCCAGCCGCTCCTGCCCAGTCCTCCGGGCCCATCGTGCTGCACGGCGCCAGCCCCCGGCTGACCATGCATGCCGTGGACACCTTCCACGGCTCCGCGGCCACGGGGCTGCGCGTGGATTTCTCGCGCTTCGACGGCCAGAACTATGTGCTGCTGCGCAGCTTCATCGTGAATGCCAACGGCCGTGCCGACGATCCGCTGCTGATCGATGACAGCTACCGCGCCGGCCGCTACGAAATGCTGCTGCACGTGGACGAATACTTTGCGGCCAAGGGCGCCAAGCTGCCCCGCCCGGCCTTTCTGTCCAAGGTGCCGGTGCGCTTCCAGGTCGTGAACACGGCCGAGCGCATCCACCTGCCGGTCCAGTTCGGCCCCTGGAGCTATACCTACTCGCGCGGCAGCTGATCCGCCGCCTTTTTCCATCCCGGATACCACTATCTCGCGAAAGGCAAATCATGGCAGGCATCAGCACCCACGTACTCAATGTCACCACCGGCCGACCCATCGCAGGCATGCGGGTCGAACTCTATGATGTGGCGCAGTCTCCCGCGCAGCGCCTGAACAGCACGCGCACCAATGCCGACGGCCGCACCGACAGCCCCATGCTGCCGGCCCAGTCGGCCCGCACCGGTGACTTCGAACTGCGCTTCTACGTAGGCGAACATTTCAAGGAGCCCACGGCACTGTCGGAAGAAGTGCTGGTGCGCTTTTCCATCTTCGACGCAGCCCAGCACTATCACGTCCCCATGCTGTGCTCGCCCTGGTTTTTCACCACCTACCGCGGCAGCTGATTTTTTACAAGGAGAACAATTCCATGAACAACGAAGACAAGTACCTGCTCGAATCCATCCGCCTGGCCATGGGCAACGTCAAGGACCGCAAGCAGGCCACCTGGCCATTCGGTGCCGTGCTGGTCAGGGATGGCCAGGTGCTGGCCCGCGCCGTCAACCAGGTGGAGGACCTGTGCGACCCGTCGGCCCACGCCGAGATGCAGGCCCTGCGCATTGGCGCCAAGGCCCAGGGCAGCACGGACCTGTCGGGCGCCGTCATGTACGCCAGCGGCTATCCCTGCTCCATGTGCTACACGGCCATGCTGCTGGCCGGCGTGAAGAAGGTGTATTTCGCCTACTCCAACGAGGACGGCGAGCCCTACGACCTGTCGGCCGCCCGCGGCTATGTGGAGCTGGCCAAGCCCGAGGAGCAGCGTGAAATGGCCCTCATCAGCCATCGCGTGCGCGACGAGGGCGAGGACCTCTACGAAGCATGGCAGAAGGCGGTTTCCGCCACGGCCTGACCGCATACTCCTTTCCTCTCTCCTGCCCCGCGCTCCGGCCCGGGGCTTTTTAAGCCCGGCGCCAGGCGGCCGCGATCAGAGAGGGGCCACCCTAGCTGCGCCAGCGCGAATGGCGCGGCACATGGGCCACGAGGAATTCCATCTGATCGGCCAGGATGCGGCGGTTGCGCAGGATGAAGTCTTCCCACAGGCTGGGGACATAAGGCGTGTAGAGCAGCGGCATACGGGCCTGCTCCGGCGTGCGCGGGCCCTTGCGGTGGTTGCAGGCGCGGCAGGCCGTGACCAGGTTCATCCAGGTATGCTGGCCGCCCCGGCTGACGGGAATGATGTGCTCGCGCGTGAGCTCGCTTTCATGGAACTGGCGGCCGCAATAGGCGCAGACGCAGCGGTCGCGCGCAAACAGCTTGCCGTTGGTCAGGCCCGGCAGCAGCTCGTGCGGGTTGATCGCGGGCACGCCCTTGGTGCCGATGATGCTGTTGATGTGAATCACTGACTGCCGACCGGTCACAGCATTGTGGCCGCCGCGGAAACAGGCGATCTCCCCGCCGGATTCCCAGCGTACTTCATCCGCTGCATAGTGCAGCGCCGCCTGCTCCAGCGTGATCCAGGACTGGGGCAGTCCCTGGGCTGTCAGCTTCAAGACTTTCACAACATGCCTCCTGCCGGTAAACAACAAGAACAATCAGTCGCAAGAGTGATGCGCACTCACAGGCGGCCGCCAAGCCGCCCGAATCAAGGCAATATACTCCGAAATTATGTCAAATTGACGGCCGCCGCTGCCCGCATCGGGGCGAGCCGCTACGAAAAACAAAGCACGCCATGAAGATTTTCCGAGGATTCAAGCACCCTGGCCTGGCGCCGGCCTGCGCTGTGACCATTGGCAACTTTGACGGCGTGCACCGCGGCCACCAGGCCATGCTGGGCCTGCTGCGCGCCGAAGCGGCACAGCGCGGCATTCCCAGCTGCGCCATGACCTTCGAGCCGCATCCGCGCGACTACTTCGCCCAGAAGCTGAGCAAGCCCGAGCTGGCGCCGGCCCGCGTGGGCACGCTGCGCGACAAGCTCAGCCAGCTCGAGGTCTGCGGCGTGGACCAGGTGGTGATCCTGCCGTTCAACGCGGCGCTGGCCGGCCAGAGTCCCGAGAGCTTCATCCAGGACGTGCTGGTTTCGGGCCTGGGCGCCAAGTACGTGCTGGTGGGCGACGACTTCCGCTTCGGCGCCAAGCGCGCCGGCGACTACGCCATGCTGGACGCGGCCGGCCAGGCCCTGGGCTTCGATGTGGCGCGCATGAACAGCTACGAGGTGCACGGCCTGCGGGTCTCCAGCACCGCCGTGCGCGAGGCGCTGGCGGCCGGGGAGATGGCCGATGCCGCCCGCCTGCTCGGCCATCCCTACACGATTTCGGGCCATGTGGTCCACGGCCGCAAGCTGGGCCGCAAGCTGGCCGAGTCGCGCGAGGGCGCGGACGACGGCTTTCGCACGCTGAACCTGCGCTTCGACCACTGGAAGCCGGCGGCCAGCGGCATTTTCGCGGTGCTGGTGCACGGCCTCTCGGGCGAGCCGCTGCGCGGCGTGGCCAACCTGGGCGTGCGCCCCTCGCTGGACCCCCATGACGTCAATGGCGGCCGGGTGCTGCTGGAGACCCACTGCTTCGATTGGCCCGCCGAACTCGGTGGTGAAGAGGCCTACGGTAAAATCATCCGCGTGGAACTTCTGCACAAACTGCACGACGAGCTGAAGTACGACAGTCTCGATGCCCTGACGGCAGGCATCGCCAAGGACTGCGATGACGCGCGCGCGTTTTTCGCCGCCATCCACACGCCGTCCCACACGAGCAGCTACACCGAGACCCGTCGCCAGACCACGCGCGACCGAATTTGACGCTCGCCGTCCGCCCTGCCCTGAAGCGCACGCCATGACAGACGGCGCGCCAGGCCCACATTCCCCATTCACGCTCCGGCAGCCATGCCTGGGCACTGCATTGCTCTCAAGGTTCCCATGTCCGATTCCAAAGTCAACAAGAACGAAGCCTCTGGCTACCGCGCCACGCTGAACATGCCCGACACCCCCTTCCCCATGCGCGGCGACCTGCCCAAGCGCGAGCCGGGCTGGGTCAAGGACTGGGAAGACAAGGGCCTGTACAAGAAGCTGCGCGATGCGCGCCACGGCGCGCCCATGTTCATCCTGCACGACGGCCCGCCGTACGCCAACGGCAAGATCCACATCGGCCATGCCGTCAACAAGATCCTCAAGGACATGATCGTCAAGAGCCGCCAGCTCGAGGGCTTCGACGCGCTGTACGTGCCGGGCTGGGACTGCCACGGCCTGCCGATCGAGAACGCCATCGAGAAGCTGCACGGCCGCAACCTGCCGCGCGACGAGATGCAGGCCAGGAGCCGCGCCTTCGCCACCGAGCAGATCGCGCAGCAGATGGTGGACTTCAAGCGCCTGGGCGTGCTGGGCGACTGGGACCATCCCTACAAGACCATGAACTACGCCAACGAGGCGCAGGAGCTGCGCGCTCTGAAGAAGGTCATGGAGCGCGGCTTCGTCTACCGCGGCCTCAAGCCCGTGTACTGGTGCTTCGACTGCGCGTCCTCGCTGGCCGAGTTCGAGATCGAGTACGCCGACAAGCAGAGCCAGACGCTGGACGTGATGTTCCCCGCGGCCGAGCCCGCCAGGCTGGCCGCCGCCTTCGGCCTGCCGCAGCTGGACAAGCAAGCCTTCATCGTCATCTGGACGACGACGGCATGGACCATCCCCGCCAACCAGGCGCTCAACGTCAACCCCGAGCTGGAATACAGCCTGGTGGACACCGAGCGGGGCCTGCTGATCGTGGCCTCGGCCCTGGTCGAGAAGTGCCTGGCGCGCTGGAAGCTCGAGGGCACGGTGGTCGCCACCGCCAAAGGCGAGAAGCTGGACCACATGCCCTTCAAGCACCCGCTGGCGCACGTGGACAAGGGCTACGACCGCATCTCCCCCGTGTACCTGGCCGACTACGCCACGGCAGACGACGGCACGGGTATCGTGCACTCGGCGCCCGCCTACGGCCTGGACGACTTCAACTCCTGCAAGGCCAACGGCATGGAGTACAAGGACATCCTGAACCCCGTGCAGGGCAACGGCGTGTACGCGTCCGATCTGCCCCTGTTCGGCGGCCAGCACATCTGGAAGGCCGTGCCCGTCATCCTCGACGCGCTCAAGGTGGCCGGCCGCCTGATGGACACCACGACCATCACCCACAGCTACCCGCACTGCTGGCGCCACAAGACGCCGGTGATCTACCGCGCCGCGGCGCAGTGGTTCATCCGCATGGACGAAGGCGAAGGCGTGTTCACCGATCCGGCCCAGAAACCGGAAAAGACGCTGCGCCAGATCGCGCTGGACGCCATCGAGCACACGAGCTTCTACCCCGAGAACGGCAAGACCCGCCTGCGCGACATGATCGCCGGCCGGCCCGACTGGTGCATCTCCCGCCAGCGCAGCTGGGGCGTGCCCATCCCCTTCTTCCTGCATGTGGACACGGGCGCGCTGCACCCGCGCACCATGGAGATCATCGACCAGGCGGCCGACATGATCGAGCAGGGCGGCATCGAGGCCTGGAGCCGCGTGACGGCCGAGGACATCCTCGGCGCCGAGGATGCCGCCAGCTACACCAAGAGCACCGACATCCTGGAGGTGTGGTTCGACTCCGGCTCCACCTTCTGGCATGTGATGCGCGGCACGCACAACGCCATGCACCACGACCAGGGCCCCGAGGCCGACCTGTACCTGGAAGGCCATGACCAGCACCGCGGCTGGTTCCACAGCTCGCTGCTGCTGGCTGCCGCCATCTTCGGCCGCGCGCCCTACCGCGGCCTGCTCACGCACGGCTTCACGGTCGACGGCCAGGGCAAGAAGATGTCCAAGTCGCTGGGCAACACCGTGGCGCCGCAGGACGTGAGCGGCAAAATGGGCGCCGAGATCATCCGCCTGTGGGTGGCCTCGACCGACTACTCGGGCGACCTGGGCATCGACGACAAGATCCTGGCCCGCGTGGTGGACAGCTATCGCCGCATCCGCAACACGCTGCGCTTTTTGCTGGCCAACACCAGCGACTTCGACGCGGCCAGGGATTCCGTGGCCTACGAGGACCTGCTGGAAATCGACCGCTATGCCCTGGCACGCGCAGCCCAGCTGCAAAAGGAGATCCTGGGCCACTACCAGGTCTACGAATTCCACCCCGTGGTGGCCAAGCTGCAGCTGTTCTGCTCCGAGGACCTGGGCGGCTTCTACCTGGACGTGCTCAAGGACCGCCTCTACACCACGGGCGAGAAGAGCCTGGCCCGCCGCTCGGCCCAGACCGCGCTGCACCAGATCACCCACGCGCTGCTGCGCTGGATGGCGCCCTTCCTGTCGTTCACGGCCGAGGAGGCCTGGAAGATCTTCGGCAACAGCGAGACCATCTTCCTCGAGAAGTTCACCGACCTGCCCGAGGGCGACGAGGCGCTGCTGGCCAAGTGGACGCGCATCCGCGAGATCCGCGACGTGGTCAACAAGGACATCGAGGCCGTGCGTGCCGAAGGCAAGGTCGGCGCCTCGCTGCAGGCCGAAGTGACCGTGGCCGCCCAGCCCGAGGACCTGGCCCTGCTGGAGACGCTGGCGGATGACCTGAAGTTCGTCTTCATCACCTCGGCCGCCCGGGCCGTGGCCGCCCAGGCCGACGAGGGCCTGGCCGTGACCGTCACGCCTTCCGTGAAGGACAAGTGCGAGCGCTGCTGGCATTACCGCGAGGACGTGGGCGCCGACACGGCCCACCCCACGCTGTGCGGCCGCTGCGTGAGCAATCTGTACGGCGAAGGCGAAGTGCGCAGCAAGGCCTGAGCCTGCAGAGCCCGGACGCGAAACACCGTCAAAAAGTGAGCTGCCAGCGCTTGGTCGGCAATGATTTCAGATGATTTTCATTTTGAAATCATTGAACAGCAAGCGCAGGCAGCTATCCTATTTTTCATGAATCATCCGACCCAAGCCGCCATGACCTCTCCAACCCCTGCACAGCCTGTCAAAGGCTCCCTCTGGCCCTGGCTGGCGTGGGCGCTGGTCATCATCGGCGTGGACCAGCTCACCAAGCAGTGGATCCTGGACAACTACCAGTACGGCAACTGGACGGCCATCACGGGCTTTTTCAACATCGTGCGCGCGCACAACACGGGCGCGGCCTTCTCCTTCCTCGCCGACGGCAGCGGCTGGCAGCGCTGGCTGTTCGTGGGCATCGGCGCGGCCGCCACGGTGCTGATCGTCTGGCAGCTCAAAAAGCATCCGGGCCAGAAGATGTTCTGCCTGGCGCTGTCCAGCATCCTGGGCGGCGCCATCGGCAATGTGGTGGACCGCCTGCAGCACGGCTACGTGGTGGACTTCCTGGACTTCTACTGGGGCGCCAGCCACTTCCCGGCTTTCAACGTGGCCGACATGGGCATCACGCTGGGCGCCATCCTGCTGATCCTCGATGAGATCCTGAGGGCCAGGCGCGCCAAGGCCGGCACGTGAACCGCGACTGCCGTCCCCCTTCGCAAACCCCGCCGTGCCCCCCAGCCGGCGGGGTTTATTCCTTGCGGCCGTAGTCGGGCGCATCGGCCCAGACCAGCTGGCCGCCCTTCCAGTAGCGCACGCTCATGCCGGTGCCGGCATCAAAACAGGTCTCGAACACCCAGTCGCCCATGGCCAGCCCATCGTGCTGCGGCGGAAACGGCTCGTCCGGCGACGGCGGCCTGCGGGCATTGAACAGCGCCGCCAGGCCGGCCTCGCACTCCTGGGCCGGCTTGCCGTCGTGTGCGGCAAAGCGGTGCGGCCTTGCCAGCTCCAGGGCGACCTGGCCGTAGACGCTCATGGCGCCCACCCACATGGCGCCGATCCGCACCGGATGGGGAAAGCGCACCTCCCTGAGGCCGCGCAGATCGGGCGGGCCATCCGCATCCCCAGCCTCGTCTTGCGGCAGGTCGCGCTGCACATGGCTGCCCGCGGGCAGCGTGACATCGCCCCAGGCCACGGGCCGCTCCAGGGTGAAAAACATCAGCCGCTCCTGCGCCGCCCGATGCTGCTCCTGCCGGTGGTCCTGCCAGGCGATCTGCGCCAGGCCCACGGCCGTGGAAACGGGCAGCACGGACAGCAGCACGGCACCCGCCCATTGCCAGCGGCGCAGCGGCGGCCTCGGCCTGCCGCTTTGCGCGCGCCATGCGCGCCAGCCCCACCACACAAGCAGGCTGGCGCCCAGCGCAAGGCTCAGCACAAGCAGCAGCCACCCGACAACGGCGGCACCCGGAACAGCAGGAATCATGGTTGGTTTTGACGGATACGGGCGCAACCCGGGGCCGCAGCGACCTGGCGCGGGTTTTGCCCCGGGATTTTTCACAGGGTTTCCCCTGGATTTTGCATAAAACCCGGGGTCGAGCCCAAAAAGATCAGAAACGAAAACTATATTTACCAAATTCGCACCTAAATGTGCGTATTGGAGCAAGTCCCACAGCGCTGAACCGGCTGCCAAGGGTATATTTGATCGCTTCCTGGTTTGCAGTACATGAAGCACTTACTGAATCTTTTAGCCGCCATCGCGCTGCTGGTCTGGGGCTCGCACATGGTGCGCACCGGCGTCCTGCGCGTCTTCGGGGCCAATCTGCGCAACATCCTGGCCCGCAGCATGAGCAACCGTTTCTCGGCCGCCATGTCGGGGCTGGGGGTGACTGCGCTGGTGCAGTCGAGCACGGCCACGTCGCTGATGACCTCGGCCTTCGTGGGCCAGGGCCTGATCACCCTGCCCTCGGCGCTGGCGGTGATGCGCGGGGCCGACGTGGGCACGGCGCTGATGGCGGTGCTGTTCTCCACCGACCTGTCCTGGCTTTCGCCGCTGTTCATCTTCGTGGGCGTGGTGCTGTTCATCACGCGCCAGGATTCCACGCCGGGCCGCATAGGCCGCGTGCTGATCGGCCTGGGGCTGATGCTGCTGGCGCTGCGCCTGGTGGTCGATGCCACCGAGCCGCTGCTGCAGGCCGAGGCCGTGCGCACCCTGCTGGCCTCGGTCAGCAGCGATCTGTTCATGGAGCTGCTGCTGGGCGCGGTGCTGGCCGTGATCGCCTACTCCAGCCTGGCGGTGGTGCTGCTGATCGCCGCCATGGCGGGCTCGGGCGCGATTCCCATGGAAGTGGCGCTGGGCCTGGTGCTGGGCGCCAACCTGGGCAGCGGCCTGGTCGCGGTGCTGACCACGGCCAAGTCCGCCACGGAGGTGCGCCAGGTCACCGTGGGCAATCTGCTGTTCAAGATCATGGGCGTGGCCATCGTGGCACCGTTCCTGGGCCTGTGGATGCGCTATGTGCACCCCCATATCCCGAATGCCGGCCAGGACGCGGTGCTGTTCCACCTGGTCTTCAATATCTTCAACAGCCTGTGCTTCATCGGCCTGACGCAGACCGTGGCGCGCTGGGTGGCGGCTTTGCTGCCCAAGCCCGAGGACGGCGGCGGCAAGGGCAATCTGCTGCGCCCGCGCCATCTGGACCCCTCGGCCCTGTCCACGCCGTCGCTGGCGATTTCCTGCGCGGTGCGCGAGGCCCTGCACCAGGCCGACGTGGTGGAGTCCATGCTCATCGGCCTGCAGAAGGTCGTGGAGACCGACGATGCCAAGCTTTCCGAAGAGGTGCGCCATCTGGAGAGCACGGTGGACGACCTGTACTCGGCCATCAAGTACTACATGACCAAGATTTCGCGCGCCGAGCTCGACGAACGCGAGGGTCAGCGCTGGACGGAAATCATCAGCTTCACGATCAACATGGAGCAGATCGGCGACATCATCGAGCGCGTGCTGCTGGACCTGGAAGACAAGAAGATCAAGAAAGGCCGCCAGTTCTCGGATGCCGGCATGCAGGAAATCAGCGAGCTCAACCAGCATCTGCTCGACAACCTGCGCCTGGCCATGAGCGTGTTCCTCAACGGCAACGCGCGCGAGGCGCAGAAGCTGCTGGAGGAAAAGGCCCGCTTTCGCGACCTGGAGCTGGCCTATTCGGCCACCCACCTGGCGCGCCTGTCGGACAACACCGTGCCCAGCATCGAGACCAGCTCGCTGCACATCGACCTGATCAGCGACCTCAAGCGCATCAACTCGCTGCTGTGCTCGGTCGCCTATCCGATCCTGGAGCAGGCCGGCGCACTGGCCCCCAGCCGCCTGCGCGAGACCCCGCTGGGCCCCAAGCTCTGAGCCTGCACCCTCGGCAAAAAAGGCCCTGCCGCATGCCACGGCAGGGCCTTTTTCAGGGCGCGGCTTTTCTTTACTGCCAGCCGAAATACGCGGCCAGCACCAGCGAGGCCTCGGGCGTGAAGCGGTCCTCAAGCAGCCACTGCACGACCTCCCGGCGCTCCAGCAACTCGAAGCCCTGCACCTCGCCGTCCTGGTTGTCGGGGCGCAGCCCCTGGGGCACGGTGACCGCGTACCAGTCGATGCGTTCGCGCATATAGCCCTGGCCTTCGGCTTCCTGGCTGGGCCGGGCGAAGTCCACATGGCCGCCATGGCGCATGTCCTGCAGGTCGCCCACGCGCAGGCCGGCCTCCTCCCAGGTCTCGCGCTCCACGGCCTGGGCCAGCGTGTCCTCGGCCGAGACCATGCCGCCCATCAAGGTATCCCATTTGCCAGGGTTGGTGGGCTTGTCGTCGGCACGCTGCTGCACCCAGATGCGGCCGTCGGCCACGGCTCCGACCAGGTGTACGGCCTGCGTGGCAATGCCCAGCGGGCGCACGGCCCCGCGCTCGATGGTGGCGATCCTGCGGCCCTGGGCGTTGCATACCGCCAGCTGTTCGTTGCGCCAGGCCCCGCAATGGCCGGCCGCACGCATGGCCTGGGCCAGCCGGTTCAGGCAGCCAGTGGCATCGCCCTCGCCCTGCACCTGCCACAGCCCATGGCTCCAGTTCAGCGCCAGCCCGTTGGCCTGCAGCACGTCCGCGCCCAGGCACTGGATGAATTCCTGCTCCACCGTGCCGACCACGTGGCCGCCAATACCCAGGCACTGGCGCGGCCGCAGCGGTGGCTGCTGCGCCTGCGCCTGCGCGTGGCGCAGCCACCGGTCCACAGATTGCTCCATGTGTTCCATACAACCTTTCGCCTCAAAAAACACTCAGGCCATTGTGGCGTTGCAGCGCGGCATCGCCCTGCAAGAACATGTAAATGCCTCGGATCCCCGCGCCGGCCGGCCCGTCCTGCGCCCGCCCCGGCCTCAGACTCCGGGCGGCTCCATGCGCACCGGCACGCGCGCCAGCAGCTGCTCGAACGCATGCAACGGAACGGGCGGGCTGAACAGATAGCCCTGGAAATACGCACAGCCGTAGCTGGCCAGCATGGCGCGCTGCTCCTGGGTCTCCACGCCTTCGGCAATGACCTCGAGGTTCAGGTTGCGCGCCATGCCGATGATGGTCTGCACGATCACATCGTCCGTATGCCGGTGGCCCATGTTGCGGATGAAGGATTGGTCGATCTTGAGCTGGCTCAGCGGCAGCCGCGTCAGATAGGTCAGCGAGGACTGTCCGGTGCCGAAGTCGTCCATGGAAAAGCACAGCCCCAGCGCGCGCAGCTGCTTCATGGTGGCAATGGCCTGCTCCACGTTCTCGATCACCACCGATTCGGTCAGCTCCAGCTTGAGCCGCTGCGGCGAAATGCCCGTCTCCCGCAGCACTTCCACCACGCGGGTGGCGAAGTCCTTGTGGCGGAACTGGCGGGCGCTCACATTGACCGACACCTGCAGCTGGGACAGACGCGCATCCTTTTGCCAGCGCGCCAGCTGCTCGCAGGCCGTGCGCAGCACCCACATGCCCAGCGGCACGATGATCTCGCTTTCCTCGGCCACCGCGATGAACATGCCGGGCGGCACCAGGCCGCGTTCCGGATGGCGCCAGCGCAGCAGCGCCTCGGCGCCGATGACTTCGCCGGCCAGCGTGAACTGCGGCTGGTAGTGCAGCTCGAACTGCGACTGCGCCATGGCCACGCGCAAGTCCTCCTCCATGCGCACGCGCTGGTGGATCTCGACCTGCATCTGCGGATCGAAAAAGCACAGGCCGCTGCTCTTGCGGGTCTTGATCTGGTACATGGCGATGTCGGCCTGCTTGAGCAGCTCGGCCGCGGACTGCGGCTGCTGGCCGAACAGCGTGGCGCCGATGCTGCAGGCGCTGCGGTGGGTATGGCCGCCCAGCGTGTAAGGCTGGTTCAGGCGCGCCAGGATCTTGTCGCCGATGCGCTGTGCCGCAGTGGCGGCGGCGGCCTCGGCATAGGCCAGCTCGCAGAGCATGACCACGAATTCGTCGCCGCCCAGGCGTGCCACCGTGTCCGAGGAGCGCACGGCGCCGCGCAGGCGCTTGGCCACCTGCTGCAGCAGCTGGTCGCCCACCTCGTGCCCCAGGGTGTCGTTGAGCATCTTGAACTGGTCCAGGTCCAGGAACAGCAACGCGCCATACCAGCCTTCCCGGTAGGCCTGCTCCGTGGCCTGCGCGAGGCGATCGAGCAGCAGGCGGCGGTTGGGCAGGCCGGTCAGCGCATCGTAGAAGGCCAGGCTTTCGATTTCGGCGGCCGCCAGGCGGATGTCCGTCACATCGTTGTAGGTGATCACCATGCCGCCGTCTGCCACGGGGCTGGCCTTCATCTGCACGAATTGCCCCGTGGGCAGTTGCTGCTCCACCGGCCTGTCGGGATCTGCGAGCAGCTGCTCATGCAATTTCTTGATGGCCTGCAGCTGCAGATGGCCCAGGCCCAGCTGCATGGAAAATGCCCCCAGCACATCCATCAGGGGGCGGCCGCTGACGAGTTCATGCTTCTGCCAGGGAAACATTTCCTCATAGCAGCGGTTCCACTGCAGCACCTGCCGCTGCGCATCCAGCAGCAGAAAGCCGCTGCCCATGCTGTCCAGGGCCTGGTCCAGGCGCTGCTGCGACTGCATGGCCAGCAACTGCATGCCGCGCAGGCGCAGCAGATAGCCGCGCACGGTGGCCCACAGGGCGGCCGCCAGCAGCGCGAACACGGCAATGGCCATGCACAGCCCCAGCACCACCATGCGCCATGGGTTGGGCACCTTGTCCATGGGCAGGCTGGCCGATATCCACAACCCCTGCTTGGGCAGGCTCTGCACCGCCACCAGCGCCGGCTTGCGGCTCAGCCGTGCCACATGGCCCACGGGCGCCCGGCTCAGTGCCGGCAAGGGCTGGGTGTGCGGCTCCGGCTCCGGGACGGGCAGGGCCAGCAGAATTTCTCCGTCCTGGTTTTCCAGCGTGAATTCCACCTCCTCGAGCTCCAGCCCCCTCGTGAGCGCCGCCGCCCATTGCGCACGCGGCAAACGCATCAGCAGGTAGCGCTCGGCCCCCGCCTTGGACAGCGGCCTGAGCCAGTACAGCATGGGCTGGGGCTCCACATCCAGGGGCGCACGCAGCGGCGCGCCAGAAGCCATGGGATCGGTGAGCGACTGCCGGAGCCGCACCCACAGCGGACGCGGCACCTGGCCGTTGCGCCAGTGCTGGCGCGCGGCCACCAGCACCTTGCCCTGGCCATCCAGGATCAGCGCATCACCCAGCAGATTGCTCTGGCGCACCATGAGGGTCATGACAGGCTGCACGTTGCCGCCCAGGGCCAGCAGCTCGTCCACGCCATGGGCAAAAATGTCCAGCGAATCGAGCTGGTGGCTGAGCGTGGCGCCGGTCCCCTGCACGATACGGTTCAGGCGCTGCTGCGCTTCCACCTGGTCGCTGGCGCGCATGTTGACCAGCAGCCACGCGATGGCCGTGGCCGCAGTCAGCAGCAAAAGTGCCAGCAGCGCCCAGACCTTGTAGCGCACGCTCTTGGCGTGGATGGCCGAGCGCGCGTGGGCCATCAGCAGCATGTACGGCCTCCGGCCACAGGCCCGTGCATGGCGCCGCGGCACACGTCCAGATTCGGCCCTGCGCACGTCCCCCCCAGCCGGTCCGGACTGGCCTTGCGATCCGCATTGGAACGGCGGCTGGAGGTCATACAGGGGCTCAGTAAGTGCCTGGGTAGAGCCCGCCGTCGGGCAGGATGTTCTGTCCCGTCATATAGCCTGCATGCCGGCTGCACAGAAAGGCGCAGATGGCGCCGAACTCGTCGGCCGTGCCGAAGCGCTTGGCGGGTACCTGGGCCTGCTGCATCTCGCGCACTTCCTGCAGTGTCTTGCCGCTCTTGTTGGAGGCGGCCTGGAAGGTGCCGGCCAACCGGTCCGTCTCGAACTTGCCCGGCAGCAGATTGTTGATGGTCACGCCCTTGGCCGCAATGGGACTGCGTGCCAGGCCGGCGACAAAGCCGGTCAGGCCGCTGCGTGCGCCGTTGGACAGGCCCAGGATGTCGATGGGCGCCTTCACCGCGCTGGACGTGATGTTGACGATGCGGCCGAAACCGCGCGCCGCCATGCCGTCCACCGTGGCCTTGATCAGCTCGATGGGCGTGAGCATATTGGCCTCCACGGCCTTGAGCCATGCCTCGCGGTCCCATTCGCGGAAATCGCCGGGCGGCGGGCCGCCGGCATTGGTGACCACGATGTCGAAATCCTTGCCCGGGCCTTGCGCCACGGAAAAGACGGCCTCACGCCCGGCCGGCGTGGTGATGTCGGCGGCCACGCCCAGCACCTTGACCTGGGGCGCCAGAGCCTGCAGCTTGGCCACCGCCGCCTGCAGCGCATCGGCATTGCGGGCATTGATGACCACATTCACGCCTTCCTGTACCAGCGCCTTGGCGCAGCCGAAGCCCAGCCCCTTGCTTGCGCCGCATACCAGGGCCCATTTGCCCGCGATTCCCAGATCCATCTCGACTCCTTCTTGGTCATTGAAATTCCAGCGCCCTATCTTGCCTGATCAAGCGGCAGGACGGGCCCCCGATGCGGCCGCAGTGGCTAATGGCGGCTGCCGCGCCTCTTGCGATGTGCAAACGCTATCCAATTCGATAGCAGCCACCGCTTTCCATGCAAGCCTTCAGGGCATTTCCGGTCCATATTCCTGCAATTTTCAGTGCCGGCCGTGGAACAGCTTGTGGTGCAGGCGGCGCAGCGACCACCAGACCGAAAACGCCACGACCGGTATGGCGACCGCCGCCGTGGACTCCGGCGACCACGGCCAGCCCAGCTTCTGCGCCCCCTTGGCCAGATAGCTGATCAGGCCCGTGATGTAGTAGGTGATGGCGGCCACCGACAGGCCCTCCACCGTGGACTGCAGCTTCAGCTGCATGCCCTGGCGGTGGTTCATGGTGCCCAGCAGCTGCTGGCTGCTTTGCTGCTGCTCGATTTCCACGCGCGTGCGCAGCAGGCTGCTGACGCGCGAAACGCGCTCGGACAGCGCATTCTGGCGGCGCGTGGCCCACTCGCAGGTGGAGCGCGCGGGCGTCAGGCGCCGGTCCATGAACTCGCGTATGGTCTGTATGCCGTCCAGCCGGGTCTCCTGGATCTCCTGGATGCGCTTGTCCACCAGCTCGAAATAGGCCGAACTCGCCGAAAAGCGCGAATGCGTGGCCGCGTATTCGCTCTCCACCTGGCCGGCCAGGCGCGTGAGCCGGTCCAGCAGCGCAGGCTCGTTGTCGCGGTCCGCGGCGCGGATGGAATGCGCGAGCTCGGCCAGTTCCCGCTCGGCCGTGGCCAGCACGGATGCCGCCTTGCGTGCGGCCGGCAGCCCCAGCAGGGCCGCCATGCGATAGGTTTCGATTTCCAGCAGGCGCTGCACCAGGCGGCCCAGCCGGCGCGGCGACAGGGCCTCGCCCGCCAGCAGCAGCATGCGCGAAAAGCCGTCGGCATGGATGGCGAAATCGGTATAGATCTTGCCCGCGTCTCCGGCCACGCAGGAGCCCACCAGCGTCTCGGCCTGCAGCATGTGGCGCACCAGGTGTGCGGCATCCACGCTGTCTTCGTTGAGCACCCACAGATGCAGGCTGCTCAGGCACTGGCCGGGCAGCGCCGCCAGCCATTCATGGGGCACGGCATCGATGGCGGTCTCGGGCTCGCGCACATCGGCCACCGAAGCCTGGGCCATGGGCGTGGAAAACGTCCAGGCCACGAACTCGGTGTGCTGCTCCCAGCGCAGCCGGAAGGCGCCCAGGTCGATCAGCACATGGGTGGTGGCCGCATCCGGCAGAGGGCGGTGGTGGTTGCGCAGCAGCGCCGCCACATGCTCGCGGCTGGCCTCGCGCTGGGCCGCATCCGTGAGCATCACGATATGGGTGATGGCCAGCGGCGCCTGCATGATTTCCGCAGGCCGGGCGTGGATCTCGTTGTGCAAAAGCACCCGCTGCGGATGCTGGACAGGAAGAAGTGACAAGGGCATGGATCCTCAACAGGACCTGCGCAGGCCACGGCGCACGGCCGCCGCCTGCCAATGCGGATGCCTTGCCCGAACCCGCCTTGCGCAAGTGGTGCTCAAAAAAACTGCCGATATTGTGCCGCCGCCATGCCAGGGCGCAGGCTTCCATAAAAAAAGCGGCCCAGACGGGCCGCTTCGAAAGACGTGGCAGGCTGAAGAATCAGTCTTCCACGAAGGCTTCTTCGCGCTTGTTCTTCACGGAGGGCAGCAGCACCACGATCAGCAGGATCACCGCAGCAATCAGCAGGCCGGCCGAGATGGGACGCGTCACGAACACGCTCCAGTCGCCACGCGACAGCAGCAGCGCACGGCGCAGGTTCTCTTCCATCATCGGGCCCAGGATGAAGCCCAGCAGCAGCGGTGCGGGTTCGGTACCCAGCTTGTGGAACACGTAGCCGATGAAGCCGAAGATACCCACCATCCACACGTCCCAGGTGTTGTTGTTGGTACCGTACACGCCGATCGCGCAGAACAGCACGATGGACGGGAACAGCCAGCGGTAGGGCACGGTCAGCAGCTTGATCCAGACGCCGATCAGCGGCAGGTTCAGGATGATCAGCATCAGGTTGCCGATCCACATCGAGGCGATCAGGCCCCAGAACAGCTCGGGGTTGCTGGTCATCACCTGGGGACCAGGCTGGATGTTGTGGATGGTCATGGCACCCACCATCAGCGCCATCACGGCGTTGGGAGGGATGCCCAGCGTCAGCAGGGGGATGAACGAGGTCTGCGAACCGGCGTTGTTGGCCGACTCGGGAGCGCACACGCCACGGATGTTGCCCTGGCCGAAGGGGACTTCGCCCGGCTTGAGCTTGGTCTTCTTCTCGATGGTGTAGGCAGCAAAGGCCGACAGCATGGCACCGCCACCGGGCAGGATGCCCAGGGCCGAGCCCAGGGCCGTGCCGCGCAGCATGGCAGGCAACATGCGCTTGAAGTCTTCCTTGGTGGGCATCAGGCCGGTCACCTTGGCAGCGAACACTTCGCGCTCGTCTTCGGGCTGGGCCAGGTTGGCGATGATTTCGCCGTAGCCGAACACGCCCATGGCGATCACGACGAAGTCGATGCCGTCGGTCAGCTCGGGAATGTCGAAGCTGTAGCGGGCCACGCCGGAGTTCACGTCCGTGCCCACCATGCCCAGCAGCAGGCCCAGCACGATCATGGCAATGGCCTTGAGCAGCGAGCCCGAAGCCAGCACCACGGCGCCGATCAGGCCCAGGGTCATCAGCGAGAAGTATTCGGCAGGGCCGAACTTGAAGGCCACTTCGGTCAGCGGCGGCGCGAAGGCGGCCAGAATCACCGTACCCACGCAGCCGGCGAAGAACGAACCGATACCGGCCGATGCCAGCGCCGGGCCGGCCCGCCCCTTGCGCGCCATCTGGTAGCCGTCGATCACGGTCACCACGGAGGACGATTCGCCGGGCAGGTTCACCAGGATGGCGGTGGTGGAGCCACCGTACTGGGCACCGTAGTAGATGCCGGCCAGCATGATCAGCGCCGCCACGGGAGGCAG
Source organism: Comamonas terrae (assembly GCF_001544075.1). Classification (GTDB taxonomy): domain Bacteria; phylum Pseudomonadota; class Gammaproteobacteria; order Burkholderiales; family Burkholderiaceae_C; genus Comamonas; species Comamonas terrae. The sequence goes on from NZ_BCNT01000003.1 coordinate 386,538, forward strand.
TGCATAGGTGGCGGGCAGCAGCATGGCGATGGTGGCCACCGGGCCGATGCCGGGCAGCACGCCGATCAGCGTGCCCAGCAGGCAGCCGACAAAGCAGTAAATCAGGTTCTGGAACGTGAAGGCCACGCCAAAACCCGTCGACAAGTTCTGAATCAGATCCATGGACGATGCTCCTGATTAGCCCGCAATGAAGCTGGGCCACACGGGGAACTGCAGATTCAGCGCCCACACGAAGGCGACATAGCTGCCCACCGCGAGGATGGTGGACAGAATCGCCGTTTCCTTGAAGTTGAACTTATCGCCGGCCAGGCTGGCGATGAAGACCAGTGCGTAGATCGCGATCATCAGGCCGAACTGGGGAATGCCCAGGCCCGGAACGCCGACCAGCAGAATGCCGAACGCGAAGTTGGCGGCAAGAATGAAGAACACCTGTCTCCAGGCCCACTTGCCGATCTTGTCACCGCCCTCGGGGCCCTTGGCCAGGCCCGAGATGCAGATGGCTGCACCGAGGATGGACATCAGCACGCCCAGGATCAGCGGGAAGTAACCGGGACCCATGCGCGCACCGGTGCCAACGGTGTAGTTGGTTGCGCCCACCGCGAAAGCGATGCCCACAACCAAGAACATCAGACCGGAGAAAAAGTCTTTCTGGCTCTTGATTTTCACAAAACGTCTCCATACGGAAATCACGACTGGGCGATTTTCGTTTCATTACAAAGGCGTTTTGATGTGGATTCCACCTACCAAGGGCATACCCTAGGCGCGCCGACATCCAGCATTGGTGCGGCTTGCAGCCCGGCGCTCTGTCGCTTTCAGGACATCAGCGGCGTGCAGGCCAGCACTTCGGGCAAGGTGGTGAGGCCTTCTGCCACGCGCAGCACGCCGGCCAGGCGCAAGGGGCGCATACCGTCCTGCACGGCCTGCCGCCGCAGGGCATCCATGGACGGCGCGGCATGGATCTGCTGCTTGAGCGCTTCCGAGACCGTCAGCAGCTCATACAGCCCCATGCGGCCCTTGAAGCCGGTCATGCGGCACTCCTCGCAGCCCACGGGCCGGTAGGGCTGGTAGCTGCCGGACAGCTTCCAGGGCCTGACGGTCTCGGCCAGCGCCTCGGCCGAAGACGCCTCGTCGCGCTGCTTGCAGGCCGTGCACAGCGTGCGCACCAGGCGCTGGGCCAGCACCCCCAGCAGGGTGGCGTTGATCAGGTACGGCGGCACGCCCAGCTCCATCAGCCGGCTCACGGCGCTGGGCGCATCGTTGGTGTGCAGCGTGGAGAACACCAGATGCCCGGTCAGCGCGGCCTGCACCGCCATCTCGGCCGTGGCCAGGTCGCGGATTTCGCCCACCATGATGATGTCCGGGTCCTGGCGCATCAGCGCGCGCAGCCCCTCGGTGAAGCCGAAATCCAGCTGAGGCTGCACCTGGGTCTGGTTGAAGCTGGGCTCGATCATCTCGATGGGGTCCTCCACCGTGCTGACGTTGACCTCTTCGGTCGCCACGCGCTTGAGCGTGGAATACAGCGTGGTGGTCTTGCCCGAGCCCGTGGGCCCGGTCACGAGGATGATGCCGTGCGGGCGCTGCACCAGCGACTGCCAGCGCGCCGCATCGTGCGGCGTGAAGCCCAGGCCATCCAGGTCCTTGACCGTGTTCTCAGGATCGAAGATACGCATCACCATCTTCTCGCCAAAGGCCGTGGGCAGCGTGGACAGGCGCATTTCCACTTCGTCGCCGCCGGGGTTGCGCGTCTTGATGCGGCCGTCCTGCGGCCGGCGCTTTTCCACCACGTCCATGCGGCCCAGCAGCTTGATGCGCGCCACCATGGCATTGAGCACGCCCATGGGCATCTGGTAGACCGGATGCAGCACGCCGTCGATGCGAAAGCGGATCACGCCCTGTTCGCGCCGCGGCTCCAGGTGAATGTCGCTGGCGCGCTGGTCGAAGGCGTACTGCCACAGCCAGTCCACCACGCGCACCACGCCCTGGTCGTTGGCATCGAGCTGCTTGTTGCTGCGGCCCAGCTCCACCAGCTGCTCGAAGCTTGCGGCACCCGATGCGCCTCCGGCCTTTTCCGCGGCGCGCACCGATTTGGCCAGCGCAAAGAACTCGGCCGTATAGCGCTTGATGTCCAGCGGGCTCGCCACCACGCGCCGCACGCTGCAGCGGGCCTGGCGCTCCACCTCGCCGACCCAGTCATCGATGAAGGGCTCGGCCGTGGCGATCACCACTTCCTTGGCGGTGACCTGCACCGGCAGCACCTTGTGCCGCTCGGCGTAGCTGGCGCTCATCACGTCGCCGACCCGGCCCACATCCACGCGCAGCGGATCGATGCGCAGATAGGCCAGGCCGCTGCGCCGGGCCAGGTACTGCGTCAGCTCCTCGATGTCCAGCGGCTTGCCGGTCGCGGCCTGCACCACGCCCACATTGGCCAGGCGCACCAGCGGATGCTGGGCGCTTTCCGCGGAGGAACAACGCAGCACCGTGCGCTCGGCCTCGGCCGCGGCAATCACGCCGTCCTCCAGCAGCCACTGCACCAGCAGACGCCAATCCAGCGGCCCGTTATGGCGCGGCGGGGTGGCGGGCGGGAGCGGCGTGCGGGCGGTCATGGAGCGCAAGTCTAGCCGCAGACCGCGCCCGCTTTCCCGGTGCGCTACGCGGGGCCGAAGATCTTGGGCCAGCGGCCCGTGGGCAGGTCCCAGCGCGCCTGCACCGTCTGGCTGGCGGCCTGCAGCGCCGCGGCGTCCAGCGCGCGCGGCGTGCGCTGGGCCAGCACCACGGTATTGCCTTCGCGTGTGGGCCGGAAATACCACATGGCATCGCTGCCGAAGGCCTGGGCCATTTTCTCCACGCTGCGCTCGTAGCTGGAGGTGCGGCCGAACAGGTTGACGGTCATGATGCCGTCCTCGGTCAGCAGGTTTCGGCAGTCGGCATAGAACTCTGCGCTGTCCAGCACCGGCGCGGCGGCTTCGTGGTCGTACAGGTCCACGGCCAGCGCATCCACCGTGCCCTGCCACTCGGGCTTTTTGATCTCCTGGGCCGCGTCGGCCAGGATGACGCTCAGCGTGGCATTGTCGGGCGGCAGCTTGAACCAGCTGCGGCACACGGCCAGCACCTGGGGATTGAGCTCGATGGCCGTGGTGCGCATGCGCAGCTTCTTGTAGCAGAACTTGGTGATGGCGGCCGCGCCCAGGCCCAGCTGCATTGCATGGCGCCCGGCCACGGTGGCCGGGTCCATGAACAGCAGCCAGCCCATCATGCGCTGCACGTATTCGAGCTCGATCTCGAAGGGATCCCGGATGCGCATGGAGCCCTGCACCCAGGGCGTGCCCAGGTGCAGATGGCGCACCTCGCCGTCATCGGAAACGCTGACTTCGGGCAGCTCGCTCACGACGTCCGGACTGTTTTTCTGTGGGGCGGCCGTCTTGCCGCCGCGGGTTTTGCGCAGCACGTTCTTACACCAGGGAATGGGCGGCCAGGGCATCGTGCCAGGCCTGCAGTTTTTTCTCGAAGGACCAGCTCGCGTTGGCAGGGCTGGTGGAGGGCAGGCGCAGCGCTTCCAGGCCCATGGCCCGGGTCTGCTTCGCATGCTTGAAGCTTTCGCTGCCGTTGTGCAGCGCCAGCGTCAGATGGGGGCACAGGCGCCGCAGGCCGGCGATGTCGTTGGGCTGCGCGGCGCGGATGGCGCTGTCCAGGCTGCCTTCGCGCTCGCAGCTCGCATATACGTCCCACAGGCCCAGGCCGCGCGCCAGCAGCCATTCGCAGCGGCCCGCATAGTCTTCGCGTGGGGGCTGAGGGTGCTGCGGCCACAGGGCCTGCATCAACCGCCAGAAATGGTTTTGCGGATGGGCATAGTACTGCTGCAACTGCAGGGAGCGCACGCCCGGAAAGCTGCCCAGCACCAGCGCGCGCGTGCGCACATCGGCCACCGGCGCCAAGCCCTGCCAGCGCACCCCGGCCGCCGCAGCCGACGGAAAAGCGGAAGTCACCATGGCTCCGATTGTCGCCCAGCGGCGCTGCGGCTGCCGGCCGTGCAGGCAAAGCCCGCATTCACGAAAAGAGGAGCACGTTGCGCAATGCCGGCAAGCGTTTCAGGCGTTCTCATCCTTCCATGCCGGCAGGCCGCGCAGTGCCTGGCGCGCGTTGGCACTGGTAGCCGCGGCCAGCTGCGCAGCCTCCATGCCGCGCAGGTCTGCCACCTCGTTCGCAATGCGCGGCAGCTCGGCCGGGCTGTTGCGGCCCTGGGACAGGCCGCTGGCGCGCTGCTCGGCCGTGGTGTAGAGCCAGTGCGGCGGAATATCGGGGGCATCGGTTTCCATGACCAGCGCCTGCAGCGGCAGGCTGGCGGCCAGCTCGCGCAGCTTGTGCGCACGGTCGTAGGTCATGGCGCCGCCAAAGCCCAGCTTGAAGCCCAGGTCGATGAAGATCTGCGCCTGCTGGGCGCTGCCGTTGAAGGCGTGCGCGATGCCGCCGCTCACCTTCAGCGCGCGCAGCGTCTTGAGCAGCCGGTCGCTGCTCTTGCGCACATGCAGGATGACGGGCAGCTCGAATTCGCGCGCCAGGCGGATCTGCTGCTCGTAGAACCAGATCTGGCGCTGCCTGTCGAGCCCCGGCACGAAGAAGTCAAGGCCTATCTCGCCCACCGCCACCAGGTGCGGATCCTCGCAGCGCTGCCTGAGCAGCACCCGCAGCGCCTCGATGTCCTCCTCCTTGGCCTGGGGCGTGTAAAGCGGGTGGATGCCCAGCGCATAGCTGTCGCCATGGCGGTGCGCCAGCTCGATCACCTCGTGCCAGCTGGCCTGCTCCACGGCGGGAATGACCAGGTGCGCCACGCCGGCCGCACGCGCCGCGGCGCGCACCGCATCGCGGTCGGCGCCGAATTCGGAAGCATCGAGATGGCAGTGGGTATCGATCCAGCAAGGCATGGCTCCATCATGCCACCACGGGGCAAGCACTGCGGAATGCAAGCTACGGCAAACCCTGGTGTCTCCAATAGTGCATTCCCGCTTGCACAGCCTGCGAGATTGATACACATCAATCAAAATACATTCGGAAACATTTGAGTTCCTGCTGCACTCGCACTTCACAACCAGGCTTTCTTTGAAAGGACCAGTTCATGATGCGCAACCTATGGGATCGGCTCCTGCATCGGGGCGCCTCGCTCCGGCAGGCGGAAATCGACGGCCAGATGGCCGCCATCCACAAGTGCCAGGCCGTGATCGAGTTCGATCTGCAAGGCCATGTGCTGGCCGCCAACCAGAATTTCCTGGACTGCATGGGCTACGGATTACAGGAAATCGTTGGCCAGCACCACCGCATGTTCGTCGAACCCAGGGTGGCGGAATCGCCCGAATATGCGCAATTCTGGCAACGACTGGGCAGCGGCCTTTCCGATAGCGGACGTTACCGTCGCATCGCCAAGAACGGGCGCGATGTCTGGCTGCAGGCCAGCTACAACCCCATCTTCGACCGGCAGGGAAGGCCTTTCAAGGTCATCAAATACGCCACCGATATCACAGAGCAGCAGCACAGGAACGCCGACGCCGAAGGCCAGCTGGCCGCCATCGGCAAGGTCCAGGCCATCATCGAGTTCGACCTCGACGGCACCATTGTCCACGCCAACCCGCTGTTCCTGCGGGCCATGGGCTACACGCTGGAGGAAATCGTCGGCCAGCACCACAGCATGTTCGTGCAGCCCGGCGAGCGCCAGAGCGCGGCCTATGCCGAGTTCTGGCGCAAGCTGGGCAGCGGCATGCATGATGCAGGCCAGTACCTGCGCATCGGCAAGCATGGACGACAGGTCTGGATAGAGGCCAGCTACAACCCCATCCTCGACTCCGAAGGCAGGCCCTTCAAGGTCGTCAAGTACGCCACCGACATCACACGCCGCTTCACGGCCGCGCAAACACTGGGCAAAGCCGTGCAGCAGCTGACAGAAAGCGCTTCCCACGCAGACCAGGCCAACACGCTGGCCCAGCAAGCCTGCCGGATTGCGGAAGAAGGCGGGCGCACGGTGCACCAGGTGATAGGCACCATGGAGTCGATCAGCGCCAGCTCGCGCAAGATCAGCGACATCATCGGCATGATGGACGGCATCGCTTTCCAGACCAATATTCTGGCGCTCAATGCGGCAGTGGAAGCCGCGCGCGCCGGCGAGCAGGGGCGAGGCTTCGCCGTCGTGGCCGGCGAGGTGCGCTCCCTGGCCCAGAACAGCGCCGCGGCCGCCAAGGAGATCAAGCAGCTCATCCACACGTCGGTGGACCAGGTGGCGCTGGGTGCCGCCCAGGTGCGCCAGGCCGGCAGCACCATGGAAGAAATCGTCACCTCTTCGCGCGAAGTCACCGCCATCATGGGCGAGGTCGTCCAGACCTCCCTGGCACAGTCGGCACGGCTGCGCGAAGTCACCGCCGACCTGACCGCGCAGAGCGTCGATGCCGCCGCGGCCTCCCGCCGGCAGCAGCCCTTGTCCGCGCGCCGACCGGCCGGCAAAACGCTGCACCTCGCCTGAGCGAAGCGCAACGGCCCAGCCGGGCGGGCCTCAGCTCAGCTGGCCGCGCACCAGCCGCACCACGCGGTCGCAGCGCGCGGCCAGGCTCTCGTCGTGCGTGACCATGACGAAGGCCGTGCCGTGGCTGCGCGCCAGCTCCAGCATCAGCTTGAACACGGTATCGGCCGTGCCGCGGTCCAGGTTGCCCGTGGGCTCGTCGGCCAGCACGCAGGCCGGCTGGGTGACCAGCGCGCGCGCAATGGCCACGCGCTGGCGCTCGCCGCCCGACAGCTCGGCCGGCCGGTGCAGCATGCGTTCGCCCAGCCCCACGGCGCGCAGCATGGCTGCGGCGCGGTCCATGCAGTCCAGCTTGTCGTCACGCCGTATGCGCAGCGGCATGGCCACGTTTTCCTGGGCGCTGAATTCGGGCAGCAGGTGGTGGAACTGGTAGATGAAGCCCAGATGGCGGTTGCGCAGCATGCCCTGCTTTTGCGGGCTCAGGCGGTGCAGCGGCTGCCCCATCAGCTCCACCGAGCCCGAGCTCGGTGCATCCAGGCCGCCCAGCAGGTGCAGCAGCGTGCTCTTGCCCGAGCCCGAGGCACCCACGATGGCCAGCGTCTCGCCCGCATGCACCGAAAGGTCCACGCCCTGCAGCACGGCCACGTCCAGCCGCCCTTCGGTGAAGCGCTTGGTCAGGCCCCGGGCCTGCAGCACCTGCTGGCCCTGGGCGGCATCCATCGTCGCCATCGCGGCGGAAGAAACATCATTCATAGCGCAGTGCCTCCGCAGGGTTCACGCGGCTGGCGCGCCAGCTGGGGTAGATCGTGGCCACAAAGGACAGGATCAGCGAGATCACGGCGATCGGCACGATGTCGCGGCTTTGCGGATCGCTGGGCATCTTGCTGATGATGTAGATGTCCTTGGGCAGGAAGTTGGCGTGCAGCAGGTGTTCGATGGCCGGCACGATGACGTCGATGTTGAAGGCTACCACCAGGCCCAGCGCCAGGCCGGCCAGCGTGCCGATCACGCCCACCATGGCGCCCTGCACCACGAAGATGCTCATCACGGACGAGGGCGAGGCGCCCAGCGTGCGCAGGATGGCGATGTCGGCGCGCTTGTCCTGCACGCTCATCACCAGCGTGGATACCAGGTTGAACGCGGCCACGGCCACGATCAGCGTGAGGATGATGAACATCATGCGTTTTTCCACCTGCACGGCCGCATACCAGGTCTTGTTCTGCTGCGTCCAGTCGCGGATCAGCAGCCGGTCGCTGAGCGTGAAGGCCAGCTCCTGGGCCACGCGCGGCGCCTCGTTGAGGTCCTTGAGCTTCAGGCGGATGCCGGTCGGCCCTTCGAGGCGGAACAGCCGCTCGGCATCCTGGTAATGCATCATCACCAGCGTGGAGTCGTACTCGTAGTGGCCCGAATCGAAAGTACCGGCCACCGTCATCTGCTTGAGGCGCGGCACCACGCCGGCCGGCGTGACCTGGCCGCTGGGCGCGATCAGCGTGACCTGGTCGCCCGCGCGCACGCCCAGGGCGCGCGCCAGCTCCAGGCCCAGCACCACGTTGAACTGGCCCGGCACCAGGCGCTGGAGCACTTCGGAATTGGTGGCGGCCAGATCGGTCACCTCGCCTTCGCGCGCCGGGTCGATGCCGCGCACCAGCGCGCCCTTGATGTCCTCGCCCCGCCCCAGCAGGGCCTGTGCCGAGACAAAGGGCGCGGCGCCCACCACTTCGGGATTGCCGCGCGCTTCGCGCATGGTGCGCTCCAGGTCGGGCAGCGGCGCGCCCTGCGGCGCAAAGATTTCGACGTGCGACACCACGCTGAGCATGCGGTCGCGCACTTCTTTCTGGAAGCCGTTCATCACGCTCAGCACGATGATCAAAGCCGCCACGCCCAGCGCAATGCCCAGCATGGAGACACCCGAGATAAAGGAAATAAAGCCGTTGCGGCGCGTGGCGCGCCCTGCACGGGTGTAGCGCCAGCCTACGGCCAGTTCGTAGGGAAATTGCATGTTGCCCGCATTGTGGCATTGCCCGCAATGCCCTGCCGGCAGCCCTGCCCCAATCCGGTTTTTCTTGTGAAACCGTCCATTTCACCGCTCCGGCCCATCCGCCATCCACGTCAAAGACACCGAGCGCGAGCCTGGTCGGACCCGCCACCATGCAGCCCTTCCAGGAAAGCCTTCAGCCTGGCAGGCGAGGGCTCCATCCCCCGATCCCTGGAACGGGCGCACCCCGTGCCAGAGATGCCAAGCAAGGGCCTACGCCTTCGCGGCTCAGGGGAAGTCACCTTTTTCTGCTGCGCTCCACCCGCGGCAGGTCCGCGTATCGCGGCAACTGCTCCAGCGTCAGCGCATGGGCCTGCAGCCTTGCCAGCATGGCGTCGAACTGGGCCACTTCCTCGTCGCTGAGCACCGACACCAGGTCCATGTGGATCTGGGCCATGGCCGGCAGGATGCGCCCGTACATGCGCCGGCCCTCCTCCGTCAGATGGATGGCCACGCGCCGACGGTCGCCCGGCAGCGGCTGGCGCCGCACCCAGCCTTTTTCCTCCAGGCCGCTGAGCGCGCGCGAGGTGCGCGCCCGGTCCAGCTGCGCCTTCTCCGCAAGTTCCGACGACAGCAGCCCCTCGTTCATGGCCACCGTGGCCATCACGCCCCATTCGCGGCGCGTCAGCCCGAAGCGCGCCTCGCACATGCGCATGGCCACGCCGCCGGCCGCACCGAAGAAGCGGTTGATGCGAAACAGCAGCATCTGATGGATGGTTTGCGGAACCGGTCGGGTATTCACGGGCAAGAGTTGATTTGGTCAATTGAAAGGCTGACTTCTACAGTGGGCGCTCCATTCCAGGAGACAAGCGCGGCAGCGCAATTTTCCCTGCCGCGCTGCGCACAAGAGAGATTTTCCATGACCTGCCTGACCGCACATCGCCGCAGCCTTCTTCACACCAGCCTGGCCCTGCTGCTGGGCTGCAGCGCGCTTGCCGCGCATGCCCAGCCCGATGCCCCGGCCGCCGCGGCCGCCAGCTGGCCCAGCAAGCCGGTACGCCTGGTGGCCGCGTTTCCGCCGGGCGGCGCCGTGGACATTCTGGCGCGCGGCGTTGGCGAAGTGCTGCAGCGCGAAACCCGGCAGCCCTTCGTCGTCGAAAACCGCACGGGCGCCGGCGGCAACATCGGCGCCGACAACGTTGCCAAGTCACCCGCCGACGGCTACTCGATCCTGTTCGGCCTGGACACCACCTTCACCGTCAATCCGCTCATCTACAAGAGCATGCCGTTCAGGAACAGCGATCTGCGCCCGGTGATGGTGTTCGCCTCGCAAGGCATGCTGGTGTCCGTGAACCCGCAGACCGGCATCAGGACGCTGGAGCAGTTCATCGCCCGCGGCAAGGACAAAGGCCTGACGCTGGGTTCGGCCGGCTACGGCACGCCGGGCCACCTGGCGGCCAGCATCCTCACGCATGCCACGGGCGCCAAGGTCAACCACGTGCCATACAAGGGCAATGCACCGGCGGCATTGGCCATGCTCTCGGGCGAGGTGGACGGCGGCGTCATCAGCTCCACGGCCATGCTGTCCCATGTGGCGGCCGGCAAGATTACGCCGCTGGCCGTGACCACCGCCAAACGCAACCCCTTGCTACCCAATGTGCCGTCGGTCGACGAGCTGGGCCGCAAGGAGCTGCAGCAGGAAGTGCTGTTCGCCGCCTGGGTGCCCGCCAGCATGCCCGAGCCACTGGTGCAGAAGATCCAGGCCGGCTTCGAAAAAGCCATGAAGGACGGCGCCCTGCGCGAGCGCATGCGCGTCAACGACATGGCCTACGAAGGCCTGACCGGCGACGCGGCCGCCCAACGCATCCAGGCCCTGGCCGACCGCTATCGCAGCTTGGCCCAGGCCACGGGCCTGAAGATGGAATAAGCCGCCATCCCGCTCGCGCCTTCATTGCAAACACAAGCCTTTCCATGTCCCGTCCCAACATCCTCTTCATCGTGGCCGACGATCTCGGCTATGCCGACCTGGGCTGCTACGGCGGCCGCGACGCCGAGTTCGGCGCGGTCTCACCCGTGCTCGACCGCCTGGCCGCGGGCGGCCTCAAGCTCACCCAGGGCTATGCCAATTCGCCCGTGTGCTCGCCCACGCGCTTTGCGCTGGCCACGGCGCGCTACCAGTACCGGCTGCGCGGCGCGGCCGAGGAGCCCATCAACAGCAAGACCCGCGGCACGCCGCTGGGCGAGAAGCTGGGCCTGCCGCCCGAAGTGCCCACCGTGGCCTCGCTGCTCAAGAATGCAGGCTACCGCACGGCGCTGATCGGCAAATGGCATCTGGGCTACCCGCCCCACTTCGGCCCGCTGCGCTCGGGTTACGAGGAATACTTCGGCCCCATGTCGGGCGGCGTGGACTATTTCACCCATCTGAGCAGCTCGGGCCAGCATGACCTGTGGATCGGCGAAGAAGAGCACCACGACGAAGGCTATCTGACCGACCTGCTGTCGCAGCGCAGCGTGGATTTCGTCAACCGCATGAGCCAAGGCGATGCCCCGTTCTTCCTGAGCCTGCACTACACGGCCCCGCACTGGCCCTGGGAAACACGCGATGACCGCGCCACGGCCGAGCAACTGGGCGCCGGTATCGCCCACCTGGCCGGCGGCAACATCCACCAGTACCGCCGCATGATCCACCACATGGACGAAGGCATAGGCTGGATCGTCGAGGCGCTGCGCGCCAACGGCCAGCTGGACAACACGCTCGTCGTCTTCACCAGCGACAACGGCGGCGAGCGCTTCTCCGACAACTGGCCGCTGGTGGGCGGCAAGATGGACCTGACCGAAGGCGGCATCCGCGTGCCCTGGATCGCCCACTGGCCGGCCGTGATCGGCGCCGGCCGCACCAGCATCCAGCAGTGCATGAGCATGGACTGGTCGGCCACGGTGCTGGATGCTGCCGGCGTGGCCGCCGATCCTCGGTACCCGCTGGACGGCGTCTCGCTGCTGCCCGTGCTGCAGCGCGAAGGCGCCGAGTTCGCGCGCCCGCTGTACTGGCGCATGCTGTACCGCGGCCAGCGCGCGCTGCGCGACGGCGACTGGAAATACCTGCGCGTGGACGAGCACGACTATCTGTTCAACATCGCCCGCGACGAGCGCGAGCGCGCCAACCTCGCGGCCAGCGAACCCGAACGCCTGCAGCGCATGCGCGCCGAATGGGAACGCTGGAATGCCGGGATGCCCGCCATTGCGCCCGACGCCAGCTTCAGCCTGGTCTACACGGCCCAAAACATGCCGCAGCGCTGACCGGTCGCTTCCAAAACAGGAGCTTCTTGCGCCTATCCTTGGCTGGATTCATAGGTGTTTCATTCGGAAACCCAGGCGTGCCAGGCGCAAGAAGCTCCTCGTTCCATAGCATGATGTGGCAAAAGAAAGGGCCGCTGCATCTCATTTCGAGTGATTCCGAGGCCATGCTTTTGCGGATGACTGGCACTCGTCTCACTTCAGAGGCCGGGACTCGCCCCGGCGCGGCCGGCAAGGCCTCTGCCGCTGGCAAGGCACGCCAGGATGCACCCGAGCATGGCCTGTTTTCATTGAAATTGAGATGCGATCACCCTGCGGCCAAAGATCTGAGGAGACACCCCGCGCTGCACCTGCCAAACGCGCATGCTCGACAATAGCGGCCATGTCTTTGACCGCGCCTTTGCTTCCTGCCGCCCAAGCCCTGGCCGCAGGCGCCTCCGAATGGATTGTTCCCTACGCCGACGGCCCCGCCGACAACGCCTGGGCCGATCTGCAACTGCCCCATCTGCAAGCCCTGCTGACGGCGCTTTCGCCCCGCACGGTGGTGCAAGGCAGCGAATACGACTTCTCCCCGCCGCATGAACGCGTGCTGGCCCGCACCATGGGCCTGCCCGATACGCCGGGACTGATTCCCTGGGCCGCCCTTGCCGCCAGCAACCTGGGGCAGGACGCGGCCCAGGCCTGCGCCTTCATCACGCCCAGCCACTGGCACATCGGCGCCGACCATGTGCACCAGAGCGACCCCGCAGCCACGCCGCTGGGTGAAGAGGAATCGCAGCAGCTGCTGGCGCTGATCTCGCCCTGGTTTGCCGACGACGGCATTGCGCTGCAATACCTGCAGCCCGACCTCTGGCTGGCGCGCGGCGACGCCTTCGAGAACCTGGCCACGGCCTCGATGGACCGCGTGCTCAACCGCGACGTGCGCCCCTGGTTTCCCGATGCCGCTCAGGGTGCCGTCATCCAGCGCCTGCAAAGCGAGGTGCAGATGCTGCTCTACACCCATGTGTTCAACGACCGCCGCGCCGCGCAGGGCCTGCAGCCCATCAACGCCTTCTGGGTACACGGCTCGGGCCGCCTGCCCGCGCCCGCTTCAACGCCCGCCAGCCAAGTCGCCTGCATCGATGACTTGCGCACGCCAGCGCTGCAAGGCAATGTGCAGGCCTGGCGTCAGGCATGGCAGCAGCTCGACGGCAGCCTGATCGCCCAGCTGCAGCAACGCGCCGAGCGCGGCGAAGCCGTCAAGCTCACGCTCAGCGGCGAGCGCCATGCCGTGCAATGGGTCAACGCGCCGCGCGGCTTCATGGACAAAATCAAAGGCATGTTTGCCACCAAGCGCTTACCCAATCTGCGGGACATGCTATGAAAATAATCCCCCGCCAAATTCCCAGCGACAGCGTCTCGGCCCTGCAACAGGCCGGCATCCATCCGCTGCTGGCCCAGCTCTATGCGGCGCGCGGCGTGTGCTCGCCCGACGAGCTCGACGAAGCCCCGGCCCGGCTGCTCGCTCCGTCGGGCCTGCGCGGCATCGATACCGCCGTGCAGTTGCTGGCCGATGCCATCGCCCGGCAAAAGCGCCTGTGCATCGTGGCCGACTACGACTGCGACGGCGCCACGGCCTGTGCCGTGGGCGTGCGCGGCCTGCGCCTGCTGGGCGCGGCCCATGTCGACTACCTGGTGCCCGACCGCGTGGTGGACGGCTACGGCCTCACGGCCCCGATCTCGCGCCGCGTCAAGGAAACCGGCGCCGACATGCTGATCACCGTGGACAACGGCATTGCCAGCGTCGAAGGCGTGGCCGTGGCCAAGGAACTGGGCCTGTCCGTGGTGGTGACGGATCATCACTTGCCCGGATCGCACCTGCCGCTGGCCGATGCCATCGTCAACCCCAACCAGCCCGGCTGCACCTTCGAGAGCAAGTCCATGGCCGGCGTGGGCGTGATGTTCTACGTGCTGCTGGCCCTGCGCACCGAGCTGCGCGCGCGCGGCCGCTTCGACCGCAACACCCAGCCGCGGCTGGAGACCCTGCTGCCGCTGGTGGCCCTGGGCACCGTGGCCGACGTGGTCAAGCTCGATGCCAACAACCGCCGCCTCGTGGCCCTGGGCCTCAAGCAGATCCGCAAGGGCCAGATGCAGCCCGGCATCCGCGCCCTGTTCGATGCGGCGGGCCGCCGCTTCGATGCGGCCACCACCTTCGACTTCGGCTTTGCGCTGGGCCCGCGCATCAATGCGGCCGGCCGCCTGGCCGACATGACCATCGGCATCGAATGCCTGGTCACCGAAGACCCGGTCCGCGCCGACAACCTGGCCCGCATGCTGGACTCCATCAACCGCGAGCGCCGCGAAATCGAGGTCGGCATGCGCGAGCATGCGCTGCTCATGGCCGAAGGCCTGTGCGAGGACGGCATGACGCCCCCGCCGGCCATCAGCGTGTTCGATCCCGACTTCCACGAAGGCGTGGTCGGCATCGTGGCATCGCGCATCAAGGACAAGCTGCACCGGCCCACCTTCGTGTTCGCGGCCAGCGGTGCCCCGGGCCACGAGCATGAGCTCAAGGGCTCGGGCCGCTCGATTCCCGGCTTTCATCTGCGCGACGCGCTGGACCTGGTTTCCAAGCGCCATCCCGGCCTGCTGCTGCGCTTTGGCGGCCATGCCATGGCCGCCGGCTGCACCATCGAGGAGGCGCGCTTTGACGAATTCGAGCAGGCGCTGGCCCAGGTGGCTCAGGAATGGCTGGACGCCGCCACGCTGACGCGCCGCATCGAGACCGACGGGCCGCTGTCGCCCCAATGGCTGGATACGGAACTCGTGGACCAGCTGCAGCTGGCCGTCTGGGGCCAGGGCTTTGCAGCCCCGACTTTCAGCGAGGAGATGGAAGTCATGTCGCAGCGCCTGGTTGGCGAAAAGCACCTCAAGCTGGAGCTGCTGCACCACGGCGCCAAGGTGGACGGCATCTGGTTCAACCACACCGATCCGCTGCCCAGCCGCATGACGCTGGCCTATCGCCTAGACATTAATGAATGGCGTGGAGAGCGCAAGGTGCAATTCCTGGTGGAAGCCGCCAGCCGCTCGGAATAAGCCCCGCAAGGCACCTCTTCGGTGCCTTTTTTGCGCCGTTGCGGTGCATTTTTTTGGGCACTCAAAATAATTTTTAACTAACGACAAAAAAAGCTTGATAAGAATTTTTAACACTCCTAATATTCGATCAAACGAATTACAGATTTCGATAGAAATTCTTAATTTGTTGCATGTTCTCCGAATCGTGAATCGGCACAGATGAGAGCAGCAGGGCCTAGGGGCCGGCACTCCATCTGAGGCAAAGCGCCAGCAGGTGACGCGGAACACGGTTCCCAGGACTCTACCGAAAGAGGGGTGTGCCGTGGACTTCACCGAATTCCGAGCCGCAGCCGAGCTGGTGGGCATGCTTTTGACGGATTTGCGTTCGCTCACCTTGCTGCTGCTCCTGCTGGCAGCCGCCATCTGCGATCTGCGCACGCGCCGCATTCCCAATCTCCTGACTTTCGGCGGCACGGCCCTCGCGCTGCTGTACAGCCTGGCCGCGCCCCAACACCACGGCAGCGGCCCGCTGTGGGCCCTGGGCGGGCTGGGCCTGGGCCTGGGCCTCATGCTGCCCCTGTATCTGCTGCGCGCCATGGGCGCCGGCGATGTCAAGCTGATGGCCATGGCCGGCGCCTTTCTCGGCCCCGACGGCACCTGGCAGGCCGTGATCTTCGTCTTCATCACGGGCGGCATGGCGGCCATGGCTTATGCGCTGTGGCACCGCGTGGCCGGCAAGCTGCTGCGCAACACGCTGCAGACCACGGAGCTTCTGTTCGTCACCGTTGCTGCAGGCATCCGGCCCGATGCCCGCGCAAGCTCGGCGCAATCGGTGGGCAGCCTGCCCTACGGCGTCAGCATCGCCCTGGGAACCACAGCGTTCCTGGTGGCCCGCCAGTTCACCTGGGTATAGGCCGAACCACGGCCCACACCACGCGGCCAACACAACGGCAAACACCACGTCATAGCGGGAGGTCCCATGAAAAACCTCAAGGCTCTGGGTCTGTTCGTCCTGGCGGCGCTCGCCAGCCTGGCGGCTGCGGTCTACGCGGCGAACTGGGTTGCCCAGCGCGGCAGCATAGACGCCGGCAAGGTCGTCGTCGCAGCCACCGACATCCCGCTGGGCAGCAAGATCGTCCCTACCATGCTGAGCACGGTGGACTGGCCCCGCGGCTCGATTCCTGCAGGCGCCTTCAACGACATGCAGCAGTTGCAGGACCGCGTCGTCAAGGTCGGCGTGCTGCGCGGCGAAGCCGTGCTCGAAGGCAAGCTGGCGCCCGAGGGCACCAAGGGCGGGCTGGCCGCCGTGATTGCGCCCGGCAAGCGTGCCATGACGGTGCGCGTCAACGATGTGGTCGGTGTCGCGGGCTTTGCCCTGCCTGGCAACTATGTGGACGTGGTCGTCAATGCCCAGCAGGAGCAGAACGGCAAGACGGAAGAGTCGCGCCAGATCAGCAAGACCGTGCTCGAGAACGTGCTGGTGCTGGCCGTGGCGCAGGAGGCCAGCCGCGACGAAACCAAGCCCAAGGTGGTCAGCGCCGTCACGCTGGAGCTCAGTCCCGAGGATGCTGAGAAGCTGGACCTGGCGCGCAGCGTGGGCAACCTTTCGCTGGTGCTGCGCAACCAGATCGACAAGGAACCCATCACCACGGCCGGCATCACCAAGAACCAGCTGTTCGGCACGGCCGAGCCGGCTCCCGCACCTGCACCGGCCAAGGTCGCCGCACCCGCCAGGCCGGTGCAGCGCGCACGGCCCGTTGCACAGCAGGCGCCGTCATCCACCTGCGTCGAAGTGATACAGGGCGGCAGCCGCACGCTCAACTGCTTCTGATTCCCGGACAGGCAACCACTCATTCACAACCTAGAGAGGCCGGCCGTGCAATACCACCATCTGTACACGGCAGCTAGCATGCTGCTCGCCAGTGCCGCCCCGGTGCTGGCCGCCGACGCCCAGCCCGCGGGCGCCCCCGTCCAGGCCATGGCCATGGCGGCTCCCGTTGCCGCAGCTCCCGCAGCCCGCACCACCATGCCGGCCCGCAACTGCACCGCCATCCGCACGGAAGAGCCTGCCACGGTCACGCTGGGCAAGTCCGTCGTCATTCCGCTCGCCTCTCCGATGGCGCGCATCCTGGTCAGCGGACAGACGCCCGGCAACACGCCGGCCGCCATGCCCGCACCGGGCGGCCAGATGCAGATGCAGGCACAAAACGGCATCGCCGATATCGAAGTGCAGCTGCTCAGCCCTCGGGACCTGTTCTTTCGCGGCCGCAAGGCCGGCGCCATGAACGTCATCCTGCAGAACGCCCAGGGCACCTGCTTCATCAAGGATGTGGTCGTCACCATGGACCCCGGTCCGCTGCAAGCCAAGCTCTCCGAACTCATGCCCGAGGAGCGCGGCATCCGCGTGCAGGGCGCCGACAACGCCCTGGTCCTCAGCGGCGAGATCAGCAACCCGCTGCGGCTCGACGACGTGATGACGCTGGCCTCGGCCTACAGCGACAGCAAGAAGATCGTCAACCTGATGCGCACCACATCGCCCCATCAGGTGATGCTGGAAGTCAAGATCGCCGAAGTAAGCAAGACCCTGCTGGACAAGCTCGGTTCCAGCTTCGCCAAGCAGGCCGTCAACGGCTCGAACACCTACTCCATCATTTCCAACTTCCTGAGCGGGGGCGGCGGGGTGCTCAGCGCCCTGCGCATAGGCAAGGCGTCGTTGAGCATCGACGGCCAGAAGGACGACGGCCTGGTGCGCATCCTGGCCGAGCCCAACATCATGGCCATCAGCGGCCAGCAGGCCAGCTTTCTCTCGGGGGGCAAGATCTTCATCCCCGTGGCCCAGAGCAACAGCAACGGCGTGCCGGTGATGACGCTGGAGGAAAAGGAGTTTGGCATCGGCGTCAAGTTCACGCCGACCGTGCTGGGCAACTCGCGTGTCAATCTCAAGCTGGTCTCCGAGGTATCGGACCTGTCGCAGACCGGCTCGCCCTTCACATCGATCAACGGCGTCACCTCCGTCATCCCGTCGCTCACCGTGCGGCGGGCCGACACCACGGTGCAGCTCAATGACGGGCAAAGCCTGGTGATTGCCGGCCTGATCAAGAACAACATCACCGAAGCCGTCAAGCGCTTCCCGGGGCTGGGCGAGATCCCCGTGCTCGGCGCGCTGGCACGCAGCACCGAGTTCCAGACCGACCAAACCGAGCTGATGTTCGTCATCACCCCGCGCCTGGTCCAGGCCCTGGCCGAGGCCCCGCGCGTACCGACCGACAACCATGTACCGCCCTCGCGCGCCGAGCGCTACTTGAACGGCGCCCTCGAAAGCGGCGCACCGGCCCAGGCGCCAGCCGCACAGCCGGTCCCGCAGGCCGCTCCCATGCAGCCCGAGCCTGTGGCATCCCCTGCACCGGCACCCATGGTGGCACCGCCGCCGCCAGCCGCGATGCCCGCACCGGTCTCGGCTGCACCGACCACCGAGCCCATGCCCCTGCCGCCAGCCGCTGCGCCTCAGCCACCGGTACGGCTGGACCAGAAACTGTATTCGCCCGCATGAACCGGAGGCCCGCCATGACCACGCGCATCCCCTTGCTTGCCCTTGTCGGCAGCGCCGCCTGTTCCGTATTGCTGGCCGGCTGCGGCAGCACCACCCCCAACTACGACACCCATTTCGGCGAAGCCGTGCGCACCGCCCGCCTGCAGATGACCATCAACCCCGATGCCGGCAAGGCCGTGGGCAAGGGCGTGGATGCGCCCACCGGCATGGACGGCCGCGCCACCGAGGCATCCATGGAGCGCTATGAACGCAGCTTCAAGACCCCGCCGCCAGCGGTCAATGTCATCAATATCGGCGGCTCGCTGAGCAGCAACTCAAGCGGCGGCGGGGGCGGCGGGTCCTCCTATTGATTCAAAAGCCTTTCAGCTACAACTCAACCGATTTCAACCATTGGCATCGAAAGGAGAGCAGATCGCATAGCGGCCTTGCACGCCAGCCACTGCCGGCCCTGCAAACCGGCATCCAAGCATGTACATGTTTCCGATCCATCACTCACTTTCGAGGTGTCACTATGAACAAGATCGCTCAGAAGTTTGGCAATTCCCTGCAGACTTTTGTCCACGATGAGGAAGGCGCACAGATCATCGAATACGCATTGATCGTTGCAGTCGTTTCTCTGGTTCTAATCGTTGCAATCAAGACAGCTCTAACGGGCAGCGGCGGTGCATTTACCCAATGGCTAGAAAAGGTGAAAGCCTGTTTGGGCGTGACTGGTGGCACCGGTACCTGCACATAAGCATTGCAGGCTTTCGCAACGGCAAAGGTCTCTGCCATCAACAAGCAGATGCAAGGCTTTTGCCGAAGCATCGCCTTAACGTCATCCACCTTCTCACTTGAGGTGTCACCATGAACAAGGTCGCTCAGCAATTTGGCAATTCCCTGCAATCCTTTGTCCGCGATGAAGAAGGTGCGCAGATCATCGAATACGCATTGATTGTCGCTGTCGTCTCTCTGGTTTTGATCATTGCAATCAAGACAGCTCTCGTCGATAACGGCGGTGCATTTACCAGTTGGCTAGATAAGGTCAAGGCCTGCTTGACTGCCGCTGCTACTGGTTGTTCTTAATTGGTTCGCCTCACAACGAAAGCCCATGCAGCGATGCCGCTGTATCGGCTTTCTCAGGGGATTCGACTTATTCAATCTGAATTGCATCATGAAAACCCACCCGCATTCCTGGCCCACAGTTCGGCCGCAGCGCGGTTCTGCCACCGCGCTGCGGCGGCAGCATGGTGCCGTCATCATTACCGTCGCACTGGCCCTGCTGTTTCTGCTGGGTTTCATGGGTATTGCTATCGACTTCGGTCGCTTGTTCGTAATAAAGACTGAACTGCAGACCGCCATGGACAGCTGTGCGCTGGCAGCGGCCCAGGAACTTGATACCGCTAGCGACGCCCTTACTCGAGCCGTCAGCGCAGGCCGCGCTTCGGGCAATCTCAATCGTGTTCAATTTCAGAGCTCCAGCGCCGGCATTACCGCTTCGGATATCAGTTTCAGCGATGCACTCAACGGCACCTACAGCGCCAACTTCCCCTACGCGACCGCCAAATACGCCAAGTGCCAGCACACGCAAACGGGAATCATGCCCTGGCTGCTGCAGGCGCTGGGAGCCTTTAGTGGCAATAGTACCTACGGCAACAGCCAGTCGGTCGCCGCAGTAGCCGTGGCTACGCGTGCACCGGCGCAAACCACCTGTGCCATACCGGTGCAGATCAATCCCAAGACTGGAGGCAAGCCACCAAACTATGGTTTTGCTATCGGGGAATGGATACCCACTGTCTACGACGAAAGCAAGTCCAGCACAGCCTCGCCTGGATATTTCGGCTGGGCCAATCTCGACGGCAGCAATAGTGGGAACACCACAACCAACGAACTCCTGGGTAACGGCCACTGCAACTTGAGCATCGGCGCTCCAGTCGGCACACCCGGCACCAAGTTTTCTGCCAGTATTGCTTGGAACTCTCGATTTGGCCTATACAAAAACGGCAATGGTAACCCCCAGGTCAATACGGCGTTGCCCGATCTGACAGGATATTCCTACACCAAAAAAAATTGGCCCAGTCAATCTAATGCTCTGCAGGATTTTCTGGCCAAACGCGCCGACCATAGATCCTACGGCGACCTCGCCGATAGCATTAATACCGGTGACACCATCACAGGCTTGAATATCAAAGGTGGCTATAAAGACGCGCAAATGGCTACTCATGCCGCAGGAGCCAATGCCCTGGCAACCTGGGGCGGCAACCGCCGATTGGTGATGGCTCCATTCGTGGTAGGTGGAAAAATTGATGGCTGGGCTTGCGTGTTGATGCTGCATCCCATAGACAGCAATAAGACCACGGTATATCTGGAGTACATCGCCAATGCCTCCAGCCCCCAGAGCAAGTGCACCACCAACGGTCTTCCCGGAGGCGGGACAGGCCCGTTAGTTCCAACGTTGGTCCAATAACCTCTGGGAGTATCAGCCATGAAGCCTACTTACTCTCTATATCAGCGCGGAGTGGCACTGACCGAATTCGCGCTGATTCTGCCACTGCTGCTGATACTGACCTTTATCACCACCGAGTTCGGACGCGCACTCTACCAATACAACACGCTCACAAAGGCTGTACGCGATGCTTCGCGGTATCTTTCAATACAAGACCCAAATATCGCGACCAATGATCCTCAAGGACTGATCACCAAGGCAAAAAATTTGGTGGTTTTTGGAAATGTCGCTGACACGGGAAATCCATTGGCCTTGGGGCTGTCAATCAACCAAGTACCCAAACCTACTTGGCAGAACGTGGGCTCATCTCCCGTCATCAATACAGTCACCATCCGCATTGCAGGTTGCGCCACCTCGCCACCACCTTGCTACAAATTCACACCACTTGTCTCAAGCGCGTTTGGCGTGAATTTCGGTACGGTGAACTTTGCGGATATCAGCGCCACGATGAGGGCACCGCTATGACAAACGCAGCTGCTCACTCTCAAGAACGAGGCGCCACGATGATCGAATTTTCCCTGGTGCTGATGATTTTTCTCACCTTCTTCCTCGGTGTGATGGACTTTGCCCGCATGCTGTGGACTTGGAATGCAGCCAATGAAGCTACACGCTGGGGCGCACGTACCGCCGTGGTGTGCTCCCAGGGCTCAGACAAAGTGCTGGACCGGATGAGGAAATTTCTGCCTCAACTCACTAGGGACAACGTAGTAGTGGATTGGTACGACGCCGCAGGCAATCAAAACAATGCCTGCACAGCTACCAACTGCGGCGCAGTCAATGTGCGTATCCAGAACCTGAACTATCAGTGGATCTCGCCGATCGGTTTCAGCTTGCCGGCAGCTTTTCCTATGCCGGGCTTTTCGACCTATTTGCCACGCGAAGCCATGGGTACGGATCCAGGCAGCAGCTCTGTATGTTCTGTTCCTTGAGCGATGGAGTAGCCCATGAAAATCGCCATCATCTCCCCCAACACCGCGCACCTGCACGAGATGGTCCAGGTGCTGCAGCGCTCGCACCAGGTGCAGACCTTCGAGGGCGGCAAG
Organism: Comamonas terrae; assembly: GCF_001544075.1. Lineage (GTDB taxonomy): Bacteria > Pseudomonadota > Gammaproteobacteria > Burkholderiales > Burkholderiaceae_C > Comamonas > Comamonas terrae. The sequence continues at coordinate 408,438 of NZ_BCNT01000003.1, forward strand.
ACACGCATGCCCGCCATTGCCGAGCAGGAGCGGCCCGATTTGATGATCGTGGACGGCATGTGCTGCGATCCGGCCGACCTGGCACCCGTGGAATCCGTGACCAACCGCTACCCGCATATGGCGGTGCTGCTGCTGTGCGCGCTGCAGACGCCCGAGTTCCTGCTGCAGTCCATGCGCGCCGGCGTGCGGGAAGTGCTGCCTTCGCCGCCGTCGACACAGGCCCTCATGGATGCCGTGCATCGCATTGCCGCCAAGCTGCCGGACAGGATGCAGGAACGCATGCAGGGACGGATCATGGCCTTTCTGCCCTGCAAGGGCGGTAGCGGCGCCACTTTTCTGGCCACCAATCTGGCGTGGATGCTGGCGCGCCACCATTCGGTGCTGCTGGTGGACCTGAACCTGCAGTTTGGCGATGCACTGGCCTATCTGCAGGAAGGCAATCCGGCATCGACCCTGGCCGATGTGGCGCGCGACATCCATCGCCTGGACGCTTCGTTTCTGGTCGCCAGCACGGTCAAGGTCACGCCCCGGCTGCACATGCTGGCGGCCCCGGAAGATGTGATCCATGCCATGGACGTGGAGCCCGAGCATGTGAACGCCATCGTGCAGCTGGCTGCAGCGCATTACGACTTTGTGCTGCTGGACCTGGGCCGCGTGCTCGACCCGCTGGCCCTGCGCATGCTGGACAGGGCCCAGAGCATTGTGCCGGTGCTGCTGCCCAATGTGCCGGCCGTGCGCAATGCGCAAAAGCTGCTGCGCATGTTCCATGACCTGGGCTACCCCGAAAGCAAGCTGCAGCCGGTGCTCAACCGCGTGGACCGGCGCCATGAAATCGGCCTGGCCGAAGTGCGCAAGACGCTGGGCCTGGACCAGCAGCAATGGCGCGCCGTGCCCGATGCGCCGCAGGAAGTGCAGGCCGCCATCAATGCCGGCGTGCCCCTGGCCGAATCTTCACGCAACAGCGCCGTGGTGCGCGAGCTGGCGGCCTGGGCCGAAGCTCTGGCCCCTGCAGCCCAGGAAGACAGCGGCGGCTTTCTGCACCGGCTCTTTCGCCGGGCCTGAGCCAGCCCATAGAGGAGGAGTCGATCATGTCATTGCGAGACCTGCTCACTACACCGGCCAGCCGCGTACCCCAGCCTGCATTGCATGCGGTGCCCGAGCCAGGCGATATGCCTGTGGCTGCTGCGGCGGAATCCACGCCGGCCGCCGCACCGCCATCCCTGTCGGCATCGCTGGCCGGCCGCGCTGCCTCCTACCTGGCGCTCAAGAGCCGCATCCACACCAAGCTGCTGGAGCGCTTTGACCTGGCGGCCCTGGAGTCTGCATCCGCCCAGGCGCTGCAGCAGGAAATCGCCGCCATGACCGAGCGGTTGCTGGCCGAGGACTCGGCCGCGGTCAACGACCTGGAAAAGCGCATGCTGATCCGCGATATCCAGCATGAAATGCTGGGCTTCGGCCCGCTGGAGCTGCTGATGGCCGACCCCTCCGTCTCCGACATCCTGGTCAACCGCTATGACAGCATCTATGTGGAGCGCCACGGCCGGCTGGAACCGACGCAGGTGGTCTTCACCGACGAAAAGCATCTGCTGCGCATCATCGACAAGATTGTCTCCCGCATAGGCCGGCGCATCGATGAGTCCAGCCCCATGGTCGACGCCCGCCTGCCCGATGGCTCGCGCGTGAATGCCGTGATTCCGCCCGTGGCGCTGGACGGCCCCATGATGTCGATCCGGCGCTTTGCCCGCACGCCGCTGCGCATGGAAAACCTGGTCAACGACCTCAAGAGCCTGACGCCCGCCATGGCCAGCGTGCTGGAAGCGCTGGCCAAGGCCAAGGTGAACATGATCATCTCGGGCGGCACGGGCGCCGGCAAGACCACGCTGCTCAACATTCTCTCGGGCTATATCCCCGAGGCCGAGCGCCTGGTCACCATCGAGGATGCCGCCGAGCTGCAGCTGCAGCAGCCCCATGTGGTGCGCATGGAAACGCGTCCGCCCAATATCGAGGGTCGCGGCGAGATCACGCAGCGCGCGCTGGTGCGCAATGCCCTGCGCATGCGGCCGGACCGCATCATCATCGGCGAGGTGCGCGGCGCCGAGGCCGTGGACATGCTGCAGGCCATGAACACCGGCCACGAGGGCTCGCTGACCACCATCCATGCCAACACGCCGCGCGATTCGCTGGCACGGCTGGAGAACATGGTGGGCATGGCCGGCATGAACCTGCCCCACCAGGCCGCGCGCCAGCAGATCGCCTCGGCCATCACGGTCGTCATCCAGGTGCTGCGCATGACGGACGGCAAGCGCAAGATCACCAGCATCCAGGAAATCACGGGCATGGAGGGCGAGGTCATCACCATGCAGGAAATCTTTGCCTTCACCCAGACCGGAGTGGGCGCGAATGGCGAAGTGCAGGGCTACTTCCATGCCACGGGCGTGCGGCCCAAGTTTGCCGACCGGCTCAAGGGCTTTGGCCTGGCATTGCCGGATACGGTATTCGACCCCGGAAAACGCTACCAGTGAAAACGGAGGCCGCCATGCCGTCCTTTTTTTCCTCCTACCCGGTGCTTGTGATCGTCGCACTGGTATTTGCGGCAGTGCTGCTGCTGCTGCAAGCCGCCCATGCGCTGTGGAAGCAGTACAAAAGCCCTGAAGCCAAACGGCTGGAGCGCCGGCTGCGTGCGCTGTCCGCCGCACATGATGACAGTGCCGCTACCAAGCTGGTCAAGGACCGCGTGCTAAGCGACATGCCCGGGTTGCAGCGCACGCTGCAGCGCATGCCCCGTGCCCACCAGCTGGATCGTTTCATCCTGCAGTCGGGCCTGGAGTGGACGGTCTCGGGGCTGCTGCTGGGCTGTCTGCTGCTATGTGCCGCTGGTTTGCTGGCCGCCACCATGCTGCGCCAGTCCCTGGCCCTGGGGCTGCTGGCCGGCGCTGTGCTTGGCGCCCTGCCGCTGCTCTACGTGCAGCGCAAGCGCCACCAACGCCTTAGCCTGATGGAGCGCCAGCTTCCCGAGGCGCTGGATCTGCTGGCCAGGGCGCTGCGCGCCGGCCATGCGTTTTCAGCGGGCCTGCAGATGGCAGGCGACGAGCTGGCCGAGCCCATTGCCGGCGAGTTCCGCCTGGTGCATGACGAAATCAACTATGGCACCTCGCTGCAGCAGGCCCTGGGCAATCTGGGCGAGCGCGTGCCCATCACCGATCTGCGCTATTTCATCGTGGCCGTGCTCATACAGCGCGAATCGGGCGGCAACCTCACGGAAATGCTGGGCAATCTGAGCCATTTGATCCGCGAGCGCCTCAAGCTCCACGCCAAGGTGCGCGTGCTCTCGGCCGACGGCCGCATGTCGGCCTGGATTCTGGGCCTCATGCCGTTTGGCCTGGGCGCCTTGCTCAATCTGCTGAACCCGGATTTCATGTCCCCGCTGTGGACCGACCCCATGGGCATCACCATCCTCAAATGGCTGGCGGCGATGATGGTGGTGGGGCTGCTGCTGCTGCGCCGCATTGCCCGCATCCGGGTATGAAACCGAATTGAACACAAGGAGTGCGCCATGCTGATCATTGCCGTGCTGACCTTTACCGCCCTCATGCTGACCGCCGGCGCGCTCTTCTTCTGGTGGGTGCCGACAGCCACGGAACAGCGCCTGCAGGCCTTGGCGCCGGCAGCCAGGGAAAGCCACTGGACCGAGACCGCCGTCAAGCTGGTGGGCCCGTTTGCCCAGCTGTCGTCGCCCACCGAAGGCATCGATGCCTCGCCACTGCGCCTGCGCTTTTTGAATGCGGGCATACGCAATGAGCACGCTTCAATGATTTACTTTGGTATCAAGACGCTGCTGCCGCTGGCTGTTGCATTGACTGTGTATTCGGTCCTCCTCGCTTCCGGTACGACAGAGACATCCCAGCTTCTGCTATTTACCGTGGTGGCATCTCTGATCGCCTGCTATCTACCTAATCTGGTACTGCGCTGGCTGGCCAGGCACCGCAAGCGCGAAATCTTCGAGAACTTTCCCGATGCGGCAGACCTCATGCTGGTCTGCGTGGAGGCCGGCCTGGGCCTGGATGCGGCCCTGGGCAAGGTGACCGAGGAAATCCGCATCAAGAGCGAAGCCCTGGCCGAAGAGCTGCACTGGACCAATCTGGAAATGCGCGCCGGCAGCACGCGAGAGAAAGCCCTGCGCAACCTGGCCGCACGCACCGGCGTGGATGAAATTCACACTTTCACCGCCATGCTCACGCAGGCGGATCGCTTCGGCACCAGCATCGGCGATTCGCTGCGTGTGTTCTCCGACGATCTGCGCCACAAGCGGCAGATGCGCGCCGAGGAACTCGCGGCCAAGATTCCCACCAAGATGCTGTTTCCGCTGGTGACCTGCATTTTTCCGGCCATCGTGATGGTGGTACTGGGGCCCGCCATCATCCGGATCGTGCACATGATCATGCCCATGCTCGCCGGAACCTCCTGACGGCCCTGGCTGTTTTCAGAAGGTCTCCCACTCGTCGTCTGCAGCTCCTGCAGTCATGCCGACAGGCTTGCCCTTGCTGGCAATGGTGGCCGGCACGTTCGCCGGAGCCTGGCCTGCGACTGCAGACTTGAGCTTGGCGGGCGCCTTGGTGTGAGGGCGCTGCACTGCCGCAGAGGGCTTGGGGGCTGATGCAGCAGCTGCACGGGGTGCAGCCTGCTTCGCCACGCTCTGCACCTGCTGGCCTGTCCTGAACACCGACACCACTTGCGACAGGCGGCTGGCCTGCTCCTGCAGCGCCATGGCCGCTGCACTCGACTCTTCGACCAGGGCGGCGTTCTGCTGCGTCATCTGGTCCAGATTGCTCACGGCCTGATTGACCTGATTGATGCCGTCGCGCTGTTCGGAGGACGAAGCCGTGATTTCGCCGATCAGGTCGCTGACGCGGCGCACGCTGGAGACGATTTCGTCCATGCTTCGGCCCGCCTGCTCGACCTGCTGCGAGCCCGATTGCACGTTGTCCACGCTGGTGGTGATCAGCAGCTTGATTTCCTTGGCCGCCTCGGCGCTGCGTCCGGCCAGGGCCCGCACTTCGCCGGCCACCACGGCAAAGCCGCGGCCCTGCTCGCCGGCGCGGGCCGCTTCGACGGCTGCATTCAATGCCAGGATATTGGTCTGGAAGGCAATGCCGTCGATCACGCCGATGATGTCGGCGATCTTGCGGCTGCTGTCCGTGATCTGCTGCATGCTGTGCACCACCTGCTGCACCACATGGCCGCCCTGCTCCGCCGCCTGGGCCGCGGTGGCGGCCAGCTGGTTGGCCTGGCGGGCCGTGTCGGCCGACTGGGTGACCGTGGCGGTCAGTTGTTCCATGCTGGCCGCAGTTTCCTCCAGGTTGGCCGCAGTCTGCTCGGTACGGGCCGACAGGTCCTGGTTGCCCGTGGCGATCTCGCCCGAAGCAGTGGAGACCGACTCCACGCCCTGGCGCACCTCGCCCACCACGGTGCGCAGGCGCTCGGTCATGGCATTGAGTGCACGCAGCAGCAGGCCGAGTTCATCATGGCGATCATTGCGCACCGCGGCCGTCAGGTCACCTTCGGCAATCTTGTCGGCCAGCGCCACGGCTTCGTTGAGCGGATGGGTGATGGAGCGCATCATCAGCACGCCAGCCGTCAGCCCCAGCAGCACGATGAGGCCGCAGGCCACGCCGATGATCCAGTAGGCACGGCCGCGCAGGCTCTCGCCGGCCTGCTCGGCCTGCTGCTTGAGGCGTTCCTGCAGCTCGACATAGGCCTGCTGGGAATCGCTGTAGGCCTTGGCGATGGGCGCCATCTTGTCCACCAGGTCGCGTGCAGCAGCGAAATCGCCGGACTTGCGTGCCTCCTGCACGGCACTGTTGACCTCCAGGGTCTTGCGGCGGTTTTCGGACACCTTGGCCAGTTCTGCCTTGGATTCGGGCGACACCGCCAGCTCGGTGACTTTCTTCTGCAGCGCGGTGATGCGTGCAATGCCCTTGTTCATGAGATCGCGCTGGCGTTCCACCAGATGCTCCTCGCTGGACATGGCGGCGACGATGGAGCGGTCCACGCTGGTGTCCGTGAGATCGCGCCATTCGCGTGCCAGCGCGGAACTGGTCTGGGCGCGGTCGATGTCTTCCAGGATGCGGCTGTTGACCTCATGCAGGTAGAAAAGACTGCCGACGACGACGGCCGCCATGCTCAGCAAAAGACCGATCACCAGCAGCCAGAGCTTGCGTGCAACAGTGAGATGAAGTGACTTCATGAAACAACCAATCCACAAAAAACCGACCAACAGACAACGGCCAGAGACCCGGACCCGGAAGGCTGCGTCCGCCCTGCAGTACGCCTAGCCACTCTTCGTCATAAGCATCTGAATATTAAATATTGTTACAAAATGATGAAGCTCTGCCGCCCGGCAAAACACTGATGCGCTGCCCGCATCGCCAGCTGCCTGCCAGGAGCAGGAAATCCATGATGGCCGCTCACCCAGCCTCACGGAGGGGGAACCTACAATGGGCTGGTGCCAAATACCTATCTGAATGCCGACCTGCACTGCCACTCCGTGGTATCCGACGGCACCCTCACGCCCGAGCAGCTGGCCCGGCGCGCCGCGGACCGGGGCGTGCAGCTGTGGGCTCTGACCGACCATGACGAGGTCGGCGGCCAGCACCGCGCTGCGCAAGCCGCCCATGCCTGCGGCCTGGACTATCTGACCGGCACAGAAATCTCGGTGAGCTTTGCCGGCCACACCGTGCACATCGTGGGCCTGGGCTTCGATGCCGACGATGCCCAGCTGAGCCAGGGTCTGTATGAGACGCGCAACGGCCGCGGCCCGCGCGCCAAGGAAATGGCGCGCCAGCTGGAACTCGCCGGCATCGCGGGCAGCTACGAGGGCGCGCTGCGCCATGCGGGAAACCCGGAGCTGATCTCGCGCACCCACTTTGCGCGCTACCTGGTGGAAAGCGGCATCTGCAGCGATACCTATGAGGTGTTCCGTCGCTTCCTGACCGAAGGCCATCCCGGCTACGTGCCCCATGTCTGGGCCAGCCTGCGCGACGCCGTGCACTGGATCACGGATGCCGGCGGCATGGCCGTGATTGCCCATCCGGCCCGCTATGGCCTGACGGCCAACGAGGAATACGCGCTGTTTTCGGAATTCAAGCAGCATGGCGGCCAGGGCGTGGAAGTCGTCACGGGCAGCCACCATCCGCATGAATACGCCATCTACGCCGACATGGCGCAGGAATTCGGCCTGGCCGCATCGCGCGGCAGCGATTTCCACAGCCCCGAGGAATCGCATACCGATCTCGGCGACCTGCCGCCATTGCCCGCCAGGCTCACGCCGGTATGGGAGCTGCTTCAGGAGCGCATCCAGAGGGCCTGACCGGCCCGCCATCCGCTATTCTTTTCATATTGGCACCGGCCTACAGGATCCCGCTCCATGACCATCCGCTTTGAAGTCTATCCAGAGAACCCGCAGCCCCGCATCATCAAGCAGGCGGCCGAGATGCTGCGCAAGGGCGCCATCATGGCGGTGCCCACGGACTCCAGCTACGCACTGGTCTGCCACCTGGACGACAAGAATGCCGTGGACCGCATCCGCCGCATCCGCCAGATCAACGACAAGCACCATCTGACGCTGCTGTGCCGCGACCTGTCCGAGCTTGCCAACTATGCGCGCGTGGACAACCGGCAGTACCGCCTGCTCAAGCTGGCCACGCCCGGGCCCTACACCTTCATCCTGGAAGCCTCCAAGGAGGTTCCCAAGCGCCTGAGCCACCCTTCGCGCAAGACCATAGGCCTGCGCGTGCCGGACCGCAAGGGCCTGCAGCTGCTGCTGGAGGAACTGGGCGAACCGCTGCTGGCCACCACATTGATTGCGCCCGGAGAGACCGAGCCGCTCAACGATGCCGATGCCATCCTGGAGCGCTTTCCCCATGAACTCGATGCCGTGGTCGATGCCGGCGCCTGCCCGCAGGAGCCGACGACCGTGCTCGATCTGGTGCCCATGGCACTCAACAATCCACCCACCGTCGTGCGCCAGGGCCGCGGCAGCCTGGACAGCATAGGCCTGCAGGCCGATTGAGATCGATCTGCCAGGCCGGCGGCGAGCCCGGCTGGCCGTCAATCAAAAAAAGGGGCTTTCGCTCCTTTTTTTGATAGCTTGCTGCGCTCATGCAGCAAGCGTGAGAGTCGGTTTTAGCTTCGATTCGCCATCAGGCCGATTCATGCGCCAGTTGCTTGGCCACGGACCTGGCTGCGGGCTTGCCGCCATCGCGCCGCAGCGCGGCAGGCGCCAGCGCAGGAACCGCAAGGGCAGGCATTGCCGGCGCGTCTTCCTCGTCCAGCTTGAACGCCCCCACGGCCTCCTGCAGGTCCCGGGTACGGGCATTGAGCGCCGCCGCCGCCTGCGTGGCTTGCTGCACCAGCACGGCGTTTTCCTGGTTGGTGCTGTCCATGTGCGCCACGGCCGTGTTCACATGGTCGATGCCTTCGCTCTGTTCCTGCAGGGCATGGGAGATTTCGCCGAGCAGGCCCGTGACCTGGCCCACGGACTGCACGATGTCCTTCATTGTCACGCCAGCCTGGCCCACGAGACCGGCACCGCTTTCCACCTGCGCTACGCTGACGGTGATCAGCTCCTTGATCTGCTTGGCCGCCTCGGCACTGCGCTGCGCCAGCGAACGCACCTCGCTGGCCACCACCGCAAAGCCGCGCCCCTGCTCGCCCGCGCGGGCAGCTTCCACCGCGGCATTGAGCGCCAGGATATTCGTCTGGAAGGCAATGCCCTCGATCACCTGGATGATGTCCACGATCTTGCGCGAACTGCCACTGATGGCTTCCATGGTGCTCACCACCTGGCCGACCACCGCGCCGCCGCGCTCGGCCGTGGCCGAAGCCGCCACCGCCAGTCCGCTGGCCGAGCGCGCCCGGTCCGCGTTCTGGCGCACCGTGGCCGTGAACTGTTCCATGCTGGCGGCCGTTTCGGCCAGGGCGCTGACCTGGGCTTCGGTACGGCTGGAAAGATTGGCATTGCCGGCATCGATCTCCCCGGCCGAGACGCCGATGGCGTCGGTGGACTGCTTGATGCGCCCCACCAGCTCGGTCAGCGTGTCTTCCATGGTGCCAAGCGCCGTCAGCAGGCGGCCGAAGTCGCCCTGGGTGTCGGAAGAGAACTCCTGGCTCAGATCACCGGAGGCCACGGTCTCGGCAATCAGAATGGCCTGCCTGAGAGGCTGGACGATGCCGCGGCTCAGGCTGAACCAGGCAAACACGCAGACCAGCAGGGCCACGGCCCCCAGGCCCAATGCCCACCAGCGGGTCTGCGCCACCTCATCCAGCAACCCGTGCCACTGCGCTCCCTGCAACTGGCCCGACTGGCCCGCCTGCAGTCCCTGGGCCACATGGTCCAGCGCCAGCAGGCTCGTGCCCGCCAGGCCCAGAACCAGCAAGCCGATGGAACCAAAAGCGATCACGAGCCGCATACCGATCGGCAATCTTGCAAATATTCCCACGATACCTTCCTTGCCTTGAACCCACTGTGCGCCCTTGGGGCCGCCCTACCTGCCGCAGCGTGCATTCACTGACATGCGGACACAAACGCCCGACACTACAGCATCTGTTGCATTTTGCAACAGAAACTTTCCCTAAAGCGCACCGCCCCCGCCGCAACAGCGCGCTCCACTTCCGCTCATCGCCCTGTCTCCCCAGCGACATGGAGCGCCACACGGGCATATCGCAACGCACAGGGGCCCGGTCTGAGACAATCAGTGTGTGGAACTGTCTGAACTTATACAAACCGTACTCATCTACGCCCTGCCGGTGCTGTTCGCCATCACCATCCATGAGGCAGCGCACGGCTATGCGGCACGCCATTTCGGCGACAACACGGCGGCCATGATGGGGCGCATCACGCTCAACCCCATCAAGCACATCGATCCCGTCGGCACCATCCTGATGCCGCTGCTGCTGTACTTCGCGACCTCGGGAGCCTTTCTGTTCGGCTATGCCAAGCCCGTGCCCGTGCGCTTCGACCAGCTGCGCCATCCCAAGCGCGACATGATCTGGGTAGCGCTGGCCGGCCCGGCCTCCAATTTCGTGCAGGCGCTGCTGTGGGGCGTTGCGCTGGTCGTGCTCGTGGGCGCGGGCCTGAACGAGCGCTTCTTCCTGGAGATGTGCCGCGCCGGCATTCTGGTCAATCTGGTGATGTGGGCGTTCAACCTGTTTCCGCTGCCGCCGCTGGATGGCGGCCGCATCCTGGTCGGCCTGCTGCCATGGAAGCAGGCCCATGCCGTGGCCCGCATCGAGCCCTACGGCTTCTTCATCGTCATGGCCCTGGTGATCGCCGGCGTGGTGGGCAGCTACTGGCTGCGCCCGCTGATGAACCTGGGCTACGGCGCCATCGATCTGGTTCTTTCCCCCCTGATTGCCTTGCTGCGCTGAGCGCCCGGCGATAGACCGACCGTATTTCGCAGACCTTCTGTTATGAGCACCACCCGTTTCCTGACCGGCATCACCCCCAGCGGCACGCCCCATCTGGGCAATTACGCAGGCATGATGCGCCCCGCCATCCTCGCCAGCCGTGCCCCGAATGTGGAGAACTTCTACTTTCTGGCCGACTACCACGCACTGATCAAGTGCCAGGATCCCGACCGCGTCCAGCGCTCGACCATCGAGATCGCGGCCAGCTGGCTGGCCGCCGGCCTGGACCCCGAGCATGTGACCTTCTACCGCCAGTCCGACATCCCCGAGATCCCGGAGCTGACCTGGTTTCTCACCTGCGTGACCGGCAAGGGCCTGCTCAACCGCGCCCATGCCTACAAGGCTTCCGTGGACAAGAACCATGCCGCCGGCGTGGATCCTGACGACGGCGTGACCGCCGGCCTGTTCATGTATCCCGTGCTGATGGGCGCCGACATTCTGGTGTTCAATGCCCAGAAGGTGCCCGTGGGCCGCGATCAGGTGCAGCACCTGGAGATGGCGCGCGACATGGCCTCCAGCTTCAACCACATCTACGGCGGCGACTACTTCACCCTGCCCGAGGCCGTGGTCGAGGAAAGCGTGGCCACGCTGCCCGGCCTGGACGGCCGCAAGATGAGCAAGAGCTACAACAACACCATCCCGCTGTTCGCGCCGCGCGAGCAGCTCCGCAAGCTCATCAACAGCATCACCACCGACTCGCGCGCGCCCGGCGAGCCCAAGGAAGTCGAAGGCTCGGCCCTGTTCCAGATCTACCAGGCCTTTGCCAGCGAAGAGGAAACCGCCGCGCTGCGCCAGCAATATGCCGAAGGCATTGCCTGGGGCGATGCCAAGCAGGTGCTGTTCGAGCGCATCGACCGCGAGATCGCGCCCATGCGCGAACGCTATGAATACCTGATCTCCCACCCGCAGGAGCTGGAAGACATTCTGCAGGCGGGCGCCGCCAAGGCCCGCAAGCTCGCCACGCCGCTGCTGCGCGAGCTGCGCAGTGCCGTGGGCCTGCGCAACCTGGCCAGCACGGCGACCCAAAAGAGTGCCAAGGCCGCCAAGTCGGCCCTGCCGCAGTTCAAGCAGTACCGCGAGACGGACGGACTCTTCTACTTCAAACTCGTGGCCGGCGACGGCCGGCTGCTGCTGCAGAGCCAGGGCTTCACGGCCCCCAAGGACGCCGGGCAGAGCATCGCCCGGCTGCAGCGCGAAGGCGCGGCGGCCCTCTCGGACCTGCAGGACCGGCTGCGGCCGGTGGACGGCGTGGCCGAAGCACAGGTGCTGTCGGCGCTGCAACAGCTGCGCGAGGCGGCCGAGCAGTAAAGTTAGACTGCACAACGGAGGACAGCCCGCCGCAAGCATGGCGGGCCCTATCGGAAACCTCGCTTTTTTGCGGAAGGGAATATCAATGCGTATTGCTGCCTTGGACGACGATCCTTTGCAACTGGACATGCTGGTCCAGGTGGCGACGGAAAGCGGTCATAGCTGCCACACCTACCTCAAGGGGGCCGCCCTGCAGCAGGACCTGCGCCGCGAAAGCTTCGATCTGCTGATCGTGGACTGGCAGCTGCCCGACATGCAGGGCACGGATCTGGTGCGCTGGGTGCGCAGCCAGGTCAGCAAGGAGCTGCCCATCCTCTTCATCACCTTCCGCAGCGAAGAATCGGACATCATCGAAGGCCTGGCCTGCGGCGCCGACGATTTCATGATCAAGCCCGTGCGCGCCGGCGAGCTGCGCGCGCGCATTGCGGCGCTGCTGCGCCGCGCCTATCCCGTTCCGGCGCAAAGCGTGCTGGAGTTCGGCCCCTACCGTTTTCTCACCGCGACCAACAGCATCGAGATCAACGGCCAGCCCGTGGACGTCACGCACCGCGAATACACGCTGGCGCTGACGCTGTTCCAGAACCAGGGCCGCCTGCTGTCGCGCGACCATCTGCGCGAGGTGGTCTGGGGCCACAACTCCGAAGTGCAGTCGCGTTCGCTGGATACCCATGTCTCGCGCCTGCGCACGCTGCTGAACTTGCGGGCCGGCCAGCCCTATGCGATCTCGGCCGTCTACGGCTATGGGTACCGGCTGGACGTTCCCGATGCCGGCGATCCAGCCCCGGCTGCAGCCAGCGCCTAAGCGCAGCAGCGGCCTGGCGGCGGATCCGTTGCCAGGTCGTTTCCCTCATCCCCACCCCCTACCGCTTCATGCCACCAACCGCCTTCTCTCCAAGCTTTCCACGCCCAACGCTGCAGCGCCCGCTGCGCGGCCGGCCCTGGCTGGCAGTTGAGCTGGCTGCAGGGCTGACCGGCCTGGGCAGCCTGCTGGCCAGCACCGCAGCGCTGGCGCAGATCACGCCCCTGCCGCGCGGCGGCGACGTGATTGCGCACCGGGTGGTGGCTGGAGACACGCTGGAGCAGCTCGCGGCCCGCTATCTGGGCGACTACCGCCAGTGGTCGGCGCTGCAAAGCCACAACAAGGTTCCCGATCCTTACCGCCTGCGCCCCGGCTCGGTGCTGGAGATCCCGCTGAACCTGCTGCGCGCGGCCACGGCCTCGGTGGAATTCGTGCATGGCGACGTGCGCTCGCGCTCGCTCAGCCATCCGGGCGACGCCGGCGCGGGCCAGCCCGTGCAGACCCCCGTACAAAAAGGCCAGCTGCTGCAGGAAGGCGACTCGCTCAAGCTGGCGCCGGACTCCTTTGTCGCCGTCAAGCTGGCCGACGGCTCGCTGGTGCGCGTGCAGGCCGAATCCGAAGTACAGCTGCGCCAGATGCGCCGCAAGGGCCGCGCCGGCACGCTGCAATCGGTGCTGGATCTGCGCGAAGGCGCCCTGGAGGCTTCGGTCCCCAAGCAGGCCAATGGCGAGCGCCGCTTCGAGGTGCGTACGCCGGCGGCCTCCACCAGCGTGCGCGGCACCCGTTTTCTGGTGTTCAACGATGCCGATGGCCGCACGGCTGCCGCGGTGGACGAAGGCTCGGTGGCCGTGCGCGCGGGCCAGCCCTCGGCATTGCTGCATCCGGGCCAGGGTGTCTCCGTCACGGCCGACGGCCAGGTGGGCGCCCCCCGCAAGATGCTGCCGGCCCCCGACGTTTCTGCGTGGCCGCAACTGGCCGAGGATGCAAGCTGGGTCAGCCTGCCCCTGCCCACCCTGCCTGGCGCCATACGCTATCAGGTCCAGCTGGCGCAGGACGCGTCCATGGACCAAGTGATACGCAGCGGGCTCTTCAGCCAGTCGCCTGCACGCCTGACCGGCGTGGACGATGGCAGCTATGTGGTCGCCATCCGCGCGCTGGATGCCAACGGCATCCCCGGCGCACGCAGCCTGCATTCTTTGCGCGTCAAGGCCCACCCCGTGCCGCCGCTGTACGAGTCGCCTGCGGCCGACGCCACCATCGGCCTGGGACAGACCGGCCTGAGCTGCACCAAGGTGGCGGAAGCCTCGGCCTACCGCATCCAGGTCGCGGCCGCCGACGGCGACTTCGCGCAGCCCCTGGTCGATGCCTCCGCGCTCCAGGACTGCGCATTGCCGGCCGAGGCACTGGCCGGGCTAGCCCCGGGCGCCTACCGCTGGCGCGCCGCCAGCCTGCGTACCCTGGCGGACGGCCGCATCGACCAGGGCCCGTTTGCCGCCGCGCAGGCCGTGAAGCTGGCCCCGCCGCCCCCCCAGCCGTCCGGCGATGCCCTGCAGATGGGCGGAGGTCCTGGTGAAGGCAGCCGCACCATCCGCTGGAGCGGCGAGCCGGGCCAGCGCTACCACATCGTTGTCGCCAGCGAGCCCGGCTTTGCCGCGCCGCTGGTGGACACCTGGGTGGATGAGCCGCAGTGGAGCACGCAGGAGCTGCCCGCCGGGTCCTACTACCTGCGCCTGCAGGTACAGGACAGCAACGGGCTGCGCAGCAATTTCTCGGCCGCGCGCCAGTTCCAGACCGGCAGCTGGGTCACCGACGGCGGCGGCCAGATGCTGACTTCCGGCGATGGAGCACGGCTGCAGCGCCAGCAACCTTGAACCTCCTGCGCGCTCGCTCATAAAAAAGGAGCTGCTACCGCTTGCCGCCACATGACTTCGGTGATCCATTACATTGAAGTCCAATGAATACAGGCGCCAGCAGCTCCTTTTTTTCAAACAGCCAGAGCAACCACCATGTCCGAGCCCACCGCCGACGAACCAATCAGCCGTCGCCAGAGCTTGCGCAAGGACTGGCTATGGCTTAGCGCCTTTCTGCTGGCACTGGTCTACTGGCTCAGCGGACCGGGCCAGCTGGCGCGCGTGAACGGGCTGATCCAGGACACCTCCAACTGGCTGCACCAGCGCCAGGCCTCCAGCGACATCGTCATCATCGCCATCGACGATGCCAGCATCGCCGCGATAGGCCGCTGGCCCTGGCGCCGCGCCCTGCATGCGGCCGTGCTGGAGCATGTCGCCAAGGGGTCGCCGCGCGCCATCGGCATGGACGTGGTCTTCAGCGAGGAAGACCTGGACTACCCCGGCGACGACCTGCTGCTGCAGCGCGCGCTGCAGCACAGTGGCAAGGTGGTGCTGCCCATCACGCGCAATGCGCCAGGCCTGTCCATGCCGCCGCTGCAAAGCCTGGCGCAATCGGCCGCGGCGCTGGGCCATACGCAGCTGCCCGTCGATGCCGACGGCGTGGTGCGCCGCTTCTACGCCCAGGAGGGCGAAAAGCCCTGGTGGCACATGGCCATGAGCCTGCACTGCGTGGGACAGAGCGGACACGCCTGCACAGGAGCCGATGCGCCAGCCGGTGCGGCTCCCACCGCCGCCTGGCAACGCCGCCAGGCGCGGATCATCGCCTTTGCGCATGCCGCGCAGGACAAGCAGCGGCAACACCTGTCGCCCTTTGTCACCTACTCCTATATCGACGTTCTGCGCGGCGACATCCCGGCTGCGGCCTTTCGTGGCAAATACGTGCTCATCGGGGCCACCGCCGCAGGCCTGGGCGAGAAGTTCACCGCGCCGCTGCGCACCAGCACACGGCCCATCTCCAACGTGGAGATGCTGGCCCACATCCTCAACGGCGTGCTGCAGGACACGCACCTGGAGCTGGCCTCGCCCACGCTCAACCGGGCGCTCAATCTCGTTCCCGTGGCGCTGGGCCTGCTGGCCCTGGCCTGGCTCGGCCCCTCGGGCGGACTGATCGCCTGCACCGCGCTGGCTTTTACCTGCCTGCTGGCTGCGGGCCTGTTGCCGCGCTGGACCCAGATTCAGACGGCGCCGGCCGCGGCACTCATGGGACTGGCCCTGGCCTATCCGCTCTGGAGCTGGCTGCGCCTGCGCGCTGCCGCCCGCTTTCTGGCCATGGAACTGCGCGACCTGCAAAGCCAGGGCCTGCCCGTGCTGCCCGCAGGCGCACTGACCGTGGACGCGCTGGACCAGCGCATTGCCGCCGTGGAACAGGCCTCGCACCAGTTGCGCGCCCTGCACCACTTCGTCAGCGAAAGCCTGCGCCAGCTGCCGTCGGCCACCTTTGTCAGCGACCGGCAGGGCCGTCTGCTGCTGGCCAATGCCGCAGCCCATGCCTACGCCCACAGCCTGGGCCATGCGCTGCAGGCAGGCGATGATCTGCCGCGCGTGCTCGGCGGCCTGTCCGGCCAGGGCAGGGACAACGCACGCCACAACACCCCCATGCAGCCGCTGCTGACTCGCGAAGCGCTGCAGCAAGGACTGCTGCCGCCGCAAAGCGAAGGACGCGACGCCCAGGGCCGCGCGCTCATGCTGCTGTCGCAGCCTTTCCAGGCGCCGCCCACCTCGGGCTGGCTGCTCACCCTGGTCGACATCAGCGACCTGCGCAGCGCCCAGGCCCAGCGCGACCAGGCCATGCAGTTCATCTCGCACGACATCCGCACGCCCATAGGCGCCATCATCACCCTGCTCGAAATGCAGCGCTCCCCTTCCGATCCCACGGCAGATACCGGCGACAGCACTGCGCTGCTGCAGCGCATTGAAAGCTATGCCCAGGCCTCGCTGCAGCTGGCCGACGATTTCGTGCACCTTGCCCGGGCGCAGGAACAGAGCCTGCGCAGCGAAGCCCTGGATCTGGGCCTGCTCGCCGACCAGGCCGTGGCCGACTGCTGGGCCTTGGCGCAGAAGCAGGGCATGGCGCTGCAGATGGCACTGCCCGAGCATGAGGCCCTGGTGCAGGGCGATCCCGGCCTGCTGCACCGCGCCGTCGTCAATCTCCTGAGCAATGCCATCAAGTACGGCAAGCCGCCGCAGGCAGATGCCGGCGCCACCGTGGAATGCTCCATCGTGCACCCACCCGGCTTCTGGGGCGTGGCCGTGCGCGATCACGGCACTGGCATGGACAAGCAGGCACTGGCCCGCCTGAGCCAGCCTTTCGAGCGCCTGCAGCAGCACCGCCGCACGGACGGCGTGGGCCTGGGCCTGGCCTTTGTCCGCACCGTGGCCGAGCGCCATGGCGGCCGGCTCCAGATCACCAGCCAGCCCGGGCAAGGCAGCTGCTTCACGCTGCTGATCCCGCAGGCCTGAAGCAGGTCTTTTTTGACAACGACAGAAACGAAAAAGCCTTGAAATCTTTCGACTTCAAGGCTTTGCGTTTTGGTGCGGCTGGCAGGAATCGAACCCACGACCCCTTGGTTCGTAGCCAAGTACTCTATCCAGCTGAGCTACAGCCGCAATACGATGTATTCTAGCAGCAGTCCCGAGGCCTCCAGACCAAACTGCAAACTTTTTTGCAAAAGAGCAAAGAAAAAGCCTGCTGGCATGGCGCCAGCAGGCTTGGGCATTGTCTGGTAGGGCGTGGCGGACTTGAACCGACGACCAAGGGATTATGAGTCCCCTGCTCTAACCAACTGAGCTAACGCCCCGACACCGGCAGCTGCCGGAAAAAAACTTCGCTATTGTAGGGCCTAACGCTTGTGGCTCAAGGCATTGCTCACCAGTTTGGACGTGATGTCCACAATCTGGATCATCTTGTCGTAGTGCATGCGCGTGGGACCGATCACGCCCAGCGTCCCGACGACCTGGCCATCGAGTTCATAGGGCGCGCTGACCACGGACAGTTCCTCGAACGGCACGGTCTGGCTTTCGCCGCCGATATAGATGCGCACGCCCTCGGCCTGGCTGGAGAAGTCCAGCAGACGCAGGATCTGGGTCTTCTGCTCGAACAGGTCGAAGGCGCGCCGCAGATTGCCCATGTCGCTGGAGAAATCGCTGACCGACAGCAGGTTGCGTTCGCCGGCGATCACCACATCCTCTTTCTCGTTGCCGCTCATCACTTCTGCGCCGACATTCACGGCCGCCTGCATGAGCTGGGCCACTTCACCGCGCAACCGCTCCACCTCGCCCTTGATGCGCGTGCGCACCTCCTCCATGGCCAGTCCTGCGTAGTTGTGGTTGAGGAAATTCGCGGCCTCGATGAGCTGGGACGCCGTGTAGTCCACATCGGTGAAGATCACGCGGTTCTGCACATCGCCTTCGGGCGAGACAATGATGACCAGATAGCGGCGCTCGGAAAGACGCACGAACTCAATGTGCTTGAACACCGAGCTGCGGCGCGGCACCATGACCACGCCCACGAATTGCGAGAGGTTGGACAGCAGGTTGGCCGCATTGGCAATGACCTTCTGCGGCTGCTCTGGCATGAGTTCGGGCGCCACAAAGCCGGCACGGTCCACGGTGAGCATGGTGTCCACGAATAGCCGGTAGCCCCGGGCCGTGGGGATGCGGCCCGCAGACGTGTGCGGACTGGCGATCAGCCCCAGCTCTTCCAGGTCTGCCATCACATTGCGTATCGTGGCAGGCGACAATTCGAGGCCGGACGCGCGGGAAAGGGTGCGCGAACCCACCGGCTGGCCGTCGGCGATATAACGCTCGATCAGCGCTTTGAGCAGTAACTTGGCACGTTCGTCGAGCATGTAATGATTTTAATGATGTAATTTCCCAAATGACATCCACGTTCCGCCACGTCGCCTTGATAGGCAAGTACCACGCACCCAGCGCGGGTGCGCCGTCGGAAAGCGCCAGCAACGCGCTGCAAAGGATCGCCGCCCATCTGCGCGGTCTCGGCCGCGAGGTAGTGCTGGATACGCAATCGGCCATCTACTCGGGCCTGTCCGATTATCCGAGCATGGATGTCGACGGCCTGGGGCGCCACTGCGACCTCGGCCTGGTCGTGGGCGGCGACGGCACCATGCTGGGGGTGAGCCGCCATCTCGCACGGTATGGCACGCCGCTGATCGGCATCAACCAGGGCCGGCTGGGCTTTGTGACCGACATTGCGCTGGATGATTTCGAAGCCACGATCACGCCCATGCTGGACGGCGAATACGAAGAGGACGAGCGCCCCCTGATGCAGGCCCGCGTGATGCGCGACGGGCAATGCGTGTTCGAGGCCCTGGCCATGAACGACGTGGTGGTCAACCGCGGCTCGACCTCGGGCATGGTGGAACTGCGCGTGGAAGTCGGTGGCCGCTTTGTCTCCAACCAGCGCGCGGACGGACTGATCGTGGCCACGCCCACGGGTTCCACGGCCTATGCGCTCTCTGCAGGCGGCCCCATGCTGCACCCCTCGATTCCGGCCTGGGTCATGGTGCCGATCGCGCCGCACAACCTCTCCAACCGCCCCATCGTGCTTTCCGATGCCGAGGAAGTGATGATCGAGGTCGTTGGCGGCCGGGATGTCAGCGCCAATTTCGACATGCAGTCCCTGGCCTCGCTGCAGCACGGCGACCGCATCCTGGTGCGCCGCGCAGACCACAGCGTGCACTTTCTGCACCCCAAGGGCTGGAATTACTATGCCACCTTGCGCAAGAAACTGGGCTGGAACGAAGGAGGCACCTGACCATGGCGCTCAAGCGCATTGTTCTGCGTGACTTCGTGATCGTGCAGTCCCTGGATCTGGACTGGCACAGCGGCTTTACGGTACTGACCGGCGAGACCGGCGCCGGCAAATCCATTCTGATCGATGCCTTGCAGCTGGTGCTGGGCAGCCGGGCCGACGCCGATGTGGTGCGCGAAGGCTGCAGCCAGGCGGACATCTGCGCCGAATTCGATTGCCCCCCACGTCTTGTGCCCTGGCTGCAGGAAGCGGGCTTTGCCAACGAAGAACAATTGCTGCTCAGGCGCACCATCGACAGCCAGGGCCGCAGCCGCGCCTGGATCAATGGCACGCCGGCCACGGCCACGCAGTTGCGCCACCTCGGCGACCAGCTGCTGGACATTCACGGACAGCATGCCTGGCACAGCCTGACGCGGCCCGATGCGGCCCGGTCCATGCTCGACACCTATGGCGCCATCGACACCGGCGAAATCCGCCAGCTGTGGAGCGACTGGCACCAGGCGCACCAGGCGCTCGAGCATGCGATTGCCGCGCAGGACAATCTGCAGCGCGAGCGCGAGCGCCTGCAGTGGCAGATTTCCGAGCTCGACAAGCTCTCCCCGCAAGCCGACGAATGGGATGAGCTCAACGCCCAGCACACGCGCCTGTCCCACGCCCAGACGCTGATGGACACGGCCCAGCACTGCCTGCAGTTGCTGGAGGACGACGAATCGGGCGCCTCCAGTCCGCTGGCACGCGCCCATCACCTGCTGCAGGACCAGGAGCATCTGGAGCCCGATTTCCAGGGCATCTCCGACGTGCTGGGCTCCTGCGTGGCACTGCTGCAGGATGCCCGCCACTCGCTGCAGGCCTATCTGCGCCGCGCCGACCTGGACCCCGAGCTGCTGGCCGATCTGGACGCCCGCCTGTCGCAGTGGATGCAGCTGGCCCGCCGCTACAAGCGCACCCCGCAGGAGCTGCCTGCCTTGCTGGAGGGCTGGCGGCAGGAGCTGCGCCAGCTGGACGCGGCCGTCGACATCGACGGCCTGCACCTGGCGGAGCAGACGGCGCACCAGCGCCTCATGGCCAGTGCCCGCCATGTTTCGCAGCAGCGTGCGCTCGCCGCGCCGCGGCTTTCCCATGCCATCACCCAGGCCATGCAGGGACTGGGCATGAAGGGCGGGAGGTTCGAGGTGCAGCTGAGCAATACGGAAGCCCCGGGGCCGACCGGAGTCGACAGCGTCGGTTTTCTGGTCGCAGGCCATCCCGGCTCGACGCCCAAGCCGATCGCCAAGGTCGCTTCAGGCGGCGAGCTGTCGCGCATCTCGCTGGCCATCGCAGTCACCACCAGCGAACTTGGCGAGGCCCCCACGCTGATCTTCGACGAGGTCGATTCGGGCGTGGGCGGAGCCGTGGCCGAGACCGTGGGCCGGCTGATGCATTCGCTGGGCGCATCGCGCCAAGTGCTGGCCGTCACCCATCTGCCGCAGGTGGCGGTCCATGCCGACCACCATTACCAGGTGGCCAAGAAGGCCGAGACCCATGCCACGGTCAGCCATGTCCGGCCGCTGACGGGCCAGGACCGCGAAACCGAGCTGGCGCGCATGCTGGGCGGCGAGTATCTGTCGCAGGCAACCATGGCCCATGCCCGAGAAATGCTGGCCATGGCAAGATTGGCACCTCGTACAGGCCAGCCGGCATCCGCACGCCCGCGCCAGGGCACCCGCGCAGGCCATGCTGGCACGGCACCGTCCAGATCGGCCAAGCCGGCTCCTGCATCACACCAGGCACCCAGAAAATCCAGAGGAGAGTGAAGCCATGTCATTGGAGATTATTCTGATCACAGGCATGTCCGGGTCGGGAAAATCCGTGGCTTTGCATGCGCTGGAGGACGCCGGTTACTACTGCGTGGACAATCTTCCGCCCGAACTGCTGCTGTCGTTCGTGGAGCTGCAGCACAAGCTGCACGGCAGCAAGGTAGCCATCGCCATGGATGCGCGCAGCGCGGCCGCCCTGCCGCAGCTGCCGGCGCAGCTGGAGCGGCTGCAGAACCTGGGGCTGATGCCCTACTTCATCTTTCTCGATGCCTCTACCAACACGCTGGTCAAGCGCTTCTCGGAAACGCGCCGGCGCCACCCGCTGTCCCAGGACAAACTGGCCACCGAACGGCAGGCGCTGGAGCAGGACATCGAGACAGAGCGCGAGCTGCTGGGCAGCCTGCGTGACAAGTCGCTGGTGCTGGATACCAGCGACCTCAAATCCTCCCAGCTGCAGACCTATATCAAGCAGCTCATCGCCGCGCCCACCAGCCAGATGACGCTGGTCTTCCAGTCCTTCGGCTTCAAGCACGGCCTGCCCATGGACTCGGACTACGTCTTCGATGTGCGCATGCTGCCCAACCCCCACTACGAGACGGCACTGCGGCCGCTGACAGGACTGGACTGGCCTGTCATCCAGTATCTGACCCAGCAGCCCCAGGTGCTGCAGATGCAGCAGGACATCCAGACTTTCCTGGAGCGCTGGCTCAATGTGCTGGCTCAGAACCACCGCAGCTATGTCACGGTCGCCATCGGCTGCACCGGCGGCCAGCATCGCTCCGTGTATCTGGTCGAAGCGCTGGCCAAGCATTTCGGCCCCCACTGGCCCACGCTGCGCAGGCACCGCTCGCTGGACTTCCACGACAAGCTCGCCCTGCCCATGGGCGGCGATGCCGCTGCGGCTTCCAGCTGACCGGCCATACGCTGGAGCGGCCGACCATGCCCCGTGTTCTGCTTCTCGAAGACGATCCTGCGATTGCACGCACCATCAGCTACACGCTGGAGCGCGACGGCATTGCCGTCACCCACTGTCTGCTGATGGCCGATGCCAGGCAGCAATGGAGGCAGCATGCCTTCGATCTTTTGCTGCTTGACGTGGGCCTGCCCGACGGCAACGGCCTGGACTGGTGCCGCGATCTGCGCGCCGCCGGCGCCACGATGCCGATGCTGGTCCTCAGCGCACGCGGCGAGGAGATGGACAAGGTGCTGGGCCTGGAACTCGGGGCCGATGACTATCTGAGCAAGCCTTTCAGCCCCCGCGAGCTGCTGGCCCGCTGCAGGGCCATGCTGCGGCGCCTGCAGCAATACCGCCAGCCCGCCCTGCCTGCCGCCACCGGGGCCCCCATCGAAGTCGATGCCCCAGGCCAGCGCGTCCTGGTCTGCGGCCTGCCGCTGGACCTGACGCGCCGCGAATACCAGCTGCTGCAATGCCTGATGCAGGGACGTGGACGCATTCTGAGCCGCGAATTCCTGCTGGAACAGGTCTGGGGCCTGGACAGTGAAAGCACCGACCGTACCGTGGACACCCATGTCAAGACGCTGCGGGCCAAGCTGCGCGAGCACCTGCCCCAGCAGGATGTCATCGTCACCCACCGGGGCCTGGGCTACAGCTTCAGCCCCGAGGCATAACGCCATGCGCCTGGGCCTGAGGCTGTTCTTCGCGTTTTTTCTGATCAACGGCCTGGCAGCCTTTTTCGTGCTGCGCGTATTCATGGTCGAAATCAAGCCCAGCGTGCGCAAGGTGACCGAAGACACATTGGTCGAAGCGGCCTATGCACTGGCTGCGCTGGCCGGCACCGACATGGCCAGCGGCGCGCTGCAGCACGGCAGCGACAGCCGTTTTGCGCAGCAGTTGGCCGGCTACACGCAAAAGCCGGTGCAGGCCTGGATCTGGGACACGCGCAAGAGCCGACTGGACATGCGCATCACGGTCACGGACCGGCAAGGCATGGTGCTGTTCGATTCGACCGGCAAGGACCTGGGGGCGGACTATTCGCGCTGGCGCGACGTGTACCGCACGCTGCGGGGCGAGTATGGCGCGCGCACCACGCGCGATGTGCCCGAGGATGAAGCCAGCAGCGTGATGTACGTCTCCGCCCCCATTCTGGTCGATGGGCAGATTGCCGGCGTGCTGACCGTCTCCAAGCCCTCGCGCTCGGTCCAGAGAATCGTCGACAGCGCCGAGCGCAAGATTGCGCGCGGCGGCCTGCTGTTCGTGCTGCTGTCCGCCGGCGTCGGCTGCGCCGTCACCTGGTGGTTCGTCTTGCATGTGCGCCGCCTGCGCAGCTATGCCCAGCAGGTGCAGGGGCCCACGCTCAACGAAGCCGCCTCCACAGCGGCCACCGCGCCCGTTGCCGTGCCCCAGATGCCCGGCGAACTGGGCGAACTGGCGCAGGCCATGGACAACATGCGCAAGCGCCTGGAAGGCCGCGACTACATCGAAGGCTATGTGCGCGCGCTCACCCACGAGCTCAAGAGTCCGGTCGCGGCGATCCGCGGCGCAGGCGAGCTGCTGCAGGAGGATCTGCCAGCGCAGGATAGGGAGCTTTTCGCGCAGCAGGTGCTGGACCAGTGCGAGCGCCTGCAGAACCTCGTCGATCAGCTGCTGCAGCTCAGCCGCCTGGAGCAGCGCCAGCAGCTGCATGCCGCACGCTGCAGCCTGCAGCAATGCGCCCGGCAGGCCATGGACCAGATCGCGAGCACCGCGCAGCAGCGCGGCATCGGCCTCGAACTCGAAGGTCCGGACAGCACAGGCCCATGGGAACAGGGCCTGGTGGTGCTGGCCATCAGCAACCTGCTGCAGAACGCCCTGGATTTCGCGCCGCCTCAGAGCGCCATCCACGTTCTCCTGGGCCTGCAGACCATCACCGTTGCAGACCAGGGCCCCGGCGTCGCGGCCAGCCTGCTGCCCCGGCTGGGCGAGCGCTTCTTCACCACGCCAAGGCCCGACGGCCGGCGCAGCGGCACAGGCCTGGGCCTGTCCATCGTGCTGCGCATCATGCATCTGCATGGCGGCAGCATGCATGTCCGCAACACCCATCCCGGGTTGAGTGTGACACTGGACTTCTCCCGCATGGACGGCGAGAGGCACTGAGCCCGGACTTCACGTTCGCTTCACAAACTTCATCTCCAGCGCACGCAAGGCATCGAGACTGCCCCCGTCAACCAATACCGGGAGCCTTGATGAAAAACCGATTGCTGTTCAAGACAGCCGCGCTGCTGATGGTGCTGGCCCTGCTGATGGCCGGCCTGTCCATGATCCAGGATGTGGTCCGGGACCGCATCCGCAACAGGAACCATGCGGTGCAAAGCGTGGTTGCCAGTCTTGCCGGGCCGCAGACCCTGGTCGGTCCCGCCCTGGTGCAGAGCTGCACCGAAACCACCAGCGTGCCCAACGGCCGCAAAACGGAGTACACGACCCGCGAGTTCCAGCGCATCTTGCTGCCCGATACGCTGCGGCACCATGCCGATGCCAATATGGAAGAGCGCTCGCGCGGACTGCACCGCATCAACGCTTACGTGCTGCACGACAAGCTGCGCGCCAGCTTTGCCAATGCCGGAAGCTACCTGGATCTGCCGGCCTCCAGTTCGCCCGGTGCCGAAGTACGCTGCAAGAGCCTGCATATCGCCTTTGCCCTTACCGATCCGCGCGGCATGCGCAGCGCCGCCATCACGGCCAACGGCCACACCCTCGACGTGGAGCCCGGCACGCCGCTGGAACGCTACGGCAAGGGCCTGCAGGCGCCCATCGATCCCAAGCTGCTGGCCAGGGGGCAGGCATTGGAAATTGACATGAAGCTGGAGCTGGTGGGCACGGAAAGCCTGGCTTTCACCCCTCTGGGAACCGACAACCAGGTCACGTTGACGGCGGACTGGCCCCACCCTTCGTTCGGCGGCAGCTTTCTGCCCACACGCCGGGAGATCGGCGGCCACGGATTCACCGCCAGCTGGAATCTTTCCGCCCTGGCTTCCTCGGCCCAGCAGGCCTTCACACGCCAGCAGGCGCTGTGCCGCGCAGATCGCGCCGAGCCACCGGACGACTACGCCGCAGAGACCGCCGCTGCCGCAGGCGCCGCCGATGCCCCCTGCCTGGAAACCATGGATACCGGCTTCATCAGTCCCGTCAACCCCTATTCGCTGAGCGACCGCGCCAGCAAATACGGCCTGCTGTTCGTGGTGCTGACCTTTGTCGCCGTCGGCCTGTTCGAGGTGCTGCAGAAACTGCGCGTCCACCCCGTGCAATACCTGCTGGTCGGCTCGGCGCTCAGCAGCTTTTTCCTGCTGCTGCTCGGCCTGTCCGAGCACCTGGGCTTTGCCACGGCCTATGCGGTGGCCGCCAGCGCCTGCGTCGCGCTGCTGGCCTATTACGCCAGCCACATGCTGGGCAGCGTAAGGCGCGGCCTGCCGCTGGCCGCCGGCATTGCCATGCTGTACGGCCTGCTGTACGTGCTGCTGCAGCTGGAGCAGACCGCCCTGGTCGTGGGATCCATCGCCCTGTTTGCCGTGCTGGCCCTGGTCATGGTCTGCACGCGCCGCGTGGACTGGTATGCCTTTGGCGCCACTTCAGCGCAGGTTCCCGTCAGGGAGGCTGCATGACGGCCATCGCCTTTGCCCCTGCGGAGCCCCGGGGCCCGCAGCCGGATGCCATGGCGCTCCAAATGGAGCAATGCCGGCGGCAATGGCATGCGGCGCTGCAGGCGCATGACCGCGCGCAGCTGAAAGCGCTGCGTACCCGGCTGATTGCCGAGGGCCGCCAGGCCGAACGCCATCTGGCCCTGCCCGGCATGCGCGAGCAATGGCTGGCCTGGCTGCAGTTGCGCTGCGCGCTGGTCATTCCGCGCAGCCGGTTCTAGCCTTTGGTCAAGGCCGGAGTTCGGAATCCAGCAGCTTGCGCACGGGTGCGGGCAGACCCAGGCCATCCCAGACGGACGGACTGGCCCAGCACGCATGATCGGCCTCGGAAACCATGGCCGCTGGCGCCTGCCCCACGGACACCCGCACCGGATGCAGGTGCAGATCCTTGTGTGTCAGCACATGCACAAAGGCCGGCAGCTCCTGCCAGGCGGCTTCGGCCACATGCCAATGCGCATGCGCAAAGCGCCGCAGATCCTCATGGCTCTCGAAGGCGGGCGGGCTGTAGAGCCCGGCCCAGATGCCGGCTCCCGGTCGCTTGTGCAGCCAGACCCGGCCTTCGCCGTCCACAGCCAGCAGCAGCCACCAGGATTCGGCGCTTCTCTTGAGCTTGCGCGTCTTGACCGGATAGCTCTCGGGGTTGCCGGCACGCCCGGCCCGGCATTCGGACAGCAGCGGGCAAACCAGGCAGCTGGGCTTGCGCGGCATGCAGATGCTGGCACCCAGGTCCATCATGCCCTGCGTGTAACGGGGCATGGCTTGCGCCAGATCCTCGGTGGGGCACAGCTGCTGCGCATGGTCCCACAGCACGCGCTCGTTCCTGGCCTGGGCCAGGTCGGCATCGAAGGCCAGCACGCGCGTGAGCACGCGCCGCACGTTGGCATCCAGGATGGGCACGCGCTCGGAAAAGCAGAACGCGGCAATGGCACCGGCCGTGGACCGGCCTATGCCCGGCAAGGTGGCCAGTTCCTCGGCCGTGCGCGGAAAGGCACCGCCCCATTCCTGCATCACGGCCTGCGCGCAGCGGTGCAGATTGCGGGCCCGGCTGTAGTAGCCCAGCCCGCTCCATAGCGCCAGCACTTCGTCCTGCGAAGCCGCAGCAAGGCTGGCCACATCGGGAAAGGCATCGAGAAAGCGCTGGTAGTAGCCCAGCACCGTGCCGACCTGGGTCTGCTGCAGCATGATTTCGGACAGCCAGACGCGGTAGGGATCGCGGGTTTGCTGCCAGGGCAGATGGTTGCGCCCATGAGTGGCCTGCCACTGCACGACGGCGGTGGCAATCGACGGAAGATTCAAGATTTCAAGCTACCAGGGTGATGTCCAGCGGCACGGAGGACGCCGGCGCATATTCTTTGAGCGGCGACAGCAGCTGCGCCGCAGCGCATGCCAGCTGTGTCTGCATGGCAGTGAGCTGCGTGTCTGACGTCTCGATTTCGGCAATGCGTTCTTCCAGCCCCGTGGCCGCATGCTGTATGCGGTCCACCGCCTCCAGGCGGCGCGAGAAGCTGCGCTTGCGTTCCTTCAATTGTGCATCGAGCGGCGCGGTGACCGATTTGCTCCACAAATCCACATCGTTGGCGGCCGACTCGAACACCGTGCGCAGCCGCATGGCCAGCGCCTTGATCAGCCGCTGGGAAAAGGCGGCATTGCTGAGCTTGAGCACCTGGCCCAGGCCCAGGTATTGGGTGTAGCTGGCCTCGATGCGGCGCAGGTCGTCGGTGAAGTCGGGCAGCAGCAGCGGCGGCGGCATCTGCAGCGAAAAACCGGATTCCGCATTGAGCTCCTTGTAGGTCGCGCTCATCATGGCCTGGATGTCGGCAGCCTGGGAGTGCGCACGCTCGGCCACGATGTGCAGCCGCTCGAAAGTCTCGGCATACACCTTGCGGGCGCCGAGCTTGAGGCCGCGCTGCTCCAGCGCATCCTTGAGCTCGCCCAGCTCGCGCTTGAGGCTGCCGGAGCTGAGCTGATGGAACAGGGCCTTGAGCATGCGCATGTGCACGGTGCGCAGCGCCTGTATCTTGGCCGTGCTCCGCTCGAATTCGCGCTGCTCGGTCTCGATGCGGCTGCGCATGCTGGCGATGACCGTGGCATTCTTGCCGCGCAGGCTCTGCAGCTCGGCCATCTGGTCGTCGAGGTCGCGGCGGCGGATGTTGAGCACGCGCTCCACCTCCTGGCGCAGCTGCTGCACGTTGGCGGCCACCGCCGCCTGCAGCACCCTCTGGCGCTGACCCATGATGCCATGGGCCAGCATGTTCTCGAAGGCCGGCAGCCCGCTGGCC
The DNA here is from genome assembly GCF_001544075.1 of Comamonas terrae. Taxonomy (GTDB): domain Bacteria; phylum Pseudomonadota; class Gammaproteobacteria; order Burkholderiales; family Burkholderiaceae_C; genus Comamonas; species Comamonas terrae. Next base: position 436,397 of record NZ_BCNT01000003.1, read on the forward strand.
TGCAGCAGCGGCTGGTTGTCGCTCACCTTGGCCACCAGGCCCTTCTGGGCCGACACCGGCAGCACGCGCTCGACGGCCACGCCGAGCATCTGCGCCGAATCCTCGCGCTGGCGCCTGAGCTGGGCCTGCACCTGCGGGCCCGAACTCAGCGAATCCCACAGCGTATCGATCTTGTTGAGCACCACCAGCCGCGAAGCAGCCTGCGCACCCATGCCTTGCCCTGCATCGGCGGGCACAGGGTCCTGGGCCAGCACATGGTCGCGCCATATGGACAGGTCCGACTTGGTCACGCCCGTGTCGGCTGCCAGCACGAAGACCACCGCATGGGCCTGCGGAATGAGGTTGACGGTCAGCTCGGGCTCGGCACCCACGGCGTTCAGGCCCGGTGTGTCGAGAATCACCAGGCCCTGCTTGAGCAGCGGATGGGGCATGTTGATCAGCGCATGGCGCCAGCGCGGCACTTCCACCAGGCCGTGCGCGTCGCGCTGCGGATTGTCGGCGCCGTCCTCGTCGTGCCAGAAACCCCAGGCGCGCGCCTGCTCCACCGTCACCTTGCGCACTTCGGCCACCTTGGTCAGCGTGTCGGCGATCTGCTGGGCATTCGAGACGTCCAGCGGATGGTGCATCCAGGCTTCGCCACGCATGCGCCACTGGCCCAGGCTTTCGGGCGATTCGCGCGTATCGATGGGCAGCAGCCGCAGGCCCGGCGGGTGCTCGGCATCCCAGCCCAGCTCGGCCGGACACATGGTGGTGCGGCCCGCGCTGGCCGGCATGAGCCGGCGCCCGTACTGGGCAAAGAAGATGGCGTTGATGAGCTCGGACTTGCCGCGCGAGAACTCGGCCACGAAGGCCACCATCACCTTGTCGCTGCGCACCTGGGCCTCCAGGCGCTGCAGGCGTTCCTGGACGGCGGCATCCAGCAGATCCTGGCCGGCCAGCCATTCGCGCAGCGCATTCAGCTGCTGGGCAAAGCCTCTGCGCCAGGCACCGAATTGGTCGAATTGCTCGTTAAATGATGGTCCCACCGGAATCCCCTGCGACTGGGTTGTACTCAGACCGTGTTGACGATCTCTGGGACGGCGCACACATCCCGCCAGCGGGCTTTGCGCCCGCCTGCGCAAAATATAGCATCGCCGTCCCGGGTGCCCTTGCATTCCAAGCCCCGCACTGCGGGGGAAAGGTCCGGCTTTTCCAGGCATTCCGCCACGGCCCGCAAGGCACCAGGCTCTGCAGGACAGCGCTGCTGCGCTTGGAGCATGATGCTATTTAATCAAGAGCACCTTGCGCCTGCCATCTTTCATTCATAGATGGTTTCCACAGTAGAATCCATACAGAAACAGCGCGAACAGCTACTTTTTCAATAGCTTGGTGCAAGGCTCAGGCCGCTTGGCAATGCACGCAGTAATAGGTGCTGCGCTGCCCCTGGCGCATCAGCCGGATCGGCCGGCTGCAATGCGTGCAGGGCTGTCCGTCGCGGCCGTAGACCCTGGCCTGCAGCTGGAAATGCCCCTCCATGCCGTTGGCCGCCGAAAAGTCGCGCAGCGTGGTGCCGCCCTGCTCCACGGCCAGCGCCAGCACCGCGCGGATCGCCTCGTGCAGCGCGCGCACCTTGCGCGGGCCTATGTCCCGCGCGGGCCGCGCCGGATGGATGCGCGACAGGAACAGCACTTCGGAGGCATAGATATTGCCCACGCCGACCACCACGCTGCCCGAGAGCAGCAGCTGCTTGATCGGCGAGCGGCTGGCCGCCAGGCCGCGGCGGAAGGCCTCGAGGCTGAAGCTGTCCTCCAGCGGCTCCATGCCCAGATGGTCGAGCAGCTTGCGCGCCAGCGCGTCGTCCTCGCCGGGCACATAGACCACGGCGCCAAAGCGGCGCGGGTCGTGCAGGCGCAGCAGGCCCTGCGTGGTCTGCAGGTCGAAATGGTCGTGCGCGCCCGCGGCGCCCAGCGGCGCCTCGCCGGGGCCGGCAAAGCGCAGGCTGCCCGACATGCCCAGGTGCAGCAGCAAAAGGCCTTCGCTCAGGTCCAGCAGCAGGTACTTGCCGCGGCGGCGCACGCCCAGCACCTGCCGCCCAGCCAGGGCCGCGCAGTCAATGCCCAGCGGCCAGCGCAAGGGCTTTCCCAATGAGGCGGAAACAATGTGCGCGCCGGCAATCCGGTCGGCAAACGAGCGGCGCGTCACCTCGACTTCTGGCAACTCAGGCATGCAATCTCATGTTCGTCAAGTGTTGTATGAGCTTCGATTATTATGGGTCGATGGTTCATCCTCTTCGCCTTCAGGGACTCGCCGTGGCTGCCGCCATGGCCTTGGGAACAGCTATTGCCTCGGCTCAGCCCGCCGATCCGCCGACCACCGTGCCCACGCCGGCCACACCGGAAACCAATACCCAGGCCACCGACCGCGAAGAGGAACAGGCCGCGCTGAATGCCGAGCTGTTCTACGAGATCCTGGTCGGCGAAATGGCCGCCAGCGACGGCGCGCTCACCGACGCCCAGGCCATGATGATGGAAGCCGCGCGCACCAGCGGCGATGAAAAACTCTACCGCCGCGCGACCGAGCTTGCGCTGCAGTCGCGCTCGGGCGAGCGCGCGCTGCGCAATGCCCGCGCATGGCTGGATGCCTATCCGGATTCGCGCAATGCCAACCGCGCCGTGCTGCAGATCCTCGTGGCGCTCAACCGCATCTCCGATTCGGCCAGCTACCTGCGCAAGGAAGTGCAGACCACGCCCGCGGCCGCCAAGCCTGCCACCTTTCTGAGCATCACCCAGCTCTACAACAACGCCAGCGACAAGCCGCTGGCCGCCGACGTCGTCGAGCAGGCGCTCGAAGGCGAGCTCAAGGACCCGACCAGCGGCCCCATGGCCTGGGCCGCCATCGGCCACATGCGCCTGATCGCCGACCAGAAGCCCGCGGCGCTGCAGGCCGTGCAGAACGCCCAGGAACTGAACCCCGACACCGGCGCCATCGTCCTGCTGGCCATGGAACTGCTCGAATCCGGCTCCACCGAGGTCGAGCCCCTGGTCCAGCGCTACCTGGCCAAGAATCCTTCTGCCCAGATGCGCATGGCCTACGCGCGCGTGCTGCTGGGACAAAAGCGCGTGGCCGATGCCCAGGTCCAGCTCAAGGCCATCACCACCGATACGCCCGAATATCCGGAGGCCTGGGCCGTCCTGGCCGGCCTGCAGCTGCAGGCCAACGACCTGCCCGCGGCACAGAACTCCATCGAGCACTTCGGCGCGCTGCTGCCCAAGCTGCACAGCGGCGTGGGCCGCAATGCCGGCCAGTCCCAGTACTACCTGCTGCAGGCCGACCTGGCCGAAAGGCAGCAGCGCTACGAGGAAGCCGATGCCTACCTGAGCCAGATCAACGATGCGCCCAACCTGCTGAGCGTGCAGGCGCGCCGCGCCGGGCTGCTGGCCCGCCAGGGAAAGATCCGGCAGGCGCAGGCCCTGATCCGCGCCGTGCCGGCCACGGGCCCCAACCAGCAGCGCCTCAAGCAACTGGCCGAAGTGCAGCTGCTGCGCGATGCCGGCCTGACCGGCGAGGCCTACACCCTGCAGGCGGCCATGCAGAAGGAGGCCCCCGACGATGTGGAGCTGGCCTACGACACCGCCATGCTGGCCGAACGCGCCGGCAAGTACGACGCGATGGAGAAGCTGCTGCGCGACATCATTGCGCGCAAGCCCGACTTCCAGCACGCATACAACGCGCTGGGCTATTCGTTTGCCGAGCGCGGCATCCGTCTGGACGAGGCCGAGACGCTGATCCAGAAGGCGCTGGACATGGAGCCCGGCGATCCCTTCATCACCGACAGCCTGGGCTGGGTCAAGTTCCGCCGCGGCGACCTGGCCGGCGCCCAGGCCCTGCTCGAGAAAGCGTATGCCACACGCCAGGACGCGGAAATCGCCGCCCACCTGGGCGAAGTGCTGTGGGTGCAGGGCAAGCGCGACCGCGCGCAGCAGATCTGGCGCCAGGCCCTGCAGGCCGATCCCGACAACAGCGCCCTGAAGGACACGATGAAGCGCCTGGGAGTGGCGCCTTGATGGATTTCACGAACCACCCTCTGCGCGTGGCGCAGTCCCGCGCCGCCATGCTGGCCTGCGCTGCGCTGACAGCCGCCCTGCTGGCCGGCTGCGCCCAGCCCGCACGCCAGCTGGGCCGCAGCGAAGATGCCGCATCGGCCCACTGGTCGGGGCGCATGGCGCTGCAGGTCGAAGGCCAGAGCCAGGCGCAGAACCAGTCCTTCAGCGCAGCTTTCGAGCTTGAGGGCCGCCCCCAGCAGGGCCGGCTGCTGGTCTTCAACCCCTTGGGCTCCACCATCGCGAGCCTGCAATGGACGGCCACGCAGGCCGTGCTGCAGCAGGGCGAGCGCATCACCACCTCGGAATCGCTGCCCGCGCTGATAGCGCAGCTGACAGGCAGCGAACTGCCGGTTGCCGCGCTGTTCGACTGGCTGCAGGGCAGGAACACGGCCGCAGCGGGCTGGCAGGTGGACCTGTCGCGCATCGGCGAGGGGCGGCTGCGCGCCGACCGCATCAGCCCGCCGCCGCCGGCCTCGCTGCGCATCGTGCTGGACTCCGGGCAATAAGTCCCGCCCAGGGAGCGGCAAGCCGCGCGGCACGCCTGCTATCGTCGCCCCTGCATTTCCACTCTTTTTTGTTTTGCGCCATGCACTCGCTTCATGACGTGCCGGCTCCGGCCAAGCTCAACCTCTTTCTGCACATCACGGGGCGCCGCCCCGACGGCTACCACCTGCTCGAATCGGTGTTCATGCTCATCGACTGGCATGACACCCTGCACTTCGAACGCCGCCATGACGGCCAGGTGAGCCGCGAAGACCTGTCAGGCCTAGCTTTGCCGCCCGACGACCTGATCGTGCGCGCCGCCCGGGCGCTGCAGCAGGCCACGGGCTGCACCCAGGGCGTGCATGTCGGCGTGCACAAGCGCATTCCGGCCCAGGCCGGCATGGGCGGCGGCTCCTCCGACGCCGCCACCACGCTGATGGCACTCAACCGCCTGTGGAACCTGAACCTTTCGCGCCAGCAGCTGCAGCAGATCGGCCTGGGCCTGGGCGCCGACGTGCCGTTTTTCCTGCACGGCAGCTCCGCCTGGGTCAGCGGCATCGGTGAAGCCATCACGCCGCTGGAGGGTGCAAGCCGGCTGCCGCCCGGGCAGTTCGTGGTGGTCAAGCCCGAGGCGGGTCTGGAGACCGGCAAGATTTTTTCCAGCGACTTGCTCAAACGCGATTCGGAGCCTGCTACAATCTCGGTCTTTGCTGCAGATCACTACGGCTTTGGCCGAAACGACTTGCAGCCAGTTGCTGAAGGCTTGCAGCCCGAAGTGAAGAAAGTCAGAAACTGGCTCGAATCCTTCAAATTGCGTGCTACAATGACGGGCTCAGGAAGTGCAGTGTTTGCACCAATGAAGCAAATCATTGATTTTGCAGGGCATCCAAGCTCGTGGCAAGTCAGGATCTGCAAAAATCTGGAAAGCCATCCCCTCAAGGATTGGGTTTCAGATAAAAAGTTATAAGGCTTCTTGTTTTCGGCAAGTGGCCTGTGTAGGGGAGTCGCCAAGTTGGTCAAGGCACCGGATTTTGATTCCGGCATGCGAGGGTTCGAGTCCTTCCTCCCCTGCCAAACATCTTCTTGCGTCAAGGCAACCCGTAGCACTGGGACGCTCAATGCACTCACATCACTCTGATTTCATGGTCTTCACTGGCAATGCCAATCCCGGCATGGCAGAGGAGATTGTTAAGCACCTGGGCACCACTCTGGGTGCTGCTGACGTTGGCCGTTTCTCCGATGGAGAAGTCGCGGTCGAGATCAAACAGAATGTTCGCGCCCGCGACGTCTTCGTGGTCCAGTCCACCTGCGCACCGACCAACGACAACCTGATGGAGTTGCTGGTCATGGTCGATGCCCTCAAGCGCGCATCGGCCGAGCGCATCTGCGCCGTGATCCCCTATTTCGGCTACGCCCGCCAGGATCGCCGCCCCCGCTCCAGCCGCGTGCCCATCACCGCCAAGGTCGTGGCCAACATGCTGCAGGCCGTGGGCGTGGAACGCGTGCTGACCATGGACCTGCATGCCGACCAGATCCAGGGCTTCTTCGACATCCCCGTGGACAACATCTACGCAACGCCCGTGCTGCTGGGCGATCTGCGCCAGAAGAACTACGAGGACCTGATTGTGGTGTCGCCCGACGTGGGCGGCGTGGTGCGCGCCCGTGCGCTGGCCAAGGAGCTGGGCTGCGATCTGGCCATCATCGACAAGCGCCGCCCCAAGGCGAACGTGTCCGAAGTCATGCATGTGATCGGCGACATCGACGGCCGCAACTGCGTGATCATGGACGACATGATCGACACCGCCGGCACGCTGGTGAAGGCTGCCGAAGTGCTCAAGCAGCGCGGCGCCAAGAATGTCTACGCCTACTGCTCGCACCCCATCTTCTCGGGCCCGGCCCTGGAGCGCATCGGCAACGGCTCGGCCCTGGACGAAGTGGTCGTGACCAACACCATTCCGCTGAGCCCCGCTGCCCAGCAGTGCGGCAAGATCCGCCAGCTGTCCGTAGCGCCGCTGATTGCCGAGACAATTCACCGGATTTCCACCGGCGATTCGGTGAGCAGCCTGTTTACGGCATAAAATCTCGGGTTTTTCGGCCTGAACACCAGCAAACCTCCCTGGCATACCGGGAGGTTTGACTGTTTCAGGCTTTCGCAAGAGCCGACGTCCGTCCCTGCGCCGGACAGGTTCTTTTATCAATGGGTGAGGCTGGTCGCGGTCCACCCCACTAGGAGTTAGTTATGCAATTCGTCGCTTTTGAGCGCGCAAAGCAAGGTACGGGTGCGAGCCGCCGTCTGCGTAATTCGGGCAAGACCCCCGGCATCGTTTACGGCGCCGGCGAAGCCCAGCTGATCGAACTCGATCACAACGCCCTGTGGCACGCCCTGCACAAGGAAGCCTTCCACTCCAGCGTGCTGGACATGGAACTGAACGGTCAAGTGACCAAGGTGGTGCTGCGCGACGTGCAGTTCCACCCCTTCAAGAAGCTGGTGCAGCACGTTGACTTCCAGCGCGTGGACGCCAACACCAAGGTGCACCTGAAGGTGCCGCTGCACTTCGAAGGCGTGGAAGAGTCCCCCGCCGTGAAGGCCGAGAAGTGCACCGTCACGCCTCTGATCCACGAACTGGACGTGGTGTGCATGCCCGCCCAGCTGCCCGAGTTCATCAAGGTGGACCTGAGCGGCCTGACCTCCAAGTCCGCCCTGGGCCTGCAAGCCCTGAAGCTGCCCAACGGCGTGAAGGCCGTGGTGCGCGGTTCCAACAAGAACCCCGCCCTGGTGTCCATCAAGCTGCCCGAAGTAGCTCCCGAAGAAGGCGCAGCAGCTGCCGCTCCCGCAGCCGCTCCCGCCAAGAAGGGCAAGAAGTAATTCTTGCGGTCTTCGGTACGGCGCCCGTCGCCGTACGCCATGCAAAAAGCCCACCTTGGTGGGCTTTTTGCATGGCGCGCCGACCCTCCTGCGGTCGGCCGCAGCAGCAGATAATCACGCCATGATCAAACTGTTTGTCGGCCTGGGCAATCCCGGCCCGGAATACGAAGACACGCGCCACAACGCCGGCTTCTGGTGGATCGATGCGCTGGCGCGCGAGCTCAAGGTCACGCTGGTGCCCGAGCGCAGCTACTGGGGACTGATGGCCCGCACCACGGTCAACGGGCAGAACGTCTGGCTGCTGCAGCCCCAGACCTTCATGAACCTCTCGGGCAAGTCGGTCGGCGCGCTGGCGCGCTTTTTCAAGATCCAGCCCGACGAGATCCTGGTGGTGCACGACGAGCTGGATTTCGAGCCCGGCCAGGTCAAGCTCAAGCGCGGCGGCAGCCATGGCGGGCACAACGGCCTGCGCGACATCCATGCCCAGCTGGGTTCGGCCGATTACTGGCGCCTGCGCGTGGGCATAGGCCATCCGGGGCACAAGGGAGAAGTGGCGAACTGGGTGCTCAAGAAACCGGCGCCGGACCAGCTCAAGCTGATCGAGGACGGCATTGCCCATTCGCTCAAGGCCTGGCCCGAGCTGGTCGCAGGCCAGATGGACAAGGCCACGCTGGCCATCCACACCACCAAGCCGCAGCGCCCCAAGCCGCCGCGCAAACCCGAACCTGAAGCAGCGCAGTAACTATTGAAGCAATAGCAGCTTGCGCCTTCTTGACATGAATTTCAGAGCGGAAATGAGCTGAATTCAGGTTTTAGCTTGCGTCAGCTGCTCATATTTCCTGAGCAGGACCTCGCGGCTTTCAATGAACTCGGGGTTGACCGGAATGCAGGCCACGGGGCAGATCTGCACGCACTGGGGCTCGTCGAAATGGCCCACGCATTCGGTGCACTTGTGCGGGTCGATCTCGTAGAACGCCTCGCCCATGGAAATGGCGTCGTTGGGGCATTCGGGCTCGCATACATCGCAGTTGATGCATTCGTCGGTGATCATCAGTGCCATGCGAAAACTCCTATGTCCTATCCCGGGGTGACAGCGCTGCTGCGTATTATCCCAAGCCGCCCAAGACATGGCACAGCCATGGGCAAAGCGGCGGACGGCGCCACCGCGGCGCAATTGCCGCTATGCTGCGCAGGCCGTCCGCGCATGCGCCTGCGGGTTTGCGCCCGCCGATCCGCCTGCCAGCCGTGTTCCCGATGAAACGCTTTCCGAATCCATGAGCATCTTCCTGCTCAAACGCCTGCTCACGCTGATCGCCACGCTGCTTGGCGCCTCCGCCGTGGTGTTCGCCGTGCTCGAGATCCTGCCCGGCAATGCCGCGCAGATGCTGATGGGCCCCGACGCGGCGCCCGAGGCCGTGCAGGCCATGGCCGAGCAGTTGGGCCTGAACCAGCCGGCCTGGACGCGCTACTGGCAGTGGCTGGCCGGGCTGCTGCAGGGCGACATGGGCACGAGCTATGCCTACGGCTCGCCCGTATCCGGGCTGGTGTGGGAGCGCCTCGCGGTGACCGTGCCGCTGGCCGTGCTGGCCATGGCCATCACCACGGCGCTGGCGCTGGCCGCTGGCGTGTTCGCGGCCTCGCGCCACAGGCGCTGGGGCGATGTGGGCGTCATGGGCCTGGCCCAGATCGGCATCGCCATTCCGAATTTCTGGTTCGCCATCCTGCTGATCCTGCTGTTTTCGGTGAAGCTGCAATGGTTCTCGGCCGGAGGCTTCCCGGGCTGGAGCGAGGCGGACGGCGGCGGCTTCTGGCCCGCGCTGCAGGCCCTGCTGCTGCCCTCCATCGCGCTGGCGGTGGTGCAGGCCGCCATCCTGGCGCGCATCACGCGCTCGGCCGTGCTGGACGTGCTGCGCGAGGACTTCGTGCGCACCGCGCGCGCCAAGGGCCTGTCGCGCGGCGCCGCGCTGTGGCGCCACGTGCTGCGCAACGCCATGATTCCCGTGCTCACCGTCATGGGCCTGCAGTTCGCCAACCTGCTGGCCGGCACCATCGTGGTGGAGAACGTGTTCTACCTGCCGGGCCTGGGCCGGCTGATCTTCCAGTCCATCGCCAACCGCGACCTCATCGTGGTGCGCAACTGCGTGCTGCTGCTCGCGGCCATGGTGGTCATCGTCAATTTCGTGGTCGACCTGCTCTACGCCGCCATCGACCCGCGCATCCAGGCCAGCGATATATGAGCGTTCGCCTCTCGTCCCATCGCAGCTTCTGGCTGGGCGCGGTGCTCACCGCACTGCTGATCGCCTGCGCCCTGCTGTCCTTCGCCTGGACGCCCGGCTCCGCCTACGAGATGAACATGGACGCCGCGCTGCAGCCGCCGGGCAGCCGGCACTGGCTGGGCACGGATGCCTTCGGCCGCGACGTGGCCTCGCAGATCCTGGTCGGCGCGCGCGCCTCCATCGCCGTGGGCCTGATCGCCGTGGGCATAGGCCTGGCCGCCGGCCTGGCGCTGGGCCTGCTGGCCTCGGCGCGCCGCGGCTGGACGGAGGAGATCATCATGCGGCTGGCGGACTTCACCTTCGCCTTCCCCGCCCTGCTCTCGGCCATCATGCTCACGGCCGTGTTCGGCGCCGGCATGGTCAATGCCATCATCGCCATCGGCATCTTCAACATCCCCACCTTCGCACGCATCACGCGCGCCTCGGCCAATGCCATCTGGGCGCGCGACTATGTGACGGCCGCGCGCGCCTGCGGCAAGAGCCGCACGGCCATCACGCTGCAGCATGTGCTGCCCAATATCGCCTCGGTGCTCATCGTGCAGGCCACCATACAGTTCGCGCTGGCCATCCTGGCCGAAGCCGCGCTGTCCTACCTGGGCCTGGGCACGCAGCCGCCCCAGCCGTCCTGGGGCCGCATGCTCAGCGAGGCCCAGACCCTGATGTTCCAGGCGCCGCTGCTGGCGATCTGGCCCGGCCTGGCGATCGCGCTGTCGGTGCTGGGGCTGAACCTGCTGGGCGACGGCCTGCGCGACCTGCTCGACCCGCGCCTGGCGCGCACGCGCTGACCCCCGGGAAACGCCCATGCCCTTGCTGGAAGTCTCCGACCTCACCATCCAACTGCCCACGCGCCGCGGCCTGGTGCAGGCCGTGCGCCATGTGGGCTTTGCGCTGGAGCGCGGCGCCACGCTGGGCCTGATCGGCGAATCGGGCTGCGGCAAATCGCTGACCGCGCTGGCCCTGATGGGACTGCTGCCCGAACAGGCCCGGGTGAGCGGCAGCATCCGCCTGGACGGCCAGGAGCTGCTGGGCCTGAGCGAGAGGCGCCTGTGCGCGCTGCGCGGCAACCGCATGGCCATGGTCTTCCAGGAACCCATGACGGCGCTGAATCCCTTGCACGGCATAGGCCGCCAGGTGGCCGAGCCGCTGCGCCTGCACCTGGGACTGGGGCGCCGCGCCGCGCAGGCGCGCGCCGTGGAGTTGCTGGAGCGCGTGGGCATTGCCCAGGCGGCCCAGCGCTTTGGCGAATATCCCCACCAGTTCTCGGGCGGCCAGCGTCAGCGCATCACCATCGCCATGGCCCTGGCCTGCGGGCCCGACCTGCTGATTGCCGACGAGCCGACCACGGCGCTGGACGTGACCGTGCAGCAGCAGATCCTCGCCCTGCTGCAGGAGCTGGTGGCCGAGCATTCCATGGCCCTGGTGCTGATCTCGCACGACCTGGGCGTGATCGCGCAGAACGCCGAGCAGCTGCTCGTCATGTACGGCGGCAGCGTGGTGGAGTCCGGCATGACGGAAGCCGTTTTCAGGCAGCGCGCCCATCCCTATACGCGCGGCCTGTTTGCCGCACGCCCGCAGATGCTGCCGGCGGCGGCGCGGCCGCCCGGGCACCTGCCGACCATCGCCGGCACCGTGCCCGAGCTGGCCGACCTGCCCGCAGGCTGCCCGTTTGCCGGGCGCTGCGCCTTCACCGCCCAGGCCTGCTTTGCGCAGGCGCCCGCGCCGCGCCTGCTTCAGGCGCCGGCGGGACCCGCGCCCGCCTCTCTGGCCTTCTGGCGCCAGCCGCATGTCGTGCGCTGCCTGCGCGACGAGGCCATCCATGCCGGCGCGCCGGAGACTACGCCATGAGCGCCACGCAAAACCTCGCTACCGGCGCGGCCCTGCTCAAGGTGACGGCGCTCCAGCGCACTTACCAGCTGCCGCGCGCCTCGCTGTGGCGCCCGGCCGCGCAGCTGCATGCCCTGCGCGGCGTGAGCTTTGCGCTGCAGGCCGGCCGCAGTCTGGGCGTGGTGGGCGAGTCCGGCTCGGGCAAGTCCACGCTGGCGCGCCTGGTCATGGCGCTGGACACGCCCACCGCGGGCTCGGTGGAACTGCTGGGCCAGGACCTGCACCGCCTGGGCAGCCAGCAGCTGCGCGCCGCGCGCCGCCATTTCCAGATGGTGTTCCAGGACCCCTATGCCTCGCTGGACCCGCGCATGCGCGTGGAGCGCATCGTTGCCGAGCCACTGGCCCATCTCGGCCCGCCCGATGCGCCTGCCGGCCGCGAGGCCGTGCGCGCCCTGGTGCAGGCCACGCTGGAACAGGTGGGGCTGCGCGCCCGGGACCTGGACAAGTATCCGCATGAATTCTCGGGCGGCCAGCGCCAGCGCATCGCGATTGCCCGCGCTCTCGTCACCCGGCCCCGCCTGATCGTGGCCGACGAGCCGGTCAGCGCGCTCGACGTCTCGGTCCAGGCCCAGGTGCTCAACCTCATGCAGGACCTGCAGCGCGAACTGGGCCTGTCGTACCTGTTCATCAGCCATGACCTGGCCGTGGTCCAGCACCTGTGCGACGAGGTCATCGTGCTCCACCAGGGCGAGATCGTGGAGCGCGGCGCGCCGCACAAGCTGTTCCACGCGCCCGGGCATCCGTACACCCAGGCCCTGGTCAGGGCCGTGCCACGCCTGCCCGGCCACATTTTTTGAACCCCGGCGACGCCTTATTCCCTGTCGGTGCGGGCGCAGCGCTCCGGCTGGTGTAAAAACGCATATGAATACAGGCCCGGCGGCTTTCTTGCCGGAGCCTGCCGCATCCAGAGGCCATGCGCTGCGCCTCGCCCCATACGGAGATTTCTGCCGATGTTCAATCGCCGCACCCTGCTGGCCGGCACCGCTGCCGCCAGCCTGCCCCTGCTGTCGTCCTGGCCCGCGCTGGCCCAGGGCAGGAAGGACAGCGTCACGCTGGCCCTGGTCCTGGAACCGCCGGGCCTGGACCCTACGGCCGGCGCCGCCTCGTCCATCGCCGAGATCGTGCACTACAACGTCTTCGAGACGCTGACCAAGATCAACGCCGACGGCAGCGTCTCGCCGCTGCTGGCCGAGAGCTGGGAAGTCTCGCCCGACCTCAAGACCTACACCTTCCGGCTGCGCAAGGGCGTGAAGTTCCAGAACGGCGAGCCGTTCAACGCGGCGGCCGTCAAGTTCTCGTTCGACCGCGCGTCCGGCGACAAGAGCACCAACAAGGACAAGCGCACCTTCGCCAACCTGAGCACGCAGGTTTCGGACGAGCACACCGTCGTCATCACCAACAAGGACATCGATCCCGACTTCCTGTTCGTGCTGGGCCAGGCCACGTCCATCATCGTCGAGCCCAGGAGCGCCGACACCAATGCCACCCGGCCCGTGGGCACGGGCCCCTACCAGCTGGCCGGCTGGTCCCGCGGAGCCTCGGTCACGCTCGCGGCCTGGCCGGGCTTTCGCGCGCCGCAGAGCCTGCGCATCAGGCGCGCGGTGTTCCGCTTCATACCCGACGCGGCGGCCCAGGTGGCCGCGCTGCTGGCCGGCGACGTGGACGCCTTCCCGCGCGTGACGCCGCGCAGCGTGCCGCAGTTCAGGAGCAACCCGCGCTTCCAGGTGGTGGTGAGCAACTCGCGCGCCAAGACCATTCTGGCCATCAACAACGCGAGAAAGCCTCTGAACGACGTGCGCGTGCGCCGCGCCATCGCGGCCGCCATCGACCGCAAGGCCGTGATCGCCGGCGCCGCCGACGGCTACGGCGTGCCCATCGGCAGCTATTACGTGCCCACGGCCTTCGGCTATGTGGACACCACGGGCATCAACCCCTTCGACGTGGAAAAGGCCAAGGCCCTGCTGTCCGAGGCCGGCATCAAGACGCCGCTCACGCTGACCATGACGCTGCCGCCCACGCCCTATGCGCGCCAGGGCGGCGAGCTGATCGCCGCCCAGCTGGCCAAGATCGGCATCCAGGCCAGGCTGCAGAACGTGGAATGGGCTCAGTGGCTGTCGGGCACCTATGGCAACAAGAACTACGACCTGACCATCATCTCCCACGTGGAGCCGTTCGATCTGGGCAACTTTGCCAAGCCCGATTACTACTGGGGCTACCACTCCCAGGAGTTCAACGAGCTGTTCGAGAAGATCCAGAACACCCCGCGCCCGGCCGACCGCGCGCGCCTGCTCGGCGACGCCCAGCGCCTGCTGGCCCGGGATTCGGTGCACGGCTTTCTCTACACGCCGCAGTGGGTCACCGTGGCAGACAAGAAGCTGCGCGGGCTGTGGAAGGACATGCCCATCTTCGTCAACGACCTGTCCTCCCTGTCCTGGGGATGAAACTGCCCCCCGAGCGGCTCCGCCGCTTCCCCCTCTGCCTACGCGCTATGGGAGGGGGACGATGCCTTCGCCTGGGCGGCGCCGCCGCGAGACGGCTCTTGCTCGGCATCCCTGGCTGGGGCCACGCCAGTTGTTGAAGGCGTTTGGTTCAGCGCTGGGTTAAAGCCAGCTTTAGCGCCAGCGCGCCGAACACCGTGGCGGCGATGCGGTTGAGCCAGCGCTGGGCGCGGGCCGAGCGCAGCAGCAGCTCGCCGAACAGGCCCGAGGCGCAGGCAATGGAGCCGAACACCAGCAGCGCAGCCAGCATGAACACGCAGCCCAGCACGACGACCTGCAGCGCCAGGCTGCCGCGCGCCGGATCGGCGAACTGCGGCAGAAAGGCCAGGAAGAAGATCAGCACCTTGGGATTGGTGAGGTTCATCACCGTGCCGCGGCCCACCCAGCGCAGGGCCGAGCCCCAGGTGAGCCGGTCGCGTTCGGACTGCACCTGCACCGGGCCCACGGCGCTGACCGGCGCATGCCATGCGCCCCAGGCCAGGTACAGCAGATAGGCCGCGCCGCACAGCTTGATGGCCGTGAACAGCAGCGGCGATGCCGCCACCATGGCGGCCAGCCCCAGGGCCACCGCAGCCGTGTGGCCCACGATGCCCAGGCACAGCCCCAGCACCACGCACAGGCCCACGCGCCAGCCGCGCTGGGCCGACTGCATGAGCACGAAAAGATTGTCCGGCCCCGGGCTCAGGCCGAGCACGACGGCCACGCCGAAAAACGCGATCAGGGTCTGCAAGGTGGGCATGTGGTTCTCTTTGCTGCAATCAATTCAATAGCTGCTTGCGCTGGCCCATCAATATTTTCAAATGGTTTTCAATGCAAAACCATTGCCTGAAAGGCACGGCCAGCTCACTTTTTTCACTTTCTTGAAGCCATGCGTTTCCGGCAGGCCGGATCGGCAAACGGTCCGTCGTCCAGGCTCCAGGCCTGGCCCGGCGAGAACTGCTGGCAGCTGAGCGCGCCGTCGAGCTGGCTGCGCCACAGATACCAGGGCGCGGGGGCCGCCTGCGAAGGCAGCGGCATCACGGTGACCAGGGCAGCGCACAGGCACAGTGCCCGCCCCGGACGGAATTTCGGCTTCATCAATGGCTTGCTCCCCCCAGTGCGCCTGCGGTGACGATCCAGCCCTCCAGCGTATCGCGGCCGGGCGGCAGGCCGTACAGCATATCGCCTTCCTGGCGCCGGCAGGCCGCCCAGCCTGCCTGCAGCAGGCACAGCACGGCATCGAGCGCATCGGCCTTGGCGTCGTCCTCCAGCGCCCGGCGCTGGGCCTGGGTGAGTTCCAGGCGCAGGCCCAGGCCGGCTCGGCCCTGCTCCAGTGCGTCGATCAGCTCCTGCCTGGCCTGCCGGCGCTCGGGCGTCTGGCGCGCGGTATCGTCGCTCTTGTAGCTGCGCCGCCCCAGCACGGCGCGCGCCAGCAGGCCCGGATAGGCTTCGAGCCCCACGCGCGCGGGCGTCTGTTCTGGCGCGGGCTGCAGGCCCGGCAGATGCACGCCGGCCGCCCGCAGCAGCGGCACGCCCGCATGCAGCATGTAGGCCACGGGCGGATTGACCCATTTCATCGACGGGCTCGAGCCCGCGGGCCCGTCGGTGGCGCGGTGCGCAAACTTGCGGCCCGCGGGCCGGGCGGCGCAGAAGGCCTTGAACTGTTCGCGAATCTGCGCGCGGCTCAGCCTCGCGTAGTGATCCATGCAGGCCTGCCAGTCCGTGGGCCAGCCCAGGGTCTCCACCAGCTCGCGCGGCAGGCCGAAAGGCATGTCGAAGCCGCCGATCCATGGCGTATGCCGCTCGTCGGCCAGCCACCGGCCCCAGCTGTCCAGGGTGGCAAAGCCCAGCAATTCGGCCAGCTGCACGCTGCGCATTTCCGGGCCGAGCCGCCCGCGCGCGATCACGATGGGCTTGCGCCGGCCGGGACTGCTGCTGAAGTCGCAGCCCAGGATCTGCATGCCTTCAGCCCAGGCCCAGGGCCGTCACGCCCAGGGCGATCAGCACGGCACCCGCGATGCGCAGCGCGCGGTCGCCCTCGCCCAGCAATCTGCCGCCGATCAGGGCCGCGAACAGCATGGAGACTTCGCGCGCCGGCGCCACATGCGAGATCGGCGCGCTCTGCACCGCATACAGCACCAGCACATAGGCAATGGGGCTGAAGAAGGCCACCAGGGCCGCATGGCGCCACTGCACGCGCCACAGGCTGCAGGTCTCGGGCCAGTTGCGCATGCCCAGCGGCAGCAGCATCACGATGCGCAGCAGATTGCCCATGTAGTCCACGAGGATGGGCGACATCAGCAGCACCTTGACCGCATAGCTGTCCACCACCGTGTAGCCGGCGATGAACAGGCCCGTGAGCAGCCCGTAGTACAGGCCGGCCAGCACGCGGTGGCGCGCCTGGGCCGATTCGCCGCTGCGGATGGCCGCGATCATGCGCGGGCCGCCGGCGATCAGGAACACGCCCAGCACCACGCCCGCGATGCCGGCCGCGCCCAGGGCAGTGAGCTGCTCGCCCAGGAAAGCCACGGCCACCAGCGAAGAGATCAGCGGCCCGCTGCCGCGCGCCAGCGGATAGACCACGGTCAGGTCGGCCACGCGGTAGCCGCGCAGCAGCACCACGAAATAGAACACGTGCAGCAAGGCGCTGGCGGCCACGAAGCCCCATTCCGTCCAGCCCCACAGCGGCACCGCATCGCGGCCCAGCCACCAGCCCAGTGGCAGCCAGATGACGGCGTTGAGCACCGAGGTGAACAGCGAAAAGCGCGCATCCCCTCCGGCCTTCTTGGCCACGATGTTCCAGCCCGAATGGATCAGGCCGGCGAGGATGATGAGAACAAAGGCTTGCAGTGACATGGCGCCGGGAAAGCAAAAAGGCCGCGCGCCGCGCAGCCTTCCGGGACAGGGGTTTTCAATGGAGGGCGCAGGCCCGGGGCCGGCATGCCCCGCGCCCCGGATGCCGGGCGGAGGATGTCCGGCGGTGCGCCGCCCTGGGCAGCATCACTTGCGGGCCGCGATCAGCGCCAGGAATTCGCGGCGCAGCTCGGCGTTGGTCAGGAAGGCGCCGCGCATGACGGAGTTGAGCATCTTGCTGTCCATCTCGCGCACGCCGCGCCAGGACATGCAGAAATGCGAGGCTTCCATGACCACGGCCAGGCCGTCGGGGCGGGTCTTGTCCATGATCAGGTCGGCCAGCTGGATGATGGCTTCCTCCTGGATCTGGGGGCGGCCCATGATCCAGTCCACCAGGCGCGCGTACTTGGACAGGCCGATCACATTGGTGTTCTTGTTGGGCAGCACGCCGATCCAGATCTTGCCGATCACGGGGCACAGGTGATGGCTGCAGGCGCTGCGCACGGTGATCGGGCCCACGATCATCAGCTCGTTCAGATGCTCGGCATTGGGGAACTCGGTGATCGCGGGCTGGGGCACATAGCGGCCGCGGAACACCTCGTTGACGTACATCTTGGCCACGCGGCGCGCGGTGGCGCGGGTGTTGTGGTCGTGCGTGGTGTCGATCACCATGGAGTCGAGCACGCCCTGCATCTTCTCCTGCACTTCGTCCAGCAGCTTCTCGAGCTCGCCGGGCTCGATGAACTCGGAGATGTTGTCATTGGCATGAAAGCGCTTTTTTGCTGCCTGCAGCCGCTCGCGGATCTTGACCGAGACGGGGGTGCCTTCGGCTGAGTTGTCTGTTTTCATGTCGGCGAGATCTCTGAACATGGCTGGCATGGTACCAGCGAATCGTCCACCGGTACTCGCAAAGGATTTAGCACGAAATGCAGGCTTGCTTGGCGCTGCAAGCTATCTTTTTCAGAGCAATTGGACGCAGCGGGCTAGAGCCGGAATTCGGCGATCAGCGGCAGATGGTCCGACATGCGCCACCAGATGCGCCCCTTGGGCACCTGCAGGGCCAGCGGCGTGAGGCCGCGCACATAGATATGGTCCAGCTGGGCGATCGGCAGGCGCGAGGGATAGGTCGGCACGCTGGGCCGCTCGTCATATTCGAACAGGCCGAAGCCGGCCAGCATGCGCTTGAGCTGGTTGCCCCAGTCGTTGAAGTCGCCGGCCACCACCAGCGGCGCGTCGGGCGGCACCTCGCGCTCGATGAAATGCTGCAGCCGCGCGGCCTGGCGGATGCGGCTGCCCGGTATCAGCCCCAGGTGCACGACGATGGAGTGCACGCGCCGGCCCATGATGTCCAGCTCCACATGCAGCAGGCCGCGCTGCTCGAAGCGGTGGTCGGAGATGTCCTCGCGCTGGTAGCCGATCACGGGCCAGCGGCTCAGCAGCGCATTGCCGTGCTCGCCGTCGCGGGTGTAGGCATTGGTCAGGTAGACGGATTCGTAGCCCTCGGGCGCCAGGTATTCGGCCTGGGGCACGCTGGGCCAGCGGTCGAAATATGCCGCCTCCCGGTGGTTCATCTTGCGCACTTCCTGCAGGCAGACGATGTCGGCGTCGAGCTGCTCCACGGCCAGGCCGAGGTTGTGGATTTCCAGGCGCCGCGCCGGGCCCAGGCCTTGCACGCCCTTGTGGATGTTGTAGGTGGCCACGCGCAGGATCTGCGAGGACCCGTCGGTGGCTGGCTGAATTTCGGACATAGGCAAAAACTCGCTCAAGGCCGCGGCGCAAGGCCTGTCTCGCAGGCCTGGGTCGCTTTCTGCGCAATACAGGGATCGAAACGCGGCAGCATCAGAATCGCTTCGGCATTGGAGGACGAGAAGCACTGCAGGGCCGCAGCCTGCCAATCATGCCAAGCATGTGCGGTGTGCTCCCTCGGATTCAAGTGCACGGCCGTGTAGGACGGCACACGAAGGCCGAAGACGCGCTCGCGGTTGTGCCATACGCCGGGCGCATAGCGGTGCTGCCATTCCGGGTAGATGGTGTAGACGTTTTCCAGGTTCCAGTCGCTGAGCACGCAGTCGGGCGCCAGCGCGTCGATGCCGGTTTCCTCGCGCACCTCGCGCACGGCGGTCTCGTGCCAGTCTTCCTGCGCACTGTCCTTGCTGCCGGTCACCGACTGCCAGAAGGCCACGCCCTGCGGCGCCGGCAGGGTGCGGCGCAGCAGCAGGACCTGGCCGTCCCCGCGATAGATCACCACGAGCACGGACTCCGGAATCTTGTAGGGCCTGGACGGCGGCCGGGATTCTTCTTCGGACGATGCTGTCATGCCGCCATCCTACGCCCGGAGCATGACAGCAGGCTGAGCGCCGGCGGTAACAAATGTGATGCGCAGGCCCTAGCGAGCCCTAGCGCGCCCTGGTGGCCACGGCCGGCGGCAGCTCCTTGGCCTGCAGCGCGCGCAGCTGGTGCACGAGCTGGTTGTGGGCGTCAAGAAAAGCCGCGGCAATCACCTTGCCCTCGTTGGTATTGCTCCAGCCGGCGCCGCCGCCTGCACCCAGCTTGCCCAGCACCAGGCCGCCCACGCCCAGGTCGGTGGCGCGCGCCGAGCCGGTGGAGACCGCCACCTGCTCGGTGGTTTCGGTATCGGTGAGGAACAGCGCGGTTTGCGCCTCCTTGAGCTTGACGTTCTCGGCCAGGCCGGCCAGCCCCGCGATGTCGCGCAGCACGGGAATCATGGCGATGATGCCGGACAGGCCGCCACCCGCGCTCTGCTCGCTGAAGGTCAGGCTGGGCACCAGCTGGTACTGGGCCTCATAGCCCTTGCCCCTGTGCACGGTGCCGTTCTTGCGCAGCACGCCCGCATCGCGCAGCTCGCCCTCGTGGATCGTGCCCTGCAGGCCGGCGTTGCGGTCCACCACGCGGAAGCAACCGCTTTGCTGGGCCAGCAGCTTGATCAGCGGCACGGGCGTGGGCGGCAGCTGGCCGTTGCCGTAGGGCATGACATAGCCGCGCGGATTCTCCACCAGGGCCACGGTGGCGATGGGCGCATCGCATTGCTCCAGCGACCGGGCCGCATGGCTGGCGCCCTGGGGGCCGGCGGAACCCGAGATCTCGGAGCCGCCCTGGCCCAGCTCGGTCTGCTGCTTGTTGCAGCCGGCCAGGGCCAACGCCGCCAGCAGTGCCAATGCAGCAATCTTGATAGCTGGCTGCGCACGTCCATCATGGATTTCAGAGATCGAATACATGGAATATCAATAGAGACAAGCGATGCCAGCCATCAAAAGCATAGCAACAAAAAAGGCGCCAGCAGCGAAGTCGCTGTCTGGCGCCGCACTATCGCACAAAGCCCTGCCGCAGCAAAGCGCCGTGCCGGCAGAGATGCATCAGGCCTCGGTGGTGGTCACCACGGGGTTGCGCAGCTTGATGTGCAGCTCGCGCAGCTGCTTTTCGTCGACCGGCGAGGGGGCCTGGGTCAGCAGGTCCTGGGCGCGCTGGGTCTTGGGGAAGGCGATCACGTCGCGGATGGACTCGGAGCCCGTCATCAGCGTGATCAGGCGGTCCAGGCCGAAGGCCAGGCCGCCGTGCGGGGGCGCGCCGTACTGCAGCGCGTCCAGCAGGTAGCCGAACTTGGCGCGCTGCTGCTCGGGGGTGATGTTCAGGGCCTCGAAGACCTTGGCCTGCACGTCGGCGCGGTGGATACGCACCGAGCCGCCGCCCAGTTCCCAGCCGTTGAGCACCATGTCGTAGGCCTTGGCGATGCACTTGCCGGGATCGGTGGCCATCAGTTCCTCATGGCCGTCCTTGGGCGAGGTGAAGGGGTGGTGCACGGCCACCCAGCGGTCTTCTTCCTCGTCATGCTCGAACATGGGGAAGTCCACCACCCACAGCGGCGCCCAGCGGTCCTCGAACAGGCCATTGGCCTTGCCGAATTCGCTGTGGCCCACCTTCAGGCGCAGCGCGCCGATGGAGTCGTTGACGATCTTTTCCTTGTCGGCGCCGAAGAACAGCAGGTCGCCGTCCTGCGCGCCGGTGCGCTTGAGGATCTCGGCGATGGCCGCGTCGTGCAGGTTCTTGACGATGGGCGACTGCAGGCCGTCACGGCCCTTGGCCACTTCGTTGACCTTGATCCAGGCCAGGCCCTTGGCGCCGTAGATCTTGACGAATTCGGTGTACTGGTCGATCTCGCCGCGGCTGATGGCCGCGCCGCCGGGCACGCGCAGGGCCACCACGCGGCCGCCCTTGGTGGTGGCGGGGGTCGAGAAGACCTTGAAGTCCACATCCTTCATGACCTCGGTCAGCTCGGTGAACTCGAGCTTGACGCGCAGGTCGGGCTTGTCCGAGCCGAAGCGGAAGGCCGCGTCCTGGTAGGTCATGATGGGGAACTCGCCCAGGTCCACGCCCAGCTGGGTCTTGAAGACCTCGCAGATCATGCGCTGGAAGATGGCGCGGATCTCTTCCTCGTTCAGGAAGGAGGTTTCGCAGTCGATCTGCGTGAACTCGGGCTGGCGGTCGGCGCGCAGGTCCTCGTCGCGGAAGCACTTGGTGATCTGGTAGTAGCGGTCGTAGCCGGCCACCATCAGCATCTGCTTGTACAGCTGGGGCGACTGGGGCAGCGCGAAGAACTCGCCGTCGTGCACGCGGCTGGGCACGAGGTAGTCGCGCGCGCCTTCGGGCGTGGACTTGCCCAGCATGGGCGTTTCGATGTCGATGAAGCCTTCCTTGTCGAGGAAGTTGCGCACCTGGATGGCGGTCTTGTAGCGCAGCATCATGTTGCGCTGCATGACGGGGCGGCGCAGGTCCAGCACGCGGTTCGTCAGGCGCACGGTTTCCGACAGGTTCTCCTCGTCCAGCTGGAACGGAGGCGTCACGGAAGCGTTGAGCACGTTGAGCTCATGGCACAGCACCTCGATCTGGCCGCTCTTGAGCTTGTCGTTGGTCGTGCCGGCGGGGCGCGCACGCACCACGCCCTTGACCTGCACGCAATACTCGTTGCGGATGCCTTCGGCGGTCTTGAACATCTCGGCGCGGTCGGGGTCGCACACCACCTGCACATAGCCTTCGCGGTCGCGCAGGTCGATGAAGATCACACCGCCGTGGTCGCGGCGGCGGTTCACCCAGCCGCACAGCGTCACGGTTTCGCCCATCTGGGCTTCGGTCACCAGACCGCAGTATTGGGAACGCATTGCCATGAAAATTCTTCCTGCACCCCTGGGGTGCGACAAGGTTGTTTTATTTGGGTTCCTCGATGGCGGTGAGGTCCGGAGGCGCCACCACACCCATCGACACGATGTATTTGAGCGCGGCATCCACGCTCATTTCCAGCTCTATGCACTCGCTGCGGCGCACCAGCACGAAATAGCCCCCGGTCGGATTGGGGGTCGTGGGCACGAACACGCTCACGTATTCGTCGCGCAGGTAGGCCGCCACCTCGCCGCTCGGGGCTCCGGTCACGAAGGCCACGGTCCACACGCCCTCGCGCGGCCACTGCACCAGCACGGCCGTGCGGAAGGCATTGCCGCTGTCCGAGAATACCGTGTCCGACACCTGCTTGACGCTGGAGTAGATGGAGCGCACCACGGGAATCCGGCGCACCAGGGCGTCGCCCCAGCTCACGAACTTGCGGCCGATGAAGTTGCTGGCCACCGCGCCCACGAGCAGCAGGATGAGCAGCGTCAGCACCACGCCGAAGCCGGGAATATGCATGCCCAGCAGCCGGTCCGGCTGCCAGGCTTCAGGCAGGATGGCCAGTGTCTGGTCCAGCGTGCCGATGATCCAGTTGAGCACGCCCAGCGTGATCACCAGGGGAACGATGACCAGAAGACCGGCGATCAGCCACTTGCGCAATGCACCCATGATCTGTGCTCGCCTCAGGAGTTGGCTGCAGCCGCTGCGGGCGCCGGCGCGGCAGGCGTGCTGTCGCCGGAGGCAGCCGGGCTGCCGGCGGCGGGCTTGCTGCCGCCGCTGTTCTTGAAGTCCGTGGCGTACCAGCCCGAGCCCTTGAGCTGGAAACCCGCAGCGGTGAGCTGCTTGGAAAAGGCCTCGGCGCCGCAGGCCGGGCACACGGTCAGCGCGGCGTCCGAGATTTTCTGCAGCACATCCTTGGCGTGGCCGCAGGAGCCACACTTGTATGCATAGATAGGCATAGCGCTTGAAAACGAGGGGAAGTGCAAAACCCTTGATTATAGGCGCCAGCCCTTTGTTTGCTGCACTGCGGCACCAAGCCCTTGCGGGCCGCGCCCCGTCAGGGCGCCAGGGGCTCGAACGCCTGGATTTCCCGCGTCTGGTTCGCGATCCGCTGCGGCAGCAGCGAGCCCGCCACCATGCCGAACACGGCCGACAGAAGTCCCGCCAGCTGCTGGGGAAATGCCTGGTTGAGCGCGGGCGTGGCCATGAAAACCAGCCACACGCCGATGCCCAGCACCACGGCGGTGATGGCACCCTGAGTCGTGGCGCGCTTCCAGTACAGGCCGAAGACCAGCGGCACGAAGGCGCCCACCAGCGGCACCTGGTAGGCGCTGGCCACCAGCTCGTAGATGGGCGTGCCCTGCATCAGGATCGAATAGCCGAGCACGCAGGCCGCGAACACCAGCACGCTGATGCGCATGGTCAGCAGGTTTTCCTTGTCGTCGGTATAGGGCCGGAACTGGCGCCAGATGTTCTCGGTGAAGGTCACGCTGGGCGCCAGCAGTGTGGCCGAGGCGCAGGACTTGATGGCCGACAGCAGCGCGCCGAAGAACAGCACCTGCATGGCGAACGGCATCTTGTCCATCACCAGCGTGGGCAGCACCTTCTGCGGATCGTCGGCCAGCAGGGCCGTGGCTTCGGCCGGCATGATGATGAGCGCACTGGCCACGAGGAACATGGGCACGAAGGCGAAGATCACATAGCAGGCTCCGCCGATCACGGTGCCGCGCACGGCCGACTTCTCTGTATCGGCCGACATCACGCGCTGGAAGATGTCCTGCTGCGGAATGGAGCCCAGCATCATGGTCACGGCCGCGCCGATGAAGAACACGATTTCATGCAGCGAAGGCTCGGGCAGGAACTTGAACAGGTCGCGGCTGGTGGCCAGGTCCACCACCTTGCCGGCGCCGCCGGCCATGTCGCCCGCGAAGAAGGCCAGCACCAGCAGGCCCACCACCAGGATGATCATCTGCACGAAGTCCGTCACGGCCACGGACCACATGCCGCCGAACAGCGTGTAGACCAGCACCGAGAGCACGCCGATCGTCATGCCCATGGGAATGCTGACCGTGCCCCCCGAGAGCAGGTTGAACACCAGCCCCAGCGCCGTGACCTGGGCCGAGACCCAGCCCAGGTAGCTGAGCATGATGATGAGCGAGCAGATCACCTCGATCGCCCGGCCGTAGCGCGCGCGGTAGTAGTCGCTGATGGTCAGCAGGTTCATGCGGTACAGCCGGGCCGCAAAGAACGCTCCCACGAGGATCAGGCACATGCCCGCGCCGAACGGGTCCTCCACCAGCGCATGCAGCCCCCCTTCGATGAACTTGGCGGGCACGCCCAGCACCAGTTCCGACCCGAACCAGGTCGCGAACGTGGTGGTGATGATCATGTACAGGGGCAGATGACGCCCGGCAATGGCAAAGTCGGCCGTGTTGTTCACCCGCTTGGCCGCCCACAGGCCTATGCCTATGGTCACCAACAGGTATGCGATCACCATCGAGAGCAGCACGCTGGCACTCCTGTCTCTATGCGGAAAATGGGATTAAAAACGGAAGTGCAGCAGCAACTGCAGCACCACCAGGCCGATCACGAAGCCGATGCCGGCGCTCAGAATGGCCAGCAGCAGGCGGTTGGTGGTCTTTTGCTGCCGTAGCAGCTCCATGAGCAGGGCCTCATGCTGGCCCGCGCCCCGGTGGGCCAGGTACTGGTGGAGCACGCGCGGCATGTCGGGCAGGATTTTCGCGTAGCGCGGCGCCTGGGCCTTGAGCTCGCGCCACAGGCGCTGCGGCCCCATCTGCTCCAGCATCCACTGCTCCAGAAAGGGCTTGGCCGTGCTCCACAGGTCGAGGTTGGGGTCGAGCTGGCGGCCCAGGCCCTCGATGTTGAGCAGCGTCTTCTGCAGCAGTACCAGCTGGGGCTGGATCTCGACCTGGAAGCGGCGCGAGGTCTGGAACAGGCGCATCAGCACCATGCCCAGCGAGATCTCGGCCAGCGGACGGTCGAAATAGGGTTCGCACACGGCGCGGATGGCCGCCTCGAGCTCCTCCACGCGCGTGATGGCCGGCACCCAGCCGCTTTCCACATGCAGCTCGGCCACGCGCTTGTAGTCGCGGCGGAAGAAGGCCAGGAAGTTCTGCGCCAGGTATTCCTTGTCGAACTCGGTCAGCGTGCCGACGATGCCGAAGTCCAGCGAGATATAGCGGCCGAAGGTCTCGGGCTCCAGGCTGACCTGGATATTGCCCGGATGCATGTCGGCATGGAAGAAGCCGTCGCGGAACACCTGGGTGAAGAAGATGGTCACGCCGTCGCGCGCCAGTTTCGGGATGTCCACGCCGGCTTCGCGCAACCGCTCGACCTGGCTGATGGGCACGCCGTTCATGCGCTGCATCACCATCACGTCGGTATGGCAGTAGTCCCAGAAGATCTCGGGGATCAGCACCAGGTCCAGGCCTTCCATGTTGCGGCGCAGCTGCGCGGCATTCGAGGCTTCGCGGATCAGGTCCAGCTCGTCGTGCAGGTAGTTGTCGAATTCGGCCACCACCTGCCGGGGCTTGAGGCGCTTGCCGTCATGCGAGAGCTTCTCCACCCAGCCGGCCATCATGTGCATGAGGGCCAGGTCCTTGTCGATGACGCCCTTCATGCCGGGACGCAGCACCTTGACGGCCACGTCGCTTTCGCTGCCGTCCTTGTTGCGCACCACGGCAAAGTGCACCTGGGCGATCGAGGCGCTGGCCACGGGCTCGCGCTCGAAGCGCACGAAGATCTGGTCGAGCGGGCGCTTGAACGAGCGCTCTATGGTGTCCACCGCGATCTGCGGATCGAAGGGCGGCACGCGGTCCTGCAGCTTGGCCAGTTCCTCGGCCACGTCGGGCGGCATGAGATCGCTGCGCGTGGACAGCACCTGGCCGAACTTCACGAAGATCGGCCCCAGCTCCTCCAGGGCCTCGCGCAGGCGCACGCCGCGCGGCTTGTCGAGCTTGCGCCCCAGCGTGACGATGCCGCGCACGGTGCGCAGCCATGGGTGCTCGAAGCTGGAGAGCACCAGCTCGTCCAGTCCATAACGGAACACCACCCAGAGGATGGCCCATCCCCGCAGAAAGCGCGTCATGGCTGCGTGGCGTCAGGGCCGCCGGGCATGGCGGTCACGGGCGTCGTGGCGGCGCGCGCACCTGCCTCCTCGGCTTCGGCCTTCCTGCCGCCCATGCGCGCGCCCACGAACTGGCGCAAGGCCTGCGACGCGGTGCGCGCCACCTTGGCAATCGTGTGCGCGGGCACATCGCCGATCACGCGGGCCAGGTCCTCTTCCACATCCCACTGCACGTTGTCGACCAGCCAGTTGATCTCGGCCGCGAACTGCACGTCGCCCTGGATGCGGATCGCCGGCTTGTCGCCGCGCAGCGCGGTCTGGGCCAGGGAAAGCGGGGAAGTCTCGGTGACCTCCAGCAGCAGGTCGGGTTCGGCGCCCTCGGGCGCCACGTCGAACAGGCCGGCAGGCGTGACCAGCAGGGCCATCGAATACTGGCGCCACTGCACGCGGGCAATGCGGCCCTTCTGGCGCACGAGGCGCTCCATCGCCTCTTTCTCCTGCATCAGCACATGGTTGAGAAACAGCACCAGGCGCTGGTGCATCTCGCTCACCAGCCATGCGGGAGCCTGAGGACCTGCCATCACGCGCTCCACGAGACCGTTGAGAAAAGAAAAAGGGGACTGTGTTGCCATAGTCCCCGATTATTCATGAAATTAATCCCCCCCTGCGGCGCTGTGCACCTTCCCTGCGCGGGGATGACGCCTTCACCGCAGGGCGGCCCTTGCGCAGCACCCCTGTGTGGAGCATGCCTGCGCAAGGATGCGTGCTTCATTGCAGTGCCTGGACGCCGGCCACCAGCCAGCCGCTGGAGCCATTCTTGGGCTTGGTCATGTTCCAGACCTCGCGGAAGGGGCTGGGACCGACCGAGGCCTCCTCGCGGATCATGCCGGAGAACTCCACGCTGGCCATGTAGTCCTGGCCCAAGTCCTCGATGCCCAGCAGCTGGGCGTCGATCATGACCACGTCGGTCTGGTTGGGCTGGCCGCCGCGCTGGGTTTCGCGCTCGGACAGCTGGCCGCGGATCTCGGCCAGCATCTCGTCGGTCATCATGGAGCGCAGCGTGGCGATGTCCGAACGGTCCCAGGCCGACTGCAGCGTGACGAAATTGCGCTTGGCCGCGGTCAGGAAGCCGTCGGTGTCGAAGCCCTCGGGTATGCCCCAGCTCTGCGAGCCTGCAAGCGCCGAGCCGATCATGGAGCCGCCGGCAGCCGCGGCAGCGCCGGGCAGGTGGTTCTGCTCCCAGGGCCGGGCCGAGGCATCGTTGCCGACCTTCTCGGGGTTGTACTGGCGGACCGGCGCCTGCGCCTCATGGGGTGCACCGCCCAGATTGCCAGCCCCCTGGAATGCGAACGGGCCGGGCTGGGCCGCCGCACCGCGGCGCGAGCGCATGACCATGCCGATCACGGCCATGATGACCATGGCCAGCAGGGCGATCAGCAGGATGTTGCCGAAGGCCGCGCCCAGGCCCAGCGAATGGGCCAGCCAGGCCAGGCCCAGGCCGGCGGCCAGGCCGCCGAGCATGGCGCCCCAGGGCTTCTTGGGCTGGGCCGCGGGTGCCGGAGCCGGCGTGGCAGCGCGGTTGGGCTGCGCGGCATTCTGCTGCGGAGCCTGAGGACTCTGGGTGGGGGCACGAGAAGCTTCACGCTGCGTCACATTGCTCGACTGCTTGCCAAACGACGAGCCGCCGCCCATGCGCTTGGCATCCGCCTGCCCATGCGCCACGACCAGCATGGCCACCAAGACGATTGACCACAGTTTTCTCATGCCATCTCCCTTCTTATCAAAAAACGTAGCTACAAATCCGCGCAGACCGCGCGCTCAGCATTTGATTCCCACATGCAAGGCACAGACGCCTCCCGTCATGTTGTGATAGTCCACATGGCCGAAGCCGCATTGCTGCATCAGGGCCTTGAGCTCCTGCTGGCCCGGGTGCATACGGATGGACTCGGCCAGATAGCGATAGCTTTCCGAGTCGCCGGCGATGAGCTTGCCCATGGCCGGCAGAATCTTGAACGAATACCAGTCGTAGGCCTTTTCCAGAGGCTTGGCCACCTTGGAGAACTCGAGCACCAGCAGCTTGCCGCCAGGGCGCAGCACGCGGTTCATCTCCTTGAGCGCCACATCCTTGTGCGTCATGTTGCGCAGGCCGAAGGCCACGCTGACCAGATCGAAATAGTTGTCCTCGAACGGCAGCTTCTCCGCATCGCACACCAGCGTGGGCAGGATCACGCCCTTGTCGGTCAGGCGGTCGCGCCCCACACGCAGCATGGCTTCGTTGATGTCGGTATGCACCACCTGGCCCGAAGCGCCCACCTTCCTGGAAAATGCCAGCGCCAGGTCGCCCGTGCCGCCCGCGATGTCCAGGGCCTTGTCGCCTTCCTTGAGATTGGCCACCATCACGGTGTAGGCCTTCCAGGCGCGGTGCAGGCCGCCCGACATCACGTCGTTCATGATGTCGTACTTGGAGGCGACGGAGTCGAACACGCCGCGCACGCGGCCGGCCTTTTCGCTTTCATCGACCGACTGGAAACCGAAATGTGTGGTGCTCATAACAATGAATGCTAAGCAGGCAGTGCTGTTGCGTACAGCGACAACCCCGTATGGCTACGGGCTTTGCAGCACTAGGGGTTTAGATGGAATCGTCCTGCGACGCTTGAAGAGCAAGCGCCGAAAGCTACTTTTAATATAGCATCAGCCTCAATAACCCTGCGTGCTGCGCAGCACCGGTGTGGCGCGTGGCGCACGCAAAAGCCGGGGCCCGGGCTTTTGGCGGCGTCCGGATCAATGCACGCTGCAGCCGTGGCCGCCACCCTTCTGGGGCATGGGTGCATCCCGGTCCAGGCCGGCCTCCGCAAGCCGCTGCAGGTATTGCTGCCACAGCGCATCCTGCTGGCTGCCCAGCTGGTACAGGTATTCCCAGGTATAGAGGCCGCTTTCATGGCCGTCGCTGAAGAACGGCTTGATCGCGTAGTTGCCCACGGGCTCGATGGTGGTGATGCCCACGTCGCGCTTGCCCGTCTGCAGCACTTCCTGGCCCGGGCCATGCCCCTGCACTTCGGCCGAGGGCGAATAGACGCGCAGCAGCTCGAAAGGAATGCGGAAGGTCTTGCCGTCCGAATAGGACACTTCCAGCACGCGCGAGGCGCCGTGCACGGTCAATGCCTCGGGCGTGGGGGTATCGGCTTGCAGTCCCGCCATGGGTATCTCCTTCAATAGATCGGACGGCGGCCCGTATCCGCAGGGTCCGCCGTCTTTGTTTGCCGCGCCGGCCGCTCAGGCAGCCCAGGCGTCCAGCGCCCGTTCCAGCGCAGCGTCCACCCGGGGCAGCAGCTGGGCGACCTGCGCCTCGCGGGCCCCATCGCGCTCGCGCTGGGCTGGCGCCCAGACGGCACCCGGGAAATGGCTGTCCCAGTCGTAGCGCGCAATCACATGCCAGTGCAGGTGGGCCACCATGTTGCCAAGGGCCGCCAGATTGATCTTGGTGGGCGCCAGCTGCTCGCGCAGCACGCGCTCCACCAGCGCCACGGCGTCCATGCACAGCGCGCGGTCGGCGGCGGACAGGTCCGAAAACTCGGCCACATGGTCGTTCCAGACCACGCGGTAAAAGCCCGGGAAGCCGGCCTCGGCAGCGCGGATGACGCGCAGCCTGTCGCCGCGCCAGATCAGCGTGCCGCCATCGGCGGCGCACAGGGGGCAGTTGTCTTGCCGGCGCATGGCGACCTCAGACCAGCACGCGCTCGATGCCGCCCTGGTTGGCGCGCTGCACATACTCGGCCATCCAGTTCTCGCCGAGGATGTCGCGCGCCATCTCGACCACGATGTAGTCGGCTTCGAGCAGGCCGTTCTGCAGGTCGTTGCCGTAGCGCGAGAGGCCTTGCAGGCAGCTGGGGCAGCTGGTCAGGATCTTGACGTTGTCCTTCTCGCCCACCTTGCCGGATTCGCGCAGCACCGCTTCGCTCTTGCGGATCTCCTCGGTCTTGCGGAAACGGATTTGCGTGGAAATGTCGGGGCGCGTCACGCCCAGCGTGCCCGATTCGCCGCAGCAGCGTTCGCTCTTGAGCACGTCGTCGCCCATGAGCGCCTTGACGGTCTTCATGGGGTCCTGCGTCTTCATGGGCGTATGGCAGGGGTCGTGGTACAGGTAGGCACCCTTGTTCTGCAGCGTGATGCCCTTTTCGAGCAGGTATTCATGGATGTCGATGATGCGGCAGCCCGGGAAGATCTTGTCGAACTCGTAGCCCTGCAGCTGGTCGTAGCAGGTGCCGCAGCTCACCACCACCGTCTTGATGTCCAGGTAGTTGAGCGTATTGGCCACGCGGTGGAACAGCACGCGGTTGTCCGTGATCATCTTCTCGGCCTTGTCGAACTGGCCGCTGCCGCGCTGCGGATAACCGCAGCACAGGTAGCCGGGCGGCAGCACGGTCTGCACGCCCGCATGCCAGAGCATGGCCTGCGTGGCCAGGCCCACCTGGCTGAACAGGCGCTCCGAGCCGCAACCGGGGAAATAGAACACGGCCTCGGTATCGGCGCTGGTGCTCTGCGGATTGCGGATGATGGGCACGTAATCCTTGTCCTCGATATCCAGCAGGGCGCGCGCCGTCTTGGTCGGCAGTCCGCCGGGCAGCTTCTTGTTGACGAAGTGGATCACCTGCTCCTTGATCGGCGCCGTTCCTACCGAGGCGGGCGGATGGGCCGTCTGCTTCCTGGCCACGGCGCCCAGCACGTCGGCGGCCAGGCGCTGGGCCTTGAAGCCCACGCCGACCATGGCCGAGCGCATGAGCTTGATGGTGTCCGGGTTCGTCGCGTTGAGCATGGCCATGGCCAGCTTGTTGCCGGGGCGGAAGCTCTTCTTGTCCATCTTGCGCAGCAGGTTGCGCATGTTCATGGTCACGTCGCCGAAGTCGATCTTGACCGGGCAGGGGTTGAAGCACTTGTGGCAGACCGTGCAGTGGTCGGCCACGTCCTCGAACTCCTGCCAGTGCTTGAGCGAGACGCCGCGGCGCGTCTGTTCTTCGTAGAGAAAGGCCTCCACCAGCAGCGAGGTGGCCAGGATCTTGTTGCGCGGGCTGTACAGCAGGTTGGCGCGCGGCACATGGGTGGCGCACACGGGCTTGCACTTGCCGCAGCGCAGGCAGTCCTTGACGCTGTTGGCAATCGCGCCGATGTCCGACTGCTGCATGATGATGGACTCGTAGCCCATCAGCCCGAAGCTGGGCGTGTACGCATTGGTCAGGTCGGCATACATCAGCGACTCGCGCGGCGAGCGGCCGTCATGGCTCTGGTGGGCCGAGGCGTCCCATTCCTCGTTGCGGATCAGCTTGCCCTTGTTGAAGCGGCCTTCGGGGTCCACGCGCTTCTTGTATTCGGCAAATGGCGCCAGTTCGGCATCCGACAGGAATTCCAGCTTGGTGATGCCGATGCCGTGCTCGCCCGAGATCACGCCGTCCAGGCTTCGCGCCAGCTCCATGATGCGCGCCACGGCTTCGTGCGCGGTCTGCAGCATCTCGTAGTCGTCGCTGTTGACGGGGATGTTGGTGTGCACGTTGCCGTCGCCGGCGTGCATGTGCAGCGCCACCCAGACGCGGCCCTTGAGCACCTTCTGGTGGATGCCGTTGAGGGCTTCGCGCAGCGGCTGGAAGGCCGCGCCGGCGAAGATCTTGGACAGCGGCTCCTTGAGCTGGGTCTTCCAACTTGCGCGCAGCGTATGGTCCTGCAGCTGCGGGAACAACGTGGCCACGCCATCCAGCCAGCCCTGCCACAGCGCGCGCACATCGCCCACCAGGGCCAGCGCCTGCTGCACGCGGTCCTCGAGCAGCTCGGCCGAGGGAATGTCGCCCGCGTCGTCCTGCTTGCCCAGTGGCAGATCGCCATGCCGGAAGAAACGCGCCAGCTCGTCGCAGAGCCTGAGCTTGTTGCGCAGGGAGAGCTCGATGTTGATGCGCTCGATGCCGTCGGTGTACTCGGCCATGCGCGGCAGAGGGATCACCACGTCCTCGTTGATCTTGAAGGCGTTGGTGTGGCGGCTGATGGCGGCCGTGCGCTTGCGGTCCAGCCAGAACTTCTTGCGTGCCTCGGCGCTCACGGCCGTGAAGCCCTCGCCGTTGCGCGAGTTGGCGATGCGCACCACCTCGGCGGCCACGCGCGCCACCTCGTCGGCGTTGTCGCCGGCGATGTCGCCCAGCAGCACCATCTTGGGCAGATGGCCGTTGCCCTTCTTGCTCTTGGTCGCGTAGCCCACGGCCTTGAGGTAGCGGTCGTCCAGGTGTTCGAGGCCGGCCAGCAGCACGCCCGAGCGCTTTTGCTCGGCGAACATGTAGTCCTTGATCTCGACGATGGAGGGCACGGCATCCTTGGCATTGCCGAAGAACTCCATGCAGACCGTGCGCGTGTGCTCCGGCATGCGGTGCACCACCCAGCGCGCGCTGGTGATCAGGCCGTCCGTGCCTTCCTTCTGCACGCCGGGCAGGCCCGAGAGGAACTTGTCCGTCACGTCCTTGCCCAGGCCTTCCTTGCGGAACTTGTGGCCGGGAATGTCCAGGCGTTCGGTGCGGATCGGCGTCTTGCCGTCGGCCTCGAAGTACTGCAGCTCGAAGCTGGCCATCTCGGCATCGTGGATCTTGCCCAGGTTGTGGTCCAGGCGCGTGACTTCCAGCCACTGCGCATCGGGCGTCACCATGCGCCAGGACACCAGGTTGTCCAGCGCCGTGCCCCACAGCACGGCTTTCTTGCCGCCCGCGTTCATGGCGATGTTGCCGCCGATGCACGAGGCCTCGATCGAGGTCGGATCCACGGCGAACACATAGCCGGCGCGCTCGGCCGCATCGGCCACGCGCTGGGTCACCACGCCCGCTTCGGAATAGATGGTCGGCACCTCGTGGTCGACGCCGGGAATGCGGCGCATCTCGACCTCGGTCAGCTTTTCCAGCTTCTCGGTGTTGATGACCACGCTGCGCCAGGTCAGCGGAATGGCGCCGCCGGTATAGCCCGTACCGCCTCCGCGCGGGATGATGGTCAGGCCCAGTTCGATGCAGCCCTTGACCAGGCCCGCCATCTCGGCTTCCGTATCGGGGGTGAGCACCACGAACGGGTATTCGACGCGCCAGTCGGTCGCGTCGGTCACATGGGCCACGCGCGAGAGACCGTCGAACTTGATGTTGTCCTTGGCCGTGAAGCGACCCAGGGTTTTCTGCACGCGGCGACGCAGCTGCTCGGCCTCGACGAAGGTGGCGTTGAACTCGTGCACGGCGCGGCGCGCGGCCTCGACGAGCTGGCCCACCAGCGTATCGCGCAGCGCATCGGCATCGGGCTCGCGGCGCTTGTCGATCTCCGACAGACGGTGCTCCAGCGCCTCCACCAGCGACTTGCGGCGGCCGGGGTTGTGCAGCAGGTCATCCTGCAGATAGGGATTGCGCTGCACGACCCAGATGTCCCCGAGCACCTCGTACAGCATGCGCGCGGACCGCCCCGTGCGACGCTCCTGGCGCAGCTGGTTGAGCACATCCCACATGGATGAGCCCAGCAGGCGTATCACAATCTCGCGGTCGGAAAACGAGGTGTAGTTATAGGGAATCTCGCGCAGTCGTGCGGGTTCGGCTGCCTGCGCCTGCAAGGCGGCCAACGCAATCGGTACATTCATGGGGTAGACCGTATCGGGCGCCCGGTGGCGCCCCGAAGCCAGTGGGACGACGATTTTAAGCGAGGCGGCCCGATCCCGCCGGGCAGTACGCCCATAGCCTCAGAAGCCTGCGTCCCTGCGCCTGCCGGCCTTTCGCGCCGGGCCCGCGGGCTTCGCGCATGCTTTTTGCCCCACCATCCTGTCATCCGGCTGTCCACCAAAGAGGCTCGCATGCCTGCATCGGTACAAACAACCATTTGCGAATCAAAAGCAACAAAAACCGAAAGACCGTCATTTCGAAACGAAATGGTATTGACCTAGAATGGCGCAGCTTCGCGCGTCACCTTTTGTCACCCCTTTGTCATGTGACAAGGAAATGTGCGGGTTCGGCCCGTGGTGGAACACGAAGCTGGTGCAAACAATGACATGCATATGTCATACGCAAGACCTAATGTGCAGCGTCGCATATTTCGTCACCAAAACGTTAGAGGAGCTTTCATGCAATTCAAGCAACTGGCCATGGCCGCCGCCGTCGCCGCTACCGCTTTTTCGGCGCAAGCCACCACCGAGATCCAATGGTGGCACTCCATGACCGCCGTGAACAACGAGTGGGTCAACGATCTGGCCAAGCAGTTCAATGAAAGCCAGAAGGATTACAAGATCGTTCCGACCTACAAGGGCGCGTATGACGAGTCGATGACAGCCGCCATCGCCGCGTTCCGTTCGGGCAATGCACCCGACATCCTGCAGGTCTTCGAAGTGGGCACCGCCACCATGATGGCCTCCAAGGGCGCGACCGTGCCCGTGGGCAAGGTCATGGCCGATGCCGGCGTGTCCTTCGATCCCAAGTCCTACATCCCCGCCGTGGCCGGCTACTACACCGCCCCCAACGGCCAGATGCTGAGCTTCCCGTTCAACAGCTCGACCACCATCTTCTATTACAACAAGGATGCCTTCAAGAAGGCCGGCCTGAACCCCGACAAGGCGCCCGCCACCTGGCCCGAAGTCTTCGCCGCCGCCAAGAAGCTCAAGGAAAGCGGCCACAGCTGCCCCATGACGCTGGCCTGGCAGGGCTGGACCCAGCTGGAATCGTTCTCCACCTGGCACAACGTGGAATTCGCCACCGAGCAGAACGGCCTGAGCGCCAACGGCTACAAGGCGCGCCTGAAGATCAACTCGCCCCTGCACGTCAAGCACATCCAGAACCTGGCCGAAGCCGCCAAGAACGGTGAATTCGTCTACAAGGGCCGCGGCTCCATTCCCCAGGCTTCGTTCACGGCCGGCGAATGCGCCATGATCCAGACGTCGTCGGGCTACTACGGCGACGTGGCCAAGAACGCCAAGTTCGCCTACGGCCTGGCTCCCCTGCCCTACTACCCCGATGTGAAGGGCGCGCCCCAGAACACCGTGATCGGCGGCGCTTCGCTGTGGGTCATGGCCGGCAAGAATGCCGAGCACTACAAGGGCGTGGCCAAGTTCTTCGAATTCCTGTCGCAGACCAAGGTCCAGGCCGCCAGCCACCAGCGCACCGGCTACCTGCCCGTGACCATGGCCGCCTATGACCTGACCGAGAAGTCCGGCTTCTATGCCAAGCATCCCGGCACCGACACCGCCGTGACGCAGATGATCCGCAAGGTGACCAACAACTCGCGCGGCATCCGCCTGGGCAACTATGTGCAGATCCGCACCATCGAGGACGAGGAACTCGAACAGGTGTGGGCCGGCAAGAAGACCGGCCAGCAGGCGCTGGACGCCATCGTGTCCCGCGGCAACGAGCTGCTGGCCCGTTTCGAGCGCTCCTACAAGCAGTAATCGCCAGCCTCGATTCCGAGCTGGTCAAGCCTGCAGCGCCTCCCCAAGGGGCGCTGCACCCCATGCCCCGGAGGTTGGCTCCAGCCTTCGGCGGTTTTTTTATTTGTGACCCCTCATGGAAAAACGCGTACTTTTCCGCTCCGGATGGCTGCCGTGGGTGCTGATTGCCCCCCAGCTGCTGATCATCAGCATCTTCTTTTTCTGGCCCGCCGCACAGGCCGTGCTGCAGTCGTTCCAGATGGAAGACGCCTTCGGCATGAGCACCGAGTGGGTCGGGTTCGATAACTTTCGCACCCTCTTCGCCGATCCGTCCTATCTGGACTCGTTCTACCGCACCGCCGTGTTCTCGGTGCTGGTGGCCGGCATCGGCATTGCCACCTCGCTGGCGCTGGCCATCTTCGCGGACCGCATCGTGCGCTTCGCCATGGTCTACAAGACCCTGCTGATCATTCCCTACGCCGTGGCGCCCGTGATCGCCGGCGTGCTGTGGATCTTCATGTTCTCGCCGTCCATCGGCGTGGTGGCCTATTTCCTGGACAAGCTCGGCTATTCCTGGAACCACCTGATGAACGAGAACCAGGCCATGGCGCTGATCGTGCTGGCCGCGGTGTGGAAGCAGATCTCCTACAACTTCCTGTTCTTCCTGGCCGGCCTGCAGTCCATCCCCAAGGCGCTGATCGAGGCCGCCTCCATCGACGGTGCCGGCCCCTGGCGCCGCTTCTGGAACATCCAGCTGCCGCTGCTGTCGCCCACGACCTTCTTCCTGCTGGTGATCAACATCGTCTACGCCTTCTTCGACACCTTCGGCATCATCGACGCGGCCACCCACGGCGGTCCCGGCCAGTCGACCTCCATCCTGGTCTACAAGGTGTATCTGGACGGCTTCAAGGCCCTGGATCTGGGCGGCTCCGCAGCGCAGTCCGTGATCCTGATGCTGATCGTGGTGGTTCTGACCGTGATCCAGTTCCGCTATGTTGAAAAGAAAGTGCAGTACTGATCATGGTTGATCGCAATCCCTGGCTCAACATCTTCTCCCACGCCGTGCTGATCTTCGGCGTGGCCATCGTCGCCTTTCCGCTGTACCTGGCACTGATCGCCTCCACGCACACGGCCAGCGAGATCGTCCAGGCGCCCATGCCGCTGCTGCCCGGCTCCCACCTGTGGGAGAACTACAAGGAAGCCCTGCTGGGCTCGGGCAAGCTCGGGTCCAACACCAACGTCGTGCACATGATGTGGGTGAGCTTCGTGGTCGCCATGATCATCACCGTGGGCAAGATCGCGATCTCGCTGCTGTCGGCCTTCGCCATCGTCTACTTCCGCTTCCCGTTCAAGATGATCTGCTTCTGGGCCATTTTCCTGACCCTGATGCTGCCCGTGGAAGTGCGTATCCTGCCTACCTACAAGGTGGTGGCCGAACTGGGCCTGCTCAACAGCTACGCGGGCCTGTCGCTGCCGCTGATCGCCTCGGCCACGGCCACTTTCCTGTTCCGCCAGTTCTTCCTGACCGTGCCCGACGAACTGGTGGAAGCGGCCCGCATCGACGGCGCCGGTCCCATGCGCTTCTTCAAGGACGTGCTGGTGCCCCTGTCCAAGACCTCGATCGCGGCGCTGTTCGTGATCCAGTTCATCTACGGCTGGAACCAGTACCTGTGGCCCCTGCTGATGACCACCTCGGAAGACATGTATCCCGTGGTCGTGGGCATCAAGCGCATGGTGGCCGGCGGCGGCGAAGCCGCCATCGACTGGAACATCGTGATGGCCACGGCCATCCTGGCCATGCTGCCACCGACGCTGGTGGTCATGCTGATGCAAAAGTGGTTTGTCAAAGGCCTGGTGGATACCGAGAAGTGATCCCCGCCACATTGCCCGCCACCATCTTTTGACCGATTGAATACAACCCTGTTATGGCATCCATCTCCCTCAAGAACATCGTCAAGCGCTACGGCACCGGCAAGGCTGCCGTGCCCGTCATCCACGGCGTGAACGCCGAGATCAAGGACGGCGAATTCATCGTGCTGGTCGGCCCCTCGGGCTGCGGCAAGTCCACGCTGCTGCGCATGATCGCCGGCCTGGAGGAAATCACCGGCGGCGAACTGTGGATCGGCGACAAGGTCGTCAACAACCTGGAGCCCGCCAAGCGCAACATCGCCATGGTGTTCCAGAACTACGCGCTGTATCCGCACATGAGCAACTACGAGAACATGGCCTACGGCCTGAAGCTCGCCAAGGTGCCCGAGGACGAGATCAAGCGCCGCGTGGACAAGGCCGCCAAGATCCTGGAACTATCCCACCTGCTGGACCGCAAGCCGCGCCAGCTGTCGGGCGGCCAGCGCCAGCGCGTGGCCATGGGCCGCGCCATCGTGCGCCAGCCCCAGGTCTTCCTGTTCGACGAGCCGCTGTCCAACCTGGACGCCAAGCTGCGCGGCCAGACCCGCATCGAGATCCAGAAGCTGCACGCCGAGCTGGGCATCACCAGCCTGTTCGTGACCCACGACCAGGTCGAGGCCATGACGCTGGCCCAGCGCATGATCGTGATGAACGGCGGAAATGTCGAGCAGTTCGGCACGCCCGAGGAGGTCTACCACACGCCCGCCTCCACCTTCGTGGCCGGCTTCATCGGTTCGCCCCCGATGAACCTGCTCAAGAACGCACCCAACGGCAGGCAGGGCCAGATCCTGGGCATCCGCCCCGAGCACATCGACCTGGTCGAGGCCGGCGGCTGGGAGTTCATGGTCGAGACCGTGGAGTTGCTGGGCGCCGAGCGCCTGCTGTACGGCAAGGTCGGTGGCGAGGACGTGACCGTGCGCGTGGAGGAAGGCCAGCCCTACCCCAAGCCCGGCGAAACGGCCCGCATCTCGGCCCGCGAAGACCGCCTGCACTGGTTCCATGCCGAAACCGGCAAACGCATCTGACGGCACGCATGCACGTCCCGCCAGCAGCGTCGAACGCGACTGATTAATCGGAAGAGCGCCCCAGGTCCAGCACTTGCGGCGCTCTTGTCACATCGGCACGAGCTGCAAACCCACCATGACTACTGCACTGAAACCCTGGCCCTACCCCCGCTGGGTCGCCCACCGGGGCGCCGGCAAGCTGGCCCCCGAGAACACCATGAGCGCCTTCCGCCTGGGCGCGCAGCACGGCTACCGCTTCTTCGAATGCGATGCCAAGCTCAGCAGCGACGGCGTGCTGTTCCTCATGCACGACGCCACGCTGGAGCGCACCACCAACGGCCGCGGCATCGGCGGCGCGCTGACCATGGGCGAGATTGCCCAGCTCGATGCCGGCAGCTGGCATTCGCGCGCCTATGCGGGCGAGCAACTGCCCACGCTGGAGGCGCTGGCGCGCTGGTGCCTGGCCAACCACCTGCACCTGAACGTGGAGATCAAGCCCACGCCGGGCCAGGACGAGGAAACCGGCCGTGCCTGCGGCGAACTCATGAACCGCATCTGGCCCCAGGCCGCCGTGCAGCCGCTGTTCACCTCGTTCAAGCCCGAGGCGCTCAAGGGCGCGCGCGACGTTGCGCCGCACATTCCGCGCGGCCTGCTGGTGGACAGGTTCTCCGACGGCACCGGCGATGCCGACCTGAAGATCGCGCTCGGCCTGGACTGCTCGGCCCTGGTGCTCAACCATGCGCTGTGGGATGCGGCGCTGGTGACCAGGGTGCATGGCGCGGGCCTGCGCTGCAGCAGCTACACCGTCAACGACCCATGGGCCGCCCAGCGCCTGATCGACCTGGGCACGGACGGCATCATCACCGACCGCGTGGACCTGTTCAGCCCCGCGCAGATAGGTTCGCAACTCTGATTTGAGAGCTGCTTGCACTGACTCTGATTGAGCTTCAGATCATTCATTGATTGAAACCCAATATGAACAGACGCAAGCAGCTTCTGCATTCATAGCAAACACCACCTGAAACTGGCACGCTCCCAAAACCAGAGCGGCCAAGCAAGGGCCGCCCCGCAGCGAAGGCTGCGTCCCCCTTGGGGAAGGCGCAAAGCGCCTCAGGGGGTCAATCCATCTTGGTGCCCGAGGCCTTGACCGCCGCGGCCCAGCGCGGCATTTCGCCAGCCAGGAATTTGGCGAACTCGTCTGCACCCAAGAAGGCCGGATCGGCGCCCTGCTCCACCATGCGGCTCTTCACATCGGGCAGGCTCATCACCTGCTGGAAGGCGCCGCTGAGCTTGGCCACCACCTCCTTGGGCGTGCCGGCCGGCGCCAGGAATCCGTAGAAGCCCACGACCTCGAATCCCTTGATGCCAGACTCGATGGCGGTCGGCACATCGGGCAGCGCGGGATTGCGTTCCCTGCTCGTCACGGCCAGGGCGCGCACCTTGCCCTGCTTGTGGTAGGCCGCGGCCTGCGGAATGCTCTCGGCCATGAACTGCACCTGGCCGCCGATCAGGTCGGTGAAGGCCGGCGCGCTGCCCTTGTAGGGGATGTGGACCAGGTCCAGGTTCGTGGCGTTCTTGAACATCTCGGGCACCAGGTGGCTGATGCCGCCGTTGCCGGCCGAGCCGAAGTTGATCTTGCCGGGGTTGGCCCTGGCATAGGCCATGAATTCCTGCAGATTCTTGGCCGGCACCTTGTTGTTGACCAGCAGCGCCAGCGGCTGCATGGCGGTGCGCGCCACGGGCGTGAAGTCCTTCAGGGTGTTGTAGGGCAGCTTGGGATAGAGCGCCGGATTGATCACCATCACGCCGGTGTTGGCCAGCATCAGCGTGTAGCCGTCGGCGGGCGACTTCATCACGTCCTGCGCGCCCACGGCGCCGCCGGCGCCGGGCTTGTAGTCCACGATGATGGGCTGGCCCAGCACGCCCTGCAGCTTGTCGGTCAGCAGGCGCGCATGCTGGTCCAGCGGGCCGCCGGCCGGAAAGCCCACCACCACGCGGATGGGCTTGACGGGGAAGCTGCCGCCCTGGGCATGGGCCAAGGTGAAAGCCGTGAGGCCCAGGACCGCTGCCAGTCCCAGGCGCCCAAATCTTGGCCAGAATTTTTTCATGGTTGTCTCCCGATATGTGGATCTTCTAGAGGCTGTGGCCCGCGCACGGGCCACCCGCAAACAGACGCGGCCCCAGCGGGGCCGCAGATCGGGATTCTAAGAGCGTGTTCACGATCTTAGAGCTGGCTTGCGCTTCAAACGCCTGAAGACGCGGCGGTTTCAGCGCGCCGCGGGCAGGTTTTCCCGCACGTAGTCGGCCACCACCTGCATCAGCGTGGCAAAGTGCGCGCGCAGCGGCTCGAAGCCGGCATTGGGCTCGCGCGTGTCCTCGTCCATGTAGACCGGTCGGCGGATCTCGATCTGCATGGAATGGCGCCCCAGCTGCGGCTGGCCGATGCGGCCGATCAGCTCCACCCCCTTGTAGGGCTCGTTGTAGGCCACGCTGTAGCCAAAGCCCTTGAGCGTGTCGCCGACCAGGTGGATGAACTCGGGCGCGCAGGTCGTGCCGTCGCGGTCGCCGAGCACGAAGTCGGCCAGCGGCGGCGCATCCGTGCGGCCCAGGCGCTTGTACACGTCATTGGGCATGGAATGCAGGTTCAGGTGCCAGACACCGCCGAAGCGCTGCACGCTGGCATCGATGGCCTGCGCCAGCGCCGCATGGTAGGGGCGCCAGTAGCGCGCGATGCGGTGCTCGATCTCGGCCACCGTGCGCTTGCGCTCGTACAGCGGCGTGGCCACGCCGTCCTTGCTGATGCGCTGCCAGATCAGGCCCAGGCCCTGCTGGGTCTTGATGCTGGGCGACAGCGGCACGGGCCATTGGCCTTCGATCTGCGCGGGGTCCAGGTCGGCCTCGCTGCGGTTGGCGTCGATATAGGTGCGCGGAAACGTGGCTTCGATCAGCGTGGCGCCGAATGCGGGCCAGCGGTCCCACAGCGCGGCCACATGCGTGTCCTCGCCGCGGCGCAGCAGGCGCATGGGCACGGCATGGCCGAAGTCCTCGGGATAGGCCGTACCGCTGTGCGGCGAATCGCAGACGATGGGCAGCGCTTCGCCCTGTGGCAGATG
Source organism: Comamonas terrae (assembly GCF_001544075.1). Classification (GTDB taxonomy): domain Bacteria; phylum Pseudomonadota; class Gammaproteobacteria; order Burkholderiales; family Burkholderiaceae_C; genus Comamonas; species Comamonas terrae. The sequence continues at coordinate 478,011 of NZ_BCNT01000003.1, forward strand.
GGTGATGACCGGCTCGTCCGGCCGGGCTTGCAAGAAATCGGGTGCCGGCATGCGGGCCTTCCTTGTCGTGGCGGCAGCGGAGGCTGCGGCCGCCGCCTGCGGCAGCCGCGCAAGGCCTCCGTCAGCCATTAGTCCAGCTTGATGTTGGCGCGCTTGGCCACGGCCGTGTAGCGCTCGATGGCGACCTTGATCTGCTTGGCAAATTCTTCAGGCGTGTTGCCCATGGATTCGCCCGAGATGGACTTCTGCTTTTCCAGGTAGTCGGGCATGGCCATGGCCTTGTGGGCCGCGGCATTGAGCTTGTCGATGATGGGGCGCGGCGTGCCGGCTGGCGCCACCAGGCCGAACCAGCCGCCGTCGCCCATCTGGGGATAGCCCAGCTCGGCATAGGTCGGCACGTCGGGCAGCACTTCGGCGCGCTTCAGGGCCAGCACGGCCAGCGGGCGCAGCTTGCCGTCCCTGATGTGGGGCAGCGTGGAAGGCAGGTTGTCGGTCATGGCATTGACCTGGCCGCCCAGCGCATCGGTGATGGCCTGGCCCGCGCCCTTGTAAGGGATGTGCAGCAGCTGGATGCCGGCCAGGTTCATGAAGTTCTCGATGTTGGCATGGCCCAGCGAGCCCGTGCCCGGCGAGGCGAAGGTGTACTTGTCCGGATGGGCCTTGGCCAGGGCGATGAATTCCTTCATGGTCTTGGCCGGCACGCTGGAATTGACCACGAACACGCTGGGCACGCTCATCACGTTGGTGATGGGCGCGAAGTCCTTGATGGCGTCGTAGGGCAGCTTGCGGAAGATGGCCGGATTGGAGCCGTGGGTGGACACGGTGGCCATGCCGATGGTGTAGCCGTCCGGCGCGGCCTTGGCGATCTCGGAAGCGCCGATCGAGCCGCCGGCGCCGCCCTTGTTGTCCACCACCACGGACTTGCCGAGGATCTGGCTCATTTTCTCGGCCAGCAGGCGGGCCACCATATCGGTCGAACCGCCGGCGCCGAACGGCACCACCAGGCGGATGGGGCGGCTCGGATAGTCGGCCGCGGCATTCGCCGCGAATGCGGGGCTGAGCGAAATAGCGGCAGCGCCCGCAAGCAGGCTGGACAAAACGGTGCGGCGAATGGCCATGTGGACTTTCCTCTCCAGAAATATGGTTGATATGGCGCGAACCGGCTGGTTGGCAACGGGCTGCATTCTGGTGGCAGGCGCTCCCGGGGAAAAGCGACAAGAAAGCACAGTCATATGACTGCCCGTCATAATGGTTCGGCCATGCGCATGCACTCCCCCTCCCTGTCCGAGCTGCACGCTTTCTCGGCGGCCGCGCGCCTGGGAAGCTACTCGCTGGCCGCCCAGGAGCTGTATGTCACCCAGGGCGGCATCAGCCGGGCCATCGCCCGTCTCGAAGAACATCTGGGCTTTGCGCTGTTCGAGCGCCAGGGCCGGCGCAACGCGCTCACGCGCGCGGGGCAGGAATACCTGCAGGCCGTCGAGCCCGCCCTCATGGCCATCGAGGCCGCGTCGGCCGCCGCCCGCCGCAACTCCAGCCAGCGCAGCGGCGCACCACAGCTGCGCCTGTCCGTCGTACCCACGCTGTTCAGCCACTGGCTGATTCCGCGCCTGCCGGATTTCAGCGCCCGCCATCCGGAAGTGATGCTGTCCTTTGCCCCCTACCGGAGGGACGACACGCTGAACGCGCCCGAGATCGATGCCTGGATCCGCGTGGGCAGCCACTGGGCACCCGACATCGCCGCCGACTATGTGATCGGCCGCGACCTGATCCCCATCTGCCATCCGCGCGACCTGCAGGGACCGCAGGCCATACGCGACGCTGCCGATGTCCTCGGTCGGCCGCTGCTGGCCCACACCAACTACCCGGGCAACTGGGCCTGCTGGGCCGCGGCGCAAGGCGTTGCGCAGGACTGCCCGCAGCCCAAGGCGGACTTCGAGACCGTGGCCCTGCTGGTGCAAGCCGTGGCCGCAGGCATGGGCGTGGCCGTGGTGCAGCGCTGCCTGGTGGAGGAGGACCTGGCCGCCGGCCGCGTTGCGCAGGCGCTGGATGCCCCCGTCAACATCGGGCGCGGCTACTTTCTGTGCCGGCCTGCGGCGCGCACGCCGACGGCGGCGCTGGAGCAGTTCAGGCACTGGATTCTGGAGCAGGCCGCGCCGCGGGCCATCCCGCCGGAAACAGGTGCCTCCGCCTCTGCGCCTTCAGCGCCAGCCGCGTGAAAGCACCCACTGGCACAAGGCACTTGACAACACCAGCGCCGCGTAGCTGGCCATCTTCCCATCGCGGCCGAACCACCACATGCCCACCGCCAGAACCGCGCAACCCACAATGGAATTGATAGCTACCTGCGCTTTCCAGGAAAGGGCTGCAGCCTGATTTACCTTGAATAACCGGGCATACAGCGCCATGCCTGCGGCGAGAAAGAATGCAGGGGCCGCGAAGTTGAGTAAATGATTCACGCTCGCAACTGCGCCCATTGCCGCGGCTCCGATTCCAAGACTTTGAACTCGGGTGATACCCGAAAGAAGCCGAAATTTTATAATCTAGGGTTATGGCAGTCTGGGCTCTCGGTATCAATCACCACACGGCTCCGCTCGATATGCGGGGCCGTTTCGCGTTCGCGCTCGATCAGATCGCGCCCACGCTGCAAGGCCTGCGCGCCTCCCTGACCGGCGCCGGCCGAGCCCATAGCGCGGTGGAAACCGCCATTCTCTCCACCTGCAACCGCACCGAAATCTACTGCGCCGCCGACACGCCGGCCATGGACCATACGCTGCACTGGCTGGCCAGCAGCGGCGGCATCGCGCCCGAACTGCTGCGCCAGCACTCCTACCTGCTGCAGGACGGCTCCGTGGCCCGCCATGCCTTCCGCGTGGCCAGCGGCCTGGATTCCATGGTGCTGGGCGAGGCCCAGATCCTGGGCCAGATGAAGAATGCCGTGCGCGCCGCCGAGTCCGCCGGAGCGCTGGGCACCACGCTCAACCAGCTGTTCCAGCGCAGCTTCGCCGTGGCCAAGGAAGTGCGCAGCTCCACCGAGATCGGCGCGCATTCGATCTCCATGGCCGCAGCCGCCGTGCGCCTGGCCGGCCAGCTGTTCGAGGACCTGAGCCAGATCCGCGTGCTGTTCGTGGGCGCCGGCGAGATGATCGAGCTGGTCTCCACCCACTTTGCCGCCAGGAATCCCAGGCAGATCACCATCGCCAACCGCACCCTGGAACGCGGCGAGAAGCTGGCCGCCCAGTTCGGCGCCGGCACCATGCGCCTGGCCGATCTGCCCGAGCATCTGCACGAGTACGACGCCGTCATCAGCTGCACCGCCTCGAGCCTGCCCATCATCGGCCTGGGCGCCGTGGAAAGCGCGCTCAAGAAGCGCAAGCGCCGCCCCATCTTCATGGTGGACCTGGCCGTGCCGCGCGACATCGAATCCGAGGTCAAGAACCTCAACGACGTCTATCTCTACACCGTGGACGATCTGGCCACCGTGGTGCGCACCGGCCAGGCCCAGCGCCAGGCGGCCGTGGAGCAGGCCGAGGTCATCATCGACACCGGCGTGCAAAGCTTCATGCACTGGCTGGACCAGCGCAAGCCCGAAGGCGGCATGGTGCCGCTGATCCAGCAGATCAACACCCAGGCCGACGAATGGCGGGCGCTGGAGATTGCCCGTGCCAAGAAGCTGCTGGCCAGGGGCGAGGACGTGGATACCGTGCTCGAAGCCCTCTCGCGCGGCCTGACGCAGAAGATGCTGCACGGCACCATGGCCGAGCTGCACAAGGGCGACGCCGAGCAGCGCGCCCGCACCGCAGAGACCGTCTCGCGCCTGTTCCTTCGCTCCGGCCGCGACGCCGGCAAGTCCGCGCAGAAAACCCCGCTTTAGCGGAGCTCGCCGCCAGCGCTGCAGCGCCTGTCCTTCAGGCCTTCCGCTGCAGCCCATCCTTTCGCCGGCCTCTCCGGCACCGTGCCTTCTTTCCCGTTTTCCGATGCCGGCGCCGGCCCAGGCGCCCGCATCCCAGCCTTTGGTGAAGCCTTATGCAAGACTTTCTGCGCAACCAGCTCGAACGCTATGCCCAACGCCTGCAGGAGCTGGACTTCCTGCTCTCGCGCGAAGACATCATGGGCGATATGAAGCAGTACCGCACCATCTCGCGCGAGCATGCCGACGTCACGGCCATCGCCAGCCGCTATGCGCGCTACCAGCAGACGGAGGCCGACATCGCGGCGGCGCGCGACATGCTCGAAGACCCCGACATGGCCGAAATGGCCCGCGAAGAAATCAGCAACGGCGAGGCCGAACTGGTCCGGCTGGAGGACGAGCTGCAGCGCATGCTGCTGCCCAAGGACCCCGACGATGCGCGCCCGGCCTTCGTGGAAATCCGCGCCGGCACGGGCGGCGACGAGTCGGCCCTGTTCGCCGGCGATCTGGCCCGCATGTACACGCGCTATGCGGCCAATGTGGGCTGGAAGGTGGAAGTCATGAGCGCCAACGAAAGCGAGCTGGGCGGCTACAAGGAAGTCGTGCTGCGCATCGACGGCGACAACGTCTACGGCGCGCTGCGCTTCGAATCGGGCGGCCATCGCGTGCAGCGCGTACCGGCCACCGAAACCCAGGGCCGCATCCACACCAGCGCCTGCACCGTGGCCGTCATGCCCGAGCCCGACGAGGCCGAGGCCATCACGCTCAACCCGGCCGACCTGCGCATCGACACCTTCCGCGCCAGCGGCGCCGGCGGCCAGCACATCAACAAGACCGACTCCGCCGTGCGCGTGGTCCATCTGCCCACGGGCATCGTGGCCGAATGCCAGGACGGGCGCAGCCAGCACAGCAACAAGGCCAAGGCGCTGCAGGTGCTGCAGGCGCGCATCCAGGAAAAGGAACGCAGCGAGCGCGCCGCCAAGGAAGCCGCCCTGCGCAAGGGCCTGATCGGCTCGGGTGATCGCAGCGACCGCATCCGCACCTACAACTTCCCCCAGGGGCGCCTGACCGACCACCGCATCAATCTCACGCTGTACAAGCTGCTGCAGGTCATGGAAGGCGACCTGGACGAGGTGCTGCAGGCCCTGGCCCATGCCCGCGAGGCAGAGCTGCTCGAAGAGCTGGCCATCGCCTCCTGAACCGCTTCGCCCGCAAGACCCCATGGGCCGTAGCCCCCATCAGAAACAGACTGCAGGCAATCCCGAGATGTACATGCGTTTTCTGCCCGTCCTAGGCCGCCTTCTGCTTTGCAGCAGCCTGCTGGCCGCGGCCGGCACCAGCCAGGCGCTGGTGGCGCGCAAGCCCTCGGCCTACGAGTCCGGCGCCGGCAGCCCCGCGGATGCCGCAGCCAACCGCAGCGCGCCCGGAGAGCTGCCCGCACTTGCCGGCCGCGCCGACTTCGACCGGCTGGCGCGCGTCTACGATCCGGCCGGCGCTGCGGCCATGCCCCATGTACTGTTCGTGGTCGACCGCCAGGCCAGGCCCGCCAGGCTGTACTTCATCAACACGCCGCGCTATGCGCTGCACGAGAACTTTCTGCGCGCCAGGGGCCTGCTGCGCGGCGACCGGGCCGAACTCAACCGCAACTACCGGGAGCCGGGGCGCCGCTTCATCCTCGGCACGCTGAGCTGGCAGCCGGCCCTCCAGGGCTATAGCTACGAATTCTGGGAAGGCGACCGGCTCACGCCACAACTGCTGCAGGCCACGGCCGATGCGCTCAGGACAGGCTTTTTCGCGCCCGTGCGCTTCAAGGCCAATGCCACCGCGCAGGAAGCCGTGGCCCAGGCTGCGGGCATCGATGCCGCGACCCAGGCAGCGCTGATCGGCGCCCAGACCTATCTGCCGCTCAACACCGGCACGGCCGTGGGGCGGCTGCGCATCGTGGACGCCGCCGATGCCGTGAAAAGCCTGGCCGCGCAGGACATTGCTCTGCTGCGCGAAGTGCCCATCAGCCTGCCGCCCGTGGCCGGCGTGATCACCGAGCGGCCTTCCACCGTGCTCTCCCACGTCAACCTGCTGGCGCGCGGCTGGGGTGTGCCCAATGCCTATGTGCGCGATGCCGCCAGCGAGCTTGCGCAATGGAACGGCCGGTGGGTGCACCTGGAAGTGGGGCCCGGCGAATACCGGCTGCGCGCGGCCGACGCGGCCGAGCAGCGGGCTGCCGAAGCCCGGGCCGGCCGCAAGCCGGCCAACGGCAACCGCGTGCTGATCCAGCCCGATCTGGGCCGCAGCGAGCTGGTGCCGCTTTCCGCGCTGCGCGGTACGGACCGCCGGCGCTGCGGCGCCAAGGCCGCCAATCTGGGCGAGATCCGCTCTGCCCGCATCGCCGACGTGCTGGTACCCGATGGTTTCTGCATCCCGTTTGCCGCCTATGCCGACTTCATGCGCGGCAACGGCCTGGCCGAGCGCGTGGCCCGCATGCGCCAGCAGCCCGGCTTTGCCACGGACGCAGGCGTCAGGGCCCGCGCCCTGGCCGCGCTGCAGGCCGACATCGAGCAATGGCCGCTGCCCGCCGCCATGGCCCAGGCCTGGCAGCAGCGCTGGAGCAGCCAGCTCGGCGGCCAGGGCGTGTTCGTGCGCAGCTCGTCCAGCTCGGAAGACCTGCCCCACTTCAGCGGCGCGGGCCTGTACACCACGGTACCCAATGTGAAGACGGGCGATGCCCTGCTCCAGGCCGTGCGCAAGGTCTGGGCCTCGGTCTACAACTTCGAGGCCTGGGAGGCGCGCGAGGCTGCAGGCATCGACGACGGGCAGGTGGCGATGTCGGTTTTCGTGCAGACCGCCGTGGACTCCACGGCCTCGGGCGTGATGATCACGCGCGACCCGTTCGACGCCCGGCATCGCCATGCCACCTATATCGCCGCCAAGCGCGGCATAGGCATACGCGTGGTCGAAGGCCGGCGCGTGGCCGAGCAGATCATGTATTCGAGCCGCAGCCAGGCCGTGCAGGTGCTCAACCGCTCGGACGACGATGTGGCCCTGCAGCTGAGCGCCGCTGGCGGCGTCAAGGAAATTCCCACCCAGGCCGGGCGCGCCGTGCTCAGCGATGCGCTGGTGCAGCGCCTGGCCCGCACGGGCGCCGCCATCAAGCAGCGCTTCGGCGGCCGGGAGCAGGACATCGAATGGGCCATGCACGGCGACCGCATCATCATCCTGCAGGCCCGCCCCTTCATCACCGCGCCCGCCCGCTGAACCGGCGAGATGCCATGACCTCGTTCACCTCTGCCATCGTCCTGAGGCACTTGCACGCCGCGGGCTGGACGCCCGGGCGCGAGGCGGCGCCCGCGCCCGAGATCCAGGCTCTGCTGCATGCCCGGCCCGCAATGGCCCGCCACCCGGCCGTGGCCGCGCTGCGCCAGCTGGCGGGGCTGACCCTGGGCAAAGTCGGTGCCGGCCAGGAATGCGCCAGCAGCGATATCGCCCTCCACTGGAGCTCCAACGGCCTGGCGGATGCGCACACCGATGCGGACCTGCTCCTCTGGCAGGACGTGCTCAAGACATGCCTGGTCCAGGTTGCCGAAGTCCACCACGGCCACGGCCTGCTGCTCATGGCGGCCGACGGCCGCTGCTTCGGCATGAGCCTGGTCCACGATGCGTTCTGCTTCGAGGGAGAGAATCTGGAGCAGGCCATGGCGCATCTTCTGGGCGGCGTGCATTCGCGCCCCATGCTGCGCCCCGGCCGGCAAGAGGTCCACCTCTACGGCAAACGCTACACCCGGCACAGCCCCGAGACCTATGCGGGCTGACCCGGCAACCACGACATGACACAGACCCGCCCCTTCACCCCGACCATTGCCCAGGCCCTGGCCGAAGCGGCCCGCCAGGGCCTGCCCCGCATGGACGCCCAGATGCTGCTGCTGCATGCGGCGGGACAGTCGCCCCATGCGCGCGCCTGGCTCATCACGCACGACACCGACACGCTGAGCCCTGCCCAGCAGGCCAGCTGGCAGGCGCTGTGCGCCCGGCGCCTGCAGGGCGTGCCCGTGGCCTACCTCACGGGCCGCAAGGAGTTCTACGGCCTGGACCTGGCCGTGGATGCGCGCGTGCTGGACCCGCGCCCCGATACCGAGACCCTGGTGGACTGGGCGCTGGAGCTGATGCCGCCGCAGCAGCCCTGCCACGTGGTGGACCTGGGCACAGGCAGCGGCGCCATCGCCCTGGCCCTGCAAAGCCGCCGCCCCGCGGCCCAGGTGCTGGCCGTGGATGCCAGCGCCGACGCCCTGGCCGTGGCTCAGGCCAACGCCCAGCGCCTGCAGCTGCCCGTGCAGTTCGCCCACGGCAGCTGGCTCGAGCCCCTGGCCGGCCAGCCCGCCTGCGACCTGATCGTGAGCAATCCGCCCTATATCCGTGCGGACGATCCGCACCTGGCCAGCCTCACCCACGAGCCGCTGTCGGCCCTTGCCAGCGGCGGCGACGGCCTGGCGGACATACGCTGCATCATCGCCCAGGCGCCCGTGCACCTGAAGCGCGGCGGCTGGCTGCTGTTCGAGCACGGCTGGGACCAGGCGCCGGACGTGGCCACGCTCATGCAGCAGGCCGGCTTTGCCGCCGTACAGCACCGCGAGGACCTGGCCGGCATCGCGCGCTGCACCGGCGGACAGTGGCCGCCGGCTTGATTTTTCCGCCCGCACCCCGATTTGGGGACGAACCGGCACCCGATTCCCGCACGGCGCCCAGCCAAGGGCCGACAGTGAAATAATCCCTGCTGCGCTGCCGTCGCAGCAATCCACCGATTTTGGAGCCCACCATGAGCAACACCCAACAACGCATCGCCGACCTCGTCAAGAACAATGACATCCTGCTGTTCATGAAGGGCAATGCGAGCTTCCCCATGTGCGGCTTCTCCGGCCGTGCGATCCAGATCCTCAAGGCCTGCGGCGTGGACCCCAAGACCATTGCCACCGTGAACGTGCTCGAAGACCAGGAAATCCGCCAGGGCATCAAGGAATTCAGCAACTGGCCCACGATTCCCCAGCTGTACCTGCACGGCGAATTCATCGGCGGCTCGGACATCATGATGGAAATGTACGAATCGGGCGAGCTGCAGCAGCTGCTGGCCGCCAAGGCCTGAGCCCGGCCGCTCCCTCGCGCGAAGCCACGCCTTGCCGTGGCTTTTTTCATTGGGATATGCCATGCCAGCCCTTCCAGAGCCACCCGGCCACCACTGCTGCATCCATATCGACGGCAGCGCCCTGCCCAACCCCGGCCCCATGAGCCTGGGCGCCGTGCTGCGCATGCCCGACGGCCGCAGGCACACGCTGTCGCTCAACCTGCGCCGCAGCGGCTGCAACAACGAGGCCGAACTGCTGGCCCTGCTGGCTGCCCTGCGCAAGGCCCGGTCCCTGGGTATTCATCACATCACGCTGCGCACCGACAGCAGCGTGCTCGTGGAGCAGCTGGGCCCACCCGGCCCCAGGCCCGTGCGCCCCATCCCTCGCCTGGACCCCCTCTTTGCGCAGGCACGCAGCCTGATGCGCGAATTCGCGGAAATCCAGCTGCAGTGGATACCGCGCCACCGCAACCAGGAAGCCGACGCGCTCGCCCGTACCGCGCACGCCCTGCCGGGAAACCCGGCCCGCACCGGCTGAACGGCGGCCGCCGCCCATGCCAGCCTGGAGGCGGGGCCAGGCTTTATGTGATTGAATAAGGCATGTTGTTTTTGACGCAGTCGGTGCCCGCGCGCCACTGCGGCCCTGCCTATGAGTTTGCTCCAGAGCCTGCTGATGATCGCGGCACTGATTCTTGCCAGTGCCTTCTTTTCCGTGGCTGAAATCTCCCTGGCCGCCTCGCGCCGCCTGCGCCTGCGGCAGATGGTCGAAGATGGAGAGCCGCGCGCCGAGCAGGTCATGAAGATGCAGGCCCAGCCCGGCGAATATTTCACGGTCACGCAGATCGGCCTCAACGCCGTTGCCATCCTCGGCGGCGTCGTGGGCGAAGGAGCCCTCACCCCTTTCCTGACCCAGCTGCTGAGCCTGTGGCTGAGCGAGAGCCGCTCGCAGACGGTGGGCTTCCTGCTGTCCTTCATCACCATCACCTCGTTCTTCATTCTGTTTGCCGACCTACTGCCCAAGCGCCTGTCCATGGCCGAGCCCGAACGCCTGGCCGTGCGCGTGCTGCGCCCCATGCTCTGGTGCATGGCCGTGCTCAAGCCGCTGGTGTGGTGCTTCAACAAGCTGGCCGATGGCACGGCCCGGCTGCTCGGCCTGCCCACGGTGCGCGACGAGCGCATCACGCACGAGGACATCCTGGCCATGACCGAGGCCGGCACCAAGGCCGGCGTGCTGGCCGCGCAGGAGCAGCAGGTCATCGCCAACCTGTTCGAGCTGGACTCGCGCACCGTGGCCTCGGCCATGACGCAGCGCGACCGCATCGCCTTCTTCTACCGCGACGATCCCGACGAGGTGATCCGTGCGCGCATTGCCGAGGAGCCGTTCTCCACCTATCCGGTCTGCGACGGCGACATCGACCATGTGGTCGGCTACGTCGATGCCAAGGACCTGTTCCAGCGCTCGCTCAACAACCAGCCGCTGTCGCTGACCGACGACTCGCTGATCCGCAAGGTACTGATCGTGCCCGACCGGCTCACGCTGGCCGAGGTGCTGGAGCAGTTCCGCCTGGTGCACGAGGACTTTGCCGTCATCGTCAACGAATACAGCCTGGTCGTCGGCGTCGTGACGCTCAACGACGTGATGAGCACCGTCATGGGCGATCTGGTGACCGGCTCGGATGACGAGGAGCAGATCGTGCGCCGCGACGAGAATTCCTGGCTGATCGACGGCGTCACGCCTGTGGAAGACGTGATGCGCGTGCTGCAGCTTGACGACATGCCGCACGACGACGAGTACGAGACCCTGGCCGGCTTTCTCATGGTCATGCTGCGCCGCGTGCCGCGCCGCACGGATGCCGTGAACTGGGGCGGCTACAAGTTCGAGGTGCTGGACGTGGACAGCTACCGCATCGACCAGGTCATGGTCACGCGCCTGCCCGATCCTGCCGACGCCCATGCGGCTGCCAAGGCTGCAGGCAGCACCGCCCAGGCCGGTGCAACGGCCGGCAGCGAAGCGCACTCCTGAAACCAGAGCAGCTTGCGCCTTTTCTGCAAAGGCATCAGAAGCCTTTGCCTTTCAAATACAGCAAAGGCAAGCGCAATTCGCTTTCCTTTTCATAGCACCTTTGCCACGCAGCCTAGCTGCCCGCAATCTGCACAGGGCCCGGTTCTTCCACCATCCAATTGCGCTGGGCGCCAAAGACTGCATTCGGATATTGGGGCTGGCCACGGCTGCCGTTGTAGCGTCCCAGCGCCATGTAGGCATCGCCCTTCTCGCGGTCCAGGTAGTGGCGCAGGATCACGCAGCCAAAACGCAGATTGGTCTGCATGTGGAACAGCTTGCCCGCATCGCCGTCGCCCAGCAAGCGCATCCAGAACGGCATGATCTGCATGTAGCCGCGCGCACCCACGCTGGAGATCGCATATTTGCGGAAACCGCTCTCCACCTGGATCAGGCCCAGGACCATGGACACCTCCAGGCCCGCCCGTCTGGACTCGTACCAGACGGTCTGCAGGAATTCACGCCGCACCTGCGCATCGGGCTTGCGCTTGGCCAGCCGCTCGCTGCAGGCCACCAGCCAGCGCAGATAGCGCAGGCGCGCTTCGGTCGAGGGAAACTCCAGCTCCGGCGGCGCCTGGCCCACGACGGCCGCGCTCAGCGCCGTACGCACGGAATCGGCCAGCGGCTCTTCGAGCTGCCCGCCCGCCCAGGCCGCCTGCGGCAGCAACACTCCCACAGGCGATGCCAGCAGTGAAGCGGCAGCGGCCAGACAGGAGCGGCGGCTGAGCATGATCGGCGCGCTGTTACAGGCCCAGACGGCTCTTCAGGTGTGCCAGCACCTCGCCGACGGCCAGCTTGGTGGCCTCGGTGTCGCGGCGGTGCTGGTATTCCACGATGCCCTCCTTGAGGCCGCGGTCGCCCAGCACCACGCGATGCGGCACGCCGATCAGCTCCCAGTCGGCGAACATGGCGCCGGGGCGCTCGCCGCGGTCGTCCAGGATCACGTCCACGCCCAGCGCCAGCAGCTCGGCATAAAGCTTTTCGGCTTCGGCCTTGACCAGTTCGCTGCGGTCCATGCCGATGGGGCAGACCACCACGGTGAACGGCGCGATCGCGTCGGGCCAGATGATGCCGCGCTCGTCATGGCTTTGCTCGATGGCGGCGGCCGGCAGGCGCGTCACGCCGATGCCGTAGCAGCCCATCTCGAACTCGGTGGGCTTGCCGTTCTCGGCCAGGAAGGTGGCCTTCATGGCCTTGGAGTACTTGGTGCCCAGGTAGAACACGTGGCCGATCTCGATGCCGCGCTCGATGAGCAGTTCGCCCTTGCCGTCGGGCGACTTGTCGCCGGCCACCACATTGCGCAGATCGGCCACGACTTCGGGCTCGGGCAGATCGCGGCCGAAATTCACGCCGGTGATGTGGAAATCCACCTCGTTGGCGCCGCAGACCCAGTCGGCCATCACGGCCACCTCGCGGTCCACCACCAGCTTCACGGGCTTTTTCAGGTTGACCGGACCCAGGTAGCCGGGCTGGCAGCCGAAGTGCTCCTCGATCTCGGCCACGGTGGCAAAGCGGAAGTTGGCCAGGCCCTCGACCTTGCCCACCTTAATCTCGTTCATCTCGTGGTCGCCGCGCAGCAGCAGCAGCCAGACCTGCGTCTTGACGACCTGTCCGGCCTCGTCGGTCTCGTCGGTAGCCAGCACCAGGGACTTCACGGTCTGCGCCAGGGGCAGGCCCAGCTGCTGCGCCACGGACTCGCAGGTGCTGTTGCCGGGCGTGGCCACCTTGGCCATGGCCTGTGCGGGTGCGGGACGGGGGCCGGCCGGCGGCAGGCTTTCGGCCTTCTCGATATTGGCGGCGTAGTCGCTGTTCGGGCAATAGACGATGGCATCCTCGCCCGTGGAGGCGATCACCTGGAACTCCTCGCTCAGATCGCCGCCGATGGCACCGCTGTCGGCGCGCACGGCACGGTACTGCAGGCCGAAGCGGTCGAAGATGCGCTTGTAGGCCTCGCGCATGGTCTGGTAGCTGATCTGGGCGGCATCGCGGTCCTTGTCGAAGGAATAGGCATCCTTCATGATGAACTCGCGCCCGCGCATCAGGCCGAAGCGGGGACGGCGCTCGTCGCGGAACTTGGTCTGGATCTGGTAGAGGTTCTTGGGCAGCTGCTTGTAGCTCTTGAACTCCTGGCGCGCGATGTCCGTCACCACTTCCTCGCTGGTGGGCTGGATCACGAAGTCGCGCTCATGGCGGTCCTGGATGCGCAGCAGCTCGGGGCCCATCTTGTCGAAGCGGCCGGTCTCCTGCCACAGCTCGGCCGGCTGCACCACGGGCATGGTCACCTCGATGGCGCCGGCGCGGTTCATTTCCTCGCGCACGATGGCCTCGACCTTGCGGATCACGCGCAGGCCCATGGGCATGTAGTTGTAGATGCCGGCCCCCAGCTTCTTGATCATGCCGGCCCGCGTCATGAGCTTGTGGCTGACCACTTCGGCGTCCGCCGGAGCTTCCTTGAGGGTGGAGATGAGAAATTGGGAGGCTTTCATGGAACTGGCAATAAAGCGGTAACGAAGCGGAAATGACCATGGCCCGCTTGCCGATCACAAGGGGCCATGCATAATGAACACAATTCAAAAAATTGGGGTTCGATTATGCTTGACCGGGACGGATTCCGCCCGAACGTCGGCATCATCCTGCTCAACCAAAGAAACCAGGTGTTCTGGGGAAAACGCATCCGCACCCACAGCTGGCAGTTTCCGCAAGGTGGCATTGACCGGGGGGAGACACCCGAGCAGGCCATGTTCAGAGAACTGCATGAGGAAGTGGGGCTGAAGCCCAACCACGTTCGCGTGGTTGCCCGCACCCGGGACTGGTTGCGCTACGAGGTGCCGGACCGGTATATCCGCCGCGACGCGCGCGGGCATTACAAAGGCCAGAAGCAGATATGGTTTCTGCTTCAATTGGTCGGCCACGACTGGGATTTGAACCTGCGTGCCACCGACCATCCCGAGTTCGACGCCTGGCGTTGGAACGACTACTGGGTGCCGCTCGACGTGGTTGTCGAATTCAAACGCGGCGTCTACGAGATGGCGCTGACAGAGCTTGCGCGCTTCGTGCCCCGCGGCGAGCAGCAGCGCAATCGCTATCTGCGCAGCGGCATGCGCCCGCGCGAGCTGGAGGCGGGCGGCAATGCCTTTGCCACACCGCAGCCCCATCATGCCCCGGCCATGCATCCTGCCAGGACCGGGAGTTTTCGCATGAACCCGGGCATGGAACTGCCTCCGGGTGCCAGCTTCGACCCGGACCCCCAGTCCGGACAAGGCGAGCCGGATACGGATCCGCACGCAGGCAGAAGCAGCAAGCATCTGCAGTAAAGGTAAAAAAAGCCGCACAGAACCTCTGAGCGGCTTTTTTGTTTCGGGCGCCCGGGATTCCTGCAGCGCCACAGGCATCGCCTCAGTGGCCGGCAACCACCATGTTGTCGCGGTGCACCATCTCGGGCCCGGCCGAATAGCCGAGCAGGCCTTCGATCTCGGCCGAACTCCTGCGGCACAGCAACCTGGCCTCGGCACTCGCATAGCTGGCCAGCCCCCGCGCCACCTCCCGACCGCTCTCGTCACGCACGGCAATCACCTCGCCCCGGGAAAAATCGCCTTCCACGGCCATCATGCCGATGGGCAGGAGGCTTTTGCCCTCATCGCGCAGCTTGGCCACGGCGCCGGCATCCACGGTCACCGAGCCGCGCAGCTGCAGATGGTCGGCAATCCACTGCTTGCGCGCCTGCGTCTTGTGCGTACGGGCCACGAGCAGCGTGCCGATGGATTCTCCCTGGGTGAGCCGCAGCAGCACATCCTTCTCGCGCCCCCAGGCAATCACGGTGGAGGCCCCCGAACCAGCAGCCCGCTTGGCCGCGAGGATCTTGGTGATCATGCCGCCCTTGCCGATCGAAGAGCCGGCACCGCCGGCCATGGCTTCCAGCTCGGGATCGCCGGCCTGGGCCACGTCGATGAAGCGGGCATCGGGATTCTTGCGCGGATCGGCGCTGTACAGGCCTCGCTGATCGGTCAGGATGACCAGTGCATCCGCTTCCACCAGATTGGCCACCAGAGCGCCCAGGGTGTCGTTGTCGCCGAACTTGATCTCGTCGATGACCACCGTGTCGTTCTCATTGATGACGGGCACGACCCCCAGGTCCAGCAGCGTCAGCAGCGTGGTGCGCGCGTTCAGGTAGCGCTCGCGGTCGGCCAGGTCGCCATGGGTGAGCAGAACCTGGGCACTGGCCACGCCTTCCTCGCGCAGCTTGGTCTCGTACATCTGGGCCAGCCCCATCTGGCCCACGGCGGCGGCAGCCTGCAGCTCGTGCACCTCGGTGGGGCGCGTGGTCCAGCCCAGGCGCTTCATGCCCTCGGCGATGGCACCGCTGGAGACCATGATGACCTCGCGGCGCACGCCGTCCTCCCCGCGCACCAGGGCAGCCAGCTGGCGGCTCCACTCCTGGATGGCGCCCTCGTCCAGGCCGCGGCCTTCATTAGTGACGAGGCTGGAGCCCACCTTGACCACGATGCGATGGGCATCACGCAACACGTTGGAAGACATGAGGATTTGACAGTGTTTTATGCCTCCAGCACTTATGCATCAAGCGCTGGAAGCTATTGAATTCAAAGCAGGACAGCACGCTTTGCGTGCCGCCAGTCCAAGCCGCCCGCTTATTCCGGATCCCGAGGTGCGAAACGCGGATCGGACAGATCCACACCTGCATCCTCGACATCGGCAAAGCGCGGATCGACTTCCTTGACGCCCTGCTCCAGCTTCTGCTGGGCCTGCACATGCTGGTAAATCTGGCGGATCAAAGGCTCGCAGCCTTCGCGCGTCAGGGCGGAAATCTCGAATACCGGCCCCTTCCATTTGAAGCGCTTGACGAAGTCCTTGACCCTGGCTGCACGCTCTTCCACCGGCACCATGTCCAGCTTGTTGAGCACCAGCCAGCGCGGCTTGCCGTAGAGTTCTGCATCGTACTTCTTGAGCTCGCCCACGATGGCCTTGGCCTGCGCGACCGGATCGACGCTGTCGTCGAACGGCGCCAGATCCACCACGTGCAGCAGCAAGCGGGTGCGCTGCAGGTGGCGCAGGAACTGGTGGCCCAGGCCCGCGCCTTCGGAGGCGCCCTCGATCAGGCCCGGAATGTCGGCCACTACAAAGCTTTGCTCAGGGCCCACGCGCACCACACCCAGGTTCGGATGCAGTGTCGTGAACGGATAGTCGGCAATCTTGGGGCGTGCATTGGACACCGCCGAGATGAAAGTGGACTTGCCGGCGTTGGGCATGCCCAACAGGCCCACATCGGCCAGCACCTTGAGTTCCAGCTTCAGGCTGCGGCGTTCGCCGGGCCAGCCCGGTGTCTTCTGGCGCGGCGCACGGTTGATGGCGCTCTTGAAGCGCAGATTGCCGTAGCCGCCATCGCCGCCCTTGGCGATCGTGACCACCTCGCCGGGCGTCAGCAGCTCGAACAGCACTTCGCCCGTCTCGGCATCGCTGATGATGGTGCCCACGGGCATGTGCAGCGTGATGTCGTCGCCTGCTGCGCCGAACATGTCCGAGCCCTTGCCATGCTCGCCGCGCTTGGCCTCATAGCGGCGCGCATAGCGGTAGTCGACCAGGGTGTTCAGGTTCACATCGGCCACGGCGAACACGTGACCTCCACGGCCTCCGTCGCCGCCGTCGGGGCCACCGAATTCCTTGTATTTCTCGTGCCGGAAGGACACGCAGCCATTACCGCCGTCCCCGGCCGCAATGTCGATATAAGCTTCGTCAACGAACTTCATGAGGCATCCAGTTTACAAAATCAGTGTGCACCAGACAGCCCCAGGCCACACTCCGCAGCAGTCAATCGCGTGCCGCTGCCATGGAAAAAGCGCATCTTCCACTCAGGGGAAGAGCTTTCTCAAACGACAAAGCCCCGACAAGTCGGGGCTTTGTTCAGGTCAAGAGCCGACTTAGGCAGCCGTCACATTGACAGTGTGCTTGGACAGAGCGCCCTTCACACCGAACGACACATGGCCGTCCACCAGTGCGAACAGGGTGTGGTCCTTGCCCACGCCCACGTTTTCACCGGGATGGAACTTGGTGCCGCGCTGGCGCACGATGATAGAGCCGGCAGTCACCAGCTCGCCACCGAAGGCCTTCACACCGAGCATCTTGGGCTTGGAATCGCGCCCGTTTCGCGTAGAGCCGCCGCCTTTTTTCTGTGCCATGACTTAGCTCCTAAGTTTAAGCAGCGATGGCCACGATCTGCAGTTCGGTGAACTGCTGGCGATGGCCTTGGCGCTTTTGATAGTGCTTGCGACGGCGCATCTTGAAGATGTGCACCTTGTCGTGCTTGCCGTGAGCAACCACAGTTGCCTTGACAGATGCGCCGGACACCAGGGGTGCACCAACCTTGATTTCAGCGCCGTTGCCGACGGCCAAAACTTGGTCGATCACGATTTCCTGGCCTACGTCCGCAGCAATCTGTTCTACCTTGATCTTTTCGCCAGCTGCAACGCGATACTGCTTGCCGCCGGTTTTTATGACTGCGTACATGAAAACCTCATGAATTGAAGAGTTCTGCGGACGAATTTCCACAGAGCCTGCAATTCTAGCACGCAAGCAAAATTTCTGCTCGCAAGATATCGCACCTGCCCGGCATGAACGGCTGGGGGAGCACATGCCGCAAAAAGCGCAATCTCGTATTTCTATAATCGACGATCCACTTGGCGGTTCATCACCTTGACTACAGAAACTTCTATATCCAATCCGCTTGCCCTGATCGCAGACGACATGCGCGAAGTGGATCGTGTCATCGCCCAGCGCCTGACCACCAGCGTCCCCCTGATTGCCCAGATCTCCCAGTACATCATCGCGGCGGGCGGCAAGCGTCTGCGCCCCGCGCTGCTGCTCATGGTCTGCAGTGCCCTCGGATACCGGGGCCGCGACAAGTACATGCTGGCCGCCGTGGTGGAACTCATCCATACCGCCACCCTGCTGCATGACGACGTGGTGGACGAATCCACGCTGCGCCGCGGCCGCCCCACCGCCAACGAAACCTTCGGCAACCCCGCCAGCGTTCTGGTGGGCGACTTTCTGCATACCCGCTCCTTCCAGATGATGGTGGAGGTGGGCAGCATGCGCGTGCTGCAAATCCTCTCGGATGCAACCAACGTGATCGCCGAAGGCGAGGTGCAGCAGCTCATCAACACCCACGACGCATCCCTGGATGAAGCCGGCTATCTGCACGTCATCCGTTCCAAGACTGCCCAGCTCTTCGAAGCCAGCGCCCAGCTGGCTGCCGTTCTTGCCAACGCTTCGCGCGAAGTGGAGCAGGCCTGTGCCACATACGGACAGGCCCTGGGCACGGCCTTCCAGATCATCGACGATGTACTGGACTACACCGGCAACACCCAGGAAATGGGCAAGAACCTCGGCGATGACCTGCGGGAGGGCAAATGCACCTTGCCGCTGATTGCCGCCATGCAGCGCGGCACGCCGCAGCAGGCGGCCATCGTGCGCAACGCCATCGAGCAGGGTTCGACAGAGCAGCTGGAAGCCGTCGTCAGCATCGTGCACTCCACGGGCGCCCTGGACATTGCCCGCGCCGCGGCACATAGCGAGGCCCAACGAGCCATCGATGCATTAAATGTGTTGCCAAGCAACGAGCACACAACAAATTTGCTACAATTGGCCTCTCAGCTTTTGGAGCGCCGCACTTGAATCGCCAAGTGCATTGAGGTGCTCGTTCAACAAAGCACACGGGGTGTAGCTTAGCCTGGTAGAGCGCTACGTTCGGGACGTAGAGGCCGGAGGTTCGAATCCTCTCACCCCGACCATTTGGTCATCTTTCCCTCACCATTTCTTGCGCCATTGCAACAACCGTGTGTTCTTCACACACGGTGTGTTTCTGTATGCATTGCAGCCAGACTGGGATGTTAGGATAACTCTCCTTTCCTCCGATACAAACTGGTTACATGGCTGCTGCCGATCCATCGATCAAGAATGCACCTGTCGCAGTGCCGTTGCCCGGCCTCGGCAGGGCGCTGATTTCCGCAGGCAAGATTTCGCAGCAAGTGGCAGAGGCCACGGTCAAGAAGGCAGCCGCCAACCGCACGCCTTTCATCTCGGAGCTGAGCCAGTCGGGCGAGATCAGTGCGCGGGAAATTGCCGAAACGATTTCCAGCATGTTCAGCACGCCGCTTCTGGATCTCGGCGCTGTCGACCCCCAACAGCTGCCACAGGGTTTGCTGGACAGCAAGATCAGCACCACTTACAGGGTGCTGGCGCTGGGCAAGCGCGGCAACCGGCTGACCGTTGCCACGGCCGATCCTACCCAGCAGGAGGCGGCCGAGCAGATCAAGTTCACCACGCAACTGGTGGTTGACTGGGTGGTGGTCGAAGCCGACAAGCTGCAGCGGCTGATCGAGCAGGCAAACAAGAGCGTTGGCGAATCCCTGGACACCTATAGCGCGCCCGGCGACTTCGATTTCGACGACGTCAAGATCGAGGATGCGCCGGAAGAAAAGGACAGCACCGCAGGAGCGGACGTCGAAGATGCGCCCATCGTCAAGTTTCTGCACAAGATGCTGCTGGACGCGTTCAACATGCGCGCGTCCGACCTGCATTTCGAGCCTTACGAACACCACTACCGGGTACGCTTTCGCATCGACGGGGAGCTGCGTGAGATTGCAACCCCGCCCATCGCCATCAAGGACAAGCTGGCCTCGCGCATCAAGGTGATCTCGCGCCTGGACATTTCCGAAAAGCGCGTGCCGCAGGACGGCCGCATGAAGCTCAAGGTCGGTCCGGACCGCGTCATCGACTTTCGCGTCAGCACGCTGCCCACCCTGTTCGGCGAAAAAATCGTGATCCGTATCCTGGATCCCAGTTCGGCCAAGATGGGTATCGATGCCCTGGGCTACGAGCCCGAGGAAAAGGAACGGCTGCTCCATGCCATCCGCCGCCCCTACGGCATGATTCTGGTCACCGGCCCCACGGGTTCGGGCAAGACCGTGTCGCTCTACACCTGCCTGAACCTGCTGAACCAGCCGGGGGTGAACATTGCCACGGCCGAGGATCCCTCGGAAATCAACCTGCCCGGCGTCAACCAGGTCAATGTCAACGAAAAAGCCGGCCTGACCTTTGCCGCAGCGCTCAAGGCCTTTCTGCGCCAGGATCCGGACATCATCATGGTGGGCGAAATCCGTGATCTGGAAACCGCCGACATCTCCATCAAGGCCGCCCAGACCGGCCACCTGGTGCTGTCGACCCTGCACACCAACGACGCGCCCACCACGCTCACGCGCATGCGCAACATGGGGATTGCGCCGTTCAACATTGCCTCCAGCGTGATCCTGATCACGGCCCAGCGCCTGGCCCGGCGCCTGTGTCCGCAGTGCAAGGAGCCCGCCGAGGTGCCTCGCGAGGCCTTGCTTGAAGCCGGCTACTCCGAGGAGGATGCCGACGGCAGCTGGGTCAGCTATCGCCCTGTCGGCTGCCCGGCATGCAACAACGGCTACAAGGGCCGTGTCGGCATCTACCAGGTCATGCCGGTCAGCGAAGAAATCCAGCGCATCATCCTGCGCGACGGCAGCGCGCTGGAAATCGCGGCCCAGGCTAGGGCCGAAGGAGTGCGCTCGTTGCGCGAATCGGGATTGCACAAAGTCAAACTAGGACTGACCTCGCTCGAAGAAGTGCTGGCGGTCACCAACGAATAAGAGATTGCCGCACCGGCAACCAAGGAGGGAGCACCATGGCGACAGCAGCGTCCAGTGGAATCAAGGAATTCGTCTTCGAATGGGAAGGCAAGGACCGCAACGGCAAGATCGTGCGCGGCGAGACGCGGGCAGGTGGCGACAACCAGGTCCAGGCCATGCTGCGCCGCCAGGGCGTCATGCCCACCAAGATCAAAAAGCGCAAGACCAAGGGCGGCAAGAAGATCAAGCCCAAGGACATCGCGCTCTTCACGCGCCAGCTGGCCACCATGATGAAGGCCGGCGTGCCGCTGCTGCAGGCTTTCGACATCGTGGGGCGCGGCAACACCAATGCCAGCGTCACCCGATTGCTCAATGACATCCGGGCCGACGTGGAAACCGGCACTTCGCTGAGCTCTGCCTTCCGCAAGCATCCGATGTATTTCGACAGTCTTTATTGCAACCTGGTCGAGGCCGGCGAAGCGGCCGGCATTCTGGAAGCCCTGCTGGACCGCCTGGCCACCTACATGGAAAAGACCGAGGCCATCAAGTCCAAGATCAAGTCGGCGCTGATGTACCCCACCTCCGTGATCGTGGTGGCCTTTGTCGTGGTGACCATCATCATGATCTTCGTGATCCCGGCCTTCAAGGAAGTCTTCACCTCCTTCGGCGCGGATCTTCCGGCGCCCACGCTGCTGGTGATGGGCATCAGCGACTACTTCGTGCAGTACTGGTGGCTGATTTTCGGCGTGCTCGGCGGCGGCATCTACTTCTTCATGCAGGCCTGGAAGCGCAACGAGCGTGTGCAGCAGTTCATGGACCGCACCATGCTCAAGCTGCCCATCTTCGGCGTGCTGATCGAGAAATCCTGCGTCGCGCGCTGGACGCGGACCCTGTCCACCATGTTTGCGGCCGGCGTGCCGCTGGTCGAAGCGCTGGACTCCGTGGGCGGCGCCTCGGGCAACTATATCTACCAGAGCGCCACGGACAAGATCCAGCAGGAAGTCTCCACCGGCACCAGCCTGACCGTGGCCATGACCAACGCAAACGTCTTTCCTTCGATGGTGCTGCAGATGTGCGCGATCGGCGAGGAGTCAGGCTCCATCGACCATATGCTGGGCAAGGCCGCCGACTTCTACGAGGAAGAAGTGGATGACATGGTCGCCGGCCTGTCCAGCCTGATGGAGCCCATCATCATCGTCTTCCTCGGCACACTGATCGGCGGAATTGTGGTCTCCATGTACCTGCCCATCTTCAAACTGGGACAAGTGGTCTGATGCTTTCGGAAACCGTTTTGAATGGCGCAGCCGGCGCCGTGCTGGGCCTGCTCATCGGCAGCTTTCTGAATGTGGTCATCCACCGCCTGCCGCGCATGATGGAGCAGCAGTGGCGCGCCGAATGCGCGCAGTACCTGCAGGAATTGGCCGAGAAGGAGCCCATCCAAGGCAGGGCAGCAGCATTGCCTGCGCCGCAGGAAGCCCTCAGCCTGAGCAAGCCGCGCTCGCGCTGCCCGCACTGCGGCCATGCGATCGCCTGGCATGAGAACATTCCCGTGCTCAGTTATCTGTTTCTGCGCGGACGCTGCGCCGAATGCAAAAAAACCATCAGCCCCCGCTATCCGTTGGTGGAAGTGGCCTGCGCGGCCCTGTTTGCCTTTTGCCTGGCGCGCAGCGGCCTGACAGCCGCGGGCTTTGCCTGGTGCGGCTTCAGTGCCGCCCTGCTGGCCCTCGCCCTGATTGACTGGGACACCACGCTGCTGCCCGACTCCATCACCCTGCCCCTGCTGTGGGCCGGCTTGGCGGCATCCGCGCTCCAGTGGACCGGCGTGCCGCTGGCGCAGTCCGTCTGGGGGGCCATTGCCGGCTATCTGTCGCTGTGGCTGATCTACTGGGCCTTCAAGCTGGCCACCGGCAAGGAAGGCATGGGCTACGGCGACTTCAAGCTGTTTGCCGCCCTGGGCGCATGGTTCGGCTGGCAGGCGCTGATACCCATCATCCTCATGGCCTCGGTCGTGGGCGCCGTCATCGGCATGGCGCTCAAGATCAACAGCCAGCTGCGGGAAGGCGGCTATGTGCCTTTCGGCCCGTTCCTGGCCGGCGGCGGTTTCATCAGCCTGATCTGGGGGCCGCAGTCCATTCTGCGCGCCATCGGGTTGTAAACAACTTCTTGCGTTTGCATGCAGACCGCTGGTACATACTGCGGCATGCACTCCGCCATGCCCACCCGTTCGTTCATTCCCGCGCAGCAGCCGCCCTATCGCCTGGGCCTGACGGGCGGCATCGGCAGCGGCAAAAGCACGGTCGCCGCGCGGCTGCAGCAACGCGGCGCGGCCGTCATCGATGCCGACCGGATTTCACGCAGCCTGACTGCCGCCGGCGGCGCCGCGCTGCCGGCCATCGCCCGGGCCTTCGGTGACGATCTGATCGCCGGCGACGGTGCGCTCAACCGCACCCGCATGCGCGAGCTGGTGTTTGCGCAAAGCGATGCGCGCCAGCGGCTCGAAGCCATTGTTCACCCGCTGATTGCCGAGCACACCGAGCAGCAGTACCGGCAGGCCGTGCAGGAAGGCCACAGGCTGGTCGTGCACGATATTCCGCTGCTGGTGGAATCCAGGCACTGGCGGGCACAGCTGCATGGCATTTTGGTGATCGACTGCCGCAAATCCACGCAGATCGAGCGTGTCATGGCACGCAGCGGTCTCACGCGCGAAGCCGTGCAATCCATCATCGCAGCCCAGGCCGGCCGCGCGCAGCGCCTGGCTGCCGCCGACTGGGTGCTCTACAACGACGAGGGCATGGGCATCGATGCACTCAACGCACATACCGATCAAATCGCTGCCTGGTTCGGGCTATGATGCGCGACATGGCTTGGCCTGTGCGTGTGATCGCCGCATGTGCACGTTAACCGCTGATTCCTGCGCGCCCCAAGGAGCCCAGCAAGCGTGATCCTGTACGAATATCCTTTCAACGAGCGTCTGAGAACCTACCTGCGTCTGGAGCAGCTGTATCGCCGCCTGGGCGAGCTGCTGACGCGCGCGCACCCGGTCGATCACCATTTCGCGCTGGTCACGATTTTCGAGATCATGGACGTGGCGGCCCGTTCGGATCTCAAGACCGACGTTCTGAAAGACCTCGAGCGCCAGAAAGCCCTGCTCGACGTGCTGCGCGACAACCCCGATATTTCGCAGCACATGCTGCACCAGGTCGCGCGCCAGGTGGACCAGTGTTTCAAGGCCATCAACGAGCAGGCTGGCAAGACCGGCCAGGCACTGACCGAGCATGAATGGCTGATGTCCGTGCGCAGCCGCATCGGCATCCCCGGCGGCACCTGCAGTTTCGACCTGCCCGCCTACCATGCATGGCAGAGCCTGGACCCGCGCTACCGCCAGCGCGACCTGGAAG
The DNA here is from genome assembly GCF_001544075.1 of Comamonas terrae. Taxonomy (GTDB): domain Bacteria; phylum Pseudomonadota; class Gammaproteobacteria; order Burkholderiales; family Burkholderiaceae_C; genus Comamonas; species Comamonas terrae. Next base: position 502,147 of record NZ_BCNT01000003.1, read on the forward strand.
ACTGGGCGGCCGAACTGGCGCCGCTGGGCCAGGCGCTGGAGCTGCTGCTGCAGCTGCTGCGCGAGACCGGCGTCCCCCAGCGCGTGGCGGCCGAGCAAGGCATCTTCCAGCAGGCCATGCCCGCCGGGCGCACCTTCCAGCTGCTGCGCCTGCGCATCGACGAGCACCTGAACCTGATTCCCGAAATCAGCGGCAACCGCCTGCTGGTCTCCGTGCGGCTGCTGCGTTCGGAAAATGGCTCCAAGCCCCAGCTGTGCCCCGAGGATGCCGCCTTCGAGCTGACGCTCTGCGCCTGACCCGCCCCGTTCTTTTTGCACATCGCCGGACCGCTTGCAGCGGCTCGATCACTTTCAACGGCACGGCTTTTTCGCCCCACCCCGCATCTGTCCACCGCATTTGGCGCACACTCGGCACATGAGCAACGACAGCACTCCGACCACCGTGCGCTGCCCGACCTGCGGCGGCCCCAGCCTTTTTGCGCCCGGCAACAAGTTCCGCCCGTTCTGCAGCGAACGATGCCGCCAGATCGACCTGGGCGCCTGGGCCAACGAAGAGTTCCGCGTGCCCGCGCCGACACCGCCCGAAGACGCACCGTTTGGCGATCCCCGCACCGAAGCCTGAACGCCGGCTTCAAAAGTAGGAGCATCTTGCGCTGGCCCCATAATGGATTTCAATGCCTTTGCGATGAAATTCCAGGAGGGGTCGGCGCAAAGTGCTCACTTTTTCGCCAGCAAAAAAAACGCCGAACCTTAGTCGCGGGGCTGCTGCGCCTCGTAGTAGCCGGCATCGAAAGGCAGGCCCCGCTCTTCGCTGAGCCATTGCAGCACCGGGTAGGCGCCCGGCAGCACGGGCGCAACCGTCAGCGGCAGCTGCTGCCAGGCCATCTGCTGGCCTTCGCGCATCTCGAAGTCGCCGCTCCATTCGGTGACCTTGCACCAGTGCAGGCGCACCAGCGCATGCGGATAGTCGTGCTCCGTGACTTTCCAGACATGGGCCGTGCCTATGGTCACGCCCAGCTCCTCGATCAGCTCGCGGCGCAGGGCCTGCTCCACGGTTTCGCCGGCCTCGAGCTTGCCGCCCGGAAATTCCCAGTAGCCCGCATAGGGCTTGCCTTCGGGGCGGCTGGAGATCAGCAGGGCGCCATCGGATTCGCGCAGCAGCACGCCCACGGCCACTTCGGTGTGCTTGCGGGCGGGCTGGGGAGAGGTTTCAGCAGTCACTGTTTCCATCACTTGTTCAAAATGCCGGCGGGCCTGCGGCCCGGGTCCCGGCGCTCAATCCAGGTCGGCCTCCTCGGCCAGGCCTTGCACATCGCCGATGCGCGCGCCGCGCGACGCGGGACGCTCGGCCCGGCCCGCATAGTCGCGCGCGAACTGGTGGGCCACACGACCGCTGCGCGAGCCGCGCTCCAGCGCCCAGACCAGGGCCTCGGGCCTGGCGGCCTCGATGGCCGCCGCATCCAGCCCCAGCGCCGACAGCCACTGGGCCACCACGCGCAGGTATTCGTCCTGGCTGAACGGATAGAAGCTCACCCACAGGCCGAAACGCTCGGACAGCGAGATCTTCTCCTCCACCACTTCGCCCGGGTGGATTTCGCCGTTCTCGCCTTTCTGCTGGGCCAGGTTGTCCGTCATGTACTCGGGCAGCAGGTGGCGGCGGTTGCTGGTCGCATAGACCAGCACATTGGGCGTGGCGGCCGAGACCGAGCCGTCCAGGATGGACTTCATGGCCTTGTAGCCGGGCTCGCCCTCCTCGAAACTCAGGTCGTCGCAGTAGATGATGAATTTCTCGGGCCGGCTGGCGACCACCTCGACGATGTCGGGCAGGTCGGTCAGGTCGGCCTTGTCCACCTCGATCAGGCGCAGGCCCTGCGGCGCATAGCTGTGCAGGCAGGCACGGATCAGCGAGGACTTGCCGGTGCCGCGCGCGCCCGTGAGCAGCACGTTGTTGGCCGTGCGCCCCTGCACGAACTGCTCGGTGTTGCGCGCGATCTTTTCCTTTTGCACATCGATGTTCTGCAGGTCGGACAGCTGCATCGCACCCACATGGCGCACCGGCTCCAGGACACCGCAGCCGTTGGCGCGCTTGCGGTAGCGCCAGGCAATCGCGGCATTCCAGTCGGCAGGCGACTGCAGCGGCTGGGGCAGGATGGCCTCGATGCGCTGCATCAGCTGCTCGGCACGCTCGACCAGGCGCTCCAAAGGGTTCATTACATCTTGCATGACCGAATCTCCATCTGTTGTTATAGCTGCCATCGCTTGATATTGCTGGAACTCCAATGGACAAGCAATTGAAACCCAATGCAGAGAAGCGATAGCAGCTTCCTAATTTGTAGCACCCATCACGTAAGAACCGGCGCAGCCCGGACGAGGGATGCCAGGCAAGGGCCCCAGCGGCCCCGCCCCGCAACGAGGGCATCGTCCCCTCTCTCTCCTAGCGCGGAGAGAGGAGGACGCGGTGCAGCCGCTCAGAAGGTGTCCATCACGACCTGTAATCGGCGTTGATGGTCACGTACTCGTGGCTGAAGTCGCAGGTCCACACGGTCTGCGCCGCATTGCCGCGGCCCAGCAGCACGCGCACGGTGATTTCCTGCTGCTTCATCACGCGCTGGCCGTCCTCTTCCTGGTAGGACGGATTGCGGCCGCCGTTGACGGCCACATGCACGTCGTCCAGGTACAGGTCGATCCTGGTCTGGTCCAGGTCGTCAATGCCGGCATAGCCCACGGCCGCCAGGATGCGGCCCAGGTTCGGGTCGGAAGCATAGAAGGCGGTCTTGACCAGCGGCGAATGCGCGATCGCATAGGCCACCAGGCGGCATTCCTCCTCGGTCCTGCCGCCTTCCACCTTCACGGTGATGAACTTGGTCGCGCCTTCGCCGTCGCGCACAATGGCCTGGGCCAGCTTCTGCGCTACCTCCAGCAGCGCAGCCTTGAGCGCCTGGCCTTCGGCGCTGGTCAGCGAATCGATGGGCGCATTGCCGGCCTTGCCGGTGGCGATCAGCACGAAAGAGTCGTTGGTGGACGTATCGCCGTCGATGGTCACGCGGTTGAACGAGCCGTCGGCCAGTTCCTTGACCAGGGGCTGCAGCAGTGCGGGCGCGATGGCCGCATCGGTGGCCAGAAAGCCCAGCATGGTCGCCATGTTGGGACGGATCATGCCAGCGCCCTTGCTGATGCCGGTGATGCACACGGTCTTGCCGGCGACCTCCACGCTGCGGCTGAAGGCCTTGGGCAGCGTGTCGGTGGTCATGATGCCTTCGGCGGCTGCAGCCCAGTTGTCCGCCCTGGCGGCGGCAATCGCTGCCGGCAGGCCGGCCACGATGCGGTCCACGGGCAGCTCTTCCATGATGACGCCGGTGGAGAACGGCAGAATCTGCTCGGGCGCAAGATTCAGTTCCCGCGCCAGCGCGGCGCAGGTGGCGCGCGCGCGGGCCAGGCCGTCAGCACCGGTGCCGGCATTGGCGTTGCCGGTGTTGACGACCATGGCACGGATGCCCTTGCCGGCGGCCAGGTGCTCGCGGCTGACCTGCACGGGCGCGGCGCAGAAGCGGTTCTGCGTGAACACCCCCGCCACCGCTGCGCCCTCGTCCAGCAGGAACACCGTCAGGTCCTTGCGGTTGGCCTTGCGCACACCGGCCTCGGTGACGCCGATGCGAACGCCATTGACTGCCAGCAGTTCGGCGGCAACAGGGGCGGAAAGATTCACGGACATTGCAACAATCCTCAAGATTGAAAAGAAATGCCGCCCGCAACGCCGCGTGGCTCCCGCCAGGAACAGAACCGCATCCTGGCGAGCTGTGCATGCTGCAAGGCGGCTTCTGCCCGATGTCCGCGGCAAGAATGCGCGCCCACCGCAGCGGCGTGGGGCGGAGAGTTAAAACGCTCTCCATTATCGGAACAAACCGGGACCTGTTCTGCGCTTGGTGGCTTTGCCGCCAGGAAAATGCCGCCCCGCCAACAAAAAACGGGCCGCAGCCCGTGTTTTTGTGGGTACTCGAGCGCCGGTGCTCAGGACAGCTTCCCGTGGCACTGCTTGTACTTCTTGCCGCTGCCGCAGGGGCAGGGATCGTTACGCCCCACATGCACGCCCTGGGGAATGGCCAGCGCCTGCTCGCCGTCCTCGGGCGTGGCGGATCCGATATCGGCATCCGACGGGCCGCTGTAGTTCATGTGCTCCAGGCTCTCTGCACCGCGCTGGTTCATCGCCACGGCAGCTTCGTCGGCTTCTTCGCGCGAGCGCACCTGCACCGTCATCAGCACGCGCGTGACTTCGGTCTTGACCTGGTCGATGAGCTGGCGGAACAGCTCGAAGGCTTCGCGCTTGTACTCCTGCTTGGGCTGCTTCTGAGCGTAGCCGCGCAGATGGATGCCCTGGCGCAGATAGTCGAGCGCGGCCAGGTGGTCGCGCCAGTTGCTGTCGAAGCTCTGCAGCAGCACGGCGCGCTGGAACTGCGTGAAGTTCTCCTTGCCGATCAGCGCCACCTTGGCTTCGAACATGTCGTTCGCGGCCTTGAGCACCTTCTCGAGGATGTCTTCATCGGTGATGGCGTCCGATGACGCCACCTCCACCTGCAGCGGCAGCTCGATATGCCATTCGCTGGACAGCACGCGCTCCAGGCCGGGAATGTCCCACTGCTCCTCCATGGATTCGGCGGGCACGTACTGGCGCACCACGTCGGTGATGACGTCCTCGCGCATGACGGCAATCATGCCCTCCAGGTCCTGGGTATCCAGGATCTCGTTGCGCTGCTGGTAGATGACCTTGCGCTGGTCGTTGGACACGTCGTCGTATTCGAGCAGCTGCTTGCGGATGTCGAAGTTGCGGGCTTCGACCTTGCGCTGCGCCGATTCGATCGAGCGCGTGACGATGCCGGCCTCGATGGCCTCGCCTTCGGGCATCTTGAGGCGGTCCATGATGGCCTTGACGCGGTCGCCGGCAAAGATGCGCATCAGCTGGTCGTCCAGGCTCAGGTAAAAGCGCGAGGAACCGGGATCGCCCTGGCGGCCCGAACGGCCGCGCAGCTGGTTGTCGATGCGGCGCGATTCATGGCGCTCGGTGGCGATGATGCGCAGGCCGCCCAGGGCCACCACCTTGTCGTGCGCGACCTTCCAATCGGCACGCAGCTTGTCGATCTGCTGCTGGCGCTCGGCGGGCGACAGCGATTCGTCGGCCTCGATCAGCGCCACCTGCTTGTCGATGTTGCCGCCCAGCACGATGTCGGTGCCGCGGCCTGCCATGTTGGTGGCAATGGTGATCATGCCGATGCTGCCGGCCTGGGCCACGATGTCGGCCTCGCGCTCGTGCTGCTTTGCATTGAGCACCTGGTGCGGGAGCTTTTCGCGGTTGAGCAGCTGGTCGATGATTTCCGAGTTCTCGATCGAGGTCGTGCCCACCAGCACGGGCTGGCCGCGCTCATGGCATTCGCGGATGTCCTTGATGGCCGCTTCGTACTTTTCCTTGGTGGTCTTGTAGACCCGGTCCAGCTGGTCGTCGCGGCGGCTGGGCTTGTTGGGGGGAATGACCACGGTTTCCAGCGCATAGATTTCCTGGAATTCGTAGGCCTCGGTATCGGCCGTGCCCGTCATGCCTGCCAGCTTCTTGTAGAGGCGGAAGTAGTTCTGGAAGGTGATCGAGGCCATGGTCTGGTTCTCGGCCTGGATGGACACGCCTTCCTTGGCCTCCACGGCCTGGTGCAGGCCATCGCTCCAGCGGCGGCCCGCCATCAGGCGGCCCGTGAACTCGTCCACGATCACGATCTCGCCGTTCTGCACCACATAGTGCTGATCGCGGTGATAGAGCTGGTTAGCACGCAGCGCGGCGTACAGGTGGTGCACCAGCGAGATGTTGGCCGGGTCGTACAGCGACGAGCCCTCGGGGATCATGCCTGCGTTGGCCAGCAGGCGCTCGGCGGCCTCGTAGCCCTGATCGGTCAGATAGACCTGGTGGGACTTCTCGTCGACCGTGAAATCACCCGGCTTGGTCACGCCTTCGCCGGTGCGCGGATCGGCCTCGCCTTCCTGGCGGATCAGGTTGGGCACGATCTGGTTCATGGCCACGTACATGGCCGTGTGGTCTTCGGCCGGGCCGGAGATGATCAGCGGCGTGCGCGCCTCGTCGATCAGGATGGAGTCCACCTCGTCGACGATGGCATAGTTGAGCGCGCGCTGCACGCGGTCGCCGGGCTCGTACACCATATTGTCGCGCAGGTAGTCGAAGCCGTATTCGTTGTTCGTGCCGTAGGTGATGTCGGAGTTGTAGGCCGCCTGCTTTTCCTCGCGCGAGAGGTTGGGCAGGTTCACGCCGACCGTCAGGCCCAGGAAGTTGTACAGGCGCGCCATGGTGGTCGCATCGCGCTTGGCCAGATAGTCGTTGACGGTCACCACATGCACGCCGTTGCCGGCCAGTGCATTCAGATAGACCGGCAGCGTGGCCGTCAGCGTCTTGCCTTCACCCGTGCGCATTTCGGCGATCTTGCCGTAGTGCAAGGCCATGGCGCCCAACAGCTGCACGTCGAAATGGCGCATCTTCATGACGCGCTTGGAGCCTTCGCGGACCACGGCAAACGCTTCGGGCAGGAGGTCGTCCAGCGATTCGCCCCGCGCGATGCGTTCCTTGAACTCCTGGGTCTTGGCGCGCAATGCCTCATCGCTGAGCTTTTCGTACTCAGGCTCCATCGCGTTGATGCGAGCGACTGTCTTGCGGTATTGCTTGAGCAGCCGGTCGTTGCGGCTGCCGAACAGTTTGGTGAGGAAATTGGTGGCCATGCGTGCAAAGACATATTGCCTGCAGCCCATGGCGCGAAGCAATATGCCCGGAATCCCTTGATTGTTGGTCTTCAGATGGGGCCGTCTCAGCAGCACTCAAGAGCGGCACTCGAATGCCGTCAAAACCTCTTGGAATGCCTGGAACTGAAACACGGACCAAAAAATGATTCTAACCGCGACAACTACCCTTGGTTTTGCGCTGCTTTTGCCGCCCTTGCCGTACATCGCCGGCCACTCTGGCGCAAACTTGCAGCGTTAGAGGGGTAAGCTGCGCCCTGCCCTTGCATTTGCCACGTACCGATGACCGCGACCCGACGCCACCATGCCATCACCGCCATTGCAGCGGTGCAAACCTCGCCCACACTGGCACGCCTGGCCGAACTCACGCGCGATTCCAGCAACCGTCTGGCAGCCATCCTGCCGCTGGTCCCTCCCATGCTGCGGGGCAGCCTGCAAGCCGGCCCCATCGAAGGCGACAGCTGGTGCCTGCTGGTCAAGAACAATGCGGCGGCCGCCAAGGTGCGTCAGCTACTGCCTGCCATGGCCGCCCATCTGCGCACCAAGGGCTGGAACGTGGCACAGATCCGTCTCAAGGTGCAGAGCTAGCCGCCATGCCCGTTCCGCTCCTGCCACATGGAAACAGGAATCTTCCGCAGAAACAAAAAAAGGCCTCCGAAGAGACCTGTTTGGTGCCGGTTGTCGGATTCGAACTGACGACCTACCGCTTACAAGGCGGGTGCTCTACCAACTGAGCTAAACCGGCGAAGCCCGCATTCTAGCCCAGAAATCCGGTCCCTCGGCCGACTGCCGGATTTTTGTCTGCATGCTCCGGTCCGGCTGCGGCTTACTTCACGCGCTTGAGGGCCGGGCGGCCGCCGGCGGGAGCGGCTGGCGGCGGAGTACGCGGTTCATCGTCGTCGCTTTTGGCCGTAACCAGTTGCACCACGCGCTCATCGGCTTCGGCCTCGCCGCTCTCAGCCGCATCGTCCTCGACCATTTCCTCCAGAGGCTCCTGGGCAGCCTCCGCACCCTCCTCGGGCGGGAAAGCCATGCCCTGGCCGGTCTCGCGCGCATAGATGGCCATGACATTGGCCACCGGCACCATGATCTCGCGCGGCTTGCCGCCAAAACGCGCCTTGAATTCGACATATTCGTTGCCGATCAGCAGGCCGCTGGTGGCGTCGTAGCTGATGTTGAGCACGATCTCGCCGTTACGCACGAACTCCATCGGCACTTGCACCGTCCGGTCCACGCGCACGGCGATATGGGGAGTGAAGCCGTTGTCCGTACACCACTCGAACAAGGCCCGCAGCAGGTACGGGCGGGTGGAGGTTGCTTCAGGGGTGTTCATGTCAGTTCCAGACCCAGGGATTCCAAAGACAGAAAAAGCGGACAGGCGGAGGATTGCCCCGCCCTGTCCGCCCCGGTTGCTGCGCAGCTTACTTGCGCATCACCTTTTCGGACGGCGTCAACGCCTCGATGTAGGCCGGGCGCGAGAAGATGCGCTCGGCGTACTTGAGCAGGGGTGCGGCGTTCTTGGACAGCTCGATGCCGTAATAGTCCAGGCGCCACAGCAGCGGAGCGATGGCCACGTCCAGCATGGAGAAGTTCTCGCCCAGCATGTACTTGTTCTTGAGGAACACGGGAGCCAGCTGCGTCAGGCGGTCGCGGATATGGGCGCGCGCCTTTTCCAGGGCCTTTTCGTTGCCCTTGGCATTGCGCTCTTCCAGGGCGCTCACATGCACGAACAGCTCCTTCTCGAAGTTCAGCAGGAACAGGCGCACGCGGGCTCGGTCCACCGGGTCGCCAGGCATGAGCTGGGGATGGGGGAAGCGCTCGTCGATGTACTCGTTGATGATGTTCGATTCGTACAGGATCAGGTCGCGCTCCACCAGGATCGGCACCTGGCCATAGGGATTCATCACGCTGATTTCTTCGGGCTTGCTGAACAAGTCCACATCGCGGATTTCGAAATCCATGCCTTTTTCAAACAGCACAAAGCGGCAGCGGTGTGAAAAGGGGCAGGTCGTTCCCGAATAAAGCACCATCATGGTGGAGGCTCCTAAAAATCAAAAAGAGTGGGACACCCACGGCGCCCACTCTGCACTAACACGGTTTGGCTGCAGACAGCATCTGCGCGGCAGCAAAGTTTTACTTGACGTCTTTCCAGAACGCGGCGTTCAGGCGCCATGCCACAAAGATGAAGAAGGCCAGGAAGACCAGCACGCCAACCCCTACCCGGGTGCGCGTGTTCTGGGCCGGCTCCCCCATCCATTGCAGGTAATTCACCAGATCGCCAACGGCCTGATCGTACTGCACTGAGGTCATCGTGCCGGGAGACAGCTGTTCCCAACCCTTGAAGACCTGGGTTTTAGAGCCGTGCTCCTCGACCTCCTCGAAGACGGCACGGCGCTCACCCTGCAGCTGCCACAGCACATGCGGCATGCCTACGCTAGGAAAGGCGAGATTATTCCAGCCTGTGGCCTTGGTGTCATCCCTGTAGAAAGTACGCAAGAAGGTATAGAGGTAATCGGCACCCGTGCCGCCCGCCCCGGCACGCGAGCGCGCAATCACCGTCAGGTCCGGCGGATTGGCGCCGAACCACTCCTTGGCTTCCTTGGGATTGATGGCGGCCTTCATGGTCTCGCCCACCTTGTCGGTGGTGAACAACAGGTTGTCCTTGATCTCCTGATCGGTCAGGCCGATGTCCTTCAGGCGGTTGAAGCGCATGAAGGCGGCGGAGTGGCAGCTCAGGCAGTAATTGACGAACAGCTTGGCGCCGTTCTGCAAGGAAGCGGTATCGGTGGTGTTGACCGGCGCCTTGTCCCAATGGATGCCGCCTTCGGAGGCCTGGGCTCCGGCAGCAAAACCCACAGCCGCCACCAAGGTGAGGATGAACTTCTTCATTGTTGTTTTCTCCAGCTTCAGTGTGGCTTGAATGTCACGCGCTCGGGCACGGCCTTCATCTCGCCCTTGCGGCTCCACCACGGCATGAGCAGGAAGAAGCCGAAATAGAACAGCGTACCGACTTGCGACACCTTCTCGCCCACCGGCGACGGAGGCTGGACCCCCAGATAGGCCAGGATGACGAAGTTCAGCACAAACACGGCATACACATATTTGTGCCAGCTGGGACGATAGCGGATCGACTTGACCGGGCTGCAGTCGAGCCAGGGTAGCGCGAACAGGATGATGACGGCACCGCCCATGACCACCACGCCCCAGAACTTGGCGTCGATGGACAGCATCATGGCGATCACACCCAGGGCAATCACACCCACTGCGCCCTTGACAAAAGAGGGCAGGCGCGATTTGAGGATGCCATAACCGGCGCCCAGCACCACACAGGCGATCAGCACATACATCATCTCGCTGGTGATGGCACGCAGCATCGAATAGAACGGCGTGAAGTACCAGACGGGCGCGATGTGGTTGGGTGTCTTGAGCGGATCGGCCGGAATGAAGTTGTTGTATTCCAGGAAATAGCCGCCGAACTCGGGGGCAAAGAAAACCACGGCCGAGAATAGGAACAGGAACACCGTCACGCCGAAGATGTCATGCACCGTGTAGTAAGGATGGAACGGCACGCCATCGAGCGGACGGCCCTTTTCATCCTTGGGCGCATTCGGGCCCTTGATCTCGATGCCATCGGGATTGTTCGAGCCCACGTCATGCAGCGCCAGCAAATGGGCCACGACCAGACCCAGCAGCACCAGCGGCACCGCTATCACATGGAAGCTGAAGAACCGGTTCAGCGTCGCGTCGCCCACCACATAGTCGCCACGGATCAGCAGCGCCAAGTCGGGGCCGATGAAGGGTATCGCAGAGAACAGGTTCACGATCACCTGGGCGCCCCAGTACGACATCTGGCCCCAGGGCAGCAGATAGCCCATGAAGGCCTCGGCCATCAGCACGAGGAAGATGGCGCAACCGAAGATCCATACCAGTTCGCGCGGCTTGCGGTAGGAACCGTACAGAAGCCCGCGAAACATGTGCAGATAGACGACGATGAAGAACGCAGACGCACCTGTGGAGTGCATGTAGCGGATCAGCCAGCCCCAGGGCACGTCGCGCATGATGTACTCGACCGAGGCAAATGCCTTGTCGGCATCCGGCTTGTAGTGCATGACCAGGAAGATGCCGGTGACGATCTGGATCACCAGCACCAGCAGCGCCAGCGAGCCGAAGATGTACCAGAAGTTGAAGTTCTTGGGCGCGTAGTACTCCGACATGTGGACGCGATAGGCGTCGAATGCCGTCGGAAAGCGGTTCTCCAGCCAGTTCATGGCCTTGGCGCCGGAGGTGGCGTTCGGGTCAATTTGCTTGAATTCGTGGGCCATTGCTCTTGTCTCCCTCAGGCGGTCTTCTTGTCTTCACCAATCAGGATCTTGGTGTCAGACAGATACATGTGCGGGGGCACCTGAAGGTTGTCCGGCGCGGGCTTGTTCTTGAAAACGCGGCCGGCCATGTCGAAGGTCGAGCCATGGCAGGGACACAGAAAGCCGCCCTTCCAGTCGCTGGGCAGCGAGGGCTGGGGGCCGGCCTGGAACTTGTCCGTGGGAGAACAGCCCAGATGCGTGCAGATGCCGACCACCACGAGGACTTCGGGCTTGATGGAGCGATTCTCGTTGCGCGCGTAGGGAGGAGTGAATTCGTCGGGATGCCGTTCGGACTTGGGGTCGGCCAGTTCGCCGTCGAGCGATGGCAGGTCCTTGAGCTGTTCGGACGTGCGCTTGATGATCCATACCGGCTTGCCGCGCCACTCTACGGTGAGCTTCTCGCCTTCCTTGAGGCTGGAAATGTCCACCTCTACCGCTGCACCGGCTGCCTTCGCCTTCTCGGAGGGCTGGAAGGAGCTCACGAAAGGGACGGCTGTCGCCACGCCGCCCACGGCACCAGCGCATGCCGACGTGATGATCCACGTGCGTTTGCTGGAGTCCACTGGAGAGTCACTCATGGATTTCCTCGAAGTACATCGCTTGATTGGGGTCAGCGATAAATTGTAGCGGTGGGGTCATGGTTATTCCAGCCGCCGTCTGACGTTGACAGATACCAAAGTCGCGCAATACTGCGCTATCTCAAACTCTCAGTGACTGGAATTGCTATGGGGATGATGCAAGAATTCCGCGAGTTCGCAATCAAGGGAAACGTGGTAGATCTGGCAGTCGGCGTGATCATCGGCGGAGCGTTCGGCAAGATCGTCGATTCTGTCGTCAACGACCTCATCATGCCGGTTGTCGGCCTGGTGTTCGGCAAGCTGGATTTCTCCAATCTGTTCATCACGCTGGGCCATGTGCCGGATGGCACGCCCATGACACTGGATGCGCTCCGGAAAGCCGGCGTTCCCGTGTTTGCCTACGGCAACTTCATCACTGTTGCCGTTAACTTCCTGATTCTCGCCTTCATCATCTTCATGATGATCAAGCAGATCAACCGCCTCAAGCGCCAGGCGCCGGCCGAGCCAGAGGCACCTGCCGCCCCTGCGCCCACCCCCGAGGACATCGTGCTGCTGCGCGAGATCCGCGACAGCCTCAACCGCCCCCGCTAAGCCATCTCCACGCAATCCAAAGCCCGCCAAGGCAATGCGCCTGGCGGGCTTTTTTGGTGCGACCCGATCCCAGGAAGTCAGGCCTTGCTTCGCGCAGCAGCCACACCCGTGGCCGTGTCACAGCGACCCCAGGGAGTCACAGCGCCAGGCTGCGGGCCATGCGCACGGCCTCGACCAGGCTGTCCGCATCGGCCACGCCCCGGCCCGCAATGTCGAAGGCCGTGCCATGGTCGGGGCTGGTGCGCACCAGCGGCAGCCCCAGCGTGACATTGACGCCTTTTTCCACGCCCAGATATTTGACTGGGATCAACCCTTGGTCGTGGTACATAGCCAACACCACATCGAATTCACCGGGGTGGCCGGGCGCGTTGCGCGCCCGCATGAAGATCGTGTCCGGCGCAAACGGCCCATGGACATCCATTCCCTCGGCGCCAGCCTGGGCGATGGCCGGGGCGATGATGGCGATCTCTTCCTCGCCGAAAAGCCCGCCCTCGCCTGCATGCGGATTGAGCCCTGCCACGCCGATGCGTGGCGCGCGGCCCAGGTGGCGCGACAGTGCCGCATGGGTGATGCGAAGCGTCTGCAGGACCTGGGGCTGCGTCACCGCGGCAATCGCCTCGCGCAGGGAGACATGGATGCTGACGAGCACGGTGCGCAGCTCGTCGTTGGCCAGCATCATGCGCACCGGCATCTCGGCCAGCGGCACGCCCGCATGGGCTGCGGCCTCGGCCTGCAGCAGCTCGGTATGGCCGGGAAACTTCACACCGGCCAGCGACAGCGCCTCCTTGTGCAGCGGCGCGGTCACCAGCGCCGCAATCTCGCCGCGCAAGGCCGCTTGCGCGGACCAGGTCACGCAGCGTGCGGCAGCCTCCCCGGCCAGGGCACTGACCTCTCCGTAGGGCTGGGGACCTGGCAGATCCGGCAGCGCCAGCAGGGGGATGGTGCCGGGCGGCATGCTCCATGCGTCCCGGGGCTTGTCGATCACGGCAATCGGCTGCGCGATGCCCTGCTCGCCGCCGCACACATGGGCAACCAGCGCCGTGGCACGGCGCAGCGTCTGCAGCTCGCCGACCACAAAGCAGCCTTGCAGGTACTGCGCGGAGCCGGCAAAGGCCTTGGCAATGATTTCCGGGCCGATGCCGGCGCTGTCGCCCTGGGTGATGGCGATGGGGGCAATGGCGGCTGGTATGGAAGCGGTAGGGGACATTGCAGTGAAATCAGCATTCAACGCTTTGCAGCCAAGCGTTTCAAACGATCAGATTGAAAGTGTCAGGCCGGATTGTCGATGTCGATGAAATGGTGCTCCAGCCCCAGCTCCGCCGCCACATGGGCCGCCAGCGCGGGAGCGCCGTAGCGCTCGGTCGCATGGTGGCCGGCCGCGATGAAGACAGTGCCGGTTTCGCGCGCCAGATGGGCTTGCGGTTCGGAGATCTCGCCCGTGATATAGGCATCGGCGCCTGCGGCAATCGCGGCTTCGAAAAAGCCCTGGGCGCCGCCGGTGCACCAGGCAATCCTGCGCAGCGGCTTTGGGGCCGGGCCGTCAGCCAGGGTGACCTCGCGCCCCAGCGCAGCACGGACATGGGCGGCCAGTTGCTCCGCCGAGGCAAAATCCGCCTTGGCCAGCCAGCCCAGGTTTTGCTCGCCGAAGGCTGCCTCGCCCTGCAGGCCCAGCCGCGCTCCCAGCTGCGCATTGTTGCCCAGCGTGGGATGGGCATCCAGCGGCAGATGGTAGGCAAACAGATTGATGTCGTGCGCCAGCAGCAGGCGGATGCGTTCCTTGAGCCAGCCGGTGATGCGCCCGTCCATGCCGCGCCAGAACAGGCCGTGGTGCACAAAGATGGCGTCGGCCTTGTCGGCAATCGCAGCCTCGATCAGTGCCCGGCTGGCCGTCACGCCGCTGACTAGGCGTTTGATCTCGCGCCTGCCCTCGACCTGCAGGCCGTTGGGACCATAGTCCTTGAAGCGCTCGGGCTGCAGCAGGCCGTCGAAGCAGGACAGGAGTTGGTTTCGCTCAATGCTCATGCGGCTATTGTGCCAAGCAGGCGCGGGCCGGACATGAAAAAGGGCAGCCCGCAGGCCGCCCCGGATCCGTCATGCGGAATCAAGCCGCCATCAGGCCTTCTTCGCCTGCCATCCCTTGCATGCCAGCGGCCAAAAGCCCATGGCCACGCCCAGCACGCCCATGGCGGCGACATAGTGGGCAGGGGCCAGCACATCCACCTGCTGCCACACCGACACCAGCATGGGCGTCAGGCCGCCGAACACGGCATAGGCCATGTTGTAGGAGAAGGACAGGCCGGTGAAGCGCACCTCCGGCGGGAAGGCCCTCACGCCCACCACCGGCAGCAGCGAGATGCTGCCCACGAAGAAGCCCACGGTCGCATAGGTGCAAACCAGCGAGGCCTCGGTGCCCGGCAGGTTCAGATAGAACAGATAGGTGGTGAGCGTCATGCCGCCCCAGCCCAGCACCATGGCGCCGCGCGTGCCGATCCTGTCGGACAGCCAGCCCCAGAACACGCAGCCGATCGTCAGCGTCACCGTGGCCACGGCATTGGCCTTGAGCGCCATGGCCGGCACGATGTGGAACACCTTCTGCAGATACGAGGGAGTGAACAGAATCACCACCACGATGGCCGTGGACAGCACCCAGGTCATCAGCGCCACCACCACGCAGGCCTGGCGATGCTCGCGCAAGATGGTCTTGATGGGCAGCTCGCGGTCGGCCTGCTTGCGTGCCTGCAGCTCCTGGAAGATGGGTGTCTCATGCAGGAACTTGCGCAGATACACCGATACCAGCCCGAACACGCCGCCCAGCAGGAACGGGATGCGCCAGGCCCAGTCGTGGATTTCGGCCGAGCTGTAGGTGCTGTTGAGCCAGACGCCGATGATGGAGCCCAGGAAGATGCCGCCGGTAATGCCCGAAGTCAGCGAGCCGATGGCAAAGCCGTAGCGCTTGGCCGGCGCATGCTCGGCCACGAAGACCCAGGCACCGGGCATCTCGCCGCCGATGGCCGCTCCCTGCATCACGCGCATCAGCAGCAGCAGGATGGGCGCGGCAATGCCCCAGCTCTCATATGTGGGAAGCAGGCCGATGATCAGCGTGGGCAGCGCCATCAGGAAGACGGACAGCGTGAACATCTTCTTGCGGCCCAGGATGTCGCCGAAGTGGGCGATCAGAATTCCGCCGATGGGGCGCGCCAGATAGCCGGCCGCGAAAATGCCCAGCGTCTGCAGCTGGCGCAGCCAGTCCGGCATCGCGGCCGGGAAAAACAGCGAGCCGATCACATTGGCGAAAAAGACGAACACCACGAAGTCGTAGAACTCCAGCGTTCCGCCCAGGGCCGACAGGCCCAGGGTCTTGTAGTCCTCGCGATTCAGAGAACGGTGGGGCACGCCGGCCGCCGGGGCGGCAGGCAATGCATGGTCAAGCGTAGTCATGTGTTTCCTAGAGCGAACAGCAAGACAGCGCGGAAGTCGCCGCGGCAACGGGTCAGCGTGCAGCGGCAAACCGGTCACGGCAGGCCTGGTGTGCCAGGCCCGGTCCATCCGAACATGGCCGCTTGGTGGGCGGCCACTTCGGCAAACGGCGATGCAGGCGCAGTCGAAAATTCATTCTAGGGTTAGCACTCATGGCTGCCGCACTGAAAAAACTATAGGCGACAGCATTCCTATGCCTTGCGGGCGCTGCATTCCTGCCGGGTTTGCGCTAGGCATCGAGGCGGCCGTTTTTCTTGCCACGCCCATTGCGGCGGCCATGCTTCACAATGGGGCCTTGTCCCGCCCTTTATTCATACGGATTACATGAAACGCACCTGGCTGCTGTTTTCCCAAGCCGTCACCGTTCTGGTGGCTATGTATTTTGTAGTAGCAACCCTGCAGCCAGACTGGCTCCGCAGCCAGGCTACGCGCAGCAACGCCGGTATTTCGCTGCTGCAGGCACCCGCCCTGCCCGCCGGCGAGACGGCGCCCGGCAGCTTTGCGCCGGCCGCGCGCAAGGCGGCTCCGGCCGTGGTCAGCATCAACACCAGCAAGGCCGTGCGCCATCCGCGCGCCAACGACCCCTGGTTCCAGTTCTTCTTCGGCGACCAGGGACCGCAGGAGCAATCTGGTTTGGGAAGCGGTGTCATCATCAGTCCAGATGGCTACATCCTCACCAACAACCATGTGGTCGAGGGCGCCGACGACATCGAGGTCACGCTGACCGACAGCCGCCAGGCCAAGGCCACCGTCATCGGCACCGATCCCGAGACCGATCTCGCCGTGCTCAAGATCAACCTGGACAAGCTGCCCGTCATCGTGCTGGGCAACTCCGACCAGGTGGCCGTGGGCGACCGCGTGCTGGCCATCGGCAATCCCTTCGGCGTGGGCCAGACCGTGACCAGCGGCATCATCAGCGCGCTGGGCCGCAGCCAGCTGGGCATCAACACCTTCGAGAACTTCATCCAGACCGATGCCGCCATCAACCCCGGCAACTCCGGCGGCGCGCTGGTGGACATCAGCGGCAACCTGCTGGGCATCAACACGGCCATCTACTCGCGCTCGGGCGGCAGCATGGGCATAGGCTTTGCGATCCCCGTCTCCACGGCCAAGATGGTGCTGGACGGCATCGTCAAGGACGGCAAGGTCACGCGCGGCTGGATCGGCGTCGAGCCCAACGAGCTCTCGCCCGAGCTGGCCGAAACCTTCGGCGTCAAGGCCGATTCCGGCGTCATCATCACCGGCGTGCTGCAGGCCGGTCCTGCCGCCCAGGCCGGCATGCGCCCGGGTGACGTGATCGTGAAGGTGGGCGACACGCCCACGCGCAATGTCTCGGAACTGCTGACCGCCGTGGCCGCCCTCAAGCCCGGCCAGGCCACGACCTTCGACGTGCGCCGCGGCGACAGCAGCGTGGAGCTCAACATCACGCCCGGCCTGCGGCCCTCGGCCAATGCGGCCCAGCAGCAGCCACGCCGCCGCTGAGCCACCGCGGCACAACGCAAAAGCCGGTGCTTCGCACCGGCTTTTTTCATGCTGGAACCATCGGAGTCACCGGCACCGCACTTCAATAATCATAGCTGCAGGCGCCATTCCGATCATCGGTTCAATACAAAACCAGCCCTAACCTCTTATTCATTGGGCGCAGGCAGCTATCAAAAAAAGGCCCCGGAATTGCTCCCGGGGCCCTGCTGCAGGGTACGCGCTCCTGGCGCAACGGTCACTGGCCGTCGGCCGGCTTGTCGACCGCGGTCTGCGTCCCTTCCTCGTCGGGCGCGCGCGAGACGCGGCTGAACCAGCCCGCGCCCAAAATCCCCACTTCGTAGAGCAGGCACATGGGCACGGCCAGCGCCAGCTGCGAAATCACGTCGGGCGGCGTGAGCACGGCGGCCACGATGAAGGCCAGCACCACGAAGTAGCCGCGGAAGGACTTGAGCTTGGCGATGTCCACCAGGTCGAAGCGCACCAGCAGCATCACCACGATGGGCACCTGGAAGGCCGCGGCAAACGCCAGGTACAGCGACAAAATGGCTTCCACGTACGAGGCGATGTCGGGCGTGGCCGCCACGCTGGAAGGCGTGAAGTGCTGGATGAAGTTGAACATCTTGTCCAGCACGAAGAACTGCACGAAGCCGATGCCCATGTAGGCCAGCAGGCTGCCGAAGACGATCAGCGGCAGCGCGAACTTCTTCTCGTGGCTGTACAGGCCGGGTGCCACAAAGGCCCAGATCTGGTACATCAGCCAGGGCAGCACGGCCAGCACGGCCACCATCAGCAAGACCTTGAGCGGTATGAAGAACGGCGAAAACACGCCCACGGCAATCAGCTTGGCGTCGGGCGGCATATGGGCCTTGATCGGATGGGCAATGAAGTCCATCAGCCTGTCGGGGCCGGGCCACAGGCTCAGGGCGATAACGGCCACGGCAATGCCGTAAATGCAGTACAGCAGGCGGTCGCGCAGCTCCATCAGGTGCTGCACGAACGGCTGCTCGGTGCCGGCCAGCTCGTCTTCTTTAGGAGAAAAATCGGACATGGTGCAAAACGGGATCAGGGCCGGTGCCGCCCTGTGCGCTGGAAACAGAAACACGGCCCGCATTCCGCAGGCCCAGGCAGCGCGCAGGCCGGGTGGCCGCAGCGCCAGGCGCCTTTTTGGAGGATGCGGCTCCTGAAAATCCGCAGGCCCGCCAATGCGGGCCCTCGGGTCTGCGAATGCGGCCGCCAGGGCGGGGTGCCGGGAAAGCGACGGCCCGCTGGCCGCGTGCCAGCATGCTAGCGGAACTTCTGCGGACGAAAGCGCGCCACGCGCGCCGCACCCGACTGGGCCTTGGTGCGCACGCCGGCGCGGGCCTTGTACCACTGGGGCACGGCCGCGCGCTTGACCCGCCAGTTCTTGCGCGGATGCCGGTAGGTGGGCACCACGGCGCTGTGCGAGCCGGAATCGACGCCGGATTCGAAGGCCGAGGCCGAAGTCATCGGGGCATCGTCGCGCAGGTCCCGGGTGGCGTCTTCCCAGCCCTTTTCCAGCTGGGAAGTCTGCGCGTGGATGCTCTGCTCCACATCGCGCGCCGCGGTCTCCACGCTCTCCTTCATCTTGCGCAGCTCGTCGAGCTCCATGGAGCGGTTCACCTCGGCCTTGACGTCGGCCACATAGCGCTGCGCCCTTCCAAGCATGGTGCCCGCCATGCGGGCCACGCGCGGCAGCTTCTCGGGGCCGATGACCACCAGGGCCACGGCTCCGATGAGCGCCATTTTGGACAGGCCAATATCAAACATGTGTCAGTGCCGCCGGATCAGCTCTTTTGCTTGGCTTCCACGTCGATCGTGGCCTTGTCGGCGGCATTCTGGTTGGCGACCTGGCCGGCCACAGCATCGCTGCTGCCGTCGCTGGCACCGTCCTTCATGCCGTCCTTGAAGCCCTTGACCGCGCCGCCCAGGTCGGTGCCGATGTTCTTGAGCTTCTTGGTGCCGAACACCAGAACCACGATGAGCAGCACGATCAGCCAGTGCCAGATGGAAAACGAACCCATGACTATCTCCTAACGAATTGCAATCCATTTTAGACGGCCGCCGCGCAGGCCGCCGCCCAATGCCCCACAAAAGCAGCACGGGCTTGGGCGCCGGCAACCAGCGCCGCGCCTCGGGGTCAGCCTTTCTTCCAGGGGCGGGGGCCGCCCAGCACGTGGATGTGCAGGTGGTGCACCTCCTGGCCGCCTTCGGTCCCCGTATTGACCATCAGGCGAAAGCCGCCGTCGGGATAGGGATTGCAGCCCTGCTCCGCGGCCAGCCGCGGGGCCAGCGCCAGCATGCGGCCCAGCAGCGCGGCATCGCCGGCCGAGACCTGGGCCATGGACGGGATGTGCTTCCTGGGAATCATCAGGAAGTGCACGGGCGCCGAAGGGTTGATGTCGTGGAAGGCAAAGACTTCCTCGTCCTCGTATACCTTGCGCGACGGAATCTCGCCCTTGGCAATGCGGCAGAAAATGCAGCTGGAATCGTAGTGGGAATCGTGGTAGTGCATGCGTACTTATCAATTCAATGGTTGCGCCACTCACCTCTTGAGACGGGCGCGTTCCAGGCGAGAAGCGGCCAAAGGGCCCAAGCCGGCCGCGCCGCCCCACAGCAAAGGCCGTCGTCCCGTTGCACGCCGCCCCTTCCCGGGGAACGCGGCGCAGCCGCTCAGGAGGTCATCACACAGCATTGTCGTTGAAACGCAGGGTCTGCCGCACGCCGATGTCCTGCCGGTGCTCGTGCAGCCAGCGCTGGCCCTGCTCGCGCCCGAGGTCGAACAGATCGTGCACCATGTTGATGTCGGCCCGCGTCTTGCTGGAGGCGCCGTATCCCTTCAGGACCGCGCCGCCGTCGATGCGGTGCATGAGCACATGCTTGTAGCGCTCGGAATCCAGGCGCTTTTGCTCCAGCAGCCGGGTGACGAATTCGATGGCGCGCAGTTCGGCCAGCAGGCTGGCGTTGAAGGTCACCTCGTTCATGCGGTCCATGATGTCGCCGGCCGTGCTCGGCAGCTCGATCGACTCCTTGGGGTTGATCTGCACCAGCAGGATGTCGCGGCTGCGCGTGCCGTAGATCAGCGGATATAGCGCGGGATTGCCCGAAAAGCCGCCGTCCCAGTAGTATTCGCCGTCGATCTCCACGGCCTTGAACAGCTGCGGCAGGCAGGCAGAGGCCATGATGGCGTCGGCCGTGACCTTCTCGCCCGAGAAGATCTGGCCGCGCCCGGTTCGCACGTTGGTGGCGCAGACGAAGAGCTTGGGCACCGCCAAGGGATGGGCGGGATGCACGAGCTGCTCGAAATCCACAATCCCCTCCAGCAGCTTGCGCAGCGGGTTGAAATTGAGCGGATTGGTCTGGTAGGGCGACCAGAAGTGGTTGAGCATGCCCATCAGCGGCCCGTTGGCCAGCGGCACGCCCCAGGTCAGGCTGCCCATGGCGCCCACGCCTTCCCAGAGATCGCGCAGCGCCTTGCGGGCCAGTTCGCGGCCCCGCTGGCGCGCGGCATCCACCGTTTTTTCCTCGGCCGCGGCCTGCGCGAAGCCGTGGGCCAGCACCACCGCATTCATGGCGCCGGCGCTGGTGCCGCTGATGCCTTCCAGCACCAGCGTCTCGTCCTCCAGCAACGCATCGAGCACGCCCCAGGTCAGCGCCCCGTGGGAGCCGCCGCCCTGCAGGGCCAGATTGAGCACGGTTTGCGTTGCCTGGGCCATATATGCATCCTGTGGTGTCAAGGTTGTAACAGGACACCAGCTTAGCCGCGGTGCGTCAAGAGGGGCGAGCCTCTCCGCCCGTCCTGCTGTCAGCAAAATGGCGGCAAGCGGCGCCCATGAAAAAGCCCCTGCCGGCAACGGCAGGGGCTTGGGGCGTGGAGCGGCACGGCTCCTCAGTCCATGACGGCGCGGTGGGCATTCATCGCCACCATGCCGCGTACGATGCGGTACAGGAACCAGATGGAGATCAGGCTCCAGGCAATCCAGCCCGGCACGAAGAACAGCAGCCACAGCGGCAGCGTGACCACGTACAGGATGCCGGCCCAGGCCACGCTGCGGATGCGCCAGGAAAAGTGGCTTTCCTGCCAGGTGCCGCGTGCTTCGTCGCGCTTGACCAGATCGATGACCAGCGCGATCAGCAGCAGCACGATGCTGGGCTGGGCGCTGGGCACCACGGCGGCCACGGCCACGACCAGGTGCAGCAGGTAGCTGACCCAGCCCCAGGCCTTCAGGCCTTCCATCTGGGCAGCATCCCGGCCGGGTACGTCGATGATGTCTCTATCGCTCATGAGGCATGTCCTTTCTCCTGGGCTGCACGTTCGTCGGCCTTGCGCAAGGCCTTTTCCTCGAGGCCGCTCAGGCCTTCGCGGCGCTCCAGCTCGGCGATCACCTGGGCAGGCGTCAGGCCGAAGTGGGCCAGTGCGATCATGGAGTGAAACCACAAGTCCGCAACTTCATAAAGGATTTTGCCGGGATCGCCGCCATGCTCCGCATCCTTGGCGGCCATCACGACCTCGGTGGCTTCCTCTCCCACCTTCTTGAGAAAGGCGTCCGGCCCCTTGTGCAGCAGGCGGGCCACATAGCTTTTCTCGGGATCGCCGCCGTTGGCAGGCTTGCGGCTCTCGATCACGGCAGCCAGCCGGGCCAGGGAATCTTGAGACACAGCATCGGAAGTGGTCATAAATCTCTCTTCACGCATCGCACTGGTGGCGATATTCCAAATCGAAGCGGCCTATGCCAGAGGCAGCAAGCAAGGGCCGCCCCGCAGCGAAGTCGCCGTCCCCTTTCAAGGGGAAGCGGCGCGGCCGCTCAGGGGTTACTTATAGATCGTTTCCGGATCTTTCAAGACCGGCTCCACGGGCGTCCACCGGCCACTCCTGAGCACGCTGTAGAAGCAGCTGTGGCGGCCGGTGTGGCAGGCGATGCCGGGCTCGTGGCCGGTCTGGGTGACCTTGAGCAGGATGACGTCGTTGTCGCAGTCGATGCGCAGCTCGTGCACGGTCTGCACATGGCCCGACTCCTCGCCCTTGAACCACAGCTTGCCGCGCGAGCGGCTGAAGTAGACGGCGCGGCCCAGCTCGGCCGTCTTCTGCAATGCCTCGCGGTTCATCCAGGCGAACATCAGCACGTCGCCCGTGTCCTTCTCCTGCGCGATGACGGGCACCAGCCCCTTGTCATCCCATTTGACCTGATCGAGCCAATCCATGGTTCACTCCTGAATCCGGAGCAGCCTGCGCCATTCATCCTATGGATTCCATATCAAGATGATCTGAAATCCCCTCAGTTCATGCGCAAGCCGCTATGTTTTTTAAAGACGCACGGGAATGCCGCGTGCGCGCATGCATTCCTTGGCCTGCTGCACGGTGTATTCGCCGTAGTGGAAGATGCTGGCTGCCAGCACGGCATCGGCGCCGCCCTGGGTCACGCCGTCGGCCAGGTCCTCCAGATTGCCCACGCCGCCCGAGGCGATCACGGGTACCTGCACGGCGTCGCTGACGGCGCGCGTGAGCTGCAGGTCGAACCCGCTCTTGGTGCCGTCACGGTCCATGCTGGTCAGCAGGATCTCGCCCGCGCCGCGACGCGCCATCTCCATCGCCCATTGCACGGCATCGAGCCCGGTGTTCTTGCGTCCGCCGTGGCTGTAGACGTCCCAGCCCTCGCCCACGGGCTTGCCATCGGCGCCGATGCGCTGCGTATCCTCGGCCGAGCGGCGCTTGGCGTCGATCGCCACCACGATGCACTGCGCGCCGTACTTGTCGCTGGCCGCGTTGATCACGTCGGGATTGGCGATGGCCGCCGAGTTGAAGCTGGTCTTGTCGGCCCCTGCGTTGAGCAGGCGGCGCACGTCTTCCACGGTGCGCACGCCGCCGCCCACCGTGAGCGGAATGAAGACCTGGCTGGCCACGGCCTCGATGATGGGCAGGATCAGGTCGCGCCCGTCGCTGGTGGCCGTGATATCGAGAAAAGTCAGTTCGTCGGCGCCCTGGGCGTTGTAGCGGGCCGCGATTTCCACCGGATCGCCGGCATCGCGCAGCTCCACGAAGTTGACGCCCTTGACGACGCGGCCACCGGTCACGTCGAGGCAGGGGATGATGCGTTTGGCCAGCATGGGAAGCCTTCTAGAACAACAACAGAAAACGGGCGAAAAATCACAGCGCGCGCAGATGCTGCGCGGCCTGCCAGCGTCCGCCGGGCGCCAGGACCACGGGCGCGTCGATGGCCGCAGCCTCCACGCACAGCATGTGCTGCCAGCTGTCCGGCGCCATGTCGGGCAGGCGCGCGCACAGCTCGGGGCCCGGATTCCAGACCACGGTCTCGCTCCAGGCTTCGTCCTGGGCAATCTGCAGCAAGGGCTGCGATGACAGAGTTTGCAGCCGCAGCGCCTGGGCGGCGCGCGGATAGACGCGATCGGTCTCCACGCCAAAGCGCACGGCTCCGGCCTGCACGGGATGCGTTTCGGCACCTGCCGCCACAGCATTCCAATAGACGAGACCATCCAGCCCCTGCAGCTCGATCTGCTCGGCGCCGGGCACCTGCAGATAGCTGTGCAGCGCGGCGGTGAACGGCAGGTCCTGCGCGCCGCGGTTGTGCACGGCCAGGCGCACGGTCAAGGCGCCGGGGTGCAGCTCCACCGTCAGCAGCGCCTCGAAGGCATGGGGCCAGACGGCGCGCGTGGCCTCGCTGTCTTCCAGGCGCAGCGTGATCTGCAGGCCACCACCTTCGGCAGGCCTGGCATCCCCGGGCTGGCCGGACCAGGCCAGGGTGCGCGCAAAGCCGTGCTTGACCAGCGGGCCGCGCTGGTTGAACTGCGGAAAGCAGACCGGAATGCCGCCGCGGATCGGCGTGTGTCCGTCGTGCGCGGCCTGCGGGCTGACGAACAGGCGCTCCTGCCCCCGGCTGACCCAGGACAGCACCTGCGCACCCTGCAGGGCGATCAGCGCGCTGTCTCCGCCGGGCAAGCGCAGGCCGATGGCGGGCAGGCCCCGCCATTCCTGCAGGCGGGCTTCGAAATCACTCACCGGTCAGCTCGTCGGCGCGCGCCTGGCCGGCCGCCAGGTCGAGGTCGCCGGTATAGATGGCACGGCCGCAGATCACGCCTTCGATGCCTTCGTCCTGCACCTTGCACAGGGCTTCGATGTCGGCCATGCCGGCTAGGCCGCCCGAGGCGATGACGGGAATCTTGAGCGACTGAGCCAGCTTGACCGTGGCATCGATGTTGATGCCGCTGAGCATGCCGTCGCGGCCGATGTCGGTGTAGATGATGGATTCCACGCCCCAGTCCTCGAAGCGCTTGGCGGTGGAGATCACGTCCTGGCCCGTGAGCTTGCTCCAGCCGTCGATGGCCACCTTGCCGTCCTTGGCGTCCAGGCCGACGATGATGTGGCCCGCGAACGCGCTGCAGGCATCCTGCAGGAAACCGGGGTTCTTCACGGCGGCCGTGCCGATGATCACGTATTCGATGCCCAGATCGATGTAGCGCTCGATGGTGTCCAGATCGCGGATGCCCCCGCCCAGCTGCACGGGGATCTCGCCGTCCACTTCCTTGAGGATGCTCTTGATCGCCGCCAGGTTCTTGGGCTGGCCCGCGAACGCTCCGTTGAGATCCACCAGATGCAGGCGGCGCGCGCCGGCATCCAGCCACTTCGCGGCAATGGCTGCGGGGTCTTCGCCGAACGTGGTGGATTGGTCCATATCACCCTGGATGAGGCGTACGCAGTGGCCGTCCTTGAGGTCGATGGCGGGGATGAGCAACATGATGGTGGTTGGCTATCAAGTGAGGCCGCTAGAAATGGCCAGTTGAGGAATAACTCGGGGCGGCGCCGATGTGCGGCGCAGCTCCTAGGGCTTCCAGCCCAGGAAGTTGCGAAAGAGCGCCAGGCCCTGGTCCGCGCTTTTCTCGGGGTGGAACTGGGTCGCAAAAATATTATCGCGTGCAACCGCGCAAGCAAAGCGCCCGCCGTAGTCGGCCTCGGCGGCGCAATGCGCGCCCTGTTGCACCTGCGCATAAAAGCTGTGCACGAAGTAGTAGAAGCTGCCGTCGGGAATGCCGCTCCACAGCGCATGCGGCCTGCCGTCGTGTTGCGACTGGTACACCTGGTTCCAGCCCATCTGCGGCACCTTGAAGCGGCTGCCGTCGGCCTGGGTGCGGCCTGCGAGGTCGAACTTGCGCACGTGGCCGGGGATCAGGCCCAGGCCGGGGACATCGCCCTCGTCGCTGTGGTCCAGCAGCATCTGCATGCCCACGCAGACGCCGAACAGCGGCTTGCGGGCCGCCGCGTGCAGCACGGCCTGCTGCAGGCCGCCGCCGTGGGCCTCGCGCAGCTCGCGCATGCAGTCGGGCATGGCGCCCTGGCCGGGCAGCACCACGCGGTCGGCGGCCAGCACGACCTCGGGATCGGCCGTGACGACCACGTTCCAGCCGGTGTCCGCGGCAGCCGTGCGCACGGCCTGCGAGACCGAGCGCAGATTGCCCATGCCGTAGTCGACCACGGCCACGGTGTTGTTCTTCAAACTCATAGCAGCTACCGCTTGTAGAGATCGGGTTTGATATTCAAAACGCTTTGAAATGCAGCATGACCAGGCGCTGTTCGCTCCTGATTACAGAGCACCCTTGGTCGAGGGAATCACGCCGGCCATGCGCGGATCATGCTCCAGCGCAAAGCGCAGGGCCCGGGCAAAGGCCTTGAAGATGGTCTCGCACTGGTGGTGGGCGTTGAAGCCCTTGAGGTTGTCGATGTGCAGCGTCACGCCCGCATGGTTGACGAAGCCCTGGAAGAACTCGAACACCAGCTGCGTGTCCAGCTGGCCGATGCTGCCGGCCGTGAACTTCACGTCCATGTGCAGGCCGGGGCGGCCCGAGAAGTCGACGACCACGCGGCTCAGGGCTTCGTCCAGCGGCACGTAGGCGTGGCCGTAGCGGCGTATGCCCTTCTTGTCGCCGATGGCCTTGGCAAAGGCCTGGCCCAGCGTGATGCCGATGTCCTCCACCGTGTGATGGCCGTCGATGTGCAGATCGCCTTCGCAGTGGATGTCCAGGTCGATCAGGCCGTGGCGCGCGATCTGGTCCAGCATGTGGTCGAGAAAGCCGATGCCCGAATGCAGCTGGGCCTTGCCCGTGCCGTCGAGGTTGACCCGCACCTGCACGCGGGTCTCGGCCGTGTTGCGCTGCACCTCGGCGGTGCGCGGCAGGTCTTGGGCTACGGAGGGGACGATATTGCTCACAGGGATTCCTTCAAGGCCGCCAGCATCTGGGCGTTTTCTTCGCGGGTGCCCACGGTCAGGCGCAGGCAGTTGACCAGCAGCGGGTGCATGGCCGATACGTTCTTCACCAGCACGCCGCGCGCCTTCATCTCGGCCTGGGCGCGGCCTGCGTCGCGCACGCGCAGCAGCACCATGTTGGCCTCCGAGGGCCAGACCTTCTCCACGCCGTCCAGGGCGCGCAGGGCGTTGATCAGCGGCTGGCGTTCGGCGCGGATGGCCGCGGCCTGGCCGGCGTACAGGCTTTCGTGCTCCAGCGCGAAGATCGCCGTTTCGCAGTTGAGCACGCTGATGTTGTAGGGCGGGCGCACCTTGTCGATCTCGTTGACGATGGCGGCCGGCCCGATCAAATAGCCCAGGCGCGCGCCCGCCAGGCCGAACTTGGAGAGGGTGCGCATCAGCAGCACATGGGCATTGCGCGCGGGTTCGTCGCGCATGCGCGTGATCCAGCTGCGGCTGGCAAAGGGCTGGTAGGCCTCGTCCATGACCACCAGGCCGCCTGTGCGGGCCACGGCATCGACGATGGCCTGCACCTTGTCCTCGTCCCACAGCGTGGCCGTGGGGTTGTTGGGATAGGCGATGTAGGTGATGGCGGGCTTGTGCCTGGCGATGGCCGCCTGCATGGCCCCCACGTCGAGGTCGAAGTCCGTCGTCAGGTCGACCGAAACAAAATCCAGGCCTTGCAGCTTGGCGCTGAGCGGGTACATCACAAAGCCGGGCATGGGCGCCAGCATCTTGGCTCGGTCGCCTTCGCAGGGCTGGGCCGTGGCCAGCGCCAGCAGCGTGATGATCTCGTCCGAACCGTTGCCCAGCAGCACGGCCGAGCCCGCGGGCGCCCCGGCATACTCGGCCAGCATCTGCTTGAGCACTTCCAGGCGCTCGCCCGGATAGCGGTTGATCTCCAGCGCCCCCAGGTGCTCGCCCAGCTTGCGCTGCAGCTCGGCCGGCAGGCGGTAGGGATTTTCCATCGTGTCCATCTTGAGCAGGCCCTGCGCGGGCTGCACATGGTAGGCCTGCATGGCGCGCACGTCGGCACGGATGCGTTGCAGGGCTTTGGCTTGGATGTCTTGAGCAGTCATGGATTCACGCTTTCCGATCAGAATTGCGGGGGGCGCCGGATGGGCGCGCTTCAGGCCTCGTCCAAGGCAGGTGCGTCCTGGTGCAGCGGATGCACCACGGTCACGCCGCCGAATTCCGCGCCATGCGGCAGGTGCAGGCTCAGCATATGGCTGCAGCCGCTGTGCTGGGCGCAGGCCACGGCCAGGCAGTCCCCGAAGGCGAGCTGGTGGCGCGCCTGCACGGCCCAGGCCGTCTCCAGCGTGGCGGCATCGGTCTTCCAGGGCGTCCAGGTCTGGTAGCGGCGGATGGCGGCGCGCGCATCGCCCTGGGGCATGGGCACGGCCGCCGTGGTCACCTGGTCGTAGAACTCCACCAGGGCCTGGTTGCCGGTGCGGCCGGTGCGCGTGCGCCACAGCACGTCCAGCCAGGCCAGCGTGGCGTCATACAGCGCGCCGCCGGCCACGTTCTCTGCCGCGATCAGCACCGAGGTGTCGACAAAGACCGGCGCCATCTCGCTCATGCTGCGGCTCCGGTGCGGGCTGTGCTTGCGCCGGCGGCACGACCGGCGCAAGCACGGCGCGTCACGGTTTTTTCCGCTCCGGCACCGGCCGGCGCCTGCGGAGCCTGCCAGCTGCGCTCGTCGGTGCGCCAGGCCAGGTAGGCGCGCTCGTAGGCGTCCTCGCGGCGCTGCATCTCGGCCATGAAATCGCCCACCATGCGCGAGACGCTGGTGCCGCGCCGCGCAGCTTCCACGCGCGCCCACTCGAGCACGCTGTCCTCCACGGTAATGGTGAGATTCTTCATGGCACCCATGGTACACGAATTTCGTGCAACACGAAATTCGTGTAACCAGGGCAGTACTTCCATCAGGTACCCCTCGGGCTGCGCAGCAAAAAGGCCCGCATATGCGGGCCTTGCAGCATCGGATATCAGCGGCGGTATTGCGGCGGCGGCGCATAGGGCCGCGCAGGGTCGCCGGGAAAGGCCTGGGGGCTGCCGGCCGCGCCCTCGGGCGGACGCCGGGCGCCACCGTCGCGCTCGTTCACACGCACCTCGAACAGGGCCGAACCGATCACGCCCACATTGCGCGCATCGCCTGCCGGCGTATTGTTCGCATAGGCGCGGCCCTTGGCGGCAAAGCGGAAGGCCGCCACCTCGCTGCGGCTCTTGCGAAAGCCATCGATGCGCAGCGTTTCGCCGGGGCGCAGCAGGTAGCCATCGTTGCGCACGCTGCCGGGCTGGCCTGAAAGTACATCCAGGCCGTCCACCGTGGCCACGACCTCGTAGTAGCGGTTGCTGCGGTTGGTGTAGACCAGTTCGTAGCGCTCGCCGCTGCGGCCCGCCACCTGGAAATCCTGGCCGCCGCGCGTGCTGAAGATGGGCAGCGGCCTGCCCTGCCCGTCCTGCACCGACCATTCCACTTCGCCATCGGCCAGCAGCACATTGAGCTGGCGGTCGACACGGCTGCCCAGCGCACGGCGGATGCTGGTCTCATCGGAGTAGCGCAGCTGCGAGACCGCCTGCGGGCGGTCGGGGCTCAGGCGCGTGGCATCCACCGTCCGGATATTGGACTCCCGCCCTTCGCCCCATTGCGTGCCCAGCGTGGATTCTGCCCGGGCCGCGCGCGGCGCCGCCATTCTGGCAGGGGCCGGCGCAGGCGCCGTCTCCGGGGCTGCCGCCACGCCCTGGGAGGGCAGCGGCGTGCCGCAGGCAGCCAGGCCGGCGGCCAGCAGCAGCCCGCCCAGCATCTGCCACCAGCGCAGTCGCCGGGATGTCTCGGCTTGGTTCATCTGGATGCTCCTTGTCTGTTTCAGCCGCCAGAGTGTCGGGGCAAATCCGGCACGGCCGCCGTCAGAAAACATCGGCAGATGAAGGACGCCGCATCGCCCACCTGCCCGCCTCTCCCGCCGGCCGGCGCATCGCCATGAAAAAAGCCGTGGGCAGGCCACGGCTGGTTTGCCAAATACGGGCGCCGGTGCGCGCCCTACTTCAGGCGCATTTCGGCGGCGCGGGCGTGGCCCTGCAGGCCTTCGCCATAGGCCAGCACCGCGGCCGTGCGGCCCAGGGTCTGGGCGCCAGCCTCGCTGACTTCGATGAGGCTGGAGCGCTTCTGGAAGTCGTACACGCCCAGCGGCGAGGAAAAGCGCGCCGTGCCGCTGGTGGGCAGCACGTGGTTGGGGCCGGCGCAGTAGTCGCCCAGGCTCTCGGAGGTATAGGCCCCCAGGAAGATGGCGCCCGCGTGGCGCAGCAGCGGCTCCCAGCGGTGCGGATCACGGCTGGAGACCTCGAGGTGTTCGGGGGCGATGCGGTTGGAAATGGCACAGGCCTCTTCCATGTCGCGGGTCAGGATCAGCGCGCCGCGGTCCGTGAGGCTCTTGGCGATGATGGCCTGGCGCGGCATCTCGGGCAGCAGGCGGTCGATCTCGCGCTGCACGGCTTCGATATAGGCGGCGTCGGGGCACAGCAGGATGGACTGGGCCAGCTCGTCGTGCTCGGCCTGGCTGAACAGGTCCATGGCCACCCACTCGGGCGGCGTGCTGCCGTCGGCCAGCACCAGGATTTCGCTGGGGCCGGCAATCATGTCGATGCCCACGATGCCGAACACGCGCTTCTTGGCGCTGGCCACGTAGGCGTTGCCGGGCCCCGTGATCTTGTCCACCTTGGGAATGGTGGCCGTGCCGTAGGCCAGGGCCGCCACGGCCTGGGCACCGCCGATGGTGAAGGCCCGGTGCACGCCGGCCACGTAGGCGGCGGCCAGCACCAGTGCGTTCTTCTCGCCCCTGGGCGTGGGCACGACCATGATGATGTCCTGCACCCCGGCCACATGGGCGGGAATGGCATTCATGAGCACGCTGGACGGATAGGCGGCCTTGCCGCCGGGCACGTAGATGCCAACGCGGTCCAGCGGCGTGACCTTCTGGCCCAGCAGCGTGCCGTCCTCGTCGCGGTAGCTCCAGCTTTCGCCATTGGCCTTCTTCTGCGCCTCGTGGTAGTTCCTGACGCGGCGCGCGGCGGATTCGAGGGCTTCGCGCTGCTCGGCGGGCAGGCTGTCGAAAGCGGCCTTGAGCTCGTCCTGCCTGAGCTCCAGCCCGGCCATGGCGCCGGCCTGCAGGCCGTCGAAGCGGGCCGTGTATTCGAGCACCGCCGCATCGCCGCGCTGCTGCACGTCGGCCAGGATGTCGGCCACGCGCTGCTCGATGGCCGCATCCGTGTCGGCCGACCAGTGCAGACGCTGCGCAAAATCATGCTCGAATGTGGCGTCGGCGGTTGACAGGCGGGCGGGAGCAGCTACGAATTCCATAGGATTCACCAGGAAGAAAGATCGGTTGTCGGATCAGCTATTTTTTGCGGCCACGGCGGCGGCGAACGCATCGATGATGTGGCGCAGCGGCGCCTGCTTGAGCTTGAGCGAAGCCTGGTTGACCACCAGGCGCGAGCTGATGTCCATGATGGGCTCGACCTCGACCAGGTCGTTGGCCTTGAGCGTGTTGCCCGTGGAGACCAGGTCGACGATGGCGTCGGCCATGCCGGTCAGCGGCGCCAGCTCCATGGAGCCGTAGAGCTTGACCATGTCCACGTGCACGCCCTTGGCGGCAAAGAAGTTGCGCGCGATCTCGGGGTACTTGGTGGCGATGCGCAGGCGCGCGCCCTGCTTGACGGCACGCTCGTAGTCGAAGCCCTTGCGCACGGCCACGCTGACGCGGCACTTGGCGATCTGCAGGTCCAGCGGCTGGTACAGGCCCTGGCCGCCATGCTCGATCAGCGAGTCCAGGCCCGACACGCCCAGGTCCGCGCCGCCGTACTGCACGTACACGGGCACGTCGGAGGCACGCACCAGCACCACGCGCACGTCGCTCTGGCTGGTGTCGAAGATCAGCTTGCGCGACTTTTCCACATCCTCGGTCACCACGATGCCGGCGGCGGCCAGCAGGGGCACGGTTTCCTCGAAGATGCGTCCCTTGGACAGGGCAATGGTCACAGGCGTTGCGGTGCTCATGCGGAAACCCTCTCGATGTCGGCGCCCAGGCTGCGCAGCTTGTCTTCCATGCGGTCGTAGCCGCGGTCCAGGTGGTAGATGCGGTCCACCAGGGTCTCGCCGCTGGCCACCAGGCCGGCAATCACCAGGCTGGCCGAGGCGCGCAGGTCGGTGGCCATCACGGTGGCGCCGGTCAGGCGCCTGCCGCCTTCGATGGTGGCCACGCGCCCGTCGGTGGTGATGTGCGCGCCCAGGCGCAGCATCTCGTTGACGTGCATGAAGCGGTTTTCAAAAATCGTCTCGGTCACCACGCTGGTGCCTTCGGCCACCAGATTCAGCGCCATGAACTGGGCCTGCATGTCGGTGGGAAAGCCCGGGTATTCGGTGGTGCGGAAGCTCTGGGCCTTGAGCTTGCCGCTGGAGCGCACGCGCAGGCCGTTGCCTTCGCATGCCACCTCCACGCCGGCTTCCTTGAGCTTGTCGATCACGGCGCCCAGATGGTCGGCGCGCGCATGGCGCAGCAGGGCCTCGCCGCCCGTGGCCGCCACGGCGCACAAAAAGGTGCCGGCTTCGATGCGGTCGGCCACGACTTCATGCTCGCAGCCGCTCAGCCTGTCCACGCCCTGGATGACGATGCGGCTGGTGCCGTGGCCCGTGATCCGGGCGCCCATCTTGATCAGCATTTCGGCCAGATCGGTGATCTCGGGCTCCATGGCGGCGTTCTCGAGCACGGTCTCGCCCTCGGCCAGGCAGGCCGCCATCAGGAAGTTCTCGGTGCCGGTCACCGTGACCATGTCGGTGGTGATGCGCGCACCCTTGAGGCGCCGGGCGCCTTCGGGCAGGCTGGCGTGCATGTAGCCATGCTCGACGGTGATGATGGCACCCATGGCCTGCAGGCCCTTGATGTGCTGGTCCACCGGGCGCGAGCCGATGGCGCAGCCGCCGGGCAACGAGACCTTGGCACGGCCGAAGCGTGCCAGCAGCGGCCCCAGGGCCAGCACGGAGGCGCGCATGGTCTTGACCAGCTCGTAGGGCGCCTCGGGATTCAGGCTGTCGGGAGCCTGGAAGGACATGCCGCCGCGCTCGCCATGGGTTTCGGTGTGCACGCCCATGTTGTCCAGCAGACGGCGCATGGTGGCCACGTCGTGCAGGCGGGGCACGTTGTGCAGGTGCACGGGCTCGGAAGTGAGCAGCGCTGCGCACATCTCGGGCAGGGCGGCGTTCTTGGCGCCGGAAATGATGACCTCGCCCTGCAGGCGGCGCTCACCGCGAATCAGAAGTTTGTCCATGGCTTGTGGCCTTGATTCGGAAAAAGAGACAAATCAGCCGCAAACGCAGACATATCCAGCGCAGGCAGCTATCAAAAATGGAGATCAGGCCTGATTCGCCCACTCGGCGGGCGTGAAGGTCTTCATGGACAGGGCATGGACCTCGTCGGTGGCCATGCGGTTGCCCAGGGTGGCATAGACCAGGCGCTGGCGCTGCACCAGGCGCTGGCCTTCGAAGCTGGCCGAGACGATGGTGGCAAACCAGTGCCGGCCGTCGCCCTCCAGCGCAAGATGCTCGCAAGGCAGGCCTGCGCTGATGATTTCTTTGAGTTGGTCTGCGGTCATGGGTGGGGAAAGCCTTGGGGCGCACAGCTGGCGGAACCGGTCATTGTCCCGCAGGCCGCCGTGCATCCGGGATGAAATCAGTTGCGGATCTTGTAGCCAATGCGCAGCAAATGCACGGCCAGCGCGCTCACGGCCAGCCATGCCGCGCCCACGATGCCCACGCTGATCCAGGGCGAGACATCGCTCTGGCCGAAGAATCCGTAGCGGAAACCGTCAATCATGTAGAAGAACGGATTGATATGGCTGACAGCTTGCCAAAAAGCGGGCAGCGAATGCACGGAATAGAACACGCCGGACAGAAAGGTCAGCGGCATGATCAGGAAGTTCTGGAAAGCCGCCATCTGGTCGAACTTCTCGGCCCACAGGCCGGCGATCAGGCCCAGCGTGCCCATGAGCGCACAGCCCAGGAAGCCGAACACCAGGATCCACAGCGGCGCCGCGAAGTCCGGCACGGCAAAGAACAGCGTGACCACGAACACGCCCAGGCCCACGAGCAGGCCGCGCAGCACCGAGGCGCCCACATAGGCCGTGAACCAGGCCCAGTGCGACAGCGGCGTGAGCAGCACGAACACCAGCGAGCCCATGATCTTGCTCTGCACCAGGCTGGACGAGCTGTTGGCGAACGCGTTCTGCAGCATGCTCATCATCACCAGGCCGGGAATCAGAAAGGCCGTGTAGCTGATGCGGTCGTAGACCATGACGCGGCCTTCGAGCACATGGCCGAAAACCAGCAGGTACAGCACGGCCGTGAGCACGGGCGCGGCCACGGTCTGGAAGCTGACCTTCCAGAAGCGCAGCACTTCCTTCTTGAGCAGGGTCTGCCAGCCGTTCATGCCGCACCTCCCTGCTTCACTGCCGCCTCGTTCATGATGTGGATGAACACATCCTCCAGGTCGGCGCGGCGGATTTCCACATCCTCGGGCGTCACGCCGCCTTCGCGCAGCGCGGCCAGCAGCTTTTCCACATCGGCGGCATCGGCCGCGGGCACCTGCACGATGCGGCCCGTCACGCGCGCCCGCTGGGCCACGCCGGCCGGCAGGGCGCTGTCGGTCTTGAACTGCAGCACGTTGCTGGACGCCGACTTGAGCAGCTCGCTCATGGGCGAGAGCTTGACGATCCGGCCTTGCTTGAGCATGGCCACGCGGCTGCACAGGGCTTCGGCCTCTTCGAGGTAATGGGTGGTCAGCAGCACCGTGTGCCCCTGCTTGTTGAGCTTGGCGATGAAATGCCACAGTGTCTGGCGCAGCTCCACGTCCACGCCGGCCGTGGGTTCGTCGAGCACGATGATGGGCGGCTTGTGCACCAGGGCCTGGGCCACGAGCACGCGGCGCTTCATGCCGCCAGAGAGCTGGCGCATGTTGGCATTGGCCTTGTCGGCCAGCCCCAGGCTGTCGAGCAGTTCGTCGATCCAGGCATCGTTGTGCCGGACGCCGAAGTAGCCGGACTGGAAGCGCAGCGCCTCGCGCACGCTGAAGAAGGGGTCGAACACCAGCTCCTGGGGCACGATGCCGAGCTTGCGCCGCGCCTCGGCGAAATTGGCCTGCACGTCGCTGCCCTGCACCAGCACGCGCCCGCCGGAAGCCTGGGACAGCCCCGCGAGAATGCTGATGAGCGTGGTCTTGCCCGCGCCGTTGGGGCCGAGCAGGCCGAAGAATTCACCTTCCTCGATATCCAGGCTCACCTGCTTGAGCGCCTGGAAATCCCCCTTGGGGGTACGGTAGGTCTTGGAGACGGATTGGAATGAGACTGCGGACATGGGAGCCGCCATTCTAGGGCTTGCCCATCCCGGCTGCAGACGCATGGAAATCGGGCCGCAGAAACCGGCCCGGATGCCGGATGCGCCGCCTCAGCCGTGCCGGGGCAGCAGGCCGTCCACCCCGTACAGCGCCGCCATGGATTGCAGGCCCTGGGGCAGGCCGATCACGGCCAGCTGCTTGCCGGCCTCCAGCGCCGCGCGCCGGCAGGCCAGCAGCACGGCCAGCGCGGAGGAATCGAAGGTCTGGACCGCGCTGGCATCCACGGGCACCTGCTGGCCGGGGAATTCGGCCACCTGCGGGCGCAGGCGCAGCAGGCAGTCCCGGGCCTGCCGGTAGGTCAGCTCCTGCGGCAGCTGCAGCGGGGAGGCGGATGCTTGGGGCATGGCGGCTGGACCTGCGTTGCTGGAGCTTACTTGGCCGCTGCCGGCGTGACCGGCATGGAGCTGCGGGAAGCCAGCGTCTTGATCAGGCCGTCGATGCCGCTGGCATTGATTTCCTGGGCGAACTGGTTGCGGTAGGTTTCCACCAGCCACACGCCCAGCACGTTGAAGTTGTAGAGTTTCCAGCCGTCGGCCTGCTTTTCCAGGCGGAAGTCCAGCTGCACGGGGTCGCCGCGGCCGTTGACCTGGGTGCGCACCAGCACGTCGGTATCACCGGCGGCCATGCGCAGGGGCTTGACGGTAATCGTCTGGTCCACCACCTGCGACAGCGCGCCCGAATAGGTGCGCACCAGCAGGGCCTTGAATTCGTCCTGCAGGCGCTGGCGCTGCTCGGGCGTGGCCTGGCGCCAGGCCGGGCCCACGGCGGCCGAGGTCATGCGGCGAAAGTCCACATAGGGCATGACCTTCTCGTTGACCAGCGCGTTGACCTTGGCGGTATCGCCGCCGCGCAGCGCCGGGTCCTTCTTGATGGTGTCGAGCACGTCGGTGGACACGCGCTTGACCAGGGCGTCCGGCGCCTCCTGCGCGGATGCCGCGGCCGGCAGACCGAGGTTCAAGGCCAGCAAGGCGCCAGCGGCCATGCCCCACATGCGACGGGTGATCTTCATTGCTTTCTCCATAGGCCCGCCAGTGTCATCGCAACCGGCGCGCCTTTTTTCCATATTTTGTAACTGGCTGTGCTCACTGGCCTTCGGGCGGCAGCTTGCCCGCATTGTCGTCGTCATCGTAGTTCTCGAGGCGGCCATCGCCGCCGGACGCGGCGCCGCCGATGCGTGAGCGCAGATAGACATCGCGGGTCAGGCTGTACTTGTCCAGCGCCACGGCGTCCAGCGTGTCGCCGGCCTGCAGGTAGTTGGCCCGGGTGTTGACGAAGCGCAGGCCGTACAGGCTGTTGCGCACTGGAACATCCTCGACATGGGTGACCGGATAGCCATAGGCGTCCACCGCCAGGCCGGCGGTATCGCGCACCGTGGACGGCCCCCAGAACGGCAGCACCAGGTACGGGCCGGTCGGCACGCCCCAGCGGCCCAGCGTCTGGCCGAAGTCCTGCTTGCGGCGCTCGATGCCGGCCTCGCTGGCCACGTCGAACAGGCCGCCGATGCCGAACACCGTGTTGACCGTGAAGCGCACCACGGAGTTGTAGGCGCCCTCGCCCTGGCCCTGCAGCAGGTTGTTCACGAACGACCAGGCATCGCCCAGGTTGTCGAAGAAATTGGTCACGCCTTCGCGTGCCAGGCGGGGGGTCACGGTCTTGTAGGCCGTGGCCACGGGCTTGAACACCGCCTTGTCCACGCCTTCGTTGAAGGAATAGATGCTGCGGTTGAAGGACTCGTAGGGATCGGCCGGGTTGGCGGGGCCGCTCGTGGTCGTGGCGCAGCCGGACAGCAGAGCAGCGGCAGCCAGGCCTGCAGCCAGCGCGCCGCTGCGCAGCGCCGGTGTTCGTGGGCGTGTTGTGGTCATCATTCCTTACCTCCTGCGCCAGCGCCGGCGGCATTGCCGCCGCTGCCCTGCTCGGCCTTGCCGTACAGGAACTGGCCAATCAGATTTTCCAGCACAACGGCCGACTGTGTCGCGGTCACGCGGTCGCCGGCCTTCAAATTTTCCTCGCTGGCGCCGGCCTCGATGCCGATGTACTGGTCGCCGAGCAGGCCGCTGGTCAGTATCTTGAGCGAGCTGTCCTTGGGGAACAGGTAGCGCGATTCCATGTTCATGGCCACGTTGGCCTGGAAGGTCTGGTCGTCGAAGGTGATGGACTCCACGCGCCCCACGACCACGCCGGCGCTCTTGACCGCGGCCTTGGGCTTGAGGCCGCCGATATTGTCGAAGCGCGCCGTCACCGTATAGGTCTTCTGGAAGTTCAGGCTCAGCAGATTGGCCGACTGCAGGGCCAGGAACACCAGGGCCGCCGCGCCGATGAGCACGAACAGGCCAACCCAGACATCACTTTTGTTTTGCTGCATGATTTTTTACCTCTTGTCCGATGCGCCCGCTCAGACGCTGAACATGGTGGCCGTGAGCAGGAAGTCCAGCCCCAGCACCGTGAGCGAAGCCACGACCACGGTGCGCGTGGTGGCACGCGACACACCTTCGGGTGTCGGCTTGGCGGCATAGCCTTCAAGCAGGGCGATGAAGGTGACGGCAATGCCGAACACAAAGCTCTTGAGCACGCCGTTGCCCAGGTCGTACCACCAATCCACGCCCTGCTGCATCTGGCCCCAGAACGCGCCGCCGTCGACGCCGATCAGCACCACGCCGACCAGCCAGCCGCCGATCACGCCCACGGCGCTGAAGACGGCAGCCAGCAGCGGCAGCGTGACCAGTCCCGCCCAGAAGCGCGGTGCCAGGATGCGCCGGACCGGATCGACGGCCATCATTTCCATGGCCGACAGCTGCTCGCCGGCCTTCATCAGGCCGATCTCGGCCGTCAGCGCCGTGCCGGCACGGCCGGCGAACAGCAGGGCCGTGACCACGGGGCCGAGTTCGCGCACCAGCGACAGGGCCACCAGCAGACCCAGCGCCTCGGCCGAACCGTAGCGCTGCAATGTGTAATAGCCCTGCAGGCCAAGCACAAACCCCACGAACAGGCCCGAGACGCCGATGATGGCCAGCGAATAATTGCCGAGGAAGTGGATCTGGTCGCCAATCAGGCGCGGGCGCCTGAGCGCCGGCCCCATGAGCGCCAGCAGGCGCATGAACAGTCGGGTGCCCGAGCCGACATTGGTCAGCTGCTGGCGCACGGCCGCACCGATGCGCGCGGGATGCAGGGGATTCATGCGCGCCTCCGGCGGTTGGCGGGCAGGCCGAAGTCTTCTTCGGCACTGGCACCGGGATAGTGGAACGGCACCGGCCCCGTGGGCCGGGCATGGATGAACTGCTGCACCAGAGGATCGGAGCTGGCGCGCACCTCGTCGGGCGTGCCTTGCGCCGCCACGCCGCCGTTGCCCAGGATCACCACGTGGTCGGCCACATGGAAGGTCTCTTCCACATCGTGGGAGACCAGGATGGAGGTCAGGCCCATGGCATCGTTGAGCTGGCGGATCAGCTGGGCGGCCGTGCCCAGGGAGATGGGGTCCAGCCCTGCAAAGGGCTCGTCGTACATGATGAGCTCGGGATCCAGTGCAATCGCGCGTGCCAGCGCCACGCGGCGGGCCATGCCGCCCGAGACCTCGCTGGGCATCAGGTCGCGCGCGCCGCGCAGGCCCACGGCATGCAGCTTCATGAGCACGATGTCGCGGATCAGCTCTTCAGGCAGGTCGGTATGCTCGCGCAGCGGAAAGGCCACGTTGTCGAACACGCTCATGTCGGTGAACAGTGCACCGAACTGGAACAGCATGCCCATGCGCCGGCGCGCCGTGTACAGCTGCTGCGCATCCATCTGCGTGACATCCTGGCCGTCGAACAGCACCTCGCCCTGCCGGGCGCGGTTCTGGCCGCCGATCAGGCGCAGCACCGTGGTCTTGCCGCCGCCCGAGGCTCCCATCAGCGCCGTGACCTTGCCGCGCGGCACCTGCAGGGACAGGTCGCGCAGGATGACACGTTCGCCATAGCCGAAGGTGACGTTGCGCAGTTGCACAAGAGAGGCATTGAGTGACATGCAGCGGGCGTGGTCGATGGAGTGAGACGCGTATTGTGCCGGGAGCGCTGCAGGTGCAGGCAGTCCGGACGCCAAAGGAACATACATTCATGCATGTTTCTTTAAAGAGCGCCATTGTACGCAAGGCATGGCAACTACGCTTTCAGTAGCTGCAAACGCTTGCCTTGCATGGGTTTACGCCCGATTTTTTACGGAAACAAGCCGGTGTTACAGGACCACCTCAGAGCATGTTGTGCAGAAATGCCTTGGTGCGTTCGTGTTGCGGCGCTGCAAAAAAAGCTTCCGACGGGCCCTGCTCCACGATGTCGCCGCCGTCCATGAAGATGACGCGGTTGGCCACCTCGCGCGCAAAGCCCATCTCGTGCGTCACCACCAGCATGGTCATGTGCTCGTCGGCCAGTTCGCGCATGGTGCGCAGCACCTCGCCTGTCAGCTCCGGGTCCAGCGCCGAGGTGGGTTCGTCGAACAGCAGGATGTCCGGCTCCATGGCCAGCGCGCGCGCAATCGCCACGCGCTGCTTCTGCCCTCCCGAGAGATGGTTGGGGTAGGCGTCGCGCTTGGCCGACAGACCCACCTTGGCCAGCAGCTTCTCGGCCTTGGGAATGATTTCCTCGCGCTTCATGCCCTTGACGATGAGCGGCGCCTCGATGATGTTCTCCAGCACCGTCATGTGCGGGAACAGGTTGAAGGACTGGAACACCATGCCCATCTTGCGGCCGATCTTGCGGATCTCGGCTTCGCTCACGTATTGGGCCTTGCCCTCGCCTTCGCTGTGGGCCAGCACCTCGCCCTCGATGACGATGGTGCCGCGGTCGATGGTCTCCAGGTGGTTGAGGCAGCGCAGGAAAGTGCTCTTGCCCGAGCCCGAGGGCCCGATGATGGCCACCACCTCGCCGCGCGTGAGCGTGAGCGACACGCCGCGCAGCACCGAGACATGGCCGAAGCTCTTGTGAATGCCCTGCGCGGAGATCATGACTTCGGACTTGGCGGTATCACGCATCGTATTTGGCATGGCGGTTCTCGAGATGTTGGAAGACCCAGGTCAGTACCAGCGTCATGCCCAGATAGAAGCCGCCGGCCACGATGAACGGCGTGAACGTGAAGTCGCGCTGCACCACGCCGCGCGCCACGCGCAGCAGGTCGTTGAGCGCCAGCACGTAGATCAGCGAGGTGTCCTTGACCAGCGTGATGGTCTCGTTGCTCACGGGCGGCAGGATGCGGGCCCACATCTGGGGCAGCACGATGCGGCGCATGGTCTGCGCATAGGTCATGCCCAGCACCTTGGCACCCTCATACTGGCCGCGGTCGATGGACTTGATGCCGGCGCGGAAGATCTCGGCGAAATATGCCGCGTAATTGAGCGCGAACGCCACCACGGCGGCGGGAAAGTCGGGCAGGCGCACGCCGATCACCGGCACGAACGGCAGCGCGAAATAGACGAACAGCAGTTGCAGCATCAGCGGCGTGCCGCGCATCAGCCAGATATAGGCCCCCACCAGGGAGCTCAGCGGCTTGATGCGGGAGATGCGCATCAGCGCCAGCGCCAGCCCCATGGGAATGGAGAGCACCAGCGTGATGAAGAACAGCTTGAGGGTGACCAGAGCCCCGGCTGTCATGGGCCCCAAGAGCGAGATTACATATTCCATCGAATGGCCTTCGGTGTGGCGCCCCGACCATCCAGAGCCGCCACAGGCACGCATTGTCATTGCAAAGCAGAAACCGGCCGCACGCTTGCCCATTCCGTGCGGCTGCTGCCCCAGAGGAAACGCCTTTTGCCCCGGGGCAGCCCGGCGACAAAAAAACCGGCAATGCAGGGCATTGCCGGTGCTTCACCAGCGCTCAGGCTCAGTGCTTGATCACGTCGGCGCCAAACCACTTGTTGGCGATCTCGGCGGCCTTGCCGTCCTTCTTCATGGCGCTCAGAGCATCGTTGATCTTGTTGCGGGTGGCTTCGTCGTCCTTGCGAAAGCCCACGCCGTAGTCCTCGGTGCCGAAGTCTTCGGCCAGCACGGCATAGTTCTCGGGCTTCTTGTTCACGTAGTAGCGCCCCACCACCTCGTCCACCACCACGGTGTCCAGGCGGCCGGCATCCAGGTCCATCAGCGCGGCGATGTTGTCGCCGTAGAGCTTGGTTTCCTTGAACTGCGATGACAGTTCCTTGTCCTTTTCCAGGGCCGTCACGGCGCTGGAGCCTTCCTGGGCGCCCACGATCTTGCCGGCCATGTCGGCCTTGGTCTTGATGGGCGAGCCGGCCTTCACGATGATGATCTGCTTGTTGACCATGTAAGGATCGGAGAACAGGATCTTTTCCTTGCGGGCTTCCAGAATGGTCAGGCCGTTCCACAGCGCATCCACGCGCTTGCCCAGCAGCTCGGCTTCCTTGGCATTCCAGTCGATGGGCTTGAATTCCACTTCCAGG
The DNA here is from genome assembly GCF_001544075.1 of Comamonas terrae. Taxonomy (GTDB): domain Bacteria; phylum Pseudomonadota; class Gammaproteobacteria; order Burkholderiales; family Burkholderiaceae_C; genus Comamonas; species Comamonas terrae. The sequence goes on from NZ_BCNT01000003.1 coordinate 543,549, forward strand.
CCGGCGCGCTTGGCGGCTTCCTTGGCCATGTCGATGTCGAAGCCGACGATTTCGTTCTTGTCGTCACGGAAGCCCATGGGGGGGAAGTTGTCGTCCAGGCCCACCACCAGCTTGGCGGCTGCGGCCGGAGCGGGAGCCGGGGCTGCAGCGGTGTTCGATGCAGGCTCGTTCTTGCCGCAGGCAGCCAGCAATGCAGTCAGGGCCACCATGGCCAAGAGGGTACGTTTTTTCATGGCGTCAAAGCTTGAAGTGGGAAAAGCGAGGGCGCCAGACAAGGAACGCAGCCCCGGTACGGGTCGGCAAAAAGCCGGCCTGAATCGGGCTTGCTGTCGGCGCCAAATCCGCTATTGTCGCGCAGACGGGCGAATGCTGTCACCTTGCGTGGCAAAACCTTGCCCCTCGACCTCTTGCGCGCCTATTGCAGCATGAAGGTCTTGTACTCCAGCCGGTTCAGGTCGCGCGACAGCATGGACAGCCCCACGCACAGCGTGGCCAGCATGGCCAGGCAGAAACCGTAGCCGTAGAAAGCCGCCCCCAGGGCCAGCGAGACGCCGGTGAACACGATGTTCAAGGCCACCATCAGCACGCACAGCATGAGCACCGTGCGCCGTTCGTCGAGATAGAAGAACACGTTGAGCACGGCCATCACGCCCACCTGCAGGCCCGCGCCGACCACCTGGACCTGGAGCAGCGGCAGGTAAAGCTGCGATATGCCCAGCAATTGCAGCATGGCAGGCCCGGCCACGAAAGTCACCAGCACGGCCAGCGTCTGCACCTTGGCGATTTCACCCAATCCCGCCTGAATCGCATAGACCATTTCATTGCGCATGGATTCGATGTACTCGAGCGATCCGCCCCCGCGGACCGCGTCGAAGAACTTGTCGTAGTACTCGACGAAGTCGGTCTCGATACGCACCAGAAAGACCGCCATGCCGGGAATGATGGACAGGTAGGAAAGGAACACGGGCAGGTCATAGATCAGCGAAGCCCGCAATCCACCGATGATTTGCTGCGAAGTCGGCGGGAAATACCAGAACATGAACTTGTCGATCCAGATGCCGACGTTGTAGAGCACCCCGACGGCAATCAGCACCGGAAAGATCTGTGAACGCTGCATGAAGTCGAAAGCGATCCAGTGCTGCTTCAGCGGAAAACTGCGCAGCACGATGAACCACATGCCCGCAGCCAACAGAATGTGACCGAGCACGAAGCTGCCCAGCAGCCCTTCCAGGCCCCAGCGGCGCAGCGGCAGGGACAGGACCACGATCAGCACATAGGTGACGCCGAACAATGCCGCAATGGACTTGTAGTGCTTGAGACCGGACAGCAGCACGGTCAATATCCAGACCATGCACATCAACGTGAAGCCCGCCAGCATCAACAGCCGATACAGCAGGCTCTGCCCCGGCAGCGCCACAAAGAGCGCCAGCGTGCCGGCGGCGCAAGCGCAGGCCACCACGAGAAACAGCAGTCCATGCAGATTGGGCAGGATGGTTTCATCCTGCTTGAGGAACAGGCGGTCCGACACAAAACGTGTGAAGGCCAGTTGCGCCGCGCCGGTCAGGATCAGGCTGCAGGCCACGAGATAGGTCACCGAGGTCTGGAACTGCGTCACCAGCAACGGCGGCGCCACGACGCTGATGCTGAACACCCCGACCAGCAGGATGCCGATGATGGAAAACACCCAGGGGCCCGAGCCGATCACGCCTGCATAGGCATAGGCCTGGAGCACGCTGGTCAGCGTGTTCTTGCGCAGCAGGTGGCGCAGTTCAAATCCAATGCCGGCCATCAGTGGTATTCCTCAGAACGTTGCAGGGCCCTGTCATAGACCTGCCGGTAGTGGTTGAACAGCAGGTGATCGGTGTAATAGCGCTCCACGCGTGCAATTCCCGCGGCGCTGGCGCTCTGCCAGGCCTGCTGCGACTGCAGCAGTTCCAGGGCGGCATCGGCCAGCGCCTCCGGGTCCGCTATGCCGACCACACGGCCACAGGCTCCCAGCGCCCTGTCCTCGGGCTTCAGGCCCTCGATGAGCTGGCGGCAGGACCCTACATCGGTGCTCACCACGGGCACGCCCGCGGCCTGCGCTTCGAGCACGACCAGGGGCAAGGCCTCGCTGATGGAGGAAAGCACGACCACGCCGACGCGCGGCAGCAGGTCATCCACCTTCTGCATGCCCATGAAGCGCACTTGAGACTGCAGGCCCAGGCTGTCGACCAGATTGCGGCACTCCTGGGCATAGGCCGGATCCTCGGTCATCGGGCCGGCAATCCAGGCCTGGGCCTGAGGCAGATGATTCGCCACGCGACGCATGGCGCGGATGAAGGTCTTGATGTCCTTGATCGGTACCACGCGGCCGATCAGGCACAGCACCGGCGGCGTCAACGCCGGACGCTGTGCACGCAAAGGCGCAAAGCGCTCGAGCCGGATGCCGTTGGGAATGTTGAGCGTGCGCGCGGCCGGTGCGCCATCGGCCACCTGGCGCAGGCGATTGGCCTCGAACAGTGCAATGATGGGATCCGCTGCGTCGTAGCAAAAGCGTCCCAGCCACTCGAAGAACTTGATCCACATCTGCCGGAAGAAAGACACTTCCATGGGATCCCGCTGAAAGATATTGCGGTTGTCGCGGATCCACTGGCTCTTGAGCAGATCGATCTGCCTCTCCTTGGTGTAGATGCCGTGCTCGGACAACACCAGGGGCAAGCCGCGCAGATGGTGCAGCATCCCTCCCAGGAAGCCTGCATAGCCCGTAGAGACCGTATGCAGCACACGCACCGGTATCAGCCCATGGGCAATACGCGCCAGCACCCACAAGGGCTGCAGCATGATGCGCACCGTCCAGAAGAAATCGACGAAAGACGGATCGGTGCAATGGCGGCGATAGCTGTCCCGGATGAGGTCCCAGGCCTGCTGGCTGTACAGGAAATCCTCGAGAGGCAGTTGTCCCCCGGGAAGCAATTCCTGCGCCACGGCACGCATGGCCGCGAGCACCTCTTGCCGGCCTTGCGGGCTGTCATCCCGGGCTTCCAGCGCCCGCAACAGCGCGCTGACTTTGTCCAGTGCCTCGGGCCTGCCATGCCGCGGCTCGGGCTGTCCCTTGTGGCCTGGCGAATCGTAGAGAAAATGCTCCTCGAAATGCACCACATTGGCAGGCAGCTCGTAACGGAACTCCCCATAGTCTTCGCGACGGCTGCCGATGAAGACGATGGCGAACCGGTATTGCGGATAGGCCAGCAGGATTTGATGGACCCAGCTCGATACGCCGCCGCTGACATAAGGAAAGGTTCCTTCGAGGAGCAGCGCAATATCGGCTTTCGCAGCAGTAGGGTAGGCATTCATGAGGCACTCCAGTATTGGATGCTGGGGCGCAGTCGCGGCAAGGCCTGCTGCATATCGAGTGAACGCATGCGTTCCTGCACCTCGCCAAACCGGCGCTGCCCGAACAGCAGCTCGGCCTGATAAGGAACGACACGTGCGGGCGGCAGGCCCAGAGCCAGGGCGCGCTCATAGCAGGTCAATGCCTCGTCATCCTGCCCCTGCATATGCAGCAAACGCCCCTGCCGCAGTACCAGGAGCGCGCTGTCCGGACGCCGGGCCAGCACAAGGCGGCAAAAATGCAGCGACTGGGCCGTTGCATGGTCCCGCACATCGCCCTGCGCCGCTTCCTGGTAGATCAGCTCCCAGTAGAGATCGGACAGCGCCCAGGCGGCCTGCACTCCCTGGGGCCCCAATTGATCACCCTCAAGCGCTTGCGCGCGCTCGAGCTTCTGCCGCTCCTCATGAATGGCTTGGCTGAGCTGACGCTCCTTGCCATCCAGCAAGCTGTAGGCAAGCAGCCGCACATCATCGCTGGAGTCACCAAGCGCTGCACGCAACATCGGCGACGCCGTGCGGCCCGACACATGGCTCAATGCCGCCAGCGCGCGCATACGCGATGCAACGGGAACGGCCTGGTTCATCAGAAAGGATTGCAGGCCGGCCTGCCGGCGGCCGCTGCCCGATTGCTGGTGGGGATCGAAATCGGGCAAGGACAGCATGGGAAATTTCTTGCCGGCATGCGCCCCTCTCTGGCGGCTCAGCGCAATGGTGGCAATGACCGAGCCGATGAATCCGGCCACGGGCACGGCATAGGAGATCAAGGCCATCAACGCGACCAGAGCCAGCCGCTGGCGCCTCGATCCAGCCGAGGCTCCCAGGAACGGCGCAAGGCATAGCGCCAGCAGGCCGCTGGCCAGAGCGTGGGCGGCCAGATAACCCAGCAGCGCAGCATCCGAATGGCTGCGCAGCAGCCACAGGCTGCTCCAGGAGGCGGTCTCCGCCACCAGCGCAGACAGTGCCAGCTTGAAGTTAATCATGGGTCATCCTGTCAAGCTGCTCCAAAATGCTGGAGGCCGAACGCCGGTCCAGCAAGATGGTGTGCGGAAAAATTCCAGCGGCCCCCAAGGAATCCGTGCCGCGCTGGCTCAGCCAGTTTTCGATGCGATCCAGATATCCCTCGGCCGTCGCCTCGGTTCCCAGCGGCATGAGAATTGCCAGCCATTGCTTTCCTGCTGCCTCGATCAGCCAGGAACGGTCCAGCATGCGCTCCAGACGCATCAATTGCTGCGCCATCTGGCTTTGCACTGCTTGCGGAGAAAGTTCCAGCACCACGATCACGCTGCTCAGGCGCGCGCTGCGGTTGACATGCTCCATTCGCTGCAGCTCGAATGCGAAAGACGGAGGGCATTTGGGGAATGCCTGCAACAGCGGGCGTGCAAGCTGGTTGGCCGCTATGCTGTCCGTGTAATAGCCCAGCAGCAGATTGATGGTTTGAAGAGTCTCCTCCTGCAATGCGAAGAAAGGCATTTCCTCGACCAGCAACAGGCCATAGAGCTCGCCGCTCAGGTCCAGCATCGGAGCAACCACCAGATAGCGGGTTTGCTGAGTGTTTGCCAAGCCCTGGGAGATATGCGACAGAACTTGGGTATCCAGGGTCTGGCGGACCAGCGGATCGTGAGGCTGGACTTCGCTGGCACCGCCAAGCTGGGCGATGGCTCGGGATTCGGGCACGCCGTTGTGCACAGGAATCAGGCTGGCCACGCTGATCTGGCAAAACTGAGCCAGAAGATTGAGCAGGCTTTGCGCATCGCCTGGCCCGCCCTGCAGGCCGCTGAGCACGTTGATGGCATCGCGCATCGATACGGGGCGGCCAATGAGTTCCTGCTCCAGGCGGTCGTGCGACAGACGCAGCAGATAATGCTGGCGGATGAGCTGCTCGGTGCGCTGGTCCGTGTAGAACTGCGCAGTGCGCGCGCGCCGGATGCGCGCACGCCAGAGGCTGGAAATCTCGCCCACCACCATGATGATGATCAAGCCACCCAGGAAGTATTTCTGGGGAAAGCGGCTTAGATCATCCCAGTTGAAGCCCAGCCAGCCCATCAGCAGCACACCTGCCGCAGACAACCCGGCGATCGGTCCATAGCGCAGAGCCACCACCATTGGCGCCAGCCAGGACCAGGGAAACTCGTCATGCACCCACAAGGGATCGCTGCGGCTGAACACATAGCCGATCAGCAAGGCCAGCACGGGCAGCAGCAAGGTCTCGGCCACGACGATCCCGGGCCTTTCGCTGGTTTGCGCGAGCAGGCCGAGAGGCGAGCTTCTGAATTCCGCGGCAATGCCTGCCCGGCGCACGGAATCCGACGAAATGGCTGAGGGGGTCGTGGCGTGAGCTTGCATGGCTGGAATTCCTGTTCGGTGCTTACTGCGCGCTCGCCAGGCCGGTGCCCAGGAGTTTGCGGATGAGTTTCTGCCCCACGGCCGACAGGGCCTCGCGGCTCCAACCGCTCTGGCCACCGGCACCGCTCCAGACGGTGGAGCCCTTTTCCACGTCGACGATCTCCAGGGCTACGCCGACAGCAGGCTCACCGTCCACACCGACCTTGTAGCGCCACTCGTCCACGGAGCCGAGCAGCGCATAGCGGACACCTTCGCTGCGTGCCCAGGCCAGCGCATCCTCCCGGCGCTTGGTATCGCGTCCATCGAACAGGGTTTCCTGCTGCGCATCGCCGGTATAGCGCTTGACGGAATGGATCCCGCGGGTGTGCAGCAGGGTCGTGGCGATGCTTTCGGCGCGGCTGCCGGCCATGGGTGTTTCGGTATGGTTCTCGAACGGCAATACCGCCCAGCTGGCATTCTTTTCCAGGGCAGGAGCCGTGCCCTGGTCCAGGGTGGAGCATGCGGAAAGCAGCCCGATCAGGGCAGCACCCGTGAGCACGCGGATACGGGCTGCAAGAAAGGTACGGTGTGTCATGGGAGAACTCCTTGAAAGCTTCAGAAGTGAAGGCGGTAGGCGAGCTGCAGTTCGCGGGTGGTGCCGGTGGTATTCACACCCGACTTGGAGAAATTCAGGCCCACCATCAGATGGTCCGCACCGAACACGCTGGTGGCCAGGCCGAAACTCAGGTCATAGCCCGCGCCGTTGATGCTGTGATGGGTCAGGGCGAGGCTGGCAAAGGGCCGCAATGCGCGCGAGTATTCCTGCGCATAGTGCATGTTGGTCGAGACCTGGATTCCCGAGAACCGGAAGTTGCCGGGCAACAGATAGTCCATGCCGGGCACTTCGCCCGCGGGCAGATATCGCAGGACAGCGGCATCACGTCCTCCGAGCAGCGCGGGATCGCTGCGGCTGAACCGATGCCATGACGTGAAGGCCCCGAACTGGATCATCGGCGCCTCATTGCGGTAGGTATGGGTGTATTGCAGCGTGGTGTGGTTTCCCGAGCCTATGCGCGTCCCCGTCTGCAGGCGATAGCGGTCTGCAGCGAACTCCAGGCTGAGCTGGTCGAGCCGCGACAGCTGATAGCTGGCGCCCACAGCCACACGGTCCTTCATGCCGCCCATACGCATCGGCAGTGTCTCCTGGGCCTGCAGATTGCGCCCCAATGAAGCCTGTACGCTCCAGCGGTTGCCCACGCTCTGCATATGCGAGACCTGCATGGGTGTATAGCTTTCCAGGCTTTCACGCCGACCGAGCATGAACTCGCTGCGGGACTCCTGTGTCTTGCGCGTCAGGCGCAGGCCTATGCCACGCTCGGATGAAGGCGCTTGCACGGTGCCGCGATCATTCACGGTACGGCGGTTGTGATCCGCATCGAGATCCAGGGCCCAACGCGGACTTAATGCCCAATGCCAGCGCAGCTGTTTGAGCTGTTCGTCTATGCCATCCAGCCGCCGGCTGTGCAGCTGCACGCCCGCGTAGTCGCTGAAAGCCAGCAGTTGCTCGGTCAACGCCAGATGCAGGGTATCGTCATCGGGCTGGTCCAGCTGGGTCTCGAAGGCAGCTGTCTGCGCCAGGCGGCCATCGCCCGACATCGACGCGGCATTGATGCGGTCGTAGCGCGCCAGGCCTTCGTCGTGCCGCTCCAGCAACTGCCCTGCCTGGGCATGATCCTTCTCGGCCAGCGCCACGGTGATCTCCGCCCACAGCGGCCGGTTGGCACGTTTGCCGCGGCTCAGCGCATATTGCTGCCACAAGTAGCCGCGCTCGGTGGAATACTCGCCGCGATCCTGCAGCCAGGCGATGGCCAGCTCCACAGCCGCGGGCGAGAAATCTCGTCGGCCATCGGTGCCGTCCATGCGCATCAGCTCGCGCAGCAGAGCCAGTTCGTCGTCACCGTGCAGCTGCGAGAGCATCAGCCGGTTGCGGGCCTGGCGTTGCACTTCATCCAGCCCCTGCGGCGTGAGCCAGCGGCGCAACGCCCTGTCCTTCTCGGCATCCGCGGTGGCTGCGCCTTCAGCGCCAGCGAATGTTCCGCGCGCCTGCTGGACCCACAGATCCCGGCGCAACCGCCATGCCAGATCGATCTGCTGGTCCTGCTCCAGCGCATCGGCATAGTTCATCATCCACAGGAAGTCATCCCTGTTCTCTGCCAGGTGGGGGCGCAGGTAGCGCTGCAGGGCCACCGTAGGACGCGACAGCGCCATGTATGCCGCAGCCAGCGCATCGTGCATTTCCGGATCCTGGGCCCAGGCCGCCTCCACCTGCGCCAGCAACGGCTTGAGCACCGCGGCATCCTGCGTGTCGACAAGCAACCAAAGCAGTGACTGGCGCATCAGGGTCGAGCCTGGGTCCAGCTTCAGGCCGCGCTGCAGCAATGCAAGCGCCTTGTGGGCCTGACCTGCTCGCTGGTAGTAGAGTGCTGCGGCATGAAGAAAGGCTGGCTGCTCCAGCAACATGCCCGCCAATTTCGGGTCGGCCATGACCAGCGCGAGTTGCTGGCCGACCCGATTCCAGTCGCCTTGGTCCTCGAGCATGTAGAAGGCCTGGGTCAGGTGGCGCGGGTCGTGGAACTGTTCCCAGGCCCGCAGCGAGACCTGGGCGGCTTCGCGCCGGTTTGTGCGCATCAGCAGATTGATGACCTCGTCGAAATCCCGTGCCGTCGCATCCGGCATCTCCAGCAGGCGCCGGAACGCCTTGAGCGACAAATCCTCCTGGCGCTGCTTTTGCGCCACTTCGCCCAGCAGCCGCCAGTAATCGGCCTCCTCGCTCATATGGGCTGGCACACGGGACTGGGCATCCTTCAACCATTCCAGGCCCAACTCTCTTTCGCCCTGGAGAAAAGCCAGCACGGCAGCCGGCATCGTATTGGCGGGGGTACGCTGCTCCGGGTCGCGCAGCACGCGCTTCCAGGCATCGAGCGCGACCTTGTGCTGTCCCGCACGCTCGGCCAGCTGGGCCAGCAGAATCTGGGACTCCGGCGTCGAACCATGGGCCTGCAGGTAGTCGATTGCAGGCTGAGGTTCGGCCTGGCGTTCATATGCCTGAACCAGGGCCCGCTGCATGGCGAGGTCCCCGGGACGCTGGCTCAGCTGATGCCGCAGTCCGGCCACCAGCGCGCGGTCGTCGAACAGGCCGGGAGCAAGGCGCATCACGGATTTCCACGCATCTTCGCGCTGTGTGGCCTGGGCAATGGCCAGCCAGTTGTCCAGCGCTACCTGTGGGCGCCCCGACCATTCCGAAACCTGGGCCAGGCGTTCTCGCCACACCATGTTCTGAGGCGCCTGCCGCACCGCGGCATCGGCCACGCGCCAGGCGTCTTCCAGGTTGCGGTTTTCCAGAAAAACCTCATAGCCCAACTGATAGGTCTTGTCGTCAAACGGCAGACCGGGTGAAGCCCGCTTGCCCGCTGCGGCCGTACGCACCATGGCCCATCCTGACGCATTCCACGCCATATGCCTCAATGCCCAGGCTCCATCGTCGGCGGCACCGGCCACGGCCACATCCGTACCGTGCATGCTTTGCCACTGCTGCAGCAGCGACAGCTTGAGCAAAAGTTTGGCGTAGCGCTCCGCCTCTGCCGTATCCCCGGCGGCGCGTGCCAGCGCAATCAGCTTGCGCAGTGTCTCGGGGTCGCTGCCCAGCAGGTCTTGCTGCTCGCGCGCCCAGGCCAGCGCCTCCCGGGTTCTGTTTCCGGACTGCAGCACCTGCAGGGCCTGCCACAGATATTCACGCGACTGCTGTTCATCATGGATCGTGGCGCTGGCCTTGCGCAGCCAGCGGGCGGAATCCTCGTACATCGACAATCCCAGCATCTGGCGTGCTGCCGCTTCGTGGACCCGGGCCTTCTCTGCAACGTCCGGCTGTTTCTGGGCAAGCTCCTCGTAGACCGACGAGGCCAGCGGCATGTCATCGAGCACCAAAGCGCAAGATGCCAGATAGAGCACCTGCTCCTTGCTCAGCTGATCCCGTGGCACGGCCTTGAGGGCCGCAATCACTTCCGGAGCCAGCAGCTTGGCCTGCCCTGCGGCCCGATGTCCCTGCTTCTGCGCCTCCAGATAGCGCTGGTACAACGTCTGCCAATGGTCCCAGGCCTTGGCGGCGGCGTCGGGCAATGCCTGCTTGCGCGCATCCTCGGCCGCCTGCTTGATTGCCTCAAGCCGCTGCTGCTTGGCCTTGAACAGTGCCTGCAGGCGCTCGTTGCCCGGATCGCTCTTGAGCAGGTTGGTCAGATAGTTGAGAGAAAGTTCCGAGTCATCCGCAGTATCGGAGAGCCGGCGCTCCAGGGCCTGCTTCGGGAAAAGCATCCACAAGGCCCCGCCGATCAGCACTGCCAGCAGTGCAATCAGCCAGGAAGGAACCGTGATCGGGCGCTCAGAGCGCCCGGCATTGCGCTTGTAATTGGGCACGATTGTGGGCACTTCTAAAGGAACGAATGGCAGAGCGGTCCGACGCAGGCACCGCGCTGATGGGGTTTGCATTACTCGCCGAACTCAGCGAGCAGCCCGGAGGCAGATACATGCGCAGCTCCAGCGGCACATGGCCTTCCAGTGTCAAACGCAGGCCGCCATCCGGCTGGGGCTGCCACTCTCCCAGACGGGCATTGGCATCCACCAGATAGGGGAGCGCCGCAGCGGCAGCCGCTTCCTCACGCATCTTTACCCGGGCAGCGCCATTGACCAGATGCAGGTAATAGCCATCTACCCCTTTCACATAACCCGCGATGCCCGAGCCGGCGTCGACCACGGGAACACCCATGCCGGGAGGCAGACGCAGCGTGCGCAGCTGCCCCGGACCGCGCAGCCGCCAGGCATCCCCTTCCCTGCCGATCGCAAATTCGTAGAAATCCGCGACCTTGCGGATGTACTCGGAGGCATAGACCGGATGCAGGCGATGGCTCATTGCCCAGCCGTAGGCCTTGTGCAAGGCCTTGAGGCTCGCCTGCTTGCTGGCCGAATAGGAGTGGTAGTAGATATCCACCGCCTTGAGCCGCCTTGGTGCATCCGTCATCTCGAACGTCTCGATGACGCGCTCGAAACCGTAGAAGGGGCCGTGCCACAGATTGGTGTAGATATTCTCATTGGTGACAGGCGCGTAGATCTGCAGATGGCCGCCTTTCCGGATGCCCCAGCTCTTGACCTCGGTCAGCGATGGATTGCTGCGCGTGATCGAGGTATCCCCGCCGTTCATGTTGAGCAGGCCCGCCGCATCCGAAATGGCCAGGGCCTCCGCGCTGGGAGCCGTATCGCCCGTCCACAGGAACACCTTGACCGGCTTGCCCTCGGGCGCCAGGCGTCTGCGGATGTAGTCGACCGAGCCCTCGATTTCGCGGCGCAGATCCATTTGATAGCCTGGAATGTTGAGGTTCAGATCCACTTCCTTGCTCTCCGCAAACAGGCCGTGGCTCACGGTCCGGTCCCACAGATAGGGGTGCGAATAGGAGTGGCTCGCGATCTCGACATTCGGCATCGCGAAGATGCGCCTGGCAATGCCTTCGAGCTGATCCGCCCAACGGGGATACAGGCCCTGGGGCGACACTTCGGCTTCGATGACGGATATCGTATGCGGGATGCGATAACGCTCCAGGATTTCGCGGCGCAGCATTTCTCCGGCAAAAGGAGCTCCGGGCGCCTCGGCCCTGGAAGGAAAGCCGTCACCGTCCACATGGGCCATGAGCAACCGGCGGCCGTTCTCGGTTGTCACGTCCGGCACCGGGAAATCAGGGAGCCTCAGCGCCTGCTTCAGCAGCTTGAACGGATCAACCACCCATCTCGACTGCTCAGTGCCTGGTATGTCGGCCACCACGTAGGGACTCATCGCAAAGCCTCCCCATGGCGTAATGGCCGCCGAGACAAAGCGCTGCCCCTTCGCATCATCGAAAGACAGCAACTGCCTGCTCTGCTGCAGCATCTGCGGCGTCAGCAGCCAGCCGGAGTAGTCATGCGCCGGATCGGCAGGCTCGGCCTCGAAGCCCATCAGCGGCGACTGCTCGGCCTTCTTCAGCGGAAAGGCCGGCGCGGCCTCCATGCTGCGCACCCCCAGCGTGGTCATCAGCGTGCGATCCAGCGGAATGCCCGGCGCGTCCATCATCAGCACCGGCATGCCTTGCTGCATCTGGCGCGTGAGCCATGCACGCACATCCTTGAAACGCGCATCGGGAATGGCGCCGCCGAACCAGCTCACCACACCGGCATAGCGATCGCGCACCACATCGGCCGGCAATGGAGAGCGGACATCGGCATAGTCCACGATATAGCCCATGTAGTTGATGGGCATCTCCAGAAAGCGATGGGCCGACGAATAGTTCAGTGCCGGGTCGTCAGCACCGTTGTAGAGCACCAGCACCCGGCGTGCCACGGTTTCGACGCTACCTATGCCCAGCGTCTGCAGGTCGGCATCGCTCACCCAGGGAATGATGCCCAACTGCGCAATGCGCCGTGCCGTGTCGCGCGTGGCATCGCGATCGTGAGGCGCCACATAGTCGATGGCCAGCACCGGCAGCTTGTCGCGCTCGCGAATGGCCTGCAGCTGCTGCAGCAGCCATTCGCGGTCCTTGGCCGGTATGTCCACATAGCGCTTGAGGTTTGCATCCCAGCCGCGATACAGCGACTCCGCGGCCACCATCTGGATCTTGTCGCGCACGCGCGGCACGATCTCGAAGCCGCGGTTGAGAATCAGCCGGATGCCCGGGAAGCGCTGATGCAGGGTGTCGATGACGCGGACCAACCCCTCCTGCTGCGCAGCTTCATCGAAGTTCGCGGCCAGGCGGTAGGAATCCAGCGTATCCAGAAAGAAGCCCCGGAACCCCTTGTCCCACAGCGGAGCAATCACCTCATCCGCGAAGAATGCCGGCCATTGCGCAGGGGTCTGGTCGATCACGATCGAGCGCCAGGCTCCATTGCGCGCCAATTTCCATTCGGCAGGAATTTTCCGGAAATAAGCCCTGTCCGGCAGCACCTCTGCCACCGAGGCATAGGCATAGAGCTCGCTACCCGGCGACTGCTGGCGAAAGCGCACCGGATCATAGCCATGGTCGGGTTCGACGACGGCGATGTCATACAGGCCGAGCTCGCTCAGCGAAGCCTTGCTGCCGTAATAGACGGCCACCGCCGGCTCTGCAGCCTGGATGCACCAGCTGCACAACAGCGCCCAGCAGAACACGCAGCTTCGCAGGAAAGCGTTCACGGCTTCTCCCTTGGAAAGGTAGTTTTAAGAATCTATATAGTTATTTTGTATCGACAACCAACTTTCGTTTGTTAAAAACTTTCGCGAAACAGGGGAAACACTAGATTACGCGTAAATATGTTACTTAGCGTGTCTTCTAAAAATTTCTGCTTCCGCGTGTATCCAAGAGTAGCTGCCATGGAAGACATGGCAATAGCGGTAGGTAAAAGCACCGACGAATAAATGCAGAGCGCCACGCTCGCCCGCAGTAATGGATGCATGAGGAAAGCCAATACCATTGCAGCCATTCAGAATCCGATCCGTGCGCCATGTCCGGCCAACACACAAAACTTCCTCTTCATTTGCAACATGCGTATCGACACGCCCTGTACCGCGTGCATGGGGGAAGCGATCCCGGAATGGACTGGCTGCTGCAGGTCGGCGTGCACCAGCCCATGCTGCTGGCCGGCTATGCGCGGCATCAGGTCCGCTGCGCCACCTATCTGACGGCCTGCAATCCGCATGGACAGTTGCTTGGCGCCGAGGACAATGCCCGACGCATGCACCAGCTGCGTGAAGCGCTGAAGGCCGGCAGCTGGAAGTTCGAGACCGGAGTCGGCCAGGATCCGCAAGGCCAGTGGCCCGGCGAAGCCAGTGTGCTGGTCTGGGGCATGGATGTGCCTGCTGCACGCACCTGGGGCGAGCAATGGCAACAGAATGCCGTGCTGTTCTGCGATGTCGATGCGACACCGGCGCTACTGTGGCTGCGCTGATCTCTATCGATTTGATAGCTGCCTCCGCTGTCCAGCCTTTAGATCCAGAGCATTGCTGAGCTGAACTGAAGGTAGGAGCGCGCAAGCTGCTATCGAAATAAAAAACGCCCCGAAGGGCGCTTTTTCGACCAAGGCTGCAGCCATGGGCTTCCATGGGTTTCATGGGCAGTTTGCTGCCCCATCGGGAGCTCTCACCGGTGCCCATGGTCTGGCGGCTCTCACGTGCCGCAACCCCGGTCAGGTTGCGGCTTCCAGTCCTTCAGGGCCGTCCGCGAAGGACGAGCCCATGGCCTTAGCGAGGCAGCTCGCTGCAGCCCATCAGGAACTCGTCCACCGCACGCGCGGCCTGGCGGCCTTCGCGGATGGCCCACACGACCAGGGACTGGCCGCGGCGGATGTCGCCGGCGGCGAACACCTTGGGCACGCTGGTCGCGTAGCCGCCGATGAAGTCGGTCGTGGCCTTGGCGTTGCCGCGTGCGTCCTTGTCCACACCGAAGGCATCAAGCACGGTGGCCACCGGATGCACAAAGCCCATGGCCAGCAGCACCAGGTCGGCGGGCCAGACCTTTTCGGTGCCTTCCACTTCGGCCAGCTTGCCGTCCTTGAACTCGACCTGCACGGTGCGCAGGCTCTTGACCTTGCCCTTCTCACCGATGAATTCCTTGGTGGAGATGGCAAATTCGCGCTCGCAGCCTTCGTCGTGGCTGGACGAAGTGCGCAGCTTGATCGGCCAGTAGGGCCAGACCAGGGGCTTGTTCTCCTGCTCGGGCGGCATGGGCATGACCTCGAACTGGGTCACGCTCTTGGCGCCGTGGCGGTTGCTGGTGCCCACGCAGTCCGAGCCCGTATCGCCGCCGCCGATCACGATGACGTGCTTGCCGTCCGCGCGGATCTGGCCCTTGAGCTTGTCGCCGGCGTTGACCTTGTTCTGCTGCGGCAGGAACTCCATGGCGAAATGGATGCCGTCCAGGTCGCGGCCCGGCACGGGCAGGTCGCGCGACTGCTCGGAACCGCCGGTCAGCAACACGGCGTCGAACTCGGCCTTGAGCTGCTCGGGGCTGATGGTTTCCTTGGCCCAGTTGGTGACCTTGGAGTCCTGGCCCAGGCCGTCCTTGCCGGCGATGAGCACGCCGGTGCGGATCTTCAGGCCCTCGGCCACGAGCTGCTCGACGCGGCGGTCGATCAGCGCCTTGTCCAGCTTGAAGTCGGGAATGCCGTAGCGCAGCAGGCCGCCCACGCGGTCGTTCTTCTCGAACAGGGTCACATCGTGGCCCGCGCGCACCAGTTGCTGGGCGGCGGCCAGGCCGGCCGGGCCGGCGCCGACCACGGCCACCTTCTTGCCCGTCTGGTGCTTGGGCGGCAGGGGTTGGACCCAGCCTTCCTCCCAGGCGCGGTCGATGATGGCGTGCTCGATGGACTTGATGCCGATGGGCGCGATGTTGATATTGGCCACGCAGGCCGCCTCGCAGGGAGCGGGGCAGATGCGGCCCGTGAACTCGGGGAAGTTGTTGGTGCTGTGCAGCGTGGCGATGGCGTTCTTCCAGTCGCCGCGGTACACGAGGTCGTTGAAATCCGGGATGATGTTGTTGACGGGACAGCCGTTGTTGCAGAACGGCGTGCCGCAGTCCATGCAGCGTGCCGCCTGCTGGCGTGCCTGGCCTTCATCGAGGCCGATCACGAACTCCTTGTAGTGCTTGAGGCGTTCGGCGACGGGCGCATAGCCCTCTTCGATGCGTTCGTATTCGAGAAATCCGGTGGTCTTGCCCATGGTGTTCAATCCTTGAAATCTGTGTTCGCGAGAAGTTCAGCGGCGGCCATCACTTGGCCAGGGCTGCTTCCTTTCGGGGAGTGGCTTGCGCGGATGCGGCTTGCTTTTCCTTTTGCTTGCGTTCATAGATCTCGCCGAGGGCACGCTGGTACTCGGTCGGGAACACCTTGACGAACCGGGCGCGCGCGGCGGCCCAGTTGTCCAGCAGCTCGCGGGCGCGGGTGGAGCCCGTCCAGCGGCTGTGCGCCTCCAGCAGTGCACGCAGCTGCTCATCGTCGCTCTGGCCGCGGTGCCAGATGGCGGGGTCGATGCGCGAGACGAACTCGTCGTGCGGCAGCACCTTCTCGAGCTTGACCGAGGCGGTGTTGCAGCGCTGGGCGAACTGGCCGTCCTCGTCGTAGACATAGGCCACGCCGCCGCTCATGCCGGCCGCGAAATTGCGGCCCGTCCTGCCCAGCACCACCACGGTGCCGCCGGTCATGTATTCGCAGCCGTGGTCGCCCACGCCTTCGACCACCGCCGTGGCGCCCGACAGGCGCACCGCGAAGCGCTCGCCGGCCACGCCGGAGAAGAAGGCCTCGCCGCTGGTGGCGCCGAACATCACGGTGTTGCCCACGATGGTGTTGGCCGTGGCATTGCCGCGGAATTCATGGCTGGGACGCACGATCACGCGGCCGCCGGACAGGCCCTTGCCCGTGTAGTCGTTGGCTTCGCCGGTCAGGTTCAGCGTGATGCCGTTGCACAGGAAGGCGCCGAAGGACTGGCCGCCCGTGCCCTCGAAGTGGATGCGGATGGTGTCGTCGGGCAGGCCTTCGGGGTGCACCTTGGTCACGGCGCCCGAGAGCATGGCGCCCACGGAGCGGTTCACATTGCGCGCCACTTCCATGATGCGCACGGGCTCGCCCTTGCTGATGGCAGGCTGGCAGCGCTCGATGAGCTTGGTGTCCAGCGCCTTCTCCAGGCCGTGTTCCTGCTTTTCCACATGGTAGCGGGCCACGTCGGCAGCCACTTGCGGCTGGGCAAACAGGCGGCTGAAGTCCAGGCCCTGGGCCTTCCAGTGCTCGATGCCCTTGCGGGTGTCGAGCAGGTCGGAGCGGCCGATCAGGTCGTCGAACCTGGCAATGCCCAGCTGGGCCATGATCTGGCGCACTTCCTCGGCAATGAAGAAGAAGTAGTTCACCACATGCTCGGGCTTGCCCGAGAACTTCGCGCGCAGCACCGGGTCCTGCGTGGCCACGCCCACGGGGCAGGTGTTGAGGTGGCACTTGCGCATCATGATGCAGCCTTCGACCACCAGCGGCGCCGTGGCGAAGCCGAACTCGTCGGCCCCCAGCAGCGCACCGATGACCACGTCGCGGCCGGTCTTCATCTGGCCGTCGGCCTGCACGCGGATGCGGCCGCGCAGGCGGTTGAGCACCAGGGTCTGCTGGGTTTCGGCCAGGCCGATTTCCCAGGGCGAGCCGGCATGCTTGATCGAGGACCAGGGCGAGGCGCCCGTGCCGCCGTCATGGCCGGCGATCACCACATGGTCGCTCTTGCACTTGGCCACGCCTGCGGCAATCGTGCCCACGCCGACTTCGGACACCAGCTTGACCGAGACGTCGGCATGCGGGGCCACGTTCTTCAGGTCGTGGATCAGCTGGGCCAGGTCCTCGATCGAATAGATGTCGTGGTGGGGCGGGGGCGAGATCAGGCCCACGCCGGGCACGCTGTGGCGCAGCGCACCGATGTAGTCGGAGACCTTGCCGCCGGGCAGCTGGCCGCCTTCGCCGGGCTTGGCGCCCTGGGCCATCTTGATCTGGATCTGGTCCGAGGAAGCCAGGTATTCGGCCGTGACGCCGAAGCGGCCCGACGCCACCTGCTTGATCTTGGAGCGCAGCGAATCGCCGGCTTCCAGCACGATGTCGGATTCGACCTTGTCCTTGCCGATGATGGAGGCCAGGGTCTCGCCCTTGGTGATCGGAATGCCCTTGAGCTCGTTGCGGTAGCGCCTGGGGTCCTCGCCGCCTTCGCCGGTGTTGCTCTTGCCGCCGATGCGGTTCATGGCCACGGCCAGCGTGGCATGCGCCTCGGTGGAGATGGAGCCCAGCGACATGGCGCCGGTGGCAAAGCGCTTGACGATTTCCTTGGCCGGCTCGACCTGGTCCACGGGAATGGCCTTGGCCGGATCGAACTTGAACTCGAACAGGCCGCGCAGCGTCATGTGGCGCTTGCTCTGGTCATTGATGATCTGGGCGTATTCCTTGTAGGTGCTCCAGTTGTTGGCACGCGTGGAGTGCTGCAGCTTGGCAATGGCGTCGGGCGTCCACATGTGCTCCTCGCCGCGGGCACGCCAGGCGTATTCGCCGCCCGCGTCCAGCATGTCGGCCAGCACCGGATCGTCGCTGAAGGCAGCCTCGTGGTTGCGGATGGTTTCCTCGGCGATCTCGAACACGCCGATGCCCTCGACGCGGCTGGCCGTGCCCGTGAAGTACTTCTCCACGGTGTCGCTGTTCAGGCCCACGCATTCGAAGAGCTGTGCGCCGCAGTAGGACATGTAGGTGGACACGCCCATCTTGGACATGATCTTGGACAGGCCCTTGCCGATGCCCTTGACATAGTTGTAGACGGCTTTCTCGGGCGTGACCGGGCTGCCTTCGCGGCGGAAGATGTCCACCAGCGTTTCCATGGCCAGGTAGGGATGCACGGCTTCGGCGCCGTAGCCGGCCAGCACGGCGAAGTGGTGCACTTCGCGGGCCGTGCCGGTTTCCACCACCAGGCCGGCCGTGGTGCGCAGGCCTTCACGCACAAGGTGCTGGTGGATGGCAGACAGGGCCAGCAGCGCGGGAATGGCCACCTGCGTGGCGTTCATGCCGCGGTCGCTGATGATGAGGATGTTGGCGCCGCCCTTGATTTCGTCCACGGCCTGCGCGCACAGCGAGGCCAGCTTGGCTTCCACGCCCTGCTTGCCCCAGGCCAGCGGGTAGGTGATGTCGATGGTGGCGCTCTTGAACTTGCCGTGCGTGTACTTTTCGATGTCGCGCAGCTTGGCCATGGCCTCGAAGTCCAGCACGGGCTGCTGCAGCTCCAGGCGCATGGGCGGGTTGACCTGGTTGATGTCCAGCAGGTTGGGCTTGGGGCCCACGAAGGACACCAGGGACATGACGATGGCCTCGCGGATCGGGTCGATCGGCGGGTTCGTCACCTGGGCGAACATCTGGCGGAAGTAGTTGTACAGCGGCTTGTTCTTGTCGGACAGCACGGCCAGCGGGCTGTCGTTGCCCATGGAGCCGATGCCCTCCTCGCCCTTCTCGGCCATGGGCGCGAGCAGGAACTTGATGTCTTCCTGCGTGAAGCCGAAGGCCTGCTGGCGGTCCAGCAGCGGCAGCGCGGCAAACGGCACCTGCTGCTCGGCGCTCTGCGCGGGTTCGCCGGTTTCCAGGCTGTCGAGCTTGATGCGCAGGTTCTCGATCCACTGCTTGTAGGGCTTGGTGTTGACGATGTTGGCCTTGAGCTCCTCGTCCTCGATCATGCGGCCCTGCTCCAGGTCGATGAGCAGCATCTTGCCGGGCTGCAGGCGCCACTTGCGCACGATCTTGCTGTCGGGCACGGGCAGCACGCCGGCCTCGGAAGCCAGGATGACGAGGTTGTCGTCGGTGATGCAGTAGCGCGAGGGGCGCAGGCCGTTGCGGTCCAGCGTGGCGCCGATCTGGCGGCCATCGGTGAACACGATGGAGGCCGGGCCGTCCCAGGGCTCGATCATGGCGGCGTGGTATTCATAGAAGGCGCGGCGGCGCTCGTCCATGGCCTCGTGCTGCTCCCAGGGTTCGGGGATCATCATCATCACGGCCTGGCTGATCGGGTAGCCGGCCATGGTCAGCAGTTCCAGGCAGTTGTCGAAGGTGGCCGTGTCGGACTGGCCGGCGAAGCTGATCGGATACAGCTTCTTGAGGTCTTCTCCGAGCACGGGCGAGGCCATCACGCCTTCGCGCGCCAGCATCCAGTTGTAGTTGCCGCGCACGGTGTTGATTTCACCGTTGTGGGCCACATAGCGATAGGGGTGGGCCAGCGGCCACTCGGGGAAGGTGTTGGTGGAAAAGCGCTGGTGCACCAGGCCGATGGCCGAGACGCATCGCTCGTCGGACAGGTCCTTGTAGTACACGCCCACCTGGTCGGCCAGCAGCAGGCCCTTGTAGACCACGGTGCGGCTGCTCATGCTGGGAACGTAGTATTCCTTGCTGTGCTTGAGCTTGAGGTTCTGGATGGCGGCGCTGGCCGTCTTGCGGATCACGTAGAGCTTGCGTTCCAGCGCGTCCTGCACGATCACGTCCGTGCCGCGGCCGATGAACACCTGGCGCAGGATGGGCTCCTTTTCCTGCACGGTGGGCGACATGGGCATGTCGCGGTTCACGGGCACGTCGCGCCAGCCCAGCAGCACCTGGCCCTCGGCCTTGATCGCGCGCTCCATCTCCTGCTCGCAGGCCAGGCGCGAAGCATGCTCCTTGGGCAGGAAGATCATGCCCACGCCGTACTCGCCGGCCGGCGGCAGTTCCACGCCCTGCTTGGCCATCTCTTCGCGGTAGAGCTGGTCGGGAATCTGGATCAGGATGCCCGCGCCGTCGCCCATGAGCTTGTCGGCGCCCACGGCACCACGGTGGTCGATGTTCTCCAGGATCTTGAGCGCGCCCAGCACGATGTCATGGCGCTTCTCGCCCTTGATGTGGGCCACGAAGCCCAGGCCGCAGGCGTCGTGTTCGTTGCTCTTGGAGTACAGACCGTGGTTTTGGAGATGCTGGATCTCGGAAGCCGTCGTCATGGGGGAATCCTCAGTTTTCTATCGCAGGGACCGCAAGATTACGACAGCACATGACCTTATGCAATATTTTTTAATTGGGGTCAGATACTAATTAATATCCAATAAGTTTCATAAGAGATTAATTAGGGACACCTTAAAATCAAAGGAAAGAACCCCATTGAATCAACAACTTAGGAAATTACTCTTCGGAGGTTTGTACGCTCTTGGGAGGGCGCCCGGCCCGCTGGCGCTTCACGCGCCGCTCGGTTTGCTGTTGCAATTTTTCAATGAATGCCTCATCGCCCAGGGCCCAGCCGCGCATCGCCGCGTGGCTGATGCGCTCCTGATCGCTGCTGGCCAGACCCGCTTCCACTACCTGGGCATAGGCGGCATCGCGCGCGAACGGCGTGTTGCCCAGCGTCCAGAACATCCGGTGCGGACTGACCAGCGCATCGTTGCGCAGGCCGGCATTGGCCCCGTGGCTGGACCAGGGCCAGTCCGCAGCCTTTTGCACCAGGCCCGCACGGACGGGATTGAGGTCCATGGACACCATGGTGGGAATCAGCCATTCCTCGGCCTGCAGCACCGTGCAGCGGTAGCGCCCTTCCCACAGGGTACCGCTGCGGCCATGGCGGTTGTTGAAATAGCGCACATAGCTGCGCCCCACAGCCTGCATGAGCTGCGGCAGCGCCTCGGCCGTGCGCGGCGTGAGCAGCAGGTGGAAATGGTCGGGCATGAGCACGTAGGCATGCACATCCACATCGAAGCGCCGCGCCATCTCGCGCAACAGGTCCAGCATGGTTTGCCGGTCCTGCACATCGACAAAGATCTCCGCGCCGTTGTTGCCGCGCTGGATGACGTGATGCGCCTGGTTGGCGAGGGTGAGGCGGGGCAGACGGGCCATGGGGCAAAAAAGCGCTGTGCAGGTGGAAAAGCGGTGCGGCAATTATGGAGCGCCCGCTCGCACCTGCGCTCCTCGGCCATCGGGCATCACAGCTGCATGCGCCCCGATGCGCGCAGCAGCTGGCTGATGTGCTGCGTGGCAGCGAGCAGCTGGGGCAGCAGCTGCTCGCGCATCATCTGCACGCTGTTGCGGTTGGCCTGGCCGCTGATGTTGAGCGCGGCCACCGTGCGGCCGGCGCCGTTCTTCACGGGCGCGGCAATCGAGATCAAGCCCTCCTCCAGTTCCTGGTCCACCAGCGCCCAGCCCTGGGCGCGCACTTCGAGGATGCGCTGCAGCAGCTTCTCGTCGTCCTGCTCCGTCAGCGCCGTGAACCGGCGGCGGTCGCGTGCGGCCAGCAGCGCGCGCAGCGATTCGTCGCTCTCGCTGGCCAGCAGCACGCGCCCCATGGAAGTCCAGCAGGCCGGCAGGCGCGAGCCCACGCTCAGGTTGGTGCTCATGATCTTGTGCGTGTGCACGCGCAGCACGTAGACGATTTCGTCGCCGTCGAGCACGGCGGCCGAGCAGGATTCGCGGATCTCGTCGGACAGCCGCTCCATGACGGGCTCGGCCAGGTTCCACAGCGGCGTGGAGCTCAGATAGGCAAAGCCCAGCTCCATGATGCGCGGCGTGAGCTGGTAGTACTTGCCATCGCTCTTCACATAGCCCAGCGTCTGCAGCGTCAGCAGGATGCGGCGCGCACCCGCACGCGTCAGCCCGGTGGCGGCAGCCACTGCGCTCAGCGTCTGTTCAGGCGCCTGGGCGCTGAAGGAGCGTATGACCGCCAGCCCCCGCGCAAAGGACTGGACATAGCCGTCTCCGGGCTTTTGCGCCGGGGCCTGCCCGGTGTCGGCACGGCCACCAAGGGTTTCCACCGATGTGGTTACTACCGTCGATTTCGCAGAGGGGGGATTCATATAATTCTTTCAGCGAACAAATGTTCTTATTACGAACATATTAGCAACAGACGTCCCCCGGGACAACGGTTTATCGGGAATATTCCATGATCGACAAAATTGCCGACACGGTCGCCGAGGCGCTGTCGGGCATCAAGGATGGCGCCACCGTGCTGATTGGCGGCTTCGGCACTTCCGGCAACCCCACGGAACTGATCGACGGCCTGATCGCCCACGGCGCGCGCGAGCTCACGGTGGTCAACAACAATGCCGGCAACGGCGATACCGGCCTGGCCGCCCTGCTCAAGAGCGGCCAGGTGCGCAAAATCATCTGCAGCTTTCCGCGCCAGGTGGACAGCTGGGTGTTCGACGAGCTGTACCGCAGCGGCAAGATCGAGCTGGAACTCGTGCCCCAGGGCAACCTGGCCGAGCGCATGCGCGCCGCCGGCGCCGGCATCGGCGCCTTCTTCTGCCCCACGGCCTACGGCACCGAACTGGCCAAGGGCAAGGAAACGCGCGAGATCGACGGCCGCCAGTACGTGCTGGAATACCCGATCCATGGCGACGTGGCGCTGGTCAAGGCCGAAAAAGGCGACCGCTGGGGCAACCTCACCTACCGCATGGCTGCGCGCAACTTCGGCCCCGTCATGGCCGCGGCCGCCCAATTCACCGTGGCCACGGTGCATGAGATCGTGGAGCTGGGCCAGCTCGACCCCGAAGCCGTGGTCACCCCCGGCATCTACGTGAGCAAGGTGGTCAAGGTGCCCCGCGTGGCCACCCAAGCCGGCGGTTTCAAGAAATGAGCACCCCTGAGCAGCTCGCCGCATCCCCCCGGGGGACGGCGGCCCTTGCCGGCCCTCTCGGCTTGGGCTTCGCCAGTTGCATGCACCAGCCCTCATTGGCGGTCGAAATCAAGGAAAGACTAGTGTGAACAGCTATCAGAAACGCAGCAAGCAGGAACTGGCCCGGCGCGTGGCCCAGGACATCTTCGACGGCGCCTATGTGAACCTGGGCATCGGCATGCCCACGCAGGTGGCCAACTACATTCCCGCAGGGCGCGAAGTCATTCTGCACAGCGAAAACGGCATCCTGGGCATGGGCCCTGCGCCCGCCGAAGGCCAGGAGGACTACGACCTGACCAATGCCGGCAAGCAGCCCGTGACCCTGCTTCCCGGCGGCTGCTACTTCCACCATGCCGACAGCTTCGCGATGATGCGCGGCGGCCATCTCGACATCTCGGTGCTCGGCGCCTTCCAGGTGTCGGCCACGGGCGACCTGGCCAACTGGAGCACCGGCGAGCCCGGCGCCATTCCCGCCGTGGGCGGCGCGATGGACCTGGCCGTGGGCGCCAAGCAGACCTGGGTGATGATGGACCTGATGACCAAGTCCGGCGAATGCAAGGTGGTCCAGGCCTGTAGCTACCCGCTCACCGGGCTGGCCTGCGTCAAGCGCATCTACACCGACCTGTGCTCGCTGGAATGCACGCCGGGCGGCCTGCGCCTGATCGACACCGTGGCTGGCCTCTCGCACGCCGAGCTGGAGCGGATGATCGGCCTGCCGATTCAGCCCGCAACTCCGCAATAAGCACCAAATCGCGCTCCATCGCTTACCCATCAAGCGCTGACAGCTCTCTTTTTTGAATACCCTCCAGGAGACACCATGACCCAAGCCTTCATCTGCGACGCCGTGCGCACTCCCTTCGGCCGCTACGGCGGTTCTCTGGCCGGCGTGCGCACTGACGACCTCGGCGCCGTGCCCATCAAGGCACTGATGGAACGCAACCCCAACGTGGACTGGACTGCCGTGACCGACGTGCTCTACGGCTGCGCCAACCAGGCCGGCGAGGACAACCGCAACGTGGCGCGCATGTCGTCGCTGCTGGCCGGCCTGCCCATCGATGTGCCCGGCGCCACCATCAACCGCCTGTGCGGCTCGGGCCTGGATGCCGTGGGCTCGGCCGCACGCGCCATCAAGGCCGGCGAAGCCCGTTTGATGATCGCCGGCGGCGTGGAGAGCATGAGCCGCGCCCCCTTCGTCATGCCCAAGGCCGAGAGCGCCTTCAGCCGCAGCAACGCGGTGTACGACACCACCATCGGCTGGCGCTTCGTCAACAAGCTGATGAAGGCCCAGTTCGGCGTGGACTCCATGCCCGAGACCGCCGAGAACGTGGCCGACGACTTCAAGATCGAGCGCGAAGCCCAGGACCGCATGGCGCTGGCCTCGCAGCAGAAGGCCGCCGCAGCCATCGCCGCCGGCTACCTGGCCAAGGAGATCGTGCCCGTGTCCATCGCCCAGAAGAAGGGCGACCCCGTCATCGTGAGCCAGGACGAGCATCCCCGCGCCACCACCCTCGAGGCGCTGGCCAAGCTCAAGGGCGTGGTGCGGCCTGACGGCTCGGTCACCGCCGGCAACGCCAGCGGCGTGAACGACGGCGCCTGCGCCCTGCTGCTGGCCAGCGAGGCCGCCGCCCAGCAGTACGGCCTCACGCCGCGCGCCCGCGTGGTCGGCATGGCCACGGCCGGCGTGGCGCCGCGCATCATGGGCTTCGGGCCCGCACCGGCCGTGCGCAAGGTGCTGCAGCTGACCGGCCTGACCCTGGACCAGATGGACGTGATCGAACTGAACGAAGCCTTCGCCGCCCAGGGCCTGGCCGTGCTGCGCGACCTCGGCATCGCCGACGACGACCGCCGCGTCAACCAGTGGGGCGGCGCGATCGCGCTGGGCCATCCGCTGGGCGCCTCGGGCGCGCGCCTGGCCACCACGGCCGTGAACCAGCTGCACACGCTGGGCGGCCGCTATGCGCTGTGCACCATGTGCATCGGCGTGGGCCAGGGCATCGCCGTGGTCCTCGAAAAAATCTGATCCATCCATAGAACAAAAAGGCAGGCATTGCGCTTGGCGGTGCCTGCCGCTCCGGAGACTTCCATGCCCGCATCCCCCACCTTCACCCGCCGCCGCAGCCTGCAGGCCATCGCAGCCGCCTCCATGGCCGCGCTGGGTGCCCTGGCCAGCCCCGCCCAGGCCCAGGGCAGCTTTCCGAACAAGCCCATCACCATCATCGTGCCGTTCTCGGCCGGCGGCACGACCGACATCCTGGCGCGCATCATGAGCCAGGGCCTGACGGCCGAGCTGGGCCAGCCCGTGGTGGTGGACAACAAGCCCGGCGCGGGCGGCAACATTGGCGCCGCGCTGGCCGCCAAGGCGCCGGCCGACGGCTACACCCTGTTCATGGGTACCGTCGGCACGCATGCCATCAACCAGGCGCTGTACAAGAAGCTGCCCTATGACCCGGTGCAGGACTTCGTGCCGCTCACGCGCGTTGCCACCGTGCCCAATCTGCTGGTCGCCCATCCCAGCCAGCCGTTCAAGACCGTCAAGGAGCTGATCGCCTATGCCAAGGCCCATCCCGGCAAGGTGACCTATGGCTCGCCCGGCGCCGGCGCATCGCCCCACGTCTCGGGGGAGCTGTTTCGCAGCATGACAGGCACCGACCTGCTGCATGTGCCCTACAAGGGCAGCGCGCCCGCCATGACCGACCTGCTGGGCAACCAGATCGCCATCATGTTCGACAACCTGCCCTCGGCCATCCAGCATGTGCGCTCGGGCAAGCTGCGCCCCATCGCCATCACCACGGCCAAGCGTTCGCCCGAGCTGCCCGATGTGCCAACGATTGCCGAGGCCGGCGTTCCCGGCTACGAGGCCACCTCCTGGTTCGGTCTGTGGGCGCCGGCCAAGACGCCGGCCGACGTGCAGGCCAGGCTGTATGCGGCCATCGTCAAGGTGCTCAAGGACCCTGCGGTGGTCAAGAAGATCACCGAGCAGGGCGGCGATGTCGTCATCGACACCCAGGCCGGCTTTGCGGCCTACATCAAGGCCGAATCGGCCAAATGGGGGAAGGTGGTCAAGGACTCCGGGGCGCAGATTTGACGCTCTGAACTGCTGCGCGTCGGCGACTGGGGCAGCACCAGTTCCTTTTCGCAGGAGTCGACACAGCCCAGCCCAGAGACACCGAGGAAGGGCCGCAGCGCACCGAGGTGTCGTCTCCCTCCCGCAAAGCGAGAGAGGGGGAAGGCGCGAAGCCACTCAGGGGGTGGTCATCTCAGTCCAGCAGATCGGAATAGTCGCCCCTGTCGTAGCCCTCGATGGACTTCCAGGGCTGGGCCAGCGGGCCCGGCAGGCGCGTGGCCGTGACCACGATGCGTTCGATGCCATGGGCATCGCCACGCTCCACGCGGCGCGCGAACTGGTTGGCGAGGTCCCAGTCAACCACCGTGGTCTGCTCGCCGGCCACGCTCTTGTAGCGCTGCACGCCGCCCTGGGGCTTGCCCACGCGCTCCATGCCCTGCAGCGCCGCGGGCGGCACGATCCAGTATGCGTTCTCGAACGAGCCGCCATAGCCCACGTTGCCGTGATGCGCCTCGTCCACCGAGATCACGCGGCGCAGCTTGGCCAGCACCACCTCCACCGAGACCTTGCCGTCCTCGGCGCGGCGCAGCGACAGCGGCGCGGCACGCGCCTCGTCATGCGCATGGCCGGCATGCGGACCGTGCGCATGCTCGTGGCCGTGGGCCTGGCTCTGGCGCAGCGCGGCCGGCAGTTCGCGCTCTATCCACAGCTGGCCCTTGCGGCGGTAGACCCTATTGCTATAAACGCTGCTGCGCTGCACGCCGTCGCTGCCCACGCTCATGGCCTCGTAGGTGATGCGCAGGTCGGCGTCCGGCGTGGCCTGCACTGCGGCCGTGGTGCGCGCCGCAGCGTCCGCGGCCTTGGAGGAGGTGGCGGCCGGGACAGCCGAGGCAGCCGCCGAGCCCGCGGGCTGCGCTGCGGCAGGCAAGCCTGCCATGGCGCTGGCGAGCCAGGCTACGGCGATCCAGCCAGCGGAGAGGGGACGGAGGGGGAATACCGAAGAAGTCATGGAGGGCAAGTCACGGGTGGCCAATCAAAGGCCTGGCAGATGCGAAAAAACCGGTGCCGGGCGCAAGCGCCACGGCTCCGGTTGCGAAGGAAGAAGAAAATTACAGGCCCGCGGCTTCCCTGACCTTGCTGAACACCTTGGTGTTGTCCATGGTGCCCTTGAAGATCCTGGCGCCCGCGCCGCCGGCGAACAGCATCACGTCGCCGCCGCCATGGGTTTCGGAGCCGGGCGTGCCCAGGTTGATGCCCACTTCCTGCAGGAAGTTGTCATCGGTGGTGTCCACAGCCGTCAGGTCGTCGCGCGAGGCGCCACGGGCCGGTGCGATCCAGGGCTTGTTGCCGTCCTCGGCATTGACCTGGCTGGATGCCGAGGCGTTGGGACGCCCGCCGTTGCCGAAGACCAGCGTGGTATAGGGCTTGCCGTCGCCGGCCTTGGCCATCCGGCCGCTCTGGTAGTCGGCCACCTTGCCCAGGATGGGATTGCCCAGCTTGGAGTAGCCGTTGAACACCATGTTGTGGTCGTGGTCGGCCGTGACCACGATCAGCGTGTTCTTCAGGCCCGGGTCCTTTTTCTCCATATAGGCCATGGCGGTCTCGATGGCCTTGTCGAAGGCCAGCGTGTCTTCGAGCGCGCGCTTGGCATTGGTGCCGTGCAGGGCGTGGTCGATGCGGCCGCCCTCGACCATCAGGAAAAAGCCCTTGCTGTTGCGGCTCACCACATCCAGCGCCTTGGTCGTCATGTCGGCCAGGCTGGGCTCGTCCTTGCCCTGCTTGACGCGGTCCAGCTCATAGGACATTTCGCTCTGCGTGAACAGGCCCAGCAGCTTGTCGACCTTGGTCGCGTCCAATGCGGCCAGCTTGCTGCCGGTATCCACATAGGCATAGCCCTTGGCCTGCATTTCCGCCACCAGATTGCGCGTATCGCTGCGCTTGCTGGACGGATTGACGGCCTTGGGCAGGTAGTTGCGCTGGCCACCGCCCATCAGCACGTCGACGCCCGCGGTCACGGACTGCTCGGCAATGGTGTTGTAGCCGTTGCGGTTGCAGATATGGGCATAGGTGGCGGCAGGCGTGGCATGGCCGACGCGCGTCGTGGAGACGGCGCCGACCGAACGGCCCTGGCCCTTGGCCAGCTCCAGCAGCGTCTGCGCAGGCTGGCCGTTGCCGGCCGGGCAGGTCGTGTCCTCGCCATTGATGTACTGCTTGCCGCTGCCGTCGACCGCCGAGGTATCGGACGACATGGAGATGACTTCGTTGTTCATCTTCACGCCGGTCATGTAGGCCGACATGGAAGGCGCGCTGTCCGTGGTCTGGCCGTCGTGCGAGAAGGTCTTGATGCGCGCGGCATAGGCCAGGGACTGCATCTGCAGCTTGGCGTATTCGCTGCTCTTGAGCGAGCCGGGCTGGGCCGCCAGCTGCTTTTCGCCCTTGTAGATGCGCGCTGCCGTGACGGTGACGGGGCCCATGCCGTCGCCCAGGAAGAAGATCACGTTCTTGGCCTCGCCGGCCGCATGGGCGGCCGGCGCCAGCACGGCCAGCGATGCAAAGGCCGCCAGTGCGAAAGTTGTCTTGCGGAAAATCGGGTGCATTTGGAATTCCTTGGATGCGGTCTTGACAAGGCGCGGCATCACAGGCCGATGCTCTTCTTGATGAGGCGGAACACGTCGGTGTTGTCGATCACGCCGGAGAAGTTCTCGGCCCCCAGGCCCTGGGCACCCAGGAACACGTCGGCACCGCCATGGGTCTCGGAAGCCAGGGGCACCACGGCCTCCTGCAGGTAATCGGGGCTCTCCAGCGAAGCGCTGTCGATGGGTCCGCGCACATCCTTGCGGCCGGGGCCGTTGCCGAAGCCGATGATGGTGTAGGGGTTGCCGTCCACATCCTTGGAAGGCTGGCCCGTCACATAGTCGTTGACCAGGCCCAGGATGCCGGGCTTGCCGGGTTCGGTCTTGCCGGTGATCTTGGCGTAGCCGTTGAGGTTCAGCGTATGGTCGTGGTCGGCGGTAACGACGATCAGCGTGTTCTTCAGGCCCGGATCGACCTTCTGCATCTTGTCCAGCGCCGTGCGGATGGCATTGTCGAAGGCCACGGTGTCCTGCAGCGCGCGGCGGGCATTGGTGGCGTGCAGCGCATGGTCGATGCGCCCGCCCTCCACCATCAGGAAAAAGCCCTTTTTCCTCGCGGCCAGCGCATCGATGGCCTTGCCGGTCATCTCGGCCAGGCTGGGTTCCTTGGACGCGTCGCGGTCCAGGTCATAGGACATGTGGTCCTTGGTGAACAGGCCGGCGATCTTGGTGCTGCCGTCCACGGGCAGCTTGTCGAATTCGGCCTTGTTCGCGGCAAAGCCGTATTTCTGCGCCTTGAATTCGGCGATCAGGTTGCGCTTGTCGTTGCGGCGGCCGCCGTCTTCCTTGGGCGTGAAATAGCTGGCGCCGCCGCCGAAGACCACGTCCACGCCGTCGCCGAGCTTGGCGTTGTAGCCGGAGCCGCCCGGCACCAGGGCCGCGGCAATGGTGTTCTCGGCGTCGCGGTGGCAGACGTGTGCATAGGTCGCGGCCGGCGTGGCATGCGTGATGCGCGCGGTGGAAACCACGCCCGTGCCGTAGCCGGCCGCCTTCATCTGCTCCAGCAGCGTGGGCACGGCTTCGCCGTTGGAAGACGGGCAGGTGCTGTCGTAGTTGACCTGGTAGGGCTTGCCGTCGGCATCCGTGGCCTTGGTGGCTGCCGTCATGGAGATGACTTCGTTGTTCATCTTCACGCCGGTCATGTAGGCGGCCATCGAAGGCGCGCTGTCGGTCACCTGGGCATCGTTGGAGAAGGTATGCACAAAGGCCGTCTCGGGCAGCTGGTCCATGGTCAGATCGCCGCTTTCGCCCACGCTGTAGATGCGTGCCGCAGTCATCGTGGTGATGCCCATGCCGTCGCCCAGGAAGAACAACACGTTCTTGCTGGCCACCGGCTGCGGCGCCGGGCCCGGTGCCGGACCGTCGCTGCCACCGCAGGCGCTGAGCAACAGCGACGCGCCGGCCAGTGCACTGCACAACAATTTCTGCTTCATGCGGACTCCCTCGTCAATCGAAGGCCAGCCGCATCCCATATGCAGTGCGCCTCCGTGAATGAATGGGCGCACTGTAGGGAAGCGACGTGTCAGCGCGATGACGATCCGATGACAGATCGCGGCGGCAACGCCATGAAAAAAGGCGCCCCGCGCTCCCCGCTTCGCGGGGGGCGCTGCCCCTTCGGGAGGGCGTTTTCATCTTGGGGCGGCGATGAAAAAAGCCCTGCCGCCATCGTTTGCAGCAGGGCTTTGCTATGCAATGCAGAGCATTTGGCGCAGGCTAAAAAAGAATCTCAATACTAAAAAATCATGAACCCATTGATTACCCTGCGCCAGCCGCTCATGTTTTTGCAGCTTCGGCAGGCAGCATGGCAAAGCGGCTGGCCTGCAGCGATTCGATGCCGAACTCCGCCAGCAACTGGCGCAGCCGCTCGGCCGCGCTGCGCTTTCTGTGGCCGGTGTAGCGGGCCACGATGAGCTCGTTCTTCATGCTGTGCTCCCAGCCCACCAGCTCCGTCACCGTGACCTGGTAGCCGCAGGCCTCCAGGTACAGGCAGCGCAGCACGTTGGTGATCTGGCTGCCCATCTCGCGCGTGTGGATGGGATGGCGCCACAGCTCGGCCAGCGGCGTGCGCGACAGGCTCAGCGCCTTGGTCTGGCGCAGGCAGGCCGCCACCTCGGCCTGGCAGCAAGGCACCAGCACCATGGCCTTCGCCTTTTTCTCGAGCCCGAAGGCAATGGCGTCGTCGGTCGCCGTGTCGCAGGCATGCAGGGCGGTGACCACGTCGAACTGCGCAGGCATGAAATCGGCGCGCGCGGATTCGGCCACCGACATGTTGAGGAACTCCATGCGGTCGAACCCCAGGCCGGCCGCCAGCTGCTGCGAGCTTTCCACCAGCGGCGCACGCGTTTCTATGCCGTAGATGCGGCCGCGCCCCAGGTCCTTGAAGAACAGGTCGTAGAGGATGAAGCCCAGATAGGATTTGCCCGCGCCATGGTCGGCCAGCGTGACGGCATGCCCGCCCTCCGAAAGCTCCTGCAGAATGGGCGCGATGAACTGGTAGAGGTGGTAGACCTGCTTGAGCTTGCGGCGCGAATCCTGGTTGAGCTTGCCGTCGCGCGTGAGGATGTGCAGCGCCTTGAGCAGCTCGATGCTCTGGCCGGGCTTGAGCTCCAGCTGCGCGGCAACGTCCTGGGCCGCCGGCTTGCCGGCCGGCCTCTTTTCCACCTTGGCCATCAGACGCCCTTCGCTGCGCCGTGGCCGGTGACGGGGCAGCGCGGGCCCACGTCCAGGTCCAGCCAGCCTTCGATGCCGATCTTCTCGAGCACCTCCATGTTGCGCTCGTAGATGGTCTCGGCCTCGGGGAAGGCTTCCACGGCCTTGTCGATGCTGTCCTCGCGCAGCAGGTGCAGCGTGGGATAGGGCGAACGGTTGGTGCAGTTGGTCACGTCGTCCACTTCCGTGCCTTCGAACTGGAACTGCGGATGAAAGGACGCCACCTGCAGAATGCCGCCCAGGTCCAGCTCCTCGACCATGGCATCGGCGATTTCGAGGAAATCGTTGAAGTCCAGGAAGTCCAGCAGCGCCTGCGGCAGGATCAGCAGCGTGGTGTCGCGCTTTTCGGGGTTGGCCTCGGCCAGGGCCTCCAGCTCGCGGTGCAGGTCCTCGGCCACGCCTTCGGCGTCGGTGGCCTCGCTGACCACATAGTGGATCTGGCCCTTGGTGTGCACGCCCTTGGCAAAGGGGCACAGGTTCAGGCCGATCACGGCTTTTTCCAGCCAGCGCACCGTATCTGCGATCACGACATCGGGCGGGAAATCCTGGTCGGCAGCGGCGGTAGTGGGTTCAGTCATGGCATGGCCTCCAAAATACAAACGGGGGCTAAGACCAGGTCTTATCCCCCAGAGGTTGCGCACTGGGCGGGAAAAGTCCGGCTCGGGTACACAGGGCGCCTATTCTAGCGATGCAGGCCGCCCGGCGCTCGCCCCGCGCCATATCCACGGACGGTCCGTTCAGGCATTGCCCAGCAGGCGCAGACCCGTGATGCGCTCGTGCTCGCGCGCCGCATAGCGGTCCGTCATGCCGGCGATGAAGTCGGCCACCACGCGCGCCCGGGCGCTCAGGCCGTCGGCCTGCAGCGCGCGCTGCACAAAGCGCGGCTTCATGCACTCCGGCTCGACCATGTAGGCCGCGAACAGCTCGCTCACCACCTGCTGCGCCAGGTCCATGGTCTGCATGACCTGGGGGTGGCGGTAGAGATGGCGGAACAGGAACTGCTTGAGCTGCTGGGAGCCGGCCCTCATTTCCTCGCTGAAGCCGATGAGCACCCGCCCGCAGCCGCGCACATCGGCCACGCTCCGCACGGCCGCGGCAGCCAGTTGCGCGCGCGAGGTGTCGATCACGTCGTAGACCTGGTCGCTGAGCATGCGGCGTATGCTTTCATAGAGCAGGCGCCGGTCGGCGTGCGGCTGCATCAGTCCGGGATAATCCGCCAGGGTGGCATCGTGGTAGCGTGCAAACAGGGGCACGGCCTCGCAGAGCTGGCCCATGGTGATCAGGCCCGAACGCACGCCGTCGTCCACGTCATGGGCGTTGTAGGCGATCGCATCGGCCAGGTTGCACAGCTGGGCTTCCAGCGAGGGCTGGGTGCCGTCGAGAAAGCGCCGGGCCACGCCCTCGGGCTCGCGCGCCTCGATCAGACGCGCGTTGGCCGGGGAGCAATGCTTGAGAATGCCCTCGCGGGTCTCGAACGTGAGATTCAGCCCGTCGAACTGCGGATAGCGCTCCTCCAGCCGGTCGACCACGCGCAGGCTCTGCAGGTTGTGCTCGAAGCCGCCGTGCGGCTTCATGCATTCGTTGAGCGCATCCTGTCCCGCATGGCCGAACGGCGTGTGGCCCAGGTCGTGGGCCAGGCAGATGGCCTCCACCAGATCCTCCTCCAGTCCGAGCGAGCGCGCGATGGAGCGCCCCAGTTGCGCCACTTCCAGCGAGTGCGTGAGCCGCGTGCGGAACAGGTCGCCCTCATGGTTCACGAACACCTGGGTCTTGTAGACCAGGCGCCGGAACGCCGAGGAATGCACGATGCGGTCGCGGTCCCTCTGGAAATCGCTGCGCGTGGGCGCCGCCGCTTCGGGAAACCTGCGCCC
The DNA here is from genome assembly GCF_001544075.1 of Comamonas terrae. GTDB lineage: Bacteria > Pseudomonadota > Gammaproteobacteria > Burkholderiales > Burkholderiaceae_C > Comamonas > Comamonas terrae. Next base: position 576,738 of record NZ_BCNT01000003.1, read on the forward strand.
CCGGCTCTGTGCCGGAACGCAGGCGTAGGAGGCCAGAGTCTGCATTCAGTCCCCTCGACAAATCGATGGAACGACTCTAACAGCTCAATCCGGCATCAGGCGCAGCAGGCGTCGATGACTTCGCGCACCAGCGCATCGGGGGCCGCTCGCACCACGGCCTTGCCGGGGCCGTCGATCAGCACGAAGCGGATCTCACCGGCCTCGGACTTCTTGTCCACGCGCATCAGCTCCAGATAGCGGCCGGCATTGTCATTTGCATCGATCACGGCGCCGCGCACGGGCAGGCCGGCACGTTCGATCAGCATGCGCAGGCGGGCGGCAAAGGCTTCATCGACCAGGCCCAGGCGCCTGGACAGCTCCGCCGCCATCACCATGCCCGCGGCCACGCCTTCGCCGTGCAGCCAGTGGCCGTAGCCCATGCCGGCCTCCATGGCATGGCCGAAGGTATGGCCGAAATTGAGCACGGCGCGCAGGCCCGCCTCCTTTTCATCCTGGCCCACCACCCATGCCTTGATTTCCACGCTGCGCTTGACGGCATGGGCCAGGGCCGCCCGGTCGCGCCGGCGCAGCGCATCGACGTTCTGCTCCAGCCAGGAGAAGAATTGCATGTCGGCAATCGGTCCGTACTTGATGACCTCGGCCAGGCCCGCGCTGAGCTCGCGCGCGGGCAGCGTATCCAGCGTCGCCAGATCGCACACCACCAGCTGGGGCTGGTAGAAGGCGCCGATCATGTTCTTGCCCAGCGGGTGGTTGATGGCTGTCTTGCCGCCCACCGAAGAGTCCACCTGGGACAGCAAGGTGGTCGGCACCTGGACAAAGGGCACGCCGCGCATGTAGCTGGCCGCGGCAAAGCCCGTCATGTCGCCGATCACGCCGCCGCCCAGCGCAAACAGCACGGTCTTGCGGTCGCAGCCATGGGCCAGCAGTCCGTCGAAGATCAGGTTCAGCGTCTGCCAGTCCTTGTGCGCCTCGCCGTCGGGCAGGACGACCGCATGGACCTGCGCATACCGCAAGCTCAGCGTCCTGCGCAGCTTTTCCAGGTACAGGGGAGCCACCACGTCATTGGTCACGATCAGGGCCGCCGCGGCCTTGGGCAGGTGCTGCCAGGTCGCGCCCTGTTCCAGCAGGTCCTGCGCTATCAAGATGGGGTAGCTGCGCTCACCCAGGTCAATCCGTACCGTTTCCATCACGTCATCCTTATCTACCGTTCATTCAAGGCGCTGCGCACCGACTGGCACCGCCCAAACCAGGGACACCTCGCGGCGAGGACGTCGTCCCGTTATACGTCGCCCCTCAGAGAAGCCGCGCAGCGGCTCAGGGGGGAGTGAGTTCCACCTGCATGGCGACCCTCTGCGCCACCTGGGTGGCAGACAGGCCGTTGCCTGCCACCACGAAGTCGGCCACCTCCCGGTACAAGGGGTCGCGCTGGACATGCAGGTCCAGCAGGCGCTGCAGCGGATTGCCCACCTGCAGCAAGGGCCGTTGCGTGTCGCGCTGCAGCCGCCGCGCGATCTCGTGCGGAGAGGCGCTCAGGTAGACCACCGTGGAATGGGCGCGCAACCGCTCCCGGTTGGCAGGCTTGAGCACCGCGCCGCCGCCTGTCGCCACCACCGTCTTCTCGGGCCGCGCCAGCAGGCGGGCCAGCACTTCCGCTTCCACTTCGCGAAAGCGTTCCTCGCCCTCGGTGGCAAAGAAATCGCGAATGGCGCAGCCGATCTGTTCCTCGATGGCGACGTCCACGTCGACATAGCCCATCGACCAGCGCCTTGCCAGATAACGCCCGATCGTGGTCTTGCCCGAACCCGGAAGCCCCACCAGGGAAATATGTTTCTCAAACACCTGTGTCATCGCCCAAACCTTGCAGCTGCCGCCCGTCTCGCCAAAGAACGCCAATCTTCTCACGTTGCAGATGCAAAAAGGGTCTGCATGAAGTTCATGCAGACCCTACCGCCATGAAAGAAACGATGTCAGTTGTTGGCCGTACGCAGCTGGTTGAGCATTTTCGGCGTGATGAACACCAGCATTTCGCGCTTGGTGGACGCCTTGGTGTTGTTCTTGAACAGATGGCCCAGCACGGGAATGTCGCCCAGCATGGGCACCTTGTTGACCTGGTTGGTTTCTTCCATCTCGAAGATGCCGCCGATCACCACGGTGCCGCCGTTCTCGACCAGCACCTGGGTCTTGATGTGCTTGGTATCGATGGCCACACCCTGGGTCGTGGTCTCGCCCCGGCTGTCCTTGTTCACGTCCAGGTCGAGAATGATGTCGCCCTCGGGCGTGATCTGCGGCGTCACTTCAAGCTTGAGCACGGCCTTCTTGAAGGAGATCGTGGTGGCACCGTTGGGAGCCGTCACCGAATAGGGGTACTCCGTACCCTGTTCGATCAGGGCCTTGTTCTGGTCGGCCGTGACCAGGCGCGGGTTGGAGATGATCTTGCCATCGCCATCCGCTTCCATGGCAGACAGCTCCAGCGAAAGAAAGCGCGTCATCGAGCTGTTGAACACGCTGAAAGCCACCTGCCCCACCGAGTTCACACCGGAGACGCTGGCCGGCAGGTTGACGAAGTTCTTGGAGAAATCGGTCGTCAGCTTGCCCGAGGTATCGGTGGAAATCGAGGATGCGCCCTGGTTGGCAATGCCGGTGGAAAGCGCACGGTTGCTGCCCAATGCGCCTCCGCCGAACTTCACGCCCAGGGAGCGGCCAAAGGTATCGCGGGCTTCCACGATGCGCGCCTCGATCATCACCTGGCGCACCGGCACATCCAGCGTCGCCAGCAAGGCTTTCAGCTCCTCCAGCTTGGTGCCCGTATCGGTGACGAACAGCTGGTTCGTGCGGGGTTCGGCAATGGCCGACCCGCGCTGGGAGAGAAAGCGAGCACTCTGCCCTGCCGTACCGCTCCCGCCGCCGCTCGAAGTGGTGAGCTGCTGCAGGATATCGGCGGCCTTGGCATAGTTCAGCTGGAAACCCTGGGTGCGCAAAGGCTCCAGCTTCTGGATTTCCATCGCCGCTTCATAGTCGCGCTTGGTGCGGGCATCGATTTCATCCTTGGGCGCAATCCACAGCACGGAGCCCGACTTGCGCATTCCCAGGCCCTTGGCATCCATGATGATCTGCAGCGCCTGGTCCCAGGGCACATCCTTGAGCCGCAGCGTCAACGCCCCCGTGACCGTGTCGGAAGTGACGATATTGAAGTTGGTGAAATCCGCAATCACCTGCAGCAGGGCGCGGACCTCGATATTCTGGAAATTCAGCGAAAGCTTTTCGCCGCTGTATCCGGGCCCCTGGGTCAGCTTGCTGGTGTCCACCTTCTTCTGGCGGATCTCGAGCACGAACTGGTTGTCGCTCTGGTAGGCGCTGTGTTCCCAGTCCCCGACGGCATCCACGCGCATGCGCACACGGTCGCCCTGCTGGGTCGTCGAAATGGCCTGTACCGGCGTGCCGAAATCGGCCACATCCAGCTTTCGGCGCAGGTTCTCCGGGAGGGAGCTGCGCAGGAAGTCCACGACCAGTCCCTTGCCCTCCTGGCGCAGATCGACGCCCACTTGGCTGTTGCTCAGTCCGATGACGACTCGGCCCGAACCGTCGCTGCCGCGGCGGAAGTCCACGTCACGGATCGGAGCCACATCGCTGGATGCGGATTTGCTTTCAAAGATCTTGGATGCCGCCGCATTGCCGGATGGAGCCGCCGCGGTGGCTGGATCCAGCAGTATCAGCAGGGCCTTGCCCTGCCGCTCGGTCCGGTAGGTGGCTGCAGTTTTGAGGTTCAGGACAATGCGCGAGCGCCCCGAGGCTTCCACGATATTCGCGGAACGCAGATTGCCGTGGTTGAAGTCGACCACGGATTTGCCGGTGCCGTTCGTGACACCGGGAAAATCCAGTGCGATGCGGGCCGGCGACTGGACGACAAATCCCGTGGGGTCTGCAGCCAGAGGCTCGGAAAAATCGACACGAATGACCTCGGTTCCCGATTGCAGGGAGCCCGACACCGATTCAATGCGGGCCTGCGCCCAGGCCAGCGAACTCAGCAACAAGCCGCCGAGGGCCAGGCCCCAGCGGGCCCTGGCAAGAATGCCATGGTTTGCACCCATCATTTCTTTCCCTCCTGCAACTCCAAAGTACTTGTTCTTTCAATCCAGTCCCCCCCGCCGTCCTGCACGATTTCCCTCAGCTGGACGGAGTTTTCGGAGATCCGGACGATTTTTCCGTAGTTCTGCCCCAGGTAATTGCCCGTGCGGACCTGGTACAGCAGATTTCCCACCTTGATCAGGGCCGTGGGGACGCCTTTCTTGTCCAGGCTGCCCACCATCGTCATCGCATCCAGCGGCTCCGCCTCCAGAGGCTCCTTGCGGCGGTTGAGCTCCGGCGCGATCAGGCTGGTGTTGGCGCTGGACTGCGCCGATTCGCGCCTGAGCACCTGCAGCAGCTTGAGCGGATTGAACGGATCCATGCCTGCGCCTTCGGTATAGGCCTGGGGCTTGAAGGGCTTGGGCTCCTCCAGCGGCGTGACCCGGGGCTTGGCATTGGCCCGTTCCTGCGCCATCCAGGAGCGCAGCTCATCCTCTTCCGAGGAAAGGCAGCCTGCCAGCAGCAGGCAGCCCGCCATTGCCGTCACCCACGCAAAAGGCAATCGCTTCATTTCTTGCCCTTTCCGGCTGCCGCCGCACGCTGCGCCTGTATTTCATCCGCATCCAGGTAGCGGAATGTGCGGGCAGTGGCATCCATGGTCAGGATGTCGCCGTCCTTGGCGCTGGGCACGATGGACACATTGTTCAAGGTCACGATCCGGGAGAGGAACGCCACATCGGACGCGAAGGCGCCGATATCGTGGTAGCGGCCCGTCACCTTCAAGGCGATCGGCAGCTCGGCGTAATACTCCTTGGTCACCATCGAGCCCGGGCGGAATACCTCGAACTGCAGGCTGCGACCCAGGCCGGCCTGATTGATATCGGACAGCAGCGCGGCCATCTCGGCCTTGCTGGGCAGCTGCTTTTCCAGCTGAGTCACATACTGCTCCACCTGCTCGCGCTGCTTTTTCAGGGCGTCCAGGCTCACCGCCTTGGTCAGCTTGGTCTGGAAATCCTGGCGCAGGCTCACCTCGGTGTTCTGCTCCTGTTCCAGCTCTTCCTGATAGTCCTTGAGCAGCGCAAACCACAGCAGCGCCGCCACGGCGACCGCCACGGCGATATAGAGCAGCGACTTGGGCAGCGCAGGCCAGACCGACGGATCATTCGGATCGAGGTTCCTGAACTGGCGCTGCATCTTTTCCTGCAGCGCAGAGAAATCAAGGTTCAATGACTTCTTCTTGGCCATCATTTCGCCTTCACGGAAGAGTTGGCCGCTGCCAGGTTTTTCTCTGCATCGCTGGCGCGCGTCAGATTGACGCGCAAGGTGAATGCCGCCGCCCTGCGCTTTTCCTTGGCCGTCACGTCCACGGTCTTGGCCACGATTTCCTGAAGCTCCGGCTTGGAGAACCAGGGCGTTCCTTCGGACAGATTGCGCAGCACTTCCGAAATCCGCTCGTTGGACTGGGCCGTGCCCTGCATGGTGACCACCAGCCCCTCCTGCTTGATGCTGGTGATGTAGACGCCGTCGGGCAGCTGCTTGACCAGTTCGTTGAGCATGTGGACCGGCAGATTGCGGTCCGACTGCAGGTCCTCCACGGCCTTCTGCCTGGCCCGCAGCGCAGCAATTTCCCCTTCCAGGCCGGCAATCTCCTTGATCTGCGCTTCCAGCACCTTGATCTCGGAGCGCAGCACCTCGTTGCGGGCCTGCTGGTTTTCGATCATGGTCTGGAAATACCAGTAGACCAGCGCTGCAATCAGCAGGCCGGCCAGCGCGGACAGGAACAGGTTGATGTGAAAAGCTTCCTTGCGGCGCTTTTTCGCAGCCTCCCGGTGAGGCAATAGATTGATCAGGATCACGCCACGAACCTCCGCATCGCCAGGCCGCAGGAGGTGAGATAGGACGGCGCTTCGCGCGCCATCTTCTTCAGGCGCACGCCGCTGCCGATCTCCATGCCGTCAAAAGGATTGACCAGGCTGCAGGCAAATCCAGACTGCTGGCTCACCGCTTCGACAAGTCCCGGCAGGGAGGCCGAGCCTCCCGCCATCAGAATGTGATCGACACGGTTGTATGGCGTGCTCGTGAAGAAGAACTGCAATGCGCGCGCCACTTCCTGCGTCAGGCTCTGCACGAAAGGCTTGAGTACGGCGGAAGGGTAGTCGTCCGGCAGGTCGCCGCTGCGTTTCTTGGCTTCGGCCTCCTCGGAGGAAAAGCCGTATTGCCGAGCAATCAGCTGCGTCAGCTGGGCGCCGCCGAACGCCTGGTCGCGGTCGTACAGCACCTCGTCATTGCGCATCACCTGCATGCTGGTGGTCATGGCGCCGACTTCGAACAGCGCCACCACCGCATCCCGACCTTCCCCGGGCAGGCGCCGGATCAGGCGCGACGCGGCCATGCGCGATGCATGGGGCTCGATATCGATCACCACGGGCTTGAGCCCCGCGGCTTCCGCCAGGCCCTGGCGATCCTGCACCTTTTCCCGGCGCGAAGCCGCGATCAGCACATCCACATCGCCGGGCGAACTGGTGGAAGGGCCGATGACACAGAAATCCAGGCTGACCTCGTCCAGCGAGAACGGAATGTACTGGTTGGCCTCCGATTCCACCTGGACTTCCAGCTCCTGCTCGGTCATTCCAGAGGGAAGCGCGATCTTCTTGGTGATCACGGCCGACGCAGGCAGCGCCATGGCCACATTCTTGGTTCGCGTGCCGCTTTTCTTGACCACCCGGCGCACGGCTTCGGCCACTTCGTCGAATTTCTCGATATTGCCATCGGTGATCCAGCCTTTTTCCAAAGGCTCGATGGCGCAGCGCTCCAGCTGCACCTCACCGGATTTGTTCTTGGCCAGCTCCACCAGCTTCACGCTGGAGGAACTGATGTCGATGCCAAGCAGCGGGGCCGGCTGGCGACTGAACAAAGAGCTCACATCCATAGAGATGCTCCCCCCTCTTTTTACTTGTAAATATAGAAACAAAACCTCACACTAGGGCAGCATGCTATCAGCAAGCCATAGGCGTCAATGCATTGAATAAAGGGCGTTTTTACGGTTCCGTGGTCAAAAAAAGACAGTCTTGCGCCCTGTCAAATGCAACAACTGAAATGTCACTTTTGCATGCATTGCATAGGGTTCGGCCTAGGATGGCCAGCTTTCCCGTAGATGCCGGAGCTGCCAGTCAACCCAGCGCACGCATCGAAAAGGGCGCATTTCTATAATGCGACACCCCTTGTACAGACTGCGAAATGCCGCCATCAGACAACTCCGCTCCCCAGGCCTCCAGGCCTCAGCCCACCTCCAAGAAGCGTATGCACTGGTTTCCCCGCGCCATCCTCTGGCTGGCCGGCATTGCCGTTGCCGCAGCCCTGGCCCTGGTGCTCACGGTGGCTGTCGCCCTGGCCATGGCCTATCCCAATCTGCCCGATGTGTCCGAACTCGCAGACTACCGGCCCAAGCTGCCGCTGCGCATCTACTCGAGCGAAGGCGCGCTGCTGGGCGAATTCGGGGAAGAGCGCCGCACGCTGACACCGATCCAGGACATTCCCAAGGTCATGACCAACGCGGTGCTGGCCATCGAGGACACCCGCTTCTTCGAGCATGGCGGCGTGGACTACAAGGGCATGCTGCGTGCGGCCATTGCCAACCTGGGCCGGGTCAAGAGCCAGGGAGCCTCGACCATCACCATGCAGGTGGCGCGCAATGTGTACCTGTCTTCCGAAAAGACCTTCACGCGCAAGATCTACGAGATTCTGCTGACGTTCAAGCTCGAGCACCTGCTGACCAAGAACCAGATCCTCGAGATCTACATGAACCAGATCTACCTGGGCAACCGCGCCTATGGCTTTGCCGCGGCCTGCGAAGCCTACTTCGGCCACCCGCTCAAGGACATCACGGTGGCCGAGGCCGCCATGCTGGCCGGCCTGCCCAAGGCCCCTTCGGCCTACAACCCGATCAGCAATCCCAAGCGCGCGCGCGTGCGCCAGCTCTACATCATCGACCGCATGGAGGAAAACGGCTTCATCACGGCCGAGCAGGCCAGGCAGGCGCGTGAAGAGCCGCTCAAGATCCGCACCGCCAGCAACAGCACCCGCGTGCATGCCGAATACGTGGCCGAAATGGCGCGCCAGTTGATCTTTGCCCAGTACGGCAACGAAGCCTATACGCGCGGCCTGAACGTCTACACCACGCTCAATGCCGGCGAACAGGAAGCCGCCTACAACGCGCTGCGCAGCGGCATCATGAATTACGAGCGCCGCCAGAAGTACCGCGGCCCGGAAAAGTTCATCGCCCTGCCCACCAACCCGCAGGAACTCGAAGACGCCATCGACGATGCGCTGGCCAACCACCCCGACAACGGGGACGTGATCGCGGCCGTGGTGCTCGATGCCTCGCCCCGCAGGATCATCGCCGCGCGCGCCGACGGCGAACATTTCGAGATCACGGGCGAAGGCCTCAAGCCGGCCGAGTCGGGCCTGAGCCCCAAGGCCCCGCCCAACATCAAGATCCGCCCCGGCGCCATCATCCGTGCGGTCAAGACGCCCAAGGGCACATGGGAGATCACCCAGCTGCCCGAGGTGGAAGGCGCCTTCGTCGCAATGGTGCCGCAGACCGGTGCCATCCGTGCGCTGGTCGGCGGCTTCGACTTCGAAAAGAACAAGTTCAACCACGTCACCCAGGCCTGGCGCCAGCCGGGCTCCAGCTTCAAGCCGTTCATCTACTCGGCAGCGCTGGAAAAGGGCTTCTCGCCGGCCACCATGATCAACGACGCGCCAATCTTCTTCGGCTCGTCGGTCACAGGGGGCCAGCCCTGGGAGCCCAAGAACTACGACGGCCGCTATGACGGCCCCATGACCATGCGCACGGGCCTGAACAAGTCCAAGAACATGATCTCCATCCGCCTGCTGCAGGCCGTCGGGCCCAAGCAGGGACAGGAATGGGCCACGCGCTTCGGCTTCGAGGCCTCCAAGCAGCCGGCCTATCTGACCATGGCCCTGGGCGCCGGCTCCGTGACGCCCTTGCAGATGGCCGCCGGCTACTCGGTATTCGCCAATGGCGGCCACCGCGTCAACCCCTGGCTCATCGCCAAGGTCGTGGACCACAAGGGGCGCATTCTTTCCGAGTTCACGCCCCCGCCGGTCAATGACCTGCCCCAGGCCATCCCGGCGCGCAACGCCTTCGTCATGGACACGCTGCTCAACGACGTGGCCCGCGTGGGCACCGCGGCGCGCGCCCAGGCCACGCTCAAGCGTCCCGACCTCTACGGCAAGACGGGCACGACCAATGACTCCGTGGATGCCTGGTTTGCCGGCTTCCAGCCCACGCTGGCGGCCGTATCCTGGATCGGCTACGACACGCCGCGCAACCTGGGCTCGCGCGAAACCGGCGGCGGCCTGAGCCTGCCGATCTGGATCAGCTTCATGCAGCATGCGCTCAAGGGCGTGCCGGTGGCCGAGATGCCCGTTCCGCCCGGCGTGGTCAGCATGGGCGGCGATTGGTACTACGAGGAAAATGCCCGCAACGGCGGCGTCACCAGCCTGGGCATGGAAGGCAGCGACACCAATGCGGCCGCCGGAGCCACTCCGCCGCCGCCGGCCGAGGAACGCAGCCGCATCCTGGACCTGTTCCGCAACTGATCACGGACAGCCAGATGCAAGAAAGCCTGCTCCCTGCGAGCAGGCTTTTTCATTTTCCGGCCAGACTCCCACGCCGCCCACGGCTGCGGCAGCGGAGTCAGAGCGCCTTGAATTCGAGCTTCAGGCCGGATTGCTCCGTGGCATAGCTGCTCAGGTTGGCAAAGAACTCGCCGGCGCCCTTGGTGTCCACCCAGGCATTCTGCGCGGCATCGAAACGGTAATGGAAGCCGCCGGCCCGGGCCGCCAGCCAGATCTCGTGCAAAGGCTTTTGCTGATTGATCACAATCTGGCTGCGGTTGCCAAACACCAGGGTCACCATGCCGCCCACGCGCTGGGCATCGATGTCGGCATCGGTTTCGTCGTTGATGCGGTCGCAGCATTGCTCCACAGCCAAAAGCAGCTGCTCCGCGCGGTCCAGGTATTCAAGGTCAGTCATTACAATTCGCACATGTTGAAAGCCCCTCAAATTCTAGTCAGGAGCATTGCCCTTGCGGCCTGTGCGGCGTCCCTGGCCCTGCTGGCCGGCTGCGGGCAGAAGGGCCCGCTGTTCCTGCCCACCGATCCGGCGGCCCGCGACCGTGCAACGCTGCCCGAGTCGCTCGGCATCTCCCGCAAGCCTGCCCCCGCGACCCGGCAGATGCCCCAGGACGATACACCGGCAGATATGCCGGCCGATGCCGACGCCCCGGCCAAGCCCTGATCGCGGCTGCCGCCGGCGCGGTGTGCGCCGGTTGATGCAGGTCAATGCCGTCTGCGGGTTTGCCCCCTAGAGTGCGGGCATCTTGTCCTTTGGCAAACCCGCCATGCCCATAGAGCTCTACCGCGATAAGCACCACATCTGCCTGATGTTCACCGACCTGATCGAGGAAGACGGTCAGGCCATCCAGGCCAACCAGTTCCTGATCGTGGACCATGGCATGGGCGCCATCATCGACCCGGGCGGCAACCTCGCGTTCAACGAGCTGTTCATGGGCATGTCGCGCCACTTTCCGCCGCAAAAGCTCGCCTACCTGATCGCCTCGCACGCGGACCCGGACATCATCGCCTCGCTGGACCGCTGGATGACTTCCACCCAGGCCCAGCTCGTCATCTCGCGCATCTGGGAGCGCTTCGCACCGCACTTCACCAAAGTGGGCAAGACGGAGAACCGCGTCATCGGCGTGCCCGATGCCGGCGGCCGGCTGCCGCTGGGCAACAGCGAACTGCTGCTGCTGCCGGCCCATTTCCTGCATGCCGAGGGCAATTTCCACTTCTACGACCCCGTCAGCCGCATCCTTTTCACGGGCGACCTGGGCGTGTCGCTCACCACCGGAGCCCAAGCGCAGCGCCCGGTCACCGACCTGATGCCGCATATCGCGCGCATGGAAGGCTTTCACCGGCGCTACATGGTCTCCAACAAGATCCTGCGGCTGTGGGTACAGATGGCGCGCCAGCTGCCGATCGACATGATCGTCCCCCAGCACGGGGCGCCCATCATGGGCCAGCAGGCCATAGCCGACCTGTTCAACTGGCTCGAAGGCCTGCAGTGCGGCATCGACCTGTTCGACCAGCGCGCCTACCAGTTGCCCACCGCCCAGATCGATCCTGCCACGCGCCAGGTGCGGCCGCCGCTGCGGGCCGTGGCCGGCGCCTGAGCGTGCGGCCGGTCAGGCCGGCCTCGCCCGGGCCGGGCGCATCGCCTGCCAGACACGCCACAGCATCAGCAGGCCGAGGATGGCCGCATAGAGCGCCACCTCGGCAAAATTGTTCTTGCCCGCACGCATCCAGAAAAAGTGCAGCAACGCCAGCGGCACGACCACATAGACGGCGCGGTGCAGCCACTGCCAGCGCCTGCCGCCCAGGGCCTTGAGCACGAACTTGGGAGAGGTCGCGGCCAGCACCGTGAGCAGCAGCCAGGTCAGAAAGCCCACGAGGATGAAGGGCCGCTTGGGAATGTCGGCCACGATATCGTCCCACTCCAGCCCCATGTCGAACCAGGCATAGCACAGCAGGTGCAGGCAGGCATAGAAGAACACGTACAGACCGAGCATGCGCCTGAAACGCGCCAGCACCGGCAGGCCGAAGAACTGGCGCAGCGGCGTGACGGCCAGGACGATGCACAGAAAACGCAAGGTCCAGTCCCCGGTTTTGCGCAGCAGCGCTTCCGCAGGGTTCGCGCCCAGCGTATTGGCCACGGCGCCATTGAGCAGCCAGGCAAAAGGCAGCAGGCACAGCACGAACAGCAGCGGCTTGACCCAGGGCCGCAGCAGCTGCTTTTGCAAGAACACGCTCATGATCCTCTCGCGCCGCGACAGCAGCTTTGCGGGATGGGATGCAAGGGAAAGGCCCCCCGCTCGCAACACCGCAGCAATAGCCGCAGCGCTATTGCGAGGACTTGCAACGCCGCAGACTGCCCTTCACCCGGGCGGCCGCAAAGCCACCGTTCCGAAGGGCTGGAGCGTTGCCAACGCGGCTGCGTAGAGATCATGAGCAGTTCTAAGGCCCGCATCAGTAGAACTTCTTCAGATCCATGCCCGCGTAGAGCTGCGCCACCTGGTCGCCATAGCCATTGAACAGCAGCGTCTTGCGCTTTTTGGCGAACAGGCCGTCCTCGCCGATGCGCCGCTCCGTGGCCTGGCTCCAGCGCGGATGCGGCACATCGGGATTCACGTTGGAATAGAAGCCGTACTCGTTGCGAGCAGCCTTGTTCCAGGCCGTTCCAGGCTCCTTGTCGGTCAGGCGTATGGCCACGAGGCTCTTGGCGCTCTTGAAGCCGTATTTCCACGGCACCACCAGCCGCAGCGGCGCGCCGTTCTGGTTGGGCAGCACCTCGCCGTACATGCCGAAGGCCAGCAGCGTGAGGGGATGCATGGCTTCGTCCAGGCGCAGGCCTTCGGTATACGGCCAGTCCAGCACGCGGCTGTCCAGGCCGGGCATCTGCGCCTTGTCGGCCAGGGTGACGAACTCCACGTACTTGGCGCTGCCCAGCGGCTGCACCTTCCTGAGCAGTTCGGAGAGCGAATAGCCTATCCACGGAATCACCATGGACCAGCCCTCCACGCAGCGCAGCCGGTAGATGCGCTCCTCCTGCGGCGCCAGCTTGAGCAGCGCATCGATATCGAGGGTCTGGGGGTGCTGCACCAGCCCTTCGACCTTGACGGTCCAGGGCCGGGGCTTGAGCGTGTGCGCATGGCGGGCCGGGTCGCTCTTGTCCAGGCCGAACTCGTAGTAGTTGTTGTAGCTCGTGGCGTCGGCGTAGCTGGTCGTGCGCTCCATGCTCACGGCGCCCGCCACCTTGCTAGGAACGCCGACCAGGGCCGCCAGCTTGCCGGGCCGCTCGGTGGCCGCCATGGCATTGCGGGCGGCCCAGCCGGCCAGCACGGCACCGGCCGCGCCGCCCGCCATGGCCTGCAGCAGCGCGCGGCGCTGCTGGTATACGGATTGCGGCGTGATCTCGCTGCTCAGACGATGTTGAAAGCCCTGGCTGTGGTCACGTATCAGCATTGCGCAACTCCGTGGATGAGGTGGGGAAGCCCGCCATCATGCCGGCATGGCATGAAACGACGAAGCCGCTGCAGCTTCAGACAGCGGCCGGGCCGGCAAAGTTCCTTGGCAACGCCCGGCAATATGAAAAAAGGAGCTGCCTGCGCTTTCCAATTCATGATATCGAAGGGATTTCACCTCGATATCCATGAAATGGAGGCGCCAGCAGCTCCGTTTTTGGAAGCAACCTGCGTCTTACAGTTCGCCGTAGCTGTGCAGGCCCGAGAGGAACATGTTCACGCCCAGGAAGGCAAAGGTCGTCACCACCAGGCCGGCCAGCGCCCACCAGGCCGACACCGTGCCGCGCAGCCCCTTCATGAGGCGCATGTGCAGCCAGGCCGCGTAGTTGAGCCAGACAATGAGCGCCCAGGTTTCCTTGGGGTCCCAGCTCCAGTAGCCGCCCCAGGCCTCGGCTGCCCACAGCGCGCCCAGCACCGTGGCGATGGTGAAGAAGGCAAAGCCCACGGCAATGGCCTTGTACATCAGGTCGTCCAGCACCTCGAAGGACGGCAGGCGGGTGGCGATGCGCTTGCGGCCCAGCAGAATGCCGGCCACGATCAGCGCCGAGATGCCGAAATACACCATCCAGTAGCTGCTGCCCTTGTCGGCGGCCCCCTGGCGGAACACGATGGGCTCGAAGCACAGCACCACGCCCAGCAGCCACAGCGGCGCGAGCTTGTACCAGCGGGTTTCGCCGGCCTGCTGCTTGATCAGGTAGGCAAAGGCCACCATGGCCGACAGGGCGAAAGTGCCGTAACCGATGAAGTTGGCCGGCACGTGCAGCTTCATCCACCAGCTCTTGAGCGCCGGCACCAGCGGCTGGATCTCGTAGGCCTGGCGCTCCACCGTGTACCACAGCAGAAAGCCCACGGCCGCGCTGACCACCAGCATCACGAAGCCGCCGAGCGCACGCGTCCCGTAGTGCTCCTCGAAGTACAGGTAGAAGATAGCCGTCATCCAGCAAAACAGCACGAACACCTCATAGAGGTTGCTGACGGGAATGTGGCCGATGTCCGGCCCCATCACGTAGCTCTCGTACCAGCGCACCATGGTGCCGATCAGGGCCATGGTGACGGCCAGCCAGACCAGGCGCGATCCCAGCAGCGACATGGTGGAGCTTTCGCCCTTGGCGAACATGCCGATCCAGTAGAACACGGTGCTGATGAAGAACACCACGCTCATCCACAGGATGGCGGACTGGCTGGACAGAAAGTACTTGAGGCCGAACACGGTTTCCGAGCGCGCCAGATCGGCTCCCTCCGGCCCCTGGTACAGGCCGATGGCCAGCAGCGCCATCACGACCACCCCCAGCATCAGCGCGCGCAAGGGGCGCCAGAACCAGCCCAGCCAGATCATGCCGGGGATGGAGGCCAGCAAAATGCCTTTCTCGTACACGTCCATATAGGCCGCGTAGCGCTGCAGCGCATAGCCCAGGCCCACGGCCACCACGACCGCGAACAGCCAGTCCAGCCAGTTGCGGCGCGCGAAATAGCCTTCGTTCAGAGTCAGGGTCGTGTTCGTTCTTGTCGTGACGGTATTCATACCGAACCTCCGGATGTCTTCTTTTCCATGGGCTTGGCCCCGATCAGCTTGTCGGCCAGCATGCCGAACTCGCGGTCGCCGTCCAGGGTCTTGCGGTTGGTGGACAGGGCCATGCTGGCGTGGCAGCCGCCATCGCGCGGCGTCAGCCAGATCCACAGGCGCCGGTCACGCACGTACAGCATGGCGAACACGCCGATGATCAGCAAGGCGCAGCCCAGATACACCACGTTCTTGCCAGGGGCTCGCGCCACCTGGAACACGCTGGCCTGCACCTGCTTGAAGTCCTGCAGCATGAACACCAGCGGTACGGGATAGAACTGGGCATCGCTGAGCGAGAACACCGCCTGGGTCATGAAGGCCTGCGTCTTTTCGCTGGCGTCCAGGGGCTTGTGGCCCGCCTGCTCGCGCACCTGCTGCGCCAGCTCGAACAGCACGCCGTTGAGGATGCGCACCAGCACTTCGCCGGCACGCTCGCGCTCGGCCTCGGGCACGTTGGACTCCATGAAATCCGACAGCGCCTGCAACCCGCCCAGCGGCTTGCCGTTCGGGCCCTTGCGCTGGCCCTCACCCTTGCCCGCGAACAGCTCCAGCGCCTTGAGCGCCGACTGGGTCAGCGGTTCGGCCAGCTCGGGCCGGGAAGCATCCACGGCCTTCTTCACATAGGCGCGCGCGGCCTTCTCGCCCATGGCGGGATCCTGCATGGCGGTGCGCAGGCGCATGAAGGTGTCCAGCGTGCCTTCGGGATCGGCGGGGATGCGCAGATAGCGCATCGGGTCGGCCTGGTTCTCGCGCAGGCCCAGCAGGAAAACGGGCTGGCCGTCGCCCATGTCCACGGGCAGCATGTAATTCTGGAATTCGCGCGCCTGGCCGGCCGCGTCGCGCAGCTTGTAGCTCACGCTGGGGCCGATGTTGCGCAAATCCTTTTTGCCATTGGTCTTGTGGGCCGCCCCCAGCCGGTCCTCGATGGACTGCTTGAGGTTGACCTTGCGCACATCGGCGCCCTGGCTGTTGTTGTCGCCGAAGTTCTCCACGTTGATGGTGCGCAGGCCCGTGAATTCCAGGGTGACCTTGTCCTGGCGGCCATCGGCGCCTTGCTTGGTGAAGACCGTGGAGCTGCCGATCATGCCTTCGACATCGAAGGCCTTTTCCGCGCTGTCCAGCGGCACGGCATGCAGCTTGACGGTGGAGCCGCCGTCGTCGAAGCTGGACTGGTAGATCTCCACGCCCTTGTAGCTGGCCGGATGGTTGACCTCCACGCGCTTTTCCAGCTTCTCGCCGGTCTCGCGGTCGTGGATCACGATGTCGCTGGCAAACAGCTTGGGCATGCCCGTGGAGTAGTACTCCACGATGAATTTCTTGAGCTCCACCGAAAACGGCAGTTCCTGCAGCAGGATGCCGTCGGACTGGCTCAGGATGGCCGTGCCCGACTGCGTGCCTTCGGACACCATGAGGTTGCCCCGGAAGGTGGGGTTGCGCGGCGACAGGCGGTGCTCGGGCGCCACGTCCGAGATCATGCCGCCGCCGGTATACGGCGTCTTGCCGCCCAGCAGCATCTGGGCGCGCACGATCAGGTCGCCGTCGAACAGACCGCCCAGGCAGATCAGGATGATGGCGCAGTGCGCCGCGATATAGCCGAGCTTGTTGACCGCACCGGCCTTGGCAGCCAGCATCCAGCCCGTGCCCGGACCGGCGGCCGTGTCGCGCTGCTGCAGCTTCACCTTCCAGCCGCCCGAGGCCAGTTGCTGGCCCAGGCGCCGGGCCGCCTCTTCCGTGCTGCCCGGCACATCGCCTTCGGCGCGGTGGTGGAAGGCCTTGAGGCTTTGCTCGCGGATGTTTTCCTTGTAGGTGCGGATGTCAGCCAGGTATTTGGGCGCGTGGCGCGCCACGCACAGCGACGTGCTGACCACCAGGAAGGCCAGGATCAGCAGAAACCACCAGGCGCTGTAGACCGCGTTGAGCTTGAGCGCGAGGAACAGCTGGGCCCAGAAGGGCCCGAACTGGTTCACATAATTGGCCAGCGGCTCGTGCTGCTTGAGCACGGTGCCGATCACCGATGCAATGCAGATCACCGTGAGCAGCGAAATCGCAAAACGCATGGACGCCAGCAGCTCCATGGCCGCGCGCACGGACGGTGAGCGGGAGGAGTCGCGTTCGCGGAAAGGGATGTCTGACATGAACGACCGAAAAATGCCCGAATGAAAAAATGCCCCGCGTTCCCCCTGGCGTGTGGCCGCCGCCCGAGAGGCCGCCTTGGCCTTGGGCGGCCCGGCGGCAAAAAAAGGCGGGCCCTCTGCTTGCGCGATGGGCCCGCCTGACTTTGGGATGTTGAAGCCGTGAAAGTTCCCCGGGGTTTACCCCAGGACACTTCTCCAATGAACGAAAGCTTTAACGCAAGCCAGCAATATAGTCTGCCACGGCCTTGATTTCACGGTCGTTGAGCTTGGCAGCAACCTGGGCCATGGGAATGCTATTGGCGCGCGTGCCGTCGCGGAATGCCGCCAGGGTCTTGACGGTGTAGTCCGCATGCTGGCCCGCCAGGCGCGGATACTGGGCGGGTATGCCTGCGCCGTTGGGGCTGTGGCAGCCCGCGCAGGCCGCGATATTGCGGTCCTGGATGCCGCCGCGGTAGATACGTTCACCCAGGGTCACAAGATCTTTGTCTTTGGAAAAGCCATTCTTGGGCTTCTGGGCATGCAGCCAGGCCGAGACATTCTGCATGTCGGCATCGCTGAGCGTGGTGGCCATGCCCTTCATGACCGGATCGTTGCGCTTGCCGTCCTTGAACTCGCGCAGTTGCTTGACCAGGTATTCGGGATGCTGGCCCGCCAGCTTGGGCTGCAGCGGTACCGTGGAATTGCCGTCGGCTGCATGGCAGGCCGCGCAGACAGCACCGTAGCTGGCTTCGCCCTTGGCGAGATCGACCTTGGTGGCTGTGGCCCCGGCGGTGGCGGGCGTTTCCCCGGCCGAAAAAGCGGGGAAGGCAGGTGCTGCGAAAATAGCAGCCGTCAGCAACGAGGCAAGCAACTTCATATCAAGGGGCTAGGTCTATTGTTGAGAGCGCGAATCCGGCCGATTCTACAATGGGCCTCCCTGAAATAGATACCGTCATGACCCATGCTTCCCCGGATACAGCTGCCGGAAAAACACAATCCTTGATCGACAGCAAGCTTGCCATGGGCTGGATGCACACCGCGCGGTTTTTCACCACCGCGGCCCAGCTCCACCAGCTCCCGACCGTCGAGGTTCCCGAAATCGCCTTCGTGGGCCGCTCCAACGCGGGCAAGTCCACCTGCATCAATACGCTGACCCAGCAAAAGCAGCTGGCCTTCGCTTCCAAGAAGCCTGGCCGCACCCAGCACATCAACCTGTTTGCCCTGGGCAAGCAGGGCGTGACCGATGCCGTGCTGGCCGACCTGCCCGGCTATGGCTACGCGGCCGTTTCGCGCTCGGACAAGGAACGCTGGCAGCGCGTGATGCTCAACTACCTGATCAGCCGCGAAAGCCTGACCGCCGTGGTGCTGCTGTGCGACCCCCGCCTGGGCCTGACCGAGCTGGACGAAGCCCTGCTCGAAGCCATCCGCCCGCGCGTGGAGCAAGGACTGAGATTCCTGATCCTGCTGACCAAGGCCGACAAGCTCACGCGCGCCGAACAGGCCAAGGTGCTGTCCATCACCAGGCTCAATGCAGGCGGCGGCGAGGTGCGCATGTTCTCGGCGCTCAAGAAGCAGGGCGTGGATGACGTCGCCCAGCTGCTGTGGCACTGGTGCCATCCCGAAGGCCTGCAGCCCGCCGCCGTCGCCGATGCGACGCCGGCTGCCGAAGAACCTCAGCAAAAATAGCTTCCAGCGCTTGATGTGCAAGCGCTGGAAGCTATGAATAGGAGAGCTTCATGATCAGCGTTTGCACGCATTCCCTGTCCAACGGCATAGAACTGGAGTGCCGCAGCAGCGGCCAGGCAGGCCAGCCGCTGCTGCTGTTCCTGCACGGCTTCCCCGAGGGCGCCTTCATCTGGGACGAACTGCTGGAGCATTTCGGCGGCCGCTACCGCTGCGTGGCACCGAACATGCGTGGCTACGGGCGCTCCAGCCAGCCCGAAGATGTGGGGGACTACCGCGCCAAGCTGCTGGTCGACGACCTGAAGGCGCTCATACAGCTGGAAAGCCCCGGGCAGCCGACCGCCTGCGTGATCGCCCACGACTGGGGCGGTGCCGTGGCCTGGGGGCTGGCCAACCGCCACCCGGAACTGCTGCAGCGGCTGTTCATCCTCAATTCGCCGCATCCCGGCACCTTCTTGCGCGAACTGCAGAGCAATCCCCGGCAGCAGGCAGCCAGCCAGTACATGCACTTCCTGCGCCGTCCCGATGCACCACGGCTGCTGGCCGAAAACGACTGGCAGCGCATGCTGGGCTTTTTCCAGACCCGCCAGGGCGGCATGCCCGCCTGGATGACGCCGCAGCTTCAGGCGCAATACAAACAGCACTGGAGTCTGGGCGTGCACGGCGCCTGCATGTACTACGCGGCCAGCCCGCTGGCCCCGCCCCGCCCTGGCGACAGCGAGGATGCATTGCACGACATCCGCGGACTCACGCTGCCGCCCGAGATGCTGCACATTCCCGTGCCCACGCGCATTCTCTGGGGCGACCAGGATCTGGCACTGCAGCCCGCGCTGCTGGACGGTCTGGAGCAATGGGTGCCCCAACTGCAGGTGGAGCATGTCGGCAATGCCAGCCATTGGCTTGTGCACGAGCAGCCCGAAACCGTCGCCCGGACCTTGCAGGAATTTCTGGCAGAGCCTGCAAAAAAGTGAGCTGGCAGCGCCTGATGCACAAGCGCTTCAGCCAGTTTTCACTCAAATCCTTTATGGGGCATACAGCGAAGGCTCGCCGTCGGGCCGCGTCTTGAAGCGTTTGTGCACCCAGTAGTACTGGGCCGGCATGGTCAGGATGGCGGCCTCCAGCTCGCGGTTCATGCGCGCCGTGTCGGCCACATGGTCGTCGGTAGGGAAGTTCTCCCATGCGGGCGTCAGCTCGGCCACATAGCCATCGGGCGTCATGCGGTTGTAAAGCGCCACCACCTTGGCCTTGCCCAGCCGGGCAAAGCGCGACAGCGACGGGATGGTCGCGGTGTTCTGCACGGCGAAGAAGGGCACGAACACCGAATCGTTCTTGCCATAGTCCATGTCGGGCAGCAGGTACAGCAGGCCGCCCTTGCGCAGGCAGGAAATGATGGGCTTGACGCCGTCGGCACGGTTGAGCATGCGCACATTGCCGAAGCGCTGGCGGCCGGCCATGAACCAGGCATCCAGCGCCGGATCGGGGTTGGTCGCATAGATGGAGGTGAACTCGCGGCTGGTATTGAGCGGCAGCGCCAGTCCGCCCGCATCCATGCTGTAGAAGTGCGGTGCGAACACGATCGTGGCCTCGCCGCCATCGAGCTCATGGACGGCGCCGGTCAGCTTCACGCGGCTTCTGACCAGTTCCTCGGAGCCGAACCACAGCCAGCTGCGGTCCAGAAAGGTCTGGCAGAACACCTCGAAGGTCTCTTTCGCCCAGGCCCTGCGCTGGGTTTCGGGCACCTCCGGAAAGCACAGCTCCAGATTGCGCAGCGCAATCCTGCGCCGCTGGCCCGCCAGCACATAGAGCACGCGGCCCACCCACTTGCCCAGACCGCGCAGCACGGGCAGCGGCAGCCTGGCCAGCACATGCATGCAGCCGATGGCAATCCGGCTGGCGCTCATACGCTCTCCCCCTGGGCCTGCGGTGTCTGCAGGCTTTCCGCACGCGGCTGCTTGTAACGGCCATACCCCCACAGGTATTGCTGCGGGCATTGGCGGATGGTGGCCTCCATGGCCGCGTTGATCTGCTGCACGGCAGACTCCAGCGTTTGAGAAGTGGGCACAGGCAATTCCTCCAAATACAGCGTATAGCCCCGCCCCCAGGGCAAACGCTCACACCGGGCCACGATGACGGCGGCCCCGGTCTGCAGCACCAGGCGCGCCGCGAGCGTCATCGTATAGGCTTCGCGCCCGAAGAACGGGGACCAGATGCCCAGGCCCTGCGGCGGCACCTGGTCGGGCAGCAGCCCCACGGCCGATCCCTGGCGCAGGGCCTTGATCATCTGCCGCACGCCCGACAGCGTGGTCGGCACGGCCTGCACGCCGGGCCGGTTGCGTGCGGTTTCCAGGATCTGGGCCAGCCAGCCCTGGCGGGCCGGCCGGTACAGCACCGTGATGTCGCCATGCTCGGCGGCCCAGCGCCGCGCCGCATCCTGCACCGACATCTCGAAGCAGCCGAGGTGCGGCGTGAGAAACACGATGCCCTTGCCGCGCGCAAAAGCGGCCTTGGCGCATTCCTCGTTGACCATGGTGCACGGCGGCAGCTGCCCCAGCCAGATGCGGGGCATCTCGAACACCATGCGGCCCGCATGCCCGACGGCCGCGCGCACCTGGCCAAAGCGATAGCCGGCCTGGGCGGCATTGGCGGCAAAGCGGCGCCGGTACGTCGGAGACAGGGCAAAAACCAGCCATCCCATGACTGCGCCCAGCGAGTGCAATAGCCACAAAGGCAGCGCAGCAAAGAGTCGAAACAGGGAAGGCATTAGAATTGGGGAGTCGCTGAGTTAAATGAGCAACTTGCAGAGCGACGTTAAATAAGTTCTGCTAAAGCGTTCGCCAGAGCTTCTTGAGCTTGGGCAGCGCCCACTAAAAAGCTGGAACAAGGAGTTTATTCAATGGCGAGCGATTTTCTGTTCACCTCGGAATCGGTATCCGAAGGCCATCCCGACAAGGTGGCGGACCAGATCTCCGATGCGATTCTGGACGCTATTTTCACCCAAGACCCGCATAGCCGCGTGGCTGCAGAGACACTGACCAACACCGGTCTGGTGGTATTGGCGGGCGAGATCACCACCGGTGCCAACGTCGACTACATCCAGGTCGCGCGCGACACCATCAAGCGCATCGGCTACGACAACACCGAATACGGCATCGACTACAAGGGCTGCGCCGTGCTCGTGGCCTACGACAAGCAGAGCCAGGACATCGCCCAGGGCGTGGACAAGGCCAGCGACGACGAACTGAACATCGGCGCCGGCGACCAGGGCCTGATGTTCGGCTATGCCTGCGACGAGACGCCCGAGCTGATGCCCGCGCCCATCTACTACGCCCACCGCCTGGTGGAGCGCCAGGCCCAGCTGCGCAAGGACGGCCGCCTGCCCTTCCTGCGCCCGGACGCCAAGAGCCAGGTGACCATGCGCTATGTGGACGGCAAGCCCCACAGCATCGACACCGTGGTGCTGTCCACCCAGCACAGCCCCGACCAGTCGGAATCGGCCACCAAGATGAAGGCCTCGTTCACCGAAGCCATCATCGAGGAAATCATCAAGCCCGTGCTGCCCAAGGAGTGGCTGCAGGAAACCAAGTACCTGATCAACCCCACCGGCCGCTTCGTGGTCGGCGGCCCCCAGGGCGATTGCGGCCTGACCGGCCGCAAGATCATCGTGGACACCTACGGCGGTGCCTGCCCCCACGGCGGTGGCGCCTTCTCGGGCAAGGATCCGACCAAGGTGGACCGTTCGGCCGCCTACGCCGCGCGCTACGTGGCCAAGAACATCGTGGCCGCCGGCCTGGCCCGCCAGTGCCAGATCCAGGTCAGCTACGCCATCGGCGTGGCCCGCCCCATGAACATCACGGTCTACACCGAAGGCACGGGCGTGATCCCCGACCACGAGATCGCCAAGCTGGTGGCTGCGCACTTCGACCTGCGTCCGCGCGGCATCATCGAGATGCTGGACCTGCGCCGCCCGATCTACAGCAAGACCGCCGCCTACGGCCATTTCGGCCGCGAAGAGCCCGAGTTCACCTGGGAACGCACGGACAAGGCAGCAGCGCTGCGTGCAGCTGCCGGCCTGCGGGCCTGACGCACAAGCGCCTCCATCAGCAAAGCCGCCCGGCCACCGCCGGGCGGCTTTTTTCATGCCCTGCCTGTTGGGCACAGGCCTATGGAACGTGCGGCAAGCAAGGGTTATCCCTTAAGCAAAATCCCATGGCTTGTCAATTCCTTGCAGGCTTACCTTCATACACTGCGCGAATGGGCAGGGCATGCCCGAGGCAGGCCCGGAAAGCAGCCTGCACAGGTCCGGGCGAAGCCGCAATCGCCTTGGCTCCGGCCCGCACCTGTGCACGCCGCTTGCCGTTGACGCCCATTCCAAGTGAAGTCGTCAAACCAAGGAACTCACATGCAGCAACAAGAGAAAAGCTGGTCGAGTCACGCAGGCTGGATTGCGCTGGCCATCGCGGGCGCCGGCTGCCTGGGCGTGGTCGCCCTGCGGCGGGGCGAAGCCATCAACGCCATCTGGCTGGTGGCCGCGGCCGTCAGCATCTATCTCGTGGCCTACCGCTACTACAGCCTGTTCATCGCCACCAAGGTGATGGGCCTGGACCCCCACCGCGCCACGCCCGCGGTGCTCCACAACGACGGCCTGGACTATGTGCCCACCAACAAGCACATCCTGTTCGGCCACCACTTTGCCGCCATTGCCGGCGCCGGCCCGCTGGTAGGGCCTGTGCTGGCCGCGCAAATGGGCTACCTGCCCGGCACGCTGTGGCTGATTGCCGGCGTGGTGCTGGCCGGCGCGGTGCAGGACTTCATGGTGCTGTTCATCTCCACGCGCCGCAACGGCCGCTCGCTGGGCGAGCTGGTGCGCGAGGAAATGGGCCAGGTGCCCGGCACCATCGCCCTCTTCGGCGCCTACATGATCATGATCATCATCCTGGCCGTGCTGGCGCTGATCGTGGTCAAGGCCCTGGCCGAGAGCCCCTGGGGCATGTTCACCGTGATGGCGACGATTCCGATCGCGCTGTTCATGGGCGTGTACATGCGCTACATCCGCCCGGGCCGCATCGGCGAAATCTCCATCGTCAGCCTGGTCCTGCTGCTGCTGTCCATCTGGGCCGGCGGCAAGGTGGCGGCCAGCCCCGAATGGGCCCCGGTCTTCACCTTCACCGGCATCCAGATCACGTGGATGCTGATCGGCTACGGCGCCGTTGCCTCGCTGCTGCCCGTGTGGCTGCTGCTGGCGCCGCGCGACTATCTATCAACCTTTCTCAAGATCGGCACCATCGTCGGCCTGGCCCTGGGCATTCTGTTCGTGGCGCCGCAGTTCAAGATGCCTGCGCTCACGCAGTTCGTCGACGGCACGGGTCCGGTCTGGAAGGGCAGCATGTTCCCCTTCCTGTTCATCACCATCGCCTGCGGCGCGGTATCGGGCTTCCATGCGCTGATCTCCTCGGGCACCACGCCCAAGCTGCTGGACAACGAGGTCAACGCCCGCTACATCGGCTACGGCGGCATGCTGATGGAATCCTTCGTGGCCATCATGGCCATGGTCGCGGCCTGCGTGATCGAGCCCGGCGTCTATTTCGCGATGAACAGCCCCGCGGCCCTGGTGGGCAGCGATGCGCAAAGCGTGGCCGCGGCCGTGAGCCAGTGGGGCTTCCACATCACGCCCGAGCAGCTCAACCAGGTCGCCAAGGACGTGGGTGAGCACACCATCCTCGCGCGCGCCGGCGGCGCGCCCACGCTGGCCGTGGGCATTGCCTTCATCCTGCATCAGGTGCTGCCGGGCGAGGACACCATGGCCTTCTGGTACCACTTCGCCATCCTGTTCGAGGCGCTGTTCATCCTGACGGCCGTGGATGCCGGCACGCGCGCAGGCCGCTTCATGCTGCAGGACCTGCTGGGCAACTTCGTGCCCGCGCTCAAGAAGACCGACTCCTGGGGCGCCAACATCGTCGGCACCGGCGGCTGCGTGGCCATGTGGGGCTGGCTGTTGTACCAGGGCGTGGTCGACCCGCTGGGCGGCGTGAACACGCTGTGGCCGCTGTTCGGCATCTCCAACCAGATGCTGGCCGCGCTGGCACTGATGCTGGGTACCGTGGTGCTGGTCAAGATGAAGCGCGGCCGGTACGCCTGGGTCACGGCCCTGCCCGCGGCCTGGCTGGTGCTGTGCACCTCGGCCGCCAGCCTGATCAAGCTGTTCGACGCCAATCCCGCCGTGGGCTTCACCAGCCTGGGCAGGAAGTACAGCGAGGCCGTCGCCTCGGGCCAGCTGCTGGCACCCGCCAAGAGCATGGAGCAGATGAAGGCCATCGCCTTCAACGCCTATACCAATGCCACGCTCACAGCCATCTTTTTGCTGGTGGTGCTCAGCGTCCTGGTCTACTCTGTCAGGGTCTGCCTGCAGGCGCGCAAGCACAGCGGCCGCACCGACAGGGAAACGCCATTCCAGCCCATGCCGGCATCGGCGGGCAGCGCCTGAAACGCCAGGAGATGAGCATGTTCAATCTGCAACAGCTGAAGCAAGCCGGAAGCTATCTGGGCCAGGCCGCCCGCATGATGGTGGGCATGCCCGACTACGGCACTTATGTGCGTCATATGGAGCAGACCCATCCGGGCCAGCCCTACATGAGCTATGAGGAGTTCTTCAAGGAGCGCATCAATGCACGTTACGGCGGCGGCTCCGGCCGCCCGGTGCGCTGCTGCTGATCCCCCGGGTCTCCACTGAAAAAGCATGCCTCGCGCATGCTTTTTTTATTGCCTGCGTCCTCCCTGCGCTCCAAATGACGCCTGCCATTTCATCCTCCGCCATCCGGGATGCTTCATTTTTCAGCCCGCCTGCCGATAGAACCGAAGCCACCATTTCGAGCAAAGGTGCGCCCAGCCGACCAACCTTGAACCCGGGAGCCAGAAGCAATGGAGGCGTTGAGGGATTTCTTCATCGATACGACGGCCCATGCCTCGTATCTGCATGGGTCGCATGACCCCGGCCTGGTGCTGCTGTCCGTCTTCGTATCCATGTTCTCCGCCACGATGGCCCTGCAGACCGCACAGACGGCTCGCCGGACCGAAAGCGCGCTCTACCGGCATATCGCCCTCGGCACCGGAGCCCTGGCCCTGGGCGGCGGCATCTGGACCATGCACTTCATCGGCATGCTGGCCTACGAGCTGCCCACGGGCGTGCATTACGCGACGGGGCTGACGCTGCTGTCTCTGCTGCCGGCCTGTATCGCCTCCTGGTGCGCATTGCGCATACTGGCCCAGCGCCATGTCAGCAGACCCCAGCTGCTGGCCAGCGGCACGCTGGTGGGCGCCGGCATCGGCACCATGCACTACAGCGGCATGGCGGCCATGCAGACCTCGCTGCAAATGCGCTACGACCCATTCACCTTCGCGCTTTCCATCGTGGTTGCCGTGGTCCTGGCCACGCTGGCCCTCTGGGTGCGCTACGGCCTGCGGCAGACCCGCCTCAGTGCCCACCAGCGCTTCTATGCCGCAGGAAGCACGATGGGGCTGGCCATTGCCGGCATGCACTACACAGGCATGGCGGCCGTGCGTTTTTCCGGCTTTCCCGGCCCCGCCGAGCCAGGGCTGCTGCTCAATACCACTTATGCATCGCTGGGGCTTTCGTCCTTCACCATCACGGTGGCCGTGATGGTGGCTGCGCTCAACGGGCTGATCCGCACGCGCGAGCTCTACCGCCAGGTGGACGACAGCCGCTCGCGCCTGCGCGCCATTCTCGACACGGCCGTCGACGGCATCATCACCATCGACAGCCGCGGCCTGATCAAGAGCTTCAACCATTCGGCGGAGCGGCTTTTCGGCTGGAGCGCAGCCGAGGTGACGGGCAAGAACATCAAGATGCTGATGCCCGAGCCCGATCAATCGAAGCACGACAGCTATCTGCGCAACTACCGCACCACGGGCGACCCCAAGATCATCGGCACCGGCCGCGAAGTCATGGGGCTGCGCAAGAACGGCAGCCTGCTGCCCATGCGCCTGGCCGTGGGCCGCGTCGAGCTGCCGGGCGAGCTGCTGTTCGTGGGCTTCGTGACGGACATCAGCGACCGCCATGCCCTGGAAGCCTCGCTGCGCGAGGCAGCCGAACGCGCCGAACAGGCCACCGCGACCAAGAGCAGCTTCCTTGCAAACATGAGCCATGAAATCCGCACGCCGATGAATTCCATCATCGGCTTCACGGAGCTGCTGCTCAGGGACGACCTGACGCCCGCCCAGCGCAGCCATCTCAACACCATCCGCCAGTCCTCGCGCTCACTGCTGCGGCTGATCAACGACATCCTCGACACCACCAAGATGGAGAAAGGGCGCCTCGAACTGGAGCAGACCACGTTCTCGCTCAAGGGCCTGGCCATGCAGATCGAGTCCTCGCTGCGGCTGGGCGCCCAGGCCAAGCATCTGGTGCTGGCAACGCACTACCCGGCCGGCATGCCCGAGCATTACCTGGGCGATCCGCTGCGGCTGCTGCAGATACTGACCAACCTCGTGGGCAATGCCATCAAGTTCACCGAAAGCGGCACCGTGGACGTGGTCTTCTCGCGGGAGCAGGACATGGTCCACGTCCAGGTGCGCGACAGCGGCATCGGCATGACGCCCCAGCAGATCGAAGCCATCTTCACCCCCTTCACCCAGGCCGATGCATCCATCAGCCGGCGCTTTGGCGGCACCGGCCTGGGAACATCGATCGCGCGCCAGCTGGCCGAACTCATGGGCGGCCGCATCGAGGTCGAGAGCCTGTTCGGCCAGGGCAGCACCTTTCATGTCTGGCTGCCTCTGCCGGTGGCCCAGGGACCTGCTGCTGCGCCCCCCGAAGCTGCGCAGGTACAGTTGCCGGCCTTGCACGTACTCATTGCCGACGACATTCCGCAGAATCTGGAGCTGCTGTCGCTGACGCTGGAAAATGCCGGCCACCGGGTGGCCATGGCCTGCGACGGCGCCGAAGCCGTGGAGAAATTCAAGGCCGGGCCTTTCGACATCGTGCTCATGGACGTGCACATGCCGGGCACCGACGGCCTGCAGGCCACCCGCCTGCTGCGCCAGCACGAGCGGGCCACGGGGCGCACGCGCACACCCGTGATTGCCTTGACCGCCAGCGTCATGGCCGACGACCGTCGCGCTGCGCTGCAGGCCGGCATGGACGGTTTTGCGATCAAGCCGCTGGACGTGCCGCGCCTGTTCGCGGAGATGGCCCAGGTGCTGGATATCCCGCAGAACGCAGCGCTGCATACGCCGCAGGCGGCCATCGGCCCGGCCCTGGCGCCGGCATCGGTCATCGACTGGGGCCGCGGCGCCCTGCTCTGGGGCAGCGAGGCCCGGCTGGCGCGGGCCATCGAACAGTTCCTCGATGCCGCGCTGGAAAAATATCCGCTGCCGGCAGCAGCCGCCGTCGAGATCGACTGGGAGCAAACCGTCTTCAGCCTGCACGGGCTCAAGGGCGCCACAGGCAATCTCGCGCTTGCCGACATTGCACAGCTGGCCGGCCAGCTGGAAACACTGGCGCGCGAAAAGCAGCGCACAGCCGTGCTGGCGCAGATGCCGCAGCTGCTTGCCAAGCTGCAGCTGGCACGCCAGGCAGTGTCCCAGCGCCACGGCAATGCAGCCACCACCGCCGAAGCTGCACAGGCCTTGCCACGGGCCGAGGACCTGCTGCCCGCCATGCAGTCGCTGCTGTCCATGCTGGCCCGCAGCGAACTCGACGACACGCTGCTCGACCAGGTCTGCACCGGGCTGGAGATGCAGCAACGGCGCAGCCAGGCCCAAAGCCTGCGCGCGGCCGTGGAGGCCTTCGAATTCCGCCAGGCCCATGCCCTGCTGCAGCAGCTGCTCGGTGAACGCAGCCTCAGCGTTGCCCCCTGAAAGCCCGCCATGCCCCACCTGTCCGAACCCCGGCCCACACTGCTGCTGGTCGATGACGAGCCCACCAATCTGCAGGTTCTGCGCCATACCCTGCAACAGCACTACCGCCTGCTGTTTGCCAAGAGCGGCCAGTCCGCGCTGGAGCTGGCGCATACCGAGCGCCCCGACCTGATCCTGCTGGACATCATGATGCCCGGCCTGTCCGGCTACGAAGTCTGCAAGGCCCTGAAGCAGAGCCCGCAGACCAGCGCCATACCGGTGATCTTCGTGACCGCCCTGACCGAGGCGGCCAACGAGCAGCAGGGACTGGAGCTGGGCGCGGTCGACTACATCACCAAGCCCTTCAATCCCCACATCGTCCAGGCGCGCGTGCGCACCCATCTGTCGCTGGTGCATGCGCAGGAATTGCAGGAGACACGCCTGCAGATCGTGCAATGCCTGGGCACGGCCGCCGAATACAAGGACAACGAAACCGGCCTGCATGTGATCCGCATGAGCCATTTCGCCAGAACGCTGGCACTGGCCGCCGGCTACAGCGAGCGCGCCGCCAACGAGCTGCTGCATGCCGCGCCCATGCACGATGTGGGCAAGATCGGCATTCCCGATGCCATCCTGCGCAAGCCGGGCAAGCTCACTGCGCAGGAGTGGGACGTCATGCGCCAGCACACGGTCATCGGTGCGCGCATCATCGGCCACCATCCGTCGGGCCTGCTGCGCCTGGCGGCCACCATCGCGCTCCACCACCATGAAAAATGGGACGGCAGCGGCTACCCCCACGGCCTGGCCGGCGAGGCCATTCCCCATGCGGCTCGCATCGTGGCGCTGGCCGATGTCTTCGATGCGCTGACCAGCGTGCGCCCCTACAAGCCGGCCTGGTCCGTGGAACAGGCACTGGAGCTGATCCGCAGTGAAAGCGGGGGGCATTTCGACCCAGAACTGGCAGCGCTGTTTCTCGATTGCATGCCCGAGATCCGGCAGATCCGGGAAAGATGGGCCGATGCGGCGCAGCCCCAGGAGCTGTTCGCTGCGGCGTAGGTCCGTGCTGCGGCGCTACAGCCCGCGCGTGCTCAGCGCCAGCTCCTGGCGGAACGCCGGGCGCACGCGATAGAGCTGGGCCGGCCGGTGGGCCCCGCCGCCCTGCAGGGCTCCGGGCACGGGCTCCAGCAGCTGCATCTCGTCCATCTTGCGCCGGAAGCTCACCTTGTTGAGCGACTCGCCCAGAATGCTCTCGTACACCTGCTGCAGCTGCGGCAAGGTGAATGCGTCGCCGCAGAAGTGCACCGGCAGCGAGGAATACTGGCTCTTGCTGCGCACGCGCGCCAGCGCCGCCTGCAGGATCTGGGCATGGTCGAAAGGCAGCTGGCCCACGGCATGCACGGGCACGACCTTGAGGTCCGCGCGCTGCGTGGGCAGGCTCTCCAGCGGGATCAGCGCGCAATAGGCAATGGCCACCGACCAGCCGCGCGGGTCGCGTGCCGGCCCTGTGAACGTGGCCAGCTGCTCCAGATAGGCGCCCTCCATGCCGGCCTTGGTCCTGAGCACGCGTGCGGCGCTGGCCTTGGCATCGGCATCCTCGTCGGCATGGATGTAGCCGCCGGGCAGCGCCCAGACGCCGGCAAACGGCGCGCGGGCGCGCTGCACCAGCACCACGTTCAGCTCGCGCTCCACCAGGGTCAGCACGACCACATCCACGCTGACCAGCACATGGGCATGCTTGTCTTCAGTTTGGATCATTTTTTTACCAAGACCAATCATTGGACTGCAGTATGCCATCAGCAAATTAACAATTGCTTTCCCGCTCTGCAGACAATTTCAAAATTAGTTAGTTGCAGAATTAATTTAACAAGCGTAGACTGCAAGGCATCCAAGGAGCGCAGCATGAGCCACAGCACCCAGTTACTCATCATCGACCCCCAGAACGACTTCTGCGACCTGCCCCGCAGCTGGTGGCCTGTCTCGCCGCTGACGGGAGAGGCGGTTGCCCCCAGCTTGCCCGTGGCCGGCGCCCATGCCGACATGCAACGCCTCGCGCACTGGATTGACCGGCAAGGCAGTGCGCTCGGCCAGATCACGGTGACGCTGGACTCCCACCAGGCCTACGACATCGCCCATCCGGCTTTCTGGCAGCAGCGCGGCGGCGAGCCGGTAGCGCCCTTCACCGCCATCACCGCCGCCCAGGTGCGCGCCGGCGACTTTCTCCCCCGGGATGCCGCCGTCCTGCCGCGCACACTGGCCTATCTGGATGCGCTCGAGGCCCAGGGCAGCTACACCCTCATGGTGTGGCCCCTGCACTGCGAGATCGGCAGCTGGGGCCATGGCGTGCACGCCGACATCCTGGCGGCCTGCCGCCGGTGGCAGCAGACCCGGCAGCGCGCCGTGCACCATGTGTTCAAGGGCATGAATCCCTGGACCGAGCACTACAGCGCCATCCGCGCCGAAGTGCCCGACCCGCAGGACGCCGAAACCGGCCTCAACACCGCGCTGCTGCAGCGCTTGCGCGAAAGCGGCACGCTGGTGATCGCCGGCGAGGCCAGCAGCCACTGCGTGCGCGCCACCACGCAGCACATCGTGGACCAATGGGGCAGCCAGGACCACGGGCGCATCGTGCTGCTGACGGATTGCATGAGCCCCGTGGGCGGCTTCGAGCAGGCCCATGCCGGCTTCCTGCAGCAGATGCGCGCGCTCGGTGTACGCTGCGAGACCAGCGCCAGCTTTTCCCTCTAAGCCCCAAAGGCCTCGAACGCTTGTCCGTCAAGCGCTCGCAGCTCACATTTTCAAGAAAAACCGGCATGACACCCATCATCACCAGCCTGCTGGACACGGACCTCTACAAATTCACCATGTGGCAGGCCATGCTGCACCGCCACCCGCAGACCGAGGCCGAATACGAATTCGTCTGCCGCACGCCCACGGCCTTTCCGCTGGCCGAGCTGCTGCCCGAGGTGGAGCGCGAACTCGACGCGCTGTGCGCTCTGCGCTTCGCGCCCGACGAGCTGGCCTATATCGGCAGCCTGCGCTTCATGAAGAGCGACTTCATCGACTTCCTGCGCATCTTCCAGTTCCAGCGCGCCTTCATCCGCGCCTGGGCCGAGGGCGACACCCTGCACATCGTGGCGCGCGGCCCGCAGGTGCATGTGATGGGCTTCGAGATCTATGTGCTGGCCATCGTCAACGAGCTGTACTTCCGCCGCTTCGATGCCGAGGCCGCCCTGGCGGAAGGCCGCAGGCGCCTGGCCAGCAAGATCGGGCAGCTCAAGCACCTGGCCGTGGAAGCCAGGCTGCGCAACCCCTTCGAGCTGTTCGACTTCGGCGTGCGCCGCCGCTATTCGGGCGCCTGGCAGCGCGAGGTGGTGCAGGCATTCGCCCAGGAGACCTCGCAGTGGTTCAAGGGCACTTCGAACGTGCTGCTGGCGCGCGACCTGAACCTGGTGCCCATCGGCACCATGGCCCATGAATACCTGCAAAGCTACCAGGCCCTGGGCGTGCGGCTGCGCGACTTCCAGACCGCCGCGCTGGAGGACTGGGTGCAGGAATACCGCGGCGACCTGGGCATCGCGCTGACCGACACCGTGGGCATGGATGCCTTCCTAGCCGACTTCGACATGTATTTCGCCAAGCTGTTCGACGGCCTGCGCCACGACTCGGGCGATCCGTTCGCATGGGGCGAAAAGGCCCTGGCCCACTACGCCCGGCTGCGCATCGATCCGCAGAACAAGCGCCTGGTGTTCTCGGACGGGCTGGACCTGGACATGGCGCTGGCCCTGTACCACCGCTTTGCCGACCGCATCCAGTGCGGCTTCGGCATAGGCACGCGACTGACCAACGACATGGGCCTGACCACCATCAACATCGTGATGAAGCTCACCCGCGCCAACGGCCAGCCCGTGGCCAAGATATCCGACTCGCCGGGCAAGACGCTGTGCAACGACGAGACCTATCTGGCCTATCTGCGCCAGGTCTTCGGCATTCCCGATCCCGTCGCCCAGGCCTGCGGCACCGCCATCCACCGCTAACCAGGAGAGAACCATGCTGCGCGTCACCATCGCCCAACTGAACTACATGGTCGGAGACATCGCCGGCAACATCCGGCGCATGACGGAGGCCGCACGCCAGGCCCACCGCGACGGCGCCCAACTGGTGGTCTTCTCCGAGCTGTCGCTGTGCGGCTACTACCCCGGCGACATGCTGGACGAGCCCGACTTCCTGCAGCGCCTGCAGCAGGGCCTGCACGACCTGCTGCAGGCCACGCGGGAGTTCCCGCAGCTGCACTGGGTGGTCGGCGCGCCCACGCGCGCCCAGGGCCCGGGCAAGCCGCTGCACAACAGCCTGCTGGTGCTGCACAACGGCCAGATCCGCCTGCGCTACGACAAGCAGCTGCTGCCCACCTACAACATCTTCGACGAGCGCCGCCACTTCGAGCCCGGCGCCGATACCGCCAAGGTGCTGCGCATCGGCAGCAGCCAGGTCGGTTTTCTGGTCTGCGAAGACGGCTGGAACGACCGGGGCGCGGATTACGCCACCAACCCCTTTGTGCGCATGGGCGATGCGGCGCCGGACCTGGTCGTGAGCATCAATGCCAGCCCCAGCCATCTGGGCAAGCGCGAGCAGCGCCACGAGGTGTTCGCCCAGGCCGCGCAGCGCCACGGCCTGTCCATCCTCTATGTGAACCAGATCGGCGGCCAGGACCAGATCGTGTTCGACGGCGCCTCGTTCGCCGTCGTTCCCGACCGTGGCGTGGTGTTCGAGGCCAGGCGCTTCGAGGAGGATGTCTGCACGCTGGAACTGGACGAGCAGGGGCGCTTTCTCGCACTGGGCGGCGAGCCGCTGCCGCCGGTCGCGGCCCAGGGCCTGCCCACCATGGAGTTCTACCGCCAGCAGATCGTGCTGGGCTTGCGCGACTATGCGCGTCGCTGCGGCTTCCGGCAGGTGGTGGTGGGCAGCTCGGGCGGCATCGATTCGGCGCTGACCCTGGCCCTGGCCGTGGATGCGCTGGGCGCCGACAACGTGGTGGCCATCACCATGCCCTCGCGCTACTCGTCCAGCGGCTCGGTGGACGACTCGGTGCAGCTGTGCCGCAATCTGGGCATACGGCTCTACGAGCATCCGATCAAGGAGCTGGTCGACACCTATGCGCGCCAGTTCGAGGCCAGCTTCGGCGAACCGCTCCAGGGACTGGCTCTGGAGAACCTGCAGGCCCGCGCGCGCGGCACCACGCTGATGGAGTTTTCCAACGCCTTCGGCCACCTGCTGCTGACCACGGGCAACAAGTCCGAAGTCTCCGTGGGCTATTGCACGCTGTACGGCGACACCAACGGCGGCCTGGGCCTGCTGGGCGACCTGTACAAGACCGAGGTGTTCGCGCTGTCGCGCCACATCAACGAGCGCGCGGGCCGCGAGCTGATCCCGCAGGCCATCATCGCCAAGCCGCCGTCGGCAGAACTGGCGCCAGGCCAGAAGGACGAGGACAGCCTGCCGCCCTACCCGGTGCTCGACGAAATCCTCAAATGGCAGATCGAGGGCCACCACCTGTCCGGCGCCGAATACGAGCATGCCGCACAGTTCGTGGCCCAGCTCCGGGAGCAGCCCGGCGGCAGCGAGCTGATTGCCCGCGTGCAAAAGCTCGTCTTCCGCAGCGAATACAAGCGCCGCCAGGCACCGCCCATGCTGCGCGTGCGGCCGCGCGCCTTCGGAACGGGCCGGCAGATGCCGATTGCTGCACACTACGAGTAACTTCAACGCCTCCAGACTCCCGGGGTCGCCAGCCGACTCCCCATTTCGCTTCCATCCCATGCCACAAGCCAGCGCCTCCCTCTCCAGCACCCGCCTGGTCACTGCCTCGCCCGAAACACTGCCCACGTCCACGCCGGTGCATACGGCCGTGCTGATCGGGCGCTTCCAGCCGCTGCACAACGGCCACATGGCGCTGCTGCATGCGGCGCTGGAGCGGGCCCGCCAGGTGGTGGTGGTGCTGGGCAGTGCCTGGCAGGCGCCCAATCCCAAGAACCCCTTCAGCTGGCAGGAGCGCGCGCAGATGCTGCACGAAGCGCTTTCGCCGGACGACGCCAGACGCGTGCACTGCGTGCCCGTGCGCGACTACTACAACGAGCCGCTGTGGGTGCAGGCCGTGCGCGACGCCGTCGGAGCCCATGTGCCCGAAGGCGCCAGCGTGGCGCTGGTCGGCCATTTCAAGGATGCGAGCAGCAGCTACCTGGCGCGCTTTCCGGGCTGGGAGCTGATCAGCCTGCCGCGCCTGGGCCAGTTCGATGCCACGCCGCTGCGCGACATTTTCCTGGGCGATGGCGACGCCTCGCCTCAGGCGCTGGAGTCGGCACTGGCCCGGCTGTCCGCCCAGGTGCCCGACAGCACGCTGCAATTCCTGCGCCGGTGGGCGCAGACGCCGCTTTACGCCCGCATGCAGCAGGAATGGCGCATGCTCAGCGCCTACAAACAGGCCTGGTCCCAAGCCCCCTATGCGCCGGTCTTCGTGACCGTGGACGCGCTGCTGCGCTGCCGCATACCGAGCAAGGATCCGCGCGGCCATGACCAGGTGCTGCTGATCCAGCGCGGCCATGCGCCCGGCAAGGGCCTTTGGGCACTGCCCGGCGGTTTTCTCGAGCAACGCGACAGCCTCTGGCAATCCTGCGTGCGCGAGCTGCGCGAGGAGACCTGCTCGGCCATCAGCGAGGCCGACCTGCTGGCCGCGCTGCAGACCGTGCAGGTCTTCGACCATCCCGACCGCAGCCTGCGCGGGCGCACCATCACCCATGTGCACTATCTGGACCTGGGCGTTCAGCCCGGCCTGCCGCCCGTGCAGGGCGCCGACGATGCGGCGCAGGCGCGCTGGGTGCCGGTGGCCGACCTGCCGCAGATGGAAGGCGAATTCTTCGAGGACCATTTCCAGATCCTGTGCCAGTTCCTGCCCATTGCGCTGTCGAACGAGCAGCCACGGGAACGACCGGCGGCAGCCCGCAGTGCTTGACCCCAAAAACATAGCTGCTACCGCAGGTGGAGAAAGCGCCTGCGGGCGTTTTCTTCTATATTTTAGTGCATGAGCAAAGCCATCATCCGCCCCGCCACCGAGCAAGACACAGACCTCATCCTGCACTTTGTCCGCGAGCTGGCCATCTACGAAAAAGCCGAGCATGAAGTGCTGGCCACGCCCGAGCATGTACGGCGCACGCTGTTCTGCGCGAATCCGTCGGTCTTCGGCCTGATCTGCGAAGCCGAAGGCCGGCCCGTCGGCTTTGCGGTCTACTTCTTCAACTATTCCACCTGGCTGGGACAGCACGGGCTGTACCTCGAAGACCTGTATGTCACGCCCGATGCGCGCGGCCATGGCGCAGGCAAGGCTTTGTTGCAGCATCTGGCGCAGATTGCCGTGGAGCGCGACTGCGGGCGCTTCGAATGGAGCGTGCTGGACTGGAACACGCCCTCCATCGAGTTCTACGACAGCCTGGGCGCGCTGCCGCAGAACGAATGGATACGCTATCGCCTGACGGGCGAAGCCCTGCAGGCCCTGGCCCGGGGCAAGGAAAAGGCCGTCGCCTGACGCGCCCGGCCAGCGCAGCCGGCCGGCGGCTCCGGGCCAGATGATGCAAAAAGTAAATACGCACCATCAACAATGCAGGCCGGTCCTGCCTGCCCCAAAATCGCACGTTTTGAAACAAAAATGGCCTCTGCAGTGACCAGCGGCCCCAGGAATCACAGCATGCCCAGCTACCAGGAACTACTTGCCCAGAAAAACGAACTCGACAAGCGCATCGAGCAGGCGCGCCATGCCGAGGCCAAGGAAGCGCTGGCCACGGTCAAGCAGCTGATCAGCACCTTCGGCTTCACCGCCCAGCAGGTCTTTCCCTGGAAGCCCGAGGAAAAGAAAAGAGTCGAGGCCAAGTACTACGATCCCGAGAGCGGCGCGACCTGGACCGGCCGCGGCAAGCCGCCCAAGTGGATCGAAGGCAAGAACCGCGATCTGTACACGATCAAGCAGACCGACAATCCCTTCCCCGTCGAATAACGGCCATCGGCCGCGCGCGGGAAACGGCATCCTGCCGGCGGCAGCGGGCGGCCTTCACCGCCAGGCCACGGCGCCTGCATAGCCCCGGGCCAGCAGCACCGCCGCGCTGCGCATCTGCGCCAGCCGCGTCGGCAGCCTTTCGCTCCACTCCACCAGATCCAGGCCCGCGCATTTGAGACGCGCTTCGTGCAGCGTCCAGGCCTGGGTGAATTTCTCGAAAAAGAGAGCATCTAGCGCAGTATCCATCAGCATCCTGGCAGTTTCCTGTGCCAGAAACAGATGCGCCACCGCTTCCAGTTCCCTGCGGGGTGCAAAGCCATCCAGCGCCTGGATATCCACACCGACCGGACCTTCCCGGCGCCATGCCAGCAGCGCCAGCCCCGGCGCATGGCTGATGGAGCAATGCGACTGAGGCAACGGCCTGCCGCGCATCAGCAGCCGCGGCGCCTGGCCCCGCACATTGGTGACCTGCAACGCATCTGCCCCACAGCCCAGCGCCGGCGCCAGGCAGGCGCGCAATGCGGCGCGAGCCTGCTGGCGCGCCTGATCGCGGTCCTCTGCCAGTCCTTGCACCAGCCACACCTGCGGTGCGCCGGCCTGCTCCCAGCCATCAAAGGTGCAGGGCTGGATCGCCATCAGGCCCGGGCCGGGGCTGCCGGCGCGCCCTCCCAGCGCGTGCGCGCGGGCAGGGCCTCGCCCTTCATCACCAGGGTCAGCGGGCCGAGCTGCACGCCGTCGCCCACGCGGGCGCTGTACAGCACGGTGCAACGGGCGCCCATGGTCACGCGGTTGCCGATCACCACATGGTCGATCTTCATCACGCGGTCCTCGAACAGGTGGGTCTGCGGGCAGCACAGCGCGTTCAGCTCGCTGTGTGCGCCGATGGTCACGCAGTCGTGCTCGGTGATGTCGGTGGTGTCCAGCCACGCGCTGGCGGCAATGCGGCTGCCCATCAGGTTCATGGCCAGCGGCAGCCAGGGCGTGCCGCGCAGGTAGCGCAG
This sequence comes from Comamonas terrae, assembly GCF_001544075.1. Taxonomy (GTDB): domain Bacteria; phylum Pseudomonadota; class Gammaproteobacteria; order Burkholderiales; family Burkholderiaceae_C; genus Comamonas; species Comamonas terrae. The sequence goes on from NZ_BCNT01000003.1 coordinate 614,216, forward strand.
GAAGTTGGGCACGGCCATGCCTTCGTACATGTTGGTGGCGGCCTCGGAGAGCCAGACGAAGGGCGTCCACATGGGCACGGCCTTCTTGTCGTAGCGCCGCACGGTGAGCCACTTGAACAGCGCCACCAGGAAGAAGGCCGCCATGCCGAAGACCACGCCCGACACGGCCAGGTCCACCACCACATCGCCCCACCGCCCCTCGGAAGCCAGCGGCATGGCGTCGAGCACGATGGCGTAGCCCACGGCGATGACCAGCGCATGCGGCGCCGCGATGCGGAAGGCCTCGACCAGGCCGCGGCCCAGGCGCCGCCAGGGCGACGGCGCGAAGGTCAGGTGCTCGGGGTAGCCCTGGACCACCTCGCGTGCCGGCAGATTGATGGCGGGCGCGCCCAGCCAGGTGTCGCCGCTTTGCATGTCGGCGTTGCGCGGCACGGCGGTCATCACGCCGATGAGCACGTTCTCGGGGATGGTCGAGCCGTCGGGCACGTAGGCGCCGTTGCCGATGAAGCTGCGGCGCGACACCACCGTGGGCTTGACCGTCATCCAGCCGCCGTCGATGTGCTCGTCGCCCAGCATCACCGCGTCGGCCACAAAGCATTCGTCGCCCAGCGTCAGCATGTCGGGCACCACGCCCAGCGCGGTGGACAGCTCGGTCTGCCGGCCCACCTGGGCGCCGAGCAGCCGATACCAGGTGGACGAGTACACCGTGGCGTAAATGCCGTGCAGCGTGGCCAGGCTGGCCTCCTGGATCTGGTTGACCAGCCACTTGCCCAGGTAGCGGCCGCTGTGGACCGACCAGCTGCCGGCCCGGGTGCGCGGCAGGAACAGGTAACGCACCAGCGCGGCCACCAGCACCGTGCAAGCCACCAGCACCGCGCTGGACGGCAGCGCGAGCACAAAGAATTTCAGAAAGCGCAGCACGAACGCGCCCACCGCGTCGACCACACCCTGCTCGATCAGCGGCCGCACCGAGATTGCATCCACGTCGAGCACGTCGATCAGCATGAAGGTGGGGAACACCGGCATGAAGAACAGCGTGGCCACCAGCAGTCCGCCGACCAGGAAGACGAACTTCTCCCAGGCCTTGCGCACATGCCCCACGACCTGGCGTGGCGGCAGGCTGGTAGGGTCGAAATCGCCCACGGCGCGTGCAGGAGAACCCGCCCAGATGGCCCGCGGCGGCAGCACCATACCATCGGCCAGCGCCGACTGGCCTTCGAGGTGAGACCAGTCTTCCAGCCGGGTGTTGCCCTCGACCACCACGTACGAGCCTATGCAGACCTCGTTGCCGATGTCTATGCGGCCCAGCACCAGCTCGCCGCCCTCGACGCGGGCGTTCTCCAGGTTGACCGCATTGCCGACGCTCACGCCGTCGCCGATGGCCAGCAGGTCATGGGCGCGCACCGTCATCGAGCCGAGGTTGGCCTCGCGCCCCACCTTTGCGCCCAGCGCACGCAGCCACAGCGGGTGCAGCGACGACCCGGTGATCATGGCGATCGGCACCGCCTCCACCAGCCGGTCGGCGAACCACCAGCGGAAGTAGGTCACCCCCCACAGCGGGTAGCGCCCGGGCTTCAGGCGCCCGGCCACCAGCCATTTGCCGGCCCAGGCGATGCCGAACTCGGCCAGCGTGGCGATGGCGAACGCCAGCACCGACATGGCGACGGCGAAGGCGACGGAATCCGATTCGTCGCCGGTGAAGAAGTGGTAGGTGAAGAACGGCGCCAGCCACTGCGCCATCTTGATCAGCACCAGCAGCGGGATCGCTACCGCCTGCGCCGCGCCGCAGCGCCAGCGCCGCCATGCGGAGTGGAGGCGGAACGGCCGCTCGGCGGCTACCGCATCGCCCTGCGGCATGGCCACCTGCAGCGCCTCGGCGATCGCGCCCACGCGGCGCTGCTGATAGATGGTGCTGACCGAAGCCTCGGCAAAGCGCTCGTCGGCGCGCAACAGCGAGGTCAGCCGCGCCGCGAACAGCGAATGCCCGCCCAGGTCGCTGAAGAAATCCAGCGCGCGGCGGATGGGTTGGCCCGGGAAGAGCTGGGCCAGCGCGGCGAACAGCACTTCCTCGGCCGGGGTCTCGGGCGTGTCGGATCCAGACAGGTCCACCGCGGTGGACAGCGCCATCGCCTTGAGCGCCTTGCGGTCGATCTTGCCCGAGGTCAGGCGCGGCATCTCGGCCAGCGCCTCGAAGCGCGCGGGCACCATGTAGGGCGGCAGGCGCTCGGCCAACGCGCTGCGCAATGCCGTATGCGTGGGCGGCGCAGCGGCGCCCGGAACCTCGGAGAGCACATAGAAGGCCACCAGCTGGTCGATGCCATCGTCCTTGCGCAGCAGCACCGCCGTGGTACCCACGCCCGGCTGCTGTGCCAGCACGGCCTCGATCTCGCCCAGCTCGACGCGAAAGCCCCGGATTTTGACCTGGTCGTCGGCGCGGCCCAGGCAGTGGATCTGGCCGTGCTCGTCGATGCGCGCCAGGTCGCCCGTGCGGTACAGGCGCGTGTCGTGCGGGCCGCTGGCCCAGGGGTTGGCCAGGAACTTCTCGGCCGTCAGCTCGGGGCGGCCCAGGTAGCCGGCGGCCACGCCGGGGCCGGTGATGCACAGCTCGCCGACTTCACCCTGCGGCAGGCCGACCAGCGCGGGTGCCGTGCCCGCCGGAAAGCTGTCGGGCTCGATCACCTGCACCACCACCAGACCATAGTTGGGCAGCGGCGTGCCGATGGTCACCGGCTCGCCGGCCTTCAGCTCGGCCAGGCTGGCCGACACCGTGGCCTCGGTGGGGCCGTAGGTGTTGAACATCTGCCGCGTGCCACCCCCATCCCGGTTGGCCCAGCGCGCCACCAGCGATTCCGGGCACATCTCGCCGCCGAGGTTGATGAGGCGCAGGCTGGGCACGTCCTGCGCGAACAGCGCCAGCAGTGTGGGCACGGCGTGCAGCACCGTCACCTGCTGCTCGATCAGCGCGCGCGGCAGCGCCTCGGGGTCGCCGGCGATCTCGCGCGGCGCCAGCCACAGCGTGGCGCCGACGAGGTAGCTGATCCAGATCTCCTCGAACGACATGTCGAAGGCCACCGAGAAGCCCTGGTAGACCTTATCGCCCAGGTGCACGCCCAGGCGCGCGTTCTCGCTGCGCAGGAAGTGGCAGATGCTGCCCTGGGTGATGGCGATGCCCTTGGGCTTGCCGGTGGAGCCGCTGGTGTAGATCACATAGGCCGGGTGCCCGGGCAGCGCGCCTTCGCGCCGGCGCGGCACGGTGCCCGCGGGCAGCGGCGCGAGCAGTTCGGTGTCGGCAAGAATCAGGGCCGAAATGCCCTCTTGTGCTTGCACCACGTGCGCCTGGCGCTCTGCAACCAATAGCGCCTTGGCCTGGGCGTCTTCCAGGCAGGTGGCGATGCGCTCGGGCGGGGTCTCGGCATCGAAGGGCAGCCAGGCCGCGCCGGTCTTGGCGATGGCCAGCTGCAGCGTGAGCAGCTCGATGCCGCGCGGCAGCCACAGGCCCACCATGTCGCCGGGGCGGATGCCGGCCTCGATCAGCCGGTGCGCGGCGCGGCCGGCATCGGCATCCAGCTCGGCATAGCTGCGCTGGCGCGCTTGCCCGCCCTGCCCCTCGATCAACGCCGTCTGCTCGGGATGGGCAGAGGCGGTGGCCTCGAAGATGTCGGCCAGCACCTCGTGGCGCAGCAAATCCGGCCGCTCGGGCCCGCGCAAAACAACAGTGTCAGACATACCATCAGCGGCTTACCCGGGGCAACCGTGCACCCGAACGTGGCGGCACCGCTCTTTTCTGCCCGCCATTATTGAGCCGGTCAGGGCCCTTGCGCGTATCGCACAGGGCAGGCAGGCCGGGCTTTTCACAATAAATGCCGACCTTGCAGGGTAAAACCGGACGCGCAGGCGCCCCGGGAAAGACTCAAGGCGGCGCTTGTCCACCAAAGCCTGCCGGCCTGCGGCCCTATCCCCTGCAATGCCGGTCATGTGGCTCTTGAAACTGCCAGAATTTGCCTTATTATTAGCACTCAACGGGGTCGAGTGCTAACAGGCTCTTGATCCCATATCTTCCGGAAGCCGGTCCTTGCGGCTGGCAAGTCTTGTTTCAACTTTGTTGATGAATTAGGAGTTGGTATGAACCTGCGTCCCCTGCACGATCGCGTGATCGTCAAGCGCCTCGAAAACGAAACCAAGACGGCTTCGGGCATCGTGATCCCCGACAACGCCGCCGAAAAGCCCGATCAGGGCGAGGTGCTGGCTGTGGGCCCCGGCAAGAAGAATGACAAGGGTGAAACCATCGCCCTGAACGTGAAGGTCGGCGACCGCGTTCTGTTCGGCAAGTACAGCGGCCAGACCGTCAAGGTCAACGGCGACGAGCTGCTGGTGATGAAGGAAGACGACCTGTTCGCAGTCGTCGAAAAGTGATGGCCCTGCGGGCAATCACTTTCGTCGAAGGCTGACTTCGCATAGCGAAGTCAAGGGCTGCAAGCCCGGCTGCAGACAAAAGCACCCGCATACAGTTACTCTTATTTTCATAGCTTCCAGCGCTTCATGAGAAAGCACTGGCAGCCAAATTGAATCAAATTCTTAGGAGCCAAAAATGGCAGCAAAAGACGTAGTTTTCGGTGGTGAAGCACGTGCCCGCATGGTCGAAGGCGTGAACATCCTGGCCAACGCCGTGAAGGTCACCCTGGGTCCCAAGGGCCGCAACGTGGTGCTGGAGCGCTCGTTCGGCGCCCCCACCGTGACCAAGGACGGCGTGTCCGTGGCCAAGGAAGTGGAACTGAAGGACAAGCTGCAGAACATGGGCGCCCAGCTCGTGAAGGAAGTGGCCTCCAAGACCAACGACATCGCCGGCGACGGCACCACCACCGCAACCGTGCTGGCACAGGCCATCGTGCGCGAGGGCTCCAAGTACGTGGCCGCCGGCCTGAACCCCATGGACCTCAAGCGCGGCATCGACAAGGCCGTCGCCGCCCTGGTGGATGAGCTGAAGAAGCAATCCAAAGCCACCACCACCTCCAAGGAAATCGCCCAGGTGGGCACGATCTCCGCGAACTCCGACTCCGACGTGGGCGAGATCATTGCCCAGGCCATGGACAAGGTCGGCAAGGAAGGCGTGATCACCGTGGAAGAAGGCAAGAGCCTGGCCAACGAACTAGACGTCGTGGAAGGCATGCAGTTCGACCGTGGCTACCTGTCGCCCTACTTCATCAACAACCCTGAAAAGCAGGTTGCCCTGCTGGACAACCCCTTCGTGCTGCTGTTCGACAAGAAGATCAGCAACATCCGCGACCTGCTGCCCACGCTGGAAGCCGTGGCCAAGGCCGGCCGTCCCCTGCTGATCATTGCAGAAGACGTCGAAGGTGAAGCCCTGGCCACCCTGGTGGTCAACACCATCCGCGGCATCCTGAAGGTCGTGGCCGTCAAGGCTCCCGGCTTCGGCGACCGCCGCAAGGCCATGCTGGAAGACATCGCCATCCTGACCGGCGGCAAGGTGATCGCTGAAGAAGTGGGCCTGTCGCTGGACAAGGTGACCCTGGAAGACCTGGGCCAGGCTGCCCGCGTCGAGATCGGCAAGGAAAACACCACCATCATCGACGGTGCCGGCAAGGCCGAGGAAATCGAAGCCCGCGTCAAGCAGATCCGCATCCAGATCGAGGAAGCCACTTCCGACTACGACCGCGAGAAGCTGCAAGAGCGCGTGGCCAAGCTGGCCGGCGGCGTGGCCGTGATCAAGGTGGGCGCTGCCACCGAAGTCGAAATGAAGGAAAAGAAGGCACGCGTGGAAGACGCGCTGCACGCCACCCGCGCTGCCGTGGAAGAAGGCATCGTGGCCGGCGGCGGCGTGGCCCTGCTGCGCGCCAAGCAAGCCGTGGGCGAGCTGTCCACCGGCAACGCCGAGCAGGACGCCGGCATCAAGCTGGTGCTCAAGGCCGTGGAAGCGCCCCTGCGCGAGATCGTGGCCAACGCCGGTGGCGAGCCTTCGGTGGTCGTGAACGCCGTGCTGAACGGCAAGGGCAACTACGGCTTCAACGCTGCCAACGACACCTACGGCGACATGCTGGAAATGGGTATCCTGGATCCCACCAAGGTGACCCGCACCGCCCTGCAGAACGCCGCTTCCGTGGCTTCGCTGCTGCTGACCACCGAGTGCATGATTGCCGAGGCCCCCAAGGCTGACGCAGCCCCTGCCATGCCCGACATGGGCGGCATGGGTGGCATGGGCGGCATGGGCATGTAATTGCCCGCCGGCTTGCTGGATGGCTGCAATGCCATTCAGCTTCCCCCTCGATAAAAAAGGCCGCATCTTGCGGCCTTTTCTATTTGCGGATCAAAACAGCTCCAAGCGCAAGTCAGGTAGACGCTAGCCGCTACCTTATCAGGAGCATCACAGCGCTACTGCCACACAAGACAGCTTCAGCAGGCTTGCGTGGCCGTCAGGCGCTGCATCAGGCCCAGCGTGGACGCATCCACGCCATTCCAGTCCCCGCTTTCCAGGCGCGCATTCAGTTGCCTGGCCAGCTGTTTGCCCAGCTCCACGCCCCACTGGTCAAAGCTGTTGATGTCCCAGACCGCTCCGGAAACAAAGATGCGATGCTCGTACAGCGCGATCAATGCCCCCAATGCGGCCGGATCCAGCTGCTGCAGCAGCAAGAAGGTGCTGGGGCGGTTTCCCGGACAGTATTTCTCGGCGCCTTCGCCGTCACGCCCCACCATCAGGGCCTGGGCCTGGGCAATCGCATTGACCACCAGGCTCTGGTGGTGCGCGCCCAGGTATTTGCCGCCGTCACTCAAGGCAATGAACTCCACGGGAATCACGTCCTGGCCCTGGTGCAGCATCTGGAAGAAGGCATGCTGGCCGTTGGTGCCCGGTTCGCCCCAGATCACGGGCGCCGTTTTCACGGCCAGGGGCTGGCCGTCACGCGTCACGCCCTTGCCGTTGCTCTCCATCTCCAGCTGCTGCAGATAGGCCGTCAGGCGCCGCAAGCCATGGCTGTAGGGAGCGATGCAGCGGCTGGAAAAATTCCAGAAATCCCGGTACCAGACATCCAGCAGTCCCAGGCGCATGGGCAGGTTCTGGTCCATGGACGCTGTAAAGAAGTGGGCATCCATGGCATGCGCGCCATCGAGCATGGCCTGGAATTGCCGGGCCCCCACGGCGATCGCAATCGGCAGACCGATGGCAGACCACAGGGAAAAGCGGCCGCCGACCCAATCCCAGAAGCCCAGCGTGCGCCGGATACCGAACTCTGCCGCGGCCTGCACATTGCTGGTCAGTGCCACAAAGTGCCGGTCGATGGAGCATGCAACTGCCGGGTCCTCGCTGCCGCCCTGATCCAGAAACCACTGCCGCGCCGAGCGCGCATTGAGCATGGTCTCCGCCGTGGTGAAGGATTTGGAAGCGACCAGGAACAGCGTGCTGTGCGGCCGGACCTTGCGCAGCACATGGCCCAGCTCATGCCCGTCGACATTGGAGACGAAGTGAAAGCACTTGCCGGTGTCGACCCAGTCCTCCAGCGCATTGACCACGACTTCGGGCCCCAGATGCGAGCCACCGATGCCGATATTGACGATGTCAGTAATGCTGTCGTCCGCCCTTACCTGCTCTGCAAGCGCGAGCATGGCTGCCCGGGTTTCATGCACTTCGGCCAGGGCTTCTTCCATGGCAACAGCCCACGCTTGCCGCACGGCATTGTGCTGCAGCAGTCCTCCATCCCGGGGCATGCGCAGCATCCAGTGCATGGCGGCCCGCTCTTCCGTGCAATTCACCGCTGCGCCGGCCAACATGGCATCGCGTTTTTCCTGCACCTGGCTTTGCCTGGCAAGGTCGCGCAGCAGCCGCTCCGTCTCCGCGCTCCAGAGATTCTTGGAAAGATCGGCAAACACATGCGGCGCCTGCATGCTGAGATTGGCAAGACGGGCGCCGTCCTGCGCAAAAGCCGCACGCAGATCCATGGACAGCATCTGTTCGCGGTGGTGGGTCTGCAAAGCCTTCCAGGCCGGCAGACCATGGCATAACAAGGTCAAGAAAAAACTCCTCAGTCCGCAGCCTGCTGCATCAATGCTTCCAGCTTGCGGGTGTCGGCAGCGAAAGCCCGGATGCCTTCGGCCAGCTTCTCCGTTGCCATCGCATCTTCGTTCAGGGCAAAACGGAAACTGCTTTCATCGTAATGCACCGGCTCCAGTGCCAGCTTCGCAGCCTGCGCGCCGTCGAGCGCACACGCCACCGGTGCTGCCGCCACATCCACGGCGGCCAGTTGCGCCAACAGTTCGGGCGCAATGGTCAGCAGATCGCATCCGGCCAGGGCCAGGATCTGCCCCGTGTTGCGAAAGCTCGCGCCCATCACTTCGGTCGCAATGCCGAAGTGCTTGTAGTGCTCGTAGATCCTGCGCACGGAAGCCACGCCGGGATCGTTATGGCCCGCCATCGCGGCTTCATCCCACTGGGCACCGGCCTGCTTTTTGTACCAGTCATGGATCCGGCCGACAAACGGCGAAATCAGCTGCACTCTGGCCTGACCACAGGCGACCGCCTGGCAGAACGAGAACAGCAATGTCAGATTGGTATGGATGCCTTTTTGCTCCAACAGGCGCGCGGCCTCAATGCCTTCCCAGGTGGAGGCGATCTTGATCAGCACCCTGTCGACATGCACGCCGCTGGCCTGGTACAGCTCTATCAGGCGCTCGGCCCTCGCCACCGTGGCGTCGGTATCGAAAGACAGGCGCGCATCCACCTCGGTGGATACACGGCCCGGAATCAGGTCCAGGATCTCGCAGCCGAAACGCACCAGCATGCGGTCCATGATTTCGTCAAGCGAGCGGCCTTTCCACTGCGCCACCGTCGTCCGCATCAGAGGCGCATATTCGGGCTTTTGCACCGCTTTCAGGATCAGCGACGGATTGGTTGTCGCATCCTGGGGACGGAACTGAGCCAGTTGATGAAAATCTCCCGTGTCGGCCACCACGGTCGTGAACTGTCGCAGAGCTTCCAACTGGTTCATACATACTCCAACGGTTGGTTATAAAGTGCGGCCAAAGCCGTCACATCCATAGACCATCAAGTTTAGAGCCCACCCGGGCCGATATTCGCAAGCCGGCGGCCTGGATAACCACTTGTTAACCCTCGGCAAGCGCCGATACGCCTTTTTCATTCAGCTATTTTGCTGCCGCCACCAATGCTCACGCCTTATGCTTGAAGCTTTCGGAGACTTTTCTGGATAGAGTTTCCGCTGCCCGAACATCGAACATGCTGGATCGCATCACCGCCTCACTTCCCTCACTTGCACCCGCCGAGCAGCGGGTTGCCCGACTGGTGCTTGCCGATCCCCGTGCATTTGCCCATCTGCCGGTCAGGGAGCTTGCCGAACGCGCCCACGTCAGCAAACCCACCGTGGTGCGCTTTTGCCGCAGCATGGGCTATGACGGCCTGGCCGACTTCAAGCTGAAACTGGCCGGAAGTGTCAGCGAAGGCGTGCCCTTCATCCACCGCAGCGTGGACAGCGACGACAAGACGGCCGATGTCATGGTGAAGGTGGTGGACAACGCCGTGGCCGCCTTTCTCCAATACCGAAACGCAGCCAGCACCACGGCCATCGAGCAAGCCGCCCAGGCGATTGCCGCGACCTGGCAGACGGGCAGGCGCATAGAGTTCTATGGAGCCGGCAATTCGGGCATCGTGGCCCTCGATGCCCAGCACAAATTCTTTCGCCTGGGCGTGACCAGCTTGGCCACCAGCGACGGCCACATGCAGGTCATGAGCGCCACCCTGCTGGGTCCCGGCGATTGTGTGGTCATCATCTCCAACTCCGGCCGTACGCGCGACCTCATGGATGCGGCCGACATTGCCCGCAAGAACGGCGCCACCACCATCGCCATCACGGCCAGCGGCTCCCCCCTGGCGTCTGCCTGCCAGATCCACCTGGCCGCCGACCACCCCGAAGGCTACGACCGCTACAGCCCCATGGTCTCGCGCCTGCTGCACCTGCTGATCATTGACGTGCTTGCCACCTGCGTCGCCTTGCGCATCGGCCCGGCACTGCAGCCGGCGCTGGAACAGATGAAGGACAACCTGCGCGCCAAGCGCTACACCTGAGCAAAAAAGCTCCCATAGGGAGCTTTTTTGCGGCCTTGCGCTTTTTAGAAACGGTGACGCAAGCCCACGGTGATACCGGTCCGTTTCGTGGCGCCATTGGTACCATCCAGAGCCACGCCAGCGCCCCCGCTAACCTTGGTGTGGTCGATGCCGAAGTAGGCATCGGTACGCTTGGAGAATGCATAGTCTGCAACCGCCACGATGAAATCGGCCTTGCCGTTGAAGTCACCGGTCGCAGAACCTTTCTGCTTGGCATGGTAGTAATGCAGTCCAGCGTTCAGCTGAGGCGTGATCTGATAACCAAAGCCGATCTTGAACATTTCCCGCTTGTTGGCGGCATTCAGCGGACTGGCGCCTGCGACAAAGCCTCCGTTCGAAGCACCTGTCCAGAAGGAATTGAGAACGCCGATATCCACCGCATTATTGGCTGGGCCACCCTGCAAATCCTTGCGCTTGTTCGCTGCATAACCGGCCATCAGATACCAGGGGCCCGTGCGATAGGAGCCACCCAGCGTATAGGCATCCACCTTGGTGCCGCCGGGCAACGTGGTGCTCAGATACGCGGCGCCGGCAGAAATTCCCTGGTTGGAATAGCGCAGATAGCCACCCGCGGTCTTCAGCGCAGTGCCAGGGGTCGGAGCAAATGCCCCCCTCTTGGCAACGGTCTCGCCTTCATCAAAGGAATACTGCAGGCCGGCTCGCACGGGACCAAACTCGGCAACATACTTGAGCATGTTGTTGGCACGCGCGCCCATGGCCATACCCAGCTCGGGCTTATAGGCCTCCATATAGGGGGAATACGGGAAAGAGGCATAGGACGTCGTCACCAGATCGAACAGGATGTTGTACTGGCGACCCATGGTGAGCTGGCCAAAGCTCTTGCTGCGCAGGCCCACCCAGGATTGCGCGAAATAGGTGAGCCCTGGTGCAGGAGTCACACCATCGTCGGTGGTGAAGCGGTTTTCCAGATTCGCGATGGCCGACAGTCCGCCACCCAGATCCTCGGTGACGTTGATACCCCAGCGGCTTTGCGACATGCCGCCGCCGATCATTTTCGTCAGGCCAGCTTTGTTGGGGCCTTCGTTATTGGTATGCCGGATTGCCGCATCCACAATGCCGTACAGCTGCACACTACTTTGCGCCGAGGCCAGAGATGCCGCTCCTCCCAGAACAGCCATTGCAATTGTTGTTTTCACAAATGAAGAAGCCATTGCGTTGTCTCTCTCTTGTTAATAATGGTTGGTGGAACTTGCATTCTAGAAATGCTTGGTTTCCTCACATAACCATTTGCACAAGCGCAACACAGGCCTTTCCCTCTCAGGCTTTCCCTTCTTCGTGTTTTCCCTTTGATTGGCACCATGAAAAAAGGGCCTGTCTTGCGACAGGCCCTTTTTCTTGTCTAAGCAGATACTGGCTTAAGCCAGCATTAGATTAGAAAGCGTGGCGAATACCAACTTGCACGCCGGTTTGGTTCACACCAGCCAGCACGTTGCCATCGTACACACCCTTAGCCTTCAGGCCCAGAACGGAGTTGTCGTTGTTCTTCAGGTAGGACACCGTGCCGTACAGAGCAGTACGCTTGGACAGATTGTGCACATAGCCCAGCGACAGCTGTTGAGCCTTGGTGTCATTGCCCTTCTGGTCGTAGTAGGCGTACTGAGCCTTGACTTCGCCCACGCCACCCACAGGAGCGGACACACCGATCATGTAGTTGTTGTACTTCTGGCTAGGAGCGCCGTCCCACTTGTACTTCACTTGCTGTGCCAGACCGGTCAGCTTGGCCACGCCGAAGTTGTACGAACCACCCAGTTCGATTTCGTCACGGTCACCGCCAACCAGATTCAGCTTGCCATAGGCCAGGGTAGCGCTGATGGGGCCGTTGTCGTAGCCGACGTTACCACCGAAGTAACGGCCAGACTTGCCAGCACCGCTAGCATTTTCATCGAAAGCGTAGCTGATGTTTGCGTTGAAGCCGTTGAAGTTGGGGGTGGAGTAGGACAGCATGTTGTCCTTACGGATGGTGTCCGCATCAGCGATGCCAGCAGCAGGAACAGCCGACCATGCCTTGTAGCCCATGAACTGGCCGATACCGGTAGCGCCGAACACGTCATACTTCAGGGAAGTACGGAACGTGGGGGTGGTTTCACGACCCAGGCGAACTTCACCGAAGTTGCCCGACAGGCGCACGGTGGATTCGCGACGGAAGTTGAAACCGTTCGCGTTGCCGTTGTCACCGAAGATTTCGCCTTCCAGCCAGAAACCGGCCTTCAGACCGCCACCCAGGTCTTCCGTGCCACGCAGGCCCAGACGGCTGGTTGCGTTGCCGCTGGTGCCGACGCCGTAGTGGCTGTTGCTGCCGCCAGCGTCCTTGTTCACGTAGGAGATGCCGGTGTCAACGATACCGAACAGGGTCACGGAAGATTGAGCCATTGCGGCGCCGGAAGCGGCCAGCACTGCCAGGGCAATCAGAGATTTTTTCATTACGAGTTACTCCAAGGTTTAGAAGGGCGCCGGTTCTATGGGAGAGAGACTTGTCTCCTGCTCCACCGGTTTCCCGCGCCAACCTCCTGGTGGGGAAGTTGTTGCCTATTGCACCAGACCCCCGCCCCAAGCGCAAAGAAATTCACCCAAAAACAGCCGATACGACGCGTTTTCGTTGCACTGCCGCAACAAACATCCGGTGCTGCACAATCAGTACAGTCCCTGACGCTTTGCCGCATTGATTGCCCAGGCTCAAACCCTGCGCCGGCCCCGTTGATGTACCGTTGGCGCACAGATCCGCATCGTTTTCCAATCTGCCATGGACCAATTCCTGACCGCTGCCGATGCAGCACTCCGCACCCTGTTTGCCGACCCCGTGGCCGCCGAGCGTTCTCCTGCCCATGGTATTGCCGAAGCACCCCTGATCGAGGAGCAGCGCAGGCTCTCCGGCGCATTGATGCGCGTCAATCATGTCGGCGAAGTCTGCGCGCAGGCGCTGTACAACGCCCAGGCCATGGTGACCAAAGACATGGCCTTGCGCGAGCACCTGCTGCAGGCGGCGCGCGAGGAGATGGACCACCTGGCCTGGACGCGCGAGCGGCTGCATGCTCTGGGCGACCGCCCCTCGCTGCTGAATCCGCTGTGGTTTGCAGGCGCCTTTGCCATCGGCACGATAGCGGCCAAGCTCAGCGACGCGGCCAGCCTGGGCTTCGTGGTGGAAACGGAAAACCAGGTATCAAAGCACCTGGAAAGCCATCTGGGCCGCCTGCCCGATGAGGACGCGGCTTCGCGCGCTGTGGTGGAGCGCATGAAGGAAGATGAAGAGCGCCATGCAGCCGCGGCCATCGATGAAGGGGCAATGCAGCTGCCTCCGATCGCCCAGGGCCTGATGCGCATTGCGGCCAAGGTGATGACCGTTACGGCACACCGCCTCTGATCGCCTTGAACAGGAAGCGGCCGCACAGACCCGCTTCCTGTTGGCTGTCCACTCAATCAGGCTTCCACGATATCAAAGCCTGTGGTGATTTCAGCCGTCTTGCCCAGCATGATGGTGGCCGAGCAGTATTTGTCATGGCTCATGGCAATCGCACGTTCGACGGCTGTGGAGGGCAGGTTCCTGCCGGTCACCGTGAACTGCATGTGAATCTTGGTGAAGACCTTGGGGTCGGTCTCCGCACGCTCGGAAGTCAGCTGTACGCTGCAGCCCCTCACGTCGTGGCGGCCACGCTTGAGGATGAGCACCACGTCATAGGCCGTGCAGCCGCCGGCGCCTGCCAGCAGCATCTCCATGGGGCGCGGCGCCTGGTTGCGGCCGCCATTGGCCGGGGTCTTTTCATCGGGCGCGCCATCCATGTTGACGATATGGCCGCTACCGGTCTCGGCCACAAAACCCATGCCAGAGCGCGTTCCCGTCGTGGCGCCTGTCCAACTTACCGTGCATTCCATTGCTGCATCCTCTCAAATTTGTTGCAATTTTGCATCAGATCCAGAAAAACCCGAATTTTTTTGCACCGCCGCATAAAAATCCATACAATACATCCCAAGCGTTACCTGTGAGGTGAAACCCGCAGATGGACTGCAGATTCATGGATAGCCCTGATCTGCATCGCACCGATTGTCTCCTCCACCTCCTCTAATGGTGGATTCAGCCCCTAGATTTCTGTCTGGGGGCTTTTTTTTGCCTGTGCAAAACAGCACTTCTGCGCCGTCCCTGCAGCGCAACAGGCAAGCGCCTATGATGGCCAGGCTGCGCCGCCGTGCCATCTCCCTGCTGCTGCACCGCCGGCGCTCCCAGCTCCAGCCCCGCCTGGACGACCTGCTTTTGCTTTGCACGATGACCAACGCCCTGACTCCCGCCGACTATCTGACCCGCATTCTCAACGCCCGCGTGTATGACGTGGCCGTGGAGTCGGATCTGGAACCCGCCAAAAACCTCAGCCGCCGGCTGCACAACAAGGTGCTGCTCAAGCGCGAGGACCAGCAGCCCGTGTTCAGCTTCAAGCTGCGTGGCGCCTACAACAAGATGGCCAACCTCTCGGCCGAGCAGCTGGCGCGCGGCGTGATCTGCGCCTCGGCCGGCAACCATGCCCAGGGCGTGGCGCTGGGCGCCAAGAAGCTGGGCTGCCGCGCCGTGATCGTGATGCCCACGACCACCCCTCAGGTCAAGATCGATGCCGTGGCCGCACTGGGCGGCGAGGTGGTGCTGGCGGGTGAGAGCTATTCCGATGCCTACAAGCATGCCGTCAAGCTGCAAAAGACCGAGGGCCTGACCTTTGTCCACCCGTTCGACGATCCCGATGTGATTGCCGGCCAGGGCACGATTGCCATGGAAATGCTGAGCCAGCTGCAGAAACTGGGCAGCCCGCGCCTGGATGCGGTGTTCGTGGCCATCGGCGGCGGCGGCCTGATTTCCGGCGTGGCCAATTACATCAAGGCCGTGCGTCCCGACATCAAGGTCATCGGGGTGCACACCAAGGATTCGGACGCCATGCTCCAGTCCGTCACCGCCGGCCAGCGCGTGGAACTGCCCGATGTGGGGCTGTTTGCCGACGGCACGGCCGTGAAGCTGGTGGGCGAGGAAACCTTCCGCATCGCCAAGGACCTGGTGGACGACTATGTGGTGGTGGACACCGACGCCGTCTGCGCGGCCATCAAGGACATCTTCGTGGACACCCGCTCCATCGTTGAGCCTTCGGGCGCGCTGGCCGTGGCCGCCATCAAGCAGTACGTGGCCAGGCACAAGACCAAGGGCGAGACCTACGCCGCCATCCTGTGCGGGGCCAACATGAACTTCGACCGCCTGCGCTTCGTGGCCGAGCGCGCCGAGGTCGGCGAGGAGCGCGAGGCCCTGTTTGCCGTGACCATTCCCGAGGAACGCGGCAGCTTCAAGCATTTCTGCGAAGTGGTGGGCAAGCTGCCCGGCGGCCAGCGCAGCGTGACCGAGTTCAACTACCGCATCAGCCACGAGAACAAGGCCCATGTCTTCGTGGGCCTGACCACGGCGGCCAAGGGCGAGTCCGAGAAGATCACCCGCAACTTCCAGAAGAACGGCTTCGACGCCATCGACCTGACCTTCGACGAGATGGCCAAGGAACACCTGCGCCACATGGTGGGCGGCCATTCGCCGCTGGCCCACGACGAGCGCCTGCTGCGCTTCGTCTTTCCCGAGCGCCCGGGCGCGCTGTTCAAGTTCCTGAGCCTGATGGCGCCGACCTGGAACATCTCGCTGTTCCACTACCGCAACCAGGGTGCGGACTATGGCCGCATCCTGGTGGGCATGCAGGTGCCTGCCAAGGACAGCAAGAAGTTCGACACCTTCCTGAAGAACCTGGGCTACCCGTGGGTGGAAGAGACCAACAACCCGGCCTACCAGCTCTTCCTGAAGTAAAAGTTCAAGTCTTTTTGGCCTCAAACGCTTGATGGAAAAGCGCTGATAGCTCACTTTTCAGGATTGATCCAGAACCCATGCAAACCGTGCGCCATCTCCTGCTGGCCGTGCAGTTCTTCAGCCGCATTCCGGTCACCGGGCGGCTGGCGGCCTGGGTGGGATGGAGTCCCGAGCTGCAGCGCCAGAGCGCTGCCCATCTTCCGGGCGTGGGCTGGCTGGTCGGCCTGTGGGCCGGACTGGTGCTGGCCGGCACGGGCTGGGCGCTGCAGCCCAATCCCTGGATGCCGCTGATTGCCGCCGCCCTGGCCACGCTGGGCACTCTGTGGCTGACCGGAGGCTTTCACGAAGACGGTCTGGCCGATGTGGCCGACGGCCTGGGCGGAATGGTGCCGCCCGAGCGGGCGCTGGAGATCATGAAGGACTCGCGTGTGGGCGCCTATGGCGTCATGGCGCTGGTCATGGCCTTGCTGGCCAAGGTGGCCTTGACGGCCGGCCTGGTGGCCGTGCTGCAGCCCGCCTCCGCCGCCGTGCTGATCGGCTGCGTGCATGTGCTCTCGCGCCTTGCGCCGCTGGCGCTCATGCGCACCCTGCCCCATGTGGGCCTGGCAGCCACCAGCAAGACCCTGCATATCGCCGGCAGGCAGCTGGACGGCAAGGGCCTGCTCGCGGGTACGACCTGGTGCCTGCCGGCCCTGTGGCTGCTGTGCCAGCTGCACACCCCCTATCTTTTACCCGGCATGCTGACTGCCGGGGCGGTCACCACCTGGCGGGTGCAACGCTGGCTGCGCCGGCGCCTGGGTGGCATGACGGGCGATTGCCTGGGCGCCTGCCAGCAGCTCAGCGAACTGGCCATGCTGCTCGCCGCGCTCGTCACCATGGAGCGCCTGGCATGAAAACGCTCTGGCTGGTACGCCATGCCCGCCCCCTGGTCGCCGCCGACTGCTGCTATGGCCGGCTTGACGTGGCCGTCGATCCCCAGGCCACGCGGCAGGCCGCCCGGTCGCTGCACCAGGCCTTGGCCGCATTGCAGCAAGGCTGCGTCATCCGCCACTCCCCGCTACGGCGTTGCGAGCAGCTGGCGCTTGCCCTGCAAGGGCTGGATGCCAGCTTCACCTCAACGGCCGATGCGCGTCTGCTGGAAATGGATTTCGGACACTGGGAAGGCAGGCACTGGGATGCCATCGGCGAGGAAACCATTGCCGCCTGGGCCGACGACCTGGCCCTGCACGCACCGGGCGGCGGCGAGTCCCTGGCGCATATGCTGGCCCGGGTGAACAGCGCCCTGCAGGATGCCCGGGCCGAGTCTGCGGAGCACATCGTCTGGATTGCTCATGCCGGCGTGGCGCGCTGCGTGCAATGGCTGCTCGGGCATGGAGCGGCGCTGCCCCACAGCACGCAATGGACATTGCCGGCGCCGCGCTACGGGCAGTGGATGAGAGTTGGACTGCCCCCCTGAGGCGCTGCGCGCCTTCCCCCCGGAGGGGGACGACGCCTTCGGCTAGGCGCCCCCACCGCGAGGCGGCTCTTGCTCGGCGTCTCTGGCAAAAGAGACAGTGCCAGACCTAAAGGAGTTCTTCACTAAAGGGGTTTCTTCAGCTCCAGCACGGTGGTCGCCGGTCCCTGCATGCTGCTGCCCAGCCGCGCTTCGCGGGCCGCCAGGGACTGGAGCACCACGCCATCCTCCACCGTATCGCCCACGCGAAAGGACTTGGCCGGCTGGCCGCCCACTGCGATCACGGCAGAGCCCGCGCCCGAATCCCGGCCCGCCAGCACGCCCAGCAGCGCATAGCGGCTGCTCACCGGAGCCGCCGCAGGCGCTGCGACCGGCATGGCTACCGCACCCAGCGCCTTGGCCAGAGCCGAGGCATCGACTTGCAACGCCGGCTCCGGAGCCGGTGCGGGCAGCGGGCCCGAGGCGGCCGAACTCCAGCGCAGGCACCAGAAAACCACCACGCCGGCCGCCAGCGTCCACAGCAGCAGGGTAAGCAGCTTGACGGACCAGGAGCCGCCCCGCGCCCCGGGGCCGGCATTGAAAGAAAGTATTCGCATTGCCCAATTATGATGGGGGGGTTCCGCCTTATTCCCACAGAGCCACATGACGACCACCCGCCGCCGCCCGCTGTCTGCCATTCGCCACACATTCACACGAGGCTTCACCCTGATCGAGCTGATGGTGGTGCTTGTCATCATCGGCGTGCTAGCAGCCCTCATCGTGCCCAATGTGCTGGACCGCGCCGACGACGCGCGCGTGACCGCGGCCAGGACGGACATCGCCAACATCAACCAGGCGCTCAAGCTCTACCGCCTGGACAACCAGCGCTATCCGACTTCGGAACAGGGCCTGCAGGCCCTGGTGACCAAGCCCACGTCCGGCCCCATTCCGAACAACTGGAAGCCCTATCTGGAAAAGCTGCCCAACGACCCCTGGGGCCATCCGTACCAATACCTGAACCCCGGCGTCAAGGGCGCCATCGACATCATGTCCTTCGGTGCGGACGGCAAGGCCGGCGGCGAGGGCAAGGATGCCGATATCGGCAGCTGGCAGTAAGGAAATGGCCCCCACGCTCCCTCACTCCGTGTGGTCGCTGCCCCCCAAGGGGGCCCTGACCGGCTGCGCCGAGCCCCGCCTTGGAAACAGCACGGCGGCGGAGCCTGTGGCATCACGCTCTCTTGCTGCATGCGGTAATTGCAGCTTGTGACTTCTTTGCGCTCCATGCCGTCCTTTCAAAAAGGCTTCACCCTGCTTGAGTTGCTGGTGGTCATCAGCCTGATGGCGCTGGCCACGGCGGGCATCAGCCTGAGCCTGCGCGACAGCGGCGAGCAGCAGCTCGAGCGCGAAGCCCAGCGCCTGGCCACGCTGCTGGAATCGGCCCGGGCCCAGGCGCGCACCAACGGCAGCCTGGTGACCTGGCGCCCCGTGGGCCAGGGCTTTCGCTTCGAGGGACTGCCCAAGCATGTCACCATGCCGACCCAATGGCTGCAGGCCGTCGTGCAGGTACAGCCCGTCACGCCGCTGGTGCTGGGGCCCGAGCCTTTGATCCCTGCACAAAGCATCACGCTGTCATTGTCCCAGTCGTCGCTGGCACCGCTGCGCATCGCCACCGACGGCCTCAGGCCCTTTACCGTGCAGACGACCAGCCCATGAGAGCAACAAGCCCTCCCCTTGGCTCGCTGCATGGAGCCTCAGCCCCTCTGCCAGGCGCCGGCCACGCCGCTTTTCATCCTGGAGCCGCCCGGAGATGAAACGCAACCAGCGCGGCTTCACACTGATCGAGGTGCTGGTTGCCGTGGGCATCGTGGGCGTGGCCCTCATGGCCGGCCTGCAGACCAGCAGCGCACTGACGCGCAACGCCCAGCGCCAGGCTGACGTGACGCTGGGCCAGCTGTGCGCCCAGAACGAACTGGTGCGACTGCGCCTGACGCAGCAGATGCCTACCGTGGGAGACAGCACCGTGGCCTGCGAACAGGCCGGCCGGACCCTGCAGGTACAGCTGAGCGTGCGCCCCACGCCCAACCCCAGCTTCCGGCGCGTGGATGCACAGGTGTTCGCCGACAGCCTGCCGGTGCTGCGCGTTTCGACCATTGTGGGGCGGTATTGATGGCCTTCCTTGAGTTCCTTCGCGCCTTCCCCCCAGGGGGGACGATGGCCTGTACCGGGGCAGCCCATGCGGCGGGACGGCGCGGCCGGCCAAGGTTCTTGCAGTCCGTTTCTGGCTTGGGCCGTGCCCGCTGTATGTTCCACCAGCCTGATTCAGCCCGGAAAAAAAGCCGGGATCGCGGCTTTACCCTGGTCGAGCTGCTGGTCGCGATTGCCGCGCTGGCGCTGCTGGCCCTCATGAGCTGGCGCGGCCTGGACGGCATGATCCGCACCCAGCAGGCCACCCGCGAGCAGGGCGAGCAGCAGGCCGTGCTGCAGACCGTGCTGGCCCAATGGAATGCCGACCTCAATGCCCTGATGCCGCTGGAGCACATGCAGGCACTGGATTGGGACGGCCTGGTGCTGCGCCTGACCCGCAAGAGCAGCGGCGCCGTGGACAACGGCGCCGTGGTCGTGGCCTGGAGCCAGCGCAATATCGGCGGCCAGCCCCAGTGGGTGCGCTGGCAGTCGCCGCCCGTGCGTACGGCCAGCCAATGGCACGATGCCTGGATACAGGCCGGCCAATGGGGGCGCAATCCCTCCACCAGCCAGCAATCGCGCGAGACCGTGCTGCTGCCGCTGGCGCAGTGGCGCATCTATTACTACCGGGGCAATGCCTGGACCAATCCCCAATCCAGCGACGCCAGCAACGGCACCAACGCACCCAGCAGCGGCACCCTGCCCAGCCTGCCCGACGGTGTGCGCGTGGAGCTCAGCCTGCCCGCAGGCCGATCCATCAGCGGCAAGCTGACCGTGGACTGGGTCAACCCGCTGCGCATCAATTCGAGATCATGAGTCCCCCAAAGCCGCTTCACGCCCTTGTCCCCAAGGGAACGACGCCTTCGCTGCGCCAGCGCGGCGCGGCGCTGCTGGCCGCGATGCTCACTGTCACGCTGGTCGCCACGCTGGCCGCTGCGGCGCTGTGGCAGCAATGGCGCGACGTGGAGATCGAGAGCGCGGAGCGCAACCGCATGCAGGCCGGCTGGCTGCTGCTGGGAGCGCTGGACTGGTCGCGCGTGGTACTGCAGGAGGACGGGCGCGCCAACCGCACCAATCAGGTCGACCACCTGGGCGAACCCTGGGCCGTCCCCTTGCAGGAGGCCCGGCTCTCGACCTTTCTGGCCGCGCGCAACAACGTCAGCCAGGCGGACGACAGCGGCGCCGACATGCTCGACGCCTTCCTGTCCGGGGAAATCGTCGACCTGCAGTCGCGCCTGAACCTGCGCAATCTGCTCGACACCGCCGGCAAGTCCTATACGGAGGAAACCCTCAGGCCTTTTGTGCGCCTGTTCAGCCGCCTGGGCCTGCCCTCCAGCGCGGTGCTGCAGATCGCCAACGGCCTGCAGCAGGCCCAGGGAAAGAGCCCCGATGCGCCACTCATGCCGCGCACCGTGGCGCAACTGGCCTGGCTGGGCATCAGCCCCCAGCTGATTGCCCGCATCGAGCCCTATGTCAGCCTGCTGCCGGAGCGCACGCCCGTCAACCTCAATACCGCCAGCGCCGAAGTGCTCTGGGCCAGCAGCGAGGATCTGGACTGGTCCGCCGCCAACCAGCTGGTGCAGCAGCGCAACACCGCGCCCTTCAAGTCGCTGGATGCCGCGGCCAGGGCGCTGGGCAGGACGGGACTTTTCAACAGCAACCAGCATGCCGTCTTCACCCGCTACTTCGAGGCGCGCGGGCGCCTGCGCCTGGGCGAGAATGTGCTGAGCCAGCGTTCTGTGCTGCTGCGCAACGACATGCGGGTCACGACGCTGTGGCAGGAGCATGCGGATTGGGGTATGCCCGCAGTCCAGGCGCCAATCCCGGTGCAATAACACCCAGCTGTCACATAGCCCCCATAGAATGCGCCATTTCCCCTCATGAGTTCACTGTTTCTCCTGCTGCCCGCGCATGCTGCGGGCGCCGCCAGCGAATACGCCTACGCCCGGAGCAGCGACGGCCAGCATGTGCAGCACAGCGGCCAGGCTGCGGCATCCATGCTGCCCGCTGCGGGGCGGGCAGATGCGGTCGTGGCCGTCGTGGCATGGCAGAGGCTTTCCTGGCACCCCATCACGCTGCCGCCGGGCCTGAACCCGAACAGCCGCCGCCAGCAGCCCCGCGTCAGGGCGGCGCTGGAAGGACTGCTGGAAGAGAAGCTGCTGGACGACCCCGCGTCGCTGCACCTGGCGCTGGCGCCCCAGGCGCAGGCTTCCGAGGTTTGCTGGGTGGCCGCCTGCGACAAGCAATGGCTGCGCAGCCATCTGCAGCACCTGCAGGCCTCGGGCCATGCCGTGACCCGGCTGGTGCCCGAGCTGGCGCCCACGGCCGAGGCCCGGCTCTGGGCGCTGGGCGATACCGCCCAGCCCTGGCTGCTGGCCAGCGGCATCGACGGGCGCGCCAGCCTGGCCGCCATGCCGCTGAAAGCCGATGCCTCGGCCATTGCCGCTTTGCTGGCAGCCCTTCCCGCCAATGCCCCCGTGCTGGCCGAACCGCAACTGACGCGACTGACCGAGGCCTGGAACCGGCCCGTGGAAATCCAGCCGTTCGCGCAACGCCTGCTGGCCGCAGCGCGCAGCCCCTGGGACCTGGCCCAGTTCGACTTTCACCTCGGCAGCCACACCCGCTGGCGCCGTCGGCTGCAGGAGGCCTGGCAAAGCTTCAGCCGCGCGCCGCAATGGCGGGCCGCCCGCTGGGGCGCGGCCCTGGCTGTCGCGGCCCAGCTTGTCGGCCTCAATGCCTGGGCCTGGAAGGAAAACCATGCGATCGCCCAGCGCCAGCAGCAGGCCGTACAAACGCTCAGAGACACTTTTCCCCATATTCCCGTGATCGTGGATGCCCCGGTGCAGATGCGGCGCGAACTGGACCTGCTGCGCAGTGCCTCGGGCGCGCTCTCGGCCGGCGACCTGGAGCCCCTGCTTGCGGCCAGCGCCCAGATCCCCGGCATCCAGGCCGCCACCGGCCTGCAATACCAGGAGCGCCAGCTGCGCATCCAGGGACTGGCGCTGGATGGCCAGGCTCTCACCGATGTACAGCAAAGCCTGGCCGGCAGCGGCCTGCGGCTGGAGCGCGCCGGTAGCGACTGGGTGCTGCAGGCGGAGGCCTCCCCATGAAAAATTCCGCGTCTTCCATTTCTGCGGCCGCCTCGGCGGCCAGGGCGCTGCAGCCGCTGCGCGTGCGCTGGCAGCAGCTGGCCGCCCGCGAACAGACTCTGGTGCTGGTCGCCGGCGCCTTGCTCGCACTGGCCCTGCTGTGGTGGCTGGCCGTCGCGCCGGCCCTGGGCAGCCTGCGCACGGCGCCGGCCCGCCATGCCCAGGCAGACCAGCAGTTGCAGCAGATACTCAAGATGCAGGCCCAGGTCCAGCAACTGCGCCAGAATGCCGCGTCGCCCGCACAGCCGCAGCCGATGGGCGACCTGCAGTCGCAGCTGCAGAAATCGCTGCAGGCCGAGCTCGGCGGCAGCGCCCAGATGCAATGGCTGGGCAACCGCGCCCAGGTTACGCTGACGGCCGCGCCCGCGCCCGCGCTGGCCCGCTGGCTGGCGCAGGTGCGTGACAACACGCATGCCGCCGCCTCGGAAATGAAGCTCAGCCGTGCCGCCGCCGCGGACAAGCCCGCCGCCGATGCCGCCACCCGCTGGAACGGCAGCCTGGTGCTGGACCTGCCGGAGCCGGCCGCGCCGTAAGAGACCCGCACCATGCGCGCAACGCCCTTGCCCCTTCCGCGCTCCCGCCGTCCCCGGCTGGATGAGCGGGCGCGCTCGCCGCGCGGCTGGGCCGTCGCCGGCGCGCTGCTGGGCCTGCTGGCCAGCGCCACGCTGTGGGCACCGGCCTCGTGGGTCGCACAGGCGGTGCAATCGGCCACGCAGGGCCAGGTGCAGCTGCAGGAGCCGCGCGGCACGGTATGGAACGGCTCGGCCCGGCTGGTGCTGACCGGCGGCGCCGACAGCCATGACCAGGCCGTGCTGCCGACCCGGCTGCAATGGCAGCTGCACCCGCAATGGACGGGTGCCCGGATCAGCATGCAAAGCGACTGCTGCACGGCCGCACCCATGACGGCGCAGCTGCGCGCGAGTCCGGGCGGCGTGTCCGTCCTGGTCGACGACGGCCAGCTGCGCCTGCCGGCCGAGCTGCTGGCGGGCCTGGGCACGCCGTGGAACACCGTGGCCCTGCAGGGCCAGCTGCGCCTGTACACCATGGGCCTGCAATTGCACTACCGCGCCGGACGCCTGCACAGCCAGGGACGCACGCGCCTGGAGGCCCTGGCCGTTTCCTCGCGCCTGTCGCTGCTGCGCCCGCTGGGCAGCTACCGGCTGGACCTGGACGGCGGCGACAACACCCGCCTCACGCTCTCCACGCTCGGCGGCGATCTGCAGCTCAGCGGCGAGGGCCAGTGGGTGGGATCGCGCCTGCACTTCAGGGGCGAGGCCTCGGCCAGCCCCGAGCGCGAAGCCGCCCTGTCCAATCTGCTCAATATTCTGGGACGCCGCCAGGGCGCGCGTTCCATCATCACCTTTGGTTGACCCATGAATCCGCACTCGACTTCCGCCTGGCGCCACGCTCTACATTCCATAGCTGCTGCCGCGCTTGTAGCCTGCGTTACAGCACCTGTTCATGCGCAAACCCAGGCAGCGCCTGCGAACGCCACTCCCAGCCTGCGGCCCGGCGAGCCCGTCACGCTGAACTTCACCAATGCCGACATCGAGGCCGTGGCGCGCGCCATTGCCGCCATCACCAACCGCAACGTGGTGGTCGACCCGCGCGTCAAGGGCCAGATCACGCTGCTGACCGACAAGGCGGTGCAGCCCGCCACGGCCTACCAGCAGTTCCTGGCCGCGCTGCGCATGCAGGGCTTTACCGTGGTCGAGACCGCCGGCCTGTACAAGGTCATTCCCGAGGCCGATGCCAAGCTGCAGGCCAACGAGGTAGCCATCAGCCAGGGCGGCCGCGGCAGCCACGCGGGCGGCGGGCAGATCGTCACCCAGATCTTCAAGCTCAACTACGAGAACGCCAACAACCTGGTGCCCGTGCTGCGGCCGCTGATCAGCCCCAACAACACCATCAACGTCAACCCCGGCAACAACTCCCTGGTCATCACCGACTATGCGGACAACATCCAGCGCATCTCGCGCATCGTGGCCAGCATGGACGTCTCCAATGCCACCGATGTGGAGGTGATTCCGCTGCGCCACGCCGTGGCCGCCGACATGGTGGCCCTGGTCAACCGCCTGCTCGAAGGCGGCGCCGCCACGGCCGGCGCAGTGCCGGCCGCCGCAGGCACCGCGACGGGGCAGACGGACAACAGCTTTCGCACCTCCATCCTGGCCGAGCCGCGCAGCAATTCGATCCTGATCCGCGCGGCCAATCCCGCGCGGCTGGCGCAGATCCGCTCGCTGGTCGCGCGCCTGGACCAGCCTGCCATGGCGGACGGCAGCAACGACGCGGCCGGCAACATCCATGTGGTGTACCTGAAGAATGCCGATGCCGTGGCCCTGGCCGCCACGCTGCGCGCGGCCATCAGCGCCCAGACCACGGCCGCCAGCGCGCTCAGCGGCCAGCCCGGGGCCGCCGCAGCGGCCGCGGCCGGCACGGCCACCAACGGCGCATCCCAGCAGCCCGTCATTTCGCGCGGCACCGACGGCAGCGCCACGGTGGGCCTGGGCGGCGGCACCAACGGCCCGAGCTCGCGCTTCGGCACGGCGCAGCAGCCGTCGACGGGCGGCATGATCCAGGCCGATCCGACCAGCAACTCCCTCATCATCACCGCACCGGCGCCCCTGTACCGCCAGCTGCGCGCCGTCATCGACAAGCTCGACGGCCGCCGTGCCCAGGTGCTGATCGAGGCCCTGATCGTGGAAGTCTCCGCCGACAAGGCGGCCCAGTTCGGCGTGCAGTGGAGCTCCATCATCCGCAACAACGGCCGCATCGTGGGCGTGCTGGGCAACGGCACCTCGGTCAGCGGCATTCCCAACATCTTCGGCGTCTCGGGCGCGGTCAGCGGGCTGATCAACAACGGCAGCACCTCCGACTCCGGCGCCGCCGCGCTGGCCGGCATGAAGGGCATGAACCTGGGCTTCACCCAGACCGTCAACGGCAACACCAGCCTGGGTGCACTGGTCAATCTGATGCAGGGCGATGCGGACACCAACATCCTGTCCACGCCCAACCTGATGACGCTGGACAACGAGGAGGCCAGCATCATGGTGGGCGAGAACGTCCCCTTCCCCACGGGCTCCTACACCAACACCGGCACCAGCGGCACGGTCAACCCCTTCACCACCTACGAGCGCAAGGACGTGGGCACGCTGCTGCGCATCCGCCCGCAGATCAACGAGAACGGCACCATCAAGATGGCCGTCTACCAGGAGAACTCCGCCGTCAAGCCGGGCACTGCCGTCAGCGCCAGCGGCGCGACGACGACCAAGCGCTCCATCGAATCCAATGTGCTGGTCGAGGACGGCGGCATCGTGGTGCTGGGCGGCCTGATCGCCGACGAATACCAGCAGAGCCAGGAGCGCGTGCCGCTGCTGGGCGACATCCCGCTGGTCGGCAACCTGTTCCGCAACACGGCCCGCTCACGCAAGAAGACCAACCTCATGGTATTCCTGCGCCCCATGGTGCTGCGCGACGCCAATGCCTCCAGCCAGCTTTCGCAGGACCGCTACGAGGCCATCCGCGGCGCGCAGCAGACGGTGCAGCCCGATGCCAACCTGCTGATGCGCAACGTCAGCGGGGCTGCCGTGCTGCCCGCCGCCGGCGCCGCAGCGCCGGTCGCCCAACCCAATCTGGCCATCGTCCCCGGCGCCAAGCCGGAGCTGGTGGACTTCACGCGCCCCGGCCGCCCCACCGTGGACGGCAAGCCGGTGCCGGCGGTACCCGCGGTTCCCGCCACGCCCGGCGCGGCGGATGCCGCGGCACCGGGCGC
Organism: Comamonas terrae; assembly: GCF_001544075.1. Classification (GTDB taxonomy): domain Bacteria; phylum Pseudomonadota; class Gammaproteobacteria; order Burkholderiales; family Burkholderiaceae_C; genus Comamonas; species Comamonas terrae. The sequence goes on from NZ_BCNT01000003.1 coordinate 640,706, forward strand.
CCTCTAAGCCAAGGCCACGCATGCGCTACCCTCTGCCCTATGCCTTTGCCCGCAGCAGCCAGCTGCTTGTGGAAGATGACGGCCAGGAGCTGCTGCTGTGGCACGGCCCGCAGCCCGACTGGTCGGCGCTATCCGAAGTGCAGCGCAAATATGCGGATACCAGCGGCGTGCAGCGCTGGCAGATGCTGGATGCCGCGGCGCTCGCGCACCGCATCAGCGCCGCCTATTCGCAAAGCGAATCCAGCGCGGCCCTGGTGGTCAGCGAGGTCGAGTCGGATGCCGATCTCTCGCGCATGATGCAGGAGCTGCCCGCCGTCGAGGACCTGCTGGAGACCGCCGACGACGCGCCCATCATCCGCATGCTCAACGCCCTGCTCACCCAGGCTGCGCGCGACGGTGCCAGCGACATCCACATCGAGCCCTACGAGCGCCATTCCAGCGTGCGCTTCCGCGTGGACGGCGACCTGCGCGAGGTCGTGCAGCCCAACCGCGCGCTGCATGCGGCCCTGATCTCGCGCCTGAAGATCATGGCCGACCTGGACATTGCCGAAAAACGCCTGCCCCAGGACGGCCGCATCAGCCTGCGCCTGGGCACGCGCGCCATCGACGTGCGCGTCTCCACCCTGCCCAGCGCCCATGGCGAGCGCGCCGTGCTGCGCCTGCTGGACAAGAGCGAAAGCAAGCTCAGCCTCGAAGCCGTGGGCATGGGCGGCGAGACGCTCAGGCGCTTCACGCACCTGACGTCCCAACCCCACGGCATCGTGCTCGTCACCGGCCCCACGGGTTCGGGCAAGACCACCACGCTGTATGCGGCGCTGCAGCGCATGGACGCCAGCCACAACAACATCATGACGGTGGAGGACCCGATCGAGTACGAGCTGGCCGGCGTGGGCCAGACCCAGGTCAACGCCCGCATCGATCTGACCTTCGCCAAGGCCCTGCGCGCCATCCTGCGGCAGGACCCGGATGTGATCATGATCGGCGAAATCCGCGATTTCGAGACCGCGCAGATCGCCATCCAGGCTTCGCTCACCGGTCACCTGGTGCTGGCCACGCTGCACACCAACGACGCGGCCAGCGCCGTCACGCGCCTGATCGACATGGGCGTGGAGCCCTTTCTGCTGTCATCCTCGCTGCTGGGCGTGCTGGCGCAGCGCCTGGTCCGCAAGATCGACCACAGCGAGCCCAGCGGCTACAAGGGCCGCACCGGCATCTTCGAGCTGCTGGTGGTGGACGACGCCATCCGCGCGCAGATCCACCGCCAGGCCAGCGAGGCCGAGATCCGCGACACCGCGCTGGCCGCCGGCATGCACCTGATGCGCGAGGATGGCGAACGCCTGGTGCGCGAAGGCATCACCACGCCCGAGGAAGTGCTGCGCGTGACGCGCGACTGACCCCGGGCAGCCGAGCAGGACGCAACGGAACCGGGCGTCCCTGAACCGGGCGTCCCTACCCGCGCCCGGAAATTGAGGCTTTGCCAGAATGGGCTGCATGCCGGAGCAAACCCCGGCTTTCATGGTCAAAACCGGCTGAAACGCTTTGCCATCAAGCGCTGGCAGCTATTCATCTGATATGGGGTCCCGATGAAACCGCTCAACAAGGTTCAACTGTCCATGCTCGATCTGGTCGCTGTGCGCGAAGGCGGCACCGTGGCCGATGCGCTGCAGATCGCCGTGCGCACGGCCCAGTGCGCCGAACGCCTGGACTTCGCCCGCTACTGGCTGGCCGAGCACCACAACATGCCGGGCATCGCCAGCTCGGCCACGGCCGTGCTGATCGGCCATATCGCGGGCAGCACCTCGAAGATCCGCGTCGGCTCGGGCGGCATCATGCTGCCCAACCATGCGCCGCTGGTCGTGGCCGAGGCCTTCGGCACGCTGGCCGAGCTGTATCCGGGCCGCATCGACCTGGGCCTGGGCCGCGCGCCCGGCACCGACGGCCCCACCATGCGCGCGCTGCGGCGCGACCGCGTGGAAACCGAGGAAGACTTCCCGCGCGACGTGCAGGAGCTGCAGCGCCTGCTGGGCCCGGCCCAGCCCGGCCAGCGCATCGTGGCCATGCCGGGCGCGGGCACCCATGTGCCCATCTGGCTGCTGGGCTCCAGCCTGTTCTCGGCCCAGCTGGCCGCGCACCTGGGTCTGCCCTATGCGTTTGCCTCGCACTTCGCGCCGCGCATGCTGCACCAGGCGCTGGCCATCTACCGCCAGATGTTCAAGCCTTCTGCCACGCTGTCCAAGCCCTATGCCATCGTCGGCGTGCCCGTGATCGCGGCGCCCACCGACGCCGAAGCCCGGTTCCTGGCCAGCAGCACCTACCAGCGCGTGCTCGGCATCCTGACCGGCAACCGCACGCGGCTGCTGCCGCCCGTCGAAGGCTTCATGGAGCAGCTCTCCGAGCGCGAGCGGGCGGCCATCGCGGACTTCCTCTCGATCGGCGTGATCGGCGGCCCGGACACGGTGCGCCAGGGCCTGCAGGCACTGGCCGATGCCACCGAGGCCGACGAGTTCATGATGGTCAGCGATGTGTTCGATGCCGACCTGCGCCTGCGTTCACTCGAAATCACGGCCCAGGCCATGCGCGCCTGACGCGAGCCCTGCATGAGCCGTTCCGCCCGCCTGCTGCAGCTGCTGGACGCGCTGCGGCGCGCGCGCCGGCCGCAGTCCGGCCCGGTGCTGGCGCAGCAGCTGGGCATCAGCCTGCGCACGCTGTACCGCGACATCGCCACCCTGCGCGAGCAGGGCGCGGACATCCTGGGCGACCCCGGCCTGGGCTTCGAGATGCGGCCCGGCTTTCTGCTGCCGCCGCTGATGTTCACGGCCGACGAGCTCGAGGCGCTGATGCTCGGCGCCCGCTGGATGGGCAAGCAGGCCGACGGACAGCTGGCCGCGGCGGCGGCTTCGGCGCTGGAGCGCATACGCAGCAGCCTGCCCGTGGAACTGCGCACGGAGATCGATACCAGCGGCCTGCTGGTGCCCGACATGCAGGCCGCGGAACGCACGGCCGAGCCCTGGCAGGGGCCGCTGCGCCTGGCCATACGCAGCCAGCACAAGGTGCTGCTGCGCTACCGCGACCAGAAGGAGCAGGCCAGCGAGCGCTGCGTCTGGCCGTTTGCCATGGGCTTTTTCGAGCATGTGCGGGTGCTGGTCGCCTGGTGCGAGCTACGCCAGGATTTCCGCCATTTCCGGGCCGACCGCGTGCTGCAGGTGCAGGAACTGGCCGAACGCTATCCCGAGACGCGGGCCCGGCTGATCCAGCGCTGGTCCCGGCAGATGGGCTACCGCATCGGGCGCTGAAACGCTGCATCGCTGCTGACAGAAACTGTCAGCCCCCGTGCGTACATTGCGTGCATGGCGGCGCCGCCATCCCGTTGAAACCTTCAAGGATGTATGCCATGACACAAGATTCCGATGCTCCCCTGCGCTTTTTCTTCCATCCCCGTTCCCGCGCGCGCATCGTGCGCTGGATGCTGGAGGAATGCGAAGCCCGCTACGAACCCGTGCAGCTGGAGTTCCGCACCACGATGAAATCTGCCGAGTACCTGGCCATCAACCCCATGGGCAAGGTGCCGGCGCTCACGCACGGCAGCACCGTCATCACGGAGAGCGGCGCCATCCTGGCCTATCTGGCAGAACTGTTCCCCGAGAAGCGCCTGGCCCCGGCGCCGGGTACGGCCGCACGCGGCAGCTATTACCGCTGGCTGTTCTTCCTGGCCGGCCCCGTCGAGGCCGGCATGTCGGCCAAGTCCCAGGGCTTTCTCGAGCACCAGAGCGACGAGCAGGCGCTGTCCGCCGGCTATGGGCGCTACGACGACGTGCTGGCCACCCTGCGCCAGGCCGTCGAAGGGCGGCAATACCTGTGCGGCGACCATTTCACGGCTGCCGACGTGCTCATGGCCAGCTACCTGCGCTGGGGCATGATGATGGGCAGCCTGCCGGCGCTGCCCGCCTTCAAGGCCTATGCCGAACCGCTGCAGCAGCGCCCTGCCGCGCTGCGGGCCCTGGCCCTGGACGAGGCCCTGGACGAGGCCCTGGCGGCCGCCTGACGGCCCGCGCGGCTAGCGCGCCAGGTAGCCGCCGTCGACCGGATAGTAGGCGCCGGTGACGAAGGAAGCCCGCTCGCTGGCCAGCCAGGCCACGAGCTCGGCCACCTCCTCGGGACGGCCCAGCCGGCCGATCGGGTGGCTGGCCACCAGCTGCGCATGGGCTGCCGGATCCTGCTCGAGCCGGCCGATCAGCGGCGTCTGGATGAAGGCCGGCCCCACGGCATTGACGCGCACGCCCTGCTGCGCGTATTCGAGCGCCGCGGCCTTGGTCAGGCCCAGCACGCCATGCTTGGCCGCGACATAGGCCGCGGATCCGGCAAAACCCACGGTGCCGAGAACGGAAGCCATGTTGATGATGGAGCCGCCCCCGCCCTTGAGCATGGCGGCGATCTGGTATTTGCAGCCGTAGAAGACGCCCGAGAGGTTCAGGCGCAGCACCTGTTCCCAGGCCTGCAGCGGATAGTCGGCCGTGGGCGCGCTCTCGCCGCCCATGCCCGCGTTGTTGCAGGCCACGTCCAGGCGCCCGAACCGGCGCATGATCTGCGCCACCAGCTCCTCATGGTCCTGGGCGCTGCCGGCATCGCAGCGCAGGCACAGTGCCTCGCCGCCGAATTCCTGCACCAGCGCCGCCGTTTCCAGGCTGCCGCCCTCGTCGATATCGGCCACGACCACGCAGGCACCCTCACGCGCCAGCACCAAGGCCACGGCGCGCCCTATGCCCGATGCCGCTCCCGTCACCAGTGCCACTTTGTTGCTCAGCATTCCAGTCTCCTTCTGCCCGGTTTCGGATGGAGTCTTCATTCTGGCGCAGCGCCCGCGGCAAGACACGGTGCGCATCTGAAGCCAGGCTGACATCAACAGACGCTAACATCGCGGCTGGACCCACTCACCGACCGGATTACCGCGCGCATGCCCGCCTTTTCATTTGAAGCCCTGGATGCACAGGGCCAGACCCGCAAGGGCACGCTGGAAGCCGACAACGCCCGTGCCGCACGCAACCAGCTGCGCAGCCAGTCCCTGGTGCCCCTGCAGGTGGAGCCCGTGGCCGGGGGCGGCGACCGTCACGCGCAGGCCTCCGGCTGGCAGAACTGGCTGACGCGGCCCGTGCTCAACTCCACGGCGCTGGCGGTCTGGACGCGCCAGCTCTCGGGTCTGGTCGGCTCCGGCCTGCCGATAGAGCGCGCGCTGGCGGCCCTGGCCGAGGAGGCGGACGATCCGCGCCAGCACCATCTTGTGGCGGCGCTGCGTGCCGAAGTCAACGGCGGCTCCACCTTTGCCAGGGCGCTGGCCCAGCATCCGCGCGAGTTCTCGGAGATCTACTGCGCCGTGATCGGCGCCGGGGAGTCCGGCGGCAGCCTGGCCCTGGTGCTGGAGCGGCTGGCCGACGACCTCGAGTCGCGCCAGGCCCTGCAGTCCAAGCTGATCGGCGCCGCGCTGTATCCGGCCATCGTGACGCTGGTGGCCATCGTCATCGTGCTGTTCCTGGTCAGCTATGTGGTGCCCCAGGTGGCCAGCGTGTTTGCGGGCACCAAGCGCTCGCTGCCGTTTCTCACCGTGGCCATGCTGGCCATCAGCGATTTCGTGCGCCACTACGGCTGGGCGTTGCTGGCCCTGCTGGTCGCGGGCGGCCTCGCCTTTCGCATCGCGCTGCGCAACGCGGGCTTTCGCGAGCGCTTCGATGCCCAGTGGCTGCACCTGCCGCTGATCGGCCGCCTGGCGCGCAGCTACAACGCCGCGCGCTTTGCGGGCACGCTGGCCATGCTGGCCGGTGCCGGCGTGCCCATTCTCAAGGCCTTGCAGGCCGCGGCCGAGACCCTCAACAACCGCGCCCTGCGCGCCGATGCCATGGATGCGCTGGTGCTGGTGCGCGAAGGCGCGCCGCTGGCCTCGGCGCTGGCGCAGAAAAAACGCTTTCCGGGCCTGGTCGCCATGTTCGCGCGCCTGGGCGAGCAGACCGGCCAGCTGCCGCTGATGCTGCAGCGCGCCGCCACCCAGCTCTCCACCGAGGTGCAGCGCCGCGCCATGCACCTGGCCACCATCCTGGAGCCCCTGCTGATCGTGGCCATGGGCTTGGTCGTCATGCTCATCGTGCTGGCCGTGCTCATGCCCATCATCCAGCTCAACCAGTTCGTGAAGTAGACGGCGGCGCAGATGCAAAAAAGCCCGGGAGCCAGGCTCCCGGGCTTTTTCATTGCACAGGCCGTATCGATCAGCCGGCGAAGTTCAGCTGGCCAGCGGCTTCGGCTGCAGCGGCTTCCTGGCGCACCTGCTCGCGCGACAGCGAGGAAGCAGCCTGTGCCTTGGGGGCCTCGTACACATCCTGGTGCACGGGCATGGCGTTCTGGGCCATGGCCTGCTGCACTTCGGCGGACACCTGGGCGCGGGTCACGGTGCTGGCAGCCTGGGCGGCGGCAGGGTACTGGCCGTCGGTGAAATCGAGGCCGGCGGCCTGGGCGGCGATGGCGGAAACGGCGAGAGCGGCAACAGCGGCAAAGCGGATGGTGTTTTTCATGAATCTTCTCCTGAACTTCATCAACAAGGGGCCGGTCGGTCTTGGCGGAAATCGCTTCGTTGCGGCGAGCCCATGGAGGTAACTATAGGGTTTTCACCAATTTGCAAAAACCCTGTGCTAGGCAACAGCCTATTTCAGAAACTGAAACAATCCGGCGGCCCCCACGGGGCGCTATGCTGGGACCCGAACCCAAGGACCACCCCATGCCCGTCACCCTGCAGGATCAGCTCGTCGTTGCCATCTCGTCGCGCGCGCTGTTCGATTTCGAAGAGGAAAACCGGCTGTTCGAGCACAGCGACCCGGCCACCTATCTGCAGCTGCAGCGCGACCGGCTCGACGTCGCGGCCGCGCCCGGCGTGGCGTTCTCGCTGGTGCAGAAACTGCTGGCCTTCAACACCGGCGGCCAGCAGCGGGTGGAAGTGGTGCTGCTGTCGCGCAACGACCCGGTCAGCGGCATGCGCGTCTTCCGCTCGGCCAAGGCCCATGGCCTGCATTCCATACAGCGCGGCGTGTTCACCCAGGGGCGCGATCCCTTCGGCTATCTGCGTCCGCTGGGCGCGCAGCTGTTTCTCTCGGCCAATGCCCAGGACGTGACCCGGGCGCTGCAGCTGGGCTATCCGGCCGCCCATGTGTTCACCGACTCCATGCGTGCCAGCAGCAACCACCCGCAGGAGGTGCGCATCGCCTTCGACGGCGATGCCGTGCTGTTTTCCGACGAGGCCGAGCGCATCTTCCAGAGCCAGGGCCTGGAGGCCTTTCAGCGCCACGAGCTGGAAAAAGCCGCCCAGCCCCTGCCGGAAGGCCCGTTCAAGCCGTTGCTGGCCACGCTGTACCGGCTGCAGCAGATGGAGGTGCCGGACATGCGCATACGCACGGCCCTGGTCACCGCGCGCAGCGCGCCCGCGCACGAGCGCGCGCTCAACACACTGATGGACTGGAAGATTGCCGTGGACGAGGCCATGTTCCTGGGCGGGCTGCCCAAGGGCGCGTTCCTGCGCGAATTCGAGCCCGACTTCTTCTTCGACGACCAGACCGGCCATGTGCGCAATGCGGCCAGCCACGTGCCCGCAGGTCATGTGCGCAGCGGCATCGCGCACGAGGGCATGCCGCCCGTGCCCCTGGATGAAAGCAGCGGCAAGCAGCCGTAAAGGATTGCAAAAGCCTGACCCCGGCCCTGCCAGGCGGTTGAGATCGTCCCGGCAGCCCCCATCTGTGAAAGCATGCGAAAAATGCCGAAATCCCTGTCCCGCCGCCACCGCACGCCGTCCGTCATGAAGACGGCCATGGCCGTGCTGCTGACCAGCGCCGCCTTCATGCTGCCCGCCGCGCGCGCCGAGGAAGGCGCCAAGGCACAAGCGGCGGCCGCGCCGCTTTCCAAGGGGGAAATCAAGGCCCAGCAGCAGTTCAAGATGCTGGACTTCAACCACGACGGCAAGCTCAGCCGCAGCGAAGTGTCGCTCATACCCAAACTGGCCGCCGCTTTCGACGAGACCGACACCAACAAGGACGGCTATGTGACCTACGAGGAAGTGCGGGCCTTTGCCGTCAAGTACCGCGCCGCGCGCGAAAAGGCCAAGGCCGCCGAAGCCGCGCACCAGACCCCGCCGGCCGATGCGGGCGCGCCGGAGCACCATGCGGCTCCCGCTCCTCATTCGGAAGCTGCTGGCGCCCAGTGAGCCTTCTCTTCAGCCTTGTTGATTGTCAGAAATGATGACTGGCCGGCGCAGAAAGCTATCAATACAGAAGCAGCCGTGCAACTTCAGCGGCCGCTGTCGCCGCCCG
>NZ_BCNT01000004.1 GCF_001544075.1 Comamonas terrae
TGGCCGCAGGCTGCGCCCAGCAGCCGACGGCCACGTCCGGCAAGGAGCCTGTGCGGCTGATGACCTCGGGCGGCTTCACGGCCGCGCACAAGCTGCTGGCGCCCCAGTTCACGGCCCAGACCGGCATCCCCGTGGAATCGGCCTACGGATCGTCCATGGGCGCTTCGCCGACCTCCATTCCCAACCGCCTGGCCAAGGGCGAGAAGGCCGATGTGGTGATCCTGGCGCGCGGCGCGCTGGACCAGCTCGCGGACAAGGGCCTGGTCGTGCCCGGCACGCAGGTCGACCTGGTGCGCTCGGCCGTGGGCGTGGCCGTGAAGAAGGGCGCGCCCGTGCCCGACATCGGCACCGAGGACAAGCTGCGCCAGGTGCTGCTGAACGCCAAGAGCATTGCCTACTCGGCCAGCGCCAGCGGCACCTACTACGAGACCCAGATGCTCAGGAAGCTGGGCATCCACGACCAGGTCATGCCCAAGAGCCGCAAGATCGTGACCGAGCGCGTGGGCACCATCGTGGCGCGCGGCGAGGCCGAGATCGGACTGCAGCAGGTCAGCGAGCTGCTGCCCATCGAAGGCATCACCTACGTGGGCACGCTGCCCGATTCGGTGCAGCACTACACCATCTTCTCGGCCGGCACGGCCAGCACCTCGGGCAACCCGCAGGGGCTGGAGCAGCTGCTCAAGTTCTACACCTCGCCCGCGGCCCACAAGGCCATCCGCGACACCGGCCTGGAGCCCATCGCCAAGCCGCGCTGACCGGACGCCGGGGCACGCGCCCGGAGCTGGCGCCCCGGGGATTCAATCCAGCGTCAGCTTCTGCCGGCTCACCACCTCCTTGTAGGTGGCGAGCTCGCTCCTGATCTGCTCGGCGAACTGCTCGGGACTGTTCGCGATCACCAGCGAGCCCGTGTCCTCGATGCGCTTTTTCACCGCAGGCTCGGCCAGCACCTTGCGGACGGCGGCGTTGATCCGGTCCACGACCTCCTTGGGCGTGCCCTTGGGGGCGACGATGCCGTACCAGGCCATGCGGTTGACGGGCTCCAGCCCCACCTCCTTGAAGGTCGGCACATGGGGCAGCACGGCCAGGCGCTGCGGCGCGGCCACGACGATGGGCAACAGCTGGCCGGCCTTGATGAAGGGCAGCGAGGACGGCAGGTTGTCCAGGTTCATGTTCACCTGGCCGGCCACCACGTCGTTGAGCGCCGGGCCCGCGCCCCGGTAGGGCACATGGGTCATCTGCACGCCGGCCATGCTCTTGTACAGCTCCATCAGCATGTGGGTGATGCTGCCGGTGCCGGTGGAGGCGTACGAGTATTTTTCGGGATTCTTCTTCAGTGCCTCGACAAAGCCCTTGTAGTCATGCCCCGGGAACCGGGGATTGACCGCGATGATGTTGGGCGTGGCCGCGATGTTGACGATGGGCACGAAGTCCGTCTCTGGGTTGTACGGGAAGCGGAGCGTGATGGCCGGGTTGGTGGCCATGGTGGACACCGTGGCCACGCTCAGCGTGTAGCCGTCCGGCCTGGCGCGCACGGCCTCGGATGCGCCGATGGTGCCGCCGGCGCCGCCCTTGTTGTCCACCACCACCGGATGGCCCAGCTCCCGCCCCAGCGGATCGGCTACCACGCGCGCGATGATGTCGGTGGTGCCGCCCGCGGCAAAGGGCACGATCAGGCGGATGGGCTTGTTCGGATAGGCCGACTGGGCCAGCGCCGATGTGCCTGCCGGCACGGCCAGTGCAAAGGCCAGGCTGCCGAGCAGCCTGCGTGCGCTGCGGCGCGAAAAGAAGCGGGGCATGGGAAGTCTCCTTCTTGGATGAATGGGTGATGGCGGGATCAGGCGCCGCGGCGCACCAGGTGCTGCGGGCCCAGTTCGGCACAGCCCGTCACGCCGAGCATGGCCAGGTTGCGGTCCACCTCATCGCGCAGCAGGCCGATGGCGTGCGCCACGCCGGCCTCGCCGGCCACGGCGGCCGCATAGTTGAAGGGGCGGCCCACCAGCACCATGCGCGCACCCAGGGCCAGGGCCTTGAGCACGTCCGAGCCGCGCCGAAAGCCGCTGTCGATGAGCACGGGATAGCCGGGGCCCAGGGCCGCCACCACGGCTTCGAGCACGCGCATGGGCGAGGCCGCGCCGTCGAGCTGGCGGCCGCCGTGGTTGGACAGCACGATGGCGTCGGCGCCCACGCGCCGGGCCTGCAGCGCGTCCTCCACGCTGAGCAGGCCCTTGACCACCAGCGGCCCCTTCCAGCGGCGGCGTATGGCCTCGATGTGGCTCCAGCTCAGGTGGTCGCGCGCCGAGAAGTCGCGCAGCACGCTGGACGACATGACGGGCGCGCCGCGCGTGGCGAACGAGTTCTCGAAATGCGGCATGCCGTGCCTGAGCAGCGTGCGCGCGAAGGTGCCGGCCACCCAGCCCGGCCGCGTCAGGCCGTCCCAGGCCAGCCGCAGGCTGGGGCGCAGCGGCGTGGAAAAGCCGGTGCGGATGTTGTTCTCGCGGTTGGCCGAGATGGGAATGTCCACCGTCACCACCAGGGTGCCGAAGCCCGCGCGCTCCACCCGGTCGATCAGCGCGTCGATGCGCGCCTGGTCGCCCGGGATATAGGCCTGGAACCAGGTGTCCGGGCTCTCGCGCGCCACCTCTTCCATGGGGATCAGCGAGGTGCCGCTCATGATGGAGACGATGCCCGCCTGCTGGGCCGCGCGCGCCAGCACCAGGTCGCCCCGGTAGGTGGACAGCGCGCTGATGCCCATGGGCGCGATGCCGAACGGGCTGCTGTAGCGCCGGCCGAACAGCTCCACGGACTGCGAACGCTGCGACACGTCGCGCAGCACGCGGGTCACGAAGCCGTATTCGCCGAACACCTCGCGGTTGTCGCGCAGCGAGCTGTTGTCCTCGGCCGCGCCCGCGATGTAGCCGAAGATGGGCCGGGGCAGGCGCCGGCGCGCGGCGGCCTCGAAGTCGTGCAGCGACAGCATGGGGCGCAGCGCGGCCGGCAGTTTCACGGACGAAGGTTCAGCATAGGAAGCCATGGCGGGAAGCGGGTTCAGGGAATGAGGCGCCACTGTAGGCCCGCGCCATGGTGAAGAAAAGCGAGTTATTTAGAATGAAGAAATTCGCTTTCTGGAAACAAGTTCACCATGCCGCAGCCCTCGGTCAAGCAGCTCGAAGCCTTCTGGTGGGCCGCCACCTGCAGCAATTTCGCGACGGCAGCCGAGCGCGTGCACCTGTCGGTGTCCTCGCTGTCCAAGCGCATCGCCGAGCTCGAAGCAGCGCTGGGCCAGCCGCTGTTCGACCGCAGCGGCCACCGCGCCGTGCTCACCGAGCAGGGCCAGCGCCTGCTGCCTGCCACGCTGGAGGTGCTCAACGCCATGGCCGCGCTGGGCCGCACGCTGGATGAAAGCCCGGCGCGGGCCGCGCTCACCGGCCACTGCCGCTTCGGCGTGGGCGACCTCTCGGCGCTGACCTGGCTGCCGGCCTTCGTGGCCGCCGTGCGCCAGGCGCATCCGCGGCTGACGCTGGAGCCCGTGGTGGATGTGGGCGGCGTGCTCGAGCGCCGCCTGGCCGACGGCGAGCTGGACTTTGCCGTGATCGCCGGGCGCTCGTCGCGCAGCGAACTGCTGTCCCAGCCCGTGGGCGCGGCGCGCTTTGCCTGGGCCTGCGCCCCGCAGCTGGCGGGCGCGGGGCGCCTGGGCGTGGCGGCGCTGCTGCAGCGCCACCCGCTGGTCACGCTGCCGCAAAGCGCGGGCACGACCCGGCTGCTGGACGACTGGCTGCTGGCCCACCAGGCCACGGTGCACGAGCGCATCGTCTGCAACAGCTGGGCGGCCGTGGCGGGCATGCTGCGCGAGGCCGTGGGCGTGGGTTTTCTGCCCGCGCACTGGGTACAGGCGCTGCAGCTGCGCAGCGTGGGCGCGCGCCTGCCGCTGGCACCGCTGCACTACGCCTTCCAGTGGCGGCGCGGCGATGCGCGCGCACTGATCGCGGCCATGCAGCCGCTGGTGCAGGCCCGCGTGGATTTTTCCGCCTCTCCGCTCCTCGCCGGTGCGGCGGGTGCGTAAGCAGGCGTTCAGCGCGCCGGCGCGCCGGCCTTCTTCTGCACCAGCGCCACGGTCAGGCCCTGGGGCGTCACGGTGATGGCACCGGGCTCCACGCCCAGCGTGTTGGCCAGCTCCAGGTCCTGGTCCTGCAGCTGGTACAGCACGATCTGGCCCAGCGCCTGCTCGGCCAGCGCATTGGCGTAGGTGGCCAGCATGTCGCTCATGGCCGGCGCCAGGCCGCTCATCTCCAGGCTGTTGACCTTGATCTGATGGGCACGCAGCGTGCGGTCGGTGCTTTCGTAGCGCAGGGCGAAATCCACGTTGAGCTGGCCGCTGTAGCTTTCCTTGAGCACCTTGCCCGTGAGTTCGGCCGGGATCACGGCGTTGAGCATGTTGCGCTCGGGCACCGTGGTCAGCGCGGGCGCCTTCAGCTGCAGCTGCAGCAGGCCGGCGACCGGGAATTCCTTGGGAAAGCGCCGCGCCACCATCTCCTGCAGCTTCTGCGTGGTCACGCTCACGCTGCTGGGCATGGATTTGCCCGAGCACCCCGACGCAGCCAGGCCCATGCCCACTGCAGCCACCAACAACCAAGAGCGGCGATTCATCACGACACCAGTTCCGTAAAAATTCTCAGCGATTCAAGCCTTGCAGCCCGAGAAAACACGCGCAATGCGCTATTGTTTTTGATTTTCAATGCGGGCCGATTCCCCTGCAGGGGCGGGGGATTCATTCTTCCACCGCCGGCCGGCTCCTGCCTAACGCGGCAGGCCGGCCGGCGTTGACGCAGGCGCGCCCGGCCTGCGCGGCCCGGCCCCAGCATGCCCGGGAAAATTGTGAGCTGCGGGCAAGCCGTGTAAATCATTGAGCTTGTCGCCAGCGCGCACCACAATGGCGCATGACCTCCTCCCAGCCTCCCCTCCCCACCGCCGCCGGCCAACCGGCCCATGACGCCGGCCTGGCCGATGCCGTGCTCGCCCAGTGGTTCGGCAGCGCCCGCCCCGACAATGCCACGGCGCTCGCGCACCAGGCCCAGTGGTTCACCAAGTCCGCGGCGTTCGACGCCGCATTGCGCGAGCGCTTCGGCGCCGCCGTGCAGGCGGCACTGGACGGACAGCTGCGCCACTGGGCCGCGCAGGGCCCGTGGCCATGCCTGGCGCTGATCCTGCTGCTGGACCAGTTCACGCGCAACATCCACCGCGGCACGCCCCGAAGCTTCGCGGGCGACCCGCAGGCGCTGGCTTTGGCGCTGGAGGCCCAGGACCGCGGCCTCGACCTGGAGCTGCCCGAAGTGGCGCGCATCTTCATGTACCTGCCGCTCGAGCATGCCGAGGACATGGCCATGCAGGAGCGCAGCGTGCAGGCCTTCCAGTCGCTGGCGCAGATGGCGCCCGACGCCGCCAGCCGCGAGTTCCTGGCCGGCACGCTGGACTATGCCTACCGGCACCGCGAAGTCATTGCGCGCTTTGGCCGCTTTCCGCACCGCAACCCGATACTGGGCCGCGCCAGCACGCCGCAGGAAAGCGAATACCTGGCCCAGCCCGGCTCGGGCTTCTGAAGCCGCCATGAAAAAACCCCCGGGGCTTGCAGGCTCCGGGGGGTTCGGCTTCATCAGGAGTTCTGGGTGGCTTCGCGCAGCGCGGGCTCCTGGCGCGCCATGCCGGACCTTGCCGGCATGCGGCCGGTCTGGCGGCCGTCGCGGTAGCGCAGCGCCCAGCGCTCCACCGTGTAGAACGACAGGGCCGCCAGCGCCGTCGAGATCAGCACGCCGCCGATCACCGCCACGGGCCACGAATACTCGGCGCGCAGGTAGCGCACCACCGGGTAGTGCCACAGGTACACGCCATAGGACAGGCGGCCCAGCTTGACCAGGGCGGGCGCGGTCAGCATCTCGTAGACCAGGCCCGCGGGCTTTTGCACGGACAGCAGGATGACGATGGCCGCCACCTCCACCACGGTGATGCCCCACAGCATGGCATGCTGGTTGTCCCAGCCCAGCTCCATGATCAGCGGCACGGCCAGCACGAACCACATGGAGTAGGCGCGCTGCGACTTCAGGCGCTCGATCCACTGCGGCTTTTCCACCATCAGCGCGGCCAGCAGGCCGCCCGCGACCAGGCCCGAGGCCCGCGTGTCGAAGCGGAAGAAGATTTCGTAGAACTGCTGGCCCTGGCCCACCCAGAACGCGCGCCACAGCGTGCTCAGCACCCACAGCGCCAGCAGCGGCAGCCAGATGCGCCCGCGCATGGCCGCGGACTTGCGCAGCAGCAGCACCAGCAGCGGCGGCCAGATCAGGTAAAAGTGCTCCTCCACGGACAGCGACCACATGTGCAGCAGCGTGTCGGGGCTGTCGAAGAAGGCGATGCCGTAGTCGGCCAGGTAGAGGATGGAGACCAGCGCGTCCGAGTAGATGTCGGTCAGGTCGGGCCAGATGAAGGGCGCGGCGATGCAGTACACGCCCAGGAACAGGGCCAGCGCCGGCATGAGCCGGAAGAAACGCCGGCGATAGAAGCGCCAGTAGTCGATGCGGCCCTGGCTGCGGAACTCCATCAGCAGCAGCGATGTGATCAGAAAGCCGCTGAGCACGAAAAACAGGTCCACGCCGAAGAACGCGCCATCGAACAGCGGCGCATGCGCGTGGGAGAGGATCACCAACAGGATTGCCACACCGCGCAACCCGTCGAGCGCTGGGTTGTAGTGCAGCTTGTACGCTGTCTCCATCAAAACCGGACACCTTTCCTTTCGCCCGAGCGAGGGTCGGGCTTGCGATCAAAAAAACGGGCCCCGGGCGGGCTGGCCTGCGTGCAGCCGCTGCCCCAGGAAGCGGGACCTGCCGCGTCCGGGCCGCCGCGCCGTCAGGCATTGGAGCGGCCTGCAGCCCAAAAGTTGCCGGCGGATGCAGGCTTGACCGGACTAGTATTCGGAAATCCGGCCGGGCGGCGGGTAACAGCGCTTTACAGCCGGGCGGCCGCTTGCGCTGGTGGGCATGGCAGCCTACGGCGCAGGCGTGCAGCAGCATGCGCGCCCTGCCGGGCAGGGGTTTGCCAGCCTTGTGTCAGGCTGGCGCGGCGAATTGGAACAGATTTTTCAGCTCAGGGTAAGCCCTGGGTTTGAATAGTCGGACAGCGCCGGCGGCCATGTGGACAGCTGTTAACAAATTCCCACAAAATCAGGGGCCGGCGCTCTTCCACATTGCGGAACAAGCTATCAATTTTGACTATTGAAACCGCCGACCGGATGCCTGCGCTCAGCGCCGGGGCTCGTCGGCGCGGGCCGCGGCGGTCGCACAGGCCGGCGCCGTCTTGTGCACGTCGCGCCAGAGCAGCATCTCGGCAATGCGCTCGGATTTCTCGTCGTCGAAGCCCAGGCGCGCGGCGCGCTCGGCCGGGTTGGACCAGGTGCCGAACAGCAGGTCCCACAGCGGCAGGCCATAGTTCTGCGCATGGTGGCCATGTCGATGGTGCACGGTGTGCATCTCCGGGCGCTGCAGCACGTAGCCGAGCCAGCGCGGCGTGCGCAGGTCGGCATGGGTGAACAGGTCGAAGGCTGCCGTCAGCGCCAGGGCCACGGCCGCCGCCGCGGGGCTGGCGCCCAGCACCCAGTAGCTCGATAGCGTGCTCAGCAGCACCGCGGCGGCCGAATCCAGCGGATGGGCGAAGAACGAGGTCAGCGCCTCCACGCGCCGCGCGCTGTGGTGCAGCTGGTGGAACACGCGCCACAGCAGGTCCGAGGCATGCGTGGCCCGGTGCCACCAGTAGAAGACGAAGCTGGTAAGGAAAAAGCTCAGCAGGCCCGTGAGCAGCGGATTCCAGCGCGCGCCCACGTCCAGCAGCGCATGGGCGCGGATGCGGTCCTCGAGCAGGTAGCCCAGCGCCAGCGCGGCGGTCAGGGTCAGCAGGCCCAGGCCCGTGCTGTAGAGCAGCCAGCGCCGGTCGCAGGCATTGCGCGATGCCGGCGCGATCACCTCGCGCGTGAACACGGCGACGAACATCAGCGCAATCAGCGGATAGACCAGATACTCCAGCACGGCAAAGCTCCCCGAGGTTTGCCCTGCAGTCTATCGCCCGCCGCGGCGGCCCGGCCTCACCGGGGCAATACGAACTGCTCCAGCGGCGTGTCGTCGGGCGCGGCCAGCTGCCTCTTGAGCATCTCGCCCATGGGCAGGTTCAGGTTCACGTTGCGGGGCGGAATCGGCTGCATGAACCACTTGTCGTAGAGCTTGTGCAGCTCGCCCGAACGGATCATCTGCAGGATGGCCGCGTCCACGGCCTTCTTGATCTGCGGATCGTGCCGGCTGAACTGGATGGCGATGGGCTCGGCGCCGATCACCTCGCCCACGATCTTGTAGCCCTGGGGATTCCGGCTCTGGCCGATCACGCCGGCCAGCATGTTGTCGTCCAGCACGAAGGCATCGACACGGCCCGACTCCAGCAGCAGAAAGCTCTCGTACTGGTCCTTGCTCATCAGCGTCTTGAAGCTCAGCCCATGGTCGCTTGCGTACTTGCGCAGGATCTGCACCGCCGTCGTGCCCGTGATGGCGCCCACGTTGCGGCCCTGCAGCTGCTTGAAGGAGGTGATGTCCGAGTCCGCGCGCACGGCCATGCGCACCTCGCTCACATAGGTGGTCAGGCCAAAGGCCACCTGCTTCTGGCGCGTGAGGTTGTTGGTCATGCTCGCGCAGTTGAAGTCGGCCGTGCCGTTGTGGATCAGCGGCATGGTGTTCTGCGGCGTCAGCACCATGTACTTGAGCCGGGCCCTGGGCGCGATGGCATGCACCACGCGCTCGCACAGCTCCAGGTGGTAGCCGACGAACTTCTCGTTCGCGCCCAGCGCATAGACCATGGGCGGGGCGGCCTCGCGCACGCCCAGCACCACGGTGCCGCCGGCCTGCCAGCGCTGCAGCGTGGGCGATGCGGGAACATCCTGCGCCGGCGCGGCGGCCACGGCCGAACCCATTCCCGCTGCCACACCCAGCACCACACCCGCGGCCACCACGGCCCGGCCCATCCACTGCAAGCTCTGACTCATATCCACTTCCGGAAAAACAAAAGCGCCGAGACCTCTGGCCATCGGCGCCTGTCTTCACCACCCACCCCGGCATACGCTGCAACCCTGCATCCATGCAGGCTCCAGCCGCCCATTGTCCCGCAGGCTTTATCGCTTGGAGTGGAATGCTTATGCCGTAGGGCTGCGCAAAATTTCCATCCAGGACAGCCTTTGTCCCTTTCCCACCAAGCGCCGGCAGCTATCGTTTTTCATGCATGCAGGCCTGCAGCTGCCGGTGCGCGGCGCTGTCCGGGTCGGCCGGCTGCTGGTGCTTGGCCTGCAGGTAGCGCTCGGTGAACACGGCCAGATACGCCTCCAGCACCCGGCCCGCCTGCCTGTCGGCTGCGTCGCCGCCTAGCTCCAGGCACAGCGCCGCCACCTCGCTGGTGCAGAAATGGTCTGCGCGCGTGGAGCGGCGCAGCCGGTAGTGCGAGATCTGGTCTGGGTGCAGGCTGAGCACCGGAAAGCGGTCCAGGTACGGGCTCTTGCGGAACATCTTGCGCGCCTCGGGCCAGGTGGCGTCCAGCAGGATGAACAGCGGGCGCCGGGCTGGTGCGCCGGGCTGCGGCACCAGTGCCTGCACCACACGCCCGGGCGGCTGCACGAATTCTCCCGGGAACACCACGTAGGGCTGCCACTGCGGGTCGCCCAGCATGGCCAGCAGCTGCGGGTGGGCATCGGTGCGCGACCAGCCGAAGGCCCAGGTATCGCGCACCACGTCGGCGATCAGCCAGCCCGTGTTGCTGGGCTTGAGCGGCTCGGCGTCGTGCATCAGCAGGCACACGCCCGCCTGCGTGGCCAGCTGCGGGCGCAGGTGGCACATGCAGTGCGAGGGCCGCAGCCGGCAGCCCTCGCAGCGCTCGCCCCTGGGGCCGCCGCGCGAGAGAAAGGGCCGCGTGCTGCGCGCCAGCCGCTCGGTGCGCAGGCGCGCGACCGCATGCGGCGCCACGCCCGAATCCACGCTGCGCAGATAGCTCAGCGGAATCTGCGGCGCAGGGGTTTCGGGGCAGGAAGGCAGCAAGGGGTCGGACAAGGGGCACACCGGTAAGGCAAAGGCGGCTATTGTGCAAGATCGCCCGCGCCGGCGCCTCAGGCGCCGCGCATGCCCGGCATGTGGGGAATGGCCTCGCGCATGGCCTCCACGAAGTGGCGCAGCTTGGCCGGGTAGAACTTGGCATAGGGGTAGACGATGCTCACGGGCTGGGGCGCGGCCTCCCACTCGGGCAGCAAGTGCAGCAGCCGGCCCGAGCGCAGGTCATCGTCCACCAGCCATGCCGACACCACGCCCAGGCCCAGGCCGTCGCGCGCGGCACTGAGCAGGGCGTAGAGATTGTCGGTGGACAGGCGCGGCGCGATCTCGATCAGGCTCTGGCGGCCGGGCTCGTCCACGCGCTGCAGCGTCAGCTCGCGCCGGTAGAAGATGCTGGCGGCCAGCCAGGGCAGCTGCGCCAGCTCGGCAGGCGAGCGCGGCAGGCCAGCGCCCCGGGGCAGGGCCGAAGGCGCGGCGATCACGATGCGCCGCACCTGCGCGATGCGGATGGCGACCGCCGACAGGTCCTCCACCATGCCCACGCGAATGGCGCAATCGATGCCGTCGGCCACGAAGTTGGGCGGCCGGTCGCTCAGCATCCACTCCACGTTCACTTCGGGGTGGCGGCGCAGATAGCGCATCAGCGGGCGCACCAGCTGCTCCTGGCCGTAGGCATGCGGCACCACCACGCGCAGCGTGCCGCGCGGCTGGTCGGCAGGGCCGCGCAGATCGGCCTCCATGGCCTGCCAGTGGCCCACCAGCTCGCGCGCATGCTCGAAGCAGCGCCCGCCCTCCTCGGTCAGCTGCATGCCGTGGGTGGAGCGCTGCAGCAGCTTCACGCCCAGCAGGCGCTCCAGGGCCTGCAGCCTGCGGCTCATGGTGGGCTGGCTGGTGCCCAGCTGCTGCGCGGCCGCGGACAGGCTGCCGGCCTCGACGATGCGGAGAAAGCTGAGCATGAGGTCGATGCGGTCCGAGCCCGCAGGCATGGTCTCTGTCATACGTAATGCGTATAGCCAATCTGCAGGCCAGCCTACTACACACGCAAGCGCCCGGCCAGAACAATCGCAGCCATTCCCCAAGCACTGGAATCTGCCATGTCTTCCATACAGAAACTGAATATCACATCAGGCCAGCCTGCGGCCGGCACCGCCCCGTCGCTGAGCACGCGCACCCTGCTGCTGCTGGCCGCCGCGGCCGGCTGCAGCGTGGCCTCCATCTACTACAGCCAGCCCATGCTGGGCACGCTGGCGGGCGAGCTGCACACGGGCGAAGGCGCGGCCGGCCTGGTGCCCACGCTCACCCAGCTGGGCTATGCGCTGGGCATTCTGCTGCTGGCCCCGCTGGGCGACCGCTACGACCGGCGCCGCATCATCCTCGCCAAGGTGGGACTGCTGGCCGCCACGCTGCTGGCCAGTGGCCTGGCACCCGGCATCGCGGCCCTGCTGGCGGCCAGCCTGGCCGTGGGCCTGGCCGCGACCGTGACCCAGGACCTGGTGCCCGCCGCCGCCACGCTGGCGCCCGCCGCCGAGCGCGGCCGCGTGGTCGGCACGGTGATGACCGGGCTGCTGCTGGGCATTCTGCTGTCGCGCGTGGTCAGCGGCCTGGTGGCCCAGTGGCTGGGCTGGCGCATGGTCTACCTGGGCGCCGCGGCCGCCGTGCTCTTGATCGGCCTGGCGCTGTGGCGCGGCCTGCCGCGCTTTGCGCCCACCACCCGGCTGGGCTACCGCGCCCTCATGGCCACCATGCTGGCATTGCTGCGCCGGCATCCGGCCCTGCGCCGCGCGGCCCTGGCGCAAGGCCTGCTGGCCATAGGCTTCAGCGCGTTCTGGTCCATGCTGGCCGTCATGCTGCACCAGCAGCTGCAGCTGGGCAGCGCCGCCGCGGGCGCGTTCGGGCTGGCCGGCGCCGCGGGCGCCCTGGCAGCGCCCCTGGCGGGCAGGCTGGCCGACAGGCGCGGCCCGGAAATCATCACCCGGCTGGGCGCCGCCGTGGCTGCCCTCTCCTTCGCCCTGCTGGCGCTGGACGGCTGGCTGCCCACCGACCATGCGCGCCTGGCCTTGCTGCTGGCCTGCGCCGTGGGCCTGGACTTCGGCGTGCAGGCCGCGCTGGTGGCGCACCAGACCATAGTCTACGGCCTGGACCCCGATGCGCGCAGCCGCCTCAACGCCATTCTGTTCACCGGCATGTTCGCGGGCATGTCCGCGGGCGCGGCCCTGGGCGGCCTGATCATGGGCCTGTGGGGCTGGATCGGCGTGGCGGCTCTGGCCACGCTCACCTCGCTGGCCGCGCTGCTGGTGCGGCTGCAGGGACGCTGAACGCGGCGGCTAGCCGCCCAGGCATTCGAGTTCGAACAGGGGCTGGTCTGCGCGCCGGCTCAGCCAGACGCCGCCGCCCAGCTCCTTGAAGCGGGGCGCCAGGCCGCGCCGGTACAGCTCGGCGCGGTGGCGGAACAGGCGCGGGTCCGTCAGCTCCTCGTCGATGATGTCGCGCTCGTAGTCCTCGCGCGCCACCGCCTCGACATAGAGGCCGCCGCGCGACAGCTCGCCCAGGTTGGCCAGGGCCTTCTTGAGGTCTGCCGGGCTCAGATAGGGCAGCACCCCCTGGCAGATGACCAGATCGAAGGCCTGGCCGTCACGGGGACGGTAGTCGATCACCGAGCCCTGCTCCCAGCCGTAGCGCTCGCACAGATAGGGACTGAACTCCACGCCGTGATACTGCGCGCCCGGGAAGTGCTGCTGCACCGCCTCGCGCCACAGGCCTATGCCGCAGCCCACGTCGAGCACGCGGCACACGGGCACGCGCAGATAGGCCAGGTAAGAGCAGACGAAGGCGCCCAGCCGCCGCGCGTGCTCGGGGTCGATCACGCTGGTCTTCTTGTCGAAGTAAAAGCGCTGGTAGTACGCCTCGTCAAACCACTCGTTGCTTGCCGATTGCATGCAGCCTCCTGTTCATCCCAAAAACAAACGGCGCCGCGAAGGCGCCGTCATGCATGGCCGGGCAGCGGCTTACACGCTGCCCACGACAGACCAGCCCGCATGCTGGTTCTGCTTGTTGTTCTCATAGTCCCAGACCGTGCCGCACTGCTCGCAGACATAGCGCGTCACCGTCACCTGGGCCGCGCCGCGCTCCTCCTTGCGGTTGCCGCGCTGCATCAGTTCGGCATGGCCGGGGGCCTTGCGCCAGTTGCGCTGGATGCCCGCGCAGGCGGCGCACAAATGGTCTTCGGCGGGGGGAGTGGTCTTGGTCATGGAAAGCCGGAAAAAGTGGATGCCGCGCCGGCTGCCCTTGCGGGCTTGTCCGGCCCGGCCTTGCTGCCGGTTGCGCTGCAAAGCCGCCATTGTGACGCCTGGCCCGGTTTCGCACCGGACGCGATGCAGCACCACCCCTGCGGAGTCGGACTTCGGCCTGCCGTGCTGCAGAAGCACCAGCCCCGCTTCCGGCGCATCATGGGCGCACCAATTGTTACCAAATGATTCAGAATCCAGGATTTCCACGATTTGACGCAGCGAACAACAAGGGAGAGTTTTGTGTACAAGAAGACATTGCTGGCCTTCATGGCAGGCGCCATACCGGGCATGCACGCCCTGGCGGCGGATATCCGCGACCAATGGGACATCCAGATCAGCAAGGCGGAGCTGGTCTTTCCCGGCAGCCCGGCACACGACGCCGCCAATGGCATCAAGGAGGCGCTGAGCCAGTTCGCCATTCCCGCCAACCTCAGCTATCGCTCCATACCGCCGGCGCCACCTGCGCGCCCGGGAGCTCCCCAGCTAAAGCAGGTGGCCAGTGCCGTGCCGTCGCCCGAGTACCTCTGCGACGACGCCTATGCCGAGATCTCCAAGAGGCCGCCGCCCGTCAAGAACGCCTTCGCCTTCATTGCCGAAGGCCATCAGGTCTGCCTCTACAGCTTTGCCAAGGGCGTCAAGGCCTATGTGATCTACTACAACATCAAGCGCACCGAGTCGCTGACCTCGGGCCTGTTCAACGGCATCACCCGGGCCATCCGCGGCAGCGATGAAGACCGTGCCGCCGGCCAGCTCAAGGAGAACATCGAGGCCATCCGCGCCAAGCTCCCCAACCTGCTGGTGGAGCGCATCGACATCCCCGGCCGCCCGCAGGAAACGCCGGATCTCGAAGCCGTGGCCTCCCTCATCCCCGCGGCCCCTGAAGTCGTGGCGTCGGCGCCCGGCGCCTCCGTGCCGGCCACGGCCGCCGCGCCCGCCGGCACGTCCATGCAGGCCAAGGTGGAGGCGCGCAAAAACCTCAACGCCATGGGAATGACCTACCACTCCCAGCAGCAGTTCATCGAGGCCATCCGGCGCAAGGACGATGTGGCCGTGCAGCTGTTCATCGACGGCGGCGGCATCAGCCTGGACACCGCCGACAGCAGCGGAAAGACACCGCTGCAGATCGCCCAGGCGCAGGGCACGCCTGAAATCGTGGCCTTGCTGCAGGCCCGGCCCCGACCGCCAGCCGCTGCCACTCCGGCCGCCGAGTCCACCGCCACGCCGGCGCTGCTGCAGCCTGCAGCCGCCAATGCCCCGCCGGTGGACTTCAGCCGCATTCCGCCGGAGCTGCTGGCCGAAATGGACGACGAAGTGGCGAAGATGCCCATCTCCGCCGAGCAGAAACTGCTGGCGCGCACCAACCTGGCGCGCCAGTACCTGAAGATGCAGGCCCTGGCCAACGGCCTGGCGCCCCGGTGAGGCACTGCCCCGCGGCCCTTGCGGCTGCTTCGTGAGCAAAAGGAAAAGGCCGCGACTGCGGCCTTTTTCCATGGGGCGCGCGTCAGCCCTTGGGCGGACGGTAGGCCAGGCAGATCTTGTTGCCGTCCGGGTCGCGCAGATAGGCCAGGTACATGGCGTCGCCGCGCCAGCCCGGCGCATCCTCGATGGACACGCCGCCGGCGGCCACGCCGGCCGCATGCGCGGCATTCACCTGCTCGGGCGACTGGGCGGTGAAGCCCGTGGTGGCACCGTTGCCGGCCGTGGCCGGCTCGCCGTTGATCGGGGTGGAAATCGCGAACACGCCCGTGGGGCTGCGATAGAAAAAGCGGTTCCGGTTGGCGACACCGGGCGCGACACCCAGTTGGCCCAGCAGCGCATCGTAGAAACGCTTGCCGCGCTCCAGATCGCTCACACCCAGCATGACATGGCTGAACATTGCATTCTCCTTGTGTAGCCCCTTGTCGCCTGCCGTCAGGCGAAGATGGCGGCTGCCATCCTAACGGTCTTTCACCACTGCGCAGTCACCCATGCACACCCTGCCCCCCCACTTCACCGCCGTGCCGCTGGACAAGTCCTACCGGCTGCTCAACCACGGCCCCACGGTCATCGTCTCGGCCCGGCATGCGGGCGAGCACAACGCCATGTCCGCCGCCTGGGCCTGCGCGCTCGACTTCGCGCCGCCCAAGGTCACCGTCGTGCTCGACAAGGCCACGCGCACGCGCGCCCTGGTCGAAGGCAGCGGCTTCTTCGCGCTGCAGCTGCCCACCGTGCCCATGGCCGCGCTGACCAAGGCCATAGGCACCGACAGCGCTGTCACCATGCCCGACAAGCTGCGGCGCCACGGCGTGCAGCTGTTCGACGCGCCCGGACTCGACATACCGCTGGTCGAAGGCTGCGCCGCCTGGCTGGCCTGCCGGCTGATCACCGAGCCGCACAACCAGCAGGCCTACGACCTGTTCATCGGCGAGGTCGTGGCGGCCTGGGCCGACGACCGCGTGTTCCGCGACGGACACTGGCAGTTCGGCACCGCGCCGGCCGAGCTGCGCACCTTGCACTATGTGGCGGGGGGGCAGTTCTATGCGATTGGGGAGTCGGTGGTGGTGTGATGGCTTTTATGCCTGCGGCGCTTGTGTCGCTTACAGGTATGGCTATTCTTTTTTCTTTCAGAAGCCGGGTCTCGCCCCGGCGGGCGACCTTCTTTTCTTGCTCGTGCAAGCAAAGAAGGCAAAAGAACACGCCCCTGCTGTCTGCGTCCCTGCGCTTCGCTCCAGGCAAACCTGCGTCACCCGATTCAGTCTGTGGTGCGCCCCCAACTCGCTACGCGCTTTGCGCTTCGCTCAAACAAACGGGCGCAAGTCAGATGACGATGCAACGCTGTCCTGCGGCAGCGTTGCCCGCAGCCTGAACCGGGTGCCGCAGGCGCAGACACAAGGGGGATGGATACGGGTGGCCTGCGAGAGTTGTGGCGAAATCAGCCTTTAGGCCATACCTGACATGCGATAGCAGCTATCAAATCTGAAAGAAGCTATCCCGCACCCTCTTCACCCCTTGTGCCCGCGCCTGAGACGGCGGCCTCTTGTTGCGCGCGGCTGCACCGCAGAGTGCAGCCGCATCGTCATCAAACTTGCGGCCGTTTGTCCGAGCGAAGCGCCGCAGGCGCGCAGCGAGTTGGGCCGCAGCGCCACAAGAGGCTGGCGGCGCAGGTCGCCCGCAGGCGAAGCCGGAGGGTCGCGGGTAGCAGGGCCGGTGCTTTGCCTACTTTCCCACGGGAAAGTAGGTCGCCTGCCGGGGCGAGTCCCGGCGCCGCCGGCCAGGCCTCGTAAAGCAAGCCTTCAGCTACATCAAAAACAGAGCACATACCCAACGGCCTGCAAGGGCCCCTGCTCAGTAATGCAGGCAGATCTTGCCGAAGTGCTGGCCGGCCTTCTGGCGCGCAAAGGCCTCTGCCATCTGCGCCAGCGGGTAGCGGCTGTCGATCACGGGGCGCCAGGCAAACTGCTCGAGCGCGCGCACCATGTCCTGCTGCTGTTCGCGGCTGCCGACGATCAGGCCCTTGAGGGTCTGCTGCTTGCGCATCAGCTCCACGGTGGGCACGTCGCCCGCAAAGCCGGTGAGCACGCCGATCAGCGCGATATGGCCGCCGGGCCGGCAGGCGCGGATGGACTGGGGCAAGGTGGCCGGGCCGCCCACCTCGACCACGATGTCGGCGCCACGTCCGTCCGTGGCGGCCAGCACGGCATCGCCCCACTGCGGCGTGTCCTGGTAGTTGATGACGGCGTCGGCGCCCAGGGCCAGCAGCTTTTCCTTCTTGGCCGCGCTGGAGGTGGTGGCGATCACGCGCGCGCCCATGCTTTTGGCCATCTGCAGCGCGAAGATGGAGACGCCGCCCGTGCCCAGCACGAGCACGGTGTCGCCGGACCGGATGCGCCCGTCCACCACCAGCGCGCGCCAGGCGGTGAGGCCGGCCGTGGTCAGCGTGGCCGCTTCCTCGTGCGAGTAGCCCCGGGGCGCATGGGTGAAGGCCGTGGCCGGCATGTTGACCAGCTCGCGCGCAAAGCCGTCCACGCCGTCGCCGGGCACGCGCTTGAAGTCGAAGGGCACCTGGCCGCCGGACTGCCACTGCGGGAAGAAGCAGGAGACCACGGCGTCGCCCACGGCGAATTCGTCCACGCCCGCGCCCACGGCGGTGACGACGCCGGCGCCGTCGGCCATGGGAATGCGGCCGTCGGGCGCGCCCGCGCGGCCCAGCACCACGCCCAGGTCGTGGTAGTTGAGCGAGCTGGCATGGATGCGCACCTGGATCTCGCCGGCCTGCGGCGCTTCAGGCGCGGGCAGGTCGACCAGGCGCAGGAAGTCCAGGCCACCGGGTTGCTGCAGTTGTATGGCTTTCATGGCGGTTGTTTCCTCAAAGCATGTTGAAAAACGGATGCCTGCATGGTGCATTCAATAGGTGTTCCACGCCAGAACCGACATATTTGTTCGGTAGTATTAAAAATGTAAGTAATGCGCCCGGGCCCTATGCTGGGGCAGGACAGGGGGTCAAGTCATGAAACGTTTGAACGGCAAGAGCGGCTGCGCGGTGGAGGTGACGCTGTCGGTGATGGGCGGCACGTGGAAGCCCATCATCCTGTTCCATCTGCTGCACGGCAAGAAACGCTTCAGCGAGCTGAGCCGCACCATCGGCGCCATCACCCAGCGCATGCTCACGCTGCAGCTGCGCGAGCTCGAGGAAGCAGGCATCGTGGAGCGCACCGTCCATGCCGAGGTGCCGCCGCGCGTGGACTATGCGCTGACCGCGCTGGGCCGCTCGCTGGAGCCCGTGCTGATCGCCATGCGCAACTGGGGCACGGCCTACGCGCGCGACCATCTGCACGAGGATGCGGTGCAGGCCGGTTGCGCGCAGGACGATGGCAGGAATCCGCCCCGGGCCCAGGCGGCATAGGCGCTGGGCGCCATCGCATTGCAGTCATGCAAAAAGCCCGCAGGCCGGGGCGGTCTGCGGGCTTTGGCGCACCGAAAGCAGCTTACTTCCGGGCGGCGGTCAGCGTGCTGTAGCTGTTCATCAGGTTGCGGTAGTCGGGGATGTGGTTGGAGAACAGCGTGCCCAGGCCCTCGATGTCGTTGCGCCAGTCGCGGTGCAGCTCGCAGGCCGCGCCGAACCAGGTCATGAGCTGGGCGCCGGCCTGCTCCATGCGGCTCCAGGCGGCCTGCTGGGTCATGCTGTTGAAGGTGCCCGAGGCGTCGGCGATCACGAACACCTCGAAGCCTTCGGCCAGGGCCGACAGCACGGGAAAGGCCACGCAGACCTCGGTCACCACGCCGGCGACGATGAGCTGCTTCTTGCCCGTGGCCTTGACGGCCTTGACGAAGTCCTCGTTGTCCCAGGCGTTGATCTGGCCGGGGCGGGCAATGTAGGGCGCCGTGGGGAATTTCTCCTTGAGCTCGGGCACCAGCGGGCCGTTGGGCCCGTTCTCGAAGCTGGTGGTCAGTATGGTCGGCAGCTTGAAGTACTCGGCCATGTCGGCCAGGGCCAGCACGTTGTTCTTGAACTTGTCGGGGTCGATGTCGCGCACCAGGGACAGCAGGCCGGTCTGGTGGTCCACCAGCAGCACGGCGGCGTTGTCCTTGTCGAGGCGGACGTAGGGTTTGTTGCTCATGGCGATCTCCTTGGGTTTGGCGGTTGGAAAGGAACAGGGAAGCGAGAGGGGTTGCCACGCGGCCGGCAGGGCCGGCCGCGTGCCGGGAGCCGCTTCAGGGGCTCTCAGTGGTTGAGCACGGCCTCGGGCGCATTGCGCCCGCCGGCCGGTATGCGGCCGAACTGGCCGCTGCGGAAGTCCTCCAGCGCCTGCCGGATTTCCTCGTCGCTGTTCATGACGAACGGGCCGTAGCCGACCACGGGCTCGTCGATCGGCTCGCCCGCCAGCCACAGCAGCGTGGCGTCGTTGTTGGCTTCCAGGTGCACGGTGTCCGCGGCGCGGTCCATGTGCACCAGCTGGCCGGCGCGGGCCACTTCCTGCCCGTTGACCAGCACCGTGCCGTGCAGCACCACCAGCGCCAGCGTGTGGCCGGGCGGTGCCGCAAGCTCGGTGGAGGCACCGGCATGGAGCCGCACATCCCACACATCGATGGGCGTGAAGGTCCTGGCCGGCCCCTGGCTGCCAAGGTAGTCACCGGCGATGACGCGCAGATGACCCGCGCCGCCCGGCAGCGCCACCTGCGGGATGTCGGCATTGAGCAGGTTCTGGTAACCGGGGGCGGACATCTTGTCCCTGGCCGGCAGGTTGACCCACAGCTGCACCATCTCCAGCGGGCCGCCGCTCCTGGCGAAGGCTTCGGAGTGGTATTCCTCGTGCAGGATGCCCGAGGCCGCCGTCATCCACTGCACGTCGCCGGGGCCGATGGTGCCGCCGGCGCCCGTGGAATCGCGGTGGGCCACCTCGCCCTCGTAGACGATGGTCACGGTCTCGAAGCCGCGGTGCGGGTGCGTGCCCACGCCGCGCCGCGCCGTGGTGGGCGTGAAGTTCTGCGGGCCGGCATGGTCCAGCAGCAGGAAGGGGCTCAGGGCCTTGCCGTGGTCGCCGTAGCTGAACAGCGAACGCACGGGAAAGCCGTTGCCCACCCAGTGGGGACGGGGAGCTTCGTAGACACCCAGGATTTTCTTGAGCATGGTGTTTCTCCTTGCGGCTGGCCTGCGGTCCCTGTGGACACGCCAGGCGTTGAACATGGAGAAAGTATGAATTTGGAACGATGACCTGGGTAGTCCACAATATTCAGCTTCAGAGTTCCATTTTTAAAACGATGAAGCTGCCAGACCTCAACGAGCTGTACTACTTCGCCCAGGTGGTGGAGCACGGCGGATTCGCACCTGCGGGCCGTGCCCTGGGCCTGCCCAAGTCCAAGCTCAGCCGCCGCGTGGCCCTGCTGGAAGAGCGCCTGGGCACGCAGCTGCTGCTGCGCTCCACGCGCAGCTTTGCCGTGACCGAGGTGGGCAAGCGCTACTACCAGCACTGCCGCGCCATGCTGACCGAGGCCGAGGCGGCCGAGGAGTCCGTGGCGCTCGCGCATGCGGAACCCTGCGGCATGGTGCGCATGAGCTGCCCCGTGGCCCTGCTGGCGTCGCGCGTGGGCCGCATGCTGGGCGAATTCATGCGCCAGTACCCGCGCGTGCAGCTGCAGGTGGACGAAACCAACCGGCGCGTGGACGTGATCGGCGAAGGGCTGGACCTGGCCCTGCGCGTGCGCCCGCCGCCGCTGCAGGACAGCGACCTGGTGCTGCGCACGCTGGCCGAGCGCCGGCAATGCCTGGTGGCCGCGCCCGGGCTGCTGCAGCGCATGGGCGCGCCCGCCGGACCCATGGACCTGTCGGGCTGGCCTAGCCTGGACATGGGCGGCGCGCAGGAAACCCACCGCTGGGTGCTGTTCGGGCCCGATGCCGTGCGCGCCGAGGTGCGGCACCAGCCGCGCCTGGTGACCCAGTCCATGCTGGCGCTGCGCGATGCGGCCCTGCTGGGCGCCGGCGTGGTGCAGCTGCCCGGCATGTTCGTGCGCGAGAACCTGCGCAGCGGCGCGCTGGTGCAGGTGCTGCCGGGCTGGGAGCCGCGGCCCGAGATCATCCACGCCGTCTACGCCTCGCGCCGCGGCCAGCTGCCGGCCGTGCGCGCGCTGCTGGACCACCTGGCCCTGCAGTTCAAGGCGCTGCAGGAGGAATAAGGCGGGCCGGGCCGGCTACGCGGCCAGCGCGGCCTCGATGTCGGCGGCCAGCTTCTCGGGCCGGTCCTGGGGCGCGTAGCGGCGTATCACCTGGCCGTCGCGGCCCACGAGGAACTTGGTGAAGTTCCATTTGATGGACCGAGTGCCCAGCACGCCCGGCGCTTTGCTGGTCAGCCAGCGGTACAGCGGATGGGCGCCGGCGCCGTTGACCTCGATCTTGTGCATGAGCGGGAAGGTGACGCCGAAGTTCAGGTCGCAGAAGCTGGCGATTTCCTCGTCCGAGCCCTTTTCCTGCGCGCCGAACTGGTTGCACGGAAAGCCCAGCACCACCAGGCCGCGCTCCGCATACCGCTCGTGCAGGGCCTGCAGGCCCTTGTACTGCGGCGTGAAGCCGCAGGCGCTGGCCGTGTTGACGATGAGCAGCACCTTGTCGCGGTAGGCGCTCAGGGATACCGGCTGGCCGGCGATGCCGGTGGCTTCGAAGTCGTAGACCGAACTGGCGGATGCAGCCATGGCGTTCCTCGTGGCAGTCGCTGAAAGCCTCCAGCTTACGCCAATGGTCCACACCGGCCATCCCCCTGGTCAGGCAGGCTTATGAGGACTTGTCTCACAGACAGTGCCGGCAAAGCGGCCTAATTTCAGAGTTCCAGCAGGCCGCAACGACCTGCGGCTTTTCTCCATCACCAACGAAAGCCACGCATGAACGCAACTGCCGACAAGAAAACCGCGGCGTCCGTCCCGCATCAGCCGCTCGAACTGGACCAGCAAGCCCTGGAGCGCGCCAAGCGCAGCCTGGAGGACGGCGCCGTCGTGGAAGAGCACAGCCCCTGGCGGGAGGACATTATCAAGCTGCTCAACGACGCGCTGGCCACCGAACTGGTCTGCGTGCTGCGCTACAAGCGCCACCATTTCACGGCCACGGGGCTGTCCTCGCCCGCGATCGCGGAGGAGTTCCTGGTCCATGCCAACGAAGAACAGGCCCATGCGGACCGCATTGCCACGCGCATCGTGCAGCTGGGCGGCGAACCCGACTTCAATCCCGACAGCCTGAGCGGCCGCAGCCATGCCGACTACAACGACGAGCTGGACCTGCAGGCCATGATCCGCACCAACCTGATTGCCGAGCGCGTGGCCATCGAGGCCTACTCTCAGATGATCGAGCTGATCGGCGACAAGGACCCGTCCACGCGCCGCCTGATCGAGTCCATCCTCGAGCAGGAGCAGGAGCACGCCGACGAGCTGTCCGACTGGATGCAGAAATAAGCGCCCAGGCTCCATGAAAAAAGGCGCCGGCCCCGCAGAGGGACCGGCGCCTTTTTTCATCGCCGGGCTAGCCCGGCATGAAACGTGCCCCGCGCAGGGGGTGCGAGGGTGCCTTCATGGCAACCTTATTGCTGCACACAGCTGCCCTGGTTCTTCTCGAGCTGGGCCTTGGGCCACAGGTAGATGTTGTCCAGCTTCTCGGTCTGGCCGTTGGCCTCCAGCGGCAGCAGGCCGGGCAGGGCCTTGCAGCCGGCATCGGCGGCGGCCGGGGCGATCAGCGCGGCCTTGGGCGCGAAGCTGAAGCTTTCCTTCTTCTTTTCCTCCTTGTTCTGGAACACCACGTTCACCTGGCCCTTGGCAACGCGCCAGCTGCCGTGCATCACAAAGGGCTTGCCGTCCTTGCCGGGCTCCTCCCAGCTGGCGCGGCCGTTCTTGAGGAACTTCACGGTGACATTGGCGCCGCCCTCGTTCCAGCTCGCATAGGTCTGCGGCGCAAAGCGCGCGGCACGCGCATTCTGGTTGGCCTCGGCAATGGCCTGGCGGCGCTGCTGCTGGGCGGCATCGGCTTCGGCCTGGGCCTTGGCGGCAGCCTGGGCCGCAGCGTCGGCCTGGGCCTGGGTCGCGGCATCCGCGCCTTCGGGCTGGCCGGGCGCGCTGGTGCAGGCGCCCAGTGCCAGGGCGGCGGCGATGGCGGCGAAATAGGCGGACTGTTTGAATTTCATATCTGGTCTCCCGTGAAAACTGCCGCAGCATACGCCGGAGCCGCAGGCCGCCATAGGGGCTTTGGCGTGTTTGCAACCGTTGGCGGCATAAAACGAAACTGTCCTATTGCCAATACCGGGGCTGAGTCCATAGAAAAGCCGGGGCCGCCAAGCACAACGCCTGTTTTTTGGGCATTCTTGGCGGCTTCGCCAATTCGCGGCCTGCGGGCCGCCCTACAACGTGCGTCTGTTCCTGAACGAATTGAAAGAGAAATGGGGTCCGCGCGCTGCGGCGCTGTGGTCGCGGCTGCGCGCCAGCGGCCCGGGCCGGCGCATTGCCGCCCTGCCCTGGTGGCACCGCTGGCCCACGCGGCGCGAGTGGCTGCGGCTGGCCGCGGCGCTGCCACTGCTGTTCGCGCTCTATGTGCTGTGCCTGATACCGTTCACGCCCAGCATCAGCGACATCCGCAAGGCCAAGCAGGAGCAGCCCGCGCAGATCATGAGTGCGGACGGCAAGCTCATCGGCGAGTTCAAGCGCAGCAACCGCCAGTGGGTGCCGCTGGAGCAGATCGCGCCGT
Source organism: Comamonas terrae (assembly GCF_001544075.1). Lineage (GTDB taxonomy): Bacteria > Pseudomonadota > Gammaproteobacteria > Burkholderiales > Burkholderiaceae_C > Comamonas > Comamonas terrae. Next base: position 23,592 of record NZ_BCNT01000004.1, read on the forward strand.
CGGTGGTGCAGGCCCTGGTGGCCACCGAGGACCACCGTTTCTACGAGCACCACGGCATGGACTTCAAGCGCACCATGGGTTCGCTCGTCCTCACGCTGCAGGGCAAGCCGCAGGGCGGCTCCACCATCACCCAGCAGCTGGCGCGCAACCTCTACCCGACCGAGATCGGCCGCGCGCGCAACCTCAACCGCAAGCTCAAGGAGGCGATCACGGCCTTCAAGATCGAGGCGCTCTACACCAAGGACGAGATCCTCGAAACCTATCTGAACACCGTGCCCTTTCTCTACAACGCCTACGGCATAGAGATGGCTTCGCGCACCTATTTCGACAAGCCCGCGGCCAGGCTCACGGTGCTGGAAAGCGCCACGCTGGTGGGCATGCTCAAGGGCAATGCCTACTACAACCCCGTGCTCAACCCGGACCGCGCGCTGTCGCGCCGCAACACGGTGATGGCGCAGATGGTCAAGCGCGGCGAGCTCCAGCAGGCCGAGTTCGAGCGCCTGAGCAAGCGCCCGATGCGGCTGAACTTCGAGCGCCAGGAAGAGCCCGCAGGCATGGCCCCGCACTTCGCGCAGCAGCTGCGCAAATGGCTGATCGCCTGGGCCGACGCGCATGACTACAACATCTATGCCGACGGCCTGGTGGTGCGCACCACCATCGACTCGCGTCTGCAGGCCTGGGCCAACCAGGCCGTGGAGCGCCAGATGCGCACGCTGCAGGGCGTGGCCAACAGCGGCTGGAGCCAGGCCGGCGGCTGGAATGCCGCCAACCCCTTGGTGCAGCAGCTGGTGCGCGAGAGCGAGCCCTACCGCCGGCTGCGCGCCAAGGGCGACAGCGAGGAAGGCGCGCTCAAGGCCGTGCTGGCCGACAAGGCCTTCATGAAGAGCCTGCGCGAGGACAAGACGCGCGTGCAGGCGGGCTTCGTGGCCATGGATCCGCGCACCTCGGCCGTGCTGGCCTGGGTGGGCAGCCGCGACTATGCGCAGGACGCGTTCGACCACGTGGCCCAGGCGCGCCGCCAGCCGGGCTCCACCTTCAAGCCCTTCGTCTACGGCGCGGTGCTGCAGCAGGGCGCCCATCCCGAGGACACGCGCAAGGACGAGGAAGTCGAGATCAAGCTGCCCGGCGGCGAAGTCTGGCGCCCCACCGATGCCGTGGCGCCGACCGGAGAGCCCATCACGCTGACCGACGCCCTGGCCTACTCCAAGAACACGGTCACGGCCGAACTCATGCAGGACGTGGGCGCCAACCGCGTGATCCGCCTGGCGCGCGCGCTGGGCGTGCGCCAGAGTCCTTTGGCGCCCGTGCCGGCCCTGGCCCTGGGCGCCAGTCCGGTCACGCTGCTGGAAATGGTGAACGCCTACGGCAGCCTGGCCAACGCCGGCCGCTACATCCCGCCGCAGCTGGTGACGCGCATCGAGAGCAGCGACGGCGAGGTGCTGGCCGAATTCACGCCGCCCAAGCCCGAACAGGCCTGGGACGAGGCGCACAACTACCAGCTCGTGGACATGATGCGCGCCGTGGTCAACAAGGGCACGGGCCGCGCCATACGCCAGCGCTACGGCATACGCGCCGACGTGGCCGGCAAGACCGGCACCACCCAGGGCAATGCCGACGGCTGGTTCATCCTCATGCACCCGCAGATCGTGGCCGGCGCCTGGGCCGGCTTCAACGATGCGCGCATCACCCTGCGCAGCGACCAGTGGGGCCAGGGCGCGCGCAGTGCCCTGCCCATGGTGGGCGACTTCATGGCGCGCGCGCTGCGCAGCCCGCTGCTCAATGCCAAGGCGCATTTCGCCTCGCCCGAGACCTCGCACTGGTGGAGCGATTTCGTGGACCGCCTGCGCGACAGGATGCAGCAATGGACGGGCTCCGGCAGCGACGAGGAGCCGGACGGACATGCCGCCCCGGCACCGGGCAAGCGCCCCCCGGCCTCAGCGCCCGCGCCTGAACCGGCGCCCGACTCCGGGATCGAGGAAAGCACGCCGGCGCTGCCGCCGTCCAGGGCGCCGGCTCCGCCGCCACCTGCCGACAATGCACAGCCGCCCGACCTCGACACCAGCCCGGGGCTGGCGCCCGGCGACAACACGCCGCCCCCCCAGGCCGCCGGGCAGGCTCCGCCCGGCTGGAGCGACATCGGCACGCCGCTGCCGCCGCTGCAGCCCGCGCCGGCGCAGAATCGGCCATGAGCCGCCCGTGAACCGCCCTGCAAAAAAGCCCTGCCGGCATCGGCCGGGCAGGGCTTTTTTTTTTGCAATCAGCCGCGGTAGCGGCAGTGGCCTCAGCGGGTACGGGAAATGTTGGTATCGATGGTGCCGAACACGGTGATGCCGCTTTCGCCCGAGCCTGACTGCACAGGCGCCGTGCCCGAACAGGCCGACAGGGCAGCCAGCATCACGGCAGCGGCGGCGGTGGAAATCCAATGGCGCATAAGCGTTCTCCTGGGCATAGAGGGGCTCCGGCAGAGCCATGGCCCATGGTAGCGCCCAGCGCAGAAGCCGAGGACAGAACAGGGTGATTTCAGGCTCGAACGCTTGCCGGACAAGCGCTTCCAGCTATCAATTTCACTGCTCCAGATACAGCTCTGCCAGGCGTTTGCGCACCTGGGCATCCACGCCCAGCGCTTCGCTCAGATAGCGGTCCACGCTGCCGTGCTGCGCGCGCGCCAGCTCCACCGAGGCCATGAGGAAGGAAGGCTGCACGCGCCACAGCACGTCCAGCACCTCGGCGGACATGTGGCCATACATCTGCGCGGGGCGCCTGAACAGGCTGTTGGTCAGCAGGTAGTCCTGCATGATCTGCTCCTCGTCCACGCCCAGGGCCGTGAGCAGCAGGGCCGCGGCCCAGCCCGTGCGGTCCTTGCCGGCCGTGCAGTGGAAGACCAGCGGCGCGTCGCCCTGCTGCAGCAGCGTGAAGAACTGGGCAAAGCGCGGGCTGTAGGTCTGCACGAAGCTGCGGTAGGTGTCGTGCATCAGTTCCTCGGTGGCGGCCACGGTCAGGCCTTCGCCGGACTCCAGCATGGCCTGGGCCCGCTGCACCACCGTGGGCTCGACCACCAGCGCGTGGCGCGTGAGCTGCGGCCAGCTGTAGGAAAGGTGCTGGCTTTCGGTCAGGCCGCGGAAATCCGCGCTGCGCGTCACGCCCAGCACCTGCAGCGCCGCAAGGTCCTGCGGCGTCAGATGGGCCAGATGGGCCGAACGGTACAGCCGGCCCCAGCGCAGGCGCCGGCCGTCCCGGGTCAGGTAGCCGCCCAGGTCGCGGAAGTTGGAAGCGCCAACGAGGCTGACGGAGCGCGATGGCGTGGCGGGCAGAGAGGGGGAAAGCAGTTCGGCATCCATGTCCCAAGAGTAGCCGATATGCATTTCCCCATCATGTCAGGCCTGCGACGCACTGCGCAGCAGATGTTTCAACAGTTTTCCCGTGGCCGTGCGCGGCAGGGCCTCGCGAACCTCGTAGACACGCGGGATCTTGTACCGGGCCAGCCGGGGTTCGAGAAAGCCACGCAGCGCAGCTTCGTCCAGCCGCCGGCCCGGGCGCGGCGTGAGCACGGCCACCACGGTTTCGCCCCATTCGGGATGGGGGCGGCCGATGACGGCCACGTCCTGCACATCGGGATGGGCGGCCAGCACGTCTTCCACCTCCTTGGAATACACGTTCTCGCCGCCCGTGACGATCATGTCCCTGAGCCGGTCCACGATGTAGAGGTAGCCGTCCTCGTCGATGCGCGCCAGGTCGCCGCTGCGGTACCAGCCCCCGGAATCGAAGGCGGCGGCGCTGGCCTCGGGGTTGTCGAGATAGCCCTGCATCATGGCGGCCGAGCGCAGGTGGATCTCGCCCACCTCGTCGGGGCTGCAGGGACTGCCGTCGGCGCGCCGCACTTCCAGGGCCACGCCGGGGACGCCGCAGCGGCCTATGGAGCCGGCCTTGGCAATGGCCTCCTCGGGGTAGAGCACCGTGCCCAGCGGGCCCGATTCGGTCATGCCGTAGACCTGCATGAAGCGGTCGCTGCCGTAGCTGGCCGCCAGCCGGCGCGCCATGTCTGCGCCCAGCGGACCGCCGCCGTAGGCCCACAGCCGCATGGCGCTGAAGTCGTAGGCCGCCACATCGGGCACCACGGACAGCGGCGCCAGGAACGCGATGGGGGCGCCGAAGGTGAAGGTGATGCGCTCGCCCGCCAGCGCCTCGAGAAAGGCCTTGGGCGCATATTCGCGCAGCAGCACCGCGGTGCCGCCCATGAGCAGCGTGCCCAGCAGCCAGTTGTTCAGCGGCGAGGAATGCCAGACGGGCATGGCGATCAGCGTGCGCTCCTGGTGCGTGAGCGAGGTGCCGGCCGCCGCGCACAGCGCCGCATGAAAGACATTGGCATGGCTGTGCAGGCAGCCTTTGGGCTGGCCCGTGGTGCCCGAGGTGTAGAGGATCTCGGCCGGGGCCTGGGCATCGGGCGTGCCTCCATCCGCATGCGGTGCGGCCTGCTCCAGCAGCTCGTCGAGGAACGGCAGGCCCTGGGCGCGGCTGTCGGTGCTCATCCAGCGGGTGCCGCCGGCCATGCGGCCGGCCAGCGGCGCCAGCGTGCCGTCGGCGATGCACAGCTTCACGCGCGCATGGTCGAGGATGTACTGCACCTCGGGTGCCTGCAGCTTGTGGTTGACGGGCACCACGGTGGCGCCCAGCCGCCAGGCGCCGAACAGCGCGAAGACAAAGCCCGGCGTGTTCAGGCACAGCAGGGCCACGCGGTCGCCGCGGCGCACGCCCTGGCCATGCAGCACGGCGGCGGTCTTGCGGCTGGCTTCGGCCAGGGCCGCATAGCTCCAGTCGCGCGCCGGTTGGCCGATGGCGCGCAGCGCCAGCTTTTCGGGCCGCGTGCGGGCCTGCTGGTCCAGCAGCGATACAAAATCCATCATGGCTTGCCTCTCCTCAGTCCGTCCAGGCGGCGCGCAGCAGCGCTGCGGGATCGCCCGTGCCGCAGGCCGCGCCGGCCACCGCCCCCCAGTCGGCGTCGAAGCGGCTGGCGATGAAGGCCGAGGCGGCGGCGCTGTCCGCATGGCGCAGCATCAGGCTGGCCTGCACCGTGAGCGCCAGGCGCTGGGTAAAGCGCCGCGCCTCGCGCTCCAGGGCCTGGGGCGGCTGAGCGACAGCGGCGCGCAGCTTGCCGACCTGCGCGGCCAGCAGCGGCTCCTGCGAAGCCGTGTCCTGCAGGTGGTCCAGCAGCAGGTGCGCGTCGTCGGGATTGCGGGAGATGGCGCGCAGCACGTCCAGGCACATCACGTTGCCCGAGCCTTCCCAGATGGAGTTGACCGGCGCCTCGCGGAACAGCCGGCCCATGGGGCCGGTCTCCACATAGCCGTTGCCGCCGAAGACCTCCATGGCCTCGCCCGTGAAGCCCACGGCGCGCTTGCAGTTCCAGAACTTGGCGGCCGGCGTGACGATGCGGCGCCAGGCCAGGTCCAGCGCATCGCCGCTGCCAAAGCGCGCGGCCAGGTCCATGGCCAGCCAGGTGGCGGCCTGGGACTCCAGCGCCATGTCGGCCAGCAGCGCCGTCATCACGGGCTGCTCGGCCAGCGGCAGGCCGAAGGCATAGCGGTTGCGGCTGTAGTGCAGCGCCTGCACCAAGGCCTGGCGCATGAAGCCGGCGCTGGACAGTGCGCAGTCCAGCCGCGTGTAGGTGGCCATCTCGATGATGGTGGAGATGCCGCGCCCCTCCTCGCCGATGAGCACGCCCCAGGCCTCGTGGAACTCCACCTCGCTGCTGCTGTTGGAGCGGTTGCCCACCTTGTCCTTGAGGCGCTGGATGTGGATGGCGTTCTTGCTGCCGTCGGGGCGCCAGCGCGGCACGAAAAAGCAGGTGGAGCCGCCCTCTTCGGTCTTGGCCAGCACCAGGTGCCCGTCGCACATGGGAGCGGAGAAGAACCACTTGTGGCCCGTGATCAGGAATTCCTCGCCCCAGGGGCCACGTCCATAAGGAGCAGCGCGCGTGGTGTTGGTCCGCACGTCGCTGCCGCCCTGGCGCTCCGTCATGCCCATGCCCACGGTGATGGAGCGCTTGCCCGCCAGCGGAATGTCGCGCGCATCGTGCTCGGTGGAGGCCAGCAGCGGAGCGACCACCGCATCGAGCTGCGGATTGAGGCGCAGCAGCGGAATGCTGGCCTTGGTCATGGTTGTGGGGCAGGTCGAGCCCGATTCGATCTGGCTGTGCATGAACAGCGACGCGCCATAGGCAGGCCAGGCGCTCCGGCGCCCGTCGACGAAGGGCAGGTTGGCAATGCCGTTGCGCCGCGCGATGGCCATCATCCGGTGCCAGGCCGGATGAAAGCGCACCTGGTCGATGCGGTCGCCCGTGGGCGAATGGGTGTGCAGCTCGGGCTCGAAATGGTTGGCTTCCTCGGCCGCACGCAGCGTGGCCTCGGCGCCGTATTCGGCCCCCTGGCGCAGCAGCTCGGACTCGCGCCACTGGGCACCGCCGCGCGCCACGGCGCGCTGCAGCACCGGGTCGCTGGCGTAGAGGTTGTAGTCCTTGAGTTCGGGAACCTGGTTGTGGGGGTGGATGCCGATATCTGCCATGGCGTGTCTCCTTTGTCCGCTGGCGCCGGGCTACGGTCCTGCTGTCCGCAGCCGCGCAAGCCCTGCCGTCTTGTTTGCCCCTGCATGCCGCAGGCCGGGGTACACGTTAGATTCTAGGAAGCGACCCTTCTTCACGTGTTCGGATTTGCGCAGCCATGAAACCCTCTTCCAGCCGGCCACCCGCGGCCGGGCGCCGGCGCCCCTCGCAGTCGCGGGCGCGCCAGACTTCGCAGGCCCTGCAGGACGCCTTTGTTCGGCTTTTGGTCGAGCGCGGCTACGCGGCGATCACGGTGCGCGAGATCGTGCTGGTGGCCGGCACCGGCCTGGGCAGCTTCTACGAGTACTTCGCCAGCAAGGAAGACCTGGCGCGCGTCTGCCTGCACCTGCGCACCAAGGCCCTGCTGCTGGGCATGCGCGGCGTGGCCGCCAGCCATGCGGGCCGGCCTCTGCAGGACATCGTGCAGGCCGTGGTGGACTCGCAGCTGCAGGCCCACCGCGAGCGGCCCGAGGAATGGAGCGCGCACTACCTGCTGGAGCGCCACTACTCCAGCGCCGAGGCCTACCGCAAGATGTACGAGCGCTTCGTGGATGCCTGGGCCGGCGCCATCGAGACGGCCAGCGACCTGCCGCCCGGCTATCCGGTGCGCGCGGCGGCGCGGGTCAGCCAGACCATTCTCTACGGCCTGTTTTCCCACGCCCACCTGCGTGCGCCAGGGCCTGATCCGTCCGCGCTGCGGACCGAGGCCTGCACGGCCATCGCGGCCTATCTGAACGCCTTGCCCAGCGCACAAGGCTGAAATGCCCCGCAGTGCGCAATTAAAAGCTGCCTGCGCTTGCTGGATAAGGAGTTGAGATGCTTTTGCATCAAACTTCTATGCACAGCAAGCTCTAACAGCTCTTGTTTTGAGAGCACCACTCAAAACCGGCGCTGCCCCAACCCGGGGGCGGCGAAGCCGCCTTCCCGCCGGGGGAAGGCGCGCAGCGCCTCAGGGGGCTACATGTTTCCCGACAATGCCGGCCAGCTCGAACATGCTGATCTGGTCCTTGCCGAACACGGGCCTGAGCTTGGCATCGGCATTGATGGCGCGCTTGTTGGCGGCATCCTGCAGGCCGTTGGCCTTGATGTAGTCCCACAGCTTCTTGATCACTTCGGGGCGCGAAGTGGGCTCGCTGCCGATCACCGCGGCCAGCTCTGCGCTGGGCTTGAGCGTGGCGCTCACGGTGCGCGGCTTCTTCGCCGCTGCAGTCTTGGCTGCCGTCTTGGTCGCGGTCTTTGCGGCGGTCTTCTTGGCGGCAGCGGTGGTCTTGGCGGCAGCTCCCGTCTTCGCCGCCGCAGAGCCCGCCGTCTTGCGCGGCGGGTATTTGCTTTCGCGCTGCTCGAACTCGAAATTGACCTTGCCCGCGGCGCCGTCCCAGACCAGGAAGGCCTTGAAGTTGCGGCGCGTGCGGTTGGAGACGAACTTCTCCAGCAGATCGGTCTTGCCGGTCTGCAGCAGCTTGCTCATCTGCTCGCGCTCGATGGGCTGCTGCAGGATGATCTGGCCGCTCTTGAAGTCGCAGCTGGGCGTGGGCTGGGCCAGCGTGGGCACAGCCTTGGAGCAGACATAGTTGCTGCCGTGCTCGTAGACCGGCGCGCCGCACTTGGGACATGGGCCCAGCGGCTGCTGGCCGGCGAAGTCCACGATCTCGCCTGTGTCCTCGGAATCCTTGTCGTCGCCGAAGTCGAATTCGAGCTTGTAGTTGCCCCCCTCCTCGTCGCGCACGATGGCGACTTCGGCCACGAAGGGCCAGCCGGCCTTGGAGCGGAATCCCTCCAGCGGGCCGATGCGGCGCTCGCGCAGCAGTTGTTCGGCTTCGGCCGTCTCGAAGGTGCGGCCCGCGGGCGACTTGGTGAACGAGAAGCCGCAGCCTTCGCCCGTGCCGCTGGCACCCGTGCAAGCGTAGCGGCGGTAGTTTTCCTTGACCACGCCGCCGCAGTTGGGGCAAGGCGTCTGCAGCGTCGCATAGTCGCCGGGCACGGTATCGCGGTCGTATTCCTTGGCCTTCTTGACCAGCTTCTCGGTCATGGCCTGGATCTGCTGCATGAAGGCTTCGCGCGAAAGCTGGCCCTTTTCCATTTGCGAGAGCTTGTATTCCCACTCGCCGGTCAGGTCGGCGCGTGAGAGCTCCTCCACGCCCAGGCCGCGCAGCAAGGTCATGAGCTGGAAGGCCTTGGCCGTGGGAATCAGCTCGCGGCCTTCGCGCAGCATGTATTTTTCGGTGATCAGACCTTCGATGATGGCCGCGCGTGTGGCTGGTGTGCCCAGGCCTTTTTCCTGCATGGCTTCGCGCAGCTCGTCGTCGTCGATCTGCTTGCCCGCGCTTTCCATGGCGCCCAGCAGTGTCGCTTCGGAATAGCGCGCCGGCGGCTTGGTTTTCAGGCCCTTGACCTCGGCATGCTGGGTGCGCGGCTGCTCGCCGGGCTGCACGGCCACCAGCGGCTGGCCCTTGTCGCCTTCCTTGGCGTCCTCGACCTCGTTGGCGGCTTCCTTGCCGTAGATGGCCAGCCAGCCCGGCTTGACCAGCACCTTTCCCTCGGTCTTGAAGCTGTGCTGCTCGACCTTGCTGATGCGCGTGGTGACCTGGTATTCGGCGCTCGGGAAGAACACGGCCATGAAACGGCGCACGACCAGGTCATAGAGCTTCTGCTCGGCCTCGGACAGGCCCGAAGGCGCCTGCGTGGTCGGAATGATGGCGAAGTGGTCCGAGACCTTGCTGTTGTCGAAGATGCGCTTGGTCGGGCGGATGTAGTTGTCGTTGATGGCCTGCTGCGCGAACGGCGCCAGATGGCGCATGGAGCTTGCGGCCAGCATGGCGAAGGTCTGGTGCGCCACGGGCAGGTAGTCCTCGGGCAGTGCGCGCGAGTCGGTACGCGGATAGGTCAGGGCCTTGTGGCGCTCGTACAGGCTTTGCGCCAGCGCCAGCGTGGTCTTGGCCGAGAAGCCGAACTTGCCGTTGGCCTCGCGCTGCAGGCTGGTCAGGTCGAACAGCAGCGGCGAGGCCTGCGTGGTGGGCTTGCTTTCCTCGGTGACGGTGGCAGGCTTGCCCTGCACCGCGGCGGCAATCGCCTCGGCCTGGCGCTTGTCCCAGATGCGGTCGGCGCGCGCCTCGGCGTCTTCGCCCTTCTTCCACTGGGGATCGAACCACTTGCCCAGGTACTGGCCGGCCTGGGCGCCGAAGGTGCCGTGCACCTCCCAGTAGTCGCGGCTCACGAACTTGCGGATCTTTTCCTCGCGCTCGACGACCAGCGACAGCGTGGGCGTCTGCACGCGGCCCACGGTGGTCAGGAAAAAGCCGCCGTCGCGCGAGTTGAAGGCCGTCATGGCGCGCGTGCCGTTGATGCCCACCAGCCAGTCGGCCTCTGAGCGGCTGCGCGCGGCGCTGGCCAGGCCCTGCATCTGCTGGTCGCTGCGCAGGTGCTGGAAGCCGTCGCGGATCGCCTGGGGCGTCATGGACTGCAGCCACAGGCGCCGGATGGGCTTGCCCAGCGTACCCTTGGCGCCGCCCGCGTACTGCTCGATCAGGCGGAAGATCAGCTCACCCTCGCGGCCCGCGTCGCAGGCATTCACGAGTTCGGTCACGTCCTTGCGCTTGGCCAGCTTGACCACGGCGTTGAGCCGGCTCTTGGTCTTGTCCACGGGCTTGAGGTCGAAGTGCGGCGGAATCACCGGCAGGTGCGCAAAGCTCCATTTGCCGCGCTTGACGTCGTACTCCTCGGGCGCCTGGATTTCCACCAGATGGCCCACCGCGCTGGTCACCACATAGCGCTCGCTCTCGAAATATTCGTCGTGCTTCTCGAACTTGCCGGCCACCGGGGTCAGCGCGCGGACGATGTCCTGCGCCACCGATGGCTTCTCAGCAATCACCAGGGTCTTTGTCATTGTGTGTTCTCGTCGTCATTAACCGCCCGCGCGCCACGCGGCGCCCGGGCTCATACAATCCGCTTCTCACGCGTGCGCACGCACGCGCATGTGTGCACATCCAAGTTATCAGAGAAAACATGCCCCGCACATCCCTGGCCCCATCGACCCAGCCCCCGGGTGGCCGCCGCATCCAGACCCGGCGCTCCGGCGTGCATGGCAAAGGCGTTTTCGCCGTGCAGGATATTGCCGAGGGCGAAACCATCATCGAATACGTGGGCGAGGTCATCAGCTGGCAGGAGGCCCAGGACCGCCATCCGCACGACCCCTCCCAGCCCAACCACACCTTCTACTTCCATGTGGACGAAGACCATGTGATCGACGCCACCCACGAAGGCAACTCCTCGCGCTGGATCAACCACAGCTGCGAGCCCAACTGCTACACGGACGAGCGCGCCGGCCGCATCTTCATCGTGGCGCTGCGCAATATCGCGGCGGGCGAGGAGCTGAACTACGACTACGGCCTGATGGTGGACGAGCGCTACACCAAAAGGCTCAAGGCCGAATACCCATGCCACTGCGGCAGCGCCCGCTGCCGCGGCACGCTGCTCGCGCCCAAGCGGGGCTGGCGTCCGCCGATGCCTGGAGACACCCCCTGAGCCGCTACGCGGCCTCTCCCTCTCTCTACGCGCTTCGCGCTATGGGAGGGGGACGACAGCCTCGCTGCGGGACGGCGCGGCCGGCGCAGGCCCTTGCTCCCTGTCTCCGAGTTGGAACATGCTTATTCAAGGCCTGCTCGTCACATAGAAATTTTGGATAAAAAAATGACCCAGCCGATTCACTGGAATGCCGAAGCCCTGTGGCAGGCGATCGCACCGCAGCTGCCGGGCTTCAGCGTGGAAGTGCTGCCGTCCATCGGCTCCAGCAATACCGAGCTCATGCGCCGCGCGCGCGAAGGCCAGACCGACCCGGTGCTGCTCATCGCCGAGCAGCAGACCGCCGGCCGCGGCCGCCTGGGGCGCAACTGGATCAGCGGCGTCGGCGATTCGCTGATGTTCTCGCTGGGCATGCCGCTGGCGCCGCGCGACTGGTCGGGCCTGTCACTGGCCGTGGGCGTGAGCGTGGCCGAGAGCCTGCAGCCCCAGCTGCCGGCCGCAGGCAGCGCTGTGCCGAAAATCGGCATCAAGTGGCCCAACGACCTGTGGCTGGAAGGCGACCGCAAGCTGGCCGGCATCCTGATCGAGACGGCCAGCTTCGTGGGTAGCCACCAGCACGACGTGCATGCGCCGCGCTATGTGGTGATCGGCGTGGGCATCAATGTGCGCCCGCGCCCCGGCGACGGCATGCGCACGCCGCCGGCCTGCCTGCAGGAGCTGGATCCCGCGCTGGACGCGCCCACGGCCCTGGCCTGCATACTGCCGGCCCTGGTCAATGAAGTGCAGGGTTTTGCCCACGGCGGATTCGCGCCGCTGATGGAGCGCTTTGCCCGGCGCGACCTGCTGGCCGGGCGCGAAGTGGTGCTGAGCGACGGCAGCAGCGGCCTGGCCCAGGGCGTGGGCGCCGACGGCGGCTTTCTGGTGCGCACGGCCGCCGGCCTGCAGGCCGTGACCAGCTCCGAGATCAGCGTGCGGCCCGCCGGCAGCCCGTTGCAGGCCTGAAATGGAACACCCCCTGAGCCGCTGCGCGCCTTTCCCCTCTCCCTGCGCGCGTCCCATGCATCGCTGATGCCAAGAAACATATGCTGAGAATCGCCTTCCTGCTGCTCGTGCTGGCCAATGCCGGCTACTACCTGTGGAGCCACGGCCAGCTGGCGGCGTGGGGCCTGGCGCCGGCCACCCAGTCCGAGCCGCAGCGCCTGGAGCAGCAGATCAAGCCCGAGGCGCTGGAGATCCTGCCGTCCGCCCCGCCCGCTCCCGCAGCCCCCTCGCCAGAACCCGTACCGGCCGCACCGGTTGCCGCCGCCGCAGCGACCGAGGCCGCCGCAGCCAGAGGCCCGGCGGTCTGCCTGCAGGCCGCCGGCGTGGAGGAGCGCCAGGCCGACAACCTGCGCCGCGCGCTGGCGCAGCTGCCGCGCGAGCAGTGGGAGCTGATCGCCAACCACCAGCCGGGCCGCTGGATGGTCTACATGGGCAAGTTTCCCGATGCCGAGTTCCTCGACCGCAAGCGGGCCGAGCTGCGCGCGCTCAAGATCGACTTCGACCGCGCGGGCGGCAACCTGGAGCCGGGCCTGTCCCTGGGCCGCTTCTCCACCGAGGAGGCCGCCACGCGCCAGCTGACGGCCTTTGCCCGCCAGGGCGTGCGCACGGCCCGTGTGGTGCAGGAACGCCCCGATGTCACCACCTACACGCTGCGCCTGCCCAAGGCCACGCCGGCGCTGCGCGCCGAAGTCGAGACCCTGGCCGGCCGCAATCTCGATGCCAGGGCCCTGCGCGCCTGCGCGCGCTGAACCGGGGCTTGAGAGGCCGCCCGCTCCCGGCATATGGGCTGACCACGCAAAAAAGGCCTGCATCGCAGGCCTTTTTCATGGTGGGGTGCCAGTGCCAGGCACCCTGGGCGCATCAGTCCAGATGGATCTGGGCGACTGCCGCCACCTTCTTCATCTTGGCGACTTCGTTGGCGATCTGCTTGGTGAAGTCGGCGCTGGACGTGCCCGAGACATACAGGCCCTGCGAAGCCATGCGCTGCTTGACGGCGGGGTCCTTCAGGGCCGCGACGATGGCCTTCTGCACGCGCTCCACCTGGGCGGGGGGCGTGTTCTTGGGGGCCACGAGGCCGAACCACGAAGGATCGTTGAGGTCCGGATGGCCGGCCTCGGCATAGGTGGGCACATCGGGCAGCACGTCCAGGCGCTCGCGCCAGGACACGGCCAGGGCCTTGACCTTGCCGGACTTGATGTGCGGCAGCGAGGAAGCCACCTGGTCGAAGTACACGGGCACCTGGCCGCCGAGCACGTCGTTGATGGCCGGGCCTGCGCCCTTGTAGGGGATGTGGGTCATCTGGGTGCCGGTGCTCTTGAGGAACTGGGCGCCCCACATGTGGGCGATGGTGCCGTTGCCGGGCGTGGCGAAGCTGACCTTGCCGGGGTTGGCCTTGAGGTAGGCCACGAATTCGGCGAAGTTCTTGACCGGAATCTGCGCAGGGTTGATCACGAGCACGCCGGGGGCCTTGACGATCTCGGTCACGCCCACGAAGTCGTTGATCGCGTCATAGGGCAGCTTCTTGTAGACGGCCGGATTCACGCCCTGGGTGGACAGCGTGGCGATGCCGAAGGTCACGCCGTCGGTGGCGCGCGCCACTTCGGCCATGCCGATGGAGCCGCCGGCGCCGGCGCGGTTCTCGATCACCACGGGCTGGCCGCCCAGCAGCTTGGGCAGCACGTCCTGCATGTTGCGGGGCACCATGTCGGTGGAGCCGCCGGGCGGGAAGGGAACGACGATGCGCAGGGGACGCGTGGCGTCCTGGGCCATGGCCAGGCCAGGGGCGGAAGAGACCACTGCGGAAGCGGCAGCGGTGCAGAGGAATTGACGACGTTGCATCAAGAAAGCTCCAAGGATCCAAACAAACCTAGTACGGTACCGATCACGGCAGTTGCCATTTTTGCAACTCAATGTTTCAGCCCGACTTGTGATTCCGATTGTAGGGGAAGCAAGTATTTGCTCAGCCGTAGGCTGCGCTCAAGTTCTCGGCCTATTGTCCGGCGCAGCGTCAAGAGCCAGGAAACGCACGGTAAAACGGGCGCCCGGCGCACCCTGGCCCGGGCGGGCATCCTCGAGCAGCACCTGCGCGCCGTGCTGGCGCGCGATCTCCATCACGATGGGCAGGCCCAGGCCCGAGCCGTCGGCCTCCGAGCCCAGCGCACGGTAGAACGGCTGGAAGATCAGCTCCCGCTCGGCCTGGGGCACGCCCGGGCCGGAGTCTTCGACCTGCAGCAGCAGCACGCGGCCGAAGTGGTCGGCCTGCACGCGCACAGTGACCATGCCCGGCGCCTCGCTGCTCGAGGGCGTGTAGTTGATGGCGTTGTCCACCAGGTTGCGGACCAGCTCGGTCAGCAGCGTGGCATTGCCGCTGAGCCAGACGCCGGGCGTGGCGGCCTCGGCGCCCTCGTAGCCCAGGTCGATGTGCTTGTCCAGCGCGCGCGGCAGGCAGTCCAGCACCACGTCGGTGGCGATGCGCACCAGATTGCAGGGCTTCATGGCCGGCACCGCGCTCTCGGCCCGCGCCAGCGCCAGCAGCTGGTTCACCGTGTGCGTGGCGCGCATGCTGGAGCGGCCGATCTGCTGCAGCGAGCGCTTGAGCTCGTCGGTGCTGGTGCCTTCGCGCTGGGCCAGGTCGGCCTGCATGCGCAGTCCGGCCAGCGGCGTCTTGAGCTGGTGGGCCGCGTCGGCCAGGAAGCGCTTTTGCGTGGCGATGGAGTCGTCCAGCCGCTCCAGCAGGCCGTTGACCGAATCGACCAGCGGCACCACTTCCAGCGGCACGTCCTTGTGGTTGATGGGCGAAAGGTCCTCGGGCTTGCGCGCGCGGATGCGCTCCTCGAGCCGGTGCAGCGGCTTGATGCCGCGCGCCAGCGCCAGCCACACCAGCAGCGCCGCCAGCGGCAGGATGACGAACTGCGGCAGCATCACGCCCTTGATGATCTCGGTGGCCAGCACGCTGCGCTTCTCGCGCGTTTCGGCCACCTGCACCAGCGCGAGCGCATCGCCGGGCAGCGGCATGCGCACCCAGATATAGGCCACGCGCAGGTCTATGCCCTTGTATTCCTCGTCGCGCAGCAGCACCGTGCCCGAGGGCGGCGCCTCGTCGGCCTCGGGCGGCAGCGGCAGGTCGCGTTCGCCGGCCAGGTACTCGCCCTTGACGCCGCGCACCTGGAAGAAGATGGTGTCCGATTCGTCGGCGCGCAGGATCTCGCTGGCCGACTGCGGCAGGTTGAACTGCACCTTGCCGCGCTGCACCACGACGAGCTGGGCCAGCGCCTGGGCGTTGTATTCCAGCGCGCGGTCGAACGGCTTGTTGGCCAGGCCCTGGGCCACCAGCCAGGTCAGCGCCAGGCTGACCGGCCACAGCAGCAGCAGCGGCGTGAGCATCCAGTCGAGGATTTCGCCGAAGAGGGAACGCTGCTCGCGCTGGAAGATTTTCACGGTTCAAGCCTTTTTGGCCACCAGCGCCCGTCCATCAAGCGCAGACAGCTATCGAATGAATAGCTCAACCGGGGATTTTTTCAAGGCAGTAGCCCAGGCCGCGCACCGTGGCGATGCGGATGGGGCCGCGCTCGATCTTCTTGCGCAGACGGTGGATGTAGACCTCGATGGCGTTGTTGCTCACCTCCTCGCCCCATTCGCACAGGCGATCCACGAGCTGGTCCTTGCTCACCAGCCGGCCCGCGCGCTGCAGCAGCACCTCCAGCAGGCCCAGCTCGCGCGCCGACAGCTCGACCATCTTGCCGTCGATGGTGGCCACGCGCCCCGCCTGGTCGTAGACCAGCGGCCCGTGCTTGATGGTGGAGCTGGCCCCGCCCATGCCGCGGCGCGTCAGCGCGCGCACGCGCGCCTCCAGCTCGGACAGCGCGAACGGCTTGGCCATGTAGTCGTCGGCGCCCAGGTCCAGCCCCTGCACGCGCTCCTCGATCGAATCGGCCGCGGTGAGGATCAGCACCGGCAGCGCATCGCCGCGCCCGCGCAGGCGCTTGAGCACCTCCAGGCCGTGCATGCGCGGCAGGCCCAGGTCCAGGATCAGCAGGTCGAACTCGCTGCTGGTCATCAGCGCCGCATCGGCCTCGCTGCCGTTGGCCACATGGCTGACCACGGCGCCCGAGCTGCGCAGCGTGCGCAGCAGGCCATCGGCCAGCACCTGGTCATCTTCGGCAATCAGTATGCGCATGGGGAGTCTCCTGAAATATGGTCACCGCTGTCGACGCAAGAACAGTGGCTGCTTTGGCTCCGATTCTAGGTCGCCGCAGGAGGCTGGCACAGCGGGCTTACGGGCGGCCTGCGGGCAGGGACAGTGCTGCGGCATGGTCGATGACGTAGAGCCAGCGGCCGTCGGCCTGGCGCCGGACGACCTCGGCCGTGCTGCCATTCGCGACGAGACCGCCATCGTCGCCATACAGCGTCCAGTCGGCGCGCAGCAAGGCGATCTCTGCGCATTCGATGCAGAAATTGTTGTGGGATACCATGCGCCCCGGCACGGCCAGCAGGCGGGACAGCGGCTCGGCGATCCGGGTCCGGCCGCGCCAGGTATCGGTGCTGCCATCCACACGCAGTGCGGCGTCGGGCTCATACAGCGCCAGCAGATGGGCCAGATCGCGGCTGTTGAAGGCGCGCGCAAAAGTTTCATTCATGGCGGCAGGGGTCAGGACCTTGAACATGTTTTCTCCTTGGATGGATGTCGAGACCGGCATCAGAGCACTGGACCATCCAGCTATCCAAACGGATAGCCGGCCCGAGATGCCCCGTCCCGTGCGCCCCCAGTCCTGCCCTGTCGAGGACTGGCTGGCCTTCCTCGGCCACCGCTGGAATGCACTCGTCCTTTGGCATCTGCGTGCAGCCCCTCTTCGGCATGGAGAGCTGATGGAGTGCCTGCCCGGCATCACGCCCAAGGTGCTTGGCGAGCGGCTGGCCGCCCTGCAGGACCGCGGACTCGTGGCCCGCGCTGAAGGCCGGCACGGCTACATGCTCACTCGGCGCGGGAGCACCTTGCTGGGCGTGCTCGATCAGCTCGAACTCTGGGCCCGCTACGCTCCGCCGGCATAGGCTTCCAGGCCTAGCGCCACCACCGTGGCCACGTCCTCGCCCACGGCTTCGCGGAACTCCGCCTCGGCCTGGGCCACCGCATCGTGGAAGGCCTGCAGCCAGGCCAGGCCGGTCTCGGTGAAGCGCACACGCCTGGCGCGCGCATCGCGGGCATCGGCCTCGCGCGTGACCAGGCCCCAGGCCTCGCACTGCGCCACCAGGTCCGCCATGGCCTGCTTGGTCATGCCGGCCTTCTCGGCCAGGTCCGTGACCCGGTCGCCGGCCAGCGACAGATGCCGCGTGATGTGGATGTGGGCCGCGCCCACCTTGTCACGTGCGGCGAGGTTGGACAGCGCCAGCGGCACTTGCACATCGCGCGCCATGAGCTGCAGCACGCGCGCATCGAAGCGGCGCATGGCATGGCCGAGCAGGCGGCCCAGATGGGTCTGGCGCCAGGCGTCCGCGGGCGGGGTGACAGGGGCAATTTCGGACATTGCAGGTATTTCGGAGTCAGGGCAAATAGTAAGGCAAACTGTCTAAATATTTCAACACATGGACAGTACAAACCCATAAACTACTGTTCAAGCATCCAGCCTGAATGTAAATACAGAGCTGCAACCGACCCGCATCCACTCTTCCAGGAGCCTGTTATGAACGCCATCGCCAAGACCGCCGAAGCCAACAGCGAAAAAGCCAAGGCACTCGCCGCCGCCCTCGCCCAGATCGAAAAGCAATTCGGCAAGGGCACCATCATGAAGCTGGGCGAAGGAGAGGCCATCGAGGACATCCAGGTGGTCTCCACCGGCTCGCTGGGCCTGGACATCGCCCTGGGCGTGGGCGGCCTGCCGCGCGGCCGCGTGATCGAGATCTACGGTCCCGAATCCTCGGGCAAGACCACGCTGACGCTGCAGGTCGTGGCCGAGATGCAGCGCCAGGGCGGCACCTGCGCCTTCATCGACGCCGAGCATGCGCTGGACACCAGCTATGCCCAGAAGCTGGGCGTGAACCTGAACGACGTGCTGATCAGCCAGCCCGACACCGGCGAGCAGGCCCTGGAGATCGTGGACAGCCTGGTGCGCTCGGGCGCCGTGGACCTGATCGTGGTGGACTCGGTGGCCGCGCTCACGCCCAAGGCCGAAATCGAGGGCGAGATGGGCGACCAGCTGCCCGGCCTGCAGGCCCGCCTGATGAGCCAGGCGCTGCGCAAGCTGACCAGCACCATCAAGAAGACCAACTGCATGGTCATCTTCATCAACCAGATCCGCATGAAGATCGGCGTGATGTTCGGCTCGCCCGAAACCACCACCGGCGGCAATGCGCTGAAGTTCTACGCCTCGGTGCGCCTGGACATCCGGCGCACCGGCACCATCAAGAAGGGCGACGAGGCCATCGGCAACGAAACCAAGGTCAAGGTGGTGAAGAACAAGGTCTCGCCTCCGTTCAAGACCGCCGAGTTCGACATCCTGTTCGGCGAAGGCATCTCGCGCGAAGGCGAAATCCTGGACATGGGCGTGAATGCCAAGATCCTCGACAAGTCGGGCGCCTGGTATGCCTACAACGGCGAGAAGATCGGCCAGGGCCGCGACAATGCCCGCGAATTCCTGCGCGAGAACCGCGACCTGGCCGTGGAGATCGAGAACAAGGTGCGCGAAAGCCTGGGCATCAAGCTGCTGCCCACCGAAGGCGGCGAGGCCCCCGAAGCCAAGTCCTCCGGCAAGAAGGGCAAGGTCGACAAGGACGGCGTGATAGAAGCTTAAGCCCCCTGAGCGACTTCTCGTCGCTTCCCCTCTCTTCGGGCGGGGGACGGCATCCTCGCTGCGGGGCCGCCCGGGGCCTTGCCTGATGCCTCTGGCTCGGTGCACGCCAGCATGCGGGCTGGGGCCACGGACCAAAGAGTTAGCCATCTTTGCGCAGGCAACCCCTGCGCATTTTTTATTGCCGCCGGACACTTCAACCTTCAGGGAGACCTTTCGCACATGAGCTTTGCCAAGCTTTCACTCAAGGGCCGCGCCCTCAAGCTGCTGGCCCAGCGCGAGCATTCGCGCCTGGAACTGCAGCGCAAGCTGGCTGCGCATGTGGAAGAAGGCGAGGACCTGGACGCCATCCTCGACGCGCTGGAGCAGCGCGGCTTCATCAGCGAGGAGCGGGTGGTGGAATCGGTGATCCACAGCAAGGCCGGCCGCTACGGCACGGCCCGGCTGGTGCAGGAGCTGCGCAGCAAGGGCCTGGACGACGAGACCGTGCGCGCGGCCGGCGAGCAGTTGCGCGAAACCGAGCTGCAGCGCGCGCGCGAGCTGTGGCGCAAGCGCTTCGGCACGCCGCCGGCCACGCCGCAGGAGCATCTCAAGCAGATGCGCTTTCTGGCCTCGCGCGGCTTCGGCGCTGATATCGCGAGCAAGGTCGTCAAGGGCCGTGGCCTGGAGGAAGACGAATAGGCTCTCCGGCGCCCTCTTCCCAAGACCCTGGCGCCGGCAGCCGGGCACTCCTGAAAGAAGAGCTGCTTGCGCATGAGTAGCCTTTGATTCAATACACTTTTCCCTTCAATCAAAGAACCGGCAAGCGCAGGCAGCTATCAATTCAGCGTGCCGCCTGGCTGCCGCGCCCCACGAACAGCAGCACCAGGATGGCGGCACAGAACTCCACCGCGGCAATGATGAGCAGTCCGGGCGCATACGAGCCGCTGCCGGTCTGCAGCAGGCCCAGCAGCTGGGGCGAGAAATAGCCCGCCAGATTCGCCACGGAGTTGATCACCGCCAGGCCCACCACCAGCGCGGTGGCCGACAGGAAGCGGCTCGGGATCTGCCAGTACACGGGAATCGAGCCCATGGTCCCCAGCGAGGACAGCGCCAGCGACGCCACCACGCCGGCCACGCTGCCCTGCCTGAGGAACAGCGCCGTCAGCAGCAGGCCGATGGCGCCCAGCGCGGCGGCGGCCGCCGTATGCCAGCGCACCTCCTTTCGGCGGTCGGACAGCCAGCCGTTGCCTACCATGCCCAGCCAGCCGAAGGCATAGATGCCGGCCATGACCCAGCCCAGCGCCTTCAGGTCGGTCACGCCCACGGACTTGACGATGCTGGGCCCGTAGAACACCAGCGTCGCATTGCCGGCCACGATGCAGAAGAAGATGAGGATCAGCATCAGCACGCGCGGATTGCGCATGGAAGCCCAGAAGCTGTGCTCGCGCTCGCCCAGCGCCTGCTCTTCCGCCCGCAGCTCTTCGCGCACATGCTGCTTCTCGCGGTCGCTGAGCCAGCGCGCCTGGGCCGGGGTGTCGCTGAGCAGGAAGTAGGCGGCAATGCCGGCGATCACCGAGGGAATGCCTTCGACGATGAACAGCCACTGCCAGCCCGCATGATTGCCCATGCCGTGCAGGGCCTCCATCAGGTAGGCGGCGATCGGGCTGCCCAGCATCAGCGACAGCGCCGAGGCCGAGACAAAGAACGCCAGCGCCTTGCCGCGCCGGTGCGCGGGCAGCCAGTAGGTCAGGTACAGGATCACGCCGGGCTGCAGGCCGGCCTCGAAGGCACCCATCAGAAAGCGCAGCACGTAGAACTGCAGCGGCGTCTGCACCCAGGCCATGAGAATGCCCGTCACGCCCCAGCCGATGGTGATGCGCATGATGGTCTTCTTGGCGCCGAACCTGTGCAGCAGCAGGTTGCTGGGCACCTCGAACAGGAAGTAGCCGATGAAGAAGATGCCGGCGCCCGCGCCGTAGACGGCGTCGGACCACTGCAGGTCGCTCATCATGGTGAGCTTGGCAAAGCCCACGTTGACGCGGTCGATCCAGGCCAGGAACCAGACCAGGGTCAGGAACGGAATCAGCCGCCAGATGAGGCGGCCGAAGGTCACGTCGCGCTCCTGGACGGAGCTGGCATCGGCCGCCTGCTGCGGCGGCTTTGCGGGGGTGGTGATGGCAGACATGGAACGCCTCGCTTTCGTGCAACAGAGGCCGGGATCGCAGCGAGGGTGCGGAGCCGCGGCGGCCTCCGTCCCAGGGGCGCAACGGCCGGCCACACAGGTAAGGCGGACTATAGGAAAGCCTGGCGCAGGCCAGGGCCGGGACTTGTCCGTCTGGACAAGGCAGGATTTTTAGTTTTCAAAAACCAAACAATAAGAAAAATAAATTTCACATCACCCGCAAACCTCCCGCCGCGCGCCGAAAGCAGGCAAGAAAAAACGGCCGCCAGGGCCGTTTTCGGGGATGGGGCAGAGACTGCGGCTTACAGGCCCAGCATGATCTGCAGGTTCTGCACCGCGGCGCCGCTGGCGCCCTTGCCCAGATTGTCCAGGCGGGCGATGAGCACGGCCTGGCGGTAGCTTTCGTTGGCGAACACGCGCAGCTCCAGCTTGTTGGTGTCGGCCAGTGTATCGGCGGCCAGCTTGCCGTCTTCGGTCGGCGCCAGCACGCTGACCCAGCGGGCCGGCGTGTTGGTCCTGTCGTAATGGCTGGCCAGCGCATCGTGCAGGTCGGCGGCCCTGGGTGCGCCGGGCAGCAGGTCCAGATGCAGCGGCAGCTGCACCAGCATGCCCTGGCGGAAATTGCCCACGGCGGGCACGAACACGGGGCGGCGCGTCATGCCGGTGTAGTGCAGGATCTCGGGAATGTGCTTGTGCGACAGGCCCAGCGCATAGGCTTCGTAAGGTGCGGCCTGGCCGGCCTCGTAGGCCTCGATCATGGTGCGGCCGCCGCCCGAATAGCCGGAGACCGAAGGCAGGCTCACGGGATAGTCGGCCGGGATCAGGCCCGCGGCCACCAGCGGATGCAGCAGCGCGATGGCGCCCGTGGCGTAGCAGCCGGGGTTGGCCACGCGGGTGGCGGACCGGATCGCCTCCAGCTGGCCGGCGCGCAGCTCCGGGAAGCCGTAGACCCAGCCCGGCGCCACGCGGTGGGCAGTGGAGGCGTCGATGATCTTGATGGCGCGGCCCGTCTCGGCCGTGATGGCATCCACCATGGCCACGGTCTCGCGCGCGGCATCGTCGTGCAGGCAGAGGATGACCAGGTCCACGCCGGCGATCAGTGCTCGCTTGGCCGCCGGGTCCTTGCGCAGCTCGGGCGCAATGCTCACCAGCTCCACGCCAGCAAAGTTGACCAGACGCTCGCGGATCTGCAGACCTGTGGTTCCTGCTTCACCGTCGATAAAGACTTTTGCCATTGCTCTTCTCTCCTGCACCGGCTCGCGCATT
Organism: Comamonas terrae; assembly: GCF_001544075.1. Classification (GTDB taxonomy): domain Bacteria; phylum Pseudomonadota; class Gammaproteobacteria; order Burkholderiales; family Burkholderiaceae_C; genus Comamonas; species Comamonas terrae. The sequence continues at coordinate 45,958 of NZ_BCNT01000004.1, forward strand.
GCATTCCTTGTATGCCGCGGCCTGCGGCACCATTGCCGCGTTTAGCTCTTTATTGTCGTTTAAACCGCCGGCGGATGCGGAAATTGGCGCTGAAACCACGCCGCGCCGACAAAGCCCGGCGGCTTTCGTCCTGACTGCGGCCGGACTGCTTCCTTTTTTGACCCCGGGCATGGCCGGGCCATGGTCGGCCGACAGTTTGTCGGATGGCTGACAAAACTCTGGAAAAACCCTGCAGCTTATATATAAGACATAAGAGAAAGGCGGGTGAAAAGATATCGCCCGGATATCATTTCCTCAACGATATCAAGGCATTGCGGGCTGCCCGGCGCTTCTGTAAAGAAGTGCCACATTGTGGATTTTGCGCATGGTGGGCCGTCGTTTTGCGCGGTGCAACATGGTACATTTCCGAGTGCCATGTCATACGAACCCGGTGGTTGCCAGACGCAGTGTCCACGGCACACGGGCATTTCCCCTCAGTTCAGAGAGACAAAGTCATGAAGATTCATGAGTACCAAGGCAAGGAAATCTTGCGTCAATTTGGTGTGCCAGTTCCCCGTGGCATCCCGGCATTCACCGTTCAGGAAGCCGTGGAAGCAGCCCAGAAGCTGGGCGGCCCCGTGTGGGTTGTCAAGGCCCAGATCCACGCCGGCGGCCGCGGCAAGGGCGGCGGCGTGAAGGTGGCCAAGAGCATCGACGATGTGAAGGCCCTGTCCGAGCAGATCCTGGGCATGCAGCTGGTGACCCACCAGACCGGTCCCGAAGGCCAGAAGGTCCGTCGCCTGTACATCGAGGACGGCGCCGACATCCAGAAGGAATACTACCTGTCCGCCGTGACCGACCGCGCCACGCAGAAGGTGGCCTTCATCGCTTCGAGCGAAGGCGGCATGGACATCGAGGAAGTGGCGCACTCCACCCCCGAAAAGATCGTGACCGTGATGGTCGACCCCCTGCAGGGCTTCACCCAGGCCAACGGCGAAGAGCTGGCCAAGGGCATCGGCATGCCTGCCGATTCCGTCGCGCAATTCATCGACGTGTGCACCAAGATCTACAAGTGCTACATGGACACCGATGCCTCGCTGGTGGAAATCAACCCCCTGAACCGCGACTCCAAGGGCAACATCATCGCCCTGGACGCCAAGTTCAACTTCGACTCCAACGCCCTGTTCCGCCACCCCGAGATCGTGGCCCTGCGCGACCTGGACGAAGAGGATCCCGCTGAAATCGAGGCTTCCAAGTTCGACCTGGCCTACATCAGCCTGGACGGCAACATCGGCTGCCTGGTCAACGGCGCCGGCCTGGCCATGGCCACCATGGACACCATCAAGCTGTTCGGCGGCGAACCCGCCAACTTCCTGGACGTGGGCGGCGGCGCCACTCCCGAGAAGGTCACCGAAGCCTTCAAGATCATGCTCAAGAACCCCAAGGTCAAGGGCATTCTGGTCAACATCTTCGGCGGCATCATGAAGTGCGACACCATCGCCACCGGCGTGATCACCGCCTGCAAGGCCGTGAACCTGTCCGTGCCGCTGGTCGTGCGCATGAAGGGCACCAACGAAGAACTGGGCAAGAAGATGCTGGCCGAATCCGGCCTGCCCATCATCAGCGCCGACACCATGGCCGAAGCCGCCACCAAGATCGTCGAAGCCGTCAAGTAAGGCCCGGAGAACAGAACATGTCTATCTATATCAATAAAGACACTCGCGTCATCACCCAAGGCATCACCGGCAAGACGGGCCAGTTCCACACCGAGAAGTGCATCGAGTACGCGAACGGCAAGAACTGCTTCGTGGCCGGCGTGAACCCCAAGAAGGCCGGCGAAAAGATCTTCGACGTGCCGATCTACGCCTCCGTCAAGGAAGCCGCCAAGGACACCGGCGCCACCGTTTCCGTGATCTACGTGCCGCCCGCAGGCGCTGCCGCCGCGATCTGGGAAGCCGTGGAAGCCGACCTGGACCTGGCCATCTGCATTACCGAAGGCATTCCCGTGCGCGACATGCTGGAAGTGCGCAACAAGATGAAGGCCAAGGAAGCCGCCGGCGGCAAGAAGACGCTGCTGCTGGGCCCCAACTGCCCCGGCCTGATCACGCCTGACGAGATCAAGATCGGCATCATGCCCGGCCACATCCACAAGAAGGGCCGCGTGGGCGTGGTGTCCCGTTCCGGCACGCTGACCTACGAAGCCGTGGCGCAGCTGACCGAACTGGGCATCGGCCAGTCCTCCGCTGTCGGCATCGGCGGCGACCCGATCAACGGCCTCAAGCACATCGACGTGATGAAGGCCTTCAACGACGATCCCGACACCGACGCCGTGATCATGATCGGCGAAATCGGCGGTCCCGACGAAGCCGAAGCCGCCCGCTGGTGCAAGGAACACATGAAGAAGCCCGTGGTCGGCTTCATCGCCGGCGTGACGGCCCCTCCCGGCAAGCGCATGGGCCACGCAGGCGCGCTGATCTCCGGCGGCGCCGACACGGCCGATGCCAAGCTGGCCATCATGGAAGAGTGCGGCTTCACCATCACCCGCAATCCTTCCGAAATGGGCCGCCTGCTCAAGGGCCTGCTGTAAAAGCGAGCATCAAGGGTGCGTGAAACTGTGAGCACTTACGCAGTTTCACGAACAGATACAGGCAGGTATAGCCACTAAACTGCCGTCACCCAATAAAAGATCAGCGCCATGGGTATCCCATGGCGCTTTTCCATTCATAACGCGGAGTGACCATGGAATTTCTCAGCAGCGCCGACTTCTGGATCGGCCTCGTCAAGATTATCTGGATCAACATCATCCTGTCGGGAGACAACGCCGTGGTGATCGCGCTGGCCGCACGATCGCTGCCGCCCGAGCAGCAGAAGAAGGCCGTCATGTTCGGTTCGGGCGCGGCCGTCGTGCTGCGGATCGTGCTGACCGTGGTCGCAGCCAAGCTGCTGGAGCTGTCCTTCCTGCAGATCGTGGGCGGCTGCCTGCTGCTGTGGATCGGCTACCAGCTGCTGACCGGCGACGAGGACGGCGAAGGCGAATCCAAGGGCACCAGCTCCATGATGGCTGCCGTGCGCACCATCCTGATCGCCGACCTGGTGATGAGCCTGGACAACGTGATCGCCGTGGCCGCCACCGCCCAGGGCAACATGGTCCTGCTGATCCTGGGCCTGGCCATCAGCATCCCGCTGGTGATCTTCGGCTCCACGCTGATGATCAAGCTCATGGAGCGCTTCCCCGTCATCGTCACGCTGGGTGCCGCCCTGATCGGCTGGGTCGGCGGCGAGACCATCATGAACGACAAGGTGCTGCACGGCTTTGTGGAAAACGCCCCCTGGCTGCACTATGTGGCCGCCGCGGCCGGCGCCATCCTGGTCGTGGGCCTGGGCAAGTTCATGCAGGCCCGCAAGCCGCAGGAAGAAGCCAGCGCGGCCTGAACGCGGCCCGACCCGGCAGCGGCCGATGCGGCTGCCGGCCCCTGAAAACGCACTGCACCGGCAGTGCGTTTTTCATTGGGCCTGCGCCAAGCCGGCCTGCACCAAGCCGGCATGTGCCGGGCGGTACACCGCGCACCGCGCTCCTGCAAGCCCGCGGCGCATGTCCATGACGCCAGCAGCAATAGTGCCCCGCGCCACGGCGCGGCAGATGACTAAACTGGACCGTCATCGACCCAGGCGGCAATGCCGCTTCTCTTGCGCGCTGCACGGCGCATCCTGGCGGAAACATGCACCTGGGCAAAGGAAGCCTGCCCATGGAAGCCCTGCTTGCCGCCGATTTCTGGATCGGCCTGTTCAAGATCGTCTGGATCAACATCATCCTCTCGGGCGACAACGCCGTGGTGATTGCGCTGGCGGCGCGCGGCCTGTCGGCGCACCAGCAGAGAAAGGCCATCGTGTTCGGCTCCGGCGCCGCCGTCGTGCTGCGCATCGCACTCACGGTGGTCGCCGCGCGGCTCATGCAGCTGCCCTTTGTCGAGATCATCGGCGGCCTGTTGCTGCTGTGGATCGGCGTTGGCCTGCTGCGCGAGGACGACAGCGCCGATGACGCAGACCGCCAGACGGCCCGAACCGGCATGATGGCCGCCATACGCACCATCCTGCTGGCCGATCTGGTCATGAGCCTGGACAACGTGATCGCCGTGGCCGCAGCGGCCCGCGGCGACATGCTGCTGCTGATCCTGGGACTGGCCATCAGCATTCCGCTGGTGGTCTTCGGCTCCACGCTGATGATCAGGCTCATGGACCGCTTTCCCGTCATCGTCACGCTGGGCGCGGCCCTGATCGGCTGGGTGGCCGGGGAAACCATCACCGGCGATGCCGTGCTGGCGGCGCTTGCCGAAGCCACGCCCTGGATCCACTATGCGGCGGCGGCCACCGGCGCGCTGCTGGTGGTAGTGACCGGCAAGGCCTTGCAGGCCCGGGCCAACCGCAGCGCAGCGGCATGACGAATGGAGAGATAAGCTCCCGAAAAATGAGCTACTTGTGCCTGCTGCCTCTCAAGAACAGGCTCTAACATTCCCATACCCAATGAGCAGCAAGCGCTGCCCGCTCCTGATTTCATACCGCTTGCGTAACGGGCACCCTCCCCGGCCTTTTCATGGAAGCACCGCCATGCCAAGATCAGGAGCCGGCTCCCGGTCTCGCCGCCTCTTGCGCCACCCTCCCATGCTGCCCCCGTCGCCCCTGCCGCGCTCCACATCCACCGCCGTCCGGCCCGCCGTGCACATGGTGGCGCGGACCGACACGGGGCTGCAGCGCAGCAACAACGAGGATGCCGTCGCCATCCACCCGGATGCCAGGCCCTGGCCCGTCGCCGTGCTGGCCGACGGCATGGGCGGCTACAGCGCCGGCGAAATCGCCAGCGCCATGGCGGTGAAACTGGTGCCCGCCGCCTTGCAGGATGCTCCGGCTGCGCCCGCTCATCTGGAAACGGCGCTGCGCAATGCGCTGCAGCTGGCCAATGCCGCCATTTTTTCCGCGGCCAGCAGCACGCCCGGCTGCCGCGGCATGGCCACCACCGTGGTCGCGGCCGCCGTGCTGCCTAAGGAAGTGGTTTTCGCCCATCTCGGCGATTCGCGGGCCTACGGCTGGCGCCAGGGCGCGCTGACCCGTATCACCCATGACCATTCGCTGGTGCAGCGGGAAATCGATGCCGGCCATATCCGCGAGCAGGACGCCCGCAGCTCCGGCCTGAGCCACTTGGTCACGCGCGCGCTGGGCGTGGGCCACGAGGTCGAGCCCGACATCAGCCGCTGGCCGCTGCAGGCCGGCGACCGCATCATGCTGTGCTCCGACGGCGTGACCGACATGCTGAGCGACGAAGAAATCGGGAAACTGTTCGCCGAGCAAGCTCCGCTGCCCATCCTCCTGACCGCTCTGGTGCAGGCCGCCAATGCAGCGGGCGGCAAGGACAATATCGGCGTCATCCTGATGGAGTCGACAGCCGTTGAAGCAGGACACTCACTGAAGGCGCCATAGCGCATCAGCGACCACCGGTCTCTTTTCCCGCAGGACGGCAGACGGATGCGGCAGCAGAACATGGCAAGGCCTGATGAACAGGCCGGAAACCGGCACTGCCGAACACGCGCCACTCCAGCGCAGCGCCTGGCGTTGGGAAGCTTTGTAGAATCTCCGCCCGGCTCTGCCCTGGTTTCAAACAGTTACGATAATGGCAATGACCAAGGCCAGCCCTTGGCCCAAGACAGGAGCTTTTTCAGCATGCCCACTCTGGTCATTTCTATCGACGGTGCTGTGATCAAGGAGGTCCAGCTCACCAAGGAACGCACCACCCTGGGCCGCCGACCGTACAACGACATCGTGATCGACAACCTCGCCGTCAGCGGCGAGCATGCCGTGCTGACCATGGCGAACGGCCTGGTCACCATCGAAGACCTGCGCAGCACCAATGGCACCCATGTCAACGGCAACGCCATCGAGCGTTGCACGCTCAAGAATGGCGACCTGCTGGATGTGGGCCGCTACAAGATCCGATTCCTGGACGACGAGGCGGACAAACCGTCCAGGCGCCAGGGTCTGACCGCCACGCTCAAGACCATGGCGGCCACGGCTGGCGAAACCCGCGGGCTGGGCAGCAAGCTCAGCAGCCCCTCGGGCTTTGGCGAAGTGTCCAGCTTCTCCTCCACGCTGCAGGGAGGTCCTGCACTTCCCACCCAGCGCCGCGCCACCATCCGCATGCTCACCGGCGGCCTGGCCGGCCAGGAAGTCGCGCTCTACAAAGTGGTCACCACCCTGGGCAAGCCCGGCGTGGCCATTGCCTCCATCACACAAAAGCCCCATGGCTTTGTGCTCACCCACATTGAAGGCGAAAGCACCGCCCTCAAGCTCAACGGCCAGAATGTAGGCCCGCTGCCCGTGCCTTTGCTGCACGGCGATATGGTGGAACTGGCCGGCACGCAGATGCAGTTTGTGGTGGGGGAATGACGCTCGACGTCGCCCCTACCCTCGACTCTGACATCCAACAGCTGCAGTCAAACCCGAGGACAGCGTACAGCCAGCATCAACAGCACACTCCTGGCCGGAACTGCAGCCTTTCGCGTCACAAGAAACGCCATTCAAACTGACAAAAACGTCACTACCCATGTATCCACATGCCAAAAAATGTTCTTAATTGTGTTTTAGATACACAAAGACACATTTGATGCGCTTGAACACGGCTTGTAGCACTTGGCACGGCAGTTGCTTACATCCACTGCGTCATTTACAACCGAGGGAGTAAACATGAAGCGTTCCATCCAAAAGGGTTTCACCCTGATCGAACTGATGATCGTCGTGGCGATCATCGGTATTCTGGCTGCCGTGGCTTTGCCAGCCTACCAAGACTACACCGTCCGCGCACGCATAACTGAAGGTTTAAGTTTGGCTGGCGCAGCCAAGACTGCGGTATCGGAAACAGTTGCAAACACCGCCACAGGCAAGGTATCCGCTTATTCGGGTTCTGGCGCACAAACCGTTACCGCTGGTGAGGCGACATATGGTTATGAGTACACTGCAGGAACCAATGTAGATAGCATTGCTATTTCAGGCATCGCCGACATTGCAGCACCTGCAGCCAAGGAAGGTGTAATTACTGTGCAATTCACATCTACTTCCGCCGCGGGAGCTGCAATGGCTAAGGCTAAGGCTGGTGCTAACTTGCTGTATTTGATCCCTGGCTCTGGAACTGTTGGCAATAGCGCTACTCCCGCGAATCCCGTGACACAAGGCACACCTGTTGTCTGGGGCTGCGGTGTCAAGGATGCAGCAGTTTTCAAGTATGTACCTGCGAACTGCCGCTTTGTTTACGCACCTTAATAACCATTTGGTCGTAAGGTAAAAACAAAAAGGGAGGCTACATGCATCCCTTTTTGTATTCTCAAATCATAAGTCATTCGGCTGATGACCTAAAGCCCCAAATGCCCGAAACCGCTCTTTGCAAGCCTTTGTCGCCCGCTACCCCACAACGATGGGGCCCGTGACCGAGATACTGCGAGCTCGAAGCGTGGGCATAGCAGATGCTCTGTTTTTACCAGTACAGCATAAGCAGGACTGGACCGCAGTGCTGGATTCCTCTGCGCATATTCTCGGATTTGTACCTGGGGATGGCTTTGAAGTGCCTGCCGACCCAAAATAAGCGCTTAAAAATGAGTCAAGCCGCCACCCAATTCCCCGACTTTCCCCCCCGCTTCTCCAACACTCTCACCCCCCCCATCACCATCCCCTTGTCCACCGCCTTGCACATATCGTAGATAGTCAATAGGCCGACCTGCACGGCGGTCAGGGCCTCCATCTCCACGCCGGTCTGGCCCTTCAGCTCCACGGTGGCGGTGCAGAGGATGGAGCTGGATTCGGGCTGGAGTTCAAAGTCCACGGCCACACGGGTCAGGGCCAGCGGGTGGCACAGCGGGATCAGGTCGCTGGTCTTCTTGGCCGCCATGATGGCGGCGATGCGGGCCACGCCCAGCACGTCGCCCTTCTTGGACGTGCCGCTTTGCACGATGGCCAGGGTTTCAGGTTGCATGGTGATGCGGCCTTCGGCGATGGCGATGCGGTGGGTGGCAGGCTTGGCGCCGACGTCCACCATATGGGCCTGGCCCTGGGCGTCGAAATGGGTCAAGGAAGACATGGCTGGTTTTCTCGCAAGATCGTCACCGCTTGCTGCCAAAGCGAAAAATGCATGGTGGGCAAGCAGCAGGAAGAATGTAAAAGCCGGCCAGGGCGGGAATCTTCCGGCCCTGCCAGGCAACCAAGGCATGATAGCCGTGACTCTTCCCAGCCGATGCATCCGTGACCGCCATGCCATTTTTCACAAGAAAACAGCATAGAACCCTTGCTGCCAGAGCGCTGGCAGCTTCCATTGCGATAGCGCTGCAGTGCACCGCGCCGCCGGTGCTGTCCCAGGGATTGCCCACACTGGGCGATGGCGCCTCGTCCATCACCACCGGGGAAGAGCGCCGGCTGGGCGACCAGATCGCCAAGGAGCTGTACCGCGATCCAGACTATCTGGACGATCCGGTACTGCAGGAATATGTGGAGGGCATCTGGCTGCATCTGCAGGACGCGGCGCGCAAGCGCGGCGAGCTGTCGCCCGAGCTCGAGGAACGCTTTGCCTGGACGCTGCTGCTGGGCAAGGACCGCCAGGTCAATGCGTTTGCCCTGCCCGGCGGCTATATGGGCGTATACCTGGGCCTGATCGGCGTGGTCGGCAGCGGGGACGAGCTGGCTTCGGTGCTGGCCCACGAAACCAGCCACATCACCCAGCGCCATATCGCGCGGCTGATGGCGCAGCAGGGAAGGCAGACCCCGCTGATGCTGGCCTCGATGATTCTCGGCGCGCTGGCGGCCACGCGCAGCCCCGATGCGGCGATGGCGCTGATGACCGGAGGGTCGGCGCTGGCCGTGCAGAACCAGCTCAATTTCTCGCGCGCCATGGAAAGCGAAGCCGACCGCATGGGCTACAGCCTGATGGCGCCGGCCGGCTTTTCGCCCCAGGGCTTTGTGAGCATGTTCGGCAAGCTCGAGCAGGCCAGCCGCCTCAACGACAACGGCAGCTGGCCCTATCTGCGCAGCCACCCGCTGACCACCCAGCGGATTGCCGACATGGATTCCCGCATCCCGCCCGGCAGGCGCGCGGCAGGGCCGGCCCCCACGCTGGAGCACATGATGATGGCTGCGCGGGCGCGCGTGCTGTCCAACTATGGCGTGGAAGTGCTGCGCCAATGGGAGACGCTGCCGCGCTCGGGCAGTTTTGCCACGCTGCCGCTGGCCGACCAGGTGGGCCAGCTATACGCCGCCACGCTGAGCGCCATACAGCTGCAGGACTGGAAGATTGCGCGCGAGACCCTGCAACACCTGCTCAGTGCCACGGCCGGCAATGCCGAGGCCCGGCTGCAGGCCCAATGGCTGCACGCGGAGCTGGAATTCAAGGCCGGCAATGCCCAGGCTGCGCTGGCAGCGCTGCCCCAGGCCCAGGCGCCGGCTGCGCAGAAGCCGCCCAGAGCCACGGCTGGCGGCAATCTGGCCGGGCCGCGTGAGGCCGGGGCGCGCGAGGCCGGGCCCAGCCTGTCCACCGTCAACGTGGTCGAGCATGTGGCGCCGCGCCGGCCCGAGATGCTGTTGCGCAGCGAGATCCTGCTCAGGCTCAATCAGGCCGACTCCATGGCCGGCACGCTGCAGACCTGGGTGACCGACCATCCGCAGGACGCCACGAGCTGGCAGACGCTGGCACGCGTGTGGCGGGCACAGGGGCAGGAAGTGCGCGCCCTGCGCGCCGAGGCCGAAGCGCAGGTGGCGCACTACGACTATGCGGCCGCCGTGGACCGCTTCAAGGCGGCGCAGGACCTGACGCGGCGCAGCGGCGCCAAGGCCGACTACTTCGAGGCCTCCATCATCGACACGCGCCTGCGTGCCGTGCAGGAGCTGCTACGGGAACAGACGCGAGACAAGAGCATCAACAAATAGGCCCAGCACCGAATAGATCAGCGCGCCCAGCATGGCCGCGCCAAAGCCGGTGACGTGAAAGCCCCCCAGGATGCCCGAGGCCAGCCAGAACATCAGCCCGTTGACCACGAACAGAAACAGGCCCACCGTGATGATGGTCACCGGCAGGGTGAGCACCACCAGCACCGGCCGCAGCACCGCGTTGAGCAGCCCGATGACCAGGGCCGCGATCATGGCCGAGCCGAAGCTATGAACCTGCACGCCGCTATAGAGATAGGCCACCAGCAGCAGGGCGACGGCGCTGAGCAGCCATTTGATGATGATCTTCATGGGGCCAGCATAGCAGCGTCCGGCCTGCACGGCATGTCCCCGCGCAGCCTCGTCGGATGCAGCAACTGCCTGCATACGTAGGGCGGACTGCCGATTCCCAGGGGCGGCCCGGCAGCAATAAAAAGGCCTTGTGCGGCATGCCGCACAAGGCCCGAGACAAGGCGCCAGCGCGCAGGCTTCAGAACGAGAGCGAGTCGTCGATCACAAAGCCCATGAGCGCGCCCAGCGCGGCCAGCGTGCCGGGCAGGTTCCAGCGGCGGCCCATGGAAGCGCCCTGGGCGGCCGGCTTGGCGGGAGCAGCCTGCGGCGCTTCCTGCTTGGGCCGGCGTGCATCGATGATCTGCGCCGCGCCATGCTGCTGCTGCAGCTCGGCCACCAGTTCGGCCAGCGGGCCCTTGGCCAGCACGGGCGTGACCTTGGCACCGCATTCCTGCATCACGGGCAGCACGGAGGCGAACAGCTTGTCGGCCCACTTGCCGCGCCAGTTCTCGCGTGCACGGTGGCTCACCCACTTGCTCACCCGGTGCGTCATGCGCGGAGCGCAAGCCACCAGCAGCCAATGAGAAGAAGCCGCCTGGCTTGATCCCGCAAGGGCTTGAAGCATGGGCATGGCGTATGCGGCGTCATCCACGTAAACAATGATGGGGTTCAAAATCTGTCCTTGTTGGAGCCTGGTTGAAGGAGATGGTCCCCGGGGACCATCGCCCCTATTGTGAGGCGTGTGAAGCGGGTGCCCGGCCGGCACCCCTTCACATGTCTCAGGTTTTGCCGCGGATCAGCTCTGCTCGCTGGGCGCAGGCACGGCGCGGCGGTTGGCCACGAGCTTGCCGATGCCCAGCACCAGCAGCGCGCCGGCGATATGGGCAGCCCAGTACAGCGTGGTGGAGATTTCCGCTAGGCCCTGTGCGTCGGTCGTGCCCAGCTTGGGCACCCACAGCCACTTGTCGGTGTTCACGAAGACCGGGTCGGTCACCAGCATGCCGCCGGCAATCCAGCCCAGCAGCATGCCGCCGGCCACGATGATGACGGGGAAGCGCTCCATGAGCTTGATCACCAGCTGCGAGCCCCAGACGATGATGGGAATCGAGATAAGCAGGCCCAGCACCACCAGCAGCAGCTGGTGCTCGCCCGAGCTCTGGGCGGCACCGGCAATGGCGATCACGTTGTCCACCGACATCACCAGATCGGCCACGATGATGGTCTTGATCGCGGCCAGCAGCTTGTCGCTGCCCTGGATGTTGTCGTGTCCGTCCTCGTCGGGGGCAATCAGCTTGATGCCGATCCAGACCAGCAGCAGCGCACCCACCACCTTCAGCAGCGGCAGCTGCAGCAGCGTCATCGCAAAGACGATCAGGACCACGCGCAGCACGATGGCGCCGGCAGTGCCGTAGATGATGCCTTTTCTGCGCTGCTCCGCGGGCAGCTTGCGGCAGGCCAGCGCGATCACGACCGCGTTGTCGCCGCCGAGCAGGATGTCGATGATGATGATTTGTCCCAGCGCTATCCAGAACGGGGCATGGGTGAGAAAGTCCAGATCCATTGATGTTTCCTCGTTGTCGAATGCCGCCAAAAAGCAAGCACATCCTGGACAGTTGCCGGCATTTGCTTGTTCTTGGCACCAAAAGACCGATGCGACCAAGCCGAAGCGTCTGCCCGAGCGAGGAAAACCTGGCTGGAGGGAAGCCACCTTGATCGACCGTCATCGGGTCCATCAAAGGTCTTGCTCGATTGCAGCGCGACTGCAACCCGAATGGCCGGAAGCCGAGGCTTCGTATTGACGACCGATTCGCCGCCGGTGCCCGCACCGCTGTGCAGCGGCAGTGACCGGAAAAGAGCTACTCCCCTTCGAAGCTGCGGATTTCAACACAGCCCCCGCAGCATGACAAGCCGCAAAACCCGGCTTGCTCACAGGTTTTATATAGCGAAAAACGCATGCAACGACCGCTCACATTGCGTTAGGCGCTCCGCATTCAATAGCAACCTTGCCGGTTTCGGCACTGCTTTTCATGGTGGGGCAAGGCCCGGCACGAGGACTTATGATCCCAGTCCCGAATTGCCGTGCATCCATGACCGCCCTCCACATCACCGATATCGAAGCTGCCATCAATTACTGGCGTGACCGTGCACCATCGCCCGATGGCGTGCTGCTGTCCGCCGAGGTGCGGGCGCTGGCCGAGGTGTATGCGCTGATGATCCATGCCCGGGCCCAGGAAGTGAGCACCCAGGGCTTTCCCGCGCATGCCATGGCGGCCTGGCTGGCCTGGTACGACACCACGCCCGACACGCCCTGCATTGCCATCTGCTCCACCAGCCAGGGGGACGAGAAATGCAAGGGCTGTGGCCGCAGCTTCGATGAGGTCCAGCTGTGGACAGCCATGGAGCCGGCGGAAAAGCGTGCCGTTTGGCGCAGGATCACGGCAGAAGGAGACTCCTGGCGCTTTACCCGCTATGCCGAGCGGGCCATGGAAAAGCGCAGCGGCACCTAGCTCGCCATTTCGCACTGCGGCAGTGCGATGTTGTGTTGCGCCTAAGATGGCCCGGTTGTCCACTGCCTTCGGGCCATCGCCTGCCGCCTTCCATGCCCGCCTCCCTCTCGCAAGCCTGCCCTTTCTGGCCCGCCACGGCGGCCCGGCTGCGCGAGCGTGACGCCGCCAGGCTCAATATCGGCCCCCGCCAGGCAGCACGGCCCTGAGGCGTCGCCCTGAGCGGAACCGGGCGGCGCAGCATTCCAGGCAGACGCACAGCAGCCTTGCACAGGGCTCTCCACCGCTGACCGCCAGGCCTTACCGCATCCTCGCAGCCCGCCGCCGGCGGGCCGTCCCACGGAGCCGCCCCGGCTCATCAGGGCAGAGCCGCGCCTTGGCCGCTCTGCGACGGAGCACATGCATGACAACAATGGCCGTCCCGGGCGCGATGCCGGGCAGTCCCCTGAATGCGAGCTTGAGCACCGCCCTGGATTGGCTCAAATCCGGCTGGCGCAGCCGCATCGACAGTCGCCGGCCGCTGGCCGATCCCGTGACCGAGCTGCGCATCGACGTGATGCAGCCCCTGGTCGATGGCGAGCTGGAAGCCATCTACGACTGCATCTACCAGCCGGGCAGCAAGCTCCACGGCCTGCAGCGGCGGCCGCTGCACGATCCGCAGTTCTGCCTGCACTGGCGCGAAGCCGACGGCGAGTGGTATGCCTATGTGGAGGATCTGGACCGGCGCAGGCTGGCCGGCTACACCGTGTTCAACCGCCTCGTCGAGGTGGACAGGCGCACGGACCGGCATGTGCGCTCGCCCCACTCGCGCTTTGCGCCGCATTACCAGCGCCGCGGGCTGGCCAGCGCGGTCTACCGCAGCGTGCTGGATGCGGGCACCTGCCTGCTCAGCGGCGCGCGCCAGTCGCCCGGCGCACACGGGCTTTGGAACCATCTGGCGCGCGGCTACGAAAGCCACTATGTCGGCATTGCCGAAACCAAGCGCCTGCAATACCTGGGCCGTGAGGCGCCGCCGGCCTGCGTGCTCGACCGGCTGGCCACGCGCCGCCTGCTGCTGGGACGGGACCGGCCGCTGCAGGACTTTGCCAGCGGGGTGAAGATGGAACTTGCGCCAGGGCAGGCCTGAAGCTCACTTCCAGCGCACAGGCTCCACGAACACCGTGCCCAGCGGGCTGGACAGCGTGAGCTGGCCTTCCTGGATCGTGGCCTGCAGCTGCATGCTGCGCTCGGCCAGGCCACCCAGTTGCTGGGCAATCCCTGAATCGATGTAAAGCACTTCCAGCTTGTCCTGGCGGTTGACCTTGCCCTCGATGCCTTTCCACCAGACGTGGGCCGCATGGTTGAAGGGGTAGACCAGCACATGGTCGGACTTGTTGCAGGCCTTGGTGATGGGCTTTTCCTCGGGCTGGCCGACTTCGATCCACAGGCGCTTGGCACCGGTGAAGTCGGTGATGTGCACGTCCGGATCGTCGGGGTCGGACAGGCCCACGCCAAAGCCCAGCGTGCCGTCGCCGTTGCACAGGTCCTGCAACTGGTGGGCATTGAGCGCCAGGGCCACGAGCCGCACCATCATGCGCTCATCGGTCTCGCTGGGGTGGCGCGCCAGGGTCAGGTTGTGGTCGGCGTAGTAGTTGTGGTCGATGTCGGCGATCGACAGATTGGCTTTGAAGATGGTGGACTTGATGGCCATGGGGGTGCTGCCCGCAGGCAGTCCAGAAGAAGGATTCAAAAACAAGAGCTGCCAGCACCAATCAGCATTGGCTTTGGCAGCTCTTGAATACTGAAACGCTTGAATATCAAGCGCAAACAGCTATCGTTTTATACGCGCTTGGCCAATTGGGCGGCCTTGCCGATGTACGAAGCCGGCGTCATGGCCAGCAGGCGTTCCTTGTCGGCCTGGGGAATTTCCAGGCCGTCGATCAGGCGGTGCAGGTCTTCGGCCAGCACGGTCTTGCCGCGCGTGACTTCCTTGAGTTTTTCGTAGGCGCCCTGCACGCCATAGCGGCGCATCACGGTCTGGATGGGCTCGGCCAGCACTTCCCAGGCGTTGTCCAGGTCCTCGGCCAGGCGCTCTTCGTTGAGTTCCAGCTTGTTCAGGCCGGTCATCAGCGAGGAATAGGCCAGCACGGCATAGCCCATGGCCACGCCGATGTTGCGCAGCACGGTGGAGTCGGTCAGGTCGCGCTGCCAGCGGCTGATGGGCAGCTTCTCGGCCAGGTGCTTGAGCAGGGCGTTGGCCAGGCCCAGATTGCCTTCGGCGTTCTCGAAGTCGATGGGGTTGACCTTGTGCGGCATGGTGGAGGAGCCGATCTCGCCGGCCTTCAGGCGCTGCTTGAAGTAGCCCAGCGACACATAGCCCCAGATATCGCGCGACAGGTCGATCAGGATGGTGTTGGCGCGGGCGATGGCATCGAACAGCTCGGCCATGTAGTCGTGCGGCTCGATCTGGATGGAGTACGGCTGGAAGGTGATGCCCAGGCCCTTGGGCTCGGCGGACTCCACCACATTTTGGCTGAAGGCTTCCCAGTCGAATCCGGGCCAGGCCGACAGGTGGGCGTTGTAGTTGCCCACGGCGCCGTTCATCTTGCCCAGGATCTTCACGCCGGAGATGTTGGCGGCTGCCTTTTGCAGGCGCACCACCACGTTGGCGATTTCCTTGCCCACGGTGGTGGGCGAAGCCGTCTGGCCGTGCGTGCGGCTGAGCATGGGCACGTCGGCGTACTGGTGGGCCATCTCGCGCAGCTTGGCGATGATGCCCTGCACGGCCGGCAGCAGCACGGTGTCGCGGCCCGCGCGCAGTTGCAGGGCATGGCTGGTGTTGTTGATGTCCTCGCTCGTGCAGGCAAAGTGCACGAATTCGGCGGCCTTCTGCAGCTCGACGCGGCCGTCGAACTTGGACTTGATCCAGTACTCCACGGCCTTCACGTCGTGGTTGGTGGTCTTTTCGATGGCCTTGATGGCGTCGGCATCGGCTTCGGAGAAATTGGCCACCAAAGCGTGCAGATAGTCGCGCGATTCGGCGGACAAGGCAGGGAATTCGGCAAAGCCGGCATCCGACAGGGCGATGAACCAGGTCACCTCCACCTGGACACGGCGGTGCATGTAGCCGTATTCGCTCATGATGGGGCGCAGGGCAGACAACTTGGCGGCGTAGCGGCCGTCCAGCGGGGAGATGGCGGTGAGGGAGGACAGGTTCATGGTGGCGCAATTGTAGGTGCGCCGCATCAGCTGCGTGGGCCGCCGGGTTGCTTGCAGCCGTTGCAAGTCATTTACCTGACGTTCCTGCACAATCCCGGGGTACAGGCGCCAGCTGTACCAGCATTGATGACAAATGCCGCCGCGGGCGGTGCCGGCGAACCCCATGTCCAACGCATAGAATCGGTGCGCCGGCCCCTGCCGGTGACCTGTGTCACGGAACAGCATCTATGAAACTGATCGGCTCCACCTCCAGCGCCTATGTACGCAAAGTCCGCGTCGTGCTGGCAGAAAAGAAGCTGGACTATCAATTCATCGAGGAGAACCCCTGGGAGGCCGATCGCGCCCCCGGCACCGGCAATCCGCTGGGCAAGGTACCGCGCCTGATCATGGAAGGCACGGAAGCCATCTTTGATTCACGCGTCATCGTCGAATACCTGGACACGCTGTCGCCAGTCGGCAAGCTGATTCCCGGCACGGGCCGCGAGCGTGCCGAGGTCAAGACCTGGGAAGCGCTGGCCGACGGCCTGCTGGATGCCGGCGCCCTGGCTCGCCTGGAAGCCACCTGGCCCGGCCGCGAGGACGGGCAGCGCTCGCAGGCCTGGATAGACCGGCAGATGGGCAAGATCCGGGCCGCGCTCAAGGTGATGTCCCAAGGCCTGGGCGACAAGCCCTTCTGCTGCGGCGGCACCCATCTCACGCTGGCCGACATCAGCGTCTGCTGCGCCCTGGCCTGGCTGGATTTCCGCTTCCCCGAGCTGGACTGGCGTGCCGAGCACCCCAATCTGGCGGCCCTGCTGGCCAAGATCGGCGCACGCCCCAGCTTTACCGCCACCGAGCCCCGCTAGGCCACCGCAGGCCATTGCCCAAAGAAAAAGGCCACTGGCAGATCAGTGGCCTTTTTGCTGCGTAATAAAAAAGTTGCGAAGCATCCCGAAACGAATTAAGAGAGGGAGGGAGGAGAAGCGCTCCGGGCGGTTCATTGGGCAGACCCAAAGGCTTCGCAACATGAAATCGACTGAGGTGGCCTCCCTGATTCACACCTGATGTTTCGATAGATGCGTCACTTTTGCAGAAGTTCCATAGCCTGGGGGTATCGAATTTGTAACATTTTGAGGAAGCCCTGTTTCTGCCTGTAGGCCAAATCCGATCATTGCTGCCGGAGCCGCTTGCGGCGGTCCGGCAGGGCTCACTTTTTCATCGCCGGGCCGCCCAAGGATGGAAAGTGGGGCAGCCCGTACGCCACACACGGTGGAGAGTGCGGGCTGTCAGTTTTCCGCTGCAAACACGGCATTCCATAGCGCCAGCACCGCATCGCGCTGCGCCGCGGCCTGCTCGGGCGGCAACTGGCCCGAACGCTCGTCCAGCCGCGCCACATGCTGCAGGCGGCGCAGCTCGCGGTAGGCCCTGGCCGCCGCGTGGCCCACGCCCGCAGGCAGCAGGCCCGCATCCTCGGCGCGCTGCAGCAGCGCGATGTTGCCCACATTGGCGATCAGCTCGGCATGCGCGGCCGACTGCGACAGCACCAGGAACTGCACCGCGAACTCCACGTCCACCATGCCGCCCGGGCTGTGCTTGACGTCGAACAGGCCGCCGCGCACGGGGTGGGCGCTGCGCACGCGCTCGCGCATGGCCACGATCTCGGCACGCAGGGCGGCCGCATCGCGGGGCGCGGTGATCACGGCCTCGCGCACGGCATCGAAGCGCTCGCGCAGCTTCATGTCCGTGGGCAGCTGGCCCGGCGGCGGCGGGAAGTCGGGGCTGCCAAGCACGAAGCGGGCACGTGTCATGGCCTGGTGCTCCCACGTCCAGGCGGTATTGCTGCCGCGCCGCTGCTGGTAGTTCGCATAGGACTCGAAGCTGGTCACCAGCAGGCCGGAGTTGCCGTTGGGGCGCAGCGCGGTGTCGATCTCGAACAGGTCGCCCTCGCCGGTCTTCACGGTCAGCCAGTTGATGAGCTTGCGCACGAATGCCGCGTAGACCTCGGGCGCGCGCTCGTCCTCGTCGTCGAACACGAAGACGATGTCCAGGTCGCTGCCGTAGCCCAGCTCCTTGCCCCCGAGCTTGCCGTAGCCGATGATGCCGAACTGCGGCGAATCGCGGTGGCGGTTCTTGAGCCGGGCCCAGCACCACTGGGCCGTGACGCGCAGGATGCTGTCGGCCAGCGCGCTCAGGTCGTCGGCCACCTGCTCCACGGTGATGCGGCCTTCCACGTCCCGCGCCAGCGTGCGGAAGACTTCGGCATGGTGGGCGCGGCGCAGCAGGTTGAGCAGGGTCTCGTCGTCGTCCTCGCCCGTGGACTGCAGCGCCGCCAGGCGCAGCGCGAGCTCGTGCTCGAAGTCGGCAGCGACGAAGCGCTCCTTGAGGATGGCGTCGCTGGCCAGCTCGTCGATCACGCCCGGATGCTGCTGCAGATAGCGCGCGGGCCAGCGGGCCGCGCCCAGCAGGTGCAGCAGCCGCTCGTGCACGGCCGGGCGCTCCAGCAGCAGCGCCAGATAGCTTTCGCGGCGCAGCAGCGGCTCCAGCCACTGCAGAAAACGCTTGGCCGCTTCTTCGGACACCTGGCCGCCTTCCACCCATTGGGAGGTGCGCTCCACCAGGCGGAACAGGCGTGTGCGCGCCTCGTCGCGCAGCCCGGCAATGCGCGCATTGCCGCGCCAGTCGGCCACCTGGCCGGCCAGCGCGGGCGGCAGCAGCTCGATCAGGTCTTCGATCTCGCGCGGCGTGGGCGCGCTGCCGGCGGCCGTCCTGGCCGTGCCGCAACGGCCATTGCCACATTGCGGCGCATCGCCGCCGAGCAGGGTGTCGAATTCCTGGGCCACCAGTTCGCGGTGCTCGTCGAGCTGGTGCAGAAAGGCACAGGCATCGGCATAGCCCATGGTCTTCGCGATCCACAGCAGGTCGTCGTCGCGCGTGGGCAGCACATGGGTCTGCTGGTCGTCCAGGTACTGGATACGGTGCTCCACCCGGCGCAGGAAGGTGTAGGCCTCGCCCAGGGCCCGGGCGATGTCCTGGCTCATGAGGTCGGCGCGGGCCAGGCGCTGCAGGGCTTCCAGCGTGGGGCGGCAGCGCAGCTCGGGGAACTGGCCGCCGCGCACTACCTGCAGCAGTTGCACGATGAATTCGATCTCGCGTATGCCGCCGCGCGACAGCTTCACGTCGTTGGCGCGCTCCGGATGGCCGGCGCTGCGCTTGGCCGCATGCTCGCGGATCTGGCGGTGCAGCACGCGCAGCGCGTCGAACACCGCGTAATCGAGATAGCGGCGGAACACAAAGGGCAGCACCACGCCGCGCAAGGCCTGGACATTGGGCGACTGTATGCAGGCCAAGGGAGCCACGACGCGGCTCTTGAGCCAGGCAAAGCGCTCCCACTCGCGGCCGTGGATCTGCAGGTATTCCTCCAGCGAGGCCAGCGACACCGCGGCCGCGCCGGAATTGCCGTTGGGCCGCAAGGCCAGGTCCACGCGAAAGACGAAGCCGTGCTCCGTGGTGTCGCCGATCAGGCTGTAGATGCCCTTGACGACGCGCGCGAAGTACTCGTGGTTGGAGATGACGCCGCGGCCGTCGCTCTGGCCTGCCGTCTCGCCGTCATGCTCGTAAACATAGATCAGGTCGATGTCGCTGGAGACATTGAGCTCGCGCGCGCCGAGCTTGCCCATGCCGATCACCCACAGCTGCACGGGCTGGCCGTCCGGACCCCGGGGAGCCCCATGGCGGGCATCCAGGTCGGCGCGCGCCTGGGCGCAGGCCCGGTCCAGCGCCAGCTCGGCCAGCTCGGTCACGGCGCGGGTCACCACGTCCAGCGGCGCCTGCTGCTCGCAGTCGAGCACCATGGCGCGTTCCACCACCAGCTGGCGCAGCACGCGCAGGCTGGCCGACAGATCCATTCCGCGCTGCCGCAGGCCGGCCAGGGCCTGCTCCATCAGCGCCTTGTCAGGCGCGCCGGGCGGCAGCACATCGAACCAGCTGTCATACCGGCGATGCAGGCGCTGGTAAAAGCGTGAATACCGGGCCGAGGAAGAAACATTCACGGCGTTATCTGCCATTGCTTACTTTTGTGGATTGCATACCGACCGCAAAAACATGACCGCAGCTTGCATCGGCGGGGCGGCAACCGATGGTTACCACTTGTGCCTTCGGGGGGAAGGTCATAATTCCAGCCATTGCTTGAGCCACAGATGATCGAACCGAAACCGCACCCGACTCGCCTGATCCACAGGCTGGCCAGCTTGGCACGGTGGTCTTTGGGACTGGTCCTGGCCTTGTGGCTGGCCGCCGCCACCGTGTGGGCAGGGCTCCATCTCTGGATTGTGCCGCGAATCAGCGAATGGCGCCCCGAGCTGCAGTCCCTGGCCTCACGCGCTCTGGGTATACCTGTGACCATCGAAGCCCTGGCGGCCCGCCGCGACGGGCTGGTGCCCACCTTCGAGCTCACCGACGTGGTGCTGCACGACCCGGCCAACGGCGGCAAGGCCTTGCACCTGGCCAGGGTGGTGGTGGCCGTCTCGGCCCGCTCGCTGCTCACGCTGGGCGTGGAGCAGATCTATGTGGAAGCCCCCGAGCTGACCGTGCGGCGCGCGCCGGACGGTCAGATTTTCGTGGCAGGCATTGCGGTCACCGCCAGCGGTTCCGACAAGAACAACCATGCGGACTGGTTTCTGTCCCAGCCCGAGATTGCGCTGCGCCGCGGTTCGGTGCAATGGATCGACGAAAAGCTCCAGGCCCCGCCGCTTGCGCTGCACGATGTGGATCTGGTGCTGCGCAACAAGGGCTGGAGCCACTCGCTGCGCCTGGATGCCACGCCGCCCGAAGCCTGGGGCCACCGCTTCAGCCTGATGGGGCGCTTCAGGGAACCCCTGCTTTCCGTGCACGAGGGGCGGATCGAGCGCTGGAGCGGCCAGGCCTTCATGGACTTTGCGCAGGTAGACCTGTCCCAGCTCGGGCAGTACCTGGAGCCCCAGGACTGGAAGCTGCAGCAGGGCAAGGGCTCGGTGCGCGCCTGGGTGGAAGTCAGCCGCGGCCAGCCGGTGGGCACGGTGGCCGACCTGGCCATCGAGGCGCTGCAGCTGCAGTGGAAGGACAAGCCCCAGCCGCTGCAGCTGCAATCGCTGCATGGCCGCCTTAGCGCCAGAAGCCAGGACGGCTACCAGCTGGCCGTCCAGGGCCTGAGCTTCACCACGGGCGACGGCCTGCACTGGCCACGCGGCGACTTCAATCTCCGCTACCAGCCCACGGGGGCTTCCGAGCAAGGGCCGCAGGGCGAGCGCGGCGAATTGCGCGCCGACGGCCTGGACCTGGCCATTGCCTCCCAGGTGCTGCGCCGGCTGCCCGTTCCCCAGGCCCTGCAGACGCAGCTGCAGGCCCTGGCACCCTCGGGCCGGCTGCACCAGCTGCAGCTGTCCTGGCGCGGCCCCGTCGATACACCCACCCATTACAAGGCCTCGGGCCAATTCGAGCAGCTGGAGCTGCGCGGCCAGCCGTCGGACCAGGGCCCCGGGCACACCGGCGTTCCGGGCTTCCAGGGCGTTTCGGGCCAGTTCGCCTTCGACCAGGACAGCGGCCGTGCCCGGATCGGGCGGGCAAGCCAGGGTCCGCAGGCCGTGCTGAGCTTTCCCGGTGTCTTCGAAGATCCCGACATCCCCCTGGACGAGCTCGATGCCACCGTGCAGTGGCAGCTGCAGGGACAGGGCAAGGACCGGACGATCAAGGTACAGGTGCCGCAGCTGCGCTTTGCCAACGACGATACGGCGGGCCAGCTCCAGGCCCGATGGCAGACCGGCGCCGGCACCGCGGCCGAGCCCCGCTTCCCCGGCCTGCTGGAGCTGCAGGGCCAGCTCGGCCGGGCCAATGGCGCGCGCATCCATCGCTACCTGCCTCTGGAAGTGGGCGACGATGCGCGCCGCTATGTGCGCGAGGCCGTCACGGCCGGCCAGGCCAGTGCGGTGAACTTCAGGGTCAGAGGCGACCTCGAGCATTTCCCGTTCGACAAGGCACACCAGGGCAGCCCAAAAGGCAGCGCCAGAGGCGACTTCCATGTCGAGGCCCGGGTGCACGACGTGCACTACCAGTATGTGCCAGCCTATCTGCTGTCGCCGGGCGAAAAGCCCTGGCCTGCCCTGACCCAGCTCACAGGGGAGCTGGTCTTCGACAAGAATTCCATGCATGTGCGCAAGGCCAGGGGCATGCTGGGCGGCAGCGCCGTGGCGCTGGACGATGCGCAGGCCGCCGTGGACGACTGGAACCAGACCGAGGTCGAAGTCCAGGCCCGGGCCCACGGCCCGCTGGGCGACATGCTGGCCATCGTCCAGGCTTCCGCGCTGTCGGCCCTTACCGAACACGCACTCGATGAAAGCCGTGGCGACGGACCGGCGAAACTGGCGCTCAAGCTGCATCTGCCGACGGCGCACATGCAGCGCAGCAAGATCAGCGGCGCGGTGGAGCTGAACGGCAACTCCATCCAGCTCATGCCCGAGGTCCCCCTGCTGAGCCAGGCGCGCGGCACCGTGCAGTTTTCCGAGACGGGCTTCAATCTGACCGGCGTGCAGGCCAGGGCGCTGGGCGGCGCCGTGAGGATCGAAGGCGGCATGAAGCCCGCAGCCAACGCTGCCGCCGGCAGCTCCACACCCATTCAGATCCAGGTACAGGGCCTGGCTACGGCCAAGGGCCTTCAGGAAGCCAGGGAGCTGGGGCCCTTCGCCCGCATGGCGAAGCATCTGCAGGGCCAGGCCCGCTACAGCCTGCAGCTGAACATCCACAAGGCCACGGAATTCACGTTCCAGAGCGATCTGCAGGGCATGGGCCTGCAATTGCCGGCGCCGCTGGGCAAGCCGGTCCAGGAAACGCTGCCGGTGCGCATCAGCCGCCGCCTGCTGTCTGCCGAAGCGGACCAGCTCAGCGTGCAATGGGGCAACGCAGGTGCCGCAATGATCGACAGGAAACTGCAGGACGGCGGTGCCCAGGTGCAGCGCGGCAGCTATGTGCTCGCCCCGGGAGCCCAGGCCGACGCCGGCAAGCTGCCCCCGCAGGGCTTGGCGGCGCGCATGGAGCAACCCCGGCTGGACGTGGACGCCTGGACCGATCTGCTGCAGGACCTGGCCGGCGAAAGCCCCACCGCCGCCGACAGCGGCAAGCCCGGCAGCGCGATGGACGACATGCGCCAGTACCTGCCGCAGCAGCTGGAGCTCAAGGCCGGCGAACTCCGGCTGCACGGCCGCCAGCTGCACGATGTCGCCGTGCTGACCAGCCATGCCGGCAAGGCCTGGAGCAGCCAGATCACCGCGCGCGAACTGGCAGGTACCATCGAATACCGCGAGGGCTCGCCGCAGGAGCCCGCGGGCCAGCTCATCGCCAGGCTCTCGCGCCTGACCATTCCCGATGCGGAAAGCGGCCTCGACCTCGTCAACGAGCAGGATGCCGCGGTACGCGAGCTGCCGGCGCTGCAGATCTCCGTGGACGATTTCCGCCTGGGCGCCCGCTCGCTCGGTCACCTGGAAGTGCAGGCACGCAACCAGTTGCTGCCCGGTAGCACAGGCCAGAGCTCGGGGGTCCGCCAGTGGCAGCTGTCGCGCTTCGACATCAGCACGGCCGAGGCGAGCCTGACGGCCAACGGCCAATGGTCGATACGCTATGGCGACAAGGCCCATCCCGGCGATACCCAGCTGCACTTCCGGCTGGCGCTGCGCGACGTCGGGCAGCTGCTGAGGCGCTTCGACATGCCCGGCGTGGTCGCCAACGGCCAGGGCAGCCTGCAGGGCGACATCGCCTGGTCGGGCTCACCCATCACGCCCGACTTCAGGACCATGTCCGGCACCGTCCATGTGGATGTGCAGAAGGGCCAGTTCCTCAAGGCGGATCCCGGCCTGGCCAAGCTGCTGGGCGTGCTGAGCCTGCAGGCCCTGCCGCGGCGCCTCACGCTGGACTTCCGCGACGTCTTCCGCAACGGTTTTTCGTTCGACTTCATGCGCGGCGACGTGCAGATCCAGAAAGGCATGGCCCGCACCAACAACATGCAGATGAAGGGCGTCAATGCCGCCGTGCTGATGGAAGGCTCGGCCGACATCGACAAGGAAACCCAGGACCTGCATGTCGTGGTGGTGCCCGAAATCAATGCCATGACCGCCTCGCTGGTGGCAACCGCCATCAACCCCGTGGTGGGCCTGAGCAGCTTCCTGGCCCAGATGATCCTGCGCGGCCCGCTGATCGCGGCCAATACCAAGGAATTCCAGATCCGCGGCAGCTGGGACGACCCGCAGGTGGTGGAACTGCCGCGCCGTGCCTTGAAGAAGGGAGCGGCCAACGGTTCCCCTCTGGACGAATCGGGCAGCAATGCGAAGATGCCCGAGCCGGGACGGCCCGCCGCCGAAACCCCGGCCAGCCCCGCCGGTACCGAAGCCAAGGAGAACCCATGAAGATTGCAGCCCTACAAATGGTGTCCGGCCTGGATGTCCAGCGCAACCTGGCGCAGGCCAGGCTGTTGATACAGCAGGCGGCCGCGCTGGGGGCCGAACTCGTGGCCCTGCCCGAATATTTCTGTGCCATGGGGCGACGGGACACGGACAAGCTTGCCGTGCGCGAGAGCTTCGGCCAGGGCCCGATCCAGGATTTTCTGGCCCAGGCCGCACGCGAACTGCAGCTGTGGGTGCTGGGAGGCACCGTGCCGCTGGCTGCCGATGACGACGGCCATGCGCTCAACAGCAGCCTGCTGTTTTCGCCGCAGGGCGAGTGCGCGGCGCGCTACGACAAGATCCACCTGTTCCATTTCGAGAACGGCAAGGAGCGCTACGAGGAGGCTGCTACCGTGCAGGCCGGCAGCCGGCCCGTGGTCTGCGACGTACGGGCGCGCAGCGGCGAAGTCTGGCGCCTGGGGCTGAGCGTCTGCTACGACCTGCGCTTTCCGGAGCTCTACCGCGCGCTCAGCGCCCAGGGGGCCGATGTGCTGCTGGTGCCCAGCGCCTTCACCCACACCACGGGCCAGGCCCACTGGGAAACGCTGCTGCGCGCCCGCGCCGTGGAGAACCTCGCCTATGTGCTGGCGCCCGGACAGGGCGGCGTGCACGAGAACGGCCGGCGCACCTGGGGCCACAGCATGCTGGTCGACCCCTGGGGCGAGGTGCAGGCACTGCAGGCCTGCGGCCCCGGCATTGCCCTGGGCGAGCTGAGCCATGAACGCCTGCGGCAATTGCGGCAACAATTGCCGGCTTTGACCCATCGCGTGCTGTGAGCCTCTCCTCCCCTTTCTCCTCCGGACAGGAAACCGAGCCCTTCTCCCGCTGGCCGTGGCGCCGCTGGCGCCAGGCCTGGCGCCGCTGGTCGCTGTGGAGCCTGCTGGTGATGCTGGTCGCCAGCATGCTGGTGACCATGGTCTGGCTGGCCGGGCGCTACGAAGCCTCCCAGGTGCAGGACAAGCTCGAGCGCGACACCATCAATGCCACTGGCGACATCCGCGTGGCGCTCAACCGCAATCTGCAGGACCTGCAGGCGCTCAACGCGGCCGACGACGATATCGCGGCCTGGAAAATCCGCGCCGCCGAGATCCTGCAGGTGCGGCGCGAACTCATGCGCATCGAGTGGCGCAGCACCGATCTGCGCCTGCGCGCCCACGCGGAAACGCCTTACCGTTCCATCAACTGGGACGACCATGGCCACGGCGACGGCATGCTGCCCGAGTCCTCGCTGACCTGCACCCATGCGCGCCGGCTCAACGGCCCCTCTTATTCTCCCAGCCACTTCCAGCTGCTGGGCGAAGGCCTGGGCACCGAAACCATGGACGTCTGCCTGCCGCAGACGCAGAACGGCCATCTGGTGGGCTATGTGATCGGCACCTACAGCCTGCAGGGCATTCTGATGGCCCAGGTGGGCAAGACCCTGCCGCGCACGCAGGAGGTTTCCTTCACCGAGCCGGACGGCACGCGCCTGGCCCTGGTGGGCGCGGCCTGGCGCGGCTCGCGCATGTTCACGTCCCAGCAGCTGCTGGACCTGCCCGGCAACACGCTGGTGCTGCGCATGGACAGCTGGCACCGCGCGCCCAGCGTCTTCCCCAATGTGATGACGGCCCTGGTCACGCTGATGTCGATCGCGCTGGTCTCCGTGGTCGTGGTGCTGGTGCGCGACAACCGGCGGCGCCTGCGCGCCGAGCGCGACCTGGGCGATGCGCTGGCCTTTCGCAAGGCCATGGAGGACTCCCTGGTCACCGGCATGCGCGCACGCGACCTGCAGGGCTACATCACCTATGTCAACCCGGCCTTCTGCAACATGGTGGGCTTCACGGCCGAGGAGCTGCTGGGCCTGAACGTCGCGCCCTACTGGCCGCCGGAGCTGGCCGAGGAATATGCCCAGCGCCGCGACAACCGCCTCTCGGGCGCCTCGCCGCCGCCGCGCGAAGGCCATGAAAGCGTCTTCATGCGCAAGGACGGCTCGCGCTTCCCGGTGCTGATCTTCGAAGCTCCGCTGATCAATGCCCAGGGCATGCACACAGGCTGGATGAGCGCCTTCATCGACATCAGCGAGCAGCGCCGCATGGAAGAGCTCTCGCGCGCCTCGCAGGAACGCCTGCAGGCCACCGCGCGACTGGCCACGGTGGGCGAAATGGCTTCGCTGCTCAGCCATGAGCTCACCCAGCCGCTGGCCGCGATCTCCAGCTATGCCACGGGCTCGCTCAACATGCTCTCGCACACCCTGCCCGATCCTGCCCATGCGCTGCAGCAGCTGCAGGTCCAGCAGCAGGACCTGCGCATGGCCCTGGAGCAGATCGGCATCCAGGCCGAGCGCGCGGGCCGCGTGATCAAGAGCGTGCGCGACTTCGTGCGCCGGCGCGACCAGTCGCGCGAAGTCATCTCCGCGGCCGAGCTGTTCGAGGCCGTCCAGCCCCTGGTGAACCTGCAGGCCCACAAGCTCGGGGTGCAGGTGCGCACCGAGATCGAGCCGCGGCTGCCGCCCGTGCTGTGCGATCCCACCATGGTCGAGCAGGTATTGCTCAACCTGGCGCGCAACGGCATGCAGGCCATGGATTCGCTGCAGACTCCGGCCCGCGTGCTGACACTGCAGGCACGCGGCCTGGAGAGCTACGGCCAGCGTTGGGTAGAATTTTCCGTGGCGGACTGCGGCGTCGGCATCTCTCCCGAGGTGGCCAGCCAGCTGTTCACGCCCTTTTTCACCACGCGGGCGGAAGGCATGGGGCTGGGCCTGAGCCTGTGCCGCACTGTCGTGGAACAGCATGGCGGACGCCTGGTCCACCGCCCCAACCACCCGCAGGGCACGGAGTTCGTGTTCACGCTGCCGGCGCACTGCGAGTAGAAACGAGTTAGGACTCGCGCAGACGAGAACGCACAAGCGCCATGCCTTGAGCAGGCGCCTTGCCCCATCGAATTTGCGCCAGCCCGTGGAGTCTTCATGGAACCTGTACCCGACGCTACCGTCTATATCGTGGACGACGATGCCAGCGTGCGCGACGCGCTGGCCTGGCTGCTGCGCTCGCGCCGCCTGCTCAGCGAATGCTATGACAGCGCCGAAGCCTTCGAAGCCATGCTGCAGTCCCGGCCGCAGGTCACGCGCCCGAGCTGCCTGCTGCTGGACATGCGCATGGGCGGCATGAGCGGGCTGGCCCTGTTCAACCTCATGCTCGAGCGCGGCCAGACGGACACCATGCCGGTGATCTTCCTGACCGGCCATGCCGACGTGCCGACCGCGGTGGATACCGTCAAGCGCGGCGCCTTCGATTTCTGCGAGAAGCCGTTTTCCGACAATGCCCTGGTCGACCGCATCGAGCAGGCGCTGGCCGTCTCGGCCAGGCACCTGGAAGCGCGCCATGCGAGCGAAGCCGTGCGCAAGCGCCTGGGCGAACTCACCGAGCGCGAGCAGGACGTGATGCGCCTGGTCGTCGAAGGCGTGCCCAACAAGCTGATTGCCGACCAGCTCGACATCAGCGTGCGCACCGTGGAAGTGCATCGCGCGCGCGTCTTCGACAAGATGCAGGTCAAGTCGGCCGTGGAACTGGCCAACCTGCTGAGAAATGCCCACTGAGGTGCCGTACGTGCGCCGGCGCCTGGCGGGCGCTCCAGGACCTTGAGGGTCCGCAGAGCCGGGAAATAATGCAGAGGAAGGGCGGCGGGCGCGGCTGGATGCCTCACAACGCAACGAAAATACGCGCTGTCTACTGCAACTGAATATTCCCCGACCATGTCCATCGCCCACTGGCTTGTTTTCTGCGGCGTCTCGCTGCTGATGTGCTTCACTCCCGGCCCGGCCGTGCTGCTGGCCATCTCGAACTCGGTGGACGTGGGGGCAAGGCGGACCGCATTCAGCTCGCTGGGCAGTTCGGCGGGCATCTTCGTTGTTTCCGCGCTGGCGATGATCGGCATGGGGACCATACTGCGCATGTCGGCAAATGCGTTCCTGGCGATGAAAGTGGCCGGCGCGATGTACCTCATCTGGCTGGGCATCATACGCTGGCGCAGCAAGGAGGGCCTGCTCGGCAGCGCTGCGGGCCTGGCGCCTGCGCAGCGGCGCGAGCGCAGGAACCGGGAGTTGGTTTGGCAGGGTCTGGGCGTGTCGCTGACAAACCCCAAATCGATCCTGTTCTTCTCGGCCCTGTTCCCGCAGTTCATCGTGCCCGAAGCATCCCTGTTCACGCAGTACCTGCTGCTGACCACGACATTTGCGGTCTGCGCGTTGATCGCGCATGCTTTCTACGTGGTGCTTATTTCGCTGGTCAAGGACCATGTGGCCGCGCGTGCCAAGCTATTCAACCGCATCGTGGGCGGCACCTTCATTGCACTGGGCCTGAGCCTGCTGAAGACACGGCACAGGCTGGCGTGACCGGCAAGGCCCGCCGGGGCGGCTGAATACGACACGGCTGGAATCCCCCTGCAAAGCAAAAAAGCCCCGCCTGAAGCGGGGCTTGTCGTATCGGCACGCTTGGCGCTTACTGGGCACGTTCGCCCACGTAGATTTCCACGCGGCGGTTGCGGGCGCGGCCTTCGGCCGTGTTGTTGGAGGCGATTGGCTGGCGCGAGCCCATGCCCTGCACCTGGATGCGGGTGCCGCCGACGCCGCGCGAAGTCAGGTAGTTGCGCGTGCTCTCGGCGCGCTGCAGCGACAGGGGGTCGTTGATCGCATCGGAGCCGGTGCTGTCGGTGTGGCCGATGATGCGCACCTCGGCATTCGGATTGTTGCGCAGGCCGTCGGCGAAGCGGTCCAGGATGGGGGCGAAGTTGCTCTTGATGTCGGCACGGCCCGTGTCGAACGAGATGTCGCTGGGGATGTCCAGCTTGAGCTGGTTGTCCGCCGTCTGGGACACGCCCACGCCCGTGCCCTGGGTCGCGGCTTCCATTTCGCGCTTTTGCTTTTCGAGGTTCTGCGACCAGATGTAGGAGCCCAGGGCACCCACGCCCGCGCCGATCAGCGCGCCCTTGCCGGCATGGCCGCCCGCGATGGCGCCGATAGCCGCGCCGCCCAGCGCGCCCACGCCCGCGCCGGTGGCCGTGCGGCGCGTGGTGTCGGACATGCCGTCCATGTTCGCGCAGCCCGAGATGAACAATGCGGAGGCCAGAGCGGCCGTCAGAGCCAGTTGCTTGCGCATAGAAAACTCCTTTTTCGTAAACATTCCCGGAAACCGGGTTCGGGAAACGGCTTTCATTGTTGAAGTTCAGCCGCAGCAAGCGTATCAGCGGTCACAAGGCAAGTTCGTAGGACTGCACCCGCCGGCCCCGCCGCGGGTTGCAAAACATTGTCACTGCCGCCAGAGGCAAGCGGGCGGCCGGCCCTGGCCGTTCAGGGGCGCGGCCGGGGCGGCTGCCCGCCCTCCGGCTTCTGCTCGGCGGCATCGCGCGCAGCGGCCGGCAACTCCCCCTTGTGCCGACCGGAAAACATGGTCCACCACACAATAGCGACCAGAATCGCCAACGCCAGCAGCGCTTCAAGCAAAATCAGAACCATGAATTTCCATCTCCTGCGCCATGCCTTGATGGCGCTGATTGTAGGGACCCTGGTGGCCTGCACCACCACCAAGCAACAGCACGATCCTTCGCCGGTTCCCGAGCTGCAGCCGCACGGCGGCGGCGCGGCCGCCCGCCCGCCGCTGGCCACGAACACGCCCACCAAGAGCCGCTGGGTGGCCGTGGACTGGAGCGAGCTGCCGGGCGTGCAGCAGGACTCGTTCAGCGAGGCCTGGAATGCCTGGATCAAGAACTGCGAGCGGCCCAATACCGTGTTCGCCGGACTGTGCCGCGAGGTGCGCCAGCTCAGCATCGCCGACGAGGATGCGCAGCGCAGCTGGCTGATGGAAAAGCTGCAGCCCTACCGCCTCGAGGCCGTGGGCGGCGGCCCCGACGGCCTGCTGACCTCCTACTACGAGCCCATGTTCGATGCCCAGCGCATACCCGGCAACGGCTACAACGTGCCGCTGTACCAGACGCCGCTGGGCCTGGGCAAGCGCAAGCCCTGGTACACGCGCCAGCAGATCGAGACCCTGCCCGAGGCCCAGGCCGCGCTGGCCGGCCGCGCCATTGCCTGGCTGCGCGATCCCGTGGACGCGCTGATCCTGCACATCCAGGGCTCGGGCCGGCTCAACATCACCGAGCCGGACGGGCGCCAGCACCTGATCCGCGTGGCCTTTGCGGGCACCAACGACCAGCCCTACAAGAGCGTGGGCCGCTGGCTGCTGGACCAGGGCCTGGTGCGCGACGCGACCTGGCCCGGCATCAGCGCCTGGATCGCCGCCAATCCCGGGCGCGTGAACGAAATGCTGTGGAGCAATCCACGCTATGTATTTTTCCGCGAGGAGCCGCTGGAGGGCCTGGATGCGGCCTTCGGCCCCAAGGGCGCGCAGGGCGTGGCGCTGACGCCCGGCCGCTCGATCGCCGTGGACCGCAACAGCATTCCCTACGGCACGCCGGTGTGGCTGTCCTCGCCCGGCCCCACGGTGGCGCTGAATCGCCTGGTGTTCGCCCAGGACACGGGCAGCGCCATCCTGGGCGCCGTGCGCGCCGACTTCTTCATGGGCTGGGGCCAGGAAGCCGGCGACCTGGCAGGCCGCGTGAAGCAGAACCTGCGCCTGTGGGCGCTGTGGCCGCGCAGCCAGGTGGGGCAGGCTCCGCATCTGAAGTGAAGCCCTGGTGCGCTGCCGGCCGCAGCGCAGCAAAAAAGAGAGCTGCCATCGCTTCCTGCGTATTGCTTCCAGACAGCTATATGTCTGAAGTCTTTATGCAGACTGCGATGGCAGCTCTTTTTTTGAGAGTCCTTGGACCCCTGCCGCCTGCTACTGCGTATCCGCGAAATAGCGCTGCACCAGCGGCGGCTCCTTGCCCTGGTGGAAGGCCAGCTTGCGGTCGCGCAGCGCCACGTCGGCGGCCGTCACGCGGTCGAAGCGGCGCAGATGCTCGGTCCAGGATTCGTCGGTGATCTGCTCCACATAGCGCTCCGGATGGCTCATGCTGTGCAGCAGGTGCCAGGACAGCGCGCCCTGGCGCATGCGGCTGCGCCGGCTCTCCTGCATCAGCGCGCGGAATTCCGCGGCACGCGCGGGGTCTATGTGGTATTCGATGGTCACCACCACGCGGCCGGCCTCGGGCGGCACGTCGACCACGGGACGCTTGATGGCCTTGGACGGGCTCAGGTCCTCCTCGATCTGGCGGTCGCGGATCAGCCGCTGCACCGCCAGCATGGACAGCAGACCGCAGGCCGCCGCCAGCATCAGACTGGCCTGCACGCTCAGCAGGCTGGCCACCTGTCCCCAGAGCGCCGCCCCCGCGGCCGTGCCGCCCATGATGGACATCTGGTAGATGGACATGCCGCGCGCCCGCACCCAGTTGGGCAGCGCCATCTGGGCCGAGACGCCCAGCGTGTTGGCCGTGGAGATCAGCGCCATGCCGGCCAGCATCATGGCGGGCACGGCCACATAAACATTGGGCGCCAGCGCCACGATCAGCGTGGCCAGGCCCTGCACGGCCGCGCCCAGCAGCACCAGCCGCTCCTTGGCAAAGGCCTGGCGCAGCCGCGGCAGGAACAGCGCGCCGACGATGGCGCCCGCGCCCATGGAGGCCAGCAGCAGCGTGAAGGTGTTGGCGCCCCCGCCGTCGGCCGCCGGGCCGTGCAGGCGCTGGGCCGTCAGCGGCAGCAGGGCCATGACGGCCGTGGACTGCAGGAAGAAGGCCACGGTGCGCGCCAGCACCGCGTGCATGCGCGGCGACTCCTTGACGAACTGCAGGCCCACGCGCATGGCCGAGGGCAGGCGCTCGCGGCCCAGCGGGTTCTCGTGGTGCTTGCGCTTCCAGCGGATCAGCACGAAGCCCGAGACAATCGACAGCGCCGCGTTGAGCACGAACACCCAGGCACTGCCCAGGCTGGCGATGAGGGCGCCGGCCACCAGCGGGCCGATGATGCGCGAGGCGTTCATGGCCACGGCGTTGAGCGCCATGGCCGAGGGCAGGTGGTGCTTGGGCACCAGCTCGGGAATCAGCGCCGAGAACACCGGCCAGCGCATGGCCAGGCCGATGCCGTTGGCAAAGGTCAGCGCCAGCAGGATGTGGGCCGTCATGCGGCCCGAAAGCACGGCCAGGCACAGCACCAGCGCCACGGCGGCCACCCAGAACTGGGTGACGATGAAGTAGCGGCGCCGGTCCAGAATGTCGGCCAGCGCGCCGCTGGGCAGGCCCAGCAGGAACACCGGCAGCGTGGAGGCCGACTGCACCAGCGCCACCAGCACGGGCGAGGTGGTCAGCGAGGTCATCAGCCAGGCCGCCGCCACGTCGTTCATCCACATGCAGGTATTGGCCGCCATCCAGATCAGCCACAGCATGCGGAAAGTGGGCGTGGACAGCGGCGCCCAGACCGCGCTGGCCGCCTTCTGCGCCTGCTGGCTCTTGTGGCTTTCGGCCGCGGCCTGCGCGGCCCCGGCCACATCGCCCGGGGTCATGCCCGAAGGGTCTTCCAGCAGCGTGCCCGGCGCGCCGATGCCGGCCTCTTCGGCGGCGCCGGCACCGGGCGCGGCAGGCGGCGGGTGGCTGGGGCCGGCGGCATCGTCAGCCTGCGGCGCTAGGGGTGGGGAAAGATGATCGTCGGCCATTCAGCCACATTTTGCGGGCAAAAGTTCCGATGTGAACCAACGGGTGACCGCATTTGCAAAAACAGGCATGCAGCCCTCTTGCAACAAGCGCCTTTCGCTATTTTTTCAATAGCAAACCTCAGCCGCCCGGCTTGCCCCGCGGCCCCGCCGCGTCGGGCGCCTGCCCGGCCATGAGCCCCAGATGGGCCAGCGGCAGCGCCGCGCTGGACTTGATCTCGCCCAGCGAGAAGCTGGTCTGCATGTCCTTCACATTGGGCAGGTTCAGCAGGGTGTTGCGCGCGAACTGGGCAAAGCTGTCCAGGTCGCGGGCCACCACCTGCAGCTCGAAGGTGCCGGTGCCGCTGATGTAGTGGCAGGACACGACCTCGGGCAGCTTGCGGATGGCCTCCTCCATTTCCTGCGTCAGCGCCCCGGCGGTCTGCACGGCGTCCAGCCGCACGAAGGCCAGCACGCCCAGGCCGATCTTGTGGCGGTCGATGTCGGCGTGGTAGCCGCGGATGTAGCCGGCCTCCTCCAGCGCGCGCACGCGGCGCCAGCAGGGTGCGGCCGACAGGCCTACGCGCTGGGCCAGTTCGGCGTTGGTCAGGCGCGCATCGGCCTGCAGATGCGCGAGGATGGCGATGTCGAATTTATCCAGATCATTCACAAAATGGCACCTGAGAGAAAGAATCTTTCTCAGAATAGCCGAAATCAAGCAAAGAAAGAAAAGACCTATCCGGCAAGACTGAATACACTGGAAATCGGCGATTCATTACCAATGACAAACGAGTCTTGCGCGTATCGCGGCCGGGATCTCCGGCCCTGCGACGCACGGCCACACACCATGGAGACAAGCCATGAATGCCCCACTGCCCCACGAAGTGCGCAAAGCACTCGAATCCGTCACGCTCGACGACAAATACACGCTGGAACACGGCCGCGCCTTCATGAGCGGCGTGCAGGCGCTGGTCCGGCTGCCCATGCTGCAGCGCCACCGCGATGCGGCCGCGGGCCTGAACACCGCGGGCTTCATCAGCGGCTACCGCGGCTCGCCCCTGGGCAGCTATGACCAGGCCCTGTGGGCCGCCAGGAAGCACATGGAGGCGAACCACATCGTCTTCCAGCCCGGCGTGAACGAGGAGCTGGGCGCCACGGCCGTCTGGGGCTCGCAGCAGCTGGACCTCTACCCCGAGAGCAAGAAGTTCGACGGCGTCTTCGGCATCTGGTACGGCAAGGGCCCGGGCGTGGACCGCTGCTCCGACGTGTTCAAGCACGCCAACATGGCCGGCACCTCCAAGCATGGCGGCGTCATCGCCATCGCCGGCGACGACCACATCAGCAAGAGCAGCACGGCCGCGCACCAGAGCGACCACATCTTCAAGGCCTGCGGCACGCCGGTGTTCTTCCCCAGCAACGTGCAGGACATCCTGGACATGGGCCTGCACGCCTTCGCCATGAGCCGGTTCTCGGGCCTGTGGTCGGGCATGAAGACCATCCAGGAGGTGGTGGAGTCCTCGGCCAGCATCTCGGTCGACCCGGACCGCGTGAACATCGTGCTGCCCGAGGATTTCCAGATGCCGCCCGGCGGCCTGCACATCCGCTGGCCCGATCCGCCGCTGGAGCAGGAGCAGCGGCTGATGAACTACAAGTGGTATGCGGCCCTGGCGTATGTGCGCGCCAACAAGCTCAACCACAACGTGATCGCCACGCCGAATGACCGCTTCGGCATCATCGCCAGCGGCAAGGCCTACAACGACATGCGCCAGGCCCTGGCCGACCTGGGGCTGGACGACGATACCTGCCGCCAGCTCGGCATCCGCGTGCACAAGGTCAACGTGGTCTGGCCGCTGGAGGCCACGATCACGCGCGATTTCGCGCGCGGCCTGCAGGAGATCCTGGTGGTCGAGGAAAAGCGCCAGGTCATCGAATACCAGATCAAGGAAGAGCTCTACAACTGGCGCGACGACGTGCGCCCC
Source organism: Comamonas terrae (assembly GCF_001544075.1). Lineage (GTDB taxonomy): Bacteria > Pseudomonadota > Gammaproteobacteria > Burkholderiales > Burkholderiaceae_C > Comamonas > Comamonas terrae. The sequence goes on from NZ_BCNT01000004.1 coordinate 80,889, forward strand.
AACGTGGTCGGCAAGTTCAGCGACGAGCACGGCGGCGAATGGTCGCTGCCCAACCCCAGCACCGACTGGCTGCTGCGCCCCAATGCCGACCTGACGCCGGCGCTGATCGCGCGTGCCATCGCCGCGCGGCTGCACAAGCTGGGCGTGCCCCAGCACATCGAGGCACGCATGCACGAGCGCATTGCCGTGCTCGACGCGCGCGAGGCCGCGCTCAAGGCGGCGCACGAGGTCGCCACGGGCGACCGCACGCCCTGGTTCTGCAGCGGCTGCCCGCACAACACCTCCACGCGCGTGCCCGAGGGCAGCCGCGCCGTGGCCGGCATCGGCTGCCACTACATGGCCACATGGATGCCCGACCGCAAGACCAGCACCTTCACGCAGATGGGCGGCGAAGGCGTGACCTGGAGCGGCCAGGCGCACTTCAGCAAGGAAGAACACATCTTCGCCAACCTGGGCGACGGCACCTATTTCCACAGCGGCCTGCTGGCGATACGCCAGAGCATTGCCTCGGGCGTGAACATCACCTACAAGGTGCTGTACAACGACGCCGTGGCCATGACCGGCGGCCAGCGCGTGGGCGAGCGGCCCGAGGGCCACTCGGTGCTGCAGATCATGAACAGCCTGGTCTCCGAAGGCGTGGCCAGGCTGGTCATCGTCACCGACGAGCCCGAAAAGTACGACGGCGTCAAGCTGGCCGAGGGCGTGACCGTGCACCACCGCGACGAGCTGGACCGCATCCAGCGCGAATTCCGCGAGATCAAGGGCACCTCGATCATCATCTACGACCAGACCTGCGCGACCGAGAAGCGCCGCCGCCGCAAGCGCGGCACGCTGGCCAATCCGGCCAAGACCGTGGTCATCAACGAGCTGGTCTGCGAAGGCTGCGGCGACTGCTCGGTGCAGTCCAACTGCCTGTCGGTGGAGCCCGTGGAGACGGAGTTCGGCCGCAAGCGCCGCATCAACCAGAGCAGCTGCAACAAGGACTTTTCCTGCGTCAAGGGCTTCTGCCCGAGCTTCGTCACCATCGAGGGCGGCACGCTCAAGAAGCCCAAGAAGGAGAAAAAGGGCGACCTGGGCCTGCTGCCGGCGATCCCCGAGCCCGCGCTGCCCGTGGCCGAGCAGGCCTGGGGCATCGTGGTGGCCGGCGTGGGCGGCACGGGCGTGATCACCATCGGCTCGCTGCTGGGCATGGCCGCCCACCTCGAGGGCAAGGGCGTGATCACCCAGGACGCCGCGGGCCTGGCGCAGAAAGGCGGCTCCACCTGGAGCCACATCCAGATCGCCAACCGCGCCGAGGCCATCTACACCACCAAGGTGGACATGGCCAAGGCCGACCTGGTGATCGGCTGCGACCCCATCGTCGCGGCCACGCCCGCCACGCTGTCCGTCATGCAGCCCGGCCGCACCTTCATCGCGCTCAACAGCCATGCGGCGCCCACGGCGGCCTTTGTCGGCAACCCCGACTGGCAGTCGCCCGAGGACCGCTGCGCCAGCCTGCTGGCCCAGACCGTGGGCCAGGACCATGTGGGCAGCTTCAACGCCGAGCAGGCCTCGGTGGCCCTGCTGGGCGACAGCATCTATGCCAACCCCATGATGCTGGGCTACGCCTGGCAGAAGGGCCGCGTGCCGCTGACGCATGCCTCCATCATGCGCGCCATGGAACTCAACGGCGTGCAGGTGGCCAACAACCAGGCGGCCTTCGAATGGGGGCGGCGCTGCGCGCATGACCTGGCCTCGGTGAGCGCGCTGTACCAGGCCACGCAGGTGATCCAGTTCGTCAAGAAGCCCTCGCTGGACGAAATGGTGGCCAGGCGCGTGGAGTTCCTGACCGGCTACCAGAACGCCGCCTATGCCCGCGAGTACCAGGACTTCGTGGCCCGCGTGCGCGCCCGGGAGGAAAGCCTGGGCCGGGGCACGCGCCTGTCGCAGGCCGTGGCCCGCTATCTGTTCAAGCTCATGGCGTACAAGGACGAGTACGAGGTGGCCCGCCTGCACACCGACGCGGCCTTCACGCAGAAGATCGGCGACATGTTCGAAGGCGACTACAAGGTCGTCCACCACCTGGCGCCGCCGGCCTCGGCACGCAAGGATGCGCAGGGCCATCTGGTCAAGAAGGCCTACGGCCCCTGGATGCACAAGGCCATGGGCGTGCTGGCCAGGATGAAGGGCCTGCGCGGCACGGCGCTGGATCCGTTCGGCAGGACCGCGGAGCGCCGCACCGAGCGCGCGCTGATCGCCGAATACCGCGCGTGCATCGAGACGCTGCTGGCCGGCCTCACCGCCGACAGGCTGGCGCTGGCCGTGGAGATCGCCTCCATTCCCGAGGACATCCGCGGCTACGGCCACGTGAAGGAAAACCACCTGGCCGCCGCGCGCACCAAGTGGCAGGCGCTGATGGCACGCTGGAATGCCCCTGCCCAAGTTGCGGCAGCGGTGAACTAATCCGGCGCAGCCGCATCACAACAGGGCCAGGGCAACCCGGCCTTTGCTTTCCCCAGGTCTTTGTCCTGGCTGTGCTGCCCGATGCCGGCCATGCCTGACAATGGCCGCGGAACATGTTTCCGTGCGTCGGACACTCTTGTTTTAATAGCTGCAAGCGCTTGATACTGCTCAATCTCAAAACACAACACACCCGAATCCGAGCAGATTCGCGCGCCAGCAGCTAGCGTTTCAGAAGCATCCCGACGGCAGACGGACTGTCCCCCGGCAAAGGCCCGGGCAGCGCCCTGCCCTGCCGGCTCGGGGAACAACGCAGCCGAATACAATGTTCCGTTACTCTGCGACACCGGCCCTGCCGGTTCGCGACGCCCTTGTTGTGATTGGAGTTTGATCCGTGTTTATTTCTTCCGCTTTCGCCCAGACCGCCCCCGCTGCTGCCGCCGAGGGCGGCTTCATGGGTTCCCTGACCGGCATGCTGCCGCTGGTGCTGATGTTCGTGGTGCTGTACTTCGTCATGATCCGCCCCCAGATGAAGCGCCAGAAGGAACACCGCGCCATGGTCGACGCGCTGGCCAAGGGCGACGAAGTGGCGACCGCCGGCGGCATCATCGGCAAGGTCACGCGCCTGGCCGAGCAGTTCATCTACATCGAAGTGGCCGCTGGCGTGGAAGTCCAGATCCAGCGCTCCGCCGTGGTGCAGGTGCTGCCCAAGGGCACGTCCAAGTAAGCCTGGCCTGTCTTTTGAAGAGAGGGTACGGCGCCGGCGGCGGTGCACGTACCCGTTGTGCGTTGCTGTAATTCAAAGAGCGCGATCATGAACCGATATCCGGTCTGGAAGTACGCGATCATCGTGATCGCGCTGCTGGTGGGGGTGCTCTACACCCTGCCCAATTTCTTCGGCGAAGCGCCTGCCGTGCAGGTGTCTTCGGGCAAAGCCACCGTCAAGGTGGACAACGCCGTGCTGCAAAAAGTGCAGGCGGCGCTGGATGCCGCGGGCGTCAAGCCCGATGCGCTGTCGCTGGAAGGCACTTCGGTGCGGGCCCGTTTCAACACGCCCGACGAGCAGCTCAAGGCCAAGGACGTGATCCAGAAGTCGCTGATCACCGATCCCGCCGATCCTGCCTACATCGTGGCGCTGAACCTGGTGTCGCGCTCGCCCGACTGGCTCACGGCCATCGGCGCCAAGCCCATGTACCTGGGCCTGGACCTGCGCGGCGGCGTGCACTTCATGCTGCAGGTGGACATGGCCGCGGCCCTGACCAAGAAGGCCGACAGCTACGCCGGCGACCTGCGCACCACCATGCGCGACAAGAACATCCGCCACGGCGGCATCAGCCGCGACGGCAACAACGTCAACATCCGCGTGCGCGACGAAGCCACGCTGACGGCCGCGCGCAACCTGATCTCCGACCAGTTCCCCGACCTGACGACCACGTCCGCGCCCGACGGCACGGGCTTCACGCTGCAGGCCACGATCAAGCCCGAGGCCCTGCGCAAGGTGCAGGAACAGGCGCTCAAGCAGAACATCATCACGCTGCACAACCGCATCAACGAACTCGGCGTGGCCGAGCCGGTGATCCAGCAGCAGGGCCTGGACCGCATCGTCGTGCAGCTGCCCGGCGTGCAGGACACGGCCAAGGCCAAGGACATCCTGGGCCGCACGGCCACGCTGGAGGTGCGCATGGTGGACGAGTCCGCCGAGGCGCGCGCCGCCGAGATGGGTACGGGCCCCGTGCCCTTCGGCTCCGAGAAGTACCTGGACCGCAACGGCCAGTCCATCATCGTGCAAAAGCAGGTGACGCTGACCGGCGAGAACCTGACCGACGCCCAGCCCGGCTTCGACAGCCAGACCCAGGAGCCCACCGTCAACCTGACGCTGGATGCCAAGGGCTCGCGCATCTTCAAGGACGTGACGCGCGAGAACGTGGGCAAGCGCATGGCCATCATCCTGTTCGAGAAGGGCAAGGGCGAGGTCGTCACGGCTCCCGTGATCCGCTCCGAAATCGGCGGCGGCCGCGTGCAGATCTCGGGCCGCATGACCACCATGGAAGCCAACGACACGGCCCTGCTGCTGCGCGCCGGCTCGCTGGCGGCGCCCATGGAGATCATCGAGGAATACACCATCGGCCCCAGCCTGGGCGCCGACAACATCAGCCGCGGCATCCACTCCGTGGTCTGGGGCATGGTGGCGATCGCCGTCTTCATGTGCGTGTACTATCTGCTGTTCGGCGTGATCTCCACGATCGCGCTGTCGGTCAACGTGCTGCTGCTGCTGGCCATCCTGTCCATGCTGCAGGCCACGCTGACCCTGCCCGGCATCGCCGCCATGGCGCTGGCGCTGGGCGTGGCCATCGACTCCAACGTGCTGATCAACGAGCGCATCCGCGAGGAGCTGCGCGGCGGGGCCTCGCCGCAGGCCGCCATCCACGCGGGCTACGAGCACGCCTGGCACACCATCCTGGACTCCAACGTGACCACGCTGATCGCGGGCCTGGCCCTGCTGGCCTTCGGCTCGGGCGTGGTGCGCGGCTTTGCCGTGGTGCACTGCATCGGCATCCTGACCAGCATGTTCTCGGCCGTGTTCTTCTCGCGCGGTCTGGTCAACCTCTGGTATGGCGGCCGCAAGAAGCTCAAGAGCGTGTCCATCGGCCAGGTCTGGAAGCCTGAAGGCTCCGACCTGCGTTCCGTGGCCAGCCGCCGCGTCGGCGACTAAGGAGAAAGACCATGGAATTTTTCCGCATCAAAAAAGACATTCCGTTCATGAAGTACGCGTTGGTCTTCAACGCGATCTCCTTCATCACCTTTGCGCTGGCCGTGTTCTTCCTGTTCTCGCGCGGCCTGCACCTGTCGGTGGAGTTCACGGGCGGCACGGTCATGGAAGTGGCCTACACCCAGCCGGCCGACATCGGCAAGGTGCGCGAGAGCATCTCCAAGCTCGGCTATGCCGACGTGATCGTGCAGAACTTCGGCACCTCGCGGGACGTCATGATCCGCCTGCCCGTGCAAAAGGGCGTGACCTCGGCCCAGCAGAGCGAGCAGGTGCTCACTGCGCTGAAGGCCGAGGATGCCGAGGTGACGCTGCGCCGCACCGAGTTCGTGGGTCCGCAGGTGGGCGACGAGCTCATGCACAACGGCCTCATGGCCCTGGGCTTCGTGGTGCTGGGCATCGTGATCTACCTGGCGTTCCGCTTCGAATGGAAGTTCGGCGTCGCGGCCATCATCGCCAACCTGCACGACGTGATCATCATCCTGGGCTTCTTCGCGTTCTTCCAGTGGGAGTTCTCGCTGTCCGTGCTGGCCGGCGTGCTGGCCGTGCTCGGCTACTCGGTCAACGAGTCGGTGGTGATCTTCGACCGTATCCGCGAGGCCTTCCGCAAGTTCCGCAAGCTCAACACGCACGAGGTGATCGACCACGCCATCACCTCCACCATGAGCCGCACCATCATCACCCACGCCTCCACCGAGGCCATGGTGCTGTCGATGTTCTTCTTCGGCGGCCCCAGCCTGCACTACTTCGCGCTGGCGCTGACCATCGGCATTCTGTTCGGCATCTATTCGTCGGTGTTCGTGGCGGCGGCCATCGCCATGTGGCTGGGCGTCAAGCGCGAAGATCTGGTCAAGTCCACCAAGGCTGCGCAGGACCCCAACGACCCCAATGCCGGAGCCGTGGTCTAGCGCCCAGCCGGCTTACACTTTGGGAATGACTCCCACGCAGTCTTCCTCCATCGCGCCTGCCGCCCGGCAACAGCTGGGCTGGCAGGCGCGCCTGCGTTGGGTACATGGCATCTGCAGGGGGCTGCCCGCCATCGTCCAGCAGCTGGACTTCTTCCTGGACCAGCAAAGCGGCAGCACCGGCACGCAAAAACAGCTGCAGGAGCAGCGCGATGCCTGGCTCGACTTCCAGGAGCACAAGGCCGCATGGGTGCAGGGCTGCAGCCAGGCCCTGCAGCAGGCCGCACGCCAGCTGCCCGCGGCCCCTGCCCCCACGGCCCGCAGCTCGGGGCCGCTGACGTTCGAGCTGCTCAGCGACGACGTGGTGGAAAACAAGATCCTGGCCTCGCGCATGGCCCTGACCATGGGCGAGGCCACGCAGCCGGGCTTCGATGCCATGCGCGCCCGCATGCAGGCCCTGGAAGGCCGCGAACTGGCCGCCCAGGACATCTTCCGCGTGGAAGCCGTCTGCCTGCACCTGGTCGAGCAGTGGACGGCCAGCGGCATGCGCCGCGAGCACTTGCAGCGCTGCGCGGAGCCGCTGCAGCATGCCCTGGCCAGCCTGCTGGCCGCCGAATACGGCATTCTCCATCAGTTGCTCGACGCCAAGGGCGTGACGCGCGGCCAGGATGGCGCAATGAAGGTCAAGCGCACCGAAGGCGCCCCGACCACCCGCGCCATGCACCTGGCGTCCGGCATGGCGCCGGCGGCTGCCGGCCCGGCCAGCGCGTTTGCCCCATCCTCCGGCATGCCGGCAGGCACCGCCTGGCAGACCGCCTCCATGGGCGGCCTGCCCGGGGAGCCCGCCGGCCCGAATGTGCTGGCGCGTGCCCGCCACCGCGCCCAGGATGCCGTGAACCAGCTGCGCCGGCTGCTGAGCCAGCCCGCCATCGGCATGCCGGGGCTGGTACCGGGCATTGCGGCCGCCGCTCCGGCGCCGGCTTCGGCCGCGCTGGCCCAGGCCTTGCGCGAGCAGCACATGGCGGCCCTCACGCAGTACCAGCACCTGGCCGGCCGCGGCCCGGATGCCGCCATGGCCATGGACTACAGCCCCGCGGCACTGGACCAGCTGGCCCATCTGGTGCGGGAGCGCTCGGCCGACTGGAAGAAGAAGGCCACGACGAACAGCGAAAAGGCCACCATCGAAGTCGTGGCCCTGATGTTCCAGAGCATTCTGTCGGAGGACCGCATTCCGCCGTCCATCCGCGTGTGGTTCGCGCGTTTGCAGGTGCCCGTGCTGCGCGTGGCCCTGGCCGAGCCCGAGTTCTTCAGCAATCTGGCCCATCCGGCGCGCAAGCTCATCGACCGCATGGGCTCCTGCGTGATGGGCTTCGATGCCAGCAGCATTTCGGGCAGCGCGCTGGAGGCCGAGATCCGCCGCGTGGTGCAGGTCATAGAGCAGTACCCGGAAACCGGCCAGAAGGTGTTTGCGCTGGTGCTGCGCGAGTTCGAGGAGTTCCTGTCCCGCCACCTGACGCAGCCCCGGGCCACGGCCCGCATCGCCAGCGTGGCTCAGCAGGTGGAGCAGAAGGAAACCCTGGCCATCCAGTACACCATAGAGCTGCGCAACCTGCTCGCCGACATGCCGGTGCGCGAGGAGGTGCGAGACTTTCTGTTCAAGTCCTGGGCCGACGTGCTGGCCATGGCCACCGTGCGCTACGGTGCCCGCGATGCACGCGCCATGCGCTTCAAGCAGGCGGCCAGCGAGCTGGTCTGGTCGGCCAGTGCCAAGCCCTCGCGCCAGGAGCGCGCGCGCGTCATCCAGGCGCTGCCAGCCCTGCTGCAGACACTGCGCGAAGGCCTGGCCCTGGTGAATGTGACGGGCAGCGAGCAGTCGGCCAGGATCAAGAAGCTCACCGACACGCTGGCCGAAGCCTTCGTCGCCAAAGCGGCCGCCATTCCCGCCGAGCGCATCGATGCCATGGCCCGGCGCCTGGCCGAACTGGAGCAGTTCATCGGCGAGGACGGCAAGATCGAGGACACGCCGCTGTCGCCCGAGAACATCGAAATGCTGCTGGGCCTGGACACGGCCAGCCTCCAGGTGATCGCCAATACCAATGCGCCGGTGGATGCCGCGATGCTGCAATGGGCGCGCTCGCTGGAAACCGGCCGCTGGTTCACGCTGGACCATAACGGCACGCGGGTCCATGTGCAGTACGCCTGGCGCAGCCGCCGCCGTCAGCTGCATCTGTTCGCGGCGCTGGACGGCAGGTGCTATCTGCTGCAGCTGCAGCGCATGGCCGCCTACCTGCAGGCCGGCCTGCTGGCGGCGCACGACGAGGAGGCTCTGACCGTGCGTGCCACGCGCGAGGCCGTGCAGAAGATCCAGGCCAACCCGGAACGGCTGGTTTGACCGCCGGGCGGCTGCGGCGCATCCCCGGCAGAGGCAGCGGCGCCGTCGCGAGGCCGCCCATGCGACAAGGCGGTGAGACCGGACAGGCGGCCTCTTGGGTCCAACCCGCGGGGATTCCAGGGCGGCAGCCCGGATGACAGGTTCAGCCGCGCACCAGCCGCTGGTACATGCCGCCCGGCAGGCGCGCCACGCAGCCGTCCAGTTCCAGCTCCATCAACTGGGCCTGCAGCTGGGCCGCATTCCAGCCGGTGCGGTCCACCAGCTCGTCCAGCGGCACGGGGTCATGGCCCATGGCGGCCAGCAGGGGATGCTCGGGAGCATCTTGGATCTCGCGGACCGCTACCGTTTTGGTAGCACCTGACGCCTCTCCAGCAACCGCCTCCAGCCCCTGCAGTTCTTCAAGAATATCCTCCACCGTTTCCACGAGCTTGGCGCCCTGGCGCAGCAATGCGTGGCAGCCCCTGGACTGGGGGGCGTGGATGGAGCCCGGGATGGCAAACACCTCGCGGCCCTGTTCGCTGGCCAGGCGCGCCGTGATCAGCGAACCCGATTTCAGCGCCGCCTCCACCACCAGCGTACCCTGGCTCAGGCCCGAGATGATGCGGTTGCGCTGCGGAAAGTGGGGCGCCAGCGGGCCGGTGCCCAGCGGATATTCGCTCACGACCAGTCCATGCTGCGCCACCTCCCGGGCCAGGCCGGCATGGCGGCGCGGGTAGACCTGGTCCAGCCCTGTGCCCACCACGGCAATCGTGACAGGCGCCGGCGCCTGCGCCGCAGCCTTCAGCGCACCCTCATGCGCGGCGGCGTCTATGCCCTGGGCCAGCCCCGAGACAATGCACAGGCCGCGGCTTGCAAGCGCTTCGGCCATCTGCCTGGCATTGACCAGCCCCTGGGCCGACGGGCTGCGGCTGCCCACCACGGCCAGTGCATGCGGGAAGGGAAACCAGGGCGCTTGCGCGGCCAGCAGCTGCGCCGGCCCCTGTACATAGAGCAGCAGGGGCGGGTCCTGGGTCTGCAGCAGCGCATCCGGATATTGCACATGGCCCAGCGGCACCATGGCATGCACAATGCCTTGCGCCGGCTGCGCCAGCCACTGCGCCGTGGCCTCGAGCTGCTGCTGCCAGCGATCGGGCAGGACCGCGAGGGCGCGAACCTGGGCCTCGGTCGCGCATTCGCGCCAGGCACCGGGCCCCAGCTCCCAGATGCCCTGCGCACTGCCCGCCCGGGCCAGCAGCTTGCGGGCCGTGGTGCGGCCCACGCCGGGCGTGAGCAGCAGGCGCAGCCAGGCGGCCGCTTCGTCGTCGAGCCGGCCGTCATGGCGGGGAAAGTCGGTGGTTTCCTGGGCCATGGCAGCTGCGGTTTTCGCTAATCGGCCTGCGGCGCCTGCAGGCGGTCGCCCACCTGCACGCCACGGCGTGCCGTGGTGATCAGCGCATAGGAGACGCGGTCGAAGACCTTGAACACCATGGCGTAGCCGTTGCGCTCGTCGGGCAGCTGGATGGCTTCGGGGCGTTCGCCGGTCTTGTCCACGATGCGCGCGCCCGCGCTGATCACGCGCAGCACCGTGCCGACCTCCATGCCGTCCCGCTGGCCCCTGTTGATGGCCACCACCTGGTTCTGCGTGGCATACAGCACCGATGCATCGCCGTAGATGGACACCACGGCGGCCTGCACCGGCCCCTGCGGCGCATGCGGCACATAGTTCAGGTATTGCTGGGCCGGCGCCGGCAGCAGGCGGTCGCCGGCGCGGATCTCGTTCTTGGCCTTGGTCAGGTCCACCGTCGCCGGGGTGGCCTGGCGGCGCTGCCCGCCGTTGCCGTCGGGCAGCTCCACCACGGTCTCGCCTTCGACCAGCGAGGCATTGCCCAGGTACTTGGCCTCGTAGCCCAGGATCTCCCCGGTCACCGGGTCCTTGAGCGGGATGGCGTCGCGGAAGATGCGAAAGCGCCGCGGCAGGTCGCCGCCGGCGAGCAGGGGTGCCTCGGCGCTGCCGCGCACATAGGCGCGGTCGCCGCTGGCCATGAGCACGCGGCGGTCGGTGGTCGCGACGATGCGCGGCGCGCGCTGCAGCGTATCGGCGTCCACGATCAGCGGTTCGGCCAGGAAGGGCTCGACCAGATGGGGCGGCAGCGTGGGCAGCGCCATCTCCGACAGCGACTTCTCGCGCGTCTGCGGCGACAGCCGCACCACGCCGGCCTCGCCGTCGGGCGCCGTGGTCGAGAGCCTCGCATAGCCGTTGCTGCGCACCAAATACAGCACCTGGCCCGGGTAGATCAGGTGCGGGTTGGCAATGCTGGACAGGTTCATGCCCCACAGCTCGGGCCAGCGCCAGGGCTGGCGCAGATACAGGCCCGAGATCCCCCACAGGGTGTCGCCGCGCTTGACGGTGTAGCGCTCGGGCGCAGCGGCGGCCAGCTCGCTTTCGGGAATGCCCTGCTGGGCGACCTGCTGTGCGGTGGAACGCTGGACCGCTGTCACGGGATAGGTCTGTGCGCAGGCCGCAGACAGGGCGGCAAGCAGTGCGGCTCCGGCACTCCAGGCCCGAGCGGTGGCAAATGCGGTCATGAAAATCCTTCTTGATGGGGAATTTGTCAGCAGCGTCCCTCCCAGGCGCTGCAATAGGGCCATCTTGGCACAAGCGGCCGCACAGGTCTTACAAAATATCGCAAATTCTCGATGCAAGGCCTTGATAGATCAACGCTTATTGGCGTGCAGCCATGCGTTGCAGGGCAAAAGTTGGGACAATAACGACACATTCATCTCGCTGCCATGGCCATTCTTTCGATTCTTCGCTATCCCGATCCCCGCCTGCACACCGTCGCCAAGCCGGTGGCGCAAGTGGATGAACGCATTCAGACATTGGTCAAGAACATGCTCGAGACCATGTATGACGCACAGGGCATCGGCCTGGCCGCCACGCAGATCGACGTGCACGAGCGCGTCATCGTGATCGACGTGTCCGAAGAGCGCAACGAGCCGCTGACGCTGATCAACCCGGAAATCGTCTGGGCCAGCGAGGAAAAGCAGCTCGGCGAGGAAGGCTGCCTGTCCGTGCCCGGCATCTACGACGGCGTGGAGCGCTCCACGGCGGTCAAGGTGCGTGCCCTCGACGAGAACGGCCAGAGCCGCGACATCGAGGCCGAAGGCCTGCTGGCCATCTGCATGCAGCACGAGATGGACCACCTGATGGGCAAGGTGTTCGTGGAATACCTGTCCCCGCTCAAGCGCAACCGCATCAAGACCAAGCTGCTCAAGCAACAGAAGCAGGCTGAAAAGGGCTGACGCCATGCTCACCACCCGCTTGACGACAACGCTTGCCGCCCTTGCGCTGGCGGCTGGACTGGCGGGATGCATGGTGCCCCAGTGGCAAAAGCCCGGCATGCCCCAGGCCGAGATCGAAAAAGGCATGGGCAAGCCCACGCTGGTCGTGCCCCTGCCGGACGGCGGCACGCGCCTGCTCTACAGCCAGCAGCCCGCAGGCCAGCAGGTCTACCACATGGACTTCGACGCCCAGCACCGGCTGGTGCGCGTGACGCAGGTGCTGGACACCACGCACTTCTTTGCCTTGCGCAACGGCGTGGACACGCGCGACGACGTCTACCGGGAATTCGGCCCGCCAGCCAAGGTCGAGAAGGTCTACAGCTTCAAAGGCGACATCTGGACCTACCGCTTCATGGACAATGGCAATCCCAGACGCGCCCATGTGCATATCGATCCGCAGGGCGTGGTGCAGAAGGTCATGTTCACCGACGAGAGCATGTACCTGCGAGAACCCAGGAGATGACTCCCCGGAAATGGCTCCCCCTGAGGCGCTGCGCGCCTTCCCCCAGGGGACGACGCCATCGCTGCGAGGCGGCTCTTGCTCGGCGTCCCTAGCTTGGACTGCGCCAGTTTTTTGCTTTGCGCCAAGTCATTGAGATAGAAAGCATGAAAGTCATTTTTGCCGGCACGCCCGAATTCGCGCGCGTGGCCCTTGAGCGCCTGCTGACAGCAGGCTTTGAAGTCCCGCTGGTGCTGACCCAGCCCGACCGCCCCGCAGGCCGCGGCATGAAGCTGCAGGCCACGCCCGTCAAGCAGTGCGCGCTGGAGCACGGCATTGCCGTCGCCCAGCCCATGAGCCTGCGCCTGGACGGCAAGTACCCCGAGGAGGCAGCGGCCGCCCGGGCCGCCATCGAGGCCGCCCGGGCCGATGTGATGGTGGTGGCCGCCTACGGCCTGATCCTGCCGCAATGGGTGCTGGATATGCCACGCCTGGGCTGCCTGAACATCCACGCCAGCCTGCTGCCGCGCTGGCGCGGCGCCGCACCCATCCACCGCGCCATCGAAGCCGGCGATGCCGAGACCGGCGTGACCATCATGCAGATGGATGCCGGCCTGGACACGGGCGACATGTGCGTGATGGAGCGCCTGCCCATTGCCGCCGACGACACCACGGCCAGCCTGCACGACAAGCTGGCCGCGCTGGGCGGACGCCTCATCGTGGAGGCGCTGGAGATGAGCGCCTGCGGCGGCCTGCCGCGCACGCCCCAGCCGGCCGAAGGCGTGACCTACGCCCACAAGATCGAAAAGGCCGAGAGCCAGATCGACTGGAATGAAAGCGCTGAAACCATCGCCCGGCGCCTGCGCGCCTTCAACCCTTTTCCGGGCGGCGCCACCGAACTGAACGGCGAAGCCATCAAGGTCTGGGAAGCCCAGGCACAGCAAGGCTCCGGAACCCCGGGCAGCGTGCTGTCGGCCGACGCCGGCGGCGTGCGCGTGGCCTGCGGCCAGGGCGTGCTCAACATGACGCTGCTGCAGCGCGCGGGGGGCAAGCGCCTGACGGCCGGCGACTTCCTGCGCGGCTTCGACCTGCCTGCGGGCAGCCTGCTGGGCGCGCAAGCCCCCCGGCAGGCTCCGCAGCCATGAGCGGCGCCCGTCCGGCGCCATCGGCGCTGCTGCAACGCGCGCGCACCATTGTGCGCGATCCGTTCTTCCGGACCGGCTCGCGCGAAATGATGGGCACGGGCCTGGGCATCGCGGCCTGGGGCCTGGTCACGGGCGTGGCCATGATCAAGAGCGGGCTGTCCCTGCCCCTGGCCCTGTTCATGGGCCTGACCGTCTACGCGGGCAGCGCCCAGCTGGCCGTGCTGCCGCTGATGACCGTGGGCGCGCCGCTGTGGGTGGTCTGGTTCACGGCGCTGTGCGTGAACCTGCGCTTCGTGATCCTGTCGAGCATGTGGCGCAGCTACTTCGCCCATCTGAGCCTGCGCCATCGCCTGGCGATCGGCTACTTCAGCGGCGACGTGATCTTCGTGAACTTCATGGGCCGCTATCCCGAGGCCCGGCCGCAGGCCGAGCAGCTGCCCTACTTCTGGGGCGCGGCGCTGACCAACTGGCTGGCCTGGCAGATCCCGTCCACGCTGGGCATCTTCCTGGCCGACCGGATTCCGCTGTCCTGGGGCCTGGGCTTTGCCGGCGTGCTGGCGCTCATGGGCGTGCTGCTGTCCATGCTCAACGACCGCGCCACCTGGGTGGCGTCCGTCGTGGCCTGCACGGCCGCCGTGGCCGCATTCGCGCTGCCGCTCAAGCTCAACATCCTGGTGGCGATCGCGGCCGCCGTCGCGGCGGGCCTGGTGGCCGAGCGGCTGCAGAAACAGGCTCGACAGCTTCCCGGCAAAGCCGGAAAGGAGGCCCGGCCATGAGCGGTTTCCTGGGCTTCGTCGCCTGCGTCGGGCTGATCGCCATCACCGTGCTCACGCGCGCCTTCTTCATGATCCCCAGGAAGGAGGTCCCGCTGCCGCAGTGGCTCAAGCGCGGCCTCAAGTACGCGCCGCTGGCCGCACTGGCCGCCGTGATCGCGCCCGAGATCGTGATGAGCAACGGCCACTTCATCCATACGCTGGCCGATGCGCGCCTGCCCGCGGCGGCCGTGGCCCTGGTGTACTTTTTTTACAAGCGCAATATCCTGGGCACGATTGCGCTGGGCATGCTGGTCTATCTGCCACTGCACATCGGCCTGGGCTGGTAGACCCCCGCGCCAGCCAGGACAGGAGCCGCCTGCTCCTGTTTTACATGCGCTAGCATTCGATACGCTTGAAACCTAGTTACAACGCGCATCGAATGCTCCTCTTTTTGAGTCGAGTAAGCGTCTGCAGCCGTGCTTTTTGCGAAAGCCGCGCCCTACAATGGCCGCGATTTTTCGCCTTTACGTCCTCCTTCACATCCTTTATTCCCGCAGCGCTTCCGGTCGCTGCCCGCTGTTATGAACATCATCCGCTTCTCCGATCTGTGCGCCCAGGGCAAGGCGCAAGGCCAGCGCGTCTTCATCCGCTCCGACCTCAACGTGCCGCTCAACGACGCGGGCGAGATCACCGAGGACACGCGCGTGCGCGCCTCCGTGCCGGCGATTGAAATGGCGCTCAAGGCCGGCGCCGCCGTGATGGTGACCAGCCACCTGGGCCGCCCCACGGAGGGCGAATTCAGGCCCGAGGATTCGCTGGCCCCCGTGGCCAGGCGCCTGTCGGAGCTGCTGGGCCGCGACGTGCCCCTGGTCGCCAACTGGGTGGACGGCGTCCAGGTCGAACCCGGCCAGGTCGTGCTGCTGGAAAACTGCCGAGTGAACGTGGGCGAAAAGAAGAACAAGGAAGAGCTGGCCCGCAAGCTGGCTGCCCTGTGCGACATCTATGTGAACGACGCCTTCGGCACGGCACACCGCGCCGAGGGCACGACCTACGGCATCGCCCAGTTCGCGCCCGTGGCCTGCGCCGGCCCGCTGCTGTCTGCCGAGATTGACGCCATCACCAAGGCCCTGGCGGCGCCCGCACGCCCGCTGGCCGCCATCGTGGCCGGCTCCAAGGTCTCGACCAAGCTGACCATTCTGCAATCGCTGTCCAGGAACGTGGACCAGCTCATCGTGGGCGGCGGCATTGCCAACACCTTCATGCTGGCCGCGGGCCTGAAGATCGGCAAGTCCCTGGCCGAACCCGACCTGGTCGGCGAAGCCAAGGCCGTGATCGAAGCCATGGCCGCGCGCGGCGCCGATGTGCCCGTGCCCACCGACGTGGTCACCGCCAAGGCCTTTGCCGCCGATGCCCCCGCCACCGTGAAGAAGGCCACCGAAATCGAGGACGACGACATGATCCTCGACATCGGCCCCGAGACCGCCGCCAGGCTGGCCGAGCAGCTCCGCAAGGCCGGCACCATCGTCTGGAACGGCCCCGTGGGCGTGTTCGAGTTCGACCAGTTCGCCAACGGCACCCGGGTGATCGCCCAGGCGATTGCCGAATCGCCCGCCTTCAGCATCGCCGGCGGCGGCGACACGCTGGCGGCCATCGCCAAATACGGCATCGAGGACAAGGTGGGCTATATCTCCACCGGCGGCGGCGCCTTCCTGGAAGTGCTGGAAGGCAAGACCCTGCCGGCTTTCGAGATCCTCGAGAAGCGCGCCAGCGCTTGATGGTTAAACGCTGACAGCTATCAAAACAAAAGCTCGCACGAAGCATCTTGCGGGCTTTTTGCTGGGTCGCGTTCAGAGCAAACGCATCTAAATCTCAAGAACAACAAGGCAGTGCCTGGGCATGCTTGTGTGTGCGCCACCAGCGGCAGAGGCCGGGTCTCGCCCCGGCAGGCGAGATCCTTTCTTGCTGCACGGCAAGAAAGGATCCAAAGAAACGTGCCCCGTTGCCTGCGTCCCTGCGCTTCGCTCCGGGCAAACCTGCGTCACCCGCTTCCGTCTGCGGTGCGCCCCAACTCACTGCGCGCTGCGCGCTTCGTTCAGACACACGGGCGCAAGTCAGTGGACGATGCAACGCTGTCCTGCGGCAGCGTTGCCCGCAGCCTGAAGCGGGTGCCGCAGGCGCAGACACAAGGGGGAATGCGGACGGCCGGCCAGCGTCGTGGCGAAAGGCGATCCGCGCAGCGGCAAAGCGCAGGCCAGGCCGAGCGCAGCGATGGCCCGCATGGCTGTTCCCCCTTGTGCCCGCGTCTGCGCCGCAATGCTTGCGGGGTGGCGGCTGCACCGCAGAGTGCAGCCGCTTCGTGATCTGACTCGCCGCCGTTTGCCCGAGTAGAGCGCGCAGCGCGGCGCGAGTTGGGCGGCGCACCCCGCAAGCGTTGTGGCGCAGCTTGCCCCGTAGCGCAGCGAAGGGGTCGCGGGCAGTTGGGGGCGTGTTCTTGGCCTACCTTATTGCACGAGCAAGAAGGTAGGTCGCCCGCCGGGGCGAGTCCCGGCCTCTGTCTCTAAAACCGGCAAAAAGGGCTGATTGAGATGCGACTGTCCTGGTCCTACGGGCTTTTTGCTACCTGCCCTTCGGCCACAACACCGAGGCAATGGCCCCCACCATCAGCACCACGGCCGTCCAGTCCTGCCAGTGCAGCACCTCGCCCAGCCACCAGGCGCCCACGAACACGCCCAGCACGGGAATCATCATCACGCTCAGCGTGGAGGCCACGGGCGGCAGGCTGCGCGCCAGGAAGAACCACACGGCCTGGGCAAAGCCCAGCACCAGCACGCCGTTGAAGGCGATGGCGGCCATGGCGCTGCGGTCGGGCGCATGCCACTGGTCGCGCTCGAACACCACGGCCAGCACGGTCAGCACCAGCGTGGTCAGCGCAATCATCCACAGCGACAGCGTCATCAGCGGCACGGGCGACTCGGCACGGCGCAGCAGCTGCGTGCCCCAGGCCCAGCCGGCCGCGGCGATCAGCATCAGCAGCACGCCCATCGGCTTGCTGCCCAGCGCGCCCACTTCGTGCCACAGCAGCAGCAGCACGCCCAGGAAGGCCGCGCCCACGCCCGCCCAGGCGCGCGCACCCAGCCTGTCATGGAAGAACAGGCTGCCGAAGACCGCCGAGAAGATGGGCATGGTGTAGCCCAGGATGGCCGCGCGGCCGCTGGACAGCGTGGGAATGGCCACGATGATCAGGCTGTGCCACAGCACCATGTTGAACAGCGTGAGCTTGAGCAGCTGGCCCCAGTAGGAGCGCGGAACGGTCAGCGGCAGGCGCCGGCTGGCCACGAACACCGCCAGGATGGGCAGGCCTATCCACATGGAGACCATGCGGAAGGTCAGCGGCGGAAAGTGCTGCACGCCCAGCTTCATCACGGGCCAGTTCAGGCCCCAGACCAGGGTGAGCAATACGAGGAGAACAAGCTGTTTGGGCGTAAATGAAGGCATGGCGCCACGATTCTGCCTGCGAGCCGGGAATGTTGCAGGGACTCCGCGCCGCGCCCGGCCGCTTTGGAGGCAGGCCAATTAAAATCGCGCCTCATGACTTTTCTCGACATGCTGCGCGACGCGTCCACGCGCAATGACTCCATGCTGTGCGTGGGTCTGGACCCCGAACCCAGCCGCTTTCCCGGCGCGATGAAGGGCGATGCGTCCAAAATCTACGATTTCTGCGCCGCCATCGTCGAGGCCACGGCCGATCTGGTGAACTCCTTCAAGCCCCAGATCGCCTATTTCGCGGCCCACCGCGCCGAGGACCAGCTCGAAAAGCTGATGGCCCACATGCGCGCCGTGGCCCCCCATGTGCCGGTGATCCTGGATGCCAAGCGCGGCGACATCGGCTCCACCGCCGAGCAGTACGCCAAGGAGGCCTTCGAGCGCTACGGCGCCGATGCGGTGACGCTGTCGCCCTTCATGGGCTTCGACTCCATCACCCCCTACCTCCGGTACGAGGGCAAAGGCGCCTTCCTGCTGTGCCGCACCTCCAACCCCGGCGGCGACGACCTGCAGGCACAGACGCTGGCCGACGTGCCGGGCAACCCGCACATGTTCGAGCATGTGGCCCGGCTGGCCCAGGGCCCGTGGAACACCAACGGCCAGCTGGGCCTGGTGGTGGGCGCCACCCGCCCGCAGGAGATCGAGCGCGTGCGCGCCGTGGCGCCTTCGCTGCCGCTGCTGATCCCCGGCGTGGGCGCCCAGGGCGGCGATGCCGTGGCCACCGTGAAGGCCGCACGCATCGGCGGCGGCCCCATCATCATCAATTCCTCGCGCGCCATTCTCTACGCCTCCCAGGGCGAGGACTTCGCCGAGGCAGCGCGCCATGCGGCCGTGGCCACGCGCGCCACGCTGCAGCAGGCTGCGGCCCAGGGCTGAGCGCGGCGCTGCAGCCGCGCAGGCGCATGCCGAAACCACGGTCATGAAGGCTCCGTCATGAAGGCCCAGTGGCTGGAGGACTTTCTGCTGCTGGCCCAGGAGCGCAGCTTCACGCGCGCGGCCGAGCTGCGCCACGTCACCCATCCGGCCTTCGGCCGCCGCATCCGCGCGCTGGAAGCCTGGGCCGGCACGCCGCTGGTCGAGCCCGGCGGCGGCCCGGTGCGCCTCACGCCGGCCGGCGAGGCCTTCCGCGACACGGCCGAGCAGCTCGTGCACACGCTGGCCCAGTCGCATGACGAGCTGCAGGCCGTGGCCGGGCGCCAGGCGCGCATCATCACGCTGGCCACGGGCCGCACGCTGGCGCGCACCATCGTGGCCGACTGGCTGGCCCGCCACAGCAGCGTGCTGCAAAGCGCCGAGATACGCGTGGTCACGCGCACGCTGGAAGAGACCGTGGTCATGCTGCAGCGCGGGGAAGTGAGCTTTGCGCTGCTCTACCACCATGCGGCCATTGCCGTGCGCCTGGACGGCCGCCAGTTCAGCCACCTGACCGTGATGCACGACCGGCTGGTGCCCGTCTCGCGCGCCGATGCCGACGGCAAGCCGCTGTTCGACCTGTCCCGCGCCCTGGACGCCGACGCCAGTCCCGTGCCCTATCTGGCCTTCTCGCACAGCATGGCCCTGGGCCGGCTCGTGGAGGACCATCTGGCCAGCCATCCGCTGCTGCCGCGCCTGCGCCGCTGCGTGGAGTGCGATTCGGCCGACGCCAATTACGAATACGTGCTCAAGGGCCTGGGCGTGGCCTGGATGCCGTGGTCCATGGTGCGCGGCGATTGCCGGGCCGGGCGCCTGGCCGTGGCGGGCGACAGCAGCCTGGAGGCGCATTTCGACGTGCGCCTGTACCGTCCCAAGCGCCACCTGGGCACGGCCGCCGAGCAGTTCTGGGCGGACATCACCCAGCCCTGAGACGCAGCCCCCTGCAGCCAGGGCCCATCCTGTGCAGAAACGGCACAAATACGTGCCATATAGGCACCAAATGTCATGCCGGCTGTTCGCACAATCGAGCCCATAAAGATTCGGAATACCCTTATGCAAAAGACAAAAATCCTCCGCCGCACCGCCGTGGCCGCCGGCCTGCTGATGGCTGCCGCAGCCAGCCTGCCGGCCATTGCCGCCGACAACTACCCCAGCCGCGCCATCACCATGGTGGTGGGCTACCCCGCGGGCGGCAGCACCGACCTGGTGGGCCGCCTGGTGGCCGACGGCCTGGCCTCGCGCCTGGGCCAGCCCGTGGTGGTGGAAAACCTGGGCGGCGCCGGCGGCGCCATCGGCGCGCAGAAGGTCGCCAAGGCACCGGCCGACGGCTACACCATCATGGTGGGCGCCAACAACGAGCTGGCCATCGCCAAGCTGATCAACAAGGCCGTGAAGTACAACATCGGCGACTTCACGCCCATCGGCATCGTCTGCACCCAGCCCATGGTGCTGGTGGCCTCGCCCAAGGCCGGCGTGAAGAACGCCGCCGAGTTCACCAGCCTGGTCGCCCAGAACCCCGGCAAGTTCAGCTACGGCAGCTCCGGCGTGGGCACGGCGCTGCACCTGGCCGGCGAGATGATCAAGGAGCAGGGCCACCTGCAGATGACCCACATCCCCTACAAGGGCGTGGCGCCGCTGACCACCGACCTGGTGGGCAACAACATCGAATTCGGCATGTTCGTGCTCTCCAGCGGCCTGCCCCAGATCAAGGCCGGCAAGGTCGTGGCCCTGGGCACGACCGAAGCCAAGCGCTCGTCCATCACGCCCGACATCCCGGCCCTGTCCGAGCTGCCCCAGTACAAGCACGTGGACATCAATTCCTGGTTTGCGATGATGGCGCCCAAGGGCCTGCCCGCGCCGATCGCCGCCAAGCTCAAGAAGGCGCTGGACGAGACCATGGCCTCGCCCGAGTTCCGCAAGAAGATGGAAGAGACCGGCAACGTGGTGGCCGATCCCAAGCTGGATGCCGGCAAGTACATCAACGCCGAGATCGCCAAGTACAGCAAGATCGTCCAGTTCGCCAAGATCGAGAACTGACGCCTGCAGGCCGGGCCATGCGGCTCGGCTACCAAAAACAAAGCGGCTTGCGCAGCATGCACGGGGATTTCAGATGGTTTTCCATCTGAAACCCACGCGAGGCTGGCGCAAGCCGCTCTTTTTTTGAGAATGCCCGGCCTCCGTCAGGAACGCCTCTGGCACCGCGCGGGCGACAGCGCCCCCGCATCGACCTGCTGCGCCGCCAGCGCCGCGTCCAGCGGCTCGCCCAGCAGCAGATTGCGCGCCAGCAGGCTGTAGCCGTAGGCGCTCTGGATGCCGTAGCCGCCCTGGGCCGCGGCCCAGAAGAAGCCCGGCACGGGCGTGGGCGAGGCGTCCCAGCCGATCACCATCTCGCCGTCGTCCACGAAGGAGCGCAGGCCCGCCCAGGTATGCGACGGGCGGCGGATGCGCAGCGTGGTGCACTCCTCGATGCGCCAGATGCCGGTGGCGATGTCCAGCTCCTCGGGCACCACGTCGTGCGGCGGCACGGGATCGGCATTGGCCGGCGAGCCCAGCAGCTGCCCCGCGTCGGGCTTGATGTACCAGCCCTCGTCGACGCTGATGATGGCCGGCCAGTGCGTGGCATCCATGCCCTCGGGCACGGCAAAGGTGAAGGCGCTGCGGCGCTTGGGCGTGATGCCGATGGGCGTGGCGCCGGCCAGGGCGGCCAGCGTGTCGGCCCAGGCGCCTGCGGCATTGACCACCGTGCGGGCACGGGCCTGCCGGCCGTCGGCCAGCGTCAGCCGCCATGCATCGCCCTCGCGCTGCAGGGCCGTGACCTCGGCCTGGCACCAGAGCTCGCCGCCGCGCTGGCGCAGGCCGCGCAGAAAGCCCTGGTGCAGGCCGTGCACGTCGATGTCGCGCGCGCCGTCGTCCAGGAAGCCGTCCACCAGCACTCCGGTGTCCAGGCAGGGCACCAGCGCCTTGAGCCGGGCGGCATCCAGGCGCACGGCCGCGGGCGAATGCACCAGCGCCTCGGCATGGGCCGCGTCCAGCAGGTCCTTCTGCCCGGCCGTGCCCACATAGAGCACGCCGCGCGGCGCAAGCAGGGGCGCTTCGGCAAAGCCCTGCGGCGGCTGCTCGTAGAACGCGCGGCTGGCGCGCGTCAGCGCCTGCACCTGGGCCGGGCCGTAATGCTCCTCGTACAACGCGGCCGAACGGCCCGTGGTGTGGTAGCCGGGCTGGGATTCGCGCTCCAGCACCAGCACGGCGGGCGGACCGCCGCTGCCATTCTTGCCACCCGACTGCGCCAGCTGCCAGGCCACCGAAGCGCCGGCCATGCCTGCGCCCACCACCGCGAAATCCCACACTCCAGAACCCATCGTCATCCCCTGTTTCCACAACCGGACCTGCCCGCGCAGGCCGCCAATGCTTGATCTATCTCAAGCCCGATTCTCGCCACGCCCTGCGGGCAGCAAACTTGACTTCAGGCAAGGCCGCCGTGACCGATGAGCCATGCAGACGCCCCCATTCCATCCATTGTCGGGAAAGGCTACCGCATGATTCGCTGGCTACAGGAGCTCAGGCTCGCGCACAAATTCCTCATTCTGGGCAGCATTGCCCTGGTCATGGCGGCCTTGCCGTCATACCTCTACCTGCACAGCGTGCTGCGCGACCTGCACCAGGCACGCCGGGCATCGCAAGCCATGCCGCCACTGATTGCCATCATGCAGACCGTGCAGGACCTGCAGGTGCACCGCGGCACCACGGCCAGCATGCTCGGCGGCGACAGTGCCATGCAGGCGCGCCGGCCTGCGGCGCGCGATGCCGTCCACAAGGCCTTTGCCCTGGCCGAAGAACGCCTGCGGGCGGCCCAGGCCCTGCCCCGGGACCTGCAGGTGCTGCAGCAGGCGCACCGGAGCTGGCAGACGCTGGAAGCCGGCATCGCGGCCGGAGAAGTCCATGCCGCCCAAAGCATGGTCCGGCACACGGAGCTGATCGCCACACTGCAGCAATTCAACGAGGAACTGCTCGGTGCCTATGGATTGAACACCCATCCGCATGCGGACAGCTAGGCCATGATCCAGGCCGCCCTGCTGCAGGCGCCGCTGCTGGGCGAGGCGCTGGGCCTGCTGCGCGGCCAGGGCGCGGGAGTCCTGGCACGCAAGAGCCTGGATCCCGAACACCGTGGCTCCCTGCGCGCGCTGCACCGGCGTGTGGCCGAGCTGCAAAGCGCGAGCCACCGCAGCATGGCGCGCGCCATGGCGCTCAACGCGCAGTACCGCGCCACCCTGGCCGAATTGCTGACCAGCCAGAACGCGCAGACCACGGCAGCCCTGCAACTGGCGGGCGAACAGCTGCTGGACGCCCGGGAACTGGCCTTGCCTGCGGCGCAGTACTTCGACACGCTGACAAAGGCCATCCAGGCCGTCAACACGCTGAGCCTGCAAGGCTTGCACCAGCTGGATCTGCAGCTGCAAACGCAAGCCGCAGCGCAAAACCGCAGCCTGCTTGCCGCCTGCGGCCTGCTGGCCCTGTGCCTGGCGGCAGCCGTGCTGCTGGCTTTGCTGTTCATGCGCTCCATCACCGGCCCCATACGCCAGGCAGTTCAGCTGGCGCAGGCCGTGGCCCAAGGCAACCTGGGAGGCCAGGACGTCGCGGCAGGCCGCAACGAAGTAGGCGAACTCATCGCCGCCCAGCAGCAGATGCGCGCCCACTTGCGCCCCATCGTGGAGCAGGTGCGCAGCGGCGCCCACAGCCTGGCGCTGGCCAGCGCCGAGATCGCCCAGGGCAACCAGGATCTTTCGGCCCGCACCGAAAGCCAGGCCTCGGCCCTGGAAGAGACTGCGGCCTCGATGGAAGAGCTGAGCGCCACCGTGCGCCACAACGCCGACAACGCCGCGCAGGCCAGCAGCCTGGCCGCATCGGCCAGCGAGGTGGCCAGGCAGGGCGGCATCGCCGTGGCCCAGGTGGTGAGCACCATGCAGACCATCCACGACAGCAGCCGCCGGATTGCCGACATCACCGGCGTGATCGACGGCATTGCCTTCCAGACCAATATCCTGGCCCTGAATGCCGCCGTGGAAGCCGCGCGCGCCGGCGAGCAGGGACGCGGCTTTGCCGTGGTGGCGGCCGAGGTGCGCACGCTGGCCCAGCGCAGCGCAGAAGCGGCCAAGGCCATCAAGGCCTTGATCGGAACCAGCGTGGCCCGCGTCGGCGAAGGCAATATCCAGGTCCGGCAGGCCGGCGACACCATGGGCGAAGTGGTGGCCGCCATCCAGAAGGTCAGCCACATCGTGGCGGCCATCAGCAGTGCCAGCCAGGAACAGGCGGCCGGCGTGGTCCAGGTGGGCGAAGCCGTCACCCAGATGGATCAGGCCACGCAGCAAAATGCCGCCCTGGTGGAGGAGATGGCCGCCGCGGCCACCCACCTGCATTCGCAAGGCCAGGAACTCGTGCGGGCGGTGTCGGTGTTCCATTGGGAAGAAGAGGACCGCGCCCGACGGCCTGCCCGGGCCTGAACCCGGAGCATCCGGCCGCAGGTGCAGCGGTTGCCGGTGCCAAAAAGGGGCGACCGCCCGGCGGCACGGCGGCGGCCCCTCCTCCTTATCGGGAAGTCGTTGCCGCAGGCTTGGGTGCCGTACCCGCCTCGCTCATCAGCATCAGCAGGCTGCGGTTGAAATCTTCCACCACCAGCAGCCGGCCCGCATGGTCCACGGCCATGCCCGTGGGGCGGCCGCGCGGGCGCAGGCCTTTTTTCTCGTCCCAGCCGCTGAGCCAGTTGACGGGCTGGCCCGAGGGCTGGCCCTTGGCGTCGCGCGCGAAGCCCACGATGCGCTGGCCGCCCGCGCCCGGCCCGTGCCAGGCCACCAGCAGCTGGCCGCCGAAGGCGCTGCCCGCCGGCGTGGCCAGCATGTGCAGCGGCGCGACATGGGCAGGCCAGAGCATGAAAGGCGCCTCGGTCCTTGCGCAGTCGAAGCGCTTTTCGTAGCCCTGGGCGCTCTGCCTGGCGCCCACGCAGTAGGGCCAGCCATAGTCGCGGCCCTCGCGCAGCAGGTTCAGTTCCTCGGGCGGATGCCGGGGCTCGCGGTAGTCGATGTTGTTTTCGCCCTGCCAGACCGTTCCGGCCGCGGGCCCGTCGGGCATGACGGCCAGCGCCATGGAATTGCGCAGCCCCGTGGCAAAGGGCTTGAAGTCCCTGACCGGCTGGGCGCCCGGCTGCAGCGTCATGCGCCAGACCGCGGCGCGCGGCATGGCGCCGGCGCGCTCGGGGCAGGGCACGGGCAGCTTCTGGTCGTCGCTGCGGCAGGCGTCGGTGAAGGAGCCCATGTTGACGTAGAGGCTGCCGTCGGGGGCGAACGTCAGTTCCTTGAGCAGATGGGCGCCGTCGGCGGGCAACTGGCCGGCCAGCTCTTCCTGCCGGGGCGGCTGGCTCAGGGCCGGGATCGCCGCGCGCCAGATGCGGTCGGCTTCGCCGACGTACACCTTGCCGTCCGGTCCGCGCACCATGCCCGAGGGGTAGTTGAGCTTGTCCAGCAGCACCTGCGACTGCACGGCCTTGTCCGTGGTCGCGGCATTGGCTGGCGTGGCGGCGTCGGGCGGCAGGCGCAGCTCGATCAGCTTGCCCTGGCGCGGCATCCAGCCGCCCATGTCCAGCACCCAGATGCGACCCGGCGCTATTTCCAGCACGCGGCGCGGAAAATGCAGGCCATGGGCCTCGTCGGCCACCAGCCCCACGCAGGTGCCTGCGGGCGTGGCGATGGCCAGGCGCGGATAGATGCCGCATTTGCCGGTCGACGCATAGCCGCGCGCCTGCGCGCTCTGGCTGGCGGCCAAGCCGACGAGCAGGAAGGCCGCCAGCAGGCCCAGGGTCTTCAGCGGTTGGGACATCATTCACGGCTCCGCGGCAAATGGCAAAGCGGCCATCTTGCCATGGCCCGGGCGCCTGTGGGGCTAGGCCTTCAGGTGCGGCGCGAGATAGCGCCCCGTCACGCTGTCCGGGTTGGCCGCCACCTGCTCGGGCGTGCCCGTGGCCACGACGCGGCCGCCGCCCGAGCCGCCCTCGGGGCCCATGTCGATGATCCAGTCGGCCGTCTTGATCACATCGAGGTTGTGCTCGATGACGACGATGGTGTTGCCCGCATCGCGCAGCTGGTGCAGCACCTTGAGCAGCAGGTCGATGTCGGCGAAGTGCAGGCCCGTGGTGGGCTCGTCGAGGATGTAGAGCGTGCGCCCCGTGTCGCGCTTGGACAGTTCCTGCGCGAGCTTGACGCGCTGGGCCTCGCCGCCCGACAGCGTGGTCGCGCTCTGGCCCAGGCGGATATAGGACAGGCCCACCTGCAGCAGGGTCTGCAGCTTGCGCGCGATCGTTGGCACGTCCTTGAAGAAGGCGTGGGCGTCCTCCACCGTCATCTCCAGGATCTGGGAGATGTTGCGCCCCTTCCACTGCACCTCCAGCGTCTCGCGGTTGTAGCGCTGGCCGTGGCAGACGTCGCAGGGCACGTAGACGTCGGGCAGGAAGTGCATCTCGACCTTGACCACGCCGTCGCCCTGGCAGGCCTCGCAGCGCCCGCCGGCCACGTTGAACGAGAAGCGCCCGGGACCGTAGCCGCGCTCCTTCGCGGTGGTGGTCTCGGCCATCAGCTCGCGGATGGGCGTGAACAGGCCGGTGTAGGTGGCCGGGTTGCTGCGCGGCGTGCGGCCGATCGGCGACTGGTCCACGTTGATGACCTTGTCGAAATACTCCATGCCCACGATCTCGTCGTGCGGCGCGGGCTCGGTGCCCGCACGGTGGATCTGGCGCGCGGCCTCGGCGTACAGCGTGTCGTTGACCAGGGTGCTCTTGCCCGAGCCCGAGACGCCGGTCACGCAGGTGAACAGGCCCACGGGGAAATCCACCGTCACGCTCTTGAGATTGTTGCCGCGCGCGCCCACCACGCGCAGCGCCTGCAGGTCTGCCGGCGCCGCGCTTCTGGCCGCGCGCTTGCGGCCTGCCGTCGTGGGGAAGTGCGAAGCGCTTTTTTCCGGCTCGGCCTCGTCGTTCTTCGACACCACCGGCAGCCAGGGCGTGCGCCGCGCAGGCACGGGGATGCTCTGTACGCCGCTCAGATAGCGGCCCGTGGGCGATTCGGGGTTGGCCTTGACCTCGTCGTAGGTGCCCTGGGCCATGATGCGCCCGCCGTGCACGCCGGCGCCCGGCCCCAGGTCGATGATCTGGTCGGCCGCGCGCATCATGTCTTCGTCGTGCTCGACCACGATCACGCTGTTGCCGATGTCGCGCAGATGCTCGAGCGTGGCGATGAGCTTGTCGTTGTCGCGCTGGTGCAGGCCGATGGAGGGCTCGTCGAGCACATACATCACGCCCGTGAGGCCGGAGCCGATCTGGCTGGCCAGCCGGATGCGCTGGGCCTCGCCGCCCGAGAGCGTGTCGGCGCTGCGGTCCAGGCTCAGATAGGACAGGCCCACGTCGTTGAGGAACAGCAGGCGTGAAGCGATCTCGCGCAGGATCTTGCTGGCGATCTCGGCCTTGGCGCCGGCCAGCGGCAGGTCCTTGCACCAGGCCAGCGCCTCGGCCAGCGTGGCATGGCCGACCTCGTAGATGGCGCGCGCACGATCGCCTTCGCCCACGCGCACGAAGCGCGCCTCGCGGCGCAGGCGCGTGCCGTGGCATTCGGGACACTGGCGCACGCTGCGCAGCCGGGCCAGGTCGTCGCGCACCACGGTGGATTCGGTCTCGCGCCAGCGGCGCTGGATGTTGGGGATGATGCCTTCGAACGGATGCTGCTTGACGAAGGCCTCGCCCTTGCGCTGGCCGCTCTCGAAAACATAGTTGAACGCGATGGCCTCCTCGCCCGAGCCCCAGAGAACCACCTGGCGCACGTTCTCCGGCAGTTCCTCGAACGGCGTGTCTATGCTCACGCCGTAATGCCGGGCCACGCTTTCGAGCATGGAGAAGTAGTAGCCGTTGCGCTTGTCCCAGCCCTTGACGGCGCCGCTGGCCAAGCTCAGCGAGGGAAAGGCCACCACGCGCTCGGCATCGAAGGCCTCGCTGCAGCCCAGGCCGTCGCAGGCCGGGCAGGCGCCCATGGGCGAGTTGAACGAGAACAGGCGCGGCTCCAGCTCGGGCAGCGAGTAGTCGCACAGGGGGCAGGCGAACCTGGCGCTGAACAGGTGTTCCTTGCCGCTGTCCATCTCCAGCGCGATCACGCGGCCGCCGGCATCGGCCCCGCCGGCGCGCAGCGCGGCCTCGAAGCTTTCGGCCAGGCGCTGCTTCACGTCCTCGCGCACCTTGAGGCGGTCGATCACCACGTCGATGTTGTGGCGCTCGTTCTTCTCCAGCGGCAGCAGCGACTGCGCATCGTAGATCTGCCCGTCGACGCGAAAGCGCACATAGCCCTGGGCCTGCAGCTGGGCGAACAGCTCGGCGAACTCGCCCTTCTTCTCGCGCGCCAGCGGGCCCAGCACCATGAGCTTGGTGTCTTCGGGCAGGGCCAGCACGCTGTCCACCATCTGGCTGATGGTCTGGGCCTGCAGCGGCAGGTCGTGGTCGGGGCAGAACGGCGTGCCCGCGCGGGCGTACAGCAGGCGCAGGTAGTCGTTGATCTCGGTCACCGTGCCCACGGTGGAGCGCGGGTTGTGGCTGGTGGCCTTCTGCTCGATGGAGATGGCGGGCGACAGGCCCTCGATCAGATCCACGTCGGGCTTGTCCAGGCGCCCCAGGAACTGGCGCGCATAGGCCGACAGGCTTTCCACGTAGCGGCGCTGGCCTTCGGCGTACAGCGTATCGAAGGCCAGGCTGGACTTGCCCGAGCCTGACAGCCCGGTGATCACCACCAGCTGGTTGCGCGGAATGTCCAGGTCGATGTTCTTGAGGTTGTGCGTGCGCGCGCCGCGGATGGCGATGCGTGTCTGCGCCAGCGAACGGCCCAGGTACAGGCCTTCGTCGGCGGAACCGATTGCAGCGGCTTGATCAACAGAGAGTGAACCAGGCTTTACGGACACTTGCACTCCAAACGGGGGAAACTCTCCATGATAGTCAGCCTGGCCCTGCCGTGATCAAGGATTGAGGGATCACGGACAATCCACGGCGTTATTCGTGTTGCTCCGCCCGGCTTGCGGGCGGCGGAGTTTTTTGATGATGCCCCTTGTCGGGCATTCACTCTTGGCAGAATCTGCGCGTGAAGAATATCCATACACCCCCGAATCCGGGCACGCTGGGTGGCGACAGGACCGCCACCACCATGACGCCGCAGGAGCGGCGCTCCAGCATCTCGCTGGCACTGATCTTTGCACTGCGCATGCTGGGCCTGTTTCTGGTGCTCCCCGTGTTTGCGCTCGAAGCGCGCAAATACCCGGGCGGCGACGATCCGGCCATGATCGGCCTGGCCATGGGCCTGTACGGCCTGACCCAGGCGGTCTTCCAGCTGCCGCTGGGCCTGGCGTCCGACCGCTTCGGGCGCAAGCGCGTCATCGTGGCCGGCCTGCTGGTGTTTGCGCTGGGCAGCCTGGTCGCGGCCATGGCGGGCTCGCTCACCACGCTGATGGCGGGCCGCGGCCTGCAGGGCGCGGGGGCGGTGTCCGCCGCCGTCACGGCCCTGCTGGCCGACCTGACGCGCGACGGCGTGCGCACCAAGGCCATGGCCCTGGTGGGCGGCAGCATCGGCCTGATGTTCGCGCTGGCCCTGGTGCTCAGCCCTCTGCTCAACGCATGGATCGGCCTGTCGGGCATCTTCGGCCTGACCTGCGCGCTGGCGCTGGCCGGCATTGCCGTGGTGCTGTGGGTGGTGCCGGCCGAGCCGGTGCAGCATGCCGATGCGCCCAGGGGACGGTTTGGCGACCTGCTGCGCCACGGCGACCTGCTGCGCCTGAACTTCGGCGTCTTCATCCTGCACACGGTGCAGATGTCCATGTGGGTGGCCGTGCCGGCCATGCTGGTGCAGGCCGGGCTGGCCAAGGAGCAGCATTGGCACATCTACCTGCCTGCCGTGGTGCTGTCCTTCCTGGCCATGGGCGGCCTGTTCGCCATGGAGCGCAAGGGCCGGCTGCGCGCCGCGCTGCTGGGCGCCATCGCCCTGGTCGTGGTCGTGCAGGCCGGCCTGGGCATGCTGGCGGCCAGCGGCACGATTCCCACCGTCTGGTGCATGGCCTTGCTGATGTTCCTGTTCTTCTGCGGCTTCAACGCGCTGGAGGCCACGCAGCCCAGCCTGGTCTCGCGCATGGCGCCGGCGCCCCTGCGCGGCGCGGCGCTCGGTGCCTACAACACGCTGCAGTCCCTGGGCCTGTTCGCGGGCGGCGCCATCGGCGGCGGCGTGGCCAAATGGGCCGGCGCCCCGGGCCTGTTTGCCGTGACGGCCGTGCTGGCCGCGCTGTGGCTGATCGTGACCTGGCCGCTGCGCCCCGTGGGCCGGCATGGATAACCGGGGAAATCTCACACCCTGCCTTGCCCGCTTGGGGCAAAATGCGCATTCCATTGGTCCGGGACCTTTCCATAGAACGTGAGCACGTTCTAATTTCCCGGCCCACTTTCAGTAAAGGCACATATTTATGGCATCCGTCAACAAAGTCATCATCGTCGGCAACCTGGGGCGCGACCCCGAAATGCGTACCTTTCCCAGCGGCGACCAGGTGGCCAACGTGACCATCGCCACGACCGACCGCTGGCGCGACAAGAACACCGGCGAAAACCGCGAAGCCACCGAGTGGCACCGCGTGGTGTTCAATGGCAAGCTGGCCGAGATCGTGGGCCAGTACCTGCGCAAGGGCAGCCAGGTCTACGTGGAAGGCAGCCTGCGCACCCGCAAGTGGACCGACCAGGCCACGGGCCAGGAGCGCTACGCCACCGAAATCCGCGCCGACACCATGCAGATGCTGGGCAGCCGCCAGGGCGGCGGCCAGCAGCAAGGCGGCTATGGCGACGAAGGCTACGGCGAAAGCAGCTACGAAGCGCCGCGCCGCGCCCCTGCGCCTGCAGCAGCACGCCCCGCCGCGCCTGCCGCCCGTCCGGCTCCGGCTCCCATGGCCCCGCCGCCCCAGCGCGCGGCTTCGGGCTTCGACGATATGGACGACGATATTCCGTTCTGATCCCCGGGGCTGCCAGCCATCGAAAAAAAGCGAAGCAGATGCTTCGCTTTTTCTTTTCTGCGGCGGCTTCGTCAGGAAACGCCCCGCTCCTGCGGGTCCACCTGCGCGATGATGCCGCCGCCCAGGCAGACATCGCCGTCGTAGAGCACGGCCGACTGGCCCGGCGTCACGGCCCACTGGGCTTCGGGGAAGTCCAGGCGAAACCCGTCGGCCGTCGCCCCGGAGATCAGCGCCGGCGAATCGGGCTGGCGATAGCGGGTCTTGGAACCATAGGTCTTGCCTTCGGCCGGCGCATGGCCGGCCACCCAGCTGATCTGGTCGGCCCGCAGCGCATGCGACAGCAGCCAGGGGTGGTCGTGGCCCTGCACCACGCGCAGCACGTTGCGGTCCAGCTCCTTGCGCGCCACGAACCAGGGTGCATGGTCGCCGGCGCCGCGTGCCGCGCCTTTTTCCTTTACCCCGCCTATGCCCAGGCCCGAGCGCTGGCCCAGGGTGTAGAAACTCAGGCCCACGTGGCGGCCCAGCTTGCGGTTGCGGTCGTCGAGGATGGGGCCGGGCTCCTTGCTGATGTAGCGGTTGAGGAACTCCCGGAAGGGCCGCTCGCCGATGAAGCAGATTCCGGTCGAATCCTTTTTCCTGGCGTTGGGCAGGCCGATTTCCTCGGCGATGCGGCGCACCTCGGTCTTGTGCAGCTCGCCCACGGGGAACATGGCCCTGGACAGCTGGGCCTGGTTCAGGCGGTGCAGGAAGTAACTCTGGTCCTTGGACGGGTCCAGGCCCTTGAGCAGCTCGAACAGCCGGGTTTCGGGGTTCTGGCGCACGCGCGCGTAATGGCCGGTGGCGATCTTCTCGGCGCCCAGGCGCATGGCGTGGTCCAGGAAGGCCTTGAACTTGATTTCGGCATTGCACAGCACGTCGGGGTTGGGCGTGCGGCCGGCCTGGTATTCGCGCAGGAATTCGGCAAACACCCGGTCCTTGTACTCGGCCGCGAAGTTGACGTGCTCGATCTCGATGCCGATCACGTCGGCCACGGCGGCCGCGTCCACGAAGTCGATGTTGGACGAGCAGTACTCGCTGTCGTCGTCATCCTCCCAGTTTTTCATGAAGATGCCGACCACTTCATGGCCTTGCTGCTTGAGAAGATAGGCGGTGACGGCGGAGTCCACACCGCCGGACAGGCCCACCACGACACGGTGCTTGTTCATAGGTGTGCGATTATCCCAGCGCCCGCAAACAGCTGCGGGCGTGAGGATTTCGCGAGGTTTTCAGATGGAACTGCGCCAGCTGCGCTACTTTGTACGGATTGTCGAACTGGGCTCCATGAGCCGTGCCGCGCTGGACCTGGACATGGTCCAGTCGGCGCTGAGCCAGCAGATCAGCCGCCTGGAATCCGAACTGTCCACACGCCTGCTGCAGCGCACGCCGCGCGGCGTCATCCCGACCGAAGCCGGGCAGGCCTTCTTCCACGAGGCCCAGCTCACGCTGCGCCATGCCGAGCAGGCCGTGCACGCGGCCCAGCAGGCGCGGCTGTCGGGCGCCGTGAGCATGGGGCTGTCGCCCACCATCGCCTCGGTGCTGGGCCTGCCGCTGATGCGGGCCATGCGCGAGCGCTACCCCGAGGTGCGGCTGCACATGGTGTCCGCGCTGTCCGGCCATCTGACGGGCCTGCTCAACGCCCGCCAGCTGGATCTGGCCATCCTGTTCGACAGCCACAACGCGCGCCGCTGGAGCGTGATGCCGCTGCTGGAGGAGCGGCTGTTCCTGATCCAGTCCCGCCAGCAGCCCGTGGCGCCGCAGATCCGCCATGCCCAACCCGCCGGCCTGGAGCAGCTGCAGCAGGTGCCGCTGATCCTGCCCTCGGGCAGCCACGGCCTGCGCAGCTCCATCATGGCCTCGTTCACCCATGCGGGCTTCCAGCCCCGGCTGGCCATGGAGATCGATTCCCTGCCGCTGCTGATGGAAGCCGTGGATGCGGGCCTGGGCGCCACGGTCCAGCCCTGGTCGGCCGTCGCCATGTACAAGGATGCGGCACAGCGCTTCCAATGGTCCGAGATCGCCGACGACCAGGTGCGGCGCAATGCCGCGCTGTGCAGCCTGTCGGACGACGAGCTGTCGCCCGCCGCGCTGGCCGCGCGCGTGGTGCTGCTCGATTGCACCCGGCGGCTGGTGCAGTCCGGCGCCTGGATGGGCGCCACGCTGACGGACTGACTCCGTTTCTCGATCAAAGGAGTACGCGCAGGCGAAGCGCAGGCAGTGCAGACGCACGACAAGCGAAGCCGACAAAGTAATCGTTTGATTAAGAAATGGAATGAGCCATCACTTGGCGTGATACCCCCATGCCCGGCAACCGCTGCACAGCGGCGGCGGCGCTTTCTACAGTTCAACGCCAATCCCCCACGTTGAACCGCCACGGTCCCCATGCCGCCGGCAACCCATCATGAAAACAGAAACCTACGACACCGATGTGCTGGTCATCGGTGGCGGCAATGCCGCGCTGTGCGCCGCGCTGATGGCGCGCGAGGCAGGCAGCAGCGTGCTGCTGCTGGAATCCGCGCCGCGCGCCTGGCGCGGCGGCAATTCGGCCCACACCCGCAACCTGCGCTGCATGCACGACGCGCCGCAGGACGTGCTGGTCGAGGCCTATCCCGAGGAGGAGTTCTGGCAGGACCTGCTCAAGGTGACCGGCGGCATCACCAACGAGCACCTGGCGCGCCTGGTGATCCGCGCCTCGTCCACCTGCCGCAACTGGATGCGCCGCCATGGCGTGCACTTCCAGCCGCCGCTGTCGGGCGCGCTGCACGTGGCGCGCACCAATGCCTTCTTCATGGGCGGCGGCAAGGCCCTGGTCAACGCCTACTACCGCAGCGCCGAGGCGCTGGGCGTGCAGGTGCGCTACGACTCGCCCGTTCAGCGCCTGGAGATCGAGAACGGCCGCTTCCAGGCCGCCTGGGTGGGCGAACAGCGCATCACCGCCAGAAGCTGCGTGCTGGCCGCGGGCGGCTTCGAATCCAACCGCGAATGGCTGCGCGAAGCCTGGGGACAGAACGAGCGCGGCGAATGGCCCTCGGACAACTTCCTGATCCGCGGCACGGCCTACAACCAGGGAACGTTGCTCCGCCACATGCTGCAGGAGCAGCAGGCCGACGGCATCGGCGACCCGACCCAGGCGCACATGGTGGCCATCGATGCGCGCGCGCCGCTGTACGACGGCGGAATCTGCACGCGCATCGACTGCGTCTCGCTGGGCGTGGTGGTCAACCGCGAAGCCGAGCGTTTCTACGACGAGGGCGAGGATTTCTGGCCCAAGCGCTACGCCATCTGGGGCCGCCTGGTGGCCCAGCAGCCGGGGCAGATCGCCTACTCCATCATCGACAGCAAGGCCATCGGCCGCTTCATGCCGCCGGTGTTTCCGGGCGTCAAGGCCGATTCGCTGCCCGAACTTGCGCAGAAGCTCGGCCTGGACGTGGATCGCTTCATGCAGACCCTCGATGCCTACAACGGCGGCTGCAGGGTCGGCCACTTCGACCATACGGCGCTGGACGACTGCCATACCGAGGGCGTGGCGCCCGCCAAGACGCATTGGGCGCGCCCCATCGACACCGCACCCTATTACGGCTATGCGCTGCGCCCCGGCGTGACCTTCACCTACCTGGGCCTGGAGACCGACGACACGGCCGCCGTGCGCTTTGCCGGCCGGCCTAGCGCCAACCTGTTCGTGGCCGGCGAAATGATGGCCGGCAACGTGCTGGGCAAGGGCTATACGGCCGGCGTGGGCATGTCGATCGGCACAGCCTTCGGCCGCATCGCCGGACGCAACGCGGCCCTGGCCGCCACCGGCAAGCCCGCCGCGCGCGGCGCCGTCAACGACGAGGTCTGATACCCATGAGCATCCCATCCCTGCAAGCCCTGGGCCAGGAGGCCCAGTCCCTGGCGACCGGCAAGATCATCCCCATCCTCCCCGCGGCCACCGAAACGGCAGCCGAGACCGAGGTGGCGCGCACCCTGCAGATCTGCAACGCCTGCCGCTACTGCGAAGGCTTTTGCGCCGTGTTCCCGGCCATGACGCGCCGGCTGGAATTCGGCAAGGCCGACGTGCACTACCTGGCCAACCTGTGCCACAACTGCGGCGCCTGCCTGCACGCCTGCCAGTACGCGCCGCCGCACGAATTCGGCATCAACATCCCCCAGGCCATGGCCACGGTGCGCGGCCAGACCTATGCCGACTACGCCTGGCCCCCGGCACTGGGCAGGCTCTACCAGAAGAACGGCCTGACGCTGTCGCTGGCCCTGGCGGCCGGCCTGTTCCTGTTCCTCGCGCTGGCCGTGGCCCTGCGCGGCGGCGAGGCACGCCTGTGGAGCGGCGAGCTGGGCAACAACTTCTACCACCTGTTCCCGCACAACCTGCTGGTGGGCATCTTCGCGCCGGTGTTCCTGTTCGTGGTGTTTGCGCTCTTCATGGGCGTGCGCCGCTTCTGGAAGGACGTGAAGCCCGCCACCAGCGGCGTGGACGTGAGCGCGCCCGCGGCGGCCGAGGCCACGCAGGACGTGCTGCGCCTGAAGTACCTGGACGGCGGCCACGGCGAGGGCTGCCACAACGAGGATGACGAATACACGCTCAAGCGCCGCCGTTTCCACCACCTGACCTTCTACGGCTTCCTGCTGTGCTTTGCCGCCACGGCGCTGGGTACGGTCTACCACTATGCGTTCGGCTGGGCCGCGCCCTACGAGCTGCCCAGCCTGCCCAAGGTCCTCGGCGCGCTGGGCGGCCTGGGCCTGATGGCGGGCACGGCCGGCCTGTGGCATCTGAACCGCAGCCGCCACCCGCTGCACGGCGACGCGCGGCAAAAGCCCATGGACCTGGGCTTCATCGCGCTGCTGTTCCTGGTCGCGGCCAGCGGCATGGCGCTGTGGCTGGGCCGCGCCACGCCCGCCCTGGCCCTGCTGCTGTGCCTGCACCTGGGCGCGGTGATCGCGCTGTTCGCCACCCTGCCCTACGGCAAGTTCGCCCACGGCGTGTTCCGCACCGCGGCGCTTTTGCGCCACAACACCGAAAAGCGCCAGCCCAGCCCCATCGGCCTGGGCGCGGATTGATTGCGCATCCAAAAAGAGAGCTGGCAGCGCTTGCACCACAAGGGCTCCAGCTCAATTTCTCTAACCAGGAGACTTGTCATGAAAAAACGCACCCTGCTCCAGGCCACCCTGCTGGCCGCCACTTCGCTGGCTCTTGCCGCTCCCGCGCAGGCCCAGGACTTTCCGCCCAACAAACCGGTGACCCTGGTGGTGGGCTTCGCGGCCGGCGGCGCCGCCGATGCGGCCGCGCGCCTGATCGCCAAGAAGCTGGGCGAGAACATCGGCCAGACCGTGGTGGTGGACAACCGCGGCGGTGCGGGCGGCAACATCGCCCACCAGTACGTGGCCAAGGCGCCGGCCGACGGCTCGGTGCTGCTGTTCGGCTCGGTCGGTCCGCTGACGATTGCGCCCCACATCATGAAGGTGGGCTACAACCCCTTCACCGATCTGGCGCCCATCTCGGGCGGCGTGAACTTTCCCAACGTGCTGGTGGTGCACAAGGGCGCGGGCGTGAAGACGCTGGCCGAATTCGTGGCCAAGGCCAAGAAGGCGCCCGGCAGCGTGGACTATGCCTCCACGGGCGCGGGCTCGGCCTCGCACCTGGCCGGCGAGCTGTTCAACCAGCGCGCCGGCGTGGAGATGGTGCACGTGCCCTACAAGGGCGGTGCGCCGGCGCTGCAGGACCTGCTGGGCGAGCGCGTGACCTCCTACTTCGCCGCCCCGCCTACGGCCCTGCCGCACATCGAGACCGGCAAGCTGATTCCGCTGGCCACCACGGGCCTGACCCGGCCCGCCTACATGCCCAATATTCCCACGGTGGCCGAGGCCGGCTATCCGGGCTTCGAGGCGCTGAACTGGTATGCCTTCGTCGCGCCCGGCAAGACGCCCGCGCCCATGCTGGATCGCTGGAACAAGGAGATCGTCAAGGTGCTCCAGGATCCCGCGGTGGCCGATGCGCTGAAGATCCACGGCCTCACGCCCCAGCCCACCACGCGCGCCGAGTTCGCAGCATTCATGAAGAAGGAATACGAGCAGTGGGGCAAGGTGGTGAAGGAACGCAAGATCACCCAGAACTGAGGCTCAAAGCCACTCGCGCCGATAGCGCAACGCAAGGATCTTCAGCGATCCAGGTCAGGGACGGCGAGCAAGGGCCTCGCCGGCCGCACCGCCCCGCAGCGAAGCCGTCGTCCCCCCGCCCGCGAAGCGAGAGAGGGCGCCGTGCCACGGGGGAAGCCGCGCAGCGGCTCAGGGGGTGATGGATTTTTTCTCCACCGGCGCGGCAAAGCCCACGCACAGGCGGTTCCAGACATTGATGCAGCCGATGGCGTAGCTCAGCTCCACGATCTCACGTTCGCTGAAGTGCGGGCGCAGCACGTCGAAGTCCTGCTGACCGGGATGGGCCTGACTCAGCCGCGTGCAGCGCTCGGCCCAGTTCAGCGCGGCGCGCTCGCGCATGTCGAAGAAGTCCACCTCGCGCCAGGTCACCACGCTGTTGATGCGCTGCAGGTCCTCGCCGCGCGACAGCAGCTCGCGCACGTGCATGTCCACGCAGAAGGCGCAGCCGTTGATCTGCGAGACGCGCAGGTAGACCAGCTCGAGCAGCTGCACGCCCAGGCTGGAGCGCGCCAGCAGCGCGTTGATGCCGCCCTGGGCCTTGTAGAGTTCGGGCGCCAGCGCGCGGAAGTCCAGGCGCGGTGCGGGAATGGCAATGGGGTTGGCGATATCGGACATGCGGATACTCCTGGGTTGATGCAGGCCCGCCCCGATGGCCGGCCCTTGCCTCTTAGACGCAGGAGGCCGCAGTTCTGTGACACACTCAAAAAAACATAGCTGCCTGCGCCGACTTCATGCGGCATTCATGGAGAAATACTCCCGAAATGACCGCCCGGCAAGCGGCAGAAGCTATCGTTACTGAAGACCGATGGGCTGGGCAGCCGGCACCGCCACGCCGGCCAGCTTGTCGGGGTTGCGCAGCGTGTAGACCCGCTGGACGAGCCCGTTCTCGACCAGCAGGGTCTGCACCGACTCCACCTGGCCGTCCACGCAGCGCAGCAGGCCCGGCAGGCCGTTGACGCGCACCAGGTGCAGGGTCTGGACCTGGCCGTCGCGGCGCAGGCGGCGGGCCGTGGCGAAGTACAGCAGCGCCAGGCGGCGCCCGGTCTCGAGCACGCGGCCAAAGGACGGGACCTTGCCGCCGCCGTCGCTGATCAGCGCGGCATCGGGGGCGAACAGCGCCTGGATCTGCGCCAGATCGCCGCCCTGCACGGCCTGGGCAAAGCGGCGCAGCAGCTCGGCATGCGCCTCGGCAGGCGCGTCGAAGCGCGGGCGCCCGGCCTTCACATGGGCCCGCGCGCGGTGCACGAGCTGGCGGCAGGCGGCCTCGCTGCGGCCCAGGGCCTGGGCCACTTCGGCGTAGTCGGCATCGAAGACCTCGCGCAGCAAAAAGGCCGCGCGCTCCTCGGGCGTGAGCTGCTCAAGCACGAACAGCAGCGCGGTGGAGACATCGTGGGCCCGCTCCAGCAATTCCTCGGACGACGGCGCCGCCTCGGTCCAGGGCTGGACCAGCGGCTCGGGCAGCCAGAAGCCCGCGTAATGCTCGCGCTCCACGCGCAGGCGCCGCAGCCGGTCGATGGCCAGCCGCGTGGCCGTGGTCACCAGCCAGGCCTCGGGCTGGACGATGGCGGCGCGCCCGCTGTCCTGCCAGCGCAGCCAGACGTCCTGCACCACGTCCTCGGCCTCGGCCCGCTGGCCCAGCATGCGATAGGCCAGCCCGAACAGGCGCGGGCGATGGCGCTGGAATTCCTGCAGTCCCGCATCGGCGGACGGCGCAGCGTGGGAAGTGGGGCTCACGTGATGTCTCCTGCAAATAGGCCAGGGGCCTGCCACCCAGTGTGACAGGCCTCAAGCCTTAGACGCAGAACGCGCAGCTTTTGTGACAACGCAGCCAAAACAGGCAGAGCCCAAGCCAGGGACGGCAAGCAAGGGCCTCGCCGGCCGCGCCGCCCCGCAGCGAGGCCGTCGTCCCCCTCTGGGGGAAGCCGCGCAGCGGCTCAGGGGGGATCAATACCCCACTGCGCAGCCGTCCTTGCGCGGATCGGAGCCCGCGATGTAATGGTCGCCGTCGCGCAGCACCAGCTGGGCGCCGCCAAAGGCGAACACGCCATGGCCGGCCTCGACGGTGACTTCGTGGCCGCGCGCGCGCAGCTGCTCGACCACGGCGGCATCGAAGGCCGGCTCCACGGCCACGCCCTTGCCGCCGGTCACGCGCCAGCGCGGCGCATCGGCCGCGGCCTGCGGGTTCTGGCCGTAGCGCAGCACGCGCAGGGCCATCTGCAGGTGGCCCTGGCTTTGCATGGGGCCGCCCATCACGCCGAAGGCCATTTGCGGCGTGCCGTCGGCGTTCATCGCAAAGGCCGGGATGATGGTGTGCGAGGGGCGCTTGCGCGGACCGACCTGGTTGGCATGGCCGGCCTCGACGGTGAAGCCGTGGCCGCGGTTCTGCAGGCTGATGCCCGTGCCCGGCACGACCACGCCCGAGCCGAAGCCCATGTAGTTGGACTGGATGAACGAGACCATCATGCCGCTGGCATCGGCCGCCGCCAGGTAGACCGTGCCGCCGGGCCGGGGCGCGCCGCAGCCGGGTGTGCCCGCCTTCTCGGGGTCTATGAGCCGGGCGCGCTCGCGTAGATAGCCGCGGTCCAGCAGCTGCGCCGGGACGACGCGCATGTGGTCGATGTCGGCGTTGTACTGGTGCAGGTCGGCAAAGGCCAGCTTCATGGCCTCGATCTGCAGGTGCACGCAGTCCACGCCATCGAGCGGCTGCGCGCCGACGTCCAGCTCGTCAAGCATGCCCAGCGCCATCAGCGCGGCAATGCCCTGGCCGTTGGGCGGGATCTCGTGGATCACCGAGTCGCCGAACTTCTGCGATACCGTGCCCACCCAGTCGGCCTGGTGCGCGGCCAGGTCTTCCTCGGTCATCACGCCGCCGCAGGCGCGCGAATGCGCGGCGATCTTCTGCGCCAGCGCGCCGCGGTAGAAGGACTCGCCCATGGTGGCGGCGATCTCTTCCAGCGTGCGCGCGTGGGCTTCGCTCCTGAACACTTCGCCGGCCCGGGGCGCGCGGCCGCCGGGCAGGAAGCACTCGGCAAAGCCGGGCTGGTCGCCGAGCTTCTTGCCGCCCAGCTCCCACAGCGTGGCGATGGTGGGCGAGACCGCGAAACCGTGGCGCGCATAGTCGATCGCAGGCTGGGCCACCTGCGCGAAGGGCAGCTTGCCGAAGCGCTGGGACAGCGCCACCCAGGCCGATACGGCGCCGGGCACGGTCACGGCGTTCCAGCCCTTCTCCGGGATGCCGCCCAGTTGGGCGAAGTATTCGGGCGTCCAGCCCGCGGGCGAGCGGCCCGAGGCGTTGAGGCCGTGCAGCTCCTGGCCGTCCCAGACGATGGCGAAGCCGTCGCTGCCGATGCCGCAGCCCGTGGGCTCGACCACGGTGAGCGTCATCGCCGCGGCCAGCGCCGCGTCCACGGCGTTGCCGCCGGCCTGCAGCATGGAGAGGCCGGCCTGCGCGGCCAGCGGCTGCGAGGTGCTGACCACGTTGCGGCCCAGCACCGGCGAGCGGTGCGAGGCATAGGGAAGCGTCCAGTCCTTGATGAGGTTTGTCATATCTAAGTCCGATCAGTGATTCATGAGCGCCGCGCTTAAAACTGGCGCGCCCCATCGACGCACGCCGAGCAAGGGCCTACGCCGGCCGCGCCGCCCCGCAGCGAGGGCGTGGTCCCCCTCCCGCGCAGCGAGAGAGGGGCGCCCGGCCAGGGGGAAGACGCGAAGCGGCTCAGGGGTGCTTTATTCCAATGTGATGTGGTTGTCCTTGATGACCTTGGCCCAGCGCGCGCTGTCGGCCTTCACCATCGCCGCGAATTCCTTCGGCGTCTGCGCCTTGGCCGGCTCCACGCCCTGCTTGGCCAGGCTGGCGATCACCTCCGGGTTCCGGACGGCCTGGTTGAAGGCCTGGTTGATCCGCTCCACCAGCTCGGGCTTCATGCCGGCCGGGCCGTAGACGCCGAACCAGGTGACCGAGGAATAGCCGGGCAGCCCCGACTCGGCCACCGTGGGCAGGTTGGGCGCGAGCGCGCTGCGCTTGTCGCCCGTGACGGCCAGGGCGCGCAGGCGGCCGCTGGCCACATGAGGCATGCCGGTGGGAATGGAGTCGAACAGCAGGTGCACCTGGCCCGCGGCCAGGTCGGTGATGGACTGGGCCGTGCCCTTGTAGGGCACATGGGTGAGCCGGATGCCCGCCTGCGCAGCAAAGGCGGCGGTGTTCAGGTGCACGATGGTGCCGTTGCCGCTGCTGGCGTAGTTGAGCTGGCCCGGGTGGGCCTTGGCGTAGGCGATCAGCTCGGCCACGCTCCGGACCGGCAGCGACGGCGTGACCAGCAGCACGCTGGCGGCGTCGGCCATGTGGGCGATGGGGGTGAAGTCCTTGTCGGCCTTGTAGCTCAGCCGGGGCATCAGGTGCGGCGAGATGGCGTGCGTGCTGCTGGTGGTGAACAGCAGCGTGTAGCCGTCGGGCGCGGCCTTGGCGGCCTCGGCCGCGCCGATGGTGCCGCCGGCGCCGGGCTTGTTGTCGATGACCAGCTGCTGGCCCAGCTCCTGCGACACGCGCTGCGCGATCACGCGCGCCACCAGGTCGGTCGCGCCGCTGGGCGGAAAGGGCACGACCACCCGCACCGGGCGGCTGGGCCAGGGGGCTTCGCCCTGGGCCTGGGCCGGTACCGACGCCTGGGCCAGCAGGCCACCGGCCAGGACCGCGGCGGCCTGAATCCACTGGCGACGCGAAGATGAAATAGCAGACCGTGCCGTCATGGCAACACTCCTGGTGAGATGGCGGGTTGGCGAATCGGATGGCCGCAGCCGGGCGGCACTGGAACAGGCCATCTTAGAAAACGGACGCGTTTGCCGCCATCGGCAAATTTGCAAGCCATCCTTGCCGCAACGGCAAACCGAGCACAATGGGAGCCTCTTCCATTCGCTGCCATGCCCGATCCGCGCCACCTGCTGCTGCAAGACACCGCATTGCGCTACTTCCATGAAGTCGCGCAATGCGGCTCGCTGACCGAAGCCTCGGCCCGGCTGCATGTGGCGGCCTCGGCCATCAGCCGCCAGATCGCGGCGCTGGAGGCGCGGCTGGGCACGCCGCTTTTCGAGCGCCATCCGCGCGGCATGGTGCTCAATGCCGCCGGAGAGATCCTGGCCGACCACGCGCGCCGCGCAGGCCTGGATGCCGAGCGTGCCCTGGGCGAAATCCAGGCCCTGCAGGGCCTGCGCAGCGGCAAGGTGCGCATTGCCAGCTCCGACGCCTTTGCCAGCGAATTCCTGCCGCGCCTGTGCGCGGCCTTCCAGCGCGAGCATGCGGGCATCGTTTTCGAGGTGACCGTGCTGCCCACGCCCGAGGTTTCCGATGCCGTGCGTGCCGGCACGGCCGACATCGGCCTGTGCTTCAGCCGGGTGCCAGAGCCCGGCATTGCCGTCGCCTGCCGCGTGGCGGCGCCCGTGCTGGCCCTGGTGGCGCCCGGCCATGCGCTGGCCCAGGAACGCAGCGTGGCGCTGGCCAGGCTGGTACGCCATCCCCTGGCCCTGCCGCCGCCGAGCACGGCGGTGCGCCAGTTGCTGGACGCAGCCTGCAGCCGCCAGGGGCTGATGCTGGTGCCGGCGCTGGAGAGCAATCACGGCAAGACGCTGCTGAACTTCGCGGCCCAGGGCGCAGCGGTGGCCGTGGCCAGCGAGATCGCCGCACGCGACATGGTGGCCACGGGTGCCCTCGCGGCCGTGCCGCTCAGCGACCGCGGCATGGACCTGCGCGACATCGAGGTGCAGACCCTGGCCGGCCGCACGCTGCCGCATGCGGCGCAGTCGTTTCTGGAACTGCTGCAGCGGCGCCTGCCCGCCGCGTGGTGAATGCGGTTCAATGCGCCTTGGGCCGCAGCACGATCCACAGCGACAGCGCAATCAGCCCGCCGCCGATGGCATGCGCGGCGCTCAGCGGCTCGTCCAGCAGCGCCCAGCCCCAGAGCACGGCAAACACCGGCACGATGAAGGTCACGGTCAGCGCCTTGTGCGGGCCTTCGTCGGCGATCAGGCGGAAATACAGCACATAGGCCAGCGCCGTGCTCAGCAGGCCCAGCAGCGCCACGTTGCCCCAGGCCAGCCAGGGTGCCTGCGCAACCTTCGCGGCCAGGCCGGGGTCCAGCAGCCAGGCCACCGCGAGGCCCGGAACCAGGACCATGAGCGCTCCCAGCTGGCTGATGAAGACGGCCGCGCGCATGTCCACGGCGGCCTTGGCGCCGGCCAGCCTCAAGGTCAGGAAGCTGGAGAACGCATAGCAGACCGTCGCGGCAAAGCATGCCGCCATGCCGCCCAGCACGGCCGGCGTCAGCTCCAGCGGTCCGGCCTGCGCCAGCACGGCGACGCCGCCCATGCCCAGCACCACGCCGGCTATCCGCGCCGCCGTGATGCCTTCCCCGAATACCAGCGCGCCCACGATGACGGCCATGAGCGGCGTGGTGGCGTTGAAGATGGCGCTATAGCCCGAAGGCAGCACCTGCGCCGCCAGCGCATACATGAGGAAGGGGATGCCCGAATTGATCACTCCCAGCAGCAGCAAAGGCCACAGGTAGCGTCCCCAGCGCGGCCGGTAGCCCATGCAGCCCAGCGCCACCGCCAGCCCCAGCGAGGAAAACAGCCCGCGTCCCACGGCCGCCGGAACGGCTCCCAGGTGCGGCACGGCCACACGCATGAACAAAAAGCTGCCGCCCCACAGGGCGGCCAGGGAGATCAGTCGGAGGAGGCTGGCAATGGACATTGCAGCGATTGTGCCCGGGCGTCGGCGCCGGCCGCAATCAAAACTGCAGCATCAGGCCGTCATGAGGCATGGGCCAGCACTTCGTCGAGCGTGGCCGGCGCGCCG
Source organism: Comamonas terrae (assembly GCF_001544075.1). Taxonomy (GTDB): domain Bacteria; phylum Pseudomonadota; class Gammaproteobacteria; order Burkholderiales; family Burkholderiaceae_C; genus Comamonas; species Comamonas terrae. The sequence continues at coordinate 124,597 of NZ_BCNT01000004.1, forward strand.
GCGGGCACGGGCGCCGTAGGCGCTGGCGCGTGGTAGATGCTGGCATCGGCATGGATCAGGCCGAGGTCGAAGCGCTGGCCGGCCAGGTAGTCGCCCACGGACTGCAGCACGATGGGGCTGCGGTGCAGATGGGCACTGGCCTGGAGCTCCTCCAACGTCAGCCAGACGCTGCGCACCACGCCGTCGTCGAGCTTGCGGCCGGCCTCGTGCGCGCCCAGCTCGCCCGTGAAGGCAAAGCGCATATAGGTGATGTCCGAACCCGTGCGCGTGCGCACGAAGCGGTTCATGTAGATGCCCACCAGCGCCGTGGGCTTGAAGTGGTAGGCGGTTTCCTCCATCACCTCGCGCACGCAGGCCTCGATCGGCGTCTCGGCCGGGTCCAGGTGGCCTGCCGGCATGTTCAGGCGCAGCCCATCCGCCGTGTTCTCTTCCACCAACAAAAACCGGCCATCACGTTCGATGATGGCCGAGACGGTCACATTGGGTTTCCAGCGATTGGGCATGGCCGGCATTATCCCTATCTCGTTCGGACGCTCCGTCAGACTTGTCCTACCATGTAGACGGCATCGTCCCCATAAGAGGCCAGGTGTTGCTGCTGCGCAGCATCGGCCACGGCCGCCACCGCATAGCCCTGGCGCTCCCAGTAAGGTTGCGAGCCTTGCACCGAGACCAGTGCCGTATGGCGTATGCCGCGTTGCCGGGCCAGGGACCGGGCAGCCTGAAGCAAAGCACCGGCCACGCCCTGGCCCGCCACCGCCGGAGAAACCGCCATATCGTGCAAATAAAGCACGTTGGCATCTTCATAACTGGAAAAGCCACCATGAAGCGGAGTGATGACGCCGGGCAGTGACCAATAGGCGGCCAGGTAGGCGACCACGGCGTCCGCCTGCACGGCCGCCCAGGAACAATGGACCGGCGATTGCAGCCGCTGCACGAAGACCTGGCGCGGCTCGCCGAAATCCGCGCCATAGCACTGCGCCTGGATACGCAGCACGGCATCCACATCCCCGAGCCGCAAAGGCCGCAGTTGAAAACCCGAAATCGGCAGGCCTTGCGGCCGGCTTGGCAACATTGCTTTCTCCGCAATCAATTCAATAGCTGCTTGCGCTTGATGCACAAGCGCTCAAGGCCATTTTCTTCGGAAACGCATAAAACCTGCAGCCATGCCCTTTCCGGCTGCGGCGACTATTGCAATGGTAATGATTCTCAATTGGATGTTTCGACATCCTGTCCCTACCATGGAGTCATCGCATCAGGAGAACACCATGAGCCGAATGCTTCAGACATTGCGCAAGCACCAGACCACGCTGGCCAAGACCGGCAGCTACTACTGCATCCACATCACCGTTGCGGCCTGCGTGGCGTATGCGGTCACCGGCAATCTGTGGGCATCGCTGACCTTGAGCCTGCTGGAGCCCACCGTCCAGGCCGTGGCCTTCTTCTTCCACGAAAAGGCCTGGGAGCGCAGCCTGCGCAAGCGTGCGGGCCGCCAGGCCGCGGCGGTCGGCATGGCCTGAGCAGGAGAGCCCCATGCCCACGCCCGACAACATTCCGTCCACCCGGGACTTCGGCTCCTGGCTTGTGCAAACCCTGGCGGCGCTGGCTGCCCAGGGAACATGAAAGCATGTAGAAATTCTGTGGATAAGCCTGTTTGCTTCCTCTTCGCAAGCCTGGGCACAAGCCGTTGCAAACCTGGAAATCCTGCAGCGCCAAGAGATATTGCTGCAGGCATCTCCCAGCAAGCCAAGGCCCGAGATTGACAGTCTGCAGGCGCAGATCGCCCAAAAACAAGGCAGCCCTGCATTTCGCGCCCTCTTCCGTCCAAAGCGGCCGGCCGGCAAGCCATGGGTTTGCGGCTATTTCCCAAATGCAGGCCGGGGCCAACAATGCCTGTTCACGCCCCCTCGGGGACGATCTTTCCCGGATCTGCCAGGAGCTTTCATGCACATTGCCGATAACCGCGATATCCGCACCCAAGCCGTTGCCGCCGATCGCCAGCCGGACGCCCGGTGGCTGGACGCCCACTGGATGCCGTTCACCGGCAACCGCAATTTCAAGGCCAGGCCGCGCATGATCACCGGCGCCCAGGGCGCCTATTACACCGACGCGGACGGCCGCAGGATCTTCGACGGCCTCTCGGGCCTGTGGTGCACGGGCCTGGGCCACGGCCGGCGCGAAATCGCCGAGGCCATCGGCAAGGCAGCCCAGCAGCTGGACTATGCCCCGGCCTTCCAGTTCGGCCATCCGGCCTCGTTCGCGCTGGCCAACAGGATCAAAAGCCTGATGCCCGAAGGGCTGTCGCATGTGTTCTTCACGGGCTCGGGCTCGGAGGCGGCGGACACCTCGCTCAAGATGGCGCGCGCCTACTGGCGCACCAAGGGCCTGGGCACGAAGACGCGGCTGATCGGCCGCGAGAAAGGCTATCACGGCGTGAACTTCGGCGGCATCTCCGTGGGCGGCATGGGCGGCAACCGCAAGATGTTCGGCCAGGGCGTGGAGGCCGACCACCTGCCCCATACGCAGCCGCCCATGGGCTCGTTCTGCCGGGGCATGCCCCAGGCGGACGGCCGCGCGCTGGCCGACCGGCTGCTGGACATCATCGCCCTGCATGACGCGAGCAACATCGCCGCCGTCATCGTCGAACCCATGTCGGGCTCGGGCGGCGTGGTGATCCCGCCGGCAGGCTATCTGCAGCGCCTGCGCGAGATTTGCACCCAGCACGACATCCTGCTGATCTTCGACGAGGTCATCACGGGGTTCGGCCGCCTGGGCGCCATGACGGCTGCCGAGGCCTTCGGCGTGGCGCCCGACATCATGAACATCGCCAAGCAGGTGACCAACGGCGCCCAGCCGCTGGGCGCCTGCGTGGTGCGTGGCGAGATCTACGACAGCTTCATGGCGGCAGGCGGCCCCGAATACATGCTGGAGTTCGCCCACGGCTATACCTACTCGGCCCACCCCGTGGCCTGCGCTGCGGGCATTGCGGCGCTCGACCTGCTCGAGAAGGAAGACGGCCCGGGCCGCGTGCAGGCGCTGGCGCCGTTCTTCGAGCAGGCCGTGCACAGCCTCCGGGGCGCGCGCCATGTGCTGGACATCCGCAATATCGGCCTGGCCGCAGGCTTGACCATCGCATCCGTGCCGGGCGAGCCCGCCAGGCGTCCCTACGAGATCGCCATGAAATGCTGGGACATGGGCTTTTATGTGCGTTACGGCGGCGACACCATCCAGCTGGCACCACCGTTCATCAGCGAGAAGGCCGAGATCGAGCGCCTGGTCGGCGCACTGGGCGATGCGCTGCATGCCACGGATTGAGGCGGACTGGCACCTCGCCCGATGCATTGCACATCGTTTTCCATAGCTGCCGGCGCTGGCTGGGCGGACGCCAAAGCCGTTTTTGATGACGGCTTTCCCGCCGCGACCCGCAGCCTTGCGGCGGCCAACGCCAGGCTGCTCTCCGGGGCAGGTCATAAAATTGTAAAAAATTTGACACAAAACCCGGAATGCACTTTGGCCGACGCGCGCACCTTGGATATTTTCTGGTCTGGGTGCTGCTCTTTTCCCCGCCGTTTCTCATCCACCCCAGCCTGAAGGAGGCCGGCTATACGCTGCTGTCGGCCTTCGTGTTCTTCCCCCTGGCCATGAAGCGGACCTGGCTGGGTGCGGCCTGCGCCGTGCTCCTGCCCGTGGGCGCGGCCAACATGCTGCACGCCAGCTTTCTGCACAGCCTGATCGACGAGTTCACGCTGGCCACGCTGCTGCGCACGGAAGCGCAGGAGACGCAGGAGTTCTTCGAGAACCTGGATGCCGCCCAGATCCTGCAATGCCTGGCCTGGCTGGCGGCCGCGCTGGCCGCCGCCGCCTACCTCTGGCGCCATTGCCTGGGACTGCGCTGGACGATGACGCGCAAGGCGCAGGCCGCCTGGGCGCTTCCCGCCGTGCTGTGGCTGGGCCTGGGCTTGACCGGCATGGTCCAGCATTACAACGCCTATGCCTATGCCCACAAGCTGCGCCATTTCTATCCCATGCAGATGGGCGTGGCCGCGCTGCGCTTTGGCGAGCTGTCGCAGTCCGTCTTCTACACACCGAAGCTGCCTTCGCCGGCAACGGGCAAGCCCATGGCCCACACGCTGGTGGTGGTCATCGGCGAGAGCGCCAGCAGCCACCGCTGGTCCCTGCTCGGCTACACGAAGGAAGACACCAACAGCGCACTGCGCTCCGTACCCCATCTGGGCGTGCATGCGCTCCTGGCCAACGGACAGACCACGGCCAAGGCCCTGCCTTTCATCCTCACCGGCCAGTCCGCAGCCACCAGCCTGCAGACGCTGGCGCCCTCCTTCGTGGACCTGGCCCGGCATGCAGGCTTCAAGACTTTTGTCTTCTCCAATTCGCGCTTCTTCGAAAAGTCCGAAGACCTGTATACGCAGATGCTGCGCCGCTCGGCCGACGTGTACCAGAAGGTGGGCAACGGCGCCTATGACGAAGTGCTCACGGCCCCGCTCGCCCGGGCGCTGGCGGACCCCGCCGAGTACAAGCTCATCGTGCTGCACACCTATGGCAGCCATCCGGATGTGCACAAGCGCTACCCCAAGGCCCGCTACCGGGGCGAGGACCCGTACGACGCCTCGATACGCTATACATCGGATCTGCTGGCGCAGTGGATAGCCATGCTCGACGGCGCCTCGCGCCTGCCCGGCCTGCTGTTCTACGTGTCGGACCATGGGCTCAGCACGCCGCCCTGCGTGGAAGGTTTCCACCACAGCGTGACCCGCAGCACCTACGAGGTGCCCATGCTTTCCTGGGCCAACGCAGCTTTCCGCGCGCAGCATCCGGGCTGGCTCGAGCCCGGCTACCAGGGCCAGGTGCGCCACAGCACCACCTTGCTGCCCTTTCTGGTCGCACAGCTGCAAGGCTATGAGCCGTCCCGGGCCCTGCCGCAATGGCAGGACAGCCGGCTGCTGCAGGTCAACGGCCGGCCCTACGAGCAGCTGTTCCGCCAGGATGCATGCACACCCTGAGGCCATCTGCACGGCGCCCCGGCATCACTCTTGCCCCTGAGTCACAGCTGTTTGACCCGGCGCACGAGCTTGCCATGCCTCTTTTTTTGATAGCGCTCGGCCTACAATGGCCGATTCGATACCTATCATCCGCGCGCGCCTGAGGCGCTGGGGCCTGGTTGCTGCCATGCAAGACCCCGCTGCGGATGGCCTACTTTGCGAGCTGGAGACCGCTGATGTCCGACACCAAGGCAACCACTTTGACCGATAAACGCGAACTGCTACGCCAGTCGGCCCTCGAATACCACCAGTTCCCCAAGCCCGGCAAGGTCGCCATCGCGGCCACCAAGCCCATGGGCAACCAGCACGACCTGGCCCTGGCCTACTCCCCCGGCGTGGCCGCGCCCTGCGAGGAAATCGTCAAGGACCCCGCAGCGGCCTTCAAGTACACCAGCCGCGGCAACCTCGTGGCCGTGATCTCCAACGGCACGGCGGTGCTGGGCCTGGGCGACATCGGCGCGCTGGCCTCCAAGCCGGTGATGGAAGGCAAGGGCGTGCTGTTCAAGAAGTTCGCCGGCGTCGACGTGTTCGACATCGAGATCAACGAGAAGGACCCGCAGAAGCTGGTCGACGTGATTGCCGCGCTGGAGCCCACCTTCGGCGCCATCAACCTCGAGGACATCAAGGCTCCCGAGTGCTTCTTCGTGGAGCGCGAGCTGCGCAAGCGCATGAACATTCCCGTGTTCCACGACGACCAGCACGGCACGGCCATCACCGTGGCGGCCGCCATGGTCAATGCGCTGAAGGTCGCCGGCAAGAAGATCGAGGAGATCAAGCTGGTCGCCTCGGGCGCCGGCGCCGCGGCCCTGGCCTGCCTGAACCTGCTGCTGGAAATCGGCCTCAGGCGCGAGAACGTGTTCGTGACCGACATCGCCGGCGTGGTCTACGAAGGCCGCACCGAGCTGATGGACCCCGACAAGGCGCTGTTCGCCCAGAAGACCGAGCTGCGCACGCTGGGCCAGGTGATCGAGGACGCCGACGCCTTCCTGGGCCTGTCCGCCGGCAATGTGCTCAAGCAGGACATGGTCCGGAAGATGGCGGCCAAGCCCATCATCTTCGCCCTGGCCAACCCCAACCCCGAAATCACGCCCGAAGACGTGAAGGCCGTGCGCGACGATGCCATCATCGCCACGGGCCGCACGGACTACCCGAACCAGGTCAACAACGTCCTGTGCTTCCCCTACATCTTCCGCGGCGCGCTGGACTGCGGTGCCACCACCATCACCACCTCGATGGAAATCGCCTGCGTGCATGCCATCGCCGCGCTGGCCCAGGCCGAGCAGTCGGAAGAAGTGGCCGCCGCCTATGTGGGCCAGCAGCTGTCCTTCGGCCCCGAATACCTGATTCCCAAGCCCTTCGATCCGCGCCTGATGCTCATCGTGGCGCCCGCCGTGGCCCAGGCCGCCGCCGAGGCCGGCGTGGCCCAGCGCCCCATCCAGGACATGGATGCCTACCGCGAGCACCTGAAGACCTTCGTCTACGCCTCGGGCACGATGATGAAGCCCATCGTCATGGCGGCCAAGAAGGCCGCCAAGAAGCGCGTGGCCTATGCCGAGGGCGAGGAAGAGCGCATCCTGCGCGCCGTGCAGATCGTGGTGGACGAGCGCATCGCGCGCCCCACGCTGATCGGCCGCCCCGCCGTGATCGCTCAGCGCGTCGAGAAGTTCGGCCTGCGCCTGAAGGAAGGCGTGGACTACGACGTGGTCAACGTGGAGCATGACGAGCGCTACCGCGACTTCTGGCAGACCTACCACCGCATGACCGAGCGCAAGGGCATCACCGAGCCCATCGCCAAGATCGAGATGCGCCGCCGCCTGACGCTGATCGGCTCCATGCTGCTGCACAAGGGCGAGGTGGATGGCCTGATCACCGGTACCTGGGGCCATACGGCCCACCACCTGCAGTACATCGACCAGGTGATCGGCAAGCGCGCCGGCGTGGCCACCTATGCGTGCATGAACGGGCTGCTGTTGCCCGATCGCCAGGTCTTCCTCGTGGACACGCATGTGAACTACGACCCCACGGCCGAGCAGCTGGCCGAGATCACCATCATGGCCGCCGAGGAAATGATGCGCTTCGGCATCAAGCCCAAGGCCGCGCTGCTGTCGCACAGCAACTTCGGCTCCAGCAACCAGCCCAGCGCCGTCAAGATGCGCCAGACGTTGGAGCTGCTGCGCACGCAGGCGCCGTGGCTGGAAGTGGACGGCGAAATGCACGGCGACGTAGCCCTGGACGGCAAGTCCCGCGCCAAGCTGATGCCCAACAGCACGCTGCTGGGCGACGCCAACCTGCTGGTGCTGCCCAATATCGATGCCGCCAACATCAGCTACAACCTGCTCAAGCAGGCCGCCGGCGGCGGCATTGCCATCGGCCCCGTGCTGCTGGGCGCCGCCAAGCCCGTACATGTGCTGACCCCCAGCACCACGGTGCGCCGCATCGTCAACATGACGGCACTGACCGTGGCCGACGCCAACGTGAGCCGCTGACCGGCCGCCAGGCCCTGCCCCCAAAGGCCCGCCAGCGCCCGGCGCTGCGGGCCTTTTTCGCATCCTGCGCCCCGTCAGCGGCGCTTGCGGGCCACCGGCGGACGATTCCAACTGTCAAGAATCCTGTGCAAACTGCACAAAATTTAAGCATACCTTGCAATTTCAGGGCCTATCCGTCAAACTTACGGGTCGAAATTTCAGGCCTTACCTGAGATTCTGAAAGGTGTAGTGAATGCTCAAGGCCGCCGCCGCCAAGGCGTACCAGACAGGTTTGGCGCTCTTTCTGGGCGCAGCTTTCGTGTTGGCAGCGCCTGCCGTGCAGGCGCGCGGCACGCCCGAGCCGACGGCGTTCTCCTCGGGTCTGGAAACCATTGCCCTGTCCGATCTGCCGCGCGAGGGGCGCACCACCTATGCACGCATCCTGCAGGGCGGCCCGTTCAGCAGCGACAAGGACGGTACCGCCTTCGGCAACCGCGAGCGCATACTGCCGCGCCAGCCGCGCGGCTATTACCGCGAATATACGGTGCGCACGCCCGGCTCCCGCAACCGCGGCGCGCGGCGCATCGTCTGCGGCGGCCAGCAGCCGCAGCAACCCGACGCCTGCTACTACACCAGCGACCACTACAGCAGCTTCAAGCAGATCGTCGAATGAGCCGCAGCGCCGCCATTGAAGCCTTGCTCGAAAAAACGCCCCCAGCGCCGTATATGTATGCAGATGCGATTTGCGCCGGCTGCCTACACGTCCATCAGCGCTGCCCGAGCCCGATTTTTTGATGTTTTTAGAAAGAATCACGGAGATGGACACGCCACTTCGTAAGAACTCCGACACTCCTTTGCGCAATGTTCGCCCGAACATCGTGCAGTCCATCCGCGCCTATCGCATTCCCGATCTGCAAGCCGCCGCCGAGACCCTGGGTGCGCACTTCCTGTATGCCAACCTGGCCCATGCCCAGACCAAGGCCGACATTCTCGAGCTGCTGGCCACGCAGTTCCACCTTCCCGCCCATTTCGGCAAGAACTGGGATGCGCTCTACGACTGCCTGACCGATCCCATCCACAAGGCCGGCCAGCAGCCGGGCTTCGTCGTGGTGCTGGACCAGATTCCCACCACGCCCAAGTTCGACAAGGAAGTGCGCGAGCAGCTGCTGGATGCCTTCCGCGATGCGGCCGACTACTGGGCCGAGCGCAAGGTGCCCTTCCGCTGCTTCTATTCCTTTCTCTGAACTATCGCTTCAATAGCAATGCCCGCCTGACAGGCGGGCATTTTTCTATTCAACAATATTGAAATGCTTGCCCGGCAAGCGCCAGCAGCTCCTAGTTTTGCGATAGCTGCGCGGCCAGGGCCTCGTATTCGGCCACCGGCACTTCCTCGGCCCGGCGCTGCAGGTCGAATTCGCCGGCAAAGCCTTTTTCGTCCAGCCATTTGCCCAGCGTGTTGCGCAGGATCTTGCGGCGCTGGCTGAAAGCCACCTGCACCATGGCCTCGAGCAACCCCGCATCGAGCTGCACCGGCTGCGCGCGCGGCACCATGCGTACCACGGCGCTGTCCACCTTGGGCGGGGGATTGAAGCTCTCCGGCGGCACGAACAGCACGTTCTCCATCGCATAGCGCCACTGCAGCATCACCGACAGGCGGCCGTAGGCGGATGTGCCGGCATCGGCCACCATGCGGTCGATCACCTCTTTCTGCAGCATGAAATGCTGGTCCTGCACCACGTCGACCTGCTCCAGCAGGTGGAACAGGATGGGGCTGGAGATGTTGTAGGGCAGGTTGCCCACCACACGCAGCTTGGGCACGCCCAGGCGTGCCGCGAGGGCGCGGAAGTCCACCTTGAGCACGTCGGACTCCACCACGTCGAGGTCGGGCCGCAGGCGCAGGCGCAGGGCCAGGTCGCGGTCCAGCTCGATCACGGTCAGCCTGCCCAGGCGCTCGACCAGCGGCTGGGACAAGGCCATGAGGCCGGGCCCGATCTCCACCATGGGCTGGCCGGGCTGCGGCGCAATGGCCTGAACGATGTTGTCGATGATGGCACCGTCGGTCAGGAAGTTCTGGCCGAAGCGCTTGCGGGGAATATGTTTCATGGTTTCTGCTGTAGGCCGTCCCTGAATAAAGCGGGCTCCCTTGATGGGCCAGGGTTTTGCCGCCGGGCCGCTCCCAAGGCAAAACGCGGTCCCCTCGGGGGGCAGGGAGCCACACGCAGTGGGCGACCGTGGGGGCAATATCTTTATTGCGGAGGCTCGCGGTATTCGACGTAGGCACGGCCGCGCAGCTCCTTGAGCCAGGCGTTGTAGTCGGTTTCCGTCTTGCGTTCACGCACGACGTTGCGGACCATCTCGCGCTGCTCGCGCGGTGTCAGCCGGGCCTCGCGCCGCTCCTCCAGCTTGATCAGGTGCACGCCAAAGCGCGACACCACGGGCTCGCTGATCTCGCCGGGCTGCAGGGCATTGAGCACGCGCTCGAATTCGGGCACGAACTGGCCCGGCGAGGACCAGCCCAGATCGCCTCCGTCGCGCGCGCTGCCGTCCTGGGAGTACTCGCGTGCCAGCGATTCGAAGGTGGCCTGGCCGCTGAGCACGCGGCGGCGGTAGTCTTCCAGCCGCTTGGCGGCCTGGGCCTCGGACATGCCGTCACCGATGCGCAGCAGGATGTGGCGCGCATGGTTCTGCGTGATGAAGGCCGGCATGCCGGACTGGGACTTTTCCAGCACCTTGAGCACGTGAAAGCCCGCCCCCGAGCGCAGCGGCCCGAGAATGGCGCCCGTGGAGGCCGAGGCCGCCGCCTTGGCAAACAGCTCGGGATAATCGCCCAGCGGCCGCATGCCCATGGCGCCGCCGCCCTGGCCGTTGGGTACGTCGGAATATTCCCTGACCACGGCCGTGAAGTCCGCATGGGTGCGCGCGGCCTCGGCAGCCTGCTTGGCGCGCGCCTCGCGCTCGGCCACCTGGGCCGGGCCGGCATTCTCCGGCACGGCGATCAGGATGTGGCCCAGATTCATGGCCATGGACGAGGCCGTATCGCCGGGACGCTTCTGCTCCTTGAGATAACGGTCGATATCGGCATCGGTGACCTTGACGCGATTGTCCACGTCGCGCTCGCGCACGCGCTGCATGATCATCTGGTTGCGGATCTCGTCGCGCAGCTGTTTCTCGGAAACGCCTTCCTTCTGCAGGCGGACGAGAAACGCGCTCTTGTCCAGGCTGTTTTGCAGGGCCAGATTGTTCACGGCCTGGTCCACGGCAAAGTCATCGACCTTGATGCCCGAATCCCGGGCTTCCTGCAGCTGCACTTTCTCGACAATCAGGCGCTCCAGCACCTGGCTGGCGAGCAGCTCCCGGGGCGGCAGCTGTCCGCCCTGCTCGCCGATGTTCTGCAGCACGCGCGCCATGCGGGCCCGCACTTCGTTGTTGGTGATGGGTTCGGAGTCCACCACCGCCACGATGAAGTCGGCCTGGCGTATGCCGGCCGGCGCCGTTTCCCGGCCCGTGGGACGCGCGGTGGCATCCAGCGCCCGCGATACGGAAGCGTCCCCTTTTTTGGCCTGGCCGGGCGCCTTCAGGCTTTGTGCATGGGCACCCGCGGCCAGCAGGGCCAGGGCAACCGCTGCCGCACACGATGTCTTGGAGAAAAAACGCATGGAAAACCTTGCTTAGAGCGTTTAGAACGTATTTACGATCTCTACGATGCCGCGTTGGGACGCAATCGGGTTGAGTTCGAAGCGATGGCTCGCAGCTTGCACCGGGGCGCAAGCAAGAGACAGCGCAAAGAAATCGCCCGATTTCGTCCCAACCCCTTGGGGCCAGTGCCTTTGCGGGCGGTCTGCGGCGTTGCACATCCTCGCCGGGCCACCAGCCCGGCTGCGGTGTTGCGCCTTGCATTCCATCCCGCACTGGCGCGGCGTCGAGGAGATCGTAAACACGTTCTTAGTCGTAATTGGTGAAGCGGCTGGGCGGAGTGACGGCTTCACGCAGATATTGGTAGCGGGGCACATTCTGCTTGAGGCTGCGCTCCGGATCGGCGCCGAAGCTCAGGCGCGAGAAGCCCACGAACTCCAGCTGGAACAGCAGCCGCAGGTTGGACTGGGTGATGGAGCTTTGCAGGCGCTCCAGCACCACGCGGCCGATCCAGCAGCAGCCGTCGTATTCGAAGCCGACCACCGTGTCCACCAGCTGCTTGTCCTTGATGCTGTAGTTCAGGCGCCCCACCGCATACCAGCGCCCGCCGCCCTGCCCGCGGCCGGGCCCCAGGTCCTTGCCCTTGTCGCCCCACAGATCGTTGATAGGCCATTGCCAGCCCACATCGACCAGCTTGCTGGCATCGGTCTGGGCCGTGGTGTCGTACTGCGTACGGTAGCCGATGTTGAAGGTGCGGTAGTTGCTGGGGCTGTAGCGCGCCGTGGCCGTGGTGCGCACGGTGCGCTTCAAATCCTGGTTGTATTGGGTTGTGCCCTCGAACGACCATTTGTCGGTCCAGTTCACGGCCGCGCCCAGCAGGATGTCGGAGAAACGGCTGGTGGCCGGCACTTCGCCGGGCAGCAGCACGCGCTGGTCCGAAAAGCGCACGCGCTGGGCAATGGCCAGCTTGAATTTTTCTGCTCCAGTATCAGGATCAAAGAAGCGCGAAGTCGCACCCAGTGTCAGCAGGTGATTGTCCGCAATGCGGTCCTGGCCAACATAATCATTTTCGGAAAAGATGCTGGCAAAGTTGAAATCACTGCGTCCCGTGTCGTACAGCGGCAGCATGCTCTGGTCGCGATACGGCGTATAGGTATAGAAAGCGCGCGGCTCGAAGGTCTGCGTGAGCTTCTTGCCGAACAGCGAGGTATCACGCTCGAAGATCAGGCCGCTGTCGAGGCTGAAGGTCGGCAGGGTCCGCTGGGCGCTCTTGCTGCCGTTGCTCATGAACTGGTCGGTCTGGTACATGGCCGAATGCAGCATCAGCTTGGGCGTGATGAAGGCGCCCGGCGACAGAAAAGGCCGGCTCAGTTGCGCCTGGACATAGCTGCGCTGGCCGTTGTTGCCGATCTGGCCGGCCAGCGGGCGGATCAGTTCGAAGCGTGTGGTGTCGGCCACCATTGTGAAATCCAGGCCATGGGGCAACTCCAATGGCGTATAGCGGTACTGCAGCTGGGGCACCATGCTGTAGGGCGGCGCAATCGGCGATGCCGGATCCTGCAGCGTCTGGTAGCGCACCACATTCAGGCTCAGCACGCCATCTCCCTTGGCCCAGCTCAAGTTGGCTGTGCTAGGCAGCAGGCGCTGGCGCAGCGCTATCGGCGCCCAGCGAAAATCGCGCCAGTAGTTGTCGTCGCTGACACGGTTCAAGTTCAGATTCAGCCCCAGGCCGCCGATGGGCGAGTCGATGGTTCCGCGATGCTGCCATGAGTAGCCCCAGCGATCCCTGTCGCGCAGGCTGTCGCCGGGCATGTAGTTGGCATAGGCCTCGCCCGAATAGCTGGGCTCCAGATAGCGGAACTGAGCCCCCAGGTTCACGCCGCGCCGGGTCATGACCGAGGGAAAAAGGGTCAGGTCACGGTTGGGTGCAATATTCCAGTAATAGGGCTGTGTATATTCAAAGCCCCCTTGGCTGTCCATGCCCTGAGTGGGAGGCAGAAAGCCGCTCTTGCGCTTGTCCGACAGCGGAAAGCTCATCCTGGGTACAGGCAGTATGGTCACACCCTTGAACTTGAGCTTGGCGTTCTCGGCCACGCCCACTTCCTCGGCCATGTCCACGTGGATGGTTTCGGCCTGGAGCTGCCATGCCGGCTGCCAGCTGGCCTCGTCGTCGCGCTGGCAGGTGGTGTAGGTAGCGTGATGGACCACGGCATGGTCGCGGTCCAGGAAATCCACGCGCGAGGATTCGCCATGGGCGCTGTTGACCAGGAAACGGTAGCTCGCGTCCTCGAAGCTGCCCTTGAAGGCATCGACTTCCAGATCCAGCTTGCTGCCGTCGAAGACATTGCCGGCCTTGTTGATATGCACCGAACCCACGGCATTGACCTTGTCGTCGGGCACCGCGTAATCGAGCTTGTCGGCGCGGATCATGGTGTCGCCGCGGCGCAGCTCGGCCTCGCCATGCACGGAGGCCTTGATATCGGGCTGGCCGCTGAGCGAATCGCCCTTGATATAGATGGGCTGCTGGCTGCGGACTTCGGGCGTATAGGTCTCCTGCAGCAGCGTGCTGGGTTTGAGCTGCAGGTCCTGTGCCTGGTCACCGGGCGCCGGGGCAGTCACCTCGGGCACGGTCCCCGCAGCTTCGGCCAATTGCGCATGGGCCTGCATGCCTGCGCCAGCCCAGGCCAGCGCCACTGCCAGGGCCAGCGGCCGGGCAACAGGCTGGACGGCGGAACGCGCCGGTCCCGCCCGGCGCAAGCGGAGGACGGAGGCTGGCGGAATATCTCGCGTAAAGGGTTGAGCAGGCACGTGATTCAGAGGCGCAGATGCGCGGCACAAGACAGAAACAATGGGAAAACGCTAAAGCCTAGCACCATCCCTTCCGGGGACGACCGCATCGGTTTGTAAAATCCGATTATCCATGACCGCTCCAATCCCCCCCACCGCCGACGTCGTCTGGTCCGATGCCGGCCGCCACGCTGCTTTCGACGCCTGGCTCGCCCCGCTGGCTACCAAGCTGCAGCTGCGCCCCGAAACCCTGCGCCCAGCCTCGGCCGACGCGAGCTTTCGCCGCTATCTGCGCCTGGACGGCGCGGGCGGCAGCAGCTTCATCATCATGGACGCCCCCCCCGACAAGGAGAACTGCGCCCCCTTCGTTCAGGTGCAGACGCTGATGGCCCGGGCCGGGCTGTGCGTGCCAGCCATCCTGGACTGGGATGCAGCACATGGCTTCATGCTGCTGTCCGACCTGGGCAGCGCCACGGTCATCGAAGCACTGAATCCCGAAAAGCCCCGGGACGCTGAAGCCTGGTACCGCTCCGCAGTGGAAGTGCTGCTGGACTGGCAGCTGGCTTCGCGCGAAGGCAACATCGGTGGGCTGCCGGCCTATGACGAGGCGTTGCTGCGCCGCGAGCTGCAGTTGTTTCCCGACTGGTACATTGCCAAGCACCGCAACCTGGTGCTGGACGACAAGCAGCAGGCCGTGCTGGCCAAGGCCTTCGACCTGATCGTGGCCCACAACCTGCAGTCGCCCAGCGTCTACGTGCACCGCGACTTCATGATGCGCAACCTGATGCAGCCGGTATCCGTGGGCGCACCATTGGGCGTGCTGGACTTCCAGGATGCCGTCTACGGCCCCATCACCTACGACATCGCCAGCCTGCTGCGCGATGCCTTCATCAGCTGGGAAGAGGACTTCGTCATCGACATCACCGTGCGCTACTGGGAAAAGGCCCGCAAGGCGGGCCTGCTGGGCGCCAACAGCGCCAGCGGCTGGGGCGACGACTTCGGCGAGTTCTATCGCGGCGTGGAATGGATGGGCCTGCAGCGCCACCTCAAGGTGGCCGGCATCTTCGCGCGCCTGACGCTGCGCGACGGCAAGCCCAGGTATCTGGCCGACACGCCGCGCTTCATCCACTACATCCGCTCCACCTGCAGCCGCTACCGCGAGCTGGCACCCATGCTGCGCCTGGTGGACCAGATCGAAGGCATCACGCCCCAGGTCGGGTACGCCTACGGAAGAATGTAGCCCCTGAGCCGCTTTGCGGCTTCCCCGGAGGGGGACGACGCCTTCGCTGCGAGGCGGCTCTTGCTCGGCGTCCCTGGCTTGGACCAGCGCCAGTTTCACCAGACATTTCACTATGCCGCGCTACCACTGTCCCATTCCGCTGCACATCGGTGCCGAGCTGGACCTGCCCGCAGGCGCTGCCCGCCATGTGCAGGTGCTGCGCCACCAGCCGGGCGACACCATCACCCTGTTCGAAGGCCAGGCGGGCAACGGCTTTGCCGGCGGCGAATTCCAAGCCACCATCACGCGCATGGGCCGCAGCGATGTGGGCGTGCGCATAGCCAGCCACAGCGCCGTGGAGCGCGAAGCGGCCCGTGCCGTGCATCTGGTCGTGGGCATGCCCGCCAACGAGCGCATGGACTGGCTGGTGGAAAAGGCCACCGAGTTGGGCGTGGCCAGCATCCAGCCCGTGATGGCGGCGCGCAGCGTGCTCAAGCTCAAGGGCGAGCGCGCGGACAAGAAGATCGAGCGCTGGCAGTCGATTGCCATCTCCGCCTGCGAGCAATGCGGGCGCAACAGGGTGCCCGTCATCCATGCGCCGCAGTCGCTGGCCGACTGGCTGCGCGGCAAGGACACGCCTGCCGCCGAAGCACGCCGTCTGGTGCTCTCGCTGCGCGAGGGCAATCTGCCGCTGCGCGCAGCCGCCGGCGATGCCCCGGCAGTCTGGGTGCTCCACGGCCCCGAAGGTGGCCTCACGGCCCAGGAAGAAGACTGGGCCCTGGAGCAGGGCTGGCAGCCCGCCAGCCTCGGCAGCCGCGTGCTGCGGGCCGAGACGGCCTCGGTCGCGGCGCTTTCCCTGCTGGCCCTGGAGTAACCCATGAGCAGTTGTCACCTCTCCCTGGCCAAGGCCGAGTTCTATCCGCAAAACTTTCGCGTGCAAGCGCCGGAGCCTCTGCCCGAGCCGCTGATCACCCCGCGCAAGCGGGGTTGCATCATCGTCAATGCGGCCGCCGAATCCTCTGCGCCGTTGCTGGACCGCGAACCGGCTCCTGGCGAAGTAGGCGCAGCCCCTGCGGCGGAACGCCTGCTGGTGCCCGCCCAGTTCGGCCTGGTGCCGCACTGGGTCAAATCGGCATCGGACGGCCGCCTGCGCGCGCTCAAGCTGGTCAATGCCAAGATCGACAACCTGACCACGGGCACGGCGTTCCGCGATGCCTGGCTCAATGGCCAGCGCTGCATCATCCCCATGCAATCGTTTCAGGTGGACGATCTGCGCCCCGGCAAGCCCCTGCCCACGCGCATCACCCGCGTGGACAACCAGCCCATGGGTGCGGCCGGCATCTGGGCGCGCTGGGCCGGTGCGGATGGCGACATCATCGTCAGCTACGCCCTCATCACCATCAACGCCAATGCGCATGCGCTGATGAACCGCTATGGGCAGCCCGGCAACGACAAGGCCATGCCGGCCATCCTCAATGAAGGTGCTTACGATGCCTGGCTCAACGCCAAAGTTGCCAAGGCCAAGGAGTTTCTACGCCCCTATCCGGCCGAGAAACTGCGCGCCAATCCTGTGGAAAAAGGCCGCAAGCCGCCGCCACCATTGTTCTGATGCATTTTGACGGGCTGGCCGCTCAAGCCGCCGGCACCCGAACATCGAGCCATTGGCCCAGCCGCTCGAACACCGGCGCGGCCAGCGCTTCGGTTTCGTTGAAGATCTCGTGGTAGGCCGCATCAAAGCACTGTGCCTGCAGCACCGCGGGCGGCGCATGCTCGGCCAGCATGCGGCTGCCCGAAGGATCGACCAGCTTGTCCTGCCCTGCCCAGAGCAGCAGCGTGGGCACGCACCAGGACCGCGCCTTGCCCAGCACGCGCAGCCCTGCCTGGGCCATGTACCGGGCCAGGCGGGCGCTGATGCGATCATGCCGCAGCGCATCCGCGTCATAGGCCCGGGCCACGGCCGGATCGTGCGACAGATAGCGCGATTGCACGCCGCTGGGTACCTGCAGATTGGGCAGCAGCCGCGGCAGCGTGGCCAGCAGCAAGTGCTGGCCGGCGCGCAGCGGCAGTGCCAGCGCCGGCGAGGACAGTACCAGCGCATCGACATGGCGCAGGCCGCTGGCCACGAAATCGGCGGCCACCAGCCCCCCCATGCTGTGGCCCAGCAGCACCAGGCGCTGGCCGCGCGGCATGCTGCTGCGCAACGCATCGACCATGAAGGCCAGATCGTCGAGCAGGCGCAGCTCGCTGCTCAGGCCGCCGCGCGGGCCTCCGGAAAGGCCATGCCCGTATTGGTCATAGCCGCGCACTGCAAAGCCCCAGGCGTTGAGCTGCCGGGCCAGCATGTCGTAGCGGCCGCAATGCTCGCCCAGGCCGTGCACCAGGAGCACGGCGGCACGCGCCTGCCGGTCTTGCGCCAACGGCCAGTCGCGCACACCCAGCGCCGTGCCGTCGGGCGCCGTCAGCTGGCTGATGAACGCTTCGTTGGCTGTCGTTGGTTCCAGAGTCACGTTCCGCTCCTCCTTGAGCTCAAGCTCTCGACCACGCCTGCGGCGGTACCGCGGAAAAACCTGGCTGCTCAGCCGGCCACGGCTTCAGACTGCGCGCGCGCCATGGCGGCGATCACCTCGGCCACGCTGGCCGTGAGCTTCTTGGCATAGGGCACGTGCAGGAATTCATTGGGGCCGTGGGCATTGCTCTTGGGGCCCAGCACGCCGCAGACCATCATCTGCGCCTTGGGAAAGCCCTTGCTGAGCATGTTCATCAGCGGAATCGTGCCGCCCTGGCCGATATAACCGCAGGACGCGCCGAAGTGGGCGCGGCTCGCGGCATTGAGCGCCTTCTCGAACCAG
This sequence comes from Comamonas terrae, assembly GCF_001544075.1. Classification (GTDB taxonomy): domain Bacteria; phylum Pseudomonadota; class Gammaproteobacteria; order Burkholderiales; family Burkholderiaceae_C; genus Comamonas; species Comamonas terrae. Next base: position 142,604 of record NZ_BCNT01000004.1, read on the forward strand.
CCGTCCATGCCGGGCGCATTCCAGCCGCTGGCCGCGCCCTCGCCTTCCCAGGTCACGCGGGCCTGGTAGGGGGCATTGTCTTCGAGCAGTGCCTTCATCTCCTGCACGCAGGCTGCGGCATCCACCAGGGGCGGCAGGCGCAGGCTGAGCTTGAAGGCCGTGTAGGGGCGCAGCACATTGCCGGCGTTCTGCAGCGAAGGCAGGCCTTCGGCGCCCGTCACCGACAGCGTGGGCTCCCAGGTGCGGCGGATCAGCGCCTGCACGGGGTCGGTGGTGGTGGGCAGCGCGACGCGGGCCGACCCGCCGCAGTCGTAGTGCGCCCAGGGAAAGCGTGCATAGGCGTCCTCGCCCAGGATGGCGGCCGTGGCGCGGATCTGCTCCAGGCGCTCGGGCGGCACTTCGCAATGGAAGCTTTCGGGCAGCACGCGGCCGCTCTTGCTGTCCTCCAGCCGGTCCAGCACCTGGCGCAGGATGCGGAAGGACGAAGGCACGACCCCCGAGGCATCGCCCGAGTGCACGCCTTCGCTCAGGATCTGCACCTTGAGCGTGCCGCTGGCCATGCCGCGCAGGCTGGTGGTCAGCCACAGCTGGTCGTAGTTGCCGGCGCCGCTGTCCAGGCAGATCACCAGGCCCACCTCCCCCAGGCGCGGGCGCAGCATCTCCACATAGGGCAGCAGATCGCCCGAGCCGCTCTCCTCGCAGGTCTCGATGATGCCCACGATGCGCGGATGCGGCACGTTCTGGCGCTTGAGTTCCTGGATGGCGGCAATGCTGGCATAGACCGCATAGCCGTCGTCGGCGCCGCCGCGGCCATAGAGCTTGCCGTCCTCGTACTTGGGCGTCCAGGGACCCAGGTCGCTGCGCCAGCCTTCGAATTCGGGCTGTTTGTCCAGATGGCCGTACATCAGCACCGTAGGGCTGGTGGCGGCCCTGTCGGCCGTGCCGTCCACCTCGAAAAACAGCACCGGCGTGCGGCCCGGCTGGCGCACGATCTCGAAACGCAGGCCCGGCACCTTCTGGGCCGCCACCCAGTCCGCGGCATTGCGCAGCACGGTGTCGATGAATCCCAGCGCCTCCCAGTCGGGCGCGAACATGGGCGACTTGGCGGGAATGCGGATGTAGTCGGTGAGCTGGTGCAGGATGTCTTCATCCCACGCACGGCCCACACATTCGAGAGCAAGTGCGGAATCAAGCGCTGTGGCAGGCAGACGGGCGGTCATGGCAAGGCCTCGTGAGGTGGAAATCGATTAAGAGATGCAGCCAAGGATACGCCAGCGCCCAAAGCTCTGGCACAGCCATGGTCGGAAGCGGTTCAGGTACGGGAGCGGCGCGGCAGGTCCGCGCATACGACGCGGTTGCGCCCGGCGGCCTTGGCCCGGTACAGCGCCTGGTCGGCCGCCTGGATCAGCCGGTCCCAGTCCTGGATGCTCTCCATCTGCGTACCGCATACGCCTATGCTCACCGTGACAGCGATGGAGCGTCCCTCATGCAGGCAAGGCGACTGCTCCATGACTTCGCGCAGCGTTTCGGCCAGTGCCGCCGCCCCGTCCAGCGTGGTGTTGGGCAGCAGCAGCATGAACTCCTCGCCGCCATAACGCCCTATCAGATCCTGGGCGCGCAGCCGTGCGCGCAGCACGGTCGCCACATGGCACAGCACCCGGTCGCCTGCGCGGTGGCCATGGGTGTCATTGACCGCCTTGAAATGGTCGATATCCAGCATCAGCAGCGCATAGGGCTCGCCGGAGCGCAGGGCGCGTGCCAGGTCGCGGTCCAGCGCCTGGATGAGCGCGCGGCGGTTGGCGGCACCGGTCAGCTCGTCATGCACGGCGAAATAGCGGTTTTCCGCGTCGGCGCGGTCCTTGGCCATGAGGATGAAGCCCAGCGACGCCAGGATGACGACGACAAAGGCCGCCATGAACACAAAGGATTGCATGGGGCTGCTGCGCATCAGCCCGTCCAGCGGAATGGCATGCATGGCGGCCAACAGGCCCCGCAGCGCGAGCAGCACGAACTGCAGGCTCAGCCCCACGGTGAACAACCAAGCTCCGCGCAACTGTGCCAATGGCTGCGGTCGCCAAAGCACCCATAGCACCATGCTGATCTGTACAGGTGCCAGAATGCCCGCCACCACGATGCGCGCACGGTAGTCGTCGAGAAACACCATGTACAGCGCCGTCATTGCCACCACCGGTGCCAGCATGCGCCCCCAGGGCAAAGCCCGGCCCCTGAACCGGCACACAGCGCCCAGCGCCATGGCAAAGGTGCCGGCCAGCAGCAGGTTGGACAGCACGATGCTGGCCCAGTCGGGCACCCGCCCGCGCATCGCATACAGCACATAGGTCGCAGCGTGCATCACCAGGCCCAATGCCCACAATCCCGTGCCCTCGCTGCGCTGGGGCCGTGCCGCGGCCAGCGATGCGGCCATGGCAAGCGATGCGGCTGCAATCATCAGCAGCATGGTTGGCACGTCTAGAACAAGCGGCATGGAGCGAAAGCGGGTGGAGAAGCGCCCTGTGCCGGCGCCCGATGCAGCGCAGTATGCCAGAGCGGCATTTCAGCACGCGTGCACCATTGGCGGGCCCCCTGCCCTGCCAGCGCCCAGACAATTTCCCCCTAGAATCCTTGGAGGATATGCGCCATCAGCTATTTTTTCGATAGCAATCAGGCATGTTCGAAATGGAACACCGCCGTCGTCGCCAGCAGATTGGGCAGCGTGCGCACCACCTTGCCGTCCTGCAGGCCGAAGGAGTCGAGGATACGCAGGCGGTTCTTGGTCGCCAGCACTTCGAAGTCCTTGTAGGTGCCCACGCGGATGTTGGGCGTGTCATACCACTGGTAGGGCAGGCGGCGCGTGACCGGCATGCGCCCGCGCAGCACCGACAGGCGGTTGTTCCAGTGCGCGAAGTTGGGGAAGGCGACTATGCCGGCGCGGCCTATGCGCGCCGTCTCCTGCAGCATCACCTCGGCATTGCGCAGATGCTGCAGCGTGTCGATCTGCAGCACCACGTCGAAGCTGTTGTCGCCGAAGATGGCCAGCCCGTCCTCCAGGTTCAGCTGCAGCACGTTCACGCCGCGGCGCGTACAGGCCAGCACATTGGCGTCGTCCAGTTCCACGCCATAGCCCGTGCAGCCGCGTTCGCGGATCAGGTGGGACAGCAGGGCTCCGTCGCCGCAGCCCAGGTCCAGCACGCGCGAGCCTTCGGGCACCAGCTTGGCGATTGCTTGCATGGTGGTCAGTTCGCTCATGCGGCCTCCTTGGCGGTGTTCAGTTCCTTGGCAATGCCTTCGAAATAGGAGCGCATCACGTTCATGTAGCGGGGGTCGTCCAGCAAGAAGGCGTCGTGTCCGTGCGGCGCGTCGATCTCCGCGTAGCTCACGTCGCGGTTGTTCTCCAGCAGCGACTTGACGATTTCGCGGCTGCGCGCCGGCGCAAAGCGCCAGTCCGTGGTGAAGCTCACCAGCAGGTATTTGGCCCTGGAGACGGCCAGTGCCTGCGTCAGGTCGCCGCCATGGGCTCGCGCCGGATCGAAGTAGTCGAGCGCGCGCGTGATCAGCAGATAGGTGTTGGCATCGAAATAGCTGCTGAACTTCTCTCCCTGGTAGCGCAGATAGCTCTCGATCTGGAACTCCACCTCCTGCGTGCTGTACTTGAGGCTTATGCCTTCCCGCAGCTGGCGGCCGAACTTCTGGTTCATCACGTCGTCCGACAGATACGTGATGTGGCCGATCATGCGCGCAATGCGCAGGCCTCGCGCCGGCACCACGCCATGCTCGTAGAAATGGCCACCGTGGAAGTCCGGGTCGGTGACGATGGCGCGGCGCGCCACCTCGTTGAAGGCGATGTTTTCGGCATTGAGGTTGGGCGCGCTGGCCACCACCACCGCATGGCGCATGCGGTCCGGGTGGCGCAGCGACCACGACAGCGCCTGCATGCCGCCCAGGCTGCCGCCCAGCACGGCCGCCAGCTGGGTGATGCCCAGCCGGTCCAGCAGCCGTGCCTGGGCATCCACCCAGTCCTCCACCGTCACCACGGGGAAATCGGCGCCATACGGCTTACCCGTAGCCGGGTTGGTGTGCATGGGTCCGGTCGAGCCGAAACACGAGCCCAGGTTGTTGATGCCGATGACGAAAAACTTGTTGGTGTCCACGGGCTTGCCCGGGCCGATCATGTTGTCCCACCAGCCCTCGCTCCGGGGCTGGCCTTCGTAGCTGCCGGCCACATGGTGCGAGGCGTTGAGCGCATGGCAGACCAGGATGGCATTGCTGCGGTCGGCATTGAGCTGGCCGTAGGTCTCGTAGGCCAGGTCGTAATGGGCGATGGAGCCACCGCCCTGCAGGGGCAGCGCCTCATCGAAATGCATGGACTGGGGTGTGGCGATGAAGGACATGAAAAAACCCGGCATCGCTAAAAACGAGGCCGGGTTCGCTGGTTTCGTCTTTAGCAGGATTTATAAAGCGCCCGCAAGCAGAAGCAAATCGGCGCATTGAGGAATACAGTGTACTTCATCCACCGCGCCCGGCTTGCAGCCGCTGCGGCGAATCAGTCATGCCCGGAAAGCAAAGGCCCGGGCCCTGTGCGGCCGGGCCATTGCCTTTCAGACCTTGGTCAGCAGCGCCGCGATGCCCAGCACCAGGAAGACAAGCGCGCAAACGCGGTGGATGGTCTTGATCGGCAGCTTCTGCGTGATCTTCTCGCCAAACCATACCACCGGCGCATTGGCCAGCATCATGCCCAGCGTGGTGCCTGCCACCACCCAGTAATATGACAGCGGGAACTTCGCCGCCAGGCCCACGGTGGCCAGCTGGGTCTTGTCGCCCATCTCGGCCAGGAAAAACAGCACCAGCGTGGTGCCGAACACGCCCCAGCGGCCGCTGCTCCTGCCGGCTTCTTCCTCGTCGAGTTTGTCGGGAATCAGCATCCAGCCCGCCATCAGAATGAAGGAAATGCCCAGTATCCAGCGCAGCACGTCGGGCCCGAGCACCGTGGTGATCCAGTTGCCCACGGCACCGGCCAGCGCATGGTTGACCAGCGTGGCTGCAAAAATGCCGGCCACGATGGGCCAGGGCTTGCGGAACTTGGCCGCAAGAACAAGCGACAGCAGCTGGGTCTTGTCCCCCATCTCGGCCAGCGCGACGATGGAGGTGGAAATGAGAAAGGCTTCCATGATGTGGGGCAGACGGCCGGAGATGCCAGAACGCATTGACCACGCACCGACTCCGGCCTATCTGCATAGGTTGTCTCGGTACGCGATCAATGGTCTCGGCCAGTCGCGCCGCGGCTTTGCACCACGGGCCGCATGCGCCATAGGCCACTGAAGACCCAAGTCTGTTGACGCATGCATCCGGCAGATGGCTGCCGGACGGCCTACTCCCCAAAGACAGTAGACCGCGATTCTAGCATCCGGTTTTTGCAAGCGAAAACGAAATTTCCTTATTCCATATTCGGCATTTGAGGGTATCCCCGCATGGAATCGGTGTTGGCATAAACACAAATTTCCATGTTTTCGCAATATTCCTACAAAACTTCTGTCCCATAATGTTCGAGTCTTTGTTTGGAGGCCATGTTTCCGGGCAAAGGCGAGTGCGTTTGCGTCTCTAACGTTGTCATCGCTTGTTGACTCCCTAGGGCTCCATCGCGTTTCCAAGTTTTTTCAGGAGTCCTTCATGGGCAACAAGCTTTACGTCGGCAATCTGCCGTACTCTTTCCGCGACAACGATCTGCAGCAGCAGTTCAGCGAATTCGGCACTGTGAGCAGCGCCAAGGTGATGATGGAGCGCGACACCGGCCGCTCCAAGGGTTTCGGCTTTGTGGAAATGGGCAGCGATGCCGAAGCCCAGGCCGCCATCCAGGGCCTGCACGGCCAGAACCGCGGCGGCCGTGACCTCGTGGTCAACGAAGCCCGTCCCATGGAACCCCGTCCTCCCCGCTCCGGCGGCTTCGGCGGTGGCTTCGGCGGCGGCCGCGAAGGCGGTTTCGGTGGTGGCCGCGGCGACGGCGGTGGCTATGGCCGCCGCAACAGCTACTAAGCATCCCATGCTCACAAAAAAAGGAACCTGCGGGTTCCTTTTTTGTTTCTGGAACTTCTCTGGACAACAAAAAGCGCCTCTGGACTGCTACCGCAGGCGGCGAACCGGGGCGGCCCCTGTTTTTTGTTGCCAAACGTTATCAATCTTGGTTTTGGAGCATTTATTTTTTGGTTTTTTGTGCTTCATAATCTTCATTCGGGCATTCCCGCCCGAGTGCGAATAGGGGTTTAGGGTTCTTGCATGGTCTTCCGCTGGGGATTTTCGCTGACATCCTGAAGTCGATCGCCAAACTGAAAGTATTGAGGAGCTGAGGAGTTATTAATGGGCAATAAGCTTTATGTAGGCAACCTTCCCTATGGTGTCCGCGACAACGACCTGGAGCAAGTCTTCACCCCATTCGGCGCAGTGACCAGCGCACGCGTCATGATGGAGCGCGACACCGGCCGCTCCAAGGGCTTTGGCTTCGTGGAAATGGGCAGCGAAGCAGAAGCGCAGGCAGCCATTCAGGGCATGAACGGCCAACCCCTGGGCGGCCGCAGCCTGGTCGTGAATGAAGCGCGCCCCATGGAGCCCCGTTCGCCCCGTTCGGGCGGTTTCGGTGGCGGCTACCGCAATGAAGGCAGCGGTGGCTATGGGGGCGGCGGCTACGGTGGTGGCCGCGAAGGCGGTGGGGGCGGCGGCGGCGGTTACGGCGGCCGCGGCGACAACCGTGGCGACGGTGGCTATGGCCGTGGCGATGGCGGCTTCCGCAGCCCCTATGGCTCCGGCCCGCGCCGTGGCGGCGGCGGTTACGGCAACAACCGCGGCGAATGAATCGCGATATTCGACCTTGCAGTCACCGCACTGCAAGGTCCTTCGGATAAAGGCACCGCGGGTGCCTTTATTCATTTCGCTTGCGTCCCGGGCGAATACGGACTCAGGCGCCGCGGGTATTGCGGTGGCGCGGCTTGCGTCCCCGCCCTACTAGCAGCCAGTCCCATATATGACTAGGCAATATATTCATCACCCGTCCCACTATGGCCATCTGCCACGGAATAATGGCGTAGCGCTTGTTCTTTTCCATGGCCTTCCATGCTTTATCGGCAAACTGCTCCGGGCTTAATAGAAACGGCATGGAATAGGGATTTTGGCGAGTCAGCGGCGTATCGACATACCCTGGCAACAAAGTAATGACCCGCACACCCGAATCGCGCAATTCGCCACGCAGGCTTTCACAGTAGGCAATGGCTGCGGCCTTGCTCGCGCAATAGGCCGCATGGCCGGGCAAACCGCGGATGCCGGCCACGCTGGCAATGCCGACGAGGCGGCCGCTGCCGCGTGCCGCCATGGGTGCGATGAAGGCCTGGAAGCTCGCGGCCATTCCCATGACATTGGTATCCAGCACCTGCCGCATGGCATCCAGGTCTTCGCGCTGCGAGGTGTCCACGCCCCAGCTGATACCGGCATTGGCAATCACGAGATCGGGCAGGCCCTGGCGCTCCAGGCAGGCGCGAGCAGCAGCACAGGCACTGTCTATGCGCGCCACGTCGGCTTCGTAAATGGCGTAGCGCGCGACATCGAGCTGCATCTGCTCGGCCCACTGCGCAATGGCCTGGGTGCGCCTGGCCACCAGCGCCAGCGACCAGCCGGCCTGGTAGTAGCGCAGCGCAAGCGCCTGCCCGATGCCGCTGGAGGCGCCGGTGATGTAGGCCAGAGGTCCCGAGCCTGTCATGTGCATACGCTGCCTGTGCCGGCCGCCGCAGCGGCCTGGATGGAATGGAAGAAGGATTCGCCCGCGAGCGCCGGACCGGGCTCTACTTGGGCTGCGCCGGCTGGATGACGCCCTTGACGCGGCCGTTCAGCTGCATGACCTGGTCCAGATTGTCGTATTTCATGCCATCGCCGGTGAAGCGATCGCCGCCGCGCGTCAGCACCACCGGCTTGTTGGTGCTGATGCGCTCCTCGTTGGGCCATATCTGCAGAAAGTCGCTTTCCACCTTCATGGCCGGCGATGCCTTCTTGCCGGCCGTGGCCGCCACCGCCTCGCGCGTGATCACGGCGTTGCCGAACAGCTGCACTTCGGAGCCATCGGCATTGCTCAGCGCCCGCTTGGCCGTGCCCACGGTCGTACGGCCGTCGGGGGAAACGCTGAACATCTGCGCATCATCGACTTCCAGCGTGTCGGTATCGGGGTAGTGGCGGCCCACGGTGCCCACCAGCCGGCTCTTGAGCCGGCCCGTGGCATCGAAGCTCTTGATGGAGAAATCCTTCATGAAATAGTCGGGCTCATGCACCTGCGCCTTCTGCTGGCCCGAGCCCACGGGCGCCGGCGCATTGCGCACCAGCCACCAGGTTCCCAGCGCCAGCAGTGCCATCAGCAGCACGGGCAGATAGAGCGTTGCCTTGTCGCCGGTCCGGCGCCACTGGATGTTCATGATGTGTATTCCGCCAGAAGGCCCGCATAGGCGCCGTGCGCGGCCAGCAGCAGATCGCACAGCTGGCGCACGGCGCCTTCGCCGCCGGCGCGCGGCGTGACCCAGTCGGCCATGGCCAGGGCCTCGTCATGCGCGTTGGCCGGTGCACAGGCAAAGGCGCTGCGCCGCAGCACCGGCAGGTCGGGCCAGTCGTCGCCCATGGCTGCGGCCTGGCTCCAGGCCAGCCCCAGCTCGGCGAGGATGGATTCGGCGGCCGGAACCTTGTCCTCGGTGCCGAAGCGCGCATGCACCACGCCGAGATTGCGCAGGCGCAGGCGCAGGGCCGGCGAATCGCGCCCCGTGACCACGGCCGGCGTGATGCCGGCTTTTTGCAGCATCTTGAGGCCATGGCCGTCGAGGGTGTGAAAGCGCTTGAGCACCTCGCCCTCGCCCGAAAAATACAGGCCGCCGTCCGTGAGCACGCCGTCCACGTCGAAGAACACGACGCGCACGTCCTGGGCCTTGAGCAGCAGCCCGGCATCCCACCGCTGGCTGGGAATATGGCGGGGCCGCTCCATCAGATCACCTTGGCGCGCATCAGATCGCGGATATGCACCACGCCCTGCAGATGCTGCTGCGCATCCACGACCAGCACGCTGGTGATGCCGTATTCCTCCATCAGGCGCGCCGCCGCCACTGCCAGCATGTCGGCGGCAATGGTGCGCGGGCGCGGATGCATGACATCGGCCGCGCTGCGCGCGCGCAGGTCCACGCCCGCCTCCACGCAGCGGCGCAGGTCGCCGTCGGTGAAGATGCCCTGCAGCGTGCCTGCAGCATCCACGATGGCGGAACAGCCCAGGCCCTTGGCGCTCATCTCGCGCATCAGGTCCACGCAGCTGGCTTCGGGCTGCACCCGGGGCAGGTCCTTGCCCGAGCGCATCACGTCGCGCACATGGGTCAGCAGCCTGCGGCCCAGCGCACCGCCGGGGTGGGAGCGTGCAAAATCCTCGGCGCCAAAGCCGCGGGCGTCGAGCAGGGCCACGGCCAGTGCATCGCCCATGGCCAGCTGCGCCGTCGTGCTGGCCGTAGGCGCCAGGTTGAGCGGGCAGGCTTCGCGCTCCACGCGGGTGTCGAGCACCCAGTCCGCATGCTTGGCCAGCGTCGACTGCAGGCCGCCGGTCATGGCCACCAGCGGTATGCCCTGGCGCTTGATGGCCGGCAGAACGCCCGTGAGTTCGTCGGTCTCGCCGCTGTTGGACAGCGCCAGCACCAGATCGCCTGCGGTCACCATGCCCAGGTCGCCATGGCTGGCCTCCGCGGGGTGCACGAAGAAGGCCGGCGTCCCGGTCGAGGCCAGCGTGGCCGCCACCTTGCGGCCCACATGGCCGCTTTTGCCCATGCCCATGACCACCACGCGGCCCGACAGTTGCAGAATGCGCTGCACGACTGCGGAGAATGCGCCATCGAGCCGCTGCGACATCGCCCTCAGGGCATCGGCCTCGATGTCCAGGGTTTCACACGCCAGGCGCAGGGCGCGCGACCCGTCCAGCACGTCCGGCGGACACGAAATAGCGGCATCAGAATTCATTCCCGGATTTTAGCCAGCCGCCCGGCCCGACCCTGCTGCGGACACCGCATTGACCCCAGCCCGGGGCCTGCTCGCATAACCCTCGCGGCCCATGTGCGCTACGCCAGGCCCTGGCCGCGAACCACTACACTGGCCTTCCTCCCCACCGACCGAACCCGACGCACCATGCATACCTCCATCAGCGTGAACGAATACCTGCGCGACCATATCCGCACCGTGCCCGACTGGCCCGCGCCCGGCGTGCAGTTCCGCGACATCACCCCGCTGCTGCAGGATCCCAAGGTCTTTCGCGTGATGAGCGATGCCTTTGTCCACCGTTACATGGAGCCGCGCCTGCGCCCCGACGTGGTGGCCGGCCTGGACGCGCGCGGCTTCATCCTGGGCGCCGTGGTGGCGCACGAGCTCAACGTGGGCTTCGTCCCCATCCGCAAGAAGGGCAAGCTGCCGTTCACCACGGTCGAGGAGACCTACGAGCTCGAATACGGCAGCGCCACCGTGGAGCTGCACACCGATGCCGTCAAGCCCGGCGACCGCGTGCTGCTGATCGACGACCTGATCGCCACCGGCGGCACCATGATGGCCGGCAAGAAACTATTGGAAAAACTGGGCGCCACCGTGGTGGAGGGCGCGGCCATCGTGGATCTGCCGGAACTCGGCGGCTCCCGGCTGCTGCGCGAAAGCGGCCTGCCCCTGTTCACGCTGGTGGACTTCGCCGGCCACTAGCAGCCCGTGCGCGGACCTGCGCTGGCCGCAGGCGGCCGTTTCAGCGCAGCTCGCCGTACTGGGTCACGCCCAGCAGGCCCAGATCCGAGCTGGCAAAGTCGGTGTTCTCGTCGGCACCCGGCCCGAGCAGGGGCCGCGTCCGTGCGGCCTGGGCGGCAGCAGGGGACGGGGCCGGCGTTTCGCGGCGATCCTGGGCCGCCGCTGCAATGGCCTGCCGGAAGGCATCCATTTCCTGGGCGTCGATGGGCTCGAACGGCCGCGCGCCCGCGGGATGTGCCTGAGAAGAAATCCTTTGCGGTTCGCGCTGCTGCAGCGGCGCCATGCGAGAGCTGGCCGGCTCGGCCTGGCCCGCGGGACGCAGCTGGTCGCCCACGCGCCAGTAGACGGCGGAAACGGCCACCTGCAGCCGTGCCCTGGCGAGCTCGGCGATCAGGCCTTCGATGTCCTTGAGGCGGGTGCTCTCGACCGCATAGGCCGGCGCCAGATCCACCATGATGACGAAGCGCTGGCCCGCCGCATCCAGCGCCAGCACCTTGAACTTGTAGCCCGCCGACAGAATGCCCACGCGCACCATGGCATCGCGCACCACGCCGTAGAGCTGCTCGCGGCGCATGGAGCGCTCGCTGCGCCGCTGCGGTGGCGCCTCGGCCTGGAGTTCCGCTTCGCTGCGCGGCTTGCGGGCGGCCGCATGGGTCTCCGGCCCGCGTTCCCGACGGGGCTTGCGAGAAAACCATTGGAGCAAGGACATAAACGCGCTCTTCCTACGAAGAATTTTTACAAGCGCACACATTCTGCCCTGAATTCGGCGCCTGGCCGGCGAGTGCGGGGCCTTCACGGCGCGCCGCACTGCCGCGCAGCTCAGGTGCTTGCCACGCGGCGGCGGCTGTCGGCGGCGCGGCGGGCCAGCACCTGGCCGGCCATGGTGACCAGGGCCAGCGCCACGGCGGGCTGGCGGTTGGAGAGTTCGGAAAAGCGCAGCGCCGTCAGGCACCACAGGCGGCTCGGCGCCGCGGCCTGCACCGTGGAGCGGCGCGGGCGGTGGGCGAAGAACGCGCCCTCGCCGACCAGCGAGCCCGGCCCCACCAGCGCCAGCCGGATGCGCTCCTTGGCGTCCTGGTAGTGCACGCTCAGCGAGCCGGATTCGACCAGGTAGAGGTTGCGGTCCAGCGCGCCTTCGGCAAACAGCACCTCGCTGGCGGCCAGATGGACCGGAACCAGATACGGCGCCAGCAACTCCCACTGGGCCGCGCTGGGCAGGTTCTGCGCGCCGTCGGGCGCCACCGTCGAAGTCATTGCCTGCACCAGTGCCGACAAATCAGCTGGGGTTGAAGTGGACATGGGAATCTGGTTCTCGAAACAAACGGATCCGCCAATTGCAACGCATTGGCGCCATAGCAGGCGCATGCTAAGCGAGAGCGGCGCCCGCGCCAATCCCGCGGGCCGCATTTGTGCGCCCCGGCTTGCATCCGGCGGCCGTTGCGCTCAGAGTCGGGCCACGGGCACGGTGCCAGACAGGGCCGCCCGCCGTCCGTCCTGCCGCCTGCCTCGACTGCCCGCCAGGGCCTTGCCATGCGCCTTTCCATGAGCCTTTTGCTGCTGTTTGCCACTGTTGTGCTGGCGCTCTGGGGCACCGGCTTGATCTGGTTCCAGGGACCGGGGCGCGCCGGACGGCGCACGGCGCTGGCGGCCCTGTGGCTGGCATGGCTGGGCGGCTGCGTGCTGTGGGGCTGGAGCCCGCAGCGCATGGCCACGGCCTGGGGCCTGTGGCTGGCCAGCCTGGCGGCCATGCTGTGCTGGTGGTCCGGCCTGCGGCCCAGCAATGCGCGCGACTGGGCCGACGATGTGGCGCGGCCGCTGCACATGCAGCCGCTGGGCCCGTGGAGCCGCGGCCGCCAGCGCCTGGCGCTGGAGCGGGTGCGCAACTTCCGCTGGCGCAGCGAGGCGGACTACGACCCGCGCTGGGAGCGGCGCAGCTACGACCTGGCGCGCCTGGCCAGCGTGGACGTGGCCGCCTCGTACTGGATGGGCCCGGCCATCGCGCACACGCTGGTGAGCTTCGGCTTCGACGACGGCGAGCAGCTGGTGTTCTCCATCGAGATCCGCAAGCGGCGCGGCGAACAGTTCAATGCGCTGGCCGGGTTCTTCCGCCGCTACGAGCTGGCGCTGGTCGCGGCCGACGAGCGCGACATCCTGGCCGTGCGCACCAATGTGCGCGGCGAGCAGGTGCATCTGTACCGCGTGGCCACGCCCCGGGAGGTGATGCGCGAGCTGTTCGTGGCCTATGCGCGCGAGGCCGAGGCGCTGCGCGGGCAGCCGCGCTTTTACAACACGCTCACCGCCAACTGCACCACCATCGTCTGGCAGCTGGCGCGGCGCGTGGGTGCCCGGCTGCCGCTGGACTGGCGCCTGCTGGCCTCGGGCTACCTGCCCGAATACCTGCGCGACCTGGGCGTGCTCACGCCGGGCCATACGCTGGAGCAGCTGCGCGCCGCCGGCGACATCACGGCCCGGGCCAGGGCCTGGGTGGCGCCGCCGCAGGCCGACGACCGGGCGGCAGGCATTGCCTTCTCGCGCGCCATCCGCGCGGGCATGCCGCCACTGCCTGCGCAGGCGACGGAGAATACTCCCGAATAAGGAGCTGCCAGCGCAGGCCGATCCTGCATTTCAGACAGAAAGCCACCTGAAATCCTGGTATGGCAGGCGCCAGAAGCTCCTGCAACCAGAGCAACTACTTGCCGATGCAGAACGAGCTGAAGATCACACCCAGCAAATCGTCCGAGCTGAATTCGCCGGTGATGGAGTTGAGCGCCACCTGGGCCAGGCGCAGCTCCTCGGCCAGCAGGTCCAGGTGCGCGGCATGGGCGGCCAGCTGCTCGTCGGCCATTTCCAGATGGGCGGCCACGGCCTGCAGCGCCTCCACGTGGCGGGCGCGGGCCAGGTACAGGCCTTCGGGCGCGGATTGCCAGCCGGCCACTTCCAGCAGGCTGCGGCGCAACGCGTCCAGGCCTTCGCCCGTGCGGGCCGACAGCGCCAGCTGCCGCGCATCGCCCTCCTGGGCCGACATGCAGCGCCGCAGCAGGCCGTCTGCCGCCATGTCGGTCTTGTTCCAGACCGTGATCACCGGCACCTGGGGCGGCAGCTTGCGCTTCAGGGTCCGGGCGATCTCGGCATCGGCGGCCAGGTAGTCGGCCTGGTCCATGCGCGTGAGATCGTGCAGGAACAGCACGGCATCGGCGCCGGCGATCTCGTCCCAGGCGCGCGCGATGCCGATGCGCTCGACCTCGTCGTCGCTGTCGCGCAGGCCCGCGGTGTCGATCACATGCAGGGGCACGCCCTCGATCTGTATGGTCTGCTGCACCTTGTCGCGCGTGGTCCCGGCGATCGGCGTGACGATGGCCAGCTCGGCCCCGGCCAGCGCGTTGAGCAGCGAGCTCTTGCCCGCATTGGGCTGGCCCGCGATCACCACCTTGATGCCCTCGCGCAGCAGCGCGCCCTGGTGGGCGCGGGCCAGCACGGCCGACACCTGGGCGCGCAGCCGCTCGAGCTGGCCGAAGGCATCGGCCTTCTGCAGAAAGTCGATTTCCTCCTCGGGAAAGTCCAGCGTGGCTTCCACCAGCATGCGCAAATGCACCAGCGCCTCGCGCAGCACGCCGATTTCCTGCGAGAAAGCGCCCGACAGCGAGCGGCTGGCGCTGCGCGCCGCGGCCTCGGTGCTGGCGTCGATCAGGTCGGCAATGGCCTCGGCCTGGGCCAGGTCGATCTTGTCGTTGAGGAAGGCGCGCTCGGTGAACTCGCCGGGCTGGGCCAGGCGCAGGCCGGGCAGGATGGCATGGCCTGCGGCTTCCGGAGACTCATCCGGCGCCTGCGCGGCCTCCAGGCAGCGCGCCAGCAGCAGCTGCAGCACCACGGGGCCGCCATGCGCCTGCAGCTCCAGCACGTCCTCGCCCGTATAGCTGTGCGGACCGGGAAAGTAGAGGGCCAGGCCATGGTCGATGGGCGTGCCCCGGGCATCCCGGAACGGCAGGTACGTCGCCTCGCGCGGCTTCAGGTCCTTGCCGCACAGCGCGCGCACCAGCGGCGCAATGCCCTTGCCCGAGACCCGCACGATGCCCACGGCGCCGCGCCCGGGCGCGGTGGCGATGGCGGCGATCGGATCGTTGTGGCGGGGCAGCATGGCGGGGCGTTCTTTCGGGGCTGGCAGGCCGCCCCAGGAGGTGCGGCCGCGGATCGGGAGTGCAGGTGCGGTATTGGCCGCGATGATAGCCCGCATGCCGGCGCCGGGCGCCTGTAGGGCATATCGGCGCCGGCCTGGCGCTATGCAAACCAAAGCTGACTGCGCACGCCATCATTGGCTTTCCGGCCAAAAATCCCATGAAACAAAGGGCTGTCCCGCGCCGGCTGCTCTCTTTTTTCAAGGTACCCATGAAAAAAGCCGCCACCTTCGCAGGTGGCGGCTTCGCGTTTCGGGCGGCAGGTTTACTTGCCTTCGGCAGCCTTGCCGAACTTGGGCAGGTTGAACTGCGGCGGCACGCCCATGCGCTTGTTGATGATCCACTGCTGGGCGATGGACAGGATGTTGTTCGTCAGCCAGTACAGCACCAGGCCGGCCGGGAAGAAGAAGAACATCACGCTGAACATCAACGGCATGATCCACATCATCTTGGCCTGCATCGGATCCGGCGGAGCGGGGTTCAGGGCCGTCTGCAGCAGCGAGGACAGCGTCATCAGCAGCGGCAGGATGAAGAAGGGATCGGGCGAGGACAGGTCGTGGATCCAGCCGATCCACGGCGCATTGCGGATTTCCACGCTGGACTGCAGCACCCAGTACAGGGCCATGAAGACCGGGATCTGGATCACTATGGGCAGGCAGCCGCCCATGGGGTTGACCTTCTCCTCGCGGTAGATGCGCATCATCTCCTGCTGCATCTGCTGGGGCTTGTCCTTCAGGCGCTCGCGCATTTCCTGGATGCGCGGGTTGATGGCCTTCATCTTGGCCATGGACGCGTAGGCCTTGGCGTTGAGCCAGTAGAAGGCGATCTTGAGCAGCAGCACCAGGGCCACGATGGACCAGCCCCAGTTGCCGATGAACTTGTGCAGCTCCGACAGCAGCCAGTACAGCGGCTTGGCCAGGATGGTCAGCCAGCCATAGTCCTTGACCAGCTCCAGGCCGGGCGACAGCGACTCCAGCATGGGCTCGATCTGCGGGCCGCTGAACAGGCGCGCGCCGATGGTCTTGGTCTGGCCGGGCGCCAGCGTGCCCACGGGCGTGATCATGCCCACGGCGTAGAGGTTGTCGCCCACCTTGCGCACGAAGTTGTCGCGCTGCGTGCCGTCGGCCAGCAGCCAGGCGCTGGCGAAGTAGTGCTGCACCATGGCCACATAGCCGTTGGTGGAGGACTTGTCGACCTCGGCCTTGCCGCTGGCGATGTCCTTGAACTCCACCTTGTGGTATTTCTTGGCTTCGGTGTAAACGGCCGGGCCCGTGAAGGTCGAGTAGAAGCTGGACTCATGCTCGGGCTTGTTGCCGTCGCGCACCAGCTGCAGGTACAGCTGAGGGCTCACGGGCGCAGTGCCGGTGTTGACCACGTCGTGCTGCACGTCGATGACGTAGGAGCCGCGCTTCAGGGTATAGGTCTTGACCAGCTTCACGCCGCCCAGGTCGGCGGACTCGAAGCGCACCTGCACCGAATCCTGGCCGTCCTTGAGCTCGCGCTCGCCGGGCACCACGGTCATGGGTGTCTTGTGCGTGGGGAAGTTGCCGCCGATCAGGCCGGTCTGGCCCACGTAGACGCGCCTGGCGTTCTCCTCGAACAGCTCCATGCGCTTGCTCTTGTCGGTGGTGTCGTCGTACTTGAGCAGTTCGGAAGCCTTCAGCGTGCCGCCTTCGCTGTCGAAGGTCAGGCGCATCACGTCGCTGGCAACGGTCACATCCTGGCGGGGCGTGGCGGGAGCTGCGGCAGGGGCCGCCGCGGCGGGCGCGCTGCCCGGCACGTCGCCGGCCGACGCCACAGCCGCCTGGGGCACGCTGGCATCCGCGGGCTTGGCGGCATTGCCGGCCGCGGGCGCGCTGGCCGTCTGGGGCGCGGGGAAGAAGGTGGGCTTGTTGCCATTATGGATTTGCCACTTGTCCCAGAGCAAAACCATGGAAAAGCCAAATATCACCCACAGTATGGTGCGGCGAATATCGTTCATGAAGACTTCTTAGGTGAGGAAGATGGGGTGGTGGCGCCAGAGTCCAGGCCTGCATCCAGGAAGGAGAACAGCCTGGGCTTTTGCTGGGGCACAGGGTCATGCCCTCCGTCGCACCACGGATGGCAGCGCGCCAGCCGGCGCACCGTCAGATAAGAGCCTACCGCAGCGCCGTGTTGCTCCAGCGCTTGAAGGGAATAGGCCGAGCAGGTCGGCTCGAACCGGCAAGCCGAGCCCAGCCAGGGACTGAGCAGCAGGCGGTAGCCGCGCACCAGGGCCATGAGCAGACGCTGCATCATGGCGCTGCGCCCTCCCCAGGCGCTACCAGTTTGCAAGCATCTTGTGCTTTCTGCTCAAGGCTTGGGGCCGGTTCTTGAATATTTTCTGGCGCGCCTGCAAGGGCGTCGGCGGCTTGCGCGCTTTCAGCATTCGCGCGCGCGATGCGGCGCACGGCGGCGGAGAACAGCTGCTGCAGCTCGCTGCGCACGGCCGCCTTGAGCGCGTCCGAAGTGGCGCTGACAAATTGCTTGCGATCGAAGCCCGCGCGCAGCCGCACCACATGCGCGGCGCATTGCAGCGCGGCCTCGTGCTCGCTGGCCACGGCCTGGATCTGGCGCTTGATCGTGTGGCGCGTGACCGAGCGGCGTGCCCAGCGCTTGGGCACCATGGCGCCCAGCCAGGCCTGCCGGCGCACCGCGCCAATGCCAAACAGGGCCTGCGGATCCTGAGATCCGGGCCCTGTCATGGGGTGGGCGGCCATGTCGCCGGCATCGGGCAGCAGCACCATGCGGTGCAGCGCGAAATGCGGCGTGCGGGCAATCGTGCCCGCCGACAGGGTCGCCTGGAATTGCGGACGCGTTTTCAGCCGTTGCATACCGATACCCCTGTGCAGGGGCCGTCAACACAGCGAAGGAGCAGACCGCCGAGCAAATCCGGCCTTAGACGGCCAGGCGCTTGCGACCCTTGGCGCGGCGAGCGTTGATCACGGCGCGGCCACCCTTGGTCTTCATGCGCACCAGGAAACCGTGGGTACGGGCGCGGCGGGTCTTGGAGGGCTGGTAAGTACGTTTCATGTTGGTTCCTTGAGAAGGTTCAGTATTTGCACGGCCTGCGACGACACTGTCGATGCCCTTGGCCGCCATACCCCGAAGGTACGGCCGGCGCAAAAGCATCCGGTTGGCGCAGGCCCTGTCTATTTCGGCCCGGCGCGTCCAGGGCACGATTTGCACGTGCCCAAACAGGCGCCCGACCCATATCACCCTGAACACATTCAGGGAAACCCGCGATTATCACAGTGTTGGGCCTTTGATGCAATGACCCCAGAACTTGCTAAGAACGGCTGCGCGCCCGCGTCAAGCCCTGTGCATGTGTCGCGGTTTCTTTACAAACAGGCCGCCTCCGATCCATTAGGATGTGCAGCCTATCCCGCACCGCACCGGGGGACAGCATCCTGATATTTTGTGGATAACTTCCGCAAAAGCTACAATGGCAGCCCCGTAACTGTTCCTCCTATCCACAACTAGACTTTTGACAATGACAGAGGAACCTACCAACGACGCAGGCCAGGCCCTGTGGCAAGTCTGCGTTGAGCAACTGGGTCAGGAGCTGCCGGAGCAGCAATTCAACACCTGGATCAAGCCGCTGACGGCACAAGTGGCCGAAGACTTCTCCAAGGTCACGGTGTATGTGGCCAACCGCTTCAAACTCGACTGGATCCGCGCGCAATATGCGGGCCGCATCTCGGCCATGCTGGAGTCCCTGTACGGCCAGCCCGTGACGCTGGAGTTGGCGCTCGCTCACCGAGAAAGCGTTGTCCGCACCTATGTGCGCCCACCCTCGGGCGAGCGCCACGCGCCGCCCGAGACCGTGGCCGTCGCCGTGCCCACGGTCAGCCCCGAGGAAACGGCCGCGCCGGTCTTCCGCACCCGCCTGAACCCCGCCCTCACCTTCGAGACGCTGGTCGAGGGTACGGCCAACCGCATGGCGCGCTCGGCCGCCATGCACGTGGCGGGCTCGCCCGGCCACCTGTACAACCCGCTGTTCATCTACGGCGGCGTGGGCCTGGGCAAGACCCACCTGGTGCATGCCGTGGGCAACAAGCTGCTGGCCGACAAGCCGGACGCCAAGGTTCTCTACATCCATGCCGAGCAGTTCGTCTCGGATGTGGTCAAGGCCTACCAGCGCCGCACCTTCGACGAATTCAAGGAGCGCTACCACTCGCTTGACCTGCTGCTGATCGACGACGTGCAGTTCTTCGCCAACAAGGACCGCACGCAGGAAGAGTTCTTCAACGCCTTCGAGGCCCTGCTGGCCAAGAAGAGCCATATCGTGATGACCTCGGACACCTACCCCAAGGGCCTGGCAAACATTCACGAACGTCTGGTATCCCGCTTCGATTCGGGCCTGACAGTCGCCATCGAGCCGCCAGAACTCGAGATGCGCGTGGCCATCCTGATCAACAAGGCGCGTGCGGAAAACGCGGAGATGCCCGAAGAAGTGGCCTTTTTCGTGGCGAAGAACGTGCGTTCCAACGTGCGCGAGCTCGAAGGCGCGCTGCGCAAGATCCTGGCCTACTCGCGCTTCAACCAGAAGGAAGTTTCCATCCAGCTGGCCCGCGAGGCGCTGCGCGATCTGCTCAGTATCCAGAATCGCCAGATTTCTGTGGAAAACATCCAGAAGACGGTGGCCGACTACTACAAGATCAAGGTCGCCGACATGTACAGCAAGAAGCGCCCGGCCAGCATTGCCCGGCCGCGCCAGATTGCCATGTACCTGGCCAAGGAGCTGACGCAAAAGAGCCTGCCCGAGATCGGCGAGCTGTTCGGCGGACGCGACCACACCACGGTGCTGCACGCGGTGCGCAAGATCGCGGGCGAGCGCCAGCAGCTGACCGAGCTGAACCAGCAGCTGCACGTGCTGGAGCAGACGCTCAAGGGATGATGGAAATGGGTCCCGGGCTGCCCAGGAAAGCGCTTTTCCCCTTGGTGCAGCCCGGTGACGAAAACTCCTCCATGAATACCGCCCGCGCACGGCAAAATGGAGGATTCACGCGGCATGAGGGAGCGTCCGCCCCATCCGGCGGATGCCGCCGCGGCAAAGCAAATGCGCACTTAAATAACTGAGGTTGACATGATCGTCCTGAAAGCCACACAAGACAAAGTTCTAGCGGTCCTGCAATCGGTGTCCGGCATTGTCGAGCGCCGCCACACCCTGCCCATTCTGGCGAACGTGCTGATCAAGAAGACCGGCAACGCCATGCAGCTGACGACCAGCGACCTGGAAATCCAGATCCGCACCACGGCCGAACTCGGCGGCGACACCGGCGACTTCACCACCACCGTGGGCGCGCGCAAGCTGATCGACATCCTCAAGACCATGCCCGGCGACCAGACCGTGAGCCTGGAGACCCAGCAGTCCAAGATGGTCCTGAAGGGCGGCAAGAGCCGCTTCACGCTGCAGACCCTGCCGGCCGAGGACTTCCCGCTGGTGCAGGAATCGGCCGCCTTCGGCCCCGCGTTCAGCGTGCCCCAGAAGGTGCTCAAGGACCTGCTGGGCCAGGTCTCGTTCGCCATGGCCGTGCAGGACATCCGCTACTACCTCAACGGCATCCTGTTCGTGGCCGAGGGCAAGCAGCTGTCGCTGGTGGCCACCGACGGCCACCGCCTGGCCTGGGCCAGCGCAACGCTGGACGTGGAAGTGCCCAAGCAGGAAGTGATCCTGCCGCGCAAGACCGTGCTGGAGTTGCAGCGCCTGCTGTCGGATGCCAGCGGCGACAACCAGCCCGTGATCGAGATGCAGTTCGCGAACAACCAGGCCAAGTTCACCTTCGGCGGCATGGAGTTCGTGACCAAGCTGGTCGAGGGCAAGTTCCCCGACTACAACCGCGTCATCCCGCGCAACCACACCAACAGCGTGACCCTGGGTCGCGCCCCGCTGCTGGCCAGCCTGCAGCGCACGGCCATCATGACCAGCGACAAATTCAAGGGCGTGCGCCTGACGGTGGAGCCCGGCACGCTGCGTGTGGCGTCCAACAATGCCGAGCAGGAAGAGGCCATGGACGAGCTCGACATCGACTACGGCGGCGACACCATCGAGATCGGCTTCAACGTGACCTACCTGATCGACGTGCTCTCCAACATGAGCCAGGACATGGTGAAGATCGACCTGCAGGACGGCAACAGCTCGGCGCTGATCACCATCCCCGAGAACGACAGCTTCAAGTACGTCGTCATGCCCATGCGCATCTGACCGCATCGCACCGCACGGGCAACCGCACGACGGACTTCTACTGCCTGAAAAACATGAGCTGCTTGCGCTCGCCCAGTAATGTTTTCAGGCAGGTTTTCATTTGAAAGTTATGCATGGCAGGCGCCACCAGCTCCTGTTATTGCAGCACCAAGGCATATTCATGACGGCAGAAAACCAGCCAGATACCCAGATCACCGCTCCCGCAGGGGATGAGCACGGCTATGGCGAAGGCTCGATCCAGATCCTCGAGGGGCTGGAGGCCGTGCGCAAGCGCCCCGGCATGTACATCGGCGACACCTCCGACGGCACCGGTCTGCACCACCTGGTCTTCGAAGTCGTGGACAACTCGATCGACGAGGCCCTGGCCGGCTATTGCGACGACATCCTGGTCACCATCCACGCCGACGGCTCGCTGTCCGTCATCGACAACGGCCGCGGCATTCCCACCGGCGTGAAGATGGACGACAAGCACGAGCCCAAGCGCTCGGCCGCCGAAATCGCGCTGACCGAACTGCACGCGGGCGGCAAGTTCAACCAGAACAGCTACAAGGTTTCGGGCGGCCTGCACGGCGTGGGCGTGTCCTGCGTGAACGCGCTGTCCGTCTGGCTCAAGCTCACCGTCAGCCGCGACGGCCTGCGCCACGAGATCGACTTCTCGCGCGGCCATGTGCAAAACCGCCTGATCGAGGTGGTGGACGGCGTCGAGGTCTCGCCCATGCGCGTGGTCGGCGAAAGCGACAAGCGCGGCACCAAGGTGCACTTCCTGCCCGACCAGGACATCTTCAAGGAAAACTTCGAGTTCCGCTACGAAGTGCTGGCCAAGCGCCTGCGCGAACTGTCCTTCCTGAACAACGGCGTGCGCATCCGGCTCAAGGACGAGCGCGACGGCAAGGAAGACGACTTCTCGGGCGCCGGCGGCGTCAAGGGCTTCGTGCAGTTCATCAACGGCACCAAGAAGGTGCTGCACCCCACGACCTTCCACGCCATCGGCTCGCGCCCCGCGGAAACCTACGGCGGCATTCCCGGCACCGAGATCGGCGTCGAAGTGGCCATGCAGTGGAACGACAGCTATGCCGAGCAGGTGCTGTGCTTCACCAACAACATCCCCCAGCGTGACGGCGGCACCCACCTGACCGGCCTGCGCGCCGCCATGACGCGCGTGATCGGCAAGTACATCGAGCAGAACGAACTGGCCAAGAAGGCCAAGGTCGAAGTCTCGGGCGACGACATGCGCGAAGGCCTGTGCGCCGTGCTATCCGTCAAGGTGCCCGAGCCCAAGTTCTCCAGCCAGACCAAGGACAAGCTGGTCAGCTCCGAAGTGCGCGCCCCCGTGGAAGACATCGTGGCCAAGAGCCTGACCGACTTCCTCGAAGAGAACCCCAACGACGCCAAGACCCTGTGCGGCAAGATCATCGAGGCCGCGCGCGCCCGCGAAGCCGCGCGCAAGGCCCGCGAAATGACGCGCCGCAAGGGCGTGCTCGACGGCATGGGCCTGCCCGGCAAGCTGGCCGACTGCCAGGAAAAAGACCCGGCGCTGTGCGAAATCTACATCGTCGAGGGCGACTCCGCCGGCGGCTCCGCCAAGCAGGGCCGCGACCGCAAGTTCCAGGCCATCCTGCCGCTGCGCGGCAAGATCCTGAACGTGGAAAAGGCCCGCTACGAGAAGCTGCTGTCCAGCCAGGAAATCATCACCCTGATCACCGCCCTGGGCACCGGCATCGGCAAGGCCAGCGAGGAATCGGGCAAGAGCAGCAGCGACGACTACAACCCCGACAAGCTGCGCTACCACCGCATCATCATCATGACCGACGCGGACGTGGACGGCGCCCACATCCGCACCCTGCTGCTGACCTTCTTCTACCGCCAGATGCCCGACCTGGTCGAGCGCGGCCACATCTACATCGCCCAGCCGCCGCTGTACAAGGTCAAGAACGGCAAGGAAGAGCTGTACCTCAAGGATGGCCCGGCCCTCAACCACTACCTGCTCAAGATCGCGCTGAACAACGCCAGCGTGAGCACCGGCGGCGCCAACCCGCGCACCATCGAGGGCGAGGAACTGGCCAGGCTGGCCGACATGCACCTGGCCGCCGAAATGGTCATCGAGCGCCTGTCCAACTTCATGGACGCCGAAGCCTTGCGCGCCATCGCCGACGGCGTGCAGATCAGGCTCGACACCATCGAGGAAGCCCAGGAATGCGCCCCCATCCTGGAGGCCAAGCTGCGCGAACTCACCACCACCGGCGTGCCCGCCGACGTGACGGCCGAGATCGACCCGCACAGCGAGCACCCCATCCTGCGCATCAGCCGCCACCACCACGGCAACATCAAGAGCTCCATCCTCACGCAGGAGTTCGTGCGCAGCCATGACTACGCGGCCCTGTCCGCGGAGGCGCAGCACTTCAACGGCCTGCTCTCCGAAGGCGCCAGGGCCACGCGCGGCGAAGGCGAAAAGGCCAAGTCCGAGAAGGTGGGCGACTTCCGCCAGGCCATGGCCTGGCTGATCTCCGAAGCCGAACGCACCACGGCGCGCCAGCGCTACAAGGGCCTGGGCGAAATGAACCCCGAGCAGCTGTGGGAAACCACCATGGACCCCAATGTCCGCAGCCTGCTGCAGGTCAAGATCAACGACGCCATCGAGGCCGACCGCGTGTTCACCATGCTCATGGGCGACGAGGTCGAGCCGCGCCGCGACTTCATCGAGACCAATGCGCTGCGGGCGGGGAATATCGACGTTTGAGTCTCTGAACAAACGGACATCTGCAAAACCCCACACGGCCACCCACAGGTGGCCGTTTTTTTTTATTTCTTGGCCTACACCGTACTCCATGCTTGCCATGGCCCCTGCTATCTCTGACTTCCTGCACAGCCAGCAAGCACTGGCCGACGCCCCACTGGCAGCGGAAGACGAGGCATCCGTTCAGTGGACATGCCGAGGCCGCAAGCAGATGCATGGGGATGGCAATGGGTGGTGGTTGGCGATGGGGAGCGCGCCCCTGCCGTTCCAGGGCATCGGCCATGCGCGCCGCGAGGGCAATGCCTACGCCCGGGTGCCGACAAAGTTCGGCCCGCTGCAACGCTGAGCGGACTCCGGGCGAACGATTCGCCGGGCAATCAGCCCAGCTTCCGCACCGAAGCCCTGGCTTTCACCCGCTCGAAGTGGGCCGCCACGCGCGGAAACTCGGCGATGTCCACGCCGTCACCCTGGAGCCAGCCGGCGACGGTGTACAGATAGCCGTCGGCCACGGTGAACTGCTCGCCCATCACCCAGGTCTTGTCGCCCAGGTAGTGCTGCTCGATCACGGCAAAGCAGTCGCGCATGTTCTGCGGTACCTTGGCGCGCATGCCGGCCTGGGCGGCCTCGTCGTCGGCCCAGCGCGAGGCGCGCGGGCGGTGGGCATGGGCGATGTGCACGGTGGATGCCAGATACGCATTGAACTCCTGCAGCTGCGCCAACGCGAAGGGATCGTGAAGCGGCGCCAGATTGGCCTGGGGATGGGTCTGCGCCACGTACAGCAGCAGCGCGGGAACCTCGGTCAGCACGCCGCGCTCTGTGACCAGCGCGGGCACGCGGCCCTTGGGGTTGATGGCCAGGTATTCGGGGCTGCGCTGCTGGTTGTCGGCAAAGCTCAGCGTCTTGAGCGTGAATTGCGCGCCGGCTTCATGCAGCGCGATGAGCACGGCCTGCGCGCAGGTGCCGGCAGCGTAGTACAGCGTGAGTGGGGTAGCCAAGATCCGTCCCCTGTGTTGATCAGCCGCCCAGTGTAGGGCGTGCACCGCTGCGGTGCCCGGCTCCGAATTCCCTGGCCGCGGCCTGCACATGGCGGCCGCGGCGGGCAGGGGTGGCCGTCTCGTGGCAGCATCGCTTTCTTGTTGATGCGCCGACCCGAAACCCCGAATGAAATCCTCCATCCGCATCGTCGATGTAGACCGGCTCGAGACCTGGAGCAAATACCGAAGCGGCCTGTGCGACAGCTGCGCGGCCAACTGCTGCACCATGCCGCTGGAAGTGCGGCTGTCGGACCTTGTGCGCCTGGAGCTGGTCGACCCCTTCGAGGTGGAGAACGTGGACCCCAAGCTGATCGCCCGGCGGCTGCTCAAGGCCCGGCTGATCGACCACTACAACCCCAAGCACAACATCTTCACCATGGCGCGGCGCGCCAGCGGCGACTGCAATTTCCTGGACGAGAAGACGCGGCGCTGCACGGTGTACGACAAGCGCCCCGAGACCTGCCGCCTGCACCCGCAGAAAAAGAGCCCCAAGCCGGGTTTCTGCGCCTACGGCGCCAATGCGCTGCAGCGCCGCTGAACCCAACACGCGCCGCATCCCATGCACGCCCCGCGCAAGGCCCTGCCCGAAGTCGATACCCAGCGCTGCACCGGCTGCGGCTGGTGCGTGGGCGTCTGCCCACCCCATGTGCTGTCGCTGCAGGTGCAGGGCACGGACCGCTTCGGCCCCAAGCGCTCAGTGCTGCACGATGCGCCCGGCTGCACGGGCTGCGCGCTGTGCGCGGTGCGCTGCCCCTTCGATGCCATCCGCATGGTGCGCAGGGATGCGCTGAAAGCGGATTGATCCAGGCGGGTCAATCCGCCAGCGCCGGCAGCCAGATGCGGGCCATGAGCCCGGGATGCAGGTTGTGAAAGCTGAGCCTGCCGCCATGCAGCTGCACGATGGCCAGCACGCTGGCCAGGCCCAGCCCGTAGCCCTGCCGGTCCGAGTCCGCGCGGTAAAAGCGCGTGGTCATGTGCTCCATGGTCTGCGGGTCCACGCCCTGCCCCTTGTCCTGCACGGTGATCTCCACGCCCCAGGCACCGCCTTCGGCGCCGTGCTCGTGCGCCATGCCGGCATGCAGCAGCACGTCGCAGCCATGCTCGCTGTGGGGGACGGCGCCGTACTTGATGGCGTTGTCCACCAGGTTCGCCACGGCGCTGGCGATCAGATCGCCATCGCCCAGGGCCACGGGCTCGCCCTGGGTGTCCAGCTGCATGATGCCGCCGCTGTCTTCCACCAGGGGCTGGTAGAACTCCAGCACGTCGATCAGCAGGGCCTTGAGGTCCACCGGCGCGAAGTTCTTGCGGCTGGCGCCGCTTTCCACCTCGGCGATCTGCAGCAGCTTGTCGAACACCACGCCGAGTTCGGCCACCTCCTGCGCCACGGCGGCCAGCGTGGCCGACTGCTCGGCCACCGGCGCCTGCTGGGCGTTGCGCAGCCGCAGCAGGATGCGCGTGAGCGGCGTGCGCAGGTTGTGCGCAATGGTGTTGGAGACGTGGCGTATGCCTTCCATCAGCTGCTCGAGGCGGTCGAGCATGGTGTTGATGTCCTTGTTGAGCAGCGTGAACTCGTCCTCGCGCCCGCTGGTGGGAATGCGCTGGCGCAGGTCGCCGGCGGCCACGCGGGCCATGGTGCTGCGGATGTCGACGGCGCGCTCGTCCACCACGCGGCGGAACACCAGCGCCCCCACCACGGCCATGGCCAGGGCCGCCAGCGCGGCCAGCAGGCTGGCCTGGCCGAACAGGTCTTCCATGTCGCGCTGCAGCTGCATGTCGCTGCCCACGGCCAGCAGGTCGCCGTTGGGCAGCTCGGCCACGCCCACGCGGCCGGTCACCACCTTGCCGTTGCGCATGACCTTGAGCTCGCGCACGCCCATGGTGGTCAGGCGCCGGGTGCGCAGCAGGTCGGCATTGCCGACGATGGGCGTGCCGTCGGAGTGCATCAGGATGATGATTTCCGTATCGGTGTCCACGCCGTCGCGCAGCGTCTGGTTGATCTCGTTTTCCAGCGCGGCCGGGCCGTATTTGATCGAGTGCTCCATGAGGCGGCGCAGGTGGATTTCCGCCTGCTTGTCCAGCCGCGCGCGCACCACGCCCACGGTCTGCACGTAGAACACCGACAGCACGATGCACATGGTCAGCACCATGAGGCCGCCGTAGCTCAGCGCCAGCCGGAATGCCAGCGAGCTCCAGGGTTTGGCCAGCGCCATCACGCCACCTCGGGCAAGTCCTGCGGTCTGTCGGAGAGGCTGTAGCCCACGCCGCGCACCGTGTGGATCAGCGCCGGCTCGAAGCCCTTGTCCACCTTGCTGCGCAAGCGGCTGATGTGCACGTCGATCACGTTGGTCTGCGGATCGAACCGGTAGTCCCAGACCGATTCCAGCAGCATGGTGCGCGTGACGATCTGGTGCGCATGCTGCATGAGAAAGGCCAGCAGGCGGAATTCGCGCGGCTGCAGGGTCAGCGCCACGCCGGCGCGCTCGGCGCTGCGCGTGATCAGGTTGACGCGCAGGTCGGCCACGCGCATCTCGCGCGCCGGCGCCGGGATCTGCGCGCGCCGCACCAGGGCTTCGAGGCGGGCCGAGAGTTCGGAGAACGCAAAAGGTTTGGTCAGGTAGTCGTCGCAGCCGGCCTTGAGGCCGCGCACGCGCTCGTCGGTGGCCGACAGCGCGCTGAGCACCAGCACCGGCGTCTGCTTGCCCATGGAGCGCAGCGTCTGCAGGATCTGCAGCCCGTCGAAGCCGCCGGGCAGCATGCGGTCCAGGATGATCACGTCCCAGTTCTCGCCCACGGCCTGCGCAATGCCCTGCACGCCATCGGAGCAGACGCTGACATGCGCGCCTTGCTGACGCAGCCCTTCAGCGATGTAGCGCGCATTGAGCGCGTCGTCTTCGATGATGAGATAGCGGTACATGCGGTGTCTGTCTTTGCCCTGGGAAAGGCAGACACTATACGGCGCACCGGATTGCACTTGCTCTGCAGCCGGTGTTGCGGGAGATGGCGTGGGAACGGCCTCCATCTCCATGCTCCGCATCAGGGCCGGATCTGCGGCAGGTCGCCGCTGGCCAGGCGCACTTCCCATTCGGCGTCCAGCATGTCCTTGACCAGCTCCAGGTGCTCGAGGCGGTGCTCGGTGATGGAGCCCAGGGCATCGATCAACTCCAGGATGCTGCCCTTGCCCAGCTGGTAGGCGTCCTGCGCCATCTGGTGCAGCGGCGCGATCTGCGCCAGCCCTTCCTTTTCGTAGTCCTGCACGGCATTGCGGCGCAGGGCCAGCTGCTGCATGGCGCGCTGCAGCTCGCCCTGGGCGGCCAGCACGGCGGCATCGCGGCGCAGCTCGGCCTGGTCGGCCTCCACCTTGGCGCGGTCGATATGACCCTGGCGGCGGTCGAACAGCGGGATCTCCACGTTCACGCCGATCTGGTTGTAGCTGCCGTCGAAGCTGTTGCGGATGCGGGCAATGCCCACCGTGGGCGTGGGCAGGGCCTCGCGCTGCTCCAGCGCGATCCTGTGCCGCGCCTGGTCCAGTTCGGCCTGGGCCGCGCGCACGCTGGGCAGGCGCTGCTGCGCCATGTCCCACAGGCGGTCGTAGCGCGGCTGCATGGTTTCGGCCGTGGCCTGCAGGCTGCCCGCCGCACGTGCCGGCCACTGCGGCAGCGCGGCAATGGCCGAGACCTTGGCCATGGCGTCGACCAGCTCGGCCTGGGCCTTGCTGACCTGCATGGACATCTGGGCCTGCTGCAGGTTCAGGCGCGCGCCATCGTAGCGGCTGCGCGTGCCGGCCTCGATCTGGCCCTTGACGATGCGGCCGGCCTTGTTGAGTTCATCCTGAGCGCCCTGCCAGACCTTGAGGCGCTGCTGGGCGATCAGCAGCTCGTTGAACGCATGGGCGGCATCGCTCAGCGTGGTGGCCGTGGCCACGTCCGCATTGGCGGCCGCGGCGATCTC
This sequence comes from Comamonas terrae, assembly GCF_001544075.1. Taxonomy (GTDB): domain Bacteria; phylum Pseudomonadota; class Gammaproteobacteria; order Burkholderiales; family Burkholderiaceae_C; genus Comamonas; species Comamonas terrae. The sequence continues at coordinate 171,488 of NZ_BCNT01000004.1, forward strand.
TCCCCTGCGTGCGTTTTCGATGCGCATGCCGCGCTGGCCGAAGATGGGCAGCGGCTGCTCTATGCCCCATTCCTTCTCGTCGCGCTTGTGGCTGTAGTGCACCGAGGGATTCGGAAAAGCCGCGGCCGTGCGGCTGTCGGCCTTGGCCAGGCCGATCTGCAGGCGCTCCGCCGCCAGGTTGGGCTGGTTCTGCACCACCAGGCGCAGGTATTCCTCCAGCGTCACCGGCTGCACGGGCGCCGCCACGGGCTTGGTAGGCGCAGGCTGCACGGCAGGGGTGGCGGGCGCTGCAGTCTGGGCCTGGGCCCAGGCCTGTCCGCAACCCAGCGCGGCGGCCAGCGCGGCGGCCAGCACCGGCGCAGCGGCCGGCCGCTTATTCATCTTGCGCGCGTTCATCACGTTCTTCCTGCGTCAACATATTCTTGGGGCCCATCAGGGCATACAGCACGGGCAGCAGCACCAGGGCCACCAGCGGCAGCACCACCATGCCGCCCACGATCACCGAGGCAAAGGGCTTTTGCGTCTCGCTGCCCACGCCCGTGGACAGCGCCATGGGCAGCAGGCCCAGCAGCGCCAGCAGCGCCACCAGCAGGATGGAGCGCATGCGCTCGGCCGTGCCCGCAATCAGGGCCTCCATGAGCGGCATGCCCTGGCGGCGCAGTTCCTCCACCGCCGAGATCACCAGCAGGCCTGCCAGCGCCACCTGGCCCAGCAGCGCGATGAAGCCGATGGCGGCGCTGATGGACAGCTCGATCTGCGCCAGGTGCAGGGCCGCGATGCCGCCCACCATGGCGAACGGCGCGCATAGCAGGATGATGCCGGCGCTGCGCGCCTGCCCCAGCGCGCCGAACAGCAGCGCATAGACGATGAGCAGCGACAGCGGCACCACCACCTTCAGGCGCGCGGCGGCGCGCTGCTGGTTCTCCCACTCTCCGCCCCAGACGGCCTGGTAGCCCTCGGGCAGCTGCACATTGGCCTTGAAGGTGGCCAGCGTGTCCTTGACCACGGAGCCGATGTCGCGCCCTTCCACGTTGAACTTGAGCGCCATGTAGCGCGCATTGCCCTCGCGGAAGATGGAGGAGTTGCCGATCTTGATGCTGACCGTGCCCACGGAATGCAGGGGGACGGAGCCGCCGTCGGGCAATGGAATGGCGATGTTGCGAATGCGCTCCTCGTCCATGCGGTCCACATAGGGCAGCCGCACGCGCACGGGCACGGGGAATTCGCCCTCCCACAGCGTGGTGGCCACGTTGCCGGCCAGGGCGACGCCCAGGCTCTTCTGCGCGGTTTCCATGGCGATGCCCTGGCGCGCCAGGGCCTGGCGGTCGAACTCCACATGCACCTGGGGTGCGGGCGCATCGCGGTACAGGCCGAGGTCGACCACGCCGTCGATCTTGCCGACCAGGCTCACGGTTTGCTCAAGGATGGCGCGCAGCTTGGGTATCTCGGGGCCGAACACCTTGAGCACCACCTGGCCGCGCGCGCCGGAAGTGGATTCCTCCACGCTGTCGCGGATGGGCTGGGCGAAGTTGAAGGCCACGCCGGGAATCTCGCTCAGGGTGGCGCGCATCTGCTCGATCAGCGCGGGCTTGTCCAGGCCCTTGCGCCATTCGCCATGGGGCTTGAGGCGCACCAGCACCTTGGCCAGGTTCAGGGTCTCGTTGTCCGTGCCGGATTCGGGGCGGCCCTGCTCGGTGGTGACCGAGATCACCTCGGGGAAGACCTTGAGGCGCAAGCGCACGTCGCGCAGCACTTCCTGGCCCTTTTCCAGCGAGATGGAAGCCGGCATCTGCACCAGCACATAGGCATCACCCTCGTCGAGCTCGGGCAGGAATTCCGTGCCCAGCCACTTGGCGGAAACGCCCGCGACCAGCAGCACGGCGGTGAAGGCCGCGATCACCGCGAAGCGCTTCCGGCCCGCGCCCAACACGCCGGCGATCCAGTGCTGGTAGCCATGCTCGGCGCGTTCGAAGACCTTGGGCTCCTCCACCATCACATGCTTAGGTTTGAGGAACAGCGCACACAGCGCCGGCACCAGGCCCATGGCAAAGACCAGCGCGCCCAGCAGCGCAAAGCTGTAGGTCATGGCCAGCGGACGGAAGATGCGGCCCTCGATGCTCTGCAGCGAGAACACCGGGATCAGCGCCGCGATCACGATGGCCATGGCGAACAACGTGGGCTTGGCCACGGCCACGGCCGAGTCCACGATGATGTGGCGCATGTCGTTGGCCGTCTGTGGCCGGCGATGGCGCGCGTTGCGGATGATGTTCTCGGCCAGCACCACGGCGCCGTCCACCATGATGCCGAAGTCGATGGCGCCCATGGAGATCAGGTTGGCCGGCATGCCCAGCCAGTGCAGGCCGATGAAGGCCACCAGCAGCGACAGCGGGATCACCGTGGCCACGATCAGCGAGCCGCGCAGGCTGCGCAGGAACAGCCACAGCAGGCCCACGATCAGGGTGGCGCCGAACAGCAGGTTGTGCTGCACGGTCTTGAGCGTATGGCCCACGAGGTCGGAGCGGTCATAGTTGGTGACCATCTTCATGCCGTCGGGCAGGCCGCCGCTGTTGAGCTGCTCGACCTTGGCATGGATGTTGTCCAGCACCACGGAGGGGTTCTCGCCGCGCTTGAGCAGCACGATGCCCTGCACCACGTCGTCATGCTCGTCCATGCCCACCGAGCCCTGGCGCGGCGTGTGCGACTGCACCACGCGCGCCACGTCGCCGATGGTCACGGGCGCCTTGCCGCGCATGGCCACCACCACTTCCTGCATCTCCTGCGGAGTGCGCAGCAGGCCGATGCCGCGGATGATGAGCGACTGCTCGCCGCGGCGCATCAGGCCACCGCCCACGTTGCGGTTGGACTTGGCCAGCGCCTCGCTCACATCGTCCAGCGACAGGCCCAGGCGGTAGAGTTTTTCAGGGTCGACCTCGACATGGAATTCCTTGACGAAGCCGCCGATGCTCACCACGTCGGCCACGCCCTGCACCTGCTTGAGCACGCGCACCACGCGCCATTCCTGCTCGGTGCGCAGCTGCGCCAGCGTGTGCTTGTCGCTTTGCAGGCGGTAGTAGAAGATCTTGCCTAGCGGCGTGTAGTCGGGCGCCATCTCGGGCGTAACGCCATCGGGCAGGTCGGCCTGCGGCAGGCGCTGGGCGACCAATGCGCGCGCCGTGAAGCTCTGGGCCTCGTCGTTGAAGACGAGGTTGATCATGGACAGGCCGAAATAGCTTTCCGAACGCAGCGAGACCAGCCCCGGCGTGCCGTTGAGCTCGCGCTCCAGCGGCTGGGTGATCTGGCGCTCCACCTCCTCGGGCGCCAGGCCCGGCGCCTGGGCAATCACACCCACCTGCACGTTGGTCACGTCAGGATAGGCTTCGATGGCGGTTTGCAGGTACGAATAGATGCCGTACAGCGCAATGGCCAGGGTGGCGCAAAGAGCCACCAGGCGCCTGTGCACGACAAACGCAATGAATGAACGCAGCATGGCTATGGACTCCCGCTGCGCTTAAAGCAGCTGGCTGGCAGCACCGTCCAGCAGCAGGCCGCCACGCACCACGATCTTCTCGCCTACCTTGAGGCCCGAGATCACCGGCACCATGCCGCGCGCCGGGCGGCCCAGGGTCACGGTGCGCGCCTCGAACTGGTTGTTCTCGCGCTGCACGAAGACCACGCTGCGGCTTTCGTCCTTGATCAGCACGGCCGTGACGGGAATCAGCATCTCCTGCTGGTTGGACAGCTGCACGCCCACGCGCGCCTGCATGCCGGGGCGCAGAGCCGGATTCTGCTCGGCCAGCTCCACGATCACCGCGGCACGGCGCGACTCCTTGTCCAGCGTGGCGCCCAGATGGCGCACCGTGCCCTTGAGCGGGCGCGGTAGCTGGGGAATCTCCACCTGCACGGGACTGCCCAGGCGGATGCCGGGCAGGTCGCTTTCGAACACTTCGGCCACGATGTTCATGGCCTGCGGATCGCCCACCATGAACAGCGCGGTGCTGGGTTCCACCGCATCCCCCACGACGGCCTTGCGCTCGGCGACGATGCCGGCGCGCGGCGCGCGCAGCACGATGCGGTCGCCCTCGCCCGGGCCCAGCAGCGCCGCCGTGCCCTGGGCGCGCGAGAGCTCCTGCGAAGTCTCGCGCAGCTTGGCCTGGGCGGCCCGCAGATCCACCTCGACGCCCACGCCCTTGTCCACCATGTTCTGGTGGCGCTGAGCCTCCACCGCGGCCACGTCATGGGCCGTGCGGGCCGCTGCCACCTCGTAGCGGGCACGCAGGGCATCGGGGCTGACCAGGGTGGCCAGCACATCGCCGGCCTTGACCATGTCGCCCACATGCGCGCTCACATTGACCACGCGCGCCGACACCGGCACCGATACGGAAGCCACACGGTCCTCCACGAAGGCCACATGCGCAGGCGCCCAGGCCATCTGCACGCCCTGCGGGTCGGCCACGGGCGCGATCTCCAGCATCTTCAGGGACTCGGGCTTGAGCTGCACCATCCCCTTGGGCAGCTGGGCCACCGGCTTGCCCGGCTCGCCGGCATCCTTGGCGGCCTTGGAGTCATTGCAGCCGGCCAGCAGAACGGAAACGGCCAGGGCCACGCTGCCCAACCACACAGGTATATGCGCAGTCTTGGACAGCACCGCGATTCTTTGCTTCATCTTTCACCCTCACACACACGGCTTGCGCAACCCAGGCTCAAGCAAGACGCTCGCGCTTCGGAACGCCCCTGGGCACATTCCCTGTTTGCGCAAGCCCCAAAACATCCAGGCGGGAGCGAAAAACGGCCTCGCCGTCGACTCCTGCGACGGGGCCATGCTAGGAAAGAGCCCTGGCTGCAGGGGTGACGCATTGATTACCGTTTGGTAAGGATTGCCGGCCAAGCATGTACCGCGGCCGCGCATCCCTTTCGCTCTGGCGCACGAACGGCAAACATCAACTGTATGAAATGACAGTTGCCTGCCTTCAGCTTCCACTCAATCGTAATTTTTCATACAAAACCGTTCCAGACCCGCTTCCTGACCACTTTTGGGACGGTTTGAGCGAGCCTTGCGCTTCATCCAAAAAATTCAATAAAAATCGCATTTTTTCTATTCATAGCAACAGAAGTTAGCTATAAATAAGATAGCAATCAAAAATTGAAAATATGGCAGCTAGCACATTTCCAGGCATGAATTGGGCTTGTCCCAGGATCAGGGGCACCCATGTCCCGCCTTCATGCCATATGAGCGCATGCAGAAAAGTGCATATCGGAAAAATGCAAGAAATGACAACCCTGTGGATAAATCTGCGGCTTCTTGCTTCATGATCCATCCAACCAACTAAAGACACTTATTCACAGGCTTGGGCATCATCTTCACCCAACAAAAAAAATCGGCAACACCAAAATCCAAAGATTCACAAATAAATAACAACCACCTGAAGAATCCATCAACAAACATGTGCACAGACTTGCGCACAACATCCAAACACATCAAGGCAGAGCGGATCATGTGGATAAGCACCACAGCATGCTGCCCTGGCCATCCACAATTACAATGAACAACTCCTTGGGATCTGGTGGATAACATACAGGCAGCCGAACGCTTGCAGACAAGATAGGACGGTACTTTGTAGCTTGTAAAAAATGTGAACGACCAGTTTTGTAAGCTGTATTTCATAAGAAAAGCAGCTTATTTGATACATATCCCTGTACGAATATTTATAAAACGCAGTCGCTCAGCGTCCTTGCGTGCCGAAAAACGCTGAAATGCATGAAAAAAAGTGGGCTCAGGATGCCCTGAATTCCTTTGATGCGGTGGTCGGAGCCATGCCGGGGTTCCGCAATCGCGAAGGACAGCGAAAAATGGCGGCCCGGGTCGCCCAGACCCTGAGCCAGGCCCAGCTCGGAAAAGTGGATGAAGGCGATCCCGAACCCCGGCGTTCCATTGCCGTCGTGCAGGCCGGCACCGGCGTGGGCAAATCGCTGGCGTACAGCATTCCGGCCATCAGCATGGCCTTGTCGCGTGGTACCCGGGTGCTGATTTCCACGGCCACCGTGGCCCTGCAGGAGCAGCTGGTCAACAAGGATCTGCCCGCCCTGGCCCAGCAGCTCGACCAGCCCTTCAAGTTCGCCTTGGCCAAGGGCCGGGGCCGCTTCGTCTGCAAGCTCAAGCTGGAGCGCCTGGCCAGCACCGGCGAAGCCCAGGACGAGATGGACGACCTGTTCGGCGAGGAAGAGGCACAGGCCCGCATGGCCCGCCCCCGCCACGAACTGGAGGCCCGCATCCAGTTCTACAGATCCATGGCCGATGCCCTCGCCACCCAGGCCTGGAACGGCGACCGCGACATGCTGGAAACGCCGCCCGAAGCCGAGGCCTGGAGTCCCGTGGCCGCGGAATCGGCCTCGTGCACGGGCAAGCACTGCCCGGCATTCAGCCAATGCGTCTACTACGAGCGCCGCAAGGACCTTGTGGCCGCCCAGGTCATCGTGGCCAACCACGATCTGCTGCTGTCGTCCCTGGGCTCCAAGCTGCTGCCGGAGCTGGACAACTGCCTTCTGGTGCTCGATGAAGCCCATCACCTGCCCTCCACGGCCCTGGACCAGTTCGCGGGCGAAATGGACCTGAGCCGCCTCACCTGGATCGACAAGCTGGCCAGCCGCGCCCTGCGCGTGAACACGGTAGCCGAGGTGGAGGAACTGGCCGACGTGCCCCAACATGCCGGCCAGCTGCGCCAGCAGCTGCAGGAACTGGCCCGCCTGGTGATGGCGCACTATGGGGACGCCCTGAAGTCCCAGAAGGACAGTTACGGCCCGGCCCGCGTGCGCGTTCCGCGCGGCGTGCTGCCCGAGGACCTGCTGGAGCCCCTGGGCCTGATCGCCCACCATGCGGACCGCTTCCTGGACGCTCTGCGCGCGGTGTCCAAGGCGCTGAGAGCCGAAATCAAGGACAAGCCCGAAGAATCCCGCAGGCTTTCCACCATCTATGCACAGGTTGGCGCACTGGCGCCCCGGCTGGAATCCATCTTCGACACCACGCAGTTGCTGCTGCAGCAAGCTCCTGAAGATGACGACAGAAAAACCATCCCCAACGCAAAATGGTTCACGTTGGAGACAGATGGCGAGTACATAGTGGTCAAGGCCCATGCCAGCCCGATACAGCCCGGAGCCACCCTGCGCCAGCATCTGTGGTCGCAGGTGCGCGGTGCGGTGCTGACATCGGCCACACTGACCAGCTGTGGACAATTCGACTTCTTCCTGCGCGAGTCCGGCCTGGCCAGCGATGCCTCGGTGACCACGCTGGAGGTCCCCAGCCCCTTCGACTATGCCCGCCAAGGCACTCTGGTGGCCCGCGAGACGGCCGCAGACCCGCGAGAAGCCGCCCGCTTCACCGAAGAGATGGTCGAGGCTCTATTGACCGATCTGAGCCGCGTACAGGCGGGTGCGCTGGTCTTGTTTACCTCCAGGGAGCAGATGCGCCAGGCGGTGGATGCCTTGTCCACCGCCATGCGCTCGCAGGTGCTGGTGCAGACCGCCCTGCCCCGCCCCACGCTGCTGGCCCGCCACCGCGACGCCGTCGCGCTCGGGGAGCCTTCCATCATCTTTGGCATGCAGTCCTTTGGCGAAGGCCTGGACCTGCCCGGGGCGCTGTGCGAATCCCTGTTCATCACCAAGCTGCCGTTCGCCCCGCCCGACGATCCCGTGGGCGAAGCACGGGCCGAGTGGCTGCGCAGCAGCGGCCGCAACCCCTTCAACGAGCTGGTGGTGCCCGCCACTGCCATACGGCTGGCCCAGTGGGTGGGACGCGCCATACGCACGGAGGAAGACCGTGCCCATGTCTACTGCTATGACCGACGCCTGGTGGCCACCAGCTACGGCCAGCAGCTGATCAAGGGCCTGCCGCCCTTCACCCTTCAGCGCCAGGCCGTGCGCTAAACCCCGCCGAACCGGACACAGTGCCACAGTTGGCCACTTCCGGCAGGCCGGGTTGTGGAAAACATTGCCCAACCGGGTCGGCCGGACCGATGGGCTTTTGTTGCACCGTTTTCGCCTCCGCTGCATGCCCGTGCTCTGCTGAACCGGTTCTGTTTCGGACGGTTCGTTGCCAGAAGACAGTCCGCCGTACTGCTGCCCGTCCTTGCCGCGGCAGGCGAACATCCGTCCGGCCTGCTTGAGGCCGCTCTCCGTGAATAAAAAAACCAGCAAAAACAGCGGTTTGCTGGATCGATTTCCTTGCTGCCTCCTCATGCAGAGCCCGGCAGCCGCCCTCGCTTGCCAGGCGTTGAAAATCCATTGAAATTTTTTGAATGATTTTTCCCGGAACTGCGGGATGCAGAGGCAGCCGACTGGCCTCCAGGAACAGTCCTGCTTACACACAGGTGTGCAGAACATTCTGTGGATAAATTCCCTTTCAAACGCTTTTCCAGCTGCATTTATCCCCAGCTCTGGAAGAGCGAGCCGCGCATCTTACGCCACTTTTCCCTGCAGCGGCGCGTGTATTCCGCTGGAGCCGGATTTTTTCCGCAGTTCATGTCGACAAACGCAGCAGAACACCCTCGTGCCGATCCGGAAAAACAAGGAAGACCGAACTTGGCCCCGGTTGTTCTTTGGAAGTTTTATAAAAAAATAGTCGTAGTAGTAAAGGTCGCTCCAGGCTGTTGATAACTTGAAAAAATATATAAAAATCAAGGAAATTCCTCGAGGATAACGATGTGCATGGACATGCTTTGCCGCTGTCCTGCTGGAATGAACAAGTCTGGCTGAATGGTTCTTTCTGTGCACAAGTAAAAATTTCTTGCGCACTTGTCCACAGTTTTCCACGACAAGGAATTTTTATAGGTATCTCCATGAATCCATTGAAAAACAAAAGTTTTTAGCTCACTTTTTTATAGTGAACAAGGATTGAAAAGGTTCTTCTACACCTGCATGGCGCTGTCTGTGTCCATGCATGCGGGCGTTTTCCAGTGATCTGAAGAACGCTTTTTTTATTCAACGCAGCGGAATGGCTGTGAAAAATGCGTCCTTGGTTGTTATTCCTAGACTTAGTTTTTTAATTAGTAGTAATAGTAAGTGATCCACTTAAGTGTTGATAAGTGTTAAAACATATTAAAAATCAATAACTTGTGTTGACGTTAAACATGTGTCTGAAGGCCTGTTGCCGCTGTCCTCGTTTTGGGTACAACTTGGGGCGGCGGCCACGGCTTGTGGAAAACGTCAAAGATCCATGTTTTTTATCACCATGTTTTTCCACAGGTGCATGCGGGCAAAAAAAAGCCACCCTGTCGCGGGTGGCTGGTATGGAAGTGGCCTGCCTGCCTAGGCCGGCCCGGCGGCCGAAGTCGGCGGCCTAGAAATGGCGCACATAGCGCAGCTGCAGAAAGTTCTCTCCCGGATTGGGTTCCTTGATGCCTGCGTTGGAAAGATGCTCGAGGCGCAGGCTGACCTCGTTCCTCAGTTGCTCGCCGAACAGATAGCCCACACCGATATGGGTGGCAAAGTTGAAGCGCGTGGAGAATTCCTTGTGGTCGGTGATGTAGCGGCGGTTGGTGGCGTAGCTCACGCCTATGCCGGCCTCCGCAAACCAGGGGGACTGGCCCTGGTCGGGGCGCCAGCGCAGCGTGGGCTTGGCGCCGAGGACCCAGGTCGAGCGGTTGCTGCCTTCGTATCTGGCGGACCAGTGGCTGCCCCAGATGTCCCAGTAGCCGGTGACCAGGCCGCCGCCCAGGCGGTAGCTCCACTGGCTCCAGGGAATGGTGGCGCCCAGGGTCCAGCTGTCCGTGCCATGCTCCGCCGCGCCGTACTGCAGGTACATGCCGGGATTGTTTTGTGAACTACCCGGTATGTTCTGTGCAAAACTGTCTGTGCTGACCAGCATTGCCAGCACGGCAATCGCATATCCCCCGTGAAATTTTCGTTTTTGCATGGTAACTGCCCCTTAAGTGACGTGAACTTCGCAGTCTGCCCGATGGGTTGGGATGGCGCTGCGGCAACGCCGGTTTCTGGCAAGCTGTGTATATCACTGTAGTAATAAATCCTGCTGGAGATGTCGGCAGGGGCAGGGGACCGCAGTCAGCAAAAGCTGAATCCTGGAAGCCCCGGGGAAGAGGCGGGGGCAAGCTGCAGCAGCAAAAAAGCCCCCGGCCTGTGCAGGCCGGGGGCTTTGGCGTTCAGCGCAGCTGTGCTTATTGGGCGGCAGGAGCCGATGCCGGTGCAGCCGGGCGTTCGTGCCCGGGCTTGCCGCCATGCGGTCCATGGTGCGGGCGGGGGCCATGGTGCATGCGCAGGGTTTCGGCATCGAAGGTCTTTTGCTGCTCGGCCGTCAGCTGGGCATAGAAGGCCTTGGTGGCTTGCGCGCGGCGATCCATCTCGGCATTGCGGTGTTCGCGCATTTCACGCATCTTGTCGATGCGCTGGGGAGTCGTGAGCTTGGCAAAGGCTTCGCGGTCCATGCGGGCAGGGCGTTCGCCGGGCTTCATGGCGGCGGCGTAGGTGTTCCAGGCGGATTCCTGGGCCGGGGTCAGCTTCAGGTCGGCCTTGAGCTTGGCGATGCGCTGCTGCATGTGCTCCATGCGTTCGGCGCGCCTGTCTTCCATATTGCCCTGGCCATGCTTGTGCTGGGGCGCTGCCTGGGCGGTTGCCGCGGCGGGGGCTGCGGGCGCCGTAGTCTGGGCGAAACTGGGCAGGCTCAGCGAGGCGAGCAGGGCGGAGGCGATGGCTGCGCTGGTGAGCGTCTTGTGAAAGCGGGTCATGCCGGGTTCCTTTCTTGCGAAGTGGATGAAGGGCCGCTCGGTGTTGCTCCAGTGTGGGCATCCGGCAGCGGATGACTGAAGTGTGGGGTGCCCATGTTTCTGCGGCGTGTGGTTTTGCAGCCGGTCTGTAAAGTATTACGAACGGGTTCTTTAGTTGCTGCGCACAATGGCCGCTGTGGACGTTGGGCGCATGCCCGTGTTTTGTGTCCGGTCCGGGGCGCCGAGAGGGCGACCGGCCGATGAGTCGAAAAGGTTTTTGATGTTCAAAAACATGATTGTTTATCGCATTGCCGAAGGATGGCAAAGCGATCTGCAGGTGCTGGAGGAGGCGTTGAGCAAGACGCCGTTTGCCGAGTGCGGCGCAACCCAGGAGCGCAGCGCCGGCTGGGTGCCGCCGCGCGGCGAGCAGCACGGGCCGCTGGCCGAGAGCGTGGCGGGCCAGTGGGTGCTGCGCTTCATGACCGAGGCCAAGATGCTGCCGGCCAGCGTGCTCAACCGCAAGGTCAACGAGAAGGCCGAGCACATCGAGAAAACCGAAGGCCGCAAGCCCGGCAAGAAGGAAAAGAAGGAACTCAAGGACGAGGCCAAGCTGGACCTGCTGCCCATGGCCTTCACCAAGCAGGGCAGCATGTGGGTGTGGATCGATCCGCAGGCCCGCACGCTGGTGCTGGACACCGGCAGCCAGGCGCGTGCCGACGAGGTGGTGAGCCTGCTGGTGGAAGGCCTGCCGGGCTTCGCGCTGGCCCTGGTCGATACCCAGACCAGCCCGCAGGCGGCCATGGCGCACTGGCTGATGACGCAGGAACCGCCGGCCGGCTTCAGCGTGGACCGCGAGTGCGAACTCAAGGCCGCGGACGAATCCAAGGCCGTGGTGCGCTATGCGCGCCATCCGCTCGACATCGACGAGGTGCGCCAGCACATCGAGCACGGCAAGCTGCCGACCAAGCTGGCCATGACCTGGGACGACCGCGTGAGCTTTGTGCTCACCGAGGGCCTGCAGATCAAGAAGATCGCGCTGCTCGACGCGGTGATGGACGGGCAGTCCCGGGACGATGGCGGTTTCGATACCGATGTGGCCATTGCCACGGGCGAGCTGTCGCGCCTGATTCCGGATCTGATCGAGGCGCTGGGCGGGGAAGGGCGCACGGGCTTGGGCGCTGGTCTGCCTGCCGCCTTGCAGGACCGCGCGCAGGCATCTGAAACGCTGCCTGTGCGCCTGGCGCAGGCCGGCAAGGGGACAGGCAGGGTGGCCCTGACCGGGCCCGCTGCAGCGCCTGTGGACACGGCGCCCGAGGAAGCGCCGTTCTGAGCGGTATTGCGCTATGTAAATCGAAGCTATTGACGCTTGCCGGCAAACGATCTGGTGCTTTATGAATACTGAGATTGTTTGCTAACAGGCGCCAGCCGCTATCAAAAACAAAGGCCTGTCCGGCATGAGCCGGCAGGCCTTTGCTGATGGAGCGTTCAACCGATCGATCAGACGCGCTCGAAGATGGCGGCAATGCCCTGGCCGCCGCCGATGCACATGGTCACCAGCGCATAGCGGCCGCCCGTGCGCTGCAGCTCGGCAATGGCCTTGGTGGTGATGATGGCGCCTGTGGCGCCCACAGGATGGCCCAGCGAGATGCCCGAGCCGTTGGGATTGACCTTGGCCGGATCCAGGCCCAGTTGCTGGATGACGGCGCAGGCCTGGGCGGCAAAGGCTTCGTTGGCTTCGATGACGTCCATGTCGTCGATCTTCAGGCCGGTGCGCTGCAGCACCTTCTGCGTGGCCGGAACCGGGCCTATGCCCATGTAGGCCGGCTCCACGCCGGCGTGGGCATAGCCGACCAGGCGCGCCAGCGGCTTGAGGCCCAGCGCGCCCACGCGGTCGCCGGCGGCCAGCAGCACGGCCGCTGCGCCGTCGTTGATGCCCGAGGCATTGCCGGCCGTCACCGTGCCGCCTTCCTTCCTGAACGCAGGCTTCATGCCGGCCAGGGTTTCGAGCGTGGTGTTGCCGCGCACATGCTCGTCGGTGTCGAACAGCACCGTGCCCTTGCGCGTGGCGATCTCCACGGGGACGATCTGTTCCTTGAAGCGGCCGGCCTCGATGGCCGCGGCGGCGCGCTGCTGGCTGATCACGGCCAGCTCATCCTGCATGTCGCGGCTGATCTTGTAGCGTTCGGCCACATTCTCGGCCGTGATGCCCATGTGCATCTTCTGCCAGGGGTCGTGCAGTATGCCCAGCATGTAGTCGATGCTCTTGGCGTCGCCCATGCGCGCGCCCCAGCGCGAGGCCTGGTCGAAGTAGGGGCCGCGGCTCATGGATTCGGAGCCGGCACCGATGGCCACGTCGCAATCGCCCAGGGCGATGGCCTGGGCCGCCGAGACGATGGCCTGCAGGCCCGAGCCGCACAGGCGGTTGACGTTGAAGGCCGGTGTCTCGATAGGGCAGCCCGCATCGATGGCTGCCACGCGCGAGAGGTAGGCGTCGCGCGTGTCGGTGGGGATCACATTGCCCATGACCACATGGCCGACGGCGTCGGCGGCGATGCCGGCACGCGCGATGGCGGCCTTGACCACGGTGGTGGCCAGCTGGGTATTGGGAACGTCCTTGAGGCTGCCGCCGAAGGTGCCGATGGCCGTGCGGGCGGTGCTGACGACGAAGATGTCTCGGGTGCTCATGCGCTGTGTCTCCTGAAGAAGGGCCGTGCGAGGCGGAAAAGTGCGGCCCGGTGCTTTGCCGGGCGTCGTTCCGGGTCCATTGTGCAGCACAGCAATCGTGAGCGGCTGTCACGGCCGAGCCAGTCCGCCGGCGGGAGCCGGGTTTCACGTGAAACCGCCGTGGTCTGCCCGGATGTCAGGCGCGCGCGGCGGCGCGCTTGCCGCGTCCGCGCGGGGCGGGGGCAGGGGGCGCCGCAGCGGGGGCATCCAGCGGCGTATCGGCGCTGGCCAGGTCGTCGAGGATGGGGCATTCCGGCCGGTCGTCGCCATGGCAGCAGTGGGCCAGGGTCTGCAGCGTGCGCTGCATGGACTGCATGGCGGCAATGCGCTCGGCCAGGGCCGCGATATGGCGCTGGGCGATGGCCTTGACCTGGCTGCTGGCGCGGCCCTGGTCCTGCCACAGGCCCAGCAGCGTGCCGATTTCTTCCATGGAAAAACCCAGGTCCCGGCCGCGGCGGATGAAGCGCAGCGCATGCACGTCGGCCTCGGTGTACTGGCGGTAGCCGCTGTCGGTGCGGTGCACGGGCGGCAGCAGCCCCAGCGATTCGTAATGGCGCACCATGCGCGCCGACACGCCCGCGCGCCGCGCGGCTTCGCCGATGGGGACGGGCCAATGTGAAGAGGTAAGCATGGTGGTTTTCCCCGTGTGAATCGTGATGCCGGGCCCAAGCCAGAGACGCCGAGCAAGAGCCGCCCCGCGGTGGGGGCGCCTAGCCGAAGGCGTCGTCCTCTTTGGGCGAAGCCGCGTCGGCGGCTCAGGGCGTAACCTCGTACCCCTCTTCGGCGATGGCCGTGCTCAGCGCTTCGCGCGGGGCATCGCTTTGCACCTCGACGCGGTGGGCGGACCGGTCGATCTTCACCTGGGCTGCGGCGTCCACGCCCTGCACCGCCTGGGTCACGGCGCGTTCGCAATGGCCGCAGGTCATGCCCTGGACTTCGAAAACATGTTGCATCTGATCACTCCTTGTGGATGGGGCAGGCCGCGGGATGCGGCTCCATGGCTTGGATGATCAACCCTAACACCATGGCAAGGTCAAGCGCCGGGCAAGCCAATTCCCGGGACGGGGTTGATGCAGGACAAACAGCCGGGATTTGGCGTTTTCTGCGGCCGGGAGTGTTGGAGATAAGCATTTCCCGTCATGGAAAAGTCGCGGTTTTTTGACAAACTGAAACAATTTGTGTTTTCTGATGTAAAACGCGCGGTTGGATTCAAAGGATCAGAGGTAGACAGATGAACATGTTGGGAATGATGCGGCGCTTCTCCATACGCACGCGCATGCTGGGCGCGATTGGCGTGGTGATGGTGCTGCTGGGCTTGTTGGGCAGTGCGGGCATGCTGGGCATGTTCCGCATCCAGAGCATGAGCCAGGAGTTTTTGGACAACTCGTACGTCAAGATGGGCTACATGGCCGAACTGCGCACGCAGCTGGGCGCGATACGCGCGCACGAGAAGGACATGATCATCCAGTACGAGCGCGCCGAGGAAGTGCGCAAGGCCTACAACCAGTGGGCCGAGTCCATGGAGAAGGCCAAGGCGGTGCTGGGCCACTTCACGAGCGACGACAACGCGCAGGACGATGCGGTGGCCAAGGGCATCATCACGCGCATCGACAACTACCGCAAATCCTTCGAGCATGTGGCGCGCCAGCTGGAGGCCGGCGGCTACGACTCGGCCACCACGGCCAACCGCATGAGCGGCAAGGCCCTGGCCGAAGTGGCGGAAGCCGAGAAGCTGATGCAGCAGCTGAACCAGCTGTTGCGCGAGCAGTCCGATGCGCTGGCCGCCGCCGAGCGCGATGTGGCCGAGCAGACGCGCTGGATGTTCATCGGTGCCGTGGTGCTGACGCTGGTGGTGGTGGTGCCGCTGACGCTGCTGAACATGCGCTCGATCTGCACGCCGCTCGTTGAGGCACGCCAGATGGCGCTGACCATCGCCAGCGGCGACCTGTCGCAACAGGTGCAAGTCTCGGGCCGCGACGAGCTGGCCGAGCTGCAGCACGCGCTGGAGCAGATGCAACAGGGGCTGAGTGCCATGGTCACGCAGGTGCGCGACGCCAGCGGCAATATCGCCACGGCCAGCCAGGAGATCGCGACCGGCAACCAGGACCTGTCGGCGCGCACCGAGCAGACGGCCAGCAATGTGCAGGAGACGGTGGCTTCGCTGTCCCAGCTCACGGCCACGGTGCAGCAGACGGCATCGTCGTCCCAGCTGGCCAACCAGCTGGCTTCCTCGGCCTCGGGCACGGCCAAGCAGGGCGGCCAGATCGTGAACCAGGCAGTGGTCAGCATGCAGGAGATCTCGGCGTCGAGCCGCAAGATCGGCGACATCATCGGCCTGATCGACTCCATCGCCTTCCAGACCAACATCCTGGCCCTGAATGCGGCCGTGGAGGCAGCCCGCGCAGGCGAGCAGGGCCGCGGCTTCGCCGTGGTGGCGGGCGAGGTGCGCAGCCTGGCCCAGCGGTCGGCCCAGGCCGCCAGCGAGATCAAGGGCCTGATCAACACCAGCGTGCAAGCCGTGGATGTGGGCGTGCGCCAGGTGGAGGACGCGGGCAAGACCATGCAGGCCATTGTGGACAGCGTGCAGCGCGTGGGCGACATCATCGGCGAGATCACGGCCGCCTCCAGCGAACAGTCGCTGGGCATTGGCCAGGTCAACCAGGCCGTGGGCGACATCGACCGCATGACGCAGCAGAATGCCGCGCTGGTGGAGGAGTCGGCTGCCGCGGCCGAGTCCCTGCGCGAGCAGGCGTCGCGGCTGGCGCAGGTGGTCAGCCAGTTTCGCGTGGCAGGCGGCATGCAGGCGCTGCAGCCCGCGCGCCATCCGGGCCTGGCGCCGGCCCGCAGCGCCGTGCGCACTGCGATTGCCGCGCCTGCAAGCCAAGAGCCGCAACTGCTGGAAAACGCCTGACCGGCCACCGGCCAGCAAAAAGCCCGGCAGCGACGATGCTGCCGGGCTTTTTTATCTTGCAGCTACTGAAAACATAGCTGCTGGCGCTTGCCCCTTCAAGGCTGCAGGCGCCATATGCCTTGTTTCACGTGAATCATCCGGCCATGGGGTAGTCGGTATAGCCCCTGGCGCCGCCGCCATAGAACAGCTTGGAGTCCCAGGCGTTCAGCGGCAGATCGTTGCGCAGGCGCCTGACCAGGTCGGGGTTGGAAATGAAGGCCTTGCCGAAGGCCACCACGTCGGCGTATCCGCTTTCCACGGCCTGCATGGCCATGGTCCGGTCGTAGCCGTTGTTGACCATCCAGGCGCCCTGGCCGCCGGCCTTGCGATAGGCGTTCTTGAGCGCGGCGTAATCGAACGGCCGGTCCTCGAGTTCGCGCGGTCCGCCGGTCGAGCCTTCGATGATGTGGATATAGGCCAGGCCCAGCGAAGCCATCTGCCGCACCAGATACTCGAACAGCGGCTGGGGGTCTGCATCCACGATGTCGTTGGCCGGCGTCACGGGCGAGAGCCGGATGCCGACCTTGCCGCCGCCCACGGCATCGGCCACGGCGCGCACGCATTCCAGCACCAGCCGGCAGCGGTTCTCGATGCTGCCGCCGTAGTCGTCGGTACGCTCGTTGGCACCGGTCTTGAGGAACTGGTCCAGCAGATAGCCGTTGGCGCCGTGCAGCTCCACGCCGTCGAAGCCGGCATCCTCCACGGCAGCCCGCGCGGCAGCGGCAAACCCGTGCACGATGCCGGGCAGCTCTTCCTGGCGCAGGGCACGCGGCGCGGAAACCGGCACGAAATGGCCCTGGCCGCTGCCCTCGTCGATCACATAGGTCTTGGACCGGGCTGTGATGGCGGAGGGGCCTACCGGTGCCAGGTTGTCGGGCTGCAGCAGGGTATGGGAGATCCGGCCCACATGCCACAGCTGGGTGACGATGCGTCCTCCCTGGCCGTGGACGGCGGCCGTCACCTTCTTCCAGGCCTGGAGCTGCTCTTCGCTGTACAGGCCCGGCACGTCGGCATAGCCCTGGCCCTGGTGGCTGATGGCCGTGCCTTCGCTGATCAGCAGGCCGGCGCTGGCGCGCTGGCTGTAGTAGGTGGCCATGAGGTCGGTGGGCACTGCATGCGGCGCGCGGTTGCGCGTGAGCGGCGCCATGGCGATGCGGTTGGGCAGCTCCAGCGCGCCGGCGCGGACGGGGTTGAACAAAGAGGTCATCACGGGCTCCTGAAAAAACAAAAGCCCGGAACGCGGGATCGTTCCGGGCCGATATGCCTGTAGGGCGTTGCGCCGGAAACGGCTTACTTGAGCAGGCCTTCGGCCTTCATGGCGGCCTGGACGGCGGGGCGTGCCAGCACGCGCTCGCGGTAGGCGAGGATGTTGGACAGGCCGGAGATGTCCACACCCACGAACTGCGCCCAGCCCGTGACGGTGAACAGATAGGCATCGGCCACGGTGAACTGGTCGCCCATCAGATAGGTCTTGTTGGCCAGCTCGCCGTCCACCCATTGCAGGCGGCCGAGCACGCGCTCGCGCACGGCGGGTTTGTAGTCTTCGGGCGTGGCCGGGTTGAACAGGGGACCGAAGCCCTTGTGCAGCTCGGTGCTGATGAAGTTCAGCCACTCCTGCAGGTGGTAGCGGGCCATGGTGCCGTTGGCAGGCGCCAGGTTCTTCTCTGGCACCTGGTCCGCGAGGTACTGGACGATGGCCGGACCTTCATGCAGGGTGTCGCCGTTGTCCAGCACCAGAAAGGGCACGTAGCCCAGCGGGTTGATGGTGTAGTAGTCCGTCCCGTCCTGCAGCTTGTGGCTCTTGGTGCTGGCCAGGATGGCCTCGTACGGCAGGCCCGCTTCATGCAGCACGATATGCGGGGACAGGGAGCAGGCGCCCGGGCTGTAATAAAGCTTCATAGCGAGTGGCTTCCATTCAGGTAAAAAGACAAGCAGGCATGCTAAACCGTATGCATGCCATCTGCATGCAGGGGCTACTGCAGGCCTGTGTCGGCCTATGCCGGCATCTGCACATGGGTATGCGCCGGCATGGCCGGACGGTGGGCTGGTTGCGGCCGGGCTTCAGGCCAGGCGCCCGGCGGCCCACAGGATCTGCTCCACCAGGGCCTGCATGCCCTGCCGGTTCTGCAGGCGCTGCAGGTTGCCCGCTGCATCGAAGGCTTCCGAGGCCAGGCTGACCGCATGGCTGCGCGGCGCCACCCAGCACTCCAGGTTGAGCAGCAAGGGGGCCAGATGGGACTGCGCGCGCAGTCCGCCCATGCTGCCGGGCGAGGCGCTGGCCATGCCCACCACCTTGCCGCGGAAGGGCAGCACGCCGTCCGACCATTGCGGATCGGCCTTGACCGGGCTCGACGCCCAGTCCAGCGCGTTCTTGAGCAGGGCAGGATAGCTGCCGTTGTACTCGGGGGTGCAGATCAGCCAGGCCGGATGCGCATGCAGCTGCTGCTTGAAGCGGATCACGTCGGCTGGCGTACCCTCGGCCTCCAGGTCGGCGTTGTACAGCGGAATGTCGTAATCCGACAGCTCCAGCACGGTGGGCGTGGCACCCAACTCGCGCGCGATGCCGGCGGCCGCATGGGCCAGCTTGCGGTTGTAGGAATCCCGGCGGGTGCTGCCCGCAAAAATGAGTATCTTCATGCCCGCATTGCAGCACAGCCGGGGCGCAGCTTTCCTGCTTTGGAGAGGGGCGGGGCGTTGTTTCACGTGAAACGCGCATGCGGCCGGCGGCGATGCGCACCGGGGCAACCCCATGCAAGGCATTGTTCGCGCAATGGTGGGAAAATTACGGGTTCCCCCGCAGGGCTCCCCGTTCAAGACACAGGAGGCGGCCCGCCATGAGAGCAGGAGCATGGGTGCTCCGTGCCGGGGGCCAAGGGCCGGGCATGGCCCGGAGAGTCAAGAACATGTTGTACCCACAGGAATTTGATGTGATCGTGGTCGGTGGCGGCCACGCCGGCACCGAGGCCGCGCTGGCTGCTGCGCGCATGGGCTGCAAAACCTTGCTGCTGAGCCACAACATCGAGACCCTGGGCCAGATGAGCTGCAATCCTTCCATCGGCGGCATCGGCAAGGGCCATCTGGTCAAGGAAGTGGATGCGCTGGGGGGCGCCATGGCGCTGGCCACCGACAAGGGCGGCATCCAGTTCCGCATCCTCAACAGCTCCAAGGGCCCGGCCGTGCGCGCCACGCGCGCCCAGGCCGACCGCATTCTCTACAAGGCCGCGATCCGCGACATGCTGGAGAACCAGCCCAATCTGTGGCTGTTCCAGCAGGCGGTGGACGACCTGATGGTGGAGGGCGATCGCGTGGTCGGCGCCGTCACCCAGGTCGGCATCCGCTTCCGGTCGCGCACCGTGGTGCTGACGGCGGGAACCTTCCTCGACGGCAAGATCCATGTGGGCCTGAACAACTATGCGGCCGGACGCGCCGGCGACCCGCCGGCCGTGAGCCTGTCCGGACGCCTCAAGGAACTGAAGCTGCCGCAGGGGCGCCTGAAGACCGGCACGCCCCCGCGCATCGACGGCCGCAGCATCGACTTCAGCCAGTGCGAGGAGCAGCCGGGCGACGGCATGCCGGGGGGCGTGAACGAAGGCCATGTACCCGTGTTCAGCTTCATGGGCAGCACGGCCATGCATCCGCGCCAGGTGCCGTGCTGGATCACGCATACCAATGCGCGCACGCACGAGATCATCCGCAGCGGTTTCGACCGCAGCCCCATGTTCACGGGCAAGATCGAAGGCGTGGGCCCGCGCTACTGCCCCAGCGTGGAAGACAAGATCAACCGCTTTGCCGACAAGGAAAGCCACCAGATCTTCCTCGAGCCCGAAGGCCTGACCACCAACGAGTTCTACCCCAACGGCATCTCGACCAGCCTGCCCTTCGACATCCAGTACGAACTGGTGCGCTCCATGAAGGGGCTGGAGAACGCGCACATCCTGCGCCCCGGCTACGCCATCGAGTACGACTACTTCGATCCGCGCTCGCTCAAGAGCAGCTTCGAGACCAGGCAGATCCAGGGCCTGTTCTTTGCCGGCCAGATCAACGGCACGACAGGCTACGAGGAAGCCGCAGCCCAGGGCCTGTTCGCGGGCCTGAATGCCGCGCTGCAATGCCGCGGCGAAGCTCCCTGGACACCGCGCCGCGACGAGGCCTATCTGGGCGTGCTGGTGGACGACCTGATCACCAAGGGCGTGACCGAGCCCTACCGCATGTTCACCAGCCGCGCCGAGTTCCGCCTGCAGCTGCGCGAGGACAATGCAGACATGCGCCTGACCGAAGTGGGCCGCAGGATGGGCCTGATCGACGATGCGCGCTGGGACGCCTTCAGCCGCAAGCGCGATGCTGTTTCACGTGAAACAGAGCGCCTCAAGTCCACCTGGGTGAATCCGCGCATCGTTTCGGCCGAGGAGTCCGAGCGCGTGCTCGGCAAGGCCATGGAGCGCGAGTACAACCTGTTCGATCTGCTGCGCCGCCCCGGCGTGTCCTACGGAACCCTCATGGGCATGAACGAAGGCCGGTACGCTTCGGCGGACGTGAGCCCCTATGCCCTGGGCGACCTGAGCGAACCGGTGATCGAGCAGGTGGAGATTGCGGCCAAGTACTCGGGCTATATCGACCGCCAGAAGGACGAGGTCCAGCGCGCCGCGCATTTCGAGACGCTGCGCCTTCCGGCCGAACTCGACTACATGCAGGTCACGGCCCTGTCGTTCGAGGTGCGCCAGAAACTGCAGAAGCATCGGCCCGAGACACTGGGCCAGGCTTCGCGCATCTCGGGCGTGACGCCGGCGGCGATTTCGCTGCTCATGGTGCATTTGAAGAAGGGTGGCTTCAAGGGCTTCGCTTCCTCTGCCGAAGAGGCTGCGGCATGAGCCGCCCGGCCGCTCCGAAGGCTCATGGCACCGCAGTCCGTCAGGGCGAAGGTACTCCCGTGAGCGAAGCATTGCGTCCGCAGCTGGAGGCCGGCGTTGCCGCGCTGCAGCTGGAGCTGGTGCCGGCGCAGATCGATGCGCTGATGGCTTTTATCGATCTGCTGCAGAAGTGGAACAAGGTCTACAACCTGACCTCGGTGCGCGATCCGCAGGAGATGCTGACCCACCATCTGCTCGACAGCCTGGCGGCCGTGCCGGCCCTGCTGCGCCATGTGCAGACCTTGCCGGTGGAAGAGGGTGCACGCCTGCCACTGCTGGACGTGGGTTCGGGCGGCGGCCTGCCCGGCGTGGTGTTTGCCATCTGCTGCCCGCAGATCGACGTGAACTGCGTGGACACCGTAGGCAAGAAGGCGGCCTTCATCCAGCAGGTCGCGGCATCGCTGCGCCTGCCCAATCTGCACGGCATCCACAACCGCGTGGAAAACCTGAATACCATGTTCCCGGTCATCAGCTGCCGCGCCTTTGCCTCGCTCGTGGATTTCACGACCTGGTCGCGCAAGGCCTTGGCTGAAGGCGGCATATGGTTTGCGATGAAGGGCAAGCACCCTGAGGAGGAAATGGCCGCGCTGCCTGCCGATGTGCAGGTGTTTCACGTGGAACCCTTGCAGGTGCCGGGCCTGGATGCCGAGCGCTGCGTCGTGTGGATGCGGGCCGCCTGACATTCACTTCATGCCAATGAAAAGGCGCCCGCGTGGCGCTTTTTCATTGCTGCCGGGCCGCCCGAAGGCAACAAGCCGTTTTCTCTGGAGCAGCGGCTGCACGTCAGTGAACAAGCATGTGAGCGGTTTTAATACACCGTGATACGCGGCATCTGCTCCGGATTCATGCACTGGCGACAACCCTCGCATAAACTCCACGTTTTCATCGTGCAGGGTTTGAATGTTCGGCATATCCGATTACGGTGCGTTTGTTGTCGCCATCATCGTCTTTCTGATGATTCCGGGGCCCGGCAATCTTGCACTGATCACGTCTACCGGCAAGGGTGGCATGCGCGCCGGCATGGCGGCCTGCCTGGGCGTGATCGCGGCGGATCAGGTGCTGATGTGGGTGGCGGTGGCCGGCGTTGCCGCGGTGCTGGCGGCCTATCCTGCCGCCTTCCATGCCGTGCAGTGGCTGGGCGCCGTCTACCTGGGCTGGCTGGGCTACAGGCTCTGGACCAGCAAGCCGGGCAGCAGACCTGCCGTCGACATCCTGCCGCGCCACTATTTCCGCCAGGGTGCGCTGATCACCCTGATGAACCCCAAGGCCATCGTGTTCTACATGGCGTTTTTCCCCATGTTCGTGGACCCGGCGCACCACCAGGGCCTGCTCACGTTCGGCGTGATGGCGGCCACCGTGGCCGCGCTCACCTTTCTCTACAGCCTCGTGGTCGTGCTGCTGACCTCGCACCTGGCGGCGCGCCTGCGCGCCAATCCGCGTGTGGTGAGCGCAATGGAGAAAACCGCTGGCGTGTTCCTGATCGGGTTTGGCCTCAAGCTGGCCACGACCTCCTAAACCAAAAATCTCATGGCCAAAATCTTCTGTGTAGCCAATCAAAAAGGTGGCGTGGGCAAGACCACCACCACCGTCAATCTTGCCGCTGGCCTGGCCAAGGTCGGCCAGCGGGTGCTGCTGATCGACCTCGATCCCCAGGGCAATGCGACCATGGGCTCGGGCGTGGACAAGCGGGCGCTGGAGCTGTCGGTCTACGACGTGCTGCTGGAGAACAACAGCATCCAGGAAGCGGCGGTGAATTCCGAGCAGGTGGGCTACCACGTGCTGGGAGCCAACCGCGAGCTGTCGGGCGCGGAGATCGAGCTGGTGACGCTGGAGCACCGCAACGAGCGGCTCAAGAATGCGCTCAAGGCGGTGGATGCCGACTACGATTTCGTGCTCATCGACTGCCCGCCGTCGCTGTCCATGCTCACGCTCAACGGCCTGTGCGCGGCGCACGGCGTCATCGTGCCCATGCAGTGCGAGTACTTCGCGCTCGAAGGCCTGACCGACCTGGTCAACACCATCAAGCAGGTGCATGCCAACATGAATCCGGACCTGCAGATCATCGGCTTGCTGCGCGTGATGTTCGATCCGCGCACCACGCTGCAGCAGCAGGTCAGCGACCAGCTCAAGGAGCATTTCGGCGACAAGGTGTTCGATACCGTGATCCCGCGCAATGTGCGCCTGGCCGAGGCCCCCAGCTATGGCGTGCCCGGCGTGGTGTTCGATGCGTCGGCCAAGGGCAGCAAGGCCTTTGTCGAATTCGCCAAAGAGATGGTGCGCCGCATCAAGAAGATGTGACGTTTCACGTGAAACACCCCGATCAGGCAAAGGCAGAAGGCGTGGGCAGCTATGGAATCCGAAGCATTGCAGGCTGAAGACGTCTGGCTGTTGCCCGGCTGGCAGAACTCGGACGCCGATCATTGGCAAAGCCGTTGGCAGGCCCTGTACGGCTACCGGCGGCTGGAGCAGCACGACTGGCTGCGTCCGCTGCGCGGGGACTGGAGCATACGCCTGCAGGAAACCGTGCTGGATGCGCCGCGGCCCGTGGTCCTGGCGGCGCACAGCCTGGGCTGCGTGCTGGTGGCGTGGTGGGCCGCCCATGCAGCGGCGGGCAACGAGAAGCTCGCCCGCAAGGTGGCCGGTGCGCTGCTGGTGGCTCCGGCCGATACCGAGCAGGACAGCCTGCGTGCCGTGCTGCCGGGCTGGGCGCCGGTAATGATGCAGAAGCTGCCGTTTCCCTCCATCGTGGTGGGCAGCGAGAGCGATCCCTATTGCACGCTGGCGCGCGCCCAGGCCATGGCTCATGCCTGGGGCAGCCGTTTCGTGAACGCGGGTGCCGCCGGTCATATCAACACGGCCAGCGGCCTGGGCAACTGGGGCAGCGGCCATGCGCTGCTGCAAACCTTTCAACCTAGAAATGGCAGTTGACCGCTTGCCTTTTTCACGAGAGCCGCATGAACACTGATTTTCACTGCTTCGTTCGCATTCACCCATGTGGTGAACAGCGCTACACGCCCGCCAGCACCGCGCCCGGAGCGCCATGCGGCGTTGCAAATCCTCGCCATGGCAAAGCCATTGCTGCGGTTTGCGCCTTGCCTGGCATACCGGTCACGGCACTGGCGGACGTGTTCAACTACCGTTTCTAGGTTCAAGGAAAGAACAAGCCATGGTGACAAAGAAACCCAAGGGGCTGGGACGCGGCCTGGAAGCACTGCTGGGCCCCAAGGTCAGCGAAAAGGCCGAGGCCGGGCAGGGCGCCGCGCCTGCCGGCGTGCCGACCAGCCTGGCGCTGGAAGTGATGGTGCCCGGCCAGTACCAGCCGCGCACGCGCATGGACGAGGGCGCGCTGTACGAGCTGGCCGAAAGCATCAAGGCCCAGGGCATCATGCAGCCCATTCTGGTGCGCAGGCTCAGCAAGGGAGAGCACAGCGGCAAGTACGAAATCATTGCCGGCGAACGGCGCTTCCGCGCTTCGCGCCTGGCCGGCCTGACCGAGGTGCCGGTGCTGGTGCGCGAGGTGCCAGACGAGGCCGCGGCCGCCATGGCGCTGATCGAGAACATCCAGCGCGAGGACCTCAATCCGCTGGAAGAGGCCCAGGGCCTGTCGCGCCTGGTCAAGGAGTTCGGCCTGACGCACGAACAGGCCGCCCAGGCCGTGGGCCGCTCGCGCAGCGCCGCGACCAATCTGCTGCGCCTGCTGAACCTGGCCGAGCCCGTGCAGACCATGCTCATGGCCGGCGATATCGACATGGGCCATGCGCGGGCGCTCCTCACGCTGGATCGCGCCACGCAGATCACGGCGGGCAACCAGATCGCGGCCAAGAAGCTGTCGGTGCGCGAGGCCGAGTCCCTGGTCAAGAAGATCGGCGCGGAATTCAGCCTCACGCGCCAGAAGGCCAAGAAGGACGTCAAGTCGCGCGACGTCAAGCGCATCGAGGAAGAGCTGTCGGACCTGCTGATGGCCGACGTGGAGGTGCGCGTCAAGAAGACCGTGCGCCGCGGCGGCAAGGTGCAGGACGTGGGCGAGGTGGCGATCCAGTTCGGCTCGCTCGAAGCGCTCAACGGCATCATCGAGCGCCTGCGCGCCGAAGGCTGAAGCGCGCGCCCTGCCAAACAAAAAGGCCTCCGCAAGGAGGCCTTTTGCATGGGACGGAGCCCCGGAGCGATTACTGGCCGACCTTGAGCTGGCCGCCGCGGCCCAGGCCGCCCTTGACTTCCTGCGCCTTGTAGTTGCGCAGCGAGACCACCATGTTGTTGTAGGCGTCCATGAAGGCGGCCACGGTGGCCTTGCCTTCGGGCGAGCGCGAGAAGCCGCCCAGGCCGGCTGCAGCGCCGCCGCCGAAGGCACCCATGGCCGCGCCGAAATTGGTGGCCGTGGCATTGCCTTCGGAGATCGAGATCTGCACGCCCGAGCGGATGTCGAACATGCTCAGCGTCACGACCGAGGCCTTGCTCTGCATGGCGCCGCCGATCAGCGTGCCCACGTTGCCGAACAGGCCGCCCACGCCGGCAGCCAGCTGGCCCGTGGCGTCGTTGTCGATGATGATGGACGGCTCCATGTAGTAGTCGGCCGCCACGCGCTGGCCCTTCTGCTGGCGCGAGCCGGCGCGGAACTCGCCCGAGTTGCGCTGCTTGTCGGTGATGGCGCTGAGCTTGCTTTCGGTGCGGTTGTTGCCGATGGAGGTGATCACGAAGCAGTTGGACTGCTGCACGGCCAGGCGGATCAGCGGCTCGATGGTCGTGATCTTGGTGGCGGCGCCGAAGCTGGCATACCACTCCTTGCCGCGGCCGTCGTCCACGGCCAGCGTGCCCAGGGGTGCGCTGCAGCGCTCCAGCGTGGGGTTGGCATTCACGCTGCTGGCGCCCCCGGCTGCGCCGGTAGCCGCCGTGGGGGCCGTGCCGGTGCTGATCGTGCCGCCGCCGGGGGTCACGCAGCCGGCCAGGGCCAGGGAGGCAGCCAGGGCTGCAAGGCGCAGAGTTGTCTTCTTGGACATGAATATGCTTTCAGTTGTGTAAAGGATTTTGAAAAAAGGCGCTGAAGCGGCGCCGCCGGCTTTCAGCGCAGATACCAGCCCGTTGTGCCCCAGATCCAGCTATAGGGCGTATTGGCGTACCAGGCATTGAGCGATTTGCGGTCCTCTTCGCGCACCCGGTAGTTTTCCTGGGCTTCGCGCTTGGCTGCCTGGGCCTGGGGCAGCAGGCGCTTGGCCTCCTTGTTGCCCTTGGCCGCGGCACGCGAGAGCCAGGTTTCGGCTTCCGCGGGGTCGGAACCCATTTCCTCGAAGCCCAGCAGGTAGAGCCGGCCCAGGGCAAACTGGGCGGGACCGTAGCCGCGGTCACCGGCCTTGCGCATCCATTCGATGGCCTGGTAGGTGTTGCGCTCCACGCCGTCGCCGCGCAGCAGGCGCAGGCCGAGGTCGTATGCCGCCTTGGGGTCGCGCTCGGCCAGGGCGGCCAGCGCGGCCATGCGGCGTTCTGCTTCGGGATTGACGGGCTCGCCCTGGAAGGTGGCGATATGGCGCGGCTGGTTCACGCACTGGTCGCCATTGCAAAGGCGCACCGTGGGTGCCAGCGGTGTGAGTTGCTCTTCCGGTGTCTGCGTCGCACAACCCGTCAGCATCAAGGCAGCCAGTGACAGGCTGGTGAAAACAAGGCGCATGGATATTCCTCGGAGATTCTGATTCACAGAGTAAGAAAAAGTATACCTATACGTATTGCGTAAATTCTGTGCAGATCGTATGGAGAGGTGCCCGATTTTCCACGCAGTTCGCCACGGCGCAAATACCGGATGGGCTTAAATGGGCGATTTGAATATCAATGAGATTCGGGGAATTAATAGTTTCAACGGGTTTTGTTTCAGAACATTACATTTTGTTTTTAGGGCACCATCGCCCACCATGCTCCGTTTATCCGCCATGACCTTCTGGCCCTTGCCGGCCTTGCTGACCTGGGCTGCCGCTTGGACGGCGTATGCGCTGTGCAGCAAATTCCTGCCCTGGTGGCTGGCTTTTCTGCTGGCCGGGAGCCTGGGCTGCCTGGCCAGCCTCCGGGGCTCTACCTGGTGGCGCCGGCTGATGATCGCGGGCGGTTTTCCGCTGTCCTTTGTCGCGCTGTCGGCCAGCATGCTGCCGGGCTGGGCCTGGCTGCTGCCGCTGGCATTGCTGCTGCTGGTCTATCCGCTCAACGCATGGCGCGATGCACCGCTCTTTCCCACCCCGCTGGATGCGCTGGACGGCCTGGCCGAGAAGATCGCGCTGCCGCCGGGTTCGGCGGTGCTCGACGCGGGCTGCGGCCTGGGTGACGGGCTCAAGGCCTTGCGCAGGGCCTTGCCGCAGGCCCGGCTCCACGGCCTGGAATGGAGCTGGCCGCTGCGCTGGCTGTGCGCGCTGCGCTGCCCCTGGGCACGCGTGCGACGCGCGGATATCTGGCTGGCGGACTGGAGCGGCTACCAGCTCGTGTATCTGTTCCAGCGGCCCGAAAGCATGGGCCGCGCGGCGGTCAAGGCCGCCACCGAAATGCAGCCCGGCAGCTGGCTGGTAAGCCTTGACTTTCCCCTGCCCGGCGTGGAGCCCAGTTTCGAGCTGCCCGGCGCGGGGCGCCACCGTGCCTGGGTGTATGCGATGCCGCTGGGCGGTCCGGAGGAGGCCCTGCAGGAACCCGGGCCGGGCCGCCCCAGGGACGGCCGTTTCTGACGCGGTCGGGGGCGGTTCTAGGCGTCCGGTGGCGTCCCGCTGTGCAGGCCGAAAAAGCGGGCGGGCGGCATGCCCACGGTGCGGCGCACCATGGCACTGAAGGCACTGGGGCTGTAGTCGAGCTCGGCGGCAATGCGCTGTATGGGCCAGTTGCGCGCGGCCAGGCTGGTGGCATGGGCCAGCACCACCTGCTGGCGCCAGTGGGTGAAGGTGCATTCGAGTTCCTGGCGGAACAGGCGGGCGACCGTGCGCGGACTGGCACCTGTGTCGCGTGCCCAGTCCTGGAGCGTCAGATGGCGGGTCGGATCGGCCAGCACGGCCTCGCACAGCAGACGCAGGCGCTTGTCCTGGGGCAGGTTCACGCCCAGCGGCACGGCGCTGGCGCGGCGCAGCTCGTCCAGCAGCAGGGCGCTCAGATGGCTTTCGCGTGCAAGGTCCGCGCTGCACAGCGGCGCACCGTCGTCGGGCTCGGTGGACAGTTCCCGCGCCACGGCGCGCAGCAGGTCCGAGGCATTGAGCACGCGGCACTGGCGCCAGGCGGCCTCGTGCGCGCGCGGCACGTCGGGACCGCAGCGCCCTTCGGGCTGGTGGAAATACAGGGTGCGCAAGTCGGCGCTCTCCACCATGGTCACTGCATGCTCCACGCCCGGCGGCACCCATAGCGCACGTGACGGCGGCACGATGAAAGTGCCCTGCGCCACCGTCAGGCGTATGGTTCCGGTGGTGGAGATGGCCAGCTGTGCCCAGGGATGGCGGTGGGGAACGACCTGGGTGTCCACTTCCAGCCAGCGGCATTTGGCCCGTACGGGGCGCCGGGCCGTAGGCACGAAGAGATGGGGCGTGAGCGACTCCACGTAGCTGGAGGCCTTGCCTGCGCGCAGCGGTTCGATGGGCATGGTGCTTGGCATGTTTGCAACAGCAATTGGCAGACTATCGCATACAAGACGTGGAAGCACTGCCTAAGATGCGATCCATGAACCGCCCCGCTTCCACCACTTCGTCTCCTGCTGCTCCCGATACGTTGCGCAGCGATGCGCGCACCATCGGGCTGATCGGCCTGGCCCATGGCTCCTCGCACTTTTTCCACCTGCTGCTGCCGCCGCTGTTTCCCTGGCTGATCAAGGACTTCGGCTACAGCTATGCCGAGCTCAGCGTGCTGGTGTCGCTGTTCTTCGTGGTCTCGGGCACGGGGCAGGCGCTGGCCGGCTTTGCGGTGGACCGCTTCGGCGCGCGGCCCATCCTGTTCTCGGCGCTCGGCAGCTTTGTCGTGGCCGGCCTCATCGCCAGCACGGCGCAGGGCTACGCCATGCTGCTGGCCGCGGCCTTTTTTGCAGGCCTGGGCAATGCGCCGTTCCACCCCGTGGACTTCACCATCCTCAACAAGCGGGTCTCGCAGCAGCGCATAGGCCATGCTTTCTCGGTGCATGGCCTGTCGGGCAATATCGGCTGGGCGCTCGCGCCGGTGTTCATGGCCGGCATCACCTCGGCCACGGGCTCGTGGCGCACGGCCTGCTTCTGCGGCGCGCTCTGGGCGGCCGTGGTGCTGGCCATCATGGTGCTCAACCGCGATGCGCTGGACGATCGCGCCCAGACCGCCGGCGCGCCCGCGGCCAGGCCCGACAGTCATGCCGCGGCGGTGCCCAGGGAGCATCCGATGGCCTTCATGAAGCTGCCTTCGGTGTGGCTGTGCTTCTCGTTCTTTTTCTGGAGCACCTGCGCGCTCAGCGCCATCCAGAGCTTTGCCAGCCCCGCCATGCAGGCCATGTACGGGCTGCCGCTGAGCGTGACGGCGCTCATCGTCACGGGCTACATGCTGTGCGGGGCCGCGGGCATGCTGGTCGGCGGCTTCCTGGTGGGACGCGTGCAGCGGCTGGAGAAGGTGATTTCCATCTGCATGATGGGCTCGGGCATTTTGCTGTTCATCGTCGGCACGGGCTGGCTGCCGGGCATGGCGGCCGTGGCCGTGGCGTCCATCGCCGGCCTCGGCACGGGTCTGGCCGGACCTTCGCGCGACATGCTGATCAAGCGCGCCGCGCCGCCCGGCGCCACGGGCCGCGTCTACGGCACGGTCTACTCGGGTCTGGATCTGGGCTTTTGCCTGGCAGCGCCGGTGTTCGGCTGGATGCTCGACCATCAGATGCACAACAGCGTGTTCTACGGCTCCGCCATCGCTCTGGTGCTCAGCGTGGTATCCGCCGTCATCGTGGGCGACGGCGTGAGCAAGAAAAGCCGCGCTGCGCTGGCTGCGGGTTAAGGCGCGGCAGCTGCCGGCCGCAATGCCTCCGGAAGGGATTCCGGGGGCTTTTTTTCGGCTGCCGGCGGCGCTCCGGCCATGGCGTGTGCGTGTTTTCCCCTGTCTCGTTCTGGCGCCGGCATGGGCGGTGCGCTGCTAAGCTGGCCCGTTTTCGGGGCTTTGCCGCTCCATGCCCACCGGCATGTGCGCGGCCGCCCGCAATCCAGAGGAGACACGCCATGGTTGGCACCCCCCGCCGCGCGGCCCATGCAGCCGCCGCCCTGTTTCGCATTTCCCCGCTGGCCCTGGCCCTGCTGCTGGGCACGGCCCAGGCCGCACCGCAGGCGCCCGTGCTGGAGCTGGCGCAGAAGGAGCAGCAGCCGCTGCTCGACACCTTGCGCGACCTGGTGCACATCGAGTCCGGCAGCAAGGACGTGGAGGGCGTGAAGAAGATTGCCGACTACGTGGCCGGCAAGCTGCGCGCGCAGGGCGGCAAGGTGGAGGTGATACAGCCCACCGACGTATACCGCCTGGATGACACGCCCGAACAGGTCGGCCCCATGGTGCATGCCGAATTCAAGGGCAAGGGCACGAGCCGCATCATGCTGATCGCCCACATGGACACGGTCTACCTGCCCGGCATGCTCAAGGACCAGCCGTTTCGCATCGACGGTGACAAGGCCTACGGCCTGGGCATTGCCGACGACAAGCAGGGTGTGGCCCTGATCCTGCACACGGTGGAGCTGCTGAAGAAGCGCGGTTTCGACGACTACGGCACACTCACGGTGCTGATCAACGGCGACGAGGAAATCAGCTCGCCCGGCGCGCGCAGCACCATCACGCGCCTGGGCGCCGAGCAGGACGCCGTGTTCTCGTTCGAGGGCGGCGGCACCGACGGCAGCCTGCGCCTGGCCACCAGCGGCATCGGCGCGGCCTACCTCCAGGTCAAGGGCAAGGCCTCGCATGCGGGCGCCAAGCCCGAGGACGGCGTGAATGCGCTCTACGAGCTGTCGCACCAGCTGCTGCAGCTCAAGGACCTGTCCCGGCCCGAGCAGGGACTCAAGCTCAACTGGACCGTGGCCAAGGCCGGCACCAACCGCAACGTGATCCCCGCCGAGGCCACGGCCCAGGCCGATGCGCGCGCGCTGCGCGTGGCCGACTTCACGGCGCTGGAGAAAGCCATGCACGACAAGGTGGGCCACAAGCTGCTCGAAGCCAGCAAGGTGGAGCTCAAGTTCGAGGTGCGCCGCCCGCCGCTGGAGGCCAGCGAGGCCGCGCGCAAGCTGGCCCGGCATGCGCAAGGCATTTACGGCGACGAACTGAAGCTGCCCATGAAGGTCATGGACAAGGCCACGGGCGGGGGCACCGATGCGGCCTTTGCGGCCCTCAAGGCCAAGGGCGCGGTGATCGAAGGCTTCGGCCTCAGCGGCTATGGCGCCCACTCCAACGATGCCGAATACGTGCAGGTCAACACCATCGCGCCGCGCCTGTACCTGGCCGTGCGCATGATCGAGGACCTGTCGCGCGGGCAGGTGAAGTAAGGCTGCCCGAGCGGCTCCGGCAAAAAAGGCTTGCCCTGGGGCAAGCCTTTTTTGCTGCTGCGGGGGCGCGCGGCCTACTGGGCGCTGATGCCCTTGTCGTTGGCGATCTTGCTCCAGCGCGCGAAGTCGCCGGCCAGGCGTGCCTTCATCGCGGCGCTGTCCTGGTAGCGGGCAATGGCGCCGGCGGCCAGCATCTTCTGTTGCAGCGCCGGATCGGCCAGCACCACCTTCAGTTCCTTGTTCAGGCGGTCCACCACGGCCTGCGGCGTACCCAGCGGAGCCACGAGGCCGCCCCAGGTGTCGGCGTCAAAGCCCGGGAAGCCCTGCTCGGCCACCGATTTCACGCCGGGCAGCAACTGCTTGGCCTGGTTGGAGCTCACCGCGATCGCGCGCAGCTTGCCGGCCTGGATATGCGGCAGCGCGGCCACCACGTCGGCAAACATCACGGGAATCTGGCCGCCGATCAGGTCGGTCACCGCGGGCGCGCTGCCGCGGTAGGCCACGTGCTGCATGTCGAAGCCGCCCAGGTCCTTGAGCTGCTCCATCGACAGGTGGCCGAAGCTGCCGGTGCCCGAGCTGGTGTAGTTCAGCGAGGGCTGGGCCTTCTTGGCATGGGCGATCAGGCCGGGCAGGTCCTTCACGTCGGGCAGCACGCGCGGATTGACGATGATGGCCATCGGCAGGTCGTACACCGTGGCCACGGGCAGGAAGTCCTTGCGCACGTCGTACAGATTGTTCTTGAACAGCACGGGCGCGAGCAGCGCCGGCATGCCGAACATGGACAGCGTGTAGCCGTCGGGGGCCGACTTGATGAAGCTGGCCGTGCCGATCGATCCCGAAGCGCCCGCGCGGTTCTCGATGATCACGTTCTGCCCCAGGCGCTCGGACAGGCTTTGGGCCACCAGGCGGGCCGCGGTATCGGTGGGGCCGCCGGGCGGGAAGGCCACGACCATCTTGACCAGCTTGTCCGGCCACGGGCCGGCCGCCTGGGCCGGGGGCAGGAGGCCGGCGGCGAGGCTGGCGCAGCAGGCCGCCAGCGCGGTGCGGCGGGACATGCGGGAGGTGCGGGGGAAATTGCTTTGCATGGTTGTCTCCTGAAAGCTGATGATGAAAACGGTGCGGTCAGACCACCTGCCGGGCGCGCAGCGCGGCCACGGCCCCGGGCGCCAGGCCCAGCAGCTCGCCCAGCACCTCGTCGGTGTGCTGGCCCAGATGCGGAGGCGGGCGGCGCACGGGCAGGCGCTGGCCGTCCATGGCGTAGGGCGGCGCGAGCACGGACAGGGGGCCGGCTTCGCTGTCGTCGAAGTGGTGCAGCAGGCCGGCTTCGCGCGTGCGCTCGGAGGTCAGCGCCTCCAGCAGTCCGAACACTTCGCCGCAGGGAATCTGCGCGGCGCGCAGCTTCTCCAGCAGCTCGGCGCGCGTGCGCCGGCGCAGTTCGGCCTCGATCAGCGGCATCAGTTCGGCGCGGTGGGCCGAGCGCGCCACATTGGTCGCAAAGCGTTCGTCCGCCGCCCATTCGGGCCTGGCTATCACCTCGGAGCAAAAGCGCGCGAACTGGCCGTTGTTGCCCACGGTGATGACCAGCGGTCCGTCGGCCGCCTCGAACACGCCGTAGGGCACGATGGACGGATGGGCGTTGCCGAACTTGGGCGGATCGCCGTCCTTGAGCAGCGCCTCCATGCCGTAGTAGCTGGTGATCATCAGGCCGCAGTCGTACAGCGCCATCTGCACATGGCGGCCCCTGCCGGTGCGCTCGCGCTCCAGCAGCGCCGCCAGGATGGCCTGGGCCGAATACATGCCGGTGAACATGTCCACGGCCGCGACGCCGAACTTCAGCGGGCCCTGGCCGGCCTCGCCGTTCATGGCCATGATGCCGGACTCGCCCTGCACCACGAGGTCGTAGCCGGGGCGCTGCGCCTCGCTGCCGCCGCGGCCGTAGCCCGAGATGGAGCAGTACACCAGGCGCGGGTTCAGGGCCGAGAGCTGCTCGTAGCCCAGGCCCAGCTTCTCGGCGCCGCCCACCTTGAAGTTCTGCACCACCACGTCGCATTGCGCGGCCAGCTCGCGGGCCAGTTGCAGGCCGGCCTCGGACTGCAGGTCCAGCGTGATGGAGCGCTTGTTGCGGTTGGCGCTGTTGAAGTAGGAGGTGTTGCGCGAGCCCACGCGCACGCCCCAGTCGCGCGTGTCGTCGCCGCGCGCCGGATGCTCGACCTTGATCACGTCGGCGCCGAAGTCGGCCAGCGCCATGGCGCACATGGGGCCGGCCAGCACGCGGGACAGGTCCAGCACGCGGATGCCGGACAGCGGTTGGAGGGGAGAGGAGTTGTTCATGCCTGCCTGTCTTGCCGCCTGGGGAACGGCGGCAGCAATATCCAGGCGCTGATTGTCGATATGTTTAATTAATTTGACAATTGTGCTGATAATTGAAATGTATGTTGACAGAGATTTGACAATGGATGTGAATGCATTGGGCCTGCTGGTGGAGATCATCGATGCCGGCAACCTGAGCCGGGCCGCGGCCCGCCTGGGCATGAGCCGCGCCAACGTGAGCCACCGCCTGAGCCAGTTCGAGCGCGAGCTGGGCCAGCAGCTGCTGCGGCGCACCACGCGCCAGATCGAACCCACGGAGCTGGGCCGGCGCCTGTACGAGCACGGCCGCAGCATCCGCCACGAGCTGCAGGCCGCCGACGAATCGGTGGCCGCGCTGGGCCAGGCGCTGCAGGGCCGCGTGCGCCTGAGCGTGCCCAACGGCTACGGCCAGCTGGCCATGGCCGGCTGGCTGACCGACTTCATGCGGCGCTATCCCGGCATTGCGCTGGAGGTGATCTTCGACAACACCGTCGAGGACCTGATGGAAGGCCGCGTGGACTGCGCTGTGCGCGTGATGAACGACCCGCCCGAGCACTTGGTCGCGCGGCACCTGGGGCCGGTGCAGTACGTGGCCTGCGCCACGCCCGCCTGCGTTGCGCAGTGGGGCCGGCCGCAGACGCTGCAGGAGCTGCTGCGCCGGCCGTTGATCGCCTCGGGCCTGACCGAGCAGAAGCTGCGCATGGCCGGCCTGCAGCCGCTGGCCAAGGGCGATGCGGCGCTGCCCATGCGCCTGGTCTCGCCCAATTTCCACTTCCTGCGCGAGGCGCTGCTGCAGGGGCTGGGCATGGGCATCGTGCCCGACTACATGGTCAGCGAATCCATTGCCTCGGGTGCGCTGCAGGAGCTGGTGCTGCCGGCCGGCAGCCTGGACTTCCTGGCCACGCACAAGTATCTGCTGTACATGCCCACGCGTTTCCAGACCCGCGCCATCCGGACGTTGATCGACTTCGTGCACACGCGGGCGCTGGAGGATGCCGCCTGACATGGCACTCCGAAAACAGGAGCTTGTGGCGCTTTCCTGTCGGACATCTCACGTTGGAAAGAGCCTGCAATCGTCCATGGTCGGGCGCTGGCAGCTCACTTTTCAGGTAGAGCGCTGTCATCTGCCGAACAGTCCCGATGCGCGCGGCTGGCTACAGTGCCAGCATTACGGCAAACACCACAGGAGACACCCATGAGCCAACCCCTGCCGGCCTCGGCCGACCTTCCCAGCGTGCAGCATCTGGTCAGCCCCGAGGAGTGGCAGCTGCGCGTCGATCTGGCCGCCTGCTACCGGCTGGTGGCCCAGTATGGCTGGAGCGACCTGGTCTTCACCCACATCAGCGCGCGCCTGCCCGGGCCCGAGCATCACTTCCTCATCAACCCCTACGGGCTGATGTTCGACGAGATCACGGCCTCGTCGCTGGTCAAGGTGGACATGCAGTGCAACAAGCTCATGGACTCGCCGTTTCCGGTCAATCCCGCGGGCTTCGTCATCCACAGCGCCGTGCACGAGGCGCGCGAGGACGTGCAGTGCGTGCTGCACACGCATACGCGCGCCGGCGTGGCCGTGAGCGCGCAGAAGAACGGGGTGCTGCCCATCAGCCAGCAGAGCACCTTCGTGCTGGCCTCGCTGGCCTATCACGACTATGAAGGGGTGGCCTTCCGCCCCGACGAGAAGCCGCGCCTGCAGGCCGATCTGGGGGCTGCCAACTTTCTCATGCTGCGCAACCACGGGTTGCTGACCTGCGGACCCACGATCGCCGATGCCTTCCTGGCCATGTACACCTTCGAGGCGGCCTGCAAGATCCAGATCGATGCGCAGGCCGGTGGCGAGCTCACCGAGGTCGATCCGCGCATCGTGCAGGGCGTGGCCGAGGCCATGAAGGTGCAGACCGGCGGCCTGGGCGGCCAGTTCGTCTGGCCGGCGCTGCTCAGAAGGCTGGACCGCACCGATCCCGGCTACCGCCGCTGACCACGCACGCAGAAAAAAAGGGCCTGGATTCCAGGCCCTTTTTGCTTGGCGGATGGACCACGCAGCGTTTACTGCAGCGCGAAGATCTTGCCGGGATTGAGGATGTTGCGCGGGTCCAGCGCCTGCTTGATGGCGCGCATCATCTGCACGGCGCCGTCGCCGGCCTCCTCGCGCAGAAAACCCTGCTTGTGGATGCCCACGCCATGCTCGCCCGTGCAGGTGCCCCCCAGCGCGATGGCGCGCTGCACGAGCTGGCTGTTGAGCTGCTCGGCGCGCGTGCGCTCGTCCTCGCTGTCGGGGTCGATCAGGTAGCCGAAGTGGAAGTTGCCGTCGCCCACGTGGCCGACGAGGAAGTAGGGGATGCCGCTGGCATCGGCCTCGGTCACGCAGTCCAGCAGCGCATCGGCCAGGCGGCTGATGGGCACGCAGGCATCGGTGGTGATGCAGCGGCAACCGGGGCGGCTGGCGACGGCCGCGAAATAGGCGTTGTGGCGGGCCGTGAACAGGCGCGTGCGGTCCTCGGGGCGTTCGGCCCATTCGAAGGCATTGCCGCCGAATTCGCCCGCGATCTCCTGCACCATCTCGGCCTGTTCCTTCACGCCCGTGGGCGAGCCGTGGAACTCCATGAGCAGCATGGGCTCCTCGCGCAGCTCGAGCTTGCTGTAGGCATTGACCATGCGCACCGAGTTCACGTCGATCAGTTCCACGCGCGCGATCGGCACGCCGACCTGGATGGTCTGGATCACCGTGCGCACGGCGGCCTCGATGCTCGGGAACGAGCAGACCGCGGCCGACACGGCCTCGGGCAGCGGATACAGGCGCACCGTGATCTCCGTGAAGATGCCCAGCGTGCCCTCGCTGCCCACCATCAGGCGCGTGAGGTCGTAGCCGGCCGCGCTTTTCTTGGCGCGGTTGCCGGTGCGGATCACCTCGCCGCTGGCCGTCACCACTTCCAGCGACAGCACGTTCTCGCGCATGGTGCCGTAGCGCACGGCATTGGTGCCGCTGGCGCGCGTGGAGGCCATGCCGCCTATCGAGGCATCGGCGCCCGGATCGATGGGGAAGAAGAAGCCCGTGTCCTTGATCGCGTCGTTGAGCTGCTTGCGCGTGATGCCGGGCTGCACGGTCACCGTGAGGTCCTCGGTGTTCACCGAGAGGATGCGGTTCATGCGGCTCACGTCGATGCTGATGCCGCCTTCCACGGCCAGCAGATGGCCTTCGAGCGAGGAGCCTGCGCCATACGGGATCACCGGCACGCCATGTCGGGCGCACAGCCGCACGGCATCCTGCACGTCCTGCGTGCTTTCGGCAAACACCACGGCAGCCGGCGGCGGCGCGGCGATCGCGCCCTCGTCGCGGCCATGCTGCTCGCGCACGGCCAGGGCCGTGGAGCACTGGCTGCCAAAGCGCGCCGCCAGCGCTTGCACAAAGGCTTCGGGAACGGGACGCTGCACGAATTCGGGATGCAGCAGGGAGGTGGCAACAGGGGCGTTCATCGGGTCTCTCCAGGGAACTTCAAAGAATACCACCGGCACCTGCGGCAGCGGCCCTGCGGGCAGTGCCCATCGGCGATGCGCGCGCTCGCCTGCGCCGCGCACGCAAGGCCCACCCGATCGGGTGCAAAGCCGCGCCAGCCATAGATTTCTTCGCAGATAGCAAATGAAAAATAACCGTTTAGTTTTTGCCTGCCTTGCTTTTACATTGCGCTGAAACGGCCGCCGGCATGCAGGGAGCATGCCGCCGCGCCGGCTCATGCAGAAAGAAGAAAGGGAACTGGGAATGGCCGACATCAGCCGCAGGGCGCTGCTACGCATGGGGGGCGGCGTGGCCGCCATGCCGCTGCTGGGAGCCACCGGCCCGTGCGCGCTGGCCGCGGCACCGGCGGCCTGGCCGGCTAGGCCCATACGGCTGGTGGTGACCTTTCCTCCGGGCGGCTCCAGCGACATCGTGGCGCGCCTGATCGCGCCGCTGCTCAGCGAGCAGCTGGGCCAGTCCGTGGTCATCGACAACAAGCCCGGTGCGGGCTCGTCCATCGGTGCGCAGCTGGTGGCGCAAAGTCCCAATGACGGCTACACGCTGCTGGTCTCGAATTCCGCCGCGCTGTCGATCGCGCCGTCGCTGCTCGAAAAGCGCAGCTACGACCCGCTGGCCAGCTTCGAGCATCTGGCCTATGTCGGCGCGGTGCCCACGGTATTCGCGCTGCACCCTTCGGTGCCGGCCGGCAACATCCGCGAACTGGCCGCCTGGATACGCGCCAGCGACAGTCCCGTGCCCTTCGGCAGCGGTGGAGCCGCATCGGTGGGGCATCTGGTGGGCGAGCAGTTCGCGCAGGAACTGGGCCTGCGCATGGAGCATGTGCCGTATCGCGGCGCGGGCCCGATGCGGGCCGATCTGCTGGGCGGCCAGATCAAGATCGCCATCGATGCGCTGCCCCAGAACATCGCGCTGCAAAAGCAGGGGCGGGTCAAGCTGCTGGCCGTGACGTCGGCGCGCCGCGTGCCCCAGTCCCCGCAGACACCCAGCGTGGCCGAACTCGGGTTCGGGCAGCTGGTTTCCGAGAACTATGTAGGCATCTCGGCACCGGCGGGCATTGCCCGCGAGCATGCGCAAAGGATTACCGAGGCCGTGCGCCAGGTCTGCCGCCGGCCCGAGGTCGCCCAGGCCCTGGAGGCCCAGGGCTTTGTGACGCAGGACATGGATGCCGCGGGCTTCACGCGCTTGGTCGCTGCACAGGCCAGCACCTGGGCCGCCGTGGCCAGGCGCACCGGCGCGACCCTGTAAGCGTGTGGAAACGCTTGCGGAAATGAACAAGACAACCGTTGAGAAGTACTCGAGTCAAGCAATGAGCAACCATCGCATTTCGCCCCGGCAGGCACGCTATGCCGTCGTGCTGTTCGGCCCCGAAGGACAGGGCAGCTTCAACGAATCCGGCCTGCTGGGCGCCCGCCGCGCGCAGGCCGCCGGCCATGCCGTGGACGTGCACTGGGTGGCCGCGCAGTCGGCCCGGGACCGCGCCGATGAAATGCAGCCCCTTTGCACGGGCGCCTACGACCTGGTCGTGGCGCACGGCGGCCAGGGCGACGGACCCGTGGACATTCTCGCTGCGCGGCATCCGCAGCAGGTCTTTGCGATCACGCAGGGCAGCCTGGTGGCGGCCAATATCGCGCGCTACGAGGTGCTGCAGGAGCAATCGGCCTTTCTGGCCGGCGTGCTGGCCGCCAGCGTCAGCCGCAGCGGCGTGGCCGGGCATTTTTCGGGCGAGAAGGTGCCTCCGGGCCTGCGCGGGCGCGCGGCCTTCGCCCATGGTTTGTCGGCGGCCGGCTTTGGCGGGGATTTCGTGACCCAGTTCTGCGGCCACCAGCACCGCCCGCAATGGGCCCGGGCCTGCGTGGAGGACATGGCCCGACAGACCGGCGTGGATGTGCTGTTCGCGATGATCGACGGCGGCCGTCCCGGCGTGACGGAGGCCTGCCGGCGCCATGGCGTGGCGCAGATCGGCAATGTGCTGCCCTGGGTGCAGCGCGATCCCGGGGTCTTCATTGCCTCGGCCATCTGCGATTCCGGCGAGGCCGTCTTGCGTGCCATCGGCGACCATGCGCGGGGCGATCTGCCGCTGGGCGGATATCGCAGCTTCGGTCTGGAGGAGCCGTCCCTGGTCCGTCTGGACCTGGGCCCGCGCATCGATGCGCAAGCCCGTGTGGCGGTCGATGAATGGGCGCAGCGCCTGCTGCGCGGGGAGGTGGATATACGTTCCGTCTATACGGGGCCGGAATTTCCCCTGCCGGCCGGCGAAGCGGCCCTGGCTGCCTGAGGCGGTTTCAGTCGGTACGCAAGGGCCCGTGGAACCTGGCTTTGCGCCAAGGGGGTGCGGGCCGGCCGCATGCTCCCTGCACGGCGCACGGCGCACGGCGCATGGCGCCTCAGGGCGCCTTCTGTACGCCCTTGTTGAACTCGGCCAGCGAAAGCTGGCCGTTCCCGTCGGCATCCATCTCCTCGAAGCGTTGCGAGACCGCCGGCAGCTGCCGCGCCTCTTCGGCGCTGAGCTGGCCGTCGCGGTTGGCATCGGCGCGCTGGAAGGCGGTCAGGGCGCTGTTGCCGGCGGCGCCTGGCGCCGGCGCATGCTGCACGCCCGTGGCGGCGCCGGACGCCACCAGCTGTGCGCGCTCATGGCTCTGATGGGCGGCATTCTGGGCCAGCACGGCTCCGGTCGATCCAAAGGTGAGGGCAGAGAACAGCACCACGCTGAGCACCTCGAACGACGAGATATTGCAGTTGAGCATGGTCTTTTTCATCGCCGGGCCGTCCCAAGATGAAAAGCACCCCTCCCGGAGGGGCAGCGACCACACGGCAGTGGGGAGCGGGGGGTGTCATTTTTCATGCCGGTTCATTCCTTCGCTAGTCAAACACAGGCCCGTATTGCAGCGCAGGCGCCCTGTGCGGGCCAGCTTTTTTGCCGGCTGTTGCCCTGGACTACATTTGCCTGCGAGTTGTAACCGCTGCCTGCGCAAGGCGTTCGTGTCCGATCACAATCGGGTGCAGAGCAATACGCAAGGAATACACCATGGGCAACCGCCTCACGCAAATCGCGACCCGCACCGGCGACGACGGAACGACCGGCCTGGGCGACAACACCCGCGTTTCCAAGAACAGCGGCCGCCCGCATGCCATGGGCGATGTGGACGAGCTCAACTCCCACATCGGCCTGCTGCTGTGCGAGCCGCTGCCCCAGGATGTGCGCGAGCTGCTGGTCGATGTGCAGCATCAGCTCTTCAACCTGGGCGGCGAGCTGTCCATGCCCGGCTACGAGCTGCTCAAGGACGATGCGCTGCTGCAGCTGGACCAGGCCCTGGCGCGCTACAACGCCGGCCTGCCGCGGCTGCTGGAATTCATCCTGCCTGCGGGCACGCGCGCCGCGGCCCAGGCCCATGTCTGTCGTACCGTGGCGCGCCGCGCCGAGCGCAGCGTGGTGGCCCTGCAGCAGGGCGAGGCCATGCGCAGTGCGCCGCGCCAGTACCTGAACCGCCTGTCGGACCTGCTGTTCGTGCTGGCGCGCGTGCTCAACCGCATGGATGGCGGCGACGACGTGTACTGGAAGAGCGAGAGGCTGATGAAAGGCACACCCTGAGCGGCTGCGCCGCTTCCCCCTCTCTCGCTTCGCGGGAGGGGGACGAGACCCTCGCTGCGGGGCGGCCCTTGCTCGGTGTTTCCGGCTTGTGGCATGCCTGTTCATGCGCAGCGCCATGGACGGACTGACAAGGAAAAATGCATGCGCTTGCGGCATATCGAGGTCTTCAACGCGGTCATGCAGACCGGCAGCGTCAGCGCGGCCGCGCGGCTCATCAACATCACGCAGCCGGCCGTCAGCCGCACGTTGCAGCATGCGGAGCTGCAGCTGGGCTTTGCGCTGTTCCAGCGCACGCGCGGACGGCTGACGCCGACCAACGAGGCCCAGGCGCTGTTCCCGCATATCGAGAAGCTGTTCGAGCAGCTCGACGAGGTGCAGCGCCTGGCGGCCAATCTGCGCCACGGCCAGGCGGCCGACCGCATCACGGTGCTCACCGTGTTCGCGCTCAGCCGCGAAGTGCTGCCGCGCGCCGTGGCCGGCTTTCGGCGCCGCCATCCGCAGGTCCAGGTGCATGTGCAGGCCTTGCACACGCCCCAGGTGG
Organism: Comamonas terrae; assembly: GCF_001544075.1. GTDB lineage: Bacteria > Pseudomonadota > Gammaproteobacteria > Burkholderiales > Burkholderiaceae_C > Comamonas > Comamonas terrae. The sequence continues at coordinate 213,234 of NZ_BCNT01000004.1, forward strand.
TCTCCGGCCTGCTGTTGCAGGAGGCCGATGTGGGCTTTGTCATCAGCTCCGTGGGCCAGCCCGTGCTGGAGCATGAGCTGCTGGCCGAGGTGGACATGTTCTGCGTGCTGCCCAAGGGGCTGCTGCCGCCTTCGCGCGTGCGACAGGCCGGCATGGCGCTGCAGGACCTGGCCGCGCTGCCGCTGGTCGCGCTCGATGCGCGCGACCCCCTGGGCATGCGCATAGGCCAGGCCTGCCGCGAGCACGGCGTGGGCCTGTCGCCCGTGGTGACGGTGCAGACCTATCACGCCGCGCTGTCCATGGCCGAATACGGGCTGGGTGCGGCCATCGTGGACGGCTGCACGGCCCTGGCCGCCGATAGGCGCAAGGTCCATGTCGTGCCGCTGCTGCCGCAGATCGCGGTGGGCGTGAATGCGCTGCGCCTGGGCCAGCGCCCGAACTCGGTGCTCGCGCGCGCCATGACGCAGGAGATGCGCAAGGCGTTGAAAGAGTTGTTGGTATCCCCCTGAGGCGCTGCGCGCCTTCCCCCTGGAAGGGGGACGACACCCTCGCTGCGGGGCGGCCCTTGCTCGGTGTCTCTGGGTTGGGCCGTGTCCGTTTGAGCGCTGCGAGTGACGAGAAGCCTGGCAAAGAGGCTGTTTACGCCTCTTTCCTGTTGGAGGCGCTGTCAGGCTTGCCGCATTTGCGCCGCGAGCCGCTGCGCCGAGCCGAAGGCCAGCGTCAGGCCGAGCGCGCCGTGGCCGGTCTGCAGCCACAGGTTGCGTGGGCCGCCGCGCTGGCGGCCCGTGATGGGCAGGCCCGTGGGCGTGGCGGGGCGCATGCCGCTCCAGGGACGGAGCGCGCCGTCCAGCGGCAGTTGGGCGAACACCTCGCGGGTGGAGCGGCGCAGGCTGTCGATGCGGCGCGCATCGATGCGCGTGTCGGGTCCCACGATTTCCACCATGCCCGCCACGCGCAGGCGCTCGCCCAGGCGCGCAAAGACCACCTTGCGCGCCGTGTCGGTCACGCTCACGCGTGGCGCCGCATGCGGCAAGTGGGCCGGAATGTCGGCCGTGATGCTGTAGCCCTTGAGCGGGTAGACGGGAATGCGCAGGCCGAGCTCGCGCGCATGGAGCGCGCTTTCCCAGCCGCTGGCCAGAACGTAATGGTCGGCGTGCAGTGGCCCCGCTGCCGTTCGCAGGCCGGTGATGGCATCGCCCTGTCGCTCGAAGCCCCGCAATGCGGTACCGAAGCGCAGGTCGGCACCGCGCGCGGCCAGCCGCGCCGCGAGCTGCTCGCAGAGCTGGTGGCAGTCGGCCGCGCTCTCGCTTGGCGTGTAGACCGCGCCGGCGATGCGCGGCGCATATCCGGCCAGGGCCGGCTCTATGCGCGCCACTTCGGCCGCATCGACGATGCGCTGCCGCGCGCCGCCCAGCTGTGCCTGCAGCGCCACCTGGCGGGCAGCGGCATCCAGTCCCTGTTGCGTGGGATAGAGCACCAGCTTGCCCGGCGTGTGCAGGTCGCAGGCCAGCGCTTCCTGCACCTGCATCTCTTCGAAGGCCTGGCGGCTTTCTGCGGCCAGCGCCAGCAGCGCGCGCGTGCCGGCCGCGGAGGCCTGCGCATTGCAGGCTGCGAGAAAGCGCAGCCCCCAGGCCCATTGCCGGGGATCGGCGCGCAGCCTGAAGGCCAGCGGCGAATCCTTTGCCAGCAGCAGCTTGGGCAGCATCTTCCAGATGCCGGGATCGGCCAGCGGCTGCACATAGGAGTAGCTCAGCTGTGCGCCGTTGCCGCCGCTGGCGCCGGCTGCCGCATCCGGCGCGCGCTCAATCAGCGTGATGCGGTGGCCGGCGCGCTGCAGCACATAGGCCGTGGCCAGGCCGGCGATGCCGGCGCCCACGACACAGACATGCATTGATCGTTGTTCCATAGCTGTCGCACTGTAGGCCCGCGCCGGCCCGGCCAGCCATGGTTTTTGCTGCATGGGGTATGCGCTCAGGTTATGGATTTTCTGCCTGCACGGAACGGCGGATGGAATACATCGCGAGGGAAATCCGGCCGAGATCCTTCCCCGTTGAATGCCTCGCCATCCATAAATACAAGGCATGGACCAGCCCGATATTGTCATCACCGCTTCGCGCCGGCTGTTCCTACACTAGCCCCCACATCCACCAACGATGAGGAGACAAGGCATGAAACTTCACATCCGGCTGCTGTGCGCGGCCATGGGCCTGGGCAGCTTGGCAGTCGCCCAGGCCGATACCCTGGCCAAGGTGCGCGACAGCGGACGCATCACGCTGGCCTACCGCGAGTCCTCCGTACCCTTCAGCTACCTGGAAAACGGCAAGCCCATCGGCATGACGGTGGAGATCTCGCAGGCCGTGGCCGAGGCCGTGAAGAAAGCGCTGAACAAGCCCGACCTCAAGGTCATGTGGCAGGCCGTGACCTCGCAGAACCGCATACCGCTGCTGGCCAACGGCACCATCGACCTGGAGTGCGGATCGACGACCAACAACACGGTGCGCGCCAAGGAAGTGGGCTTTGCCATCAACCATTTCTACACCGGCACGCGGCTGCTGGTGAAGAAGAGTTCGGGCATCCGGGACTATGCCGACCTCAAGGGCAAGACCGTGGCCATCACCACGGGCACGACCAATCTGCAGGTGCTGCGCAAGGCCAATGCCGAGCAGAACTGGGGCCTGAACATCGTCATGGCCAAGGACCATGCCGACGGTTTCCTGCTCGTCGAGAACGACCGCGCCGCGGCTTTCGGCATGGACGACATCCTGCTCTACGGCCTGATCGCCAACGCCAAGAATCCGCAGGACTTCCAGGTCGTGGCCCAGCCGCTGCAGGTGGAGCCCTATGCCTGCATGCTGCGCAAGGACGATCCGCAGTTCAAGCAGCTGGTCGACGGCGTGATCGGCGACATGATGAAGTCGGGCGCTTTCGCCAGGCTCTACGACAGGTGGTTCATGCAGCCGATCCCGCCCAAGGGCGCGGCGCTGGGCCTGGCCATGAGCGAGCAGCTGCAGCGCAACCTGCAGGAGCTCAGCGACAAGCCGGCTTTTTGAAATACCCCCTGTGGCGCTTCGCGCCTTCCCCCTGAAGGGGGACGACACCCTCGGTGCGGGGCGGCGCGGCCGGCTTAGGCCCTTCCTCGGTGTCCCTCGCTTGGGGCGCGCCGGTTTCATGCGCGGTGCTTGGAATGACAGAGATAGCGAAATGACGGAAGTGAAACGGCAGCCCCCGCACGCCGTGGGCATTCTTGGCGGCATGGGGCCTGCGGCGGGCGCCGATTTCGTGCGGCTGTTCGTGCAGGCCTGCACCCGGCAGCTGCATGAGCAGGGGCGGCCCGTGCACGACCAGGCCTATCCCGAGCACTGGCTGGTGCAGCTGCCCATGCCCGACCGCACGCAGGCGCTGCGCGGCGACCCGCAGTCGCCCCTGGGGCCGGCACCGCACCTGTTGCAGGGCATGGGCCGCCTTGCCGCCCTGGGCGTGCGCAGCGTGGCGCTGGCCTGCAACACCGCGCATGCCTGGCATGGGCAGCTGCAGGCGCTGTTTCCGCAGCTGCATGTGCTGCACATCGCGCGGCAGACCGCGGCCCATCTGCAGGCCGCCGGCGCGCGCCAGGCCATCGTGCTGGCTACGCAGGGAACCTACGACAGCGGGCTCTACGACGCCGCGCTGGCCCGCCATGGCATCGCACCCCTGCTGCCCGATGCGGCAGGCCGTACGCAGCTCATGCGGGGCATCTACGAAGGCGTCAAGCAGGGTGACATGGCGCTGGCCACGCAATGCTTCGGCGCCGTATTGGTTCCGCTGCTGCAGCGCCACGGCAACGTGCCCGTGATCATGGGCTGCACCGAGATCCCGCTGGCGCTGCCGCAGGCACCGCAGGCGCTGGGCACGCAGCTGATCGATCCGGCCTGGCTGCTGGCGATGGCTCTGGCACGCGACGCCTATGGACTGCAAGCCCAGGAATCCGAGCACGCCGCATAGCCACGGCAGCGCGGCGGCAGGCTCTGGCGGGGGCACAATCGCTGCATGCCCCGCTCTGCCAACTCCCCCAAGTCCGGCCCCAGAACCACGGCCCGCGCTGCCGCCGCACAGGATGGCGCGACCGAACCGGTGGATTCGTCTTTCCTGCGCACCCTGGTCGGCTACAACGCCCGCCGGGCGGCGCTGTCCATCATCGAAGTCTTCATGCAGCGCATGAGCGCCTACGACCTCAAGGTGGTGGAGTTCTCCATGCTGTCCCTGGTGGGGCACAACCCCGGCATCACCTCGCGCCAGCTGTGCGCCACGCTGGGCGTGCTGCCGCCCAACCTCGTGGGCCTGATCGCCGCGCTGGAGCGCCGGGGCCTGATCAAGCGCTTGCCCCATCCCAGCGACGGCCGGGCCATGGGCATACACCTGACGGCCGCCGGCACCGAGCTGATGCAGGAGGCCGAACAGACCGTCGCGCAGCTGGAGGTGGAGGCCACCTCGCGCCTGACGGACGCCGAGCGCAAGACACTGATCCGGCTGCTGCAGAAGATCTACTGAGGCCGGGTCCCGAAGCCCAGCAGCCGCACCGCGTTGCCCTTGAGGATGCCGGGCATGACCTCGGGCTTGAAGCCCGCCTCCTGGAAGTCCTTCATCCAGCGTTCGGGCGTGATCAGCGGGTAGTCGCTGCCGAACAGCACGCGGTCCTTCAGCAGGGTGTTGGCGTACTGGACCAGCTGCTTGGGGAAATACTTGGGGCTCCAGCCCGACAGGTCGATCCAGACATTGGGCTTGTGCGTGGCCACGCTCAGGGCCTCGTCCTGCCACGGAAAGCTCGGATGGGCCATGACGATCTGCATGTCGGGAAAGTCGATGGCCACATCGTCCAGGTGCATGGGGTTGCTGTATTCCAGCCGCAGGCCGCCGCCGCAGCGCATGCCGCTGCCGATGCCGCTGTGCCCGGTGTGGAAGATGGCCGGCAGCTTGTGCTCGGCAATCACTTCGTAGATGGGCCAGGCCATGCGGTCGTAGGGGTGGTAGCCTTGCACCGTGGGGTGGAACTTGAAGCCCTTGATGCCTTCCTGCTCGATCAGGCGGCGCGCCTCGCGCGCGCCCATCTTTCCCTTGTGCGGGTCGATGCTGGCGAAGGCCACCATCATGTCGCTGTTGGCGCGCGCGGCCTCGGCGATCTCCTCGTTGGGAATGCGGCGGCGGCCCAGCTGGGACTCGCTGTCCACCGTGAACATGACCAGGCCGATCTTCTGCTCGCGGTAATAGGCCACGGTCTCGGCGATGGTGGGGCGGCGGCCGTTCTTGAAGTACTTGTCGGCCGCGCGGTCGTATTCCTCGCCATAGTTGTCGAACGGGTTCCAGCAACTGACTTCGGCATGGGTGTGGATGTCGATGGCAATCAGGTTCTCGTGGTCCATGCAGCGCTCCTTGGTTCGGGTAAGTCCCGGTGAAATTGGTTATAAATAATAATCAAAATTCGCTCATCGAGAAAGCCTGTATGAACTACCAAGACATCCATTTCGAACTGCGCGGCGACCACTCCGAAGTCGCCGTGGTCCGCCTGGCGCGCACCGCCAAGCGCAATGCCCTGAGCGACGGCCTGATCCTGGCGCTGCGCGATCTCTTCGAGCAGATGCCCGCCAGCGTGCGCGCGGCCGTCATCGACGGCGAGGGCCCGCATTTCTGCGCCGGCCTGGACCTGTCCGAATTGCAGGAGCGCGACGCGGGCCAGGGCCTGCACCACTCGCGCATGTGGCATGCGGCGCTGGACCGCGTGCAATACGGCCCCGTGCCCGTGATCGCCGCGCTGCACGGCGCCGTGGTGGGCGGCGGGCTGGAGCTGGCCAGCGCCTGCCATATCCGCGTGGCCGATGCCTCCACCTTCTACGCGCTGCCCGAAGGCTCGCGCGGCATCTTCGTGGGCGGCGGCGGCGCGGTGCGCATTCCCAAGCTCATCGGCGTGGCGCGCATGACGGACATGATGCTCACCGGCCGCGTCTACGACGCGCAGGAAGGCGAGCGCGTGGGCCTGGCCCAGTACCTCGTGCCCGAGGGCCAGGCCTTCGACAAGGCGCTGGAGCTGGCACTGCGCGTGGCGCAGAACGCACCTCTGACCAACTACGCGCTGATGCACGCGCTGCCGCGCATTGCCGAGCAGCCGGCCGACCAGGGCCTGTTCACCGAAGCCATGATGGCCGCCATCGCCCAGAGCGCGCCCGAGGCCAAGCAGCGCCTTGCCGATTTCCTCGAAGGCCGCGCAGCCAAAGTCCGCAAGAACTGAAACTACCAAAAACATAGCTGCCAGCGCCTTGCCCACAAGCGACTGCGGCAGATTGGAGACAAAACCCATGAGCGACACCACCACGGATGCGTCCCGCTACCGTCCCATGCCTTTCGGCGTCACCCGCGTCAGCCTGCGCGATGGGGCGCCGGGCGTGCGCTACCTGTCGGCCGATTTGCCCCTGGGCGCGTATGCGCGCCGCGTGACGGACTATCTGCTGCACTGGGCCGAGGCGGCGCCCGAACGCAGCTTTCTGGCCCGCCGCGAGGCGCTGGCCGACGGCCGCACCGGGGACTGGCAGCACGTGAGCTACGGCCAGGCGCTGGAGGCCGCGCGCAGCATCGGCCAGGCCCTGCTCGACCGCGGCCTGACGGCCGAGCGGCCCGTGCTGGTGCTCAGCGAGAATTCGCTCGAGCATGCGCTGCTGGCGCTGGGCTGCATCTATGCGGGCGTGCCGTACTGCCCGGTGTCGCCGGCCTATGCCACGGTGAGCCAGGATTTCGACAAGCTGCGCCATGCGCTGGATACGCTCACGCCGGGCCTGGTGTTCGCCGCCGACGGCGCGCGCTATGGACGGGCCATCGAAGCCACGGTGGCGCCGGATGTGGAGGTGGTGCTGGCGCAGGGCGCGATCGCGGGCCGCGCCACCACGCCGTTCATCAGCCTGCGCGCCACGCCGGCCACCGCCGCGGTCGATGCGGCCATGCATGCCACGGGCCCGGGCACCATCGTCAAGTTCCTGTTCACCAGCGGCTCCACCAAGCTGCCCAAGCCCGTGATCAACACGCAGCGCATGTGGTGCGCCAACCTGCAGCAGATCACGCTGTCGCTGCCGGTGCTGGCCCAGGAGCCCCCGGTGCTGGTGGACTGGCTGCCCTGGAACCACACCTTCGGCAGCAACCACAACTTCGGCCTCGTGCTCATGCACGGCGGCACGCTGTACATCGACGACGGCAAGCCCACGGCGGCGCTGATCGGCGAGACGCTGCGCAATCTGCGCGAGATCGCGCCCACGGTCTACTTCAACGTGCCTGCGGGCTTCGAGATGATCGCCGAGGCCATGAAGACCGATGCACAGCTGCGCGACACGCTGCTGTCGCGCCTGCAGATGTTCTTCTACTCGGGCGCCGGCCTGTCCCAGCCCGTGTGGGACAGCCTGCATGCCACGCAGGAATCTGCCATCGGCCAGCGCATCGTCATGGCCACGGGCCTGGGCATGACGGAATCGGCGCCGTCGGCGCTGTTCGTCAACAGCGCCGAGGTGCGCGCCGGCCATGTCGGCGTGCCCGTGCCGGGCATGACGCTCAAGCTCGTCGATGTGGACGGCAAGACCGAGGTGCGCTACCGCGGCCCCAATGTGACGCCCGGCTACTGGCGCTCCGATGCCGCCACGCGCGACGCCTTCGACGAGGAGGGCTATCTGATCACCGGCGATGCGGTGAAGTGGATCGACGACAGCGACATCCACCGCGGCCTGGCCTTCGACGGCCGCATCGCCGAGGACTTCAAGCTCGCCACGGGCACTTTCGTGAGCGTGGGGCCGCTGCGCGCACGCATCGTCGCGGCCGGCGCGCCCTACATCCAGGACGTGGTGCTCACGGGCCTGAACCAGAAGGAGATCGGGGCGCTGGTGTTTCCCGCAGCCGCCGCGTGCCGCGAGGCCAGCCGCCTGCCGGCCGATGCGCCCTGGACCGAGGTGCTGGCCAGCGCCGGCGTGCGCCAGCGCATCCAGGCCGTGCTGAACCAGCTCGCCCGCGATGCCACGGGCAGCGCCAGCCGCGTGGCGCGGGCGCTGCTGATGGCCGAGCCGCCCTCGCTGGACAAGGGCGAAATCACCGACAAGGGCTCCCTCAACCAGCGCGCCGTGCTCAGGCACCGCGAGGCGCTGGTGGCGGCGCTGCACGAGGGCACGGCGCCCGGCATTTTGCTGGCCCAGGCCTGAACCATATTCCAAGGAGACAGATATGCAGATTCAAGGACAGAGCGCACTGGTCACGGGCGGCGCATCGGGCCTGGGCGAGGCCACGGCGCGCGCACTGGCACGCCTGGGCGCCCGTGTGGCGGTGCTGGACCGCAATGCCGAACAGGCCGCCAGGGTGGCCGCGGACATCGGCGGCGTGGCCTGCGCCTGCGACATCACCGATGCCGCCAGCGTGGCCGCCGCGCTGGAGCAGGCCGCGGTCGCCCACGGCCCGGCACGCATTCTGATGAACGTGGCGGGCATAGGCAGCGCCAAGCGCATCGTGCAGCGCGACGGCAGCGCTGCGCCGCTCGAGGACTTCGCGCGCGTCGTGAACATCAACCTCATCGGCACATACAACGTGAGCCGCCTGTTCGCTGCGGCATGCAGCCGGCTGGAGGCTCTCGACAACGGGGAGCGCGGCGTGATGCTGTTCACGGCCTCGGTGGCGGCCTTCGACGGCCAGGTGGGCCAGCAGGCCTACAGCGCCTCCAAGGCGGGCCTGGCCGGCATGACGCTGCCCATGGCGCGCGACCTGGCCCAGCATGCGATACGCGTATGCACCATCGCGCCCGGCCTGTTCGCCACGCCACTGATGCAGGAGCTGCCCGAGGCCGTGCAGCAGTCGCTGGCCGCGAGCATCCCCTTCCCGCCGCGCCTGGGCCGGCCCGAGGAGTTTGCCGAGCTCGCCTGCCACATCGTGACCAACGGCCACCTGAACGGCGAGGTGATCCGCCTGGACGGCGCGTTGCGCATGGCTCCGCGCTGAGTTGCCAATCCGAACGAACGGAGACCCGCATGCCTGCTCTTTCCAAGCTCACGCTCGTCGCCTGCGCCGCCTGGGCGGCCTGCACCCTGGTGCCACCTGCTGCTGCGCAGACGGCCGCATCCGGGCGCCTGGCCCCGCTGGTGGACGAGATATACCCCCGGCTTGAAGCGCTCTACCAGGACCTCCATGCGCACCCCGAGCTGGGCTTCCAGGAAACGCGCACCGCCGCCGCGCTGGCCGCGCAGATGCGGGCGCTGGGCTTCGAGGTGACCGAAGGCGTGGGCCGCACCGGCGTGGTGGCGCTCTACCGCAATGGCAGCGGCCCGACGGTGCTGGTGCGCACCGAACTCGATGCGCTGCCGATGGAGGAGAAGACCGGCCTGCCCTATGCCAGCCGGGCCAGGGCGCAATGGAACGGCAGCGAGACCTTCGTGGCCCACAGCTGCGGCCATGACATACACATGGCCAGCTGGGTCGGCACGGCGCAAGCGCTGCTCGCGCTCAAGGACCAGTGGCATGGCACGCTGATGTTCATCGGCCAGCCGGCGGAGGAGTCGGTGGGCGGAGCCAAGGCCATGGTGGACGACGGCCTCTTCAAGCGCTTTCCCAAGCCGGACTTCGCCTTCGCGCTGCACACAGATCCCATGGCCTACGGCTACGTGGGCTATCGCGCGGGGCCGATGACCTCGGCCGCCGACGGCCTGGAAATCACATTCAAGGGCCGCGGAGGCCATGGCTCGGCACCGCATGCGACGATCGACCCGATTGCCATCGGCGCGCATTTCGTGACCGATGTGCAGACCGTGGTCAGTCGCGAGAAGAACCCGTTCGAATTCGGTGTGGTCACCATCGGTGCGTTCCAGGCCGGCACTGTCGGCAACATCATTCCCGCCGAAGCCAGGCTCAGCGGCACCATCCGAAGCTACGATCCCGCGGTGCGCCGGAAGCTGATCGACGGCGTACGCCGGACGGCGCTGGCATCGGCCGCCAGTGCCGGCGCACCGGAACCCGAGCTGCATGTGGGCGAGGGCGGTGTCGGCGCCGTGGTCAACGATGCCGCGCTGGTGCAGCGCACGGTGGCCGCGCTGCAGGCGCAGCTGGGCGCCGACCATGTGGTGCAGGTGCCGCCCATTACCGCGAGCGAGGACTTCTCCGTGTTGGGCGAGAACGGCATTCCCTCGATGTTCTTTGTCGTCGGCGTGAGCGATCCCAAGGACGTGGCCGCGTCGAAGCAGCCCGGCGGCAAGCCGCTGCCCTTCAACCACTCGCCGTTCTTCGCGCCCGTGCCCGAACCCTCGATCAAGGTCGGCGTGCGGGCCATGACGACGGCGGTGCTGTCGGCCATGGGAGCGAAGCACTGAGAAGGCCGAGCCAGGCGCCCGCCATCGCCCTCCCGAGGTGCACGCATGCAGCCTGAAAGTCCTTTCCCGCCACCAGGAGACATCCATGCCAGTGCAACGCCGCCACTTCATCCAGACCCTGGGTAGCACCATCTGCGGCACGGCAGCCCTGGGCGCGTTCGCGCCCCTCGAGGCCGGGGCCCAGCAGGCGCTGGAGCAGGTCAAGATCATGTACGGCTTTCCGGCCGGCAGCGCGGGCGACAGCGTGGCGCGCCGCGTGGCCGAGAAGCTGGGCGGCACGGCCTACAGCAGGAATGCCGGCTATGTGGAAAACCGGCCGGGAGCCGGCGGCCGCATCGCGGTGGAGACGCTGAAGCACTCGGCCGCCGACGGCTCGGTGCTGGCGCTGGCGCCCGTGTCGGCCTTCTCGGTCTATCCGCACATCTATCCGCGGCTCGGCTACAAGGCCGAGGATGCGGCGCCGGTGTCCATGGGCGCCGTCATGCTGCACGGCCTGGCCGTGGGGCCGGCCGTGCCGGCCGAGGTCAGGACGCTCAAGGACTTTCTCGCCTGGGCCAGGGCCAACCCGGAAAAGGCCAGCTACGGCACGCCGGGATCCGGCTCCATGCCGCATCTGCTGGGTGCCCTGCTGGGCCTGCGCGCGGGCGTGCCGCTCAACCATGTGCCCTACCGCGGCACCGTGCCCAGCATCACCGATCTCGTGGGCGGCCAGGTTGCCGCGGCCGTGAACCCCAGCGGCGACTATCTGCAATACCTGAAGGCGGGCCGCGTGCGCGTGCTGGCCCTGTCGGGCAGGAAGCGCTCTCCCTACCTGCCCGATGTGCCCACGTTTGCCGAGCTTGGCTATCCCGACGTGACGTCGGAGGAGTGGTTCGGCTTCTATGCCCCGGCCCGGGTGCCGTCGGCCGTGCTGGCCCATGCCAACGCGGCCATCACGGCCGCGCTCAAGGACAGGTCGGTCATCGATTCGCTGGCGCTGGTGGGGCTGGTGGCGCGCGGCAGCACGCCGCAGGAGATGGCGGCCGACCAGAAGGCCGAGTTCGAGCGCTGGGGGCCGCTGGTCAGGCAGATCGGCTTCACGGCCGAGTCCTGAGCCGCGCCTGCACCGGTGGCCAGCCGGTCAGTCCATGGCGGCCACGGCCGCCTTGTAGATGCTCTGGCGGGGCTGGGCCATGAGGCGGCGCAGCATGGGCTCGAACTCCGAGATCGGCAGCGTCTCGCCCCTGGGGTCGAAGGCCGGGTTGTCGTAGAGTTCGCAGAACTCGGCCGTGCGCTCGTAGTGCGGGTGGTCCCTGAACTGCGCGCGCATGTCGCGGTCCAGCCCGATGTGGTGAAAGAAGTAGTGGCCCTGGAAGATGCCGTGGTGCTTGACCATCCAGTGGTTGGCCTCGCTCACGAAGGGCTGGACAATGGCCGCCGCGATGTCGGGATGGTTGAACGAGCCCAGCGTGTCGCCGATGTCGTGCAGCAGTGCGCAGACCACGTATTCCTCGTCGCGCCCGTCGCGCAGCGCGCGCGTGGCGGTCTGCAGAGAGTGCGTGTAGCGGTCCACCGGAAAGCCGCCGTAGTCGCCTTCCAGCAGCTTCAGATGCGCCATGACGCGGTCCGGCAGCCCTTGCGCGAACTGCGCGAATTCGCCGCCTATCAATCGCCAGTCGTCGCGCGTGCTGTCCTGCATGCGGATGAAGTTCGCCCGTGCATTCATGCCTGTCTTTCGTGGGTGGATGTAGGGCTACTGTAGGGCGGCATGGAGGGCCGCGCTGTCAATGGCATGACATGCGCGCGAAAGGGCCGGGGGCGGCATCCCCGGTCCGCTGAATCAATAGGTCTCCAGGTGCAGGCGTCCCTCGCGCTTGAGGCGCTGGCCCAGGGCTTCCCATTCGAGGCCGGCCTGCTGCGCCACATCGCGCAGGGCCAGCAGCACGCCTTCCTCCATGCTCTTGAGGCCGCAGACGTAGATGTAGGTGTTGTCGTCGCCCAGCAGCCGGGCCAGGTCCACCGCACGTTCGCGGATGGCATCCTGCACGTAGCGGCGCGGCTGGCCGGGCACGCGCGAGAAGGCCAGGTTGTTGTCCATGAAGTCCTTGGGCAGGCTTTGCAGTGGGCCGAAGTAGGGCAGCTCCTGGGGCGTGCGCGCGCCGAAGAACAGCATGAGCTTGCCGCCGTCGAACTTGCCGCTCCTGCGCAGGCGCCGGCGCCATTCGGTCATGGCGCGCATGGGCGCGCTGCCGGTGCCGGTGCAGATCATGACGATGTGCGAGCGCGGATGGTTGGGCATGAGGAAGGAAGTGCCGAACGGGCCGATGACCTGCACCTTGTCGCCCACCTGCAGGTCGCACAGATAGTTGCTGGCCACGCCGCGCACGGGCCGGCCTTCGTGGTCCTGGGTGACGCGCTTGACGGTCAGCGCCACGTTGTTGTAGCCGGGGCGTTCGCCGTTGCGCGCGCTGGCCACCGAATACTGGCGCGCGACATGGGGCTTGCCGCTGGCATCCAGGCCCGGCGGGATCACGGCAATCGACTGGCCTTCGAGCACGGGAAACGGCATGGCGCCGAAGTCCAGCACGATGTGGTGGGTCTCGCTGGCGAAGCCTGCCTCCGTGCAGTTGAGATTGCCGGTCACGGTGGCCGTGACCGGATTCCTGGGGCCGTAGAGGTTGGAATAGGCATGGGCTGCGGACCAGGGCGGCACGGTGGCCCCGTAGGCGGCCGCCCTGAAGGCCGGTTCGGCGGCTGCGTTGCTGGCGCTGGCGCTGCTCGCCAAGGCGGCCGCCGCAATCACGGCCTGGGCCTGGGTCAGGTCCGCGGGTTCCTGCTGCGCGGCGGCCAGTCGCTCGGCCGGCAACTCCTCGGGCAGGCTTTCCCAGCCGTACTGCTGCGCCAGCGTGTAGGCCTGCAGGGCCGGCACCTTGCGCCAGTTGTCGATGGCGCCGGTGGGGCAGGGGGAGATGCAGTCCATGCAGCCATTGCATTTGTCGGCCATGACCACGTAGTTGGTGTCGTCATGCGTGATGGCATCGACCGGGCAGGTGGCTTCGCAGGTGTTGCAGCGAATGCAGATTTCCGGATCGATCAGATGCTGGTTGAGGATGCCGTTTTCAATCAACGTGGTGGTGGTCATGTTCTTCTCCCAACAAATATCGCCATGCCTTGGTGCGCGACCCTTGGAATCGGCGCAGCCGCCCAGGGGATTAATTGAAGCGGACGTACTCGAAATCGACAGGCTGGCGATTGATGCCCATGACCGGCGGGGCAATCCAGCCCGCGAACTTGCCAGGCTCCAGGCACCGGCCCATGAGCGAGGCCACGAAGGTGCGGTCCTCGTCGGTGGGCAGCCATTCCTTCTTGCGCAGCTCCCATTCCTGCTCGCTCACGGGGCGGCCGTCGGGGCTGATGCGCACGCCGGCCAGCGCGCCGATCTGGCGGTTGAAGGCCTTGTGCGGCACCGTGAGGCGGAAATCGATGCCGGCCTTTTCCATCACCTTGTTCCAGCGGCCCACGCCGGCATTGCTGTCCTTGATGTAGTCGTCGCGCAGCACCTCGTTCAGGGCGTTGAGCATGGGCACGTCCTTTTCCTGCAGCCTGCCGTCCACCACTTCCAGCACCTTGTACTGCTGGTCATGCAGCGCATGGTCGTCGCTGCGCTTGCCTTCCTCGTAGCGGCCCTTGAGGCCCGAGCTGTAGAAGGTGGCGGCATTGCTGGACTGGTCGGCGCCGAACAGGTCGATGGTCACGCTGTAGTGGAAGTTCAGGTAGCGCTGGATGGTGGGCAGGTCGATCACGCCGGCCGCGCGCAGCCGGCTCACATCGTCGGTGCCGAGCTCGTTCATGACCTGGCAGGTGCGGGCCAGCACGCGCGAGACGCCGGATTCGCCCACGAACATGTGGTGGGCCTCCTCGGTCAGCATGAACTTGGTGGTGCGCGCCAAGGGGTCGAAGGCGCTTTCGGCCAGGGCGGCCAGCTGGAACTTGCCGTCGCGGTCGGTGAAGTAGGTGAACATGAAGAAGCTCAGCCAGTCGGGCGTCTTCTCGTTGAAGGCGCCCAGGATGCGCGGATTGTTCTCGTCGCCCGACTGGCGCTCGAGCAGTGCCTCCGCCTCCTCGCGGCCGTCGCGGCCGAAGTGCTTGTGCAGCAGGTAGACCATGGCCCACAGGTGGCGGCCTTCCTCCACATTGACCTGGAACAGGTTGCGCAGGTCGTACAGCGAAGGCGCGGTCAGGCCCAGGTGGCGCTGCTGCTCCACTGACGCGGGCTCGGTGTCGCCCTGGGTGACGATGATGCGGCGCAGGTTGGCGCGGTGCTCGCCGGGCACGTCCTGCCAGGCCTTCTCGCCCCTGTGGTCGCCGAAGTGGATGGTGCGGTTTTCCTCCGCGGGGTTGAGGAAGATACCCCAGCGGTAGTCGCGCATCTTCACGTAGCCGAACTGGGCCCAGCCCTGGGGGTCGACGCTGACCGCGGTGCGCAGGTAGACGTCGTGGTGGGTGGAGCCCTCGGGGCCCACGTCGTCCCACCACCTGATGAAGTTGGGCTGCCAGCTCTCCAGCGCGCGCTGCAGGGTGCGGTCGCTGCTCAGGTCCACGTTGTTGGGAATCTTCTGGCTGTAGTCGATGCTGCTCATGGGATATCTCCTGGATGCGGTGGGGTCAAACGCGATTGAAATCAAAGCCGGCTTTTTGTCCGGTGCCGTAAAGCTTTAAGGCGCCTTTTTCGCCCACGGCATTGGGGCGGTTGAAGATCCAGTTCTGCCAGGCCGACAGGCGTCCGAAGATGCGCGTGACCATGTTTTCCTTGCCGGCAAAGCGCAGGTTGGCCTCGAGGCCCGTGAGCGCATCGGGCGACATGGCGGCGCGCTCCTCGATGGCGATGCGGATCTCGTCCTCCCAGTCGATATCGTCGAGCGCCGCGGTGACCAGGCCCAGCTGCTGGGCCGCATCGCCGTCCAGCGCCCGGCCCACGGCGGCGCGCGCGGCTTCCAGCGGCGCGGCTTCTTCGTAGAAGCGGCGCTGCAGGCGGCTCTGGTCGTTGACCAGGGGCAGCAGGCCGAAATTGAATTCGTCCAGCACCAGGGTGGGCTGGCGCCCGGGCTCGTCGGGCAGCACCAGCATGTAGGCGCGGTCGGCGCAGAAGGCCAGCTCGGCCAGCACGCCGGCAAAGCAGGAGCCGGGCTCGATCAGCGCGAACAGCGAGCGCGAGGACACGTCCAGGCGCGCCAGCGTGCGGCGCAGCAGGCCTATGGTCTCGCGCACCAGCCAGTGGTCCCGGTGGGCCAGCAGGACCTGGTCGGCGGCCAGCACGGCGGCCGCATCGCCCTCGGTCCTGAGGATCCAGGTGCCTATGTCCGGCTCGTTGGTGCGCAGGTGCAGGATGGCGTCGTCCAGTTCGCGGCCCATGGCCAGCGGCCACCAGGCGGCGCCGGCCTGCGCGATGGCGTCGATGTCCCCGGGCTGCGGGCCCTGCGGCGCCCTGACCGTGACGGTGGCGCTGCGCTTGGCGCGGTCGATCTCCACGGCCACATGCCGATAGCCCAGGCTGGCGTCGCCGAGTTCGCGCTCGATGCGGGTCAGCGCAATGCCCTTGGCCGAGGCGGGGCGCTGGCTGGTTGCGGCCAGCTTCTGCGCGTGCTGCTCCACGGTCGCGGCAAATTGCGCGGGCTTGGCCACCGCATCGACCAGGCGCCAGTCCACGGCGCGCTGGCCGCGCACGCCTTCCACGCTGGTGCAGAAGATGTCGGCCAGGTCGTGGCGCACATGGCGCTTGTCGGTCACGCGCGTCAGCCCGCCCGTGCCGGGCAGCACGCCCAGCAGCGGCACCTCGGGCAGGGAGACGGAGGAGGAGCGGTCGTCGATCAGCACGATCTCGTCGCAGGCCAGGGCCAGCTCATAGCCGCCGCCCGCGCAGGCGCCGTTGACTGCGGCGACGAACTTGAGGCCGTCGTGCCTGGAGCTGTCCTCGATGCCGTTGCGGGTCTCGTTCGTGAACTTGCAGAAGTTCACCTTCCAGGCATGCGAGGAAACGCCGAGCATGAAGATGTTGGCGCCCGAGCAGAAGATGCGCTCCTTGCCGCTGGTGACGATGACGCTTTTGACCTCGGGATGCTCGAAGCGGATGCGGTTGAGCGCATCGTGCAGCTCGATGTCCACGCCCAGGTCGTAGCTGTTGAGCTTGAGCTTGTAGCCGGGGCGTATGCCGCCGTCCTCGGCGATGTCCAGCTTCATGCGTGCAACCGGCCCGTCCACTTCAAACGACCAATGGCGGTACTGGCTGGGTTCGGTGCGGTAGTCGACGAGGGATTGCTGCTGCATGGCGGGCCTCTTGAAGATGAAAAATAGTGCAGTTGCTATCGGGTGTAGGCACAATTATGCAGAGTTGCCCAAAAAATGCACGCGGATTTAGGCATTATTTTGCATGTTTCATCGATTCCAAGGGTAAATGCCTATGCGCGGACGTCGCCGTGCCGGAGTGTGAAGGCGAGGCGCCGGACGCAGGCAGGCGCAAGCTGCCGCCATGGTTTCATGGCGGCGAACAAGCGGAATGCGGAAGGCGGGCGTCCCGGCCGGCAGGAAGCCGGCTTCAGGCTGCTCCAGAAAATGGAGCGCGTGGCGCTTTCCAGGCATGGGCTGGAGGCCAGAATGGCTTGAGCCGGGGAGGCCGTGCCCGGATTGCCGGCGCCGGCTGCTGCCGGTGGGCCGCTGCGTGCAGTCAGGCGGCGGCTTCGGGATGGCGCTGCAGCCACTGCGCGAGCTGCTGGCGGTACTGCCGCATTTCCTCGGCATAGCAGTCGTACACGCAGGGGTCGCAGCCGCTTTCGCAGCATTCGTTGGGCTGCGGCGCTTCGGGCGGAACGGGGCGCGGATCGTCGGCCATGCCGGGCTGGAGGGTGTTCATGGTCATGCCGCCGTGATCCGGCGCAGCTCCTCGAAGCTTTGCTGCAGCGTCTTGCCGCTGGTGTCGAGCCGGTGGTCGGCCTTGGAATAGAAGGCGGCGCGGCCGTCGAGGATGCGCCGCAGGTCGTCCATGGCTTCGGGGTTGGCGGCCATGGGGCGCGTGTCGCCCTGGGCGATGACGCGGCCCATGTGTTCCTCGGGATCGGCCTGCAGCCAGACCGTGGTGCAGTGGGTCAGCAGCTCGTTGAAGGTGGCGGGGTCGGAAACGATGCCGCCCGGCGTGGCGATCACCACGTCGCTGTAGATCTGCACGGCTTCCTCGAGCGCGCGGCGCTCGTAGCGGCGGTAGGCGCCGGCGCCGTAGAGGTCGTAGATCTCGCGCACGCTGCAGCCGGCCACGCGTTCGATCTCCTGGTTGAGTTCCAGGAACGGCACCTGCAGCTGCTCGGCCAGCATGCGGCCCAGCGTGGACTTGCCGGCGCCGCGCAGGCCGATCAGCGCGATGCGCGAATGGCGGTGGGCATCGCCGCCGGGCGCCGTGCCCAGGATTTCCCCGGCCGCCATGCGCACGCGCTTGAGGTCTTCCTCGCTGCGGTTTTCCAGCAGCTCGCGCAGCAGCAGCCATTCGGCGCTGGAGGTGGTCACATCGCCGAGCAGTTCGGCCATGGAGCACTGCAGGGCCTGTGCGATCTGGTGCAGCACGAGGATGGAGACATTGCCCGTCCCGTATTCCAGATTGGCCAGGTGGCGCTCGGAAACCTGTGCCGTGACGGCCAGATTGCGGCGGGTCAGCCCCCGGCGCGCGCGCAGCTCGCGCACGCGCTCTCCCAGCGCCTGCAGCACCAGGCTTTTGCCGGCTTCGGCCGGGGTGGCCGCCCCCTCGCTGCCGGCCTCCGATGCAATCTCAAACTGATCCATAAAGCTCCCCAAGACGGCGTGAATCATAAACAGTCGGGGTTAACACCAGTCATGCAATATATTGCTTGACACTGCATTGTGACCTATCTATCTTTCGATTGCACGCACAATATTGCATGTTGTGCGCCCGATATCAATCGCCGCAGGCTATCGCCCTGCGTCCCAGGAGACTGAGATGGACGCGTGCTCCCTCCGTATTTCCCAGCAGGTTTTCCACGATCTGGTGGCCGAAGTGGCCCGCGGCATGGCGGGCCGGCCGCTGGACGCGGACCTGCAGGACTGGCTGAACACGCACTATGGTGCACAGACCCCGCATTACGCCGCATTGCGCCAGGCCTGCGCCACGGGGGTAGATCAAGGCTGGCTGTGTTCGCGTGAAAACGGCGGCATTCGCTGGGGGCGCGTGCACGAGGCCAGCGAGGCGCTGGGCGGCTTTTCGGTGGATGTGGTGGAAATGGACGGGGCGGCCGACCGCGGCATTGCGGGCCCCCACCATAGCCATCCGCTGGGCGAGGTGGACCTGATCCTGCCGCTGGACGAGGGCGCGCTGTTCGACGGCCACGGCGCTGGCTGGTGTGTCTACGGCCCGGGCAGCGCCCACAGCCCCACGGTGAGCGAAGGCGCGGCCCGCGTGCTGTACCTGCTGCCCCAGGGGCAGATCCAGTTCACGCGCCGCGCCGCCTGAGCGGCGGCCTCAGATTCCCTCCATTCCCCTCATCGCCATGACGGAACTCCTTGCCAACCATGTCTGCGGCCGCTGGCAGGCCGGCACCGGCCCGGGCAGCGTGCTGCGCGACCCCGTGCGGGGCAGCGCACTGGTGCGCGTGGACGCCACCGGGCTGGATCTGCCGGCCGCCTTTGACTATGCCCGCGAGACCGGCGGCGCGGCCCTGCGCGCACTGAGCTATGCCCAGCGCGCCAAACTGCTGGCCGATGCGGCCGGCGTGCTGCAGGCGGGCCGCGATGCCTATTACGCAATTTCCACGGCCAACTCGGGCACCGTGAAGAGCGACACGGCCGTCGACGTGGACGGCGCCATCTACACGCTGGGCCAGTACGCCAGATGGGGCGCGGCGCTGGGCGATGCCCGCCATCTGGCCGACGGCGAGGCGGTGGCGCTGGCCCGCGACGGCGTGTTCCAGTCCCGGCACATCCAGGTGCCGGCGCGCGGCGTGGCGCTGTTCATCAACGCCTTCAACTTCCCAGCCTGGGGGCTGTGGGAAAAGGCCGCGCCCGCGCTGCTGTCGGGCGTGCCGGTCATCGTCAAGCCCGCCACGGCCACGGCCTGGCTCACGCAGCGCATGGTCCGCGACGTGGTGGAGGCCGGCATTGTGCCGCCCGGCGCGCTGTCGGTGATCTGCGGCAGCGCGGCCGGACTCATGGACCAGCTGCAGCCCTGGGACATGGTCTCCTTCACGGGCTCGGCCGAGACCGCTGCCGCGATCCGCGGCCATGCAGCCGTGGCGCGCCACGCGGTGCGCAGCAATATCGAGGCCGACAGCATCAACAGCGCGCTGCTGCTGCCCGGCCACGGGCCCGACAGCGAGGCCGTGCGCCTGCTGGCGCGCGAAGTGGCGCGCGAGATGACGGTCAAGTCCGGCCAGAAGTGCACGGCCATACGCCGCGTCTTCGTGCCCGGGGCGCTGTACGACGCCGTGGCCCAGGCGATTGGCGCACAGCTGGCCGAGGTCGCCGTGGGCGATCCGCGCAGCGAGGGCGTGCGCATGGGCTCTCTGGTCAGCCGCGAGCAGTACGACAGCGTGCAGAAGGGCCTGGCCGGGCTGATGGCGCACACGGATGTGCTGCACGACGGCCGCAGGCGCGCCCTGGTGGATGCGGATCCGGCCGTGGCCGCCTGTGCCCGGCCCGTGCTGCTGGGCACGCGCAGCCCCGATGCGGCGTCCCTGGTGCACGACATGGAAGTCTTCGGGCCGGTGGCCACGCTCATGCCCTACCGCGACCTCGCGCACGGGCTGGCGCTGGCCCGCCGCGGCCAGGGTTCGCTGGTGGCCTCGCTGTACGGCGAAGACCCGGCAGCGCTGGCGGCCGCGGCCGCCGACCTGGCCGCCAGCCACGGCCGCGTGCATGTGGTCACGCCCGAGGTGGGCAGGACCCATACGGGCCACGGCAATGTGATGCCGCAGTCCCAGCACGGCGGGCCCGGGCGCGCCGGCGGCGGCAGCGAGCTGGGCGGCCTGCGCGCGCTGGACTTCTACCACCGCAAGGCGGCCGTGCAGGCCAGCCCTGCCGTGCTGCAGGCCCTCGTCCCGGCCTGAAAACCGGGCATGGACCCGGCCGCAGAGCCGGGCCGCAACCACACGTGCGCGGCAGCGGTGCGGCGCAAGGAGACACATGATGATCGACCTGGACCAGTCCTTCAACTTTGCGCAGCATCTGTTCGAGACCAACCGCGGGCGGGCCGGCAAGACGGCCTATACCGACGACCACGGCACGCTCAGCTACGGCGAGCTGGAAGACCGGGCGCGGCGCCTGGCCCAGGGGCTGCTGGCAGCGGGCATCCACCGCGAGGAGCGCGTGCTGCTGGTCATGCACGACATGCGCGAATGGGCCGTGTGCTTTCTGGGCGCCATGTATGCGGGCGTGGTGCCGGTGGCGGTCAACACGCTGCTGACGGCCGGCGACTATGCCTACATGCTCGAGCATAGCCGGGCCCAGGCCGTGCTGACCAACGGAGCCATGCTGCCCGTGCTGCGGCAGGCGCTGGACGGCGCCCGGCACGAGGCGGCCCGCATCTGGGTCGCGCATCCCGAGGAAGCCGGGACGCAGCTGCCCGCCGGCTGCGAGCCGCTGCAGCCCTGGCTGGATAGCCAGCAGCCGCTGGCGCAGCCGGCCGCCACGCGCGGGGACGACCCGGGCTTCTGGCTGTACTCGTCGGGCTCCACGGGCAAGCCCAAGGGCGCGGTGCACACGCATGCCAATCCCTACTGGACCGCCGAGCTGTACGGCAAGCCCGTGCTGGGCCTGACGGAAAGCGATGTCTGCTTCTCGGCTGCCAAGCTCTACTTCGCCTACGGCCTGGGCAATGCGCTGACCTTTCCGCTCAGCGTGGGCGCCAGCGTGGTGCTGATGGCCGAGCGGCCCACGCCCGATGCCATCTTCGAGCGCTGGATGCGGCACCGGCCCACGGTGTTCTTCGGTGCGCCCACGGGGTTTGCGGGCATGCTGGCCTCGCCGCGCCTGCCGGCGCGCGAACAGGTCAGCCTGCGCATGTGCTCGTCGGCTGGCGAGGCGCTGCCGGCCGACATCGCCCGGCGCTTCAAGGCGCATTTCGGCGCCGACATCGTGGACGGCATAGGTTCGACCGAGATGCTGCACATCTTCATCTCCAACCGGCCGGGTGACATACGCTACGGCACCACGGGCCGGCCCGTGCCCGGCTACGAAGTGCAGCTGCGCGGCGAGGATGGCAGTCCGGTGGCCGATGGCGAGATCGGCGACCTCTACATCAGGGGCCCGAGCACGGCGCTGATGTACTGGCGCAACCGCGAAAAGACGCGCGACACCTTCCAGGGCGGCTGGCTCAAGAGCGGCGACAAATACGTGCGCGACGCCGACGGCTACTACACCTATGCGGGCCGCAGCGACGACATGCTCAAGGTCAGCGGCATCTATGTCTCGCCGTTCGAGGTGGAGGCCACGCTGCAGCAGCATCCGGCCGTGCTCGAGGCCGCGGTCATCGGCAAGACCGATGCCGACGGCCTGGTCAAGACCAAGTCCTTCGTGGTGCTCAAGAGCGGCTGCAGCGCGACCGAGCAGGAGCTCAAGGCCTTCGTCAAGGAGCGCCTGGCGCCCTACAAATATCCGCGTTTCATCGAGTTCGTGGACGAGCTGCCCAAGACGGCCACCGGCAAGATCCAGCGCTTTCGCCTGCGCGAACAGGAAGCCCGCCATGACGCAAAAACCGAGGCAAAAGCGGTTTGATCCCAGCAGGGACGGGCGCTGACTGCTATGGATTCAAGACCATGATGCCGCAAGCTGCAATCACCGGCGCTGCCGAGCGCGTGCGCATTCCCTGGCGCGGCCGCCAGGTGGAGATCGAATACCAGTGGCTGGAGGCGGACCGCCCCGACGCGCCGGTGATGATCTTTCTGCACGAGGGCCTGGGATCGCTGGCCATGTGGAAGGACTTTCCCGCCCGGGTCTGCCGTGCTGCGGGACTGCGCGGCCTGGTCTATTCGCGCCCCGGCTACGGCAACTCCACGCCGCGCCCGCCCGAAGAGGCCTGGGCGGCCGACTTCATGCACCGCCAGGCCTACGAGGTGCTGCCCGCGCTGCGCGAAGCCCTGGGCCTGGCACGGCCGGCCTGGCTGCTGGGCCATAGCGACGGCGGCTCGATCGCGCTGCTGCATGCGGCGCGCTTTCCGGAGCTGACGGCCGGCACGGTGCTGATGGCGCCGCATGTGATGGTCGAGGACATTTCCGTGGCCAGCATTGCCAGGGCCGCCGAGGCCTACCGCCAAGGCGGCCTGCGCGAGCGGCTGGCGCGCTACCACGCCGATGTGGATTCGGCCTTCGGCGCCTGGGCCGGCATCTGGCTGGACCCCGCCTTCCGCCGCTGGAACATCGAGGCCGAGGCCGCCGGCCTGCGCAGCCCCACGCTGGCAATCCAGGGCCTGGACGACGAATACGGCACGCTGGAGCAAGTAAGGGCAATTGCTCGTATTGCTTTAAGTGTCAAGTTGTTAGAGTTGCCGGCGTGTGGCCATTCGCCCCACCGCGACCAGCCGCTACAGGTGACAGAGAGCATTCGGCAATTCATCCAAACCTCGAGGAGACAAGCATGATCAAGCAATGGACAGCGATGGGCGCGGTGGCACTGGCCGCCGCGACGGCCGGTGGCGGCGCAATGGCGCAGGACAAGATCAAGGTCGGCTTCATGCTGCCCTTCAGCGGCACCTATGCGGCGCTGGGCAATGCCATCGAGAACGGTTTCCGCATGCACGTGGCCGAGCAGGGCGGCAAGCTGGGCGGACGAGAGATCGAGTTCTTCAAGGTCGACGACGAATCGGACCCGGCCAAGGCCACGGACAACGTCAACCGCCTGATCAAGCGCGACAAGGTGGACGTGATCGTGGGTACCGTGCACTCGGGCGTGGCCATGGCCATGGCGCGCGCGGCCAAGGAAAGCGGCACCGTGCTCATCGTGCCCAATGCCGGCGCCGACGCCGTGACCGGGCCCATGTGCGCGCCCAACATCTTCCGCTCCTCGTTCAGCAACTGGCAGTCGGCCTATCCCATGGGCGTGGTCGCGGCCAAGCAGGAGGGCAAGAAGACCGCCATGACCATCACCTGGAAGTACGCGGCCGGCGACGAGATCACGGGCGGCTTCAAGGAAGGCTTCGAAAAGAGCGGCGGCAAGGTCGTCAAGCAGCTGACCTTGCCTTTCCCCAACGTGGAGTTCCAGGCGCTGTTGACCGAGATCGCCGCGGCCAAGCCCGATGCCGTGTTCGCCTTCTTCGCCGGCGCGGGTGCCGTCAAGTTCGTCAAGGACTACCATGCGGCCGGTCTGTCCAAGACCATTCCGCTGTACGGCGCGGGCTTCCTCACCGACGGCACGCTGGATGCACAGGGCGAAGCGGCCCAGGGCATGCTGACTACGCTGCACTATGCGGACGAGCTGGGCACCGAGCGCGACAAGACCTTCCGTACCAATTACGCCAAGAGCTACAAGCTCATGCCCGATGTCTATGCGGTGCAGGGCTACGACGCGGCGCAGATGCTGGCCGTGGGCCTGAAGGCTGCGGGCGGCGACATCGGCAAGAAGGACGTGTTCCGCACCGCGATCGAGAAAGCCACCATCCCCAGCCCGCGCGGCGACTTCACGCTGAGCAAGGCCCACAATCCGGTGCAAGACATGTACCTGCGCAAGGTCGAAGGCAAGGAGAACAGGAAGATCAGCGTGGCCATGAAGGCCCTGGCCGACCCTGCGCGCGGCTGCCGCATGCAGTAAGGCCCTCCGCATTTCATCGCAAGGACTGCCGTGGATTTCGCCACCTTTCTGGTGCAGTGCCTGAACGCTGTTCAGTACGGGCTGCTGCTGTTTCTGCTGGCCTCGGGCCTGACGTTGATCTTCGGCATCATGGGGGTGATCAATCTCGCCCACGGCAGTTTCTACATGATCGGCGCCTATATGGCGTTCGCGCTGGCCCCCGTCCTGGGCCAGCATTTCGTCACCATGCTGCTGGTCGGCACGGTGCTGGCAGTGGCCATAGGCTATGTGCTCGAGTGGGCCTTCTTCAGCTTTCTCTATGAGCGCGAGCACCTGCAGCAGGTGCTGATGACCTTCGGCCTGATCCTGGTGTTCGAGGAGCTGCGCGCCCTGCTGTTCGGCAACGACGTGCACGGCGTGCAGCTGCCCGGATGGCTGGCCGGCAGCTTCTCGCTGGCCGGCCTCATGAGCTACCCCTGGTACCGCATCTTCGCCTCGGCGGCCTGCCTGGTGGTGGCGCTGGCGCTGTACTGGGTGGTCAACCGCACGCGCCTGGGCATGATGGTGCGCGCGGGTGCCAGCAACCGCGACATGGTGCGCGGCCTGGGCATCGACATCCAGCGCCTGTACCGCATCGTGTTCGCCATGGGCGTGGCGCTGGCCGCGCTGGCGGGCATGATCGCCGCGCCCATGAGCTCGGTCTACCCCAACATGGGCTCCAGCGTGCTCATCATCTGCTTCGTGGTGGTCGTCATCGGCGGCATAGGCTCGATCACGGGCGCGCTGCTGGCATCGCTGCTCGTGGGCTTTGTCGATACCTTCGGCAAGGTGTTCTTCCAGGAGCTCAGCGGCATGAGCATCTACCTGCTCATGGCCATTGTCCTGGTATGGCGGCCCGAGGGCCTGATGGGCAAGCGATGAAAAAACACCCCCTGTGTCGCTTCGCGCCTTCCCCGTTGCACATCGCCCTCTCTCGCCACGCGGGAGGGGGACAACCCCTTCGCTGGGGCAGCCCCTGCTGCGGGGCGGCGCGGCCGGCTCAGGCCCTTGCCCGGTGTTCCTTGCTTGGTTCACGCCAGTTTTACATGCAGTGCAAGGAGCCACTGATATGAGCAACACATCCTCCACGCCGCTGCCCCAGTCCAACCAGGCCTATGCCGAAGCCCCTTCGGTGAGCGGCAGGAGCCGGCCTGCGCGCTCGCACAGCCTGCTGGCCGGCGTGCTGCTGCCGCTGCTGGCGGCCGTGGCCCTGGGGCTTGCCCAGCCGTTCTGGTCATCCTATCTGTCGGATCTGGTGGTCAAGATCATGATCCTGGCCATCTTCGCGCTCAGCCTGCACATCCTCGTGGGCGGAGCCGGCCTCGTGAGCCTGGGCCATGCGGCCTTCTTCGGCATAGGCGCCTACGCGGCCGTGCTGGCCGCCACGCCCGACAGCAGCAATTTCGCGCTCATGCTGGGGGCTGCGGTCGCGGCCTCGGCACTGTATGCGCTGGTGGTGGGAGCGCTGAGCCTGCGCACCCGCGGCGTGTACTTCATCATGGTGACGCTGGCCTTCGCGCAAATGGCGTTCTTCGTGTTCCACGACACCAATATCGGCGGCGGCAGCGACGGCATCTACCTCATGGTGCGGCCGTCGCTGGGCGCGCTGGACATGGAGAGCGCCGGCACCCGCTACTACGTGGTGCTGGCCGCGCTGGTGCTGGTCTATGCCTTCATCGGCATGCTGCGCCACTCGCGCTTCGGCGCCGCGCTGGCCGGCATCCGCGTCAACGAGCAGCGCATGCGCGCGGCAGGCTTTGCGACCTACTGGTACAAGCTGGCGGGCTTCGTGATCGCCGGTGCGCTGGCCGGCGTCGCGGGCTTTCTGCTGGCGGCGCGCGACGGCGTGGTCAACCCCGAGCTGCTGGCCTGGCACCATTCGGGCGAAGTGCTGCTGATGCTCATCCTCGGCGGCATAGGCTCGCTGCGCGGTGCCGTCATCGGCACGGTGGCCTTCGTGGTGCTCAAGGAGCTGCTGAGCACCCAGGCCGTGGTGGGCAACCTGGCCGACCACTGGCAACTGACGCTGGGCCTGGCCATCATCGCCCTCGTGGCCCTGCTGCCCAAGGGCCTCATGGGCCTGGGCGAGCAATGGCGCCAGTGGCGCGACCGCTCACGCAGCAAAGGAGCACACCATGGCTGAAGCCCGACTGGCCGTGCGCGGCCTCACGCGCCGCTTCGGCGGCCTGACCGCGGTAAGCGGCGTGGACCTGGACCTGCACGATGGCGAAGTCCACGCCGTCATCGGCACCAACGGCGCAGGCAAATCCACCTTGATCAACATGCTCTCGGGCGAGATAGCGGCCAGCGAAGGCACGATCCGGCTCGAAGGCCGGGACGTCACGCGCATGCCCCAGCCGCGCCGCGCCAAGGCGGGCTTGGGCCGCAGCTACCAGCGCACCACCATCTTTCCTGAATTCACCGTGCTCGAGAACTGCCGGCTTACCGCCCAGGCGCAGATGCGCCCGCGCCCCTGGCGCATCTGGGAGCCTGCACAGCGCTGCCAGGCCAGCCTCGAGCGCGCGCAGGAGGCCCTGGTCCGCGCGGGACTGGCCGAGCAGGCGCAGCGCAGCGCGGGCAGCCTGAGCCACGGCGCCAAGCGCCAGCTCGAGGTGGCCATGTGCCTGGCCACCGGGCCGCGCGTGCTGCTGCTGGACGAGCCGCTGGCCGGCATGGGCGCTGAGGAGACCGAGCGCATGCTGGGTCTGCTGCAGGAACTGAAGACAGGCCACGCCGTGCTGCTCGTGGAACACGACATGGATGCGGTGTTCCGCATCGCCGACCGCATCACCGTCATGGTCAACGGCAGCGTGGTGGCCAGCGGCACGCCGGCGCAGATCCGCGTCGATCCCGTGGTGCGCATCGCCTATCTGGGAGAGGAAGAACATGCTTGAGGCCGCACCCCATGCCGGCGCCCTGTTCGGCGTGCGGGACCTGCACACCTATTACGGCGACAGCCACATCCTGCACGGCGTCTCGCTGGACCTGCCCGAGGGCAGGGCCGTGGGCCTGCTGGGCCGCAACGGCATGGGCAAGACCACGCTGATCCGCACGCTCATGGGCTATGTGCGCGCGCGCTCGGGGCAGGTGCTGGCGCAGGGACGCGATGTCACGGGCGCGCCGCCCGAGAAGATGGCGCGCTCGGGCATTGGCTACGTGCCCGAGGGGCGCGGCGTGTTTCCCAACCTGTCGGTCCGGGAGAATCTTGTGATGAGCGCGCGCGCGGGCCTGGACGGCCGCAGGCCGTGGACGCTGGAGCGCGTGCTCGAGACCTTTCCGCGCCTGAAGGAGCGCCTGTCCAACGGCGGCCACCAGCTCTCGGGCGGCGAGCAGCAGATGGTCTCCATAGGCCGCGCGCTCATGACCAATCCGCGCCTCATGATCCTGGACGAGGCCACCGAGGGCCTGGCCCCGCTGGTGGTGGCCGAAATCTGGCGCGTGATCGCCGAGATCCGCCGCACCGGCATTTCCACCCTCATCGTGGACCGCGACTACAAGAAGGTGCTGGCCCATACGGACCACGCCGTGGTCATGGAAAAGGGGCGGCTGGCGCTGCAATCGGATTCGGCCGCCCTGCTGGCCAGGCCGGAGCAGCTCTCGGCGCTGCTGGGGGTTTGAAGGTATCCGCTGGCCCCCCTTTTGTCCGCGCCTGTGGCACGTCATCCAGGCTGTGGGCAACGCTGCCGTAGGACGGCGTTGCTTCGTGCTCTGACTTGCCGCCGTTTGTTCGAGCGGAGCGGCTATGCCGCGCAGCGAGTTGGGCGGCACCACAGACTGGATGGCGTGACGCAGGTTTACCCCGGAGCGTAGCGCAGGGGCCGCAGGCAATGGGGCGTGTTCTTTTGCCTCCTTTGCTTGCACGAGCAAGAAAAGGAGGTCACCCGCCGGGGCGAGACCCGGCCTCTGTCGCAAGCAGTACTCAAGCGCCGCAGGTGCAGCCCAAAGGGCAGGGGAGAGGAAGTCGCACGAGCCTTCGCTACGCTCGACCTGAGAGTGCAGCAACCACCGCTATCAATTCTGAGGCGCCAGAATCGCCATGGTCAGACTGCAGTTGCAGGTGAGCTTGCCCTGCTCGTCATGCAGCTCGATGGCCCAGACGTGGGTGGTGCGGCCCAGGTGCACGGGGCGGGCCGTGCCGGTCACCCAGCCCTGGCGTGCGGCGCGCACGTGGTTGGCCGAGACGTTCAGGCCCACGCAGCGATGGCCTTCGGGAATGGAGCAGGCTGCGGCCACCGAGCCCAGGGTCTCGGCCAGCACCACGTTCACGCCGCCGTGCAGGATGCCGTAGGGCTGGCAGGTGCGCTCGTCCACGTGGATGCGGCCGCGGATGAAGTCGTCGCCGATCTCGGTGAGTTCGATGCCCAGGTGCGAGACCGCGGTGTTGGCGCCGGCGGCGTTCAGCGCTTCGAGATTCATTGCACGTGTCCAGATAGCCATATCGATCCTGTGTTTCGTCAATTAATGCGAGAGTTCTGTGTCGAGGCCTGCGCCATCGCTTCTTCATGCCGGGGCAAGCCATCCTCGGGCAAGGGCCACCAGGAGGCGCGCGAGGCCACATGCTGGTGACTGGCCAGCGAGGCCCTGCTTGGCTCGTCGAGCAGGCCGGCGCGTATGCGCAGCACACCGGCCGGACTGCTGCGCAGGCTGTAGACCGGCGAGCCGCATCGGGGGCAGAAAGCACGCAGCTTGCCAGGCGAGGATTCGAAGTGGCGCAACTGATCGCGCCCCGCAATCCAGCGGATTTGCTCCTGCCTTGCCGGGATATTGGTGGCCAGGGGGCCGCCCTGGGCTTTGCGGCACTGGCTGCAATGGCAGATTTGAATGCCGGCCAGTTCGCCATGGATCTCAAACCTCACCTGCCCGCATAGACAGGAGCCTGTGGTGACGGCCGTGGAGTCTTCCGGAATCTGGTGAATACGCATGGCGCGAAACGGGTTGCATGAAAAATGACCCCCATGCTCCCCACTGTGCGTGGTTCGCAGCCCTTGCGGGCGGGGTTTTCCATCTTGGGTCGGCCCCACGATGAAAAAAGGACGGCCTGAGACAGACCGTCCTTGATGCTACTGGATAAACGTATTTCGCCCAGCCGACGCTGCCTCGTCAGAGACACCGGGCAAGGTCCTGTCGCCCCGCCGCGAGGGCGTCGTCCCTCGGAGATCCCGGCCAGGAAGCCGCGCAGCGGCACAGGGCGTGAATGATTAAACGCGCATGTCCCCGGTTTCCATGAAGCGCTCGTGCCACGACAGCGCTTCGCCCAGGATATGCGGCGTGTGCTGCGCGCCCTTCAGGCGGGCGCGGTCGAAATAGTCCTGCAGCCGGTCGCGGTAGTCGGGGTGGGCGCATCGGTCGATGATGACCTGGGCGCGCTGCTTGGGCGAGAGGCCGCGCAGGTCGGCCAAGCCCTGTTCGGTGACGATGATCTGCGTGTCGTGCTCGGTGTGGTCCACGTGCGAGCACATGGGCACGATGCAGCTGATCTTGCCGTCCTTGGCCACCGAGGGCGTGACGAAGAAGGACAGGTAGCCGTTGCGTGCGAAGTCGCCCGAGCCGCCGATGCCGTTCATCATGCCCGTGCCCATCACATGGGTGGAGTTGATGTTGCCGTAGATATCGGCCTCGATCATCGAGTTCATCGCGATGATGCCCAGGCGGCGCACCAGCTCGGGGTGGTTGGAGATCTCCTGCGGGCGCAGGATGATGCGATCGCGGTAGAAGTCGATGTGGTCCTCGAAGTCCTTGTACGCGGCGCCCGACAGCGAGATGGCCGTGGCCGAGGCGCGCGTCATCTTGCCTGCGCGCAGCAGGTCCAGCATGCCGTCCTGCAGCACTTCGGTGAAGCCCAGCAGGTTCTCGAAGGGGCCGGTCAGCAGGCCCGCGAGCACGGCATTGGCCACATTGCCCACGCCCGACTGGATGGGCAGCATTTCCCTGGGCAGGCGGCCCATCTTCATCTCGTGCACGAGGAAGTCGATGATGTAGGAGGCGATCTTGTTGGAATTTTCGTCCGGCGTGGCAAAGACGTTGTCGCGGTCGCCCTTGTGGGTTTCGACGACGGCGACGACCTTGGCCGGATCCACGCGCAGATAGGGCTCGCCGATGCGGTTGTCGGCATGGGTCAGGCTGATGGGCACGCGGCGCGGCGGAATGGCCGTGCCGTAGTAGATGTCGTGCATGCCTTCCATCTTTGCGGGCGGCTTGGTGTTGACCTCGAGGATCACCTTGTCGGCGATCTCCAGCCAGGTCTTGTTGTTGCCCACGGCCGTGGAGGGGATCAGGCGGCCGTCCTCGGTCACGCCCAGCACCTCGACCACGGCGACATGCATAGGGCCCAGAAAGCCGAACCATGCATGCTGGGCCACGTGCGACAGGTGCATGTCGATGAAGTCGATCTCGCCCGCATTCACGGCCTTGCGGGCCGTGGGATCGGTGTTGAACGGCAGGCGCTGGCCTATGGCCTGGGCCTCGGCCATCACGCCATCGCATTCGGCCGCAGTGGAGGCGCCGGTCCAGACATTGATCCTGTAGGGCTTGCCGGCCGCATGCTCGGCCCGGGCGCGTGCGGCGATGGCCTGGGGCAGGGCCTTGGGGTAGCCGGCGCCGGTGAAGCCGCTCATGCCGACATTGGTGCCGTGGGGGATCAGTTCGGCGGCCTGTTCGGCCGTCATGATGCGCGAAAGAAAATCCGGATAGCGAACGCGATCTGCGATGGACATGGAAGTCTCCAACTACAGAGGCTCCGGTCGGGCACGCGGGCCTGCCATCGCGGGCGGTGGCTTTCTGGGTCCATGCACTGCGCCTAGCCGGCACCTCAAAAAAAACCGCCCGGTCAGGGGCGGTGTATCTCCAGCGGGAAATGGTAACAGCGCGGAACGCGACGTCGGGGTTTCCCCGCAAAGGCCCCGCGCTGCTGTCAAGGGAATGTTTCCCCGGTTACATGGCGGCGCTCAATGGGCCTTGCCCTGAGTTTCATCGGCGTGCCGGCCCATGTTGAGCAGCGCATAAAGGATGATGGCGCCAAAGGTGGCCGTGCCGATGCCGCCGAGCTTGAATTCGCCGAAGGTCAGCGTGAAGTCGCCCGTGCCCAGGATCAGCGTGATGGCGGCCACGATGAGGTTCTTGTTCTGCGAGAAGTCCACGCGGTTGTCCACCCAGATCTTGGCGCCGGCCACGGCGATCAAGCCGAAGACCACGATGGACACGCCGCCCATCACGGGCAGCGGGATCGCCTGGATCAGCGCGCCGAACTTGGGCGAGAAGCCCAGCAGCACGGCCAGCACGGCGGCGCTGAAGAACACGGCCGTGGAATAGATGCGCGTGGCGGCCATGACGCCTATGTTCTCGGAATAGGTGGTCACGCCCGTGCCGCCCACCGAGCCGCTGACCATGGTGGCCAGGCCGTCGCCGATGAAGGCGCGGCCCATGTACTGGTCCAGGTCCTTGCCGGTCATGGCCGTGACGGCCTTGATGTGGCCCAGGTTCTCGGCCACCAGGATGATGACCACGGGCACGATGAGCACCATGGCATGGGCGTTGAATTCGGGGGCATGGAAGTGGGGCATGCCGAACCAGGCCGCATTGGCCACGCCCGCCAGGTCCACGGGCGTGCCCCAGCCCAGCACGTTGGTGAACAGGCCGTAGATCAGCGTGGCCACGATCAGGCCCACGAGGATCAGCAGGCGCTGCACCATGCCGCGCGTGAACACGGCCACCAGGCCCACGCTCACGAAGGTCATGGCCTGCATCCAGGATTCGAAGTTGTTGGCCGCCATGTTCTTGACCGGGATGGCCGCCAGGTTCAGGCCGATCACGGCCACCACGGCGCCCGTGACCACGGGCGGCATGAAGCGCTCGATCCAGCGCGTGCCGATGGCTTGCACGGCAAAGCCCACCAGCATGTAGACCGCGCCGCAGGCGATGATGCCGCCCAGGGCCAGCCCGATGTTGGGGTTGGCGCCCTTGCCCGCATAGCCCGTCACCGCGATCACCACGCTGATGAAGGCGAACGAGGAGCCGAGGTAGCTGGGCACCCTGCCGCCCGTGATGAGGAAGAAGATCAGCGTGCCGATGCCGCTCATGAAGACGGCCAGGTTGGGGTCGAACCCCATCAGAATGGGCGCCAGCACGGTGGAGCCGAACATGGCGATCACATGCTGCACGCCCATGAGGCCGGTCTGCGGCCAGGGCAGGCGCTCGTCGGGACCGATCACGCCGCCCGACTGCAGGACGTCGGCGGACCGTTGTGTCCAGTGGAAAAGGCCCATGGGAAATTGCTCCTTGTAAACAAATGCTGCGATGGTATGTGTTTTTCCCGGGCGGCAATGCCGGGGCCGCCCCTGGCCCGCGGCCAGGCGGCGCATCTTTCCTACGTGCCGTGCCGCGGGGAGTCATTAGAGTGGGATGCTCCCAACCCAAGCAAAGGAACAGACCATGCGCGTGGACATCTACCGCCGGGCCGAAGCCCAGGGCCGGTATTCGCATCTGGTCGTGCCCGAGGGGCGCGCCATTCCCGAGGAAGCCACCAATACCGACTGGGAGAACGAGCAGCGGGGCCAGGAGCTGGACGAAACCGCTGCGCAGTGGCCGCAGCTGGGCATCGAGGAGCCGGGCCGCCAGCTGCGCGACAAGGGCTACGCGATCACCAGCCTGGACCGCCAGACCGACGACTGAAACGGCGGGCCGCACTGTCAAGCAAGGGACGCCAGCGGCCGGCGCGGCGCGCTAAGCTGGCTGCATGCACAGCCGCACCGCCCAACCCCCCTTCGTTCCCCAGATCCGCCTCTACCAGGACTGGCTGCGCGAGACGCGCGGCCTGCAGTTCGACAGCTACGACGCGCTGTGGCGCTGGTCGGTCAGCGATCTCGATGCGTTCTGGCAAAGCATCTGGGACTATTTCGACG
The DNA here is from genome assembly GCF_001544075.1 of Comamonas terrae. Taxonomy (GTDB): domain Bacteria; phylum Pseudomonadota; class Gammaproteobacteria; order Burkholderiales; family Burkholderiaceae_C; genus Comamonas; species Comamonas terrae. Next base: position 246,272 of record NZ_BCNT01000004.1, read on the forward strand.
TGCAGTCCCCCACTCCCCATACGGCGGTGCTGGCGCGCAACGTCATGCCCGGGGCGCAGTGGTTTCCGGGCGCCCAGGTCAATTACGCGCGCCAGGTGCTGCGCCATGTCGATGCCGCGCATGCGTCCGGCATGCCCGCGGTGGTCAGCCGCAACGAGAAGGGCCTGCACCGCGAGCTGTCCTGGCCCGAGCTGCGCCGCCAGGTCGCGGCCCTGGCCCTGCACCTGAAGGCCCAGGGCGTGAGCAAGGGCGACCGCGTGGCCGCCTACCTGCCCAATATTCCCGAAGCCATGGTGGCCTTTCTCGCCACCGTGAGCCTGGGCGCGGTGTGGAGCATCTGCGCGCCCGACATGGGCACGAATGCGGTGCTGGACCGCTTCCAGCAGATCCAGCCCAAGGCGCTGATCGCCGTGGACGGCGTGCACTACGCGGGGCGCGACCTGGACCGCACGGCCGTGCTCGACGAACTGCGGCACGGCCTGCCCAGCGTCTCCCATGTGGTGCTGGTCGCCAATCTGGATGCTGGAAAAAAGATAGCGGATACCGCAGACTACGCAACCGTTACGGCCAGAAATGATGCGGAAACGGCAGCCTTCGAGCCCGAATGGGTGCCGTTCGACCACCCGCTGTGGATCGTCTACTCCAGCGGCACCACGGGCCTGCCCAAGCCCATCGTCCACGGCCATGGCGGCATGGTGCTGGTGGCCCTGCAGCTCAAGGGCCAGCACAACGACATAGGCTGCAGCTACGACCCCAACAGCTGGGGCGAGCGCTACCACTGGTACAGCTCCACGGGCTGGGTGATGTGGAATGCCCAGGTTTCGGGCCTGCTGGGCGGCACCACCTGCGTGATCTTCGACGGCAGCCCGGGCGGCAGCAAGGAAAAGCCCGACTGGACCGTGCTGTGGCGCTTCGCGGCCGAGACCGGCGTGACCAGCTTCGGCTCGGGCGCGGCCTTCTATGCCAACTGCATGAAGGCCGGCGTGGATCTGTCCGCCTGCGGCGACCTTTCGCGCATCCGGGGCCTGGGCAGCACGGGCTCGCCGCTGTCGGCCGAGGTGCAGCAGTGGGGAACCGAGCAGTTCCGCAAGATCCGACAAATGAGCGGCGCCGGGCCGTCCCAAGCCGCGAAGGCCTCCCCGGGGGGCAGCGACCCACACGCAGTGGGGGAGCGTGGGGGCGACATCTGGTGGAACAACCTGTCCGGCGGCACCGACTTCGCCGGCGCCTTCATCGGCGGCAACCGCGAGCTGCCGCTCACGCCGGGCATCATGCAATGCCGCCAGCTTGGCGCGGCCGTCGAGGCCTGGAACGAGCTGGGCCAGCCCGTCATCGACGAAGTCGGCGAGCTGGTCTGCACCCAGCCCATTCCGTCCATGCCGCTGTACCTGTGGGGCGATACGGACGGCAGGCGTTACCTGTCCAGCTACTTCGACATGTACCCGGCCGGCCACGGCCGCCGGCCCGGCGGCGGCGACGGCCCGGCCGAGATGGGGCCGGTCTGGCGCCACGGCGACTGGATACGCGTGCTGCCCGATGGCGGCTGCATCATCTACGGCCGCAGCGACGCCACCATCAACCGCCACGGCCTGCGCATGGGCACCAGCGAGATCTACAGCGCCGTCGAAGGCCTGCCCGAGGTGCTGGACAGCATGGTGGTGGACCTCGAATACCTGGGCCGCGACAGCTACATGCCGCTGTTCGTGGTGCTGCGCCCCGGCATGGCGCTGGATGCGGCCCTGCGCGAGCGCATCAACGCGGCCATCCGCGCGGCCCTGTCGCCGCGCTTCGTGCCCGACGCCATCTTCCAGGTGGCCGAGATTCCGCGCACGCTCTCGGGCAAGAAGCAGGAGCTGCCCATCAAGAAGCTGCTGCTGGGCCAGCCGCTGGCCAAGGTGGTCAACAAGGAAGCCATGGCCAACCCCGGCTGCCTGGACTGGTACGAGCAGTTCGCGCGCGCGCACCTTGCGCGCACGGCCCCGGCGGCCTAGGGCGGCCAAGAGGCCCGGCCTAGGCGCATCCGGGCCGCCGTGTGGCGATAATCGGCCATGCTGTTACTGGATGTCGGTTCTTGGACGCGCTGAGCAGTCGCATGGTGCGCGGTTTGCGCGCGGTGCGGCTCGGCCTGCTATGGGCCGCAGGGGGCTGCATGGCATGGGGCTGCGCGCTGGCATGCGAGGGCCCGCAGCATGTCCACCTGCTCCATCCCGTGGCGCTGAGCGCCGCGGAGCAGGCCGAATTCCGCGCCATGGCGCCGCTGCGCGTGCTGGCGGTCGACGCTCCGCCCATGGCGCGCTACGACCGGGAACGCAACCGCTACGCCGGCATCGGTGTCGACGTATGGTGCTTCATCGCCGCAGAACTGGGGCTGCGCTACGAGATCCTCCCGGACCGGGACATGACCGTCGCCGACAAGATCCGGCAGGTGCAGCAAGGGCGCGCCGACGTGTTCCTGCCGCTGAGCCAGCAGCCCGACCGGGCGCGCCTGGGCCTTTTCACGCTGCCCTACTATGCGAGCTACTACGCCATCATTGCGCGCACCGGGCGGCGCCTGCAGGTGCACGGGCTGGACGACCTGGCGCCCTACCGTGTCGGCGTGGTCAAGGGTGTAGCGCTGGAGCCGCGCCTGCAGGCGGCCCTGCCGGCCTCCCGGCTCACCAGCTTCGACCAGGCGAACAGCAACGGCATGTTCCAGGCCCTGCTCGACGGCGCGCTGGACGTGGCCGTGTTCAACAAGAGCATCTTCGACGAGAAGCGCTACGCCTACGACTACTTCGACCTGGAGGTCATCCATACCCTGCGCGACGATCCGCGCGAGTACAGCTTCTATTTCAGTCCCACGCCCGAGCATCGGCGCCTGGTGGAGGTGTTCAACCGCTATCTGGGCGCCATCGACGCGTCGGAATCGGTGGCACAGCACGAAAAGGGCGATCGCCAGCTCATCGAGCGCTATGTGGCGCAGCGCAGCCAGCGCACGCTGCTGCAGGTCGCCAGCGTGGCCGCGGTCCTGATGATGCTGGTGTTCGGCCTGGCCTTTCTGCGCTACCGGCGCCTGGCCCGTCTGCTGGCCCAGAGCAACCGGCAGATCCTGGAGCAGCAGCAGGCCCTGCGGGAGGCCAATGAGCAGCTGGCACGCCTGAGCCTGTGCGACGAGCTGACCGGCCTGGCCAACCGCCGCGCCTTCGGCCAGGCGCTGCAGCGCGAGCATGCGCGCCGCCAGCGCACGGGCGCGCCCCTGAGCATGCTGGTCATCGACGTGGACCACTTCAAGTGCGTGAACGACCACTACGGCCATGCGACGGGCGACGACTATCTGCGTTCCGTCGCGCAGGTGCTGTCCCAGGCGGCGGGCCGGGCCGCCGACCTGGCCGCGCGCCATGGCGGCGAGGAGTTTGCCTGCCTGCTGCCCGACACGCCGGCAGCCGATGCGCTGGCGCTGGCCGAGCGCATCCGCATGGCCGCGGCCGGGCTGGCCCTGCCCAATGCGCTGGCGGCCGCCGGCCGGCTCACGGTCAGCATAGGCGTCGCGACCCTGGAAGCCGGCCCGGCCACGGCGCAGGACCTGCTGGCCGAGGCCGACGCACAGCTGTATGCGGCCAAGCGCGCGGGCCGCGACTGCGTGCGCGCCGCCGTGGTGCGGGCCTAGCGCCGCGCGCCAGTGGCGTTCACCGGCCCAGGAACCGGGGCTCGCGCTTCTCGCGCCAGGCCGCGCCGCCTTCCTGCAGGTCCGCCGAGGCAATCGTGGCCTGCACGGCGGCATCGATGGCCGCGGCATCGGCGCGGCCCCGCGCAATCGCGTTCAGGTGCTGCTTCATGCCCAGCAGGGCCAGCGGCGCCATGCCCGTGAGCCGGGCCTGCAGCCGCTGCACCTCGCCGGCGATGTCGGCATCCGCTGCCAGATGGGTCAGGAAGCCGCAGTCCTTCATGGCCCGGGCGTCCAGATGCTCGCCGGCGAGGAACAGGCGTTTGGCCGTATCCAGGCCCAGGCGCGTCACATAGCGCTCCAGGCCCGAGCGGTAAAAGTGCAGGCCCAGCCTGGCCGCGGGCATGAACATCTGGCTGCGTGCGCCGCCCACGCGGAAGTCGCAGGCCAGCGCCATGTCGGTAGCGCCGCCGAACACGCCGCCCTGGATGGCCGCAAGGGTCACGGCGCGGCATTGCTCTATGGCGTCCACCATCTCGCCGAACGCGCTGCCCTCGTTCTGGCTGTTGGCGATCTCGGCGATGTCGTAGCCGCTGCAAAAGTGTTTTCCCTCCGATTGCAGGGTCAGTACCAGCACCTCGGGCGCGGCGTTGACCTCGGCAATGTGGGCGCGCAGCCGGCCCAAGTCTTCGGGCAGCAGCTTGTTGGCCGTTTCGGGGCGGCGCAGGGTGATGCGGGCCGTGCTGCCCTGGATCTGGAGCTGTGGGGACATGGCTGCATTCTGGGCCATGCGGCGCCTGCACGACCGGGGCGCAGGCGCGTGAGCGGGTGTAACTGTTGTGGGCTCCTGGCACCAGCGGCGGCTGCGGATCGCGACTTCGGGCGGCGCGCAGGTACACTTTGGCGTCTTTGTTGTGCGCTTCGCAGTGCAATCTCCCTCCATGGCTGTTGAACCGACCGGCGCAGTGCGCCCCAGTTTTGACCTCAAGAGCGCGCAATTGCCCGTGCTGTCCGTCGTATTGCGGGACACCGATGTGCGCGTGCTGGTCGATGACCTGGCCGCGCGCCTGGCCGACGATCCGGACTTCTTCGACAACGATCCCGTCCTCATCGACCTCAGCCATGTGCGCGAGGCCGACAGCGAGATCGACTTCGCGGTGCTGGTCGACGCGCTGCGCTCCCACCGCACCGTGCCCGTGGCCGTGTGCGGCGGCAGCGACAGGCAGATGGCCGATGCGCGGGCCCTGGGCCTGGTGGCGGCGCCCGATGCGGCACCCGCGCGCCGGCCGGCGCCCGGGATCCAGGAAGTGGTGCGCGAAGTGGAGGTGGTGCACGAGGTCGAGGTGCCCGCGCCGCTGGCCGATGCCGTGATCGTTGACAAACCTTTGCGATCGGGCCAGCGCGTCTATGCCAAGGGCACTGATATCGTTGTGCTGTCCATGGTCAGCTATGGCGCCGAGGTGATCGCCGACGGCAACGTCCACGTCTATGCGCCGCTGCGCGGCCGGGCCGTGGCCGGGGCGCGCGGCAATACCGAGGCACGCATCTTCAGCACCTGCATGGAGGCGCAGCTGCTGTCCATTGCCGGCATCTACCGCACAATTGAAACCGATCTGCCCGCCGACGTGGCAGGAAAGCCCGCAAAGGTCCGTCTGGAAGGCGAAAAAATTATCATCGAGCCGGTGTAACCGCCCCACCGGAAGTCCCATCAACCAGCTTCATCGTCTTTAAGGAATCGTGCAAACATGGCCAAAATCGTCGTCGTGACCTCTGGCAAGGGTGGAGTGGGCAAGACCACCACCAGCGCCAGCTTCGCCTCAGGCCTCGCATTGCGCGGTCACAAGACCGCGGTGATCGATTTCGACGTGGGCCTGCGCAACCTGGACCTCATCATGGGTTGCGAGCGCCGCGTGGTCTACGACCTGATCAATGTCATCCAGGGCGAAGCCAACCTCCACCAGGCCCTGATCAAGGACAAGCAGAGCGAGAACCTGTTCGTGCTGGCTGCCTCGCAGACGCGCGACAAGGACGCGCTGACGCAGGACGGCGTGAAGAAGGTGCTGGACGACCTGGCCGCGATGGACTTCGAGTACATCGTCTGCGACTCGCCGGCCGGCATCGAGAGCGGCGCGCTGTTCGCCATGCACTATGCGGACGAGGCGCTGGTCGTGACCAACCCCGAAGTCTCGTCGGTGCGCGACTCCGACCGCATCCTGGGCATGCTCAGCTCCAAGACGGCGCGCGCCGTCGCGGGCGGCGAGCCGATCAAGGAGCATCTGCTCATCACCCGCTACAACCCCAACCGCGTGCAGGACGGCCAGATGCTGTCGCTGGAGGACATCCAGGACATTCTGCGCATCGAGCTGATCGGCGTGATCCCCGAGTCGGAGACCGTGCTGCAGGCCTCGAACCAGGGCATTCCTGCCGTGCACATGCAGGGCAGCGACGTGGCCGAGGCCTACCAGGACGTGGTGGCCCGTTTTCTTGGCGAGGAAAAGCCCATGCGCTTCACCGAAGCGGTCAAGCCCGGCTTCTTCAAGCGCATCTTCGGAGGGAGGTAAGCCCCATGTCCATGTTGTCGTTTTTGCTCGGGGAGAAGAAGAAGACCGCATCCGTCGCCAAGGAACGCCTGCAGATCATCCTGGCGCGCGAGCGCGTGGGCGGCGACTCCTCCAACCGGCCCGATTACCTGCCTGCGCTGCAGAAGGAGCTGATGGCCGTGATTTCCAAGTACGTGGACATCAATCCCAATGACATCAAGGTCCAGCTGGAGCGCCAGGAGAACCTGGAAGTGCTGGAAGTCAAGATCGAACTGCCCGACGCCGCGCAGCGCGCCTGACCGCGCGGCCCTGCCGGGAAACGCAAAGGAGCCCTCGAGGCTCCTTTTTCCTGGGCACCCTTTGGCGCTTCAGGGCGCCACGGGTTCGCGCATGGTCACGAACTCCTCGGCCACCGTGGGATGGATGCCCAGCGTGGCATCGAACTGCGCCTTGGTGGCGCCGCACTGCAGAGCCACGGCAAAGCCCTGGATCAGCTCGCCGGCCTCCTCGCCCACCATGTGCACGCCGACCACGCGCCGGTCGGCGCCCGCGACCACGAGCTTGAGGAACACGGGCCGGGGTTCCTCGGCCATCCGGTTGCTCAGCGGGCGGAACGAGGACTTGAAGACCTGCACGTCGCCATGGCATTCGCGCGCCCGGGCTTCGGACAGGCCCACGGTGCCCACGTTGGGGTGGGAGAACACGGCGGTAGGCACCAGCGCATAGTCGGGCGCGGCCTTGTCGCCGTTGCCGAACAGCCGGTGCGCGAGCACCGTGCCTTCGGCCAGTGCCACGGGCGTCAGCGCCATGCGGCCCACCACGTCGCCCACGGCGTGGATGGAGGGCACGCTGGTGGTGAAGCCTTCATCCACCACGACGGCGCCCTGGCCGTCGAGCCGCACGCCGGCGGCTTCGAGGCCCAGGCCCTCGGTGTTGGGCACGCGGCCCGTGGCGAACAGCACGCAGTCGGCCGTCAGGGCCTGGCCGTTGTCCAGCTGAAGGTGCAGGCCGTCGTCGCGCTTGGCAATGGATTCGATCTGCCGCTCCAGCTGCAGCTGCATGCCCTGGCGGCCCATCTGCTCGGCCAGCACCATGCCGAGGTCTGCATCGAAATGGCGCAGCAGGCGCGCGCTGCGGTGCAGCAGCGTGGTCTCGGCACCCAGGCCGTGGAAGATGGAGGCGAATTCCACGGCGATATAGCCGCCGCCGACCACGACCACGCGCCGCGGCAGCGCGGGCAGCGAGAAGGCCTCGTCCGAGCTGATGGCCCATTCGGCGCCTGCAATCGCGGGCTTCTGCGGGCGTCCGCCCGTGGCCACGAGGATGTGGCGCGCGCTCAGCGTCCGGTCGCCCACGGCCACGCTGTGCGCGCCGGTGATGCGCGCGCGGCCCGCGATCAGCTGCACGCCGGCGTTGGTCAGCAGCTGGTCGTAGACGCCGTTGAGGCGGTGGATCTCGCGGTCCTTGTGGGCGATCAGCGTGGCCCAGTCAAAGCGCGCCTGCGGCAGCTGCCAGCCAAAGCCCGCGGCTTCGCCGAAGGCCTGGCTGAAATGCGCGGCATGGCTGAGCAGCTTCTTGGGAATGCAGCCCACGTTGACGCAGGTGCCGCCCAGCCTGCCGGACTCCACCACGGCCACGCGGGCGCCCAGCGAGGCCGCGACGCGGCTGGCGCGCACGCCGCCCGATCCGGCTCCGATGACCAGAAGGTCGTAGTCAAACTGGCTGATTGTCGTCATGCATGGCTCCTGCGGTGCAGCCGCCGGTATCGCGGCCGCTTCACTGCCGATCTTGCCAGAGCCGGGCCAAGCGTTCCCAGGAACCTGTCCTGGGGATCAGAGAAGGCCGCGCGTATGCATGTGGCCCGCGTGGTAGAGCAGGGGCGCGCGCTCGCGGTGGTGCTCGCAGCGCTCCACCTCGCCGATGAAGATGACGTGGTCGCCTTCCTCGTGGCGGCTGCGGTTGCGGCATTCGAACACGGCGGCGCAGCCTTCGAGCAGCGGCACGCCCCGGGGGGAATCGTGGTGCGGCGTGTGGCCGAAGCGGTCGGCGCCCTTGCGCGCGAACAGCTCGGCCAGCGGCTTTTGCGCGGCACCGAGCACGTGGATGGCGTAGTGCGTGCAGCGCTGGAACACGGGCAGCGAACTGGCCGTGAGGCCCAGGCTCCACAGCACCAGCGGCGGGTTCAGCGACAGGGCGTTGAACGAGCTGACGGTGGCGCCCACGGGGTGGCCTTCGGGGCTGCGGGCCGTGATGATGGTCACGCCGGTTGCGAACTGCCCCAGGGCATCGCGGAATTCGCGTTGCGTAAACGGTGCGCTGGTGTGCAGGGCAGAGGAAGGCAGGGCGGAGTTCACAAGGCTGGGAGGCAAAGCCGCGGCCATCGCAGTGCCGCGCAGGAAGGTGAAAGGGCATGCAGCCCGGGCAACAGTGTCCGATTATCGGGGCTGCCCGGGGCGAATGCCGGCGATAGGGGTATGCGGGCCGCGCATGCGTTGTGCCGGTCAGCGCAGGGTGCTTTTGATTTCATAGCTGCTGGCGCAGGATGAATGCGCAATAGAGGGCTATTCAATGGCCATATGCAGATGAGGCTGGCGCCAAATGCTATGGATAGGGGAGCTGCATCTGCCCGGCTTCCTGGACCTGGGCCGCATGCTGGCGCAGCCAGCCATCCAGCCGCGTCTTGCTGCAGCGCTGCAGCTGGGCCAGCAGCGCATGGCCGGGCCGGGGCAGGCCGTAGCGCAGGCTCAGGTCCTGCTGCATGCGGGCCAGCAGGGCGGCGGCCATTTCGGCGTCGGCCAGCGCGCGGTGGGCGCGGCCGGTATCGGGCAGCCGCAGGTGGCGGGCCAGCCTGCCCAGGCTGTGGCCCGGGGCATCGGGGTAGATGCGGCGCGCCAGCAGCACCGTGCAGGCAAAGGGCTGGGGCGCGGGCAGTCCGGCCAGGGCCAGCTCGGCCTGCCAGAACTTGCTGTCGAACGAGGCGTTGTGCGCCACCATGGGCGCCTGGCCCACGAAGCGTGAGGCCTCGCGCATGACCTCGGCCGCGGGCGGGGCCTCGCGCACCATGGCATTGGTGATGCCCGTGAGTTCGGTGATGAAGGGCGAGACCCAGGCGCCGGCATTCATCAGGCTCTGGAAACGGTCCACCACGCGGCCCTGCTCCAGCAGTGCGATGCCGATCTCGGTGGCCCGCGCGCCCTGGGCCGGGCTCATGCCCGTGGTTTCGAAGTCGATGACGGCAATGGTGCTGTGCATGCCGCCATTGTGAGGGCGGCGCCATGGGCCGCGCCGGCGCCGTGGGATTCAGTCCGCGTCGATGGCGTCCGGCGCGCCCAGGCGCTGCACCACCTGCTCCAGCACCAGGTACAGCTGCTGGATCTCGGCATTGCCCACGATGCGCTCGATCTCGGCATAGATCTCCTCGGAGTCGGGGCCGATCTCGGTCACGATGGCGCGGGCCGCCTCGGTCAGGCCGAACTCCGCGCCGCGCAGATCGCCCACGTGGCGGCCGCGCTTGATCAGCTCGCGGCCTTCCAGCGTCTTGAGCAGGCGCGAAAGGCTGGGCATGCTGATGAAGGTCATCTGCGACAGCTCCATGGGCCGCAGGCGATGGTCGGAGGCCGACAGGGCCCGCAGCACCCGCCACTGCTGCTCCGTCAGGCCGTGGGCACGTAGCAGGGGGCGAAAGCGCACCATGACGGATTCGCGGGCCTTGAGCAGTGCCATGGGCAGGGAGCGCGCGAAGGAGCGCAGGGGTTCGGTCGCGGCGGTGGTTCTGGGCTCGGTCATAGCGGGGATGGAAAAGAACGCCAGATTGTATGCACGCGGCCCGAAGCACTGTGCAAGCCCAGGTCATGGGTGTTTTTGCTCCCTGCCAGCATCGGTGCGCGCCGGCTGCGGACCCGTCAGTAGGTGCTGCCCGGAGCCACGGGCTGCACGTCCTTGAAGCGGGCAGCCAGCGCGCTCGTGGCCTGCACCAGCAGGCTGGTATCGAGGCCCACGGCCACGAAGCTGCAGCCCAGCTGCAGGTACTTGCGCGCCAGCTCCTCGTTGGGCGTGAGAATGCCCGCGGCCTTGCCCGCGCGGCGGATGCGCGTGATCGCCTCGGCAATCGCTGCCTGCACTTCGGGGTGGCCGGGGTTGCCCACATGGCCCATGGAGGCCGAGAGATCGGCCGGGCCGATGAACACGCCGTCCACGCCCTCGGTGGCGGCAATCGCATCGAGCTGCTCCAGGCCCTCGCGCGTTTCCACCTGCACCAGCACGCAGACCTGGGCGTTGGCTGCCTGGTAGTAGTCGGCGCGGCGGCCCCAGGCGGAGGCGCGCGCGCCGGCCATGCCGCGCATGCCGCCCTTGCCGTCGTCTTGCGGATAGCGTGCGGCGCGCACGATGCGCGCGGCCTGCGCGGCCGTGTCGACCATGGGCACGAGCAGCGTCTGAGCGCCCAGGTCCAGGTACTGCTTGATCAGCATCTCGCCGACCTCGCCATGTCCCATGGGGATGCGCGCAATCGCATGGCTGGCCGGATAGGCGGCAACCGCCTGCAGCTGGGCCAGCAGCGTCAGCGTGTCGTTGGGGCCGTGTTCGCCGTCGATCAGCAGCCAGTCGAAGCCCGCGCCCGCGCAGATCTCCGCGCTATAGGGGCTGCCCAGGCCCAGCCACAGGCCGATCTGCGGGCGGCCGGCCGCGATCGCGGCCTTGAAGGGATTGGTGGGTGTTTGCATTGTCATGTCGGTTGTCCATAAAGTTTCGCGCCACCCGCTGCCCATGCAACTGACGCTCGCCAGACCAGGGTAGCCGCGCAAGGGCCGCCCCGCTGCGCTGGCTGAATCCCCCTCCCGTAGCGCGCGGCGCGTAGAGAGAGGGGGAAGGCGCGGGGCCGCCTAGGCGAAGCGACTCAGGGGGTGTTTCATCTCAATATCCCATGCACAGGTACTTGGTGCTCAGGTATTCCTCGATGCCCGCGGCGCCGCCCTCGCGGCCCAGGCCCGACTGCTTGACGCCGCCGAACGGCGCCACGGCCGTGCTGATGATGCCGCTGTTGATGCCCACCATGCCGTATTCGAGCGCTGCGCCCACGCGCCAGACGCGGCCCACGTCGCGGGCGTAGAAATAGGCGGCCAGGCCGTATTCGGTGTCGTTGGCCATGCGGATGGCCTCCTCCTCGGTGCGGAAGCGGAACACGGGCGCCACGGGGCCGAAGACCTCTTCCCTGGCGATGCGCATGCGGTCCGTGGCGCCGCCCAGGATGGTGGGTTCGTAGAAGGTGCCGCCCAGGGCCGAAGGCTTGCCGCCCGTGACCACCTCGGCACCCTGGGCCACGGCATCGGCCACCAGCTCCTCGACCTTGTCAATGGCGGCCTTGTCGATCAGCGGGCCCTGGGTGATGCCGGCATCGGCGCCGTTGCCCACCTTGAGCGCCTGCACCGCGGCCTTGAGCTTGGCCATGAAGGCGTCGTACACCCCGTCCTGCACCAGCAGGCGGTTGGCGCACACGCAGGTCTGGCCGGTGTTGCGGTACTTGGAGGCCATGGCGCCTTCCACGGCGGCATCCAGGTCCGCATCGTCGAAGACGATGAAGGGGGCATTGCCGCCCAGCTCCAGCGACATCTTCTTGAGCGTGGGCGCGCATTGCGCGGCCAGCACGCGGCCGACTTCGGTGGAGCCCGTGAAGGTGAGCTTGCGCACCGCCATGCTGGCCGTGAGCACGCCGCCGATGGCGCGCGCCGGACCGGTGAGGACGCTGAACACGCCGGCCGGCACGCCGGCGCGCTGGGCCAGCTCGCCCAGCGCCAGCGCCGACAGCGGCGTCTGCTGCGCGGGCTTGACGATGATGGTGCAGCCCGCGGCCAGGGCCGGCGCCACCTTGCGCGTGATCATGGCTGCCGGGAAGTTCCAGGGCGTGATCGCCGCGCACACGCCCACGGGCTCCTTGGTCACGACGATCTTCTTGTCGCTCCAGGGCGAGGGCATGGTGGAGCCGTAGACGCGGCGCGCCTCCTCGGCAAACCACTGCACATAGGAGGCCGCATAGGCGATTTCGCCGCGCGATTCGGCCAGGGGCTTGCCCTGTTCGGCCGTCATGATCTGCGCCAGGTCCTCCTGGTGCTGCATCAGCAGTTCGAACCACTTGTGCAGGATGGCGGCGCGCTGGTCGGCGGTGAGGGCCTTCCATTCACCGAAGGCGCGCTCGGCCGCCGCAATGGCGGCCTGGGTCTCGGCCTCGCCGAGTTCGGGCACGCTGGCCACCAGCTCGCCCGTGGCAGGGTTGTTCACGGCGATGGTGGCGCCGTCGCCGGCGGCCAGCCAGCGGCCGTCGATCAGGCATTGGGTCTTGAGCAGGCTGGGATCGCGTAATTGCAGAGCCATGGTAAATCTCCGTAATTCAGGTAAAGCGGAATTGCAGCGAGCCCAGCGGGCCGTAATCGGCCTCGAACACATCGCCGGGCTGGGCCGCCACGGGGCGGGTGAAAGAGCCCGCCAGCACGATCTGGCCGGGCTGCAGCGATTCGCCCCAGGGCGCGAGCTTGTTGGCCAGCCAGGCCACGCCGATGGCCGGGTGGCCCTGCACGCCCGCGGCAAGGCCGGTTTCCTCGACGATGCCGTTCTGGCGCAGTATGGCGCCGCACCAGGGCAGGTCAAGCGCCGTCGGCGCAGCGCGGCCGGCGCCGACGACGATGCCGGCATTGGCCGCGTTGTCGCTGATGGTGTCGAACACCTTGCGCATGGCCCTGGTATGGCGGTCGAACTGCTCGATGCGCGCGTCGATGATCTCGATGGCCGGCGTCACGTACTCGGTGGCGGCCAGCACATCGTCCAGTGTCACCTCCTTGCCGCCGGGCAGGCCCGGGCCGATGAGCGGCGCCTTGAGCACGAAGGCCAGTTCCACCTCCACGCGCGGCGCGATGAAGTTCGTGGCCGCAATGTCCAGCACCTGGCCGGGCGTGGCGGTATGGAGCATGGAGTCCAGCAGCGTGCCGTAGTCGGGCTCGTCGATCTGGCTGGAGATCTGCATGGCGCGCGAGGTCAGGCCGATCTTGTGGCCTATGACCCTGCGGCCTGCCGCGATCTGCATGCGCACCCATTCGCGCGCGACGCGGTAGCCGTCCTCGACCGTCATGCCGGGAAAGCGCTTGGAGAAATGCTCGATCTGCTGGCGCGACTTCTCGCTGCGGTCGAGCTCGTGCGCGAGCTGGGTCAGAAGTTCTGCGGAAAACATGGCTTACTTTCTGGCAAACAGGGGGTGCAGGGTGCTGTGCTTGGCGTCATAGACCTGGCCCGGGGCCTCGTCGACCTGCACGGTCAGGCCCAGGTGCCTGCAGGGATGGTCGAACAGCGGCGCCAGATGCGCCCGGGCGCAGGCCAGCAGGGCATCGCCCGCGGCCTTCTGGACTGCCGGGGAGCGGCCCGCTCCCATGCGCAGGTTGATATAGACGAAGCCGTAGTCGCCGTCGCCGCCCGCGGCACGGCCCGCGGCGCCGCCGTCGGAGACCGCGTAATGCGGTGCCGGATAGGCATAGACGCGCGTGCCGCCCGTGGGAAAGACCTGGCTGCCGTCCTCGGTGCGGATGGTGAGCATGGTGTCGGCAATGCTGCGGCACAGGGCGCCCATGTCGGTCTGGGCTTCGAGGTTGCCGGTGTAGAGGATCACGACGTGGGGCATGCGGTGTCCTTCAGAGCCGGCCGGCCGGTGCAGCGGCACCGGCGCTGGCCTGGGGCGCGGGGATGGCGCGGCCGTCCTGCGGCGTGACGGGAAAGACCGCATTGATCTGCCCCGTGCCAGAGGCCGCGAAATACGGCGTGAGGATTTCGGCGCGGCCGTCGTATTCCGACCAGCCCAGGGCGCCCAGCAGCATGGCCGTGTCGTGCATGAAGCCTTCGCCGTGGCCCTTGGCCGCGTACTCGGGCAGCATGCCGCAGAAGGCCTGCCATTCGCCGGCCTGCCACATGCGCACCACCTCGCGGTCGAGCTGCTCGAGGAACGGGCTCCAGATCCTGAAGGCGAAATCCGGCGCCTGTCCGTTCTGCGCAAAACGGTGCGAGAGCGAGCCGCTGGCCAGGATGGCCACGGTGCCGTCGTACTCGTCCTCGATGGCGCGGCGCATCGCCCAGCCCAGGCGGGCGCTGTCGCCGAGGTAGTGGGCCATGCACAGCGCGGAGACCGAGACCACCTTGAAGTGCCGGTCCGCATTCATGTAGCGCATGGGCACCAGCGTGCCGTATTCGGGGGCCAGCGTGGTGGCGTCGTGGGCCAGCGTTTCCACGCCCAGGCCGTTGGCTGCCTTGGCCAGCAGCTTGCCCAGCTGCGGGTTGCCGGGGAAGCCGTAGCCCATGTTGCTGATGAAGTGCGGCAGTTCGTTGCTGGTGTACAGGCCTTCGAAATGCGGGGCGCAATTGATGTGGTAGCTGGCGTTGACCAGCCAGTGCGTGTCGCAGACCACGATGGTGTCCACGCCCAGGTCGCGGCAGCGCCGGCCGATTTCCTGCAGGCCGGCGATGGCGTCCTGGCGCGTGCCCTTGCGCGGCCCGTCCAGCTCGCTCAGGTAGATGGACGGAACATGCGTGACCTTGGCCACAAGTGCTAGCTTTCCCATGAGTTTTCCTTTCCAAATCTGCCGATCAGCGGTTCCGCGCGCGGCCCGCAAAATAAGCACGGCTCAAGCCTGGGACACCGAGCAAGGACCGAGGCCGGCCGCGCCGCCCCGCAGCGCAGGTGTCGTCCCCTTGTTCCCCTGTTTCCGGGGAAGGCGCGTAGCGACTCAGGGGAATCATTGCTAACCCATGGTGATGTTGGCGCGGCGGATGATCTCGCCGTACTTGGCGATCTCGCTATGCACGAAGCCCGAGAACTGCGCGACCGAGCCGGCTTGCGAGACCACGCCGCTCTTGGCGAAGACCTCGACCACATGGGGCGAGGCCAGGGCCTTGTTGACCTCGGCGTTGACGCGCTGCACGACGGCCTCGGGCGTGCCCGCCGGGGCCAGCAGGCCCTGCCAGGAATTGGATTCCAGCGCCACGCCCTGCTCGGCCAGCGTGGGCGCGTCGGGCGCGAAGCGCGAACGCTGGCGCGTGGCCATGCCCAGGGCGACGAGCTTGCCGCTCTCGATATGGGCGCGGAACTCCGACCAGTTGCCGAACATCACGCTCACCTGGCCGCCCAGCAGGTCGGTGAGCGCCGGGCCCTGGCCTTTGTAGGGCACGTGGACCATGTCCACACCCATCATCTGGCACAGCAGTGCCCCCGACAGGTGGGCCGAGGTGCCGTTGCCGAACGAGGCATAGGTCAGCGTGCCGGGCCTGGCCAGCGCGGCCTTCCTGAGGTCGGCCAGGCTCTTGAGCCCGCTGGACGGGTGGGTGGCCAGCACATGCTCGGACAGGCCCATGAGGGCCACGGGCTGCAGGTCCCTGGTGGTGTCATAGGGCAGGTTTTTGACCAGCGTCTTGTTGGCCGTGAAGCTGTTGGCCACGCAGACAAAGGTATGGCCGTCGGCCGGCTGCTTGGCCACGTAGTCCACGCCGATCACCGTGCCCGCCCCGGGCTTGTTCTCCACGATCACGGCCTGGCCCAGCTGCTTGCCCAGCTCGGTGCCGATCAGGCGGGCCACCATGTCGGTGGTGCCGCCGGGCGTGAACGGCACGATGATGCGTACGGGCTTGGCGGGCCAGCTGCCGGGCTGGGCCAGAGCCAGCCGGCCGGTGGCTGCCAGGGCGGCGGCCGGGCAGGCCTGCAGGAAGTGGCGGCGTTGCATGCTTGTCTCCTTTTATCGTGTTTTCAGGCGGCAGTGCTTGTGCAGAAAGCGCTGGCAGCTATCAAAATCGCAGGCGCTCATGCGCCCCAGTGCGGGATGTGGTGCGAGCCCATGGACACTGCCACGTTCTTGGGCTCGCAGAACACCTCGTAGCTCCAGGTGCCGCCTTCGCGGCCCGTGCCCGAGGCCTTGGTGCCGCCGAACGGCTGGCGCAGGTCGCGCACGTTCTGGCTGTTGACGAAGCACATGCCGGCCTCGATGGCCGCGGCCACCCGGTGAGCCTTGCCGATGTTCTCAGTCCATACATAGCTGGAAAGCCCGTACTGGATGTCGTTGGCCAGGCGGATGGCCTCTGCCTCGTCGCTGAACGGGATGATGCAGGCCACGGGGCCGAAGATCTCGTCCTGGGCGATCTGCATGCGGTTGTCCACGTCGGCGAACACCGTGGGCAGCACATAGTTGCCCTTTTTCACGCGCTCGGGCACCACGGGCGCGTCCAGGCCGCCGCACAGCATGCTCGCGCCTTCCTTGCGGCCCAGCTCGATGTAGTGGCGCACCTTGGCCAGGTGGCCCTGGCTGATCATGGGGCCGACGATGGTTTTCTCGTCGAGCGGATCGCCCACGGCGATCTTTTTCGCGCGCTCCACGAAGCGGTCCACGAACTTCGCATAGATGCCCTTTTGCACCAGGATGCGGCTGCCGGCCGTGCAGCGCTCGCCGTTGTTGGAGAAGATCATGAACACGGCCGCATCCAGGGCGCGCTCGAAGTCGGCGTCGTCGAAGATCACGAACGGGCTCTTGCCGCCCAGCTCCATGCTGAACTTCTTGAGGCCCGCGGCCTGCACGATGCGGTTGCCCGTGGCCGTCGATCCCGTGAACGAAACGGCGCGCACGTCGCGGTGCGCCACCAGCGGCTCGCCGGCGTCCTTGCCGTAGCCATGCACGATGTTGAGCACGCCGGCCGGAATGCCGGCCTCCAGCGCCAGCTCGCCCAGGCGCGCGGCCGTCATGGGCGACAGCTCGCTCATCTTGAGCACGGCCGTGTTGCCGAACGCCAGGCAGGGCGCGACCTTCCAGGTGGCCGTCATGAAAGGCACGTTCCACGGCGAAATCAGCGCGCACACGCCCACGGGGTGGAACAGCGTGTAGTTCAGGTGCGTGGGCGTGGGGTAGGTGTGGCCGTCCACGCGCGTGCACATCTCGGCGAAGTAGTAGAAGTTGTCGGCCGCGCGCGGCACCAGCTGCTTGCCGGTCTGTGCGATCACCTGGCCGCAGTCGTTGGTCTCGGTCTCGGCGATCTCGGGCACATGCCGGGCGATCAGGTCGCCCAGCCTGCGCACCAGCCTGGCGCGCTCGGTGGCAGGGGTATGGGCCCATTTCGGGAAAGCTTGCTTGGCCGCGGCCACGGCGGCGTCCGCCTCGGCCGCACCGCCCGATGCCACCTCGGCCAGCACTTCCTGCGTGGCGGGGTTGACGGTTTCGAAGTAGTCCTTGCCGGCAACGGCCTTGCCGTTGATCAGGTGGTCGATTCTCATCTCGTTTCTTTCTTCAGAACGTGTTCACGATCTCGGTTATCCATGGCGCAGCGCACCACCCAAGCCGCATCAAACTGGCGCGTTCCAGGCGAGGGCAGCCGAACAAGGGCCGCCCGCAGCGAGGGCTGCGCCGGTAGCCCGTACGCCCCCTCCCATAGCGCGCAGCGCGTAGAGAGAGGGGCGCCCGGCTAGGGGGAAGCGGCGAAGCCGCTCAGGAGGAGCTTCATCTCAGTCCAGGCTGATGTTGCGGCTCTTGATGAGCGCATGCCATTTCTGCCGCTCGGCGTTGACGTAGGCCATCATGTCCGGTGCGTTGGTGGGCCGGGCTTCCCAGCCCGCGTCGTAGAGCTTCTGGCGCACGCCGGGGTCGCGCATGGTCTTCTGCAGCTCGGTGCTCAGGCGCTCCTGCACTTCGCGCGGCGTGCCGGCGGGCACGGCCAGACCCTGCCAGGTATAGGCCTCCACGTTGGTGAAGCCCAGCTCCCTGGCCGTGGGCACGTTGGGCAGCTGGGGAATGCGCTCGGCCGACATGGCCAGCAGCGGCACGACCTTGCCGGCCTTGACGGCGCTGACGCCGCTGGGCAGGTCCAGCATCATCAGCGGGATCTGGCCGCCCATCAGGTCCTGCAGCGCGGGGGCGCCGCCCTTGTAGGGCACATGCAGCAGCGAGACCTTGGCTTCGCGCTGGAATAGCTCCAGCGCCAGGTGGTGGGGACTGCCCACGCCCGCCGTGGCAATGCTGTACTTGCCCGGCTCGCGCTGCAGCGCGGCGATCAGCGCCCTGGCATCGGTGAACGGGGTGTTGGGCGCGGCGGTGATGACCAGCGGCGAGCGGCCCATCATGCCCAGCAGCGCGAAGTCCTTCTGCGGCTCGTAATTGAGCTTTTTGTACAGCGCGCTGTTGTAGACCAGCACGCCGTTGTCGGCCGACAGCACGGTGTAGCCGTCGCCCGGCGCACGGGCCACGTATTCCGATGCGATGATGGCGCCCGCGCCGGGGCGGTTGTCCACCACCACGGGCTGGCCCAGCTGCTGCGACAGCTGCGCACCCGTGGTGCGCGCGAGGAAGTCGGTGCCACCTCCCGCCGGGTAGCCCACCACCCAGCGCAGCGGCTTGGCGGGGTAGGTCTGGGCAGAGGTTCCGAAACTGGCACATGAGGCAGCCAGCGCGAGCAGCGCGGTGGCGAGGCGGAAATGGCGGCGCATGAGGGTTGTCTCCCGTTGTCGTGGTGGAAAGCTGGGGCTGCGGATGCCTTTTTTGTGGCCTCAGGCGGCGGCCAGGGTGTTGACCAGCGTGCCGATGCCGTCGATCTCGGTCTCGACCACGTCGCCGGCCTGCACGTTGACCACGCCGTCGGGCGTGCCCGTGAGGATGACGTCGCCGGCCTGCAGCGTCATGAAGGCGCTCAGGTACTCGATGAGTTCGGGGATGCGGTGGATCATGTCGCCCGTGTGGCCGCTTTGCGTGAGCCGGCCGTTGACGCGCGTGCGCAGGCCCAGCGCATGCGGATCGGGCACGTCGGCGGCATCCACCAGCCAGGGGCCGATCGCGGTGCAGGCATCGCGGTTCTTCACGCGCAGGTTGGGGCGATAGAAGTTCTCCAGGTAGTCGCGCACCGCATAGTCGTTGCACACCGTGTAGCCGGCCACGCAGGCCAGGGCATCGGCGGCCTTGACCTTTTTCGCCGTGCGGCCGATCACCACGGCCAGCTCGCATTCGTAATGCATGAAGGCGGCGCCTGCCGGGCGCGGCGTGAAGCCGCGGTGGCCGACCAGGGCGTTCGGCCCCTTGAGGAACACCAGGGGTGCATCCTTGGCCGTGACCGTGAGTTCGCGCGACAGCTCCCTGACGTGGTCGGCGTAGTTCAGGCCCAGCGCGATGATGGTGCCGAACGCCACGGGTGGCAGCCATTGCACATCGGCTTCGGCCACGCTGCGGCCGTCGGGCAGCAGCACCTGGCCGTTCCCGCCTTCGGTGACCGCGAGCGTGCGGCCTTCGTGGATGACGCGTCCGTGCTTCATGCCAGCTCCTCCACCACGCTGTGGCGCAACACGCCCAGGCCGGGCACCTCGATGGCCACGGCATCGCCCGGCCGCGCCGTCGGCGCGCCTTCGCCGGGGCCGAGGAGCAGCACGTCGCCGGCGGCCAGCGTCATGAATTCGCTCACGTCGGCGATCAGCCGCGCGGCAGGGCGCACCAGATCGGCAAAGCGGCGCGCGTAGACCGGCCGGCCGTTGATGGCGACGCGCAGGGTGGCGGCATCGATGTCGAAGCCATTGCCGGCCGGCACGAAGGCGCTCATGGGGCAGAAGCCGTCGCGGCAGCGCTGCACGATGGCCGGGCGGTAGTAGTTCTCGTGCGGCAGCGTCACGTCGCTGGCGATCACGTAGCCGGCCACATGGGCCATGGCCTGCTGCGCCGCCACGCGCGTGGCGGCCTGGCCGATCACCAGGCCGATCGTGGCGTCGATGCGCACCTCGCCGGGGTCGGCCGGCACGGCCACGGCCGCGCCGTCGCGGGCAAAGGTGTTGCGCGGCTTGATGTAGAGCACGGGCGCTTGGGGCGCGGCCTTGTACGGCGCGCTGCCGAACTGGGGCTCCAGGCGGGTGATGGTGGCGCGGTCGTTGAGCAGCGCACCGTAGACGGTGCCCGGCGGCAGGCCGTGGTCCAGGGCAAGAGGCGGAATCTGCATGGTCGATATTTAATTAACATGGTAATTATTAAGGCGGCAACTACCGCCGTCAACCAAGGCAGATACGGTGTTTTCCCGCGGTCTCGCCATGCATCGCGTGCCCCGGCGCGGTGCCCAAATGCCAAGGGCCGCGGCATGAACCGCGGCCCTTGGCGCAAAGAAGTGGCGCTATGCCCGGGCCGTCATGGCCGGCTGCGGCTGCAGGCCGCGCGTGCGCGGCAAGCCCACGAAGCCGAAGTCCAGCGCGGGCTGCTCGCCGCTGATCAGCGCGGCCAGGGCCTTGCCCGAGCCTGCGCCGTGCGTCCAGCCCAGCGTGCCGTGGCCCGCGTTGACCCAGATGCCTGCGGCTCCGGTGGCGCCTATGCAGGGAATGTTGGTGGGCGTGGCGGGGCGCAGGCCACACCAGAACTGCGGGTTGCCACCTTCCTCGGGCAGGCGGGTGTCGCAGACGCCGGGCATCAGCTCCTCGATGCGCCGCACCAGCATGCGGCAGCGTGCGCGCGCCGTGTCACTGGACAGAGAGAGATCGAAGCCGCCGAGTTCGATGGTGCCGGCCACGCGCAGCGTGTCGCCCAGGCGGCTCATGGCGATCTTGCGGCTGTCGTCGATGGCGGAGACAAACGGCGCCTTGTCGGGCTGCAGTATCGGCAGCGTGGCGCTGTAGCCCTTGCCGGGATAGATGGGCAGCTGCACGCCCAGGGGCTTGAGCAGCCGCGGCGTATACGAGCCGCAGGCCACGACGACGGCATCGGCGCCCAGCCAGCGGGCAGGGCCGCCCTGATTGCCGCGCACCTGCACATGGGCCGGCTTGCCGCTGCGCGCAGGCTGCAGCCCCAGGATCTGGTGGTCGTAGAGAAAGTCCACGCCCAGCGTTGCGCAGCGGCGTGCCAGCTGTTCGGTGAACAGGCGCGCATCGCCGCTTTCGTCGGTTTCGGTGAAGGTGCCGCCCGCAATGTGCTCGGCATAGGGCGTGAAGGCCGGCTCGATGCGCAGCAGCTCCTCGCGGCTGACCAGGCGGCGCTGCACGCCGTGGCGGCGCATCAGCTCCACGCCTTCGGCCGCCGCGTCGAAGGCCTGGCGGCTGCTGTAGAAATGGGCGATGCCGCGCTCCAGGCGGTGAAAGGCGATGCCCGTGCCGGCCACCACGTCCTTGAGCGCCACATGGCTGTAGGCGCCCAGGGCCACGATCTGCTGCACGTTGCGCGCGAAGGCCGCGTCGTTGCACTGGGCCAGGAACTGCAGGCACCAGCGCCACTGGGCCGGATCCAGCTGCGGGCGCAGCAGCAGCGGAGCCTCCTTGTCGAACATCCATTGGAGGGCCTTCCAGGGAGCCTGCCGGTTGGCCCAGGGCTCGCAGTAGCTGACCGAGATCTGCCCTGCGTTGGCAAAGCTGGTCTCCAGCGCCGGGCCGCTCTGGCGGTCCACGACGGTGACCTCGTGGCCGCGCTCGCGCAGGTGCCAGGCGGTGCTGATGCCGATGATGCCGGCTCCCAGGACGATGATGTTCATGGAGACCAGTGTCCGCACTCTTGTGGCTGTACAAAAGCACCATTAAATTTTCAGCAGATTCATCAGTTTGGCTAATGGAGTGCGTATGACATCCTGGGATCCCGCCGCGCTGGAATGCCTGGCCGCCATCGTCGAGGAGGGGGGCTTCGAGCGCGCGGCCGTCCGGCTGCACATCACGCAGTCGGCCGTGTCGCAGCGCCTGCGCACGCTGGAGGCGCAGATCGGCTCGGTGCTGGTAGAGCGCACGCGGCCCGTCAAGCCCACGAGCGCGGGCCGGCTGCTGCTCAAGCATGCCAAGCAGCTGCGCCTGTTGCGCGCCGACCTGGCGCGCGAGCTGCAGGAGCTGGCGCCCCAGACCGGGCAGAGCCTGGCCGGCGAGACGGTCTCCATCGCCATCAATGCCGACAGCATTGCCACCTGGGCCATGGAGGCGCTGGACGGGCTGGTGCGCGACGGGCTGCCGCTGGAGGTGGTGGTGGACGACCAGGATTTCACGCAGGAACTGCTGCGCTCCGGCCAGGTCATGGGCTGCGTGACCACGCTGAGCCAGGCCCTGCGCGGCTGCGCGGTGCAGCCGCTGGGGGCCATGCGCTATGTGGCCGTTGCTTCGGCCGGTTTCGCGCGCGAGCGCCTGCCCCAGGGGCTCACGCGCAGCAACTGCAACCGGCTGCCGTATCTGTCGTTCAACCGCAAGGATGATATGCAGGCCGAGTTCGTGGCACGCTGCCTGGGCTTGCGCTCGGTATCGCTGCGCCAGCAGATTCTGTTGCCCAGCTGCGAGGCACAGCTGCGCGCCGTGCGCGCGGGCTGGGGCGTGGGCGTGCTGCCCGAGCTGCAGGTGAGGCCGGCGCTGGAAGCCGGCGATCTGGTGGATGTGGCCCCCGGCCATGCACTGGCCATAGACCTGTACTGGCACTGCTGGAACCTGGACTCGCGCGTGCTGGAGCGTGTGAGCAGGGCGCTGCTGCGCACGGCCAGGGTTCTGCTGGCGCAGCCAGGACGGATCGAGGGAGAGTGAATTCCGATAGCTGGTTGCGCTTGCTCTATCTGGATTTCAGATGGCTTTGCCCTGGAAATCGAGATATGGAAAGCGCAGTCAGCTATCGTAAAAATAGCGCAGCGTTCAGCGCACCAGCAGCACGGGGATGGTGCAGCCGGCCAGCACCTGCGAGCTCACCGAGCCCATGACCAGGCGGCCCAGGGCGCCGTGGCCGTGCGTGCCCATCATGATGAGGTCGAACTTGCCGTTCTGCGCCTCCTGGATGATGGAATCCGCAATCGGCCCCACCTTGCTCACGCACTGCACCTGCACGCCGCGCGCCGTGAGGAAGTCGCGCACCGGATCCAGGATCTTGGCGATCTCCTCGTCGTAGTACTGCTCCACCACTTCCTTGCCCACGGCCGCGCGGGCGCGGGCCGGCAGCAGCGGCTGCACGGTGATGGCCGTGTACTCGTGGTGGGTGCCCAGCAGTTCCTGGTGCGAAGTCAGATAGGCCAGCATCTTCTGGGTGTAGGGGCTGCCGTCGACGGAAAGCAGAATCTTCATGCCAAGTCCTCCAGGTTGATGGAACCAGTCTACGAGCTTCGCTGCACAGAGTCTTTGTCTTGCCTCAAGTCAATTGTGGATGCGGGCCGGAATCCCTGCTGCTCGCCCTTGCGCGCATAGCCCAGCGGATTGGCCACCACGCGGCACTGCCAGGCCGAGCCGTCGGGCCGCAGGCCCTGGGCCAGATAGTCGCTGGGGCAGTGCAGGTGGCCGTGCAGCCACAGGTCGGCATAGGGCAGATAGTCGTCCATCACATTGCAAAAGCCCGCCGTGCCCGGCACCAGGCCGTAGCGCGGATCGGCGCTGCGCAGGCTGGGCGCGAAATGCGTGACGGCCACCGTGGGGCCGTCGAAGGGGCGGGCCAGCGCCGCGCGCAGCCAGTCCTGGCAGAGCAGGCATTCCTCGCGCATGGGCTCGGCCAGGAAAGGTTCGCCATGGCGCGTGCCCCCGGTCTTGGACAGATAGAAGTTGGCCGCGCGAAAGGCCTTCTCCCGCAGCCTGTGCAGGCGGGTGGGGTCGCTCACGCCTTCGTGCATGGCCATGGCGTCGAAGTCGCTCCACAGCGTGGTGCCCACGAAGCGCACGCCGTCCAGCACCGCGGTTTCGCGGTCCAGCCAGATCAGGCCCAGGCGCTCGCAGATGCGCTGCAGGCGCTCGCGTGCCGCATCGAAGTCCTGCATGTCGTACTCGTGGTTGCCCGGCACGAAGAGCACGGGCGCGGGCCAGCCTGCGTACTGGGGCAGCGGCGAAAAGCGCTCCAGCCCGAAGTTCTCGCCCTCCACCTGGCAGCCGCTCTGGTAGGCGCCGATATCGCCGGCCAGCACCAGCACATCGGCGCCCGGAGCGGGTTCGGCCACGAACCGGGGATGGACTTCGAGGTGCAGGTCGGACAGCAGCTGGATCTTCATGGAAAAGGAGTTTAGGGCCTTGGCCGGCCGCTCAGGGTGCGTGGACTGCGGCGGCGCGCGTCAGCGTTCTGAGCAGCCAGTCATAGGCCTGCGGGTGCGGGCCGCGGCGGCGCCACAGCGCATCCACATGCACGGGTGTCACGTCGAAGGGCAGGTCGCGCAGCACCAGCTGCTCCTGCATGCCGGTCACCGGCACGAAGTGGCGCGGCAGAATGGTCAGCAGGTCCGAGTCGATGACCACGCGGGCCGCGGTGAAGAACTGGTTGACCGTCAGCACCACCTTGCGCGAGCGGCCCAGCGAGGCCAGGGCCTCGTCGATGAAGCCGAAGGAGCGGCCCGAAAAGCTCACCAGCATGTGGTGGGCCGCGCAGTAGTTGTCCAGCGTGAGCTGTACCTGCTCGAGCGGATGGCCCTTGCGCATCACGCACAGGTATTCGCCTTCATACAGGCGCCGGCTGTCGAAGGCCACCAGCGCGCCGGTCTGGGCGCGGGCCGTGAGGTCGGCCAGCACGGCGGGAAAGTAGCCCACGGCCATGTCGGCCTCGCCGTCGTCGAGCAGCGGGCGCGGATCGCGCGTGGTCAGCGGCAGCACGCGCACGCTGATGCCCGGCGCCTCCTTCTCGAGGATCCGGTACAGCGGCGGGATCAGCGTGGCGGCCGTGGCATCGGCCATGGCGATCACAAAGGTGGTGTCGGCCGTGGCAGGGTCGAAGTCGTCGGGCACCAGCACGCCTTCGAGCTGCTGCATGGCTTCGCGCACCACGGGCCACAGCGCCTGCGCGCGTGGCGTGGGCTCCACGCCCTGGCCCTGGCGCACCAGCAGCTCGTCGCCCAGCACTTCGCGCAGCCGGCGCATGGCATTGCTCACCGCCGGCTGGGTGATCGACAGCTTGTGCGCGGCTCGCGTGAGGCTGCGTTCGGACATGACCTCGTCGAAGACGCGCAGCAGGTTCAGGTCCAGCGAGCGGAAGTTGATGGGTGGCGGCATGGCGATTGATACATCACTGATGTGAATGCTACAGATTCAAAATATAAATTTGAATGGATATGGGGTAAACCCTATAGTTACGTCATTCCCGCGGCATTCCGCCATAAGCGTTGGACCACAGGGTTATCTGCCATGAGCAACTTTATTTACAACTCCTACAGTGTCGAGCACCCCGGTGTGGTGCGTTTCTATCCCACCGACGAGCAGCGTCTGGCCGCGCAGCAGGCGCCTCGCCGCCACCGCTACGAGCCCGCGCCCCAGCCGCTGCTGACCTACCTGATCGCCGGCGCCGCCGTGCTGGTGGTGGTCTTTGCTGCCCTGTTCGAATCCGCCGAATCCTGGGGCAACGGCTTCCTGCTGAGCGCCTGGATGGTGCTGTGGGCCATCGCCTTCGCCGGCGTGGCACTGCTGTCCGGCCCGCTGCGCCGCACCTTCAAGCTGCTGGGCAACGGCTATCGTGCCTGGGTGCAGAGCCGCCAGCAAGCTGCCGCCGACGAGCGCATCTGGAACGCCGCGCTGCAGGACGCCCGCCTGATGGCCGACTTGGCCCGCGCCATGGACCGCCAGCGCCGCTAAGCACCGCGCTGCCCGTCTCGGAAAAAGCCGCTGCCCACCAGGCCGCGGCTTTTTCATGCCGGCACGGTTTGCCGGCTGCAACGAAAAAGGCCCTGTGGCGCAATGCACACAGGGCTTTTTTGTGTTCCCGTTTCCGCGAAGGGCCGCTCCCGGCCGGGAACGGCCGCGCCGGGGATCAGGCCGCCAGGCGCTCTTGCAGCTTGGCCTTGGTATCGAGCAGGGCCTTGGGCAGGTTGTAGGCCAGCTTGTCGAAATGCTCGCCGTGCAGCTTCATCTCCTCGGCCCAGGCCGCCGGATCGATGCTGGTCACGGTGGCGAACTGGGCGGGCGAGAACTCCAGGCCCGTCCAGTTGATCTCCGCATACTGCGGCGCGATGCCGAAAGCGGTTTCCTGGCCGGCGGCCTGGCCTTCGATGCGGTCGATCATCCACTTGAGCACGCGCATGTTCTCGCCATAGCCGGGCCAGACGAACTTGCCCTGCTCGTTCTTGCGGAACCAGTTGGTCGTGAAGATGCGCGGCAGCGTGGCACCCTGGCCGGCGATCTTGGCGCCCAGGTTCAGCCAGTGCTGGAAATAGTCGCTCATGTTGTAGCCGGCAAACGGCAGCATCGCGAAGGGATCGCGGCGCACCACGCCCTGGGCGCCGAACGCGGCGGCCGTGGTCTCGGAGCCCATGGTGGCGGCCATGTACACGCCTTCCACCCAGTCGCGCGCCTCGGTCACCAGCGGCACGGTGGTGGAGCGGCGGCCGCCGAAGATCATGGCGTCGATCTTCACGCCCTTGGGATCGTCCCAGGCCTCGTCCAGGGCCGGGTTGTTGGTGGCGGCCACGGTGAAGCGGGCATTGGGATGGGCAGCCTTGGCGCCGGTTTCCCTGGCGATCTGCGGCGTCCAGTCCTTGCCCTGCCAGTCGATCAGGTGCTCGGGCAGCTTGCCGGTATCGGCTTCCATGCCTTCCCACCACACGTCGCCGTCGTCGGTCAGCGCGACGTTCGTGAAGATCACGTTGCTGTCGAGGCTGGCCATGCAGTTGGGATTGGTGTGGTAGTTGGTGCCGGGCGCCACGCCGAAATAGCCGGCCTCGGGGTTGATCGCGCGCAGGCTGCCGTCGGCCTGGGGCTTGATCCAGGCGATGTCGTCGCCGATGGTCGTGACCTTCCAGCCTTCGAAGCCCTTGGGCGGCACCAGCATGGAGAAATTGGTCTTGCCGCAGGCGCTGGGGAAGGCCGCAGCCACGTGGTACTTCTTGCCGTCGGGCTTGGTCACGCCCAGGATCAGCATGTGCTCGGCCAGCCAGCCCTGGTCGCGGCCCATGGTGGAGGCAATGCGCAGCGCAAAGCATTTCTTGCCCAGCAGCGCATTGCCGCCGTAGCCCGAGCCGTAGCTCCAGATCTCGCGCGTTTCGGGGTAGTGGACGATGTACTTGGTCTTGTTGCAGGGCCAGGTCGTCGTGTCCTTCTCGCCGGCGGCCAGCGGCGCGCCGATGGTATGCACGCAGGGCACGAACTCGCCGTCTTCGCCGATCACGTCGTAGACGGCGCGGCCCATGCGCGTCATGAGCTTCATGTTGACGGCCACATAGGCGCTGTCGGACAGCTCCACGCCCACATGGGCGATCGGGCTGCCCAGCGGGCCCATGGAGAACGGAACCACGTACATGGTGCGTCCGGCCATGCAGCCGTCGAACAGCGGCTGCAGCGTGGCGCGCATCTCGGCAGGGGCCATCCAGTTGTTGGTCGGGCCGGCGTCTTCCTTCTTCTCGGAGCAGATGTAGGTGCGGTCCTCGACGCGGGCCACGTCCGAGGGATCGGTCCAGGCCAGGTAGCTGCCGGGACGCTTGGCGGGATTGAGCTTCTTGAAGGTGCCGGCATCGACGAGCTGCTGGCACAGCGCGTCATATTCCTGCTGGCTGCCGTCGCACCAGTGGATCCTGGCGGGCTTGCACAGCGCGGCCATTTCGGCCACCCAGGCGACCAGCTGGGGATTCCTGACGTAGGCAGGCGCCTGGATATCCAGGACTTGGGTTGCGGTTGCATTCATCGCGGAGCTTTCTTCAATTGAAAAACCAGTTTTCAAAGAAGCAGCGTCCGCGCTGCGCCTTTGGAAAATGGCTTGAAGACCGCCGCGAACCCATGTCCGCGTAGCCTGAAATCGGGTCTTCACTAGCCCTCAAAAGCGCAAAGCAGCCATGCATTCAACAGCGATGGTCCGACCATTCTAGGGAGTGGGAAATTTCAGGACCAGCGCAAAAGCCACGATAAACAATGCATTTTTTGCATCAAAGTATGCATTGAAGAGTATGGGGCGCTTTGTGTGCGGGCATGAAAAAACCCGCCGGCGGCGGGTTTGTGCAGGGGCCTGGAGGTCTCAGGCCATATGCACGGCGATGAAGGCCAGCAGGAACATCATGGCCGCCCCGACGGCGGGAATGACCACGGGAATGATGGGCACCACGGCATCGACGGCATCCTGGTGTTCCGGATCGTGGTTCATGGCGGGCTCATGTGACATGCGTGCAATGCTCCTGACGGCAGGTAGGGGATGGCGGGGTGGATTGCGGTCATTCTAGGCATGGCCTGCCCCCGGCCGCTAGGGGAAAGCCATGACGGGCGGTATCGCCGCGCGGGGCTCAGGCCGCGCTGACCTGCATGCCCGTGGCCTGCAGCGCCGCGATCACCTCGTCGATGTGCGCCTTGTTGCGGGTCTGCAGCACGAAGTCGATTTCCACGTTCTGCGCGGCCAGCATGGTGAAGGCGCGCTGGTGGTGCACTTCCTCGATGTTGGCGCCGGCGCCGGCCACGGTGGCGGTGATCCGGGCCAGCACGCCGGGCACGTCGCGCGCGCTGACGCGGATGCGCGCCAGCCGTCCCGAGCGCACCATGCCGCGCTCGATGATGGCGGCCAGCAGCATGGGATCGATATTGCCGCCCGAGAGGATGAGGCCGACCTTCTTGTCCCTGAAACGCTCGGGATGGCGCAGCAGCGCGGCCAGGCCCACGGCGCCTGCACCTTCGACCAGGGTTTTTTCGATCTCGAGCAGCATGAGCACGGCCTGCTCGATATCGCCTTCGTCGACCAGCAGCAGGTCGTCCACGCAGCGCTGCACGATGGCCTGGGTCACCGTGCCGGGTTGGGTCACGGCAATGCCTTCGGCGATGGTGGATGTGCCCATGGGCAGCTCGGCCTGGCGCAGGGCATTGAACATGGACGGAAAGCGCTGGGTCTGCACGCCGACGACCTCGATGCCGGGGCGGACGGCCTTGGCCGCCGTGGCCACGCCGGCGATCAGGCCGCCGCCGCCGATGGCCACGACCAGCATGTCCAGGTCGGGCTGTGCCTCCAGCATTTCCAGGGCCAGGGTGCCCTGGCCGGCCGCAATGGCTTCGTCGTCATAGGGGTGGACAAAGGTCAGTTGCTGCTCCTGCGCGAGCTGGTAGGCATGGGCGCGGGCCTCGGCCAGCGAGTCGCCGTGCAGCACGACCTCGGCACCGAAGCCGCGCGTGCGCTCCACCTTCACGCCGGGCGTGAAGCGCGGCATGACGATGACGGCGCGCAGGCCCAGGCGCTGCGCATGGTAGGCCACGCCCTGGGCATGGTTGCCCGCGCTCATGGCGATCACGCCGCGCGCGCGCTCGGCGTCGGACAGCAGCAACAGCTTGTTGAGCGCACCGCGCTCCTTGAAGGAGGCGGTGAACTGCAGGTTCTCGAACTTGAGATAGACCTGGGCGCCCGTGATCTGCGAGAGCGTGCGCGATTCGACGCAGGGAGTCTGGAGCACGGCGCCTTGAAGGCGCCGGGCGGCGGCTTGGATGTCGGCGTGGGTCAGCATGGTGCTTGAAGGATCAGGCCTGGACGGTATGGAAGGAATAGATTGTCGGGCCTGGCACGGTTGTGGAGAGCTGCTTTGAAATCAGGAGCTGCCAGCGCTTGATTTTGAAAGGTTTCAGATCTCTTTGCATATGAAACTAATGGATATGGAGCGAAAAATGCTATCGAAAGAGGAATTGCCACCTGCTAGCGCCGGCGCGATTGCTCGTACAGCGGCATGACGCGCGGCACATTGCCCTCGAGCTGGCGTATGCGGTCCGGCCCCGTGGGGTGGGTGGACAGGAAGCCGGTGCCGCCGCTGCCCGTGGCCTCGCCCATCTTGCGCCACAGCGAAACGGCCGCCTGCGGGTTGTAGCCGGCGCGCGCGGCCAGTTCCAGGCCCACGAGGTCGGCCTCGCTCTCGTCGTTGCGGCTGAACTTGAGCGTCAGCAGCTGCGTGCCCAGGCGCGCCGCGGCATTGCCCAGGTCGCCCAGGCCCAGCAGCTGCGCGCCCAGGGACAGGCCCATGCCCGTGGCCTGGCTCTTGGCCAGCTGTTCGCGCGAATGCTCGCGCAGCGCATGCGCCATTTCGTGGCCCATGACCATGGCGGCTTCGTCGTCGCTGAGTCGCAGCTGGTCGAGGATGCCGGTGAAGAAGGCGATCTTGCCGCCGGGCATGCAAAAGGCATTGATCTGCCTGCTGCGGATCAGGTTGACTTCCCAGCGCCACTGGCGCGCGCGCTCGTTCCACTGCCCTGCGTAGGGAATCAGCCGCTGGGCAATGGCGCGCAGGCGCCGCAACTGGGCATCGTCGCCGCTGGCCAGCGCGCCCTGGGAGCGCGCCTTGGCCAGAAGCTCCTGGTATTGCTCGGTGGCGGCGGTCTCCAGCGCTTGCGCGGGCACCAGGTTGCGCAGCAAGGAGGCGCGCCCCACATCGACCTGGGCCAGGGCCGGCGCTGCCATAGTTGCCAGGGCGGTACCGGCGAGCAGACCCGTCAGCAACTGGCGGCGTTGCCGGCAGGTGCAGCCGGCGGGATGGGATGCGGTGGGGTGCTTGGGCATGGGCGCAGTTTAGGGCGTGCGCCCATGCCCAAGCGTAGGTCTCAATCCGGAGCGCCAGCTTCGCGCATTTCCGCGCGCACCACCAGCCACAGCCCGCAGATGACGGCAGCCAGGCCCAGCACGGCCCACCAGGCCGGGCGCTCGCCCACCACGGCCAGCGACAGCGCAAAGGCCGTGATCGGCTCGGCCTTGCTCAGGGCCACGCCCGTGGCCACGGACATGCCGCGCAGGCCCATGGAAAACAGCAGATAGGCACAGCCCGTGGCCACCACGCCCAGATAGGCCACCACGGCCCAGCCTTCGGGCGTGGTGTGCAGGGGGCCGCCCAGCAGCGCCGCACACGGCAGCGACAGCAGGGCGGCGCAGCCGAACACCCGGGCATTGGCGCGCGCCACCGGGCCTGCGCGCACCAGGGCCTGGTTGGCCAGCGCATAGGCCGCATAAGACATGCCGGCCAGCAGGCACAGGGCCATGCCGTGCCAGGGCAGCCCGCCTGCCGCGCCGGTCGATGCCAGGGCCATGACGATGCCACCGCTCACCCCTATGCAGGTGCCCAGCCACCACAGGGCTGCGGGCCAGCGCTTTTGCACGGCCGCCTGCATGAAGCCGGCCCAGATGGGGCCGCTGCCTATGGCCAGGGCCGTGCCCAGCGCCACGCCGCAGGCGCGCACGCCGGCAAAGAAGCTCAGGTTGTAGACGGCCATGCACAGGCCGCAAAAAAGGATGCGGGGTCCCATCCGCGAGGTGGGCTGCCGCGGCTGCGCTATGCCGGCCTGCGGCCGTGCGCAAAGCGCCAGTACCCCGAAGAACAGTGCGGCCATCAGCATGCGCAGGCTGCCCACCCAGTAGGCGGACAGGTCGCCTGGCGCAAAGTGCTGGGCCGTGCCTGTGGTGCCCCAGAGCATGGCGGCCAGCAGCACCAGGCCTACCGGCCCCAGGCCGGTGGCAAGGGAGGTAGCGGACGGTGCAGGATGCGTAGAGGTGCGGGTGGACATGGTGCCCCGATGTTGCGGCCACGCGTCGCGGGCAAATGTCGAGAGACTCTGGAACTGCGCGCTGTGGCGCGGGCTTTTTCCAGCTTCGCGATCATGCGCCGCGCGCTGCCTCGCGCAGCTGGCGTGAGGTCATGCCGCGCTCGCGCCGCAGCGCATAGGCCAGTGCGCTGGCCGAGGCATAGCCGCAGCGCAGGGCCGTGGCTTCCAGTGCCGCGCCGCGGGCGAGCTGGCGGCTGGCCGCATCCAGGCGCAGCGTGCGCACCCAGGCCTGCGGAGTCTGGCCGGCCAGCTCCACGAAGCGGGCGTGGAACTGTGCCACGCTCAGGTGCGCGCATTGCGCCAGCCGGGCCGTGGGCCAGCTTTCGTGCAGCGCCATCTGCACCTGCTGCTGCAGCTGCTGCAGGTCGATGCCGCGGCGCGCCAGCAGCGAAGGCGCCTGCAGCACCAGGGCCATCTGCGCGGCGGCCGACAGGTGGGAGACGGGAAAGCGCAGCGGCGGCGGCACGGCGAAGCGGCGCAGCCGGTCCAGCCCCGCGGCTTCGGGGGCGTCGATCACGAAGACCCGGGTCTGGGGCGCCGCCAGATAGCCGTGGCCGGTGCCGGCGGGAATCACCATGCCGCAGGCTGCATCGACAAAGCCGGGGCGGCCGTCGATTTCCAGCTCCATGCGCCCTTGCAGCGCGAACAGGATCTGCGCGTGGTCGTGGGCATGGGCCTCGTGCTCGCCGCTGTACCGGCGCACGGAGACCTGGGCCTCGCGCAGCGCGGGGCGGGAGGGTGCGGAGTCGGAGCGGTCGGATGTCATGGGCGGCGTGTGCCATGGTAGCGGCAACCGATAATGGCCGCTGCCGCAAGCTTCACGACCATGACCGAGCCGTCTTCCCCATCTTCCTCCTCCGCATCCTCCGAAACGCAAGACCGCGGCAACCGGCGCAGCTGGGCGCAGGCCCTGAAGATCTATGCCGAGCCCACCAGCCTGCGCATGCTGGCGCTGGGCTTTTCGGCGGGCCTGCCGCCGCTCCTGGTGCTGGGCACGCTGGGCTTCTGGCTGCGCGAGGCCGGCATCGAGCGCAGCACCATCGGCTATCTGAGCTGGGTGGGCCTGGCCTACGGCTTCAAGTGGGTGTGGTCGCCGCTGGTGGACCGGCTGCCGATTCCGCTGCTCACGCGTCTGCTGGGGCGGCGGCGCAGCTGGCTGCTGCTGGCCCAGGGGCTGATCATGGCCGGCCTGCTGGGCATGGCCTTCAACGATCCCCGCGCCGCGCTGCATCCGCTGGTCTGGTGCGCGCTGGCCGTGGCTTTCGGCTCGGCCACGCAGGACATCGCCCTTGATGCCTACCGCATCGAGTCGGCCACGGTGGAGGACCAGGCCGCGCTGGCGGCCACCTACCAGACCGGCTACCGCCTGGCCATGATCTGGGCCGGCGCCGGCGTGCTGTGGGTGGCGGCCCAGGTGCAGGGCGATGCCAAGGGCTATGTGGTGGGCGCCTGGAGCGTGGCCTATATGGCCATGGCCGCCAGCATGCTGGTGGGCGCGCTCACGGTGCTGCTGTCGCCCGAACCCCGCCCCCGGCCGTTGCCGGCAGCGCGCAATCTGCGCGAGTGGCTGCAGGGCGCGCTGGTTGCGCCGTTTGCCGACTTCGTCAGCCGCTACCGTTGGCAGGCGCTGCTGCTGCTGGCGCTGATCGGCCTGTACCGGGTCAGCGACGTGGTCATGGGCATCATGGCCAATCCCTTCTATGTGGACATGGGCTACAAGAAGGAAGAGGTGGCCGCCGTCACCAAGGTGTTCGGCGTGGTGATGACGCTGCTGGGCGGCTTTGTCGGCGGCTCCATGGCCGTGCGCTGGGGCGTGATGCGCGTGCTCATGCTGGGCGCCATCCTGTCGGCCGCCACGAACATGCTGTTCGCCTGGCTGGCCACGCGCGGCCACGACCTGACGGCGCTGGTCTGGGTGGTCAGCGCCGACAACCTGGCCGGCGGCATCGCTTCGGCGGCCTTCATCGCCTATCTTTCGGGGCTGACCAATGTGCAGTACTCGGCCACTCAGTACGCGCTGTTCAGTTCCATGATGCTGCTGGCGCCCAAATGGCTGGCGGGGTTTTCGGGCACGTTCGTCGATGCCTACGGCTATGAGGCCTTCTTCCATGCCACGGCGGCCATGGGCATTCCCGTGCTGCTTCTCATCTATCTGGCTTCCAGAGTCAAAACGGCCGAAAGCGATTGATGGGCCTGCGTATCCAGCTATCGTTTTGAGGTTTACCGAACTTTACCTGGGCGACAAGCGGGGCTGACGCAGCCGTGGGAGCATGGAAGGGAGGAGTCCCAACCGAGGCGCGAGCATGACTACACTGCCCCCTATGAGCACGCATCAACTGCTGATGATTGAAGACGACACCCGCCTGGCGCAAATGGTGGGTGATTACCTGGGCAACAACGGGCTGGAAGTCGCCCACATGGCCGACGGCAAAAGCGGGCTGGAGCGCCTGCAGCCCGCCGATGGGGGCTCGGCGCAGCTGCCCGACCTGGTGATCCTGGACCTGATGCTGCCCGACATGGACGGCCTGGAAGTCTGCCGCCGCATCCGTGCCATGTCCGGTGCCGCGGCCCAGGTGCCGGTGCTGATGCTGACGGCCAAGGGCGATCCCATGGACCGCATCATCGGCCTGGAGATCGGCGCCGACGACTATCTGCCCAAGCCCTTCGAGCCGCGCGAACTGCTGGCGCGCATCCGCGCCATCCTGCGCCGCAAGGGCAGCGACGGACCGGCGCCCGCATCGGCGGCCATGCGCTTCGGCAGCCTGGAGATCGACCGGGACGCGCGCACCGTGACCGTGGCCGGCCAGAGCTGCGACCTGACCTCCTACCAGTTCGACCTGCTGGTGGCGCTGGCCGAACGCGCGGGCCGCGTGCTCACGCGCGACCAGATCATGGAGGCCGTGCGCGGCCGCGAGCTGGAGGCGTTCGACCGCTCCATCGACGTGCACATGGGCCGCATCCGCGCCGCCATAGAGGCCGATCCCAAGAACCCCAAGCGCATCCTCACCGTGCGCGGCGTGGGCTATGTTTTTGCAAAGCAGCAGGATTAGCGCCCGCTGGGCCGCTGCGCGGGACTTGCTGGCAGCCCGTGCCTGGTGCAGGCGGTTCCAAGCCGTGCCCCGGGACAGCGATGGAGTTGAGTGAATGAAGCTGCTGCATGTTTTTTCCCAGCGCCTGTATCTGCGCATCTGGCTGGCCGTGGTGGGCGGCGTGGCCGTGCTGACGCTGACCGTGGCCTGGGCCTGGAAGATCGCCGACGAGCAGCGCGTGCAGAACAATGCCGCGCCGCCGGCGCGCGAGATCGTGCTGCGCAACGCGCTCGGCGAGGTGGTCACCGAAGGCCGGGCCTCGCGCATTCCAGGGCCACCCGGCGAGGGCCTGCGTTTCGAGATCGCGGGCTCCGACGGCCAGACCTACGAGCTGCGCATGGCGCCGCGCGAGCGCCGCGAGGGGGGCGGGCCTTCCTCGCGCGACGGCGCCGTGGCCTTCTGGCTGCGGCCGCCGTTCGGCTTTCTGTGGATGCTGGGCCTGGTGGGCGTGGCGGTGGCGATCGGTGTCTTTCCCATCATCCGGCGCCTGCTCAAGCGATTGGAAAACCTGCAGCGCGGCGTCAAGCGCTTTGGCGAGGGCGATCTGTCGGTGCGCGTGCCCGAGCACGGGCATGACGAGGTGGCCGATCTGGCCCACCAGTTCAACGCGGCCGCTGCGCGCATCGAGGCCCTGGTGACCTCGCACAAGTCGCTGCTGGCGAACGCATCGCACGAGCTGCGTTCGCCGCTGACCCGCATCCGCATGGGGCTGGAGTTCATGGGCGAAGATCCTGTCAGCGCGCGCGCCAAGTCCGAGATCCAGCGCAACATCAACGAGCTGGACCAGCTGGTCGACGAGATCCTGCTGGCCAGCCGCCTCGACACCCGCGAGGTCGATGTGGGCACGGTGGAGTCCGTCGATCTGATCGGACTGGCCGCCGAGGAGTGCGCGCGCATCGGCGCCGAGCTCGAGGTGCAGGCCGGCGGCGCGCTGGAGGTGCAGGGCATTGCCAAGCTGCTGCGCCGCGCGATGCGCAATCTGCTGGAAAACGCGCGCCGCTACAGCCGGGGCGATATCACGCTCATCCTGTCCCGGCAGCATGCGCAGGCCGTGATCCGCGTGGAAGACCACGGGCCCGGCGTGCCCGCGGCGCAGCGGGAGCGCATCTTCGAGAAGTTCTACCGCCTGCCCGGCGCCAGCGAACGTTCGGGCGGCGTGGGACTGGGCCTGTCGCTGGTGCGCTCGATTGCCGAACGCCACGGCGGCAGCGCGCGCTGCGAAGGCCGCCTGGACGGCCAGGGCGGAGCCAGCTTCGTGCTGAGCCTGCCCCTGGCCTGAGCCCGTTCAGCGGCCGGATGTGCGGGCGCCGGTTCTGTCCAGCGCGCAGATGGCCCCCCAGAAGGCCGCCAGCGAGAAGATGTAGAACATCTGGCCGCTGTTGTGGGCAAAGAAGACCTGGGTCCAGCCAAAGCCGAAATAGGCCAGCGGCAGCAGCGAGGCCGCAGCCCTGAGCGCCAGCAGCCGCGGCTGCTGCGCGGCATCGGCCCGTGCCAGCCGCGAAGGGGTGGGCCAGAACGCATACAGCGGCGCCGCATAGAAAAACAGCAGGATCGCCAGCCCGGCCATGCCGCGCTTGACCCACATGTCCAGGATCTCGTTGTGCGCATGGCCGTAATCCATGACTGAGGGATGTGCAGCGCCCTTGTCCACCATGGTCTGCTTGGCACGGACATAGCCTTCCAGGCCCCAGCCCGTCACGGGACGCTCCTCGATCAGGTGGATGGCCAGCCGCCATTGCTCCAGCCGCTGGCCGATGGAGGTCTCTGCGTATTTCTGGGGCTCGGCCAGATAGTTCCGGGCTTCCTGGACAGCGGTATCCGCGCGCTGTTCGAACTTCTTGTAAGCGGGCAGCACCAGTGCCGCACCGCCGACTAGCATGGCCAGGATGGCGACGGAAGCGATGCGCCTGTAGCCATTGCGCCAGGCCATGAGCCAGAGCGCTGCCAGCAGCAGGGGCATGGTCACCCAGGAGCCGCGCGACTCCGACAGCAGTGCGGCCAGCACGCCGCACGCGCCGCACAGGCCCAGCGCCACGCGCTGCGGCCAGCGCCAGCGTCCCAGCAGCGCCATGGCCCAGGCGGCGATGCCCAGGTACATGGCGATGCCGCCATACTGGATGGCATTGGTGAAGCCCTGGGCCTTGTTCCAGTGCAGCACCAGATACTGGTAGGCTGCCACCGCCAGCGCACCGACGGCGCCGGCGGCCACGCCCCAGATCACCGCACCGGCGGCCAGCCCTCTTTGGCTCAGCACCCAGAGGCTGAGCGCCGCCAGCGCATATTTGGCGCCATAGGCCATGCCCGCGCCCGACCATGCACGGTCCAATGCCGCCGTCCACAGCAGGCCGGTCAGAAACAGACTTGCGAGTAAGATTTTTGTTTCCCGGGAGAGCACCTCGCGTGGAGCTTTTTGCCAGCACCCCGCAATCGCCAGCAGCGCGAGCATGGCCGAGCCATAGGAGTAGCCAGACGGTACGGCCAGGCACAGGGCGAAAAACAAAAATGCCGAGAGATTCAATCCCCCGGCCAAGAAGTTCTTATACGAGTTCACTCAAGTTTCCTATCCAAACAGTCGTCGGATTTTCCGAATGTCCAACATTCCCATTGTTTATATCAACCTTGCCAAGGACACCGAGCGACATCAGCGCATGCAGGCGCAGTTCTCCCGGCTGGGATTGGAGGCTACCCGTCTTCCCGCCGTGTGGTGGAGCGATCTTCCGGATGAAGTCCAGGCGCGCCATTTCAACCCGGCGCTCAATTCCCATCAATACTTCAAGCCCATGGGCAATGGCGAAAAGGGCTGCTATTGCAGCCATATGACGGCCTGGCGCCAGTTGCTGGACGGCAATGCGGCCGCCATGGCCGTGTTTGAAGACGACGTGCGGCTGCTGCCGGCCCTGCCTCAGGCGCTGCAGGCGGTGGCCGCACTGCCGGCCGGCAGCTGGGACATGGTCAAGCTGTTCGGGCGCGCGCAAGAAAAGGTCGCCAGCCGGCGCCCCCTGGCGGAGCCCTCGCTCGAACTGATCACCTACCGCCGCGTGCCCAGTTTTGCGACCGGCTATGTGGTCAGCCGCAGCGGCGCGCGCAAGATGCTGGCAAGCCGCCAGCCCTTCGGCCGGCCCGTGGATGTGGACATGCGCTTCTGGTTCGAGAACGGCATGCGCGTTTTTGGCGTCCATCCCTCGGTCATCGCCCTGGACGACACCAGCGAGGTCAGCAGCATCTGGCAGGTGAAGGAGCCACCGGCATCCCTGATGCAGCGGCTGCGCAAGTTCAGGATGAAGCTGCAGCTGACCTGGGGCAATGCCAGACATAGAGCCAGTGCTCCCCATGTGTCCGAGACTCTGTGATCCGGCGGCCTGGTTTCAGGCACCGTCCCGGACCGGCTGGGCCAGCAGTGCGCGATAGTGCTCCCACATGTGCTCCCGGCCATAGGCGCTCAAGGCCTTTTGCCGGGCCGCCTGCCCCAGCCGCTGCGCAAGCAGGGGCTCCTGCAGCAGGCGCTTGAGCGCGGCAGCCATGGCCTGCGCGTCGGACTCCGGCACCAGCAGCCCGCTGCCTTCATGATCAATGACTTCGCGCACCCCCAGCACATCCGAGCCTACGCAGGCGCAGCCGGCGGCCATGCCCTCCACCAGGGCCAGGGGCATGCCTTCCCAGTGGGTGGACAGCACGAAGATCCGCGTGCGGGCCAGGCGCTGGGGCAAGTCGGAGACATTGCCCAGGAAATGAACCTGCTCCTGCAGGCCGAGCTGCTGCACCAGCCGCTCGGCCTGCGTGCGCTGCAGCTTGCGGCCGGCTCCGGCCAGATACAGCTGCGGCGCCAAGCCTTGCGCGCGCAGCAGTCCCAGCGCCTTGATCAGCGTGGCCTGGTCTTTTTGCCGCGCAAAGCGCGAGGCCATGAGAATGGCGGCTTCGCGATCCTCCCAGCGTGCCGGAAGCATCTCTTGCGGAAAGCGCGCCAGGTCGATGCCGTTGCAGATCGCTACGCAGCGGTCCGCGGGAAAGCCGCGCTGGACCAGGCTGGTGCGCACTCCCTCCGATACGCCGATGCTGGCCTGGGTGAAGGGGGCCAGGGCCAGAGCCTGCCTCAGGCGGCGCGGCGTGTAGCGCTCCCGCGAGTTGTGTTCCACATGGAAGATGCGCGGCACGCCTTCGGCGACCGCAGCGCGGCGGCCCCAGATGTGGTCGCTGAAGCCGTGGGCAAAAACCACGTCGGGCTTCCAGGCGCGCAGGATCTTGCGCAACTCCCACACGGTCATGGCATGCAGCCAGTTGGAAACGACATGGACCTGCAGCCCCTGCTCGCGCAGCGCCTGGACCTTGGCATCGGACGTGCTGCGCTTGCGGCGCAGCACCAGCATGACGTCCATGTCCGGGCTTTTCCGGGCAGCAAAGCACAGATCGATGGCGACCTGGGTCGCACCCGAAAAGCCGCCGGTCACGAAATGCAGAATCCGGGTCGGGCGCTGTGTGCAAGGCTGGTGCGATGCCGCCAAATTGTTTTCCATGGGTTCTGACGGACAATCCGCCTGCGACGAAATTTGTGTATTCAACCTTCAGAGCGTGTTGAAGATCTCTACGCGGTGCGAGGAGATCGTCAACACGTTCCAACCCTGCTCAAACAGTCACCATGACGCGGATTCCAGCCAGCCTTTTCAAGGGCGTTCTGCAGCTTGTACAGCCCTCCAACCTCAAAGGCTCTGCCGGCTATGCGACACCGGCACCCGTCATGCTCGCCGGCAAGGAGCACGTCCTGGAAGAGTTCCAGGGCATTCCCAGGATTCTGTGGACCTACTGGAACCAGATCCAGCCTGATGCCTTCGTGCGCGAGTGCATCGACAGCTGGCGCCTGCAATGCCCGGATTATGAAGTGCGTTTGGTCCACCCGGGCAATCTGCAAGCCTATGTGGCCGCCGGCGATCTGCCGGCACAGTTTGCACAGCTGCATCCCACCAAGCAGTCGGACTGGCTGCGCCTGTATCTCGTGGCGCACCATGGCGGCTTCTGGCTGGATGCCAGCACGCTGCTGACTGCATCGCTGGACTGGATGCAAGCGCCGCCCGACGCGGCCGTGGAGTTCGTCGGCTTCTATCTCGAGAAGTTCACGCGCGAGGTGCGCCTTCCCGTCATCGAGAGCTGGGCGTTCGGCGCACGGCCGGGCTCGGCCTTCATCACGGCATGGCAGCGGGAATTCCACCAGGCGCTGGTCGTGGAGGGGACGCAGGAGTATCTGAAGCGCCAGCAGGATCTGCCGGCCCTGCAGCAGGGCATCGAGGACCCGCACTATCTACTGATCCACATCACGGCCCAGAAGGTGCTGCGCAGCCAAGCGTTCACCCGAATGGCGCTGTACAAGGCCGAGGATACGGCCTACTACTATCACCGGTCGCTGCGCTGGAAGTGGTATCTGCTGTACCCGCAGCTGTGTCTGGTGAGGGCACCGAAGGTTTCAGCGCCCATCGTGAAGCTGCGCGGAGGAGAGCGCAGGCACTTCACGGAAATGTTCGGCCTGCATGGCGGCGCGGTGCCCGGCAGCATCTGGCACCGCGCTTTCCAGCGGCCTTGAACGGGCTGCTGCTGGCCCTGCAGGTATGAAAAGCCCCGGGGCCCAGAGCCACATCTTCAGTGGCCGCCCTCAAACACCTCGCCGGCCTTGAGGCGGTAGGTGGTGCCGCAGTAGGGGCAGCGGGCTTCGCCGGTCTTGGCCACATCCAGGTAGACCTTGGGATGGCTGTTCCACAGCTTCATGTCTGCCTTGGGGCTGGGGCAAAACACGCCGCCCTGGTGGTTCAGATCCTTGGCGGCCAGTTCGACAACGGCGTTCGTGCTCATGTTTTCGTATCTTTCTCGTGATTTTCAATGATGCGCGGCCCGCGGAACCGGCGCAGCCCAAGCCAGGGGCGCCGAGCAAGGGCCGCCCCTCCCGGAGAGAGAGGGGGGGAAGCGGCGCAGCCGCTCAGGGGGATTCTTACACCGGGGTCAGCCAGTGCGCGTATTTGGGATTGCGTCCGCCGACGATGTCGAAGAAGGCCTTCTGGATCTTCTCGGTGATGGGGCCGCGGCGGCCTTCGCCGATCTGGATGCGGTCCACTTCGCGAATGGGCGTGACTTCCGCGGCGGTGCCCGAGAAGAACAGCTCGTCCGAGATGTACAGCTCGTCGCGCGTGATGCGCTTTTGCACGACTTCCAGGCCCAGGTCCTGGCAGATGTGCAGCACGGTGTTGCGCGTGATGCCGTTCAAGGCGCCGGCCGACAGATCGGGTGTGTAGACCACGCCGTCCTTGACCACGAAGATATTCTCGCCCGAGCCTTCGGAGACGAAGCCCGAGGCGTCCAGCAAAATGGCCTCGTCGTAGCCGTCGTCCAGCGCCTCGCTGTTGGCCAGGATGGAGTTGGTGTAGTTGCTCACCGTCTTGGCCTGGGTCATGGTGATGTTCACATGATGGCGGGTGTAGCTGGAAATCCTGGTGCGGATGCCGCGCTCCATGCCTTCCTCGCCCAGGTAGGCGCCCCATGCCCAGGCCGCGACCATCAGGTGGATGGTGTTGCCCTTGGGCGAGACGCCGAGCTTGCGGTCGCCGATCCAGGTCAGCGGGCGCAGATAGCAGGACTTGAGGCCGTTGGCCTTGACCACGTCGATCTGGGCCTGGTTGGCCTGGTCCTGGGTGAACGGGATCTGCATGCGCAGGATCTTGGCGCTGTTGAACAGGCGCCTGGTATGGTCCTGCAGGCGGAAGATGGCCGTGCCCTGCTCGGTCTCGTAGGCGCGAACGCCTTCGAAGGCTCCGCAGCCGTAATGCAGCGTATGGGTCAGCACGTGGATCTTGGCGTCGCGCCAATCCACCATCTGTCCGTCCATCCAGATTTTGCCGTCGCGGTCGGACATCGAGGGAACAACAGGACTCATAAAACCATCCTCTTGGGGTTGTGTTCATTGGGCAGACACCGGGTGCCAGGGCCTGCCCGGTCGGCTGTCTCCAGAGAGCGCCATTTTAGGGCGCTCAGGCCTTCGGCGGCGTGTCCGTCGTCTCTGTTGTTTCCGGTGCGGCGGCGGCCTCCTCGTCCTGCACGGGGCGCTGCAGTGTCCACTTCATCAGCCGGCCACCCACGAATTCGCAGGTGACATGTGAGCGGGTGCCGTCGGTCCAGCGGTAGATCTCGGGGTCCCGGCCTTCCTCGGACAGGCGCTCGCCCAGCGAGCGCGTCATGGCCACCACATGCACCAGCGGCACCTTGGGCTTGAGCTTGGCATTGAGCATCACCGCGCTGCCCACATAGCCCATGGGACGGTCCGCCGCTTTTTTCATCACGCTCATCAGGCGCGTGAAATGCAGCAGAACCCACATCAGAATGCCGCCCGCCACGGCCGCGACGCCGGGCCAGCCCGCCGAGCGGAAGGCTGCGAACACCAGCACGATCAGACCCAGGGGAACCAGAATATTGCGCAAATTCATGGGCTTATTGTCTTACGGAGGGCGGGGGAGCCGGCTGTGGGCAGTGCGTATGCCCATGCAAGCGTCAAAACACAGAGGCTTTCAAAAACAGGAGCTGCTTGTACCTGTCTTGGCAGGGTTTCAGAGGCTTTTGCCTTTGATAACCATGTATTCCAGGCGCAACATGCTTCCATTATAAAAGCGAGCAAGCGCTTACCCCATGCCGCGCACAATGTTCATGGCCTCGTCCACGCGCTCCACGGCGTGGATGGTCAGGCCGGGAATGGCCTTCTTGGGCGCATTGGCCTTGGGCACCACGGCCATGGTGAAGCCCAGCTTGGCGGCCTCCTTCAGGCGCTCCTGGCCGCGCGGCGCGGGACGCACCTCGCCGGCCAGCCCCACCTCGCCAAAGGCGATGAAGCCCTTGGGCAGCGCCTTGCCGCGCAGGCTGGAAGTGATTGCCAACATCACGGCCAGGTCGGCCGCCGGCTCGTTGATGCGCACGCCGCCCACGGCATTGACGAACACGTCCTGGTCGGCGCAGGCCACGCCCGCATGGCGGTTGAGCACGGCCAGCAGCATGGCCAGGCGGTCGCGGTCCAGGCCCACGGACAGGCGGCGCGCGGCCGGGCCGCCCTGGTCCACCAGCGCCTGGATTTCCACCAGCATGGGGCGCGTGCCCTCCAGCGTGACCAGCACGCAGGAACCGGGCACGGGCTCGCTGTGCTGGGACAGGAAGATGGCGCTGGGGTTGGTCACGCCCTTGAGGCCTTTTTCCGTCATCGCGAACACGCCGATCTCGTTGACCGCGCCGAAGCGGTTCTTGATGGCGCGTACCAGGCGGAAATTGCTGTGCGTGTCGCCCTCGAAGTAAAGCACCGTGTCCACCATGTGCTCCAGCACGCGCGGGCCGGCCAGCGCGCCTTCCTTGGTCACATGGCCGACCAGGATCACGGTGATGCCCGTGGTCTTGGCCGCGCGCGTCAGGTGGGCCGCGCACTCGCGCACCTGGGCCACCGAGCCGGGCGCCGAGGACAGCTGGTCCGAATACACCGTCTGAATCGAGTCGATGACCACCACGGCGGGCTGGGTGGCCTCCATGGTGGCCAGGATCTTCTCCAGCTGGATCTCGGCCAGCACATTCACCTGGCTGGCCTCCAGGCCCAGGCGGCGCGAGCGCAGCGCCACCTGGGCACCGCTCTCCTCGCCCGTCACGTACAGCGTGGGCAGGCCCAGGCGATGCAGCGCATCCATGGCCTGCAGCAGAAGTGTGGACTTGCCTATGCCGGGATCGCCGCCGATCAGCACCACGCCGCCCTCGACCACGCCGCCGCCCAGCACCCGGTCCAGCTCCTCGATGCCGCTGGGCGTGCGCGCCACGTCCTGGGCCTCGATGGCCGACAGCGGCGTGACGGGCTGGGCATTGGCAAGGCCCGCATAGCCCTGGGGCTGGCTCAGGCGGTTCTTGCCGCCCGAGGCCGAGTCGGCCACCGTCTCGACCAGCGAGTTCCAGGCGCCGCAGCTGGGGCATTTGCCCAGCCAGCGCGGGCTGGTGCCGCCGCAGGCATTGCAGGTGAAAGTCGTTTTGTCTTTGGCCATGGGCGGCAACTATACAGAGCCGCCTCGGGCAGCTGCGGCGCCCGGGAATGACTGGCCTGCCTTTGGCCGGACGACAAATTTCAGAGCCAATAGCCATGAAAAAAGTGAGCTCATATAACTTGCATGCATGACAACAGAATTTCAGCTACAATTGCGTCCATCGACACAACGACAAGTTGCTGTCCCGAAATTACCGCGCGATGGAGCAGTCTGGTAGCTCGTTGGGCTCATAACCCAAAGGTCGGAGGTTCAAATCCTTCTCGCGCAACCAACAAAAAAGCCTTCTGGAAACAGAAGGCTTTTTTCGTTGTGCTCGCGCTAAAACAGGCACACCCCAACAAAGAGATGCCGAGCAAGAGCCGCCTCGCGGCGAAGGCATCGTCCCCCTCCCTTGGCGCGAAGCGCGTAGAGAGAGGGAAGGTGCAAAGCGCCGGGGGCTT
The DNA here is from genome assembly GCF_001544075.1 of Comamonas terrae. Classification (GTDB taxonomy): domain Bacteria; phylum Pseudomonadota; class Gammaproteobacteria; order Burkholderiales; family Burkholderiaceae_C; genus Comamonas; species Comamonas terrae. Next base: position 290,424 of record NZ_BCNT01000004.1, read on the forward strand.
ATGGATACAGGCCGCGCATTTCGCGGGCATGCAGCATGCGCTTGCAGGCCACGATGAAGGTGGCGGTGCGCAGCGTCACCTTATGCTCCTGAGCCACGGCCCAGACCGCGGCAAAGGCCTCCTGCATGATGCGCACCAGGCGGGCGTTGATCTCGTCCTCGGTCCAGAAGAAGCTGGAGAAGTCCTGCACCCATTCGAAGTAGCTGACCGTCACGCCGCCGGCGTTGGCGATCACGTCTGGCAGCACCAGCACGCCCTTGTCGGTCAGGATGTCGTCGGCCTCGGGGGTGGTGGGGCCGTTGGCGCCCTCGATCACCATCTTGGCCTTGATCTGGCCGGCGTTGTCCTTGGTGATCTGGCCCTCCAGCGCTGCGGGGATCAGGATGTCGCATTCCACGCCCCAGAAGTCCTTGGCATCCATGGCTTGCGCGCCGGCAAAGCCGCCCACGCCGCCCGTGTTGGTCACATGCTCGAGCAGGGCCGGCACGTCCAGGCCGTTGGCGTTATGAATGGTGCCGGTATGGTCCTGCACGGCCACGACCTTGGCGCCAGCCTCGGCAAACAGCTTGCCCGCCGTGCCGCCCACGTTGCCGAAACCCTGCACGGCGACGCGCGCGCCCTGCACCGACAGGCCCGTCAGCTTGGCGGCTTCCACGCCCACGGTGAACACGCCGCGGCCCGTGGCTTCCACGCGGCCCAGCGAGCCGCCCAGGTCGATGGGCTTGCCCGTGACCACGCCGGTGGCCGTGGCGCCGGTGTTCATGGAGTAGGTGTCCATCATCCAGGCCATGATCTGGCCGTTGGTGTTCACGTCGGGAGCCGGAATGTCCTTGGAGGGGCCGATCAGCAGGCCGATCTCGCTGGTGTAGCGGCGGGTCAGGCGCTCCAGCTCGCCCTTGGACAGGGTGCGCGGATCGACGCGGATGCCGCCCTTGGCGCCGCCGTAGGGCACGTTCACGGCGGCGTTCTTCACCGACATCCAGGCCGACAGGGCCATCACTTCGGACAGCGTCACGTCCTGGTGGAAACGCACGCCGCCCTTGCCGGGGCCGCGGCTCAGGTTGTGCTGCACGCGGTAGCCCTCGAAGTGGGCAATGCGGCCGTCATCCATCTCGATGGGCACGTCCACCACCAGAATGCGCTTGGGGCGCTTGAGCGTTTCCACCCAGCGGGCCAGCGAGCCCAGATACGGCGTGACGCGATCGACCTGCTGCAGGTAGATGCCCCAGGGGCCGAGATGATCGGGGTTGAGGTAGGAGGGAAGAGCGTGCGCCATGGCGGGCGCCGAAGAGTCTTTGGCTTGCATGATGTTGCCTGGTTGACTGAAACAGGCGCTGCCGTTTTGCGGCGGCACCGGCTAGGTAGAGCAGATTAGAGCGGCGGCCGGCCGCTGTCCAAGGCAAGTTGCTTGCAGCTTTATGCGTTTTGTGCATAAGCAAAAAAACTGCGTTTCCGCAGCCCCGATTCGCGCCTGAAAACCGCATAGATGCACGAAATTTGCCATCATTGCCTTCATGCCTGAAAACAATGAATGCGAAAAAAGTGGGTGCGGTCCCGCCCCCTTTGCCAACACGCCGCCCATCGGCCTGGCGCCCGAGCTGCAGGAGCAGCAGGATGTGCTGCCTGACTGGAAGACGCTGGCGCCCGCGCTGCACGAGGACAGCTATGCCACGGCCGATGCGCTGTGGTGGTCGCGCAAGCTCGGGCAGACCATGGCCCTGGGCGCCGACGTGGCGCCGCTGATGCGCGGCGAGGACGATGCGCGCCAGGTGCAGCGGGCGCTGGCCCGGGCCTATGGCTGGTGGCCGGCCGATCGGGCGCCGCGCTACTGGAAGTCCGGCGCTGCCAGCCGCGCCGCACGCCTGCTGCATGTGCCGCTGCCGGAGGACGGCGTGCACCTGGACCGGCCCGTGGCACCGGCGCCGCAGGCCGTGTTCAATCTGCGCGGCGTGGAGGCCGAGGTGGCCCTGCGCCTGGGCCGCGAAGTGACGGCCGAGCAGGCGCTTGCCCTGACGGCGCAAGGCGCACTGGAGCTGATCGACGGCGTGGCCGTGGCCATCGAATGGGTGGATGTGCGCTGGCGCGACGGCCTCCAGGCACCGGCGCTGGCGCTGCTGGCCGACGGCCAGTGCCATGGCGGGCTGGCGCTGGGCCCCTGGCTGCCGGCCAGCGTGCTGCTAGGCCGTGACTGGGCGCAGCAGGTCTGTACGGTACAGGTCAACGGCGGCGACCCCCCGCGCTTTGCCGGCACGCACAGCCTGGGCGATCCGGCCTGGCTGCTGGCGGACTGGCTGCAGCATGTGGCGGCCGAATACGGCAGCGTGCCGGCCGGCACCGTGGTGACCACGGGCACCTGGTGCGGCTGCCAGAAGCTGCAGGCGGGCGACCGTTTCGATATCGCGTTCGAAGGCCTGGGGCAGCTGGGCTGGCAGTTCTAGATTTTGCTTCTGAAATGGAAGCGTCTTACGCTGGGCAGGAAACGATTTCAGGTTTATCTCTCTCTCAAATCGATACGGATCCGGCGCTGCATGCTTCACTTATGTGAGCGCGGCATGGCCGCGCCGCGCCCCTATTTCACCTTGATCTTGTCGAGCGCCGGGGCGCCGGGCGGGTATTGGAGACCGAGGTTGTGCAGCACCTCGCGCAGCAGCGTGGCAATCATCAGGTTGCGGTGGGTCTTGGAGTCGGCCGGCACAATGGTCCATGGCGCCCAGGGCGTGTGCGTGGCCGCCAGCAGGCGGGCGTAGGCCTGCTGGTAGTCGTCCCACTGGGCGCGCACCTGGAGGTCGCCTTCGTCGAATTTCCAGTGCTTGGTCGGGTCGTCCAGGCGTTCCTGCAGGCGCTGGCGCTGCTCCTCCTTGCTGATGTGCAGCATGAACTTGACGACGACGGTGCCGGTCTCGCTGAGCATGCGCTCGAAGTCGTTGATCTGCGCATAGCGCTGGGCCTGCTGTTCGGGCGTGATCCACCGGTTGACCACGGGCACCAGCACATCCTCGTAATGGCTGCGGTTGAAGACCACGATCTCGCCGCTGGCCGGCGCCTGCAGGTGGATGCGCCACAGATAGTCGCGCGCCTTCTCGGTCTCGGTGGGCGCCTTCCAGCCCACGGTGCGCACGCCCAGCGGCGTCATCTGGCTGAACACGCCGCGCAGCGTGCCGTCCTTGCCGGCTGCGTCCATGCCCTGCAGGATGACCAGCAGCTTGAAGCGGCGATCGGCATAGAAGACGTTCTGCAGCCCGTCCAGGTCCTGGGCGAGTTCGCTGACCAGCGCCTTGTCGTGGGCCTTGCCCTTGCCCGAGGAAAACGGCTTGGAAGCGGGGGCATAGCGGAGCAGGTCGATCGGCGGTGGCATCGCGTCCGCGGCCCGGCCTGCATCGCGCGCCACACCGGGTTGCCACTGCTGCCACAGGACTTGCAGCGCGGCATCGCGGCTGACGAACGGCGGCAAAGGGGCGGGCAGTGCGGCGGCCTTGCCTGCCTTGACAGCCTGTTTGCCCGAGGGCTTGCGGACAGGGCCGGACGGGCTTTGCGCGGCCTTGACCGATGCGCTGGTGGGAAACGGCACGGCGGGCAGCACCGCCTTGGGCGGCCGGGTGGTCTTGCGGGTTTGCAGCATGGCTTTAGGCTCCGGGAACAAAAAGGGGCGCTGGGCGGTGCGGGGCATCGAGCGCTGTTTTGCCACAGCTTCGGTGCCGCCGCCGTCAGCCGACTTCCGCAGTCATGCCGTGTCGGGCGGGCGCTCGCGCAGCAACTGCACGAAGCGGCGCGCCGCCAGTCCCATCGGGCGCTCCTTGGACCAGACCCAGTCCACGAACAGCGTGGTGCCGTTGCTCAGGCTTTGCACGGGTATCTCCATCAGGCTGCCGGCCGCGATATGGGGTTCGACCAGGGTCCGGGGCAGCCAACCCCAGCCCAGACCCGCGCTGATGAGGGACAGCGCCGCCTGGTGGCTGTCCGTGCGCCAGCGCTGCTGGGCAAAGACAAAGCGCGTATCGATCTGGGCGGGGTCGCGGCTGGCCATCAGCACCTGGCGCGCGGCGGCCAGCTGCTCCACCGTGAGCCGGGCCTGGGCGCCATGCTCCGTGCGGGCCTGCTGCCACGGCGCAAAGCCGGGCGCCATCACGGCCACCAGGGTTTCGCGGCCCATTTCCTGGAAGCCTTCGCGGCCATCGATGGCGGGGCGCTCGAAGACCAGGGCCAGGTGCGCGCGCCCCGCATGCAGCAGTTCCAGGGCGTCGGTCTGCGGGGCGGCCAGCACCTCGACGGGCAGGGCCGGGAATTCCTGCACCAACTGGGCCAGCGTGCCGGTCCAGTGGGTGGACAGCAGCTCGGGCGCGATGGCCAAGGTCAGCCGTTCTTCCAGACCCTGGTGCAAGGCGCTGGCCTGCCAGTTGAGCTGCTGCAGCTGTTCGGCCAGCAGGCGGGCCTGGGGCTCCAGCGCACGGGCGGCGGCCGTGGGCACGGGCTCGCGCCCGCTGCGGTCGAAAAGCTGCAGGTCCAGCTCGGCTTCGAGCTGGGCAATGGCCATGCTGACGGCCGAAGGCACGCGCCCGAGCCGGCGCGCGGCCGCGGAGAAAGAGCCGGCATCGAGCACGGCCAGAAACAGGGGTACCTGATCGGCGGCAAAGGGCATGGCTTGGACTTGTCAGAAAAACTGAAAGAAGCTGACTTTTATCTTCAATTTTCAGAACATACACTGCATCCCATGTCTCAACAAGTTTCTGTTTCCACCGCAGCGGCCGCCGCTGCGTCGTCTTCGGTTTCCAGCGCTTCCCGCACGTCCGGTTCCCGGCAGGCCACCGGCCTGCAAGGCCCCAAGCGCCGCGTCATCTACGTTTCCCTGTATGAGGCCATCGCCATCGCCGTCTCCAGCCTGATCTTCATGGCCATCGGCCAGGAAGCCGGCGCATCCGGCGTGATGGCCGTGGCCGCGTCGGCCATTGCGATCTGCTGGAACCTGGGCTTCAACTACCTGTTTGAAAAATGGGAGGCGCGCCAGAGCGTCAAGGGCCGTTCCGTGCTGCGCCGCGTGGTGCATGCGATCGGCTTCGAGGGAGGCATTGCCGCCATGCTGATCCCGCTGATGGCCTGGTGGTTCGAGGTGTCGCTGTGGCAGGCGGCGGTGATGGAAGCCGGCCTCCTGGTGTTCTTCATGGTCTATACCTTTGCCTTCAACTGGGCGTTCGACCGGATCTTCGGCCTGCCGGCATCGGCGCAGGGCTGATGACCCGTTGCGCCTCCGCGCCGCGGCGTGGGCAGGCGCTTTCACTTTCCCGGATTTGGTTACAACCGGGAGTCAACCGGGCCGCCTGGTGTCTCGTTGGAATCTCCACAAGTCATGGCGATGCCTGCGCATCGCCGGAGAGGTCAAGATGAACTACAGAAAGCTCGCCTTCGCCGGTTTGCTGGCCATGGCGGCCACCGGTGCCTTTGCCAGGGTGGACCTGAACATCGGCATCGGCGTGCCGGGCCCCGTCATGGTGGCGCCTGCCCCCGTGTATATGCCGCCGCCAGCCTATGTGGTTCCCCGGCCCGTCTACACGCCGCGCCCGGTGGTGGTCATGCCGCAGCAGCCCGTCTATGCACCGGGATGGCGAGGCTATGACGACGACCGCTGGGAACGGTGGGACCGGGGCTGGCGCAGGCACCACCATCGCCACTGGCGCCATGGCGATGACGATGACGACGATTGAGCCGCCCGGCTCCACGCTGCAGGACGGATGGTCACAGGTGCTTTGCGCAAGCCCCGGGGCGGCAGCTGCCGGAGGCGCGCGCTAGAATAGCGCTCTCTTCCGAGGAGCGCTGCAGCGCCCGCCAGCCCGTCAGGGTCTGAGCCGCGGCGTCAGGCTCGGAAGCGGCGGCCCTGCATGCCGCCCTGCATTCACAACGGCGCTCACCTGTCCTGTTTCTGTCTTGGTTTTCTACAGGTGAGCGTGATGTCTGCTGCGTCCCCCGTTTCCATTCCCCCCATGCGCCTGTCGGGCCTGGAGCCCGTCTTCATCGGCGAAGGCACGCTGTTCGTCAATGTGGGCGAGCGCACCAACGTCACGGGTTCCAAGGCGTTCGCGCGCATGATCCTCAACGAACAGTACGAGGAAGCGCTGTCGGTGGCGCGCCAGCAGGTGGAAAACGGCGCCCAGGTCATCGACGTGAACATGGACGAGGCCATGCTCGACAGCAAGGCCGCCATGGTGCGCTTCCTGAACCTCATCGCCTCCGAACCCGACATCGCCAAGGTGCCGGTGATGGTGGATTCGTCCAAGTGGGAAGTGATCGAGGCCGGCCTGCGCTGCCTGCAGGGCAAGGGCATCGTCAATTCCATCTCCATGAAGGAGGGCGTGGACGAATTCAAGCGCCAGGCCCGGCTCATCAAGCGCTACGGCGCGGCCGCCGTGGTCATGGCCTTCGACGAGCAGGGCCAGGCCGACACCTACCGGCGCAAGATCGAGATCTGCGAGCGCGCCTACCGCGTGCTGGTCGACGAGGTGGGCTTTCCGCCCGAGGACATCATCTTCGACCCCAACATCTTCGCCGTGGCCACCGGCATCGAGGAGCACAACAACTACGCGGTGGAGTTCATCGAGGCCACGCGCTGGATCAAGCAGAACCTGCCTGGTGCCAAGGTCAGTGGCGGCGTGTCCAACGTGAGCTTTTCCTTCCGCGGCAACGACCCGGTGCGCGAGGCCATCCATACCGTGTTCCTCTACCACGCCATCCAGGCGGGCATGGACATGGGCATCGTCAACGCCGGCATGGTCGGCGTCTATGACGACCTGGAGCCGCAGCTGCGCGAGCGCGTGGAGGACGTGGTGCTCAACCGCCGCCCCGATGCGGCCGAGCGCCTGCTGGAGATCGCCGAGGCCGCCAAGGGCGCGGCCAAGGACGACAGCAAGAAGCTCGAATGGCGCGGTACCCCGGACGCCCCCAAGACCGTGGGCGAGCGCCTGTCGCATGCGCTGGTGCACGGCATCACCGATTTCATCGTCGAGGACACGGAAGAGGCCTACCAGCAGATCGTGGTGCAAGGGGGCGGTCGCCCGCTGCACGTGATCGAAGGCCCGCTGATGGACGGCATGAACATCGTCGGCGACCTGTTCGGCGCCGGCAAGATGTTCCTGCCCCAGGTGGTGAAATCCGCGCGCGTGATGAAGCAGGCCGTGGCCCACCTGATCCCCTACATCGAGGAGGAAAAGCGCCAGCAGGAAGCCGCGGGCATGGACGTGTCCAGCAAGGGCAAGATCGTCATCGCCACCGTCAAGGGCGACGTGCACGACATCGGTAAGAACATCGTCACCGTGGTCCTGCAGTGCAACAACTTCGAGGTCATCAACATGGGCGTGATGGTGCCCTGCCACGAGATCCTGGCCAAGGCCAAGGCCGAGGGCGCGGACATCATCGGCCTATCTGGCCTGATCACGCCCAGCCTCGAAGAGATGCAGTACGTGGCCGGCGAGATGGACAAGGACGAGTACTTCCGTATCAGGAAGATTCCGCTGCTGATCGGCGGCGCCACCTGCTCGCGCGTGCACACGGCCGTGAAGATCGCGCCCAAGTACGACGGCCCCGTGGTCTACGTGCCCGACGCCTCGCGCAGCGTGAGCGTGGCGCAGAGCCTGCTGGGCGAAGGCAAGCAGGCCTACCTGGACGAGCTGCAGGCCGACTACGACAAGGTGCGCACCCAGCACGCCAACAAGAAGAAGACGCCGCTGTGGCCGCTGGCCCAGGCCCGCGCCAATGCCACGCCCGTGGACTTCGCCGCCCACCCCCCCGTGGCGCCGCGCGTGCTGGGCCGCCGCGTGTTCAAGAATTTCGACCTGGCCGAGATCGCCCAGTACATCGACTGGGGCCCGTTCTTCCAGACCTGGGACCTGGCCGGGCCTTACCCCGCCATCCTCGACGACGAGATCGTGGGCACCGAGGCGCGCAAGGTGCTGGCAGATGCGCAGGTCATGCTCAGGAAGATCATCGAGGGCCGCTGGCTCACGGCCAACGGCGTGATGGCCTTGTATCCCGCCAACCGCGTGGGCGACGACATCGTGTTCTACAGCGACGAGTCGCGCAGCACCGAGCTCATGACCTGGTACGGCCTGCGCCAGCAGACCGAGAAGCAGATGGTCGACGGCGCGATGAGGCCCAGCCGCTGCCTGTCGGACTTCGTGGCCACCAAAGAATCCGGCATCAAGGACTACGCCGGTTTGTTTGCCGTGACGGCCGGCATCGGCGCCGAGAAGAAGGACAAGGAGTTCCAGGCCGCGCTGGACGACTACTCGGGCATCATGTTCAAGGCCCTGGCCGACCGCCTGGCCGAGGCCTTTGCCGAGTGCCTGCACGAGCGCGTGCGCAAGGACCTGTGGGGCTACGCGGCCGACGAGCAGCTGACCAACGAGCAGCTCATCAAGGAGCAGTACCAGGGCATACGCCCCGCGCCCGGCTACCCGGCCTGCCCGGACCACACGGCCAAGATCGATCTGTTCAGGCTGCTGGACGCCAGGGAGATCGGCATGGAGCTGACCGACAGCCTGGCCATGTTCCCGGCATCGAGCGTGAGCGGCTTCTACCTGGGCAGCCCCGAGGCTACGTATTTCAACGTGGGCCAGATCGGCGAGGACCAGCTGGCCGACATGGCCGAGCGCCGCGGCATGGACATCGAGGAGCTGCGGCGCCTGCTGGCGCCGAATCTGGGCTGAGCATAAAAAGAAAAGCCACCTCGCGGTGGCTTTCTTATGGGCGCAGGCCGGTGTCAGAACGGCTTGGCCTTGAGTTCCTGCTCATAGGCCTCGCGCGCCTTCACGCCGGTGGGCGTGAAGTCGGTGAACACGCCGTCGATGCCCAGGCGGAAATAGGCCAGGAATTCCTGTACGGGGTCACCCTTGTAGATGCCGGCCAGGCGACCGGGCTCGTTGCGGAAGGTGAAGCTGTGCACCACCAGGCCTGCCTTGTGCGCATTCGCGATGAGGCCGGTATCCTTGAGCGTGTTCACGTCCTTGAGGCCGGCACCGGCCTTGTAGGGCACGACGGAATGGGCCAGCACTTCAGGCTTCCAGGGGCCGATGCCGTCGGCGTACTGCTTGATCTCGGCCAGGCCTGCGGGCGTGAGCATGGCGCCGAAGGTGCGCGCATCGCCGGCCAGCGTCCAGCTGTAGGGGCGGCCGCTGATGAAGGTCCATTCATCATTGGTGATGTAGACCATGGAGCCGTCCTGATAGTTGATGTCGTTGCCGTCGATCAGCTGCACGCCCTTGGCCTGCATGCCGGCCTTGCGCAGGTACTTGAGGCTCTCGGGGTCGAAGCTCTGGATGTAGATGGGTGCATCCTTGGTGTTGAGGCCGTTCTTCTTGAGCAGGGCCATCACCGCGTCCTCGAACGGGCGCGAGCCCGGCGCGCCGCAGCCGTTGGCAATGGCCTGCTGGTTGTTCCAGTACGGGTTCTTGGTTTCCGCATAGACGGCGATGCTGCGCTTTTGCTCCTTGCCCTTGGCCACAGCGATGTCGATCACCTCCTGGGCGCTGATCAGCGGCAGCTTGCCGTTCCATTCGGTGGGGCGTTCGCTGGCGTTGTCCAGGATGGTGCCGGCCAGCAGGGTGCGCAGCTCGTCCAGCGTGAAGTCGCTGATGGACCAGTCGTTGGTATGGTCCTCGCCGTCGACCACCAGCGGCTTGAGCACGGACTTGGGGTCGTGGGCGTCGAGCTGGTCGCTCAGGTACCGTGCCGGGCCGTCGGCGGGGCCGTTCACCGGGTATTTCACGTCGACCCAGACACCGGGCGTGGTGCGCTTGCGCGCGGCGACGCCGGCATTGGTCTTGGCCACCTCGGCGACATTCGTGCTGTCGCCGAGCCAGGCATTGTGGCGTGCCACCAGCTGGCAGTCGCGCGTCATGTGCATGTCCAGCTCCAGCATGTCCGCGCCCGCATCGGCGGCCTTTTCGTAGGCCATGCGGGTCTGTTCGGGATACAGGCCGGACAGGCCGCGGTGCGCGATCACCTGCGGCGGCTTGCCGTCCAGCGTCTGGTAGCGGATTTCCTGGGGGCCGTCTCCGCCGCCGCAGGCGGACAGGGCCAGTGCGGAGAGCAGCATGGCGCCAAGGGTGGAGAGGCGGAACTGGGGCATGGATGGTTTCATGGAATATGCGTGGTCTGGTGGGAGCTTGGAGTGCGTGCCGCCCTGGACCCTAGGCGCAAAGCATGTCAGGGGCGTGACACGGAGATGGCAGCGGTGCAGGCGCCAGGGGATCAAATGCCCAGCACCTTGGCCACGTAGTCGGCATCCTTGTCGCCGCGGCCCGAGAGATTGACGAGGATGTGCCGGTCCCCGGGCAGCGTGGGCGCCACGCGCATGGCCCAGGCCACGGCATGTGCGCTCTCCAGCGCGGGGATGATGCCCTCCACGCGCGACAGCGTCATGAAGGCGTCGAGGCATTCCTTGTCGCTGGCAATTTCGTACTGCACGCGGCCCAGGTCCTTGAGGTAGCTGTGCTGCGGCCCCACGCCCGGGTAGTCCAGGCCCGAGGCGATGCTGTGTACGGCGGCGGGCGTGCCGTCGGCGTTCTCCAGCACGTAGCACTTCATGCCGTGGATTTCGCCGGGCTTGCCCATGGTCAGCGTGGCTGCATGGCGGCCGGGGCGGTCCGTGCCCTCGCCCGAGGGTTCCACGCCCACGAGGCGCACGGATTCGTCGCCGAGGAAGGCCGTGAACATGCCCATGGCATTGCTGCCGCCGCCCACGCAGGCGGCCACATGGTCGGGCAGCCGGCCGTACTTGGCCTGAAACTGCTCCCGGGCTTCGCGGCCGATGATGGACTGGAAGTCGCGCACCATCATCGGGAACGGGTGCGGACCGACCACGGAGCCGATGGCATAGATGTAGTCCGTGGGGTTGGTGAGGTATTCCTCGAAGGCGCTGTCCACGGCTTCCTTGAGCGTGGCTGCGCCGCGCGTGACGGGCACCAGCTTGCAGCCCAGGATGCGCATCTTGGTGACGTTGGGGTGTTCCTTTTCGATGTCCACCTGGCCCATGTGGATCTCGCAGGGAATGCCCACCAGCGCGCACGCCGTGGCCAGCGCCACGCCGTGCTGGCCGGCGCCGGTCTCGGCGATGACCTTCTTCTTGCCCATGAACCTGGCCAGCAGCGCCTCGCCCAGGCAGTGGTTGATCTTGTGCGCGCCCGTGTGGTTCAGGTCCTCGCGCTTGAGGTGGATCTGCGCGCCGCCCAGCTGCGCGGACAGGCGCCGGGCATGGAAGATGGGGCTGGGCCGCCCCACGTAGTCGGCAAACAGCTGGGCCAGCTCGTCCTGGAAATCCTGCCGCTTGGCGATCTCCGCATAGGCGGCGGCGATATCGTCCATGGCCTGCTTGAGATGGGGCGGCACCAGCTGGCCGCCATAGGGGCCGAAGAAGCCGCTGGCATCGGGCATGGCGGCGGGATTCTGGGTCATCTGTTGTCTCCTGGATTGTGGATATGGCGCGAAAGCGCATTCATACCACAGGACGCTGATTGGCAATGAAAAACGCTTGAAACGCTTGCCTGTAAAGCGCTGCGTGCTCATGAATTTGCGAATACCGCATGCCACTGCGGGCTGCAACACAATAGCGGCATGAAAGCCAGCGCCCTCCGCGACATCGTTTTCGCCCATGCCATAGAAACCGCGCCGCCCCATGAGGCCCTGCCCACGGCCGCGCGCTGCGACGCCATCACGCAGGAGTGCCTGCATGCCCTGGGAAAAAGCGGCCAGAACGGCAAGAGCGGTGCGCCCCAGCGCGCGGCGTTCACCGCCTTTTTGCAGGAGCGGGCACTGCGCGTCATCGCGGCCGCGCAACTGCCTGCAGAAATCCGGGCGCTGCGCGCGCAGGCCGCCGGGGTTTCGCGCTGGGCAGTGCTGGGCGTGCTGGCCGCGGCCTTTGCGGTGGGCTATGCAGGCCATGCGATCACCGATCCGCATCGCGTGGACCTGCTCTCGCCCTCGCTGATCGCCGTGGTGCTGTGGAATCTGCTGGTCTATGTGCTCCTGGTATTGAATGGCTTGCGCGGCCTGCTGCGGCGCAAGCCGGCGGTGGCCGTGCCGCTGATGCCGGTGCAGGGCGTGGCTGCCGCACCGGCCGCCTCCGGCCCGGAGGGCTGGCTGCACAAGCTGCAGCCGAAGAAGATGCAGCTGGCCGGCACGGGCCTGCGCAAGATGGCGCTGACTTTCGAGCGCAACTGGTGGCAGCTCAGCCAGCGTCCGCGCCGGGCGCAGTGGCTGATGTGCCTGCATCTGGGAGCGGCCATGCTGGCTGCGGGAGCATTGGCTTCGCTGTGGGTCACGGGCCTGACCCGGGCCTATCTGGTGGGCTGGGAGAGCACCTTTCTGTCGCCCGCTGCCGTGCAGTCCTGCCTGAACCTGCTGTTCGCGCCGGTCCATCAACTCCTGGGCACGGCGCCCTGGAGCCTGGACGAGATCCGCGCCCTGCAGGGCTGGGCGAGCGCAGGGGGCGTGGCACAGGCCCCGCTCATGGAAGGCGAGCGCTGGGTGCAGCGCTACACGCTGCTGCTGGCCCTTACCGTGCTGGCGCCGCGCCTGCTGCTGGCGCTGTGGCAGGCCCTGCGCGCACGCTGGCTTGCCGGCCATATGGCGCTGCCGCTGCAGCAGCCGTATTTCCAGAAGCTGCAGCGCGACTGGGCAGGCCGCGCCACGGTGCTGCAGGTGCTGCCCTACAGCCTGGAAATCACGCCGCAGCGCCAGGCCGGGCTGCAGCGCCATGTGGCGCAGCGCTATGGCGCCGGGGCGCAGCTGGTGCTGCTGCCCACGCTGGCCTATGGCGGCGCCTTGCCGGCCTCCGCTGCCACCTCCGAGGGCGCGCAGCAGGTGCTGCTGCTCAATATGGCGGCCACGCCCGAGGCCGAGATCCACGGCCAGCTGCTGGCCCAGGTACAGCAGCGCTGGGGCGTGCATGCCGAAGTCTGGCTCTGGGCTGCCGACTTTGTGGCCCGCAACAGCGGTGCCCCGGCGCGCGTGCGCGAACGCGAGCATCTGTGGCAGGAATTTGTGCGCCAGCATGCGCGCGATGGCGGCCTGACGGCCCAGGTGATTACCGGCGAGGAAGCGCGGCCATGAGCACGGAAAACCACGCGGAAACGCACAGGGGCGAACCCTTGCCGCCTGCTGCGCCGCCCGCGGCCGGCGAGGGCCGGAGCATCCAGTGGTGCCTGCTGTCGCACACCAATATCGGCAAGACCACGCTGACGCGCACGCTGGCCGCCGACGACGTGGGCGAGATCGAGGACGCGGCCCACATCACCAGCCGGTCCGAGCGCTACCTGCTGCAGCAAACAGAGCAAGGCGACGAACTGTGGCTGTGGGATACGCCGGGCTTCGGCGATTCCGTGCGGCTGTACGAGCGCCTGCGGCAGCACGGCAATCCGCTGGGCTGGTTCCTCTCCAACGTCTGGGACCGCTGGCGCGACCGGCCTTTCTATCTGAGCCAGCGCGCGCTGCTGGCCGCGCGCGACCATGCGGACGTGATGCTCTATCTGGTCAATGCCGCCGAAGACCCGGCCGATGCGGGCTACTGGAGTGCGGAGATGCAGATTCTGCGGTGGATGGACAAGCCTGTCATCGTGCTGCTCAACCAGATCGGCAGCGACACCTCGCAGGCGCAGACCGAGGCCGACCTGCAGCGCTGGCGCAAGGCCACGCAAGGCTTTGCGGACACGGTGCGCGAGGTGCTGGTGCTGGATGCCTTCACGCGCAGCTGGTGGCATGAGCGGCACATGATGCAGGCGATCGCACCGCTGCTGCCGGCGGCCAAGCAGCCGGCCTACCGGCGCCTGCTGCAGGCGCGCGAACTGCAGCAGCGGCAGTGCGAGCAGCAAAGCCTGCAGGCGCTGGCGCGGCAGCTGTTGGGCACGGCAAAGCTGCAGGAAAGCCTGGACCCGGCCCAGGGCAAGCTGCTGGCCCGGGCCTGGCAATCGGTGAGCGGCAAGGTGGCGGCCACGCTGGGCGCGAAGGGGGCGGTGCAGGACGCGGACCTGCCTTCGGACCCCCGGGCCCAGGCCGCGATCCGCCAGCTGCTGCAGTCCGTGCAGCAGGCCGATGTGCAGTCCACGCAGCGCCTGCTGGAACTGCATCGGCTGGACGGGCTGGCCGCCAGCCAGATCCAGGAGCAGCTGCGCAGCCAGCTGCAGATCAGCGCGCCCGTCGACCCCAAGGCCGCCAGCCTGTGGGGCGCGCTCACGGCCGGCGCGGCCACGGGGCTGGGCGCCGATCTGGTGGCCGGCGGACTGACGCTGGGCACGGGGGCATTGCTGGGGGCCCTGGTGGGCGCCGTGACGTTTGCCGGCGCCGCCTGGGGCAGCAACAAGATGCTGGACCGCGATGCGCAGCGCTTCCAGCTCTCGGGCGAGTATCTGACGGCGCTGGCGGGCCTGGTGCTGCTCAAGTACCTGGTGATCTCCCATTTCGGCCGCGGCCGGGGGCGCTATTCGAGTCCTTCCGCGCCGCAGCGCTGGAACGAGGCGGTGCAGGCCGCCGTGGCCGCGCATGCGCCGCAGTGGTCGCAATGCTGGCAGGCCCTGCGCGCGCCGCAGCAGGGCGGCGAGGAGGGCGAGGAGAGGGTGGCCCGCCTGCTGCAGGACTGCCTGGGCCAGGTCATGGCGCAGCTATACCCTGATCTTCAGATCGAAGAAAAAGGCTGAATCGCCATCAAAGCCTTATTGAAAGCGCGTAGTCTGCTATCGTTTTGATACGGGAGCCAGCGTGGCCCGCAGCCAGCCGCTGGCATCGCTGGGCGGCACGGGCGTGATTTCCAGCGATTGCTCCACGGTGCCTATGTGCTCCAGCATCAGGGCCTTGGCCTCTTCGGTGTCGCCGCGCTCCAGCGCCGCGACGATGCGTTCGTGCTCGGCGCAGGACTGGCTGGCGCTGTGCGTGGACTGGTACAGCGTGGCCGCCAGCGTGGTGCGCGCCGTCAGGTCGCGCAGCGTGTCGGCCAGCAGCTTGTGGCCCATCTGCTCGGCCAGGCAGACATGGAAGTCCGCCAGCAGAAAGGCGCGCATGGCGTTGTCGGCGCCGGCGATCGCCTTCTGTTCCTGGGCGATGTGACGGCGCAGCTGGGTGATGACGCGCTGCAGCGGCTTGCCGGCCTCCTGCAGGATGCCGGTCTCGATGATGCGCCGCGCCGAAAAGGCATCCTTGGCCTCGGCGGCCGAGGGCTCCACGACATACCAGCCGCGGCGCGGGCGAACTTCCACGAAGCCCCGCGCCTGTAGCTGCATCAGCGCCTCGCGCACCAGCGTGCGGCTCACTCCGAACAGGTCGGCCAGCTCCTGCTCGCCCAGGCGCTCGCCGGGGGCCAGCTTCTTGGCCAGGATGGATTCCACTACCTGATGGGCGATCTGTGTCTGGTTGCTGCTCATGGTTCAAGATTAAGCGATGATGCGCCGCTGCGCGTAAAGTCAGGGCTTGCTAGTACGCCATGCTCAGTGCTCCAGGGCCGGCCTGCGGCTCCAGCGTGAAGCCTGCCACGGTGCGCGAAAGATGGTGGGCCTGCTCGTTGAGCACGGACGAGGCCGCCGTGGATTGCTCCACCAGCGCCGCGTTCTGCTGCGTGGCGTAGTCCATCTCGGCCACGGCCTGGTTGATCTGGCCGATGCCCACGCTCTGCTCGGTCAGCGTGCCGCTGATGTCCCCGATGATCTGCGCCACGCGCTGGATGCTGGAGACGATTTCCTGCATGGTGGCGCCTGCGGCATGCACGCGCTCGGTGCCGGCAGCCACGCTGCTGCCCGAGGCATCGATCAGCTCCTTGATCTCCCTGGCCGCCGTGGCGCTGCGGTGCGCGAGGCTGCGCACCTCGGAGGCCACCACGGCAAAGCCCCGGCCCTGCTCGCCGGCGCGCGCGGCCTCGACGGCCGCATTGAGCGCGAGGATGTTGGTCTGGAAGGCGATGGAGTCGATCACGCCGATGATCTCGCCGATCCTGGCCGATGCGCCCGAGATGTCGTCCATGGTGCTCACGGCCCCGGCGACCACGGCGCCGCCCCGGGTGGCCGATTCCCGTGCCGAATGCGCCAGGCGCGTGGCCTGGGCCGCGGCTTCGGCGGACTGCTTGACGTTGGCGGTGAGTTGCGAGAGCGAGGCCGCGGTCTCCTGCAGATGGCTGGCCGAGCTTTCTGTGCGATTGGACAGGTCCTGGTTGCCGGCCTTGATTTCGTCCGTGGCGGTCTTCATGGATTCGACGCCGCCGCGCACGTCCTTGAGCACGGTGCCGATCTGTTCGACGAAGGCATTGAAGGAGGAGGCGATCTGGGCCACCTCGTCCTGGCCGCTGACGGGCAGGCGCTGCGTGAGGTCGCCGCCGCCCGAGCCGATCCGGTCCATGGCGTCGCGCACCTGGGACAGGCGGCGGAAGGACTTGGCGGTCAGCGTGGCGGCCGCAGCCGCGGCAATCAGCGCCAGCAGCACGATGGCGGCGGCCAGTGTCCCGAGCACGCTGCGCAGGCCGGCCGTGGCCTCGGCCTTGTCCAGCGCCACCACCAGCAGCCAGTCCGTGCCCTGGATGGGTCGCGCCCTGAGCAGCTTGGCGGCACCGTCGAGTTCCGCTTCCAGCGGCTGGGTGGAGCCGGCCAGCGAGGCCAGCACGGCCGGCGTGAGCAGCGGCGAGATCTCGGATACCGGCTGGAGCATGCGCTTGCTGTCCGCATGGGCCAGCACCTGGCCGTCGGCGCCGACCACAAAGCCCAGGCTGCTGGGGGTGGGATGGATGGCGGCCACCACGTCGCGCACGCCCGCGAGCGGCACGGCGCCGTTGAGCACGCCCTGCAGCGCGCCGTTGCGCAGCATGGGCGCGACGAAGGCCACGAAGGGCTGGCCTGTCGTGGAGTCGCCATAGGGCTTGGTCACGGCCAGCTTGCCGGCCTGCACGGCGGTCTTGTACCAGGGGCGGGCCGTGGGGTCGTAGCCTGCGGCGGCCTGCGTGGTGGTCTTGAAGCTCTTGTCCTCCCAGCCCACGGTGGTCACGGGAAAGCCGCCGGCCTGCCCCAGGTGCGCGGCAAAGCCCTGCGGATCGCCATGCTCGATCACCGCCGCGGCGGCATTCACGGCCATGGCCCTGGAGGCCACCCACTGGTCGATGGCCATGGCGTTGCCGGCCGCGATGGCATCCAGGTCCTGCTCGATGGTCTGGAAGGTGCTGGCGCGCGTGATGGCATAGGTGGCCGCGCCGGTCACCGCCAGGGCGCAGACCACGGTGGCGGTGCTGATCAGGAGAATTTTGGTGCGCAGGGACTTGAGCATGGGAATCGGAAACGCGTGGATATGTTCTTGAATGGGAAAAGGCGAAGCGGCATCCGGAGCCTCCCGCCCCGGATGCCGCCCGCGCTGCGCCTTAAGCTTCAGCCTGCATCGGCATCCTTGGGCAGGCGGCCGTCGAGCACGGCATGGGCACGCTCGCGGTCGATGTCGCCTTCCCAGGCGGCGATGGCCACGGTGGCCACGCAGTTGCCGATCAGGTTGCCCAGCGCGCGGGCGATGCCCATGAACCAGTCCACCGACAGCACCAGCACCAGGCCGATGGCGGGAATGGCGGGAATCGCATGCAGCGTGGCGGCCAGCACCACGATGGCCGAACCGGGCACGCCGTGCGCACCCTTGGAGGTGACCAGCGCGATGGCCAGGATGGTCAGCAGGTCGGCCATGCTGATGGGCGTGTTGGTCGCCTGGGCGATGAACACGGCGGCCAGCGTGATGTAGATCGAGAACGCGTCCAGGTTGAACGAGTAGCCGGTGGGAATCACCAGGCCCACGGTGGAATCGCGCACGCCCATGTTGCGCAGCTTGGCCATGATCTGGGGCAGCACGCTGTCGGACGAGGTGGTGGCGAACACGATGGTCAGTTCTTCACGCAGGTAGCGCAGCAGCTTGATCAGGCTGAAGCCGGACAGGCGCATCACCAGGCCCAGCACCACGAACACGAAGATCAGCACCGCCACGTAGAACAGCGCCACCAGCATGCCCAGCTGCTTGAGCGAGCCGATGCCGTACTGGCCCACGGTGAAGGCGATGGCGCCCAGCACGCCCAGCGGCGCCAGCTTGATGATGATGCCCATGATCTTGAACAGCACCATGGACAGCGTGTCCACCAGGTCCGACACGGGCTTGCCGCGCTCGCCCAGCAGGGTCAGCGCGCAGCCGAACAGCACCGCGAACAGCAGCACCTGCAGCACGTCGCCCTTGGCGAAGGCTTCCACCACGGTGCCGGGGATGAGCTTCATCAGGAATTCCACCGTGCCGCCGCTGGTCAGCTTGTCGGCATTGCTGGCATAGGCCGCCATGGCCGAGGGATCGAGCTTGCTGGTGTCCACGTTCATGCCCACGCCGGGCTCGAACACGAAGGCCAGCACCAGGCCCATGCCCAGCGCGATGGTGGTCAGCACCTCGAAGTAGATCAGCGACTTCACGCCCACGCGGCCCACGCGCTTGAGGTCGCCAGCGCCGGCGATGCCGTGCACGACCACGCAGAACACCAGCACGGGGATGATCATCTTGATCAGCTTGATGAAGCCGTCGCCCAGCGGCTTGAGCTTGACGGCGAACTCCGGAACCAGGAGGCCGGCGAGCACCCCGACGATAAGGGCGATCACTACCTGCCCGAAAAGTGATTTTGCAAAACGGCGCATGTCTGCCTCTGCTGTTGGCTAATCTTGTATGCAAGGAAATCTTGTCGTTGCATACAAGAATGTAGACAAGTGGCCTGCAGAAAAACATAGGGGTTTCCTGGGCCGCGCACCGGCTTCGCGGCAAAAGAGCCTTGCCTTTTTTAGGCGGGAAATGAAATGGCGCCCTGCGTCCCCGCTGCATGGGGCCGCCGTCCCTGCGAGGAAGCGGCGGCCGGCAATGAAAAAAAGCCAAGGCATGTGCCTTGGCTTTTGGCGGGTGCGGCTGCTGCCGCGGGCCGGCGCTCAGCTCTGCTCGTGGGCGCGGGCGTGGATGAAGAACGAGGCAATGGCGCCCAGCGCCACGCCGAACATCACGTAGAAGGCCGGCGCCATGGGCGAGCCCGTGGAGCGGATCAGCCAGGTGACGATGAACTGGGCGAAGCCCCCGAACACCATGACGGCGATGTTGTACGCCATGGACATGCCGACCGAGCGCACATGGGGCGGGAACAGCTCGGCCATGACGGTGCTGAACACGCTGAAGAACATGGCCACGAACAGGCAGACCACGATCTGCGTGACCAGCAGCTTGTGCACCGTGGGTCCATCGGTGAGCCAGGAGTACATGGGGTAGAGCACGGCCAGGTAGCCGATCAGCGAGGCAATGGTCATGCCGCGGCGGCCGATGCGGTCGGACAGCGCGCCCATGAACGGCATCAGCACCACCATCAGCGCCGCGCCCGCCATCTGCACGAGGAAGGCGTCGTGTATGGGCAGCTTGAGCGTCACCGTGGAGTAGGTCACGAGGTAGGTGAAGGTGATGTAGATGGAGACCGTGGCCGTCACCACCAGGCCCATGCCCACCAGGGTCTCGCGCGCATGGGTGCGCAGCATTTCCAGCAGGCCCATCTGGCGCACCTTGCCGCTTTGCTGCTCCGCCTGCAGCTGCTTGAAGACCTCGGGCTCCTCCACGTGGCGGCGGATGTAGATGGCCACCGGCACGATGAGCAGGCCCACGGCGAACGGCAGGCGCCAGGCCCAGCCCATGAGCTGCTCCTGCGTGAACAGCTCGGTGATCAGCGTGCCCGTGGCCGCGCCGATCAAGAGGGCCAGCATCTGGCCCGTCATCTGCCAGGAGCCGTAGAAGCCGCGCTTGCCGGGCGGCGCCAGCTCGATCAGCAGCGCCGTGGAGGTGCCGAATTCGCCGCCGGCCGCAAAGCCCTGCAGCAGGCGGGCCAGCACGATGAACAGCGGCGCCAGGATGCCCACGGCCGCATAGGTCGGCGCCAGGGTGATCAGTGCGATGGCCACGGCCATCAGCATGGTCACCAGCACCATGGCGGCCTTGCGGCCCTTGCGGTCGCCGTACAGGCCCAGCAGGATGCCGCCCACCGGACGCATGAAAAAGCCCACGCCGAACACGGCCGTGGTCATCAGGATCTGGTTGATGTTGTCGTCCGGATTGTCGGGATTGCTGGGGAAGAACAGCTTGGCCACGATGGGTGTCATGAAGGCGAAGACCAGGAAGTCATACCACTCCAGGGCATTGCCAATCACGGCGGCAACGATGTTGCGCTTCGATACGGTGTGCGTTGTCACTTGGGTTGTCCTGTTGAAAGGGGCGCGGAGGCGGGACCGCAAAGGCCGACAGCCAGTATGGTGGCCTTTGCGTTTGCCTTACAGCATAGGTGAGAGCACTTACACTTTTCATAAGCACTGACCGCAGCGGCGCCGCCGGCTTCCCGCCCATCAGGAAGGTGCAGGATTCAGAGAACGAACATGACTTGGATGAACACCCGCCAATGGCTGGAGAAACTGGTGTCCTTCGACACCACCAGCCGCAATTCCAACCTGGCCCTGATCGAATGCGTGCGCGATGCGCTGGCCACCCAGGGCATACAGGCCGAGCTCATGCGCTCGCCCGATGGCGACAAGGCCAATCTGTTCGCCACCCTGCCTGCGCAGGACGGCAGCACCGAAGGCGGCATCGTGCTCTCGGGCCACACCGACGTGGTGCCCGTGGACGGCCAGCAGTGGGACACCGACCCGTTCACCCTGGTGGAGCGCGAAGCGCGCCTGTACGGTCGCGGCAGCTGCGACATGAAGGGCTTCATCGCCGCCTCGCTGGCGCTGGTGCCCGAGTTCCTGGCCATGCCGCGCGCCAAGCCCATCCACCTGGCCTTTTCCTATGATGAGGAAGTTGGCTGCGCGGGCGCGCCCGTGATGATCAACGCGCTCAAGCTGCGCGGCGCGAAGTTCGACGGCTGTGTCGTGGGAGAGCCCACGAGCATGCAGGTGGTGGTGGCGCACAAGGGCATCAACCTGTACCGCTGCCGCGTCCACGGCAAGGCCGCGCATTCCTCGCTGACGCCGCGCGGCAGCAATGCCATCGAGTATGCGGCGCGCCTGATCTGCCGCATCCGCGACATCGCCGACCACTTCAAGGCGCACGGCCCGTACGACGAGTTCTACGACGTGCCCTTCACCACCATGACGACCAACCAGATCCAGGGCGGCATTGCGGTGAATACCATTCCCGAGTTCTGCGAATTCGCCTACGAGTTCCGCAACCTGCCGGGCATGTCGGTGGACGGCATCCAGAGCCAGGTCGAGGCCTATGTGCGCGAAGAGCTGCTGCCGCGCATGCGCAGCGAATATGCCGAGGCGCGCATCGATATCGAGGCCGGTGCCAGCGCGCCGGCCCTCGAGGCTTCGGAAGAGGCCGCCATCACCCAGCTGGTGCGCGCGCTGACGGCCGACCAGGACAAGCGCAAGGTGGCCTATGGCACCGAGGCCGGCCTGTTCCACAACGCCGGCATTCCCACCGTGGTCTGCGGCCCGGGTTCCATCGAGCAGGCCCACAAGCCCAACGAATTCGTGGAGCTGTCCCAGCTCGATGCCTGCGAGCGCTTCCTGCGCAAGCTGGGCCGGTCGCTGTAGACCTGGAGCGCCGGTTTCCCCGGCTGTGTCCTGCGGTTTTCCCCGGTTTCGGCCGGCTTGCCGTTTGCCGGCGCTCGTAGCAGCATGTGCGGGTCACGCCTTTGTGACGAAGACCTCGCTAGGAGCGGATCTATGCGCAACATCTGGAAAGTTTGGCTGGCCTCGGCCTTGATGACTGGTTCGTTTGCAAGCTTTGCCCAGACCCCGGCGGCGCCGGCAGCGGCCGGCACGCAGACCTTTGTGTGCAAGGACGGCAGCACGACGAGTGCGGCCACGTCCAAGGGCGCCTGCAAGGGGCACAAGGGCATAGACAAGGACGCCACGGCCAAGGCCGCCGGCGCGGCTCCCGCTGCCGCGCCTGCCGCAGCGGCTCCGGCAGCCAAGGCCGCGGCCCCCGCAGCGGCGGCAGCCCCAGCGGCCGCGCCGGCCGCCAAGTCGGCCAAGGCACCTGCCGCGACCCCGGCTCCCGGCGGCGGCCCCGGCATGGTCTGGGCCAACGAGAACACCAAGGTCTACCACTGCCAGGGCGACCGCTACTACGGCACGACCAAGAACGGCAAGTACATGACCGAGGCCGAGGCCAAGGCGGCCGGCATGCATGCCTCGCGCAACAAGGCCTGCTCCTGACATCTCTGCCGCATATGTGCAGGCACTGCCCCGGGCGGGGCGGTGTTTCCGGCGCGGAAAGATCCCGGCCGGCCCGCAGCGGCGACAATCACCGGGTCGGGCGCGCTTCGCGCCCTTTTCCATTCACTGCTTCCCGGTCCTCCCATGTCCCAGACGATTCCGGCCTGCCCCCAGTGCGGCCTTGAGAACACCTATGCCGACGGCGCCAGCTATATCTGCCCCGACTGCGCCTTCGAATGGCCTGTGCAGGCCGCTGAGGAAGAGGGCGACGCCGGCGCGGGCGACGGCATCGTGCGCGATGCCAACGGCAATGCGCTGGCCGACGGCGATGCCGTGATCCTGGTCAAGGACCTCAAGGTCAAGGGCTCGTCCTCGGTGCTCAAGAAGGGCAGCAAGATCAAGGGCATCCGCCTGGTCGACGGCGCAGACGGCCACAACGTGGACTGCAGGACCGAGCTGGGCTCCATGCTGCTCAAGTCCGAATTCCTCAAGAAGGCCTGAACGGCTCAGGCCGGCGCCGCGTCCTTCCACTGGCCCGGCGCCAGCCCGTCGATCGAATACGGGCCTATGGCCACGCGCACCAGCCGCAGCGTGGGATGGCCGACGGCGGCCGTCATGCGGCGCACCTGCCGGTTCTTGCCCTCGCGGATGACAAGCTCGATCCAGCAGTCCGGAATGTTCTGGCGTACGCGTATCGGCGGCTCGCGCTCCCACAGCGCGGGCGCGGGCTCCAGCCGGCGCGCCCTGGCCGGCAGCGTCATGCCGTCGCGCAGCTGTACGCCGTCGCGCAGGGCCTGCAGCGCGGCTTCGTCGGGAATGCCCTCGACCTGCACCCAGTAGGTCTTTTCCATCTTGTGGCGCGGATCGGCGATGCGGGCCTGCAAGGGGCCGTTGTTGGTCAGCAGCAGCAGGCCTTCGCTGTCGGCATCCAGCCGGCCTGCCGCGTGCACGCCGGGCACGGCGATCCAGTCCTTGAGCCCCTGCCAGCGCCCTTCGGGCGTGAACTGGCTGAGCACGCCGTAAGGTTTGTTGAAGCACAGCAGCCGCAGCGGCTCCTGCGGCCCGGCCGCGGGCGCATTCAGGAGGCGGCCAGGGCGGCGGGAAGGAGGTGGAAAACGGGAAGGCATGGGAGCGCGAGCATAGCCTGCGCCAGGGCGGCATGGCGCTGAACGGATATTGCGGAACAGAGGCCAAACATGCCGCAAGCGCTTGTCCATCCAGTGCGGGCAGCTATGCTTTTTTCAGGGCTGCTGCGGATAGATTTCGCGGGCGCAATCCAGGAAGGCGCGCGCCGCGCGCGACAGGTAGCCGCTGCGCCACATCAGCACCACGTCCCAGCCCAGCGCCGGGGCGATCAACGGGCGGCTGGAGACGCGGGCCGGATCGTACTGGGCGATCACATGCTCGAACATCACGGCCACGCCCACGTCGGCGGCCACCAGGTCGCCGATGAAGTCCCAGTAGCGCGTCTGCAGCTTGACCTGCGGCTCGAAGCCCGCGGCCGCACATTGCTCGAGCACGGCGTCGTGCAGCGCAAAGCCCGAGGTGTAGAGCACGAACGGCAGGTCGCGCAGGTCGCTCCAGCGCATGGGCTGTTCGGGATTCCTGACGCGATGGGCCGCCAGCGCCACGCGGGTGTGCTGGCGCGCCAGCGTATAGCTCTCCAGCCCGGCTTCGCTGCCGTTGAACAGACCGAGGGCCATGTCCAGCGTGCCGTCCAGCACGCGCTGGCGCTGGGCCTGGGCGCCCTGTTCGTCCACCTGCAGGGTGACGCCCGGATGGCGCTGCTGGTAGCGCGCGATCACCGGCGCCATGTAGTGCCCGAACGATGGCAGGATGCCCACGGACAGCTCGCCGCGCGCAATGCCGTCCACCTCGGCCACCTCCTGGCGCAGCAACCGGGCCTGGTCCAGCACGCCGCAGCCACGCTCGTACACCACGCGGCCGGCATCGGTGAGCTGCACGCCGCGGCCCTCGCGCAGCAGCAGCGGGCCGCCCAGCTCGTCCTCCAGCGACTTGACCATCTTGCTGATCGTGGGCTGGGTGACGTGCAGCGACTGTGCGGCGCGGGTGAAGCCGTTTTGCCGGACGACCTCGATGAAGTAGCGCAGGGCGCGCAGATCCATGGATATTCCTTTGTTGCATCGAAAAAATGAGAATAATTCATTTTTAGAATATTGGTGTAAACCCTATACTCGATCCATGTCGAAAACATTGGATGACTCTGCGGCCGGCGGGCGGCCGCGCCTGCCCATCGGGGCACGCGCAGCCCTGCAGGCCGCCAAGGTGGTGCTGCAGATCGCGCTGCTGAGCACGATCTGGCTGGCCGTGGACATGGCGCGCCAGCGCTTGGGCTGGAGCATGCCGGCCGGGCTGATCGGCTTTGCGCTGCTGGCCGTGGGGCTGTTCACCGGCCTGGTCAAGGCGCGCTGGCTGCAGGGCGGCACCAACTGGCTGCTGGCCGAGATGCTGCTGTTCTTCGTGCCCGCCATGCTGGTGGTCACCGAGTATCCGGACCTGATCCTTCACCAGGGCTGGCGCATCCTGGCCGTGATCGTCACCAGCACGGCCTGCGTGATGGCCGCCACGGCGCTGGCCGTGGACCGCGTCTACCGGCTGG
The DNA here is from genome assembly GCF_001544075.1 of Comamonas terrae. Lineage (GTDB taxonomy): Bacteria > Pseudomonadota > Gammaproteobacteria > Burkholderiales > Burkholderiaceae_C > Comamonas > Comamonas terrae. Next base: position 315,243 of record NZ_BCNT01000004.1, read on the forward strand.
AGCTGTGGCTGGCGCGGCGCCGCTCCACGCGCCATGCGGGCCGGGCGGCTTTCCACGCGGGGGTGTAGCCATGCTTTCCAACCAGGTGATAGGCGTCGTCTCCCTGCTGGCCACGGTGGGCTGCTACTGGGCCAACAAGCGGCTGTACCGCCGGCATCCGCATCCGCTGCTCATGCCCATCGTGGCCACGCCCATTGTTCTCATCGGCCTGGCGCTGCTCACCCATGTGAGCTATCCGCAGTACATCGCCCAGACGCACTGGCTGGTCTGGCTGCTGGGCCCGACCACGGTGGCCTTCGCGCTGCCGCTGTACGAGCACCGCGGCATGCTGGCCAGGCACTGGATGTCCATTGCCACGGGCGTGGTGGTGGCCAGCGTGGTTTCCATCGGCACCACGGTGCTGCTGGCCCACTGGTTCGGCCTGTCGGACGCGCTGCAAAAGGGCCTGGCCGTGCGCTCGGTGACCACGCCTTTCGCCATCGAGGCCGAGCGCGTGCTCGGCGGCCCCACCGACCTGGCCGCGCTGTTCGTGCTGATGACCGGCGTGAGCGGCATGCTCATGGGCGAGACCGTGCTGCGTCTGCTGCCCCGGGTGCGCAGCAAGCTGGCCGCGGGCTCCCTCTTCGGCGCTGCGGCGCACGGCGCCGGCGTGGCCAAGGCGCGCCAGGCGGGCGAGGTGCAGGCCGTGGTCGCCTCGCTGGTGATGATGATCGCCGGCGCGCTCAATGTGCTGATCGCGCCCTGGGTGCGCAGCCTGCTGTTCTGACGGCCCAGGAGCGGCCCCTTCTGACAGGCCGCGCAGATGGCGCGGCAGACAATAGCCGGCATGGCTTTTGACCTCTCCTCGCTGCAAAGGCGCGCCCAACCCCTGCTGCGGCCCGTGCAGCCGCTGATCGATGCCACCGAGCTCTGGCTGCAGGCCGGCGGCCCGCGCATGAGCGCCGCCATGTCGTTCTACGGCATTCTGAGCCTGGCCCCGCTGCTGGTGGTGGTCGTCGGCCTGCTGGGCTGGTGGCTGGACCGCAGCTACGTGGAAAGCACGCTGATCGGGCAGGTGCAGGGCGTGGCCGGCGAGCGCGTCGCCCAGGTGGTGCAGGGCGCGCTGTCCAGCGCCAGGCGCGCGGACGAGGGCTCGCTGGCGTCCGCGCTGGGCCTGGTCATGATGGTGTCCGGCGCCACCGGCGTGTTCGTGGAGCTGCAGGCCTCGCTCGAAAAGCTCTGGAGCGTGGGCGAGCCCCCGCTGGTGCGGCAGCGGGCCGCCTGGTGGAGCCTGGCCATGGCGCGCGTGCGCGGCCTGTCCTATGTGGGCGGGCTGGGCTTTCTGCTGCTGGTGTCCATGCTGCTGTCCACCATGATCCAGCTGGTCACCAAATGGGCCGGAGACCAGCTGCAGCTGGTGCCGCTGGGGCCGCTGCTGCGGGTCATCAACGAAAGCGTGTCCTTCGTCATCGAGGTCATCCTGTTCCTGGGCCTGATGCGCATCGGCCAGGGCATCAAGCCGCGTGTGCGCCATCTGCTGTGGGGCGCCGTGGTCGGGGCCGTGCTGTTCACGCTGGGCAAGCAGGGGCTGGCCTGGTACCTGTCCACGGCGGCCGTGGTCTCGGCCTATGGTGCGGCGGGCTCGCTGGTGGTGGTGCTGATGTGGTTCTACTTCACCTCGGCCATCCTGCTGTTCTCGGCCGCCACGGCCAAGGCCTGCAGCCGCTGCGACATGCGCGTGGCCCATCTCTGGCGCGGGCGGGACGGCGACGCGCAGGACAAGCCGGCCCAGGGCAACGGCCCGCAGCCCGGTCACGCGGGCGAAAATATATGAAAAATGCGGCATTCGCGCTCTGCCATCCTGCGCAAGCCGCTATTGTTTTTCATTCACCACAATAACAAGCATCATGGATCGTTTGCTGACCATGCGGGTGTTCCAGTCCGTGGCCGACGAAGGCGGCTTTTCCGCCGCCGCCCGGCGCCTGGACATGTCCGTGCCCACCGTCACGCGGCTGGTGGCCGACCTGGAAGAGCACCTGGGCACGCGCCTGCTGCAGCGCACCACGCGCAGCGTGAGCCTGACCGAGGCCGGCGAGGCCTACCTGGAGCGCGTGCGCGGCATCATCAGCGATGTGGACGACGCGTTCTCCATGGCCCAGGCGCACACGGTGGAGCTGTCGGGCACGGTGCGCGTGCTCATGCCCCCGGTCTTTGCCGAGCACGTGCTGGCGCCGCTGATCACGCAGTTCCATGCGCAGTACCCCAAGGTCATCATCGACGTGTTCGTGGAATCGGCCACCGAGGCAGCGATCGGCGAGTACGACATCACCTTCCTGAGCGTGTCCGAGGGCTACAACGGCAACGTGATCGCGCGCCCCATCGTCAGCACCTATGGCCTGGCCTGCGCCTCGCCCGAGTACCTGCGCAAGTTCGGCACGCCGCTGCACCCCAGCGACCTGAGCGGCCACCAGGTGCTGCTGCGCCGCTCCCACCTGACGCGCGGCGACCTGCTGCACATGCACCGCATCGACGATCTGCGCGAGGAGGTCCCCGTGACGGTGACGCCGGTGCTGGTGGCCAACCACACGGGTACGCTGCTGCGCGCCACGCTGGACGGCGCGGGCATCAGCACCCAGCCGCTGGACCTGATCGCCCGCCACCTGAGCGCGGGCAGCCTGTGCCATGTGCTGCCGCAATGGACCAGCGGCGTGTTCACGCTCTACGCCACGCTGCCCTCGCGCAAGTTCATGCCCGCGCGCGTGCGGGCGTTCCTGGACTTTCTCGTGGAGAACACGCGCGGCAACATCGCCGGCGTCCTGCCGGCCGAATTCCCCACGCTGCCGCTCACGCAGTGAACCGGCGGCCCGGGCCCTGGTGCGCCCGGGGCTGTCATCTGCGTTACTCCACGGGCCTCCGATTGCTCGGGGTTTGCCCCATGAATTCCGCACTGCAGAATCTTCCTCTTGTTGATCGCAAATAGCGCCCTCTAAGCTGGCCCGGCAGATGCGCAAAAGCCGCACTGCATGAGAACGGTTCCACGCGCTTCGCGCCCCCGCGCGGAGGCCGGGAACAGGTTCCGGACCACTAGGGAGACAAGCATGCGTGACAACACCTCGATCCGCCGGCCCGGGGGCTGGCGGATTTCCCGGCACAGGGAGGCGTGATGGACGTCTTTCTGCAACAGGTGCTCAATGGGCTGACATTGGGCGGCATCTACGGTTTGGTGGCCCTGGGGCTGACGCTGGTGTACGGCATCCTGCACGTGCCCAACTTCGCCCACGGGGGCTTTTACATGATCGGCGCCTTCGTCGCCCTGCATGCCATGGTGGCCTGGAGCTGGGGCTACTGGCCGGCGCTGCTGATGGCCGCGGTGGCGGTGGCCGTACTGGGCATCGCGAGCGAGCGGCTGGTGTTCAACCCGCTGCGCAAGGCTTCGCCGCTGCATCCCAAGATAGCCTCCATCGGCCTGCTGCTGTTCCTGGAGGCCGGCGCCCAGGTACTGTGGGGCGCGGACTTCCAGCGCATGCCCACGCCCTACACCAGCATCATCGAGATGGGCGGGCTGACGGTACCCGCCCAGCGCCTGCTGATCATCGCCGCGGCCTTTGCGCTGATGGTGGCCCTGCACCTGTTCCTGACGCGCACCGTGACGGGCTCGACCATCGTGGCCATGGCGCAGAACCGCGAAGGCGCCTCGCTGGTGGGCATAGACGCGAACCGCGTGTCCATGATGACCTTCGCCATCTCGGGCCTGCTGGCCGCCGCGGCCGCCACGCTGTACGCGCCCATCAACCTGGTCTATCCGGCCATGGGCCACCTGGTCATCACCAAGGCCTTCGTGATCATCATCCTGGGCGGCATGGGCAGCATTCCGGGCGCCGTGCTGGGCGGGCTGATCATCGGCTTCGCCGAGAGCTTCGGCGCCTACTACATCTCCACCGACTACAAGGACATCATCGCCTTCGTGCTGCTGGTCGTCATTCTGTCGCTGCGCCCCCAAGGGCTGTTTGCCAAGAGGAGCCGCTGAGATGAAGAACCTGATCGACAGCCGACTGGCCTGGGCGCTGCTGCTGGCGGCGGCCATCGCCTTTCCCTGGGTGGCGGGCAACGACTACCACCTCACGGTGATGAGCACGGCCTACATCTTCGCCATCGCCACGCTGGGCCTGAACCTGATCACCGGCTACACGGGCCAGCTCAACCTCGCGCACGCGGGCTTCATGGCCGTGGGGGCCTACACGGTGGGCATTCTCACGGTGGACCACGGATGGACCTTCTGGGCCGCGCTGGCCATGTCGGGCCTGGTCTGCGCGGCCCTGGGCTATGTGATCGGCATCGTCTCGCTGCGCCTGAAGGGCCACTACTTCTCCATCTTCACGCTGTGCGTGGGCTACATCATGTTCCTCGTGATCGAGAAGTGGGAAAGCCTGACCCACGGCACGGTGGGCATCATGGGCATCCCCGAGCCCGAGGCCATCGGCGCGCTCACCTTCGACACGCCGGTACGCCTGTACTACCTCGTGCTTTTCTTCCTGGTGGTGCTGGTGTGGGTGATGCGGCGCATCGTCAAGTCGCTGCTGGGCCGCACCTTCATCGCCATCCGCAACAGCGACGAGCTGGCCGAGGCCCTGGGCATCAACCTCATGCGCAACAAGGTGCTGGCCTTCATGCTCAGCGTGTTCTACGCGGGCATCGCGGGCGGGATGTACGCGGGCTTCGTGCGCTTCATCGGCCCCGACATGGCCGGCGTGCACCACACCTTCGACATGATGATCTTCGCCATGGTCGGCGGCATGGGCACGGTGCTGGGGCCGCTGCTGGGCGCCATCGCCATGCCCTGGCTCACGCAGTCGCTGCAGTTCCTGCAGGAGTACCGCTTCATCGTCTTCGGACCGATCCTCGTGGCGCTGGTGATCTTCCTGCCGTACGGCGTGGTCGGCAGTTTTCTGCAGTGGCGTGCGCGCCGCGATGCGAAGGAGGGCAAGCCCCATGCTCAAGATTGAACGCCTGACCAAGAAGTTCGGCGGCCTGGCCGCCGTGAACGACGTCACCACCACCATCGAGGAGGGCAAGGTCAACGCCATCATCGGCCCCAACGGCGCGGGCAAGACCACCTTCTTCAACCTCATCAGCTCCATGCACAAGCCCACCAGCGGCACCATCACCTTCGACGGGCAGGACGTGACCTCGCTGCGCCCGGACCAGGTGGCGCGGCTGGGCATTGCGCGCACCTTTCAGACCACCTCGCTGTTCGACCGCGCCACGGTGCTGGACAACCTCATCGTGGGCCACCGCCTGCGCACGCGCTCGGGCCTGTGGGATGTGCTGCGCGGCTCCAGCCGCCTGCGCGAGGAAGAGCGCGTGTGCCGCGAGAAGGCGCGTGAGGCGCTGGACTTCGTGGGCCTGTCCCGCATCGCCCACCGCGTGGCCGGCGACATCACGCAGGAGGAGCGCAAGCGCGTGGCCTTCGCGCTGGCGCTGGCCACCGATCCCCGGCTGATGCTGCTCGACGAGCCCGCCGGCGGCGTCAACCCCGAGGAGACCGAGGGCCTGGCCGAGCTGATCCGCAAGATCGTGCGCCACGGCATCACGGTGGCGCTGATCGAGCACAAGATGAACATGATCATGAGCCTGGCCGACAAGATCCTGGTGCTCAGCTACGGCGAGAAGATCGCCGAGGGCACGCCCGAGGAAATCCGCCGCAACCCGGCCGTGATCGACGCCTACCTGGGGAGCGAGCATGCTGAAGTTTGAGAACGTCTCGCTGAAATACGGCAGCTTCCTGGCGCTGGACCGCGTCAGCCTGCATGCGGACCAGGGCGAGCTGGTGGTGCTGCTGGGCGCCAACGGCGCGGGCAAGAGCTCGCTGTTCCTCACGGCCAGCGGCATCCACAAGGCCGCGGGCGGCTCCATCGCCTGGCAGGGGCAGGAACTGGTGGGGCGCAAGCCCTCGGCCATCGTGCAGGCCGGGCTGGTGCAGTGCCCCGAGGGGCGCAAGCTGTTCCCGCAGATGACGGTGCGCAAGAACCTGGAGCTGGGCGCCTATGTGCACCGGTGCGACCCCGGCCCCAGCCAGCAGACGCTGGAGGAAGTGTTCGAGCTGTTTCCCATCCTGCGCGACAAGCAGCACGACCCCGCCGGCTCGCTGTCGGGCGGCCAGCAGCAGATGGTGGCCATAGGCCGCGCCATGATGGGCCGGCCCCGCGCGCTGCTGCTGGACGAACCCTCGCTGGGCCTGGCGCCGCTGGTGATCAAGCAGATGTTCGAGGTCATACAGCGCATCAACCGGGCCGGCACCACGGTGCTGCTGGCCGAGCAGAACGCCTATGCGGCGCTCAAGATCGCCCACCGCGCCTATGTGCTGGAAAACGGCCGCATCGTGCGCGAGGGCGTGCCTGCGGAGCTGCTCGCGGATGACTCCATCCGCAAGGCTTATATAGGAGCCTGACACCCCCTGAGCTGCCGCGCAGCTTCCCCCCTCTCTCGCTGCGCGGGAGGGGGACGACGCCCTCGCTGCGGGGCGGCGCGGCCGGCACAGGCCCTTGCTGGGCGTCTCTGGCAAGGGCCGTGTCCGGAGCAAAGCTCGGCGCTCAGTGGCCTTTTACGGTTTTTTTTCACGCGACACGACCATTTGCAAAGGAGACAGACATGACAGCATTTCCCCTGTTCACCCGCCGCCGCATGACCGCCGTGGCCCTGGCCGGCGCCTTGCTGGCCGCAGGCCCCGCGCTGGCGCAGGAAGTGGTCAAGATCGGCTATTCGGGCCCGCTGTCCGGCGGCGCCGCGCAGTACGGCAAGAACGTGCTCGACGGCATGCAGATGGCCGTGGCCGAGCTCAACGCGGCCGGCCCCGAAGTGGGCGGCAAGAAGGTCAGGTTCGAGATCGTGGCGCTGGACGACAAGTACAACCCGTCCGAGACCGCCATCAACGCCCAGCGCCTGGTGCAGCAGCACAAGACTGCGGCCATCCTGGTGCCGCACTCGGGCGGCATCTTCGCGCTGCAGACCACCAACGAGCGCAGCAACTTCATCGTTCTGGCCTACAGCTCCGTGCCCCAGATCACGGCGCGCGGCAACAAGCTCACGCTGCGCATTCCGCCCGAATTCACCTCCTACATCACGCCGTTTTCCAAGTACGAGATGGAGCGCTTCGGCAAGAAGGTGGCCATGATCGGCGCCGACCATGACTACGGCAAGGCCTGGGCCGCGGCCTTCAAGCCCGGCTGGGAGAAGCTGGGCGGCACCGTGGTGGCCGAGAATCCCATGAGCTACAACCGCGCCACGGACTTCTACAGCGGCGTGAGCAAGGCCCTGGCCGAAAAGCCCGACGTGCTGTTCGTCGGCGGCGCCTCCGAGCCCACGGCCCTGGTCGTCAAGCAGGCGCGCGAGCTGGGCTTCAAGGGCGGCTTCATCATCATGGACCAGGCCAAGCTCGACGAGATGGCGCGCGTGCTGGGCGGCGACTACAAGGTGCTCGAGGGCGCCATCGGCGTGATGCCGGTCTCCGAGGACAGCAAGCCGGCCAACCAGGCCTTCGTGCAGCGCTTCGGCAAGGCCTATCCGGGCCGCATCCCGGGCTCGGAGGCGCAATGGAACTACACGGCCGTGCATGCCACGGCCAAGGCCATGCAGCTGGCCGGCACCACCTCGGACCCCAAGGCCATCCATGCCAAGCTCGACGCGGCCTACAAGGCGCTGGCGGCCGACGTCAACCCCGGCGGCGTGATGGGCGTGGATGCTAAGGGCGGCACCCTGACCCGCGAGCGCGGCGCCGCGGTCAAGAACGGCAAGATCGAGCCCGTGCAGACCGAGCATTGATCCATCGCGCAAGATGCTGAAAGCATAGCTGCCAGCGCACGGCAGGTGAAGATTTCATATGCAAATCCATTTGAAACCTTTCACTGTCAAGCGCTGGCAGCTATTGTTTTGTCAGGCCGCCTGGTCGATGGCCTTCTGCAGGCGGCGCACCATGCGCTCCAGCTCGGGCTGCACGCGCTGGCGCAGGAAGTCGGCCGAGACCAGGCGGCTGGGCCCGCCGCAGCTGATGGACATCAGCGGCAGGCCGCGGCCCGGCGAGAAGGCCATGGCCACGGCGTTGACGTTGCTCTGCCAGTCGCCAAAGGAGTGGCAGACCTGGCTGCGGTTTGCATCGCCGGGCAGCGGCCATTGCGGCAGCTGCGCCATGGCGGCCTGCCATTGCTCGGGCGCATGCGAGCGCAGGTAGTCCAGCGCCTGCTGGCGCTCGGCGGCCGTGCTGGCGGCCAGCCAGGCGCGGCCTATGGCCGTGGTCGCCAGCGGCAGGCGCGAGCCCATGTCCAGGTCGCGGTGGGCAAAGCCGGGGCTGGGGCAGTGCTCGATGTAGATCATGTTGTGCCGGTCGCGCGTGCCCAGCGCGACCTCGGTGCGCGTGGCCACGGCCAGCCGGTGCATCAGCGGCCGCGCGATCTGGCGCACGTCCAGGCGCGAGAGCATGGCGCTGCCCAGGGCCAGCGTGGCCGTGCCCAGGCGGTACTTGCCTTCCTCGGGCACATGGATCAGGTAGCCCAGCTCGGTGAGCGTATAGGTCAGCCGCGAGACCGTGGACTTGGGCAGGCCGCAGCGCCTGGCGATGTCCTGGTTGCCCAGCAGCTTTTCGCCCGAGCGAAAGCACGACAGCACCTCCAGCCCGCGCGCCAGCGCGGTCACGAAGCGTCGGTCAAGCGGGTCGGAAGCCGGGGCGGGGCGCAGCGAGGAGGGCATGGCCGCATTATGGAAAGGCCTGCGGCTGCCGCTCTGGAAAAAGCCCCACGCATGCGGTCCGGCGGCAAAAAAGCCTGCGCGCACAAAGGCGGGCAGGCTTTGGTGGCGGCAGCGCGGGGCTGCCATCCGGGGGCGTGACGCCGGCTTATTTCTCGACGAAGGCGCGCTCGACCACGAAGTCGCCGGGCGTGGTGGTGTTGCCTTCCTTGAAGCCGCGGCTTTCCAGCAGCTCCTTGAGTTCGGCCAGCATGGCGGGGCTGCCGCACAGCATCACGCGGTCGGTCTCGGGGTTGAGCTCGGGCAGGCCGATGTTCTGCGGGAAGGTGCCGGCATTAATCTGGTTGGAGATGCGGCCCTGGTTGCGGAAGGGCTCGCGCGTCACCGTGGGGTAGTAGACCAGCTTGTCCTTGACGATCTCGCCGAGGAACTCGTGCTCGGGCAGTTCCTTCTCGAACAGTTCCTGGTAGGCCAGCTCGTTGATGTGGCGCACGCCGTGCACGACCACGACCTTCTCGAACTTCTCGTAGGTCTCGGGGTCGCGGGCCACGGCCAGCCAGGGCGCCAGGCCGGTGCCGGTACCGATCAGGTACAGGTTCTTGCCGGGCAGCAGGTAGTCGATGAGCAGCGTGCCCGTGGGCTTCTTGCCCACGATGATGGTGTCGCCCACCTGGATGTTCTGCAGCTTGGAGGTCAGCGGGCCATCGGGCACCTTGATCGACAGGAACTCCAGGTGCTCTTCGTAGTTGGGGCTGGCGATGGAATAGGCGCGCAGCAGGTTCTTGCCGTCCACCTTCAGGCCGATCATCGTGAAATGGCCGTTGGAAAAGCGCAGCGAGGTATCGCGGGTGGTGGTGAAAGAGAAAAGACGGTCGGTCCAGTGGTGGACCGACAGCACGCGTTCTTCAAGAAAAGCACTCATGATCGTCTACAAAAAATCAATGCAGGTCAGACGGAGCTGCCGTTGCAGCAAAAGCCCGGCGGATTGCCATGAAGGCGTTGGTGGCGAAACACGCGGGCAGGAACTGCCTAATGCGATAGCTGCCGTTTGCCAAGCGGGACAACCTATATTGTCCGGGAAATGGCGGCAAATGGGTGCATCGCATGCCAATGTCTTGAGATTGATTAGTGATAAGCAGAATGACGCCGCCTCCATGTGCCCTGGCTCGGCCTGGCTTGACAGCCATTTGCGCGCTGAACTAGCATGGCCGCCTGTGCTCCGCAAGGCAGCACTTCTTTTTCATCTATTAATACTCAAACTGAGTATTAGTACAGACAAAATACGAGGAACGTGACGATGCAGATGCGCTGGACCCTGCCCCTGCTGACCCTGGCCGCGCTGCCGGCCTGGGCGCAGGGCGTGATCAAGATCGGCGAGATCAACAGCTACAAGGCCCAGCCTGCCTTCCTGGAACCCTACAAGAAGGGCATGGAGCTGGCCGTAAGCCAAGTCAATGCGGCCGGCGGCATTGCGGGCCGGAAGCTGCAGCTGGTCACGCGCGACGACAACGCCAACCCCGGCGATGCCGTGCGTGCGGCCGAGGAGCTGTACACGCGCGAGAAGATCGATGTGCTCACGGGCAGCTTTCTCTCGCACGTGGGCCTGGCGCTGACCGACTACGCCAGGCAGAAGAAGCGCTTTTTCCTCGCCTCCGAGCCGCTGACCGACAAGATCGTCTGGGCCGACGGCAACCGCTACACCTTCCGCCTGCGCGGCTCCACCTACATGCAGACCGCCATGCTGGTCGAGCAGGCCGCCAAGCTGCACAAGAAGCGCTGGGCCATCGTCTATCCCAACTACGAGTACGGCCAGTCGGCCGCGGCCACCTTCAAGAAGCTCATGAAGGAAAGGCAGCCCGACATCGAGTTCGTGGCCGAGCAGGCCCCGGCTTTGGGCAAGATCGACGCGGGCTCGGTGGTGCAGGCGCTGCAGGATGCCAGGCCCGATGCCATCTTCAACGTGCTGTTCGCCACCGACCTGGGCAAGTTCGTGCGCGAGGGCAATACGCGCGGCCTGTTCAAGGACCGCGAAGTCGTCGGCCTGCTCACGGCCGAGCCCGAGTATCTGGATCCGCTGAAGAAAGAAGCGCCCGTGGGCTGGACCGTGACCGGCTATCCCTGGTATTCGATTTCCACGCCCGAGCATGCGGCCTTCCTCAAGGCCTACCAGGAGCGCTTCAAGGAGAGCCCGCGCCTGGGTACCGTCGTGGGCTACAACGCCATCCAGTCGATTGCCGCGGGCCTGCGCAAGACCGGCGGCAGCGCCGATACCGAAAAGCTCATCGCCGCCTTCAAGGGCCTGGAGGTGGATACGCCCTTCGGCCGCATCACCTACCGCGCGCAGGACCACCAGTCCACCATGGGCGCCTATGTGGGCAAGACGGCCTACGATGCCAGGCTGGGCCATGGCGTGCTGGTCGACTACCGCTATGCCGACGGCAAGGACTACCAGCCCTCGGACGAGGACGTGAAGAAGCTGCGGCCTGCGGCCGCGAACTGACTGGGCATCGGCGAAAATGCCAGGCCACCTGCACTGCCGCAGGTGGTTTTTTCATGTCCGAGATCGTGAACCCGTTCTGAAGGGAGAGGTGGATGCCGACAAGGAGCTCTGCATGAGCGCGACCGGGCTGCTGGCCCAGCTGCTCAACGGCCTGGCCAGCGCATCGTCGCTGTTCCTGGTGTCCGTGGGGCTGTCGCTGATCTTCGGCGTCACGCGCACCATCAACTTCGCCCACGGCTCGTTCTACATGCTGGGGGCCTTCATCGCCTACAGCAGCGTGGAAGCGCTGTCGCCCCATATCGGCTTCTGGCCCGCGCTGCTGCTGGCGCCGCTGGCCTGCGGCCTGCTGGGAGCGGCCGTGGAAATGCTGCTGCTGCGCCGCATCTACCAGGCGCCCGAGCTGTTCCAGCTGCTGGCCACCTTCGCGCTGGTGCTGGTCATCAAGGACGCGGCGCTGTGGCTGTGGGGCCCCGAGGAGCTCTTCGGCCCGCGCGCCGCGGGTTTCGAGGGCTCGGTGCAGATCCTGGACCGCCGGTTTCCTGCCTACGACCTTCTTTTGATGGCCATCGGCCCGCTCGTGCTGCTGGGCCTGACGCTGCTGCTGACCAAGACGCGCTTCGGCACGCTGGTGCGCGCGGCCACGCAGGACCGCGAAATGGTCGGCGCCCTGGGCGTGAACCAGGCGTGGCTGTTCACCGCCGTGTTCGCGCTGGGCACGCTGCTGGCGGGCCTGGGCGGCGCGCTGCAGCTGCCGCGCGAGCCGGCCAGCCTGGAGATGGACATGCTGACCATAGGCGCGGCCTTCGTGGTGGTGGTGGTCGGCGGCATGGGCAGCATTGCCGGCGCCTTCATCGCCGCGCTGCTGGTGGCCGAACTCAAGGCCGTGTGCATCTGGCTGGGCGTGCAGCAGATCGCCGGCGTGGAGATCTCGTTTTCCAAGCTCACGCTGGTGGTGGAATTCCTGGTCATGGCCGTGGTGCTGGTATGGCGGCCCTGGGGGCTGCTGGGCAAGCCCCAGGCGCTGGCGCGCAGCGGCGGCGAACCCGAGCAGCCGCTGCGTCCCGCGGGCCGGGGCGCCAGCGCGGCCTGGATCGCCTTGCTGGCCGCGCTGGTGCTGCTGCCGCTGGTGACGGGCGCAGGCGTCGGCAGCTATGCCGCCGTGCTGCTGACCGATATCTTCATCGCCGCGCTGTTCGCGGCCAGCCTGCATTTCATCCTGGGGCCGGGCGGCATGCACTCGTTCGGCCATGCGGCCTACTTCGGGCTGGGCGCCTATGGCGCGGCGCTGCTGGTGCACCTGCTGGCGCTGCCCATGGAGGCCGCGCTGCTGCTGGGCCCGCTGGTGGCCGCGGCCGGCGCGCTGCTCTACGGCTGGTTCTGCGTGCGCCTGTCGGGCGTGTACCTGACCATGCTGACCCTGGCCCTGGCCCAGATCAGCTGGGCCATCGTCTTCCAGTGGGACGATTTCACGGGCGGCAGCAACGGCGTGACCGGCGTCTGGCCGCCGGAGTGGGCATCGAGCGGCGCGGTTTTCTACTGGGTGGCGCTGGCCGTATGCGCCGCGGGCCTCTGGCTGCTGCGCCGCCTGCTGTTCTCGCCGCTGGGCTATGCCCTGCGCGCCACGCGCGACTCGGCGCTGCGCGCCGATGCCATCGGCGTGGACGTGCGCCGCGTGCAGTGGACGGCCTTCGTGATCGCGGGCTTGTTCGGCGGCCTGGCAGGCGCGCTGTTCGCGTTCTCCAAGGGCGGCGTGGCGCCCGATGCCATGTCGGTCGCCAAGTCCGTCGATGCGCTGGTCATGGTGCTGCTGGGCGGCGTGCAGACCCTGGCCGGCCCCGTGGCGGGCGCGGCGGTGTTCACCTGGCTGCACGACACCGTGGCGCGCAACACCGAATACTGGCGCGCGCTGATGGGCGCCGTCATGCTGGTGCTGGTCCTGGTGTTTCCACAGGGGATTTCCGGTTTTGCCCAGGCACTGCAGGCGCGGCTTGCTCCTGGAAAAAGAGAGGAGCCACAGCCATGAGCCTGCTGCAGATCGAGGGCATCAGCAAGTCCTTTGGCGGCGTGCAGGCCGTGCGGAACGTCTCCTTCGGCCTGCAGGCCGGCGAGCTGCTGGCGCTGATCGGCCCCAACGGCGCGGGCAAGAGCACCACCTTCAACATGGTGGGCGGGCAGCTCGCTCCGGACAGCGGGCGCGTGCGGCTGGCCGGGCGCGACATCACGGGCCTGCCGCCGCGCGCCATCTGGCGCCTGGGCGTGGGCCGCACTTTCCAGATCGCCCAGACCTTTGCCTCGCTCACCGTGGCCGAGAACGTGCAGATGGCCTTGCTGTCGGCCGACCGGCGCATCTTTGCCTGGTGGAGCCGTGCTGCTGCCCATCGCCGCGCCGATGCGCTGGCGCTGCTGGAGCAGGTGGGCATGCGGGCCCAGGCCGACCGCCCCTGCAGCGAGCTGGCCTATGGCGACGTCAAGCGCGTGGAGCTGGCCATGGCGCTGGCCCACGGCCCCCGGCTCCTGCTCATGGACGAGCCCACGGCCGGCATGGCGCCCGGCGAGCGCGTGGCGCTGATGCAGCTGGCGCGCTGCATCGCGCGCGAGCGCCAGATGGGCGTGCTGTTCACCGAGCACAGCATGGACGTGGTATTCGGCCAGGCCGACCGCGTGGCCGTGCTGGTGCGCGGCCAGTTGCTGGCCGAAGGCACGCCGCAGCAGATCCGGGACGATGCGCGCGTGCAGCAAGCCTATCTGGGCACGGGCCTGGTATTGGAAAAATCCGCATGATCGACCCTGACACGAAGCTGCTGGAGGTCGAGGACCTCAACGCCTGGTACGGCGCGGCCCACATACTGCATGGCGTGTCGCTGGCCGTGGGGCGTGGCGAGGTGGTGGCGCTGATGGGGCGCAACGGCGCGGGCAAGTCCACCACGCTCAAGAGCATCGCCGCACTGGTGCCAAGGCGCGAAGGGCGCATACGCTTCATGGGCCGGGCGCTGGAGAAGAAAGCCCTGCACCAGATTGCCCGCTGCGGCCTGGGCTATGTGCCTGAGGACCGGCGCATCTTCACCGAGCTCACGGTGCTCGAGAACCTCGAAGTCGGCCGCCAGCCGCACCGGCAGTGGCCGGACGGCACGGCCGTGCCGCACTGGACGCCGCAAAAGCTCTTCGCGCTGTTCCCCAACCTGGGCGAGATGCCCGACCGCCCGGGCGGGCGCATGAGCGGCGGCGAGCAGCAGATGCTGTCCGTGGCGCGCACGCTGATGGGCCAGCCGTATCTGGTGCTGCTCGACGAGCCCTCGGAAGGCGTGGCGCCGCTGATCGTGGAGCAGATGGCGCGCACCATCCTGGAGCTCAAGGCCCGGGGCATGGGCATTCTGCTGAGCGAGCAGAACCTGCCGTTTGCGCAGGTCGTGGCAGACCGCGCCTATGTGCTCGAAAAAGGCCAGATCGTGCATGAGGGGCCCATGGCCGAAGTGGCCGGCAATGCGCAGGTGAGAAGGCAGTACCTGGGCGTGTGAGCGCCGCCGCTATCCGGCCGAAAGGCGCACGCGCGCCCTGAGGTTTTCGAACACCTGGCGGGTCACGGGATTGACCACATGGCTGCGGATGTAGAGGTGGTAGACCAGATCGGGCAGGGCGGGCATGCCGTCGCCCGCGCCCAGCACGCGCAGGCCGGGGTCCAGCTGCTCCACGCCGCGCGCCGTGACGCCCAGGCCCGCGCGCAGCGCCGCGCGGATGCCGACCAGGCTGGTGCAGGTGTGGCGCGGTGTCCAGGCGATGCCGGCCGCGTCCAGCGCGTCGCAGCCCAGGCGCCGGAAGATGCTCGGGCCGTCGGCCATGACCAGGGGCACGGGCCGGGCCGGGTCGTGCGCATAGCCTGCGCCGCAGAGCCAGACCGTGGGACTGGAGCGCAGCACAAAGCCTTCGAAGCCCGGGTCTTCGCGGTTGGAAATGGCCATGTCCAGCTCGCCCTGGCGCAGCGCTTCCATGAGAAAGGGACTGCGGTCCACATGGATGTCGATCTGCATGCCCGGAAAGTTCAGCGCGATCTCCTGCAGCACGGGCGGCAGCATGGTGTCGGCCGCGTCGTGCGGCGCGCCTATGCGCACCAGGCCTTGCACCTGGCGCTGCTGCAGATTGCGCAGCGCCTCGTCGTGGATGGCCAGCATGTGACGCGCATAGCCGAGCAGGCGCTCGCCATGGTCGGTCAGGCGCTTTTGCCGCCCCTGCTTCTCGAACAGCGCATGGCCTATCCTTTCCTCCAGCCGCTGCATCTGCTGGGTGATCGCGGATTGCGTGCGGCCCAGCTGCACGGCCGCGGCGGCAAAGCTGCCCTTGGCGCCTATGGTGGCGAGCGTGCGCAGCAGGTCCAGGTCGAGCGTGTCCATACTTCAATTTTATTGAAGTATTTATTGGAGCCGCCTGGATTGTTGGCCCTGGGCCGCATGGCTAAAGTGGACGCAACGACTTGAAGGAGCCCCGCTTGAACCCGATCACCGAACAACGCCAGCAGGCCGTGGATACGGCCATTTCGTCCATGAAGAGCGCCATCGGCGCAGGGCCGGCCACGCGCGCCAGCCTCGACGCCGTGCTGCAGCAGCTGCTGGGCCTGGCCGCGCGGCGCGAGCTGTGGCAGCAGGCGGACTATCCGGCCCCCGAAGCCGGCGAGCACCAGGCGCGCTACCTGATCGCCGAGGACCCGGACCAGAGCTATGCGCTGTACCTGAACGTGATGCGCCCCGGCAAGAAGATCGTGCCGCACAACCATACGACCTGGGCCTGCATCGCCGCCGTCGAGGGCACGGAGCACAACCGTGTCTACGAGCGCACCGACGACGGCTCCGTTCCCGGCAAGGGCACGCTGCGCGAGACCGGCATGGTGGTGGTTGCGCCCGGCACGGGCATCGCGCTCATGCCCGAGGACATCCACTCGGTGGAGATCCGCGGCGAGCAGGTCATACGCCACCTGCACATGTATGGCCGCGCGCTGGAGACGCTGAACGAGCGCACCAGCTACGACCTGGAAGCCGGCACCTGCCAGACCATGTCCATCGGCGTGCAGACACGCCGCTAGCCCGCTTCTTTTCCATTTCCTCCTGCTGCCGCAGCGTGCCGCCCCGGCGCGTGGGCGCAGCTTTGCCCGAAATTTCGCAATGACCACCTTCGTCAACGCTACCACCCTCAAATCCTGGCTTCACGACGGCCGGGAGATCGCCCTGCTCGACGTGCGCGAGCACGGCCAGTACGGCGAGTCGCACCTGTTCTATGCGACGCCGCTGCCCTACAGCCGGCTGGAGCTGGAAATAGAGCGCCTCGTGCCGCGCCGCCAGGTGCGTGTCGTCGTCTATGACGGCGGCGACGCTGCCGGCGCCGGCGTGGCCGAGCGCGCCGCGCAGCGGCTGCAGGCCCTGGGTTATTCCCGGGTTGCCGTGCTTGAAGGCGGAACGCGGGCCTGGAGCGCGGCGGGCCATGCGCTGTTCGCCGGCGTGAACCTGCCGTCCAAGACCTTCGGCGAGCTGGCCGAGCATGCCTATGGCACGCCGCGCATCACGGCGCAGCAGCTGGCGGCGCGGCAGGCGGCAGGCGAGCCGCTGGTGGTGCTCGACGGCCGGCCGGTCCCGGAATTCCACAAGATGAACATTCCGCAAGCCGTCTGCTGCCCCAACGGCGAGCTGGCCTTGCGTGTGCGCAGCCTGGTGCCCGATGAGCACACCCCCATCGTCATCAACTGCGCGGGCCGCACGCGCTCCATCATCGGTGCGCAGACGCTGATCAACCTCGGCATTCCCAATCCGGTCTACGCGCTGGAGAACGGCACCCAGGGCTGGTATCTGGCCGATCTGCCGCTGGAGCATGGCGGCACGCGCCGATATGGCGACGATTCCGGCAGCACGGCGCTGCGCGCTCAGGCCGAGCAGCTGGCGCGGCGCTTCGAGGTGCCCTGCGTGGACGCCGCAACCGTGCGGCAGTGGAGCAGCGATGCGGACCGCACGCTTTTCCTCTGCGATGTGCGCACGCCCGAGGAATTCAGGGCCGGCACGCTGCCCGGCGCGCAGCACACGCCGGGCGGCCAGCTGATGCAGGCCGGCGACCAGTACGTGGGCGTGCGTGGCGCGCGCCTGGTGCTGTTCGACAGCGACGGCGGCGACTTCGGCCTTCGCGCGCCCGTGGTGGCGAGCTGGCTGCGCCAGATGGGACATGACGCCTGCGCGCTGCGCGGTGGCCTGCAAAGCGGGCTGGCGCTGGAGGAGCCTGTGCCGGCGCAGGCGCCCGCGCTGGCCACGATCACGGCCCAGGAGCTGGACCGCCGCATGCGGCAGGGCGAGGTGGCCGTGGTGGACCTGCGGCCGGGCATGCAGTACCGGGCCGGCCACGCCACCGGTGCGCGCTGGTCCATACGCCCGCGCCTGGCACAGGACCTGGCGGGCGAACCGCGCCAGGTGGTGCTGATTGCCGATGAGCCTGCGCTGGCGCAATGGGCCGCGCTGGAGCTGCCGCAGCCGCCATTGCTGCTGGCCGGCGGCATGGCCGCCTGGCGGCAGGCCGGGCTGCCGGTCGAATCCACGCCCGACAGCCCGGGTGATGCCGAATGCATCGACTACCTGTTCTTCGTGCACGACCGGCACGATGGCAACAAGGAGGCGGCGCGCCAATACCTGGCCTGGGAAACCGGACTTGTGGCGCAGCTCGATGCCCAGGAGCTGGCGGCTTTCCGCCTGCCAGGGGCGGCATGAAGCTCCCCCTGAGCGGCTGCGCTGCTTCCCCCTCTCTCGCTGCGCGGGAGGGGGACGGCACCCTCGCTGCGGGGCGGCCCTTGCTTGGTGCCCCTGGCCTGAGTTACGCCAGTTGCAAAGGCTGCGCCATGCATCGCTGACCTGCTGTAAAGCGCCATCAATCAGATCACATAACGACAGGAGACAAGACATGTTCGCAATCCCCACTCTGGCTAGGATGTTGGCCGTCAGCCTCGCGGCCCTGGCCCTGCTCTCGCAGGCAACTGCCGAGCCGCTGGCTGCGCGCAACGGCTTTCCGGCCCAGCCCATACGCTTTGTCTCGCCGTTCCCGCCCGGCGGCGGCAACGATGCCAGCACGCGCTGGGTGACCACGCGCCTGCCGGAAGTCACGGGCCAGCCGGCCGTGGTGGAAAACCGCGGCGGTGCCGGCGGCAACATCGGCGCCAAGGCCGTGGCCGAGGCCAAGCCCGACGGCTACACGCTGCTCACGGGCCAGGTGTCGCTGATGGCTGTCAACCCCACGCTGTATGGCGCGCCGGGCTTCGATCCGCTCAAGAACTTCGTGCCCATCACGCAGATCAATGCCGCGCCCCTGGCCATCGTGGTGCCGGCGGCATCGCCGCTCAAGAGCTTTGCGGACCTGGCGGAGCGCAGCAAGAGCGCGCCGGGCCGCGTCACCTACGCCACGCCCGGCAACGGCACGCTGTCGCACCTGGTGGGCGTGGTGCTGTCCAAGGAAAACGGCGTGCCCATGACCCATGTGCCCTACAAGGGAGCCGGTCCGGCCATCAACGACCTGCTGGGCCAGCAGGTGGATGTGCTGATCACGTCCACCTCCTCGGTGGCGGGCATGATCCAGTCCGGCCAGATCCGCGCGCTGGCCGTGACCAGCCCGCGCCGCATCGGCGTGTTCGGCAAGGTGCCGACGCTGGAGGAACTGGGCTACCGCAACGCCCGCTTCGAGGACTGGTATGGCTTCTTCGCCCCGGCGGGCACATCGCCCGAGCGCGTCGCCTATCTGCACGAAGCCATTGTGCGCACGCTGCGCATGCCCGAGGTGACGCGCCTGATCGTCGAGGGCGGCAGCGAGGTCGTGGCCAGCACGCCCGAAGCCTTTGCGGCCCAGCTGCGCCAGGACATCGACCGCTGGTCGCGTGTGGTCAAGCTGTCCGGCGCCAAGGTGGAATAGGCTGTATCCCTTGTCACACGGCCTGCAACATGAATCCTGAATTTCCCCCGGCTCCGCAATGGAACCCGCAAACCCGGCTGCTGCGCGCCGGCAAGGCGCCGGCCTACGCCGGCGGCACGGCGGTCAATCCACCGCTCGTGCGCGCGAGCACGGTGCTGTTCGACAGCACGGCGCAGCAGCGTGAAATGCGCGGGCGCCGCGGCGACGAGCGCATCTTCAGCTACGGCGCGCGCGGCACGCCCACGAGCTTTGCGCTCGAAGATGCGGTCAGCGAACTCGAAGGCGCCTACCGCACCCGGCTTCTGCCCACGGGGCTGGCGGCCATAGGCATGACGCTGCTGAGCTATCTGCGGCCCGGCGACCACGTGCTGCTCACCGACAGCGCCTACCAGCCCGTGCGCCATATGGCGAGGCAGTTCCTGCAGCCCTACGGCATCGAATACAGCTTCTTCGCGGCCGACGGCAGCGATGCCGAAGCCGGCATGCGCCCCAACACGCGCATGCTCTATGCCGAATGCCCGGGCTCGCTGGTCTACGAGATGTGCGACCTGCCCGCGCTCGCGGCCATGGCCCATGCGCGCGGCGCCCTGGTCGTGGTGGACAACACCTGGGGCTCGGGCGTGCAGTACCGGCCGCTGGCTTTGGGCGCCGATGTTTCCATCATGGCCGCGACCAAGTACCTCTCGGGCCACTCGGACGTGATGATGGGCACGGTCGCCACCACGCAGGCAGCGTGGGCGCCGCTGGCCGAGCGCTGCGACGCCTTCGGCATGGCGGTCAGCCCCGACGATGCCTGGCTGGTGCTGCGCGGCATGCGTTCGCTGGGCGCGCGCCTGCAGATGCATGGGCAGCACGCGCTGGTAGTGGCGCGCTGGCTGCAAGCCCATCCGGCCGTGGCCACGGTCTTCTGCCCGGCATTGCCCTCGCACCCCGGCCATGCGCTGTGGCAGCGCGACTGCCATGGCACGAACGGCCTGCTGTCGCTGGAATTGCGGCCCGGCACGCCGCAGGCGGCCGTGGATCGCCTGATCGACGGATTGCAGCTGTTCGGCATCGGCGCCTCCTGGGGCGGCTACGAAAGCCTGGTGACGCAGGCCCATATGGCCGAAGCCCGCAGCGTGACCGACTGGAGCCGGCGCGGCCCGGTGGTGCGGCTGCACATAGGGCTGGAAGACCCTGCCGACCTGGTGGCCGACCTGGCCCGGGCCATGGATCAGGCGGGCCTGGCCTGATGCTTCTCAGCCGGCACGCATCCTGCGCTGCTCGGCCCAGGCGTGGCGCGCCAGGGTCTGCCGGGCCATGTGGAGTATGGGCGCATCGACCATCTTGCCGTTGACCGTGCAGACACCGCCGTGGGCAGCCTGCATGGCCTGAACCACGGCGCCGGCATGGGCCACGGCCTGCTCGGAAGGCGCAAACACCTGATTGACCGTGGCGACCTGGGCCGGATGGATGCACAGCTTGGCGCCAAAGCCCATGCGCAGCGCGCGCTGCGTGTCGCTTTCGATGCGGGCGCTGTCCCGCGTATCGGTGGTGACGCCGTCCACGGGCCGGGCCAGGCCCGCGCGGCGCGAGGCCAGCACCAGGCTCAGGCGCACGGGCTGCAGTTCGGCTTCGTCCGGCGCGCACTGCATGCCGGCGTCGACCTGGAAATCCAGATGCCCGAAGGCCAGCCGCGCCACCTGCGGGACACGGGCCAGCGCATCGGCGGCATCCAGGCCCGCCACGCTTTCCACCAAAGGCACCAGCGCGCAGCGCGGGCCGGCGGCTGCGGCAATCTGCTGCAGTGCAGCGGCGCTTTCGGCCTTGGGCACCATGGTCCCGGCCGCGCCGACGGCCACCAGCCGCGCCAGGGCCTGCACGTCGTCGTCGAACCAGGGCGTGCCCGAGGCGTTGATGCGCACCAGCAACCGTGCGCGTTCGGCCGTGGAAAGCAGCTGCAGCGTCTGTTCCAGGGCGAGGCGGGCGGCCGGCTTGTCGTCCGGCGCCACGGCATCCTCCCAGTCGGCGATCACCATGTCGGCGCCGCTGGCCAGGGCCTTGGCCAGCCGCTCGGGCCGGTTGGCGGGAACGAACAGAAAGGTGCAGGCGTTGTGCAGCAAGGCGCTCATGGCTGCCTCATTCGGCCGATACGCCGGCCGCCTTGATGACGGTGCGCCAGCGGGCGACCTCGGCTTCCAGGTGCTTGCGCAGGCCTTCGGGCGTGGCCTTGTCGGGCGTGACGAGGTCCGAGCTGAGCTCGGCGATGCGTTTCTTGACGTTCTCGTCCTTGATGGCCACGTTCAGCGCCTTGTTCAGCCTGTCTATCACCTCCCCGGGCGTGCCCTTGGGGGCATACATGCCGTGCCAGACCTTGACGTCGAAGCCCTTGAGGCCCTGCTCGTCCAGCGTCGGGATATTGGGCAGGGACGACAGGCGCTGGGGCGTGGTCACGCCGAAGACCTTGGCGCGCTTGCCGTCCTGGATCACGGGCACGGTCTGGGTGGTCTGGTCGCACAGCAGGTCCACCTGGCCGCCCATCAGGTCGTTCATGGCGGGGCCGGCGCCCTTGTAGGGCACGACGGTCAGCTTCACGCCCGCCTGGTGCATGAACAGCATGCCGCACAGCTGCGATACCGCGCCCACGCCGGCATTGGCCAGCGACACCGTGTCCTGGTGCTTCTTCACGTAGTCCAGCAGCTCGGGGAAGGTGTTGGCCGGGAAGTCCTTGCGCGACAGCAGGGTCATGGGCACGTCCAGCACCTGGCCGATGTACTCGAAGTCCTTGAGCGGGTCGTAGGGCAGCTTCTTGTACAGCGAGGGGGCCGTGGCCATGCCCATGTGGTGGATCAGGATGGTGTAGCCGTCGGGCCGGGAGCGCACGATGCGCGCCGGCGCCAGCGTGCCGCCCGCGCCCACGGTGTTCTCGACGAGCACCGTCTGCCCGAGGTACTGCCCCATGGGCACGGCGAGCAGGCGCGCCACCACGTCGGTCGGGCCGCCGGCGCTGTAGGGCACGACCAGGGTCACGGGCTTTTCGGGCCAGGTATTGGCCATGGCGCTTCCAGCCAGGCCCAGGGCCAGCAGGGCGCAGGCGGCCGTGATGCGGCGGCGGTCGGTACCGCGGCGATGGTTGAGGTGTGGCGATGTGGTCATGAATGTCTCCTTCATCTGGGTTCTGGCGGGCTTACTTCCGGTCTTGCGCCGGTTGTTCGAAGGTTCCCGGCCGGGCCGGCCGGGAGAGGGGAAAAGGCGATGCCAGGCTCACGCCAGCAGCGCGGCCGTGCGGCTCCACTGCGCCACCTGCCACAGCTGCTGCACGGCGGCCTCGGCCCGCGCTGCGGGCACGGCGCCGCCATAGGCGGCCAGGCGCAGCGCCTTGGCCGTGATCTCCTCGCGCGACAGCGTGTTGCCCGGGTCGCCCTTGGGCTCGTCGATGCGGCCCTGGAGCTGGCGGCCGTCCGTGGTCTGCACGGTGACCTTGCCGATCCAGCGCCGCGGGTAGGCCGTGTCCACCTCGGCATCGAGTTCCATGCGCACTTTTTCGCGCAGCTCCACGGTCTCGGGCGCCAGGTAGTCGCGGTCGAATTCGCCCAGGCCCGCATGGCCGTGGCGCGCGGCCAGGGCCAGCACGGTGCCCATGGAAAACTTGCTCTGGTGCACGGTGCTGGGGCTGACCACGGGGCCTAGCACGTCGAGGGCGCCCTGGTGCACATGGCAGGTGACCTGCGCGATGTCGCCGGTGCCCACGCCATGCGTGCGCATGACCTGCAAGAGCGCATCGGCCGCAGGGTGCGTGTGGCGGCATGACGCATGCCACTTGAACGAAGTCTCGGCCGTGGCCCAGCGTGTGCCAAGGCCGTCGGTGAGACGGGCGGGATCGGCGTCGCTGGACATGCCCGCGGCCATGCCCTGCGGCCCGGTGAAGATGTGCTGCGCGCCCGTGAATCCGTCCTGTGCCAGGTAGGCCGCCATCAGTCCCGCAGCGGCCGCGTGGGCCGTGTGCAGCTGTTTGCTGTCGGCGGCGGTGCGCAGGAATTCCCACAACCCCGCCGATTGCGTGCCGGCCGAGCCGAAGGCGTGCTGCATCTGCGCGGGCGTCAGCTTCAGCAGCCGCCCGACGGCGGCGGCGGCGGCCAGCGTGCCCGCCGTGGCCGTGGTGTGGAAGACCTTGTAGTGGCTGCGGCCCAGGAATTCGCCCACACGGATGCCGACCTCGTAGCCCGCCACGCAGGCCGCCATGAGCTCGGCGCCGCTGGCTCCGATGCTCTGCGCCACGGCCAGCGCGGGCGGGAAGACAACGGCCGCAGGGTGGAACACGGAGCCGTTGTGCACGTCGTCCTGCTCGGCCACATGCGAGGCCGCGGCATTGGCCAGTGCCGCCATCATGGGCGAGGTGCTGGCGCCGTGGCCTATCACCTCGCTGGGTCCCTGGCCAGGCCCTTGCGCCAGCGCGAAGCGCGTGATGCTGGCCACGGGCCGCGCCTGGCAGCCTGCCAGCACGGAGCCGAACCAGTCCACCCACAGGTCTTCGGCGCGGCGCTGCACGGCATCGGGCATGTCGCTCCACTGGAGCCGGGCGGCAAACCGGGCCAGAGGATGGGTGCTTGCTTGGGTTTCTTGCTTCATTTCGGGCTCTGTGGCTTTCGGAGAAAACGCTGGCAGCTATGGTTTTTGAATCAGATGGCCTGGGGCATCTGCAGTGCGTCGATCTGCTCGGCAGACCAGCCGAGTTCGGCCAGGATGGCCGCGTTGTGCTGGCCCACGGCGGGCACGGCGTCCATGCGGTAATCGAAGGCGCTGTTCACGCCGGGCGGCAGCAGCGCGGGCACTTCGCCCGCGGGCGTGGGCACCTGGCGCCAGCGGTTGCGGGCCTGCAGCTGAGGGTGGGCCCACAGGCCGGCCATGTCGTTGACGCGCGCGTTGGCTATTGCCGCCGCGTCCAGCCGCTCCACCACCTGCGTGGCCGTGAGGCCGGCAAAGATGTCGAGGATCAGCGCCTGCAGTTCGGTGCGGTGCCGGTTGCGTCGGGCGTTGCTGTCGAAGCGCGCGTCGGTGGCGACTTCGGGGCGCTGCAGCACTTCGTCGCAGAACACTTTCCACTCGCGCTCGTTCTGCAGGCCCAGCATCACGGTGCCGCCGTCGCCTGCCACAAACGGCCCGTAGGGGTAGATGCTGGCGTGGCTGGCACCCGTGCGCGGGGGCGGGGGGGCGCCGTCGAACGCGTAGTACATCGGGTAGCCCATCCACTCGCCCATGGCTTCGAGCATGGAGACGTCGATGTGGCTGCCCTCGCCCGTCCTGCCGCGCAGCAACAGGGCCGAGAGGATGTTGGTATAGGCGTACATGCCGGCCGCGATATCGGCCACGGAGATGCCGGCCTTGGACGGTGCATCGGGCGTGCCGGTGATGGAGAGAAAGCCGGCCTCGCTCTGGATCAGCAGGTCGTAGGCCTTCTTGTCGCGGTAGGGCCCGTCGCTGCCGTAGCCGCTGATGTCGCAGACGATGAGCCTGGGGTTGTGGCTTTTCAGCGTCTCGTAGGAAAGGCCCATGCGCGCCGCCGCACCGGGCGCGAGATTCTGCACCAGCACGTCGGCCGTCGCCAGCAGCTGCAGCAGCGCGGCCTTGGCCTGTGGCTGTTTCACGTCGAGCGCCAGGCTCTCCTTGCTGCGGTTGATCCAGGTGAAGTGCGAGGACTGGCCCTTGACGCGCTGGTCGTAGCCGCGCGCGAAGTCGCCGCTGCCGGGACGCTCCACCTTGATGACGCGCGCGCCCAGGTCGGCGAGCTGGCGTGTGCAGAACGGGGCAGCCACCGCGTGTTCGAGCGAGACGACGGTGATGCCGTCCAGAGGTCGGGTCATGTCTTCTCTCTTAAAAGTTAAAAGGAACGGGGCAGACCGAGGATGTGCTCGGCCACGTAGGAGTAAATGAGGTTGGTGGAGATGGGTGCAACCTGGTAGAGCCGCGTTTCGCGGAACTTGCGCTCCACGTCGTATTCGCAGGCGAAGCCGAAGCCGCCGTGGAACTGGATGCAGGCGTTGGCCGCCTCCCAGCTGGCCTTGGCCGCCAGGTACTTGGCCATGTTGGCCTGGGCGCCCATGGGTTCATGCTTGTCGAACAGCTCGCAGGCCTTCCAGCGCATGAGGTTGGCGGCCTCGACTTCGATGAAGGCATCGGCGATGGGAAACTGCACGCCCTGGTTCTGGCCGATGGGGCGGCCGAAGACCTGGCGGTCCTTGACATAGCTGGTCACGCGGTCGAGAAACCAGTAGCCGTCGCCAATGCACTCGGCAGCGATCAGCGTGCGCTCGGCGTTCAGGCCATCGAGGATGTACTTGAAGCCCTTGCCCTCCTCGCCGATCAGGTTCTCCTCGGGGAGCTCCAGGTCCTCGAAGAACAGCTCGTTGGTCTCGTGGTTGACCATGTTGGGGATGGGGCGCACGGTGAGGCCCTTCTTCTGCGCCTCGGCCAGGTCCACCATGAAGATGGACATGCCCTCGCTCTTCTTCTTCACGTCGGCCAGCGGCGTGGTGCGCGCCAGCAGGATCATCCAGTCGCTGTGTTGCACGCGGCTGATCCAGACCTTCTGGCCGTTGACCACGTAGCGGCCGTCCTTCTTGACGGCACTGGTCTTGATCTTGGTGGTGTCGGTTCCCGTGGTGGGCTCGGTCACGCCCATGGACTGCAGGCGCCATTCTCCGCTGGCGATCTTGGGAAGGTACTTTTCCTTCTGCGCCTTGGAGCCGTGGCGCAGCAGCGTGCCCATGTTGTACATCTGGCCGTGGCAGGCGCCGGAGTTGCCGCCGCAGCGGTTGATCTCCTCCATGATGACGCTGGCCTCGGTCAGACCCAGGCCGGAGCCGCCGTATTCCTGCGGGATCAGCGCAGCCAGCCAGCCGGCCTGCGTGAGCGCGTTGACGAAGGCCTCGGGGTAGGCGCGCTGCTCGTCGATCTTGCGGAAGTATTCATCCGGGAATTCCGCGCACAGCGCGCGGATGGCGTCGCGGATCTCGTGGTGGTTGTTGGAACTGGTGTGTTCGATCATTTCAAGCCTTCTTGAGCTGCCAGCGCTCTTGCATCAAGCACAGGCAGCCATGGTTTCGATAGTTTTCAAGCCAGCGTGGCCATAGCCTGCATGGTGAGGAAGCCTTCGTGGTCCTGGGCCCACAGCTCCACGGCCCGGCCGTCCGCGGACGGCTTGCCGTGCACGCTGAACGGGTGCAGATCGAAGGTGGGCCGCACGGCCTTGAAATCGAACTCGGCCAGCCGCGTGCCGGGCAGGCTGCGGCGCAGCAGGTCGACCAGCAGCGTGGCGATCAGCGGGCCGTGCACGATCAGGCCCGGGTAGCCTTCGACCTGGGTCACGTACCGGCGGTCGTAATGGATGCGGTGGCCGTTGAAGGTGAGGGCCGAGTAGCGGAACAGCAGCACATCGTCGGGGACGATGGTGCGCGACCACATGGCCTGCGCGGGAGGCTGTTGCGGCTGCGGCACCGGATCGCCGGGCCGGGCCAGGGGTCTATAGACGATGTCGTGTTCCTCGGTCAGCGCCAGGCCGTTCTCGTTCGAGAAACGGTGCTCCACCTGCACGAACAGCAGCTCGCCCGAACGTCCCGCCTTGTGCCTGACGCTCTGGATGGTGGAAGTGCGCTGCACCTCCTGCCCGACCTGCAGCGGGTTGCGGGCTTCCCAGCGCAGCCGTCCGCCGGCCCACATGCGGCGCGGCAGCGGCACCGGCGGCAGAAAACCGCCGCGCCGGGGGTGGCCGTCGGGGCCGATCTCGCTCTGGCGCGCATGCGGCAGAAAGTACAGCCAGTGCCACAGAGGTGGAATCTCGGTGCCCGGCACGGGTGCGGCATCCTCGCGGTCCAGCGTGGCCGACAGCGCGCGCACGGGAGCGGCGGTCATGGTGTCGAGCGTGGTCTCGCTCCTGCCCTGCCAGGATTGCAGATGGGCCAGGGAGGCGGGGTCGATGGAGATGGTCATGGCGATGGCTCAGTGCAAGGTCCCGGGAAGCTGGCGCGCCCCACCCAGGCGTGGTGAGGGGCGCGCAGCGACACGGCGGGCGTTCAATTGATCGTCGCGCCCGAGGTCTTCACGATGCGGGCCCATTTGGCGATGTCCTGCTTCAAGGTGGCGGTTATTTCTTCGGGCGTGGCCTGGCGTGCCGGCGTGCCGGCGAGTTCAACGCCCTGGGCCTGCAGCTGGGCGCGCATGTCCTTGTCTGCCATGGCCTGGTGCATGCCGTCGCGCAGCCTGGCCAGCACCTCCTGGGGCACGCCCGCGGGCGCGAACAGCGCAATCCACAGCGTGCCGTTGTAGCCAGGCACGAATTCGCCCAGGGCCGGAACGTCGGGCAACACGGGCGAGCGTTGCGCGCTGCTGACCGCCAGCGCCCTGAGCTTGCCCGCCTTGATGTACTGCAGCGTGGACGGCAGGCTGCCGAACAGCAGCGGCAGCTGTCCCCCCAGTACGTCGTTGAGCGCCGGCGCCACACCCTTGTAGGGCACATGCTGCAGCTCGATGCCGGCCATCTGGTTGAGCATCTCGCCCAGCAGGTGGTTGAGCGTGCCGTTGCCCGCGGAGGCGTATTGCAGCGCGCCGGCCCGGGACTTGGCCAGCGCCAGCAGCTCGGGAACCGTCTTGGCCGGAAACGAGGGATGGGCCAGCAGCACGTTCGGCACGGCGCCGATCATGCTGACTGGCGTGAAGTCCGCCACGGGATCGAAGCCCGGAGCCTTGTAGAGTGCGGGATTGATGGCCTGGCTGCTGCTGATGGTCATGAGCAGCGTATAGCCGTCCCTGGAGACCTTGGCCACGGCCTGCGTGCCGATATTGCCGCCAGCGCCGGGGCGGTTCTCCACCACCGTGGCCGCCGCCAGCTTCTCGCCCAGCTTCTGGGCCACGATGCGGCCGACGATGTCATTCGTGCCGCCTGCGGCCTGGGGCACCACCAGCACAATGGGGCGGCTGGGATAGCTGCCTTGCGCCACGGCCGGGAATGCAGCAGGCAGCCCCAGGCCCAGCAGAATGCTGGCGCAGGCGGTACGGCGGGATGCGGAGCAGGCATGCACGGCGGGTGTCTCCTCGTTGGAATTTGCCGCTATGCTCGCCGCGCCTGCCGCACGGCACAATCTGTCATATTGGAAGCGAGGCTTTTGTTTTTTCGAAGCCTTGCCGGGCCTGGTACATACCCTCAAGCACCATGCAGTTTGACCTCAAGGATCTTCGACTCTTTGTTTTGATAGCTCAAACTGGAAGCCTGACAAGGGCTTCAGAGCAATCCCATCTGTCGCTGGCTGCCACCAGTGCACGCATCCGCGCGCTGGAGGAACAGGCCGGCATGCCTTTGCTGATCCGAGAGGCTAGGGGTGTAAGGCTTTCGGCGCCCGGCGAGGCCTTTTTGCACCATGCGCGGGCCATGCTGCAGCAGTCGCGCCAGCTTCAGGCCGACCTGCAGGAGTACGGCGCGGGACTGCGCGGCCATGTGCGCGTGTTTGCCAACACGACGGCGGTGGCGGACTTCATGCCCGACATCCTGGCGGCCTATCTCACCGAGCATCCCCATATCAGCGTGGACCTGCAGGAGCGCCCGAATGCTGGCATCGCGGCCGACATCCGCGACGGGCGCGCCGACCTGGGAATTGTTGCCGGAGCCGTGGATACCCATGGGCTGCGCGTGATGCATTTCAGCACCGATCGGCTGGTGCTGGTGGCGCCCGATACCGAGCGCTGGGCAAAGCTGGATTGCGTGGCGTTCGCCGATGTGCTGCACGAGCGCTTCGTGGGCATGCACCGCGGCAGCACGCTGCAGACCTTTCTCGACCATTTGGGCCAGCAGCTGGGGGCCACGCTGAAGCTGCGCATACAGCTATCCAGCTTTGACACCATGTGCCGCATGGTTGCCGCCGGCGTGGGCATTGCCGTGGTGCCCGAGACGGTAGCCCTGCGCTTTCGCGGCACGCCGCAGGTATGCCGCGTGCCGCTGACAGATGCCTGGGCTGTGCGCCCGCGCTACATGCTGGTGCGCGAGGAGCAGCAGTTGTCGGCCCACCTGCAGGAGTTGATCGCCGCCATCGAGGACTATCACGATTGCCCGACGCCGGAGTTCCCCGGGGCTAGCGCCCGTTAGGCCCGGGCTTGCGCGTTCAGCTCACGCGCCAGCGTGGCCACCAGATCGGCCGCCGGCATGGCCCGCGCCAGCGGTGCGCCCTGGCCCGCCCAGTGGGCTGCGTAGTCGCTGCTGCCCTGTGCCGACGCGGCCTGGTGCAGGGCCTTGCCGGCGTCGTACACCATGGGGTAGCCGGGCAGAGCCTGCCCGTAGCCGCGGCCCAGCAGGTGCAGGCGGTTGACCATGCCGCGCGCGGGGCGGCCCGAGATGGCGGCCGTGATGCCGGTGTCGTAGGCCCTGTCGCTCTGCAGTTCGGCCCGGTAGGCCGGGCTGGCGGCGGATTCGGGGCAGAGGATGAAGGCCGTGCCCATCTGCACGGCGCAGGCGCCCACCTGCAGCGCGGCCGCAATGCCGGCGCCGTCCATGATGCCTCCCGCGGCCACCACGGGCAGGCGCGTATGGCGCACGAGGATCTGCACCAGCGCCAGGCTGCTCAACAGCCGGTCCTGTTCCGGATCGAAGCAGCCCCGGTGGCCGCCGGCTTCCATGCCCTGGGCCACGATCACGTCCACGCCGGCCTGCTGGATCTGCAGGGCCTCATCGAGCGAGGTGGCGCAAGCCATCGTGGTGGTGCCGGCCTGGCGCAGGGCCTCGATGAATGAAGCTTCGGGCAGGCCGAAATGGAAGCTCACCACTTGCGGGCGCTGGCGCAGCAGCATGGCCTGCAGCGGCGGGTTGCCGACGGCGCTTGCGTAGATGCAGCGCAGCGCCGTTGGCGGCGCGGCGCCGAAGCGCTCGAACTCCGGCGCCAGATACTCCAGCCATGCGGCTTCGCGCTGTACATCGGCCGCGGCATTGCGGTGGCAGAACAGGTTCACGTTGAAGGCGCGTGCCGTGAGCGCATGGGTCTGCGCGACATGTTGCTCGGCCTGCTCCACGCCATAGGCGCCGATGCCGACCGAGCCCAGGCCTCCCGCATTGCTGACGGCCGCCGCCAGCTGCGGCGTGGACGTGCCGGCCATCGGGGCCTGGATGATGGGGTGCTGCATGCCCAGGCGGGCCATCCATGGGGTAGGGGCGGTGTTGGCGTTCACGGGTTTCCTTTCAGGCGGCGGCAGTCTTTGGCTGCGCGCGGCTGGTGGCGATCATGATGGTACCTAGCAGCAGGGCGCAGCCGGCGATGGCGAACAGCGGACGGTAGGTGCCCAGGCCGGCATACATCCAGGCCATGAAATAGCCCGAGGTGGCCTGCATGAGGGCAAAGGCCGCCGTGGCATAGCCCCACATGCGCTTGTGCTGCTGCGGGCCGATGAGCTGCATCAGATAGCCCGAGGTGATGGCGGCCATGCCCGGCGAGAGCGCGCCGACCAGGAACGAAGAGGTGGCGTGGCCCGCAAAGCCGGCCCAGAACAGCGGCATGGCGATGGCCAGGGTCTTGATCGCATAGGCGCCCGTGGTCGTGCCCCACCAGCCAAAGCGCGTGGCGCAGAAAGCCGCCGCCAGCGGCCCGATGATGGCGCCCACGCCGAAGAAGGCCCATTGCGTGGACGCATAGGCCGTGCCCAGCTGTTGCTCGCGCGCCAGATAGTCCACCCAGAACACGGTGTGCGGCACAAAGCCGAAGGCGTCGCACATATAGGCCAGCATGACCAGGACCACGGCAGCGCTCCAGGCGGCGCCGGGCGCCGGGCTGGCGGCGCGGGCGGCTGTCACAGCAGGGCTGCCGAAGCGCCGGGCCTGTGTCAGGCCCACCGACCAGGCCAGTGCGCTGCACAGCGCCATGGCGCACCACACGGCCGTGAGGCTGAGCCGTGCAAGGGCGGGAACCAGCGTGGCCGAGAGCAGTGCGCCGAAGCCGATGCCGCAGAACATCAGCGGTCCGAGCACGGAGCGGCGCGGCAGCGGTGCGGCCGCCATGGCCATCGACGGGCCCAGCACCATCAGCACGGCGCCGGTCACGCCCGAGATGCAGCGCCACACAAAGAACCAGGCCATGCCCAGGTCCGCGCCCAGGCCCGGCAAGTCGGGCCGGGCGCAGGCCGCAAAGCTCAGCGCGGTGGCGGCCCAGCTCCAGGCCAGCGTGCGCAGCATGCCCAGGCGCTCCGCCAGCCGCGCCGCGGCCAGCGCACCGAACAGATAGCCCAGCAGGTTGGCGGCCCCGAGATAGGCCACCTGCTCGCCGCTGAACCAGCCGGCCTGCACCATTTGCGGCATCAGGGCCGTATAGCCGAAGCGGGCCAGGCCCACGCCGGCCAGCGTGGCCATGAAGCCGGTCAGCAGCAGGGGAAGTTCGTTGCGTTGGATCACGATGGTCGGGCCGATGGGCTGGAGACACTGACAGGAGGGCAGGTTAGTGGCTTGGGGAAATCATGTCCAATGATTGAAAATGATGATGTAAATCTCAAGGAAAGATGGGTGTCATGCAACTCAAGTCCCTGCGCATGCTGGAGGCCGTCTGCGATACCGGCAGCTTTGGCGCTGCCGCCCAGTTGCTGCACACGGTGCAGTCCAATGTCACGGCCCATGTCAAGAAGCTCGAGGAGGAAACCGGCGCCCAGCTGCTGGAGCGGGCCAGCCCTGTCCACCCCACGCCGGCGGGGCGCCTGCTGCTGGAGCATGCGCGGCACATGCTCCGCACGCATGACCTGGCCCTGGCCCAGCTGCAGGGCCTGGACCCGCAGGGCGCCTCGCAGGTGGCCGGCACGCTGCGCATCGGCTCCATGGAAACCACGGCCGCGCTGCGCCTGCCGGTGCTGCTGGCCCAGCTGCGCCGCCAGCACCCCGGCATCGACCTGGAGCTGGAGGCCCAGCCCACGGCCGCGCTGCTGGAAGCGCTGATGGCCGGGCGCATCGATTGCGCTTTCGTGAACGGCGCGGCGCCGCACTCCGGGCTGCAGTCCTGGCCGGTGTTCCGCGAGGAGCTGGTGCTGGTCAGCGGCCAGCCGCTCACGCGCTTTCCAACGCCCCAGGAATTCTGCGCATCGGTGTTCCTGGCCTTCCGCCAGGGTTGCAGCTACCGCCAGCGCGTGGAGCTGCTCATGGCCTCGCAGGGCGTGACGGCGGTGCGCATCATGGAGCTGGGCATGCTGGACACCATCCTCGGCTGCGTGGCCGCCGGCATGGGCTATGCGCTGCTGTCGCGCGCGCTGGTGGAGGCGCAGCAGCAGCGTTTCGGGGTGCACTGGATTTCGCTGCCGCCCGGGCTGGCCGAGGAATTCGCGTGGGTGGACACCTGCTTCGTCACCGGCTCCGTCGCGGGCTGGTCGCCGGCCCTGCGTGCGTTCGCGCAGCTGCTGGGCATCCATGCACAGGCCATTGCGGCCGGCGAGCACGTCCGGCCGGGGCCGGCGCAGCGGGTACACCGGCGGCAGGCCGAGCCTATGCCTGCATGAGCGCACGGCGGTACTGCATGGCCTCGGCCACATGGACCGGCGCAATCGCCGTGCTGCCGGCCAGGTCGGCAATGGTGCGGGCAACCTTGAGCGTGCGGTGCGTGGCGCGTGCCGACCAGCCCAGCTTGGCTGCGGCCTTGTGGGCGAACTGCAGGGCCTCGGGCTGGAGCTGCAGATGGGCGTCGAGCAGCGCACCCTGCAGCAAATGGTTGGGCATGCCCTGGCGCTGCATGGCGGCATTTCTCGCTTCTTCCACGCGGGCGCGCACTTCGCTGCTGGACTCGCCGCCAGGGGCTTCGAGCAGCTCCTGCGCGGGCAGGGCCGCGACTTCGACATGCAGGTCAATGCGGTCCAGCAGCGGCCCGCTGATGCGCGCCTGGTAGCGCGACACCTGGTCGGGCGTGCAGCGGCAGGCGCGCACGCGCGAGCCCCAGTAGCCGCAGGGACAGGGGTTCATGGCTGCGACGAGCTGAAAGCGCGCGGGAAATTCCGCACGCTGCGCTGCGCGCGCAATGGTGATGCAACCGGTTTCCAGAGGCTCTCTCAAGGCCTCCAGCGCGCTCCTGGCAAACTCGGGCAGCTCATCCAGAAACAGCACTCCATGGTGGGCCTGCGAGACCTCTCCGGGTCTTGGGGGCGAGCCTCCTCCCACCAGGGCCACGGGGCTGGCCGTATGGTGGGGCCCGGCAAACGGGCGCTGGCGCCAGCGCTCGGGGCTGAAGCGGCCGCCGAGGCTGGCAATGGCCGCGGTTTCCAGCGCTTCCCCGTCCGTCATGGGCGGCAGCAGGCCCGCGAAACGCTGGGCGAGCATGGATTTGCCCGAGCCCGGTGGCCCGACCATCAGCACCCCGTGCGCGCCGGCCGCGGCGATCTCCAGCGCACGCTTGGCCTGGGCCTGGCCGCGCACATCGCGCAGGTCGGGTGCATCCGTCACGGGGGCGGGCGGCGTCGCCGTCACGCGGTGCCAGCCGGCTGCACCGCAGGCACCGGCGTCCGGTGGCGCAGCGGGCGTTTCCCCGGCATCCGCCGCAACCGGCGATGCATGGGCCAAGAACTGCGCCACCACGTCGAGCAGGTGGTGGGCGCAGAATACCTGGGCCGAGGGAACAAAGGCCGCTTCCTGGGCGCTGCCGGGCGGCAGTACCAGTGCCGCCGTCTGCTGCTGGCGCTGCAGGGCCAGAGCCGTGGCCAGAGCGCCGCGCACGGGGCGCAGCGCGCCGGTCAGCGACAGCTCGCCCGCGAACTCGAAGTCCTTGAGGCGCCGGGCGTCGATCTGCCCGCTGGCTGCAAGAATGCCCAGTGCGATCGGCAGATCGAAGCGACCCGAATCCTTGGGCAGGTCGGCCGGCGCGAGGTTGACCGTGATGCGCCTGTTGGACGGGAACTCCAGCCCCGCATTGAGGATGGCGGCGCGCACGCGTTCACGCGCCTCCTTGACTTCCACATCGGCCAGGCCCACGAGCGTGAACGACGGCAGGCCGTTGGCCAGATGGACCTCCACGGTGACGCCCGGGGCCTCCAGCCCCAGCAGGGCACGACTCTGGATCAGCGCAAGACTCATGGGCCTCTCTTTGGCATAGCGGGGTTGGCGCCTAGCTTATGCGCGCGTGCGGCCGGCGGGCAAGAGGGCTTGTCACGGCTTGGCGGCGGGGCGTTGCTGGCTGCGGTTGCGCGGCGCCTTGGGAATGCTGCCCTGCTGCTGCATGGCGGCCGCGCGCTCCCGGATGCGGGCGAAGGCCCGGGACACGGCTTCCAGCTCCTGCTGCGGCACATCGCGCAGCAGTTCCCGGTTGATGGCCTGGACCTGGGGAAACAGCTCGGCATGCAGCGCCCGGCCCGAAGGCGTGAGCTGCAGCAGCGCCTGGCGCGCATCGCCGGCCAGCCCGTGCTTGCTCACCAGGCCCTTGGCCACCAGGGCGGAGATGGCGCGCGAGGTGCGGGTCCGGTCCAGCTGGGCCTGCTCGGCCAGCTCGGAGGGGCGCATGGGGCCGATGTCGGCCAGCAGGCCGACCATGCGCCATTCGCGGCGCGTGATGCCGAAGCCGCCTTCGCACAGGCGCACCACCATGCTGCCGGCCGAGCCCATGAGGCGGGCCAGGTGGTAGAGGAACATGTCGTCCAGCGTGGATGCCTGCTGCCAGGGATGGAGCGGGGCCGCAGAGGCCTTGTCGTCAGCCATGGGTCGTGCCTGTGGGTTTTCTCTAGGAATGATGGATTAGATCCATTATGGGGAGGCTGCTTACAGTGGCGCAAACGACAAGCGAGGAGACAACCCATGCCCAGCCCCTTTTCTTTGCGCCGCGCCGGCCGCATCGCCGGCATCGCGGCCCTGCTGGCCAGCCCCTGGTGGGCGGCGGCGCAGGCCGCCGATGCCTGGCCCAGCAAGCCCATACGCATCATCGTGCCCAATCCGCCGGCCGGGCCTTCGGACATCGCCATCCGTCCGATTGCCGCGGCCGTGCAGGGCGTATTGGGGCAGGCCGTGGTCGTGGAGAACAAGCCCGGCGCCAACGGCAACATCGGCGCGGCCGAGGCCGCCCGCTCGGCCGCCGACGGCTACACCTGGCTCTGGGCCATGGACCCGGTGATCACCGTCAACAAGCACATCTACAAGAACATCGGCTACCAGAGCGATGCGCTGGTGCCCCTGAATGCCGCGGCCCGCTTCTCGCAGGCGCTGGTCTGCAACCCCAGGCTGGGCTTCAAGACCGTCAAGGACATGATCGACGCGGCCAAGACCCGCGACCTGACCTATGCCACGGGCGGCGCAGGCTCGCCCGGGCACCTGGTGATGGAGTCGCTGCTGAGCACCGCCGGAGTCAAGATGGTGCACATCCCCTACAAGGGGCCGGCGCCCGCCATGCAGGACCTGATGGGAGGCCAGGTGGATTGCGGCTTTCTGGCTGCGCCCACCGCGCTGCCGCAGATCCAGAGCGGGCGTGTGACGGCGCTGGCGACTTCGGGCAGGCAGCGCTCGGCGCTGCTGCCCAAGCTGCCCACGATTGCCGAGTCGGGCTATCCGGAGTTCGACGGCACCTTCTGGCTGTTCCTGGCCGCGCCCAAGGGCGTGCCGCCAGAGATCCAGAAGCGCTTCCTCGCGGCCATGGATGCAGCCATCCGCTCGCCGGAGCAGCAGGAGAAGGTCAAGTCCGTGGACATCGAGATGGTCGGGTCGAGCCCCGAGCAGGCCCAGGCCAAGGCCCGCGAGCTTTCCGACAAATGGGGTGCGCTGGCGCGCAGGATCCAGCTCAAGACGGATTGATGAACGGGCCGGAGGCTGCGCCGCAATCGCGCCGGCAGCGCGCTGAAAAGGCGCGTTGCCCAGGTCCGGCATGGCCGGCGGGCTGGCCTACACTGCATTTTTTCGGCGATGTCGCGGGAGATCTATGACGATGCAAAGAAGAACCCTGGTCCGCATGCTGGCGTGCGCCGGCATGGCGGCGGCCGCAGCCAGCGCGCAGGCGCGTGCCGAGGAAGCGCTGTTCCCGAACAAGGCGCCGCTGCGCATCGTGGTCGGCTATCCGCCCGGCGGCGCCACCGACCGCGTGGCCCGCATCGTGGCCGACAAGCTGCAGGCCCGCATGGGCAGCCCGGTGATCGTGGAAAACAAGCCCGGCGCGGGCGGGCGCCTGTCGGCCCAGCAGGTGAAGAACCTGCCGGCCTCCCAGCCCACGTTGCTGCTGGCCAATCCGGCCGCCATGGTGGTGGCGCCGCTGGTGTTTGCCGACTCCGGCTACGACCCCGAGAAGGACTTCCGCCCGGTCAGCGAGGTCAACCGCTACGAATTCGGCCTGGCCGTGGCCAGCGCCGTGCCGGTCAAGCAGCTGTCGCATTTGTTCGCCTGGCTCAAGGCCAATCCGCAGCAGGCCAACTTCGGCGTGCCGGCCACGGGCAGCCTGCCGCACTTTTTCGCTCTGATGCTGGGCGAGGCGGCCAAGGTGCCCGTGGAGGTCGTGGGCTACAAGGGCTCGGGTCCGCTGCTCACCGACCTGATGGGCGGTCAGGTGCCGATCGCCGTGGACACCCTCGACACACAGATCGCCCAGCACGAAGCGGGCAAGCTGCGCGTGCTGGCCACCTCGGGCGAAAAGCGCAGCCCGATGGCGCCGGGCATTCCCACGCTCAGGGAGCTGGGCGTGGACCTCGTGGGTACGGGCTGGAACACCTTGTTCGCCCCGCAGAGCATGGCGCCGGTCACGGTGCAGCGCCTGTCGCAACTGGTGCAGGAGGTGATGAAGGATGCGGACACGCAGCAGAAGTTCGCGGCCTCCAACCTGATGCCCGTGGTCAGCAGCGCCGAGGAAACCGCGCGCATGCTCCGGGCCTACCGCGCCCAGTGGGCGCCCGTGGTCCAGCGCTCGGGCTTCAAGCCGTGAAGCGTTGAGGGCTTATGAATTGAGGAGCGGCTGACGCGCATCCTGCATGGATTTCATGCTGAAAATGTCTTGAAGTCGATGTGGATCAAGCGCTAGCTGCTTCTGTTTTTGAAACCAAACGCATGGCGCTCCGGTTCGCCGGGACGGCTTTGCACATTTCTTTTCACCATGGCTGATCCCCGCCCCAATCTGATCTTCATCCTGGCCGACGACCTCGGCTATGCCGACCTGGGCTGCACCGGCGCGCGCGATGCGCACAACAATGCCTGCGACGTCTCGCCGCGCCTGGACGCCATGGCGGCCCAGGGCCTGCGCTTCACGCGCGGCTATTCCAACTCGGCCGTGTGCTCGCCCACGCGCTTTGCGCTGGCCACGGGGCGCTGGCAGTACCGGCTGCGCGGCGCGGCCGAGGAGCCGATTGCCAGCGTGCACGGCGACAAGGTGCTGGGCCTGCCGCCCGACCATCCCACCGTGGCTTCGCTGCTGCGCGACGCCGGCTATGCCACGGCCCTGGTGGGCAAGTGGCACCTGGGCTATCCGCCGCATTTCGGCCCGCGCCTGTCGGGCTACGAGGAGTTCTACGGCTTCCATGCGGGCGGGGCCGACTATTTCGCGCACTGCGATCCGCGCGGGCGCCCCGACTTCTGGCTCAACGAGCAGCCGCACGAGGAAGACGGCTACCTGACCGACCTGCTGAGCCGCCGCGCCGTGGATTTCGTCGAGCGCCAGACGGCCGACAGGCCCTTCTTCCTGTCGCTGCACTACAGCGCGCCGCACTGGCCCTGGCTGACGCGCGACGACCGCGAGGAGTCGCTGCGCATCGCGGGCATCGGCAAGCACACCGACGGCGGCTCCATCGCAACCTACCAGCGCATGATCCACCACATGGACGAAGGCATAGGCTGGCTGCTCGATGCGCTCGAGAAGAAAGGCATGGCCGAGAACACGCTCATCGTCTTCACCAGCGACAACGGCGGCGAGCGCTTTTCCAACAACTGGCCCTTCGTGGGCCAGAAGATGGACCTGCTCGAAGGCGGCATCCGCGTGCCGCTGCTGGCGCGCTGGCCGGCGCGCATCGCACCGGGGGCGGTCAGCGACGTGCCCAACCTGACCATGGACTGGAGCGCCACCTTCCTGGCCGCGGCCGGCGTGGCCGCGCATCCGGACTATCCGCTGGACGGCATCAGCCTGCTGCCGCTGATGGACGATGCGCAATGGAATCCGCAGCGCGACCTGGCCTGGCGCATGAAGCACCGCGACCAGCGCGCGCTGGTGCGCGGCGACTGGAAATACCTGCAGGTCGAAGGCATCGAATACCTGTTCAACCTTGCGGCCGACCCGCGCGAGCGCGCCAATCTGCGCGAACGCGAGCCCGGGCGGCTGGCCGAACTGCGCCAGGCCTGGCAGGCGTGGAACGCGGCGCTGCCGCCGATTCCCGAAGAAGCCAGGGTTTCGCTGGTGTTCACCAGGGCGGAGCTGCCCCAGGCCAGCTATTGAAACTGCGCTCCCGCACTTCGGGCCTGCCGGCATGCCGGCAGGCTTTTTTTGCGTCACTGCGGTGCATGCATGCCGCGGGCCGCTGCGTCCTGCCCGGGCAGCGCGTCGTTATCCATGGTGAGGTAGATGAGCACCATCAGCAAGGTGATGAAAAAGCGGAAGGCGTCGGGCACGCCGTTCCATTGCTTGGACATCCACATGCCGAACCATTCGCCGCCCACGGACATGAACGCCACCTGCCAGGTCAGGAAACCGAGGGTCAGGCCCCCAATGGCCCAGTTCTTGGCGGCGCGAAAAGCCCCGGGCGCCGCGTTGCGCGCCTTGAGCAGCCTCGCGCCGCCGATCCAGCACAGCACCGCCGTCAAGGTCTCCAGCGTGATGATGCCGATATAGCCGGCATGGTGCACCCATTCCTGCTGGATCGCACGGTACATGATGCCGTTGCCCGGGAAGGTGGTGTCCATCAGGAACACGTGGTGCACGAAGGCGAAATTGGTGGCGTAGTCGGTGATGTTGCCGAAGGCGACCAGCGTGGCGAAGAAGGCCATGGCGAGCACCATGGCGGATTTGGACAGACGAATAAGCATTCGAGGCTCCGAATAAACAACAAGGATGGGATGAATGAACAGGCCGCCGCAGACGCGAGGTCCGGGCCGGTATTCAGGGAGACACCAACGGGGTTGGCAAGGAGACGTGCTGGCGCACAAAGGCACGGGGATCGGGACTGGAAAACCTGAAGCCGGCTGAAAGCTGGGGAAGCTTTCATTTCCGGCTGGATCGAGTCCGTGCCAGGAGGGGGCCCGATTGTCCCTGCTCTGGTCGATGCATGTCAACAAAGGTGCACCGCACTCCAGGCCGCCCGTGGATGCACTGTTTTGGTGCCGCTCGCTCGCCCGGCCCGGCCTGGCGCGGCTTGCGCGAAACGGTGCACCGCTTGTGCACAGAAGCGGTGCATGGGAGCCGGCCTTCCCAGCGCCTGCGGGGAGAAGGCAGGGGGCGGCGCAGGGCCTGCGCCAGCTGGCACGGTCTGTGCTTTATCCGTTGTGACAAATTTTTTTGCAAACCGGAGGAACCCAGAATGCCCCGTCTCGCTGCCATCCGTTTCACAACCTTCGCCAAGACCGCTGCCCTGGCATGTGCCGCGATGTCTCCGCTGTGGGCCCACGCCGAACTGACGGCCAACGTGGCGCTGACCAGCAACTACAAGTTCCGCGGCCAGGACCAGGACAGCAGCCGCAAGAAGGCCGTCAAGCCCGCGCTGCAGGGCGGCTTCGACTACAGCTTTGGCGACAGCGGCTGGTATGTGGGCAACTGGAATTCCACGGTGGACTGGCTGCCCGGCAACTCGCTGGAAAGCGACTTCTACGGCGGCTACAAGTTCAAGGCCGCCGACGTGGACTGGGACCTGGGCATGCTGACCTATGTCTACCCCGGCAATGCGCGCGGCAACACCACGGAGCTGTATGGCGCCGCCACCTACGGGCCGTTCACGGCCAAGTACTCGCACACGGTCTCCAAGGATTATTTCGGCTGGGCCGGCGCCCGCGACGGCTCGGGCCTGAAGGGGCGCAACACCGGCTATCTGCAGTTCGCCTTCAGCCAGGAGGTCATGCCCAAGGTCACGTTCAAGGCATCGGTGGGCTACACGCATTTCTCCAGCGACATCCGTAGCCTGGGTGTTCCCAGCTACGTGGACTACAGCGTGGGCGGCGCCTACGACTTCGGTTCCGGCGTGGCGCTGGCAGCCGCCGTGACGGGCGCGACCCAGCGCTCCTACTTCGGCGATGTCAACAAGCCGCGTCTGATTCTGACGCTGTCCAAATCCATGTAATCGTTCAGGAGTCCGTCATGAAAATGGTGATTGCCATCATCAAGCCCTTCAAGCTCGACGAGGTGCGCGAAGCCCTGTCCCAGATCGGCGTGCAGGGCATTACGGTGACCGAGGTCAAGGGCTTCGGCCGCCAGAAGGGCCATACCGAGCTGTACCGCGGCGCCGAGTATGTGGTGGATTTCCTGCCCAAGCTCAAGATCGAGGCCGCCATTGCCGACGAGCTGGTCGACGCGGCCATCGATGCCATCGAGGACGCGGCGCGCACCGGCAAGATCGGCGACGGCAAGATCTTCGTGCTGTCGCTGGAGCAGTCCATCCGCATCCGTACCGGCGAGACCGGCGACGCCGCGCTTTGAGCCCCTTATCCCGTCAGAGAAAGATTGCCATGACCAAGAAGCTTTTGAGTATGGGCCTGGGAGCGGGCCTGCTGGCTGCCTGCGCCTCCGTGCTGGCCCAGGACGGCGGTGCCGCGGCAGCGCCTGCCGCTGCGGCCGCCGTGGAGGTCGTGCCCACGCTGAGCGCGGGCGATACGGCCTGGATGCTGACCTCCACCATGCTGGTGATCCTGATGGTCATCCCCGGGCTGGCGCTGTTCTACGGCGGCCTGGTGCGCAGCAAGAACATGCTGTCCGTGCTGGCGCAGGTGTTCGTGATCTTCTCGCTGATCACCGTGCTCTGGGCCATCTACGGCTTCACGCTGGCGTTCGGCGGCGAAGGGAAGTTCTTCGGCGGCTTCGACAAGCTGTTCCTCATGGGCATTGCGCCCGATACGCTGTCGTCCGCGCTCAAGACCATTCCCGAATACGTGTTCGTGGCCTTCCAGTCCACTTTCGCGGCCATCACCGTGGCGCTGATCGTGGGCGCGTTCGCCGAGCGCATCAAGTTCGCGGCCGTGATCGTGTTCTCGGTGCTGTGGTTCACCTTCAGCTACATCCCCATGGCCCACATGGTGTGGGGCGGCGGCCTGCTGGCCGAGGACGGCGCGCTGGACTTTGCCGGCGGCACCGTGGTGCACATCAATGCCGCCGTGGCCGGCCTCGTGGGTGCCTACATGCTGGGCAAGCGCATCGGCTTCGGCAAGGAGGCCCTGCCTCCTCACAGCCTGACGCTGACCATGGTGGGCGCCTCGCTGCTGTGGGTGGGCTGGTTCGGCTTCAATGCAGGCTCGGCCGGCGCGGCCAACGGCATTGCGGGCCTGGCCTTCATCAACACCATCGTGGCCACCGGCGCGGCGGCCCTGTCCTGGATCGCGGCCGAAGCGCTGCACCGCGGCAAGGCCTCGATGCTGGGCGCGGCCTCGGGCGCCGTGGCGGGCCTGGTGTGCATCACGCCGGCCGCGGGCCTCGTCGGCCCCATGGGCTCCATCGTCATGGGCCTGATCGCCGGCCCCCTGTGCCTGTGGGGCGTGTCTGGCCTCAAGCGCATGCTCAAGGTCGATGACGTGTGCGACGTGTTCGGCGTGCACGGCGTGGGCGGCATTCTGGGCGCCATCCTGACCGGCGTGTTCTGCGCCAAGGGCCTGGGCGGCATCGAGCCCGAAGGCTTCAACATGGGCCACCAGGTGTGGGTGCAGGTCAAGAGCGTGCTGCTGACCATCGCCTGGTCCGGCGTGGTGTCCCTGGTGTCCTACAAGATCGCCGCGCTGACCGTGGGGCTGCGCGTCAGCGAGGAGTCCGAGCGCCAGGGCCTGGACATCACCTCGCATGGAGAAGTCGCCTACACCCGCTGAGCTGGGCCAGCTCCCTGTACCGTTTCATTACGTTGGCCCCGCGGCGCAAGCTGCGGGGCTTTTTTGCGGGCGGGGGGCTCGGACAAGGGGCGGCGAGGGCGGTCCAATCCGCGTCACAGTGCTTGTTCAAAAAAATCAAGCGCCCGGGGATGGGGGCGGGCCGCGCCAGCCGCTACCATGCGGGCCATGGACTCAGCCATCAGCCCCTCTCCCCGGATCCACCCACTGGCCGAGCGCATCCGCGCCGCGGCCGCCGACAAGACGCCGCTGCGCATACGCGGCGGCGGCAGCAAGGATTTCCACGGCCTCGCCCTGCAGGGCGAAGTGCTGGATACGCGCGCGCTGGCCGGCATCGTGAGCTATGAGCCCAGCGAGCTCGTCGT
Source organism: Comamonas terrae (assembly GCF_001544075.1). Lineage (GTDB taxonomy): Bacteria > Pseudomonadota > Gammaproteobacteria > Burkholderiales > Burkholderiaceae_C > Comamonas > Comamonas terrae. The sequence continues at coordinate 357,676 of NZ_BCNT01000004.1, forward strand.
GACCGTCATGGCCGGCACGCCGCTGGCCGAGCTGGAGGCCGTGCTGGCCGCACAGGGCCAGTGCCTGGCTTTCGAGCCTCCGCATTGCGCTGCCGGGGCCACCGTGGGCGGCATGGTGGCTGCCGGCCTGTCCGGCCCGGCGCGCGCCAGCGTGGGCGCGGTGCGCGATTTCGTGCTGGGCCTGGAGATGGTCAACGGCCGCGGCGAGCTGCTGCGCTATGGCGGCCAGGTCATGAAGAACGTGGCCGGCTACGACGTCTCGCGCCTGATGGCGGGCAGCTGGGGCACGCTGGGCCTGATCACCGAGGTCAGCCTCAAGGTGTTGCCCGTGGCGCCGGCCGAGGCCACGCTGCGCTTTGCCTGCTCCCAGCCGCAGGCCCTGCAGTGGCTCAACCAGTGGGGCGGCCAGCCCCTGCCGCTGAATGCGAGCTGCTGGCTGCAGGAGCCCGCCCAAACCGAGGGTACGCTGTACCTGCGCCTGCGCGGCGCCCGGGCCGCGGTGCAGGCGGCCTGCCGGCGTTTGATCGGCGAGTGCGGCGGAGAACCGCTGCCCAACGACCAGGTGGCGGCCGACTGGGCGGCCTGCCGCGAGCAGGCCCTGCCCTGGTTTGCCGAGCGCTCTGCCGACTGCTGCCTGTGGCGCCTGTCGGTGCCGCAGACGGCGCCGGTGCTGGCGCTGCCTCCGGACTGCACGGGGCCGTTCATCGAATGGCACGGCGCACAGCGCTGGGTGCAGGCGCCGCGCGGCCTGGGCGCGCCGCTGCAGGCGCTGGCGGCTTCCGTCGGCGGTTCGGCGACGCTTTTCAGGGCTGAAAGTGCTGGCCAGATCAGCGCAGCCCCCGTTTTCGATGCCGCAGCGGGATCGGCCCTGGCCATCCTGCATCAGCGGCTCAAGCAGGCCTTCGATCCCGAGGGCATTTTCAACCGCGGCCGGCTGGCCAGCGCCTGGTAGGCGTCTTGCAGCCCTTGTCATCCCTGCCCATGCGCCGCCTGCACCTGCTGACCGACAGGCACCGCACCGGTGCCAGCAACCGCACCCTGGGCCTGCTGCTGGCCTTCAATGCGGGGGCGGTGAATGCCGGCGGCTTTCTGGTCGTGCATTTCTATACCTCGCACATGACGGGCGTGGTATCGCTGCTGGCCGACAACCTGGTGCTGGGCAACACGGCGCTGGTGCTGGGGGCCATCGGAACGCTGCTGGCCTTCATCTGCGGCGCGGCGGCGACGGCCGTGCTGGTCAACTGGGCGCGCCACCGCCAGCTGCGCAGCAGCTATGCGCTGCCCCTGCTGCTGGAGGCCGGCCTGATGCTGGTCTTCGGCCTGCTGGGCGCGGCCACGCTGGCCTGGTCCACGCCGTTCACCGTGCCGCTGACGGTGCTGCTGCTGGCCTTCATCATGGGCCTGCAGAACGCCACGGTGACCAAGATGTCGTCTTCCCAGATCCGCACCACGCACATGACGGGCGTGATCACCGACCTCGGCATGGAGCTGGGGCGCGCCATGTACTGGAACCGCAACGGCAGCCCGCCCGAGCGCCAGATCCATGCGAACAAGGCGCGGCTCAAGCTGTTCGCCGGCCTGCTGGGCATGTTCATGCTTGGCGGCGTGGCGGGGGCCGCGGGCTTCAAGCACCTGGGCTTCGTGTTCGTGGTGCCGCTGGCCGTGGTGCTGTGCGTGCTGTCGCTGCCGCCCCTGTGGGCCGACCGTGCCCGCCTGCCGCCGCCGCTGGGGCGGATGCCGCGATCCCGGTCCGAGCCGTCCAACCCATAACAAAGAACGGATCCCACCATGCAAACCCAACTCGCTCCCGAATACAGCGCCACGCCCGAAGGCCAGGAGGCCGAGGCCATTTTGCGCAAGTGCGTGCACTGCGGCTTCTGCACGGCCACCTGCCCGACCTACCAGATCCTGGGCGATGAACTCGACGGCCCGCGCGGCCGCATCTACCTGATCAAGCAGGTGCTCGAGGGGCAAAAGCCCACGCGTGCCACGCAGCAGCACCTGGACCGCTGCCTGACCTGCCGCAACTGCGAATCCACCTGCCCCAGCGGCGTGCAGTACGGCCATCTGGTCGACATCGGCCGCAAGATCGTGGACGAGCAGGTGGAACGTCCCTTGGGCGAGCGCGCGCAGCGCTGGGCGCTCAAGGAGGGCATGAACTCGCCGCTGTTCGCGCCGGCGCTGCAGCTGGGCCGTGCCGTGCGCGGCCTGCTGCCCGAAGCGCTGGCCGAGAAGGTGCTGCCCGCCCAGGAGACCGGCGCCTGGCCCGTGCGCGAGCATGCGCGCAAGGTGCTGCTGCTGGCCGGCTGCGTGCAGCCCGCGATGATGCCGCGCATCAACTACGCCACGGCCCGCGTGCTCGACGCCGTGGGCGTGCAGACCGTGATTGCCGACAAGGCCGGCTGCTGCGGCGCCGTGAAGTTCCACCTCAACGACCAGGACGGCGGCAAGGCCCAGATGCGCGCCAACATCGACGCCTGGTGGCCGCTGGTGGAAAGCGGCGCCGTGGAGGCCATCGTGATGAATGCCTCGGGCTGCGGCGTCACCGTCAAGGAGTACGGCCATCTGCTGCGCCTGGACCCGCAATACGCCGACAAGGCCGCGCGCATCAGCGCGCTGACGCGCGACCTGAGCGAGCTGCTGCCGCAGATGCTGCCCGAGCTCGGCGAGAAGCTGCGGGGCCGCGTGCAGGCACCGTCCGCGCCCGTGGCCTACCACCCGCCCTGCACGCTGCAGCATGGCCAGAAGCTGCGCGGCAGCGTGGAAACGCATCTGCGCGCCCTGGGCTTCGACGTGCGTGTGGCGCGCACCGAGTCGCACCTGTGCTGCGGTTCGGCCGGGACCTACTCGGTGCTGCAGCCCGAGATCTCGCACCAGCTGCGCGACCGCAAGATCGCGGCGCTGGACGAGCCCTTCGCGCCCGAAAAGCCGGCGGCGATTCTCTCGGCCAACATGGGCTGCATCGTCCACCTGCAAAACGGCACCGACGTGCCGGTGCGCCACTGGATCGAGGTGCTCGACGAGGCGCTGATAGGCGTGTAACCGGCATCAGCATGCCAATGCTGGCATGATGCAGGGTTTTGTTTCCCCAAGCCCACGGGCTTTGCCATGACTGAAATCATTTCTGAACCACAAGAACAGAAGGCCGTGTCCGAAGGCCAGGCACAGGTCCAGGCTGCGGCGCAAGACCTGCCGCAAGGCGGCGAGGCCGGTGCCCGCCAGCGCGCGCGCCGCGGCGGCCGAGGCCGCAAGAACAATGCGCAGGGTGCGCCGGCACAGGCTGCCGCCGGCACCGCAGCCGCTGCGCGTCCCCCGCATCCCGTGCTGGCCCAGCTGGCCCAGTGGCATCCGGCACTGTTCGGCGAACAGCTGCTGCCGCTCAAGCGCGGCATCTTCGAGGACCTGCTGGCGGCCCATCCCGAGCTGGACAAGGAAGCGCTCAAGAGCGCACTGCAGCAGCACACGCGCTCCGGCCGCTACCTGGCCGCCATGGCCAGCGGCCAGCAGCGCCACGACCTGGACGGCAAGCCGGTGGAAGCCACCCTGCCCGAGCATGTGCACCATGCGCTGATCGAGGTGTTCCGCCGCCGCCAGCAGCGCTCGCCCGAAGACCTGACGCCCAAGCTGCGCAACCGCATCATCATGGCCTACGAGGACTCGGGCCTGTCACGCGAGGAGTATGCCGAGCGCGTGCATGGCAAGGACGAAAAGACCAATGTACTGGTGGCCGAGGCCCTGGCCGAAGCCGATGCCCGCGCGGCCAAGGACGAAGCCCTGCTGCGCGCCTACACCCTCAGCGGCCAGTCTTCGGAAACCGCGTTTGCCGAGATGTACGGCATGAACCCGCGCCAGGTGGCGCAGCAGCTGGAACGGGCACGCCGCCGCCAGCGCAGCTGAGCCCTGCGGCCGGGCTTGTCGGCATGCCCCTGCGGCGCGCCGGCAGCCATCCCACATCCGGCATGCATATGCAAGGCAAGAGTCTTTTGCCATAAGCAATGCATGCCGCCACATCCGGCCATGCGCCTGCGGGTGGAAAATCCCGCCCGCGTTGCAATGGATCGCTCCCATGCCGTCTGGCCCGCACCCCGTGGGGGCGCAGGCGGCTTTGCGCGTGGAGCAGGCGCGCATCTGGGAGCAAGAATCAATGTGGCTGGGTTTATCGCTGTTTTACGTCGGGGCCGTGCTGTTCCTGAACGGCCTGTGGATGCTGGGGCGCATCGCCGACAAGGAAATCTGGGTCATCAACATCTTCACGGGCGTGGTGTCCCTGTGCATAGGGCTGGCCAGCATTTTCGGCCCGGAAGCCAATGCAGAGACCGTCAAGAGCGGCGCGCTGACGCTGCTGTTCGCCTTCACCTATCTGTGGGTGGCGTTCAACCGCTTCACGGGGGCGGACGGCCGCGGCCTGGGCTGGTTCAGCCTGTTCGTGGCCGTCACGGCCGTACCGGTCGCGCTCGATACCCTGGCCGGCGCCAGCACCGGACTGGACTGGTGGATGGGCGTCAATTGGGCGGCCTGGGCCGTGCTGTGGGCGCTGTTCTTTGTCCTGCTGGCGCTGAGAAAGCCCATCGACCGCTTCACCGGCGTGCTGTGCATCGCCCAGGGCATTCTGACGGGGTGGGTGCCCGGCTATCTGATCCTGGCGGGAAGATTGGGCTGACCCCCTGAGGCGCTGCGCGCCTTGCCCCCTGGAAGGGGCGACGCCCTTGCAGCGGGGCGGCCCTTGCTCGGCGTCTCTGGTTGGGGTTGCGCCTGTTCAAGCTTGCCTTCTTCTGCCCAGGGCCGCCAGCAGCGCGGCGGCCATGATGCAGGCGCCGCCCAGCAGCGTGCGGGCCGACAGCGTCTCATGGGCGATCAGCACCGAGGACACACTGGCGAAAGCCACTTCCGAGAGCATGACCACCGAGGTCACGCTGGATGGCAGATGGGCCGCGCCGAACTGCAGCGCCCAGTTGCCCAGCATTAGCAGCACGGCCAGCGCCAGGGCAATGCCCAGCCAGTCCAGGCGCACGGCCGGAAAAGCCGGCACCAGGCCGGCGCCGTGGGCCGTCAGCGCCGTGGCAAGGCCCATGGCCATGCATCCGGCGAACATGACCAGCATGCGGGCCTGGCCCGGGATGGCATGCAGGCGGCGCAGCAGCACATTGGTCAGCGCAAACATGAAGCCGCCGAACACGGCCAGCGCATCGGCCAGGGACAGGCCCTGCACCAGCCCGGCCGGCGAGGCGTCGGCCGGCAGCAGCACCAGCAGCACGCCGCCGAAGGCCAGCACCAGGCGCAGCAGCGCCATCGGGGTGGGGCGCTCTCCCAGGATGGCCCAGGCCAGCAAAATGGCCCAGGCCGGCATCAGATAGAACAGCAGGATCACGCGCACCACGTCGCCCACGGTCACGGCCCAGTTGAAGGCCACGTTGTTCAGGCCCGAACTGGCCGCCAGCAGCAGGAGCACGGGGTATTGCAGCGCCTGCCGTAGGCTGGACGGGCGCAGCGCGAGCAGGCCGCCCAGCAGCAGGCAGTACATCAGCGCCGTGGCCCATAGCGGATGCAGGCCTGCGCCATGCATGGCGCGGAACGGCCACCAGGACAGGCCCCAGATGAAGGCATTGAACAGCAGTGCGAAGACGGGCAGCGGACTGTGCATAAAGCATGAAAAAAGGCATCCGGCGTTGCCAGGCAAGCGCCGGATGCTATTGAATCGGAAGAGCGCGGTCCAAGCCGCGCCGGTCAGTGGCAGTCGCGGCGCGCGATGTCCAGCAGGCGCGCAACCTCCATCGGGTGCTCGCGGCAATTGCGGCGGTGCCAGATGCCGATCAGCAGCATGATGCCGGCCACCACCAGGCCGAACACGGTGATCGCGCCAAAGGCCGTGAGGCCGAACTTGGTCGAGAGGCTGTAGAACGCGCCCATGGCCAGGATGGCGGCCTGCTCGTTGAAGTTCTGCACGGCGATGGAGCGGCCCGCGCCCATGAGGTTGTGGCCGCGGTGCTGCAGCAGCGCGTTCATGGGCACGACCAGAAAGCCGCCCAGGCCGCCGAGCAGGATCAGGAAGGGCACGGCCACCCAGAGGCTGTGGATGAAGATCATGCACACCACCAGCAGGCCCATGCCGATGCCCAGCGGAATCACGCTGGTGGCCGTGTCCAGGCGCATGCGCATGGAGGCCGCCACGGCGCCGATGGCCGTGCCGATGGCGACCACGCCGACCAGGGCCGAGGCCTGGGTGGTGCTGTAGCCCAGCGCGGCCGCGCCCCAGGCCAGCACGATGTAGCGCAGATTGCCCGAGGCGCCCCAGAACAGCGTGGTGGTGGACAGCGAGATCTGGCCCAGCTTGTCGGCCCACAGGCGCTGGCTGCAGGTCCAGAAGTCGGGCAGCAGGCCGACGATGTTGGCCGCCAGGCTCTTGTCCGGGTCCTGGCGCACCGGGCGCAGCGGCACGCCGGTCAGCGGAATGCGCAGGTTGAACCAGGCGGCGATGGCGTAGACGGCGATCAGCACCATGATCGCGGCTTCGGCCGGCGTGTCGATGCCGGTGTCGATATAGGGGAAGTCCAGCGACAGCAGATGGTGGGATATGGTCGGCCCCACGAGCTGGCCGCCGACCAGCACGCCCAGGATGATGGAGGTGATGGTCAGCCCCTCGATCCAGCCGTTGGCCTTGACCAGCTGCGAGGCCGGCAGCAGCTCGGTCAGGATGCCGTACTTGGCGGGCGAGTAGGCCGCCGCGCCCAGCCCGATGACCGCATAGGCGAGCAGCGGATGGTTGCCGAACAGCATCATCAGGCAGCCGATCATCTTGATGGCGTTGCTGATGAGCATGACGCGCCCCTTGGGCAGGGCATCGGCAAAGGCGCCGACAAAGGGCGCGAGCACCACATAGAACAGGGCGAACATGGGCACCAGGGCAGCACGTTGCCACTCGGGAGCGCCATTGGCTCGCAACAGCTCCACGGCGGTCACAAACAATGCGTTGTCTGCCAGCGAGCTGAAAAACTGCGCCGACATGATGGTGTAGAAACCGCGCTTCATGAATAAGCTGAAAGCGGCACCGGCAGGGCCGATGCCAGGGAGTATGGCAAGTGACTGGCGGTTATATCACGCAGGCTGCGGCCGGTGGTGCCAGAATCCCGTGGGTCCGACTGAGAAAAAAGCATGCCTCGCCCCATTACTGCCACCATCCACCCTGCAGCCCTGCGCCACAACCTGGAGCGGGTCCGCCACGCGGTACCCGACGCCAAATTGTGGGCCGTGGTCAAAGCCAACGCCTATGGCCACGGTATCGAAAACGTGTTCGAGGCGCTGCGCGCCGCGGACGGCTTCGCCATGCTGGACCTGGCCGAGGCGCAGCAGGTGCGCAGCCTCGGCTGGCGCGGCCCCATCCTGCTGCTGGAAGGCGTGTTCGAGCCGCGCGACCTGGAGGTATGCTCGCGCCTGGGCCTGTGGCATGCCGTGCACTGCGACGAGCAGATCGACTGGCTGGCCGCGCACAAGACCCAGGTGGGCCACCGCGTCTTCCTCAAGATGAACAGCGGCATGAACCGCCTGGGCTTCACGCCCGAGCGCTACCGCTCGGCCTATGCGCGCCTCAATGCGCTGCCGCAGGTCGACGAGATCTCGTTCATGACCCACTTCAGCGATGCCGACGTGGACCATGGGCTGGACCGGCAGCTGGCGGTCTTCCATGCCACCACGCAGGACCTGCCCGGCGAGCGCAGCATCAGCAACAGCGCGGCCACCCTGCTGCGCGGCGATGCGGCCGAGGTGCGCTGCGACTGGGTGCGCCCCGGCATCGTGCTCTACGGCAGCTCGCCCGACTTTCCCCGGCACGACATGGCCGGCTGGCAGCTGCAGCCTTCCATGACGCTGTCCTCCAGGATCATCGGCGTGCAGATGCTGGGCGCGGGCGATACCGTGGGCTATGGCTCGCGGTTCAGGGCCGAAGGCCCGCTGCGCATGGGCGTGGTGGCCTGCGGCTATGCCGACGGCTATCCGCGCCACTGCGACACGGGCACGCCGGTGCTGGTCGACGGCGTGCGCACGCGCACGCTGGGCCGGGTCAGCATGGACATGATGGCCGTGGACCTGACGCCCGTGCCCCAGGCCGGCATGGGCAGCGAAGTCACGCTGTGGGGCCGCGCTGCCGGCGGCGCGGTGCTGCCCATCGACGAGGTGGCCGCCGCTGCCGGCACCCTGGGCTACGAGCTGATGTGCGCCGTGGCGCCGCGCGTGGCCAAGGTGGTGGAAGGCGAGGGCCGCTGACGGCGGGCATGCCGCCTGCCCATTCCCTGCTTGCCCATTCCCTTTGTTTCCTTGAAAAAAAGCCGTGCGGCTGATGGCTGCACGGCTTTCCCGGTGGCGCCAACGCGGCGTCAGAACGCGTGGGAGACCCCGACGCCGAACGCGGTGCCCGAATCCGCGCCGCGCTCGTAGCTCTTGCGGCCCAGGCTGGCGTAGAGCGTTGTGCGCTTGGACAGCGCATAGTCCGCGCCCAGCGAGTAGAAATGGTTGGTCTGGTCGCCCGAGCCGCTCAGGCGCTGGCGGCCGTAGCCGGCCTTGAAGGTCGTGGCGCCCACCTGGTAGGTCGCGCCCAGCGTGGCGGCGCGCGCCTTGCTGACGCCGTCGGCCGTGCGGCTGTAGTCGTAGGCGGCCATCACGGCAGCCGCGCCGAAGCGGTATTTGCCGGCCACGAACGTGTCCTTGTCGCCGCTGCCGTTGCGCTCGAAGGCGAGCATGCCGGCCAGCGCGCCCTGGTCGTAGTTGAGCGAGGCCGAGTAGCCGCGGCCCTGGTGGCCCGTGGCCTCGGTGCGCTCGGGCGAGCCGCTCAGGTGCAGCGTGAAGCCGGCCACCGTGGGCGAATCGTAGAAGATGCCGTTGGCCATGCGCCCGTACTCGGCAAAGCCGTTGTTGCTCGCGCGGTCCGTCGGGGTCAGGTAGTGCCACTGGTACCAGGCGGGCGAGGAGATGCGGTTGAAGTTGGCCCAGGGGTCGAACTGCCAGTCCTGCGACCACATGGCCGACAGTGCGCGGCCGATGCGCACATGGCCGAAGCCGCCCTGCAGGCCCACGGTGGACTCGTCATGCCAGAAGGGCTTCTTGCCGAAGTCCTCGGTCAGGCCGGTGTCCAGGTCGAAACGGGTGCTCAGCCGGAACGTGGCCTTGAGGCCGCCGCCCAGATCTTCCGTGCCGGCAATCGCCAGATTGCTGCGTTGGATGGTGCCCAGCTCGCTGGTCTTGTCAAAGCTTCTGAACACGCCGGCATCGAGCAGACCGCTGATGCTGACCTGGGATTGGGCCGAGGCGGGCAGGGCCGTGGAAAGAAGGGTGGCACAACCGAGAGAGAGGCAAATACTCAAACGCATCCTGGGAAAACTCCTTGATGGAAATGGCGGCATGGCAGCAGCGCAGCCTGCGCGGCGCGGCCTGTGCGCATGCCTGTGGCGATGATGGATGCCGCCGGTCAGCGACTGCGGCGGCGAGGGAAGGGCGTGGCTCTCCGGGAGGAAAGGCCAGCCCGCAAGGCAACCGGGGCATGCAAGGCGCGGCCGCTGGCTGCGCTCCCCGGTCAAAAAGGTACGCCCCTGCAAGAGGGGCGGTGCGACCGATTATAGAGAGCAGCTGCTCACATCGTCATGGGCACAGACCCTAGGGCTGTGCGCGGGCGTGCCGCTGGCCTCCGGGATGCGGCCGGCGCCGCGCCCGCCCTGCGGTTGCGGGGAAACCCCGTTGACCTCTGGCAAGGCGTTTTCTACATTGGCTGCAAATGAAATACAAATTTCATAAAAATGAGTCAATGAAATTTGGATGTCATCCAGCGGGGTATCACCCCTTCCTCTGCGTCCCAACCCAGGAGTTGCCATGGCTGGCCCCGCACTTTCCTCCGGACCTGATTCCCCCCGCGTCGCCGAGCTCGACCGGGCGCTCGACCAGATCGGCGTCACCCGATCGCACCACACCATCATCTTCCTGATCCTGATCGGCTGCCTGTTCGACGCGTTCGAGCAGAACGCCGTCGGCATCGTCGGCCCCATGCTGCGCGAGCAATGGGGGCTGACGGCCGCCGACATCGGCCTGCTCAACACGGCCACCTTCGCCAGCGCGGCCGTCGGCCGCATCCTGTCGGGCCTGATCGCCGACCGCTGGGGCCGCCGCACCATGCTGACGGTCGACCTGCTGCTGTTCACCATCGGCGCGGGCATCTGCGCCGCGGCGCCCAACCTCACGGTCATGGCGCTGGGCCGCGTGGTCGTGGGCTTCGGCCTGGGCGGCGAGATCGCCATCGCCGTCACAATGCTGGCGGAGTTCTGCTCCACCAAGTTCCGCGGCACGGCCGTGGGCCTGGTGAACGTGGGCGCCGGCGGCCTGGGCAACTTCCTGGCCCCCGGTTTCGGCCTGCTGGTGTTCACGCTGTTCCCGGGCGACAACGCCTGGCGCTGGCTGTTCGTCGCGCTGATGGTGCCGGCCCTGCTGGGCGCCTTCTACCGCCGCTACATCCCCGAGACGCCGCGCTTTCTGCTGTCGCAGGGCCGCATCCGCGAAACCAACGTGGTGCTGTCCCAGCTGGCCTGCGGCCGCCTGTCGGCCCGGAACACGCCGGTGACGCCCTTCCTCACCGACGACGGCAAGGCCCCCTCCGCGGCCGCCAAGGCCAAGGTGCGGGTGACCGAGATCTTTCGCGGCGCGCTGGCGCGGCGCACCATTCCGCTGTGTGTCACGATCTGGATGGCCTATGGCGCACAGATCTCGGTGCTCACGCTGATGCCCACCATTCTCGTCAGCCTGGGCTACACGGTGTCCAAGAGCCTGCTGTTCACCATGATCATGCAGGGCGGCAGCCTGCTGGGCGCCATCGCGGCCTCGGCGCTGGGCTTCAAGTTCCCGCGCAAGCGGGTGCTGACGGCCGGCGCGGTCTGCGCCGGCGTGGCGGCCCTGGTCATCGGCTTCGCGGCCAAGAGCATCGCCATGCTGCTGGTGGCCGGCGCCATCTTCCAGTTCTTCGTGCTGCTGCTCAACACCACCATCTGGATCTTCGCCCCCGAGCTGTACCCGACGCGCGTGCGTGCCTTCGGCACGGCCTTCATCCTGGCCACCGGCACGGCCGCCGGCGCCTGCATGCCGCTGGTGGCGGGCCGCCTGCTCGAGAGCGCAGGCATAGCCGGCGTCTTCGGCATGGTCGCCGTGATGTACGCGGTCTTCGTGCTCAGCATCCAGAGCGTGCCCGAAACCTACGGCCGCTCGCCCGATGCCGAGCCGCTGCTGGCCGAGGAACCCGACGCCGCTCCGCGCACCGCCTGATTCCCGGCTTACTGACGACTTTTGCCCATGCCCAATATTTTGCTCATCAACCCGAACTCGTCCCAGGCCACCACCGACATGATGGTGCGCATCGCGCAGGCCGATGCGCCTGCGGGCTTCACCGTCGTCGGCATCACCGCCAACGGCGGCCCGTCGATGATCGTGAACGAGGCCGAGCTGGCCGCCGCGGCCGTCGAGGTCGAGCGCGCCTGGCGCAGTGCCGATGTGCCGCATGCCGGCGTGATCATCAGCGCCTTCGGCGACCCCGGCATCGACCAGGTGCGTGCGCTCAGCGGCGCCACGCCCGTGGTCGGCATCTGCGAGGCCTCGATGCTGGAGGCCGCCGAGGGCGGCCGGCGCTTCGGCGTCGCGACGGTAACGCCCGACCTGGTCGATGCCATCGATGCCAAGGCCCGCCAGCTGGGCCTGGGCGAGCTCTATACCGGCGTGCAGCTCACGCCCGGCGATCCGCGCGCCCTCGCGGCCGAGCCCCGCATCCTGGAGGACGCGCTGGCCATGGCCACGCAGGAGTGCCTGGACGACGGAGCGCAGGCCGTGATCATCGGCGGCGGCCCCCTGGGCCAGGCCGCGGTCAGCCTGGCCCGGCGCTTCGACATGCCGCTGGTTGCGCCGATCAGCGCCGCGGTGCGCCGGCTGGGCCGGCAACTGGCCGTCAGCGCCTGAAGCTATTTCGCGGCCAGCGCCGCGTGCGCCGGCACTTCAGCTTTTTTCAAGCCGTGCCGCCGCCCAGACGCGGTTCATCTCGCTGCAGAAAGGCTGGGCGCAGGGCGCGCGGCCCTGGTACTGGCAGCCTTCGGTGGTGCACAGATGGGTGCGGTGCTCGCCCAGCGGGCGGCGCTCGCCGGGCACGGCGTTGGCGGCCTGGGCGGCCGCCATCATCAGCCACGGATCGCTCTTGTTCTGCAGCAGCTGCTGCACTTCCTGTGCCAGCGCCGGCGCTGGAGCGAACAGCGGCAGGCCCGCATTGCCGGGCGCCATGGGCGTGGCGATGTTCGCGGATGTGGCCCCCACGGGCGCGGACTGGAACTCCAGCCATAGCAGCGCACTGGTACGCGCGCCCGCCGGATGGTCCTGGGGCTGCAGCACCAGGGCCATGGGGCCCGAGGCCGGCAGCGGCGTGCCTTCGGGCCAGGGCAGGCGCAATGCGGGTGCCGTTGCTGCTGCCTGCGGCGCGCTGTCTGCAGGCGTTGCCGCCCCCATGGACAGGGCCCAGGCCGGGGGCACCTGCAAGGTCAGCGAAAAGCCGCGCTCGCCCTGAGGGGTGAGCAGCGTGCCCTGCTGTACCCACCAGTTCTGCAGCGGCGGCATGGCAGGCGCGGTAGGGGCTGCAGCGCAAGAAGAGGGCGCGGCGGCGGCCTGCAGCGCAGCTGCCAGTGTGGGCGACAGTGCCGCGGCCATGCGCAGCGCCGAGGCCTGGGCGGCATCGCCGGACTCGGAGCCTTGCTGCGCCGCCGCCTGGGTCTGCGCCTGGGCGAGAGCCTGTATCAGCGCCGCCGAGCCGGGCTGGGCCGCGAGCAGCTGCAGCGGCTGGCCCTGCACGGCGATCTGCTGCAGCATGACCTGCAGCCATTGCTGCAGCGGGGCGGAGAGGCCTTGCGCGGGCCAGGCCGGAGCCAGGGGCTGTCCCGGTGCCTGGATCTGCAGCGCAAGCTGGGCGATCAGCTGCTCGAAGGCCTGCAGGCGCAGCTCCTGCAGCGCCTGGGCCGACCATTGGACGCTGGTGGCCGCAGGCATGGCGGCGGGGGCAGAAGCCGGCGCCGGTACGGCCGCGGCCGGCGGCACCGTGCCCGCCACGGGCGTGGCCGCGGCAGGCGCAGCGGGATCGGGCACATTTCCCAATCCGGCGGGCAGCGCGGTCGCGGGTGCAATGGGGGTGCTCATGTATCGAAACCGATAGCTGCTTGCGCTTGTACTGCCTGGGCTGCAGGCCTTTTTAGCCTGAAATCAGGCCTCGGCCGGGTAGAACAGCCGGCGCGTGGGCGTGCTCTGCACGGCCTTGGCGATGGCGCCGATGTGGTCGGGCGTGGTGCCGCAGCAGCCGCCGACGATGTTGACCAGGCCTTCGGCCGCGAACTCGTGCACCAGGCGGCTGGTGACTTCGGGCGTCTCGTCGAAACCGGTGTCGCTCATGGGATTGGGCAGGCCGGCGTTCGGATAGCAGCTGATGAAGGTCTCGGGCGCGGCCTTGTTCAGCTCCTGGATGTAGGGGCGCATCAGCGCCGCGCCCAGCGCGCAGTTCAGGCCGATGGACAGCGGCTGCGCATGGCGCACGCTGTGCCAGAAGGCTGTGACGGTCTGGCCCGACAGGATGCGGCCCGAGGCGTCGGTCACCGTGCCGCTGATCATGATGGGCAGCACCTCGCCGGTCTGCTCGAAGGCCTCGTCCACCGCGAACAGCGCGGCCTTGGCGTTGAGCGTGTCGAAGATGGTCTCGACCAGGATCACGTCGGCCCCGCCCTCGATCAGCGCCAGCGTCTGCTCCAGGTAGGCGGCGCGCAGCTGCTCGAAGCTCACGTTGCGCGCGCCGGGGTCGTTCACGTCGGGGCTGATGGAGGCCGTCTTGGGCGTGGGGCCCAGGGCGCCGGCCACATAGCGCGGATGCTCGGGCGTGCTGTACTTGTCGCAGGCCGCGCGCGCGAGCTGGGCGCTCTTGAGATTCATCTCGTAGGCCAGGTCGGCCATGTGGTAGTCCTCCTGCGCGATGCTGGTCGCGCCGAAGGTATTGGTCTCGATCAGGTCGGCGCCCGCGGCGAGGTACTTCTCGTGGATGTCGCGGATCACGTCGGGGCGCGTGAGCGACAGCAGCTCGTTGTTGCCCTTGACGTCGTGGGCGAAGTCCTTGAAACGGTCGCCCGAGCTGCCGGGGCCGCCATAGCCTTCGCCGCGATATTGGGCCTCGCCCAGCTTGAAGCGCTGGATCATGGTGCCCATGGCGCCGTCGAGGATGACGAGGCGCTTGGCAAGAGTTGCGGGCAGTTCTCGGGCCCGGGTGTACGCGGGCTTGCGGGCGGAAAGGGTATGCGGCTGGCTCATAGCCTGCCATTGTAGGAAAGCAGGCCGCCGGTACGCCTTCGTTGTGGGTAAACCAGTTGTGCCCGGCAGGGGGCTACGGCTGCTCCGCCGGATAGCGGGCCTTGGCCATGCGGAAGGTCAGGTTCCAGCGTTCGCTGCCCAGCAGCGGGTGCAGGCCGTCCCTGAGCGGGCCGACGCCGTGGTAGGCCAGGCGCGTGGGCCCGCCCCAGACCACCACGTCGCCGTGGGCCAGCGCCAGGCGCCGCACCGGGTCCTGGCGCCTGAGGCCGCCCCAGAGGAACGTGCAGCCCAGGCCCAGCGACACCGACACAATCGGCGCGGCGAAGTCGGCTTCGTCCTGGTCGCGGTGCAGCCCCATCCTGGCGCCGGGCCGGTAGCGGTTGACCAGGCAGGCATCCGGCGCAAAGCCCGCATAGCCGGCCGCGTGCGCCGCCGCCCGGGCCTGGCCTGCAAGAAACGCGGGCATGGCGGGCCAGGGCTGCCGGGTCAGCGGGTCCACGGCGCTGTAGCGGTAGCCGCCGGCATCGCTGATCCAGCCCCAGTCGCCGCAGCTGGTCACGGCCACGGACATGGACTTGCCACCGGGCACCTGCATGATTCTGAACGGCGATGCGGCCTGCAGTGCCTGCACTTCGGCAATCCATTGCCCGGCCTGTGCCGTGGCAAAGCCGCGCAGCAGCAGGGCGCCGTCATCGAGAATTTCGGCGGGCAGGGGTTCTGGAGGAAACAACGCAAGCGTCATGGCCGGCCGATGTCCGTTAAAGGCCCGCTACCGCTGGCGTCCTACCTGGCCTGTGCCTGGGCGAATGCCAGCATGGCCTGCAGCATGCGCTGCATGGTGGGCTGGATGCGCGCGGCGACTTCGGGCAGGTAGTCGAAGGGCATGTGCTCCTGCATGTAGCTGGACTGCGTCATTTCGAGCTGCACGGCATGGAAGCCCTGCTCGGGCTGGCCGTAGTTGCGCGTGATGTAGCCGCCCTTGAAGCGGCCGTTGAGCACGCTGGTGTGGCCGGGCGCCTGTTTCGCGATGTCCAGCAGCTGCTGGGCCAGCGCGGGATCGCAGCTCTTGCCGTCGGCCGTGCCCAGGTTCAGGTCGGGCAGCTTGCCCTCGAAGAAGCGCGGCAGCACCGAGCGGATGCTGTGCGCGTCCCACAGCATGGCCACGCCGTGCTCGCGCTTGATGCGGTCCAGTTCGGCGCGCAGCTGGCCGTGGTAGGGCTGCCACCAGGCCTCGCGGCGGCGTGCGATCTCGGCTTCGTCCGGCTCGTCGGCCTTGTTCGCATACAGCGGCGTGTCGTCGAAGGTGTCGACGGGGCACAGGCCCGTGACGCTTTGGCCCGGATAGAGGCTGGCGCCGTCGGGCGGACGATTGAGGTCGATCACATAGCGCGAATGCGTGGCCACGAGGAGGGATGCGCCCAGGGCCTTGGCGAAGTCGTAGAGCGCGGGCATGTGCCAGTCCGTGTCATGGACTTCGCGGCCCTCGGGCGTGAGCTTGGCGGCAATGTCGGCCGGCACATGGGTGCCGGTATGGGGCATGGAGACCAGCAGCGGGGCCGTGCCCTGGTGGAAGATGAAGGGGGGAATGGATGGGCTCATGGGAGGAGCATCTTTCTCGAAAAATCAGGCGGACTGTAGCAGCTGGCTGCGCGCCTGGATGAATGCATGCTTGGCGACTTCATGGCCGCTGTGGCGGCTCTGGCTCACGCGCTGGCAGCCGCCCACCCAGACATCGGCAATCGCCGAAGTGCGGTGGCTGGCGAACACATGGCCGGCATGGGCGCTGTCGGCCGGCAGGCCGGCCAGTGCCACATGCTCGGCGTCCAGCACGACGAAGTCGGCCTGCCGGCCCACGACGAGGCCGGCCACTTCACCCGGCGCCACGCGGCCCGAGGCCTGGGCGCCGCCGGCCACGGCCTGCAGTGTCATGGAGGTCGCCACCTGAGGCTGCAGCCCGCCGCCCAGCACATTGCGCTGGCGCAGGTGCAGGCGCTGGCTGTATTCCAGCATCAGCAGTTCCTCGGCCGCGTTCACCGTGGCATGGCTGTCCGAGCCCACGCCCCAGCGGCCGCCGTTCTTCAGCCACAGCGGCATGTCGAAGATGCCGTCGCCCAGGTTGGCCTCGGTCGTGGGGCAGATGCCGGCCACGGCGCCGCTGCGGGCGGCGCGCGCATATTCGTCGGGCGTCATGTGGGTGGCGTGGATCAGGCACCAGCGCGCGTCGACCGGCGCATGCTCCATCAGCCACTGCACGGGGCGCCGGCCGCACCAGGCCAGGCAGTCGTCGACTTCCTGGGTCTGCTCGGCGATATGGATGTGCACGGGCGCCTGCGGCAGCATGGCATGCAGGCCGGCCACGGCCGCCTGCAGGCTGTCGGGCGGCACGGCGCGCAGCGAGTGCGGGGCCAGGCCCAGGACAGCGCCCTGCGCATGCGTGGCGGGCGCCAGCTGCTGCAAAAGAGAGAGCATGCTGTCTGTGCTGCGGATGAAGCGCGCCTGGTCCTCGCGCGGCGGCTTGCCGCCGAAGCCGCTGGTCTGGTAGAGCACGGGCAGCAGCGTCATGGCGATGCCGGCCTTGCGGGCCGCGCGCAGCAGCGCCAGCGACAGCGTGGCGTCGTCCGCATAGGGCCTGCCGCCCGCGTCGTGGTGCACGTAGTGGAATTCGCAGACCGAGGTGTAGCCGGCCTCCAGCATCTCCAGGTACAGCCAGGTGGCAATCGCCTCCAGCGCCTCGGGTGTCATGCGGTTGGCAAAACCGTACATCAGCTTGCGCCAGCTCCAGAAGCTGTCCTGCGCCTGGCCGCGGAATTCGGTCAGTCCGCCGAACGCGCGCTGGAAGGCGTGCGAATGCAGATTAGGCATGCCCGGGATCACCGGGCCTGCGGCCCGGATCGCACCCTCGGCCTCGCCGGCCTCGCCGCTTTGCGCATCCACATCGGTGAGCACCTCGGTCAGGCGGCCGTTCTGGTCCCAGCTCAGCAGGACATTGCGCGCCCAGCCCGTGGGCAGCAGGGCGTCTTCGGCAAACAGGGTGCGCGGGGCGAAGGTGGATGCGGTCATGGCGGTCGGCTCGAAAGAGGGCGGTGAAAATCAGGCAGCAGCGGGTTCCGCCTGGGCCATGGCGGCCAGCAGGGCCTGGACAAAGCGCGCGTTGTCCTGCTCGGTACCGATGGACACGCGCAGGAAATGCTCGAAGCCCGGCTCCTTCCAGGGCTTGACGATCACGCCCTGGCGCAGCAGCGCCTCGGTCACGGGGCCGTTGGGCCGGCCGATGTCGAGGAACAGGAAATTGGCCACCGAGGGCGCGATGCGCAGGCCGCGCAGCGGGCCGCCGGGCGCGGCCAGGGCCTGCAGCGCGTGGCGCAGGGCCTCGCGCAGCGCCACCGTGGTCGCCACGCCGGCGCGCATGTGCGTGGGGTCGCTCCAGGCCGCCAGCGCCGCGCGCTGGGCTGCCAGGTTCACGTTGAAGGGCGAGCGCACCTTGTCCAGCAGGCTGGCGAAGGCGGCGCTGTCGGCCATGCCGTAGCCCACGCGCAGCCCTGCCAGGCCCCAGGCCTTGGAAAAGGTGCGCAGCACGATCCACGGGCCCTGGCGCGCGGCCAGCATGGCCAGCACGTCGGGGTAGTCCTCGTCATGCAGCGCGTATTCGTAATAGGCCTCGTCCACCACCAGGATGGTGCTGTCGGGCGTGGCCTCCAGCACGCGCGCGAACTGCGCCACATCCATCATGCAGCCCACGGGATTGGACGGATTGGGCAGGAAGGCGATCTTGGGCGCCCGGGCCAGGGCCGCGCACCAGGCATCGATGTCGAAGCCCAGTTCGGCGTCGAGCTCGAGCAGCTCCACCTGGGCGCCCATCATCTTCGGATAGATCTCGTGCAGGCCGAACACGGGGCGCTGGGTCACGACCCGGTCGCCGGGCGAGAGAAACACCTCGCAAAGAATCTTGATCAGGTCTTCCGAGCCGTTGCCGAACACCAGGCGGTTTTCCTCGATGTCCATGCGTGCGGCGATCGCCCGGCGCAGCGCCGTGCAATGGGCGTCGGGGTAGTTGCCCACATCGTCGGCCAGGCCGGCCAGGGCCTGGCGCACGGCCGGGCTGACGCCGAACGGGTTCTCGTTGCTGGCCAGGCGCGCGATGTCGGTCACGCCGTAGCGCGTGCGCACGGCCTCGTTGGACAAGCCTGCGTTGTAGGCGGGCAGGGGGCGCGCCTCGGGGCGCGCCAGGGAGGCGATCAGAGCGTCAGTCATCAGTCGAAAACCTTTCCTGGATTCATCAGGCCCAAGGGGTCCAGCGCCTGCTTGATGGCGCGCATCGCGGCCAGTTCCTCTTGCGTGCGGCTGGCCTGCAGATAGGGCTTCTTGTGCAGGCCTATGCCGTGCTCGGCCGAGACGCTGCCCTGGAATTCGCCCACCAGCCGGTAGAGCTCGGCCTCCACGGCCTCGATGGCTTCGGGCGTGCCGCCCACGGTCTTGCCGTCCACCGAGACGTGCAGGTTGCCGTCGCCCACATGGCCGAAGTACAGCGCATGCTTTTGCGGCCAGCGCGCGCTGAACGCGGCTTCGCAGGCCTGGGCGAAGCGGCCGATGTCGGCCTGGGGCAGGCTCACGTCGAAGTTGATGGCCGGATGCATGTTGTTGTTGAGCTCGGCCGGCGCCTCGCGCAGCTTCCACAGCGCCTGCGCCTGGGCCACGGACTGGGCGACGATGGCGTCCACCACTTCGCCGGCCTCCATGGCCTCTTCCAGCACCTGCTGCACGTCGCCCTGCAGCTGGGATTCGTTCTTGCCGTCCATGTTGATCAGCGCCAGCAGCGGATGGCGTTCGGCGAACGGCGCGCCGAGCTGGAGCCAGGACAGCGAGGCCTGCACGAAGCTGTCCCACATCAGCTCGTAGGCGGCCACGCCGTTGCCGAAGTGCGATTGCATGCGCGCCAGCACGGCCAGGGCCGCGTCGAAATCGGGCATGGCCACCAGCGTGGTGGCCGTGGCCTGCGGCGCGGGGCGCAGGCGCAGCAGCACGCGCGTGACCACGCCCAGCGTGCCTTCGGCGCCGATGAAGAACTGCTTGAGGTCGTAGCCCGTGTTGTTCTTGATCATGGGCCGCAGCATGGGCAGCACCGTGCCGTCGGCCAGCACCACTTCCAGGCCCAGCACCTGCTCGCGCATCATGCCGTGCTGCAGCACGCCGTTGCCGCCGGCATTGGTGGAGACATTGCCGCCGATCTGGCAGCTGCCGCGCGCGCCCAGGTCCACGCCGAAGACCATGCCCGCAGCCACGGCCGCTTCCTGCACGGCCTGCAGCGTGACGCCGGCCTGCACCTGCATCAGGCCGGCGCGGGTGTCGGTGTTCTCGATGGTATTCATGCGCTCCAGCGACAGGGCGATGGCGCCCTGGCTGGGCACGGCGGCGCCGGCCAGGCCCGTGAGCCCGCCCTGGGGCACGACGGCCACCTGGTGCGCCGTGCAAAGGCGCAGCGCCGCGCTGACCTCCTGCGTGCTGCGCGGGCGCACCAGGGCCAGGGGGCGCTGCGGCGGCGTGCCGCTCCAGTCCGTGTGGTAGCGCTCGGGCACGTCGGCGCCGCGCTGCGCCACGTCGGCGCCCAGGGTGGAAATCAGTTCATCGAGAAATTTTTCGTGTGACATCGGCTAGCCTTTTAGAACGTGCTTACGACCTCTACGCAGCCGCGTTGGAGCGCAATCGGAATGAGTTCGAAGCGATAGTCCGCAGCTTGCACTGGGGTGCAAGCAAGGGCCAGCGCGAAGAAATCGCCCGATTTCGCTCCAACCCTTCGGGACAGCGGCTTTGCGGGCGGTCTGCGTTGTTGCAGTCGCTTGCAAGGCATGAGCCTTGCAGCGCACCTGCGCCTAGCATCCCATCCCGCAAAGCCGCTGTCGCGGCGCGAGGAGATCGTAATCACGTTCTTGGTCTCCCCGGATTCAGGTCCTGGCGATCACGCCCTGGCGCACCACGGTGCAATCGGGCTTGTGGCCGAACCAGTAGGCCAGCTCGGCCGCATGGCGCACCGGCCACAGCACGAAGTTGGCGGGCCGGCCCGCTGCGATCAGGCCCTGCTCGTGCTGCAGGCCCAGGGCCAGCGCCGCGTGGCGCGTGATGCCGGCCAGGGCCTCGGGCACCGTGAGCCTGAACAGCGTGCAGGCCATGTTGGCCATGAGCAGCAGGCTCAGGGCCGGGGAGGTACCCGGATTGTGATCCGTGGAAACGGCCATCGGAACCTTGGCGGCCCTCAAACCGTCGATGGGCGGCACTTTTGTGTCGCGCAGCGTGTAGAAGGCGCCGGGCAGCAGCACGGCCACGGTGCCCGCATCCCGCATGGCGGCGATGCCGTTCTCGGACAGGTGCTCGATATGGTCGCAGGACAGAGCGCCATAGCGCGCGGCCAGCGCCGCGCCCTCCATGTTCGACAGCTGCTCGGCATGCAGCTTCACGGGCAGGCCCAGCGCCTGTGCGGCCTGAAAGACCTGCTCGGTCTCGGCCAGCGAAAACGCGATGCGCTCGCAGAACACGTCCACGGCGTCGATCAGGCCTTCGGCAGCCAGCGCGGGCAGCATCTCGCGGCAGACCAGGTCGATGTAGTCCTGGCTTCCTTGAGGTTTGCCAGCGTACTCGGGCGGCAGCGCATGGGCGCCGAGAAAGGTGGTGCGCACGGTCACGCCGCGCAGCTCGGCGAGGCGCCTGGCCACGCGCAGCTGCTTGCGCTCGTGCTCCAGCGACAGGCCGTAGCCGGATTTGATCTCGATGGCGGTCACGCCCTCGGCCAGCAACTGGTCCAGGCGCGGCAGGGCCTGGGCGATCAGCTCTTCCTCGCTGGCCTCGCGCGTGGCCTTGACGCTGGAGACGATGCCGCCGCCGGCCCTGGCCACTTCCTCGTAAGTGGCGCCGGCCAGGCGCATGGCGAATTCGTTGGCGCGCTCGCCGCCATAGACCAGGTGGGTATGGCAGTCGACCAGGCCCGGCGTGGCCAGGCGGGCGCCGCCCTCATGGGCGGGCAGGCCGGCGTAGATGGCGGGAACCTGGTCCTGCGGACCGACCCAGGCGATGCGGCCCTGCTGCACCACGATGCAGGCCGGCTGCCCGTCGGCCACGGGCACATCGGCCGCGAACAGCTCGGGCGCCAGGCGCAGGTCCAGCCAGCGGCCATCGGCGGAAGTGGCGGGCGGGGCGGCTTGCATCATGGTGTGGATTCCTTTGTAGATTCTGAATTGATAGCTGCTGGCGCCTGCTGTATCCATATTTCAATATGGATTCGTACTGATTTGTGTATCCTTCATGCGTTACCAGCTTCTGTTTGTATAGCGATGCTGCTCTTTCAGCCGGCCTGCGCGAGGCGGACCAGCACCAGCCGGCTGGACGCATCGCAAGGCAGCAGGGCCAGGGCCTGCCCGGCGGCATCCCACCACAGGCCCTGGCCTGCATGCAGCAGCGTTTCGCCCTGGGCAAAGCAGCCCTGCAGCACCATGCACAGGCCGGCGGCGCTGCAGCCGGGCTGAACCTCGGCCTCATGGATGCCGACCTGGGCCGACCACTGGCCGCGCCGCGTCATGACGTTGAAATCGGTGGACGTGCCGCCCAGCAGGTGGCAGTCCAGCGCCGCGTCCCCTGAAAACGCAAACGGCTGCCAGCGTTGCTGCAGCGCGTGATCGATGCCCGCCGCCGTGCTGACGAGCTGAACCCCGTCGCCGTCCAGCAGCATGATCTGCCGGTCTATGCCCGGGAAGGCCGAGAACGGCCCGTCCTGGGCAATCGTGGCCACGCTGATGCGCCAAGCAAAGCTGTCCATGCCCGCTCCCGGCGGAAAACACACGATCTCGCGCGTGCTGCCGCCCCCGTTCTTCCAGGGGCTGTGGGGAATCTGGTTCAGATCAAAGCGTTGCATGGAAAGCAATTTGTAGAGGTGAGCTATAGATCAATCCACCTAAAACTGACGCGGCCTAGCTCAGAGACACCGAGCAAGAGCCGCCTCGCAGCGAAGGTGTCGTCCCCCTCCCGCGCAGCGAGAGAGGGGGAAGGCGCGTAAGCGCCTCAGGGGGTGACGTTACTTCACCATCGGCAGGTTCAGCCCGTGGCGCCTGGAAGCCTCCACCGCCATCTCGTAGCCCGCATCCGCATGGCGCATCACGCCCGTGGCCGGATCGTTCCACAGCACGCGGCCCAGGCGGGCGGCGGCCTCGTCGGTGCCGTCGGCCACGATGACCACGCCCGCGTGCTGGGAGTAGCCCATGCCCACGCCGCCGCCGTGGTGCAGGCTGACCCAGGTGGCGCCGCCGGCGGTGTTGAGCAGGGCGTTGAGCAGCGGCCAGTCGGAGACGGCATCCGTGCCGTCCTTCATGGCTTCGGTTTCGCGGTTGGGGCTGGCCACGGAGCCGCAGTCCAGGTGGTCGCGGCCGATGACGATGGGGGCCTTGAGCTCGCCGTTCCTGACCATTTCGTTGAAGGCCAGGGCCGCCTTGTGGCGCTCGCCCAGGCCCAGCCAGCAGATGCGCGATGGCAGGCCCTGGAAGGCGATGCGCTCGCGCGCCATGTCCAGCCAGCGGTGGGTGTGCTTGTTCTCGGGGAACAGCTCCTTGATCTTGGCGTCGGTCTTGTAGATGTCCTCGGGGTCGCCCGACAGCGCCACCCAGCGGAACGGGCCCTTGCCCTCGCAGAACAGCGGGCGGATGTAGGCGGGCACGAAGCCGGGGAAGTCGAAGGCGTTCTTCACGCCTTCGTCGAACGCCACCTGGCGGATGTTGTTGCCGTAGTCCACCGTGGGAATGCCCATGGCCTGAAAGTCCAGCATGGCCTGCACATGCTGGGCGCAGCCTTGCGCGGCGGCTTTCTTCAGCGTGGCGTGCTGGGCGGGGTCGGCCGCGGCGGCGTTCCACTGCTCCACGGTCCAGCCCACGGGCAGGTAGCCGTTGATCAGGTCGTGGGCCGAGGTCTGGTCGGTCACGATGTCGGGACGGGGCCCGCCGGCCTTGGCGCGCCGGACCAGCTCGGGCAGCACTTCGGCGGCGTTGCCCAGCAGGGCGATGGAGACGGCCTCGCCCTTTTCGGTGTGGTGCTGGATCAGGGCCAGCGCGTCGTCGATGTCCCTGGCCTGCTTGTCCACATAGCGGGTGCGCAGGCGGAAGTCGATGCTGCTCTGCTTGCACTCGATGTTCAGCGAGCAGGCGCCGGCCAGGGTGGCGGCCAGGGGCTGGGCGCCGCCCATGCCGCCCAGGCCGGCCGTGAGGATCCACTTGCCGGTCAGGTCGTTGTTGTAGTGCTGGCGGCCGGCCTCGACGAAGGTCTCGAAGGTGCCCTGCACGATGCCCTGGCTGCCGATGTAGATCCAGCTGCCGGCCGTCATCTGGCCGTACATGAACAGTCCCTTCTGGTCCAGCTCGTTGAACTTCTCCCAGGTGGCCCACTTGGGCACCAGGTTGGAGTTGGCCAGCAGCACGCGCGGTGCGTCGGGATGGGTCTTGAACACGCCCACGGGCTTGCCCGACTGGATCAGCAGCGACTCGTCGGCCTCCAGCTTCCTGAGCTGGGCCAGGATCTCGTCGAAGCATTCCCAGTTGCGCGCCGCGCGGCCGATGCCGCCGTAGACCACCAGGGCCTTGGGGTTCTCGGCCACGTCGGGGTCCAGGTTGTTCTGCAGCATGCGGTAGGCGGCTTCGGCCAGCCAGTTCTTGCAGTGCAGCGTGGAGCCGCGGGGAGCGCGGATGACGCGGCTGGCGTCGTAGCGGGGATCCTGTGCGGCTTGGAGGATGGCGTCGTTGGCGTTCATGGTCGTGTCCTTCAGGGAAAAGGTGGGATGGGGTCGGCCGGCCGGCGGGTTCAGGCGGCGGAGGCGGATTTCAGGTAGGCGGCATTGCGGCCGCTGGCGAGCGTGGGGGCGGGCTGTTCGGCCGGGTAGATCATGCGCTCGGGCACCTGCATGGTCTTCCTGGCCAGCGGGTAGTAGACGAGCGAGGTGACGACCAGGCTCACGATCCAGGAGATGTCGGCGCCGCCCATGGCCCTGGCCAGCGGGCCTTCGTACATGGCCTGGTTGATGAACGGGATCTGCACGACGATGCCCAGCACGTAGCTGAACAGGGCCACGCCGTTGTAGGCGCCGTAGCGGCCCTGGCTGTCGTAGAGCGCGGGAATGTCCACCTTCTCCCGGGACACCAGGTAGTAGTCCACGAGGTTGACGGCGCTCCAGGGCACGAACACGGTGAGCAGCAGCAGCACGAAGTTCTTGAACGTGGCCAGGAAGTGCGAGCTGGCCAGCAGGGCCACCAGCACCGTGACCAGCACGAAGCCCAGGATGTAGGCCAGGCGGGTGGCGGGCGAGAACTGCCGCTTGTCGTTGAAGGCGCTCACCGTGGTCAGCATGGTCATGAAGCCGCCATAGGCATTGAGGCAGTTCACCGTGAGCTTGCCGGTCACGATGACCAGGTAGATCACCACGGCCAGCGGGCCGGCCAGCTCGCCCAGGAAGCCGACCTGGTTCTTGATGAAATTGGCGCCCAGCGCCGCCACCAGCGCGCCGAAGCTCATGGCCAGCTGGGCGCTGATCACGCTGCCGCCGAAGGTGCTCCAGAAGGTGGCTGCGGCAGAGGTCTTGCTCGGCAGGTAGCGCGAGTAGTCGGCCACATAGGGCGCGAAGGTCATCTGCCAGCCGGCCGACAGGGCCATGGCGGTCAGGAAGCTGGTCCAGGTGAAGGGCTTGAGGCCGAAGGCGCTGGCCACCTCGTACTGGTGGCACAGCTGCCAGGCCAGGTAGCCGAAGCCCAGGATGCCGACCACGGTGGAGATGCGGCCCACCACGTGGATCAGCCGGTAGCCGACGATGGCGACCAGGGCCGTGAGCGCGCCAAAGATGGCGATGCCCGCGGCGGGGCTGGTGAAGCCGAACATCAGGTTGATGGCCTGGCCCGAGAGCACCGTGCCGGTGGCCGCAAAGCCCAGGTACATCAGGATGACCAGCAGCAGCGGCAGGGCCGCGCCCTTGACGCCGAACTGCACGCGGCTGGAAATCATCTGCGGCAGGCCCAGGCGCGGGCCCTGGGCCGAGTGCAGGGCCATGACGATGCCGCCGAGGATATTGCCGACCAGCAGGCCGAGGATGGCGGTCAGCGCCTCGGCGCCGAAGACCACGGCCAGGGCACCGTCGACCACGGCGGTGATCTGCATGTTGGCACCGAACCAGAGGGTGAACTGGCTGGAGGGCGAACCGTGGCGCTCCCGTTCCGGAACCATGTCGATGGTTCTTGTTTCGATATGGCCGGTTGCCACCGGCGCGCTTGTCTCAATGCTCATGGGATGGATGCTCCGTCAGTCCCTCAGGTGCTTTTGTGTGCATACAACTTCTAGGTAATTCATCTAGAGTTGTATAGACCAATTTTGTGTTTTACTCCGGGCACCGTCAATCGTCTATACCGCTTTTCTGATCCGAACAAACCCTATGCGTAGTCCTACTCGTGCGACCTCCCCGGCGGCCGTTCCGGCGTTCCAACGTATCAAAGACTATGTGCTGCAGCAGATCCAGAGCGGCACCTGGCAGGAGGGCGACGCCATTCCCAGCGAGGCGGCCCTGGCCCGGCAGTTCGAGGTGGCCCGCATGACGGTCAACCGCGCGCTGCGCGAGCTCAGCGACGAGCAGACGCTGACGCGCGTGCAGGGCTCGGGCACCTTCGTGGCCCAGCAGAAATACCAGTCCACGCTGGTCCAGTTGCGCAACATCGCCGACGAGATCGCGGCGCGCGGCCATGTGCACCGCGGGGAGCTGCACAAGCTCGAGCGCTGCCGCGCCGACACGGCCCTGGCACGGCAGTTCGAGCTGTCCCCGGCCCAGCCCCTGTTCCATTCGGTGGTGGTGCACTTCGAGAACGACGTGCCCATCCAGGTCGAGGACCGCCATGTCAATCCCGCGGTCGCGCCCGACTACATGGCCCAGGACTTCGGCAGCCAGACGCCCAATGCCTATCTGATGCGCGTGGCGCCGCTGCAGGGCGTGCAGTTCTCCATCGAGGCCCGCATGCCCGCCGCCGACGTGGCCGAGCTGCTGCACATGGAGGCCGGAGAGCCCTGCCTGGTGCTGCGCCGCACCACGCGCTCCCAGGGGCAGGTGGCATCGGTGTCGGCGCTGTGGCATCCGGCCTCCCGTTATCGCTTTACCGGAAGTTTCTGAGCCGGGTTCAAGGCGCCGTGCTCGGCAGGATGCGCTGCAGCGCGGCGGGCCAGTCGGTTTCCAGCGCCCACAGGCGCATGGTCTCGATGTCGGGGGCCAGGTAGCGGTCCTTGTCCAGGTAGGCGACCTTGCTGCGGATCAGCGCGTACTGCGCTTCCATCAGCGCCGAGCTCTTGAGGCGGCGGTCGAAATCCATGCCCTGCACGGCGGCCATGGCTTCCACGCCCACGACCACGGCCGTGTTGCCGGCCATGTCGGCCAGGCGGCGCGCGCCATAGGTGGCCATGGAGACATGGTCCTCCTGGTTGGCCGAGGTGGGCAGGCTGGTCACGCTGCTGGGGTTGGCCAGGCACTGGTTCTCGGCAGCCAGCGCGGCTGCCGTGACCTGGGCGATCATGAAGCCCGAGTTCACGCCGCTGTCCTCGATCAGGAAGGCCGGCAGGCGCGACAGGCCGGTGTCCAGCAGCAGGGCCATGCGGCGCTCGGAAATGGCGCCGATCTCGGCGATCGCCAGCGCGATGATGTCGGCCGCGAAGGCCACGGGTTCGGCATGGAAGTTGCCGCCCGAGATCACGTCGCCGTTGTCGAACACCAGCGGATTGTCGGAGGCGGCGTTGGCCTCCGTGGCCAGCACGCGCGCCGCATGGCTGAGGTTGTCCAGGCAGGCGCCCATGACCTGGGGCACGCAGCGGATCGAGTACGGGTCCTGCACGCGGCCGCAGTTGGGGTGCGAGGGGTCGATGGCGCTGCCGTCCAGCAGCTCGCGCACCGCGGCGGCCACGGCGATCTGGCCGATCTGGCCGCGTGCCTCATGGATGCGCGCATCGAAAGGCTTGACCGAGCCCTGGATGGCTTCCAGCGTCAGGCAGCCGGCCACCAGGCCCGCGGCCAGCAGGCTCTCGGCCTGGAACAGGCCGGCCAGCGCCAGCGAGGTGGACACCTGCGTGCCGTTGAGCAGGGCCAGTCCTTCCTTGGGGCCGAGCACGAAAGGCTCGCGGCCGATGTGCTGCATGGCCTCGCGGCCCGATACCGTTTTGCCGTCGACCTTGGCCTGGCCCTCGCCGATCAGCACGCAGGCCAGGTGGGACAGCGGCGCGAGGTCGCCCGAGGCGCCCACCGAGCCCTTGGCGGGAATCACGGGCAGCACGTCGGCATTGGCCAGGGCCAGCAGCGCGTCGACCAGTTCCGGGCGGGCGCCCGAGTGGCCGCGCGCCAGGCTCACGGCCTTGGTGGCCAGGATGAGGCGCACCACATGGTCGGGCAGGGGCTCGCCCGTGCCCACGCTGTGCGAGAGCACCAGGTTGCGCTGCAGCTCGGCCAGGCGGTCATGGGCAATCTTGGTCGAGGCCAGCTTGCCGAAGCCGGTGTTGATGCCATAGACCACCTGGTCCTCATCCACGATGTGCTGCACATGGGCCTGGGCGGCGCGCATGGCATCGTAGGCGCTGGCGGCCATGCTCAGCTGCACGCCGCCGTCCTGGATGGCGCGCAGCTGGGCCAGCGTGACCTGGCCGGGACGCAGTTCCAGCGTGGAAGTGGACAGTCCGGAAGTGGTGTGGAGGTTCATGGCTATACCTGTCTATACAGTTGAGAAGTCAAAAAAACCGCGCAGTCCTGTTCTACAGCGTTCTTCAGCCGCCGTGTACCGGGTCCGTGCGGAAGCGGCTACCGAGCCGGTAGCGCATGCCCGGGTGCACGCAGTGCACCCAGGTGATGGGAACGCCGCGCAGCCAGGTGCGGCGTGTCAGCATGAGGCAGGGCTGGTCGGCCGCCATCTGCAGCCAGTGCGCCTGCTCTGCCGTGGGCAGGATGGCGTCGACCACATGCTCGATCTGGTCGTACTGCACGTTGCGCACCAGATAGACCGAGGGCTGCACGGCCGAGAAGTCCTGCTCCATGAAGTCCGGCACCAGGCGCGGGTTCACGTAGCGGTCCTCGAGCTGCACCGGCACCTCGTTCTCGAAATGCACGCCCTGCAGGTGGAAGACCGAAGCGCCGACGGCCAGGTCCAGCGCCGCTGCCACCTCGGGCGAGGCCGAGGCGCGGCGCATGCTGATGAGCTCGAAGCGGTGGTCGTGCCCGCGCTGGGTGATCTCCTCGCCGATGTTGGCGATGCGCAGCAGCGTGGACTGGGGCTTTTCCTCGGCCACGAAGGAGCCCACGCCGGCCACCCGCACGATCACGCCCTGTTCGGCCAGCTCGCGCAGCGCGCGGTTGACCGTCATGCGGGCCACGCCGAATTCCTGCACCAGTTCCTGCTCGGAGGGCACGCGCGCGCCGGCCGTCAGCGAACCGTTGCCGATCTTCTGCAGCACGTGGTCCTTGACCTGCTGGTACAGCGCGACGGGCACGTCGCGGCCGGAACGGGCAGCGGAGCGGGAGGGAGCGGCACGGGAAGTCATGGGTTCAGGCAGAGTTGCAACAGCGCTAGTGTGCTGCAGCCGCAAGGGCTTCGGCGCGAATCTCCTCCGTCAGCCGGGCCTTGAGCTCCATGAATTCCGGCGAAGTCTTGACGGTGTAGTGCCGCGGATGGGGCAGGTTCACGGCGATGTCGGCCTTGATGCGGCCGGGCCGGGCGCTGAAGACGGCCACGCGGTTGGCCATGAAGATGGCCTCGTCGATATCGTGCGTGACGAACATCACGGTCTTGCGCTCGGCCTCCCAGATGCCCAGCAGCAGCTCCTGCATCACCACGCGGGTCTGGTTGTCCAGCGCGCCGAAAGGCTCGTCCATCAGCAATATCCTGGGATCGTTGGCCAGCGCCCGGGCGATCGCCGTGCGCTGCTGCATGCCGCCCGACAGCTGCTTGGGGAAATGGTTCTCGAAGCCGCGCAGGCCCACCTTGGCGATGAAGTAGTCGCTGCGCTCCTTCTGCACGGCCTCGGGCACGCCCTTTTCGCGCAGGCCGAAGCGGATGTTCTGGGCCACGGTGAGCCAGGGAAACAGCGTGTAGCTCTGGAACACCATGCCGCGGTCGGCGCCGGGGCCGTCGATGGCCTGGCCGTCCAGCAGCACCTGGCCCGTGGTCGGGAAGTCCAGCCCCGCCACGATGCGCAGCATGGTCGACTTGCCGCAGCCCGAGGGGCCGAGGATGGTGACGAAATCGTTTTCGCGCACCTCGAAGTCCACGGGCAGCAGGGCCTGGGTCTGGGTACCTTTATGGCTGGTGAAGGTGCGCGATACACCTTGAATGGACAACAGATTCATCACAATTCTCCGAAGTGCCTGGCGCTATCCACGGCGTATGAAACCGGCGTGGCCCAACGCAGGGACACCGAGCAAGAGCCGCCTCGCAGCGAAGGTGTCGTCCACCTCCCGAAGAGAGAGGGGGAAGCGGCGAAGCCGCTCAGGGGGGGCATCTCCATCACAGCGTGCTCCACTCGAACATGCGGCGGTTGATCGTCTTGAAGATGAAGTCGGACACCAGGCCGATGAGGCCGATGACGATGATGCCGAAGATGATCTGGCCGGTATTGAGCAGCGCCTGGCTGTCGGTGATCATGTGGCCTATGCCCGAGGACGAGCCGATCAGCTCGGCCACGATCACGTAGGTCCAGGCCCAGCCCAGCACCAGCCGCAGCGTCTCGGCAATGCCGGGAGCGGCACCGGGAATCAGCACGCGGCGCACGATGCCGGTGTTGCTGGCGCCCAGGGTGTAGGCGGCCTCGACAAGGTCCTTGCGCGCGCCGCCCACGGTGACGGCCACCATCAGCGTGATCTGGAACACCGAGCCGATGTAGATCACCAGCAGCTTCTGTGTCTCGCCCACGCCGGCCCACAGGATGAGCAGCGGGATGAAGGCCGAGGCCGGCAGGTAGCGGCAGAACGAGACAAAAGGCTCGAAGAAGGCCTCGACGGGCTTCCAGGCCCCCATGGCGATGCCCAGGGGCACGGCCACGACGGAGGCCAGGATGAAGCCGCCCATGACGCGCCACACCGTCATGCCTATGTCGTTCAGGAAGTCGTACTCGGTGAACAGCGTCACGCCCTCGCGCACCATGGTCATGGGGCTGGCCAGGAAGGTGGGCGAGACGAAGCCGCCCAGCGTGACGATGGCCCAGACCACGACGAAGAGCACGAAGAAGCCGGTGCCCAGCACCCACTTCATCGTGGGGCTGACGGGCTCCAGCGGAGCCATGCGACGTTTGCGCGCCGGGGGTGCGGAAGGCGTTATCACCTTGGTCATGGTGGGGGGTGCAGAGTGAACAGAAGGGGATACCGCTTCCATGGCGACCTCTCGCTTACTTGATGAAGCTGGCGTCGTACATGACGCTGTAGTTCTCGGGGATGCTGCGGATCACGCCGGCTTCCTTGAGGATGACGGCCGATTCCTTCATGAAGGGCACGAGGTCATTGGCGAAGAACTTCTGGTTGGCGTCCTTGTCCGACCATTTGAGGAAGGAGGCCGATTTGCCGAACTGCTCGCCGCTTTGCTTGACGGCCGCGCCCATGATTTCGAAGCTCTTGTCCTTGTCGGCGCCGATCATGGCCACGGCATCGAAATAGGACTGGGCCAGGGCCTTGGCCGCGGGCGCATTGGCCTTGAGCCACTTGGGGTCGCAGCCCACGGTGTCCATCACCATGGGGTAGTCGATGGTGGTGGCCAGGATCTTGCCGGCCGAAGGATTGGCGCGCACGGTGGACAGATAGGGCTCATAGGTCATGGCCGCATCGTTCTGCCCCGAGACAAAGGCCTGGGCCGCGGGCTGGGGCTCCAGCGACACGGTCTTCACGTCCTTCATGCTCATGCCGTTCTTGTGCAGCATCCAGGCCAGGCCGAAGTAGGGCGCGGTGCCGGGCGCGCTCACCGCCACCGTCTTGCCCTTGAGATCGGCAAAGCTCTTGACGTCGTTGCGCACGGCAATGCCGTCGGCGCCGTAGGACTTGTCCATCTGGAAGATCTGCACAATGGGCACGCCGTTGGTGTTCCAGGCCACATGGGTCTCGATGGTGGTCGCGGCGCACTGGATCGCACCCGAGGCCAGGGCCAGGTGGCGGTCCTTCTGGGGGATCATCTTGAGCTCGACGTTCAACCCGTTCTTCTTGAAGATCCCGGCCTTGTCGGCCAGGGTCAGCGGCGCAAAGCCGGTCCAGCCGGACATGCCCAGCACGATCTTGGTTTCCTGGGCTCCGGCCTGCGGCGCGGCGGCCGCCAGGCAGGCGGAAACCAGTGCCATTTGCAGTGCGCCCGGCCAGGCTGGAATGCGACGCAATGGGTTTGTCGATGTCATGGGCCCCTCCTCGTTCAGGGTGTGCAGCAAGGTTGCAGAAATGGGTTTGTCGGCCTGGCAGCCAGTGCGGACAACGCAGTGTGTTTTTGTTGTGCAGGCATGTATATACAGGCTTACCCGAGACTGACGGCAAGCTCAGGGTTAACCGGTAGGACTGCCGGCCGACGCAGCTGTTTGAGCAAGCGGCGTGCCAATTTGCCGCGGCCTTTGCTGCACCCGAGGAGGCCGCCGCAGCGAAGGCGAAAAAGAGGCCCTGCCGGCAGCGCCAGGCACTATTGCGGTGCGATCACGCTCCTGGCCACGCCCAGGAAAGGTGCAATCAGTGGCGAGGCATGGGTGGCGGGCACCGCGAGCACCACGGGCTGCCGGGCGACCCTGCCCTTGATGCGCTTGCAGACCAGGCGCTTGCCGTCATGCGTGCGGTCCACGGCCGGGCGGGTGGTCAGAATGCTGACGCCATGGCCGTTGGCCACCATGGAGCGCAGCAGCTCTATCGACGAGAACTCGTAGGCCACGGTGGGGGTGACGCCGGCTTCGCGGAACAGCGACAGAAAGTACTCCCGGCTCTGCGGCAGGTTGATCAGCAACAGGGGTGAGCGGGCCAGCTCGGCCAGGCTCAGGCTGGCCGCCGCTGCCAGCGGATGGCGCTGTGGCAGCAGCACATAGGGCGGCAGGGCCGCCACGGCCAGGGTGCACAGGCCCGGCCTCTCCAGACCCAGCCCGTACTGGAGCGCCGCATGCAGCTCGCCCTGCTCGACCTGGCGCGTGAGCGAGGCGATGTCGCCCTCGACCAGTTCCAGCCGGATGTCGGGGTGGCGCTTTTGCATCTGGGCCAGGATCTGCGGAATCCACAGCGGCCCCAGCGTGCTCAGAAAGCCCAGCCGCAGCACGCCCGACAGGCTGGGCCGGCGGCGCTCCTGCAGCTTTTCGGCGGCGGCCAGCAGGGCCATGGCCTCCTGGCTGCGGCTCGCGCCTGCAGCCGTCAGGTCCAGTCCCCTGGCATGCCTTCTCACGAACAGCGCTTCCTTCCATTGCTGCTCCAGATCGGCAATGGCCTTGGAGATCGACGGCTGGGAAACGCCCAGGGCCTGTGCGGCCCTGGAGGTGCTGCCGTGGCGCGCGGCGGCCACGAAGTATTCGAGCTGGCGCAGGCTGATATGAATCAATTTTTCGAATCCAATGCATGGGAAATGAATATTTTCCTTTGATTCCGTATGGGCGCAGCATGGCTTCCTCTTTCCAGACGAACCACGCCAAGCCATGACCGCTGCAAAACCCCCAACCAAGCCGCTTCCGCTGGACGGCATCCGCATCCTGGACTTCACGCGCGTGCTGGCCGGGCCCCTGTCCACGGCCTTGCTGGCCGACCTGGGCGCGCAGGTGGTCAAGGTGGAGCCGCCCCAGGGCGACGACTACCGCGCCATCGGTCCCATGAGGAACGGCCAGAGCGCGCTGTTCACCGTGATGAACCGCAACAAGCAGAGCCTGGTGCTGGACCTCAAGCATCCGCAGGCCGTGGCCCTGGTGCACGAGCTGGCGCAGCAGGTCGACGTGGTGGTCGAGAACTTCCGTCCCGGCGTGGCCGAGCGCCTGGGCATCGGGCCCGCGGCGCTGCGCGCGCTCAATCCCCGGCTGGTCTATGTGAGCGTCTCGGGCTTCGGCCAGACCGGCCCGCTGGCCCACCGGCCCGCCTACGACATCATCGTGCAGGCCATGAGCGGGCTGATGGAGGCCACGGGCGAGCCCCAGGGCGCGCCCACGCTGGTGGGCGAAGCCGTCAGCGACGTGGTGGCCGGGCTGTTTGCCTCCTGGGCCACGCTGGCCGCGCTGCTGCAGGCCCGGCGCACGGGGGAGGGTCAGCATGTGGACGTGTCCATGTTCGATACCACGCTGAGCTTTCTGGCGACTTCCATGTCGCGCTACCTGTTCACGGGCCAGCCCGCGCGGCGCGTGGGCAACCGCCACCCGCTATCGGCACCGTTCGGCGTCTACCGCGCGCGCGACGGCCACTTTGCGCTGGCCGTGCTCAACAAGAAGCTGTTCGATGCCACGGTGGCGGCCATGGAATTGCCGCAGCTGGCGGGCGACCCGCGCTTTGCCACGGACGAAGCCCGCTCGGCCCACGAGCCCGCGCTGCGCGCCGCGCTGGAGGCCTGGGCCATGCAGCACGAGGTGGCCGAAGTCGTGGCCAGGCTGGAGGCTGCGGGCGTGCCCGTGGCGCCGATCTGGAACATCGCGCAGGCGCTGGAGTCCGCGCAGATCCAGGCGCGCGGCCTGCTGCGCGAGGTCGAGGACGAACGCCTGCCCGGCCTGCGCCTGCCCACCCAGCCCGTGCACTTCGGCGGCGCGGCTGCCAACCGTGCGCAGCGCGCGCCGGCGCTGGGCGAGCACACCGAGCTGCTGCTGTCGAGCTGGCTGGACCGCAGCGGCGAAGCCATCGCCGCCTTGCGCGAGGCCGGCGCCCTGGGGTCTGTTGCGGCTACGCATTGACGATTGACCGGCAAATCCATTTTTTTCACCTTGCGAGCGAACGATATGAACTTTCCGAGACTGGGCAGCACCGAGGACGACCAGGCCATTGCCGATGCCGTGGCGCGTTTTGCCGACGAAACCCTGGCCCCCGTGGCCCGGGCCATGGACGAAGAGGCGTTTTCCGCCACCCGCCATGTGCCGGGCCTCGCGGCGCTGGGCGTGATGGGCATGAACCTGCCAGAGTCCCTGGGCGGCCCGGGCGTCACGCCCACGGCCATGCTGATGTCGCTGGTGGCCATCTCGCGCGCCTGTGCGGCCACCTCGTCGATGATCGGCGCCCATTACCTGGGCACGGATGCGGTCCACCTCGGCGGCAGTGCCGAGCAGCAGGCGCAGTGGCTGCCGCGCTGCGCCAGCGGCGAGTGGCTGGCCGCGTTCGCGCTGACCGAGCCGCGCGGCGGCTCACACCCCGCAGACATGCGCACCCGCGCCGTGCGCGAAGGGGACGAATACGTGATCACGGGCGTCAAGCACTTCATCTCCAACGCGGCCGAAGCCGCCTTCATGGTGGTCTTTGCCAAGACCGACATGGACGCCGGCGCGCGCGGCGTCAGCGCCTTCATCGTGCCGCGCGAGCTGCCGGGCATTCAGGTCTCCTCGCCCGAGAAGCTCATGGGCATACGCGGCGGCCATGCGTTCGAAGTGTCGCTGGACGGCGTGCGCGTGCCCGTGGCCAACCGGCTGGGCGCCGAGGGCACGGGCTTCAGGACCGCCATGAAGGTGCTGGACAACAGCCGCCTGGACGTGGCCGCCACCGCGCTGGGCATTGCCGAGGCCGCGCTCCAGGCCGCGGTAGCCTGGGCCAACCAGCGCCTGGTCGGCGGCGAGCCCATCGCCACCAAGCAGGCCATTCAGTTCAAGCTGGCCGAGATGAAGCTGCGCCTGGAGGCGGCCTGGGGCCTGACCATGCAGGCACTGGCCCTGCGCCAGGCCGGCCGGCCCTTCACCCAGCAGTCGGCCATGGCCAAGCTCTACGCCTCGGAAATGGCGGGCTTCGTGACCGACGAGGCGCTGCAGATCCACGGCGGCTATGGCTACACGCGCGAGATGCCGCTGGAGCGCTATGTGCGCGATGCGCGCATTCTGCGCATCTACGAGGGCTCGTCCGAGATCCAGCGCACCATCATCGCGCGTTCCGTGCTGGGCGGCTGATTCCGGACCCGCAGCCGGGGGGAGGGCAGGCGGTGCATTTGCTGGTGTAATCGATGGCATGGAAAAACGCTCTTCCACTTCGCTGCACGGAAAGATCCTCACCGAGATCGAGCAGAACATCCTCAGTGGACGCTGGCCGCCCGGCTACCGCATTCCGTCGGAGATGGAGCTGACCGCGCACTACCAGTGCTCGCGCATGACGGTCAACAAGGTCCTGACCCAGCTGGCGCAGGCCGGGCTGCTGGAGCGCCGGCGCAAGGCCGGCAGCTTCGTGACCCAGCCGCACACCAGCTCGGCCGTGCTGGACATTCCCGACATCCGCCAGGTGGTGCTGGGCATGGGCAAGGAATACGGCAGCCGGCTGCTGAGCCGCAAGCAGCGCCGCAGCACGCGCGACGACATGCAAGCCATGCGCATGGACAAGGCAGGCCCCGTGGTGCACGCGGTCTGCCTGCACATGGCGGGCGCGCGGCCCTTCTGCCTGGAGGACCGGCTGATCAACCTGGAGTCCGTGCCCGACGCGGGCCGGGAAATGTTCACCGAGCAGAGCCCGAGCTCATGGATGGTCAGCCATGTGCCCTGGAGCTCGGCCGAGCACCGCATCCGCGCCGAGGCCGCCGGCGAGGACAACGCGCAGCTGCTGCAGGTGGCGCCGGGCTTTCCCTGCCTGGTGATAGACCGCCGCACCTGGGCGGGGCGCCTGCCGATCACCTTTGTGCGCATGACCTATCCGGCCGACCTGTACGAGCTGGTTGCGCATTTCTCGCCGTCCACCATCGCCGCCTAGCCCTGCCCCTGGCGCCGCCGGCGGCGAGCGGCATATCCCGGCGCGCCGCAGATGCATGGGGACGGGCGCACAATATGGCCCTCCGAATGGCGCATGCCCGTCCCTGCGGCGGCACTCCGTTGCGCTGAGATATACAAGAAATCGGCCTCCAACCCTTGTGTGGAGAGCGCAATAAGCTATCAAATCAAGAGTCATCCCGGTGTCCCCTGAGCAATCCGTCCTGCAAGCTGTCTTCGGCTACGAGCAATTCCGCGGCCCGCAGCAGGCCATCGTCTCGCATGTGATCGCCGGCGGGGATGCGCTGGTGCTCATGCCCACGGGCGGCGGCAAGTCGCTGTGCTACCAGGTGCCGGCCATCGTGCGCCAGCAGCAGGGCAAGGGCGTGGCCATCGTGGTGTCGCCGCTGATCGCGCTCATGCACGACCAGGTGGGCGCGCTGGAGGAGGCCGGCGTCAGCGCCGCCTACCTGAATTCCACGCTCAGCTACGACGAAACCCAGGACGTGGAGTGGCGCCTGCAAAGCGGCGACATCACCATGCTTTACGCAGCGCCCGAGCGCCTGAACACGCCGCGTTTCCTGGGCCTGCTCGACGACCTGCACGCCCAGGGCAAGCTGTCGCTGTTCGCCATCGACGAGGCCCATTGCGTGAGCCAGTGGGGACATGACTTCCGTCCCGAATACCGGGCTCTGACGGTGCTGCACGAGCGCTATGCGGGCGTGCCGCGCATCGCGCTCACGGCCACGGCCGACGCGCTCACGCGCGCCGACATCATCGAGCGCCTGCACCTGGAGGCCGCGCAGCAGTTCATCAGCAGTTTCGACCGGCCCAACATCCGCTACCGCATCGTCGAGAAAAAGGACGTCACGAACCAGCTGCTGCGCTTCATCGAGCGCGAGCACGAAGGCGAGGCCGGCGTGGTCTACTGCCAGTCGCGCAAGCGCGTGGAAGAACTGGCCCAGACGCTGGCGCAGAACGGCATCCATGCCTTGCCCTACCACGCGGGCCTGCCGGTGGAGATGCGCCAGCAGCACCAGGACCGCTTCCTGCGCGAGGACGGCGTGGTGATGTGCGCCACGATCGCCTTCGGCATGGGCATCAACAAGCCCGACGTGCGGTTCGTGGCCCATGTGGACATGCCCAAGAACATCGAGGGCTACTACCAGGAGACCGGCCGCGCGGGCCGCGACGGGCTGCCGGCCGAGGCCTGGATGGCCTACGGCCTGTCCGACGTGGTCAACCAGCGCCGCATGATCGACGAAAGCCCGGCCGAGGAAGGCTTCAAGCAGGTCATGCGCGGCAAGCTCGACGCGCTGCTGGGCCTGGCCGAAGCCACGGACTGCCGCCGCGTGCGCCTGCTGGCCTATTTCGGCGAGCAATACGGCGCCGGTCCGCAGGACGACGGCCGGCCGCTGCAGGCCGTGGCCGGGGCACGCAGGCTGCAGTGCGGCAACTGCGACAACTGCCTGGAGCCGCCGGCCCTGTGGGACGGCACGGACGCGGCGCGCAAGCTGCTGTCCACCATCTACCGCGTGCACGAAACCAGCCGGCTCACCTATGGCGCGGGCCACATCATGGACGTGCTGCGCGGCAAGCTCACCGACAAGGTCGCGCAGTACGGGCACGACAAGGTCTCGACCTTCGGCCTGGGCAAGGACTATTCGGAGCCCCAGCTGCGCGCCGTCATGCGCCAGCTGCTGGCCACGGGCGCCCTGGGCCTGCACAAGGTGGTCAGCGAAAACAGCGGCCATGTGTTCGACACGCTGTGCCTGACGCCCGGCTCGCGGGCCGTGCTCAAGGGCGAAGTCACCGTGCAGCTGCGCGAAGCCGTGGCCGCATCGCGCAGCAAGGCCACGCGCCGTGGCAACCAGCCCAATGCGGCGGCGGCCAACCTGGGGCCCGATGCCCAGGTGCGCTTCATCAACCTCAAGGCCTGGCGCGCCGAAGTGGCCAAGTCCCACAACCTGCCCGCCTACGTCATCTTCCACGATGCCACGCTGGCCGCGATTGCCGAACTCAACCCGCAGTCGCTGCAGGACTTGCAGGGCGTGAGCGGCATGGGGGCCAAGAAGCTCGAGGCCTATGGCGCGGAGGTGCTGAGGGTGGTGGCGCAGGGGTAAGGGAGGCGGCGCGGCTGCGCCGCCTCCACAATTTGCACACAATTGCTCGACAGGGCGGAAAGATTGCATGGCCACACTGCGCCCGCATACTTTCCGGAGCCCTTCCTGCTGTGATCAATACCGCTCAACTGCTGGCCGACGAGGCCCAATACTGCTCGTTCGGCGACACCGTCCACTACGTCAATCCTCCCAAGATCTTCACCGGCTGCGAAGGCAGCTACATGTACGACGACGCGGGCACGCCTTATCTGGACCTGCAGATGTGGTATTCGGCCGTGAACTTCGGCTACAAGAATCCGCGCCTGGAAGCCAAGATGATCGAGCAGCTCAAGGAGCTGCCCCAGGTTGCCAGCCAGTACCTGCACCCGACCAAGATCGAGCTGGCCAAGTTCATCGCCCAGGACGCCGAGAAGAAGTGGGGCCACAAGGGCCGCGTGCACTTCAACGTGGGCGGTGCCCAGGCCATCGAGGATTCGCTCAAGGTCGTGCGCAACGCCAGCAACGGCAAGAGCCTGATGTTCGCCTTCGAGGGCGGCTACCACGGCCGCACGCTGGGCGCTTCCAGCATCACCTCGAGCTACCGCTACCGCCGCCGCTTCGGCCACTTCGGCGACCGCGCGCAGTTCATTCCCTTCCCCTATCCGTTCCGCCGCCCCAAGGGCATGACGGCCGAGGAGTATTCGGACCAGATCGTGCGCGAGTTCGCGCGCAAGTTCGAGAACGAATACCACGCCATCTGGGACCCCAAGACCAACCAGTGCGAATACGCGGCCTTCTACGTGGAGCCCATCCAGGGCACCGGCGGCTACGTGGTGCCGCCGCCCAACTTCTTCAAGGGCCTGAAGAAGGTACTGGACGACCATGGCATCCTGATGGTGGTCGACGAGATCCAGATGGGCTTCTGGCGCACCGGCACGCTGTGGTCGGTGGAGAACTTCGGCGTCAACCCCGACGTGCTGGTCTTCGCCAAGGCGCTGACCAACGGCCTCAACGCCCTGTCGGGCC
Organism: Comamonas terrae; assembly: GCF_001544075.1. GTDB lineage: Bacteria > Pseudomonadota > Gammaproteobacteria > Burkholderiales > Burkholderiaceae_C > Comamonas > Comamonas terrae. The sequence goes on from NZ_BCNT01000004.1 coordinate 397,011, forward strand.
TGTGGGCGCGCGAGGAGCTGATCAACCCCACGGTCTTCCCGCCGGGCTCGACCCACTCCACCTTCGCTTCCAACCCGCTGGGCACGGCCCTGGGCCTGGAAGTCATGAAGATGACCCACGAGATCGACTTCGGCCGCCAGGTGCGCGAATCGGGTGCCTACTTCCTCGAAGGCCTCAAGGAGCTGCAAAAGCGCCACAAGGAAATCGGCGACGTGGACGGCCTGGGCCTGGCGCTGCGCGCGGAGATCTGCACCGACGACGGCTTCACGCCCAACAAGGCGCTGCTGGACAAGATGGTGGACATCGGCCTGGAAGGCGGCCTGGAGTACCAGGGCCAGAAACGCGGCCTGGTGCTGGACGTGGGCGGCTACTACAAGAACGTGATCACCTTCGCGCCGTCGCTGATGATCACGCGCGCCGAGATCGACGAAGCCATGGTGCTGCTGGACCAGCTGCTGACCAAGGCAAAGCAGGCATAACACCCCCTGAGCGGCTGCGCCTGGGCGGCCCCGCCGCTTCCCCCTCTCTCTTCGGGAGGGGGCATACGGGCAGCCGGCGACGCCCTCGCTGCGGGGCGGCGGGGCCGCCCAGGCCCTTGCTCGGCATCTCTGGTTTGGGTCGTGCCAGTTTTAAATACTGCAGTCGTGCGCAGGCATGCCAAGAAACTGAATACGAAAAGGTGCAATGGCGACGGAGAATTTCCGCAACCAGCTCGAACCCGCCGGCCTGCTGCGGCAGTTCGCAGACCATCCGCCCGAGGGGTTTGCGCTGCTGCAGGACTGGCCGGCGCCGGCCTTCACGGCCCCGTTCGACCTGCTGACCACCGCAGATGACGCGCTCAAGGCGCGTCTTTTGTCATTGCCGGGCGGTTCATGGCTCAGCCGCAAGCTGCGGCTGCCAACCGATTTCGTCGGCACCACGGTCAGCGAGTATGCGCTGCTGCCGCGCGGCCAGGATGCGGCGGCCCAGGCGGCCGCGCTGCGCGAGCATGCGGGCCGCAGGCCGCTGACTATCGTCAAGGACCTGCCCCAGGACTCGCCGCTACTGGCTGCCGGGGACAACGACCACGCGCGCGCACTGGCCGATGCGCTGGCCGGGGCCGGCTTCATCCTGGTCGAGGGGCAGGCCCTGGCCTATGTGCCCATGGACTTTGCCAGCCTGGACGAGTACCTGGCACGGCTGTCCAAGAGCCGCCGCAGCAATCTGCGGCGCAAGCTCAGGAGCCGCGCGCAGCTGAAGATAGCGCGCATCCCCACGGGCGAGGCCTTTGCCGGCGACGCGCGCGTGGATGCGTATTACGCGCTGTTCGAGGCCGTCTACGCGCAAAGCGAGATCCATTTCGACAAGCTCACGCGCGGCTTCTTCGCCGGCCTGCTGCGCGACGCCGGCAACGGCGGCATCGTCTTCGAATACCGCGATGCGGCCAGCGATGCGCTGCTGGGCTGGAACCTGTGCTTCGAGCATGGCGGCCGGCTGATCGACAAGTACATAGGCCTGTCCTATCCGGGCGCACGCGAGGCCAATCTCTATTTCGTGAGCTGGATGGTCAATCTCGAATACGCGCTCGAGCGCGGCCTCACGCACTATGTGGCCGGCTGGACCGATCCCGAGGTCAAGGCCCAGCTCGGTGCCCGCTTCACGCTCACGCGGCATGCGGTGTTCATCCGCAATCCGCTGCTGCGCGCGCTGGGGCGGCGCTTCGCCGGGCATTTCGAGAGCGACAGCCAGTGGAAGGAGCCGGCATGACAGGGCAAACGGCGATGCCGGATGTGGAGTTTCTGCCGTCGCAGCGCCCCGTGGTGCTCGATGTGGACGGTTCGGTGGGCCATCTTCCGGCCGAGCTGCGCCTGCCGCTGGGCCCGTGGCAGGAGGGCGTGCGCTTCGGCTGCGGCCTGGCGCGCTTTGCGCAGTTCGGCGCCGAGCTCAATGCCGCCCTGCCGCGGCACCATGGCACGGTGTTCATGGGCAGCGGCGACTTCCACCATTTCTCCTGGCCGCTGATCGAGCGCTGCATCGCGCAGCAGGGCTTTGCGCCGGAGCGGCCGCTGCGCGTGGTGGTGCTGGACAACCATCCGGACAACATGCGCTTCCCCTGGGGCGTGCATTGCGGCTCCTGGGTGCGGCGCGTGGCCCTGCATCCGGCCGTCTCGCAGGTGCACGTGGCCGGCATCACCTCGGGCGACATCGGCCGCAAGCATGCCTGGGAGAACTACCTGGCGCCGCTGCGCGCGGGCAAGCTCACCTACTGGAGCTGCGGCGTGGGCACGGGCTGGGCGCGCCGCGTGGGGGCGGGCAAGGCCTTCCGCAGCTTCGCCAGCGTGGCCGAGCTGGCGCAGGCGCTGGCGCGCCACCTGAACGCCTGGCCGCAGGACACCTATCTGAGCATAGACAAGGACGTGTTCGCGCCCGAGGTGGTGCGCACCAACTGGGATCAGGGCCGCATGCTGGAGAGCGAGGCCCGGCGCATCATCGAGGCCCTGCGCGGCCAGATCGTGGGCAGCGACGTCACGGGCGATGTCTCGTCCTGGCGCTACACCACCTGGTGGAAGCGCCTGCTGAGCGCCGGCGACGGCCAGGACACCGAGATCGACCCGGCCACGCTGGCCGCCTGGCAGGCCGGCCAGCACGCGTTCAACCAGCGGCTGTTCGCGCAGATCGCTGAAGCGGCCGGCACGGCCGCAGACAATGACACGGCCTAGACAAGAACAATCCGCGACCCCACTGGCCCATTGAGGAGGAGACACCATGATCGACCGGCTGACAGAAAACCTGCTGCGACGCGCTTTCGAGCCGCTGGTCAGGCAGGGCCAGTTGGACGTGGTGCTGCCCTGGGGCCGCGAGCTGCGCTTTGGCGACGGGGGCGAACCCCGGGCGCGCATACGCTTTGCCGACCGGCGCGCCCTCTGGGCGCTGCTGCGCGACCCGGACCTGAACTTCGGCGAGATGTTCATGCAGGAGCGGCTGGTGGTGGAGCAGGGCACGGTGTACGACGTGCTCGAGCTTGTGCTGCGCGGCGCGCGCGAGGTGCCGGTGCCGGCCAGCGTGCGCATGCTCGATGCCTGGCGCATGCGGCTGCGCCCGTTCCTGCAGAACAACCTGCGCGGCAGGTCGCGCGCCAACGTGGCGCACCACTACGATCTCGACGACAGGCTGTACCAGCTGTTCCTGGACCCGGAGCGCCAGTATTCGTGCGCCTACTTCGAGCGCGGCGACGAGACGCTGGAACAGGCCCAGCAGGCCAAGATGCGCCATATCGCGGCCAAGCTGCTGGTGGTGCCCGGCCAGCGTGTGCTCGATATCGGCTGCGGCTGGGGCGGGCTGTCGCGCTACCTGGCCGAGGTGGCCGGCGCCGGCCATGTGACGGGCGTGACGCTGTCGACCGAGCAGCTGGCCGGCGCCCGGCAGCGCGCCGCCGCCTCGTCCTGCGCGGCCCAGCTGGAATACCGGTTGCAGGACTACCGCGACATCGATCCGGCGAAGGACGGCCGGTTCGACCGCATCGTCTCGGTAGGCATGTTCGAGCATGTGGGCACCCAGTTCCACGATGCGTTCTTTCGCCAGTGCCGCGAGCTGCTCAGCGACGACGGCGTGATGCTGCTGCACTTCATCGGCAACAGCGACGTGCCCGATTTCAACAATCCCTGGATAGAGCGCTACATCTTTCCGGGCGGGCATATCCCGTCCATGTCGGAGTTCACGCCGGCCATCGAGCGCGCTGGCCTCGTGATCTGTGACATCGAAGTGCTGCGCCTGCACTATGCGCGGACGCTGCGCATCTGGCGCGAGCGCTTCCTGGCCCGGCGCGCGGAGGCCAGGGCGCTGTACGACGAGCGCTTTTGCAGGATGTGGGAGTTCTACCTGTCCATGTCCGAGACGGCGTTCCGCTACCAGGACATCGCCATTTTCCAGATCCAGCTCGCACGCCGCCAGGAAGCCGTGCCGCTCACGCGCGACTACATCGGGCAGCGCGAAACGCAGCTGCGCGAACGCGAGCAGGCGCTGTCGCGCTATTGAAAAAGGTGCTGCCTGCGCTTGTGCCGGCTCACATTTGTCAATGAATGCATTGGAATTCAAGAAGTAGCAAGCGCTGATTGCTCCAGAATCTGAAGCAGGCCGGCAAAGCGCCCGTCATCCAGCCACGGGCTGTTGCTGATGGCCAGCAGCCGGCCCGCCCAGTCGCGGGCCTGCTCCACAGGGTCGTGGCGGGCCGCGTCCAGCACATGGTCGTAGCGGCCGTAGTCGGTCAGCACGTGGACGAAGGGCAGGGACAGGCCGCTGCCGTCGCCCCAATGCGCGCGCAGCAGCGCGTCGCGCGCCGCGCTGCGCGGCAGGCGCAGCAGGATCACGGGCCAGGTGCCCCGGGCCCGGGGCGCGGCGTCCGCGACGACTTCGAGGCCCGGGATGGCGGCCAGTTGCGCACTGCGCCGCTGCGCCTGCCCGGCGGCCTGCTGCTGGAAGGCGGCAAGGCGCTCCAGCGCCCGGCAGCCCACGCGCCGGCGCCAGCGGCCCAGCGGGTGCTGGGGAATGAAGTCGTCGAAATCGTCGCCCGCGGCTTCCACCCAGTCATGGCGTGCCAGCGATTGCTGCAGCGGCGCGCCATAGGCCAGATGCAGGCCCGCGGGGCGGTAGAGCGCGGCATAGCCTGCAAGCTCCACGCTGCGGCGCAGCTCCCACCAGGGGCTGGGCCGGACGGTGGCGGCGCTGGTGGCGCGCAGCGCCTCGCGCACAGCGGCGTCGCGCGCGGTCAGCACGCCGCCCTCGAAGGTGGTCAGGCCCTTGCCCACGGCCAGACTGTAGAAGCCGATGTCGCCCAGCGTGCCTGCGGGCCGGTCGTTCGGCTGCGGTCCGAATTTGGCCCCCAGCGCCTGGGCGGCATCCTCGACCACATAGGCGCCCACGGCATGTGCGCGGTCCATCGCCATGGCCACGTCGGCCACGCGGCCGCACAGATGCGTGGGCAGCACGGCCAGCGTCCGTTCGCTGCACAGCGCGCGCAGGGCCTGCGGGTCCATGTCGAGCGCGTCGGCGCGCAGGTCGCACAGGCGCAGCCGGAGCCCGCATTGCGCCACGGCCAGGGCCACGAGCGGGCAGGTATAGGCGGGGGCAACGACTTCGCTGCGTCCGGGGGCCAGCGTTTTCAGCGTGCGCAGGGCCACCATGAGCGCCGAGGTGCCCGAGCATTCGAGCTGGACCTGGTGGGGCAGGCCCAGCCACTGCGCGAGCCGTCCGGCCAGATCGGCATCGCCCCAGGGCCGCAGGTCCGCCAGCCGCAGCGGCAGGCCCGCGGTCGGCGGAACCGTGGCCGGCCTAGCCATGGCGACGGGGGGCGGGCGGATGCTCCATGAGGTGTGCCGCACCCGCGCTGGCCGAGCCCGCGCCGGGATTGCCGCCCGCATGGCCGGCCGCATCGCCGTGTTCATCGGCCTCGCGGGTTTCGCTGACGGCCAGGCAGGCAATGCCGGCCACGATGAAGCCGCAGCCCATGATCTGCGGCCAGCCAATCTGCTCGCTGAACAGCCAGTGGGAAACCGCCAGCACCGAGATGATCTCCAGGTGCGAGGCCGCGAACGCCGGGCCTATGGGAGCGCGCTGCAGCAGGCTCATCCAGGTGAAGAAGGCGCCGATGTAGCCCACGAAGGCGCCGTAGATCCAGGGCTGGCCGAACACGCGCAGCAGCCAGGCCGTCGACATCTCCAGCGGCAGGGCCGATTCGCCCGCGTACTTGAAGCTGATCTGGGCCAGGGTGTCGAAAGCCATGAGCACCAGAAAGCCGATGATGTAGAAACGCTTCATCTCAGTGCAGCCCCACCACCGCCACGCCGATGGAGACCAGCACGATGCCGGCCACGCGCATGGGCGCCAGCTTTTCCTTGAACAGGATGCGGCCCAGGATCATGATGGCTACGATGTTGATCGAGCCCAGCAGCACGCCGTCGGACAGCGGCACCAGCGACAGGAACGCCAGCCAGGCCAGGAATTCGGCCACATAGCAGGCGCCGCCGATCCAGATCCAGGGCCGCGAGAGCATGAAGCGCCAGCGCGCCATGCCGTCGCGTTCGCCGGGCTCGCTGGCGGCGGCCTTGAAGGCCAGCTGTCCGCCGCTGTCCACCAGCACGTTGACGATCCAGAGCGTGATGACCAGGGGCGAAAGCTCACTGCCCATGGACTTCGACCTTGAGCGGGGCGGCAGTGCGCGCGATCTGCGCGACGAACTCGTTCATCTTGGCGATCACGGTGCGGCGCTCGCGGTCGATGGTGATCATGTGGTAGCAGTTGTCGAGCAGCACCAGCTCCACATGGGCGTTGCTGGCGCCGCGCACGATGTCCTGCGCGTTGCCGACCGCAGAGATGTCGTCCTCCCTGGCATGCACCACGAGGCAGGGCGAGCGCAGCCGGCCCAGGCGCGAGCGCACGTGGGCCGAGAGGCGGCGCAGCTCGATGATGGACCACCAGGGGTTGCCGGGCAGGCCCGCGGCGCTGCTGTCGCCGCTGTGCATCTGCTCGACGATGCGCGCGCGCAGCGCCTCGTCCTTGATGCCGTAGGGCGGAGCCTCCATGAAGACGTTGTTGCGGCCGATGCCGAGCAGCCGGAACAGCGGCAGCAGAAAGGCCAGTCGCGTGTAGAAGGGAATGCTCCAGCCGTCGTAGCGGAAGGTGGTCGAGAGCGCGCACACGCCGGCCACGTCTTCCGGGCGGTCCTCGGCCACGGCCAGCGACAGCAGCGCGCCCATGGACAGGCCGCCCACGACCACATGGTCCACATGACCGCGAAAGCGCTGCAGGCCCGAAGCCACGCTGGCCAGCCAGTCGCCCCAGCGGGTGTCGACCAGATCCTCCATGGTGCCGCAGTGGCCGGCCAGCTGCACCGCATAGACGGTGAAGCCCTGCCTGTTCAGGCCCTTGCCCAGCACGCGCATCTCGGCGGGCGTGCCCGTGAGGCCGTGCACCAGCAGCACGCCGGTGCGGGCATGGCTGCCAGAGCCCGGCATGACGAATTCATGGGGCGTGAGGCACAGGCTTTCCAGCCCGGCCGTCTTGTCGCTGTCCTGCAGCTGCGCGAAGCCTTGGGCCATGTCGTTCATGCCGGCTGCTCCAGTCCGAGCAGCGTGCGTTCCAGCAGGGCGGTGGCCTGGCCGAAATGCGTGAAGCGCGCATGTGCGATGCCCTGGCTTTCGCAATAGTCGACGAGCTTGTGCTTGGCCAGCACGAAGTCGGCCTTGCCCGAGACGCAGAAGTCCGAGCTGCCGTCGCCGATATAGAGCACGCGGCCGTGCACGGCCTGCTGCTCGGCCAGGCGCTCGCACTTGCAGTTGCCGCTGGCGCGCGCGCAGCGCGCGCTGGCCCAGGGCGATTCCAGGCGCCATTGCCGCTCGCCGGTCTGCACCAGATGGTTGGCAATGACTTCCAGGTCGCCCAGGCCGTGGCGGCCCAGTACATGGCGGATCGCATAGTCGATGCCGTCGCTGACCACCTGCACCTTGACGCCGTGCAGCCGGGCCTCGGCCACGAAGCCCACGAATTCGGGATCGATGGCTATGGTGTCCAGATGGGCCTGCAGCTCGCTTTCGCTCATGTCGAGCAGGGCCACCTGGCCCTTCATGCATTCGCGCGAGCCGATGTCGCCGCGCTCCCAGGCATCTTCCAGCTCCTGCCAGCCCGGCTTGCCGAAGCGGTTGAGCAGGGTATCGGTCACGTCGAGCACGCTGATCGTGCCGTCGAAATCGCTCTGGACCATCCAGCCGCCCTGATGGGAGCCGTTGGCCGGGTACAACTGAATGCGCTTATTCATGGAAGCTCACCCTCACGTTCTGGCCCACCTTGGCCTGTGCCGGAGCCTGGTCGAAGCTCAGCACGCACTCGATGACGCGTATGGGGCCGCGTTGGGCGTCATCCTGCAGCCGCGCGGTCCCGTAGACGGGGCTCACGCGCAGCACGGTGGCATTGGGAAATGAGACGGCCGCGGCGCCGCCGTCGCTGTCGGCCACCACGGTGGCATGCATGCCTTCGCGCACCACGTTGGCAAAGCTCTCGTTGAGCTCGGCCCGCACGATCAGCGGACGCTTGGGCAGCAGCACCAGGGCCGGGGCGCCGGGCTGCACATTGGCCCCGGCATGGGTGGCGATGCGCACCACGGTAGCCGCCTCGGGCGCATGCAGCTCGAAGCGTTTCTGCTGCGCGCGCAGCTGTTCCACCTTGCGCTGCGCGACCACCACTTCGGCGGCCGCCACGTCGATTTCGGACTGCGCATCGCGCAGTGCCTGGGCGGCCTCGTCCACGTTCTGCGCATCGGCCGCGCCTTCCCTGGCGGCGGCCTGCCAGCGCGCCAGCGTCTGCTTGAGCACGGGCAGGCGCGCTAGGCGCGCCTTCTGCCGGGCCTGGGCCAGTTGCCATTCGGATTCGGCCACCGACAGGTCGGCGCGTGCGGCGTCGTCGCCCACGCGCAGCAGCAGCTGGCCGCGCTGCACGGCCTGGCCTTCCTTGACGGACAGCTGCTGCACGGTGCCGGCCGCCGCGGCCGACAGCTCCATCAGGCCGCCTTCGACGTCGATCTTGCCGCGCGCCATGGCCACGGGCGCATTGTTCTTGGCCTGCGCCGCGGCGGAAGAGATGGCCGAAGGCGTATCCCGGGAGGGCGAGCAGCCCGAGACCGCGAAGGCCGAGGCCAGGATCAGGGCCGCGGCCAGGCTGCAGGGCAGAGGCTGCGCAACGGGGCTCCGGTCGGCGCGGCGGGAGCGGTAAACATTCATGGGACTTGTTCCTTGAGAGGGCTGGTCTGGCGCCAGTCGCTGCGGATGGCGCCGTCCTCCATGCCCAGCACGCGGTCCGCGTGGCGCACCAGGCGCGGGTCGTGGCTCACGCACAGCACCGTGGTGCCGTGCGTGCGCGCCGCGCGGTGCAGGATGTCGATCACGCGCTGGCCGCTTTCGGCATCCAGCGCGCTGGTGGGTTCGTCGGCGAACAGCAGCTGCGGCTCCTTGGCCATGGCGCGGGCAATGGCCACGCGCTGCTTCTCGCCGCCCGACAGCTGGGCCGGCCGCATGTGGCTGCGGTGGGACAGGCCCACCTCGTCCAGCGCCACCTTGGCGCGGCGCAGCGTCTCGCGGCTGTCCAGGCCCATATAGCCCAGCGGCAGCTGCACCTGCTCCAGCGCCGTCAGCGCGGGAAACAGGTTGAAGCCCTGGAACACGAAGCCCGTGTAGCGCAGGCGGAATTTCTCGAGCGCGCGCTGGCCCATGCGGCCCAGGTCCTGGCCCAGCGCCAGGGCCTGGCCGCTGTCGGGCGACTGCAGGCCCGACATCAGCGACAGCAGCGTGCTCTTGCCGCAGCCCGAGGGGCCCGAGATCAGGCTGAGCTCGCCCGGATACAGGGTGACGGAGAGATCCTGCAGCACCTGGACCTGCACCACGCCGCTCAGAAAGGTCTTGCACAGGCGCACGGCCTCCAGGCTGGGCGCCAGATCGGGCTTGAGCGGCGGTGCCATGGCGGCGTGTGCGGCAGTGTTCATGGTGGTCATGCCGTGCCTCTCAGCGCAACAGCGTTGCGGGATCCGCGCGCAGCAGGCTGCGCATGGCGCCCAGGCCGGACAGCAGCGACAGCACGGCCACCAGCACCGCACAGGCCAGCACGGCGGCCAGGTTCAGCGCCACGGGAACGCGGTAGGCCGCGGCAATGCTCAGCAGCACAGCGCTGGCGAGGGCCGCGAGCACAAAGCCCAGGCCGCCGATCCAGCAGGCCTGCTCGACCACGACGCGGCCCAGCGCGCCGCGGCTCACGCCCAGCGCGTTGAGCACGGCGTATTCGCGGGCCGAGCCGGCCACCACGGCCTTGAGTGACTGGCTGGTCACGACCGAGCCGACCAGGCAGACGATGATGGCCATGAACAGCACGCCGGCGCCGGCGCCGGTGTCGAGCATCCAGTAGCGCTGCGAGCGGCGGGCAAAGGACTTGGCGGTCCAGGCCTCGTAGGGGCCGAAGCCGGACACGGTATGGGACAGGCGCTGCTGCACGGCCTCGGGCCTGGCGCCGGCGCGCACGCGGGCCACGAAATAGGTGCTGGCATTGCTGCCGGCAATCTCCCGGGCCGTGGCCAGGGAGGCAATCACGTTGGCGCCGCCCAGGCCGCGCAGGCCATCCACGGCGGCCACGATATGCACTGCATGGTTGTTGACCCAGGCCGTGCCGCCTTCGGGCGTGCCCAGCGTGTCGAGGTCGGCCCGGTCCACGATCACGGCACCGGGCTCGCGCAGGCGCTGGCGCTGCCAGGATGTGAGGAGCTGGGTGAACATCATGGAGTCGTCGGCCGTGCTGATGCCCGACAGGTAGATGGAGACGCCGCCGCTGGTTGTATCGGGGCCGGCGCCGTAGTGGGCGGGTGCGGCGGCGCGCCAGTCGCCGTCGATCCAGACATAGGGCTCGACGGCGGCCACGTCGGGGTCCATGCGCACGCGCATTTCCACGTCGCTGCCGATGTTGCGGCCGAAGTTCACGCTCTGCGTGCCCGGATAGCCAACCCAGATGTCGGCGGAGGAGGCCGTCACATAGACCGCGGCGGAGCCGAAGATGCCCAGGACCAGCGCGGCCTGCATGGCCAGCAGCACGCCCGAGAAGCCGACTGCGAAGACCGAGGGAATGAAACGGCGCCACTCGTGCACCAGCGTCTTGCGTGCCAGCGCGATCATTGGCGGGCCTCCGCGGAGGCGGTGCCGCCGGCCGTCTGCTGCAGCAGCGGATCCAGCGGCGCGCCGCCCAGCGCCTTGTACAGCGCGACATAGGCCAGGGACTGCGCGGCCTGGGCCGTGGCCATGTCGCTTTGCGCTTGCAGCAGCGCGCGCTGCTCGTCCATGGCACCCAGGGGGCTGTCCAGGCCGAGCTTCTGGCGCACGCCTTGGGCGCGGACCTGTTGTTGCAGCAGAGTGCCCGTCTGCTCCAGCTGGCGCTGGCGCTCCTGCTGCGCCGCCATCGCGGCCAGCGAGGCTTCCACATCGGCGATGCCATTGAGTACGCTCTGGCGGTAGCCCTTGATGGCGGCCTGCAGGCCCAGTTCGCCGGCATCGGCCTGGGCGCGGCGGCGGCCCCAGTCGAACAGCGGTATGTCGATCTGCGGCCCGAACACGGGCATGTAGTCGGACGTGGTCCTGAAGTTCTGCGTCAGGTTGTACGAGTACAGGATGGAGCCGGTCAGCGTCAGCCGCGGATACAGCGCGGCATGAGCGATGCCGGCATCGGCCGCCGCGCGTTCGACGGCGGCCTCGGCGCTCCGGATGTCGGGCCGGGTGCGCAGCATGTCGGCCGGCACGGCCGCCGGGGGGCGGGCCTGCGGCGCCGGCAGCGCAGCCTGGGCATCGGCGGCCAGCCAGGCGGCGTCAGGGGCCGTGCGGCCCAGCAGCGCGGCCAGGCCATGGGCGGCACGCGCCTGGGCGGCAACGACCTCGGCCAGCTGGCCCGCCGTCTTGCTGCTTTGCAGTTGCTGCTGCTGCACGGCCAGGCTGCTGCCCAGGCGCTGCGTGCGGCGTACCTGCAGCAGGCGCAGCGCGTCTGCATCCAGCGTGCCCAGCTGCGCATACAGCGCGCGCTGGCGCTGGGCCAGGCGGATATCCAGGTAGCGGTGGACCACATCGGCCACCAGGGCCACGCGGGCCGCATGCAGCTGGGCCTGGGCGTCGAGCAGGCCCGCATCGGCCGAGCGCTGCGCGGATTCCGAGGCGCCGAACAGGCCCAGATCCCAGCTCACGTCGATGCTGGCGTGGAAGTACGAGTCGACGGCCGCGATGTCCTGCAGCGTGCGTGCGCCGGCCGTCACGCCGGGCATGTAGGCGGAGTGCGCGGTGCCGGCCAGCAGGCGCTGCTGGCGCACGCGCAGCTGTGCCTGCGCCACGTCCAGGTTCTGGGCCAGGGCTTCCTCGACCAGGGCATTGAGCTGCGGGTCGTTCCAGGCCTGCCACCAGCTGCGCAGGTCGGGCGCCGGCTGGCGGCCGGCATCGGCCGTCTGCTGGCTCCAGTGCGCGGGCACGGAGCGGTCCAGCTCCACGGGCAGGGGCGCGGCGCAGCCGGCCAGCAGCGCGACAGCGCCCAGGCACCAACCGCTTATGCGGGCAAAAGGAACATGGATGGCAGGTTTCACGGCAACGCGACGGGGGCAGAAGGCTGGTGAAAATCCGGACACCAGCAGGCAAAAAGGGAGAGACAAGCCCCCAAGGTCGGTATTGGATAAGGCAAAGCTTGCGCCTCAATGCATGGTTTATGTAGGAAATATGGAGATTGCGCTGTGCTTCTGCGCCGCGCGATTGTCATCCCATAATGCGCCGTGGTACACCGCGACGACCCTTGTGTTGCGGTGTTTTTGATCGGGGCTTGTGCAGGCGGACAGCCGTCCGTGGCTATGGCCGGCCGGCTGCGGCCCGGGCCGGCCGGCTTGCGCAAGCCGTGTCGGTGTTATTGCTATGAACTCTTTTGCACAGCCTGCAGCCACGCCCCTGGTGCTGGTCGTCGAGGACGAGCCCGGCATTGCCAGCATCCTGAGCGCCTACCTGGAGCGTGACGGACTGCGTGCGCGCGTGGCCCAGGACGGCGAGGAAGCGCTGCAGCTGTTTCGCCAGCTGCGGCCGGATCTGGTGCTGCTGGACATCCATCTGCCCAAGGTCGACGGTGTCGACGTGCTGCGCGTGATCCGCAACGAAGGCCAGGTACCCGTCATCATGGTCACGGCCCTGGCCGGGGATGTGGACAAGCTGCTGGCCCTGCGCATGGGCGCCGACGACTATGTGGTCAAGCCCTTCAATCCGCCGGAGGTGGTGGCGCGCGTGCGTGCGGTGCTGCGCCGCACCCAGGCGCAGCCGGCCGCGGTGGCGGCGCCGATACGCGTGGGCCCCATAGAGATCGACGAGCAGGCCCACAGCGCCGTGGTGTACGACGCCAAGGGCTTAGCCACGCCGCTGCCGCTGACGCTGACGGAATTCCGGCTGCTGGCCTGCCTGGCCGCCCAGCCGCGGCGCTGCTTCTCGCGCGCCTACCTGATCGAGAACTGCCTGCCCGAGAGCGATGCGCTGGAGCGCGTGATCGACTCCCATCTGTCCAAGCTGCGGCGCAAGCTGCAGCAGGCCGGGCAGGACGGCCTGATAGAGACGGTGCGCGGCATCGGGTACCGGCTATGGCCCTGGGACTGAACCGCATCTGGGTGCGCTTCGGCCTGTGGATCACGGCCACGGTGCTGGTCACCATCGCCTCGCTGACGCTGGGCGTGCTGGTGTTCTCTGAGCTGCAATACCGCGACTTCTACAAGAACCTGCCCGCATCCGTGCAGGCCGAACTGGACGAGCTCAATGCCCGCAAGCTGGACGACAGCCCGCGCGCACTGCAGATCTACAGCCAGTACTGGGACGGCGGGGACCTGTATTTCGGCGAACGCTGGTCGCTGCTCATCGGCCTGGCGGTCTGCGTGCCCCTGGGGCTGGGCGCGGGCTTCTGGGTGTCGCGGCGCATCACGCGGCCGCTGGCCTCCATGGTGGAAGTGGCCAAGCGCGTGGAGCAGGGCGATCTGGCCGCGCGCGCGGTCAAGGGCAAGGCCCATGGCGAGATGGCCGAGATGATCGACACCTTCAACGGCATGGTGGACTCGCTGGAGACCCTGGAGAACGAGCGCCGGGCCACGGCGGCCTCCATCTCGCATGAACTGCGCACGCCCCTGACCGTGCTGCAGGCGCGCCTGCATGCGATGTGCGACGGCGTGATCGACGCCAGCCCCGCCGAGATCCGGATGCTGCTGTCGCAGGTCGAGCACCTGGGGCGGCTGGTGGGCGACCTGCATACGCTGTCCATGGCCGATGCCGGCCAGCTGTCGCTGCAAAAGCGCAAGCTCGACCTGGCCGAGCTGGTCGGCGAAGTGGTGGACCAGCTGCATCCGCAGCTGCAGGAGCAGGGCATGCAGCTGTCGCTGACGCTGCCGGTGCAGGAGGGCTCGGGCACCACGGAAATCCGCGCCGACGCCGACCGCATGCGCCAGATCATCTCCAACCTCATCAGCAATGCCATGCGCCATGCGGGCAGCGGGCACTGGCTGGGCGTGGAGGTGGCGACCGAGACCGACGCGCAGCTGGAGCAATGGGTGGTGCTGCGCATCAGCGATGCGGGCCCGGGCCTGCCCGCGGAGCTGCAAAGTCATCCGTTCCAGCGTTTTGCCCAGGCGCCGGGCAAGCGCCGGCGCGAAGGCTCGGGCCTGGGCCTGTCCATCGTGCGGGCGCTGACGGTGCTGCAGGGCGGCACCGTCCACGCCGACAGCTCGGAGCGCGGCGGCGCCCGCTTCAATCTGCGCTTTCCTAGAAGTTGACACCCCCTGAGCGGCTACGCCGCTTCCCCCCAAGGGGGACGACGGCCTCGCGGCGGGCGGCCCTTGCTCGCCGTTCCGCGCTTGGGCCGCGCCAGTATCAAGGGCCTGTTATGTCCCGCTGACGTAGGGATTCATCTTGCGCTCGCGGCCAAAGCTGCTTTCGGGGCCGTGGCCCGGGATGAACACGGTCTGGTCGCCCATGGGCCACAGCCGCTGGACGATGCTGGAGATCAGCTGTTCATGGTTGCCCTGGGGAAAGTCCGTGCGGCCGATGCTGCCGGCAAACAGCACGTCGCCGACAAAGCAGCGGTCGATCTGCGGCGCATGGAACACCACATGGCCGGGCGTATGGCCGGGGCAGTGGCGCACCTTCAGGGTCTCCTGGCCTATGGACACCGTGTCGCCATCGTGCAGCCAGCGCGTGGGGGTGAAGGGCTCCGAGTGCGGGAAGCCGAACATCGCGCCCTGCTGCGGCAATGCCTCGATCCAGAACTGGTCTCCGGGATGCGGGCCGATGATGGGCAGCTGCTGCGCATCGGCCAGCTCGCGCGTGCCGCCCGCATGGTCGATATGGGCGTGCGTCAGCCAGATGGCCTTGAGCTTCAGGCCCAGGCGCTCGACTTCCCAGCCGATCTGCTCGAGGTCGCCGCCCGGATCGATGACGGTCGCGTCCATGGTCTGGTCGCACCAGACCAGCGAGCAGTTCTGCTGGAAGGCGGTGACGGGGATGGTGTGGTATTGCAACATGGGTGACTTGTAATTTTCAGCTAATTGCGTAGCCTCGCTCGGCGAACTCCGCAAGCATGCCATGACAGGCCATGGGCATCAAAAATGCTCGCCCGGACCGTCCCGGCATCCTCCATATGCGCTAGCGCAGATACGACTGCCCCAATCGGGCGCGGTCTGCTACAAAGCGCCTAGCGGGCAAACGCTCCATCGAAGCGGCCCACCCGGTTTCAGGATTTCAGGCCGTGCGTCGTCCGTGCCGCTCACTTCCCGCCAGCCCGCTTCCTCTCCGGAACGGGTGAGACTGCGCCGGATGCAGGGAGCGCCCCACGAGAGACGCAAAGCCTGGTGTGACGATTTCAAAACTCCAGGAGATCTCCCATGCAGACCAGTCCCAGCCCTACGCCGCAGTCCGCCGGCACCCCCCAGCCTAGTGATGCCCAGCGTGGTGACGCCCAACGCATAGGCGTGCCCAAGGAAACCTTCCCGCTGGAAAAACGGGTCGCCACGGTTCCCGATGTGGTCGAGAAGCTCGTCAAGCTGGGCTTTCAGGTCGCGGTCGAATCGGGCGCAGGCGAGGCTGCCAACTTCAGCGATGACGCCTACCGCGCCGCGGGCGCCGAGATCCTGCCCGATGCCGCGTCGCTGTGGGCTGCGTCCGACATCGTGCTCAAGGTGCGCCCGCCGAGCGAAGCCGAGGTGGCGCTGATGCGCGAAGGCGGCACGCTGATCGACTTCATCTGGCCCGCGCAGAACCCCACGCTGATGCATCAGCTGGCCGCGAAGAAGGCCACGGTGCTGGCCATCGACTGCCTGCCGCGCACGCTCTCGCGCGCACAGAAGATGGATGCGCTGACCTCCACGGCCGGCGTCTCAGGCTACCGCGCCGTGATCGAGGCGGCCAATGCCTTTGGCCGCTACTTCAACGGCCAGATCACGGCCGCGGGCAAGGTGCCGCCGGCCAAGGTCTTCGTCGCCGGCGCCGGCGTGGCCGGTCTGGCGGCCATCGGCACGGCGGCCAACCTGGGCGCCATCGTGCGCGCCAACGACACGCGCGCCGAGGTGGCCGACCAGGTCAAGTCGCTGGGCGGCGAGTTCGTCAAGGTGGACTACGAGGAAGACGGCTCGGGCGGCGGCGGCTACGCCAAGGTCATGAGCGAGGGCTTCCAGGCCGCGCAGCGCCAGATGTATGCGCAGCAGGCCAAGGATGCCGACATCATCATCACCACCGCGCTGATCCCCGGCAAGCCGGCGCCCAAGCTCATCACCGCCGAGATGGTGCAGAGCATGAAGCCCGGCAGCGTGATCGTGGACATGGCCGCCGAGCAGGGCGGCAACTGCGAGCTCACCGTGCCCGGCGAGGCCGTGGTGCGCCATGGCGTGACCATCATCGGCTACACCGACCTGGCCTCGCGCCTGGCCAAGCAGTCGTCCACGCTGTACGCCACCAACCTGCTGCGCCTGATCGAAGAGCTGTGCAAGGCCAAGGACGGCGTGGCCGTGGTCAACATGGAGGACGACGCGATCCGCGGCCTCACCGTCATCAAGGACGGCGAGATCACCTGGCCCGCGCCGCCGCTCAAGCAGGCCCCTGCGCCCGCCCCCAAGGCCGCGGCCGCGCCCGTGGAGCAGAAGAAGAGCGGCCACGGCCATGGCGCCGGCGCGCCCATGCCGGTCAAGTCGCTGGTCATCGTGTTCGCGGTGGCGGCCGTGCTGTTCGCGCTGATCGGCGCCTATGCGCCCGCGGCCTTCCTCGGCCACTTCACGGTGTTCGTGCTGGCCTGCTTCATCGGCTACATGGTGGTGTGGAACGTGACGCCCGCGCTGCACACGCCGCTGATGAGCGTGACCAACGCCATCTCCAGCATCATCGCCATCGGGGCGCTGGTGCAGATTGCGCCGCCAGAAATGGGAGGTGTAGCGGGGACCAACGGCCGGCCTGACAGCCTCATCATGTGGCTGGCCTTTGCCGCGCTGGTGCTCACGGCCGTCAACATGTTCGGCGGCTTTGCCGTCACGCGCCGCATGCTGGCCATGTTCCGCAAGTAACAACGACAACAACAAAGAAGGAAGACGAACATGTCCCAAAGTCTCGCTACCGTCGCCTACCTGGGCGCGGCCATCCTGTTCATCCTCAGCCTGGGTGGCCTGTCCAATCCCGAAACCTCGCGCCGCGGCAACGTGTTCGGCATGATCGGCATGGCGCTGGCCGTGCTGGCCACCGTGTTCGGCCCGCGCGTCAGCCCCTCGGGCATCGCCTGGATCGTGATCGCTCTGGTCATCGGCGGCGGCATCGGCCTGTATGCGGCAAGAATAGTCAAGATGACGCAGATGCCCGAGCTGGTCGCGCTCATGCACAGCCTGGTGGGCCTGGCGGCCTGCTTGGTGGGCTTTGCCAGTTATGTCGACACCTCCGTGCAGTTCACGGGCGCCGAGAAGGCCATCCACGAGGTGGAGATCTACGTCGGCATCCTGATCGGTGCGGTCACCTTCAGCGGCTCGCTGATCGCCTTCGGCAAGCTCAACGGCCGCATCGGCGGCAAGCCGCTGCTGCTGCCCGCGCGCCACTGGCTCAACCTGGTGGCCCTGCTGGTGGTGATCTGGTTCGGCAAGCAGTTCCTCGGCGCGCATGAAGCCGGCGCCGGCATGACGGCGCTGGTCGTGATGACGGCGATCGCGCTGCTGTTCGGCGTGCACATGGTGATGGCCATCGGCGGCGCCGACATGCCGGTGGTGGTGTCCATGCTCAACAGCTACTCGGGCTGGGCGGCCGCGGCCACCGGCTTCATGCTGAACAACGACCTGCTGATCGTCACCGGCGCGCTGGTGGGCTCGTCGGGTGCGATCCTGTCGTACATCATGTGCCAGGCGATGAACCGCAACTTCATCAGCGTGATCGCCGGCGGCTTCGGCTCGGGCGCGCCCAAGAAGGCGGCCGGTGGCGGTGCCGCCGCCGAACCCCAGGGCGAGGCCGTGCCGGTCAGCGCGGCCGAGACCGCCGAGATGCTGCGCGAGGCCAAGAGCGTGATCATCGTGCCCGGCTACGGCATGGCCGTGGCCCAGGCCCAGCACACGGTGTACGAGATCACCAAGGCGCTGCGCGAGAAGGGCGTGGAGGTGCGCTTTGCCATCCACCCGGTGGCCGGCCGCATGCCGGGCCACATGAACGTGCTGCTGGCCGAGGCCAAGGTGCCCTACGACATCGTGATGGAGATGGACGAGATCAACGAGGACTTCCCGGATGCGGACGTGGCCATGGTGATCGGCGCCAACGACATCGTGAACCCCAGCGCGCTGGAAGACCCGGACAGCCCGATCGCCGGCATGCCGGTGCTCGAGGTGTGGAAGGCCAAGCACTCCATCGTGATGAAGCGCTCCATGGCCGCGGGCTACGCGGGCGTGGACAACCCGCTGTTCTACAAGGACAACAACCGCATGCTGTTCGGGGATGCCAAGAAGATGCTGGACGAGGTGCTGGCGGCGCTCAGGAGCTGAGCACCGGCGCATGAAGCCAAAAAGCCTGCGGCGCACGCCGCAGGCTTTTTTATTCTGCTCGCCATTAAGGAGCTGTCAGCGCTTGCTGTTCAAGTAATCCTGATGCATAAGCATCTGAAGACGAATGGTGGCTGGCGCTGACAGCTTCTTTTTCAATAGTGCAGCAGGCTACAGGCGCATCTCGTAGCCGATGGTGATGGGGGCGTGGTCCGAGAACTTCTCGCCCTTGTAGATGGACTCGGTGCGCGCCAGCGCGGCCGTGGCCGGCGTGGCCAGGTGGTAGTCCAGGCGCCAGCCCACGTTGTTCGCATAGGCCTGGCCGCGGTTGCTCCACCACGTGTAGCAGGCATCGGTGGTCTCGGGCTGCAGCAGCCGGTAGACGTCCACGATGCCGCCTGTGGGCTCGGTCTTGTGCAGCAGCTTCGTCATCCAGGCGCGCTCCTCGGGCGTGAAGCCGCTGTTCTTCTGGTTGCCGCGCCAGTTCTTGAGGTCGATGTTCTGGTGGGCGATGTTGATGTCGCCGCAGAGGATGAACTCGCGCTCGCCCTTCATCTTCATGAGGTGGGCATGCATCTCGGCGAGGAAGCGGAACTTGGCCTCCTGGCGCATCTCGCCCGAGCTGCCGCTGGGGAAGTAGGCGCTGATGATGGACAGCTTGCGCGCGGGCGTGTCGAAGCGCGTCTCCACATAGCGGCCCTCGGCATCGAACTCGTGGGAGCCGAAGCCGATCACCACGTCGCTGGGCTCGTGGCGCGCATACACGCCCACGCCCGAGTAGCCCTTTTTCTCGGCGAAATGGAAATAGCCCTTCATGCCCGCCAACACCTCGAAGCGCCCGGCCATGTCGGGCGCCTGGGCCTTGATTTCCTGTACGCAAATACAATCTGGCGCAGTCGCCGCGATCCAGGCCTCCACGCCCTTGGTCGTGGCGGAGCGGATGCCGTTGAGGTTGAGGCTGGTTAATTTGAACAAGGATGAATCCATGGTGGTGAGTGAGAAACCGGCAGACGGCATGGGCCGTCTGGCGCAGGAATTTGTGCAGTTTGCCGTCGACGCAGGCGTGCTGCGCTTTGGCGAATTCAAGACCAAGGCCGGGCGCATGAGCCCGTATTTCTTCAATGCCGGCCTGTTCGACGACGGCGCCAAGATGGCGCGGCTGGCTGAATTCTATGCAAAAGCCATTCTGGCCAGCGGCATCGAGTTCGACATGGTTTTCGGCCCCGCCTACAAGGGCATCCCGCTGGCGGCCACGGTGGCCGTGGAGCTGGCGCGCCAGGGCAAGAACGTGCCGTTTGCCTACAACCGCAAGGAAGCCAAGGACCACGGCGAAGGCGGCACCCTGGTGGGCGCGCCGCTGGCCGGCCGTGTGCTCATCGTCGACGACGTGATGTCGGCCGGCACGGCCGCGCGCGAATCCATCGCCATCATCCAGGCCGCGGGCGCCACGCCGCATGCCGTGGCGATTGCGCTGGACCGCCAGGAAATGGCCACCGAAAACGGCCAGGACGTACCCCACAGCGCCGTGCAATACGTGCGCAACCAGCTGGGCATGCAGGTCTGCACCATCGCCAAGCTGGCGGACTTGCTGCTGTACCTGCAGGCGCAGGGCGGCGACGCCGGCCGCGGCCATCACGAACGCGTGCTGGCCTACCGCCAGCGCTATGGTGTGCAAGACAAATAGGCAAAACCGCCTGTGCAGATCGGAACCGGAGGACTGCACAGGCCCCAAGGGAGCAAGTCACTCATGAAGCAGGCGCTGCAGGCAGCCATCTTTGTATGTGTTCTGGGAGGACTCTGGGCCGGCGCCGCGCTGGCCCAGCCTGCCCCCGCCACCGGCATCTACGCCTGCACGGACGCCAAGGGCCGGCGCCTCACGGCCGACCGCCCGATTGCCGACTGCGTGGACCGCGACCAGCGCGTGCTGGGCACCACGGGCGTCGAGCTGCGCCGAGTGGGCCCCACGCTGACCGAGAACGAACGCGCCGAGATGGATGCCCGGCGCCGTCAGCAGCTGGCCGAGCAGCAGCGGCTGCGCGAGGAGCGTGCGCGCGACAAGGCCCTGCTGCTGCGCTACCCCGAACCGGCCGCCCACGATGCGGCGCGCGCCGAGGCGCTGGCGCAGGTGGACAGCGTGATGGCCGTGGCCCAGCAGCGCCTGCAGGAGCTGGGCGCGCGGCAGAAGAAGCTCGACACCGAGCTGGAGTTCTACCAGAACGACCCGCGCAAGGCGCCGCCCGGCCTGCGCCGCCAGTTGCAGGAGAACACGGACTCCCAGCAGGAGCAGCGGCGCTTCCTGCAGCACCAGGCGCAGGAAAGGCAGCGCATCAACCAGCGCTTCGATGCGCAGCTGGCCGAGCTGCGCCGGCTGTGGGCCGGCGAAGCGGGTGCCGCCGCCGTCACCGCGCGCGAATAGGCAAATAGGCCCATAGGCAAATAGGCCAATAGGCGGCAGGGGCTACGTCGGGTTGCGCAGGCGCAGCACGCGCCCGACCAGCAGCGCCGCCATCCAGGCTATCCCGCCGATGAGCAGCGGCAGCTGCACGAAGGCCGGTGCCTGCGCCATGTGCACGAACGCATCGCCGCGCCACAGCGGGCCGTAGCCCTTGGCAAGCCCGTAGGCCAGCCACAGCAGCAGCCCCAGGCTGGCCAGCAGCGCCATGCGGCGCGCGGCCCGGGCATCGGTGTCGGCCCGCAGGGCCTGGCGCCACAGCCAGGCTCCCGCCGCAGCGACCAGCAGCACGCAGGCGCCCAGGGACAGCGGCAGCCACCAGGCAAGAGGAATCGTATTCATGACCGCGCTACTGTAGCGGCAGGTGGCAGGGCGGAACGAAAAACGCCCGCCGGAGCGGGCGTCTGGGGATATGAAGAACAGTCGGGCGCGGGCTCATGCCAGTTGCCAGACCGAATGCTCGCCGGGCACGGGCTGTATGCCCAGCACCGTGGCATGGCGGGCCAGCAGTTCGTCGAACTGCCTGGCGGTTTCGCTGCTGGCGGGACTGTCGTCGTATTCGCTGGCCACCTGTGCGGTGGTGAACGACGTGGCGCCGAACCTTTGCACGATGTTGCGCAGCTTGTCGAGGTTGGGAGGGGTCTGGACGTTCATGGCAACTCCTTTCTGGAAACCGGGCAGGGCTTGCAGCCAAGTGTAGTCCGTGGCTTGTGCAGGGCAAGAGTGCAATGCTGGATGGCCGTTTCGGCAGCGCAGCCGCCACGCAGGGCTGCGCTGCCGCAGTGTGGCCTACTGTGGCTGGGCGGTCTGGTAGAGCACGCGCACCAGGTCGGACTGGGTGAGTATGCCCACCAGCTGCCCGTTGTCCCGCACGATGGGAATATGGTGGTGGCCGTCCTCGCTGAACAGCGGCACCAGCTCGGCCACGCGCTGGCTGGCACGCGCGGTGCGGACCTCGCGCGTCATGATCTGGCCGATCTGCCGGGGCTGGCCGGCGCCCCCCGTCAGCAGGGTGCGCAGGCGCCTGCCCAGGCCCAGCGGCTGGGCGTCCGGCTCCGCATGGCGCATGAAGTCGGCGCGCGTCACGATGCCCACCACGCGCTGCGCGGCATCCACCACGGGCAGTGCCTTGATGCGGCGCTCGCGCATGGTGGCCCAGGCGTCGGCCAGGGAGGTGTCGGTGCGCGCCGTCACCGGGTCCGCCGACATGGCATCCTCGCAGCGCAGCTCGCCCCATTGGCGCTGCCAGGCGGCGAGTTCGGCCGCCTGCAGCAGGGCTTCCAGGTCGTCGCGCGGCACGTCCAGCACCTGGTTGTAGTGGGCCAGCGCGACGTCGAAGTCCGCCGCGGTGAAGTGCGAGGACCGCGGCGGCGCCGCCTGCTGCGTGTGGGGGTAGCGTCGCCCCGTGAGGCGGTTGTAGGCCATGCCGGCCAGCGCCATCAGCACGGCGTTCGCCAGCACGGGAAACAGCACGAATCGCGGCTCCACGGCATGGCTGAGCACGGCGAACAGCGCCGTGGCGCCGCCCGGCGGGTGCAGGCAGCGCAGCGCGAACATGGCGGCAATCGCCAGGCCCACGGCCGCCGCGCCTGCCCAGGCGGTGTCGGGAATCCAGGCCGCGCAGGCCACGCCCACCAGCGCCGCCACGCAGTGGCTGCCGACCACGGACCAGGGCTGCGCCAGCGGGCTGGCCGGCAGGGCAAAGATCAGCACCGCCGAGGCGCCCATGGGCGCGATCAGCCAGGCCGACAGGCCGTTGTCCTGCGCAAGGGCCCGGCACACGAGCGCCGTCAGCGCGATGCCCAGGGCCCCGCCCAGCGAGGCGCGCAGCCGCTCGCGCCCGTTGACGCGCATGCGCGCCGGCCGCAAAGCCAGCCAGAGGGCCTTCAGGTGATGGGGGATGCTCATTGCCATTGTTCGGTGAATGCGGAGATATGGGCGACCTGGAACACCTCCTTGAGCGAGCGTAGCTCGCGCCGGTGCAGCGCTGCCAGCCGCAGCAGCCGCGCCTCGCCCTCGGCGCTCAGATGCACCAGCACCTGGCGCCGGTCGGCCGTGCCGCTTTCGCGGCGCACCAGCCCCAGGGCCTCGCAGCGCGCCACCAGGGTCAGGGCGCCGTGCGGCTGCACCTGCAGGCGCTCGGCCAGCTCGCCCACCGTGGCCCAGTCGCGCCCGGGGTAGCCCTTGACGTGCAGCAGCAGCTGGTATTGCTGGGGTGTCAGGCCTTCGGCCTGGGCGGCCTCTTCGCTGAAACGCAGAAAGCGGCGCAGCTGGTAACGGAATTCGGATAAGGCCTCGAGGTCGGCTTTGGTGGGTGCTTGTGCCATGGTGAAAAAACATCACATTATGATGTAATTCGGGCATGACCTTCCCCGCTTCACCTGCCGCGCGCGACTATGCGGCCGATTCCCGCCTCGCCCTGCTGGCGCTGCTGGCCATTCCCATCGGCGCGCTGGGCGTGGGTGCGGCCTGGCTGCTGCTCACCCTGATCCGCTTCTTCACCAATCTGTTCTTCTTCCAGACGCTGTCCGTCGCGCCCACCTCGCCCGCCGACCACCAGCTGGGCCTGGCGGTGATCCTGGTGCCCGTGGTGGGCGCACTGATCGTGGGTCTGATGGCACGCTTCGGCTCGGACAAGATCCGCGGCCACGGCATTCCGGAGGCCATCGAGGCCATCCTGTTCGGCAAGAGCCTGATGTCGCCCAAGGTGGCGGTGCTCAAGCCCCTGTCGTCGGGCATTGTCATCGGCTCGGGCGGCCCGTTCGGCGCCGAGGGGCCGATCATCATGACGGGCGGGGCCATAGGCTCGCTGCTCGCTCAGTGGCTGCACCTGTCGGCGGCGGAGCGCAAGACGCTGCTGGTCTGTGGCGCCACGGCGGGCATGACGGCCGTGTTCGGCACGCCCGTGGCCGCCGTGCTGCTGGCGGTGGAACTGCTTCTGTTCGAGCTGCGCCCGCGCAGCCTGCTGCCGGTGGCGCTGGCCTGCGCCACGGCGGGTTTCTTGCGCCCGCTGGTGCTCGAAGCGGGCCGCCTGTTCCCGCTGAATACCGCGCCCGCGGGCCTCGCCGCTTTGGGCTCCTGCGTGGTGGCCGGACTGCTGGCGGCGCTGCTCGCGGCGGGCCTGTCGCGCGCGCTGTATGCGGTCGAAGACGGTTTCCACCGCCTGCCCGTGCACTGGATGTGGTGGCCCGCGCTGGGCGCCGTGGCTATCGGCATCGGCGGCTGGCTGCAGCCGCGCGCGCTGGGCGTGGGCTACGACGTGATCGGCGACCTGCTCCACGGCAACCTGCTGGTCGGCGCGGCGCTGGCGCTGCTGGCGGCCAAGGCCGTGATGTGGGTGCTGGCGCTGGGGTCGGGCACCTCGGGCGGCGTGCTCGCGCCGGTGCTGATGATGGGCGCGGGCCTGGGCACGGTGCTGGCGCCCTGGCTGCCCGGCGGCTCGCCCGGGCTGTGGCCGCTGGTGTGCATGGCGGCGGTGCTGGCTGGGGTGCTGGGCGCGCCGCTGACGGCCGCGGTGTTCGCCTTCGGCCTCACAGGCGACGGCGATGCGCTGCTGCCGCTGCTGCTGGCCTGCGCGGTGTCGCACGGGGTCACGGTGCTGCTGATGGACCGCTCCATCATGACCGAGCGCCTGTCGCGCCGCGGCCGCCATGTGTACCGAGAGTACGGCGTCGATCCGCTGGAGCGCACGCCCGTCGAGGCCGTGATGACACGCCATGTGCAGACCATTGCGGCCGATGCGCCGCTGGCGCGCGTGGTGCACGAATGGTTCGGCCCCGCACAGCGGCACCGCGCCTTTGCGGTGGTCGATGCGGCTGGCGTGTGCCTGGGCATGCTGGACCGCGACCGGCTGAATGACATGGGCGGCGACACGCGCACGGCCGGCGATCTGCTGCGCGGCAGCGCCGTGCAGTTTGCGCTGCCGCACCAGACCTGCCGCGCGCTGTCGCAGCAGATGGCGTCCTGGGGCCTGGAGCGCCTGCCCGTGGTGGCGGATGCGCAGACGCGGCGCCTGGTGGGCATTGTCAGCCGCAGCGACCTGGTGAAGGTGGCCCAGGCGGTGCACGAAGAGGAAGCGGTGCGCGAGCGTGTGAGGGGCTGGAATCGCTCCTGATGCAGGAGCGAAAGGCGCTTGCCGTGCAAGGGCGAAAGCCCTTTTTCTCAAACCCTGGACTGGAGGGCGCCGGCGCTGAGCACTTCGGCCAGCGGCTTGCGCGGTGAGGCCGTCTCGCGCTCGCGCAGGTCGTCGGGCAGGGTGCTGGCATCGCCGCGGCGGCCCACGGCGATCACCACTTCGGGCACCAGGTGTTCGGGCAGCCGCAGCACGGCGCGCGCCTCGTCGGCCGAAAAGCCGCCCATGGCATGCGTGGCCAGGCCCATGTCATGGGCCTGCAGGGCCAGGTAGCCCCAGGCGCAGCCGGCATCGAAGCTGTGCTTGCCGGGCGAGGCCTGCCTGTCCGACACCAGCACGATCAGCGCGCCGGCGTTCAGGCACCAGCGGCGGTTGGCTTCGTTCGGGATGGCCGAGAAGGCGTCCCAGTTGGCATCGCCGCGCAGCGCGTAGGCAAAGTGCCAGGGCTGCTTGTTGCTGGCGGACGGCGCCCAGCGGGCGGCATCGGCCAGCTGCTCGATCTGGGCCGTGGTCAGCGCCTCGGGCACGAAGGCGCGCGGAGACATGCGCTCCAGGAACTGCGAGTGGATGGGCGTGGTGGTGCTGCGGGTGTTGTGCATGGATGGGTCCGGAAACAGCGAGGCCCGGCCGCCGCCGGCGGATGCCGGACGGGAGCCGGGCCTCGAATGAAACCCGAAACAATAGCGCAAGCCCGGGCATTGGCCCGGGGCGCAGGGGTTTCAGGACTTTTGCTCGCAGGAGCGTTGGCTCATCAGGCGCATATGGCGCTCCATGCGGATCAGCACCAGCACCATGACGACCATCACCAGGCAACTGATGAGCATGGTGCCGAAGGCGGTTTCCATGCTGGAGAACTCCCATTTGTCGTTGTCGGAATCCTCGCCCTTGAGGCGCTGGGCCAGGCGGTCGAACGACAGCGTGTAGTTGAGCAGCAGCATGCTGGTGATCTGCTGGGCCGACTGCCCGCGCAGCTTGGCCGTCAGGCTGTCGTTGGCCAGCACCTGCTCCAGCGCGGCCGGCAGGCCCTGGACAAAGGCCGCATAGGCGCCGGCACCGTGCTCGGTTTCGGCCATCTGGGCGCGCTCGTGGATCTGGGCGGCCAGGTCCACGGGCTCGCTGAGCCAGTCGTCGCCTTCGGGCTCCTCCTCGGTGGAGGATGCAGCCGCCGCCACTGCGGCGCGCGAGGCCTCGCGCTCGCCGCGCACGCGGTGCACGGCGGCATCGGCCGTTGCATCGAGGGCCGCCGCCGAGGCATCCTGAGCGGCATCGCCGCAGCAGGCGTTCTCGCGCTGTTCGCGCAGCTTGATCTGGCGCTGCACCTCGGCGTCCGAGGGCACGGCGTCGCCCTTGAGCAGCGGATGGACCGGCGCCAGGCCCTGGCTGTTGTTGTCCTTCTCCACGCGCTTGCGGGCCGCCGGGTCGCTGTAGATGAAGCCGCGCAGCAGGCCGTCGGCCTTCTGGAAGCTGGGGCGCAGCGCGGGGTCGGCCAGGCGCTTTTCCATGGGGGTCTGGTCGGTCATGCCGCTGAGGTCGCGGGCGGTCTCGTCCACCACATACTTCAGGTCGGGCTTGGCGCTGTTCCAGTCCAGGGCCACCTGCGCGGCAGCCGGCGCGGCATCGCTCTGCTTGGGTTTGTAATGGCTCCAGAGCCAGAACGCCATGCCTGTCAGCACGAATACGGAAAACGCCAGCAGCACCACTCGCACAATCTGCACGAGCACATCCTCGATGCGACGTAACAGGTTCATCATTTACAGCAAATCCTTGTCTTGAAGCTTACAGGTAAAGGTGCTCTAGCTATCGAATTGAAAGCACCCAAGCGATGCGCGAATTCTAGGGAGGCAAGGCGTCCGTCGTATTCTTTTACATGTCCTGCAAGTGCAAAAGAGAGTGCTTGCTCTCGATGTTCAGCCCGCTGCGCCTGTCATCCTGCATGCAGGCCGCAAGCCAGGAGCTGGTCCGCTGCGCTGCACAAATGCAACATTTGTAAGGCGGAGAGCCTACGCGCCGTGGCAGATTAGGCGATCCGTTCAAATGGGGTTTTCACGGATCGCAGGGCCTGCTTATGACCAAGACGTCGCTGGACAAATCGAAGATCAAGTTTCTGCTGCTGGAAGGCATCCATCCCTCCGCGCTCAAGGTGTTGCACGATGCGGGCTACACCAACGTGGAGGCGCTGTCCGGCGCGCTGGAGGGCGAGGAGCTCAAGCGCAAGATCGCCGATGTGCACTTTGTCGGCATCCGCTCGCGCACGCAGCTGACCGAGGAAGTCTTTGCCGCGGCCCAGAAGCTGGTGGCCGTGGGGTGCTTCTGCATAGGCACCAACCAGGTGAATCTGAATGCCGCGCGCGAGCGTGGCGTGGTGGTGTTCAACGCCCCGTATTCCAATACCCGCTCGGTGGCCGAGCTGGTGCTGGCCGAGGCCATCCTGCTGCTGCGCGGCGTGCCGGCCAAGAACGCGGCCGCGCACCGTGGCGGCTGGCTCAAGAGCGCCGAGAACGCCTACGAGATCCGCGGCAAGACGCTGGGCATCGTGGGCTACGGCTCCATCGGCACCCAGCTGTCGGTGCTGGCCGAATCCCTGGGCATGCAGGTGGTGTTCCATGACGTGGCGACCAAGCTGCCGCTGGGCAATGCGCGCCAGGCGGCCTCGCTCGACGACCTGCTGGCCCAGGCCGACATCGTGACCCTGCACGTGCCCGAGCTGCCGTCCACCCACGGCATGATGGGCGCCCGCGAAATCGCGGCCATGAAGCCGGGCAGCATTCTGATCAACGCCTCGCGCGGCACCGTGGTCGACATCGACGCACTGGCCTCGGCCCTGCGGGAGGGCAAGCTGCTGGGCGCGGCCATCGACGTGTTCCCGGTCGAGCCCAAGAGCAACAAGGACGAGTTCAGCTCGCCGCTGCGCGGCCTGGACAATGCCATCCTCACGCCCCACATCGGCGGCTCCACCATGGAGGCCCAGGCCAACATCGGCCTGGAGGTGGCGGAAAAGCTGGTCAAGTACAGCGACAACGGCACCACGACCTCGGCCGTGAACTTCCCCGAGGTGGCGCTGCCCGCCCATCCGGGCAAGAACCGCATTCTGCACGTGCACCACAACGTACCCGGCGTGCTGTCGGCCATCAATCTGGTGTTCGCCGAAAACGGCATCAACATCGCGGGCCAGTACCTGCGCACCGATGAAAAGGTGGGCTACGTGGTGATCGACCTGGACGTGGAATCCTCGGCCCTGGCCGTGGAAAAGCTCTCGCAGATCCCGGGCACCATCCGCTGCCGCGTGTTGTTCTAGACTGCGCGCCTCGGCAGCGCGGCAAAGGGAGCCCAGGCTCCCTTTTTGATAGCTGCAGGCGCTTGGCGGGAAAGGGTTTGGCGGTGAAAAAGCTTGAGATCAACGCCGGGCCGGGCCCACATGGCGCAGCAGCTGCTCGCGCAGAGGCGCCAGCACCGTGGCTTCGGCGCCCGCCTGGCGCGCAATGGCGAGGAACAGGCGCGGTTGCAGGTAGATGAGGAGGAATTCGGCATCCTCGGCCCACTGGATGATGAGGTTCCAGGGCAGCCTGGTTTCGCCAACGCTCGATTGGATGCGCAGCATGTCCTCCTGCACGGCCACCGTCTGGGGTTGCTGCATGGCCGGGTAGCGGCGATAGGCGCGCCGAGCCATGGGCTGCGTGATGCAGCGGAAGGTGGCCCACGGCAGCATCG
This sequence comes from Comamonas terrae, assembly GCF_001544075.1. Taxonomy (GTDB): domain Bacteria; phylum Pseudomonadota; class Gammaproteobacteria; order Burkholderiales; family Burkholderiaceae_C; genus Comamonas; species Comamonas terrae. Next base: position 425,844 of record NZ_BCNT01000004.1, read on the forward strand.
CGTAAGCGAGGCCCGCCGGAGCCAGCCAATAATGGCGGTAGTAAAGTCCCGGGCCCGGCATCAGCACGCCGGCCAGGGATGCCGCCCACAGAAAGAGCCGCAGATAGCAGGGCTTGAAGCGCGCATGCAGCCGCTGGGCGCCGACATATGGGTTTTCGGAGATCGTGTAGGCCGGTTCGGCCATGCGGGGGTGATACGGGCCGGCAGCAGCACGGCGCGGTCCCCGTGGATGATGGCGCAGGCGGGAAAACCGGGGCCGGGTGCGCGGCAGCAGACGCAGGGAGCGCATCGGCTCGCATCAATGATTGCAGTTATGGAAAAAAACTCTTTATCGCGTGAATTCACGGTGCGCGGCGTTCTTCTGGGCGCGCTCATCACTCTGGCCTTCACGGCGGCCAACGTCTACCTGGGCCTGAAGGTCGGGCTGACCTTCGCCTCGGCCATTCCGGCGGCCGTGATCTCCATGGCGCTGCTGTACCGCTTCAAGGATTCCAGCATCCTGGAGAACAACCTGGTGCAGACCCAGGCCTCGGCCGCGGGCACGCTGTCATCGGTGATCTTCGTGCTGCCGGCCCTGCTGATGCTGGGCCTGTGGTCGGGCTTTCCGTTCTGGCAGACGGCGCTGATCTGCGCGGCCGGCGGCACGCTGGGCGTGCTCTACACCGTGCCGCTGCGCCGCGTGATGGTGGTGCAGTCCGACCTGCCCTATCCCGAAGGCGTGGCCGCGGCCGAGGTGCTGCGCGTGGGCGAGGAGCAGCGCCACCGCAGCGACGCCTCCGGCGCCGGCTCGCCGCGTTCGGGCCTGCGCGACCTGGGTTGGGGTGCGGGCCTGGCTGCGCTGTTCGGTTTTCTGAGCGGCGGCCTGCGCGTGCTCGGCGACGCCATCAACCTCTGGATTCCCGTGGGCGGCGTGGCCCTGCGCGTGGCCGCGGGCTTCTCGCCGGCGCTGCTGGCCGCCGGCTACCTCATGGGCGCGGCCGCGGGCATTGCGGTGCTGGCCGGCCTGGTGCTGTGCTGGGGCGTGGTCGTTCCCTGGCTCACGGCCCATGCCACGCCGGCGGCAGGCCAGGCCGTCAGCGACCTGGCCACCCAGCTGTGGAGCGGCAAGGCGCGCTTCCTGGGCGCAGGGGTGATCGGCATCTCGGCGCTGTGGACCGTGGGCACGCTTGCCCGCCCCATCCTCCAGGCCATCCGCAGCCAGCCCGCGCGCGCCTCGGGCAGTGCCGCAATGGCCGGCGACGAAACCGACAAGGACATGCCGCGCAGCTGGATGCTGCTCATCGGCCTGGCCGCGCTGGCCGTGCTGTTCCTGGTCGTCAACGGCTTTGTGCACGAGCACATGCCCGAGCTGGCCGACGCCGCGCGCTACGGGCTGACGGCACTGTGCGTGCTGTTCGCCGCCGTGTTCGGCTTTCTGGTCGCCGCGGCCTGCGGCTACATGGCCGGCCTCGTGGGCTCGTCGGCCAGCCCCATCTCGGGCATAGGCATCATCGCGACCATTTTGATGGCCCTGTCACTGCTGGCACTGCATGCCGCGGTGCCCGCGTTCGCGGACAGCGTCTCGGGCCAGCTCGGCGTGGCGCTGGTGCTGTTCATGGTGTCGGTCATCCTGGCCATGGCCTCGATTTCCAACGACAACCTGCAGGACCTGAAGACTGGCTACCTGGTCGGTGCCACGCCCTGGCGCCAGCAGGTGGTGCTCATCATCGGCTGCCTGGTCGGCGCGGCCGTGATTCCGCCCGTGCTGGACCTGCTGTACAACGCCTACGGCTTTGCCGGCTCGCTGCCGCGCGAAGGCATGGACCCCGGCCAGGCGCTGGCCGCACCCCAGGCCACGCTGATGAAGCAGATCGCCACCGGCATCTTCAGCGGCTCGCTGGACTGGACCATGCTGGGCCTGGGCGTGGCGGTCGGCGTGGTCGTCATCGTGCTGGACGTGATGCTGCGCAAGGCTGGTCGCGGCGCGCTGCCGCCGCTGGCCGTGGGCCTGGGCATCTACCTGCCGCCCACCATCGGCCTGACGCTGACCATCGGCGCGGTGCTGGGCTTTTTCCTGCAGCGCGCCATCCGGGCCCGCGGCCAGCGCGCCGGCCAGCCCTGGGCGGCCGCGGCCGAGGAGCGCGGCCTGCTGCTGGCCTCGGGCCTGATCGTCGGCGAGAGCCTGATGGGCCTGGTCATTGCCGCGCTGATCGGCTTCAGCGGCAAGGATGCGCCGCTGGCCATCGTGGGCGAGGGCTTTGCGCCCGCCATGTGGCTGGGCCTGCTGTGCTTCGCGGCCCTGTGCGCCTTCTTCTACCGCCGGGTGCTGGGCAAATGAGGACGGGGACTTTCGCGCCCGACGGGCAGGCGACGCAGGAGCAGCCGTTTCGCAAGGGCAACCTGGCCTGCAGCCATGAATGGCTGGAGGATGTCGCAAGCCTGGACGAAGTGCTGGCCCGGCTTGACGTGCTGCGCGCCGCGGACCCCGCGCACTGCTATCTGAGCACGCTGGACGACCTCGACCAGTGCAGCTATACCTGTGGCCACGCGAGCCAGGACGAGCGCCTGTACCTGGAGGTGCCCGAAGGCTTCGACTGGGAAGACCCGGTGCAGCTGGCGGCCTGGGAATGCGACAGCCTGCGGCACCGTGCGGGCCAGCTGCGCAATCCCGAGCTGATGCAAAGCTGGGAGCAGGTCTGCGGCACGCTGTGCACCATCGGCCCGGATGTGGATGCGCTGCTGGCCGCGAACCGCGCGCCCGAGCAATTGCTGGATGACGTGCTGTACCTGCAGCGCGTGCCGGTGGCTGCCCAGGACCTGGCGATTGCCGGCCTGCCCAATGGCTACTTCAGCGCCGACTGGGACATGTTCCAGAACCATGCCGTCATCCGCCACCTGGGCCAGGCCCATGGCTATGCCTTCTTCGGCATGGGGGCGAGCTGGCTGGGCTTTGCGCGCGCGCAACCCCTCGATGCCGCCATGGCGCGGCAACTGGCGGCCGAACTGCGCCAGCTCTACGGCAAAGGCCGCGAGGAGGTGCTGGAACATGGGGGCTGGGCGCAGCTGGCTGCACTGCTGGCGCAGCGCCGCACACTGTTGCTGGGCTATACGGAAAGCTTTGCCGAGACCCTGGACCTGGGCGAAGGCGACTAGCCGAGCGCACGGCCTGTCTTATAGTGGCCGCCTCCACGCTCTGCATCTGCATCCTTTCCCATGGCCCGCGTCCAATTCGAGCTTCCCGCGCAGTTCCTGTTCTCCACCGAGATGCAGATCTACATCAGCCACGTCAACCAGGGCGGCCATCTGGACAATGCCCAGCTGCTGACCCTGGTGTCCGAGGCGCGCGTGCGCTTCTTCAAGCACCTGGGCTACCGCGAGTCGGATGTGCAGGGCCACGGCGTGGTGGTGGGCGACATCGTGGCCCAGTACAAGTCCGAGGGCTTTCACGGCGAGACCATGCGCGTGGAGATGACGCCGGCCGATCCCAACAAATACGGCTTCGACCTGGTCTTTCGCATGACCGAGACGGCCAGCGCCCGCGAAGTGGCGCGCGGCAAGGTCGGCGTGGTCTTTGTGGCCCGGGGCGAACGCAAGGTGGCGCCGATTCCCGAACCGTTGCGGCTGGCGCTTTTTGGCGCATGAAAAAAACCGCAGGGCGCGAGCCGCTGCGGTTTTTCTATCGCCGCCGGGCCGTCCCAAGGCAATAAAGTGCCCTCTCGGGGGGCGCAGCCGCACTACGTGGGCGTGCGTGGGGCGTTTGTTGTCGCGGAGGCTGACTTATTTGCCTGCGGTGCCTTCCGCGCCGTAGGTCTTGCTCAGGTAGTCCACGATGGGCTCGATGTCGGCCTCGGGGAAGGGCGCGCCGAACGGCTTTTTCATCTTCTTGACCGTGGCCTCCCAGTAGCTGCGCGGCGAGGTGTGTGGCTGGGTCTGCACGTACTGGGCCGAGTGGCACATCAGGCAGTGGGCCATGGCCAGCTGGTAGCCGGGCAGGCTGCTTTCCTGGTAGACGGCGGTCTCGGCCGGCAGCGTGATCTCCAGCGCCTGGGCCGGGCCCAGGGCCAGGCCGGCGGCCAGCAGCAGGGCGCTCTTCAGGATGGTGGTTTTCATGGCGCTTCTCCTCAGACCGCGTTGATGCGGACGGTTTCCACCACATTGCGCATATAGCCCGCGGGGTTCCACAGCGCCTCCATCGGCTGGCCCTGGCCCGCGCGGTTGACGGCGCGCACCTTGAGCTCGTACTCGCCCTTCCTCGGCGGCTTGAAGCTGGCCTTCCACTCGCGGAACGAATAGCGGCTGAGCTCCTCGCCGAGCGTGGCGGCCTGCCAGGTCCTGCCGCCGTCGCTGGAGATGCTGACCTCGGCAATGCCCTGGCCGCCGTCGAAGGCGATGCCGCGCAGCACCACTTCCTTGCCGGCCTGGAGGCGTGCGCCGTCCTGGTGGCTGGTGATGAAGGAGCGGGTGTTGAAGCGGCCGATGGGCGCGGTCTTGGCCGGGCCCTTGCCCGCCGGCGTGCAGGCGCAGGCGTTGGCGGGGATGCGGTAGGCCGAGGCCATCCAGAAGCCGTCGAACACCTTGTCCAGCACCTGGATCTCGTTCACATGCTTGATCCAGTAGGTGCCGTAGTAGCCGGGCACGACCAGGCGCAGCGGGTAGCCGTTGAGCATGGGCAGGTCCTGGTCGTTCATGGCCCAGGCCAGCATGACCTCGCCGTCCATGGCATGGTCGATGTCCAGCGCCTTCACGAAGTCCGGGCCGCCGTCGATGGGCGGCTTGTCCATGCCGTTGAAGCTGACCTGCACCGCGCCGGGCTTGAGGCCGGCCTTCTCCAGCACGCGCCTGAGCGGCACGCCGGTCCACTTGGCATTGCCCATGGCGCCGTTGCCCAGCTGCCCGCCGTTGACGCGCGGAGTGAAGAAGCCCCGGCTGTTGCCCGAGCACTGGTGCACGGCCACGAGGCTCACCGGCTCGCCCAGGGCCTTGAGCTCGGCCAGCGACAGCGTGAGCGGCCTCTCCACCAGTCCGCCGATGCTGACGCGGAACTCCTCGGCCTTGATGTCGGTGGGGATGCCGCTCCAGTGGTAGCGCACGAAGAAGGCGTCGTTGGGCGTGATCAGGCCTTCGTTGAACACCTCGAACGGCGTCTCCAGCTGGGGCGGGCGGCTGGTCTGCAGGATCAACGGGCGCTTCTGGGGAAAGGCCGCCAGCTCGCGCACGCCGTTGGCGAACGGCAGCGTGACCTGCGTGGGCGCCGCATTGGCGGCCAGCGCGCGCACGGCGGGGCTCAGCAGCGCGGCGCCCGCGCCGGCGGCCTGCAGCCAGTGGCGGCGGCTGCCCTGCAAGGGCTGGGGTGGATGGGCGGGATGCTTCATCGGTGGTCTCCGGGGAATGTTGTTGTGAGCCGATAGCGCAGCGGTCCGCAGGCGGCATGGCTGCGCCTGCCCATGGTAAGCAGCTTGGGCCCGGCCCGGAAGCCCGGCCATGGAGCCAGCCGGCAACATTCGATGGAGCCAGGGCCATGGCCGGCAATCCGGTGAGTGCGGCCCTGTGGTTCGGCCTCAGGCCACGGCCGGCGCCTGGATGCGGTAGAGGCAGTGCTCGGCCAGCCGGTGGCCGGCGGGCAGCGCGGGGTGAAGAAAAGTGGTGGCGTCCCGGCGCATGCCCAGCCGCTGCATCACGGCCTCGGAGCGTGTGTTGTGGACGGAGGTGAAGGACACCACTTCCTCCAGCCCCAGCACCTCGAATGCAAACCGCAGCGCGGCGGCAGCGCCCTCGGTGGCGTAGCCCTTGCCCCAGTGCGCGCGGGCCAGCCGCCAGCCCACTTCCACGCAGGGCGAAAAGGGCAGGTGGGCGGGCGCATGCAGGCCGATCATGCCGACGAAGGCGCCGCTGCGGCGCTCCTCCACGGCCCAGAAGCCGCCCCAGCCGCGCTCGGCAATCAGCGCCTGGCAGCGCAGCGCGATGGCATCGCTCTCGGCGCGCGACAGCACGGCGGGAAAGTGGCGCATGACCTCGGGGTCGGCGTTGAGCGCGGCAAACGCCGGCAGATCCTGCGCGCGCCACTGGCGCAGTTGCAGGCGGGCCGTGTGCAGGGTTCGGGGCGGAAGGAGGGCAAGGTCCATAGGCCCGGATATTAGCCGTGGGCGTGCAGGCGGTCTTGAATCGATAGCTGCCTGCGCTTGATGGATAAGGGAATGAGGATGTTTTTGCCGGAGGAAAGCCCGGCGGGCCTCTTCGTCAGCGCATGGGTCTAGCGGGTGGGGCCACGAACCGCGCCACGGCATCCCACAGCGCCGGGGCCCGCAGAATGCTGGAGTGTCCGGTGTGCGGCAGGGCCAGCACTTCCACGGCCTTGCCCTGGAGGCTTTGCAGCAAGGCATCGGTGCGCGCCGCACCCACCACCTTGTCGTGGCTGGCGCGCAGCACCAGGATGGGGCCCTGGTAATGCTTCAGGTGCGCGGCGGAGTCGAAAGGATCGCGCAGCAGCAGCTCCACCGGCAGCCAGGCATACATGCCGCGCACGGTGTTCAGAATGCTGTCGAACGGCGTGACCAGCACCAGCCCGTCGGGCCGGCGCGCATCGGCCACGGCCGCGGCCACGCCCGTGCCCAGGCTGCGCCCCATGACCGTGATGGGCTCCTGTGGGTGCAGCCGCCGGACCTCGTCGAACAGGGCCACGGCGTCCAGCTCCATCATCTCCTGCGAAGGCTCGCCCTCGCTGGCGCCGTAGCCGCGGTAGGCCAGCATGTAGATGTCGCTGTGGGGCAGCGCGCGGGCCAGCTGCGGCAGGCGGCGCTCGATGTTCTCGGCATTGCCGCCGAAGTAGATCACCGCGCTGCCGGCCTTGCCATCCTCGGGATGCCACTGCCAGCCGCGCAGCAGCACATCGGCGCGTTGCAGCGCGAAATTGGTGGTCTCCGCCGCCACCCGCGTGCTCTCGCCCGGAAAGATCATCTGGCGCTGCTGGGCGAACATATAGCTGCAGATGCAGACATAGACTGCCACGCACAGGGCGAGCAGCCACAGCAGTGGCTTGAGCAGCTTGGAGAACATGAACGGATGAGGAAATGATGCGGAGTGCGCCGGATTGTGCGCAGTTTTGTGTGACGACTGTGTAGTCTTTACCGGGGCTTTATGTAAAGGCGGCCCGGGGCGCTTGTGGGAGCCGCATGCCTTGCATGCCGGGGGCAGGTCTCGGCCCGCCCCAGGCCGAAAGAAAGCAGCCCTTTTGCAGCGCTGCGGGCAACCTGCGGAGCACAAGGCCGATGGAGGGCAGGATGGCTTCTTTATATTTTTGATAGCTGCCGGCGCTTGCTGCATCAGCGTCGGAGGCTAATTCTTCCATGGCTCTTGCAGGCCGCCTGCCGGAGCACGACCCGGCGCGGCCGGCTGGGCTACAAGGCAGCCGCTGCTTGATGGTGGCGGCGTTGGACCTTCCAGCGCTACAGCTCCATTCCATCGTGCCTGGATGGGAAAAAACCTCCCGAAGGAGGTTTTTAACAAGGCACCGAAATGCGGGCGGCAGCTTATGCCAGCTTCGCCTTCAACAGCTCATTCACCTGCCCGGGATTGGCCTTGCCCTTGGAGGCCTTCATCACCTGGCCGACCAGCGCGTTGAATGCCTTGTCCTTGCCGGCCTTGTACTGCTCCACGTTCGCGGGGTTGGCGGCGATCACCTCGTCGATGATCTTTTCCAGCGCGCCGGTGTCGTTCATCTGCTTGAGGCCCTTGGCTTCGATGACGGCATCCACGTCGGAGCCTTCGCCGGACCACAGCGCCTCGAACACCTGCTTGGCGGCGTTGTTGGAGATGGTGCCGTCGCCGATGCGCCTGATCAGCGCGCCCAGCTGCTGGCTGCCGACCTTGACGGCGTCCATGCCGATTTCCTCGTTGTTGAGGCGCCGCGAGATCTCGCCCATCACCCAGTTGGAGGCCAGCTTGGGCGCGCCGCAGGCCTTGGCGGCGTCCTCGAAGTAGGCGGCCATGGCTTGGCTCTGGGTCAGCGTGGTGGCGTCGTACTCGGGCAGGCCGTACTGCTGCACGAAGCGCGCGGCCATGGCGCGGGGCAGCTCGGGCATTTCGGCCTTCACGCGCTCCACCCATTCGGGGGCCACGACCAGCGGCGGCAGGTCGGGGTCGGGGAAGTAGCGGTAGTCGGCCGCGTCTTCCTTGGTGCGCATGGCGCGGGTCTCGCCCGTGTCGGGGTTGAACAGCACGGTGGCCTGCTGGATCTTGTGGCCGTCCTCGAGCTGCTCGATCTGCCAGAGGATTTCGTAGTCGATGGCGATCTGCATGTTCCTGAACGAGTTCAGGTTCTTGATCTCGCGGCGCGTGCCCAGCGGCTGGCCCGGCTTGCGCACGGAGACGTTGGCGTCGCAACGGAACGATCCTTCCTGCATGTTGCCGTCGCAGATGCCGATCCAGGTGACGATCTTGTGCAGTTCCTTGGCGTAGGCCACGGCTTCTTCGGTAGAGCGGATGTCGGGCTCGGTCACGATTTCCAGCAGCGGCGTGCCGGCGCGGTTCAGGTCGATGCCGGATTCGGCCGGGAACTCGTCGTGCACGGATTTGCCGGCGTCTTCTTCCAGGTGGGCGCGCACCAGGCGCACGGTCTTGAGCTGGTCGCCCACGTAGAAGCTGACTTCGCCGCCCTGCACCACGGGGATCTCGAACTGGGAGATCTGGTAGCCCTTGGGCAGGTCGGGGTAGAAGTAGTTCTTGCGCGCGAAGATGGAGCGCGGCGCAATCGTGGAGCCGAGCGACAGGCCGAGCTTGATCGCGCATTCCACGGCCTTCCTGTTCATGACCGGCAGCGTGCCGGGCAGGGCCAGGTCCACGGCGCAGGCCTGGGTGTTGGGCGCGGCGCCGAAGGCGGTGCTGGCGCGGCTGAAGATCTTGCTGTTCGTGGCCAGCTGGGCGTGGGTCTCGAAGCCGATGACGACTTCGTAGCCATTGATCAGTTTCACTGTCATTTGCAGAGAGTCCTTCCTGCGTCTGTCTTAGATACCGGCGGGCGTGCGCAGGTGGAAGTCGGTGGCCTGCTGGAAGCGGTGGGCGGCATTGAGCAGCCGGCTTTCGCCGAAGTAGTTGCCGATCAGCTGCAGGCCCACGGGCATGCCGCCTTCGCCGAAGCCCGCAGGCAGGGAAAGGCCGGGCAGGCCGGCCAGCGATGCGGGCAGCGTGAAGATGTCGGCCAGGTAGTTGGAGACCGGGTCGCTCTTGCCGCCGATGGCCCAGGCCGTGGTGGGCGCCGCGGCGCCGGCGATGACGTCGCATTCCTTGAACGCGGCCTGGAAATCGTCGGCAATCATGCGGCGGATCTTCTGGGCCTGCAGGTAGTAGGCGTCGTAATAGCCTTCGCTCAGCACATAGGCGCCGATCATGATGCGGCGCTTGACCTCGTCGCCAAAGCCTTCGGCGCGGGTTTTCTTGTACATGTCGACCAGGTCGGTGTAGTTCTTGGCGCGGTGGCCGAACTTCACGCCGTCGAAGCGCGACAGGTTGGACGAAGCCTCGGCCGGCGCCAGGATGTAGTACACGGGCACGGACAGCTCGGTGCGCGGCAGGCTGATGGGCACCAGCTTGGCGCCGAGCTTTTCGTATTCCTTGAGCGCAGCGTCCACGGCGGCGCGCACGTCGGCCGCCAGACCTTCGCCGAAGAATTCGGCGGGAATGCCGATGCGCAGGCCGGAAATGGAGTCGTTGAGATTCTTGCTGAAATCCTCGGCTGGCACATCCAGGCTGGTGGAGTCGCGGTCCAGGTCGGGGCCGCACATTTCGGACAGCAGCAGGGCGCAATCTTCGGCCGAGCGGCCCATGGGGCCGGCCTGGTCCAGCGACGAGGCAAACGCGATCATGCCGTAGCGGCTGGCGCGGCCGTAGGTGGGCTTGATGCCGGTGATGCCGCAGAAGCTCGCGGGTTGGCGGATCGAGCCGCCGGTATCGGTACCGGTCACGGCCGGAGCCAGGCGCGCGGCCACGGCGGCGGCCGAGCCGCCCGAGGAGCCGCCGGGCACGCGTTCGGTGTTCCAGGGGTTGCGCACGGGCTGGGCGCTGTCGAAGCCCACGGGGGCGACGGCCGAGTTCTCGTTGGCGCCGCCCATGGCGAATTCGTCGCAGTTGAGCTTGCCCAGGGTGACCACGCCGGCATCGGCCAGCTTTTTCACCACGGTGGCGTCGAAAGGCGACTTGTAGCCCTCCAGCATCTTGCTGGCGGCGGTGGTGGGGAAGTCCTTGGTGACGAAGATGTCCTTGTGCGCGATGGGCACGCCGGCCAGCTTGCCGCCCCTGCCTTCGGCGATCAGGGCATCGGCCGCCCTGGCCTGGGCCAGCGTGGCTTCTTCGTTGATGGAGACGAAAGCACCCAGGTTCTGATGCTGCCGGGCGCGGGCCAGGAAATGCTGGGCCGCCTCAAGGGCGGAGACTTGCTTGGCGCGCAGCTGTGCGGCCAGCTCGGCCACGCCGAGGGTATGCAGTTCGGTGTTGCTCATGGGATGGTGTGGCTTGGCGCGTTTATTCGATGACCTTGGGCACGAGGAAATAGCCCTTTTCGGCGGCCGGCGCGTTTTGCATGTTGGCTTCGCGGTTGTCGGGCTCGCTGACCACATCGTCACGCAGCCGCAAGGCGATGTCCTGGATGGCCGCCACGGGATGTGACAGCGGGCTGACGCCCGAGGTATCCACAGCCTGCATTTTTTCGACGATGCCGAAAAAGTCGTTTAGTTGCGCCAGCATGCGCTCACTTTCGCCTTGCGACAGCTCGAGGCGTGCCAAGTTGGCGATGCGCGCAATGTCCTGTTCGTTCAATGCCATAGAAATTTTTTAGCGGGGCAGCCGCACGTAAAGCAGTGTTTCTGACCCTGGTAGTGGAAGTTATTCACAGGGGATACGGTATTATCTCGGCTTTGCCGCAAGACCCTCACTGAGCCGGTCATTGTGCGAAAAGCCAACCCACCCAGACTCCCCAACTTTCATCCCGGCGATGGCAGGCCGACGAGCATGCCGTGCCTGAGAGGACTCTCGTAATGTTCGGAGCTTTCCGTCGGTATTTCTCCACCGACCTTGCCATCGACCTTGGCACAGCCAATACCCTGATTTTCGCCCGAGACAAGGGCATTGTTCTCGACGAGCCCTCGGTCGTCGCGATTCGCCACGAAGGCGGCCCGCACGGCAAGAAGGTGATCCAGGCCGTGGGCCGGGAAGCCAAGGCCATGCTGGGCAAGGTGCCCGGCAACATCGAGGCCATCCGCCCGATGAAGGACGGCGTGATCGCCGACTTCGTGATCACCGAGCAGATGATCAAGCAGTTCATCAAGATGGTGCATCCGCGCTCGGTGCTCACGCCCAGCCCCCGCATCATCATCTGCGTGCCCTGCGGCTCGACCCAGGTCGAGCGCCGCGCCATCAAGGATGCGGCCGAAGCCGCGGGCGCCACCTCGGTCTACCTGATCGAGGAGCCCATGGCCGCCGGCATCGGCGCGGGCCTGCCCGTGTCCGAGGCTTCGGGCTCCATGGTGGTGGACATCGGCGGCGGCACGACCGAAGTGGGCGTGATCTCGCTGGGCGGCATGGTCTACAAGGGTTCGGTGCGCGTGGGCGGCGACAAGTTCGACGAAGCCATCATCAGCTACATCCGTCGCAACTACGGCATGCTGATCGGCGAGCCTACGGCCGAAGCCATCAAGAAGCAGATCGGCTCGGCCTTCCCGGGCTCCGAAGTCAAGGAAATGGAAGTCAAGGGCCGCAACCTCTCCGAAGGCGTGCCGCGCAGCTTCACCATCTCGTCCAACGAAGTGCTGGAAGCCCTGACCGATCCGCTCAACCAGATCGTCTCGGCCGTGAAGAACGCGCTGGAGCAGACGCCTCCCGAGCTGGGCGCCGACATCGCCGAGCGCGGCATGATGCTGACCGGCGGCGGTGCGCTGCTGCGCGACCTGGACCGCCTGCTGGCCGAGGAAACCGGCCTGCCCGTGCTGGTGGCCGAGGAGCCCCTGACCTGCGTGGTGCGCGGCTGCGGCATGGCGCTGGAGACCATGGACCGCCAGGGCAGCATCTTCACCAGCGACTGATCGCTGAGCTGCACGCCACGACACTACGGGACCGCGCATGCCCCTGGATACACTGGATCGCTCTGCGCCCTCTTTGTTCAAGCAGAGGGCGTCACGCCCTTCGCAGCTCGCCCTGTACAGCGCCTTGGCGCTGTTTTTGATGGTGGCCGACGCGCGCTTCAAGATCACCGAGCCGGCGCGCATCGCGGTATCCACCGTGCTCTCGCCCGTGCAATGGCTGGTGGCCCAGCCGGTGCTGGCCTACCAGAATGCCAGCCGCTATGCCGAGGTGCAGCAGCAGGCGGTGCGCAAGGAGGACGAGGCGCGCAAGGAGCTGGTGGCCATGGCCCAGCGCGCCGAGCTGGCCGAGGAGCTGCTCGAGGAAAACGGGCATCTGCGTGCCTTGCTGGGCCTGCGCGAGCGCATGACCCAGCCCGGGCAGGCGGCCGAAGTGATCTACGACAGCCCCGACCCCTACACGCGCCGCGTCGTGATCGACAAGGGCGAGACGGACGGCATTGCGCCGGGCTCGCCCGTGCTCGACGAGAAAGGCGTGGTCGGGCAGGTCACGCGCGTCTATGCCACGCGCTCCGAGGTCTCGCTGCTGATCGACCGTGACCAGGCCATTCCCGTGTTCAATCCGCGCACCGGTGCGCGCAGCGTGGCCTACGGCGATCCCTCGCCGGCGCGCAGCGGCGGCATGGAGCTGCGCTTCATGCCCAGCAATGCCGATGTGCAGGAAGGCGACCTGCTGACCACCAGCGGCGTGGACGGGCTGTACCCGCCGGGCCTGCCCGTGGCCAAGGTGGTCACGGTGGACCGCCGGGCCGACTCGGCCTTCACGCGCATCTACTGCGAGCCCGTGGGCCGTGTACAGGGCGTGCGCCATGTGATGGTGCTGCAGCCGCTCAACCGCGCCGTCCATCCCGAAGCCGAGGCGCAGGCCGCCCAGGCGGCCGCCGACAAGAAGGCCAAGGATGCCGCCAAAGGCAAGAAGGACGGCAAGTCTGACAAGGGCAGGTCCGGCAAGTCCGGCGACGCCGCCGCACCGGCCCAGCCTGCAAAGGACCCCGCATGATCATGCCGCGCGGCCAGCAGCTGTTGCTGCCGGTCAATCCCCTGTTCATCGTGGTCACGCTGGTGATCGCGCTGGCCTTCAACATGCTGCCGCTGGGCCGCATCGTCTGGCTGCCTGACCTGCTGATGGTGCTGCTGGCGTTCTGGGGGCTGAACCAGCCCCAGCGCGTGGGCATGGGCACGGGCTTCGCCCTGGGCCTGCTCATGGATGTGGACCGTGCCTCGCTGCTGGGCCAGCACGCGCTGGCCTACACGCTGCTGATGTATGTGGCGGGCGCGGCCAGCCGCCGCCTGTCGTGGTTCTCCAGCCCGGTGCAGGCGCTGCACCTGCTGCCGCTGTTCGCGGCCGTGCACGGCATCCAGGTGCTGCTGCGCGTGGTGGCCGGTGGCATCTTCCCCGGCCCCATGCTGCTGGTGGCGCCCGTGATCGAGACCCTGCTGTGGCCTCTGGTCAGCGGCCTGCTGCTGGCGCCGCAGCGCCGTCCGCCCGACAGCGACGAAAACCGTCCGCTGTAAGCCCGGCCCGAGATCCTGAGGCTGCCGTCCATGATGGAGATCCGCAACACCGAGGCCGAGCTGCAGCGCTTTCGCCTGCGCGCCATCGTCATGAGCGTGGTGGTGTTCCTCGCGTTCTGTCTGTTGGTGTCGCGCCTGCTGGTGCTGCAGGTGGAGCGCCATGAGGAACTGGCCGAGCGCGCCGAGAGCAACCGCACGGCCGTGGTGCCCATCGTGCCCAACCGCGGCCAGATCCTGGACCGCAACGGCGTGGTGCTGGCCACCAACTATTCGGCCTACACGCTGGAGATCACGCGCTCCAAGGTGGGCAATCTGGACGAGACCATCGACGGCCTGTCCGAGATCGTGGAGATCACTGCGCGCGACCGGCGCAAGTTCAAGCGCCTCATGGACGACTCCAAGAGCTTCGAGTCCATCCCGATCCGCTCGCGCCTGAGCGACGAGGAAGTGGCGCGCTTCGCGGCGCAGCGCTACCGCTTCCCGGGCGTGGACATCAAGGCGCGGCTGTTCCGCACCTATCCGATGAAGGAGACGGCCAGCCACATCATCGGCTACATCGGCCGCATCAACCAGAAGGAAAAGGAAGAGATCGAGGATTCGGACGACGCGGCCAACTACCGCGGCACCGAGGTCATCGGCAAGCTGGGCGCCGAAAAGAGCTACGAGCAGGAGCTGCACGGCCAGACCGGCTGGGAGGAAATGGAAACCTCGGCCGGCGGCCACGCGGTGCGCAAGCTGGGCAGCCGCCCCGCGACGCCGGGCAAGAGCCTGCAGCTGTCCATAGACATCAAGCTGCAGAAGATGGTCGAGGACCTGTACGGCGACCGCCGCGGCGTGGCCATTGCCATGGATCCGCGCAACGGCGAGCTGCTGGCCATGGTCAGCAAGCCCACCTACGACCCCAACCTGTTCGTGGACGGCATCGACCAGGAGAACTGGAAGGCGCTCAACGAATCCATCGACCGCCCCCTGCTCAACCGCGCGCTGCGCGGCACCTATCCCACGGGGTCGACCTACAAGCCCTTCATGGGACTGGCCGGGCTGGAGATGGGCAAGCGCACGCCGCAGACCATCATCCAGGACGGCGGCTCCTGGACCTTTGGCGGCCACACCTTCCGCTCGGGCCATGCGCTGGGGCCCGTGGACCTGAACCGGGCCATCCAGCACTCCAGCAATGTGTACTTCTACACGCTGGCCAACGACCTGGGCGTGGACGGTATCCACGACTTCATGAAGCCGCTGGGCTTCGGCCAGATCACGGGCATCGACCTGCCCGGCGAAGTGCGCGGCGTGCTGCCCAGCCGGGAATGGAAGCGCAACACCTACAAGCGTCCGGCGCAGCAGCAGTGGTATGCGGGCGAGACGATCTCGCTGGGCATCGGCCAGGGCTACAACAACTTCACCATCCTGCAGCTGACCCATGCGCTGTCGGCCCTGGTCAACAACGGCGTGAGCACGACGCCGCACGTGGGCAAGGTGCTGATCGATCCGGTCACGGGCATGCGCTCGGACATCGCCCAGCCCGCGCCGGTCCGGCTGGGCTACAAGCAGTCCAATATCGACGCGGTCAAGCGCGGCATGGTGTCCGTGGTCACGGGCGGCACGGGCCGCGGTTCGTTCGGCAACGCGCGCTACAGCGCCGGCGGCAAGACCGGCACGGCCCAGGCGATCACCGTGGGCCAGAAGGAAAAATACAATGCCGCGCGCCTGGCCGAGCGCCAGCGCGACCATGCGCTGTACATTGCCTTCGCGCCGGCCGACGACCCCAAGATCGCCGTCGGCGTGATCGTGGAGAACGCGGGCTTCGGCGCGGCCACGGCGGCGCCGATCGCACGCCGCATCATCGACTACTGGCTGCTGGGCGAATATCCCAGCGAGGCCGACATGGCCGCCATGCGCAAGGGACAGGCCCAGTCGCCGATAGGCACGCCGCGCCGCGTGGAGGACATTCCCGTCGAGCCCGACGACAGCGCGCCCTGAGCCGGCGCGGCCGGGGCGTCAGCGCAGGAAGGCGTCGTAACCGGTCTTGAGGATGAGCACGCTGACCACGGCGATGAAGATGCCGCGCACGAAACCCGTGCCGTGGCGCAGGGCCATGTGCGTGCCCAGCGTGGCGCCCAGCACGTTGGCGACGGCCATGGGCAGGGCCAGGTGCCACCAGATATGGCCCTTCATGGCAAACAGCGACAGGGCCGCGAGATTGGTGGCCAGGTTGAGCAGCTTGGCCGATGCCGAGGCGTTCAGGAAGTCGTAGCCCATCAGGCGCACGAACAGGAACACGAAGAAGCTGCCCGTGCCGGGGCCGAAGAATCCGTCGTAGAAACCGATGGTCAGGCCGATGGCGCAGGCGATCACGGTCTCGGTGCGGCCGCTGTAGCGCGGCACATGCGTGCGGCCCATGTCCTTGCGCGCCAGCGTATAGGCGAGCACGCCGACCAGCACCAGCGGCAGCAGCTTGCGCAGGAAGTCCGGCGAAATCTGGGTCACGGCCCAGGCGCCGAGGAAGGAGCCCAGGGCGCCCACCAGGGCCGCAGGCATCATGGCGCGCCAGGGCAGCTGCACCTTGCGGCCATATTGCCAGGTGGACATGGCCGTGCCCCAGACCGAAGCACTCTTGTTGGTGCCCAGCAGCGTGGCCGGCGGTGCCGCGGGGTAGGTGGCGAAGAGCGCGGGCAGCAGTATCAGGCCGCCGCCGCCCACGATGGCGTCCACAAAGCCGGCCAGCGCGGAGGCCAGCGAAACAACAATCCATTCCATGAGTAGGTGCTTACAGGTGATGCAGGGACTGGCACGGCAAGGCATGGATGAAGGCCATGCACTCTTGCGGTGCAGAGAATGCCTGTCCACGGGGCACCGCCGGCGGGGCGCGCCGTTGGGGCAGACAGGGATGACGGCGGCGATTGTCGCACCTGGCAAGCGACTGTGCCCGCTGATGGAGTGTTCTTCGGTATCCCGCCTGGAGCCAGGGCTGCCGCGCGAGGGGATGCTGGCGGCGGGGCAATAAAAAAGCGCCACGAGGGCGCTTTGAATGCATCTTTGATGCTTTTATGGAATGTTGATCTGGTTGTGTCGAGTTGTCTCCTCGGCCCCTCCATGCTGCTTCGTGGAGCAGCGAGAGTGACGAGAATGTAAGCCCTGCACCTACATGGTGCATTGGGGAATTCCCTCGGGTTGGACGAAAAACTTTGACGTTTGCGCGCGGATACAGGCCTTTTGCCGCAACGATTCATCAGGTCTTCAAAAAAAGGAGCATGCATCGCAATGCCGGCAAGCGCTACAGCCCTGTTTCTTTTGAATACCGATGGGCGCGCTCGTCCGGCCTTTTTGTGTCCTTTTGCATCATGCAGGCTCGGCGACTTCCGTGGCCGGAGGATGCAGCGCGGCATGCTGCGCCGGCGCGCTGCGGCTGTCTTCCAGAATCCAGGCCGCGGCCTTTTCGGCCATCATCAGCGTGGGGCTGTTGGTGTTGCCGCTGGTGATGGTGGGCATGGCGCCGGCGTCGACCACGCGCAGGCCCTGCACGCCGCGCACGCGCAGGCGGCTGTCGAGCACGGCCAGGGGGTCGCCGTCTCGGCCCATCCGGGTGGTGCCCACGGGATGGAAGATGGTGGTGGCGATGTCGCCCGCCAGCCGCGCCAGGTCCTCGTCGCTCTGGTATTGCACCCCGGGCTTCCATTCCTCGGGCCGGTAGGGCGCCAGCGCAGGCTGGGCGACGATGCGGCGCGTCACGCGCAGGCTGTCGGCTGCCACCTGCCGGTCCTCGGCGGTGGACAGGTAGTTGGGCGCAATCGCGGGAGCCTGGCGGAAATCCGGGCCCTGGATGTGCACCGTGCCGCGGCTCGTGGGGTTGAGGTTGCAGACGCTGGCCGTGAAGGCCGGAAACGGGTGCAGCGGCTCGCCGAAGGCTTCGAGCGACAGCGGCTGCACGTGGTATTCGAGGTTGGGGTGGGCCAGGCCGGGGCGGCTGCGCGTGAAGGCGCCCAGCTGCGAAGGCGCCATGCTCATGGGCCCGCTGCGGCGCAGCAGGTATTCGAGGCCGATGGCCGCCTTGCCCACCAGGCTGGCGGCCATGGTGTTGAGCGTCTTGGCGCCCTGGACCTTGTAAACCGAGCGGATCTGCAGATGGTCCTGGAGATTGGCGCCCACGCCGGGCAGGTCGCGGCGCACGGCAATGCCGTGGCGCTGCAGCAATTCGCCCGGGCCGATGCCCGACAGCTGCAGGATCTGCGGCGAGTTGACGGCGCCCGCGCACAGCAGTACCTCGCGTTCGGCATGCACGGTCACCATTTCCCGGCCCGTCCAGACCTCGGCGCCGGTGCAGCGCTGGCCGCCGCCCGGCAGGTCTTCCAGCAGCAGCCGGCTGACCTGGGCCGAGGTCCACATCTCGAAGTTGGCTCGCCCGTAGCAGGTGGGGCGCAGAAAGGCCTTGGCCGTGTTCCAGCGCCAGCCGTTCTTCTGGTTGACCTCGAAATAGCCCACGCCTTCGTTGGTGCCGCGGTTGAAGTCGTCGGTGGCCGGAATGCCGGCCTGCTGGGCGGCCTGGGCGAATGCGTCGAGGATGTCCCAGCGCAGGCGCTGCTTTTCCACGCGCCATTCGCCGCTGCCGCCGGTGCTTTTGCTGCCGTGCAGGCGCCTGAACTCCTCGCTGGCGTTGCCGCCGGCATCCAGCCGCCAGTGGTCCTCGTGTTGGCGAAAGGCCGGCAGCACGGCATCCCAGCGCCAGGTGTCGTCGCCCGTGAGGTCGGCCCACTGCTCGTAGTCGCGGGCCTGGCCGCGCATGTAGATCATGCCGTTGATGCTGGAGCAGCCGCCCAGGGTCTTGCCGCGCGGATAGCGCAGGCGCCGGCCGTTGAGGCCGGGGTCGGGCTCGGTCTGGTAGAGCCAGTCGGTGCGCGGATTGCCTATGCAGTAGAGGTAGCCGACGGGAATGTGGATCCAGTGGTAGTCGTCCTTGCGGCCGGCCTCGATGAGCAGCACGCGGTGCTGCGGGTTGCGGGTGAGGCGGTTGCAAAGCAGCGAGCCTGCCGTGCCGGCGCCGATGACGATGTAGTCAAACGTGGTGTCGCTCATGAAACAAAAGCGGGCTTGCGGCAGGCCAAGCCCTGGGTAGTCCTTGCGTGGAGGCTCAACACGGCTTGCGCGGCACAGGTGGTGCACGGCGCAAGTTCCTGCAACGATTGTGCAAAGCACAAAACTTCTGTCGATAGGGAAAGCGCGCGGACTCCTGTTTGCATAGCTGCCAGCGCTTGATGGGCAAGCAATACAGCCGTTTTTGATTGAAAATCCTCATCCACCGGCCCGGCGGCCAAGGCGCAGGCCTACGCCGCCTGCCGCCATGTTCCAGATGCCTGCCGGCGCGGGCGCGTTATCCTGCGCTCTGCCCCCGAGGCCTTCCAGGGGGGCGCGCGGGCATACTCCGCGGGAGCGTTGCCTGCGGCCGCCGGCCGCAGCCCGGGCCCGCCGCACCTTTTCCCGGTCCTGTATAAGCCGCATGTTTGTTTGTCCAAGGAAGTCACTCTTTGACTAGCTCAGACCAATTACCTCGATGCCCGGTGCAGGCGCGCGACGGCGCGCAGTGGGCGGTACCGCAAGGCCGCTGGAGCGCCGCCGAGCTGGGGGAGCGCGAGATCTGGCGCAGACTGCGCGCGCAGCTGGCGGCGGTGCCTGCCGGTGCCGGCTGGGACCTGCAGGGCCTGCAGAGGCTGGACCATGTGGGTGCCCAGCTGCTGTGGGAGCACTGGGGCCGGCGCTGGCCCGCGCAGCTGCAGGCACAGCCGGCCCAGCGCGCCATGCTGGAGCGGGTGGCGCGCTTCAGCGACGTGCCGGCGCCCCGGCCCGAGCCGGCGGGCCTGGCAACGCAGATCGATGCCCTGGGCTGCCTGGTGATCAATGCCTGCAGGCATTTCCGCAGCCTGATCGAGCTCATCGGTCAGCTGCTGCTCGATACCGTCCGGCTGGCGTGCAATCCGCGCCGCGGGCCCTGGCGCGACATCTCGGGCCATCTGTATGCCACGGGGGCGACGGCGCTGCCGATCACGGCACTGGTGGGCTTTCTGATCGGCGTGGTGCTGGCCTACCTGATGGCGCTGCAGCTGCGCCAGTTCGGTGCCGAATCCTTCATCGTCAACATCCTGGGCATCTCGCTGATCCGCGAGCTCGGGCCGCTGCTGGGCGCGATCCTGGTGGCAGGCCGCAGCGGCTCGGCCATCACGGCCCAGATCGGCGTGATGCGCGTGACCGAGGAGCTGGATGCCATGCAGGTCATGGGTATTTCCAAAGGCTTCCGGCTGGTGCTGCCGCGGGCCCTGGCGCTGGCCGTGTCCATGCCGCTGGTGGCGCTGTGGACCACGCTGGCCGCGCTGGCCGGCGGCATGCTGGCCGCCGACCTGACCATGGGCATCACGCCGTCCTATTTCGCCCAGAGCCTGCCGTCCGCCGTCAACGTGGCGAACCTGGGCCTGGCCATGGGCAAGTCCATGGTGTTCGGCGTGATGATCGCGCTGATCGGCTGCCACTGGGGCCTGCAGGTGGAGCCCAATACCCAGAGCCTGGGGCAGGGCACGACGGCATCGGTGGTGTCGTCCATCACCATGGTCATCATCGTGGATGCGATCTTCGCCATCCTGTTCAGGAATGTGGGGTTTTAAAAATGACATACCCCCTGAGCAGCTTCGCTGCTCCCCCCTGGAAGGGGGACGACACCTTCGCTGCGGGGCGGCCCTTGCTCGGTGTCCCTGGCATGGGGCGCGCCAGTTTTGGAGGGCTCGCGAATGGCTGAGGTGATGCAAAACCGCCGGATCGACGGTGCTGTCGGTGGCTACGAGCCGCCGCAGGATGCGCGGCCGCTGGTGCAGGTCACGGACCTGTGGACGGAGTTCGGCTCGGGCGAGTCGCGCTTTGCCGTGCACCAGGATCTGAACCTGGATGTGTACCCGGGCGAGATCCTGACGCTGGTCGGCGGCTCGGGCACGGGCAAGACCGTGCTGCTGCGCCAGATCCTCGGGCTGCTGACGCCTTCCCGCGGCACGGTCACCATCGGCGGCCGTCCCTCGCACGAGGTCATCAACGGCGAGCGGGCGGCAAGCCAGGTGGGCATGCTGTTCCAGCAGGGGGCGCTGTATTCGGCCTTCAACGTGCTGGACAACATCGCGTTCGCGCTGCGCGAGCAAGGGACGCTGCCCGATTCCGTGGTGCGTGACGCGGCCATGGTCAAGCTGCAGATGGTGGGCCTCAAGCCCGAGCATGCGATGCGCATGCCGGCCGATCTGTCGGGCGGCATGATCAAGCGCGTGGCGCTGGCGCGCGCCCTCATCATGGATCCGCCGCTGCTGCTGCTGGACGAGCCCACGGCCGGGCTGGATCCCAAGGGCTCGGACGAGTTCTGCGATCTGCTGCGCGAAGTCCATGGCGAACTCGGCCTGACCGTCATCATGGTCACCCACGATCTGGACACCCTGTTCGCCCTGTCCACGCGCGTGGCCGTGCTGGCCGAGAAGAAGGTGCTGGTGACCGGCGCGCCGCGCGATGTCGCCGGGGTCCAGCACCCGTTCATCGAACACTTTTTCCAGGGAGAGCGTGGCCGCAGAGCCATGACCCCGGTGCAAGGCGGCGCGGCCGCGGAGGAAAGCTGATGGAAAACAAGTCCCATGCCATGGCGGCCGGCATTTTCGTGCTGGTGGTGGCAGCGCTGCTGGCCGGCCTGGCGGTCTGGCTGACGCGCGACAACCGCCAGTACCAACTCTATGAAATGTCCACCAAGGACGGCGTCAGCGGCCTGCAGCCCCAGGCCACCGTGCGCTACAAGGGCGTTCCCGTGGGCAAGGTGGTGCGCATCGGCTTCGATCCGCAGCTGCCGGGCAATGTGCTGATCCGCATCGCCGTGGGCGAGGACACGCCCGTCACGCCCGCCACCTATGCCATGCTCGGTTACCAGGGCGTGACGGGCCTGGCGCATATCCAGCTCGACGACGACAGCAAGCCCCAGGAAGTGCCCAAGCCCGGCCCCAGCGGCCTGCCGCGCCTGCCGATGAAGTCCTCGCCGCTCAACATCCTGGCCGACCAGGGGCCGGTGCTGCTCGAGCGCGTGGACGAGATTTCGCGCCGCATCGTGACCATGCTCGACGACGACAACCAGCGCCGGGTGAGTCAGGCGCTGGACAACATCGGCGCCGCCGCCGCCGGCGTGCAGCAGCTGTCGGCCTCGCTGGACAAGACGGCCAGGCAGCTGCCCCAGCTGGCCACGGACGCGCAGCAGACGATGCAGGCGCTGACCAAGGCCGGCAACGCCGCCAGCGGGGCCGCCAGCGAGCTGCAGACGACCGTGCGCCAGGTCAATGCGCCCGGCGGTCCGCTGGCCAGCATCTCGCAAGGCACCCAGGCGCTGGCCGCGGCGGCCGAATCGCTGGGCCGCAGCACCGTGCCGCGCGCGAACCGCGCGGCCGACGATGTTTCGCGCGCAGCCCGCCAGATGGGCAGCGCCGCCAGCCGCTTCAGCGACAACCCGCAGGCCGTGATCTACGGCCCGGGCGCCGGCATGCCCGGCCCCGGGGAGCCCGGCTTTGTGGCACCCGGCGCCCGCTAACCCATACCGACAAGAGGAATACGCATGGTGATGCAACGCACACGCTTGAACGCCGGGGCGGCGTCCCGGAATGCCGGCGTCCGGGGGGCGGCCCGTCCCCTGGCGCTGGCGGCCCTGCTGCTGGCGCTGGCCGGATGCTCGGCCTTGCCGAGCCCGCCGGCCCAGTCCACGCGCTACGACCTGGGCCTGGTGGAGGCCGCGCCGGTTTCCCAGGCCGCGGTGCAGCTGCCCCCGCTGGTGCTAGCCGATGTGCAGTCGCCGGGCCTGCCCGAAGGGCTGTCGTCCATGTACTACCGGCTGGCCTATGCCAACGGCCAGGAGCTGCGCCCGTACCAGCATGCACGCTGGAGCCAGCCTCCGGCCCAGCTGGTGCAGCAGCGGCTGCGCGCGCGCCTGGGGGGGCAGCGGGCCCTGCTGGGCAGCCAGGACAGCGTCAGCCTGCCCAGCCAGAACCTGCCCGTGGCCACGTTGCGGGTCGATGTGGAGGAGTTCAGCCAGGTTTTCGACTCGGCCACTTCCAGCAGGGGCGTGGTGCAGCTGCGGGCCAGCCTCATCGGCGCGCAGACGCGGATCGGCAACATCCTGCTGGGGCAGCAGGTCTTCACGGCCCAGGTGCCGGCCGGCACGGCCGACGCTGCGGGCGGCGCCCGGGCCCTGGCAGCCGCCACTGACGATGCGCTGGCGCAGATGAACCGCTGGCTGCAGGGGCTGGGCCATTGATGGGCTGCCTGCGATGGGCCGGGCGTGAGCCGTTTGGCAGGAATTTTTGCGGCACGCGGCAGTTTTTCCAAAACCGGGCGCAGATGGCGCTATAATCGATGGCTTCGGCGTGTAGCGCAGCCTGGTAGCGCACTTGCATGGGGTGCAAGGGGTCGCGAGTTCGAATCCCGCCACGCCGACCACACAACAAGCCTTCTGACATCTGTCAGAAGGCTTTTTTGTTTTGCCATTCGCTGACCTGCATCAAGCGGCTTCCCGCGCCGGTTTCCTAAGCTGCGGTTTCTTGAAGTCACCGCAAAGGAAGCACTATGGCAAGCCTGCAATGGACCCCCGCCCTGGTTCTGGACCTCCCGGCCATGGATGCCGTGCACGAGGAGTTCGTGGCCCTGCTGGCCCGAGTGGAGGAGGCGGCAGACGACCGGCTGTGTGCCCTCTGGGAGGAGCTGATCGCGCATACCCAGCAGCATTTCGACCAGGAAGACCGCTGGATGCAGGCCACGCGCTTTGCCACCGGCAACTGCCACAGCCAGCAGCACAAGGTGGTGCTGGCTGTCATGCGCGAAGGCGCGGCCAGGGGGGCGCAGGGCGATCTGGCCACCATCCGCGGCATGGCGGCCGAGCTCGGGCCCTGGTTCAGCCACCACGCGCAGAACATGGACGCGGCCCTGGCCCTGCACCTGCGGCGCGTGGGCTTCGATCCCCTCACGGGCCGGCTGCTCGCACCGCAGGAGCTGCCGGAGCAACTGATCACCGGCTGCGGTGGCGCCTGCGGCGGCCGCGCCGACCAGGCCGGGCCGGCGCAGCTGGCTGCCTGACGGCCCGGGGGCTCAGGGGTAGATCGCGGGCGATGCCAGGATGGGGAAGATCTTGATCAGCCCGCCCGTCATCACCTCGATGGCCAGGGCGGCCAGGATCAGGCCCATGAGGCGCGTCATCACGTTGATGCCGGTCTTGCCCAGCGCACGCGCAATCGGATCGGCCAGCGAAAAGCACACCATGATGGCAATGGCCACGACCACGCCGTAGCCCAGCAGGGCCACATGCTGCCAGATGGTGCGCGCCTGGTCCGCATAGATCACCACGGTGGACATGGCGGCCGGCCCGGTCAGCAGCGGAATGGTCAGCGGCACCACGGCGATGCTGTTGCCCTCGGCCGCCTTTTCGGCACCGGCCTGCAGCGTGGGATTGGTCTGCCGCTCCTCGGCGGGGCGCGCGCTCAGCATGTTCATGGCGCTGATCAGCAGCAGCAGGCCGCCGCCGACCTGGAAGCTCTGCAGCGAGATGTTGAAGAACTGCAGGATCTGCAGGCCCAGCAGCGCGCAGACGGCAATCACGCAGAACGCGGCCAGGGCGGCCGTGCGCACGGTCTGGCGCCGCTGCTGGTGGCTGAAGCCTTCGGTGTAGTGGATGAAGAACGGGACGATGGCCAGCGGGTTGATGATGGCGACCAGGGTGATCAGCGGCTTGAGATCCATTACAGATTGCCTCCGGAAATCTCGATCAGACTGCCCGTGGTGTAGTGCGAGCCGTCGGACATCAGCCAGACGATGGCATCGGCCACCTCCTCTGGCGTGCCGCCGCGCTGCATGGGCACGTTGGGTGCCAGGCGCTGCACGCGGTCGGGCTGACCGCCGCTGGCATGGATGTCGGTGTCTATGAGCCCCGGGCGCACGGCGTTGACGCGAATACCCTCGGCCGCGACTTCCTTGGCCAGGCCCAGCGTCATCACGTCCATGGCGCCCTTGGCCGCCGCGTAGTCCACATACTGGCGCGGCGCACCCAGCCGGGAGGCAATGCTGGAGACGTTGACGATGGCTCCGCCGCGCCCGCCGCGGGCCGTGCTCATGCGCAGCACGGCTTCGCGCGCGCAGAGAAACGGGCCTATGGCATTGATGCGGAACATGCGTTCCAGCCTTTGCAGGCTGTATTCGGCCACCGTCTGGCCGGTGTCCACCACGCCGGCGTTGTTGACGAGCGCATCTAGGCGGCCGAAGTGCCGGTCCGCGGCTGCGAACAGCTGCAGGATCTGAGCCTCGTCGCCCACATCCGCCTGCACGGCCAGGCATTGCGCGCCCAGGGCCTGGACCTGCTGCACCACGGCCTGGGCGGCGCTGCCCTGCCGGGCGTAGCTGATGACCAGATCCCAGCCCCTGGCGGCCGCCAGCAGGGCCGTGGCGGCGCCTATGCCGCGGCTGCCTCCCGTGATGAGGGCTACTTTGCGCTCCATGGACTCTCCTGTGAAAAAATGGCCGGATCGCCTACCCCGGCGGCTCCTGCACTATGACAGCATTGCGCTGGCTGCAGATTCCGGCCGGGCGGGCTGCAGTCTTTGTACAACGGAAAGGAGCTGGGCAATGGGTAGCTATGTAGAACTGACGGCCGTGGATGGCGTGAAGACTTCCGCCTGGGTGGTCATGCCCGAAGGCAAGCCGCGCGGCGCTCTCGTGGTGCTGCAGGAGATCTTCGGCGTCAACGACCATATCCGTTCGGTGGCCGAGCGCTACGCGGCCCAGGGCTATGTGGCTGTCGCGCCCGCGATGTTCGACCGCATCCGCCCCGGCGTGGAGCTGGACTATGGCGAAGCGGACATGAAGGAGGGCATGGCGCTGAAGATGGCGGTGGAAAAACTGCATCCGCCGGGCGCGCAGGTCGACATTGAGGCCGCCGTGGCCTATGCGGCCGAGCAGGTACCCGGGGGCAAGGTCGGCATCGTGGGCTTTTGCTGGGGCGGGCTGTGGAGCTGGCGCTCGGCCTGCGAGCTGCCCGGCCTGTCGGCGGCCGTGTGCTACTACGGCGGCGGCATGACCACGGAGATCGAGGCCTGCCGCCAGGCCTGGTGCCCGGTGATGGCGCACTTCGGCCGCAGGGACCGGCATATCACTGTGGAGTCGGTGGAGGCCTTCCAGAAGGCCCAGCCCAAGGCCCAGGTCTTTCTCTACGACGCCGACCATGGCTTCAACTGCGACCAGCGGCCGGCTTACGACGAGGCGGTGGCCCATCTGGCCGGCGAGCGCACGCTGGCCTTTTTTGCCGAGCATCTGGGCTGAAGCCTGGCTGGGCGGGAGCTTGCCATGGCAGCGGACAAGTCTGTGGAAGCCGGGGCCTCGGGCTCCGAAGAGGTGGAGCGGCGCATTGCCGCGCTGGGCGGCTGGCGCGCCGTGGCGCTGCAGCGCATGCGGGCGCTGATCAAGGAGGTCGAGCCCGGCGTCGTCGAGGAGTGCAAGTGGCGCGGCACGCCCGTGTGGTCCTGCGAGGGCATGCTGTGCACGGGCGAGTCCTACCGCGACAAGGTCAAGCTCACCTTCCAGCGCGGCGCCGCGCTGGCCGACCCGCACAGGCTGTTCAATGCCAGCCTGGAAGGCAACATGCGCCGGGCCATCGACATCTTCGAGGGCCAGCCGGTCGACGAACAGGCCTTCAGGGCCCTGGTGCGCGAAGCCATCGACCTCAACCGCCGCCTGAAGCGGGCCAAGGCCGCCAGGCCCGGACGCTGATCCTGTGGATTGAAAACGATAGCGGCTGGCGCCGGCAGGGCAGGCGCCAGCCGCTGTTTTATTTCTGCTCTTCGCTTTCCAGGTAGCGCCGGCGCCAGAAGTAGGCGACCAGCACCACGGTGATCACGGCCATGGACACCAGGGCCCAGATGAAGCCGTCCTTCTTGTGCACGAACGGGATGAACTCGAAGTTCATGCCGAAAATGCCGGCAATCAGGTTCAGCGGCAGGAAGATGGCCGTCACCGTGGTCAGCGTGCGCATGATGTCGTTGGCCCGGTTGCTCTGGGCCGAGAAATGCATCTGCACCGCGGTCTCGGCGCTCTGCTCCATGCGGCGGATATGGTGGATGACGCGCTCGATGTGCTCCAGCACGTCGCGCGAGCGCACGGTGAGCAGCTCGCGCTCGCGCTGGCGCGCCGGCGTGGATTCGGGCGGCCAGCCTTCCAGCGCCTCGGTCCAGTCCTGGATGGAGGCGCGCTGGTCCTCGCAGATTTCGTCGAGCTGGTGCAGGGTCAGGCGCACGTCGAGCACGCTGGCCCAGTTGGTGAAGCGGCCGTTGGGGTTGAGCAGCGCCATCTGCCAGTGGTCGATCTGGCGCGTGAGCGAACGGCGCAGGTCCAGGTAGCCGTCGACCATGGCATTGACCATGCGCAGCATCAGGTCGGCCGGTTCGGCGGGCAGCTTGGCCGAGACCGGGCGGGAGTCCGAGGCCGGCGGGCTGGTCTGCAGCTTCTGCCAGTAGCTGTTGCGCAGCAGGCATTCCTCGGGGTGCACGGACAGCAGCAACTGGTCGTAGAGGGCAAAGCCCACCGGCAGGGTTTCGACGCGCTGCAGCACCGGGCTCCTGCTGTCGGCGACGATGTGCGCGGGACGGTGGGAGGCCTGGGCGGCGGACCTTGCCGCCACCGGCGCAGGCGTGCTGGCGGGCTGGGCAGTGGCTGCGGGCCCGGCCGGAGGGGGCTGCGAGGCAGCCGGCGAACCTGCCGGCGCGGCGGAGGGCAACGGCGGCAGGTGGGTGTCGGCCAGGCGGCGGAACACCAGCACGTCATAGGCGGAGGTGTAGTCGTAGTTGGACGGCAGCTGCGGGTTGAGCAGGTCCGAGACGTGCAGGTCCACCAGCGGATAGCCGCAGACGCTGCCCAGCATGGCCTGGATCTGCGGCAGCTGGGTTTCCAGTTCCGCGCGCGTGCACGACACCCAGTAGAAGCCGGTCAGCGGCGGCTGGGTGGGCAGGGCCTCCTGGGGCTGGGCATACAGCGTGGAAATATGCAGCACACGCATGGGCAATCAACTCTTTCCATGGGCAGAAAAAAACGGCCCATCAGGGCCGTCCTGTACCGGGGCAATCACAGCCGATATTGCCCCGGCAGGCCGCGGGCGCAAGTAGGACAAGCGCGGGCAGCTATCAAAAAATATGCGGCCACCGCGCGCGCCTACAGTCCGCGCAGCTTCCTGGCTGCATCGATCGCGAAATAGGTCAGGATGCCGTCGGCGCCCGCGCGCTTGAAGGCCAGCAGCGACTCCATCATCACGGCGTCGTGATCCAGCCAGCCGTTGGCTGCGGCCGCCTTGAGCATGGCGTATTCGCCGCTGACCTGGTAGGCGAAGGTCGGTACCTTGAACTCGTCCTTGACGCGGCGCACCACGTCCAGGTACGGCATGCCGGGCTTGACCATGACCATGTCGGCGCCTTCCGCAATGTCCAGCGCCACCTCGCGCAGGGCCTCGTCGGTGTTGCCCGGGTCCATCTGGTAGACGTTCTTGTCGGCCTTGCCCAGCGCGCCGCGCGTGCCCACGGCATCGCGGAACGGGCCGTAGAAGGCGCTGGCGTACTTGGCGCTGTAGGCCATGATGCGGGTGTGGATGTGGCCCTGCAGCTCCAGCGCTTCGCGGATCGCGCCGATGCGGCCGTCCATCATGTCGCTGGGCGCGACGAAGTCCACGCCGGCGCCTGCGTGGGCCAGCGCCTGGCCGATCAGCACTTCCACGGTCTCGTCGTTGAGGATGTAGCCGGTCTCGTCGAGGATGCCGTCCTGGCCGTGGCTGGTGTAGGGATCCAGCGCCACGTCGGTGAGCACGCCCAGGTCGGGGAATTCCTTCTTGAGCGCACGCACCACGCGGGGAATCAGGCCGTCGGGATTGGTGGCATCCTTGCCGTCGGGCGTCTTGAGCGCGGCGTCGATATGGGGAAACAGGGCCAGCACCGGAATTTCCAGCTTCGCGCACTCCTCGGCCACGGGCAGCAGCAGATCCAGGCTCAGGCGCTCCACGCCGGGCATGGAGGCCACGGCCTCGCGTCGGTTGGTGCCCTCGTGCACGAACACCGGATAGATGAAGTCGTGGGGCGTCAGCACGCTCTCGCGCACCAGGTTGCGGGTGAAGGCATCGCGGCGCAGGCGGCGCGGGCGGTTGTGCGGAAAAGGAGTGGGGCTAGACAGATGCATGGGGAAATTGTGCACCAAGCATGGGCGGCGGACCGGCGGCGGCCCCGTAACCCGGTTGACATGTCACATACCTGGGCGCATACCCAGGCAGAATGGCAGCCCGGGCGCTGCGGCAAAAGACCGAGTGGGCAACGCGCCCATAGCGCAGCGGCCGCGGCGCGGGCACCGCCTTACACTGCCTGCATGCTCTGGGTCAAAGCCTTTCATATCGTCTTCGTGGCCAGCTGGTTTGCCGGCCTGTTCTATCTGCCGCGCATCTTCGTCAATCTGGCCATGGTGCCGCCGGGTTCGGTCGCCGAGCGCGAGCGCCTGCTGGTCATGGCCCGCAAGCTGCTGCGCTTTACCACTTTGCTGGCCGTGCCGGCCGTGGGCCTGGGCCTGTGGCTGTGGCTGGGCTGGTGGCGCGGCGCGGGCGGCTGGCTGCATGCCAAGCTGTTGCTGGTGCTGCTGGTGATCGGCTACCACCACAGCTGCGCGGTGCTGCTGCGCAAGCTGCAGGACAACACCTGCCGCCGCAGCCACCGGTGGTTCCGCATCTACAACGAGTTGCCGGTGCTGCTGCTGGTGGCCGTGGTGATCCTGGTCGTGGTCAAGCCGTTCTGAGATGAAACAACATCCCCGGAGTCGCTTCGCGCCTGCCTCCTCTCTCTACGCGCTTCGCGCTACGGGAGGGGGCGTACGGGCTGCCGGCGCAGCCCTCGCCGCGGGGCGGCGCGGCCGGCTCGGGCCCTGGCTCGGCTGCCCTTGCTTGGGGTGCGCCAGTTTCATGCGCCGCACCATGGATGACTGAGATGGAGCAGGTAAAGACCGTACAGGACCCGTCAGTTTCGCCGGTGCATGCCACCACGGCCTGGCCGCTGGCGCTGGTGTATGCGGCGCTGATCGTGTTCGCCAGCCTGTTCCCGTTCGAGGGCTGGCGTGCCCAGGGGATCGAGCCGCATGTCTTTCTGCTGGCCAGGATCCCGCCGCCATACTGGACCTGGTTCGACGTCAACACCAACATCGTCGGCTACGGGCCGCTGGGCTTTCTGCTGGCGCTGGCGCTGATGCGCTCGGGCTGGCCGCGCGCGGCCGTGCCCGTGGCGGTGCTGGCCGGCTCCCTGCTGTCGCTGTGCATGGAGTTCCTGCAGATCTATCTGCCGCGCCGCGTTCCTTCCAACATGGATTTCGTGCTCAACGCGGCCGGTACCCTGATCGGCGCCGTGCTGGCGCTGGTGCTGGAAAAGCTGGGCGCCGTGGCGCGCTGGAGCGCCTTCCGCAGCCGCTGGGTGGGCGAGGGCGATGCCGGCATCCTGGTGCTGCTGGCGCTGTGGCCGTGTGCGCTGCTGTTTCCGGCTGCGGTGCCGTTCAGCCTGGGCCAGGTGCTGGAGCGCCTGGACGAGTGGCTGCAGGATCTGTTGCTGGGCACGCCGTTCGAGGCCTGGATGCCGCTGGGCGACTTCGCGCTCACGCCGCTGTCCATGGTGACCGAGATGCTGTGCGTGATGCTGGGCCTGTGGATCCCCTGCCTGCTGGCCTACTGCATGGTCCGCCACATGGGGCGGCGCGCGGCCGCCGCCCTGCTGCTGGCGCTGTCCGGCGTGGGCGTGACGGCACTGTCGGCCGCGCTGAGCTGGGGCCCGGTGCATGCCTGGGAGTGGGTGGACCTGCCGGTGCGCCTGGGTGTATGGGGCGGCCTGGGGCTGGCCGTGATCGCGCTGCCGCTGCCGCGCCGCGCCTGTGCCGTGCTGCTGCTGATGGTGCTGGTGCTGCACCTGAGCATCCTGAACCAGGCGCCCACGAACGCCTATTTCTCCCAGACCCTGCAGGCCTGGGAGCAGGGGCGCTTCATCCGCTTCTACGGCCTGGGCCAGTGGCTGGGCTGGCTCTGGCCTTACGCCACGCTGGCGTATGTCGTGATCCGGGTGTCGCGCCGCCAGCAGCCTGCCTAGAATGCTCGCACTATGAGCGAGAACCAAGACACCGCGGGCGGCTACTACCAGCGCCACATCTTCTTCTGCCTGAACGAGCGTGCCAACGGCGAGGACTGCTGCGCGCTGCATGGCGCCAAGGCCGGCTTCGACCACTGCAAGCAGCGCGTCAAGCAGGAGGGGCTCGCGGGCAAGGGGCGCGTGCGCGTGAACAAGGCCGGCTGCCTGGACCGCTGCGCGGGCGGGCCCGTGGCCGTGGTCTACCCGGAGGGCGTCTGGTACACCTTCGTAGACGACAGCGACATCGACGAGATCGTCGAATCCCACCTCAAAAACGGCAAGGTGGTGGAGCGCCTGGTACTTCCCGATAGCGTGGGACGCTGATCCCGCAAGGAACTTGATGCGATTTCAAGTGTCAAGTGAAGGCAAGCAGGCGCAAGCAGCTACAAACAGGATAGCAATACCGTGAATTCGCAGACTGAACGACTGACCCTGACCGGCGGGGCCGGCGCCATCGAGGCCTTGCGCGACGCGCCCGGCCTGGAGGCAGGGCGCAGCCCGCGCGGCGTGGCCGTCATCGCCCATCCGCATCCGCTGTTCGGCGGAACCATGGACAACAAGGTGGTGCAGACCCTGGCGCGCGCCTTTGTGCAGTGTGGCTACACAGCCGTGCGCTTCAACTTCCGCGGCGTCGGCGCCAGTGCCGGCACGCACGATGCGGGCCGCGGCGAGTTCGAGGACATGCTGGCCGTGGTGCGGCAGGTCGCTCCCCAAGGCCCGATCGCCCTGGCCGGCTTCTCGTTCGGCGCTTTCGTCGCCAGCCATGCATTGGCGACGCTGTGGGGCGAGGAGCGGGTGCAGAAGGTGGTGCTGGTCGGCACCGCCGCCAGTCGCTTCGAGGTGGCTGCCGTGCCGGCCGAGGCACACGAGCGCACGCTGGTCGTCCATGGCGAGGCCGACGACACCGTGCCGCTGGCCTCCGTCATGGACTGGGCGCGGCCGCAGATACTGCCTGTTACCGTCGTGCCCGGTGGCGGCCATTTCTTTCACGGACAATTGCCCCTGCTCAAGAGCCTGGTGGTGCGCCACCTGACCTCCCAGTAACACACATGCCCAAGCCGCCTGTGATGCCTTGTCCAGCCATGCGCCGCGCATGGCTCGCAGTGCACGGGGCGGCTCCGCTTCATCCGGCTTCGCTGCCCGCTCTGTCTTTTCCCTGTCTCCCGACGCCTCGTTCAACGCTTTAGCAAGAGCTTTACTATGCAGCCCATCCATTCCACCGTGCGTGCCGTAGCCCTGGCTGCGGCCATGGTTCCCGCCTTTGTTTCCGTCTCGGCCCTGGCGCAGGTCGCCGCGCCCGTGCCGCCCGAGATCGCCGCCCGCAACTACCTGCTGGTGGACGTCACCGCCGGCCAGGTGCTGGGCGCCAAGGACATCGATTCGCCGGTCGAGCAGGCTTCGCTGACCAAGCTGATGACCGGCTACCTGGTCTTCGACGCGCTGCGCTCCAAGAAGATCACGCTGGAGCAGAAGATGCCCGTGAGCGAGCTGGCCTGGAAGATGCCCGGCTCGCGCATGTTCATCGACCCCAAGATGCAGGTGCCGGTGGACGACCTGATCAAGGGCATGATCGTGCAGTCGGGCAACGATGCCACCATGGCGCTGGCCGAGGCCGTGGGCGGTTCCCAGGAAAACTTCGTGCGTCTCATGAACGAGCAGGCCAAGGCCCTGGGCATGAAGAACACGACCTACAAGAACCCCGAAGGCCTGACCGAGCCCGGCCACCTGACCACGGCGCGCGACCTGTCCATCCTGGCCCAGCGCCTGATGCAGGACTTCCCCGAGTACATGCACTATTACTCGACCAAGCATTACTACTATCCGGGCACGCCGGCCTCCAACGGCACCAACCGCAATTCGCTGCTGTTCCGCGATCCGACCGTGGACGGCCTCAAGACCGGCCACACGGCCGCCGCCGGCTACTGCCTGGTGGCCACGGCCAAGCGCGACATGCCCAACGTGGGCAGCCGCCGCCTGCTGTCCATCGTGCTGGGCACGGCCAGCGAGAAGGCGCGCGCCAACGAAAGCCAGAAACTGCTGAACTGGGGTTATGCGGCCTTCGACGCCGTCAAGCTCTTCGACGGCGACCAGCCCGTGGTCACCCCCCAGGTCTGGAAGGGTTCGGCCAACAGCGTCAAGGTCGGGCGCGCCACGCCCATCGTGGTCAGCGTGCCTGCCGGCAGCGGCGGCAAGCTGAGCACCGAAGTGGTGCGCCAGGACCCGCTGATCGCTCCCATTGCCAAGGGCCAGCCCATGGGCACGCTCAAGGTCAAGCTGGGCACCGACACGGTGGCCGAGGTGCCGCTGGTGGCGCTGGAGGGCGTGGAGCAGGCCGGCTTCTTCGGCCGCCTGTGGGATACCATCCGCCTCTGGATCAAGTAAGTTCCGGTCCGGCGGCGCAGCTTCCGGGCCAGCCCCGGGCTGTGGCGGGAAGGCATGCAGGAGTGACGGCCATCGCGGCCGGCAGTTGTGCAGGTTTTGCCAAACTGGTACAGTCGAGGGCTTTTCGGATTTTCCGAAGGGATTCACGTTTTCGCCCGGATCGCAAATCCGGGCGAGCAAACCATTGCTTTCACGAAGCAATTTCACGTTTAGGGACGTTTATTAATGCCAACCATTAACCAACTCGTGCGTCAGGGCCGCACGGTCGAAGTTGTTAAATCCAAGAGCCCTGCTATGGAAAACTGCCCCCAGCGCCGTGGCGTGTGCACCCGTGTGTACACCACGACGCCCAAGAAGCCCAACTCCGCTCTGCGTAAGGTGGCCAAGGTGCGTCTGACCAACGGTTTCGAGGTGATCTCGTACATCGGCGGTGAAGGCCACAACCTGCAAGAGCACAGCGTGGTGCTGGTGCGCGGCGGCCGTGTGAAGGACTTGCCCGGTGTGCGTTACCACATCGTGCGCGGTTCCCTGGACCTGCAAGGCGTCAAGGACCGTAAGCAAGCCCGTTCGAAGTACGGTGCCAAGAAGCCCAAGGCCAAGTAAGCCCAGGGTTTTCGAAAGCATTCGAACAAGTAGGTGCTGTATCCCGCGTGGCGCGAGATCCAGCGTAGTGACCTGATGCGCAAATGGTTGCGCGGGTCGAGTAAGTGGGAGTCCCAGATTGGCTCTCGCGGTGCCTGAGGAAGGCGCCAACTGAAGCAAAGATAGAGGTAAAAAATGCCACGTCGTCGCGAAGTCCCCAAACGTGAAATCCTGCCGGATCCCAAGTTCGGCAATGTAGAGCTGTCCAAATTCATGAACGTGATCATGGAAGGCGGCAAGAAGGCGGTTGCAGAGCGCATCATCTACGGTGCTCTGGAGCTGATCTCCAAGAAGCAGCCCGAGAAGGATGCTCTGGAGGTGTTCACCACCGCCATCAACAACGTCAAGCCCATGGTGGAAGTCAAGTCCCGCCGTGTGGGTGGCGCCAACTACCAGGTGCCTGTGGAAGTGCGTCCCGTCCGTCGCCTGGCTCTGTCCATGCGCTGGATCAAGGAAGCCGCCCGCAAGCGTGGTGAAAAGTCCATGGCCCAGCGCCTGGCCAACGAGCTGATGGAAGCTACCGAAGGCCGTGGTGGCGCCATGAAGCGTCGTGACGAAGTGCACCGCATGGCCGAAGCCAACAAGGCTTTCAGCCACTTCCGCTTCTAATCGGCACTTCGCACGAAAATCGGACAGGCCGCATGCAATGTTTGCTTGCGGCCTTGTCTTGATTCGGAGCATCCCCATTTAAGTTGCTGCTTCGCTCGCCCATGAGGCCCGCTGCAGCAATTTCTCCTCGATCAATCAAGGATCCATCATGGCTCGCAAGACCCCCATCGAGCGCTACCGCAATATCGGTATTTCGGCGCACATTGACGCAGGCAAGACCACCACGACAGAGCGTATCCTGTTCTACACCGGCGTGACCCACAAGCTGGGTGAAGTGCACGACGGCGCAGCCACCACCGACTGGATGGAGCAAGAGCAAGAGCGTGGCATCACCATCACTTCCGCTGCAGTGACCTGCTTCTGGAAGGGCATGGACCTGTCCTACCCCGAGCACCGCTTCAACATCATCGACACCCCCGGCCACGTGGACTTCACGATCGAAGTGGAGCGTTCCATGCGCGTGCTGGACGGCGCCTGCATGGTGTACTGCGCAGTGGGCGGCGTGCAGCCCCAGTCCGAAACCGTGTGGCGTCAGGCCAACAAGTACAAGGTGCCTCGTCTGGCCTTCGTGAACAAGATGGACCGTACCGGCGCCAACTTCTTCAAGGTCGTGGACCAGATCAAGAACCGCCTGAAGGGCAATCCCGTGCCCGTGGTGGTGCCGATCGGTGCCGAAGACAACTTCAAGGGCGTGGTCGATCTGCTGAAGATGAAGGCCATCATCTGGGACGAAGCTTCCCAGGGCATGAAGTTCGAATACACCGACATCCCTGCCGAGGTCAAGGAAACCGCTGAAAAGTGGCGCGAAAACATGGTGGAGGCTGCGGCCGAAGCCAGCGAAGACCTGATGAACAAGTACCTGGAAGAAGGTACGCTGTCCGAAGAGGACATCAAGGCAGGTCTGCGTGCCCGTACCCTGGCTGTGGAAATCCAGCCCATGCTGTGCGGCACCGCCTTCAAGAACAAGGGTGTGCAGCGCATGCTGGACGCCGTGATCGACTACCTGCCCGCACCCGTGGACATCCCCGACGTGGAAGGTACCGATCCTGACGACGAAGAGAAGAAGCTGTCGCGCAAGGCCGACGACGCCGAGAAGTTCTCTGCTCTGGCGTTCAAGCTGATGACCGACCCGTTCGTGGGCCAGCTGACCTTCGTGCGCGTGTACTCTGGCGTTCTGACCAAGGGCGACACCGTGCTGAACTCGGTCAAGGGCAAGAAGGAACGCATCGGCCGTATCGTGCAGATGATGGCCAACGAGCGTATCGAAGTCGAAGAAATCCGCGCCGGCGATATCGCTGCCTGCGTGGGCCTGAAGGAAGTGACCACCGGCGAAACGCTGTGCGACGTGGCTGCTCCCATCGTGCTCGAGCGCATGGTCTTCCCCGAGCCCGTGATTGCACAGGCTGTGGAGCCCAAGTCCAAGGCCGACCAGGAAAAGATGGGTATCGCCCTGTCGCGTCTGGCTGCCGAAGATCCGTCGTTCCGCGTGCGTACCGACGAAGAATCCGGCCAGACCATCATCGCCGGCATGGGCGAGCTGCACCTGGAAATCATCGTGGACCGCATGAAGCGCGAGTTCAACGTGGAAGCCAACGTGGGCAAGCCCCAGGTGGCCTACCGCGAAACCGTGCGCAGCACCGTCAAGGACGTGGACGGCAAGTTCGTTCGCCAGTCCGGCGGTAAGGGCCAGTACGGCCACGTGGTGTTCACGCTGGAACCCCAGGAAGCCGGCAAGGGCTTCGAGTTCGTCGACGAAATCAAGGGCGGCGTGGTGCCTCGCGAATACATCCCTGCAGTGCAGAAGGGTGTGGAAGAGGCGCTGACCTCCGGCGTGCTGGCTGGCTACCCCGTGGTGGACGTCAAGGTGCGTCTGACCTTCGGTTCGTACCACGACGTGGACTCGTCCGAACAGGCGTTCAAGATGGCAGCCATCTTCGGCTTCAAGGAAGCCGCCAAGAAGGCCAACCCCGTCATCCTCGAGCCCATGATGGCCGTGGAAGTCGAGACGCCCGAAGACTACGCCGGTACCGTGATGGGTGACCTGTCTTCCCGTCGCGGCATGGTGCAGGGCATGGACGACATGGTCGGCGGCGGCAAGGCCATCAAGGCCGAAGTGCCCCTGTCCGAAATGTTCGGCTACGCCACTTCGCTGCGTTCGCAGACCCAGGGTCGCGCCACCTACACGATGGAGTTCAAGCACTACGCCGAAGCTCCCCGTAACGTGGCCGAAGCCATCGTGGCTGCCCGCGCCAAGTAATTGGCGAAAGCTGGCTAATCAGTCATAATCGACGGTTTTGATCGCGGCAGCTCCTTGGGGCTGCCGCGATTTTTGCCGGTCTGCGATCCCATGCCGTCCTGTCACCTGTGCGGGGCGAGTCAGCAATGGGGTGCAGACCTTAAACACCACACAGGTTTTTGCTCTTTGGAGAAATCATGGCAAAGGAAAAATTCGAACGGACCAAGCCCCACGTGAACGTGGGCACCATCGGTCACGTTGACCACGGCAAGACCACCCTGACGGCTGCCATCGCTACCGTTCTGTCGAAGAAGTTTGGCGGCGAAGCCAAGGCTTACGACCAGATCGACGCAGCGCCCGAAGAAAAGGCCCGCGGCATCACCATCAACACCGCCCACGTCGA
>NZ_BCNT01000005.1 GCF_001544075.1 Comamonas terrae
GCAGCGCAAGGGCTTGGCTCAGAGCTTCAGGCATTCGCCCTGGACAAAGACCTTGAGTTCGCCCGATGCAATGGGGGTCCATGTCTCGTTGTTGGTCAGCGGGGCGGTGACGACGATGGCGACCTTGTCCTGCGGCGTGGTTTCATGGGCAAAGTCCACGCTCAGGTCCTCATCGGACAGATGGGCCTGCGAGAACGGATGGCGGCGCTCTATGTAGCAAAGATGGGTGGTCGCATGGGCCCACAGCGCTTCGCCGTTGGACAGCAGGAAGTTGAAGGTGCCATGGGGCGAGATGCGGGCGGCCAGTTCGCGCAGCGTGTGGGTAAGTTCCTTGACGCTGGGCAGGCCCGCATGGGATTTCCACAGCTCCTGCATGATCCAGCAGAACGCCTGCTCACTGTCCGTGTTGCCGACCGGATGGAAGTGGGCATGCAGCTTGGGAGCGAAATTCTTGAGATCGCCGTTGTGGGCGAACACCCAGTTGCGGCCCCAGAGCTCGCGCACGAAGGGATGGCAGTTCTGCAGGCTGACCACGCCCTGCGTCGCCTTGCGGATATGGGCAATGACGTTGGTGCTCTTGATCGGGTATTCGCGGATGAGCTTGGCGACCGGCGAGTCGATGGCGCGCTCGTGGTCGACGAAGTGGCGCAGGCCTTTGTCCTCGAAGAAGGCAATGCCCCAGCCGTCCGTGTGATCGCCGGTGTTGCCGGCACGCTGGGTGAAGCCCGAAAAGCTAAACCGCACGTCGGTGGGCGTGTTGCAGTTCATCCCCAGCAATTGGCACATGGCGGAAATCTTCTCTTCAGATGGATCTATACAGGGCGGCGCAGAGCGCCCGAAATCCAGTGTAGATCAATCCGTGGGGCGAGGCGGCAAGAGCGCAAGCGGCTTGCCGCCTCGCTCTCAACGGGCGGGCTCGCGCGTCACCAGCACGATGCCGAGGCACACCATGGCCAGGGCCAGCACATAGTGCCAGGCCCACAGGGTCTCGCCGAGGAACAGGGCCGACAGCACCGAGCCGAACACCGGCACCGTGAAGTTGTAGATGGTGACCTGGCTCACGCGGTTGTATTTGAGCAGCAGGCTCCACAGGGTAAAGGCAGCGGACGACAGCAGAGCCAGATAGACCAGCAGCACCAGGGCCTGCAGCGACGGGAGGCCCATGCCGCCGCCGCTCAGGCCGCCTATCAGCACCAGTACCAGCCCGCCCAGGCCCAGCTGCCAGCCGGTCATGGCCATGGCGTCCATGCGCTGCGACAGCTGCTTGCCGTAGATGCTGGAGGCGGCCAGGATCAGGGCCGCGAGAACGACCGAGCCTTCGCCCAGCCAGCTGAAGCCGGAGCCCAGCTCGCCATTGCCGCCCAGAGTCACGGTCAGCACGCCGGCAAAGCCGACGGCGCAGCCCAGGGCCTTGGCCGGAGAGAGACGGTCGTTGGCATAGAACCAGTGCGCAATCAGCACGCTGAAGAAGGTGGCCGTGGCATTCATGATCGAGCCCTTGACCCCCGTGGTGTAGGCCAGGCCCAGATAGAAGAACACGTATTGCAGCGTGGTCTGCGCACAGCCCAGGGCCAGCAGCTGCCGTGGATGCCGACCAAGGGTGCGAAGCACCGGCTTGCCCATGACGGCGGCGGTGACCAGCACGAAGCCGCCGGCCAGCACAAAGCGCCAGCCCGCGAACAGCAGCTTGCCCGGCAGATCGGCCTGCGCAATGGAGAACAGCGCATAGCCGCTCTTGATGGCCGGATAGGAGCTGCCCCACAGCAGGCAGCACAGCAGCGCCACGGCGGCCACGGTGAGCGGCCGGCTCCAGCCGCAGGCCTGGGACGCAGGGGAAGCCACTACCGTATTCATGCCAAGGTATAGGCCGTCTTGACCGTGGTGTAGAACTCCTGCGCATAGCGGCCCTGCTCGCGCGGGCCGTAGCTGCTGCCCTTGCGCCCGCCGAAGGGCACGTGGTAGTCCACGCCCGCCGTGGGCAGGTTGACCATGACCATGCCGGCCTGGCTGTGGCGCCTGAAGTGCGTGGCGTGCTTGAGGCTGGTGGTCGCAATGCCGGCCGACAGGCCGAACGGCGTGTCGTTGGCCACGGCCAGCGCTTCCTCATAGTCCTTGACGCGGATCACGCTGGCCACGGGGCCGAAGACTTCCTCGCGGTTGATGCGCATGCCGGCCTCGGTATCCACGAACAGCGTGGGCGCCATGAAGAAGCCGCTCTGGCCGCTGCCCGTGTGGCAGGCCACGCGGCTGCCGCCGGCAGCCAGCCGCGCGCCTTCGGCCCTGGCGATTTCCACATAGGAAAGATCCTGCTCCAACTGGGCCTGGCTGACCACAGGGCCCATGTCGGTGCCGGCGGCGCGCGCATCGCCCACCTTGATCCGTGCCAGGCGCGCCTGCAGGGCTTCGACAAAGGCCGGGTAGATCTTGTCGGTGACGATGAGGCGGCTGGATGCCGTGCAGCGCTGGCCCGTGGAATAAAAGCCGCTTTGGGCCGACAGCTCCACGGCCTGGGCCAGGTCGGCATCGTCGAGCACGACCTGGGGATTCTTGCCGCCCATTTCCAGCTGCACCTTCTTGCCGCTTTTCACGCAGGCTTCGGCAATGCCACGGCCCACGCCCACCGAGCCCGTGAAGCTGATGGCCGCCACCTCGGGGTGATTCACCAGGGCCTCGCCGATCACGCGGCCGCTGCCCATGACCAGGTTGAACACGCCGGCGGGAATGCCCGAACGGTGGATGATGTCGGCCAGGGCCCAGGCGCTGCCGGGCACCAGGTCGGCGGGCTTGAGGACCACGCAGTTGCCGAAGGCCAGGGCCGGGGCGATCTTCCAGGCGGGGATGGCGATGGGGAAGTTCCAGGGCGTGATAAGGCCGACCACGCCGATGGGTTCGCGTGTGATTTCCACGGCTATGCCGGGACGTACCGAGGGCAGGGTCTCGCCGGCCAGGCGCGGGCATTCGCCGGCAAAGAACTTGAAGATCTGGCCGGCGCGGGCCACTTCGCCCGTGGCTTCGGGGCGGGTCTTGCCTTCTTCGCGAGCCAGCAGGTCGCCCAGCTCTTCCTTGCGCGCGAGGATTTCGCTGCCGATCCTGTCCAGCGCGTCGGAGCGCGCCTGGATGCCCGAGGTGGACCAGGCGGGAAAAGCGGCAGCGGCAGCGGCGACAGCCGCCTGCACGTCCTCGGCGCCGCCCTGGGCGTATTCGCCGATCACATCGGACAGGTTGCTGGGGTTGATGTTGGGGGCATAGGACTGGCCGGGCGTCCACTGGCCGTTGATGAGGTTGTGGTGTTGGTTCATGGCTTGTTGCTTTTCAGGCCGCCAGCGCATACGGGACAAGCGCTGGCAGCTATTGAAGTAAGAGTTGATCAGCGCACCATGCAGGGACGCTTGTTGTCGAACTTCCAGCCCGGAATCAGGTACTGCATGGCGATGGCGTCGTCGCGCGCACCCAGGCCGTGCTCCAGGTACAGCGCGTTGGCGCGCTGCAGTGCCGCGCGGTCCACGGTCACGCCCAGGCCCGGGGTCTGCGGCACGTCGACGAAGCCGTTCCGGATCTGGAACGGGTTCGTCGTCAGGTACTGGCCGTCCTGCCAGATCCAGTGCGTGTCTATGGCCGTGACCTTGCCGGGCACGGCGGCGGCCACGTGGGTGAACATGGCCAGCGAGATATCGAAGTGGTTGTTGGAGTGCGAGCCCCAGGTCAGGCCCCAGTCGCGGCAGGTCTGGCCCACGCGCACCGAGCCGGCCATGGTCCAGAAGTGCGGGTCGGCCAGCGGAATGTCCACCGACTGCAGCGACAGCGCATGCACCATCTGGCGCCAGTCGGTGGCGACCATGTTGGTGGCCGTGGGCAGGCCGGTGGCGCGGCGGAACTCGGCCATCACCTCGCGGCCCGAGAAGCCGCCCTCGGCGCCGCAGGGGTCCTCGGCATAGGCGAGCACGCCGCGCATGTCGCGCATCAGGCGGATGGCGTCCTTGAGCAGCCAGCCGCCGTTCGGGTCCAGCGTGACGCGGGCTCCGGGGAAGCGCCTGGCCAGCGCGGCCACGGCCTCGACTTCCTCTTCGCCGGCCAGCACGCCGCCCTTGAGCTTGAAGTCGTTGAAGCCGTAGCGCGCATTCGCGGCTTCGGCCTGGCGCACGATGGCTTCGGGCGTCATGGCCTCCATGTGGCGCACCTGGGTCCATTCGTCGCTGCCCAGCTTGTCTTCGCCGGGCTTCACATAGGGCAGGTCGGTCTGGTGGCTGGGGCCGACGAAGAACAGATAGCCCAGCATCTCCACGCGGTCGCGCTGCTGGCCTTCGCCCAGAAGCGCGGCCACGGGCACGCCCAGGTGCTGGCCCAGCAGGTCGAGCAGCGCGGATTCGACGGCGGTGACCGCATGCACGGCGATGCGCAGGTCAAAGGTCTGCAGGCCGCGCCCGCCGGTGTCGCGGCCTTCCAGGGCTTTCTGTACGCGCTGCAGCAGCTGCAGGTGCCGGCCTATGGACTGGCCGAGCAGCACGCTCTTGCTGTCCTCCAGCGCCTGGCGTATGCCTTCGCCGCCGGGCACCTCGCCCACGCCGGTGTGGCCGCTGCTGTCGTGGATGAGCACGATGTTGCGCGTGAAGAAGGGCGCATGCGCGCCGCTGAGGTTCATCAGCATGCCGTCGCGGCCCGCGACGGGGATGACTTCGATCTCGGTGATGGTCGGTGTGGTGGACATGGAAGGCTCGTTCAACAGATGCGGAGGAAAAAGGCGGTCACTGCGCGGCGGACCACGGCACCTCGGCCGCGGGGCGGCCGGTGGCGATGAACTGCTGCAGGTTGCGCAGCACCAGGTCGGCCATGGCGCGGCGGGTCTCGTGCGTGCCGCTGGCGATGTGGGGCGCGAGCACCACGTTGTCCAGCGCCAGCAAGGCGGGCAGCGGGCGGGGCTCGTCCTCGAACACGTCGATCCCGGCGCCGGCGATGCGGCGGGTTTGCAGCGCATCGGCCAGCGCGGCTTCGTCGACCACGCTGCCGCGGGCCACGTTGATGAGAAAGCCCTGCGGACCCAGCGCGGCCAGCACCTCGGCATTGACGAGGTGGCGCGTTCCGTCGCCGCCGGCAGCGGTGATGACCAGGAAGTCGGCCCAGCGCGCCAGCTCCAGCAGCGAGGGCAGGTAGCGGTGCGGCGAGCCCTCGACCGGGCGGCGGTTGTGGTAGGCCACCTCCATGTCGAAGCCGGCGGCGCGGCGCGCCACGGTGCTGCCGATGCGGCCCATGCCGAGGATGCCCAGGCGCTTGCCGCTGGCGCGCGTGCGCACGCCGAAGCGCCCGCGGGCCCAGTCGCCGCGGCGCACGAAGCGGTCGGATTCGCTCAGGCCCCGCGCCGCGTCGAGCAGCAGCGCAAAGGCCATGTCGGCCACGCAGTCGTCCAGCACGCCGGGCGTGTAGCCCACGCGCGCGCCGCGGCGCAGCAGCGCGTCCCGGTCCAGCGCGTCGAAGCCCACGCCGAAGCTGCTGACGAACTTGAGGCGGGGCAGGGCATCGACCACATGCGCGGGCAGGCCCATGGCGGCCGAGGTCACCAGGTACTCGAACTGCGCGCCCTGCTCGGCGAGAAATTGCTCGCGGTCGGGCTGTTCGGAC
Organism: Comamonas terrae; assembly: GCF_001544075.1. Classification (GTDB taxonomy): domain Bacteria; phylum Pseudomonadota; class Gammaproteobacteria; order Burkholderiales; family Burkholderiaceae_C; genus Comamonas; species Comamonas terrae. The sequence goes on from NZ_BCNT01000005.1 coordinate 5,614, forward strand.
AGCAGCGTCACTTCATAGGCCTGGGTCAGCTCGGCGTCGAGCTGGGGCAGCGGCATCCTGCCGTACTGGAGAACGCGTGGTCGGATGTTCGCCATGCCTTGGAATCCTTGGAACTTGCGGGGCTGAAAGCCCGCCGGTGAAAAAGGCTTGCGCAGATGAAAGAGCTTGCGCAGATGATCAGAGGTCAAGTTCGAAACTGGCGCGGCCAAAGGCGAGGGGCACCGGGGACGGGCCCGGGCCGGCCGCGCCGCCCCGCACCGAAGGTGTCGTCCCCCTCCCGCAAAGCGAGAGAGGGGGAAGGCGCGAAGCGACTCAGGGGGTGTTTCATTTCAGTCCGCCGTGATCTTGCGGGCCTGGATCAGCTGCTTCCAGCGCTCGTTTTCCTGGGCCTGGAAGCGCGTGAACTCTTCGGGCGTGTTGCCCACGATTTCCAGGCCCTGCTCCACAAAGCGCTTGCGGATATCGGGCTGGTTCACGGCGGCGATGGCGGCCTTGGCCAGCCTGGCCTTCACGTCGGCCGGCAGGCCCCTGGGGGCGGCCAGGCCCTGCCATGAATAGACCTCGGCGCCCTTGACGCCGGCTTCTTCCAGCGTGGGCACATCGGGCAGCACGGGCGAGCGCCGCGTGCCGGTCACGGCAATGGCATGCAGCTTGCCGCTGCGCAGGTGGGACAGCACGGCGTTGACGTTCTGAAACGAGAAGTCCACCTGGCCGCCCAGCAGGTCGGTGATGGCGGGCGCGCCGCCCTTGTAGGGCACGTGCATGGCTTCGGTGCCGGTCTGCTGCCAGAACAGCTCGGCCGACAGATGGTCGGAGGAGCCGTTGCCCGAACTCGCAAAGCTCAGCTTGCCCGGGTTGGCCTTGAGCGCGGCGATGACCTCGGCCACGGTGCGGGCCTTCTGGCGCGGGCTGGCCACGAGCACGTTGGGTGCCTGCACGGGAACGGTGATGTAGTCGAAATCCCGGGCCGCGTCATAGGGCACGTTCTTCACCAGGTGCGGCGTCACGACGAAGGGGCCCAGCGACGCCACCAGCAGCGTATAGCCATCGGCCGGCGCACGCCTGACGGCGCCGGCGCCTATGGTGCCCGTGGCGCCGGGCCGGTTCTCGACCACGAAGGGCTTGCCCAGCTGTTCGCCCATGCTCTGGGCCATGGCCCGCGCCACGGTGTCGGTGGAGCCGCCGGCGGGGAAGGGCACGATGATATTGACGGCCTTTTCGGGCCATTGGCCTGTGGCGCCTGCAGTGCCCGCCGCCTGTGCGCCCAGGGCCAGTGCGGCCCCTAGCGCGATCAGCAATTTTTTCATGTCTTGTCTCCTTGGAATGGGCGCGGAGGTCTGACGCCCCCGCTGCGCGGTTTGCCGTTTATTGCGGGCCCAGCCTGGCGATCAGGGCGGCCAGTTCCTCGACCTCCGAGCTCTTGAGGTCGGTCAGCGGCGCACGCACGGGGCCGGCATCGTGGCCGACGATTCTTGCGCCGGCCTTGACGATGCTGACCGCGTAGCCCTGGCCCTTGTTGCGGATCTTCAGGTAGGGCATGAAGAAGTCCTTGAGCAGGCGGTGCTGGGTGGCGTGGTCGTCCGTGCGCACGGCTTCGTAGAACTGCATCGCGGTTCTGGGGATGAAGTTGAAGACTGCGGACGAGTACACCGGCGTGCCCAGCGCCTTGTACGCGGCGGCATAGACTTCGGCCGTGGGCAGGCCGCCCAGGTAGGCCAGGCGGTCGCCCATGGTCAGGTACATGGCGGACATGGCTTCGATGTCGCCCACGCCGTCCTTGAAGCCCACGAGATTGGGATTGCGCTCGCACAGGCGCGCCACGGTCTCGGGCGCAAAGCGGCTGACGCCGCGGTTGTAGATGATGACGCCGAACTTCACGCTCTTGCAGACGGCTTCCACATGCGCGGCCAGGCCTTCCTGCCCGGCTTCGGTTAGGTAGTGGGGCATGAGCAGAATGCCGTGGGCGCCGGCCTTCTCGGCGGCCTGGGCGCACTCGATGGCAAAACGCGTGGGGCCGCCGGCCCCCGCGATGATGGGCACCTTGCCCTTGCAGGTATCCACGGCGGTCTGGATGATCCGCGGATATTCCTCGCCGGTCAGCGAGAAGTATTCGCCGGTGCCGCCGGCCGCGAACAGCGCGCTGGCGCCGAATGGGGCCAGCCATTCCAGGCGCTCGGCATAGCCTCTGGCGTTGAAGTCGCCGTTGCGGTCGAAGTCGGTCAGGGGGAAGGACAGCAGACCGGAACTCATCACGTTTTTGACTTCTTGGGGGCTCATGAATACCTTTCAGGGGAGCAGCAATGGGGCGGGGAGTTGGAGAGTTCAGTCCAGCTGCAGGTGGGCGGCCTGGACCACGGTGCGCCAGCGCGCGCGCTCGGCGTTGAAGAACTTGTGGGTTTCGGCGGGCGTCATCGTGACCACCTCGGCGCCTTGCGCCGTCAGCCGGGAGCGCACTTCGGGCGAGCGGATGGCGGCCAGCAGCACCTGGTTGACGCGCTGCACGACGGATTCGGGCGTCCTGGCCGGCAGCATCACGCCCTGCCAGGTGCCGGACTCGAAGCCCTTGGCACCCTGCTCGGCCAGCGTGGGCACATCGGCGATCAGCGGCATGCGCGTGCTCTTGGAAATGCCCAGCAGCTTGAGCTTGCCGCTTTGCACCTGCGGATAGGTGGCCAGCATGCCGTTCATCAGCACCTGGGTCTGGCCGGCCACGGTGTCCTGCACCGACTGCACGCCGCCCTTGTAGGGGACGTAGACCCACTTGGCGCCCGTGAGGCGGGCCAGTTCCACGCCGGCCAGATGCGGCGCACTGCCCGTGGCGGTCACGGCGAAGTTCAGGTCCTTGCTCCTGGACAGTTCCACCAGTTCCTGGAGGTTGCTGGCCGGCACCGAGGGGTGGACCACCAGCATGTGCGGCGAGTAGGCCAGCATGGCCGTGCCGCGCAGGTCCCTGGACGGATCGAAGCCGAGTTTGGTGTAGACCGAGGGAGAGATGGCCAGCGCGCCCAGGTCGCACAGCAGCCAGGTGTAGCCGTCCGGCTGGGCGCGCGCGACGAACTCGGCGCCGAGGTTGCCGTTGGCGCCGGGCTTGTTGTCGATGACGATGGGCTGGCCCAGCTCTTGCGACATCACCTTGCCGATGGAGCGCGCAATGATGTCGGAGCTGCCCCCCGGCGGATAGGGAACGATGAGCCGTATGGGCTTGGCAGGCCATTGTTCGGCGGCCGACGCCAGCAGCGGCGCGGACAGCAGGCCCGCGGCCGTCGCGGCCACCAGGGAGCGCAGAAAATTCGAGCGGCGCATATGCTTTGCCTCCTATTTATTGTCAGTCATCATACAACTTGAGGTGTCGTTGTCTAGCGTTTTTCCACCAGGTCAAAGATCAGCGGCCATGCGCGCGGCACTGCCTGCGTGCCTGCGACCTGGGGCGAAAAGTGCTGAAAGCCAAGGAGTAGGCAGTGCCGGCTGCTATGGGTTTTTATGATCCGGCATGGGGTGCAGCCCCTGTCCAGAAGGGCGCAAGCAAGGAAGGCGGTGCTCAGTTGCCGTGGGTTTCGATGCCGCTGTCCTGCGCCTGGCTCAGGCGCTGGGCCAGGCGCAGGCGTTCGCGCGAATTCGTCAGGTGGATGCGCATGGCCGCGCGTGCGGAGTCCGCGTCCTGGCGCTCGATGGCCGCATAGATTTCCTCGTGCTCGCGGTTGACGCGGCGCAGGTAGTCAGGGTCGCGCGCCGGGGTATGGATGGACGTGATGCGGTTGCGGGGAATCAGCAGCGAGCCGAAATGCTGCAGTATTTCCTGGAAGTAGCGGTTGCCCGTGGCCTGGGCAATGCTCAGGTGAAAGGCCAGATCGGGCGTGACCGTGTCGCCGCCGTTGCCGGAGTTGTGCTCGAAGGCCTGCAGCGCCTCCCCCATGGCGCGCAGGTGGGCGGCCAGGCGCCGCTGCGCGGCCAGGCCGGCGGCTTCGGTCTCCAGGCTGATGCGCAGCTCCAGCACGGCCAGCACGTCCACGGATTCGCTGAGTTCGTGGGCGCTGAGCACCGGGCTGGCGCTCTGGCGCGCCGGCAGCACGAAAGTGCCAATGCCATGGCGGGTCTCCACCAGTTCGGCGGCCTGCAGCTTGGAGATGGCCTCGCGCACCACGGTGCGGCTGACCTCGTAGGTGCGCACCAGCTCGGACTCGGTGGGCAGCTTTTCGCCTTCCTGCAACAGGCCCTGGCGAATCTTGTTCTCGAATTCCTCATAGAGCAGATTGCCCAGGTTGCGGCTGCCCCGCGCCGCTTTTTTGCGCAAGGCTTCTCCGTGGGCCGGCAAAAAAACGGGGTGGGGCTCGGGTAATTCCGGGGTGGGGCTGCTCATGTGCTGATGATAATCGGTCTGCGTTGTATGACAACATATCACTAACCATGGCGCATTTCCTATGAATCCGTCCTCGAAATTCCATCGACTGTTGCTGACCGGTGCCGCTGGCGGCCTGGGAAAAGTGCTGCGCGAGCGCCTGCAGCCTTTTGCCGAAGTGCTGCGGCTGTCGGACATTGCGGGCATGGAGCCGGCGCGCGATGCCGCGCAGGAAGTGGTGCCCTGCGATCTGGCGGACAAGGCGGCCGTCGATGCGCTGGTCCGGGGCTGCGATGCCATCGTGCACATGGGCGGGGTCTCGGTGGAGCGGCCCTTCGAGGAAGTGCTGGAGGCCAATATTAAGGGCATCTTCCACATCTACGAGGGGGCACGCCGCCACGGCGTCCAGCGCGTGGTGTTTGCCAGCTCCAACCATGTGATCGGCTTCTACAGGCAGGGTGAAACACTGGATGCCTCGGCGCGGCGCCGGCCCGACGGCTACTACGGCCTGTCCAAGTCCTTCGGCGAGGACATGGCCTCGTTCTACTTCGACCGCTACGGCATAGAGACCGTGAGCATCCGCATCGGCTCGTCCTTTCCCGAGCCCAGGGACCGCCGCATGATGAGCACCTGGCTCAGCTATGACGATCTGGTGCAGCTGATCACCAAGGCCCTGTTCACGCCCGGCGTCGGCCATACCGTGGTCTACGGTGCCTCGGCCAACCGCGACGTCTGGTGGGACAACCGCGAAGCCGCGCACCTGGGCTATGTGCCCAAGGACAGCTCCGAACCCTGGCGTGCCAGGGTGGAAGCGCAGCCCGCGCCCGCGGCCAGCGACCCGGTGGCCGTCTACCAGGGCGGCGCTTTCACGGCGCAGGGGCCGTTCTGAAATGAAGCACCCCCTGAGTCGCTTCGCGCCTTCCCCCTCTCTCTACGCGCTGCGCGCTATGGGAGGAGGACGACACCTTCGGTGCGGGGCGGCCCTTCCTCGGTGTCCGCTGATGGAGCGCACCAGTTTCATGCGCTGTGCGTGGCACGGTACAGAGTGGAGTGACTGAAATGGTGAGTGCTGAACTGGTTGTCGATGCCCGCTGCGCCACCGGCGAAAGCCCCGTCTGGCGCGCTGCGGAGCAGGCGCTTTACTGGGCCGATATACCGCGCGGCATCCTGCACCGCTGGCAGGCCGCGCAGCCGCAAAAGACCCAATGGCAGGCGCCCCAGATGCTGGCCTGCCTGGCGGCCTGGGATGGCGCGCCGGGCCACTGGATCGCGGGCCTGGAAGATGGCCTGTACCTTCTGTCGCACGGGCTGGGCAGCGAGGGCGGAGCGCTGGATGCGCAGCGGCTGGCGCCTGTGCGGCATGCCATGCCGGGCATGCGCTTCAACGACGGGCGCTGCGACCGGCAGGGCCGCTTTCTCGCGGGCACCATGCTGCAGGACATGGGTGCAGCGCAGGCCGTGGGCAGGGTCTACCGGTTCGGTGCTCGGGAGCAGGCGGCCGGTGCCTGCACGGATCTGGACCTGGGTCCGCTCATCGTGCCCAACGGCATGGCCTTCAGCCCCGACGGGCGGACCATGTACCTGTCGGACTCGCACCCGCAGGTGCAGGCCGTCTGGGCCTTCGATTACGACGTGGACAGCGGCACGCCGTCGAACCGCCGGCTGTTCGTGGACATGCAGCCGCTGCCCGGACGCCCGGATGGCGCGGCTGTGGACAGCGATGGCTGCTACTGGATCTGCGGCAACGATGCGGGGCTGGTGCACCGCTTCACGCCCGACGGGCGGCTGGACCGCTCGCTGGCCGTGCCGGTCAAGAAGCCCGCCATGTGCGCCTTCGGCGGCTCCGACCTCGACGTGCTGTACGTCACATCGATTCGTCCTGATCACATCGATCTGTCCGATCAGCCGCTGGCCGGCGGCGTGTTTGCGCTGCGGCCGGGCGTCCAGGGCTTGCCGGAACCTGCGTTCCGGCCCCGGGCCGCCCTCCATGGGAAGTCCCGAGAGTCTTGATCTCGCTTTAAAAGGGCGGCCTGGGCAATGCAGCGAGGCCTGCCGATTCGGATCCACACACGGAGAAAGAGGTAGACAAATGCGTTGCAGAAAAATATGGGCAGCCGTTGCGGCCAGCCTGGTATCCCTGACGGCGGCGGCCACCGAGTTCCGCTCTTCCGACATCCACCCCGACGACTACCCCACGGTCACGGCCGTGCGCTTCATGGGCGAGCGCCTCAAGCAGCTGTCCGGCGGCAAGCACACGATCAAGGTCTTTCCCAGCGGCGCGCTGGGCGGCGAAAAGGAAACCATAGAGCAGGCCAAGATCGGCGCGCTGCAGATGGTGCGCGTCAATGTCGGTGCCATGAACAATGTCTGCCCCGAGACCATCGTGCCCACCATGCCCTTCCTGTTCCGTTCGGTGGACCACCTGCACAAGGTGCTGGACGGCCCGATCGGCGCGGACATCCTGAAGGCCTGCGAGAAGCAGGGCTTCGTCGGCCTGGCGTTCTACGACAGCGGCGCGCGCTCCATGTTCACGGCCAAGCGCGCGGTGCGCAGCTTTGCGGACATGAAGGGCATGAAGGTGCGCGTGCAGCAGTCCGACCTGTGGGTGAGCATGCTGGAGGCCATGGGCGCCAACGCCACGCCCATGCCCATGGGCGAGGTGTACACGGGCCTGAAGACCGGCCTGATCGACGCGGCCGAGAACAACTACCCGACCTATGAAAGCGCGCGCGCCTTCGAGGTGGCCAAGTACTTCACCAAGACCGAGCATTCGATGGCGCCCGAGATCCTGCTGTTCTCCAAGCGCGCCTGGGACAGGCTCTCCGCCGAGGAACAGGGCTGGATCCGCCAGGCCGCCAAGGAATCCGTGCCCTATATGCGCAAGCAGTGGGCCGATCGCGAGGCCCGTTCGCTGGCCATCGTCAAGGCCGGCGGTGCCGAGATCATCGAGATCGACAAGGCGCCCTTCCAGGCCGCGATGAAGCCGGTGTACGACAAGTTCATCACCGACGCCCAGCTCAAGAGCCTGGTCAAGCGGGTGCAGGAAGTCCAGTAACGGCGGCTGCGGGCGGCCCCTGCGGAGCCGCTTGCATATCAAAAACAATAGCTGCTTGCGCCGATGAACAAAGCGCTTGCGGCCTGTCGAATCCAAGAACATGTACACCAAGATCTGCGGCGTGCTGGCGCGCCTGTGCATGTGGCTGGGCGTCCTGGGCCTGATCGCGGTCATCGCCGCGGTCAGCTGGCAGGTGTTCGGCCGCTACGTGCTCAACGACACACCGACCTGGGCCGAAAGCCTGGCCCTGCTGCTGGTGCTGTACGTCACCATGTTCGGCGTCGCCGTGGGCGTGCGCGATTCGGGCCATATCGGCCTGGAGTCCTTTCTGGTGCTGGCGCCGGACTGGCTGCGCCTGAAGATGGAGTTCCTGATCCACGGCCTGATCCTGCTGTTCGGCGCGGCCATGGCCTGGAGCTGCATCTCGCTGGCCGAATCCGTCTGGGATTACCGCCTGCCCACGCTGGGCATCTCCGAAGGGTGGAAGTACGTGCCGGCCTCCATCTGCGGGGTGCTGATCGTGCTCTTTTCGATCGAACATCTCATCGCACTCGCGCACGGCCGCGAGGTACAAGCCAATTAAGAGGCGCCATGACGATTCCATTGCTGATTCTGTGCGTGAGCTTCGCACTGCTGCTGCTGCTCGGGGTGCCCGTGGCCTTCTCCATCGGCTTGTCCGCCCTGGCCACCTTGCTGTATGAGGGCCTGCCGCTGGAGGTGGGCTTCCAGCAGATGACCTCGGGCATGAGCATCTTCTCCTTCCTGGCCATTCCGTTCTTCATCTTTGCCGGCGAACTCATGCTGTATGGCGGCATCGCCGACCGCATCGTCAACTTCGCGCGCGCCCTGATCGGCCACGTGCGCGGCGGCCTGGGCATGTCCAACGTCGTGGCCTGCACGCTGTTCGGCGGCGTCTCGGGCTCGCCCGTGGCCGATGTGTCCGCCATGGGCGCCGTGATGATCCCGATGATGAAGAAGGAGGGCTACCACGCCGACTACGCGGTCAACGTGACCACGCATGCGGCCCTGGTCGGTGCGCTGATGCCCACCAGCCACAACCTCATCATCTACGCGCTGGCCGCGGGCGGAAAGGTCTCGATCGCCGCGCTGATCCTCGCAGCCCTGCTGCCGGCCCTGGTGCTCACGGTGGCCAACCTGGTGGCGGCCTATCTGGTGGCCGTGCGCCGCGGCTATCCCGCGGGCTCGTTCCCGGGCTGGAGCATCGTGGCGCGCAGCTTTGCCTCGGCGCTGCCGGGCCTGATGGTCGTGGTGCTGATCCTGGGCGGCATTCTGTCGGGCATTTTCACGGCCACCGAGTCGGCCGCCGTGGCCGTGCTGTACGCGCTGGCGCTGACCCTCTTCCTGTACCGCACACTGACGAAGGAGGCCTTCATCAAGGCCGCCTCCAAGGCCGTGCGCACCACGGGCATCATCCTGCTGCTGATCGGCATCTCCAGCACCTTCGGCTATCTGATCAGCCTGTACGGCGTGGCCGAGCTCACCGGCCAGATGCTGGCCCAGGTCACCAGCAAGCCCTGGGTGATCTTCCTGCTGATCAACATCATCCTGTTCGTGCTGGGCACCTTCCTGGACATGGCGGCCACCATCCTGCTGTGCACGCCCATCTTCCTGCCCATCGCCCAGCACTACGGCATGAGCTCGGTGCAGTTCGGCATCGTGATGCTGATCAACTGCGCGCTGGGCCTGAACACGCCGCCCGTGGGCACGACCCAGTTCGTGGGCTGCGCCATCGGCGGCGTCTCGGTGGGCACGGTGATGCGCACCATCTGGCCGTTCTACGGCGCGCTGATCTTCGCGCTGGCCGTGGTCACCTTCGTGCCGGCGTTCTCCACCTGGCTGCCCGGCATGTTCATGAAGGTCAGCTGAGCTTGCGCCACACCGATTGCCCATGAGTACCTCGCACGCCATACGCCACATCCGCGTCACGCCCATCGCCTTCCGCGATCCGCCGCTGCTCAATGCCGCCGGCATCCACGAGCCCTGGGCATTGCGCTCCATCATCGAGATCGAAACCGCCTCGGGCCTGGTCGGCATCAACGAAAGCTACGGCGACCAGCCCATGCTCGATGCACTGGCCAAGGCCGCGCCGGCCCTGGTGGGCCTGTCGCCCTGGGCGCTCAACGAGATGGAAAGCCGCGTCGCGGCCCTGGTGGCGCCCCCCAAGCTGACGGCCTCGGAGTTCCTGGGCCAGCAGGTGTCGCTGGCGCCGGGCACCCACGTGTCCAAGACCGTGGCCAAGGTGGTCAGCGCCTTCGAGGTCGCCATGCTCGACCTGCAGGGCCAGCTCGCGCAGGCGCCGGTGGTCGACCTGCTGGGCGGCGCGGCGCGCGACAGCGTGCCGTTCTCGGCCTACCTGTTCTACAAGTACTCCGAGCACATCGACCAACCCTATGCGCCCGACGCCTGGGGCGAGGCCCTGGAGCCGCAGCAACTGGTGGCCCAGGCGCGGCGCATGATCGACCGGTATGGCTTCCAGAGCATCAAGCTCAAGGCCGGCGCGCTGCCGCCCGAGCAGGAGGCCACGGGCATCCTGGCGCTGGCCGAGGCCTTCCCGGGCACGCCGCTGCGCATAGATCCCAACGGCAACTGGACGGTGGCGACCAGCCTGAAGATCGTGCAGCAGCTGCGCGGCGTGCTCGAATACTACGAAGACCCGGCGCCGGGGCTGGAAGGAATGGCCGCCGTGGCACGAGAGTGCGACGTGCCGCTGGCCACCAACATGGTGGTCACCGATTTCGCCGAATTCCGCCGCAATGCCGAGATGGGCTGCCCGGTGAAGATCGTGCTCAGCGACCACCACTACTGGGGCGGTCTGCGCGCCACGCAGCGCCTGTCCACGCTGTGCCGCACCTTCGACCTGGGCCTGTCCATGCACAGCAACTCGCACCTGGGCGTGAGCCTGGTGGCGATGACGCACCTGTGCGCCAGCGTGCCGCTGCTTACCTACGCCTGCGACACCCACTACCCCTGGCAGGACGAGGAGGTGATCGAAGGCGGGCGCCTGCGCTTCGAGCAGGGCAGCCTGCGCGTGCCCACGGCGCCGGGCCTGGGCGTGACGCTGGACCGCGAGGCGCTGGCGCGCCTGCACGACAACTACCTGCGCTGCGGCATCCGCAACCGCGACGACCTGGGGCAGATGCGCAAGTACGACCCGGCCTTCACGGGCCGGCAGCCCCGTTTCTGAAGCCCATTCCCAAGCGCGCCAAGACGCTATCACCCCACAGGAGACAACCACCATGCAACGCCGCACGCTGATCCAATGCTCTCTCTCCGCCGGTGCCCTGCTGCTGGGTGCCGGCTTTGCCGCAGCACCCGCGCTGGCGCAGGGCGGCTGGCCCACGGGCAAGCCCATCACCTACCTGGTGCCGTTCCCGCCCGGAGGCAACACCGACACGCTGGCGCGCGTGATCGCCCAACCGCTGGGCAAGGCGCTGGGCACGCCGGTAGTCATCGAGAACAAGGGCGGCGCCGGCGGCAGCGTGGGCTCGGCCCTGGCCGCGCGCGCGCCGGCCGACGGCTACACCATCCTCGGCGGCACCATCAGCTCGCATGCCATCAACGTCAGCCTGTATTCCAAGCTCGACTACGACCCCGTCAAATCCTTCACGCCGGTGGCCATGCTGGGCTCGGGCCCGCTGGTGCTGGTGGTGCCGGCCGCCAGCCCCTACAAGACGCTGGCCGACGTGCTGGCCGCGAGCAAGGCCAAGGCGGCGGCCGGAGGCCTGTCCTCGGCCTCGCCCGGCAGCGGCACCTCCAACCACATGGCGCTGGAGCTGCTGGCCTACCAGACGGGCGTGAAGTTCACCCACGTGCCCTACAAGGGCAGCGGCCCGGCCGTGCAGGACGTGATCGGCGGCCAGGTGGACATGATGTTCGACACCGCGCTGGTCGTCGGCCCGCACATCCAGTCCGGCAAGCTGCGCCCCATCGCCGTGACCAGCTCCAGGCGCCTGGAGTCGCTGCCCGATGTGCCCACCATCGCCGAGGCCGGCGAAAAAGGCTTCGACATGGGTTCGTGGCAGGCCGTGTTCGCGCCGGCCGGCACGCCCAAACCCATCGTCGACCGCCTGCACGCCGAGATCATGAAGATCGTCGCCACGCCCGAGGTCCAGTCCCGCCTCAAGGCCTTCGGCATGTTGCCCTCGAGCATGACGCCGGCCGAGCTGGCCGATTACCAGAAGGCCGAGGTGGCCAAGTGGGCCAAGGTCATCAAGGCGGCCGGCATCAAGGCGGAGTGAATATGAGGCACCGCCTGAGCGGCTGCGCCGCTTCCCCCTCTCTCTTCGGGAGGGGAACGACACCGTCGGTGCGGGGCGGCCCTTCCTCGGTGTCCGCTGATGGGGTGCGCCAGTTTCATGAACTACGGACGGCGCGAAGCGCCCATAGAAAACCGAGATGAGATCGCCATGAGTACCCGAACCCCGCTTTCCATCGCCATGCACCCGGCAGACAACGTCGCCATCGTCGCCAACGACGGCGGCCTGCCCGCGGGCAGCGTGCTGCCCTCGGGCCTGGTTCTGCGCGACAAGGTGCCGCAGGCGCACAAGGTGGCGCTTGTGGACATTCCCGAAGGCGGCGCGGTGCGCCGCTACAACGTGGTCATAGGCTATGCGCTGAAAGCCATTGCGGCCGGCAGCTGGGTGCACGAGCGCTTGCTGCAGATGCCCGAGGCGCGCTCGCTGCAGGGCCTGCCCATCGCTACTGTCAAGCCGCCGGTGCTGGAGCCGCTCAAGGGCTATACCTTCGAGGGCTACCGCAATGCCGACGGCAGCGTGGGCACGCGCAACATCCTGGCCATCACCACCACGGTGCAGTGCGTGGCCGGCGTGCTCGACTTCGCGGTGCGCCGCATCAAGGCCGAGCTGCTGCCCCGGTATCCCAATGTGGACGACGTGGTCGGGCTGGAGCACAGCTACGGCTGCGGCGTGGCCATAGACGCCGTGGGCGCCGAGATACCGCAGCGCACGCTGCGCAACATCAGCCGCAACCCTAACTTCGGCGGCGAGGTCATGGTGGTCAGCCTGGGCTGCGAGAAGCTGCAGCCGGAGCGCCTGCTGCCGCCGGGCTCGTTTCCCATCGTCGACGAGTGCGAGCCCGAACTGGACGTGGTCTGCCTGCAGGACGAGGCCCATGTGGGTTTCATGTCCATGATCGACTCCATCATGAAGCGTGCACAGGCACACCTGGAGCGCCTGAACCGGCGCCGGCGCGAGACTGTGCCCGCCAGCGCGCTGGTGGTGGGCGTGCAGTGCGGCGGCAGCGATGCCTTCAGCGGCGTCACCGCCAACCCGGCCGTGGGTTTCTGCACCGATTTGCTGGTGCGCGCGGGCGCGACCGTGATGTTCAGCGAGGTGACCGAGGTGCGCGACGGCATCGACCAGCTCACCGCGCGCGCGTCCAGCCCCGAGGTGGCCCAGGCCATGATCGACGAGATGGCCTGGTACGACGCCTACCTCGACAAGGGCCGCGTGGACCGCAGCGCCAACACCACGCCGGGCAACAAGAAGGGCGGCCTGTCGAACATCGTCGAGAAGGCCATGGGCTCCATCATCAAGAGCGGCACCGCGCCCATCACCGGCGTGCTCTCGCCGGGGCAGAAACTTACCGACCGGGGCATCCACAGCGGCCTGGTCTATGCGGCCACGCCCGCCAGCGACTTCATCTGCGGCACGCTGCAGCTGGCCGCCGGCATGAACCTGCACGTGTTCACCACGGGGCGTGGCACGCCCTACGGGCTGGCGCAGGTGCCGGTCATCAAGGTGGCCACGCGCAGCGACCTCGCGCGGCGCTGGCACGACCTGATGGACGTGAACGCCGGCCGCATCGCCGACGGCGAGGCCTCGATAGAGGACATGGGCTGGGAGATGTTCCGGCTCATGCTCGACGTGGCCAGCGGCAGGAAGAAGACCTGGGCCGAGCACTGGAAGCTGCACAACGCCCTGGTGCTTTTCAACCCGGCACCCGTGACCTGAATTGAAGACAAGGAGCAAACCATGCGACCCAACCGACTCCGCGAGATCTGGGCTTCCGGCGGCGCCGCCGTCAACGGCTGGCTCGCCATACCGAACGGCTTTTCCGCCGAGACCATGGCCCACCAGGGCTGGGACACGCTGACCATCGACATGCAGCACGGCGTGGTCGACTACCAGGCCATGGTCTCCATGCTGCAGGCCATCTCGACCACGGCCACGGTGCCGGTGGTGCGCGTGCCGTGGCTGGAGCCCGGCGTGATCATGAAGACGCTGGATGCCGGCGCCTACGGCGTGATCTGCCCCATGGTCAACACCCGCGAGGACGCGCAGAAGCTCGTGGCCTACACGCACTATGCGCCGCGCGGCACACGCAGCTTCGGGCCGGTGCGCGCGCTGCTGTATGGCGGCGCCGACTACCCCGCGCATGCCAACGACACCATCGTGACCTTCGCGATGATCGAGACCGCGCAGGCGCTGGACAACCTCGACGCCATCATGGGCGTGGAAGGGCTGGACGCGGTCTACATCGGGCCCAGCGACCTGTCGCTGTCGCTGGGCTGCCGGCCGGTGTTCGACGGGCTGGACCCGAAGGCGCAGCAGGCCGTGGACCACATCCTGGAGCGCGCCAAGGCCCATGGCATCATGGCCGGCATCCACAACGGCGCGCCCGAAAGCGCGCTGGCGCGGATCGCCGCTGGCTTCCAGTTCGTCACCGTCAGCTCCGACGCGCGGCTGATGGCCGCCGGCGCGCAGCAGCTGCTGCAGGCCATGCGGGCCGGCGCACCCGCGTCCGGGCCCGCGCCGGCCTCGGACTCGTATTGAATCTTCCACTTGCAAGGACAAAGACATGAAGCTCGGATTTATCGGCCTCGGCATCATGGGCGCGCCGATGGCGCTGCACCTCATCAACGCCGGCCACACGGTCTACGTGAGCGCGGCCCGCCGCGTGCCCGATGCCATCAAGGCCTCGGCCGCCGTGCCCTGCGCCACGGTGCAGGAGGTGGCAAGCCACGCCGAGGTCGTCTTCCTGATGGTGCCCGACACGCCGGACGTGGAGGCGGTGCTGTTCGGCGAGAACGGCGTGGCGGCTGCGCTGCAGGCCGGCGGCGGCGAGCGCAAGGTGATCGTCGACATGAGCTCGATCTCGCCCATGGCCACCAAGGCCTTCGCACAGAAGATCAACGCGCTGGGTGCGGACTACATCGACGCGCCGGTGTCCGGCGGCGAGGTGGGCGCCAAGGCGGCCTCGCTGACCATCATGTGCGGCGGCGAGCCGGCGGTGTTCGAGCGGGTGCGGCCGCTGCTCGAGAAGATGGGCAAGAACATCACCCTGGTCGGCGGCAACGGCGACGGCCAGACCACCAAGGTTGCCAACCAGATCATCGTCGCGCTGAACATCGCGGCCGTGGGCGAGGCGCTGGTGTTCGCGAGCAAGGCCGGCGCCGATCCGGCCAAGGTGCGCGAGGCGCTGATGGGCGGCTTTGCGTCCAGCCGCATCCTCGAGGTGCACGGCGAGCGCATGATCAAGCGCACTTTCGCGCCGGGCTTTCGCATCGCCCTGCACCAGAAGGACCTGGGCCTGGCGCTGCAGGGCGCGCGAGAGCTGGGACTGGCGCTGCCGCAGACCGCCGGCGCCGCGCAGCTGATGCAGGTCTGCGCCGCCCATGGCGATGACCAGCTGGACCACTCCGCGCTGGTCAAGGCGCTGGAGCTGATGGCGGACCACGAGATCGGCTGAGGCCGCATCCCGCTTCATCCTCGAAGGACGGTTGCCCACGCTCCCCCTGCGTGGGGACGCTGCCCCTGCGCGAGGGGCGGCCATTCATCTTGTGGCGGCCCGCCGATAAAAAAAGCAGCTTTCAAAGCTGCTTTTTTCATGGGGCGCGTGCCCACTCTACTGGCGCTCGGACCAGAGCTTGCCGCCAGTGGCCCAGTCGTGGCGCTTGATGTCGGTGATGATGATGTCCACCGATTCGGGCGAGCCGCCGAGCACTTCCACGCTGACGCGCGTGATCTCTTCCACGAGCTTGCGCTTTTGCTCGACAGTGCGGCCTTCCATCATTTCGACGTGGTAGGTGGGCATGATTTCTCCTTGGATGCGTTGGGCGTTTGAAAAGCGGTTGCGTTGCCGATGATATCGGGACGGCAGCGGCTCTTGCCTTATGTCTGCTCGGACCAGAGCTTGCCGCCCGTGGCCCAGTTCTCGCGCTTGACGTCGGTGATGATGATGTCCACCGACTCGGGGGCGCTGCCCAGCACTTCGGAAGTCACGCGCGTGATCTCCTCGACCAGCTTGCGCTTTTGCTCGACGGTGCGGCCTTCAAACAGTTCGACGTGATAGGTGGGCATGAGGTCTCTTGGAACAGGTTGTGGAAATCGGTGGTGTCCGCCGCTGGATCACGCGGCGGAAGGCGGCGGTTCATCGCCGGGCTGGCGGCGGCCGCAGGCCGGGCAGATGCACGCCTTGCCGCGCTGCGGCTCGGGGATCCGGGCCAGCGCCTGCCGCGGGATCTCGGCCCGCATGCACCAGCAGCTTTCGGCCGGCAGGCCAGCCGCAATGGCGCACCGGTTGGGCTGGCCGCATAGCGGGCAGTTCAACGAGGAAGCGGTCGTCGACACGGTGTATCGGTTTTGCACATGGTTGCGCATCATTGTAGAGACTGGAAACCATTCGGATTCCAGTCTCTGCAGGCGGCAGACCTTCACCTGACCTGCAATATCGGCGCTAGCGACGGCTGGCATGGCCGCCAGGCCTCAGTCCTTGCCGTATAGGGGGGAACGTGGTCCGTACAGCAACCCTCCCGGACGTCCCGCTGCGAGCAGGCGATTCGTTGCCACTCCGGCAACCGTATGCGAAGCATCGGTCGCGGTGTTGATGATTTGCTTGACCAGTGCTGTGATCAGCATTCCGGCTAGGCCGCCGCTGCTGTTGTTGCCGCCTTCATCGCTGGAGGCGGATGCACTCCCGTTCCATAGCGTGATGCCGGTGCGCAGGTCCACCAACTTGGCTTGTGCGCTCACAACGGAAACGCTGTTGATGACTTGGTAGCTGGTGCCATATCGCGTGATCGTGATATAGAGCGCAGAATCGGCGCCAAAGATGTCCTTCAGCTTGGCGGGTGAAACTTCATGGATGTCGCCTGCGATCTCCATGCCGTTTTGCCGGAAGGTTTCGGAAACCAAAGTGACGGGCATCACGTAATAGCCGGCTTCCGCAAGCGGCAATGTGGCATACGACAGGACGCTGGCTGACGCCTGTACCTCGGGTGCATCATTCACTGGTGGTAATACCAGAATGGACGCCGGCTTGGCGGATCGGAGTGCGCTGTAGTCCATTTTCTGCGGAGCTGCGCAGCCTGCCAGCCAGGCAGCCATGGTGAGCAGAGCGCTCCATCGCAGAATGCGCCGGATCAAACGAGGGGACATATCAGCTCCGGTTCTTCTTCATGTTATTGATCAAATAATCGATGTACTGGGTGGATTCCGGAAATATTTTCTTTTCCTGTTCCCAGGCCGTGATCGCTTGATCGGTGCGGCCGGCATTCAAGTAGAGCAGCCCCAGATGCGCGTAGTAGCCCGGAGGCAGGTGGGCGCCTTGCGCCGCCGTTTTCTGTACGCCCTGCTCAAGCAACAGGATTTGCTCGTCGGCGGAAGGTGCATCGCTTTTCAGGTAGCTATAAACCTGCGCCTGATAGCCATTCCAGTTGTAAAGCCCTTTGTTGGGTGCCGCACAGCCTGCCAGCGCGCTCAGCAATATCGCTGCTGCAATGCTTGTTGTGGGTCCAGTGGTTTTCATGGGGATGGGCCTTTCAGCGCTGGGAGGCCAATGCAGGCAGAGCTCCGTTGTCTACCGCTTCTCCCAGGCGATCCACGGCTTCCCGGATCGCCAGGTCCAGCACCTTGCCATTGAGTGTCGAGTCATAGCTGGCGGTGCCGCCAAAGCCAATGACTTCGCGGTTGCTCAGTTGGAATTCTCCCGCGCCTTGAACCGAGCGAACCACCTCGGAGGTACGGATGTCTACAACGTTCAACGTGACCTTGGCATAGGCCACCTGGGTCTTTCCCCGGCCCAGGACACCGAATAGCTGCTTGTCGCCCGTTTCCTTGCGGCCGAATTCGGAAATATCCCCGGTCACCACATAATCTGCGCCCTTGAGCTTCTGGGTTGTGCCTTGGATGCCGGCTTCCTGCTTGGTTTCCGCCATATTGTCTCGATCCAGCACATTGAAGCGATTGGTTTGCTGCAAATGGCTGATGAGAATGGTCTTGGCTTGGCTGCCCAGGCGGTCAACTCCGTCGGAAAAGGCGCCTCGCAGATAGCTGGAGCGGTTATCAAACTTGCCTATTGCAATTGGGCTGCGCGGTCCGGCATAACTGCGTGCGGAACTCTGGGTTTTCTCCACTGCCAATGACTGGGAAGACTCGGTGGCGCAACCTGCCAACATAACGGGTGCCACTGCCAAAGCCAGAGCTGCCAGAGAGAAATAAGCGCGCATGAATGTCTTGATGATGAATAAATTGAATCAAACAATGTAACAGAATGATTCATTTCATCGAGCGCATATCTGCTTAACGCGGGAAAAACAATGGCACCCGAAGGTGCCATTGCTCAATCAGTCGATTTTTTTCTGGTCTAGCGGATCAGGCGCCGGCCTTGACCTTCAGGCGCCAGGCGTGCAGCAGGGGCTCGGTGTAGCCGGAAGGCTGTTCCTTGCCCTTGAACACCAGGTCCAGCGCGGCCTGGAAGGCGGCGCCTTCGGGGTTGGCCACCAGGCTCTTGTAGGCGGGGTCGCCGGCGTTCTGCTCGTCCACCACCTTGGCCATGCGCGCAAAGCTGTCGCGCACCATGGCTTCGGTCACGATGCCGTGCTGCAGCCAGTTGGCGATGTGCTGGCTGGAGATGCGCAGCGTGGCGCGGTCTTCCATCAGGCCCACATTGTGGATGTCGGGCACCTTGGAGCAGCCTACGCCCTGGTCGATCCAGCGCACCACGTAGCCCAGGATGCCCTGGACGTTGTTGTCCACTTCCTGCTGCTTCTCGGCGTCGCTCCAGTGGGGGTTGGTGGACACGGGCACCTGCAGGATGGCGTTGAGCAGGTTGTCGCGCTCGGCGTCGGCGTCGGTCTTTTCCAGCTCCTTCTGCACTTCGGCCACGTTGACCTGATGGTAGTGCAGCGCGTGCAGCGTGGCGCCGGTGGGCGAGGGCACCCAGGCGGTGTTGGCGCCGGCCTTGGGCTGGGCGATCTTCTGCTCCAGCATGGCCTTCATCAGGTCGGGCATGGCCCACATGCCCTTGCCGATCTGGGCGCGGCCGCGCAGGCCCAGGCCCAGGCCGACCAGCACGTTGTTCTTCTCGTAGGCGGGCAGCCAAGCGCAGCCCTTCATGTCGGCCTTGCGCACCATCGGGCCGGCATACATGGCGGTGTGCATCTCGTCGCCGGTGCGGTCCAGGAAGCCGGTGTTGATGAAGGCCACGCGGGCGGGCGCGGCGGCGATGGCGGCCTTCAGGTTCACCGAGGTGCGGCGCTCCTCGTCCATGATGCCCAGCTTGACGGTGTTCTCGGGCAGGCCCAGCAGCTTCTCGACGCGGCCGAACAGCTCGTTGGCGAAGCCGGCTTCGGCGGGGCCGTGCATCTTGGGCTTGACGATGTAGACGCTGCCGGTGCGCGAGTTGCGGATGCCGTTGGCGCCGTTGCCCTTGAGGTCATGGATGGCGATGGCCGTGGTCACGACGGCGTCCATGATGCCTTCGGGGATTTCCTTGCCTTCCGAACCCCACAGGATGGCGGGGTTGGTCATCAGGTGGCCCACGTTGCGCACGAACATCAGCGAGCGGCCGTGCAGCTTCAGAGGCTTGCCGTCGGCGCCGGTGTACTCGCGGTCGGCGTTCAGGCCGCGGGTCACGGTCTTGCCGCCCTTCTCGAAGGATTCGGTCAGCGTGCCCTTGAGGATGCCCAGCCAGTTGCTGTAGCCCAGCACCTTGTCCTCGGCGTCCACGGCGGCCACGGAGTCTTCCAGGTCCAGGATGGTGGACAGCGCGGCTTCCACCACCACGTCGGACACGCCGGCGGCGTCGGAGCTGCCGATGGGCGTGGACTTGTTGATGACGATGTCGATGTGGATGCCGTTGTTCTTCAGCAGCACCGACTTGGGCGCGGCGGCATCGCCCTGGTAGCCCACGAACTTGTCGGCGTCCTTCAGGCCGGTCTTGCTGCCGTCCTTGAGCGTCACCACCAGCTTGCCGCCTTCGACGGCGTAGGCGGTCGCATCCTTGTGCGAACCGGCGGCCAGCGGCACGGCCTGGTCCAGGAAGTTGCGGGCGAACTCGATGACCTTGGCGCCGCGCACGGGGTTGTAGCCCTTGCCCTTTTCGGCGCCGCCTTCTTCGCTGATCACGTCGGTGCCGTACAGCGCGTCATACAGCGAGCCCCAGCGGGCATTGGCGGCGTTCAGCGCATAGCGGGCGTTCAGAATGGGCACCACCAGCTGCGGGCCGGCCTGGACGGCCAGCTCGGCGTCCACGTTCTCGGTCGTGGCCTTGGCGCCCTTGGGCGACTCGACCAGATAGCCGATGGTGGTCAGGAACTGGCGGTAGGCCGCCATGTCGGTGATGGGGCCGGGGTTGGCCTTGTGCCAGGTGTCCAGCTCGGCCTGCAGGCGGTCGCGCTCGGCCAGCAGGGCGGCGTTCTTGGGAGCCAGGTCCGCGACGATTTCGTCAAAGCCCTTCCAGAAGGCCTCCTGGTTCACGCCGGTGCCGGGCAGCACTTGCGTGTTCACAAAGTTGTACAGCTCGGTGGCGACTTGCAGGCCGTGGACTTGAGTGCGATCAGTCATTGGAAACCTCGGATGGATACTTTGTCTGTTGGAGATATCTATATCTAACGCGCTGCACATGCCCAGCATGGGCAGCTTGTTCCGGCACTGTATTTGAATTATTCGAGTACGTAAATATTCAAAAAAGTTGGAAACTAATGATATTTAAGTAACTAATCATCGGGTATTTGCGGATGCAGGCTCCGCTCCCCGGCCAGTGGGCGTATGCCCTGCAGACACTGCTTCCATCGGGCCGGCTCCTATTGCTCCCCGTGCTCGCGGATCGTGCCGCCGATACCTGAACGTCATGCCCGGGCTGCAGCCGTGTTGTCGTGCCGGCAGGGGCCGCCAAAGAGGGGGGGCTTGGTATTTCCATGGGATTGCCGTATCCGGGCCCATCGCACAATGGATACGGGCAATGCAGGCCTGCTGCGGAAGTAGGGGCCGACTCAGCAGGCTGTAGCAGCTCACTCTGTTGCTGTTTGTATCGCCGCCCGCGCGTATCGGCCGTCCGGCCGGCCCTGCGGGAGCGTGCATGGGGGGCAGGGGAACGCCCCAAAGGCCGAGTGCATTGCTCGAAATCTGTATGTCAGACCAAGGAGGTGCGGGCGCCAAATGATTGTCGCTGTTGAGAAAAATGCGGTAGCTCCGGCCGGATAGGCCTTGCTGCACGACTGGACGCGTCAGGCTTGTGCAAATTTTTATATTTAGGTATATAAATTCACAAATTTCTAACTAACTCATGACTTGTGGGTAAAAATAGACGAAAAATGCGTTTCATATGACAGTGCGTCGAAATTTCCGCTTTTCAATAAGATGCGGAAATTGATAGCGCCTGACGCCCGAGTTAGAAGAAATAAAGAATAAGTTATCCCTGAAATAAAGGCTGCTTGTGCGGTATGCGCTCTTGAATCAATAGCGCATGCTTTGTGCAGGAGACAAGAAAGAACCATACAGGAGCAGTCATGGACAAGCTCAAAGCATTTGAGTCTTTTGTATCAGTGGCGACGCGCGGCAGCCTGACGGCGGCCGCCAAGGCCGAAGGCGTGGCGCCGGCCATCATGGGGCGGCGCCTCGATGCGCTGGAAGAGCATCTGGGCGTCAAGCTCATGGTGCGCACCACGCGCCGCATCTCTCTGACGCACGAAGGCAGCGCCTTCCTGGAGGACTGCCAGCGCCTGCTGTCCGACGTGGCCAATGCCGAGGCCAGCGTCTCGGCCGGCGGCGTCAAGGCCACGGGCCATCTGCGCATCACGGCGCCGGCGGGGTTCGGCCGCCGCCATGTGGCGCCGCTGGTGCCGCGTTTTCGCGACCTGCATCCCGAGGTGACGATCTCGCTGAACCTGTCCGACCGCGTGGTCGACCTGGCCGGCGAAGGCTTCGACTGCGCGGTGCGCGTGGGCGACCTGCCCGATTCGGCCCTGGTCAGCGTGCGCATTGCCGACAACCGCCGCCTGTGCGTGGCCACGCCCGGCTATCTGGAGCGCCGCGGCATTCCCCGCCATCCCAGCGAGCTGACCCAGCACGACTGCCTGACCCTGTCCAGCGATGCCTCGCAGACGCGCGGCTGGGCCTTCCGCATTCCGCATCCCGAAAGCGGCACCAGCGAAGTCGTGCATTTCAAGCCCGGCGGCCCGCTGGACTGCTCGGACGGCCAGGTGCTGCACGACTGGTGCCTGGGGGGCTGGGGCATTGCCTGGCGAAGCACCTGGGAGGTGGAGTCCGAGATCGCCGCCGGCCGCCTGGTGCCGGTGCTGGAGGAGTTCGCGGCGCCGCCCAACGGCATTTTCGTGATCTTTCCCCAGCGCAAGCACATGCCGCTGCGCGTTCGCATGTGGATCGATTACCTCAAGCACCACTATGACCAGCCCGATTTCTGGCGCACCGGCCCCGAGAGCTGACCTCTGCGACCACGGCCCCTTGAAGGGCGGTTTGGCTTGCGGCCGCCGATGCAGCCGGTTGCGCAGGCGCAAAGGCGCACGAATGGGGTCGGGCGCCTTTGCCTGGGCTGCGGCTCCTGTGCGATAGTGTGGCGCACCTGCAGCATCTACAGACAAACCATGACGCTTGAAGCCGTATTGGCCAGCCTTCACCTGCTGGCGATCCTGACCTTGGTGGTTTTTGTGACCAGCCAGGCGGCGCTGTGCCGCAGCGAATGGATGAATGCCGCGGTGGTGCAGCGCCTGGCGCGGCTCGATGCCATCTACGGCATCGTTGCCGTGCTGCTGTTGCTCACCGGTCTGGCCCGCCTGTTCTGGGGCGTCAAGGGCCTTGCCGGCTATACGGGCTCGCCCCTGTTCCATCTCAAGATGACCCTGTTCGTCGTCGGCGCGCTGCTGTCCATCAAGCCCACCCTCGCGTTCCGGCGCTGGAAACGGGCGCTGGACGCCTCGGGCCAGCTGCCTTCCGAGGGCGCCATCGCCCAGACCCGCCGCTGGGTCATGTGGCAGGCCCATGTGATCCCCGTGATCGCCGTGGTCGCCATCTTCTGGGCGCGCGGCATGTAGCGGCAACGCGCCGTGGCCCGTGCGCCGCGCAATTGCCCGTTGGCCGCAGCATGGATGCGGGCGCCCACGTAAAATCGCCCGATGCTCTCCGTCAAACAGGAATTGCTCGCGGCCCTGGCTGCCGAGCTCGAAACACTATCGCCCGGCGCCGGCGCACGCGCTGCGTTTGAAAATCCCAAGGTGGCAGCCCATGGCGACTTCGCCTGCACGGCGGCCATGCAGCTGGCCAAGCCCCTGAAGGCCAATCCGCGCGCACTGGGCGAACAGCTCAAGGCCGCGCTCGAAGCCACGCCGGCCTTCCGGCAATGGGTGGATGCCATCGAGATCGCCGGTCCCGGCTTTCTGAACATCCGCCTCAAGCCCGCCGCCAAGCAGCAGGTGGTGCGCGAAGTGCTCGCTGAAGGAGCCAGGTTCGGCTACCAGGCCGACCGCGGTGAAAACATCCTGGTCGAATTCGTCTCGGCCAACCCCACGGGCCCGCTGCACGTGGGCCACGGCCGCCAGGCCGCCATCGGCGACGCCATCAGCAACCTCTACGCCACCCAGGGCTGGAAGGTGCACCGCGAGTTCTACTACAACGACGCGGGCGTGCAGATCGACACGCTGACCAAGAGCACGCAGCTGCGCGCCAAGGGCTTCAAGCCCGGCGACGCATGCTGGCCCACCGATCCGGAGAACCCGGAATCCAAGAAGTTCTACAACGGCGACTACATCGCCGACATTGCCCAGGCCTTCCTGAACAAGGAAACCGTCAAGGCGGACGACCGCGAATTCACCGCCAACGGCGATGTCGAGGACTACGACAACATCCGCCAGTTCGCCGTGGCCTACCTGCGCAACGAACAGGACAAGGACCTGCAGGCCTTCAACCTGCGCTTCGACCAGTACTACCTGGAGTCCAGCCTCTACACCAACGGCTATGTCGAGGACGCGGTGCAGCGCCTGATCGCCAACGGCCATACCTACGAGCAGGACGGCGCGCTGTGGCTCAAGTCCACCGACTACGGTGACGACAAGGACCGCGTGATGCGCAAGTCCGACGGGCACTACACCTACTTCGTGCCCGATGTGGCCTACCACATCCAGAAGTTCAAGCGTGGCTTCACCAAGGTCGTCAACATCCAGGGCACGGACCACCACGGCACCATCGCCCGCGTGCGCGCCGGCCTGCAGGCCGCCGACGTGGGCATTCCCGCCGGCTATCCTGACTATGTGCTGCACACCATGGTGCGCGTGGTGCGCAATGGCGAAGAGGTCAAGATCAGCAAGCGCGCGGGCTCCTACGTCACGCTGCGCGACCTCATCGAGTGGACCAGCAAGGACGCGGTGCGCTTCTTCCTGCTCAGCCGCAAGCCCGACACCGAGTACACCTTCGACGTGGACCTGGCCGTGGCCCAGAACAACGACAACCCCGTGTACTACGTGCAGTATGCCCATGCGCGGATCCAGTCCGTGCTGCGTGGCTGGCAGGAGCAGGGGGGCGCGGGAGTCGAAGCCCTCCAGGACGTGGACCTGTCGGCGCTGGAAGGCCCGCAGGCCCAGGCCCTGATGCTGATGCTGGCCAAGTACCCCGAGATGCTGACGGCCGCCGCCGAAGGCAATGCGCCGCACGACGTGACCTTCTACCTGCGCGATCTGGCATCGAGCTACCACAGCTACTACGACGCCGAGCGCATCCTGGTCGACGACGAAAAGGTCAGGCTGGCACGCCTGGCCCTGGTCGCCGCCACGGCCCAGGTGTTGCACAATGGTCTGGCCGTGCTGGGTGTGGACGCACCCGAGCGCATGTAATTGACACTGCGATAAGCGACTTATGAAGAAACAGCAACGTGGCGGCACCATCCTGGGGCTCATCTTCGGCATGATCATCGGCCTGGGCGCTGCGCTGGCCGTCGCCGTGTATGTGACCAAGGTGCCGGTTCCGTTCCTGAACAAGGGCGGCAACAACACGGACCGCGATGCGGCAGAAGCCGAACGCAACCGCAACTGGGACCCGAACGCGCCGCTGCAAAGCAAGGCGCCGCTGCCCCCGGCCGTGGCTCCGGCAGCCCCCGGCGCGAACGAGCCGGCGACCGGCGCCGCCGCACCGGCCACCGTGCAGCCGCCGGCCGTGGCCGGCGGTACGCCCGCGGTGCCGGCCGTGCCTGCGGTACCTGGCACGCCGGCCGCAGGCCATGGGGCGCCGTCCTCCACGGACCCGCTGGGCGACCTGGTGCGCCAGCGCTCCGCCGCCGCCGACAAGGCCGACAAGGCCAAGGCGGAAAAGGACAAGGCAGCGCAGGCGGCCCAGGCCGCCGAGAGCGGATTCAACTACTTCGTCCAGGCCGGCGCCTTCCGCCGCCAGAACGAGGCCGAGGCCCAGCGCGCCAAGCTGGCCATGCTGGGCTGGGAAGCCCGCATCAGCGAGCGCGAGCAGAACGGCATCACCGTTTTTCGTGTGCGCGTAGGCCCGTTCACCAAGCGCGACGATGCCGAGCAACTCAAGGGCAAGCTCGACGGCGCCGGCGTGGAATCGACGCTGGTGCGGGCGGCGAAGTAGCGCTGCCCCCCCTGAGCTGCTGCGCGGCTTCCCCTGGCAGGGCGCCCCCAAGAGGGACGACGGCCTTTGCTGGGGCAGCCCCTGCTGCGGGGCGGCCCTTGCTGGCCGTCTCTTGCTTGGGGTGTACCAGTTGTGCGCTGGTTGAACTTTTGCGAGGCAGGCGCCTCAGATATTGCAGACTTGAACTCAAGGAGTTTGTTGAGATGAAACGCCGCGATTTTTCCCTGGCCGCTTCGGCTGCCGCCGCCAGCGCCCTGACGCTGGGCACCTCCGCCAGCTGGGCCCAGGCCGCCGCGCCCAAGGAAGGCAAGGACTATGTCAAGCTGGCCAAGCCCGCCCAGGTCAGCGCACCTGCCGGCAAGGTCGAGGTGATCGAGTTCTTCTGGTACAACTGCCCGCACTGCAATGCCTTCGAGCCCCAGTTTGCGGCCTGGAAGAATGCGGCGCCGGCCGACGTGGTCGTGCACCGCGTGCCCGTGGCCTTCAATGCCTCCTTCGTGCCCCAGCAAAAGCTCTACTACACGCTGGAAGGCATGAACCTCGTGAACACCATGCATGCCAAGGTGTTCCATGCCATCCACGTGGAGCGCATCAACCTGTCCAAGGAAGACCAGATCTTCGACTGGATGGGCAAGCAGGGCGTGGACATGGCCAAGTTCAAGGAGATGTTTGGCTCCTTCTCCGTGGCCAACCAGGTGCGCAAGGCCACGCAGCTGCAGCAGGAATATGACGTGGAAGGCGTGCCCGCCTTGGGCGTGGCCGGCCGCTACTACACCGACGGCACCAAGGCCGGCAACATGACCAATGTGCTGCGCGTGGTGGACCAGTTGGTTGCCTCCAGCCGCAAGGCCTGATTCACCAAGCTGCGCCAGCGTTTTGCAGACAGCCCGCCGTTGTGCGGGCTTTTTTCTGGCGGGGTCCGGACCAAGGGTGTGACTACAATGTATGCAAGAAACGTGCCCTCCATGACCAAACGACTTTCCCTCCTCGTGCTGGCAGCGGCCCTGGCCGCCCTTGCCGGCATGGCGCAGGCCGAAAAGGCCGACAGCGCCAAGCCCATGAACATCGAAGCCGACGCGCTGCGCCACGACGAACTGGCCCAGACCAGCGTCTTCACCGGCAATGTGGTGATGACCAAGGGCACCATCGTGCTGCGCGGCGCCCAGCTGGACGTGCGCCAGGATGCCGAGGGCTACCAGTACGGCGTGGTCAAGGCCGAGCCGGGCAAGCGCGCCTTTTTCCGCCAGAAGCGCGATACCGAACGCGGCCAGCCCGATGAATTCATCGAAGGCGAGGGCGAGACCATCGAGTACGACGGCAAGGCCGACATCGTCAAGTTCATCCGCCGCGGCGAGATGCGCCGCTACCGTGGCGGCCAGCTCAGCGACGAGGTGACGGGCTCGATCATCGTCTACAACAACATCACCGACGTCTACACCGTCGACGGCCAGAAGACCAGCGGCGGGCTGCCCAGCTCCTCGGTGGGCCAGGGCGGCCGCGTGCGCGCCGTGATGGCGCCCAAGGAAGGCACGCCGGGCGCGACCCCGGGGGCCGCGGCCAAGCCGGCCGTGCCTGCCGGCGAACCCCTGCGCCAGAGCCTGACCATCGGCGGCGAGAAGAAATAATGAGCATGGACAGCAGCAACGCCGTGGCCGAAAGCCGTCTGCAGGCCCGGCACCTGGCCAAGTCCTACGGCAGCCGCAAGGTGGTCAAGGATGTCTCGCTTTCCGTCCAGAAGGGCGAAGTCGTGGGCCTGCTGGGCCCCAACGGCGCGGGCAAGACCACCTCGTTCTACATGATCGTGGGCCTGGTGCGCAGCGACGGCGGGCAGATCTTCATCGACGAGCATGACGTCAGCAACATGCCCATCCACCAGCGCTCGCGCCTGGGTCTGTCCTATCTGCCGCAGGAGGCGTCGATCTTCCGCCGCCTCAACGTGGAAGACAACGTGCGCGCCGTGCTCGAGCTGCAAAAGGATGAGCAGGGCAAAAATCTGACGCGCGAAGTGATCGAGGAGCGGCTGACCAGCCTGCTCAAGGAGCTGCGCGTCGACCACCTGCGCCAGTCGCCCGCGCTGGCGCTGTCCGGCGGCGAGCGCCGCCGCGTGGAGATCGCCCGGGCCCTGGCCACGCAGCCGCGCTTCATCCTGCTGGACGAGCCGTTTGCCGGCATCGACCCCATTGCCGTGATCGAGATCCAGCGCATCATCGGCTTCCTCAAGGACCGCGGCATCGGCGTGCTCATCACCGATCACAACGTGCGCGAGACGCTGGGCATCTGCGACCACGCCTTCATCATCAGCGACGGCCATGTGCTGGCCGAGGGCACGCCCGAGGAAATCGTGGACAACGCCGACGTGCGCCGCGTGTACCTGGGCGAGCACTTCAGGATGTAGGCGTCCATGAAGCCTGGCCTGTCGCTGAAGGTCTCCCAGCATCTGTCGCTCACGCCGCAGCTGCAGCAGTCCATCCAGCTGCTGCAGCTGTCCACGCTGGAGCTGGCGCAGGAAGTGGAGCAGATGCTCAACGACAATCCGTTTCTCGAACGGGAGACGGAAGGCGAAGCCGATGCTCACGAAGCAATAGCTGCCAGCGCCAATGAATCCTTGATTGCAGATGAATTTCGCTCTGAGAATTCGGAATACCAGGCGCAAGCAGCTTCCGAATTCATAGCGGAACCCGCACCCGCCGAAACTCCGCAAACGCTGGAATGGAACACCGGCGGCAATGACGGCCCGGACGACGGCGACGCCGGCGGTCTGGACGGGGAGTGGGGCGGCGAAGGCAGCAGCGAATGGGATATCTCTGCAGCTCCGGCGGCCAAGGGCCGCCAGGCGGATGACGAAGAAAACGACGCCATCAGCCTGGCGCGCGAGCATGAAAGCCTGACCGACCATCTGCACCGCCAGGCGCTGAGCCTGCACCTGGGCGCGGAAGACCGCGCGGCGCTGAGCTTTCTGATCGAATCGCTCAACGACGACGGCTACCTCGAGGAGCCGCTGGCAGAGCTGGCCGCCGGCCTGGCCGGTGGCGACCTGGAAGAGCGCGAGGAACTGGAGCAGCGCTTTGCCATCGCGCTCAAGCTGCTGCAGAGCCTGGAGCCCGCCGGTGTGGGGGCACGCGATCTGGCCGAATGCCTGCAGCTGCAGTTGCGCGACCTGCTGCAGCAGGCCGAGGACGAAGGCACGACGCCCGCGCGCCTGTCCCTGCTGCAGCTGGCGCAATCCATCTGCGCCCAGCCCATGGACCTGCTGGCCCGGCGCGATGTGCGCAAGCTGGCCGGCCTGTGTGGCGCGCGCGAGGAAGCGCTGCGCGAGGCCATGGCCCTGATTGCGCGCCTGGAGCCGCGCCCGGGCAGGCGCTTTGCCAATGTGGAGCGCCAGATCGTGGTGCCGGACGTCATCGTGCGCCCGGTGCGCGCAGGTGCGGGCCGCGTGGAGTTTGCGGTGCGGCTGAACCCGGACGTCATGCCCCAGCTCAAGGTGCACGACGTCTATGCGGGCGTGCTGCGCCGCCACCGCGGCGAGGAAAGCCATGGCCTGCTCCAGCAGCGCCTGCAGGAGGCGCGCTGGTTCATCAAGAACATCCAGCAGCGCTTCGACACCATATTGCGCGTGTCCGAAGCCATCGTGGAGCGGCAGAAGAACTTCTTCGTGCATGGCGAGCTGGCCATGCGCCCGCTGGTGCTGCGCGACATCGCCGATGCGCTGGGCCTGCACGAGTCCACGATCAGCCGCGTGACCACGGCCAAGTACATGGCCACGCCCCAGGGCACGTTCGAGCTCAAGTACTTCTTCGGCTCGGGCCTGGGCACGGAGACCGGCGGCAGCGCGTCCAGCACGGCGGTGCGCGCGCTGATCAAGCAGTTCGTCGATGCCGAGGACCCCCGAAAGCCGCTGTCGGATGCCAAGCTGGCCGACATGCTCAAGGAACAGGGCATCGAATGCGCGCGCCGCACCGTGGCCAAGTACCGCGAGCAGCTCAAGATCCCGACCACGACCTTGCGCAAGGCGCTGTAAAAAACCGCCTCTGCAGCGCAGGGCGGTTTTTTGGCGGGCCCGGGATCAGGCCATTGGCGGCGCAGCGCGCGCAGGCCTTCAGCGCATCAGTTCGGCACAAGCCACCAGATGAGCAGGGCCAGCGCGGCCAGCATGAGGCCGAACTTGGTGATCTTGTAGACCGTCTTGTTCCAGGCCTTGAAGCGGCGGCGGTACTGGCCCATGTAGAACGAGATCTTGAAGATGCGGCTGATGAAGCCGCGCGGATCGCCTTCGTTGTTGGGCGAGCTGGCCGCGGCCACCACGTTCTTGCCCAGCCAGTGGTTGAGCCACTGCGCGAAGCGGTTGGTCATGGGCCGCTCCACGTCGCAGAACAGCACGATGCGGTTGCCCTCGCTGCGGTTCTCGGCCCAGTGCATGTAGGTCTCGTCGAAGATCACGCCTTCGCCCTCGCGCCAGCTGTAGGGCTGGCCGTCGACCTCGATCATGCAGCGGTCGTCGTTGGGCGCCAGCACGGCCAGGTGGTAGCGCAGCGATCCCGCATACGGGTCGCGGTGCAGGTTGAGCTTGGCGCCTGGCGGCAGCTCGGCGAACATGGCCGCCTTCACGCTGGGAATGGACTTGACCAGGGCCGTGGTCCTGGGGCACAGCTCCATGGCCGAGGGGTGGGCATCGCCGTACCACTTGAGGTAAAAGCGCTTCCAGCCGGTCTTGAAGAAGGAGTTGAAGCCGGCGTCGTCGTTGTTGGCGGCGGCCTTGATCTGCATGTTCTTGTGCAGGTTGACGGCTTCCTCGCGGATCTCGCGCCAGTTGGCCTGCAGCGGTGCCAGCTCGGGGAAGGTGCTGGTGGGCAGGTAAGGCGTGCGCGGCACCTTGCTGAACATCAGCATGAAGACGTTGAACGGTGCCGTGAACGTCGAGTGGTCGAACAGCTGGCGCAGCACCTTGTGCCGGACCTTGCCGCGCAGGTGCATGTACAGCCCGCAGCCGAAAAAGAGCAGCACCAATGCCAGGACGATGATTTTTGCCATAAGCCCGGATTTTACCGATCACCCCCCAGCAGGGGCATGGGGCAGATCAAGTGGCCTTTGAGATGGGCGCGCTCCAAGCCAGGGACGGCCAGCAAGGACCGTCCCGCAGCAGGGGCTGCCCCAGCAAAGGCCGTCGTCCTCCTTTAGGGGGAAGGCGCAAAGCGACTCAGGGGGAATCAAGGTAATGCCAGCACGGCGCAGTTGCACAGGTCCGCGCTCTCGAAGGCCGTGCGGTCGCCGGCCGCCAGCCCGGGCACGGGGAACAGCCGCACCGTCAGCGGCTTGTTGAGGCGGTAGGCCATGGTGCCGGTGTCGCGCATGACGGCGGCGATCTGCTCTGCGCTGCTGTCGCCGGGAATGGGCACGGTGTCCAGGCCAATGCCGCAGACGCTGCTGTAGGTCAGCAGGGCGCGGATGTCGAACTCGCCGTCGAGGCTGGCCCGGGCCAGGCCCTCGTCCTCGGTGACGGCCAGCATCAGGCCGCTGAAGCCTGTCTGCGTGACGCCGGCCACCGACTTGAACACCCGCGTCAGCAGCGCCGAGGCTTCCACGGTGCCGCTGGCGCCGAAGTGGGGCACGCCCAGCAGCCGGTAGACATCGACCATGGAGGCGCAGGACCTGGACGGCGCGGCCGAAGTGTCCATGCCCGCGACAAGCCAGCCATCGGCCAGCGCCACCCGGTCGGCGCAGTGCTGGATGGCGGTGGCATGTTCGGTGAGCGAGCGGCTCAGATGATCGAAGGCCAGTTGCAGCCAGGCCGCGTGGTCCAGCTGCCGGCGCTGCGCCTGCAGTCCGGCGAGCACGGCCACCAGCAGGTCCGGCGTTTCCAGCCCCAGCACCAGGGCGCCGTGGTGCCGGCCGCGGTGGTAGCTGGCCGGGAAGTAGGGAATGCCGGGCGCGCAGTTGAAGTTGACCGTGAAATTGAAATTGCCCTCGCCGCGCGGCGTGCTGCGGGCGATCTCCTGGATGGCCTGCACGCTGGCCTGCAGCAGCTCGCCCTGCAGGAATCCATTGCCGTCCAGGCCGATGTTGACGCAGGCATTGCACAGGTCGCCGTGGGCGGCAATCAGCCAGGGCAGCAGCGCGATTTCCTGCGCGGTGCGCGCCTCGCCGATGGCAAAGCGGATACGGCGTTTGCCCGTGTTGATGGCGCCGAGCATTTGCGTGATGCGCTGCAGATCCGCCAATGCGGGCTCGAGACCCGAAACGTCGATGAATTCCCCGAACGGATTGCTCACGATGCGTATGGACTGCACCTGGTAGCCCCGGGCTTCGATGGCATCGGCCACGGCATCGCACTGCTGCTTGGCCTGGGTCAGGCAGCTTTGCCACAGCACGGCATCTGCGGGCATGCTGACGAAGGCGGTGACGGTGCGAACGCGTACCAGGGGATTGAATGCAGTGTCCATGAAGCCCATTTTGCCTGCGGCCGGCTACAGCAGCCGCGTGCCCAGCGGCACATCGCCATCCGGCACGCACAGCGCCACATGGCCGTCGGCATTGTGAAAGCCCGTCACCAGGCATTCGCTCATCAGGGGGCCGATCTGCTTCTTCGGAAAATTCACCACGGCCACCACCAGGCGGCCCACCAGGTCCCCGGGCTGGTAGAGCTGGGTGATCTGGGCGCTGGACTTGCGCAACCCCAGCTCGGGGCCGAAGTCCACCTGCAGCTTGTAGGCAGGCTTGCGTGCCTCCTTGAATACTTCGGCCTGCACCACGCGGCCCACGCGCAGCTCCACTTTCATGAAGTCGTTCCAGCTGATTTCTTCCATGCGGTTTTCTCCTTGGCGCCCATCATGCCGCTGCCGCGGCGCGCGTTTGTAGAGCAACGCTTGTGGTGGGCAGCAGAGGATTTTTCCTACTTCTTGCGGCAAGCCCAGGGCCTATAAGAGAGCGTTCGCCGGCGCATGCGAGCGGCCGGTTTCATCCACGTCACAAGGGCCCAGGCCCGGGAGAGCGCTATGTTGCAACGTCGTCATGCGGTGGTTACGGTGGGCCTGTCGATACTGGCTCTGGCGGGTGCCTGGGGCCCTGCGGCCCGGGCCCAGGACAAGCCCAAGGTGGCCCTGGTCATGAAGTCGCTGGCCAACGAATTCTTCCGCACCATGGAGGACGGCGCCAAGGCCCACCAGAAGGCCCACGCCGGCGAATACACGCTGCTGAGCAACGGCATCAAGAACGAGACCGACACCGCCGCCCAGATCAAGATGGTGGAGCAGATGGTGGCGCAGAAGGTCGATGCGCTGGTGATCGCTCCAGCCGATTCCAAGGCGCTGGTGCCCGTGCTCAAGACCGCCGTGGACCGCGGCGTGCGCGTGGTCAACATCGATAACCGGCTGGACCCCGCCGCGCTCCAGGAAAAAGGCCTGGTGATCCCCTTTGTAGGCCCGGACAACCGCGCCGGCGCCAGGCTGGTGGGCGACTACCTGGCCAAGCAGCTCAAGGCCGGCGACAAGGTGGGCATCATCGAGGGCGTTTCCACCACCACCAATGCGCAGCAGCGCACGGCGGGCTTCAAGGATGCGATGGAAGCCGGCAAGATGACCGTGGTGGGCGTGCAGTCCGGCCAGTGGGAAATCGACAAGGGCAACACCGTGGCGGCCGGCATGCTGCGCGAGCATCCGGACCTGAAGGCTCTGCTGGCCGGCAACGACTCCATGGCGCTGGGCGCGGTGGCGGCCGTCAAGGCCGCGGGCAAGGCAGGCAAGGTCTTCGTCGTGGGCTACGACAACATCCAGGCCATACACCCCATGCTCAAGGACGGCCGGGTGCTGGCCACGGCCGACCAGTTCGCAGCCAAGCAGGCGGTGTTCGGCATCGAGGAAGCGCTCAAGGCCGTCAAGAACAAGACCCCGCAGGCCCAGATGCCGGCCGAGGTCAAGACCGACGTGGTGCTCGTGACGAAATGACCTCCCCACGAGTCGCCTTCGGCACCGTTCCTGCGGGGACGGCAGCCTTGCTGCGGGGCGGCGCCAGGGTCATGCGATGACGATGCATGCGGGAGTGCCGAGATGGCTGCGATGAATGATCTTCGGCCCGGGCGCGGTGCAGTGGCGATGACGCTGGAGGGCATGGGCAAGGACTACGGTCCCAGCACCGTGCTCGATGGCGTCACGCTAGAGCTGCGCGCGGGCGAATGCCTGGCGCTGACGGGCGAGAACGGCGCTGGCAAGTCCACGCTGGCCAAGATGCTGTGCGGCCTGGTGGAGCCCACGCGGGGACGCATGGCGCTGGACGGGCAGCCGTTTGCGCCGCGCTCGCGCACCCAGGCCGAAGCCCTGGGCGTGCGCATGGTGCTGCAGGAGCTGGGCCTGGTGCCCACGCTCACGGTGGCCGAGAACCTGCTGCTGGACCGCCTGCCCCAGCGCCTGGGCTGGGTGGACCGCGGCGCGCTGGCCGCCCAGGCCCGCATGCAGCTGGCCAAGGTGGGACTGGAGCACATCGACCCCATGGCGCCCGTGGGGCAGCTGGGCATAGGCCTGCAGCAGATGGTGGAGATCGCGCGCAATCTGCGCGACGGCAACCGTGTGCTGGTGCTGGACGAGCCCACGGCCATGCTCACGTCCAGGGAGATCGAGCACCTGTTCGCGCAGATCGACCTGATGAAGGCCCGGGGCGTGGCCCTGGTCTATGTCTCGCACCGGCTGGAAGAGCTGCAGCGCGTGGCCGAGCGCGTGGCCGTGCTGCGCGACGGACACCTGGTCGACGTGCTGCCCATGCAGGGCCTGAGCGAGCCTGCGCTGGTGGAGCGCATGGTGGGCCATGCGGTGGAGTCGCTGGATGCCCGGCCGCGGCGAACGGCGGGGCCCGTGCTGCTGCGTGCTCGTGGCCTGCGGCGCGGCAAGCGGGTGCAGGGCGTGGATGTGGAGCTGCGCGCCGGCGAGGTGCTGGGGGTGGCCGGGCTGGTGGGCGCCGGCCGCACCGAGCTGCTGCGCCTGCTCTATGGCGCGGACCGGGCCGAGGCCGGCAGCATCGAGCTGACCGGAGAGGGCATGGCGCAGGGCGCGAGAACGGCGGCGCGCAAGGCCGTGCCCAACTGGCGCAGCCCCATGCAGGCCATGCGCGCCGGCATTGCGCTGGTGACGGAGGACCGCAAGGCCCAGGGCCTGCTGCTGCCCCAGTCGATCCGCGTGAACACCTCGCTCAGCGGCATGCAGGCCGTGGCCCGGGGCGGCTGGCTGCGCCCGGCGGCCGAGTCCGGGCTGGCGCAGCGCATGGTCAAGCGCCTGCGCATCCGCGCCCGCGATACCGAGCAGCCCGTGGGCACCCTGAGCGGCGGCAACCAGCAGAAGGTGATCTTCGCGCGCTGGCTGCACCGCGACTGCCCGGTGGTGCTGCTGGACGAGCCCACGCGCGGCGTGGACGTGGGCGCGCGCGCCGACCTGTATGCCGAGCTGGACGCCATGGCGGCCCGGGGCAAGGCGCTGATGGTGGTCTCCAGCGACCTGCGCGAGCTCATGGAACTGTGCGACCGCATCAGCGTCATGCACGAGGGCCGCATCGTCGCCACCTTCGAGCGCGGCCAGTGGACTGCGCAGGCTTTGCTGGAAGCCGCCTTTGGCGAGGCGGCGCCCGGCGAGCAAGGACCCGGGAACGCAACAAGCAAGCAGGCAAAGAGGGCGCAGCCATGAATCCATCCACGTCTTCGAGCCGCTCTGCCGGCGATATGCCTGCGCCACGCAGTGCCTGGCGGCAGGAACTGGGCACTTACCTGGGCCTGCTGGTGGTGCTGGCCGCCATGATGGCCTTGTTCGGCAGCCTGTCCGAATACTTCCTCACGCGCGAGACGCTGCTGTCCATTGCCAACGAGATCCCGGCGCTGGCCGTGATGGCCGTGGGCATGACCTTTGTGCTCATCATCGCGGGCATCGACCTGTCCGTGGGCTCGGTACTGGCGCTGAGCGCGGCCATCAGCGCGGCGGCCGTGCTGCAGTGGCACTTCAACCCCTGGGGCGCGGCCGCGCTGGGCCTGCTGGTGGGGCTGGCCTGCGGCGCGGCCACGGGCGGCATCGCGGTGGCATGGCAACTGCCCAGCTTCATCGTCTCCCTGGGCATGCTGGAAGCCGTGCGCGGGGCCGCCTACCTGGTCACCGATTCGCGCACCCAGTATGTGGGCGATGCCATGGGGGCCCTGGCCGCGCCGTGGGTCGGCGGCCTGTCGGCCGCGTTCTTCATCGCGCTGCTGGTGGTGGCCCTGGGCCAGCTGGTGCTCAGCCGCACGGTGTTCGGCCGCTACGTGGTGGGCATAGGCACCAACGAGGAGGCCATGCGCCTGGCCGGCGTCGATCCGCGCCCCATACGCATTGCCGTGTTCGCCCTCACGGGACTGCTGGCCGGCCTGGGCGGGCTGATGCAGTCGGCGCGGCTGGAGGCCGCCGATCCCAATGCCGGCCTGGGCATGGAGCTGCAGGTGATCGCCGCCGTGGTGATCGGCGGCACCAGCCTGATGGGCGGACGCGGCTCGGTGGTCAACACCTTCTTCGGCGTGCTCATCATTGCGGTGCTCGAAGCCGGGCTGGCGCAGATCGGTGCCAGCGAACCCAGCAAGCGCATCATCACCGGCGCGGTGATCGTGGTGGCCGTGATCGTGGATACCGTGCGCCAGCGCAGGACCGGGTGATGCCCCTGTACCGCGGCGGAGTGGCTGCCCGGCGGCCCTTGCCGGGCGCCTCTGGCCGGGGGCGTGCCAGTCCCCTTGAAGCGCGTGCGCGAGAATGGCATGCGGTCTTTTGTAACGTCGCAGCAGGAGTTCAGACCATGGTGGCCCCGCTTTCATCCTCTGCCTTGCCCCGCAGCGCGGGACTGGACGCCGCGCAGAAGGCGCTGCTGCCCCACGGCGGCGCGCGCATCGTCGTGGTCGGCAGCCTCAACATGGACGTGGTGCTCACGCTCGAGCGCATGCCCGGCGCAGGCGAAACCGTGGCGGCCAGCGACCTGCACTACCTGCCCGGCGGCAAGGGCGGCAACCAGGCCGTGGCCTGCGCACGCCACGGCGCCCAGGTCTCGCTGTTCGGCAGCGTGGGCCGCGACCACCATGGCAACACGCTGCGGCTGGCCCTGCATGGCGACGGCGTGGACATGGACAACGTCAGCGTGCACGAGGGCGTGCCCACGGGCACGGCGGTCATCATGGTGGAGCCCGGCGGGCAGAACCGCATCTGCGTGGTGCCCGGCGCCAATGCGCGGCTGGAGCTGCCCGAGGAGGCCTTGCTCAATGCGCTGGGCCAGGCCGACTTCCTGGTGCTGCAGTTCGAGACGCCGCCGCCCGTGGTCGAGCAGGCGCTGCTCGCGGCCCGCACGGCCGGCTGCAGCGTGGTGCTCAATCCTTCTCCCGTGCGCGAGGTGCCCGCCCACTGGTGGCCGCTGATCCATACGCTGGTGGTCAACGAGCACGAGGCGGCGGCTCTGAGCGGCGAGGCCGTGGACACGCCCGAGTCCGCCGCGCGCGCGGGCCTTGGCCTGCTGGCGCGCGGCGTGCGCCAGGTCGTCGTCACGCTGGGGGCCCAGGGCGCGGTGGCGCTCGGCGGCCCGGCCGGAACGCCCCATGTCTCCCTCCATCCGGCGCCAGAAGTGCCCGTGGTGGACACCACGGCGGCCGGCGATACCTTTCTGGGTGCCATGGTCACGCATCTGGCCGAAGGCTGCCCGCTGGCCGATGCCGTCTCCTGGGGCATCCACGCGGCCAGCCTGTGCATAGGCAAGGCCGGCGCACAGCCCTCGATACCGCTGCGCGCGCAGGTACAGGCCTTTGCCGCAGCCCGCGTGGAAGGAGCGAAGGCATGAAGAAGGGCCTGTTGCTCAATGCGCCGCTGTCCTCGGTCATTGCCCGCCTGGGCCATGGCGACAAGCTGGTGGTCTGCGATGCGGGCTTGCCGATTCCGGACGGCGTGGAGCGCATCGACCTGGCCGTGAGCCCCGGCGTGCCGTCGCTGGCCCAGGTGCTGGAGGCCGTGGCGGCCGAAATGCAGGTCGAGCGCGTGGTGCTGGCGCAGGAAACCATGGCCGGCCGCACGCAGCTGCCGGACTGGCTGCCCGGCCTATGGGCGCAAAGCCTGGGCGCCGTCGTCCCGCATGAGGAATTCAAGCACCAGTGCGCCACGGCCCGGGCCATTGTGCGCACCGGCGAATGCACGCCGTATGCCAATGTGATGCTGATCTCCGGTGTGACGTTCTGAAAGAGGACGGATTGTCAAAAAAAGGAGCTACGAGCGCTTGATGCATGGGTGCATGAGGCTGTTTTCAGTCATATTCCGGCGTTGAGCCCTCACCCTGCCGCAGTAGCCCACCGCGCCCCGTGGCCGGGGCGTCTCGCGTATCCTTGGCGCCCTGCTATGAACCAATTGCACCTGTTTCTGCCCTGCGCCGCCGGCGTCGAGGGCTTTCTGGCCGACGAGGTCCATGCCATCACCGGCCTCAAGGGCCATGATCTGATGGTCGGGCGCGGCGGCGTGCACGTGCGCGCCATGTGGCGCGACGCCATGCTTCTGAACCTGCACAGCCGGCTGGCCCAGCGTGTGCTGGTGCAGCTGTCGCAGACGCTGTACCGCAACGAGAACGACCTGTACCGTGCCGCCAGCGAGGTGGCCTGGGAGATCTGGTTCACCACGCGCCAGACCTTCAAGATCGAGACCACGGCCCAGCACAGCCCGCTGACCAGCCTCAACTTCGCCGCCCTGCGCGTGAAGGATGCGATCGCCGACCGCTTCCGCGCCAAGCGCGGCGACGAGCGCCCCAGCGTCGAGACCCGCCACCCGGATGTGCGCGTGCACCTGCACCTGACCACCGACGAAGCCACGATCTACATCGACACTTCGGGCGAGGCCTTGTTCAAGCGCGGCTGGCGCGAAGACAAGGGCGACGCGCCGCTCAAGGAAACCCTGGCCGCCGCCATGATCGCCGCCACGGGCTGGGACCCGCACGGGCCCCAGCCCCAGCCGCTGTACGACCCCTGCTGCGGCAGCGGCACCGTGGTGATCGAGGCCGCGCAGATCGCTCGCCGCATTCCGCCCGGCATTCTGCGCAGCTTCGCGTTCGAGAAGCTGGTGCCGTTCCAGAAGCATGTGTGGGAAGCCATGCTGGACGAGGCCGAGCGCCGCATCCTGCCCGAGAGCCCCGTGGGCATCTACGGCTCGGACATCTCCTTCCGCATGGTGGACTTTGCGCAGCGCAATGCCGAACGCGCCGGCGTGGCCGACACCGTGCAGCTGCGTGGCGGCGACGCGCTGCAGCGCATGCCGCCCGGCGGGCAGCCCGGCATGATGCTGCTCAACCCGCCCTACGGCGAGCGCATCGCCGCAGCCGGCAGCGCCGGCCGCAATGCCCGCGAGCGCATGGGCGTGGTCGAGCGCGCGGGCCGCGAGACCGCGCAGACCGAGGACGGCGGCGAGTTCTTCAGCCAGCTGGCCGCGCACTGGAAGAAGAACTACAGCGGCTGGAGCGCCTGGATGCTCACGCCCGACCTCAAGCTGCCCGGCAAGATGCGCCTCAAGGAATCGCGCCGCACGCCCATGTGGAACGGCCCCATCGAATGCCGGCTGTTCCGCTTCGACATGGTCAAGGGGGCGGTCAAGCCCCGCAAGGGCGACGGCGACGCACCGGCCGCCGAAGGCAGCGCGCAATGAAGATCGTCTTGAAGTGGCCGTCGTGCAACGACGGCTACGAGGGCCCGTTGCCGCGCCCCGTGGTGCTGGACACCAATGTGGTGCTGGATCTGCTGATCTTCGACGATCCGCATGTGCCGCCGATCCGCGAGCTTGTGGCCCGCGGCGAGCTGCGCTGGATTGCCGACCGGGCCCAGCGCATCGAGCTCGAGCGCGTGCTGCACTACAGCCAGATCGCGCCGCGCGTGGCCTTCTACGGCAAGACGGCCGAAGGCGTGCTGGCCGCGTTCGACGCCGCCGTGGAGTACGTGGCCGAGGCGCCCAAGATCCGCTTCACCTGCACCGATCCGGACGACCAGCATTTCCTCGACCTGGCCAGCCAGCACCGCGCCGTGCTGGTCAGCAAGGACAGGGCCGTGCTCAAGCAGCGCAAGCGCGTGGCCACCCATTACGGGGCCACGGTGGGCAATATCTTGCTGCTGCAAGAGGCCGAGGTGGAAGTCGCCACGGCCGGTCAGTCGTAGAAAACCATGCCTGCGTAGGGCTGTTGCCGGCAGCGCGCCAGGCGGGATGCCAGCGAGCCCACATGGGCCTCCAGCCGGTGTCCATCCGGATCCAGAAAGTAGAAGGAATCGCCTTCGCTGCGGTTGTCCTTCCATTGCCGGACGCCATGCCTGCGGGCATGGGCCACGAAGGCCGGGAAGTCGTCCTGCGCCACGGAAAAGGCGTAGTGCGTGTAGTCCGGCCTCTCGGCCATGGCACGGGACGGATCCAGGCTCAGGCAAAGCCACAGCTCGCCCAGTGAAAGGTATGCGCCGGCATGCCACTGCGCATCCAGCCTGAACGCGAGCACCCGGGCGTAAAACGAGATGCTGCGTGGCAGATCGGTCACGGCCAGGGTGAGATGGTTCAGACCGGTCAGCATGCGGATCCGATGGAAAGTGGCAGCAAGTGCATGGCGTGCAAGTGTGCCTGCGATTCAGGCCCTTTGGGGGCGCCCGCGAAGCGCGATGCCCTTGTGGCATGCCAACCACCCAGCGGCCGGCGGGTTTTGGTCCGGTACGCCATGACCGCCTAACATCGTCTTTCCATCGTGCGCAGGGACGGCCCTGCAGGGCATCGCAGATGCCGCACGCATGCGCATGCACTTGCGCGCTTGCCGGGACGGCCTGGCCATCGACATCCGGGGGAATTTGTTATGGCATGGGTCTATCTGCTGGTCGCCGGCATTCTGGAAGTGGTCTGGGCCTTCACCATGAAGCAGTCCCAGGGCTTCAGCAATCTCAGGTACAGCCTCATCACGCTGGTGGCCATGGCGGCCAGCTTCGGCCTGCTGTCCGTGGCCATGCGCTCGCTGCCGCTGGGCACGGCCTACACCATCTGGACCGGCATCGGTGCCGTGGGCGCCTTCGTGGTGGGCATTGCCGTGCTGGGCGAGCAGGTCACGCCCCTGCGCATCGGCGCGGCCGTGCTGATCGTCACGGGGCTGGTGCTGATGAAGCTGTCGTCCAGCTCCTGATGCGGCGGCTGCCTGCCGGGCCTGTGCCGGGCCGCCAGAACTACCAGCTTCCCTGTCCGACATGGCGTCGTGCAGGCACAAAAAAGCCGCTTCGATCAGCGGCTCTTTCTGCAGCAACCTGGTTGTTGCTTACTGGTTGGCGACTTCCAGGTGGAATTCGCGGGCTTCCTGGATAAAGCTGATCAGGGATTGAATGGCTTGGCGCATGGTGAATGTTCCTTTGGTAATCCGGAGATGCACTGCAAGCAGGGAACGGCGGGCATCTCAACACCGTTCATTAGGGTTAACAACTAAGTATTAACCCTTGGTAAGTATAAACCACAATCGATTTGGCTGCACGGCGCCGGCATGTGATGCCGGTGCAGGCCGGCACGGCCGAGGGCGAGAAGCTTGTTCTTGCATGGCGGCTGCGGTTTTGCGCAGCAGGCGGTGCCGGCTGCTACCCTATGGGCATTGACAACAGCAACAGGCGGACGGCGTTCAGGCATGCCGTCCGCACGGAAAGTGGACATGGCGCGTGAACAAGCTTTGCAGCAGGCAGACGCAGCAGCGGACAGGGCCGCCCCGCCCGGCGGCTGCGCCCGGCCCGTGCGCCTGCGGCTTTTCCTGGCGGAAGGGTGCGCATGAGTTCCGCACCTGCTTCCGCTTCTCCTGCCTGGCATGTGACGAGCATGAATCCGGCCGAGGCGCCCTGGCCGCTGCTGCTGCTGGCCGATCCGTCGCGCGAGAAGGTCAGGCGCTACCTGCCCGGCTCCACCTGCTTTGCCGCCCGGCTGACGCAGCAGCTCACGCCCAGCGGCGTGGGCACGCTGGTCGGGGTCTGCGTGCTGGTGCCGCTGGGCGACGGCCAGCAGGCCTGGGAACTGATGAATATCGCCGTGGCCCCGGCCTGGCAGCAGCATGGCATAGGCTCGGCCCTGCTGCAGCGCGCCATTACCTGGACGCGCGAGCGCGGCGTCCGGCAGCTGGAGGTGGGAACGGGCAGCTTTGGCGACCAGCTGCTGTTCTACCAGCGCGCGGGCTTTCGCGTGACCGACATCGAGCGAGATTTCTTCCTGCTCAACTACACAACACCGCTGTGGGAACGGGGCGTGCAGCACAAGGACATGCTGAGGCTGACGCTGGAGCTATGAAAACCGAAGCGGCAGGCGCTTGTCGGTACCTGGTTTTGAAATGAATCTGCACTGACCAATCTGCCGGCAAGTGCCGGCGGCTTTGCTTTTGATGGCAGGCCGCGTTATGCGCGTGCGGCCCGGCGCTGGCGCACAGCCGCCGCCAACTGCTCCAGCACGGGAATCGTCTGCTCCATGCTGATGCAGGCATCGGTCAGCGACACGCCGTACTGCAGTTCCCGGCCCGGCGTGATGTCCTGGCGGCCTTCGTGCAG
This sequence comes from Comamonas terrae, assembly GCF_001544075.1. Lineage (GTDB taxonomy): Bacteria > Pseudomonadota > Gammaproteobacteria > Burkholderiales > Burkholderiaceae_C > Comamonas > Comamonas terrae. Next base: position 47,391 of record NZ_BCNT01000005.1, read on the forward strand.
GTGGCTTTCGATCATCACGCCGGTGATGCGCGCATCGCCGCCGGCGATCTGGCCCGCGATGTCGGCGGCCACTTCGATCTGGCGGCGGTGCTGCTTGCTGCTGTTGGCATGCGAGAGGTCGATCATCACCTGCGGGCGCAGGCCGGACTTTTCCAGCATCTCGCAGGCGGCCTGCACGTCGGCCGCGCCGTAGTTGGGCTGCTTGCCGCCGCGCAGGATCACATGGCAGTCCTGGTTGCCGCGCGTTTCGAAGATGGCGCTCTGGCCCATCTTGGTCATGCCCATGAAGGCATGCGAGGCCTGGGCCGCGAGGATGGCGTCGCTGGCCACCTTGACGCCGCCGTCCGTGCCGTTCTTGAAGCCCACGGGGCAGGACAGGCCGCTGGCCAGCTGGCGGTGGCTCTGGCTCTCGGTGGTGCGCGCGCCGATGGCGCCCCAGCTGACCAGGTCGCTGATGAACTGCGGGCTCAGCAGGTCCAGGAACTCCGTGCCCACGGGCAGGCCCTCGGCCAGCACGTCCAGCAGCAGGCGGCGCGCCAGCTCCAGCCCTTCGTTGATGGCGAAGCTGCCGTCCAGGTAGGGGTCGTTGATATAGCCCTTCCAGCCCACGGTGGTGCGCGGCTTCTCGAAGTAGACGCGCATCACCACCAGCAGGTCCTGGGCCAGTGCGTCGGCCTGGATCTTGAGCCGGCGCGCATAGTCCATGGCCTGGTCGTGGTCGTGGATGGAGCAGGGCCCGACGACCACGATGAGGCGGTCGTCCTGGCCGTGCAGCACGCGCGAGATGGCGGCGCGGCTGCTTTCCACCAGTTGCTGGGCGGCATCGGGCGCGGGCAGCCATTCCTGCAGCAGTGCCGGCGTCAGCAGCGGGCGCACGGCCTTGATGCGGGTGTCGTCGATACGGGTGGTGTCCAGCGTGCGCAGACGCTGCTCGGCGGGGGCCGCCTTGTGGGGCGTGGAAGAAGTCATGGCCGGTATTGTCGCCGCCTGCCGCCGTCCGAGCGTGGCCGTGGGCCTTGGCGGCTGGCATGAAGCGGTGAAAAAGGCCTGTGCACGCCGCGTAATCGCGGCATATTTCTTGCTGCGACTTCGCCACAATTTTTTTACCCTATCCGGAGTCGCTTTTTATGTTCCACACTTTGCGCGCACGCCTCATCGGCATCTGCGTCGCCATCACCACGCTCTCCCTGCTGGCCTTGGCGCTTTCCACCTTTTTCTCTGTGCGCAGCGGTGCCGGGCAGTCGCTCAACGAGCGCATAGGCCAGCTCACGCGGCTGCATGCGGACGACCTTGCCGAGTGGGTGCGCGACAAGCAGCGCATCACCAGCTCGTTGCAGCAGGCCGTGGGCAAGCCGGAACCCGTGCCCTTCCTGCTGGCGGCCAAGCAGGCCGGCGATTTCGACGACACCTATTTCGTCTATGCCAGCGGCGCCCATGTGTTCGCCCATCCCATGCCCGAGAACTATGTGGGCACGGAGCGTCCCTGGTACAAGCAGGCCGTGCAGGCCGGCAAGCCCGGCGTGACGCCGCCCTACATCGATGCCAGCACCGGCAAGCTGACGATCAGCTTCGTCGAGCCCGTGGGGTCGGCGGGCCAGTACACGGCCGTGGTCGGTACGGACATGCACCTGGACACCGTCACGCGCAAGGTCAACGCCATCCATGCCACGGGCAAGAGCTTTGCGTTCTTGCTGGACGGGCAGTCCAACATCCTGGCCTATGCGAAGGCGGAACTGGTCATGAAGCCTTCCACCGCCATCGCGGCGCAGCTCGATGCAGCCCTGCTGCAGAAGCTGGCGCAGGACGGCGGCAGCGCCGAGGTGGACGTGGATGGCGCAACGCAGCTGGTCTATGCGGCTCGCGTGGACGGCACGCCCTGGCTGCTGGGCGTGGCCGTGGACAAGGCCGAGGCCACGGCCGCGGCGAACAAGCTGCTGCAGATGGAAATGCTGATCGCGGCGCTGTGCGTGGCGGCGGCCGTGGCGCTGCTGTCGGCCAGCGTGAACCGCCTGCTGCGCCGCCTCTTTGCCGTGCGCGATGCGCTGGAGGATATTGCCTCGGGCGAGGGCGATTTGACGCGCCGCCTGGACACCGCGGGCAAGGACGAGCTGGCCCAGATCGCCACGGCCTTCAACCATTTCACCGACAAGATCGCCGCCGTGCTGCTGCGCATCCGCCAGTCCTCGGAATCGGTGCGCATCGCCACCAGCGAGATCGCCAGCGGCAACCAGGACCTGTCCTCGCGCACCGAGCAGCAGGCCAGCTCGCTCGAGGAGACCGCCGCCGCGATGGAGCAGCTGACCGCCACCGTGCAGCAGAACGCGGCCAGCGCGCGCCAGGCCAGCGAACTCGCGGGCAATGCCTCCGAAGTGGCCACGCAGGGCGGCGCCGTGGTGGGCCAGGTGGTACAGACCATGGGCGGCATCGAATCCTCGGCGCGCCGCATCGTGGACATCATCCAGGTCATCGACGGCATTGCCTTCCAGACCAACATCCTGGCGCTCAACGCGGCCGTGGAGGCCGCGCGCGCCGGCGAGCAGGGCCGCGGCTTTGCCGTGGTGGCCGCCGAGGTGCGCCAGCTGGCGCAGCGTTCGGCCGAGGCCGCCAAGGAGATCAAGGCGCTGATCGACGATTCAGTGAGCCAGGTCAGCACCGGCAGCCGCCTGGTGCATGAAGCCGGCACCACCATGCAGGGCGTGGTCGAGAGCGTCAATCGCGTCACGGCCATCGTCGCCGAGATCAGCAATGCCAGCCAGGAGCAGAGCCGGGGCATTGCCGAAGTCGGCAGCGCCGTTACGCAAATGGACCAGAGCACGCAGCAGAACGCCGCGCTGGTGGAGCAGGCCACGGCGGCCGCGCAATCGCTGCAGCAGCAGGCGCATCAGCTGGCCGAAGTGGTGGCCGGCTTCAAGCTGCAGTCCCACGATGCGGGGGCAGGCCGGCATCGCAGCCTGCCCGAGCCCGCGCTGGCGGACTGAAGGCGGATGCCGGGGCTACAGCCCCAGCACGATCTTTGCGTCCTTCGTCCTGGCGCGCGAGCAGCAGCTCATCATCTTGGTGCAGACCGCGCGCTCGCTGCGCGTGAGCACCATGTCGCGGTGGTCCACATCGCCTGCGAGCACCGGCACCTCGCACGATCCGCACAGGCCTTCGCGGCAGTCGCTCTCGATGTCGATGTTGGCGCCGCGCAGCGCGTCGAGCAGGGTCTGGTCGCTGCGCACCTGCAGCGTGATGCCCGATTCGCGCAGCTCGACCTCGAAGCCGTGTTCCTTGCTCGGGTCCAGCGCGCCCAGCGTGGTGGAGAAATGCTCCACGCGCAGGCTATCCTCGGGCCAGTGGCGGCTGGCCTGCTCCAGGCCGTCGAGCATGCGCTGCGGGCCGCAGGCATAGATCTGCGCGCCGGGGCGCACGGCGGCCAGCAGCGCGCCGTAGTCGGCGCGCCGGCCTTCCTCGCCGGCGTAGACGTGCAGGCGCTCGCCATGCAGGGCCTGCAATGATTCCAATAGCGCCATGCGCTTGCGCTGCCTGGCGCTGTAGTGGATTTCGTATGGAATGCCCAGCGCCTTGGCGCGCGCGGCCATGGCGGCGATGGGCGTGATGCCTATGCCGCCGGCCACCAGGATCAGGTGCCGGGCGCCTTCGTCGAGCACGAAGTGGTTGCGCGGGCCGCGCACCTGCACCTGCATGCCGGGCTGGAGATGGCTGTGCACCCAGGCCGAGCCGCCGCGGCTGTGCTCCTCGCGCAGCACGGCGATCTCGTAGGTGCCGGCCTGCTGCGGGTCGCCGCACAGCGAATACTGGCGCGAGATGCCCGTATCGCCGCATTGCAGGTCGATGTGCGAGCCCGGGGTCCAGCGCGGCAGCTGGCGGCCGTCGGCCGCCGCCAGGCGCACGCGCAGCACGTCCTCGGCGATGGCCTCCACGCTGTCCACCCGCATGCTGCGGCTGGTCTGGCCATGCGAGGACTCGCCGATGCGCACGGGCTGGCGCAGCTGCAGCAGCGCGGGATTCGTGCGCTCGGGGTTCTGCGCCGGGTCCCATTCCACCCACAGGTGCTCGGGGCCGCGGAACGAGGTATTGGGCACGTAGCTGAACTCCTGCTCGGCCAGCCGCATGTGGGGCAGGCGGCGCGTGAACTCCTCGAGGAAGATCTGCATCTCCATGCGTGCCAGGTTCTTGCCCATGCACTGGTGCGAGCCGTAGCCGAAGGTCAGGTGGTCGCTGGCGTTGTCGCGCTCTATGTCGAAGAAGTCGGCATCGACGAAATGCCCTTCGTCGTGGTTGGCCGACGAGGTGACGATGAGCAGCCTGGAGCCGGCGGGAATGGGCTGGCCGCCGACCACCACATCCTTGGTAGCCAGTCGCCGCCAGGCGGCGACCGAGCCGTTGTGGCGCAGGCATTCCTCCACCGCGCCCGGAATCAGCGAAGGATCGCGGCAGATGGCCTGCCAGGCCTCGGGGTGCTGCAGCAGCAGCTTGACGGCGTTGGCCGTGGCATTGGCCGTGGTCTCGTGGGCCGCGACGATGCCGGCCATCATCATGGAGTGCAGGTAGGAGTCGGTGACGACCTCGGGCAGCTCCTTCTGCTTGCGGATGCCGTACTGCATCCAGCCGTCGGCCTCGGGGTTGGCGCGCATCTTGTCCAGCACCTTGCCCGCGTACTGCCAGAAGTTGCCCACGGCATGGGCCACGGCCACCTGCTCCTCGGGCTTGGGGCGGCCCCAGGTGTTGACGGTGTGGGCGATGCTGTACTGGCGCAGCGTGTCCATGTCGTCCTCGGGCACGCCGAGGAAATGCATGGCCACGGTGAGCGGCACTTCCCACAGCATCTGGTCGACGAGGTCGGCGCGGCCGTCGTCAATGAAGCGGTCCACGTATTCGCGGGCCAGCTGGCGCACCATGGGCTCGTGGTGCCTGAGTGCTTCCGGCGTGAACGGCTCCATCAGCGCACGGCGGCGCGGCATGTGGGCCGGCTCGTCCTCGTTGACGAGGGTGCGGTTGAGCGCAAAGCCGTACGAGGCCAGCACGGCGTTGGCCTCCTCGCCCGTGGGCGTGATCTTCTCCAGCGCGATCGACGGGCTGAAGGTGATGTTGTCGCGGAAGATGGCCTTGATGTCGTCGAAGCGCGTGACCACCCAGTAGCCCAGCTGCGGGCTGTAGAACACGGGCTCCTGCTCGCGCGCCCAGCGCACGTATTCGGGTGGGTCCTGCTGGTAGCCATCGCTGAAGGGGTCGAAGGCGGCGGCGCCGTGGCTCACCGGGCAGCCGGTGGGGCCGGTCTGGCCCGAAGGCCGGGTGAGCTGGCTGTGGTCGATGGGGCAAGTCTTTGCGGCAGAAGCGTTCATAGTGGAGACGGGTCAATAGTCCATGGCGCTGCGTCTGGACTAGGCATGTCCCGACTCAGGGGCGCCGAGCAAGGGCCGCCCCGCAGCGAGGGCGTCGTCCCCCTCCCGCGCAGCGAGAGAGGGGGAAGCGGCGGGGCCGCCAAGGCGTAGCCGCTCAGGGGGAGCGTTTTAATCCAGCGTGATGTTCAGGTCCTTGATCAGCTTGTGCCAGCGCGTGCTCTCGCTCTGGATCAGGGCCTGGAACTGCTCGGGTGTGTTGCCCACGGGCTCGACGCCGAAGTCGATGAGCTTTTGCTTGACGGCGGGCTCGTTGATCGCGGCCACGACCTGCTTGTTGAGTGCGGCGATCACCGGGGCCGGCGTCTTGGCAGGCGCCACCATGCCGACCAGGGCGGCGGCCTGCACCTGGGGCAGGCCGAGTTCGCCGAAGGTGGGCACATCGGGCAGCTGGGGCAGTCGCGTGGCATTGGCCACGGCCAGGGGGCGCACCTTGCCGCCCTTGATGAAGCCCGCGCCTGCGGCCAGGTCCACCATCATCACGGGAATCTGCCCGCCCGCCACATCGGCCAGGGCCGGCGCCGCGCCGCGGTAGGGCGCATGCGTGAGCTTGAGGCCCGCCTCGCTCTTGAACAGCTCCATGGCCAGGTGGTGCGGACTGCCCGCACCGGCCGAGGCGTAGTTGATGCCTTCCTTGCTGGCCTTGGCCTCGGCCAGGAATTCCTTGGCGGTCCTGGCCTGGGTGCCGGGGCCGGCCACGAGGATCATGGGAAAGCGTCCCATGAGCGTGACGGGCGCCAGGTCCTTGCCGGGGTTGTAGCTCAGGCTCTTGTAGAGCACGGGGTTGAAGATCAGCGTGCCGTTGTCGGCCGAGAGCACGGTGTAGCCGTCGGCCGGAGCGCGCGCGGTCTCCGATGCGCCGATGGCCGTGTTGCCGCCCGGGCGGTTGTCCACCACGATGGGCTGGTGCACCTGGCCGCCCCAGGCCTGGCCTATGGTGCGGGCCAGGAAATCCGAGCCGCCGCCGGCCGCATAGGGCACGATCCAGCGCACGTTCTTGCTGGGGAAACGGTCCTGGGCCAGGGCGGCTGTGGGTGCGCCCGCGGCCCAGAGCAGGCTGGTGGCCAGGAACGAGGCGGTGAAGAGGCGTTTTTGCATCGGTGTTGTCTCCAGGGGATTGCGGGTTTACGGGGCTGCTCCGGGCCTCGCGTTTGCGTTGTAATGCGTTTGCGTAATTTTTCTACGCATTGCGTAATTTATGCCGAGGGATAACCCGCGAGATACCGCAAAAATCTCGGGAAAATCGGCGGCAAACGTTTCCTGGAATGCACTGCCAGCTATGAAATCCGATGCAACACAAGATTCCGGGCCGGTACCGGCAGAGGGCGGCGAGGCCGGATCGGAGCGCGGCCCGCGGCGCCAGCGCGTGCAGGCCGCCGAGACCTGCCTGGCCGTGCTCAAGGCCCTGGCGGACCTGGGCGGGCGGGCCAGCCTCACGGCCATAGGCGCGGCGGTGGACGAGAGCCCGGCCAAGGTGCACCGCTATCTGGCCAGCCTCATGGCCGAGGGCCTGGTGGAGCAGGACCGCGGCGGCACCCAGTACGCGCTGGGGCGCGAGTCCATCCGCATCGGGCTGGCCGCCATGCGCCAGAACGACCCGATCCGCATGGCCGAGCCTGCCCTGGTGCATCTGCGCGAAAGCCTGCAGGTCACGAGCTTCGTGGCCGTCATGGGCAATCTGGGGCCCACCATCGTCCGCATCGAGGAGCCCAGCCTGCCCGTGACCGTGAATGCGCGCGTGGGCTCGGTCATGTCCCTGCTGTGGTCGGCCACGGGCCGCGCCTTCTTTGCCTTCATGGACGATAGCGCCCAGATCGATGCCCTGGCCGAGCGCGAGCTGGCAGCGGCCCCGCCCGCGCGGCGGGCCCTGCTGGATGCTCGGCAGCCGCTGCAGGCGCTGCGCGAGGAGATACGGGCAGCCGGCTGCGCCGCCATCCGCGATACCAATCTGCCCGGCATCAGCGCCGTGGCCGCGCCCCTGTTCGACTATACGGGCCATGTGGTGGCCGTGCTGTGCGCGCTGGGCGCCAGCGGCGGCTTCGATGCCGAGCCCGAAGGCAAGGTGGCGCTGGCCCTGCGCGCCGAGGCGGCGCGGGTCAGCGCCTCGATGGGATACCGCCCTTAGACCTGGAGCTCAGGCCTCGGGCTGCATGCCCGGGGCGCCCAGGCGCTGGGACAGGCGGCGCGCCTGGGCCTGCAGCCGCTGGGCGGGCAGGCCCTGCGGGTCCAGCGCCAGCGTGACGGAGGGGCCGATGGCCGCAATCGCCAGCACCAGCTGGCCGAAGCCGTCGAACACCGGCACGGCCAGCGCGCTCACGCCCGACAGCAGCTGGTTCTCGACCACGCTCAGATGGCTGGCGCGGATGGTTTCCAGCTCCCGGGCGAAGGCCGGCTCGTCCAGGCTGTGGCCTTCGGCCGCCAGCAGCGGCTCGATGCGCTGCGGCGCACCGAAGGCCGCGAAGATCTTGCCCGTGGCCGTGTGGCGCAGCGAGGCCGGCGTGCCGTGGCGCATGGCCACGTAGACATGGGTGGGCCCTTCCTCGACGCGGATGATGGTCGGCCCCTGGCCGCTCCACATGGCCACCGAAACGGTATAGCCCACTTCCTGCGCCAGCGCGGGCAGCTCGGCGATCGCCATGCGCACGGGATCGGCCTGCTGCAGGCTGATCAGGCCCATCTGGATGGCCAGCGGCCCCAGGCCGTAGTGGCCGCTGCTGCGGTCCTGCTCCATCAGGCCCAGCTTACAGAAGCTCACCAGATAGGGATGGGCCTTGGCCGCCGTCATCTCGGCTTCGCGGGCCAGGTCCTTCAAGGCCATGCGACGGCCCGTGCGCGCCAGCACCTTGAGCAGCTGGCCGCCTACTTCCACGCTCTGGATGCCGCGCGAGCCGCGCGCAGGCTCGTCCTCGGCGGCGTCGAAGGAAGGGCTGGAGACGTTCGGAGAGGTGTCGGCATCGCGCATGGCCCGATTGTCGCCGCTGGCCGGCAGCGGGCAGTGGTCTTGGGGTTTTTCATTAGGTTGAATGAATTGTCCTATGGTGAATTTTTGCCTAGCATTCGGTCATTCAATAAAAACAAATGCATTTGTTCAATTCAAAAACGGACAGCCCATGACGACCAAGACCTTTGCCTCCGCCGCCGACCTCGACGTCAAGCAAGTGAGCTTCGACCAACTCTCGGAGCACGCCTATGCCTATACCGCCGAGGGCGACCCCAATACCGGCATCATCATCGGCGACGACGCGGTGATGGTCATCGACACCCAGGCCACGCCGGTCATGGCCGAGGACGTGATCCGCCGCATCCGGACCGTGACGGACAAGCCCATCAAGTACGTGACGCTGTCCCACTACCATGCGGTGCGCGTGCTGGGCGCCTCGGCCTACAAGGCCGAGGGCTGCGAGCACATCATCGCCAGCCAGGACACCTACGACCTCATCGTCGAGCGCGGCGAGCAGGACAAGGCCAGCGAGATCGGCCGCTTCCCGCGCCTGTTCCAGAGCGTGGAGAGCGTGCCCGAGGGCATGACCTGGCCCACCATCACCTTCACCGGCAAGATGACGCTGTGGCTGGGCAGGCTCGAAGTGCAGATCCTGCAGCTGGGCCGCGGCCACACCAAGGGCGATACCGTGGTCTGGCTGCCCCAGGACAAGGTGCTGTTCAGCGGCGACCTGGTCGAGTTCGATGCCACGCCCTATGCCGGCGACGCCTACTTCCAGGACTGGCCGCAGACGCTGGACGCCATCGCGGCCCTGAAGCCCGAAAAGCTGGTGCCCGGCCGCGGCGCGGCGCTGCAGACGCCGGCCGACGTGCAGGCCGGCCTGGCCGGCACGCGCGCCTTCATCAGCGATCTCTGGAACGAGGTCAAGGCCGGAGCCGATGCCCGGCAGGACTTGCGCAAGGTCTATGAAGCCGCCTTCGCCAAGCTGCAGCCCCGATACGGCCACTGGGTCATCTTCAACCACTGCATGCCCTTCGACGTGACGCGCGCCTACGACGAGGCCTCGGGCCATGCCGACCCGCGCATCTGGACGGCCGAGCGCGACCGCGAGATGTGGCAGGAATTAGAAGGCTGACCCCCTGGGGCGCTGCGCGCCTTCCCCAGGAAGGGGGACGACGGCCTTTGCTGGGGCAGCCCCTGCTGCGGGGCGGCCCTTGCTGGCCGTCCCTGGCTAAAGGGGCGGTGCATGCACCGGGGTAGAAAACAGGAGCTGCTTGCGACTTTGTTTCAATGGTTTCAGCCGGATAAGTGGCTGAAATCGTGGTCCTTCAAGCGCTGGAAGCTATTGAATTTAAAGCATCACAAGCCATGTCCACTACAGCCATTCCGCTGGATGCCCTGCGCGGCAGCGGCGCAGACATACAGGCCATCCAGATTCCCTATGTGCGCCATCCGGACCAGGACGCGCAGGCGCCGGTACGGCATCCGGTGGTCATCGTCGGCGCCGGTCCGGTGGGCCTGTCGCTGGCCATCGACCTGGCCCAGCGCGGCCAGCGCGTGGTGCTGCTGGACAACGATTGCAAGCTGTCCACGGGCTCGCGCGCCATCTGCTTTTCCAAGCGCACGCTGGAGATCTGGGACCGCCTGGGCGTGGGCCAGGCCATGGTGGACAAGGGCGTGTCCTGGAACCTGGGCAAGGTCTTCTTCAGGGACCAGCCGCTGTACCCGTTCAACCTGCTGCCCGAAGACGGCCACGAGCGCCCGGCCTTCATCAACCTGCAGCAGTACTACGCCGAGGCCTATCTGGTCGAGCGCGCGCTGCAGCTGCCGCTGATCGACCTGCGCTGGCACAGCAAGGTCACGGCGCTGGCGCCGCGCGAGGACGGGGCGCTGCTCACGGTGGAAACGCCCGACGGCACCTACGCGATCGACGCGCAGTGGGTGCTGGCCTGCGACGGCTCGCGCTCGCCGCTGCGCGCCATGCTGGGCCAGGAAAGCCATGGGCGCATCTTCCGCGACCGTTTCCTGATCGCCGACGTGAAGATGCGCGCCGACTTTCCCACCGAGCGCTGGTTCTGGTTCGATCCCCCTTTCCACCCGGGCCAGAGCGTGCTGCTGCACCGCCAGCCCGACGATGTCTGGCGCATCGACTTCCAGCTGGGCTGGGACGCCGATCCCGAAGAAGAGAAAAAGCCCGAGAACATCCTGCCGCGCATCCGTGCGCTGCTGGGCAAGGAGGCGGATTTCGAGCTCGAATGGGCCAGCGTCTACACCTTTGCCTGCCTGCGCATGGACCGCTTCGTCCACGGCCGCGTGGTCTTCGCGGGCGACAGCGCCCATGGCGTCTCGCCCTTCGGTGCACGCGGCGCCAACAGCGGCGTGCAGGATGCCGAGAACCTGGCCTGGAAGCTGGACCGCGTGCTGCGCGGCCAGGCCCCGGCCGCGCTGATCGAGACCTATGGCGCCGAGCGCGAGTACGCGGCCGACGAAAACATCCGCAACTCCACGCGGGCCACCGACTTCATCACGCCCAAGAGCGAGATCAGCCGCCTGTTCCGCGATGCCGTGCTGGACCTGGCGCGCGAGCATGAATTCGCGCGGCGCATCGTCAACAGCGGCCGGCTCTCGGTGCCCGCCACGCTGCACGGCTCGGCGCTCAACACGCCCGATAGCGATGCCTTCGAGGGCACGCAGCTGCCCGGCGCCGTGCTGGCCGATGCGCCCATGCGCCGGCCCGGCAAGGAGGGCACGGCCTGGCTGCTGCGCGCGCTGGGTCCCGATTTCACGCTGCTGCATTTCGGCCCCACGCCGCCCTGGGCGCGGCAGCTGGACGGCGTGCGCAATCTCTCGATCGCGGCCGAGGGCGAAGCCCATGCCGCGCAGGCCGACCTGATCGACGCACAGGGGCTGGCCGCCCGGCGCCTCGATGCACGGCCCGGCACCAGCTATCTGCTGCGGCCCGACCAGCATGTCTGCGCGCGCTGGCGCCGCCCCGACGAGGCCGGCGTGCGCGTCGCACTGGAGCGCGCCGGGGGCGCCATCCTCGCCACCGCCTGACCCGCTCCGGCATCATCTACAGGAGACCGCCATGCTGCTGTCCACCCATCCGAATCTGCAGGCCTGCGACGATTTCTACGAAGCCCTGATCGCCACCCACCAGGGGCTTGAAACCGCGCAGAGCCATGCCCTTAATGCCCGCCTCGTGCTGCTGCTGGCCAACCATATCGGCCATCAGGGCACCTTGCTGCATGCGCTCGAACTGGCCCGCGCCAGTGCAGGACTCGCGCCTGCCTGCGCGGACCCGGCCGAGCGCGGCGCCGTGACGCCGGTGGCCCCGGTGCACGCGGCCGCCTGAACCCGCGCGCCGCTGCCCGTGCGGCGGCCTGCCATCCCCACAAAGGCGCCCACGCCCAAGCCAAGGGCGCCGCATACAAAACGGAGACAAGGATGCAACGCAAGCAGTTTCTGGCCACTCTGGCCTGCTCGGCCTTTAGTGCCGTCATACCCGCCGGCATGCCCGCTGCCTGGGCCCAGGACAAGCCGCTCGAATGGGTGGTCGGCTATGCGGCCGGCGGCGGCTCGGACGTGGTCGCGCGCGTGATCGCCGAGTCCATGGGGCAGCACCTGGGCCGCGTCATCGTCATCAACAACAAGCCTGGCGCCGGCACCAATATCGCGGCCGAATACAGCGCCCGCTCGCGCGATTACGGCAACCTGATGTTCACGGCCGATTTCGCGACGCTGGCGGCCAATCCCTTTCTGTTCAGCAAGCTCAACTACAACGCCGAGCGCGACTTCAAGCCCGTGGGCATGCTGGTGCGCTTTCCCATGCTGCTGGTGGTCAACAACGACGTGCCGGCTTCCAGCCTGACGGAGTTCGTCGCCTGGGCCCGGCAGCAGAAAGCAGGCGTGAGCTGGGGGTCGGCCGGACTGGGCAGCCCCCACCACCTGGTCGGAGAGCTGTTCCGCGAACAGGCAGGCCTTGCCAACATGACCCATGTGCCCTATCGCGGCGCGGCGCCGGCCGTGCAGGACGTGATCGGCGGCCAGATTCCGGCCATGTGGGTCGACAGCGCCACCATCATTCCCTTCCTCGGCGAAAAGAAGGTGAAAGCCATCGGCGTGGCCAGTCCCGCGCGCGTCTCCGTGCTGCCCCAGGTCGCCACGCTGCAGGAGCAAGGCCTCAAGGGCTTCGAAGGCTATGCCTGGCAGGGTGTCGTCGTGCCTGTGGGCAGCTCCGACGAGGTGGTGAAGCGATTCAGCCAGTCGCTGCAGCATGCCCTGGCCGACACCCGCACCAAGGCGCGGCTTGCGGCCATGGGCGTGGAGCCCATGCCCGGCAGCGCGCAGCAGATGGGCGAGTTCGTGCGCGGCGAGCGCGGCAAGTGGGGCCGCGTGATCGCGGCCAACCACATCAAGCTGGATTGAAGGCTGCCGAGCCCGGGGAACGGTGATCCTGCAGGCGGGCGGCGCAACGGGGTACGGGATATCGTTTCCCGACATGCAGGCAGGCCCCGGGCATGGCAGACTGCGGCCATGCCCGCGCCCACCTTTCTCGTTGCCGACGACCATCCGCTGTTCCGCACAGCGCTGATACAGGTGCTGCGCGAGCGCTTTGCACAGATGCGCACGGTGGAGGCCGCGAGCGCGGCCACCCTGGGCACCGCACTGCAGGAGCATCCCGAGCTGGAGCTGGTGCTGCTGGACCTGGCCATGCCGGGCGCGCGCGGCTTTTCCTCGCTGCTGCATGTGCGCGGCGAATACCCCGAGATACCGGTGGTGGTGGTTTCGTCCAACGAGCACCCGCGCGTGATCCGCCGTGCCCAGCAGTTCGGCGCGGCCGGCTTCATCCCCAAGTCGGCGCCGGCCGAGGACATGGCGCTGGCGATAGAGACGGTGCTCGACGGCGGCAGCTGGTTCCCGCCCATGGCCGCCGAACGCTCCGAGGCCGACGCGGCGCTGGCGGCCAAGCTGGCCCAGCTCACGCCGCAGCAGTTCCGCGTGCTGCTGTGCATTGCCGACGGCCTGCTCAACAAGCAGATCGCCCACGAGCTGGGCCTGGCCGAAAACACAGTCAAGGTGCATGTGACGGCGATTCTAAAAAAGCTCGAGTGCTACAGCCGCACCCAGGCCGCGGTGCTGGTCAAGAGCCTGGAGCCGGAAAGCACGGCTTAAGGGTTCCGCGAGGCCTGCTCGCCTGGGCATCCATGCATGCATCCCAGGCCATCGCATGCGCCGGGCGCCCATCCCCGTTTCCGCCCGCTTCGGGCCATCCATCTTGACGCGGAACAAGCCGGCTTGCGAAGCGGGAAATCCAAACCCTGCCTGTGTTGATTGCTCCTGGTCAATGGGCAGGGAGGGATGTGCTTCGAGTGGAAAGCACGGCACGAGTTCGGTTTCTCTCATGTAAACCCTGATGCACAAAAAACAGTTTGGTGCAATAAATTGATTAAAGCTAATAAAAATCAATTTTTAAAAGGGAGAAACTATCGTGTACAAAATCGCGCACGCTCATTGGTTTCAGGCTTCCGTGCTGGGTGCTTCTCTCCTTCTGGCGTCATGTGGGGGCGGGGGCGACAGCTCCCCCTCGGCCGGAAATGGCGGCGGCACCGGAGGGAATGGCACTCCTATCGGCGGCAACCCCGGGGGCGGCAGTCCCGGAGGAGGCAATACCGGGGGGGAAACGCCTGTCACTGCATCGCCTTTTGTACCCAGCGCCGAAGACCTGCCCCATGAGCGTCTCGCGGCCATGTACCTTGAATACGGTAATCCGGTCGATGGCAACTCCGCGCTGCCGCCCTCGCTGCTGACACTGAATGTGGAATACCAGGACACCGCCGCACCCAAGAAAGGGCCTTATCTGAAGTCCGACAAGAGCTGCGACAGCACGCTGACCACGCCGCCGGCCGACAGCTATCCGGGCGGAAAGGTCCTGTTGAGTACGGTCAATCTTGACGAAGATGGAAATGACGGCTGCGTGCCTGAAATCAAGGTCAAGATCACCAGCAACGACGGCAATATCGTCGCAGCAGACGCAAAGATGCGTGTGCGCGGCAGCAGCACGCGGGAGGCCGAACAGAAGTCTTATCGCATCAAACTCGACAAGGCGGCGCCGCCCTGGTTCGGTGAACAGACCTTGCAGTTCAACAAGCACCCCTGGGATCTCACCCGGGTTCGCAACAAGCTGGCCTTCGACCTCATGCGGCTGGTTCCGTATCACGAGAGTCTGCGCACCCAGTTCACCCAGATCAAATACAGCGAAGCCGTCACTGCTGTGCCCTACGGCAACCAAGGCGATATGGGCCTGTTCACCCACGTGGAAAAAATGGGTGACAGCTATCTGGCGCGGCGTGGCTGGGTCGCCGGATCCAATGTCTACAAGGCAGAGGATTTCAGCTTTGACAGAACCGACGGGCTGCTGGCGACCACGACTCCCGATACGGATGTCACCGGGTTTGAGAAGCTGCTTTCCCTGGAGTCGGATTCAGGAGACCACCACGCGATCATCGATGTTGTGAAGGCATTGGGAAAGGATGAGGAGCAGGCTCCTTTTGCCGATACCTTTGCCCATTACTTCAACCGTAACAACTATCTGGCCTGGTTCGCGACGACCATCCTGCTGGGCAACCACGACACGGTCAACCAGAACTTCGGTCTCTATCAACCCAAGGGAACGGAGAAGTTCTACTTCCTGCCCTGGGACTACGATGGAGCGCTGGGCTCTTATGACCAGCCGGGAGTGAGTTACATCGATACGGAAATCATGACGGGCATCGGGAACTGGTGGAATGTGCCCTTGCATCAGCGTTTCCTCTCCAATCGCAAGAATCTTGCGGACCTCAAGGCGGCTGTCGAGGAAATCCGAAACAAGTACCTGACAGATGCGAATGTCAAGAAATTGCTGGACAGCTATTACCCCGTGGTCAAGCCTTTCATTGGCCGGGAGCCTGACATGTCCGGGCTGGCGAGCTACGGTGGCGATCCCAAGGTGCAGCAATGGGAAAAGGAGTTCTGGCGTCTACAAAGTGTCATAGGCGTGAATTACCAAAAATTCCTGGATAGCCTGAAGCGTCCAGTGCCTTTCTGGGTCGGCGTCACCTCGGATCAAAAGTTGAGCTGGGACTGGCCTGCGCCGTTCCATCCGGAGGGCAAGCCTTTAACGTATCGAGTGCAGATCGCTGCCGTGACGGCCGATGCCTTCAAGGTCGGTGCTCCTGTGGTGAAAGACGTTTCGGCTGCAGACAAGACGTCCATCGACCTGAGTGCCCTGACCTCGGGTCTGAGCGGCAACTATCTGGTGCGTGTCAAAGCCAGCGATCCCGATGGGAACTGGATGTACAACTTTGACCAATCCAACGTCGGAAATGCCGTTGTATTCGGTGCCGTTTGCCTGAAGCTGCCCAGCGGCGAAGATTGCTGATCGGCCAGTGCAGCTCCGGATACCCCGCTGGCGCCAAAAAGTGCCAGCGGGGTTTTGCATGCCGTCGCTTGGCGTTTTCTGCGAAAACGCCGTTGGTTTGCGTATGTCACCGTAGAGTGCATGCGATGGCTTTCAATGCGTCATAGTCCTCAGCAGCATCTGGCTGATCAGCGCCCTCAGGGCCGCAGGCCGCACCGGCTTGAGCAGAAAGCCCCAGGATTTCTCGGCGGCCTGGCGGCGCAGCGCGATGTTGTGCTCGGCCGTGACGAGGATGACCTGGGGCGACTGCTGCCAGCGCTCGCACAGCTGCGGATACAGGTCGGGACCATGGAAGTTCCCCATGCGCACATCCAGCAGCACGAGCTGCGGAGCCGTTTGCGGCGCGGCTGCGTCCAGGGCAGCCTGCGGGCCACCGGCGAACAGTACCTTGCAGCCCCAGCGCCGAAGCAGGGCGGCCGCGGCCTCGCAGCTGGGGGCATCGTCGTCGACATACCAGGCAGTGGCACCGAGCAAAGGCGCATCCTGGTCGGGTTCGCGGGCGATGGCGTCCGGAGCGCTTGGCGCCGCCTGCGGCGCGGCCGGGGCCAGCGGCACGCAGACCCAGAACACGCTGCCGCGGCCCAGCTGCGAGCGCAGCCCGATCTCATGGCCCAGCAGCCTGCCCAGGCGCTCCACGATGGCCAGGCCCAGGCCGGCGCCGCGGTCCTCGTCATGGCCTTCGCCGAGGCGGCGGAATTCCTCGAAGATCTCGCGCTGCAGGCTTTCGGGAATGCCCGGGCCCTGGTCGTGTACCTCGATGCGCAATTGGTCGCCCTGGCGCCGGCAGCCGATGAGCACGCGGCCTTTGGGCGTATAGCGTATGGCGTTGGACAGCAGGTTCTGCAGGATGCGGCGCAGCAGCGCTTCGTCGCTGCGGATGGCGTAGCGCGAGTCCACAGCGGTCAGGCGCAGGCCGCGGCTTTGCGCAATGATGCCGAAGTTGTGGTGCATGACCTGCAGCAGCGGCCCCAGGGCGAAGTCCCGCACATGCACTTCGAGCTGGCCCGACTCCATGCGCGAGATGTCGAGCAGGCTGTTGAGAATGCCGTCCTGCGCGGCCAGGGCGCCGTCTATGCTCTCGGCCACGCGGCGGCCGGCATCGTCGTGCAGATGGCTGCGCAGCAGCGAGCTGAACATGCGCGCGGCGTTCAGCGGCTGCAGCAGGTCGTGCACGGCTGCAGCCACGAAGCGGGTCTTGTAGCGGTTGGCTTCCTCGGCCTCGTGCCGGGCCTGGTCCAGGTCGCGGGTCCGCTCGGCGATGCGCAGCTCCAGCGCGTCGGCCAGCGAGCGCAGTTCGCGCGCGGCGTTCTTGTAGCTGGTGATGTCGGCATAGCTGGTCACGAAGCCGCCTTCGGGCAGCGGGTTGCCACGGATCTCGAGCACCGTGCCGTCGCTCTTGGCGCTTTCATGCAAGTGGGGCGTGCCTTTGCGCAGATGCGCGAGCCGGCGCGCGATCGCGTCCTCCGTGGGACCCGGGCCCAGCAGCCCGCGCCTGGCGTTGTGGCGTATCAGGTCCTCGATGGGCTGGCCCACGCGCATGAGTTCGGGCGGAAAGCGGAACAGCTCCACATAGCGCGAGTTCCATGCCACGAGCCGCAGCTCGCTGTCTATCACCACCACACCTTGTGGCAGATGCTGCAGGCTGCGCGACAGCCCCGTGTCCGCCTGCTTGGCGGCCTGAACGATGCCGTCCTGCGCGGTGCGCAGCTCCTGCGCATGCTGGTGCAGCACGGTTTCCAGTTCCTGGCGGCTGCGCTGGCGCAGGGCTGCCAGGCGCTGGCGCTGCCGCACGAACAGCACCAGCAGGGCCAGGGCCAGCCACAGGCCGGCCGCAGCAGCCGCGGCCCAGCGGCCCGCCACCGTGGTGGCTTGCGTGTTGTGCAGCAGATGCAGCTGCCAGTCGGTCTCGGCCAAGGGCTGGCTCCGCCAGAGAAAAGGTCCTGGCTCCGCCGGTTCGTCCAGCTGCACCAGCACGCCGCCCTCGCCGGCCTGCGCCGTGATGCGGTAGCGAGAGGGTTGCAGCGGCTGGTCGGCGTACTGGCGCGTGGCCTCCAGCTCCTGCTCGTCCTGGCGGGTCAGCGGATGCAGCAGGCGGTAGCGCCATTCGTCGCGGCTGGCGAGAAAGGTCACGCCATGGCGGTCCGAGGCCAGCACGATGTCGGGCGACTGGCGCCACTCGCGTTCCAGTTCCTGCAGGGCGATCTTGATCGCGATCAGCCCCGTGATGCGGTTGCGTTCGTCGCGTATGGCTTCGGACAGAAAGTAGCCGGGCAGGCCCGTGGTCATGCCGATGCCGTAAAAACGCCCGCTGCCCTGGGCCAGCGCCTGCTGCACATAGGGGCGGAAGCTGTAATCGACGCCGACGTTGCTGTGCGCATCGCGCCAGTTGCTGGCCGCCAGCGCGCGGCCGCTGAGGTCGAGCAGCGTCAGCGTGGACGACTGGCTGGCCCCGTTGGCCTGCTCGAGCTTGCGATTGAGCCTGTCCACCTCGGCCGGTGTCAGCGCATGGGTCAGGGCGGCGCGCAGTTCGGGGTCCAGCGCCAGCACTTCGGGCAGGGTGCGGTAGCGGTCTATGCGCTGACCCAGGGCCTGGGCATAGAGCATGAGCTGGCGCTGCACGTTCTGGCTTTCTCCGTGCAGCGAGCGCTGGCGCGCCACCTGGCTGGCCAGCAGCATGCACGCCAGCATGCCCGCGGTCACGATCAGCAGGGTCCAGTACAGGCGTCGGCGTGGTGCAGGCATGGTCAGAGACAGGTGGAAAGAGGATTGAGAGGGTAGGTGATTACCCTTGGTCGAGGGGTGTTTTGCCTAGGGAGGACGCCTCTCTAATACCAATAGGTTATCGGCTGGCAAAGGCTTGCGCAGTACAAACCGAAACAACCCAGCACCACCGTGGTGCGAATCTGCGATTTGTTTTCGCCATCTGTTTCCATCGAGGCGCATCATGCAAGCCATCTCCCCCCAGGCCGCCCCGCACGAGCGGCTGCCGTTCTACCGCCACCTGTATTTCCAGGTGGTGCTCGCCATCGTCGCCGGCGTGCTGCTGGGCCACTTCGAGCCCGCCTATGGCGAGGCCATGAAACCGTTTGGCGATGCCTTCATCAAGCTGATCAAGATGATCATCGCGCCGGTGATCTTTCTGACCATCGTGACCGGTATTGCCGGCATGAGCCATCTGAGCACGGTGGGCCGTGTCTTCGGCAAGGCCATGGCCTATTTTCTGACCTTCTCCACCCTGGCGCTGGTCGTGGGCCTGATCGTCGCCAATGTGATGCAGCCGGGCTCCGGCATGCACATCAATGTGGCCGATCTGGACCAGACCGCCGTCAAGGGCTACGTGGCCAAGTCCCACGAGATGACGCTGACCGGTTTTGTGATGGACATCATTCCCAAGACCCTGATCAGCCCGTTCGTCGGCGACAACATCCTGCAGGTGCTGCTGGTGGCCGTGCTGTTCGGCGTTTCCCTGGCGCTGGCGGGCGAAACCGGCAAACCCGTGCTGAACTTCTTCGAAGCGCTGACCAAGCCCGTGTTCAAGCTGGTGAACATCGTGATGAAGGCGGCCCCCATCGGCGCATTCGGGGCCATGGCCTTCACCATCGGCAAGTTCGGCCTCGGATCGCTGGTCAACCTGGCCGAGCTGGTGATGACCTTCTACATCACCTCGGCACTGTTCGTGCTGGTAGTTCTGGGCGCCGTGGCCCGCGCCTGCGGCTTCTCGGTGCTCAAGCTGATCCGCTACCTGAAGGATGAGCTGCTGCTGGTGCTGGGCACGTCCTCCTCCGAATCGGCCCTGCCTTCGCTGATGCAGAAGATGGAGCGTGCCGGCTGCAGCAAGTCCGTCGTGGGCCTGGTGGTTCCCACCGGCTATTCCTTCAACCTGGACGGCACCAACATCTACATGACGCTGGCAGCGCTGTTCATCGCCCAGGCAACCGACACGCATCTGACGCTGGGGCACCAGGTCGCGCTGTTGCTGGTGGCCATGCTGTCTTCCAAGGGCGCTGCCGGCGTGACGGGAGCAGGCTTCATTACTCTGGCGGCCACGCTGGCCGTGGTGCCCGAGGTGCCCGTGGCGGGCATGGCGCTGATCCTGGGCGTGGACCGCTTCATGTCCGAATGCCGCTCGCTGACCAACTTCATCGGCAATGCCGTGGCCACCGTGGTGGTGTCGCGCTGGGAGAATGCGCTGGACTACGAGCAGCTCAATGCGGCGCTGGATGGCCAGGTCGAGGATGCGAATGATCTGGCGTTGAAGATCTGAAGCCTTGCCATCATGACTCCCATCAAGAAAGCCCCGCAATGCGGGGCTTTCTTGATGGGGTCGCATATTGCCGGGCGACGGATGCTACGGCTTTGCAAGCAATTGCACAGGCGCTGCGGCCAGCAAATCGTGGGCGGCCAGTACGCGCAGCGTATCGCGGCCCAGTCGCCTGCTGCGTGGCAGAAAGCGCACGCAGCTCAGCTTTCTGACGGTGCGGACCAGTACCTGCTGCGCGTCGTCCGGCAGTTGTTGCACGAAAGCGGCCCAGTGCGTTTGTGCCTGTTTCATGGCGCCAGCCTGCTGCAGAAACAGTGCGGTGGACTGGGCATAGTTGAGCGCATCGCGCGCCATGCAGACGGCGCGCGGCAGGTGGGCGGCCGGGTCGTCCTCGAAGTCGATGAAGCCGATCACGCCATCGGCGCAGCACACCATGTTGCGCGCTGCGGCCTGGCTCAGCACCTCGCCCCTGGCATGGACTTCGGCAATGGCCAGCAGGCCCTGGCGCCACAGCGCCAGCACGGCCTCGCTGCCCTGGGCGATGGCGTGTTCGATGGCATTGCTCAGCGAAGGCGCCTCCTGGCCGGGACGGCCCAGGTGGCGCATCACGAAAGCCGTCTCCGCGACTGCCAGCACCTGGGGCACGCGCAGGCCCGCAGCGGCGAAATTGCGCAGGCGCCGGACTTCGGTGCGTATGGTTTCTGCTCCGCCGGGATTGGGCACGGGCTCCAGCACCGGCAGGCGCAGCAGGCCGGCCAGCACATCGAGCAGACGGTAATGCCAGCCGGGGTTGCCCGCGTTGGCCCGCTTGACCCACAGCGTCTCGCTTTCCAGGTCGTAGCGCATGATGCCGTGCGGCTGCGCCATGTGCGCGGCCAGAAAGGCGTCGTAGTCCACCACGGGCTGGAGCTGGTGTTCGGAAAGCGGGGGTGTGGAGGCGGCTGGCACGGCGAAAGCTGGAGACTGGAAAAAGCGCGAGGTGGCTGGGCGGCGAGGGCTACGATGCGCCCTCAGGTCCAGATGCCCTCACGCGAAGGCGAAACCTGCGATTGTGCCTCCGCCGGATGGCCTGGCGCCGAAGGGCGCAGCATGGGCGGTTGCAGTGGCTGGAAACTGTGGGCGTCGGCCAGCGGCCAGTAGTTCTGGAACACCTTGTGCTGCCGGTCCAGCGGCCCCAGCAGCGAGCCGGGCTCCACGCGCAGCACCAGGTTGGACAGCAGGCTGACCTGGGTATCGTTCATGCGGCGCACGATATGGTGGGCCGTGATCTCGTTGGGATGCGTGAGGCCTGCGGCCTGGACCAGCTCCAGCAGCGCATGCAGGGTGTTGCGGTGGAAGTTGGCTACGCGCGTGGCCTTGTCGGGCACGACCAGTGCCTGCTGGCGCACCGGGTCCTGCGTGGTCACGCCCGTGGGGCAGGTGCCGGTATGGCAGGTCTGGGCCTGGATGCAGCCCAGGGCCATCATGAAGCCTCGGCCCGAATTGCACCAGTCGGCGCCCAAGGCCATCATGCGCGCGATGTCGAAGGCCGTGATCACCTTGCCGGCCGCGCCGATCTTGATGCGCTCGCGCAGGTTGACGCCGATCAGCGTGTTGTGCACCAGCAGCAGGCCCTCCTGCAGCGGCACGCCTACATGGTCGACGAACTCGACGGGTGCTGCGCCCGTGCCGCCTTCGGCTCCGTCGACGACGATGAAGTCCGGCGTGATGCCGGTCTCCAGCATGGCCTTGACCATGGCGAACCATTCCCACGGATGGCCCACGCAGAACTTGAAGCCCGTGGGCTTGCCGCCCGACAGGCGCCGCAGCCGCGCGATGAAATGCATGAGTTCCACGGGCGTGGCAAAGGCGCTGTGGCTGGAAGGCGAAATGCAGTCCACGCCCACAGGCACACCCCGGGCAGCTGCGATTTCAGGAGTGACCTTGGCTCCGGGCAGCACGCCGCCGTGGCCGGGCTTGGCGCCCTGGCTGAGCTTGATCTCGATCATCTTGACCTGGGGGCTGGTGGCGTTGGCGACGAATTTCTCCTCGCTGAACGTGCCGTCCGCATTGCGGCAGCCGAAATAGCCCGATGCCACTTCCCAGATCAGGTCGCCGCCGTGCACGCGGTGGTGCTCGGAAATCGAACCCTCGCCCGTGTCGTGGATGAAGCCGCCCATCCGGGCGCCCTGGTTCAGCGCCAGGATGGCATTGGCCGACAGCGCGCCGAAGCTCATGGCCGAGATGTTGAATACGCTGGCATGGTAGGGCTGGGTGCAGGGCTCCACCGAGGGCGACGGGCTGTCGGGCGAGCCGCCGATCCAGAGCCGGAAGTCGTGCGAAGCCAGCTTGGTCGGCAGCATGGAGTGGTTGACCCATTCGTAGCCGTGCGCGCCGACATCGAGTTGCGTGCCGAACGGGCGGTTGTCCACCTGGCTCTTGGCGCGCTGGTAGACCAGGGAGCGCTGCGAGCGCGAGAAAGGCTGGGCTTCGGTGTCGCCCTCGATGAAGTACTGGCGGATTTCGGGCCGGATGTACTCGAAGAGAAAGCGCAAATGCCCGAGCAGGGGATAGTTGCGCAGCACGGCGTGCTGCCTCTGGCGCAGGTCCCACAGGCCGAGCAGCACCAGGATGGCCGAGGCCAGCAGCCACCACAGGCCCCGACCGTGTACCGCCGTCGTGTACAGCGATATCGCGCATACCGCTGCACAGATGAAGAACGCGCTGTAGCGCATGGGAAAGCTGTCTCTGAGACGCACCGGCAAACTCCTGCGATATTCCTGTGGCGGGGCATGTTGATGATCGGCCGCTAAACTGCCAGCCTCGACACCTGCATCCACTGCGCGATGCAGCGCCCCATCTTCGGCCCTGCGCCTGCTCTGTTGTTGGAGACGGACGCCGGACCATCATAAAAGCCTTCCTATGCAAGACAAAGCCACCCCCGATACCGAACTGCAAGCCGGCCTGGAACCCGCGCTTAACGCCGACCGCCTCGAAGAGCTGGACGATCTGCTCGACGACCTGCGCACGCGCGGCGAGGAAATCCCCCAGTGGGAGTTCTGCGACGGTTTCCTGACCGCCCTGGTCTGCACGCGCCGTCCCATTGGTCCGGAGGAATACCTGCCCATGCTGCTGGGCGATGGCGCCTCGCTCGAAGTCGCGCCCGGTGCGGCCCTGCCCAAGCTGGAAGTCTTCAAGGACGAAGCCCAGCAGGCGCGCTTCCTGGAGCTGTTCGAGCTGCGCATGGCCGAGGCCCGAGCCCAGCTGGACGCCGACGTGAAGTCGCTGGAGGACGAGCGCGCCTTCCACCCCGAAGCCATGGACACGCGGGGCGCCATCCTGAGCCTGCCCGAAGAAGAGCGCGCCGAGGTCGAGGATGGCGAGATCCCCTCGTTCGGCCAGATCTGGGCGCTGGGCTTCATGTTCGTCGTGGAGAACTGGGCCGAGGAGTGGGCTGCGCCGCGCGACAAGGAGGCCGCCCAGTGGCTGGACGAAGCGCTGGACGCCATCGTGGCCCTGACCGAGGACGATACCGGCACGCCCACGATCTGCATGTACGACGAGGACGGCCCCGCCTCGACCAGCGAAGAGCGCGTCAACGCCTTCGGCGAAGCCATCTGGGCACTGTACGACCTGCGCCGCATCTGGAAGAGCATGGGCCCGCGCCAGGAAACCATCGTCAAGGGCGAGCAGCCCGGCCGCAACGACCCCTGCCCCTGCGGCAGCGGCAAGAAGTTCAAGAAGTGCCACGGAGGATGATATAGCCACCCCCTGAGCGGCTGCGCCGCTCCCCCTGGAAGGGGCGGCGTGCAACGGGACGACCTCCTCGCTGCCAGGCGGCCCCTGCTCGATGTCTCTGGCCTGGTGCGCGCGAGTTCGGGCGCCCAGCTCGGTTCCATTTCTGTTGGCAGATACGCAGACCATGAAGCATATTGGTGAGCGCATACGCGCGCGCCGCCATGCGCTGGCCATGAGCCAGGCGCGGCTGGCCGAGGCGGCGGGCATCACGGCCTCGGCCGTGTCGCAGATCGAATCGGGCGCCATCCGCACGCTCAGGAACGACACCCTGGCGCGTGTGGCGCTGGCGCTGCAGACCACGGCGCTGGAGCTGACGGCAGGGCTGGAGAGCGAGTCGGCGGCCTTGCCCGCAGATGAACTGCGGCTGCTGGAAAGCTACCGCCAGCTCGATGCGCCGCTCAAGGACATTGCGCTCAAGCTCGTCAGGGCCTTGAAGTCCTAGTCACGCCATCAGCTGCAGCAGTCTGTGCAGCGCATGCCGCACGGTGGCTTGCCGTACCTGGGCTCGGTCGCCGTCGAAGCGCAGGCACTCGGCATGCGTTTGCGGACTGTCCCCCTCTAGATGCCAGCCGAACCAGACCGTGCCCACGGGCTTGGCCTCGCTGCCGCCGCCAGGGCCGGCCACGCCGGTCACGGCCACGCCGCAGCGTGCGCCCGAATGCGCCACGGCGCCGCTGGCCATGGCACGGGCCACGGGCTCGCTGACGGCGCCGTGCGCGGCGATCAGTGCCTGGGGCACGCCCAGCATGTCCTGCTTGGCCTCGTTGGAGTAGGTCACGAAGCCGCGGTCGAACCAGTTGCTGGAGCCGGCCAGGTCGGTGCAGGCCGCGGCAATCATGCCGCCTGTGCAGCTTTCGGCCGTGGCCAGCATCCAGCCTTTTTCCATCAGGCGTTCGGCCAGCTGTTCTACCAATTGGGGAGTGGTCGTGGACATGGATGCAGTTTTCCGGGTCAGTGGGTGAAGTGCTTCCAGAGCGCCATGACCAGCAGGGCGCAGAAGGCGGCTACCAGGTCGTCGAACATGATGCCCCAGCCGCCGCGCGGGCCGAAGCCCTTGAACAGCCGGTCGGCCCATTGGACGGGCTGCGGCTTGACCGCGTCGAAGAAGCGAAACAGCGCAAACGCCGCGCACTGGCCCCAGAAACCCATGGGCATGGCCAGCCACAGCACGATCCAGAAGGCCACGATCTCATCCCACACCACATGGCCGGGGTCGGCCACGCGCATGTGCCGTGCCGTGACCGTGCAGGCCCACCAGCCCACGGGGATGCCGGCGGCGATGAGCCAGCCGATCTGCGCCTTGTCCAGCCACAGTTGCAGCACCAGGTAGGCCACCCAGGCCCATAGCGTGCCCACGGTGCCGGGTGCGATGCGCGGCAGGCCCGAGCCGAAACCGATGGCGATCAGATGGGCCGGGTGGCGCAGCATGAAGGCCACCGAGGGATGCGCGATGGGTGCGTCCTGTGGCGCTTTTATATGGATAGCGTCTGGCGCGGCATGCATGGGCGCTTGCGGCAGGTCTTGCGATATGTTGTCGGTCATGGCGTCAGGTCAGCAGGTCGGCGACGGGCATGGGCAGCGGCGGCAGGTCCGTCTCGCCCAGCGCCTCGCGCAGATTGATCTCGATCACGTCGGCCATGGCCGCGATCGCCAGGCCGTTGGGGTGCAGGTGGAAGGGCTCTTCGAGTTCCTCGCCCAGCGCGTCGAGCCCGAAGAAGGTATAGGCGATCAGCGTGGTGGCGAACGGCGTGGCCCAGCCCAGCGAATCGACAAAGCCGAAGGGCAGCAGAAAGCAGAACAGATAGGCCGTGCGGTGCATCAGCAGCGTGTAGCCGAAGGGCACGGGCGTGTTGCGGATGCGCTCGCAGGCCGCCAGCACCAGCGACATGCGGCCCACGGTGGCGTCCAGCAGGCTGTATTCGATGTCGCTGATGCGGCCTTGCCGGCGCAGCTGCGCCAGCCGGGCCCCGATGTGGCGCAGCACCAGATCGGGCGCGTTGCGGCTGTCCGGTAATTGCTGCTGCAGCGCGGGCGGCAGCCAGGCCGCGGCGTTGCCGCGCGGATTGGCAGAGCGCAGGTGATCGACGAGCAGGTGCGTGAAGCCCACGCCCAGCTGCAGCAGTTCGCGCCGCGGCTGCGCGCCGTCCGGCAGATCTTCCAGCAGCTGGGTCTGGCGGGCGAAGTCGCGCATGGTGTAGAGCAGCTGGCCCCAGTCCTTGCGTGCCTCCCACCAGCGGTCGTAGCTGGCGTTGTTGCGAAAACCCAGGAAGATCGACAGCGTGATGCCCAGCAGCGAGAACGGTGCGCTGGGCATGGCCGGCACCGAGCCTGGGTAGGCGCGGTGCAGTGTGATCACGAGGCAGGACAGCGCAAACAGCAGCAGGAGCTGAGGGTAGATCCTCACGATCACCGAGCCGCGCACGATGAGGAACAGGCGCAGCAGGGAGGGGCGGTCGCGGACGATCACTCAGATGCTCCCGAAATGGTCGAACGAGGCGTAGCGCGCGGCCAGCGGCTGTCCGTTGCCGTCCACCACGCGCAGGCCGGGCGTGCCCTCCACCGTGCCGATGCGCGTGACCGGCACGCCGGCACGCCGGGCGGCCTCCTGCACGGCTTCGCGGCGGGATGCCGGTGCCGTAAACGCCAGCTCGTAATCGTCGCCGCCCGCCAGCGTGCACTGGTGCAGGAGATCTGGCGGCAAAGAGCTGTCGGGGCTTGTAAACAGTGCGCGGGCAGCTATCAATTGCGAAGTGGCTTGCGCATCCAGCGTGGCGCCCACGCCGCTGGCCCGCAGGATATGGCCCAGGTCGCCGGTCAGGCCGTCGCTCACGTCCAGTGCGCTGCTGGCAATGCCGCGCAGCGCAAGGCCCAGGGCCACGCGGGGCGTGGGGCGTTCCAGCCGCCGGCGCGCGGCCTGCAGCGCTTCCAGGGGCAGGGCCACATGGCCCAGCATGGCTTCCAGCGCCAGGCGCGCATCGCCCAGCGTGCCGCTGGCATAGATGTCGTCGCCCGGCCGGGCGCCGCTGCGCAGCAGGGCCTGGCCCGCAGGCACTTCGCCGAACACGGTGATGCAGATGTTGAGCGGGCCTTGCGTGGTGTCGCCGCCTATCAGCTCGCAGCCATGCGCATCGGCCAGCGCCAGCAGGCCCTGGGCAAAGCCGCCGACCCAGGCCTCGTCGGCCCTGGGCAGGGCCAGGGCCAGCGTGAAGGCCAGCGGCCTGGCGCCACAGGCGGCCAGGTCGCTGAGGTTCACTGCCAGCGCCTTGTGGCCCAGCGCGGCGGGGTCGACATCGGCAAAGAAGTGGCGGCCTTCGACCAGCATGTCGCTGGAGATGGCCAGCTGCATGCCGGGCCGGGGCGCGAGCAGCGCGCAATCGTCGCCCACGCCCAGGGCGGCATGGTGCACGGGGCGCTGGAAAAAGCGGCGGATCAGGTCGAATTCACCCACGGTAGGTTCTTTTCAGTCGTGTGAGGGCTGGTGCTGCACCAGGTGGACCAGCGTATGCAGCACGCGGTTGGCCGGCGTGGGAATGCCGTGAGCGGCGCCGCGGCGCACGATGTGGCCGTTGAGGTGGTCGATCTCCGTGCCGCGGCCGCGCATCAGGTCCTGGGCGGTGGACGAGTATTGTGCGGGCATGCTGCGCGCCAGGCCGTGCACGGCCTCGCGTATCTTCGGCTCCGAAAGCACCACGTTCTCGGCGCGCGCCACGGCCAGGCATTCGCCGACCACGTCGTCCATCACCTGCGCCACGCCAGCCTGCTGCACGAGCGGGCCGTAGGGCTGGCGCGCAATGGCCGAGAGCGCGTTGTAGGCGCAGTTGATGACGAGCTTGGTCCAGAGCGCGGCCTCTGCATCGGCCGAAATCTGCGTGGGCACGCCGGACCTGTTGAGCAGGTCGGCCGCTGCCGCGCTGGCCGGCGCCGGTTCCAGCAGCAGCTCGCCGCGCCCATGGTGTCGCACATGGCCGGGGCCCGCCATTTCCACCGCCACATAGACCACGGCGGCGGCCACGGCCTGGCCGGGCAGGGCCGCGCGCAGGCGGCGCGCGTTGTCCACGCCGTTTTGCAGCGTGACGATCAGGGCGTCCGGAGCGAGGTGGGGACGCAACTGCTCGGCGGCCGCCTCGGTATCGGTGGATTTGACGCTCATCAGCACCAGTTGCGCACCGGCCACGGCAGCCGCGTCGCAGCTGGCTTCGAGGCGTATGCGCTCGTCGAAGCTCTGGGTCTGCAGCCGCAGACCGTCACGCTGCACGGCCTGCACATGCGCGGGCCGGCCGATGAGCACCACGGAGTGCCCCGCGCGCGCCAGCATGCCGCCGTAGTAGCAGCCCACGGCACCGGCGCCCATGATGGCAATGCGTGCGGGGGCGGGAAGATCGGTAGGAGAGGAAGTCATATGCAGTAACCGGGCCGGGACTTGCGCAAGTCGTACAGGCTATTGTGCGGCATCCGCTGGCGCCCCGCCGGTGGTGCGGGGCCGGTGCTCCAGTGCCAGCGCATGAAAGGCCTGGGCGGCCGGCGACAGGCTGCGGTGGCGCCTGCGCACCAGATACAGGTCGCGTCGGCGGTGGGCATCGGCCAGCGGCCGGGTCACGAGATCGGGCTGGCCGAAGTGGAACAGGGCCAGTGCCGGCACCACGCTGATGCCCAGGCCCGCGCGCACCATGCCCATCACCGTGGCCAGATGTTCGACTTCGAGCAGGGTGTCGAGCGCGGGCGCTGCGGCCTGGGATTCGAGGTACTGGCGCACGCTGCTGTGGCGCGCCAGCTGGATGAAGGGGTAGGGCTGCAGATCGGCCATGCGCGGCGCCGCCAGCGCGGCCAGCGGATGGCCGGCACGGCACACTAGGTGCAACTGGTCGGCGCAGAACCACTCGGCCTGCAGTTCCTCGGTGTCGGCGCGTATGGCGGCCAGCGCCAGGTCCGCCTGGCCCGAGGCCACCTGGGCGATGCAGGGCTCGGACAGCAGGTCCGACACCTGCAGCTGTATGCCCGGATGGCGTGCATGGAACAGCGCCAGCACGGGCGGCAGCCAGGCCGCAGCCAGCGAAGGCAGCAGGGCGATGGACACGCGCCCGCGCTGCAGGGCCGCCGCCTCACGCAGGCTCTGCACGGCGTCGCCCAGATCGGTGCGTATGCGCTGCGCGGCCTCCAGGAACTGCGCTCCTTCCGGAGTCAGCGCCACATGGCGCGTGCTGCGGTCGAACAGGCGCACGCCCACGCCGTCCTCCAGGCCCTTGATCAAGGCGCTGAAAGCCGGCTGCGACAGATGGCAGCGCCGGGCTGCCAGCGTGAAATTGCTGAGCCGCGCCAAAGTGATGAAGGCGTCGAGCTGCCGCGAAGAAATATTCATCTGGAATTTGGATGAGTCGATATGAACAATCGATTTCACAGATTAACAGGCGTTGCCTACATTGGCTCCCATGCAGAACCTGGAAAAACCTCCATTGCGGGTGGGATGCGCGGCCGGCTTCTCGGGCGACCGCACCGACGCGGCCGCGCCCGTGGTACGGGCCCTGGCGGCCAGCGGCCAGCCCGCCTGCCTGATTTTCGAGACCCTGGCCGAGCGCACGCTGGCCCTGGCCCAGCTTGCGCGCCGCGAGCAACCCGATGCCGGCTACGAGCCGCTGCTCGAAGAATTGCTGCAGCCCGTGCTGGCCGACTGCCTGGCGCACGGCATACGCATCGTGAGCAATTTCGGCGCAGCCAACCCGCAGGGGGCGGCGCGCTGCATCGCCGGGCTGGCCAGGCGCCTGGGCCTGCGCGCGCCGCGCATCGCCGTCGTGCATGGCGACGATGTCAGCGGCCCGGCGCACCGCGAGGCGCTGCGGTCCGCGCTGGGCAAGGACTTCCCCGAGGAAGCGCTGGTCAGCGCCAATGCCTATATCGGTGCGCGGGCGATCGCCGAGGCCCTGCAAGCCGGCGCCGAGATCGTGGTGGCCGGGCGCGTGTCCGACCCTTCTCTGACCCTGGGGCCTGCCGTGGCGCATTTCGGCTGGGCCTGGGACGACTGGGACCGTCTGGCGCGCGCAACCATGGCTGGCCATCTGCTCGAATGCGGGGCCCAGGTCACGGGCGGCTATTTCGCCGATCCCGGCTTCAAGGACGTGCAGGGCCTGGCGCGGCTCGGCTATCCCATTGCCATCATCGACAGCTCGGGCGACTGCACCATCACCAAGCCCGAGGGCACGGGTGGCCTGGTCAGCGAGCGCACGGTCAAGGAACAGCTGCTGTACGAGGTGCACGATCCGGCCGCCTACCTCACGCCCGATGTGGTGGCCGATCTCCGTGACGCCGAGGTGCGCCAGGCGGGGCCCGACGCCGTGCGCCTGAGCGGCGTGCGCGGCCATGCGCACAACGGCCACTACAAGGTCAATGTCTGCCATGCCTCGGGCTGGCTGGCCGAGGGCGAAATCTCCTATGCCGGCCCGCGGGCACTGGAGCGTGTCCGGCTGGCCGGTGACGTGCTGCGCGAACGCCTGGGCGGCGAGGCCGCAGGCGGCCTGCGCCTGGACTGGATAGGCGTGGCCAGCGTGCTGGGCGATGACGCCGGCCGCTGGCGCGAAGCGCTGTCCCCGTCGGTTGGCACGCCCCAGGACGTGCGCCTGCGCGCCGCCTGGTTGCGCCCCACCCGGGCCGAGGCGCAGCGCCTGCCGCGCGAGGTCAATGCGCTCTACACCTGCGGGCCGGCTGGCGGCGGGGGGGTGCGCACGGCGCTGCGCGCGCGGCTGGGCACGGTGTCCTGCCTGCTGCCGCAGCACCGCATTGCCACGGGCTGGAACTGGGCCGGGGAGGACACTGCATGAACAGCACGCCACAGCCAAGCACGGTGCCGCTGTACCGCCTGGCCCACGGACGCACGGGCGACAAGGGCAACCGCTCCAACATCAGCCTGATCGCCTGGAATACCGCCTGCTGGCAGGTGCTGGTGGAGCAGGTCACCGAGCAGCGGGTGGCCGCGCATTTCGCGGCGCGGCAGCCTGCGCGCGTGCAGCGCTTCGTGCTGGAGCGCCTGCAGGCCATGAACTGGGTGCTGGACGAGGTGCTGGACGGCGGCGTCAACGACGCGCTCAACCTCGACAGCCATGGCAAGGCGCTGTCGTACTGGCTGCTGCAGATGCCGGTCGACGTGCCGGCCGCGCTGCTGCCGCATCTGGCGCCTGAATAGCCCCCTCGGACCATTCACCACAACAAAGGAGACAGACATGAACATTTCCCGCCATTTCTCGCGCCGCAACCTGCTGGCGCTGGCCGCCTGCACCGTGGCGGCCACGGCGCCCGCCCTGGCGCAGGACTATCCGTCCAAGCCCATCACCTTTGTCGTGCCGTTTGCGGCCGGCAGTGCCACGGACCAGCTGGCGCGGGCACTGGGCCAGGCCGTGAGCACGGCCAGCCGGCAGCCCGTGGTGGTCGAGAACAAGGGCGGCGCCAGCGGCATGATCGCGGCCCAGCAGGTGGCGCGCTCCGCGCCTGACGGCTACACGGTGCTGATCACCACCAACACCACGCATGCGGCCAACCAGCACCTGTACAAGAAGCTGCCGTATGACGCGGTCAGGGATTTCGCGCCCGTGGCCGGCCTGGGCAAGGGCGGCCAGGTGCTGGTGGTGCGCGCCGATGCGCCGTACAGGAGCGTGGCAGACCTGCTGGCGGCGGCGAAGAAGCAGCCCGGCAAGCTGTCGTTCGGCAGCGGCAGCTCGTCGAGCCGCGTGGCCGGCGAAATGCTCAAGCAGCTGGCCGGCGTGGACCTGATGCACGTGCCCTACAAGAGCAATCCGCTGGCCATCACCGATCTGCTGGGCGGCCAGATCGATCTGATGATCACCGACACCTCGACCGGCGTGCCCCAGATCAAGTCCGGCAAGCTGCGCGCGCTGGCCTATTCGACCACCAGGCGCAGCCCGCAGCTGCCCGATGTGCCCACGCTGGAAGAGGCCGGCGTAAAGGGCTATGACATGGGCTACTGGTTTGCCGCCTATGCGCCGGCCGGCACGCCCCAGGCCGTGGTGGCCAAGCTCAACCGCCTGCTGTCCGACGCCGTGCACAGCCCGGGCGCCCAATCCTTCTTCGAGATGTCGGGCTCCGAGGGCTGGAGCGCGTCGCCCCGGGAGCTGGCGGCCTTCCAGGCGGCCGAAACCCGCAAGTGGGGCCAGGTGATCCAGGCGGCGGGCATACAGCCCGAATAGGCTGCTGTCCCGCGCCCGCCTCAGGCCGCCGTGCCGCGAAAGCGCAGCGATGCCTGGCGCGAAACCTCGGCCAGCAACTGCTCCTCGCGCTGGCGGTCGCGCAGCCAGCGCGCGTCGTTGCTGCCGGCCTGCACGTCGCTGCGCAGCGTCTGCAGCACCTTGGCCGCGCCCAGGCGCTCGGCCTGCGGCGCGATGGCATCCATGGTGCGCGCGATGTGCTCGGCCAGCGGCATGTGCTGGCCCGTGGCCGGGTCCACATAGACGGCCTGCAGGCCGAAGCGGCAGGCCTGGAAGCGGTTGTAGGTGTAGACCAGGTAGTCGTCCTCCTGCGGCGTGAAGGGCTCCGTATCCAGGAACCAGGCTGCCAGCGCCTGCACATAGCCGGCCAGGGCCGCGGCGCGCTCGATGGTCAGCGGCGTGTCGAAGACGCGGACCTCGATGGTGCCGAACTCGGGCTTGGGGCGGATGTCCCAATAGAAGTCCTTCATGCTCTTGACCACGCCCGTGGCCGTCATCTTCTCGAAGTACTGCTCGAACTCGGACCAGCGCAGCACGCAGGGCGCGCGGCCCGACAGCGGGAAGGCGAACACTGAATTCAGCCGCGCCGAGTCGAAGGCCGTGTCCTGCGACTGCACGAAGGGGCTGGAAGCCGACAGCGCGATGAAGTGCGGGATGTAGCGCGACATGCGGTGCAGCATGACCAGTGCCGCATCGGCGCTCGGGCAGCCGATGTGCACATGCTGGCCGAAGATGGTGAACTGCTTGCTCAGATAGCCGTACAGCGCCGACAGCTCCTGGAAGCGCGGCTTGTCGTAGATGCGCTGCTGGTGCCACAGCTGGAACGGATGCGTGCCGCCGCCGGCCACGGCGATGTTGAGCTTGTCCGCGCTGCGCACCAGGGCGTCGCGCGTCTGCGCGAGCTGGGCATGGACCTCGGAGGCGCTGTGGCAGACATCGGTCGAGATCTCGATCATGCTGCTGGTCATCTCGGGCACCACGCTGCCGGGCACGGATTCCTTGTGCATCAGGCGCAGCATGTCGGGCGCGTAAGGGGCCAGGTTGTAGTCGTGGCTGCTGAGCAATTGCAGCTCCAGCTCCACACCCAGCGTCAGCGGCGAAGAATCGTGGAATGGCTCAAGCGGCATGGCGGTCCTCCGAGGTGTCGGGCATCAGCGGTGCGGGCGCGGTCTGGCTGGGCGTGCCGGTTTCGTGGCGTATCTCGCGCCAGCCGGCGCCTTCGCCGGCGCGGTGCAGCGCCCAGGTGGCAACGGCCGATCCGGCCAGCTCCAGCAGCAGGATGACGGGCAGGGCAATGCCCGCGATCAGGGGGCCGGCCTGGGGCATGGCCAGCACATACTGCGAGGTGATCAGCAGGGCCACGGCCGACATGGGCGTCATCGCGCAGGCTACCCAGATCGACTGGCGCCAGCTCGTACCCGAGCCCAGGTTGCCCAGCGTCACGCCCACGGTCTTGGCCAGCAGGCGCGCGCCCACCAGGGCCAGCACGGCCAGCACCACGGTGCCGCCCCAGGATGCCGTGGCTGCCACGCCCGAGACCAGCACGAACATCAGCATGGTCAGCAACGTCGAGGCCGTGCCCATCTGGCGCGGCCAGGCCCAGGGGCGCGGGTGCAGGTGCTTGAGCAGCAGCCCGCCGAGCAGGGCGGACAGCGGGGCAGAGCCGCCGAGGTGGGACGAGACAGCCGTGGTGGCCGCGATCAGTGCCAGCATCAGAATGGACGTGTTCTCGCTGGTCGGGCTCATGATGCGCAGCGACAGGCGCATCAGCAGGCCCAGCAGCACGGCCATGGCCGCGGAGACGCCGAGCACCACCATGATCGAGGCCAGCGTGCCCAGCAGCGATGCCTCGGGCCGCGCCACCGATTGCGCCTGTGCGCTGCCCAGCGTCAGCATGTACAGCGTGGACAGGGTGGCCAGCACCATGGCCCGGTCGGTCACGGGGCCGGCCGCATGCATGTCCTCGGCCACGCGGCGCAGCAGCACGGGCGAGGAGGCCATCGCGATGATGGCCAGGGGGGCAGCGATCTTGGCATCCAGCTGGATCAGGCGCAGCAGCAGATAGACCGCCGTGAAGCTGAGTGCGGACTCCAGAATGCTCTGCACCAGCACCATGGGGTTGTGGCGGAACCAGCGCAGCGTGATGCGGCCGCCGCATTCGAACAGCACCACCGAGGCGCCCAGCTCCACGAGGAACAGCACGGCGCCCTGCAGCGGCCATTGCACGCCCGAAAAGCCCAGGAAGCCGGCCAGCGCGCCCACGAGCGAATAGCCGACGACCTTGGGCATGCCCATGTGCCGCTGGCACAGGTAGCCCGCGATCGAGGCCAGTGCCAGCAAGATGGCCCAGTGCACGGCTGCGAGCCCCGCCGAGGGGCGCAGCCACTGTGACCAGAGATTCAGGATGTCGTTCATAGGCTCTCCTTTGCTCTGTCGTGGCGCGGCGGCGCGCAGGCGCTCCGCCGCAAAGATTGCCCCGTCCCTGGCAACGCCTGGCGTTTGCCGCGCAGATCCCGCTGAGGGCGGGCCCGGCGGCAGGCCGGGGGAAGGCCTGGGATCGGGGCCAGGGGGCGGAGGCAAGTACCGCTCCCGGATCGTGAAGTCTGGCTGTGTGGCGCAGGCCCTATGGCCAGAAGAAACTCAGTGGCGAACGCCACATGCGCCGTCGGATGGCCGCATAAATGCGCGACCGGTCCACGCCGCTGACGTTGTGCGCGCGCAGCGCCACGCGGAATGCGAGGTAGAAGCTCACGCCAACATTCAGTGCTGCGTTAAAGGGTAGCATGGCCACGGCCCACCAGAAAATGTGGGTATGCAGCGCCTCCCAGCCCAGCGTGGCCGCGGCCACGCCGATCTGCCCGGTGGACAGTGTGACGTGGCGCACCTCCAGGCCGAGGCCGAAAAAGCCGGCGAATGCGGGCACCAGCCCCAGCATCAGGCCCAGGGAGATATTGGAGGCCAGGCCCGAGATGTTCTTGCGCAGGAACAGCGCCCAGCGGTTGGCGCGCGTGCTGCCCAGGGCGCGCGTGATGGCGGGGTTGAAGCGGATCACGGAATCGATGCGCCGCAGCACGAACCAGTTTTCCACGCCGCCGGCGATCAGGCTGCTGACGAACAGCAGCACGCCCGTGAAGGCCGCAAACAGCACCGAGGGACCGAGCAGGCTCAGCGAGCTGAGCACGCCCACGGCATGGGGCCCGTCCAGCGGCGCATGGCCGGCGAGCCGGGCAAAGCCCAGCGACAGCAGCAGGGCGGCGGGGCCCACCACCAGCACGTTGCCGAAGATGGCCGCCACTTGCGAGCGCACGAGGTGGGCAACCTCGTCCACGAACGCGGTGATTGATTCCTCGTTCTGCAGGTCCTTGAGCTTGGCCGCCATGGCGGGCGCCGTCATGGCCGGCTGCTTGGTGGCCACCGTGAAGTGCAGCATCTGGATCAGCACGAAGCTGATGGCGTAGTTCAGGCCCGCCGCCAGGCCCGACCAGAACACCGACAGGCCCAGCGCATACAGCGCGAACTTGGCCAGCGTGGTGAAGGCCATCACCAGGCCGCCGCCTGCTGCCTTGGCCAGCATGCGGCGGTATTCGGAGCCGTCGCGCGTGATGTAGTGCTCGCCGGTCTCGGCGCTGCGCTCGGCCACCTTGGCGGCCAGCAGCGAGGTATTGGTGGACAGCAGGGCGCGCACGCTGCGCCGCTCTATGCCCACGGAGACCAGGTTGGCCAGCAGCTCCGAAGTCTCGTAGGCTCGGTTGGCGGCCAGCAGGCAGTCGAGCAGGCGCCTCACGCGCAGAATGCGCGCGCGCAGCTGGCGCAGGCGGAACACCAGACCCACGGAAATGCCCTCGGCCTCGAAGTAGGAATAGACCGAGGCCACGGCAGCGCGGCACGCATCCAGCCGCTCGCGCAGCCGGGCCGCGGCGGCGTCGCGCCGGTCGTTGGTGCGCAGCGGCAGCAGCACCTCCACGCGCAGATTCTCCACATCGTGGATCAGCGCATGAAAGGGCTTTTCCTCGCGGTCCTTCTCGCTCATGCGCAGGCGCAGCTCGGGCGCAAAGCCGCTGGACAGGATCTGCCCTGCGCAATAGGTGATGGCATCCAGCAGGCTGGTTTCCCAGAAGCTGACGGTGTTTTCCTCATGGGGCGCGATCAGCGCGGCGATGCGCTGCATCAGCTCGGCGTCCACGGCATGCAGCCAGCGCGCGTCGAATTCATCGGGCAGGGCGAGCATGAAGAGTTCCGAGGCGTCCACCGTCTCGGGCGTGCTGGGCAGCAGCTTGTAGCGCATGCGCTCGGCCACCTCGCTCATCATGGCCGTGCGCGGCGCAAAACCGAAGTCGGCCAGCAGCGCCGTGATGTCCACCGTGGAGATCAGCTTGAGCCACCAGGCCTGCAGCCGTGCGCGCGCCTCGGGGCGCGCCTCGAAGGCCTCGACCACGGTGCGCACGCGCTCCACGGCCAGGTCGGTCGACGGCTTGGGCGCGCGTATCCATTCGAACAGGTGGATGAGCCACAGATGCCGCTGGGCCAGGTCCGCTTCGGGGTTGAGCTGGGCGATCAGGCCTTCCAGGTCGAGAGTGGTTCGCTTCATGCGCGGTGAGTAAGGGGTGCGCCGTGGCGGCCGCCGGAAAAGGAAAAGATCGGGTGGGAGGCGGTGCTCATCAATGCAGCACGCGCTTTTCGGGTGTGGGCATGAGGTCGCCGGAGCCGTCCATCTGCAGCACGAACAGCGGAATCTCGCAGCTGAAGATTTCACCTTCATGATTCACGCACAGGTACGTGCCCTGCATGGTGCCGGTGGGCGTGCGCAGCTGGCAGCCGCTGGTGTACTCGAACGATTCGCCCGGCTGCAGCAGCGGCTGGCGCCCCACCACACCCAGGCCCTTGACCTCTTCCACATGGCCCAGTTCGTTGGTGATGATCCAGTGCCGCGCGATCAGCTGCGCAGGCACGTCCCCCGCATTGGTGACGGTGATGGTGTAGGAAAACACATAGACGCCAGCGGCCGGCGCCGATTGCTCGGGCAGGTAGGCGGGCTGGACTTGGACCAGAAACTCGTTCATCGGCATGGTGCAATGGTAACTGCGACAATCCTGCCCCATGAGCCCCACCTACCGTATTGCCCCCTCCATCCTGTCAGCCGACTTCGCCCGTTTGGGTGAAGAGGTGCGCAATGTCATCGCCGCCGGCGCCGACTGGATCCACTTCGACGTGATGGACAACCACTACGTGCCGAACCTGACCTTCGGCCCCATGGTCTGCCAGGCCCTGAAGCCCCATGCCGTGACGCCCGACGGCCGGCCCGTGCCCATCGACGTGCATCTGATGATCCAGCCTGTGGACGAACTGGCCACGGCATTCGCCAAGGCGGGGGCCGACTACATCAGCTTCCACCCCGATGCCTCGGCCCACGTGCACCGCAGCATCCAGAACATCAAGGCCCACGGCTGCAAGGCCGGCCTGACCTTCAATCCCGCCATGCCGCTGGACGTGCTGGACTGGGTGATCGAGGACCTCGACCTGATCCTGCTGATGAGCGTGAACCCGGGCTTCGGCGGCCAGAGCTTCATCGACAGCACGCTGCGCAAGATCGAGGCCGTGCGCAAGCGCATCGAGGCCTGCGGCAAGGACATCCGCCTGGAAGTGGACGGCGGCATCAAGGAGAGCAATATCCGCGCCGTGGCCGATGCCGGCGCCGACACCTTCGTGGCCGGCAGCGCCATCTTCGGCAGGCCCGACTACAAGGCCGTGATCAACGCCATGCGCGCCAACCTGGCCGGTTGACCGGGCCTTGCGCGCGGGAGCCTGCAGGCCAGGAGCTTGCAGGATTTCTAGTGTTTTTGGCGCTTGGCGCTCTGCCATCAAGCGCTGATAGCTATTGAATTGATAGTCATGCAACTGAACCTGCCCGCTTCCAGCCAGGCTCTGGAACTCGACGCCGTGATGGTGGACCTGGACGGCACCATGGTGAACACGCTGGGCGATTTCGCCGAGGCGCTCAACCGCATGCTGGCCGACCTGCAGCTGCCGCCGATCGCACCACAGGCCATCGAACACATGGTGGGCAAGGGCTCAGAACACCTGATCCGCTCCGTGCTCGCGCATGTGGGCGCCCAGGACGTGGAAGGTGCGTATCCGCGGGCCTGGCAGCGCTACGAGCACCACTACCTGGCCATCAACGGCCAGTTCGCAGACGTTTACCCGGGCGTGCGCGAAGGCCTGGAGGCGCTCAAGGCACGCGGGCTGCGCCTGGCCTGCCTGACCAACAAGCCGCTGTCCTTCACCCGGCCGCTGCTGGCGGCCAAGGGCCTGGACGGTTTCTTCGATCAGGTGTTCGGCGGCGACTCCTTCGAGCGCAAGAA
This sequence comes from Comamonas terrae, assembly GCF_001544075.1. Classification (GTDB taxonomy): domain Bacteria; phylum Pseudomonadota; class Gammaproteobacteria; order Burkholderiales; family Burkholderiaceae_C; genus Comamonas; species Comamonas terrae. The sequence continues at coordinate 85,797 of NZ_BCNT01000005.1, forward strand.
GCCCGATCCCATGCCTTTGCTCAAGACCTGCGAGGCCCTGGGCAGCCAGCCGGCACGTACGCTGATGGTCGGGGATTCGAGCAACGATGCCCAGGCCGCCCAGGCCGCAGGCTGCCCCGTGGTGCTCATGACCTACGGCTACAACCATGGCCAGCCCATCACGGCCGTGGCGGCGCAGGCGCATCTGGACAGCCTGGCGCAGCTTGCGGGGTGATAGGGATTTTTGTCCGCATTTCTGGCAGGAAAAGGTGCGGATAGGCCTGTTTGCTAGAGTCGTCGGCTTTGTGTCGTCAGCGCCGGACCCGGGTCCGGCGTGGAACAAAGGAGGACTCACGCGACATGCACGGACTGCACCTGACCGCCGATCTTTACCAATGCTCGGGCCACGAGCGCTACATGCTCGATGCCGACGCCATCGCCCGGCTGTGCCGCGAGCAGACGCAGGCTTCGGGCCTGACCTTGGTGGATGACAAGTGGGTCAAGTTCCCGCCCTATGACGGGCAGCCCGGAGGCGTGACCGGCACGGTGCTGCTGGCCGAGTCGCATCTGGCCATCCATACCTGGCCCGAGACCGGCAGCGTCACCATCGACGTCTATGTGTGCAACTTCTCGGCCGACAACTCCAGCAAGGCCCGGGCCCTGATGGAGGGCGTTATTGCCTCCTACGCGCCGGCCCGCGCGGTGCGTCAGCAACTGATGCGCGGCGATATCGGCCTGGCCGCGGCCCGCCCGCCTGAAATGGCGGCATGCGTGCCCGCTGCCGCGGCAGATGCTGCGCCGCAATGGGCCATGGAGCAGCTGGCGCCGCATGCGCGCTTCGGCTACGAGGCCGTGGCCTGCGAAACCCGGCAGACGGCCTACCAGCAGCTGGAGCTCCTGCACACGCCGCAGTTCGGCAAGGTGCTGCGCCTGGACCGGCGCTTCATGACCTCGGAAGGCGAGGAGTTCTTCTATCACGAGGCGCTGGTGCACCCGGCCGCCACGGCGCATGCCGCGCCGCGCAAGGCGTTGATCCTCGGCGGCGGCGACGGCGGTGCGGCCGAGGAGCTGCTCAAGCACGGGCTGGAGCGGGTGGTGCTGGCCGAGCTCGACGAGGCCGTGGTGCAGTGCGCGCGCCAGCACCTGCAGGCCGTGCACCGCGGCGCCCTCGACGATGCGCGCGTGCAGATCTGCATCGGCGACGGCATGGCACTGGTCGACCGTACCGAGGAGCGCTTTGATCTGGTGCTCATGGACCTGACCGATCCCGATACGCCGGCCGAAAGCCTTTATGCGCCGGCCGCGCTGCAGCGCATGAAGCGTGTGCTGGAGCCGGATGGCGCGCTGGTGCTGCACCTGGGCAGCCCGGTATTCCACGGCCCGCAGGTGGCCGCTCTGACGCGCCGCCTGCGCACGCAGTTTGCGGTGGTGCGCTGCTACGGCCTGTACATCCCCTTGTATGGGGCCTACTGGGGGCTGGCCGTGGCTTCGGACAGCCTGGACCCCACGGCGCTGACGGCGCAGCAGGCGGCCGATCGGCTCCAGCAGCGCCGGGTGGGCGATCTGCAGTACTACAACGCGCAAGTGCATGGCGCGCTGTTCGCCCTGCCCGGCTATTACCGCGATCTGCTGAACGCGGAGTGATCCGCGGCGGCCTGCGCTGCCGTGTCAGGAGGCCTCGCCGAGCAATGCCTTCTTGAGCTGCTCGTCGGCCGGATGCGGGCCCAGCCAGATGCCCAGCAGGGCCTGGAAGAACTCCGGCTCCTTGAACGGCTCGCCTTGAGGCTGGCCCTTGACGGTGACCTGCGTGCCGTGGCGGGGAATCCAGTCGACGGTGAAGGTCTCGCCGGCCAGCAGCTTCTTGTGATCGGTGAAGATCTGGCTCATGCGCAGCACGCCCGGCACCAGCTTGGAAAAGGCCGCGCGCTCCATGTTGTCCTCCATGCCGCGCGAAAACAGCTTGCCCAGTTCGGACGAGTCGATGTCGCGCAGCATGGTCACGCTCATGCGCTTGGGGCCGGGCAGGGCTGCGATCTCCTGCAGGCTGCGGGCCGGCTTTTCCAGGTACAGGCCGGCGGTATAGACCTTGAAGACGGCCTTGTAGCGGGTGCCCGCGCCGTTGAGCCGCAGCTTCTGGCCACCGACCTCGGCGTGCGGCTCGTAGCGCACGCCATGCAGCGTCTGCACGGCCGCGTTGGCGTTGTCGGCGGCCCGGACCATGGCCGGTGCCGCGGCGGCCAGGAGCCCGGCCAGCGTGGCGGCCGCCCAGGCAGCGCGGCAGGGGGGGGGGATGGGCATGCTGTCTCCTCCATTCTTGTGCCGGACCTGCGCCGCATCCGGTGCGTGACCGGTGAAACTGTTTTGCGCAGGCCGTGGCTGTTTTGCGTGCGGCGCATGATGGCGTCGGGGCCGGCACGCAGCAATACGGGTTGTTCCGGGGAGCGGGGCTGCGGGTCCTTGGGTGGTGCCACAGGGATGCGCTACACTTGCGCGCATCATGTTCATTCACCGTACGTTCATTACAGGTTGTGGAGACCGGGGAGCCTGGCCCTGGCGCAAGCCTGCCCACATGAACCGCTGAACGCACTCCGGCACGAGCCCGGCGTGCACCCGAGGCCCGTCCCGGGCCAATTGGAATGAACCGGCGCATTACCAGCACAGCAAGCGTCACCTGCGTTTTCCGAAAGCATTCGTGCAGGTGAGTGATGCGCCATGTATCCCGGAGCTGTCCCGTGATCACGGAACTGGAATTCAAATCTCTCGCGGCCCAAGGCTATAACCGCATCCCGCTGCTGATCGAGGCCTTTGCCGACCTCGAAACACCGCTTTCCCTCTACCTCAAGCTCGCCCATGCCAACGGCGACGGCAAGTACAGCTTCCTGCTGGAATCCGTCGTGGGCGGCGAGCGCTTCGGCCGCTACAGCTTCATCGGCCTGCCGGCGCGCAGCTTCGTGCGTGCCAGCGGCTTCGGCGACGAGGCCCGCACCGAGGTCGTGACCGACGGCCAGGTGGTGGAGACGGCCGGCGGCAACCCGCTGGACTTCATCGCCGCCTACCAGAAGCGCTTCAAGGTCGCGCTCACCCCCGGGCTGCCGCGCTTTTGCGGCGGCCTGGCCGGCTATTTCGGCTATGACGCGGTGCGCTACATCGAGAAGAAGCTCGAAAAGTCCTGCCCGCCGGACTCGCTGGGCACGCCGGACATCATGCTGCTGCAGTGCGAGGAGGTGGCCGTCATCGACAACCTGTCGGGCAAGCTCTACCTCATCGTCTACGCCAACCCCGGCGAGCCCGAGGCCTATACGCGCGCCAAGAAGCGGCTGCGCCAGCTCAAGGACCAGCTGCGCTATTCGGTGAGCGCGCCGCAGATCCGTGCCGGCGAAAGCCATCCGGCCCAGCGCAGCTTCGACAAGCAGGACTATCTGGCCGCCGTGCAGCAGGCCAAGGAGCTGATCGCCGCGGGCGACTTCATGCAGGTGCAGGTGGGCCAGCGCATCCACAAGCGCTTCACGGCCTCGCCGCTGTCGCTGTACCGCGCGCTGCGCTCGCTCAATCCCAGCCCCTACATGTACTTCTACCACCTGGGCGACTTCCATGTGGTGGGCGCCAGCCCCGAGATCCTGGTGCGCCAGGAAAACACGCCCGAGGGGCGGAAGATCACCATCCGCCCGCTGGCCGGAACGCGGGCGCGCGGCGCCACGCCCGAGGCCGACAAGGCCACCGAGCAGGAACTGGTGGCCGACCCCAAGGAGCGCGCCGAGCACGTGATGCTGATCGACCTAGCGCGCAACGACATCGGCCGCATCGCGAAGACCGGCTCGGTCAAAGTGACCGAGGCCTTCGCCGTGGAGCGCTACAGCCACGTCATGCACATCGTGAGCAACGTGGAAGGCATCCTGCAGGACGGCATGGACAGCATGGACGTGTTCAAGGCCACCTTCCCCGCGGGCACGCTGACCGGTGCGCCCAAGGTGCATGCCATGGAGATCATCGACCGGCTCGAGCCCACCAAGCGCGGCATCTACGGCGGCGCCTGCGGGTATCTGAGCTTCGCGGGCGACATGGATCTGGCGATTGCCATCCGCACCGGCGTGATCAAGGACGGCACGCTCTACGTGCAGGCCTCGGCCGGCGTGGTGGCCGACTCCGTGCCGGAGCTGGAATGGAAGGAAACCGAGCACAAGGCCCGCGCCCTGCTGCGCGCCGCGGAACTGGTGGAAGAGGGATTGGAATGAGCAAGGCTATCGATCTGGTGCAGCGCTGCACCACCATGGAAGACGTGCGCCGCCAGGTGAACGCGCTGGACGACGTGCTGGTGCCGCTGCTGGTCACGCGCATCGGCTACATGACGCAGGCCGCGCGTATCAAGGGCGATGTGAACCAGGTGCGCGACGAGGCGCGCATCGAGGCCATCGTGCAGCGCGTGCGCGAGCGCACCGAGCAGGAGGGCGGCCAGCCCGATGTGATGGAGGCCGTCTACCGCCAGCTGATGGAGGCCTGCATCGCCTACGAGCACCGCGAATTTGTCCGCCTGCGCGCAGGTTCGCGCGGGCCGGGCTCCGATCAACTCGCCGGAGAGCAAGCATGAAGCTCCTGATGATCGACAACTACGACAGCTTTACCTACAACATCGTCCAGTACTTCGGCGAACTGGGCGCCGACGTGACCGTGGTGCTCAACGACGAGACCACGGTGGCCGAGGTGCAGGCGCTGATCGCGCGCGAAGGCATGGAGCGCCTGGTGATCTCTCCGGGCCCGTGCTCGCCGGCCGAGGCCGGCATCTCGGTGGCCGCGATCCGGCACTTCGCGGGCAAGCTGCCCATCCTGGGTGTCTGCCTGGGCCACCAGAGCATCGGCGCGGCCTTTGGCGGCGACATCATCCGCGCGGGCCAGCAGATGCATGGCAAGACCAGCGTGATCAGCACCGACCAGCGCGGCGTGTTCGCCGGGCTGCCCAAGGAATTCACGGTCAACCGCTACCACTCGCTGGTGATCGACCGCCATACCTTGCCCGAGTGCCTTGCAGTCACGGCCACCAGCGAGGACGGCGAGATCCAGGGCGTGCGCCATCGTGAACTGGCCATCGAGGGCGTGCAGTTCCACCCCGAGAGCATCCTGACCGAGCACGGCCATGCCATGCTCCGGAACTTCCTGGAGCAGAAGGCCTGAAAGGCCTGGTGCCGATACTCATGAATACATAGCGGCTGGCGCTGGATACTTCTGATCTTCAGCATCGATTCATGCTGAAACCAAGAAGATTCACGCGCAAGCTGCTCCTGAATAAAGAGAGATTGCCATGACCCAGATCACTCCCCAGGAAGCGCTGCAACGCACCATCGAGCACCGCGAAATCTTCCACGACGAGATGCTGCACCTGATGCGCATGATCATGCGCGGCGAGCTCTCGCCCGTGATGACGGCGGCCATTCTCACGGGCCTGCGCGTGAAGAAGGAGACCATCGGCGAGATCTCGGCCGCGGCCCAGGTGATGCGCGAGTTCTCCAACAAGGTCAACGTGCACGACAAATCCCATCTGGTGGACATCGTGGGCACGGGCGGCGACGGCGCCAACACCTTCAACATCTCCACCTGCTCCACCTTCGTGATCGCGGCGGCGGGCGGCAAGGTCAGCAAGCACGGCGGGCGCAGCGTCAGCAGCAAGAGCGGCAGCGCCGACGCCATGGAGGCGCTGGGCGTGAATATCAACCTCGGCCCCGCCCACATCGCCGACTGCATACGCGACGTGGGCATAGGCTTCATGTTCGCGCCCAACCACCATCCGGCCATGAAGAACGTGGCGCCCGTGCGCAAGGAACTGGGCGTGCGCACCATCTTCAACATCCTGGGCCCGCTGACCAATCCGGCCGGCGCGCCCAACATCCTCATGGGCGTGTTCCACGAGGACCTGGTCGGCATCCAGGTGCGTGCGCTGCAGCGCCTGGGCGCCGAGCATGCCATCGTGGTCTACGGCCGCGACGGCCTGGACGAGATCAGCCTGGGCGCGGGCACGCTGGTGGGCGAGCTCAAGGACGGCGTGGTGCGCGAATACGAAATCCATCCCGAGGACTTCGGCCTGCGCATGGTGGGCACGCGTGCCTTCAAGGTCGAGAACCCCGAGGAATCCAAGGCCATGCTGCTGGGCGTGCTCGGCGGCGAGCAGGGCCCGGCGCGCGACATCGTCTGCCTGAATGCGGGCGCGGCCCTGTACGCGGCCAATGCGGCCTCCTCCATCGAGGACGGCCTGGAGCGTGCGCAAAAGGCGCTGGACAGCGGCGCGGCCCTGGCCAAGCTGCAGGAGCTGGTGGCGTATACCCAGAACCTGCAAAAGCCCGGTGCCTGAAGGCGCACGGCGTCGCAGCCCCGAGATGCCATGACGGTTCCCGCACGGCAAGCCCTGGAACCCCTGCTGCAGGCGGTGCGCACGCAGCCGCAGTGGCGGCTGCCCGAATTCGTGGAACTGGGCCGCCCGGCCTGGGGCGATGCAATGCGGGGACTGGCCTGGGGCACGGGGACGGTGATCATGCTGTCGTTCCTGGCGTCGGCCGGACCGGCCGAGGCCTTGGTGGCCTCGGCCATCGTGCTTGCCGCATGGCTGGGCCTGCGCCGGTGGCGCGGGCGGCGCAGCGCGCCCCTGGGCGAGGGGCGCCCGGATGGCGGGCGCGGCTGCGTCGTCGAGGTCGCGCAGCGCCGCATCCGCAGCACGGGCCTGGAGCCTTCGGTACAGTGGCTGCTGGAGCCTGCGGCCGAATGGAGCCTGGGCCGCGTGGCCTTCGAGGATCGTCCGCGCCAGTGGCATGGCTGGCGCATCGAGCTGCGCCATGCGCGCAAGGGGCCCGTGGCCGTGCTGTGCACGGTGCTGCACATGAGCCGTGCCGAGCCGGATCTGCTGGCGCTGGATGCGCTGGTGGACGAGATGGCGCAGCGGCTGGAGATCCGCCAGAGCGGCGAGCGCTGCGTGCCTGCACGCCGTTGAAGAATTCAAGAGAAAGAAACCGTATGTCTGACATTCTGAAAAAAATCTGCGACGTCAAGGTCCAGGAAGTGGCGGCCGCCAAGAAGCGCATGCCCCTGGAGGACATGCGCCGGGACGCGGAAAGCCGCGTGCTCACGCGCGACTTCGTGGGCGCGCTGCGCGCCAGGATCGCGGCCGGCCAGGCCGGCGTGATCGCCGAGGTGAAGAAGGCCAGCCCCAGCAAGGGCGTGATCCGCGCCGACTTCATTCCCGCCGACATCGCCCAGAGCTATGCCATGGGCGATGGCGAGGTCAGCGCCGCTTGCCTATCCGTGCTCACCGACAAGCAGTTCTTCCAGGGCAGCATCGACTACCTCAAGCAGGCGCGCGCCAGCTGCCTGCTGCCCGTGCTGCGCAAGGACTTCATGGTCGATCCCTACCAGATCTACGAGTCGCGCGCCATCGGAGCCGACTGCGTGCTGCTGATCGCCGCCTGCCTGGAGGACGCGCAGATGGCCGAGATGGAGCAGATCGCGATGAGCCTGGACATGGCCGTGCTGGTGGAAGTGCATGACGCCCAGGAACTGGAGCGTGCATTGAAGCTCAAGACGCCGCTGGTGGGCATCAACAACCGCAATCTTCGCAACTTCGAGGTCCGCATCGAGACCACGCTGGAGCTGCAAAAAAGCGTGCCCGTCGACCGCCTGCTGGTCACCGAGTCGGGCATCCTGACCCGGGACGACGTCAAGACCCTGCGCGACGCGGGCGTCAACGCCTTCCTCGTGGGCGAGGCCTTCATGCGCGCCGAGGAACCGGGCGAGGCGCTGGCGCGGCTATTTCGCTGATCCTGCTGCCAGAACGCGCGAAAATTGCCGCATGAACACCATCAACGATTCCCAGCCTTCGCCTTCCTCGACACCTGCCGCAACGCAGCTGATGTCGGCCGATCCGGCCGATTGGCCGGTGGCGCCGGGCTGGAAACCGTTGATCGATGAATTCTTTGCAGGGCCTGCCGGTCAGCGTCTGCTGGCCTTTCTGCGGCAGCGCCTGGATGCCGGCGCCGTGATCTTTCCGCCCCAGCCGCTGCGCGCGCTGGATCTCACGCCGCCCGAAGAGGTGCGGGTGGTCATCCTGGGCCAGGACCCCTACCATGGGCGCGGACAGGCCGAAGGCCTGGCATTCTCGGTGGCGCCCGGCGTGCGCCTGCCGCCTTCGCTGCAGAACATCTTCAAGGAAATGCAGCGTGACCTGGGCGTGCCCTTTCCCCCCTTCCCGAATCCCGGCGGCAGCCTGGTTAAATGGGCAAAGAACGGCGTGCTGCTGCTCAACACCTGCCTCACGGTGGAAGAGGGCCAGGCCGCCAGCCATTCGGGCAAGGGCTGGGAAGTGCTGACCGACGCCGTGATCCGCCATGTGGCCGAAGGCGAGCGACCCGTGGTCTTCATGCTCTGGGGCTCGCATGCCCAGTCCAAGCGGGCCCTGATTCCCCGCGACAAGGGCCATCTGGTATTGACGAGCAACCATCCCTCGCCGCTGTCTGCGCTGCGCCCGCCGGTGCCCTTCATCGGCAACGGCCACTTCGGAAAGGCCAGGGAATTCCGGCAGCAGCACGGGTATTGAGTTGCTGTGATTGCTGTTGAGTCTGGCGCGCAATAAAAAAGCTCGCGGCAACAAGCGCGGGCTTTCTAAGGTTCAGTCTGGCTCAGGCGCCAAACGGCAGTGCACGACGGATGCGGGCGATCTTCTCGGCCTGCTCCGGCGAACTCTCCTGGGCATTGCGCATGGCCTGGCGCACAAAGACAAAGACCAGCAACACAAAGCCTGTGAAGACTGCCGCCCCGATGGCAATCATGGGTTTCTTGGGCTTGATTTCCTGCTCGGGCAAGGTGGGCTGCTGCACCACGTCGCCAGAGGTCAGGCCTTCCAGGCGCATCTCAAGCTCCGAAATGGTTCTTTGGCGTGCGCTGTTGGCTGCCAGCAACTCGCCATAAAGGCGGCTGGTGGCTTCCGAAACGGGCTTGCCCGAGGCGAGCAACGCGGCAGTCTGCAGTTCCAGGGTGGAAGCTTCTGCAAACCGCTTTTTCTCACCGGTCAGCTGTATCTCGAGCTGCTTTTTCTCCAGCCCTTTGGGTTGGGTTAATGGATACAGGGTTTCCAGCAGCGTTGTATTGAGCTTCTGGGCGGCTTCAGGGCTTCGGGCTTGTGTTGCCAAGGTGAGCAGCTTGTCCTGCTTGCCTACGGTGGCCGAAATGCGTTTGCTGAGCCGTTTGCGGATTTCTTCAGCTGTCAGATCGCTGTCCAGGCCCGCCGCCGGTGCAACTTTCTGCAGTACATCTGCAGACAGAACCATGCTGGCCACCACGGGTGCGGACAGGGCGGAGCCGGGGCGCTCCACCGTCAGCGTGGAAGTGCTGACATAAGTCTTGGGCAACGCAAAGCTGGCTGCAAAAGCGCCAAGTCCCACGACAATAGGCCCTAAGATGAGCAGCTTCCAATGCTCTGCCAGAGTGACGAGCAGGTCGAGTAGGTCAATTGCTTCTTCGCCCCTGATGGCCTGTTCTGAGGAATCCAGAAGGTTATTTGTGGTCTGCATCTTTAAAATCTATCACCAATCAGGTGTAGAAAGATGCATCAATTGCTGCTATATGCAAACTGACCGCAGGCTTCTTTGGTTATGGCAATTCCTGGATGGCCTATATGTCACGGTTGTTGGCTTTGTGACGACGTCTGCTGATTTTGTACTGCCTCAATAGGTATTTGCGTAAGATCCGTAATTGATATCGAAAAAATTTATCCCATTGCATTGATAATGCAATGGGATAATTCTATGTTTTTTGAATTATCTATTTGAATTTTCGGCTTCCGATAGGAAACGTTGCAAGATGCCGGTGCGTATCAAAGCAGCCAGCGTACCCAGAGCGAGTCCGAAAAATAAACCAGTGAAAATAATCAATGATTTTTTAGGTGACATGGGTTTAAGAGGCTCAACAATTTCTCCATCAATGTGGAAAATCTTGAACTGCTTTTTGCTAGGAGCTTGCTCTTTCAAAAGATTGAGCTGTGCTTGTATGGCACGCAAGCCTTCTACAAATGGCGCATCATCCTTGCGTTGCTTTAACACCTCAAGCTCGGCTTGCAGTGACTTCGTCCCTCGTGCGTAGAGGCGCGAGCCATCGATATAAGAGGCGGCACTGTCCTGACGGGGCGGTTGAATGCTGGTCATCTGGGGCTCTTTTAGTCCGACTGCTTGCGCAACCTGCAAAGCTTCTGCAAGCTGAGCCTGCCGGTCATGCCGATTCAGCTCCGTAGTCCTCATCTTTTCTTGTAAGTCCCGCTCAGTATTCTGAATTTGCAGAGAAATAGATTTTTCTATGTCTTGGATTAAGGCATGGCGGGCATCATCGGAAACTTGAGAAAGAAAATCCTGAATCCATTTTTTTGCCTTTTCACCAGTGGGGGCAATGATTTGGATGCTGTATAGATCACGAAATCCTGCCTTTGGAGGGAGTGGCGGAGGGGAAATGGATATTACACTCTTTCGAAAGCTATTGTATAAAGCTTGTTTCCCTGCCTCTGTCTCTGGGAGAGACTCTTGTTGGGGTAAATACGTTTCCAGAAAAAAACGTTGGGCAGCTTCGTCTGTGGTAAGACGGCGTGTAAAATATGCGAAAATTTGCTCTGGTGTGTATTGCTGCAATCCAGTGGCAGCACTTCGACCTATATTCAGTTCTGAAATTTCATTGCCATATGGTTTATCGATATAGGCTTTTATCTCATAGCGTGGCTCTATTATGAAAAGGGACGCCACGGATATAGCCAGAGCAAAAATGGTGCAAGAAGCAATAAGCCTCCATTCGCTCTTGATTTGGGAGATGACTCCGTGACGGGTCAAGAGTGTTACTGACTTGCGGTCCATGGTAACTTTTGTCAAATAAAATAACCAAGAATTATCGCATCAGAACCGTATGGGACAATGAGGGAGGAAATGTACAAAGTCAAAAAAGCGACACTTAAAGAGTAGAACGCCTGCGCTCCAGCAGCATCGAATCCCCATAGCTGAAGAAGCGGTAGTGCTGGGCGATCGCATGGCGGTACAGCGCCATGATGTGATCGTAGCCCGAGAAGGCGCTGACCAGCATCATGAGCGTGCTCTTGGGCAGGTGGAAGTTGGTCACCAGCATGTCGACGACCTGAAACTCGAAGCCGGGCGTGATGAAGATGCTGGTGTCGCCCGTGATGTTGCCGTATTGGGCCCAGGATTCCAGCGTGCGCACGGTGGTGGTGCCCACGGCCACGACGCGGCCGCCGCGCTGGCGGCAGCGCTCCAGGGCGGCCAGCGTGGGCAGCGGTATGTCGTACCACTCGCTGTGCATCTGATGCTCGGCGAGGTTCTCCGTCTTCACGGGCTGGAAAGTTCCGGCGCCCACATGCAGGGTGACGCTGGCACGCTCCACGCCCCTGGCCTGCAGGGCCGCGAGCACGGTTTCGTCGAAGTGCAGGGCGGCCGTCGGGGCGGCCACGGCACCGGGCTGGGCGGCGAACACGGTCTGGTAGCGTTCGCTGTCTTCCTTTTCATCGGGGTCGACTTCGCCGTCCTGGTGGCGCTCGATATAGGGCGGCAGCGGCAGATGGCCGAACTTCTCCATCAGCGCGTACGGCGTCTCGCCATGCGCACCGGTCAGTGCCAGATGGAACAGCGGGCCGTCTGCATCCGGCCAGCGGCCCAGCAGTTCGGCGTCGAAGCCGCCATTCCGGAGGCCGCCGCACAGATGGATTCTGGCACCGGGCAGGGGCTTTTTGCTCACCCGCATATGGGCCACGACCTCGTTGCCCGTGAGCACGCGCTCCACCAGCAGTTCCAGCTTGCCGCCGCTGGCCTTCTCGCCGAAGATCCGGGCCTTGAGCACCTTGGTGTCGTTGAACACCAGCAGGTCGCCGGCCTGCAGCTGGTCGGGCAGTTCGCGGAAGATGCGGTCGGTGGGGGGGAGCTGGCGGCCGTCGAGCAGGCGCGAGGCGCTGCGCACGGCGGTGGGATGCTGGGCAATCAGGGATTCGGGCAGTTCAAAGTCGAAATCGCTGAGCGAGAAAACACGGGTGCTGGAAGACATGCAGGGCTTGAGGGCCGTACCGGGCCCGTTCCAAGTTCAATAAACACAAGCCCGCCATTGTCGCAAATCGCCACGGTCATTGCCGGCTGGCCATGCGCATCATGGGCATTGGCGCCGTGGCGGGAAGCTTGATCCAGGCAATGGCATGGCAAGAGCTGTATATTCATACACTATTGCACTTGCATCCGTGAGGCCCCTGTGTGCCGCGGCCATCTCGATGGCCCGGCCGAGAGGCCCAGCCAGGAATTCCGTACGCATGTCCAACCACTCCTTCGCCGCATCTCCCGCACCGGCTCCTTCTCTGGATGAGGCCGGTGGCATGGGGGCAGGCGCTTCTGCCGGTGCCAAGGCCAGGGGCGGCAGGGCTTCCGACAAGAAGAGTGCACGCAAGCCTGCCAAGACCGATGAAGTCAAGCCGAAGCCCGGCGAAGCGAAAAAGGCCCTCAGCCCGGCCCAGCAGGCCTTGCTCAAGCTGGGCTTGCGGCGCGACATCGACCTGACCCTGCATCTGCCGCTGCGCTATGAGGACGAGACGCGCATCACGCCGCTCAAGAACGCACGCGACGGCGATACCGTGCAGATCGAGGCCACGGTCACGCACAGCGAGGTGCAGCTGCGGCCCCGGCGCATGCTCAAGGTGACGGTGGAGGATGGAACGGGCAGCTGCGTGCTGACCTTCTTCAGCTTCTACCCCTCGCAGCAGAAGGCCATGGCCGTGGGCGCGCGGCTGCGCATCCGCGGCGAGGTCAAGGGTGGCTTCTGGGGCCGGCAGATGATGCATCCGGCCTTTCGCGCCGCAGGCGGCGAGCTGCCCACGGCCCTCACGCCCGTCTATCCCACGGTGGCCAGCCTGCCCCAGCCCTATCTGCGCCGGGCCATCGCCACGGCGCTGCTGCGCGCGGACCTGTCCGAGACCCTGCCACCCGGCGAGCTGCCTCCGGTGGCACAGCACTATGGCTCAAATGGCCTGCAGCCTTTGTATGAACTGCGCAGTGCGCTCACCTTTTTGCATCACCCTGCGCCCGATGTAGCCCTGGCCACGCTCGAAGACCATAGCCACCCGGCCTGGCAGCGGCTCAAGGCCGAGGAGCTGTTGGCCCAGCAGCTGTCGCAATACGAAGCCAAGCGCGAGCGTGCGCGCCTGAAGGCACCGGTGCTGCGGGCGGCCCATGACGAACTCACGCAACAGTTTCTGGGCCAGCTGCCGTTCGGCCTGACCGGGGCCCAGCAGCGCGTGGTCGGCGAAATCCGCGCCGACATGGAGCGCAGCATTCCCATGCACCGGCTGCTGCAGGGCGATGTGGGCTCGGGCAAGACCGTGGTGGCGGCGCTGTCGGCCGTGGCCTGCATCGCGGCAGGCTGGCAGTGCGCGCTGATGGCGCCCACCGAAATCCTGGCCGAGCAGCATTTCGGCAAGCTGGTCGGCTGGCTCGAGCCCTTGCTCGCGCCCCTGGGCAAGCGCGTGGCCTGGCTGGCGGGTGCGCAGAAGAAGAAAGAGCGTGCCGAGATGCTGGCCCTGGTCGAAAGCGGCGAGGCCGCGCTGGTCGTGGGCACCCACGCCGTGATCCAGGAGCAGGTGCAGTTCAGAAACCTGGCGCTGGCCGTGATCGACGAGCAGCACCGCTTCGGCGTGGCCCAGCGGCTGGCCTTGCGGCAGAAGCTGGCTGCCACTGGAATGGAGCCGCATCTCTTGATGATGAGCGCCACGCCGATTCCGCGCACGCTGGCCATGAGCTACTACGCCGACCTGGACGTTTCCACCATCGACGAGCTGCCGCCCGGGCGCACGCCCATCGTCACCAAGCTGATTTCGGATAGCCGCAAGGACGAGGTGATCGAGCGCATAGGCGCCCAGGTCGCCAGCGGGCGGCAGGTCTACTGGGTCTGCCCGCTGATCGAGGAAAGCGAGGCGCTGGACCTGTCCAATGCCACGGCCACGCATGAATACCTGAGCGAGATGCTGCCCGGCGTCATGGTGGGGCTGCTGCATTCGCGCATGCCCACGGCCGAGAAAAAGGCCGTGATGGAGCTGTTCTCCGCCGGCGTCATGGGCGTGCTGGTGTCGACCACGGTGATCGAGGTGGGCGTGGATGTGCCCAATGCCTCGCTCATGGTCATCGAGCATTCGGAGCGTTTCGGCCTGTCCCAGCTGCACCAGTTGCGCGGCCGCGTGGGGCGCGGCGCGGCGGCTTCGGCCTGCGTGCTGCTGTATTCGGTCAACGACAACGGCCGGTTGTCGGACACCGGCAAGGAGCGCCTGCGCGCCATGGCGGAGACCAATGACGGCTTCGAGATCGCACGGCGCGACCTGGAGATCCGCGGTCCCGGCGAATTCCTGGGTTCGCGCCAGTCGGGCGCGCCCATGCTGCGCTTTGCCGACCTGGAGCAGGATGTGCTGCTGCTGGACTGGGCACGCGAGCTGGCGCCGCGCATGCTGGAGCGATATCCTGCGCTGGCGGCCCGCCATGTGAGCCGCTGGCTGGGCGGAAAGGCGGAATACCTGAAGGCCTGAAGCCTGCCGGGATGCGGTCCGGGCAGGAGGCGGCAGTGCATCGGCCGGAATTTTTTTGAGGACATATGCACAAGAAGGCCGGCAAGACATAAGCTTTCCGCCTGGGCCGTTTTGCGCTAATCATGTTTTCGTAGTTGACGCGTGAAAAATCTGTGATTGAATCAGCGCGTATCTGTTCATTTTTTTGACTATTACAGGCGGGCTAGCTGGCAATTCGCCGATTTGCAAGGGCGGGCCTGTCTGACGGATAAAACAACAATCTCCATGACCCTCACCGAACTGAAGTACATCGTGGCCGTTGCGCGAGAAAAGCACTTCGGGCGTGCCGCCGAAGCCTGCTATGTCTCCCAGCCCACGTTGTCCGTTGCCATCAAGAAGCTGGAAGAAGAACTGGATGTCAAGCTTTTCGAGCGCAGCGCCGGAGAGGTTTCCGTCACCTCGCTGGGCGAGGAGATCGTGCGCCAGGCGCAAAGCGTGCTCGAGCAGGCCAACGAGATCAAGGAAATCGCCAAGCGCGGCAAGGACCCGCTGTCCGGCGTGCTGACGCTGGGCGTGATCTACACCATCGGCCCCTACCTGTTGCCGGAGCTGGTGCGCAATTCCATCCGCATGACGCCCCAGATGCCGCTGATGCTGCAGGAGAACTTCACCATCAAGCTGCTGGAGATGCTGCGCATGGGCGAGATCGACTGCGCCATCATGGCCGAGCCCTTCCCCGATACGGGCCTGGCGCTGGCACCGCTGTACGACGAACCCTTCATGGCCGCCGTGCCCAGCGGCCATCCGCTGGCGCAGAAGGAAAGCCTGTCCACCACCGACCTCAAGAACGAGACCATGCTGCTGCTGGGCGCGGGCCACTGCTTCCGCGACCATGTGCTGGAGGTCTGCCCCGAATTCGCGCGCTATGCGAGCAACGCCGAAGGCATACGCCGCACCTTCGAAGGCTCGTCGCTGGAGACCATCAAGCACATGGTGGCCGCCGGCATGGGCGTGACCCTGGTGCCGCGCCTTTCCGTGCCCGAGGATGCACTGGCCAGCACCGAGCGCCGCCGCAAGACCGACGAACCCCATATCCGCTATCTGCCCATCCATGCCGAAGACGGCATTGCCCCGCCCTCGCGCCGCGTGGTGCTGGCCTGGCGCCGCAGCTTCACGCGCTACGAAGCGATTGCCGCGCTGCGCAACGCCGTCTATGCCTGCCCGCTGCCGGGCGTGCAGCGCCTCTCGGAGTGATTGCAGCGGCACGCGGCCGGCTCCGCGGGCGGAGCCCGACCGGATGGATCCCGATTCCCGTTAACCCATGAAAGGTGACACCATGGCCAAGCAAGCAGGCAAGGACAAATCGGACAAGCGCAAGCAGGAGGCTGCAGCGCCGCACGGCGCCGGCATCAATATCGGCATCAGCGACGAGGACCGCGCCGCCATCGCCAAGGGCCTGTCGGCCCTGCTGGCCGACACCTATACGCTGTACCTGACCACGCACAACTTCCACTGGAACGTCACGGGCCCCATGTTCAACACGCTGCACACCATGTTCATGGGGCAGTACACGGAGCTGTGGAATGCGGTCGACCCGGTGGCCGAGCGTATCCGCGCGCTGGGCCACCACGCGCCGGGCTCGTATGCGCAATTCGGCAAGCTCACCAGCCTGCCCGATGTGCCGCCCGAGCCGCCCAAGGCCATGGAGATGGTGCGCATCCTGGTGCAGGGCCATGAAGCCGTGGCACGCACCGCGCGCCAGCTCTTTCCGCTGGCCGACAAGGCCAACGACGAGCCCACGGCCGATCTGCTGACCCAGCGCCTGACCGTGCACGAGCAGACGGCCTGGATGCTGCGCTCGCTGCTGGAAGACTGATGAGAAGCGCCGCCTGCGGCGCCTTCAACCTTCTTCAAGCCCTGGCAGGTATCTTTCATGAAGCCCGCCAGGGCTTTTGTTTTTTGTCCTGATTCGGAAAGGAAAAACGCGTGCTTGCTGCGGCTGCACCCTTGGTCTCCATGGCCCACTGGCTGGACCGGCATGCGCTCTGGTTGCAGCTGCTGTTGCTGCTGGCCGTGGCCGGCCTGCTGTACCTGCGCATGCGCCAAAAGCCGGCATGGCTGTGGCATGACCGGACGGCCCCGTACCGCCTGCCCGGCGGTCGCCTGCTGTGGGCGGCAGGGCTGGCTGCAGCGGTTTTCGGCCTGCTGGCGGCCGGCATCCATCAGTCGCATGCGTCGTCCGCGCCGCATGGCCTGGCGGCGCTGGACCTGGCGGTGCAGCGCGCGTTGACCGGGGGGCTGCCGTCGGCATGGGAGTCCTTGGCCAGAGGCTGGACCCTGCTAGGCGACCTGCGCGCCATGGGGCTGCTGGGAGTGGCCGTGGCGCTATGGTTGCTATGGCAGCGCCAGGGCCTGCAGCTGCTGGCCTGGGTGGCGGCCGTGGCCGGCACCGGACTGTGGGTGCGCTGCACCAAGGGCTGGATGGAGAGGGCACGCCCGCTGGGCGGGCTGGTGCATGAGAGCGGCTTCAGCTTTCCCAGCGGCCATAGTGCGGGAACTGCGGCCATCTTCGGCATGCTGGCCTGGCTGGCGGCACGCCGCCTGCCGCCGGGCTGGCAGGGCCCGGTGCTGGCCGCCGCGGCGGTTCTGGCGCTGGGCACCGCGCTGAGCCGGGTATTGCTGTCCGCCCACTATGCCAGCGATGTGCTGGCCGGCCTGGCGCTGGGGGGCGGCTGGACGGCTTTGGTTCTATGGGCGGCAGACCGCGCAGAACATGGGGGCGGCCCAGGCGGTTCGCTGCCGGGCAGGGCACAATCGCCGGTGTGACGCTGCATGCAGAGGGCGCGGCATCTGCCGCCCGCCCCCTGCTTGCGATGCGTCTTCTGATGATTGCCGCCGGGGCCCTGTCTCCGGCCTGTTCCGGTTGTTTCCGCCATGCCTGCTTCCTTTCCCGCCACGCAGCGCTCCAAGCTGTCGCTCTACCTGGATCTGATCCGCTTCGACCGCCCGGCCGGCTGGCTGGTGCTGGTCTGGCCCACGCTGTCGGCCCTGTGGGTGGCCGGCCGGGGCTTTCCGGGCTGGCATCTGCTGGCGGTCTTCGTGCTGGGCACGGTGCTGATGCGCAGCGCCGGCTGCACCATCAACGACATTGCCGACCGCGATTTCGACCGGCATGTGAAGCGCACCACCCAGCGCCCCGTCACCAGCGGCCAGATCTCGGTCAGGGAAGCGGCCATGGTGGGGCTGGTGCTCACGCTGGTCGCGTTCGGCCTGGTGTTGTCCACGCGCTGGGAAGCCGTGGCCTGGTCGGTGCCTGCCGTGCTGTTCACCATCCTCTATCCGTTCACCAAGCGCTTTTTTGCCATGCCCCAGGCCTTTCTGGGCATTGCCTTCAACTTCGGCATCGTGATCGCGTTCGCGGCCGTGACCGGCGAAGTACCTGCCACGGCCTGGACGCTGTGGCTGGCCAATATGTTCCTGGTGCTGGCCTATGACACCGAATACGCGATGGTGGACCGCGACGACGACCTCAAGATCGGCATGAAGACCTCGGCCATCACGCTGGGCCGCTTCGACGTGGCCGGCGTGATGGGCTTTTTCGCGCTGTGCTGGCTGCTCACGGCCTGGGCGCTGGCGCCCTATCGCCTGGGCTGGCCATTCTGGACGGGCATGGCGGTGGCTGCGGCGCAGATGCTGTGGCATTTCACCCTGATCCGTCACCGTACGCGCGAAGGCTGCTTTGTCGCCTTCAGCAAGAGCCACTGGATAGGCGCTGCCATCTTTGCCGGCGTGGCGCTGGGGTTTGCGCTGCGCTGAAGCTCCATCGGTGATGGCGTTTTGCCGAATTTCGGCGCGGCGCCCACTCCACCTGGCCTGAACCGGAGACATCCAGCAAGGGCCTGCGCCGGCCGCGCCGCCCTGCAGCGAAAATGCCGTCCCTCTGGGAGATGCGATTAGTCGCTCCGGGGAGCCGCTCAGCGGCCGAACTCGGCGGCCAGCTCCTGAGCCCGGGCCTCGGCCTTGCGCATGGCGGCGATGAAGTGCTCGGGCACCTGCTGCTCCTGCATATGGGTGATGGCTGCATGGGTGGTGCCCCCCTTGCTGGTCACGCGCTGGCGAAGGACCTCGGGGCTTTCATCCGAGCGCGCGGCCAGTTCCGCGCCGCCCTGGAAGGTGGCCACGGCCAGCTGGTGGGCCTGCTCGGCCGTCAGGCCCATGTCCACGCCGGCCCGGGTCATGGCTTCGAGGAACAGGAACACATAGGCCGGACCCGAACCCGAGATGGCGGTCACGGCATCGAGCTTCTGTTCCTGGTCCACCCACAGCAGCTGGCCGGTGCTGCCCATGACGCGGGCGATCAGCGCCTTGCCGTCGGCGTCGACCTCGGGGCGCGCATACAGGCCGGTCATGCCCTTGCCCACGAGGGCCGGGGTGTTGGGCATGGCGCGCACCAGGCGGGCCGTGCCCAGCCAGGCGGCAATGCTGTCGGTGGTGATGCCCGCCGCCACGCTCAGGTGCAGGGCGTGGCGCGTGTGGGCGGCCGCAGCGGCAGCGGCATCCTTGAAGGTCTGGGGCTTGACGGCCCAGACCACCAGCGCGGCGCGTTGCAGCGCGGGGCCGGCTTCGGTCAGGGCGGCGATGCCGAAATTGGCCTGCAGGGCCTCGCGGGCCGCTTCATAGGGTTCGACCACGATGATGTCCGAGGCCGGCATGCCCTGGCGGAGCAGGCCGCCGATGATGGCGCTGGCCATGTTGCCGCCGCCGATGAAGGCAACAGGAGGAAGGGTGGAGGGCGAGGTGCTGGAAGTGGTCATGGTCGTGCGAAGGCAGGAATAGGGTTCGACGGGGACTATAAACCCCGGCCGCAGCCGCCGGCACGTTCGCGCAGCGCGACGAATTGCGTGACCTCGGCGGGATTGAAGTTGTTGTCGCTGACCAGCAGCAGCACCCTGCGTCCATCCGGCAGCGGCGGCCCCCAGCTCATGCCTTCGAGGTTGTCCACGCTCCTGAGGCCGGCCTGGCTCAGGTCCAGCAGCAGCGCCTTGTCCACGGGGCGGTGGTTGTCGGGCGTCAACTGCTGCAGGGGCAAGGTGTCCGTGCCGGCTGCGCGGTCCGTGCGGATGCGGTAGATGCGCGCACCGAAGCCGCGCGCGGGGGCATAGGAGCGCTCCAGCACCAGCATGTGGTCGGGGCCGTCGGCCAGGATGTCGCTGACGCCGTTGACCGCATGGCGCGACAGCAGCCCCAGGTGCTCGGGCAGGGCATCGGGTACATAGGCCAGCTGGCGCAGAGGCTGGCGCGTTGCCATGTCATAGGCGGTGATGCGTACCGGCGCGCCGGCGCGGCCCGGGCCCGGCATGGGGCCGTCCTGCCTGAGCGCGCCCTCCATGGACAGCCACAGGGTCTTGCCGTCGGCGCTCAGGCTCATGCCTTCGAGCGTGAAATTGCTGCGCGGGCCTTGCGTGGCGCGGTCTGCCGGGGCGGGCAAGGCCAGTTGCGGCGGCAGCGGCCATTCGCGCAGCCAGCTGCCGTCGGTGGCGGCCTCGACCAGCTGCGGCCCGAAGCCGCGCCTGAAGTCGCCTTCGCTGCTCCACAGCATGGTTTGCCCCTGGCCATTTGACAGATTGGGCAGCAGGCGCAGGACCTCGGGGTCGGGTACGGCCGTGCCGGGCTCGGGCGCACGGATGCCGGCAAAGCGCTGCTGGCGGGCGTTAAGCAGCCAGATGCGGTCCTGCAGCACCACCTCGAGCATGCCGCTCGCGTCATAGCGGATGCGCGCCGTGTACAGGCGCGCCGGGTCGAAGGACGAGCGGTCGTCGCTGGCCAGGTAGTACAGGCCGCTGCGCGCGTCGTAGTCGATGGAGGACAGCCCGCCCACCGTGGTGCCCGCGTACTGCGTGTCGTGCGGCCAGCGGATCTCGCCCAGCGTCTGCAGGCAGGCATCCAGCGCTTTCCCGCCTGTCCGGTCCGCAGGCGGCGCCGCGCAGGCGGCCAGCAGCAGCGCCGGCAGCGACCAGAGGAGCCGGCGAAGGCCCGGGCGCCGAACATTGTTCACATTTGCGCCTTGCGAGCTGACATCTGCGGTTCTTAAGATGCCGCCAGCTCCGGTATCCAGGAGCGGCCTGTTTTTTGTTCCATCTGCGGAGAGCTGCATCATGGCGTCCAATCTGAAGAAATGGTCGGCGGAATTTCTCGGAACCTTCTGGCTGACCTTCGGCGGCTGCGGCAGCGCCGTGCTGGCCGCGGCCTTTCCCAACGTGGGCATCGGCCTGCTGGGCGTGTCGCTGGCCTTCGGCCTGACCGTGCTGACCGGCGCCTATGCGCTGGGCCCGGTCTCCGGAGGGCATTTCAATCCGGCGGTGTCCGTGGGCCTGGCCGTGGGCGGGCGCATGAAGGCCTCCGAACTGCCGGGCTACATCATTGCCCAGGTTTTTGGCGCCATTGTGGCGGCCTGGATCCTGTACCTGATCGCCACGGGCAAGGCCGACGCCAATATCACCGACCTCGCCACCAACGGCTATGGCGAGCATTCGCCGGGCAAGTATTCGCTGACCGCGGCGCTGCTGACGGAAGTCGTGCTCACTGCCGTGTTCCTGATCGTGATCCTGGGCGCGACGGCCAGGCGCGCGGCCGCGGGCTTCGGCGGCCTGGCCATAGGCCTGTGCCTGACGCTGATCCACCTGATCTCGATTCCCGTGACCAACACCTCGGTCAACCCTGCGCGCAGCACGGGCCCGGCACTGTTCGGCCCGCATATCGCGCTGGAGCAGCTGTGGCTGTTCTGGGCCGCGCCGATTGCCGGTGCCATTCTGGGCGCCGTGATCTACAAGCTGCTGCTGGCCGACGAGGAATAAGCGCAGCCGTCCCGGCAGCGCCGGGACGTCAAAGCGGGATGCGTGCTGGTGGCGCATCCCGCTTTTTTTATGGCGGGCCTTGCTGCCGCCAAAGGTCTTTTTGGTCGCTGGCGTCCATGCAACAAGCGCCGGCAGCTATGGTTTTGTGGGTCTGGTACCGCTTTTCATTCGGCCGTGGTCTGGCGCACCGCCTGTTCCCAGCGCTGCATGAGCGCGTGCGCGCGGTCCTGGCCCAGCGTGGGAACGAAGCGGCGCTCGGCCTTCCACAGCGCCGACAGCTCGTCGGTACTGCCATAGATGCCGGTGGCCAGGCCGGCCAGATAGGCGGCGCCCAGCGCCGTGGTTTCCACGCAGGCGGGGCGCACCACGGGAATGCCCAGCAGGTCGGCCTGGAACTGCATGAGCAGGTTGTTCACGCAGGCACCGCCGTCCACGCGCAGCTCGCTGACCGGCGTGCCGCCGCTGGCCACCGCGTCGCGGCTCATGGCCAGCAGCAGCGCGGCGCTCTGGTAGGCGATGGATTCCAGCGCGGCCCGCGCGATGTGCGCCAGCGTGGTGCCGCGCGTCAGGCCCGTGATGGTGCCGCGGGCATCGGGCTTCCAGTAGGGCGCGCCCAGGCCCGTGAAGGCCGGCACCATCATCACGCCGCCCGAATCGGGCACGCTCTCGGCCAACTGCTGCACCTGGCCGCTGTGCTCGATGGCGCGCAGGCCGTCGCGCAGCCACTGCACCACGGCGCCGCCCACGAAGACGCTGCCTTCGAGTGCGTACCGGGCCCTGGCATCGGGCTGTGCCGCCGCCGTGGTGAGCAGGCCGTTGGTCGAGGTCTGGAACCGGCCGCCCGTGTGCATGAGCATGAAGCAGCCCGTGCCGTAGGTGTTCTTGGCCATGCCGGCGCCGAAGCACCCCTGGCCGAACAGCGCGGCCTGCTGGTCTCCGGCCACGCCGCCGATGGCGATCTCGCCGCCCAGCACCTCGGCATCGGTCCTGCCGAAATCAGCTGCGGACGGCAGCACCTCGGGCAGCAGGCTGCGGGGGATGTTGAGTGCTGCCAGCAGCTCGTCGTCCCACTGGTTGGTGTGGACATTGAACAGCATGGTGCGGCTGGCGTTGGACACGTCCGTCACGTGGCGCTTGCCGCCCGTGAGCTGCCAGACCAGCCAGCTGTCCACGGTGCCGAAGGCCAGCTCGCCGCGCTCGGCGGCCTCGCGCGCACCGGCCACATGGTCCAGCATCCATTGCAGCTTGCTGCCCGAGAAATAGGCGTCGATCAGCAGGCCGGTCTTTTGCTGGATGGTGTCGGCCATGCCGGCGTCGCGCAGCGCCGAGCAGATGGGTTCGGCGCGGCGGTCCTGCCAGACGATGGCGTGGTGGATGGGGGCGCCGGTCTTGCGGTTCCAGACCACGGTGGTCTCGCGCTGGTTGGTGATGCCCACGGCGCGGATGTCGCGTGCCGCCAGGCCCGCCTTGGCCAGCGCTTGCCTGGCCGTGGCCAGCTGGGTGCGCCAGATCTCGCGCGGGTCGTGCTCCACCCAGCCCGGGCGCGGGTAGATCTGCGGCAGCTCCATCTGGGCCGAGGCCACGAGGCGGCCCTGGGCGTCGAAGACAATGCTGCGGGAACTGGAAGTGCCCTGGTCCAGGGCGAGCAGATAGGTGGTCATGGATCTTGTCAGGTGTTCAGCGGCAGGACGAAGCGCGCCATCTCGGCTTGCTCGGCCCAGCCCTGCTGTGAATAAAAGCCCCGCACATAGGACGGGCGCTCGCGGTTGTTCACCAGCCAGATGCGGCTGCAGCCACGCTGGCGCGCGGCTTCGGTGGCCGCGTTGAGCAGCAGGCTCCCGGCACCGGCGCCGCGTGCCTGCCCGGCCACGAACAGCTCGCTGACATAGCCTTCCCAGGCCTGCAGCACGGCCACGGGCAGCCAGTGCACGGCGCAGTAGCCGATCAGGCGCTGCTGCGCGTCCTCGGCCACCAGCAGCAGGCTGCGTTCGGGCGCTGCCTCGGCGCCGGCCAGCAAGGTCCGCACGGCCTCGGTGTTCTGCGCGGGCGTGCGGTTTTCATAGGCCTTGAACCCGCCCATGGCCTGCAGCAGTGCGGCAATGCCGGCGGCATCGCCGGTGCGCGCCGCGCGGATCTGCATGTCGCTTGCGCTCATGGGGCCGAGCCCTACTGGGCAATCGTGCACTGCACCTCGGCGTCGCGCAGCAGCGCATCGAAAGGCGCGGGCGGTGGCGCATCGGTAAACAGGCGGTCGATCTGGTTCAGGCGCGCCAGCTCCACCATGGCCTGGCGGCGGAACTTGCTGTGGTCGGCGGCCAGCCAGACCTCGCGCGACTGGCCGATGATGGTCTGCGCCACCTTGACCTCGCGCAGGTCGAAGTCGCGCAGCGTGCCGTCGGGCTCGATGGCCGAGATGCCGATCAGCGCGATGTCCACCTTGAACTGGCGGATGAAGTCCACGGCCGCCTCGCCCACGATGCCGCGGTCGCGCGTGCGCACCACGCCGCCGGCCACGATGACTTCGCAGTCGGCATTGCTGCTGAGAATGGCGGCCACGTTGAGGTTGTTGGTGATCACGCGCAGGCCGCGGTGCTTGAGCAGGGCCTGGGCCACGGCCTCGGTGGTGGTGCCGATGTTCAGGATCAGCGAGCAGCCGTTGGGAATGGCCTCGGCCACGGCGCGCGCAATGCGCGTCTTGCCTTCGGCATGCAGCACCTGGCGCTGCGGGTGGGCCAGGTTTTCCACGGTCGCGCTGGGCACGCGCACGCCGCCGTGGAAACGCACCAGCAAGCCTGCATCGGCCAGCTTCTGGATGTCGCGCCGGATCGTTTGCAGCGTCACGCCCAGGCTTTCGGCCAATTGCTCGACCGAGGTGGACTGGCGGGCGCGGACTTCTTCGACGAGTTGCAGTTGGCGGGGATTGGTGTTCACAGCAATTCCATGGGAGAGGCAGATGGCTGTGCCCGGTTATAGCGTATTTGCCCCCGGGGCATCAGGCGGAAACACCTAAACGAATAAAAAAGAATAGGAACTAGGGAATATATCGATTAGTTCCGATCAAAAGAGAACAAAGAATGCAGCATCTCGCCCTTTCGAGTGCGCTGTGTGGGGGCGGTTTTCCGGAATGCCGCGCGCTGCGGACGGCGCGCAGAAAAGGCCTGCAGTGGAACTGGTGCTCGAAGGAATTGGCAAGCGGGTGGGGGCCGAGACGTGGCTGCACGGCATGGACATGGCGCTGCACAGCGGCGCCGTGACCGTGCTGCTGGGCGCCACGCAGGCCGGCAAGACCAGCCTGATGCGCATTATGGCGGGGCTCGATGCGCCCAGCACCGGCCGGGTGCGCGTCGACGGCCGGGACGTGACGGGCATGCCGGTGCGCGAGCGCAACGTGGCCATGGTCTACCAGCAGTTCATCAACTACCCCTCGCTCACGGTGGCCGACAACATCGCGTCGCCGCTCAAGCTGCGCGGCGAAAAAAACCTGGAGCAGCGCGTGCGCGAACTCGCCGGGCGGCTGCACATCGAGATGTTCCTCGACCGCTACCCGGCCGAGCTGTCGGGCGGCCAGCAGCAGCGCGTGGCGCTGGCGCGCGCGCTGGCCAAGGGCGCGCCGCTGATGCTGCTCGATGAGCCCCTGGTCAACCTCGACTACAAGCTGCGCGAGGAGCTGCGCGAAGAGCTTTCGCAGCTGTTCGCGGCGGGCGACTCCACCGTGGTCTACGCCACCACCGAGCCGGGCGAGGCCCTGCTGCTGGGCGGCTACACGGCCGTGCTCGATGCCGGCGAGCTGCTGCAGTACGGGCCCACGGCCGAGGTCTTCCACGCGCCGAACTCGCTGCGCGTGGCGCGGGCCTTCAGCGATCCGCCGATGAACCTGCTGGCCGCGCAGGCCGTGGCGGGCGGTTTGCGTCTGCCCGACGGCGCACTGCTGCCGCTGGCCCTGCCGGGCGAGCTGCAGGGCGGCGCGCTCACCATGGGCCTGCGCGCCAGCGCGCTGCGCCTGCAGGAGCAGCCGGGTGATGTGGCTGTGCCCGGCCGGGTCGAACTGGCCGAGATCTCGGGCTCCGACACCTTCGTGCATGCCGACACGCCCTGGGGCGAGCTGGTGGCGCAGGTCACCGGCGTGCACTACATCGCGCTGGGCAGCGCGCTGACGCTGTACCTGAACCCGGCGCAGGTCTATGTCTTCGGCGCCGACGGCGCCCTGGCGCTGGCGCCCGCGCGCAACCGGAGGGGCTGAGCATGGCACGCATAGAACTCGACCTCGCGCATTCCTACCAGCCCAACCCGCGGCAGGACAGCGACTACGCGCTGCTGCCGCTGAAGATGACCTTCGACGACGGCGGCGCCTATGCGCTGCTCGGGCCCTCGGGCTGCGGCAAGTCCACCATGCTGAACATCATGTCGGGCCTGCTCGTGCCTTCGCAGGGCCAGGTGCTGTTCGACGGCCGCGACGTGACGCGCGCCACGCCGCAGCAGCGCAACATCGCCCAGGTGTTCCAGTTCCCGGTGATCTACGACACCATGACCGTGGCCGAGAACCTGGCGTTTCCGCTGAAGAACCGCAAGCTGCCCGAGGAGCGCATCCGCCAGCGCGTGGGCCAGATCGCCGAGATGCTGGAGATGAGCGGCCAGCTGGGCCAGCGCGCCGCAGGCCTGTCGGCCGACGCCAAGCAGAAGATCTCGCTGGGCCGCGGCCTGGTGCGCGAGGACGTGGCGGCCGTGCTGTTCGACGAGCCGCTCACCGTGATCGACCCGCACCTCAAGTGGCAGCTGCGGCGCAAGCTCAAGCAGATCCACCACGAGCTCAAGCTCACGCTGATCTACGTGACGCACGACCAGGTCGAGGCGCTGACCTTCGCCGACCAGGTGGTGGTGATGACGCGCGGCCGCGCCGTGCAGGTGGGCACGCCGGGGGCGCTGTTCGAGCGCCCGCAGCATGCCTTCGTGGGCCACTTCATCGGCTCGCCGGGCATGAACTTCCTGCCGTGCGAGGCGCGAGCAGGGCAGGTGATGGTCGCCGGCCAGGCCCTGCCCGTGCAGCGCAGCCTGCCCGAGGGCGCGCTGCAGCTGGGCGTGCGCCCCGAATACCTAGCGCTGGCCGAAGCCGGCCAGGGCGGCGCGCTGCCCTGCACGGTGGCGCGCGTGCAGGACGTGGGCACCTACCAGATGCTGACCGCCACCATCGGCGCCCACACGCTCAAGGCGCGCTGCGCCAGCGCACAGCGCCTGCCCGCCGTGGGCGAGACCGTGTGGCTGCAGGTGCTGGGCGAACACACCTGCTTCTATCAGAACGAGGAGTTGTTGGCATGAGCGCGACGACCAAACCGGTCAACCAGAAAGCCTGGTTCCTGATCCTGCCCGTGATCCTGTGCGTGGCCTTCTCGGCCATCCTGCCGCTGATGACGGTGGTGAACTACTCGGTGCAGGACATCATCTCGCCCGAGCGCCGCGTGTTCGTCGGCACCGAATGGTTCGCGCAGGTGATGCGCGACGAGGAGCTGCACGGCGCGCTGCTGCGCCAGATCGGCTTCTCGCTGGCGGTGCTGGCGGTGGAGATACCGCTGGGCATCCTGCTGGCCCTCGCCATGCCGGCCAGGGGCTGGAAGTCGTCCGCCGTGCTGGTGGTGGTGGCGCTGTCGCTGCTGATCCCGTGGAACGTGGTCGGCACCATCTGGCAGATCTACGGCCGGGCCGACATCGGCCTCTTGGGCGCGGCGCTGAACCAGCTGGGTGTGGACTACAGCTACACCGGCAACGCCACGCATGCCTGGCTCACGGTGCTGGCCATGGACGTGTGGCACTGGACGCCGCTGGTCGCGCTGCTGTGCTACGCGGGCCTGCGCTCCATCCCCGACGCCTACTACCAGGCTGCGCGCATCGACGGCGCGAGCAAGTTCGCGGTGTTCCGCTACATCCAGCTGCCCAAGATGCGCGGCGTGCTGATGATCGCGGTGCTGCTGCGCTTCATGGACAGCTTCATGATCTACACCGAGCCCTTCGTGCTCACCGGCGGCGGGCCGGGCAACGCGACCACCTTCCTCAGCCAGTACCTGACGCAGAAGGCCGTGGGCCAGTTCGACCTGGGGCCGGCCGCCGCGTTCTCGCTGATCTATTTCCTCATCATCCTGCTGCTGTGCTTCATCCTCTACAACTGGATGCAGCGGGTCGGCACCGCAGACAAGGAGGGCGCTGGCCATGAATGAACCCCGCTTCCAGAAGCGCACGCTGTTCCTGATCGCCTACCTGGTCTTCGCCGTGCTGCCCATCTACTGGATGGTCAACATGAGCTTCAAGACCAACGACGAGATCCTCTCCAGCTTCTCGCTGTGGCCCCAGCACTTCACCTGGGACAACTACAAGACCATCTTCACCGACGCGAGCTGGTACTCGGGCTACATCAACAGCCTGATCTACGTGGCCATCAACACGGTGATCTCTCTGACCGTGGCGCTGCCCGCGGCCTATGCCTTCAGCCGCTACCAGTTCCTGGGCGACAAGCATGTGTTCTTCTGGCTGCTGACCAACCGCATGACGCCGCCCGCCGTGTTCCTGCTGCCGTTCTTCCAGCTCTACACCACGGTGGGGCTGATGGACACGCACATCGCCGTGGCGCTGGCGCACCTGCTGTTCAACGTGCCGCTGGCGGTGTGGATCCTGGAAGGCTTCATGAGCGGCATCCCGCGCGAGATCGACGAGACGGCCTACATCGACGGCTACTCGTTCCCGCGCTTCTTCCTCACGATTTTCCTGCCGCTGATCAAGGCCGGCGTGGGCGTGGCGGCGTTCTTCTGCTTCATGTTCAGCTGGGTCGAGCTGCTCTTGGCGCGCACGCTGACCAGCGTGAACGCCAAGCCCATCGTGGCGACGATGACGCGCACGGTGAGCGCCTCGGGCATGGACTGGGCGACGCTGGCCGCGGCCGGCGTGCTGACCATCGTGCCCGGCGCGATCGTGATCTGGTTTGTGCGGCACTACATCGCGAAGGGCTTCGCGATGGGGAGGGTGTGACATGTTCGATTGGATGGCCTGGACCACGCCGGTGGCGGTGTTCTTCAGCTGCATCGTGTTGATGCTGGTCGGCATGACGGTGTGGGAAGTCAAGTCGCCGACGGCGATGCGCAAGGGCTTCCTGCCGATCGCCACCACGCGCGGCGACCGGCTCTTCATCGGCCTGCTCACGGCGGCCTACATCAACCTGGCCTGGGTGGGCCTGGGCGAGAAGATGGCGCAGTGGTTCTCGCTTTCGGCCGAGCCCTCGGTGTGGATCAGCTTCGTGCTGTCCATGCTGGTGCTGGCGCTGGTGATGCGCAAGGGTTGAAAAAAGAGAGCGGCCAGCGCGTGTTGGATAAGGGTTTTAATGCAGAGGATATTTGAAATCCACGGCTGACAAGCGTCGGCAGCTATGGTTTTGTGAATCACGGCGCCGGCCCGATCCTCCCCCGAGGACGGCGCTCCCAAGCAGACGGGGAGTTCCCTATGAGGAGACAGCAATGAAGATGCAGTTCAAGGCGATCGCATTCGCCGCCGCGGCCCTGGCTTTGGGGCAGGCCACGTGGGCCGGCGAGGCCGAGGCCAAGAAGTGGATCGACAGCGAGTTCCAGCCCTCCACGCTCAACAAGGACCAGCAGATGGCCGAGATGAAATGGTTCATCGACGCCGCCAAGAAGCTGCAGGCCAAGGGCGTGAAGGAGATCTCGGTGGTCTCCGAAACCATCACCACCCACGAGTACGAGAGCAAGACCCTGGCCAAGGCGTTCAGCGAGATCACCGGCATCCAGGTCAAGCACGACCTGATCCAGGAAGGCGACGTGGTCGAGAAGCTGCAGACCTCGATGCAGTCGGGCAAGTCCATCTATGACGGCTGGATCAGCGACTCCGACCTGATCGGCACGCACTACCGCTACGGCAAGATCATGAACCTGACCGACTACATGGCCGGCGCAGGCAAGGAATTCACCAACCCCGGCATCGACCTCAAGGACTTCATCGGCACCAGCTTCACCACCGCGCCCGACGGCAAGCTCTACCAGCTGCCCGACCAGCAGTTCGCCAACCTCTACTGGTTCCGCGCCGACCTGTTCGCGCGCAAGGACCTGCAGGACAAGTTCAAGGCCAAGTACGGCTACGACCTGGGCGTGCCGCAGAACTGGAGCGCCTACGAGGACATCGCCGAGTTCTTCACCAACGACGTGAAGACCATCGACGGCAAGCCCATCTACGGCCACATGGACTACGGCAAGAAGGACCCGTCGCTGGGCTGGCGCTTCACCGACGCGTGGCTGTCCATGGCGGGCAGTGCCGACAAGGGCATCCCCAACGGCATGCCGGTGGACGAATGGGGCATCCGCGTGGCCGACGACAAGTGCACGCCGGTGGGCGCCAGCGTGTCGCGCGGCGGCGCCACCAACTCGCCCGCGGCCGTCTACGCGCTCACCAAGTACGTCGACTGGATGAAGAAATACGCGCCCAAGGAAGCCATGGGCATGACCTTCGGCGAATCCGGCCCCGTGCCCGCGCAAGGGCAGATCGCGCAGCAGATCTTCTGGTACACGGCCTTCACCGCCGACATGACCAAGGCCGGCCTGCCCGTGGTGAATGCCGACGGCACGCCCAAGTGGCGCATGGCACCCGGCCCGCACGGCCCGTACTGGAAGGACGGCATGCAGAACGGCTACCAGGACGTGGGCTCGTGGACCTTCTTCAAGGACCATGACGCCAACCGCACGGCAGCGGCCTGGCTCTACGCCCAGTTCGTGACGGCCAAGACCACCTCGCTCAAGAAGTCCATCCAGGGCCTGACCTTCATCCGCGACAGCGACATCCGCAGCGACTTCTTCACCAAGAACGCCAACAAGTACGGCGGCCTGATCGAGTTCTACCGCAGCCCGGCCCGTGTGGCCTGGACGCCCACCGGCACCAACGTGCCCGACTATCCCAAGCTGGCCCAGCTGTGGTGGAAGAACGTGGCGCAGGCCGTGACCGGGGAGAAGACGCCCCAAGGCGCGATGGACACGCTGGCCGAGGAAATGGATCAGGTGATGGCCCGCCTGCAGCGCGCCGGCATGGAGCGCTGCGCGCCCAAGCTCAACCCCAAGGGCGACCCGACCAAATGGCTCAGCGACCAGCACGCTCCCTGGAAGAAGCTGGGCAATGAAAAGCCCAAGGGCGAAACCATTGCCTACGACCGCCTGCTGCAGGCCTGGAAGGACGGCAAGGTCCGCTGACCGCGCCTGAAACGGCGGGCAGGGCGCGGCAAACGCTCTGCCCGTTGCTGCAAAACACTGAATGCCCCCATTTCGCGCTTGAAAACGAAAAATGTCGAATTAAAAAATACAAAAACGAGTGAAAATATTGATCTCCTGCGTCCACCATGAACACAACATGGGTGGTGTATCCGCCGCCGCAGGGGCCGGGTATGGCCCTTGCCATGCCGCCCTCGGTTCTTTTGTTGAAGATCAATGTCCCAAGTCGCCACTCCCCTGACTACCGACCGCGCCGCCCTGCTTGCGCGTCTGGCCCAGCCCGAAACCTATGACCTGGCCATCATCGGCGGCGGCGCCACCGGCCTGGGCGTGGCCGTGGATGCCGTGGCGCGCGGCTTCAAGGTGGTGCTGCTGGAGTCCATGGACTTCGCCAAGGGAACGTCCTCGCGCGCCACCAAGCTGGTGCATGGCGGCGTGCGCTACCTGGCCCAGGGCAATATCTCGCTGGTGCGCGAGGCGCTGCACGAGCGCACGACGCTGCTGCACAACGCGCCGCACCTGGCGCAGCCGCTGGCCTTTGTCATGCCGTCCTACCGGCTGCTGGACACGCCTTTCTACGGCGTCGGCCTCAAGATGTACGACGCGCTGGCCGGCAAGGCCGGCCTGGGCGCCACGGAATTCCTCTCGCGCGGCAAGACCGTGCAATACCTGCCCACCGTGCAGCAGCGCGGCCTCAAGGGCGGCGTCAAATACTGGGACGGCCAGTTCGACGATGCGCGCCTGGCGCTGGCGCTGGCCCGCACGGCGGCTGCCAAGGGCGCGCTGCTGGTCAACTACTGCCCGGCCGAGAAGCTGCTGTACGAGGATGGCAAGGTGTCCGGCCTGATCTGCAGGGACGAGGAATCCGGCCAGAGCTTCAACGTGCGCGCCAAATGCGTGGTCAATGCCACCGGCCCCTGGGTGGACCTGTTCCGCCAGCAGGATGCCGAGGCCCAGGGCAAGCCCGTCAAGCCCATGGTGGCGCCCAGCCAGGGCGTGCACGTGGTGGTGGACCGCGACTTCCTGCCCTCCGACCATGCGCTGCTGGTGCCCAAGACCGCCGACGGCCGCGTGCTGTTCGCCGTGCCCTGGCTGGGCAAGGTCATCCTGGGCACGACCGACACGCCGCGCCACGATCTGGCACGCGAGCCGATGCCGTTCCAGCAGGAGCTGGACTTCATCCTTTCCGAGGCCGGCAAG
Organism: Comamonas terrae; assembly: GCF_001544075.1. Classification (GTDB taxonomy): domain Bacteria; phylum Pseudomonadota; class Gammaproteobacteria; order Burkholderiales; family Burkholderiaceae_C; genus Comamonas; species Comamonas terrae. Next base: position 117,623 of record NZ_BCNT01000005.1, read on the forward strand.
TACCTGAGCCGCAAGCCCACGCTGGCCGATGTGCGCAGCATGTGGGTGGGCCTGCGCCCTCTGGTCAAGCCCCAGGACGACGACGGCGCCAACACCAAGAAGATCAGCCGCGAACACACGGTCATGGCCAGCCGCACGGGCCTGATCACCGTGACCGGCGGCAAGTGGACCACCTACCGCGCCATGGCCGAGGACGTGCTGGCCGAATGCTTCGAGGCCGGCTGCCTGCCGCGCCGTCCGGCGGGCGTGACCGTGCACCTGCCGCTGGTGGGCGCGCCTGCCGAAGCGGCCGTGCAGCACCGCATGAACCAGACCCAGGGCCTGCACTCCTACGGCACCGAAGCCGCAGCCGTCGCTGCGTTGCCGGGCGCCGACAGCTGGCTGGCCGACGGCCTGTCCGAAGCCATGGTGCGCTTTGCGGCGCGCTTCGAATATGCGCGCAGCGTGGAAGACGTGCTGGCGCGCCGCAGCCGCCTGCTGTTCCTCGATGCGCGCAAGGCCGCCGAGATCGCGCCGCGGGTGGCGGCCGTTCTTGCGGAAGAGCTGGGCCGCGACGTGCATCTCGACGACTTCCTGGCGCTGGCCAGGCAGTATCTCCCCGCCGTCTGAGCGGCCGGCCTGGTCCGGAGGGGGTGCGGCAGCGCTTCCGCGCCCGAACGCCCGGTGCATGGCATGTCCATGACCGGGCGTTTCCCATGGCGGGATCGAGGCCACGGGATGGCCTGGGTGGAAAACGGCGGCGCCTGTGCCGGCCAGGGGCTGGGGAGGGCTGCGTGTGGAAAACACGACACCGGCGCATGGCTGGGCGGAGCCATGAATGCCGGAACATCGGGTGCTTGCTGTGCCTTGCAGTTCGGGTATTTTTCCTTTGGTGACAATGACTTGCTTGCGCTTTTTGCCATGTTTTTTGGAAAAGCCCAGGCCACTTGGGTGCGCATGTGCCGGCGCCTGGGGAAAACTTCGTTTTTGCACAGCTAAGCGCTTGACGCGCAAAGGAATTCCTGCGACAATCCCCTGCTTCACGTGTAAAAGCGTGAAGTGTTCTGCCCAGTGGAAGCGCCGCGAAATGGTTCGTGGCGTGGACGACGGGCCCAAGACTGACTGGCTGCTCGCTCGGCCCTTGAGAAGACTCTGGGGCTGTCGAGCGTTGCTGGAGCAAGTTGGGAATATTGAAATGATCCAAACAGAATCTCGGTTAGAGGTTGCCGACAACACCGGCGCGAAGACTGTTCAGTGCATCAAGGTGCTGGGCGGCTCTCATCGTCGCTACGCGAGTGTTGGCGACATCATCAAGGTCAGCATCAAGGAAGCAGCTCCCCGTGGCCGCGTCAAAAAAGGCGAGGTCTACAGTGCTGTGGTGGTGCGTACCGCTAAGGGCATCCGTCGTGCAGACGGTTCGCTCGTGAAGTTCGACGGCAATGCCGCCGTGCTGCTGAACGCCAAGCTGGAGCCTATCGGCACCCGCATCTTTGGCCCCGTGACTCGTGAACTGCGTACCGAAAAGTTCATGAAGATCGTGTCCCTGGCACCTGAAGTTCTCTAAAGGAAGCACCATGAACAAGATTCGCAAGGGCGACCAAGTCATCGTGCTGACCGGCCGTGACAAGGGCAAGCAAGGCGTGGTCTCGGCTCGCACGGACGATTCCCACCTGTTGATCGAAGGCATCAACCTGGTGAAGAAGCACACCAAGCCGAACCCCATGAAGGGCACGACCGGCGGTATCGTGGAAAAGGCCATGCCTATCCACCAGTCCAACGTGGCGATCTTCAACGCCGCTACGGGCAAGGCTGACCGCGTGGGCATCAAGGTGAACGCCGACGGCACACGTGTTCGCGTGTTCAAGTCCAATGGCGCTGAAATCAAGGCCGCCTAAGGAGTAACACATGGCACGACTGCAAAAACTCTATCGCGAAAAGATCGCGGCTGAACTGAAGGAAAAGTTCGGCTACAAGTCCGTCATGGAGGTTCCGCGCCTGACCAAGATCACCCTGAACATGGGTGTGAGCGAAGCCGTGGCCGACAAGAAGGTGATGGACAACGCCGTGGCTGACCTGACCAAGATCGCTGGTCAGAAGCCCGTGGTGACCAAGGCCAAGAAGGCTATCGCCGGTTTCAAGATCCGCGAAGGCCAGGCTATCGGCTGCATGGTGACCCTGCGCGGCGTTCAGATGTATGAATTCCTGGACCGCTTCGTCACCGTGGCACTGCCCCGCGTGCGCGACTTCCGTGGTATCTCCGGCCGTTCGTTCGACGGTCGCGGCAACTACAACGTCGGCGTCAAGGAACAGATCATCTTCCCCGAAATCGAATACGACAAGGTGGACGCTCTGCGTGGTCTGAACATCAGCATCACGACTACGGCTAAGACCGACGACGAGTGCAAGGCACTGCTCGCCGCTTTCCGTTTCCCCTTCAAGAACTGAGGTGGCGCATGGCTAAGAAAGCTTTGATCGAGCGCGAACTGAAGCGCGAAAAACTGGCTGCCAAGTACGCTGCCAAGTATGCTGAACTGAAGGCAATCGCCGGCGACGCCAAGCGTTCCGACGAAGAGCGCGAAGCCGCTCGCCTGGGCCTGCAAAAGCTGCCCCGTAACGCGAACCCCACCCGCCAGCGCAACCGTTGCGAAATCACCGGTCGTCCTCGCGGCACCTTCCGTCAATTCGGTCTGGGTCGCGCCAAGATCCGTGAAATGGCCTTCGCTGGTGACATCCCCGGCGTGACCAAGGCCAGCTGGTAAGCAAGCAGGAGAGATTAAACATGAGCATGAGTGATCCCATCGCTGACTTGCTGACCCGTATCCGCAACGCACAAATGGTCTCCAAGGCCACCGTGTCGGCTCCTTCCTCCAAGGTGAAGGTTGCCATCGCACAAGTGCTGAAGGATGAAGGCTACATCGACGGCTTCGAAGTGAAGACCGAAGGCGGCAAGTCCGAACTCGAAATTACCCTGAAGTACTACGCCGGTCGCCCCGTGATCGAGCGTATCGAGCGCGTCAGCCGTCCCGGCCTGCGCGTGTACAAGGGCCGTAACGCAATCCCCCAGGTCATGAACGGCCTGGGCGTGGCCATCGTCACCACTCCCAAGGGCGTGATGACCGATCGCAAAGCACGTGCTACCGGTGTCGGCGGCGAAGTGCTGTGCTATGTGGCCTAACGGACATTGAAGGAGAAATACTGAAATGTCTCGCGTAGCAAAAGCAAACGTGACCATCCCCGCAGGCGTGGATGTGTCCCTCAATGCTGAAACCATCTCTGTCAAGGGCAAGGGCGGCAACCTGTCGCTGGCCCTGAACAGCCAAGTGGTCATCAGCAACAACGACGGCAAGCTGTCGTTCGCGCCCGCCAACGAAACCCGTGAAGCTGACGCTCTGGCCGGTACCTTCCGCCAGCTGGTCAACAACATGGTCAAGGGCGTGACCGAGGGCTTCGAGAAGAAGCTGACGCTGATCGGCGTGGGCTACAAGGCTGCTGCCCAAGGTTCCAAGCTGAACCTGGCCGTGGGCTTCTCGCACCCCGTCAACTTCGAGATGCCTGCCGGCATCACCGTCGCTACCCCCACTCCGACCGAAATCGTGATCAAGGGTGCTGACCGCCAAGTGGTGGGTCAATTGGCTGCTGAGATCCGTGCCGTTCGTCCTCCCGAGCCTTACAAGGGCAAGGGCATCCGCTATGCGGATGAGAAGGTCGTGATCAAAGAGACCAAGAAGAAGTAAGGAGCTGCATGATGTTGAACAAGAAAGAGCAGCGTCTGCGCCGTGCCCGTCAGACTCGCATCCGCATTGCCCAGCAAGGCGTGGCGCGTCTGAGCGTGAACCGTACCAACCTCCATATCTACGCCTCCGTGGTTTCGGAAGACGGCACCAAGGTGCTGGCTTCGGCCTCCACTGCAGAAGCCGAAGTGCGTTCGCAGCTCGGCGGCGCAGGCAAGGGTGGCAACGTGGCTGCCGCTACGCTGATCGGCAAGCGCATTGCCGAGAAGGCTAAGGCTGCTGGCGTTGAGAAAGTGGCTTTCGACCGCGCCGGTTTCGCATACCACGGCCGCGTGAAGGCTTTGGCAGAAGCCGCCCGTGAAGCGGGCCTGCAGTTCTAAGCGGAGCGGATAGAAATGGCAAAGTTTTCCCCCAAGGTGCAAGACGAAGGTCGTGACGACGGTCTGCGCGAAAAAATGATCGCGGTGAACCGCGTCACCAAGGTCGTGAAGGGCGGTCGTATCCTCGGCTTCGCTGCACTGACCGTGGTCGGCGACGGCGATGGCCGCGTTGGCATGGGCAAGGGCAAGTCCAAGGAAGTGCCTGCTGCCGTGCAAAAGGCGATGGAAGAATCCCGTCGCAACATGATCAAGGTGTCCCTGAAGGACGGCACGATCCATCACACCGTGATGGGTCACCATGGTGCAGCATCCGTGATGCTGAACCCTGCCCCCAAGGGTACCGGCATCATCGCTGGCGGCCCGATGCGCGCCGTCTTCGAAGTGCTGGGCATCACCGACATCGTGGCCAAGAGCCATGGCTCGTCGAACCCCTACAACATGGTCCGCGCGACTTTCGACGCTCTGAAGAACTCCACGACCCCCGCGGAAGTGGCTGCAAAGCGTGGCAAGTCCGTTGAAGATCTCTTCGCGGCCTGATCGGAGTCAAGCACATGACAACGCAACAAACCGTCAAGGTGCAGCTGGTGCGTAGCCCCATCGGCACCAAGCAAGATCACCGCGCTACCGTGCGCGGTCTGGGTCTGCGCAAGCTGAACAGCATCAGCGAACTGAAGGACACTCCCGAAGTGCGCGGCATGATCAACAAGATCGCCTATCTGGTGAAGGTTCTCTGAAAGGATTGATGATGGAACTCAATAGCATCAAGCCTGCAGCAGGTGCCAAGCACGCCAAGCGCCGTGTCGGCCGTGGTATCGGTTCGGGTCTGGGTAAGACCGCCGGCCGTGGCCACAAGGGCCAGAAGTCCCGTTCGGGTGGCTACCACAAGGTGGGCTTCGAAGGCGGTCAGATGCCTCTGCAGCGCCGTCTGCCCAAGCGTGGCTTCAAGTCGCATCTGCTGAAGTTCAACGCAGAAGTGACGCTGTCCGAGCTGGAACAGCTCGGCCTGGCCGAAGTCGATCTGGCTGCCCTGAAGCAAGCCGGTCTGGTCGGTGCAATCGCCAAGGTGGTCAAGGTCATCAAGAGCGGTGAAATCACCAAGGCTGTCAAGCTCAATGGCATCGGCGCTACCGCCGGTGCCAAGGCTGCCATCGAAGCTGCCGGCGGCAGCATCGCCTGATTAAAGTTCTGAAAGAAGACATCCGTGGCTACTAGCGCAGCTCAAATTGCAAAAACCGGAAAATTCGGCGATCTCAAGCGTCGACTGGTTTTTCTGTTGCTCGCGCTGATCGTCTACCGCATCGGGGCACATATCCCGGTGCCGGGCATCGATCCGGCGCAGCTGCAGCAGCTGTTCAATGGCCAGCAGGGCGGCATTCTCAATCTGTTCAACATGTTCTCGGGTGGAGCGCTCTCGCGCTTCACGGTGTTCGCACTGGGGATCATGCCGTACATCTCGGCATCGATCATCATGCAGCTCATGACCTATGTGGTCCCGACATTCGAACAGCTGAAAAAGGAAGGTGAATCGGGTCGTCGCAAGATCACCCAGTACACCCGCTACGGCACTCTGGGCCTGGCGATTTTTCAGTCCCTGGGTATTGCCGTCGCCCTGGAAAGCTCCGCAGGACTGGTTCTGAGCCCGGGCTTCGGCTTCCGCCTCACGGCGGTGGTCAGCCTCACGGCCGGCACCATGTTCCTGATGTGGCTCGGTGAACAGATTACAGAACGTGGTCTGGGCAACGGTATCTCGATCCTGATCTTTGCAGGTATCGCCGCAGGTCTGCCGAACTCCATCGGTGGTCTGCTGGAACTGGTGCGCACCGGTGCCATGAGCATCCTGGCTGCGATCTTCATTGTTCTCGTGGTGGCAGGCGTGACGTACTTCGTCGTGTTTGTCGAGCGAGGCCAACGCAAGATCCTGGTGAATTACGCACGCCGTCAGGTCGGCAACAAGGTGTATGGCGGACAGTCTTCGCACTTGCCGCTGAAGCTGAACATGGCCGGGGTCATTCCTCCCATCTTCGCTTCCTCGATCATCTTGCTGCCCGCGACGGTGGTGAATTGGTTCAGTGCGGGAGAATCCATGCGCTGGCTAAAGGATATTGCGAGCACGTTGACCCCTGGTCAGCCGATCTATGTCATCCTCTATGCTGCCGCGATCATTTTCTTCTGCTTCTTCTACACGGCCCTGGTCTTCAACAGCCGGGAAACAGCCGACAACCTGAAGAAGAGTGGCGCTTTCATCCCCGGGATCCGTCCTGGCGACCAGACAGCACGCTACATTGACAAGATTCTGGTTCGCCTGACACTGGCTGGCGCGATCTACATTACCTTCGTGTGCCTGTTGCCCGAATTCCTGATCCTGAAGTACAACGTCCCGTTCTACTTCGGCGGTACATCGCTGCTGATTATTGTGGTGGTGACCATGGACTTCATGGCGCAGGTTCAGAACTACGTGATGTCGCAGCAATACGAGTCGCTCCTGAAAAAAGCGAACTTCAAGGCTGGTATTTGATGACAAGGCTGCCCGGGTGGGCAGCCTGCCAAAAGTTAGTAGACGCCCATCGAGATCTATCGCGGGCAATGAGTCCCCGGTCGATAGGCCGATAGTGGATGGAAAGTTTTAGGAGAATGAAATGAGAGTTTCGGCTTCGGTCAAGAAAATCTGCCGTAACTGCAAGATCATCCGTCGCAAAGGTGTTGTGCGCGTGATCTGCACGGACCAGCGCCACAAGCAGCGCCAAGGTTGATTGAAAGCATTAGAGGACTAATATGGCACGTATTGCTGGCATTAACATCCCGCCGCACAAGCATGCTGAAATCGGCCTGACCGCCATCTATGGCATCGGTCGTACAACAGCTCGCAAGATCTGCGAAGCCTGCGGCATCGAATATTCCAAGAAGATCAAGGATCTGACGGACGCCGATCTGGAAAAGATCCGCGACCAACTGGCTCCTCTGACGCTGGAAGGCGATCTGCGTCGTGAAACCACGATGAACATCAAGCGTCTGATGGACATCGGCTGCTACCGCGGTTTCCGTCATCGTCGTGGCCTGCCCATGCGCGGTCAGCGTACCCGCACGAATGCCCGTACCCGCAAGGGTCCGCGCAAGGGCGCTGCGGCTTTGAAGAAATAAAGAGAGATTGAGAGATCACTATGGCTAAGTCTCCCGCTAACAACGCAGCAGCCCGCGTTCGCAAGAAGGTCCGCAAGAACATTTCGGACGGCATTGCACACGTGCACGCTTCGTTCAACAACACGATCATCACCATCACCGACCGCCAAGGCAACGCTCTGTCGTGGGCCTCGTCGGGTGGCCAGGGTTTCAAGGGTTCGCGCAAGTCGACTCCCTTTGCTGCCCAGGTGGCTTCGGAAGTGGCCGGTCGTGCTGCTATCGAACAGGGCATCAAGAACCTGGACGTCGAAATCAAGGGTCCCGGCCCCGGCCGTGAATCCTCGGTCCGCGCCCTGGGCGCCCTGGGCATCCGCATCACCTCCATCTCGGACGTGACGCCGGTTCCCCACAACGGCTGCCGCCCCCAAAAGCGTCGTCGTATCTAATCCCAACCAAGCCCACCGCCGCCCAGGTGCATCAGCATCGCGGGCGGCTCCCGTGTTTGTGCACGGCAGATGAAACAAAGGAAATCAAGTGGCACGTTATATCGGCCCCAAGGCCAAGCTCTCCCGCCGCGAAGGCACCGATCTGTTCCTGAAGAGCGCCCGTCGCTCCATCGCTGACAAGGCAAAGTTCGACACCAAGCCCGGTCAGCATGGCCGCACTTCCGGCCAGCGCACTTCCGACTATGGCCTGCAACTGCGTGAAAAGCAGAAGGTCAAGCGCATGTACGGCGTGCTGGAAAAGCAATTCCGCCGCTACTTCGAAGCTGCCGAGCGCAAGCGCGGCAACACCGGCGCCAACCTGCTGACGCTGCTGGAATCGCGCCTGGACAACGTCGTGTACCGCATGGGCTTCGGCTCCACCCGCTCGGAAGCCCGCCAGCTGGTGTCGCACAAGGCCATCACCGTGAACGGCCAGGCCGTGAACATCCCCTCCTACTCCGTGAAGGTGGGTGACGTGGTTGCCGTGCGCGAAAAGTCCAAGAAGCAGGCTCGCGTGGTCGAAGCCCTGCAACTGGCTTCCCAAGTGGGCTTCCCCGCATGGGTGGAAGTGGCTGCCGACAAGGCAGAAGGCACTTTCAAGAAGGCTCCTGACCGCGACGAATTCGGCTCTGACATCAACGAATCCCTGATCGTTGAGTTGTACTCGCGTTAATCCTTAGCAGCGACATTTCTGTAAACCGTCCCCACGGCGCGAGGCATCGCGCCGTGGGTGCTTCACCAGCCTTACCGGTGTAACGAGCCGGGGGTATTGAGAGGAAGTCTGCATGCAAACGAATTTGCTGAAGCCCAAGACAATCAATGTCGAACAGCTTGGCCACAACCGTGCCAAGGTGGTTCTGGAGCCGTTTGAGCGCGGCTACGGCCATACGCTGGGCAATGCCCTGCGCCGTGTCCTGCTCTCGTCCATGGTGGGTTACGCAGCGACGGAAGTAACGATTGCCGGAGTGCTGCACGAGTACTCCTCGATCGACGGTGTCCAGGAAGATGTGGTCAACATCCTGCTGAACCTCAAGGGTGTGGTGTTCAAGCTGCACAACCGCGACGAAGTCACGCTGAGCCTGCGCAAGGACGGCGAAGGCGTTGTCACGGCACGCGACATCCAGACGCCCCACGACGTGGAAATCGTCAACCCTGATCATGTGATCGCCAACCTGTCGCAAGGCGGCAAGCTGGACATGCAGATCAAGGTGGAAAAGGGCCGCGGCTATGTGCCCGGCAACGTGCGCCGCTACGGCGACGAGTCGACCAAGTCGATCGGCCGCATCGTGCTGGACGCGTCGTTCTCGCCCGTCAAGCGCGTGAGCTACGCCGTCGAATCCGCCCGCGTGGAACAGCGTACCGACCTGGACAAGCTGGTTCTGGAAATCGAGACCAACGGCGCCATCACCGCTGAAGATGCCGTGCGCGCCTCCGCCAAGATCCTGGTGGAACAGCTGGCAGTCTTCGCCCAGCTGGACGGCGGCGACATCGCCAGCGTGTTCGACGCTCCGGCCGGTGGCCGCGGTGCCGCGACCTCGTTCGACCCCATCCTGCTGCGTCCCGTGGACGAGCTGGAACTCACCGTGCGTTCGGCCAACTGCCTCAAGGCAGAAAACATCTACTACATCGGCGACCTTATCCAGCGTACCGAAAACGAGCTGCTCAAGACCCCGAATCTGGGTCGCAAGTCGCTCAACGAGATCAAGGAAGTCCTGGCTTCCCGCGGTCTGACGCTGGGCATGAAGCTCGAGAACTGGCCGCCTGCTGGCCTGGAAAAGCGTTAATTGCTACAATAGCGGGCTCTGCCGAGATCCTTGGTCTTGGCGGGAAGCCCAAGTGCCTCGGGCAGTACCTGATACGGCTGCCCGATTTAATTTAGAAAAGATCGAAAGATCAAAGGAAAAGCACCATGCGTCACGGTCACGGCCTCCGCAAACTGAACCGCACTTCTTCGCATCGCAAGGCGATGCTGCAGAACATGATGAACTCGCTGATCGAACACGAAGCGATCAAGACCACGGTCCCCAAGGCCAAGGAACTGCGCAAGGTCATCGAGCCCATGATCACCCTGGCCAAGGTTGACACCGTTGCCAACCGCCGCCTGGCTTTCGACCGCCTGCGCGACCGCGACAGCGTGACCAAGCTGTTCAACGTGCTGGGTCCCCGCAACGCCAAGCGTCCCGGCGGCTACACCCGTATCCTGAAGATGGGCTTCCGCGTGGGCGACAACGCTCCCATGGCCTATGTGGAACTGGTCGAGCGCGCTGAAGAAGCAGCTGAAGCCAAGGCTGAATAAGCCGCAGCAGGCCCAAAGCCTGCTATAATTTGGAATTACCGCGCGATGGAGCAGTCTGGTAGCTCGTTGGGCTCATAACCCAAAGGTCGGAGGTTCAAATCCTTCTCGCGCAACCAAATTGAAAAAGGTCACGACAGAGTCGTGACCTTTTTTTTACCCATTGCATGGGTGGCCGAAGCCCCTCTTTCAGGGAGACGTGCCCCCGAACTGCGTGCCGACACGGTGACGCAGGTGCTCGCGCACACGCTGGGCGATCACATGGGCGATTTCCGGGCTCAGCCCCTCGCTGATATGCAGCACTTCGGTGTAGTGCAGATACAGCAGGCCGCGCAGCGTCCGGAACGATGCCTCGTGCTCTGCGCCGCAGACACCGGCATCGTTGGCCAGCACGCGCTCAATCGCACCCGGTTCAAGCAGTGCAATCTTGCAGATGGCGGCCTGGCGCACGATCTCCAGGTCGATTTCCTCGAGGCGGCTCTCCCACTCATGGGGCAAGAAGCGGTTGGCTGGCATGTAGGCGGTTCTCCTGTTCACTCCATGGGCATGCGATACAGCATGTCCTGTGCCGGGATATTGGCATGCGTGAGGACCCGATAGCGGTTTTTGGGGGGGCGCTCTTGATGCGGGTCAACCTTCGGCGGCGCACAAGCCGGCGGGCGGGCGTGGAACCTGCGGCCTGCCTCATGATGTCAGCCATGCGGCGCAGCCCGCAATGCCCGTGCAGGCTCTTGGGGTTCTGCTTCGGGCAGTTGCCGGTTCCAGCGCCGCAGCGGCAAAGAAAGGACTTACATGATCGGGAATATCGCGTCGCTGTTCCGCTACTTCAAGTCGGCCGTACCGTTTCGCCTGCTGCCCGCCCTGACGGCAACCCTGGTGCTGGTCGGACTGCTGTTGCTGCCCGTTCCCGAAGGCCTGAGTCCCAAGGCCTGGCAACTGGTCGCCATCTTCCTGACGACCATCGTGGCCATCATCCTCAAGGTCATGCCCATCGGCGTGATGGCCTTGATGGCCATCGTCATCGTTTCGCTGTCCCAGGTGACCTCCGGCTCGTCCAAGGGCGCGATCGCCGATGCACTGAGCAGCTTCTCAAATCCGCTGATCTGGCTGATCGTGGTGGCCGTCCTCATCTCGCGGGGTCTCAAAAAGACAGGTCTGGGCAATCGCATCGGCCTGATGTTCATCGCACTGCTGGGCCGGCGCACCCTGGGCATAGGCTACGGCCTGGCGATCTGCGAGCTGGTGCTCGCGCCGTTCACGCCCAGCAATACGGCGCGCGGCGGTGGCATCGTGCATCCGATCATGAAATCCATCGCCAATGCCTTCGAGTCGGATCCGGCCAAGGGCACGCAAGGCAAGGTCGGCACCTACCTGGCGCTGGTCAACTACCATGCCAACCCGATCACCTCGGCCATGTTCCTGACCGCGACTGCCCCCAACCCGCTGGTCGTGGATCTGGTGGCCAAGGCCACAGGCCAGTCCCTGCACCTGAGCTGGACCACCTGGGCCCTGTACATGCTGCTGCCAGGCCTGCTGTGCCTGCTGCTGATGCCGCTGGCCATCTATCTGCTGTCGCCACCCGAACTCAGGGCCACGCCCAATGCCGTGGAATATGCACGTGCCGAGATGGCCCGCATGGGGCCGCTGTCGGGCAAGGAGCGCGTGATGCTGGGCACCTTCGGCATGATGCTGCTGCTCTGGGCCAACGTGCCGCAGATGCTGTTCGGCCCGGCGTTCACGCTGGATCCGACCGTGGTGGCCTTCCTGGGCCTGTTCACCCTGATCATCACGGGCACCATCGACTGGGACGATGTGCTGTCCGAGAAAAGCGCCTGGGACACGTTGATCTGGTTCGGCGCCCTGGTCATGCTGGCCGAGCAGCTCAACAGGCTGGGCGTGGTCGCCTGGTTCGCCGAGGGCATGAAGAACGCCATCGTCGCCAGCGGCCTTGGCTGGCTGTCCGTGGCGGCCATCCTGGTGGGCGTCTTTGTGTTCTCGCACTATCTGTTTGCCAGCACCACGGCCCATATCAGCGCCATGATGCTGGCCTTTCTGACCGTGGGCGCGCAGCTGATACCGCCGGACTATGTGGTCCCGTTCATGCTGATGATGGCGGCGGGCTCGGCCATCATGATGACGCTGACGCACTATGCGACCGGCACTTCGCCCATCATCTTCGGCAGCGGCTATGTCTCGCTGGGCACCTGGTGGCGCGTGGGCGCGGCCATGTGCATGCTCGAACTGCTGGTTTTCGCCGTGGTCGGCTGCGGCTGGTGGAAGCTGCTGGGCCTGTGGTGAGGAACGTTGTATGAAAACTGCCGTATTCAGCGCACGCCGCTACGACCAGGCCCTGCTGGCCGAAGCCAATCGGGCGGCCGGCCATGAGCTGCTCTTCATCCAGGATAGGCTGACGGCGGAGACCGCGGCGCTGGCGCGCGGTTGTGCGGCCGTCTGTGTCTTCGTCAACGACTGCGTGGATGCCGAGGTGCTGCAGCGGCTGGCGGACCAGGGTACGCGCCTGGTGGCCACGCGCTCCACGGGCTACAACCATATCGATGCAGCTGCGGCCGGACGGCTGGGCGTGGCCGTGGTGCGCGTGACCGACTATTCGCCGCACTCGGTGGCCGAGTTTGCCGTGGGCCTGCTGCTGGCCGTCAACCGCAAGATCGCGCGTGCCAGCATGCGCACGCGCGAGGGAAATTTCGAGCTCGACGGCCTGATGGGCTTCGATCTGCACGGCAAGACCGTGGGCGTGATCGGCACGGGCAAGATCGGCAGCATCTTCGCGCGCATCATGCTTGGCTTCGGTTGCGCGGTGCTGGGCCATGACACACACACCGATCCGGCCTTCGAGCAGTCGGGCGGACGCTATGTTCCCGTGCGCGAGCTGCTGGCCGGCTCGGACGTGATCTCGCTGCACTGCCCCTTGACCGAGGAGACGCATCACATCGTAGATGCAGCCTCGCTGGCGCAGGTGAAGCGCGGCACCATCCTCGTCAACACCAGCCGCGGCGGTCTCGTGGACACCGAGGCTGCGGTGCAGGCGCTCAAGAGCGGCCAGCTCGGCGGCCTGGCCATCGATGTCTACGAGCAGGAGGCCAGCCTGTTCTTCCAGGACCTGTCGTCCACCATCATCACGGACGACGTGATCCAGCGCCTGGTGTCCTTCCCCAATGTCATCGTCACCGGCCACCAGGCTTTCTTCACCGTGGAGGCCATAGGCCAGATCATGGCGACCACCCTGGGCAGCATCACCGCCTTCGAGCGCGGCGAGCCGCTGCTCCACCGCATCCCCGGCAACTGAGCCGGGCTGCCGGCACCTCACCGCAGGCCTGGGCCGGGGCCTTTGCAGGCAGGGCCGATGCAGCGCGCGGGCATGGGCTGAACGGGGCAACGCTAGAATAGCGTCCCTTTGCCGATGCGCAGCCCACAGCAGGTGGGCATTTTTTATGGCGGCCGCCCGGGCTGCGCCACCTTCCATGACGTTTGCTTTTTCCGCCGCCACACTGGGCATCGATTTCGGAACTTCCAACTCGGCCGCAGCCTGCCGGGTGCCGGGCCAGGCTGCGCGCCTGCTGCCGCTGGAAGGCGGCGCCACTGGCATGCCCACGGCGCTATTCTTCAATACCGAGGAACAGCGCACGCATTTCGGCCGCGATGCCATGGCCCAGTACCTGGAAGGCGAGGAGGGGCGGCTGATGCGCTCGCTCAAGAGCCTGCTGGGCAGCAGCCTGCTGCAGGAAAAGACCGCGGTGCATGGCAGGCTGGTGAGCTACCAGGACATCATCGGCATCTTCCTCAGGCATGTGGCCGACCAGGCCCGGCACGCTCTGGACGGCCGTCTGCCCGAGCGCGTGGTGCTGGGCAGGCCTGTGCACTTCGTCGACGCCCATCCCGAGCGGGATCGCCTGGCGCAGGAGTCGCTGGCCGCCGCGGCGCGCACGGCCGGGCTGGGCGAAGTGAGCTTCCAGCTGGAGCCGATCGCGGCCGCGCTGGACTACGAGCAGCGCCTGGAGCGCGAGTCCGTGGTGCTGGTGGTCGACATCGGCGGCGGCACCTCGGACTTCACCGTGGTGCGCCTGGGGCCCGAGCAGGCCCGCCATGCCGACCGTACGCAGGATATCCTGGCCACCACGGGCGTGCACATCGGTGGCACGGACTTCGACCACCGGCTCAATGTGGAGCAGCTCATGCCGCTGCTGGGCTATCGGCACCTGGGGCCCAGCGGCCGCGAAGTGCCCAGCCGCGTGTTCTTCGACCTGTCCACCTGGCATCTGATCCAGTGGCTGTATTCGCCCAAGGCGCCGGCCTCGGCCCGCGCGCTGCGCAGCGACTACCGGGACCTGCATCTGCACCAGCGGCTGATGCGGGTCCTGGAGGCGCGCGAAGGCCACCGGCTGGCCAATGCCGTGGAGCAGGCCAAGATCGCAGCGTCGAGCCGCCATGCGGCCGCAGCGGTGGAGCTGGGCTGGCTGGAGCCGGATCTGGCCGCCGAGATCACGCCCGAAGTGCTGGGCCGCCAGTTGCAGGGACTGCTGCAGCAGGTCGTGGCCTGCGCGGCGGAATGCGTGCAGCAGGCCGGTGTCGCGGCGCCCGATGCCATCTACCTGACCGGCGGCTCGTCGGCGCTGCGCACCTTGCGCGATGCCCTGCGGCGGCAGTTTCCAGGTGTGCCGCAGGTCGAGGGCGACCTGTTTGGCGGCGTGGCCACAGGGCTGGCCTACGCCTGATGCTTATCTAAAATAAGAGCTGCAATCGCTTGATGGACAAGCGTTTCATGCGAATTTGGCCTTTACTCGTTTTCGGGCGCACGCTTGAGTTCCAGCGCACGCTCGTACAGCGTGTTGCGGCCGGCGCCGGTGATTTCGGCGGCCAGCTTGACCGCGCTCTTGGTCGGCAGCTCGGCCAGCAGCAGCTGCAGCACGCGTTCGGCCTCGCCCGATTCCTGCTGCCGGGCCACGGGGTGCAGCACGACGGCGAACTCGCCTTTCACGCGCTGGGGCGAGGCCTGCAGCCAGGCCGCCAGCTCGGAGGCCGGCATGGTGGCAATGTCCTCGAACTGCTTGGTGATCTCGCGCGCCAGCGTCACCGGGCGCTGGCCCAGCTGTGCGAGGGCCTGCGCCAGATCGACGATGCGGTGCGGCGCCTCCAGCAGCACCGTGCAGCGCGCCTCGCCGGCCAGCTGCTGCACGGCGGCCAGGCGCTCGGCATTCTTGGTGGGCAGAAAGCCAGCGAACACGAAGCCGTTTTCCCCCTGGGCCGGCGTGACCGCGCCGGCCACGCTGATGGCCGAGGTCACGCTGCTGGCGCCCGGCAGCGGGATGGCGCGCAGCCCAGCGGCCTGAACGGCCGCGCACAGGCGCGCGCCGGGATCGCTCACGCCCGGTGTGCCCGCATCGCTGACATAGGCGATGCGCTCGCCCTGCTGCAGGCGCGCAATCACCTGCTGGGCGGCTTCGGCCTCGTTGTGCTGGTGCACGGCCAGCAACTGGCCGCCCGGGCGGTCCAGGCCGTAGCTGCGCAGCATGCCCTGGGTGTGGCGGGTGTCCTCGCAGGCCACGCAGTCCGCGATCTGCAGCACATGCAGGGCGCGCAGGCTGATGTCGGCCAGATTGCCGATGGGCGTCGCCACCACATACAGGGCTCCCTGCGGATAATGCTGGGACGCGGCCGCATCGCGCGCGGCTGTCAGTGCGGAGGCGAAAGAGGTAGTCAATGGATTTCCTTGGAAAAAAGCCTGCCGGGGCTGGAGCTTCTACGGCAACCACAACGCAGCGCGGGCAGCTTGCGGAGACGCAGGCGCTGGCCTATCTGCAGGCGCGCGGCCTGAAGCTGGTCGAGCGCAATTATCGGACGCCGGGCCGCGGCGGCGGCGAAATCGACCTGATCCTGCGCGACCGCGACGGGTCTCTGGTCTTCGTCGAAGTGCGCAGCCGCAACACCGACCGCTTTGGCGGCGCGGCGGCGAGCATAGTCGGCGCCAAGCGGCAGCGCATCGTACTGGCCGCCAGGCACTATCTGATGAAGCTGGGCGCGCCGCCGCCGTGCCGATTCGACGTGGTGCTGGTGGACACTTGCGGCGGCGGTGCCGGCGTGGAGTGGCTCAGGGCGGCCTTCGACGCCATGTAGCCACGGCGTTCCGTCCGGCCGCGGGGCCGGCAACTCGCAAATCACAGATGCGCAAATAACGGTTGGCTACCAAAGAGATCACAAGGGGAATAGCGGCCGGCAGTTATCATCGGGCCTCCATGCTAGAGCAACGAATCCAACAGCATTTCATCGACAGCGCCGACCTCAAATACCAGGCGGCCCAGGCGCTGAGCCAGCCCATCGCGGCGGCGGTGCAGGCCATGCTGGCCTGCGTGACGGGCGGCGGCAAGGTGCTGGCCTGCGGGGCCGGGGTATCGGCCAGCGATGCGCAACTGTTCGCCTCCCTGTGCGTGACCGGCTTCGAGCGCGACCGGCCCGAGCTGGCGGCCATCGCCCTGGTATCGGACGGCGGCCTGCTGGGCACGGTGGGCGCCACCGGCTCCGGCGGCAACGCCACCCAGTACCTGGCGCGCCAGGTGCGCGCCCTGGGCCAGCCCGGCGACCTGCTGCTGGTCATGTCGGTCAGCGGCAATGATGCGGCCGTGCAGGAGGCCGTGGATGCCGCCCACGAGCGCGACATGATGGTGGTGGTGCTGAGCGGCCATACGGGCGGCAATCTGGCGGCCATGGTGCGCGAGACCGATGTGCTGATCTGCGTGCCGCATGAGCGCGCCGCACGCGTGCGGGAGACCCATACATTGATACTGCACTGTCTGGCCGACGGTGTGGATGCACAGTTACTTGGTGATCAGGAGATGCCTTTATGAAATTGCAAAAGCGTGTGGCCTGTGCAGCCTTGCTGGCTGCAGTACTGGGCGGAGCGCTCAGCGGCTGCGTGGCCCTGGTCGGCGGCGGCGCCGCCATGGCCGGCATGTCGGCCATAGACCGGCGCACCACGGGGACCCAGGTGGAGGACCAGGGCATCGAGCTGCGTTCGGGCAACCGCATCGCCGAGACCATGGGCGACAAGGCGCGCGTGGAGGTGACCAGCTACAACCGCCAGGTGCTGCTGACCGGCCAGGCCGGCAATGCCACGGACAAGCAGACCATCGAGCGGCTGGTGCGCGAGCAGCCCACGGTGCGCAATGTCTACAACGAAATCGAGGTGGCGCCGTTCACGGCCACGCTGGGCCAGCGCTCCAAGGACACCATGATCACCGGCCAGGTCAAGGCAAGCCTGGTGAATGCCAAGGACATATCGGCCTCGGCCATCAAGGTGGTGACCGAGAACAACGTGGTCTACCTCATGGGCATCGTCACGCCGCGCGAGGCCAAGCGCGCAGCCGAGATCGCACGCGGCGTCAACGACGTGAGCAAGGTGGTGCGCCTGTTCGAGGTGGTCAGCGAAGAGGAGCTGGCGGCCATGCAGCCCAAGTCGGCGCCCGTCACGCAGGACGGCAGCGACGCGAACTGAGCGCCCGGCCACGGCGTTTGCCGCATGCATGAAAAAAGCCGGAGCAGTCCGGCTTTTTTCATGGGCGTGCCGGTTCAGCGCAGTCGCTGGATCAGGCTCGAGATATCCCAGCGCTGGCCGCCCATGTCCTGGATGTCGCCATAGAACTGGTCGACCAGGGCCGTCACCGGCAGGCGTGTGCCGTTGCGCCGGGCCTCGGCCAGCACCAGGCCCAGGTCCTTGCGCATCCAGTCCACGGCAAAGCCGAAGTCGAACTGGCCTGCGGCCATGGTCTTGCCGCGGTTGTCCATCTGCCAGCTCTGGGCGGCGCCCTTGCCGATCACGTCCAGCACCCTGGGCATGTCCAGGCCTGCGCGCAGGCCGAAGGCAATGGCCTCGGCCAGGCCCTGCACCAGGCCGGCCACGCAGATCTGGTTGACCATCTTGGTCAGCTGTCCCGAGCCGCTTTCGCCCATATAGGTGAAGGCGCGCGAGAAGGCCTGCGCCACCGGGGCCACCTGTGCAAACACCGCTTCGTCGCCGCCGCACATCACGGTCAGCTGACCGTTGGCGGCACCGGCCTGGCCGCCGGAGATCGGCGCATCGATGAAGTGCAGGCCGCGTCTTTGCGCCTCGGCATACAGCTCGCGCGCCACCTCGGCCGAGGCCGTGGTGTGGTCCGCGAAGATGCTGCCGGGCTGCATGCCGGCAAACGCTCCATCGGGCCCCAGGACCACCGAGCGCAGGTCCGCATCGTTGCCCACGCAGCAGAACACGATATGCGCGCCCGCGGCCGCCTCGCGCGGCGTCGGCGCATGGCGGCCGCCCGCAAATTCAGCCGTCCAGGCCCGGGCCCGGGCCTGCGTTCGGTTGTAGACCGTGACCTGGTGGCCGGCGCGCGACAGATGGCCGGCCATGGGATAACCCATCACGCCCAGGCCCAGAAAGGCCACGGATTGCGCGGGTGTGGCGGCGTAGCTGCGGGCGGCGATGCTGGCTGTGCTCATGGAATCCTCGAAGTCTTGTTGCGAAAAAGGCGGGCCATGTTACCGCCCGCGTGCATGGAGACCGGGGCGGCACATGCCGGTGGCTGCCCGCAATGGCTGATCCGGGGAAGGCGCGCCCGCGCTTCCGGAGGATCAAACAATCGTCAGATGCTCGGTGCCTGCGGCCAGATCCTGGGACTTGGCGCGCTGGCTGTTGAGCTTGATCTGCAGGCGCAGGTCATTGACCGAGTCCGCATTGCGCAGCGCGTCCTCATAGGTGATGAGGTTGGACTCGAACAGGTCGAACAAGGCCTGGTCGAAGGTCTGCATGCCGATGTTGCGGCTCTTTTTCATGATCTCCTTGATCTCCGCCACTTCGCCCTTGAAGATCAGGTCCGCGATCAGGGGCGAGTTGAGCATGACCTCGATGGCCGCCACGCGCCCCTTGCTGTTTTGCTTGGGCACCAGGCGCTGCGAGACCAGGGCGCGCAGGTTCAGCGAGATGTCCATCAGCAGCTGGGGACGGCGCTCCTCGGGGAAGAAGTTCACGATGCGGTCCAGCGCCTGGTTGGCGCTGTTGGCGTGCAGCGTGGCCAGGCACAGGTGGCCGGTTTCCGAGAAGGCGATCGCATGCTCCATGGTCTCGCGGTCGCGGATTTCGCCCATGAGGATGACATCGGGCGCCTGGCGCAGCGAATTCTTGAGCGCGGCTTCCCAGCTGTCGGTGTCCAGCCCCACCTCGCGCTGCGTGACCACGCAGTTCTTGTGCGGATGCACGAATTCGATGGGGTCCTCCACGGTCACGATATGGCCGAAGGAGTTCTCGTTGCGCCAGTCCACCATGGCGGCCAGCGTGGTCGACTTGCCCGAGCCTGTGGCGCCGACCAGAATGCACAGTCCGCGCTTGGTCATGGCCACTTCCTTGAGCACCTGGGGCACGCCCAGGCCGTCGATGGTGGGCAGCGTCATCGGAATGGTCCGCAGCACCATGCCCACGCGGCCCTGCTGCATGAAGGCATTGACGCGGAAGCGCCCCACGCCGGCCGGCGAGATGGCGAAGTTGCACTCCTTGGTCTGCTCGAAGTCCGCGATCTGCTTGTCGCTCATGATGGAGCGCGCCAGCGTCAGCGTGTGCACCGGCGTCAGCGGCTGCGGCGAGACCTTGGTCACCTTGCCGTCGATCTTGATGGCCGGAGGGAAATCCGCGGTGATGAACAGGTCGCTGCCGTTGCGGCTGACCATGAGCTTGAGCAGATCGTTGATGAATTTGCTGGCCTGATCTCTTTCCATGATCACTCCTTGACGCGGCGTCAAAATTGGCATGAGCCAAGTGAGAGACGCCGAGCAAGAGCCGCCTCGCGGCGAGGGCGTCGTCCCCCTTGGGGGAAGCGGCAAAGCCGCTCAGGGGGTAATGGGTTACCCAGGAAAATTTTCGGGAATCTTGGCCTTGCTGCGGGCCTCGGCCGGGCTGATCAGATTGCGGCGGACCAGATCGGTGAGGTTCTGGTCCAGCGTCTGCATGCCCACGTTCTGGCTGGTCTGGATGGTGGAGTACATCTGCGCCACCTTGGCCTCGCGGATCAGGTTGCGGATGGCGCTGGTGCCCAGCATGATCTCGTGGGCCGCCACGCGGCCCTGGCCGTCCTTGGTCTTGCACAGCGTCTGCGAGATCACGGCCTGCAGCGATTCGGACAGCATGGCGCGCACCATCTCCTTTTCCTCGGCCGGGAACACGTCGATGATACGGTCGATGGTCTTGGCCGCGCTGCTGGTGTGCAGCGTGCCGAACACCAGGTGGCCGGTCTCGGCCGCCGTCATGGCCAGGCGGATGGTTTCCAGGTCGCGCATTTCACCCACCAGGATGGCATCCGGGTCCTCGCGCAGCGCGGACTTGAGCGCTGCCGAGAACGACAGCGTCATGGGGCCGACCTCGCGCTGGTTGATCAGGCACTTCTTGGATTCGTGCACGAATTCGATCGGGTCCTCGACCGTCAGGATATGGCCGTACTCGGTCTCGTTGAGGTGGTTGATCATGGCCGCCAGCGTGGTGGACTTGCCCGAGCCCGTGGGGCCGGTCACCAGCACCAGGCCGCGCGGCTTCAGGGCCAGGTCGCCGAAGATCTTGGGCGCGTTGAGCTGCTCCAGCGTCAGGATCTTGCTCGGAATCGTACGGAACACGGCGGCCGCGCCGCGGTTCTGGTTGAAGGCGTTGACACGGAAGCGCGCCAGGCCTTCGATCTCGAACGAAAAGTCCACCTCGAGGAACTCTTCATAGGCCTTGCGCTGGGCATCGCTCATGATGTCGTAGACCATGGCATGCACGGTCTTGTGGTCGAGCGGATCGACGTTGATGCGGCGCACATCGCCATGCACGCGGATCATGGGCGGAAGGCCCGCCGACAGATGCAGGTCCGATGCCTTGTTCTTGACGCTGAAAGCCAGCAATTGCGTGATGTCCACGGAACTCCCCCCTTTTTGTTTGGTACTCTGGCGGCAATTATGACGACGATTGAAAACAATCTAGGACAGATTCACGCCCGCATCGCCGCGGCTTGCGGGACGGCAAACCGGGCTGTGACTTCGGTGCAACTGCTGGCGGTTTCCAAGACCTTCGGAGCCGATGCCGTGCGCGATGCCGTGCTGGCCGGGCAGCGCAGCTTTGGCGAGAACTACATCCAGGAAGGCGTGGACAAGAGGGCCGCCGTGCGTGCCATGGGCCTGCCCGGCGGCGAGGCGCTGCAGTGGCATTGCATAGGGCCGATCCAGAGCAACAAGACGCGGCTGGTGGCCGAGAACTTCGACTGGGCGCAGACCGTGGACCGGCTGAAGATCGCCGAGCGGCTGTCGGCCCAGCGCCCCGAGGGCATGGCGCCGCTCAATGTCTGCATCCAGGTCAATGTCGATGGCGGCGAGACCAAGTCCGGCGTGGCGCCGGACCAGGCGCTGGAGCTGGCCCGCGCCGTCGTGGCGCTGCCGCGCCTGGTGCTGCGCGGCATCATGAGCATTCCCGACGATGCTCCCGGTTTCGAAGCGCAATGCGCAGTTCACAAAAAGGCTGCAGCCGTTTTCGATGCCATCAAGGCCAGCGGCCTGCCGGGGCTGGCGCAGTTCGACACCCTGTCCATGGGCATGACGGGCGACCTGGAGGCCGCCGTGGCCGCGGGCAGCACCATGGTGCGGGTGGGCAGCGGAGTGTTTGGAAGGCGCGCCTATGGTACGCCCACCCCCTGAGGCGCTGCGCGCCTTCCCCCTCTCTCGCTTTGCGGGAGGGGGACGACAGCCTCGCTGCGGGGCGGCCCTTGCTTGCTGTCTCTGGCGTGAGGCCGCGCCCGGTGCAAGCTTCAGTGGCAGAGACTAAAGCCTATCTCTATTTTTATGGCCGCTTCATCTGGCACTCGGTCGGCAGCTCCACCTGCTGCGGCGTGTAGACGGCGTCGGTGCGAAAGCCGTAGTTTGTGCCTTCCCAGCCGGTCTTGACCAGCTTGCCGTCCACGGGCGCGATGGTGTTGACCACCTGGGGCAGCAGCAGCTGGTGGTCCTTGCCGCGCATTTTCACGGGGCCGACGATGGTGTCTATCTGCAGGTCTTCCAGGGCCTTGGCGATCTTCACAGGTTCCGTGGACCGGGCCTGTGCGACGGCTGCGGCCAGCATGCGCGGCACCAGGTCCATGCGGGGGGCGAGAAAGTCCTTGCCCGTCCGGGCCTTGTAGTCCCTGGCGCGGGCGTCGGCCTGGGGACGGTCGGCCTGGCCCGGATGCCATTCGGCCACCCAGGTCAGCTGGCCTATCCTGGTCTGCGAAATGGAGGTCACCGTGCCCGGAAAGCCGCCGGCGCTGTGGTTGAAATAGCGCAGGTTGTAGCCCGAGTCGGCAGCGGACTTGAGCAGCAGCGCCAGATCCTGGCCCCAGTTGCCGGTGATGACCGAATCCGCTCCGGCTTCCTTGATCTTGGCCACATAGGGCGCGAAATCCTTGACCCGGCCTATGGGATGCAGGGTCTCGCCGACGAACTGGATGTCGGGCCGCGCCTTGCCCACCAGGTCCCGGCCGTAGTGGGCCCATTGCTTGCCGTGGGCATAGTCCTGGTTGAGCAGGTAGATCTTCTGGATCGCGGGCTGGGTCTTGATGTAGTTGGCAATGGCCTGCATGCGCATGGCCGTGTTGGCGTCGAACATGAAATGCCAGAAGCTGCAGGACCTGCCCGTGAGGTCGGGGTCGATGGAGGAGTGGTTGAGCACCAGCACCTCCTTGCCCGGGTTGCGCTGGTTGTAGCGCGACGCGGCCTGCACCAGCGCCGCGACGACCGAGGAGCCCGATCCGCCCGTGACCACCACGCGCGCACCCTGGTCTATGGCAGCCTGCAGCGCGCTCTGGCTTTCCTGGGCCGAGAGCTTGCTGTCGAACTGCAGCAGCTGCAGCTTGTCGCCGTTGTACAGCCCGCCCTTGGCATTCACGTCATCCACCGCGTACTGCACATGGTCGCGCATCAGCTCGCCGGTGCTGACGAAGGGGCCGGACAGCGGATCGATGAAGGCGATCTTGAACGGCTCGGCAGCCTGCGCCGACAGCGCGGCGGTGCAGGCCGCGGCGGCGGCGAGAGCGGAAATGCGGATGGGCATGGGCTTGTCTCCTGTGGATGTTGATGGCGCCTGGGTCGGCTATGCGGGGCTGCCCGGCGGCTTGGCTGCGGCTTTCTTCCTGGCCCGGGCCGGCTTGGCGGAAGTCGCCGGCGGGGAGGCGGAAGAGGCGGAAGAGGCGGAAGAGGCGGGCACGGCTTGCAGACCCAGCACGCGCGAGGCCAGCTCGGTCAGCTCGGCCACCATTTCCGCGGCGCCCAGGCGTCCGCCGGGGCGGTACCAGTTGTAGAGAAAGCCGGGCAGGCTGCAGGCGGCCTGGGCGGTGATGCGCGTCTCGCGGAAATGGAAGTGGCCGCTGGCGCGCCCTTGCTCCAGCAGTTCGCAGAACTGCCTGTAGAACTGCCGGGCCAGCGTGCGCGAGGCCTTCTGGTAGGCCGGGCTGAAGGCCTGGGGCTCCCGGTAAGGGAAGAAGCCCGCCGGATAGTGGGCGATGGTGGCCGCGATCAGGCGCTGCAGCCCGTCGATGGCCTTTTCGTGCGCGGGGCGTGGATCGTCGGCCGCGAAGTCCAGCACCGTGAAGCAGGCCTCTGTGGGAGCCCAGCACAGGGTCTCGAAGATTTCCTGCTTGTTGCGGAAGTAGTAGTAGACGAAGGGCTTGGTCACGCCCAGCGCCTGCACGATCTGCTCGATCGTGGTGTTGGCATAGCCGTTGCGGTCGAACAGGGCTTCGGCGGCCTTGAGTATGCGTTCGCGTTTTTCGTCGGAGCCCGCCGTGGGCAGGCGCTGCCTGCCGCGCGGCGAGACCGGAGCTTTTCTGGGGGCGCTGGGCATGCGTCTGGTGTGTGTCGCTAGAGTTATACCGATAGGTAGCATTGTTCTACCGACGGGTATATATTGGCAAGACATGGAGGCGGGGCAAGGCCTATGGCAATCCCTGAGAGCGCGCTACAAAGCACGCCGCGCCTCGCGTTCCACCAGACACCCAGGAGACAACCATGGCTGATTCTGAGTCCCTCATTCCCCTGCATGAGGCCTTGCGGCGCAATGCGCGCAACCATCCCGGGCGCGATGCCTACATCTGGTACGGACAGCACATCAGCTGGCGCCAGATGGACGATGCCAGCGACGCCGTGGCCGCGCGCCTGCAGGCGCTGGGCGTGAAGAAGGGCGAGCCCGTGGCCCTGTTCATGAACAACTGCCCGCAATACATCGTGGCCCACTACGCGGTGCAGAAGATAGGTGCCATCGTCTGCCCCTGCGGGCCGCTGAACAAGGAGCACGAGCTCGAATACCAGCTGGTCGACCTGCAGGCGCGCGTCATCATCGCGGCCGACGTGCTGCTGCCCATCGTGGACAAGGTGCGCGCCACCACGGCGCTGCAGCATGTGCTGGCCGTGCGCTATGCCGACTGGCTGCCCGCACGGGCCACGCTGCCGCTGCCGGCCGAGCTGCAGGCGCCCGTGCAGCCGCTGCCGCAGGGCGTGGAGTCGGTCTGGGACATCATGCACGGCGGTGCCCGGCCCGCGCCCGTGGACGTCTGCCTGGACGACGTGGCGCTCATGACCTATACCTCGGGCACCACGGGCCTGCCCAAGGGCGCCATGCTCAGCTACGGCAACGCGGCCAGCAAGACTGCGGCGGCCTCGTCCTCCACCGGCGTGACCGATGCCGACGTGCTGCTGGCCGTGGCGCCGCTGTACCACATCGCCGGCATGTCCATGGGCGTGAACATGCCCGTGCACTCGGGCGCGGTCTGCGTGCTGCTGCACCGCTTCGATCCGCTGGCCGTGGCCCAGGCGCTGGGGCGCTACCGCGTGACCTGGTGGTACAGCATCGCGCCCATGAACGTGGCCGTCATGCAGCTGCCCGGCGTGGAGAACATGGACTTCAGCTCGCTGCGCCGCAATACCGTGACCAGCTTCGGCATCACCTATACCCGGGAGCTGGCCGAGCAGTGGAAGCGCTTCACGCCCAACGCCATATCCAGCGAGGCCTCATATGGTCTGAGCGAAACCCACACCATGGACACCTCCATGCCCGGCGACGCCATCCGCTGGGGCACGCACGGCAAGCCCCAGCCGGGCAACGAGATCCGCATCATCGACCCAGAGACCGGCGCGCAGATGCCGACGGGCGAGGTGGGCGAGATCATCATCCGCGGCCCGGGCAACTTCAAGGGCTACTGGAACAAGCCCGAGGCCACGGCCAAGACGCTGAAGAATGGCTGGGTCCACACGGGCGACATGGGCCGCATCGACGCCGACGGCTACCTCACCTTCATCGGCCGCTTCAAGGAAATGATCAAGGTCTCGGGCTACAGCGTGTTCCCCGAGGAGGTGGAGACCATTCTCATCAAGCATCCGGCGATCGCGCAGGCCGCCGTGATCGGCGTGCCCGATCCGCAAAAGGGCGAGGTGGTGCGCGCCTTCATCGTGAGAAAGCCCGGCCAGGCGCTGGAGGCCGAGGAGCTGCTGGCCTGGTCCAGGGACAACATGGCCACTTACAAGGCGCCGCGCGAGGTGCGCTTCATCGATGCGCTGCCGGCGACGGGCGCGGGCAAGGTGCTGCGCCGTTTCCTGCGGGATATCGAGTGAGGTCTTCGGTTGTGCATGCACATGTTGGCTGGTCAAGCCGCATGTTGATGTTCAGGACGGAGGCCGGGTTCCGCCCCGGCCTCCGTCCTTCAAGCAAACGTGCTGCTCACATCTGCCGATGCAAGTCCGAGCGAACGCGCCTGCGCAAGAACTCCTGAACTGGAAATCGAATGTTTGAAAAAGTACTGATTGCGAACCGCGGGGAGATCGCGCTGCGCATTGTTCGCGCCCTGCAGGAGCTGGGCGTGGCCAGCCTGGCCGTGTATGCGCAGGACGATGCCCAGGCGCCGCATGTGGCGGCCGCCGACGAGGCCGTGGCCCTTGGGGCCAGCGGCCCGGGTGCCTACCTGGATGGCGAACGGCTGCTGCGGATTGCGCGGGAGCACGGATGCGACGCGCTGCATCCGGGCTATGGCTTTCTGAGCGAGAACGCGGACTTCGCCAGGGCCTGTGCGGCGGCCGGCGTACGCTTCATCGGCCCCACGCCAGAGCAGCTGGCGCTGCTGGGCGACAAGGCCCGGGCCCGCGCGCTGGCGCTGCAAAGCGACGTACCCCTGATGCCGGGCAGCCAGGAGGCCGTGACGCTGGAGCAGGCCCAGGCCTTCTTCGCGGCGCAGCAGGCCGGTGGCGCCAGCGGCATCATGGTCAAGGCCATCGGCGGCGGCGGCGGGCGCGGCATGCGCGCGGTGACGCAGGCGCACGAGCTGGCCGAGGCCTACGAGCGCTGCCGCAGCGAGGCGCGCGCGGCCTTCGGCGTGGACGGCGTCTACGTGGAGCGCCTGATGTCGGGCGCGCGCCATATCGAGATCCAGGTGCTGGGCGACGGCAGCGAGTGGCCCGTGGCGCTGGGCGAGCGCGAATGCACGCTGCAGCGGCGCTTCCAGAAGCTGGTCGAGATCGCGCCCAGCCCCAGCCTGCCGCAGGCGCTGCGCGAGCGCATCACGCGCGACGCGCTGCGCATGGCCGGCGGCCTGCGCTACGAAAGCCTGGGCACCTTCGAGTTCCTGGTGGACCTGAAATCCGCCAGCCTGCCCTATGTGTTCATCGAGGCCAACCCGCGCCTGCAGGTGGAGCACACCATCACCGAGGAAGTCTTCGGCGTGGACCTGGTGCAGGCGCAGATCCGCATCGCCGCGGGCGAGCACCTGACGGACCTGGGCCTGGATGCGGCCGCGCCGCCGCAGCCGCGCGGCTATGCCGTGCAGTGGCGCATCAACGCCGAGACGCTGGATGCACAGGGCCGCTCGCGCCCGGGCAGCGGCCGCATCGCGGGCCTGCGCTGGCCCCAGGGGCCGGGCATACGCATCGATTCCCACGCGGTGCAGGGCGCCAGCCCTTCGCCGCATTACGACACGCTGCTGGCCAAGCTCGTCGTGCACAGCCCCGCGCCGCGCTTCGGCGATGTGCTGCGGCGCTCGCAGCGCGCGCTGGACGAATGCCGAATCCAGGGCCCGGCGACCAATCTGGCCCTGCTGCGGGCGCTGTCGCAGCGCCCCGAGATGGACAGCCAGGCCGTGCATACGCGCTGGCTGGAGGAGATGCTGCCGGAACTGGTGGGTGCTTCCGAAAAAATAGCTGACAGCGCAAGCCATGATGCGGTTCCAAATGGAAATGCATCTGAAATGTCCGCGGGCCAAGCGCAGGATGCTCCTGAAAACGCTGTGCTCGCGCCCATGCCGGCGCGTGTCGTGCAATGGAGCGTGGCCGAGGGCGACAGCGTGCCGCGCGGTGCCGAGCTGGGCATTATCGAGGCCATGAAGATGCAGCATGTGCTGCTGGCAAGTCGAGCCGGCACCGTGGGCCAGCTGCTGGCCGAGCCCGGCAGCTATGTGGTGCAGGACCAGCCGCTGCTGGTGCTGGCGCCGGCCGAGGGCGATGCCGCCCATGCCCAGGCCGAGCAGCGGGCGCAGGACCCGGACCATATCCGCGCGGACCTGCAGCGCGTCCTGGACCGCCACGCCTTCACGCTGGACGCGGCGCGGCCCCTGGCCATGGACAAGCGCCATGCCCAGGGCGGCCGCAGCGCGCGCGAGAACATCGCCGACCTCTGCGACGAGGGCAGCTTCATCGAATACGGCGCGCTGGCGATCGCCGCGCAGACGCGCCGGCGCAGCATCGAGGATCTGGTGGCCAACACGCCGGCCGACGGCATGGTCACGGGCATGGGTTCCATCAATCGCGCGCAGTTCGGCGAGGAGAAGGCGCGCGCCGTGGTCATGGCGTATGACGCCACCGTGCTGGCCGGCACCCAGGGCTCGCGCAACCATGCCAAGACCGACCGCATGCTGGGCATCGCCCTGCAGCAGAAGCTGCCCGTGGTGCTGTTCGCCGAAGGCGGCGGCGGGCGCCCCGGCGATACCGACACGCCCGTGGTCGCAGGCCTGCATGTGCACACCTTCGCTGCCTATGCGGCGCTGTCGGGCCAGGTGCCCGTGGTGGGCATCGCGCACGGGCGCTGCTTCGCGGGCAATGCGGCGCTGCTGGGCTGCAGTGACGTCATCATCGCCACGCGCGCCAGCACCATCGGCATGGGCGGGCCGGCCATGATCGAAGGCGGCGGCCTGGGCGTGTTCAAGCCCGAGCAGGTCGGCCCCAGCGGCGTGCAGCATGCCAACGGCGTGATCGACATCCTGGTCGATGACGAGGCCGGGGCCGTGGCCGCGGCCCGGCACTATCTCTCGTTCTTCCAGGGCCGCACGCATGAATGGAATGCTCCCGATACGCGGCTGCTGCGCCATGTCGTGCCCGAGAACCGCCTGCGCGCCTACGACACGCGCGCGGCCATGGCGCACCTGGTGGACCAGGGCAGCCTGCTCATGCTGCGCACGGGCTTCGGCGCCGGCATCCACACGGCGCTGGCGCGCATCGAGGGCCGGCCCGTGGGGCTGCTGGCCAACAATCCCTCGCACCTGGGCGGCGCCATCGATGCCGATGCCGCCGACAAGGCCGCGCGCTTCATGCAGCTGTGCAATGCGCACGGCATCGCCATCGTCAGCCTGGTCGACACGCCCGGCTTCATGGTCGGACCCGAGGTGGAAAAAACAGGCCAGGTGCGCCACGTCAGCCGCCTGTTCGTCACGGCCGCCAAGCTGCGCGTGCCGTACTTCAGCGTGGTGCTGCGCAAGGGCTACGGCCTGGGCGCCATGGGCATGACGGCGGGCAGCTTCCATGCGCCCATCTTCAACGTCGCCTGGCCCACGGGGGAGTTCGGCGCCATGGGCCTGGAAGGCGCGGTGCGCCTGGGTTTCCGCAAGGAACTCGAAGCCCTGCCCGAAGGCGCCGAGCGCGATGTACTGTTCCAGAAGCTGCTGGCCCAGCAATACGCCCACGGCGAGGCCATGCACATGGCCAGCACGCTGGAAATCGATGCCGTGATCGACCCGGCCGAGACGCGTGCCTGGCTGGCGCGCGGGCTGGCCGGATCGCGCCTGCGCGACGAGCCCACGCGGTTTGTCGATACCTGGTAGCCGCCGTGGCGGACCCTGGAAGAGGGCCGCAGCCTTGCCGGAGGCTGCGGCCCTTGTTTTGGGGGGCTGCCGGGCGCCCTCCACGACGCGCGCGCGGGGCTGCTTGCTGGTGCTGGACGCCCGCTTTCCCATGCTAAGCTGGAAGTCTTGACTCAATATCCGGCCGCGCCCGGCGTGGCCCCGGCCGCGGCTTCGGCAAGCGCAGCGCGGCCCCTGTGACTGGAGATAACCCATGCCCGGACTTCTGCCCGATATCGATCCCGACGGCCTGCTCGAATTCTCGGTGGTCTATACCGACCGCGCGCTCAACCACATGTCCAAGCGCTTCATCGGCGTGATGCAGGACATCCTGGGCACGCTCAAGCATGTCTACCACGCCCATACCGCGGTGCTGGTGCCCGGCAGCGGCACCTTCGGCATGGAGGCCGTGGCGCGCCAGTTCGCCAACAAGGAAAAAGTGCTGATCGTGCGCAACGGCTGGTTCAGCTACCGCTGGACGCAGATCTTCGACGAGGGCGGGCTGGGCGGCGGCTCGGTGGTGTGCAAGGCGCGCCGCCAGGGCCCGGGCAGCCAGGACCCGTGGGCGCCGTGTCCGGCGGGGGACGTGGCCGCGGCCATCCGCGCCGAAAAGCCCAAGGTCGTCTTTGCGCCGCATGTGGAAACGGCCAGCGGCATTCTGCTGCCCGACGAATACCTGCGCACCGTGGCCGATGCGGCGCACGAAGTCGGCGCGCTGTTCGTGCTCGACTGCGTGGCCTCGGGCGCCATGTGGGTGGACATGGAAAAGACCGGCGTGGACGTGCTGATCTCCGCGCCGCAAAAGGGCTGGAGCAGCTCGCCCTGCTGCGCCATGGTCATGCTCTCGGCCCGCGCACGAGAGGCCATCGAGCATACCCAGAGCTCCAGCTTTTCCTGCGACCTCAAGAAGTGGATGCAGATCGCCGAGGGCTATGAAAAAGGCCAGCACGCCTATCACACCACCATGCCCACCGATGCGCTGGTGCGCCTGCGCGACGTGATGCTCGAAACCCGCGAATACGGCTTTGCCAAGGTGCGCGAGGAGCAGATCGCGCTGGGCGCCAAGGTGCGCGCGCTGCTCGAGTCCCGGGGCTTCCCGAGCGTGGCGGCCGAGGGCTTCAAGTCGCCCGGCGTGGTCGTCAGCTATACCACGGACCCCGAGATCCAGAGCGGCCGCGCCTTTCTCAAGGTCGGCCTGCAGACCGCTTCGGGCGTGCCCCTGCAGTGCGACGAAGGCCCGGACTTCCAGACCTTCCGCCTGGGCCTGTTCGGCCTGGAGAAATGGCACCAGCCGGACCGCAGCGTGGGCCATCTGTCCAAGGCGCTGGACGATATCGGCATTGCACCGGCCAAGGCCTGAACACGAGAAGGACTTCCATGAAGAAACTGCCATTGAAATCGCAGGCGGCATGGGCCCTGGCGGCCGCAGCCCTGTTTTCCGGCCTCTGCGCGCATGCGGCGCAGCCGGTCACCACGCCCAGCGGCCTGGTCTACGAAAGCATCACCGAAGGCACGGGCGCCAGCCCCAAGGCCACGGACACGGTCAAGGTGCACTACCGCGGCTACTTTCCCGAAACGGGCAAGGAGTTCGACAGCTCCTATGCGCGCCAGCAGCCCATCGACTTTCCGCTCAATGGCGTGATTCCCTGCTGGACCGAGGGCCTGCAGAAGATGAAGGTCGGCGGCAAGGCCAAGCTGACCTGCCCGCCCTCCATCGCCTACGGCAGCCGCGGCGCGGGCCGCGTGATTCCGCCCAACGCCACGCTCAACTTCGACGTGGAGCTACTGGACGTCAAGAGCCGCTGACCGGCCCGGCGGGCATCAGCGCCTGATGCCGAGGCGCCTGGCCAGGCGCTGCAGGTTGGCGCGGTCCATCTGCAGCTCGCGCGCCGCGGCGGCCCAGCTGCCGTGGTGGCGCGCCAGGCTGGCGCTGACCAGGTCGCGCTCATAGGCGGCCACCGCCTCGCGCAGGCCGGCTGGCGCTGCGGCAGGCAGGTCCGTCACGGCCAGGCCCGGCAGGGCCGGCGACGCGGCCACGGCGGGCGCGGTGCCCGCCTCCCGCGCGCTTCCCCCATCCCACAGGTCATGGGCGCCCAGCGTCACGATGCGCGGGCGCGAGCCGCCGCGCGCCGGCGCGCTGCCGGTGTTGCCCCGGCTCAGGGCCTTGAGCACGGCCCGGCTGATCAGGTGCTCCAGCTCGCGCACATTGCCGGGCCAGTCATGCGTGAGCAGGGCCGACTGGGCCCCAGCGTCGAGCCGCAGCCCGCCCAGCTGCAGGCGCGAGCGGTTTTCCTCCAGGAAGTAGCCGGCCAGCAGCAGCACGTCGCTGTCGCGCTCGCGCAGCGGCGGCACGCTGAGCGGATAGACGTTGAGGCGGTGGTAGAAGTCGGCGCGCATGCGGCCGGCGCGCACGTCCTCGGCCAGGTCGCGGTTGGTGGCGGCGATCACGCGCACGTCCACATGGTGCTCGCGGTCCGAGCCCAGGCGCTGCAGCTGCCCGCTTTGCAGCACGCGCAGCAGCTTGGCCTGCACGGGCAGCGACAGCTCGCCCACCTCGTCGAGGAACAGCGTGCCGTGGTGGGCCTGCTCGAACTTGCCGCTGCGCTCGGATAGCGCGCCCGTGAAGGCGCCGCGCACATGGCCGAAGAGTTCGCTTTCCACCAGGTTGTCGGGCAGGGCCGCGCAGTTGATGCTGATCAGCGGCTGGCCGGCGCGGCCCGATTGGGCGTGGACGGCGCGGGCCACCAGTTCCTTGCCCGTGCCGGTCTCGCCGGTGATGAGCACGCTCAGGTCGCTGGCCGCGACCAGGGCCACATCCTTGGCCAGCTGGCGCATGGCAGGGCTGTGGCCCAGCATTTCGCGCTCGCCGCTGGCGGCCGGATGGCCCGAGGCGGGGGCGCGCGCCGAGCGCGCCAGCTGCGCGAGCTGGTGCACGCGCTCGGCCGTGGCCACGGTGGCCGCGGCCAGGTTGCTGAAGGCCTGCAGCAGCGCGAGCGAAGCCGGGTCGGCAAAGCGGCCGGGCTCCAGCGCATCGAGCGTGAGCAGGCCCCAGGGCAGGCCGCCGGCCTGCAGCACGCAGCCCATGCAGTCGTGCACATGCAAATGGGCAATGGTCTGGCCGTGGTTGGCCACCAGGCCGTCGTAGGGGTCGGGCAGCGGGCTGTCGGGCGCAAAGCGCATGGCCTGGCCGGCGGCCAGCAGCTGGGCAAAGCGCGGATGCTCGGCCAGCCGGAAGCGCCTGCCCAGGGTATCGGGCACCAGCCCGTCGATGGCCACGGGATGCAGCCACTCCCCGTCCAGGCGCAGCAGGGCCACGGCATCGGCGGGCAGCAGGGTGCGCAGCGCGGCGAGGAGGCGGCGCAGGCGTTCGCGCTCGGGCAGGTCCTGGGCCAGGTCGGCCACCAGCGGGATGACGGCGTTGAGAATATTGGATGTAGTCATAACGACACTGATTGATGTCATAAAGTCTACAACTGGATGGTGTCGATTTGACTGTGTATGGCGCAAGTCCTTGTTCTGGAAGAAGCCATTGGCTGGCACGGCGATTGCAATGTTCTTGCCGATCCCGCCAGCGGGCGGGCCACGACCAAGGAGTTTTTCCGTGCTGACCGAGAACCAACGCGCCATCGTCAAATCCACCGTACCGCTGCTCGAGACCGGCGGCGAGGCGCTGATCACCCATTTCTACAACACCATGCTGGGCGAGTACCCCGAGGTGCGCCCGCTGTTCAACCAGGCCCACCAGCAAAGCGGCGCCCAGCCGCGCGCGCTGGCCCACAGCGTGCTGATGTATGCCAGGCACATTGACCGGCTCGAAGCCCTGGGCGACCTGCCCGCGCAGATCGTCAACAAGCACGTGGCGCTGCAGGTGCAGCCCGAGCACTACCCCATCGTCGGCGCCTGCCTGCTGCGCGCCATCCGCGAGGTGCTGGGCGCCGAGATCGCCACCGACGAGGTGCTGGCCGCCTGGGGCGCGGCCTACCAGCAGCTGGCCGACATCCTGATCGCCGCCGAGCGCAGCGTGTACGACCGCACGGCCCAGGCCGAAGGCGGCTGGCGCGGCGAGCGCGCCTTCACCGTCGAGAAGAAGGTGCAGGAAAGCGCCGAGATCACGTCTTTCTACCTGGTGCCGGCCGACGGCGGCAAGG
Organism: Comamonas terrae; assembly: GCF_001544075.1. Lineage (GTDB taxonomy): Bacteria > Pseudomonadota > Gammaproteobacteria > Burkholderiales > Burkholderiaceae_C > Comamonas > Comamonas terrae. The sequence continues at coordinate 150,880 of NZ_BCNT01000005.1, forward strand.
TCATCGCCCACCTGCCGGGCCAGTACATCGGCCTGCGCGTGATGGTGGATGGCCAGGAGCAGCGCCGCAACTATTCTCTGTCGGCACCGGCCAACGGCAGGAGCCTGCGCATCAGCGTCAAGCGCGAGCCCCGCGGCAAGGTGTCCAATTTCCTGCACGACCAGGTGCAGGCGGGCGACACGCTGCAGCTGTTCCCGCCGGCCGGCCACTTCACGCTGCAGGACAGCGACAAGCCGCTGGTGCTGATCAGCGGCGGCGTCGGCATCACGCCCACGCTGCCCATGCTGGCCACGGCGCTGGCGGCCCGGCGTCCCGTGACCTTCATCCACTGCGCGCGCGAGCGCTCGGTCCATGCCTTCCGCGAGCGCATCGACCAGCTGGCCGCCGAGCATCCGCAGCTCACGCGCTACTACTGCTACGACCGCGCCGTGCCCGAGGACCAGGCCGATGCCGTCGGCTATCTGTCCGAGCAGCAGCTCAACGAATGGCTGCCGGCCTCGCGCGATGCCGATGTGTACTTCCTCGGCCCGCGTCCCTTCATGCGTGTGCTGCGCCGCCTGCTGCGGAATGTGGGCGTGCCCGACAAGCAGGTGCGCTACGAGTTCTTCGGCCCGGCCGAGGCGCTGGCCTGATCGTGGGCGGAGCCGGCGCTGAAGCAGGCAGGCGCGGGGGCTGCCTGCTCATGCAAAAAGAGCTGCTTGCGCACTGCCTGCAAGGAATTTCAAGAATTCTGTATAGAGATTCCTTGTGGATTCAGCGCAGGCTGCTCTTTTTTAAGAAGCGAAACGAGCCGGGCAGCTGCGGCATTCCATCCATGCCCGCCTACATGGCAGCCCATGCGCGGGCGCTACCATGGCGCGTCCCGGAGCCGCGCCTGCGGCCTGCCTGCCTGTCTGCTTCTCCTCGCCCATGGATTCCAGCGCCACTCCCGTTCTCGACCGTCTGCTCGCCGAAGGCGTGATCCGCCCGGACCACCATGCGCAGGCGCGCACGCGGCTGCAGGACCTGGAAGGCGAGCCCCCTGGCAGCCTCGGCGGCCTCCTGCTGTGGCTGATGCACGAGCGGATTCTGTCGGTGCAGGACCTGGAGGAGATGGAGGAACTGGCGGTGTCGCAAGGCACGTTTGCCGGCAATGCCACGCGCCGGCAGGCGCTGCAGGAAATGCGGGCGGCCATGCAGCAGGAGATCGCGCAGCTTCGGCAGCAGGCGCGCCCGCGCTTGCCCTGGCTGGCCCTGGGCGGTGCGGCGGCCCTGGCGGCGGCCGTGGCCTGGTATGTGCTCGTGCCGGCCGCGCCGCCGCGCTGCGACGACGCCGGCATCCAGCAGGCCCTGCGCATGGGCATGTTCCGCGCGCGCATGAAGAAGCTCCTGTCCGCCGAGCCGCCCGCCTCGGACATGTTCACGGCCACGTTCTCGGATGTCGAGGAGCTGGGCTACCTCAAGGCCCAGCGTTCGCGCGGCTGCGTGGCCACGGTGAAGATCGGCGAGCAATCCTCCACGATGGCCTACACCATCACGCCGGACGGGCAAGGGCGGATGGCGGTGGAGAGCGGCCATCCGCGCGTCCTGCGCGCGCGCTACAGCCAGGTCGATGCCGACGGCCGCCCCATCGAGGCGGGGCAGCCGGCCGGTGCCCGGCGCCTGGCCGAGGCCTTCGAACAGGGCGTGGCAAGCTTCGAGAAGATGCGGCCCGCGCAGCCCATGGACAAGCGGCAACGCCGGGAGGATGCCGCGGACGCGCCGCCGGCCGAAGGCATTGCGCGCGGTGCCGTGCGCAACATCCAGCCGCTGGGCGCATGCCGGCCGCTGGGCGAGGGAAGATGGTCGTGCCGCCTGCAGGCCGAGTACCGCGACCGCCTGCTGGCCGCCCTGGGGCGCAGCGAGTGGGCGATGCTGGAGGGCAGCTTCGACTTCGTGCAGGAAGGCCAGGACTGGCGCGTGGGAGACGATTTCATCCGCCAGTACATGGATGCCACCGTGCGCGCCAGGGTGGGCGAGATGAAGGGCGAGGAGGCCGCCGCGCGCCTGGAGGAAATCCAGAGCCGGCGCGCTACTGCCGGTCCGGCGGATGCGGCGGCCGGGCCGCAGCGCTGAGCGGGCGGTCGCGGCGTTGGAGCGCGGACCCGGCCGGCGCCGGCCTTGCCGCGCCAAGGTACCGCGGGCTCCGGAGACCGGGGGAGCTCCTAGCGGTAGTAGGCCTCGACCGTGCCCTTGAGCTTGATCAGCAGCGGCTTGCCCTTGCGGTCCAGCGTCTTGCCGGCCGGCACCTTGATCCAGCCTTCGCTCACGCAGTATTCCTCCACGTCGAAGCGGTCCTTGCCGTTGAAGCGGATGCCGATGTCGTGCTCGAACACGGCCGCCACATGGTGGGGGCTGCGCGGGTCGATGGACAGGTGGTCGGGAAGTTCGGGGCGTTGGCTGTCGGTCATGTCGTGCGAATCCAGAAAAACGCCTATTGTCCCCTGCTTTGGCGGCCTGGCCGGCCAGCCCCGCGCCGGAAGGTGGCGCTTTTTTCCTTCATGAAAACAAGCCCTTGGACTACTTTTGGCAATTCCTGGGGTTATTGGGTGCAGCAAATGTTACCTGCGGGCGTGCCAGAACGGCGGTTCATGTTTACATGTCGGCCGACAGTTCCCGACGAAACGCTGCTCATGTGTATCGAAGGTGGATTTTTGTGTCGGATCGCGCTCTCACTATGGTGACCACAGTGGGAGCAGGGTGGTTGAAAACCCGGATCGGCGGGCCGCGGACGCCCCGGTTTTTCGACTCTGTATGTGGATGTAGCGGTAACGGAGAGGGGGCCTGTTTGTTCGCCAACGGCAACTTGGTTTTCAAAATTTAAAACCTATGAAAACGGTAGGCGAAGCGTCACGGACTGCCGAAAAAATGACCTCTCCGAAACCGCGCCCCGGGCTTGTACAGCCCGGCGCACACTACAGAGGAGAGTCTGATGGATACAGCCATCCGCACCAAGGCCAGCTTGGTATTTCTGGGGCCGCTCACCACAGCAGCAGCCCCTGAGTCAGAGCGGTCTGTCACCTACCCCGATCTGGACGCGCTGATGCGCTCCGGCGTGCAACCGCAGGGCATTTACTTGCGCTCCGTACCGCATCAGGTCTGGCGCAACTGGCTTCATCGCATCCGCCAGAGCGACTGGTGGAACCTGCCGGTCTTCGCGGAACCGGCGCTGCGCGATGCGCAGCTGTATGTGGATGCGCTGTGCAGCGTGGAGCGGGCGCGCGAAATCACCGAAGGCATGGCGCTGCGCCGCCAGACCCTGCCCGACCCCGGCGACGTGCTGGGGCTGGAGGAGCGCCTGCTGTATTTCCTCTACGAGCGCGGCCAGCAGGCGGGCTTTCGGCCGCTGCTCGACCGCGACAGCGACCAGCTCTACCGCTATCCGGTGGCGGAGCAGCTGGCCTGCGCGCAGGAGAATGTTTCCCAGACCCTCGAGGAGCTGCGCCGCCGCGGGCTGCTGCGCTCCGAGGGCCTGGTGGACCGCACCCGGCTGTGCTCGGGCTGCGGCTCGGCCCACATCCACTTCGTGGACGTGTGCCCGCATTGCCAGAGCCTGGACATCCGCCGGGAACCGACGCTGCACTGCTTTGCCTGCGGCCATGTCAGCGCCGAATCGCAGTTCGTCGAGGGCGGCACGCTGGCCTGCCCCAAATGCCATGTGCATCTGCGCCACATCGGCGTGGACTATGACAAGCCGCTGGCCCAGTACCACTGCCGCAGCTGCCAGCGCTCCTCGGTCGACTCCATGGTGCAGGCGCGCTGCCTGGACTGCGCGCGCACCAGCACGCCCGACGAGCTGGAGGTGCGCGAGGTCGGCACGCTGATGCTCAGCGCCAGCGGGCGCCAGTCCGTGCGCAATGGCGGCGTGGGCGAGGCCTATCCGCCGCTGAAGGCGCGCAACTATGTGGACCCGCAGGGCTTCAAGCGCATGCTGGACTGGGCCAGCGACATCCAGGCGCGCAATCCCCAGTTCAGCTTCCACCTGATGCGCATGGAGCTCGAGCACACCGGCCTGCCGGACCAGCAGCTCAGCTCCTGGCAGGTCACCGAGCTGCTGGACGAATTCGCCGTGCGCCTGAATGCGCAGCTGCGCGAGTCCGACCTGATCACCCGCGTGGACGAGCACAGCCTGTGGGTGATCCTGCCCTACACCATGCCGCAGGGCCTGCAAAGCCGCATCGAAAAAGCCATGGAGAAGCTGGCGCAGGAAGAGGGCGAGTCCAAGCACCTGGCCCTGTCCGTGCGCCTGCGCAGCATGGAGGTCAAGGCCGTGACCGGCGGCAAGGAAGCCCCGTCCGCCAGCAATCTGATGCAGAAGATGCAGGCCGGCACGCTGCAAGAGGCCTGACCATGTGGCAGCAGTTTGTCGAATCGTTCTGGCTGCTGGCGCACAGCTTCAGCACGCGGGGCGCATGGGATCTGGCCTTCAACCTGTTCCCGTTCGTGGTCCTGCTGGAGCTGCCGTTCTATGCGCTGGTCGTGGGCGGGATGCTGCGCTACGGGCTGCGCCACTGGCGCGCTCCGGCCCGGCGTTTGCAGTACCCGTCCGTGTCCTGCCTGATCACCTGCTACTCGGAGGGCGAGGATGTGCGCAAGACCATCAGCTCGCTGGTGAACCAGCGCTATGCGGGGCGCATCCAGATCATTCCCATCATCGACGGAGCCATCAAGAACAGCGACACGCTGCAGGCGGCGCTGTCCGAGGCCAGGCGCTGGGAAGGCGTCGAGGGGCGCGAAGTCGCCGTGCTGCCCAAGTGGCAGCGCGGCGGCCGGGTCTCGTCGCTGAACGCGGGGCTGACACTGGCCACCGGCGACGTGGTGATGGCGCTGGATGGCGATACCTCGTTCGACAACGACATGGTGGAGAACGCCACGCGCCACTTCGACGATCCGCGGGTGGCGGGCGTGGCCGGCAACCTGCGCGTGCGCAACCAGGGCAAGAACCTGGTGACCAAGCTGCAGGGGCTGGAATACATGCTCTCCATCAGCGGCGGCAAGACCGGGCTGTCGGAGTTCAACATCGTCAACAACATCTCGGGCGCCTTCGGCGTGTTCCGGACCTCGCTGGTCCGGCACCTGGGCGGCTGGGATGCGGGAACGGCGGAGGACCTGGACATCACGCTGCGCATCAAGCAGTACTTCGGCCGCCACCGCGGCATGCGCATCAAGTTCGAACCGCATGCCATGGGGCATACCGACGCGCCGGAATCCTGGCGCGTGTTCTTCAGGCAGCGCGTGCGCTGGGACGGGGACATGTACTACCTGTTCGTGCGCAAGTACCGCTTCAACCTGCGGCCTTCGCTGCTGGGCTGGCCGAACTTCCTGTTCACCCTGGTCAACGGCCTGCTCATGCAGCTGGTGCTGCCCTATCTGATCGTGGGCTCGCTGGCGCTGCTGCTGTTCATCCAGCCGCTGGGCATCGTGCTGGGCACGCTGGCCTTCGTGTACCTGGGCTACCTGGTGCTGCTGCTCGCCTATTACCTGGTCTATCTGGCCACGGTGTCGGAGCGCGTCCGGCTGGACCTGTCCTACCTGCCGTACCTGCCGCTGTTTCCGCTCTTTGCCTTCGTGACGCGGGTGCACAGCGGCTACGCCATCCTGGTGGAGGCACTGACCCATTCGCATCTGGATTCGTCCATGGCGCCCAGCTGGGTGCTGCGCAAGAACAAATTCTAAAAACCAACGCATGAAACCATTTTTCCTTCATTCCCTGTCGGGTAGGCCGTACCGTGTCCGCGCGCTGAGCGGCCTGATCGGCGCGGGCCTGCTGGCCGGCGCGCTGGGCACGAGCGCGCAGACGGCGGTGTCCGCGGCGCCGGCCGCACCTGCCTCTGCCGCCGACGCAGGCCAGCCCTGGAGCTGGTCCGATCTGCAGGCCTGGAGCGCGGAGCAGGGCCCTGCCGTGCGCCTGGCGCGCCTCAAGGAGCATGTGGCCAGCAGCAATCTCAAGCTGGTCGAGTCGGACAACGGCGCGCGGCTCGTCGCGGCCACCAGCCTCACGCGCGCCAAGGAACCGGTGACGGACACCCTGAACCGCAACTACAGCCGCCTGGCGGGCCAGGCCGGCCTGCGCTGGAGCTTTCTGGGCGCCGAGGAAGCACGCCGGCGCAGCGTGCTGGAGGCCAGGACCGAGCAGCTGAGCAGCACCGCGCAGACCCAGCTGCTGCAGGCCCAGGCCGTGACGGAGCTGGGGCGGCTGTATGTGCGCTACCTGCGCAGCCAGCAGCGCGAGCAGGTGGCGCAGGCCTATCTGTCCACGCGTTCCCAGATCGAATCCAAGCTGCAGGAGCGCGTGGCCGGCGGCCACATGCTGCGCTCGGAAGGGCTGGACCTGCAGGGCTATTACGAGGCTGCGCAGAACCGCGTGGCCAGGGAGAGGGAAGTGCAGCGCGCCGCCTTGCAGCAAATGGGTTTCCTCACCGGCCGCCATCTGCGCCCCCAGCCCGTGCCGGCGCTGGCCATGCCGCAGACCTGCATGAGCCCGGCCGTGCTGCAGGATGCGCTCAACACGCATCCCGCGCTGGAATCCGCGCGCTATGCGATGGAAGGCACGCGGGAGCAGGCCCAGCACACGCGCTATGGCGGCGTGATCGGCGGCGTGCAGCTGAGCCAGAGCCTGAGCAAGGATTTCGGGGGCAGCCCCGGCCATGCGACGGCCGTGGCCGTGGATGTGTCCATTCCCTTGCAGTGGCGCAGCCAGAAGGACGCGATGGCGGCCAAGCTGCAGGGCCAGTATGACGAGGCGGCCGAGCAGTACGCGCAGACCCAGAGCAAGCTGCAGCTGGAGCAGCAGACCGTGCTGGAGCAGTACAAGCTGAACCAGAACGAGCTCAGGAGCAGCGCGCAGCGCTATGCGGCGGCCACCGAAGGGCTGCGCGTGGCCCAGCTGCGTGCGCCCAGCCTGGACGGCGACGGCCTGGTGCAGGCCATCAAGGCCGGCAACGGCCGCTACGAAGCGGCGGTGCGCTACATCAGCGCCGCCGAAGAAGTGGACCTCGCGGCCATGGACATGCTGTACTACACGCGCGGTTGCAGCCTGCAGACGCGCAACGACGATCCGCTGCAGGCCGCCGTGCTGCAGCGCACGGGCGCCGCGGTTCCCGCAGCGCCTGCTGCCGCCGGCGCCGCTGCGGCCATGGCTGCAGCCGGTCCTGCTGCGGCGGCGCAGAAGGCCGGGCCCGGCGATGAAGCCGGCGCGGCCAAGTCCGCTGCAGCCGCCGCGCAGGCCGCGCCTGCGGGCACCGGCTGGTATGCCTGGAAAGGCTGGCAGTGGGTGCAGCAGCCGGCCCGCGTGGACCAGCTGCCGCAAGGCACGCAGCGCCTGCTGGTGTCGTTCACCGAGGAGCAGCTGCAGCGCCTGGCGGCCGACGGGCACGCCCGCCAGGGACTGGAGCAGCTCGCGCAGCGGGCGCGCCAGCGCGGCATCGGGCTGGAGCTGCTGCTGGGCGAGCCGACCTGGGTGCTGCCCCAGGGCCGCGGCAACATGCTGGCGCTGCTGCAGAAGGTGCAGTCCATGCCGTTCGGCATGGTCCACCTGGACCTGGAACGCAGCCAGCTGCCCGAGGCGCAGCAAAAGGACTGGGACCGCCATGCGCTCGACAGCCTGAAGGAGGCCGTGGGCCAGAGCCGCCTGCCGATCTCGCTGACCACGCACCACCGCGAACTGCGCGACCCCGGCTTCCTGCAGGCGCTGCAGAAGGCCGGCGTCAAGGAAGTCGTGCCCATGATCTACAGCGCCAATGCGCAGAGCACGGTGAACGTCATCAAGCAGCTGCCGCCCATGCCGCAGGGGCTGGACCTGGCCGTGGCGCAAAGCATCGAGAAGGAACTGCCCTCGGAGGAGAGCCTGTTCCGCGTGGGCCGGCGCCAGGCGCTGGCCCACTGGCAGGGGGTGGCGCAATCGCTGCGGACGGTGCCCGGCTTCAAAGGCATCGTCGTGCAGTCCTGGGAAGACTATATGGAGGCTCAACCGTGAAGATTCAATTCAATGCCCCGCCGGCTTCGGCGGAGGTCAGCAATGGCATTCCCGTCAAGTACGACAACGTCAAGCGCACGGTGCCGCGCTGGCGCTGGTATCTGGTGCTGGGCATCGTGCTGCTGATTCCCCTGTACTTCGTCTACAAGGCCGTGAGCAGCACGCTGCTGCGCGCCTCGCCCGGCATGGTGGTCGTCGACCAGGTGGTGGTGCGCGCGCCGATCACGGGCCAGGTGGAGCAGGTGGCCCAGGAAGGGCAGACCGCCGAGCAGGGCGCGCGCGTGCTGCGCGTGGTGCAAAAGCAGGTGCCCACGCCTGCCGCCGGCGCGGTGCAGGCTGCCGGCGCGGCGGCCAGTTCCGCCGACCATACCTATGCGATGCAGCGCCAGGACCTGCAGGGCCAGCAAAAGGCCCTGCAGTCCAGCCTGCAGGCCGCGCAGGGCCGCCTGTCCCTGATGCAGGACCGCGTGCGCCAGATGGACGAGCTGTTCCGCCAGGGCGCGGCCACGCGCCAGGAAGTGGACGGCGCGCGCCTGCAGATGCTGCAGGCCCAGGCCGAGATAGGCCGCACCCAGCGCGAGATCCTGGCGGCCAGCCAGCAGCAGAGCGCCCTGTACCTGCAGGCGGCCAAGGATGCGGCAGCCACGCGCCAGGCCGTGGGGCTGGCGCAGGCCAGCAACATCACGCCGGTCGCGGACCTGATGGCGCCCGTGCCATCGCAGGTGGTGCGCAGCTTCGTCAAGGCCGGTGAATGGGTGGTGGCCGGAGACGAGCTGATGGTGCTGCAGACGCGCAAGGCGCCCTGGGTCCAGGCCTATCTGACGCCCCAGTCCCTGAAGTACGCGCGCAAGGGCCAGAAGGCCACGCTGGTCTTCCTGGACGGCCAGAAGGTGCCGGCCGAGGTGGACGAGGTGTTCTCCGAAACCCAGCGCATCCCGGCCGAGCGCGTGGGCCCGATGGAATCGCAGAGTGCCGCGGTCGTCGTCAAGCTGCGTCCGCTGCAGGCCCTGCCGGCCGAGCACCGCGTCAACCGCCTGCCCATCGACGTGCGCTTCGAGGAAAGCTGGTGGCCCTGGAGCCAGGACACCCGGCTGGCCGATACCGCAGGAAACGCCAAGGCCGGCTGACGCATGCCGCGCCCCGGCGGCGGCCCGGGCGGAAGACGGCCGGGCCAAGAGGCCGTATGCTCTAGCGCATGCTCACGCCTGAACAACGCCGCTCACTGCAGCAGGCCAAGCGCATGCCGCTGGTCCTGCTGCTGCTGGTGAGTGCAGGATTCGTCGCCACGGCGCTGGCCGGCACGCGCTGGGCGATCGCGGGGCAGGAGGTGCCGCTGTGGCTGGCCTGCCTGCGCGCCATCTGCGAGGCCGCCATGGTCGGCGCGCTGGCCGACTGGTTTGCGGTGACGGCGCTGTTCAGGCCGATTCCGCTGCCGTGGGTGGGCCGGCATACGGCCATCATTCCGCGCAACAAGGACCGCATCGGCGAGAACCTGGCCGTCTTCGTGCGCGACAAGTTCCTGGATGCGCCCTCGCTGGTGGCGCTGATCGGGCGCCACGACCCGGCCCGCGCGCTCAGCGACTGGCTGACCACGCCCGCCAACAGCACGCTGCTGGGCAGGCAGGTCGCGCGCCTGGCGCTGGCCGCGCTGGAGATGGTGCAGGACACGCAGGTGGAGAAATTCCTCACCCAGTCGCTCAAGGCCATCCTGTCCCAGCTCAATCTCACCGGGGCTGCGGCTTCGCTGCTGACCGGCCTCACCCAGGGCGGGCGCCACCAGGCCGTGCTCGACGATGTGCTGGCGCGCCTGGGCAGCGTGCTGCGCAACGAACAGACCCATGTGCTGATCGCGCACACCATCGTGGCCTGGCTCAAGCGCGAGCATCCGCTCAAGGAAAAAATGCTGCCCACCGACTGGCTGGGCGAAAAGGGGGCCAGCGTGATCGCCGCGGCGCTGGACGGCCTGCTGCAGGACATTGCCCACCATCCCGACCATCGCATGCGCGAGGCCTTCGATGCCTCGGTGCGCCGCCTGATCGAACGCCTGCAGAACGACCCCGAATACGAGCAGCGCGTGGAAAAGCTGCGCCACTACCTGCTGCACGACGAGAAGCTGGCCAGCTATCTGCGCGAGCTGTGGCTGGGCCTGCGCGTCAAGATCGAGAAAGACCTGGCCGACGAGCACTCGCAGATCGCGCGCAAGGCCACGGCCATGGGGCGCTGGCTGGGCCAGTCGCTGGCGCACGACGAGGCGCTGCGCAGCTCCATGAACGAGCGGCTCAAGCGCTGGGCCACGGCGCTGGCGCCCGATGTCTCGCAGTTCATAGGCCAGCACATCGCGGACACCGTCAAGCGCTGGGATGCCGAGCAGCTGTCCGAGCTGATCGAGACCCATATCGGCAAGGATCTGCAGTACATCCGCATCAACGGCACGCTGGTGGGCGGTGCCATCGGCCTGGCGCTGTTCCTGCTTTCGCACGCGGGCAGCCTGTGGCGCAGCCTGCGGCAGATGCTGGCATGAAGCCCGCAGGGCCGGCGGCAGGTGCATGTCGGGCTTACAGATTTGCACAATGCCGCCATCTATATTTACAATGAGAACCATTCGCAATAAATAGGCGCTTCACGCACTCTCTCCCCAGCCGGGCCCGCCTCGGCCAGCTTCCATGCAGCTGGCGCGCAGCGCAGGCCCGCCATGCCGCACAGCCCGGCATGGCATAGCCAGGACGGCCTTCCCACGGCCGTTGCGGCGGCCTCACGCACAACATCATTCGCGAATGTCCTGCCGGTCCCTGCGCCGGCCGGCACCGGTGCGCCCTGCGCGTTCCCGTCGGCCGGCGCGTGGCCGTATGTGTCGAGTCTTCCGAGCTATCCCATGCATCACCAATCCACGCCCAGGCATGCGCACCGCCCTGCGCAGGTCCGTCCCTCTTTTTCCCCGCTTCAAGCCGGTGCCGCCGGGTGGCCGCAGCCCGGCCTGCAGCGCCAAGCCGTGGCACTGGCCGTCGCCGGCCTGGCTGGCCTGGTCGTCCTGGCGGGCCCGGGCGCGGCGCGGGCCGCGCAAGCCGCGCCCGAGCGCAGCATGGAGACCGTGGTAGTGACGGCATCGGGCTTCGAGCAGGCCATCGAGGATGCGCCTGCGTCCGTCAGCGTGATCACCCGCGAGGAGCTGCAGAGCAAGCCGTTTCGCGACCTGACCGATGCCATCCGCGACATCGAGGGCGTGTCGGTCACCGGCGTGAACAATGAAAAGGACATCTTCATCCGGGGCCTGCCCGGCGCCTATACGCTGATCCTGGTGGACGGGCGCCGCCAGAGCACGCGCGAGGCGCGCACCAACGGCAATGCGGGCTTCGAGCAGAGCTTCATCCCGCCGCTGGAGGCCATAGAGCGCATCGAGGTGGTGCGCGGCCCCATGTCCTCGCTGTACGGCTCGGACGCCATGGGCGGCGTGATCAACATCATCACGCGCAAGGTGCCCGCCGCCTGGGGCGGCTCGCTGAGCGCCGACTACACGCTGCAGAAAAGCGACCTCGGCGACTCGCACCAGGAGCAGTTCTACCTGGGCGGGCCGATCAAGCAGGGTCTGGCGGGCCTGCAGGTCTGGGGCCGCAGCTACCACCGCGGCGAGGACAGGACGCTGAACGGCACCAACGATGCCTCCGACCGCGACATCACGGCGCGCCTGGCCATCACGCCCAGCAGATACCACGACATCCTGCTCGAGGCCGGCACCACCGAGGTCAAGCGCGGCAGCAGCCCCGGCAAGACGCTGGCGGCCAGCGGCACGCCGGCCTACAACAAGAACAGCCGCGACCATTACGCGCTCTCGCACACGGGCCGCTGGGGCTGGGCGACATCGGAAGTGTCGCTGTCGCGCGAACAGGCCCGGCGCCAGAACTTCACGCTGCCGCGCCAGTCGCAGGAGTGGACGCGCAATGCCCGCGCGCCCGAAATCACCAACACCGTGCTCGATGCCAAGCTGACCATGCCGCTGGGCAGCCACCTGCTGGTGGCCGGAGGCCAGGTCAACCGCGCCGAGCTGGAGGACGTGAACCCCGGTTTGCGCGACAACATCGTGCGCAGCTACGGCATCACGCAGAAGGCCCTGTTCCTGGAGGACGAATGGCGCATCACCGGGCGCTGGGCCGTGACGGGCGGCCTGCGCCTGGACGACCATCCGGTCTATGGCAAGCACTGGAGCCCGCGCGTGTACTCCGTCTGGCATGCCAGCGACGACTGGACTTTCAAGGGCGGCGTCTCGCGGGGCTTTCGCGCGCCCGACGTGCGCTCCATCACGCCCGGCTATGCCTACACCACGGGCGGCGGCAACTGCACCTACGGGCCGGGCGGCACCTGCGGCGTCATCATCGCCGACCCCCACCTGGGCGCCGAAAAGAGCACCAGCTACGAAGTGGCCGCGCTGTGGAACAACCGGCGCGACCTGCAGGCCAGCGCCACGCTGTTCTACACGGACTTCAAGGACAAGGTGGCCAATGCCATCGTGATGAACCCGGACGGCAGCTATGCGCGCTGGTCCCAAGACCCGAACTACCGCCTCTGGTACAACTACAACATCGACCGCGCCAAGATCCGCGGCGTGGAGCTGTCGGGCAAATGGCAGGCCACGCGCACGCTGGGCTTCAAGGGCAACTACACCTACACGCAGTCGCGCCAGGAAGGCGGCGCCTACGATGGCCATGCGCTGGCCCGCACGCCCCGCCACAAGCTCACGCTGCGCGCGGACTGGCAGGCCGCGCCCCGGTTCAAGCTCTGGACGGCGTTCAACCACCACGGCAAGGAAATCAATGCGGGCGCCCGCATCGGCAGCAACGGCGCGCTGGTGGCCAACGGCGTGCGCGAATATGCGGCGTACAACTACCTGGACATCGGCGGCAGCTACCAGCTCACCAAGAGCACCACGCTCAACGTGGCGCTCTACAACGTGGGCGACAAGCGCCTGGATGCCGAGACCTACAACACCGTGGGCGACGGCCGCCGCCTGTGGGTGGGGCTGAACAGCCGCTTCTGAGCGGCGAATGGACCCAGGCGGGCCGGTGCCAGGGGGAGCGGCCGAACATGCCTGCTATGCATAAGAGAGCTTGCGGCGCCTGCTCCGCCATGATCTGCAAGCTCCATGCTTTCGAATCATCGACACGGAAGGTGCAGCAAGCTCCTGAAAAAATAGCAACCGTCTTGCGCGTACACGGCCAATGCCTGCGGAAGCTGAAGGCGTCCCCGCGATTGCCGGGGGACGTGCTTCGCCGGCGACGGCCCTGCTTTCATGCGCCGGTTTCGCCGCCTTGTGGCGCGGCCGGCTGCAGCAGGTGCTGGCCGATCTGTTGCCAGGCCTTGGCCGCATCGTGCTGGCCCGCGAACAGATGGCAGCTGGCCGCAGTCATGGCCACGCGGCCGTCCTCGGGCTGCAGGTCGAAGGCCAGCTCGCACTGGGCGGCGGCATTGGCCCACATCACGGCAGCGTTGGGCGAGTGTTCCTTCTGCAGCGCATGGGCTTCGGCCATCCAGGCCTGGGCCAGGCGGAAAGCCGCCTCGGGCGCGTCCATGTCTGCCTTGTGTGCAAGATAGAACTGCTTTCCGGCGGCCTGCCAGAGCGCGCGGGCCTGCTGGAAGTCGCTGGTGGCCAGGGCCTGCGCCTGGGCTACCAGCGCATTGCCGGCCTGCAGGTGGGCGCCATAGTCCTGGGCGTGATGGTGGGGGGAAGTGCTGTCTTGGGGCATGGGGCGATTGTCGCCATTGCGCCAAATCTCAGGTTTTCGCAGGTGCATAGGCCCGCGGCCGTTGCCGTATCGCCTCCCTGGCTAGAACCTGAAGTCCAGGCTGTGGCTGCCCTTGCCCACATGGGTCTGCTGGCTCTGGGTGCGGCCGTTGCGCGTCGTGGCCTGCACGGTATAGGCGCCCTCGGGCAGCCGGAGCAGGCATACCGGGCCGCCGGCCACGAAGCGGTAGCTGTCCCTGGCGCCCCTGATTTCCACCGTGATGTCGGCCAGGTACTCGCCTTCCCGGGCGGCAAACAGCAGCGACAGCGGATAGTCCTTCATGGCCGCGCGCATGGCCGTGGATTCGTCAAGGCCGATGCCGCCGCAGCTGTACTGCAGGCTTCCTTCCTCGTGCAGGGGCGGCATCCTGCCGGCCTCGGACTGGGCCAGCGCCAAAGGAGCGGCGGCTGCCAGCAGTGCCGATGCCAGCAGCGCACGGGCCGTGTTGTGGGGTGCGTGAAGCATGGTGCATCCTTTCATCGTGCAAGGCATGGCTTATGGTGGCGCACCGGGCAGCGCCCGGCTGTCGTCTGGCTTTGTCCGCTGCTGTGGGCGTGGTCCGGCGCCCTGTTGCGTTCCGGAACCTGCGTGAACCGGTGCCGCGCGTTGTGAGCGCCCGGCAAGGCCGGTGTCAGGATGTTGCGGGGATGGCGCCGGGCAGCGGCAGCAGCAGGCCGATGCGCGTCTGACCGCCGGCCGATTCGGCAAAGGTGCGGCCGCCGTGCAGGCGTGCAATGGCTGCCACGATGGCCAAGCCCAGGCCATGGTTGCGGTCGGCCTGGCTGCGCGCCGCATCGCCGCGGTAGAAGCGGTCGAACAATCGCGGCAGATGCTCCGCAGGAATCGGCGGGCCCTGGTTGATGACGGCCAGCTCCACATCGCCTGCGCCTTCATGGCGGGCGCAGGGGTGGTGGCTGATCTGCACGGCAATCGTCGAGCCCGGCGCGGCATAGCGCGTGGCATTGCCCAGCAGGTTGGACAGCGCGCGGCGCAGCAGCCGCGCGTCGACCTGCGCCGGGACATCGCCCCGCACGACCACCTGCACGCCGGCTTCCTGCAGCGCCGCTTCATGGAATTCGATGACCTCGTGCGCCAGCGCCGCCAGGCTGGCCACGGCACTCAGGCGCGCACCCTGGCCGCGGTCGGCCTGGGAGAGGAAGAGCATGTCGCCCACGATGCCGGCCATGCGCTGCAGGTCCTCGAGGTTGGAGGACAGGACCTCGCGCAGCTCGGCCTCGCCGCGCGGCTTGCGCAGCGCCAGTTCGCAGCTGCTGATCAGCGTGGTCAGCGGCGTGTTCAGCTCGTGCGCCACATCGGTGTTGAAGGCCTCCATCTGCCGGTAGGCCACGGACAGGCGCTCGAGCAGCGCGTTGAACTGGGCGATCAGCGGGCGCAGCTCCTGGGGCTGGCCGCTGTCGTCGAGCCGGCGCTGCAGGTCCTGCGCCGACAGCCGGCGCGTCTGCTCCACCAGCGAATGCAGCGGCGCCAGCCCGCGGTGCACCAGCCAGATGCCGGCCAGCGACACCAGCAGCGTGCCGATCACCGCGGCCAGCCCCAGCGTCCAGGCCAGGTGGCGCAGCAGCGCGTCGTCATCGCTGCGGTCCAGCTGCAGGTCGGCCTGCACCGGCTGCCCGCTGCCGGGCAGCCGCACCGCGAAGCGCCGGTGCAATGGGCGCCCATCGCCCCCGGCGCCGTGGCGCGGATGCTCGTACACCGGGCTGCCCTGGGCGTCGAGGATGCGCAGCGACAGCTCGTCGTGCCCGGTCAGGAAGTCGTCGAGCATGTGCGCCAGCTCGGGTGCCCCATGCACCGCCCGCCCCTCGGCCAGCAGGTGCTGCACGGCCTGCTGCTTGTGGTCCAGCACCTCCTGCTGGCGCAGCGCCAGCGCCAGCGCGATCACCACGTACACCGCCACGCACACCAGCCCCAGGCCCAGCATGGTCTGCAGCGCCAGCCAGCGCGACAGGCGCCGGCCCAGGTGGGGAACGTCGGACTGCCAGGGCATCACGGCGCGCGCGACTCCAGCACGTAGCCCATGCCGCGCACGGTGTGCAGCAGCGGCCGCTCGAAGGGCTGGTCGAGCTTGAGGCGCAGGCGCCGCACGGCCACTTCGACCACATTGGTCTCGCTGTCGAAGTTCATGTCCCAGACCTGGGAGGCCAGCTCGGTGCGCGACAGCACCTCGCCCTGGCGGCGCAGCAGCAGGCTCAGCAGATTGAACTCCTTGGCCGTCAGGTCCAGGCGCTGGCCGGCGCGCGTGGCGCGGCGGCGTATCAGGTCCAGCTCGAGGTCGGCCATGCGCAGCACCGTGGCCTCGGGCACGGCCTGGGCTGCTGCGCCGCGGCGCAGCAGCACATGGATGCGCGCCACCAGCTCCGAGAACGCGAAGGGCTTGACCAGGTAGTCGTCGGCGCCGCCCTGCAGGCCCTTGACGCGGTCCTCGACCTGGCCGCGCGCGGTCAGCATCAGCACCGGGGTCTGCCGGGACTGGCGCAGCGCCGCCAGCACGGCCAGGCCGTCGATGCCGGGCAGCATGCCGTCGAGCACGATGAGGTCGTAGGCCAGCTCGGTGGCCAGATGCAGCCCGTCGATGCCGTTGTGGGCCACATCGACCACAAAGCCTTCTTCGGTCAGGCCTTTGTGCAGGTACTCGGCCAGTTTGATCTCGTCCTCGACGACCAGCAGTTTCATGGGCCGCATTGTGCGCGATCCATGCCTTCAGCCGCCATGCAGCCAGATGACGAATTTGTCATCTTCCGGTCAGAGAGGCGTCGCCCCCGGGTTTCTACAGTCGCGGCAGGCTGGAGAGAGCCAGGAGTTTTTTTATGTTCGATGTCCCGTTCCGCACCCTGCGCTGCAGCCTGCTGGGCCTGGCCATGGCTGCCGCATGGCCTGCAGCCCGGGCCGAAGCGGTACATGCCGCGGAGGCCGATACCGCGGCGGTCGGTCGTGCGCCGGTGGGTGATGTGTCGGTGGGTGATGCGCCGTCGCTGTCATTGCCGCAGGCGCTGGCTCTGGCGCTGGATCACAACCCCGGCCTGCGCGCGGCGCGCCAGGCGCTGGCGGCCAGCGAGGGCGCCGTGCTGCAAAGCCAGGCCCGACCCAATCCCGAACTCGCGTATTCGCAGGAAGACACGCGCAGCAGCACGCGCTCGGTGACGCTGCAATGGAACCAGACCGTGGAAGTCGGCGGCAAGCGCGCGGCCCGCATGCGCGTGGCCGAGCGCGGCCGCGATGTGGTCCGGGCCGAACTGGCCGCCGCCGAGGCCGCGCTGCGCGCCGATGTGCGCGCGGCCTTCTTTAGCCTGCTGGCCGCGCAGCAGCGCGTGAGCCTGGCCAGGCAGTCGCTGGAAATTGCCCGCGGCGCGCGCGAAGCCGCGGCCAAGCGCGTGGCCGCGGGCAAGATCGCGCCGCTGGAAGAGACCAAGGCCCGCGTGGCCGAGTCCGGCGCGCAGCTGGAGCTGGCCCAGGCGCAGTCGGGCCTGCGCGTGGCGCGCGGACAGATGCAGGCGCTGTGGGGCGACGCCGTGCGTCCCTTCGGAGACGCTATAGGCGAAGGCTCGGGGGGCGTCGATGCGCTGCCCGAGGTACCGGCGCTCCAGGCGCTGCAGCAGCGCATGGAGCAGGCCCCGGCCGTGCTGCGCGCACGCCAGGCCCTGGCGCAAAGCCGGGCCGTCGCCGAGCTGGAGCGCGCACGGCGCCTGCCCGATCCCACGCTGAGCCTGGGCGTCAAGCGCGCCACGGAAGTGGGGCGCAACCAGCTGGTGGTCGGCATCTCGGTGCCGCTGCCGGTCTTCGACAGCAACCGTGGCAACCAGCTGCAGGCCCTGCGCCTGGCCGACCGGGCCGAGGACGAGCTGCAGGCCGTGCGCATCCAGCTGCAGGCCCAAGTGTTCGAGGCGCGCGAGCAGCTGCAGGCCAGCAGCCAGCAGGCCCGATTGCTGGCCGGCGAGGTGCTGCCCACGGCACGCACGGCCTATGAGCTGGCCGCGCGCGGCTTTGCGCTGGGCAAGTTCGCCTACCTCGACGTGCTCGACGCCCAGCGCACCTGGTCGGAGGCACGCAGCCAGTACCTGGAGCAACTGCTGGCCACGCAGCGCGCGGCCGCCGACATCGACCGCCTGCTGGGCGCAGAACCATCCGACCGCACCACACCATGAGCAACACTCCATCCCCCACACCCCTGGCGCCGCGCCGTACCGTCGTGGCGATCGCCGCCATCCTCGCGCTGGGTGCGCTGGCGGCCGTGCTGATCCTGCGCAGCGGCACCCCAGGCGGATCCGGGGCCGAGGCGGCCCATGGGCACGGCCACAGCGAAGCCGCAGGCCATGCCGACGGCGAGCACCATGGCGCGGCGGCCTCTGCCCACGCGCACGACGAGGCGCATGCCGATGGCGAGCACCATGAAGGCGGCGGGGCGCCTGCGGCCCGCAAGTCCGAAGCCGGCCACGATGAGGACGAAGGCCTGATCGCCATGGATGCCCAGCGCATGGAGACAGCCGGCATACGGCTGGCCGAGGCCGGCCCGGCCACGGTGCGCTCCGTGCTGCAGCTGCCCGGCGAAATCCGTTTCAACGAAGACCGCACGGCCCATGTGGTGCCGCGCGTGGCGGGCGTGGCCGAGAGCGTGGCCGCCAACCTGGGCCAGAACGTGAAGAAGGGCCAGCTGCTGGCCGTGCTCAGCAGCGCCGCCGTGTCGGAGCAGCGCAGCGAGCTGCTGGCCGCACAGAAACGCCTGTCGC
Organism: Comamonas terrae; assembly: GCF_001544075.1. Lineage (GTDB taxonomy): Bacteria > Pseudomonadota > Gammaproteobacteria > Burkholderiales > Burkholderiaceae_C > Comamonas > Comamonas terrae. Next base: position 169,389 of record NZ_BCNT01000005.1, read on the forward strand.
TGGCGCGCACCACCTATGCGCGCGAAAAGCAGCTGTGGGAGGAAAAGGTATCGGCCGAGCAGGACTATCTGCAGGCCCGCCAGGCCCTGGGCGAGGCCGAGATCGCGGTCTCCAACGCCCAGCAGAAGCTGGCTGCCACGGGCGCGAGCGCGGGCGGCGCGGGCGGCCTGAACCGCTTCGAGCTGCGCGCTCCGTTTGACGGCGTGGTGGTGGAAAAGCACCTGGCCGTGGGCGAGGCCGTGCAGGACACGACCCAGGTCTTCACCATCTCGGACCTGCGCTCGGTCTGGGCCGAGATGCGCGTGGCTGCTCCCGACCTGCCGGCCGTGCGCGTGGGCGAAAAGGCCACGGTGCGGGCCACGGCCTTCGATTCCTCGGCCACGGGTGAAGTGGCCTATGTGGGCGCGCTGATCGGCCAGGACACGCGCACGGCGCCCGCGCGCATCACGCTGCCCAATCCCGACGGCGTCTGGCGTCCGGGCCTGTTCGTGAACGTGGAGCTGACGGCCTCGTCCCGGCAGGCCGCACTGGCCGTGGCGACATCGGCCATCCAGCGCATGGAAGGCCAGCAGGCCGTGGTCTTCGTGCCCGTGCAGGGAGGATTCCGGGCCCGGCCCGTGCGCGTGGGCCGCTCGGATGCCAAGGCGACCGAGGTGCTCGAAGGCCTCCAGCCCGGCCAGCCCTATGTGGCCGAAGGCAGCTTCGTGCTCAAGGCCGAGCTGGGCAAGGCCAGCGCTGAACACACGCATTGACCTTGACCCCCTGAGCCGCTTCGCGGCTTCCCCCCAGGGGGACGACGGCCCATGCTGCGGGGCGGCCCTTGCTGGCCGTCTCGGGTTTGGGCCATGCCTATTTCAGAACGCGTGTGCAAGGCGCGGAAATCGCTACTGCGGCTAGGAAAGAAACATGTTTGAACGCATCATCCGATTCGCCATCGAGCAGCGCTGGCTGGTGCTGCTGGCCGTGCTGGCCATGGCGGGGCTGGGCATCTTCAGCTACCAGCGCCTGGCCATCGACGCCGTGCCCGACATCACCAATGTCCAGGTGCAGATCAACACCCAGGCCAACGGCTATTCGCCGCTGGAGACCGAGCAGCGCGTGACCTATCCCCTGGAGACCGTGATGGCCGGCCTGCCCCATCTGGAGCAGACGCGATCGCTGTCGCGCTACGGCCTGTCCCAGGTCACCGTGGTGTTCAAGGACGGCACGGACATCTACTTCGCGCGCCAGCTGGTCAACGAGCGCATACAGCAGGCGAAGGGCAGCCTGCCCGCGGGCATCACGCCCACGCTGGGGCCCATCTCCACGGGCCTGGGCGAGATCTACCTGTGGACCGTGGAAGCCGAGGAGGGCGCGAAGAAGGCCGACGGCACGCCCTACACGCCCATGGACCTGCGCGAGATCCAGGACTGGGTCATCAAGCCCCAGCTGCGCAACGTGCCCGGCGTGACCGAGATCAACTCCATCGGCGGCTACGCCAAGGAATACCTGGTGGCCCCCTGGCCCGAGCGGCTGGCGGCCTACGGCTTCACGCTGGCCGACATCGTCACCGCGCTGCAGCGCAACAACACCAATGTGGGCGCCGGCTACATCGAGCGCCAGGGCGAGCAGTACCTGATACGCGCGCCGGGCCAGGTCGCGGGCATGGCCGACATCCGCGAGGTCATCGTCGGCAGCGCGCAGGGCCAGCCCATACGCATCCGCGACCTGGCCGAGGTCGGCCTGGGCCGCGAGCTGCGCACGGGCGCGGCCACCGACAACGGCCGCGAAGTGGTGCTGGGCACGGTGTTCATGCTGATCGGCGAGAACAGCCGCAGCGTCTCGCAGGCCGTGGATGCGCGCATGCGCGAGATCAACCGCAGCCTGCCGGCGGGCGTGCGGGCCATCACCGTCTACGATCGCACCAACCTCGTGGACAAGGCCATCGCCACCGTCAAGAAGAACCTGGTCGATGGCGCCACCCTGGTCGTGGTCATCCTGTTCCTCTTCCTGGGCAACCTGCGCGCGGCGCTGATCACGGCGCTCATCATTCCGCTGTCCATGCTGTTCACCTTCACGGGCATGGTGCATTGGCGCGTCAGCGCCAACCTCATGAGCCTGGGGGCGCTGGACTTCGGCATCATCATCGACGGCGCCGTGGTCATCGTGGAAAACTGCGTGCGCCGCCTGGCCCATGCGCAGGAGGCGCGCGGCCGCCTGCTCACGCGCAGCGAACGGCTGCACGAGGTCTTCGCCGCCGCGCGCGAGGCCCGCCGCCCGCTGCTGTTCGGCCAGCTCATCATCATGGTGGTCTACCTGCCCATCTTCGCGCTCACGGGCGTGGAAGGAAAGATGTTCCATCCGATGGCGCTGACCGTGGTCATCGCCCTGGCCGGCGCCATGCTGCTGTCCATCACCTTCATTCCCGCCGCCATCGCGCTCTTCATGGGCAGCAAGGTGGCCGAGAAGGAGAACCGCCTCATGGGATGGGCGCGCCGCGCCTATGCGCCCGTGCTGGCGCGCGTCATGGCCGCGCCCGCCGTGGTGCTGACGGCCGCCGGCGTGGCCGTGCTGCTCTCCCTGCTGCTGGCCTCGCGCCTGGGCAGCGAATTCGCGCCCAACCTCAACGAGGGCGATTTCGCCATCCAGGCCCTGCGCATTCCCGGCACCAGCCTCACGCAATCGCTGCAAATGCAGATGCAGATCGAGAGGGCGCTCAAGAAGGAGTTCCCCGAGATCGATCGCGTGTTTGCGCGCACGGGCACGGCCGAGATCGCCTCGGACCCCATGCCGCCCAACATCTCGGACGGCTACATCATGCTGAAAGACCGCAGCGCATGGCCCGATCCCGCACGCTCGCGCGACGACCTGCTGGCCGCCGTGCAGGCCGCCGTGGAGCGCATACCGGGCAACAACTACGAGTTCTCCCAGCCCATACAGCTGCGCTTCAACGAGCTGATCTCGGGCGTGCGCAGCGATGTGGCGGTGAAGATCTTCGGCGACGACATGGGCGTGCTCGAAAAGAGCGCCCAGGCGGTGGCCGGCATGCTGCAGCAGATCCAGGGGGCCTCCGAGGTCAAGGTCGAGCAGACCACGGGCCTGCCCATGCTCACCGTGCACATCGACCGCGAGAAGGCATCGCGCTACGGCCTGAACATGGGCGATGTGCAGGACACCATCGCCACGGCGCTGGGCGGCAGCGAGGCCGGCACGGTGTTCGAGGGCGACCGGCGCTTCGACATCCAGGTGCGCCTGCCCGAGGAGGTGCGCAACGACATGGAGGCGCTGGGCCGGCTGCCCATCGCCCTGCCGCGCGGCGCCGACGGACGCATGGGCTTTGTGCCGCTGTCGGCCGTGGCCCGCTTCGAGACCGCGCCCGGCCCCAACCAGGTCAGCCGCGAGGACGGCAAGCGCCGCATCGTGGTCAGCGCCAACGTGCGCGGCCGCGACATGGGCTCCTTCGTGGGCGAGGCCCAGCAGCGCCTGCAAGCCCTGCAGCTGCCGCCCGGCTACTGGACGCGCTGGGGCGGCACCTTCGAGAACCTGGAGTCCGCGCGCCAGCGCCTGCAGATCGTGGTGCCCGTGGCGCTGCTGCTCGTCTTCGTGCTGCTGTTCGCCATGTTCGGCAATGTGCGCGACGGGCTCATCGTCTTCACCGGCATCCCGTTCGCGCTCACGGGCGGCATCCTGGCGCTGTGGCTGCGCGGCATTCCGCTGTCGATCTCGGCGGCCGTGGGCTTCATCGCGCTGTCGGGCGTGGCCGTGCTCAACGGCCTGGTGATGATTGCCTGCATACGCTCGCTGCGCGAAGCCGGGCGCAGCGTGCCCGAGGCGGTGACCGAAGGCGCGCTCACGCGCCTGCGTCCCGTGCTGATGACGGCCCTGGTGGCCTCGCTGGGCTTCGTGCCCATGGCCATCGCCACGGGCACGGGGGCCGAGGTGCAGCGCCCCCTGGCCACGGTGGTGATCGGCGGCATCCTCTCGTCCACCATGCTCACGCTGCTGGTGCTGCCGCTGCTGTACCGGCTGGTGCACCGCAACGACCCGTCGGCGGGCGGCGAACCGGCAGCCGCATAGCCGTCTTCACGTTGCCTCGTCCAAAGCCGGAGCCTTGAACAGGGCCCCGGCTTTTTTGTGGACCGTACGTGGATGACAGCAATGTCACGGTCTTGTGGGCGTGCTGTCGGAGCCCGGTTCCTACAGTGGATGCATCTTTCCGCAACGCTGGAAAGAGAGCCCCTTCCACCACTTCTGAAAGGAACCAGACCATGACGCAACGCCGCTTCTTTCCCGCTTCCCTGATGGCTGGCCTGGCCGCATCGGCGGCAATCATCCTGCCCGGCGCCGCCATGGCCGGCAGCTACTGGCATCCGGCCAACAACGAATCCGGGGTCACCACGCATCCCGACCATTTCCGCAGCAGCAAGACGCGCGCCCAGGTGCTGGCGGAGGCCGAGACCGCCGTGCGCCAGGGCGGCGCGTCGCGCTTCAACGCCAGCGTCTATCCGGCCGATGCACCGCAGGCCGCCGGCGGCAGATCGCGCCAGGAAGTGATCGGCGAACTGCTCGACGAAACGCCGGCGCAGCGCGAGGCGCGCCAGCGTGCCTTTGGCGGCTGAGCCTGGCCTTCTAGGATTGGGCCGCGCGCTCGGCCTCTTCGGCCGCATGGGCGCGCGCAATGGCCAATATGACGTCGCGCGCCAGGCGCCGCTTGGGCACGGGCAGGCGCAGATAGAGGTCGAACAGCTCGCGGTCCTCGTAACCCAGGGAAACGCTCCAGGGCGCGGGCTGCTCGCGGGTCCGGGGCACCTCGGCGGGGTCCCAGGCCAGTTCATGCGCAGGCACTTGCAGCCATTCGGCCAGAGTGGCCAGCTTGCGGTGGCCGGGAACGGTTTCGCCCAGCAGCCAGCGGCGTACGCCGTGCAGCGTCATGGGCTTGCCCCAGTAACGGCTGTTGAACTCGCGCTCCAGGACCGAAGGCTTGGCCTCGTAGCCTGCCGCCTCCATTGCCTCGCGTAACTTTTGCGCAAACCGCTGCTTTGCATTCTGCATGCGGCTGCAACTTATAAAAATGCCGGATGCCGAGCGTAACTTCTATTTGAAGTTACATTAATGATTGACTTTCGGTTAAGTTAAAAAGTTACATCATGGCTAGCCCGCGCGTTGGGCTGGCCGAAGGCGAGGAGGCTGGACAATGGGCTTGAATCGCGATGAGCAGGCGCCCGCGCACTGCGACCCCGGGACCCATGCCGCGGCATGGGTCAGGGCCGGGGAAGCAAGGATTCCACGACCGTTGACCCGGGCACAGATCGAGACCATCCGTGCCAACGTGAAATATTTGAAGGCCTTGCGTGAACAGGAGCGAGCTTGCGAGGGCGCCGCAGGGGGGCGCATGCCAACCTCGGCCGGTGATTCGCCAGATGATTCGGCCGCGACCGCGCCTGAAGCGCCCGGCACCCCTTCCGTGCCAGGCATTGCCAAGGCGTGACGCGGGCTCAGAACCTGGGCAGGTCGGGGTGGCTGATCTGTCCGCTGCGCACCAGCATCTTGCCGTACTCGGCACAGCGGTTGAGCGTGGGGATCACCTTGCCGGGATTGAGCAGCGACAGCGGATCGAATGCGGCCTTGAGCGCGAACATCTGCTGGTTCTCGGCCGTGGTGAACTGGGTGCACATGGAGTTGAGCTTTTCCACGCCCACGCCATGCTCGCCGGTCACGGTGCCGCCCATGGCCACGCTGGTTTCCAGGATGTCGGCGCCGAACAGCTCGCAGCGGTGCAGCTCGTCGGGATCGTTGGCATCGAACAGGATCAGCGGATGCAGGTTGCCGTCGCCCGCATGGAAGACATTGGCGCAGCGCAGGCCGTATTTCTTCTCCATCTGCTGGATGGCCAGCAGGATGTCGGCCAGGCGCTTGCGCGGAATGGTCGAATCCATGCACATGTAGTCGGGGCTGATGCGGCCGCTGGCCGGAAAGGCGTTCTTGCGCCCGCTCCAGAAGCGCAGCCGCTCTTCCTCGCTTTCGCTCACGGCGATGGCCGTGGCGCCGGCCGCGCGCAGCACTTCGCTCATGCGTGCGATTTCCTCCTCCACTTCTTCCGGCGTGCCGTCGGATTCGCACAGCAGGATGGCTTCGGCCGTGAGGTCGTAGCCGGCCTTGACGAAGTCCTCGACGGCGGCGGTCATGGGCTTGTCCATCATTTCCAGGCCGGCGGGAATGATGCCGGCCGCGATCACGGCGGCCACGGCGTCGCCGGCTTTGCGCACATCGTCGAAGCTGGCCATGATGCAGCGTGCCAGCATGGGCTTGGGGATGAGCTTGACGGTGACTTCGGTGGCCACGGCCAGCATGCCCTCGCTGCCGATGACGGTGGCCAGCAGATCGAAACCCGGCGTGTCCAGCGCATCGGAGCCGAACTCCACGGGCTCGCCTTCGATGGTGAAGCCCCTGACCTTGAGCACGTTGTGCACCGTCAGGCCGTACTTGAGGCAGTGCACGCCGCCCGAGTTCTCGGCCACGTTGCCGCCGATGGTGCAGGCGATCTGGCTGCTGGGGTCGGGCGCGTAGTACAGGCCGTGGGGTGCGGCGGCCTCGCTGATGGCCAGGTTGCGCACGCCGCACTGCACCAGGGCCGTGCGGCTGTACGGGTCGACCTTGAGGATCCTGTTGAACTTGGCCAGCGACAGCGTCACCCCCATGGGGTGGGGCATGGCGCCGCCCGACAGGCCGGTGCCCGCGCCACGCGCGATCACGGGCACCTGGATGGAATGGCAGGCCTTGAGCACGGCCTGCACCTGGCTCTCGGTCTCGGGCAGGCAGACCACGAGCGGGCGCTGGCGGTAGGCCGTGAGGCCGTCGCATTCATAGGGCGTGGTGTCCTCGGTCTGGTAGAGCAGCGCATGCGCGGGCACATGGGGGCGCAGCGCATCGAGCACCTGGGCCTGGCGGCGGGCGCGTTCGGTAGCAGCCGGCTGGCGGCGGGCGGCATCGGCGGCGGCCGACGGATCGGAAAGAGAGCTGGCGGGCATCATGCCCCGACTGTAGAGGAAGGATGCCGGCTGCGGCGTGAGTTTTCTTGCAGCCGCATGTGAAAAGCGCTGAAGCTGCCTGTTTTCTAGTGTCTAAAACAATAGCTGTCCGCGCTTGCCGTGCAATGGTTTGAGGCTGATTTGATGCTTAATCTATGAAATGGCCCTGCTGGTTCAGCATGGCCAGCCCCACATAGTTGGAGCCCTGGTGGCGGCCGCTGGCAAAGCGGATGTTCATGGGGCCGTAGTGCATCTCGCCCAGGCTGTCGAGCGCCGCAGCCAGCGAGGCGCGCGTGACGCCGCTGCCGGCCTTGCGCAGGCCGTCCACCAGCGTGCGCACATTCAGATAGACCTCCATGCCCATGTACGAGGCGCTGTGCTTGCCCGCGGCACCCAGCAGCTGCTGGTAGTCCTTGGACACGGCCAGCGCCGTGCGCCAGGGGCTGGGCACCAGCGTGGTGAAGATCACGCCGCGCGTGTGTTCGCCCAGGCCCTTGACCACGCCCTGGTGGGCCTGGGCGGCCAGGTTGTAGAACTGCACGCCCACCTGGGCCTGGCGCGCTGCGGTGATCAGGCCCACGGTGGCCGGCGCGCCGGCCAGCACGATCACGCCCTGCAGCTGCGGCTGGCGGGCCAGCTGTGCGGCAGCCGCAGCTGCATTGCCACCCGAGGGCTCCAGCGCGATCTCGGACAGCGGCTGCAGGCTGTGCGAGCCCAGCACGGCGCGGGCCGTCTCCAGGCTGTTCTGGCCGAAGCTGTCCTGCTGGTAGGCGACGGTGATGCGGTTCTGGCCCAGGGTCTGCATCTGCTGCACCATGGCCGAGATTTCGCTCAGGGTGCTGGCGCGCAGCAGATAGGTGTAGCGGCCCTGCGGCTGGCGCACGGGACCGGTGCCGGCCAGCGCGCCGACCAGCGGAATCTGGGCCTCCTGCAGCACCGGCTGCATGGCGCCGCAGCTGGCCGAGCCCCAGCAGCTGAGCAGGGCCACGGCGCCGCCCTGGATCAGCTGGCGCGCATTGCCGGCCGCGCGCTGGGGCTCGTAGCCGTCATCGAGCACCTTGAGCTGCAGCGGCCGGCCGCCGATACCGCCCTGGCGGTTGACGGCATCCACATAGGCCTGCATGACGGCCTGGCCCTCCCTGCCCGCATCGGCCTGGACGCCGGACAGCGGCAGGCTGGCGCCGATGACGATGGGCTGTTCCTCGGCCTGCAGCGGTGCAGGCCCGGCGGCCCACAACGGCAATGCCAGCAACAGAGCCTTCAGATGGCCTTTTCGCTTGTGCATGGTTCTCCCCCTCCCGAATGGACTGTTTTCTTGGGTTGTGGGGCGCATGATGGCCAGCGGGCGCAAGTCGTTGAAGAGGGCCAGCGCTGCAGTGTCCGCACGGCGCGACGTTACATAGTTTTGACCGGCAGCCATGCAGCGGCCTTGATGCAGCGCAGCCGGGCGGCCACGGCACTGTGCTGGAAAAGGGCAGAGGGCAACTGCGGGTTGCCGGCGGTGGCAAAAGCCGGCAGAGGGGCGGTGTCAGGAGTTCATGGCCTTGCGCAGCCATTCGGCAAAGGCCGCGCATTCCCAGCGGTCCATGGTGCCGGTCTCCCAGCACAGGTAGTGGGCATGGGGGCTGGGCGCATCGAGGTCGAACAGGCGCACCAGCGAGCCGTTCTCGAGCCACGGCAGGCCCAGCTTGTGGCGGATCAGCGCCACGCCCATGCTGGCCGCGGCGGCGTCGCACATCAGGCCCACGTCGTTGAACTGCGAGCCTTCGCCGGGCTCGGGCCAGGACAGGCCGGCGGCCGCGAACCAGGTGCGCCACGGGTCCAGCGGGCTGCGCAGCAGCGGCTGGCCTTCCAGGTCCTCGGGGCGCTCGAACGGGCCGTTCTCGCGCAGAAAGGCCGGCGAGGCCAGCGGTGTGACGGTGTCGCGCGCCAGCTCGATATGCTCCACGTCGGCATAGTGGCCGGTGCCGAAGCGCACCATGAGGTCGGCGTCCTCGGCGATCACGTCCAGCAGCGGAATGGACACCTGCAGCGCGATGTCGATCTCCGGATAGGCCTCGGTGAACTGGCGCAGGCGCGGGATCAGGATGGAGCGGGCGAACGTGGGCGTGACCGCGAGCTTGAGCCGCCGGCGCCCGGGGGCGGCAGCGGTGCCGGGAAAACGCTGCAGCGCGCCCAGGCCTTCGCGCACATGGGCCAGGTAGGCGATGCCGTCGGTGGTCAGCGAGAAATCGGCACGGCCGAACAGGCGCGTGCCCAGCAACTGCTCGAGCTGCTTGACGCGGTGACTGACGGCGCTGGGCGTGACGCACAGCTCTTCGGCCGTCTGGGTGACCGAGCGCAGCCGGGCCAGGGCTTCGAAGGTCAGCAGGCACTGTATGGGCGGAATGCGCCGCGCGCTGCCGCTGTGGAGGGCGGCGGCGCTGCCGGTCACGGTACTGGTGATCGTCACCATGGCGTCGCGGCAGGCTATGCCCGGGCCCGCTTCAACGGAAGACCACGGTCTTGTGGCCGTTGAGGATCACGCGGCGCTCGCTGTGCCACTTCACGGCGCGGGCCAGCACCTGGCTCTCGGTGTCGCGGCCGCGGGCGGTCAGGGTCTCGACGGTGTCGGTATGGTCGGCGCGGGCCACGTCCTGCTCGATGATGGGGCCTTCGTCCAGGTCGGCCGTCACATAGTGGGCCGTGGCGCCGATCAGCTTCACGCCGCGGTCGTGGGCCTGGTAGTAGGGCTTGGCGCCCTTGAAGCTGGGCAGGAAGCTGTGGTGGATGTTGATGGCGCGGCCCGAAAGCTTGGCGCACAGGTCGTTGGAGAGCACCTGCATGTAGCGGGCCAGCACCACCAGCTCGGCGCCTTCGGCCTCGACGATCTCGTACTGCCGTGCTTCGGCCTGGGCCTTGGTGGCGGCCGTCACCGGGATGTGGTGGAACGGGATGTTGTAGCTGGCGGCCAGCTGGTAGAACTCGCGGTGGTTGCTGATGATGGCGCGGATGTCGATGGGCAGCAGGCCGGTCTTCCAGCGGAACAGCAGGTCGTTGAGGCAGTGGCCTTCCTTGCTGACCATGATCACGGTCTTCATGCGCTCGTCCTGGGGATGCAGGTTCCACTGCATCTGGTAGCGGCCTGCGAGTTCGGCGACCGCGCCCTTGAGCGTGGCCACGTCGGTGCCGGGGCAGGCGAACTGCACGCGCATGAAGAACAGGCCGGTGGCCGGGTCGTTGTACTGGGCGGCTTCCTCGATGTTGCCGCCTTGCTCCAGCAAAAAGCCCGACACGGCATGTACCAGTCCGAGTCGGTCGGGGCAGGAAAGGGTCAGAATATAGGCTTGGGTCATAGCTGGGCGATTGTCGCAGCAAGGGCAGGACCCTGCGGACAAAGGAAATACATGAAAAGCGAGGGAGGTCATTCCCACATCAGGCCCTGGATGCTGGTGGCCCTTTACGTGTGTGCGGGGATGACATGGCTGGGGGCCCAGGCGTGGGTGCTGGCCTATTTTGGCGTGTCCGCCCATCAGCGGTCGGCCCGCTGGCAGATAGCCTTGTTTGCCGCTTGGCTGCTGATCACGGCCCTGATCGGCGCCTGGCTGCTGGTGCGCAAGCGCAGCGCCGAGGGCGTGCGCCAGGAAACCGCCCAGGAACTGGCCCTGGTGGCGCGCCATGCGCCGGCCGGCATTGCGCGGGTGCGCTTCGATGGCGCCGAGATCGTCTGGGCCAATGCGCGCCTGGCCGGCTGGCTGGGGCGCAGCGCGGATTCGCTGCAGGGCGAGAACTTCCGGCTGCTGGTGCCGGCCGACGACCCGCAGGAGGTGAAGCGGCAGATGGCCAGCCTGGTCGCCGGCGAGTGCGACCATTTCCAGATGCTGCGCCGCTGCGTGAACGTGCTCACGGAAAAGGTGACGCCCGTGCTGTGCACGGCCAGCCGCATGCGGGCCGCCGACGGCGAAGGGCCGCTGGCCCTGGTGTGCGTGCTGCAGGACCTGACCGAGGTGCTGGCCGCCCGGCAGGCGCTGGAGCGCAGCGAGACCACGCTGCGCCTGGCGCTGGAAGGCAGCGGCAACGGCGTCTGGGAGTGGGATGGCGCGGCCCGGCATTTCCATTTCTCCAAGGGCGTGGCCCGCATGCTGCGCTACCGCGGCAGCGACCTGGTGCGTGATTTCGATTTCTTCTCCCGCCTGCATCCCGAGGACCGCAGGCCCGCCCGCTCCATGCTCCGGAGCGCGCTGCGGCAAAGCCGCGAAATCGTGCTGACGGCGCGTCTGCTGTGCTTCGACTCCGTCTACCGCTGGTTCAAGGTGCACGGCCAGAGCCGCGTGGATGCCGAAGGGCGCTTGCAGCGCCTGTCGGGCCTGCTGGCCGACCAGACCGCCAGCCGCGATGCCGAGGAGCGCCAGCGTCTGGCGGCGGCCGTGGTGGACAACACCATCGAGGGCGTGGTGGTGACTGATGCGCAAAGCCGCATTCTTTCGGCCAACCGCTCGTTCACCCGGCTGATGGGCTATGCCGAGGAGGAGATCCTGGGCCAGACGCCGCGCATGTTCAAGTCCGGCCTGCACGGCAAGGCGTTCTATGAAAACATGTGGGCCAGCATGCGGGCCACGGGGCACTGGCAGGGCGAGATCTGGAACCGGCGCAAGAGCGGCGAGGTGTTTCTGGAGCGCATGTCGCTGAGCGCGGTCAAGGATGCAGCGGGCACGGTCACGCATTACGTATGCATGTTCACCGACATCTCCAGCGACAAGGCGCGCGAGCGGCAGCTGGAGTTCCTGTCGCAGAGCGACGTGCTCACGGGCCTGCCCAACCGCGCGAAATTCGAGGGGCTGCTCGGCGAGGCCGTGGAGCAGGCGCGTGCAACGCAGGACGGCATGGCCGTGATGCTGCTCAACATCGACCGCTTCAAGGACGTGAACGACAGCTATGGCCACGCGGTCGGGGACATGGTGCTCAAGCATGTGGCGCAGCAGGTGCAGGGCGCGCTGCGCCATGGGGACATGCTGGGCCGCCTGGCCGGAGACGAACTGGCCGTGGTCTGCCCGGGGCTCAACGGCCGCGAGGAGGCGATTGCCGTGGCCGAGCACCTGATACGCGCCGCGGCCCGGCCCTGGACTTCGCCGGACGGCCTGTCCGTGGTCGTGGGTCTGAGCGTGGGCATCAGCCTGTATCCCGAGCATGCGCTCGATACCGAGGAGCTGATGCGTGATGCCCATGCGGCCGTCTACGGCGCCAAGGCCCGCGGCTCGGGCACCTGGTGCTTCTTCAGCGAAGGCATGACGCAGGCCGCCCGCGAGCGGCTGGCACTGGAGGCGCGGCTGCGCCGCGCGCTGGATCTGGGCCATCTGTGCCTGTACTACCAGCCGCAGCTGGAGCTGGCCACGGGCCGCCTGATCGGTGCCGAGGCCCTGCTGCGCTGGCTGGACCCCGACGAAGGGTTGATCTCTCCGGCGCGCTTCATCCCCGTGGCCGAGAGCTCCAGCCTCATCGGGCCGCTGGGCCTGTGGGTGCTGCAGGAGGCCTGCCGCCAGGGCCAGCAGTGGCGCAGCGCCGGCCTGCCGGCACTGACCATTGCCGTCAATGTCTCGTTGCACCAGCTGCTGCTCACCGATCTGGCCGGCGCGACCCAGCAGGTGCTGGCGCAGACCGGCTATCCCGCCCAGCAGCTGGAGCTGGAGATCACCGAAAGCGCGCTGGCCGAGCATCCCGAAGAGGGCCTGCAGGTGCTCAACCGCCTGCGCGAACTGGGCGTGCACCTGGCCATTGACGACTTCGGCACCGGCTATTCGTCGCTGGCCCACCTCAAGCGCTTTCCGCTGGACCTGCTCAAGATCGACCAGAGCTTCATCCGCGACATTCCGCACAGTGCCGACGACATGGCCATCAGCAGCTCGGTCATCGCGCTGGGCCATGCCATGGGCCTCAAGGTGCTGGCCGAAGGCGTGGAAAACCGCGAGCAGCTGGAGTTCCTGCGCCAGAAGGGCTGTGACTTCTTCCAGGGGTATTTCTGCAGCCGGCCCCTGCCGGCGCAGGACTTCACGCGCCTGCTCGAAAAAGTGGGCAAGGGGGCGCGGCTGATCGAGACAGCCTGAAACGGGGGCTGGCTGCCGCAAACGGCAGGGCAGCGGGAGCCCTGCGTTTCTCTCAGGGCTTGCCGGCTTGCACTGCCGGGCGCTGCCATTGCGCGCGCAGCTGGGCGCAATGATCCGCGCCCGGGGCGGCGGGCAGCACCTGCCACCAGTCCGGGGCAAACTGCAAGACTCCTTGCTCCGCCGGGGCGCGCGCGACGGCCACCTTGTACGGCAGGTCAGCGCCCAGCCAGGTGGGTACGCCGACATCGGCGCGCGAATGCCCGCGCCCCGAGACCAGCAGCACGCTCTGGCCGTCACGCCGCAGCCGGGCTGCGGCGACCCGCACGGTTTGCGCCATGCTTTCGTCGCGGGCCAGCTGTATGCGGGCCATGGGCGTCCACTGCGCCTCGGGCAGCAGGCCGCAGTGGCCGTCGCGGATGGCCTCGCGCTGCAGCTGCCAGCCCGCGGCAGGCAGGTGCGCGTCGAAGCGGGCGTCCCCCATGGCGGCCTGCATGCGCTCGCGCGGCAGATTGCCGCCGAGCACGGGCACGCCGGCCTGCACGGCCGCCATTACCACCCCGCGGTAGCGCTGCCATGCCCAGTCCTTTTCCTGCCAGCGCAGGGCCTGCCGGACCTGGGCCTCGCCGGCATCGCGCGCCAGGCCCTCGGTGCTGCCGCCTGCGGGCGCCATCTCCAGCACCACGGCCGCCAGGCGCTGGAGCCGGGACAGTTCGCCGATGGTGGCCGCCTGCCATTGCTGGTGCGCCGCCGCGTCATGCTGCTCGCCGAGCAGGATCACGGGCGTGCCGGCCCATTGCCGCAGCTGGAGATTCCAGTCCGATGCGCTGGTGAATGCTTCAAGAGGGGGCGCGGCCGGCGATGCCGGAGCCGTTGCCTGCTGGGCGCAGCCGCCCAGGGCCAGCAGGACTGCCATTGCGGCGGTTCTGGCCTGGGCGGTCAGGGAAGAATTTGCGGGCCGGCGCGCCGGGGCCTGCGGGGAAGATGTCCACATAAAGCTGGTCCTATCGTGAAAGACGGGGCATGGCTTCGTACCTGTAGAAATCGCACCGGCTTTGCCCACCGAAAAATGCCGCGATACTTGTGCGGCTTCGCTCGCTGCGAGCGAGGTTTCCATTGTCGCGCCTTGTCTTACCCCGCCGCGCATGCCTGCCTTTTCCCTGCCTTCCCCTGTCTTCGTTGCCCGCGTGGCCGCCACGCTGCTGCTGGCCTGGCTGGCCGCCCGGCTGTGCCTCTGGCTGCACACGCCGCTGCCGTGGATGCTGGGGCCGCTGATTGCGACCTCGCTGGCGTCCATTGCGGGAGCGCCCACGCAGAGCTGGGCCAAGCTGCGCAACATCGGGCAGTGGACCATCGGCGCAGCCCTGGGCCTTTATTTCACGCCGCCGGTCACAGAGCTGGTGGCCAGCCTCTGGTGGGCGATTGCACTGGCCATTGCCTGGGCCCTGCTGCTGGGCTGGGGCTTTGGCGCCTGGCTGTACCGCGTGCAGGCACCGTCCATGCTCGGGCAGCCCGGCATGGACGAGGCAAGAATGCGCGCCACCACGTATTTCGCAGGCTCCATCGGTGCGGCTTCGGAGATGACCCTGCTGGCCGAGCGCGAACATGCGCGCACCGACCTGGTGGCCGCCAGCCACAGCCTGCGGCTGGTGATCGTGACGGTGACGATTCCGTTCGCCCTGCAGTATGCAGGGTTGGCGGGCCTGCATGGCACGGCCGGGCTGGCGCTGCCGGCCGTGCGCAATGTGCAGTGGCCGGGCTTTGCCGCCCTGGTGCTGCTCACGGGCCTGGGTGCGCTGGCCATGGTCAGGCTCGGGCGCGCCAATCCGTGGTTCCTGGGAGCGCTGCTGGTTTCCATGCTGCTGACCATGGCGGACCTGGAATTGTCGGCCGTGCCCCAGGGCCTGATGAACGCGGCGCAGCTGGTGATCGGCGTCAGCCTGGGCGTGCGCTTCAAGCGTGAATTCCTGCATACGGCACCGCGCTGGCTGGCCATGGTGGCGCTGGGCACCGTGGGGCTGATGGCGGTATGTGCCGCTTTTGCCTGGGCCCTGCATGCGGCCACCGGCCTGCCCTGGGTGACGCTGCTGCTGGGCACTTCGCCGGGCGGCATCACCGAAATGGCCATCACCGCCAAGGTGCTGCAGCTGGGCGTGCCGGTGGTCACGGCGTTTCAGGTCTGCCGCCTGATTGCCGTGCTGCTGCTGGTGGCGCCGCTGTACCGCTGGCTGCGCCAGCGGTCCGGCAGGTCCTAGTACCGCGCGTCGGCGGGCTTGCTGTCCCTGGGCCAGTCCTTGACCTTGGCGGCAAAGTCGGGGCGCGGCTGGTGGCTGAAGTATTCGGCCACGTCCACGGCTTCCTGGTCGCTGAGGCCGCCCTGACCCAGCGGGAACTTGCTGTGCATCGCGATCGGCATGTTGCGCTTGACGAAGGCTGCCGCCGTGTAGGTGCGGGCCATGCCGGCGCCGATGTTGAAGGATTCGTCGCCCCACAGCGGCGGGTAGACCCACTGACCCCTGGCGTTCTTCACGCCTTCGCCGTCGCCGCCGTGGCACAGCGCGCACTGGGCTTCATAGATCTTCTTGCCGTTGTCGCGGTTGGGGACGATGGCCTGGCTGACCTTGCCCACGCCGCGGCCCTCGACCTTGTCCTCGGGCTTGGTTTCGCGGCGCATCCAGTCGAACAGCGCGACCATGGACTTCATCTCCTCGGAATCCAGCGGCAGCGGCTTGCCGTTCATCGACCGCAGGAAGCAGCCGTTGATGCGGTCTTCCAGCGTGATGGTGCGGCCCGCACGCGGCGCGTAGCTGGGGAAGAAGGCCGAGATGCCGATATAGGGCGAGCCGTCGGCCACGGTGCCGGCGTTCAGGTGGCAGCTTGCGCAGTTGAGGGCATTGCCCACGTTGCGGGGCAGCAGGTCGCGCGTCTCGATGTTCAGGCGTGCGCCGTAGACCAGTTGCCTGGCATTGGGCTCCTCGAGCATGGCTGCCAGGCGCGGCGTCTCGAAAGGACGCGAGTGGTCGGCCTGGGCCTTGAGCTGCTTGCGCTGGCTCGCCACATCCCCGGCCTTGACTTCGGGCGCGTTCTTGCGGCCCCAGCTGCGGCGCGTGAAGTTCAGGATGTCTGCAATCTCCTGGTCGCCGAGCTGCGCGAACGCCGGCATGGTCAGCGCCCGGGAATGGCTTTGCGTGACCGGCGTGGTCCAGCCGGTCAGCATGATATGGATCAGCGTGCTGGGGTTGTCCGACAGCAGCGAGCGGTTGCCTTCGAGCGAGGGAAAGACGTCCCTGACGCCGCCGCCATCCGAACGGTGGCAGTCCGCGCAGAACTGCAGATAGCCCAGGCCGCCGCGGCTGGTGTAGAGGTCGGCCGGCACGTCGTAGTGCGCGGCTTCGGCGCCGGCCGTGGCGCGCGCGGGAATGGCAATGCGCGGCGCCGGGCCCTGCGCCACCTGCATGGGCAGGTCGCCGGAACCGGCAGGCAGGGATTTGAGATAGGTGCCGATGGCCAGCAGATCGGCATCGCTCATGTACTGGGTGCTGTGCTGCACCACGTCCACCATGTTGCCGGAGACGATGCCATGCCTGTTGCGGCCGGTCTTGAGCAGCTCGGCCGTTTCCTCGGGGGTCCAGAGATTGCGCAGGCTCAGGGCACGCCAGCCTTCCACGGTCTCGCCGGCCAGGAAGAACCGGCCCTTGCTGCCCTCGCCGGACATGGTCTTTTCCTGGAAACCCACGCCGCGCGGCGTATGGCAGGCGCCGCAGTGGCCCAGGCCCTGCACCAGGTAGGCGCCGCGGTTCCATTCGGCGCTCTGGGCGGGCTGGGGCTGGAAGGGCGTGTCGTCCAGGAACAGCCAGTTCCACAGCGACAGGCCCCAGCGCTGGTTGAAGGGAAAGCCGATTTCCGATGCCCGGTTGGGCGCCGCCACCGCTTCCACGCCATGCATCAGATAGGCATAGAGCGCCTGCATGTCCTCCTGTGTCATCTTGGCATAGGAAGGGTAGGGCATTGCCGGGTACAGATTGCGGCCGTCCGCGGCCACGCCCTTGCGCATGGCGCGGTCGAACTGCGCAAAGCTGTAGCCGCCCAGGCCCGTGGCCTTGTCCGGCGTGATGTTGGTGGAATAGAGCTTGCCGAACGGCGTTTCCAAAGCCAGCCCACCTGCCATGGGCTTGGATTTTTCGCCCGTATGGCAGGCCACGCAGTCGCCCAGGCGCGCGATATAGCGGCCGCGCTCCACCAGCGTGCGCTGCTCGGCCGTCAGGTCGGCCGCATAGTTGGCGGGCAGGTCGTCGATGATCTGGGGCGTGTCGGGGGCTGCCGGGCTGTTCGCGGCCAGCGTGTGCGCCTCCTGTACCGTGGCCGATGCCATGTGCCAGAAGACGACCAGTGCGGCGGTGACCGGCCAGATGCTGTATTTCAACGTGTTCTTCATATTCCTTCCCGGATGCCGTGATTCATGGGTGCGCTTCCATAAAGGAATTCTGGATTTGTTCCTTGCGCGTGGGGAATATGAACGTTGATATGGGTCAATGAACCCCGGGAAGGAGTAGGTCGGTAATCCGGATGTTTTTATGTCGCTTGTCGTCGGCGCATTCGGATGTTGTGCATATCATTGTTTTTAAAAGAAAAAATTCAATGATTCCTGAATTCATGAGTCATGTTGCTGTTCGCTGCAACAGAAATGCTTTTCAGTTTTTTTGATTTTTCTGGATGGCTTGGGGTAAACGGAAAATAAATCTGCCGGAGTGAATTGCCAGGGCAATTTTCATTTAATGTGGCGTTAATGATTCTGCGGAAAAAATGCAATGCCTTGCGCCGCGGGCTGGTGCCATGAAAAAAGGGAACGTGCTTTTGCCACGTTCCCCTGGTGGAGACGGAAGGCTGCCGGCGTCAGTGCACGATCACCGGCTGCTGGGCCAGGCCCGCATAGCGATCCAGCGTGTCCTCGACTTCTTCCTCGGTCGGCGCATCCTGCTGCCAGGCCAGGATCTGCTTCTGGAACAGTTCTGCCCAGGAGCCGTCCAGATAGACCTCCTTGCCCGAACGCTTGTCCACGATCTCGAAACCGTGGCGCGGCAGTTGCGGGATGGCGTTCTTTTCCGCAGTGCCGGCCGTTTCTTCGTCTTCCATGTCGGGACGTAGATGGAGCACCACAAAAGATTCGGAGTCGTAAAGCATTTGCATGGTGTTCCCCCTTTCTGAGCCGTGTTGCGGGTGTGTTCTCCATGGAGATGGAGGTCCGGTGCCGCGTTTCAAGACCGAAACGCCTACCCGGGCACCTGAGCACAGTATTTCACGGATTGGACCTCTCGGCCATGAATCCGTGTCGGCGGGGCCACGCGATGCCGCGAAGCTGCCGGCTATGCCGGATGTAGGCGGCGCGGAACGCGCCCGTGCTGTTTGCCGCTACTGCGGCTCGTAGCGCTTGAGCCGCAGGTCCACATAGTCGTTCTGGCCCTGGTTCAGGCGGATGCGCACGGGCAGGTACTGCATGGACGGCGCCAGCCACAGCGCGCCCTGCTGTTCGCTGTTGCCCTGCGTGTCGGGCAGCTTGTCCAGCCGCAAGGCCTCGACGGAGCCGGCCGGCAGGTCCAGGGTTTCGCTGGGGCCGACGGCAAAGCGCCAGCGTGCGGCGGCGCGCGCACTGCTGGTGGTCAGCTCGATTACCGTGCCCTGGGGGTAGCGGCCGGGGGCGGCCGCCAGCAGGGCCGACAGTTGCAGAAAAACGCTGAGCCGATCCTGCACGCCGTCGGCAATGGCGGCCTCGGGCGTGCCGTCGCTGAAGCTGGCCTTGCCCTGGGCCACGTCGAAATGGGCTGTCTGGGTCTTGCGGCCCCGGTCGGTAAAGCTCAGCGGCTGCAGGCCGCGAGGGGTGACCAGCCCCTGGCTGGTCTGGGAGCGCTCGCCCATCAGGAACATGCTGATGGACTGCCTGGCCTGGTAGTACTGGCCGTCGTGCGACCATTGCAGTTCGGCGCCGGCCGAGTACTGGAAGCCCTTGACCTGCCCTTTGGCATCGAACTCCAGCGTGGCCGGCCCGGGCAGGGCCACGGGCAGTTCCGTGCCTGGCGGCAGTGGCGCGGCGCCCGCCGGCGTGACCCGCAGACCCTGGGCCGTGCCTTGCCGGTCGGCGGGTGGGGACGGTGGCGTTTCCGGTGGGGCGGGCGTCTCGGCCGGCGCCGGGCTGCCAGTGGCCTGCGCTTCGTTATCGGGAGCGGCTGGCGCTTGTGCCACCTGGGTTTGCTCCGGATCCGGTACTGATTCCTGCACGGGCTCCGGCGAAGGCACGGGTGCCGGCCGCGGGGCTGGCGGTTGCGGCCGGGGCTTGGGGGCTGGCGGGCGTGCCGGCCTGGGGGGCGGCATGGGAGGGGCCGGGGGCGCAGGCGGTTGCGCCTGTACCGTGCGGGTCTGCATGACCACGGTTTCCCGGCCCTGGATGTCCGGCCTGCCTTCCAGGGCCGGCAGGCCCCAGAGCACCACTGCATGGGCGGAGACGACCATGCCGGTAATGGGAATCAGGGCTTTGCGGGCGCCGACCATGGGAGCGATTTCATCCTTGTCGGTTTCAGGCCTGGGCCGCGCTGCCCCAGCCCAGGTCCAGCGACAGCTGGCGGGCCGCAGCCTGCAGCGGCACATCGATGGCTCCACCATAGTCGGGATCGAAAGTAGCCACCGAGCCCAGGGTCATCAGCCCCAGCACCAGATGGCCGGATGCGTCGAAGACCGGCGCGCAGAACGCCACGATGCCGGGCAGCACGGTATCGACCACGCGTGCCGTGCCGCGCTGGCGCACCTCGGCCAGCATGGCTTCCACGGCCTGGAGCGTCAGCGGCAGATCCTGGCGGTTGGCCTTGCGCGCGCGCTCCAGCTCGGGTTCCATCAGCGGCTGGGTCATCTCGCGCGGCAGCCAGGCGGCAAAGCAGCGGCCCGTGGCCGAGGCCAGCATGGGCATGACATCGCCCAGGCTCAGGTTGGCCGTCACCGCCTCGGCGCATTCCTCCCAGTGCACGATGGTCGGTCCGTGGTTGCCCCAGACGGCAATGGCCACCGTATGGTTGATCTCTTCCATCAGCGCCGGCATGCGCTCGCGCGCCAGCCGCACCGGATCGAGGCGCGACAGTGCGGCCAGCCCCATCTTGAGCGCAGCCGGCCCCAGGTCGTAGCGCGAGCTGCGCTCATCCTGGGCGACCAGGCCGATGCGCTGGAAACTCACCAGATAGCGGTGCGCCTTGGCGGCACTCATGCCGGCGTCCGACGCGAGATCCCTGAGCATGAGCGGGCCACGTGCGCGCGCCAGGGCTTCGACTAGGGAGAAACCCACCTCTACCGATTGAATGCCTGCCCGTTCCTTGTCCATTGCAATAGAATTCGTGTTTTGTTTAGTTAAATCAATTTAACCAATCGTAATTCAGGTGGCCGCATCGGGCAGCCGGCGAAGCCTTTCGCCGGGCAGCTGCAGAGACGGCGGTCTGGATGCGGGGGAGTGTCGATGAAACTGGCCACCTACAAAGATGGTTCTCGTGACGGTCAACTGGTCGTGGTTTCCCGCGATCTGAGCCAAGCGCATTATGCGACCGGCATTGCAAGCCGCATGCAGCAGGTCCTGGACGACTGGAGCTATATGGCGCCCCAGCTGCAGGACCTGTACCACCAGCTCAACACGGGCAAGGCGCCCCATGCCTTCCCCTTCGATCCCCAGCAGTGCATGGCGCCGCTGCCGCGCGCCTACCAGTGGGCCGATGGCTCGGCCTACATCAACCATGTGGAACTGGTGCGCAAGGCGCGCAATTCCGAGGTGCCCGCCACCTTCTACACCGACCCGCTGATGTACCAGGGCGGCAGTGACGACTTCATCGGTCCCTGCGACGATGTGGTCGTGCCCAGCACGGCCATGGGCATCGATTTCGAGGCCGAGATCGCCGTGGTCACGGGCGACGTGCCCATGGGCTCCACACCCGAGCAGGCGCTGGGCGGCATCCGCCTGGTCATGCTGGCCAACGACGTGAGCCTGCGCAACCTGATCCCCCCCGAGCTGGCCAAGGGCTTCGGTTTCTTCCAGTCCAAGCCCGCCACGGCCTTCAGCCCCGTGGCAGTGACGCTGGACGAGCTGGGCGATGCCTGGAAGGGCGGCCGCCTGCACCTGACGCTGCAGTCGACCTGGAACGGCCGCAAGGTCGGCATGTGCGACGCGGGCGAGGAGATGACTTTCCATTTCGGCCAGCTGATCGCCCACATCTGCAAGACGCGCAATGTGCGTGCCGGCTCCATCGTGGGCAGCGGCACGGTCAGCAACAAGGGCGTGGAAACCGGCACCGGCAAGAACAAGCGCATGGAATGGCCCAAGGGCTACAGCTGCATCGCCGAAAAGCGCTGCATCGAGACCATCCAGGACGGCGCGCCCAAGACCGAATACATGCAGTATGGCGACACCATCCGCATCGAGATGAAGGGCAAGGACGGCCAGAGCATCTTCGGCGCCATCGACCAGAGCATCGCGGCCCCGGGCGGCAGCGGAACCGACGCCGCTTGAGCCCCCTGATGCGCCTGCCGTTGCGCCGGCTCCGCGCAGTCGCAACGGCTGCGGTCCTGCTGGCGCTATGGGCCGCTCCGTCGATGGCGGCCCCGGCGGACGCCGCTTCTGCGGCGCCGCCGGCATCTGCCTCGGCCGCCGCTTGTCCGCCTCAAGCGCGGCTGCCTGCGCCCGCCGAGCTGCAAACGCTTGCGCGCCAGGCCCGCAATCACGGGCTGCTGTGGCGCGTGCGGCGCGACGGCCGCACCAGCTGGCTGTACGGCACCATCCATGTGGGCAGGCTGGAATGGCTGATGCCCGGACCCGCGGTCGTGCAGGCCGTGAAGGCGGCAGACAGCCTGGCGCTGGAGCTCGATCTCACCGATCCGGCAGTCCTGCAGCAGCTGGGCGAGGGCTTGCGCGAGCGTCCCGGTGCCGCCGCCCTGCCCACGGCGCTTGCGCAGCGCCTAGCGCGGCAGCGCAAGGCAGCCTGTGCGGATGACAGCGTGGCCGCGATGCGGCCCGAGGCGCAGTTGATGGCGCTGCAGGCCCTGGTCGGCCGCGCGCGCGGCCTGGACCCCTCCTATGGCGTCGATCTGGTGCTGGCCGGCACGGCGCGCTACATGGGCAAGCCGGTGGTCGGCCTGGAAACGCCGGCCCTCCAGCTGCGCGAACTGTTTTCCGACGATCCCGCCGCCATCGAAAAATCCCTGGCCGACGGGCTGGGCCAGCTCGAGAGCGGCCAGTCCCTGGCCATGATGGAAACGCTGGCCGCGCTGTGGGAAAAGGGCGATGCGGACAAGCTGGCCCGCTTTCCGTCCTGGTGCGGCTGCCTGGAGACTGAAAGCGAGCGCGCGGAATACCGGCGCATCGTCGAAGGCCGCAATCCCGGCATGGCCGAAGGCATCGACGCCCTGATGGCCCAGGGCAAGACCGTCTTTGCCGCCGTGGGCGCGCTGCACCTGATCGGCCCCCGGGGGGTGCCGGCGCTGCTGGCCGCGCGGGGCTATGAGGTGGAGCGCGTGCGCTGGCCCGGCGGCGACGCCCGCTGAAGGAGCGGCGACGCAGTTCAGGGAACCAGGCAGCACCGGCCTCAAACGTATGCGCGGCAAGTGCTTTGCGCTCCTTATTTAGTAGCGTTGGCGATATATGCCGGGTGGCGGCGCTGGCGCTGTCTTGTCAGTCCTGGGCGCGCGGGGCCTCGTACACGGCCACGCGGTTGCGGCCGTTGCGCTTGGCCTGGTAGAGCATGGCGTCGGCCTGCTTGAAGACGCTTCTGGTGCTGGCCTCTCCGCCGGGCCAGCAGGACACGCCCAGCGAGATGGTGATGCGGCCCACGACGGGCAATTCGTTCGCTTCGATTTCGCGGCGCAGGCGTTCGGCCACCTGGGCGGCGCGGTGCAGGGGAACCTTGGGCAGCAGCAGCAGGAATTCCTCGCCGCCCACGCGGCAGGCAATGTCGTCTGCGCGCGAGATCTCGCGCATCTGAGCGGCCAGCTGGCGCAGCACTGCATCGCCGGCGTCGTGGCCATGGCTGTCGTTCACGCGCTTGAAGTGGTCGATGTCGATCGCGATCACGGCAAACGGCGTCTCCTGGGCCTGGAATCCGGCCACTTCGGCATTCAGGTAGCGGCGGTTGCCGAGGCCGGTCAGCGGATCGGTATTGACGTCCTCGCGCAGCTTGCTGATGTTCTTCTGCAGCAGGCCGATGCCGATGAGCATGGCTTTCTTGAGCTCGTGCGATTCAAAGTACCAGGACTTGACCGCGCGTATGGTCTGGTCCGTGCTGGGTTTGTCCATGGTGCGGGCGCCGTTGGCCAGCAGCTGCAGGGGCCTGGCGATGCGCCGGGCGCTCCAGCAGATGGCCAGCAGCGTGAGCACTGCCACGGGCAGGGTCTTGTACAGCACCGTGCGCATCAGCGCGTGCAGCGGCGCCAGCGTGGCCTCCTGCGGACGCTGGGCCACGATGCCCCAGCCGGTGGAGGGCACGACGGCAAAGCCGGCCAGCGTCTCCACGCCCTGGCTGTTGATCACCAGGGATTTGCCGCCATGCCCGGCCGCAATTTCGTCGGCCGCCGCGTTGCCGGCCAGCACGTTGCCCACGCGTTGGTTGTCGGGGTGGTAGATGATGCGCTTGCCCCGGTCCACCACGTAGATGTAGGAGCCGTCCTCGTAGAAATGCGTGCCCAGCAGCTGGTCGAGAATGTTTTCCTGCTTCAGGTAGATGCTGCCGGCCACCATGCCCAGGTACCGGCCGTCACGCGCGAAGATGGGCTGGGAGATGAAGACGATGAAGTTGCCCGCCGCCGACAGATAGGGGTCGCTGATCACCGGTCCCCTGGCGGCCAGCGATTTGCGCACGCCCTCGCTGTCGACCTTGCGGCCCGTGATCTTCAGCGTTGCGGGGGACGTGGCCAGCACCACGCCGCCGGCGTCGAAGATGCCCACCGAGTTGAAGCTGCGCGACTGCAGCTGCAGGCGCGCGGTCTCCTCCTGGAGCCGCGGCGCGTCGTCCATGTGCGTTGCGATCACCTGTGCGGCATAGTCCAGCTGCTGCAGCGCCGACTGCAGGAAATCCTCGGTGCTGCTGGCCAGTTTGGTGGCATAGGCGTGGTTGGCTTCCAGCGTGGTGTCGATCAGCTGCTGGCGCTGGACGGTGTAGCTCGCGTAAAAGGTATTGGCAAAGGGGATGAAGGCGCTGCAGATGGTCAGGGCCAGGATCAGGCGGCGCAGATTCACCTTCTGCGGCGATAGACGCCGGGGCAACCATCGGGTGAAGTCCATGGCTGCCGCCCTCAGCCCGCCATCCGCGTGACTTGCACGGCGCAGTCGTAAAAGCATGGGCCGCGGCCGATATCGGTCAGCTGCTGGTGTGTGAGCTGGTTGACGTTGGTGCCGTTCTCGCCCAGCTTGCGCCACCAGATCCCCAGGCCCACGACCACCCCCTTGCGCGCGCGGCCGTTGAGGCTGGCATGGCAGACATGCTCGCCGCGGTCGTTGAAGACCCGCACCCTGTCGCCGTCGGCAATGCCGCGCGCCGCCGCGTCGTCGGGGTGCAGTTCCAGCAGCGGGCGGCTTTCCATGCGCTGCAGGCTGGCCACATTGACGAAGCTGCTGTTGAGGAAGTTGCGCGCCGGCGGCGAGATCATGGCCAGCGGGTGCCGGTCCGTGGGCGGCTCGTGGTTGGGCAGGTGGTCGGGCACGGTGTTCACGCCCAGGGCGGCCAGGGCGCTGCTGTCGAATTCGCACTTGCCTGAAGGCGTGGCAAAGCCGCCGTCGGCGAACGGTGCCTCGGGCAGCGGGATGCGCGCAAAGCCCTGTTGCAGCAGCTCTTCGAAATCGATAGCTGTCTGCGCAACCGCCGTGCGGCACAGCGCCTCGTCGGATTCCTGGAAATGCGGCGCCGCAAACGCGGCGTCATGGCGGGCCATATGGGCGGCCAGCGCGCGGAAGACGGCGGCATTGCTGCGCGCCTGGCCCCGGGGGGCAATGGCCGGGCGGTTGAGCAGCACGTCGGTATGGCCGTAGCTGCCGTGGATGTCCCAGTGCTCCAGCTGGGTGGTGGCCGGCAGAACGTAATCGGCATGGTCGGCCGTGTCGGTCATGAAATGCTCGATCACCACGGTGAACAGGTCCTCGCGCGCAAAGCCGGCGGCCACCTTGGCCGACTCGGGCGCCACGGCCACGGGGTTGCTGTTGTAGACCACGATGGCCTCGATGCGCGGGCCGAAGCGGCCGCCGCCTTCGTGCAGCAGGGCATCGCCGATCGTGCTCATGTTGATGGTGCGCGGCCGCCGATCGCCCAGCAGCTGCGGCATCTGCAGCCGCGCGCGGGCAAAGGGCTGCGCGCCCGAGCTGGACAGCAGCAGGCCGCCGGCGCGGTGGCGCCAGGCGCCCACCAGCGCGGGTAGGCAGGCAATGGCGCGTACCGCATTGCCGCCGCCGCGCACGCGCTGCATGCCGTAGTTCAGGCGGATGGCGGCGGGCGTCGTCGTACCGTAGTCGCGCGCCAGCTGGCGGATCTGTTCGACGGGCAGGCCGCAGACCTGGGCCGCGCGCTCGGGCGGCCATTGCAGCGCGCGCGCCCTGAGCGGTTCCCAGCCCAGCGTGTGGCGCGCGATGTAGTCGTGGTCCAGCCAGTCGTTGGCGATCAGCTCGTGCATCAGCGCCAGGGCCAGCGCCGCGTCGGTGCCGGGCAGCAGCTGCAGGTGCTCGTGGCATTTCTCGGCGGTCTCGCTCCTGCGCGGATCGATGCACACCAGGCGCGCGCCGTTGCGCTTGGCTTCCTGCGCGTAGCGCCAGAAGTGCAGATTGCTGGCAATGCTGTTGCTGCCCCAGATGATGATCAGCCGGCTTTCGGCAAAAAACTCCATGCGCATGCCCAGCTTGCCGCCGTAGGTGGCGGCCAGCGCCTCGCCGCCGGCGCTGGCGCAGATGGTGCGGTCCAGCAGGCTGGCTCCGAGCTGGTGGAAAAAGCGCCGGTCCATGCTTTCGCCCTGGACCAGGCCCATGGTGCCCGCATAGCTGTAGGGCAGCACGGCTTCGGGCTCGCGCCTGGCAATGGCGTGCAGCCGTGCGGCGATGTCGCTCAGGGCTTCGTCCCAGCTCACCGGCACGAACCGGCCGCTGCCCTTGGGGCCGCTGCGCTTGAGCGGCTGCAGCACGCGCTCGGCATGGTAAGTGCGCTCCGTGTACTTGCTGACCTTGGCGCACAGCACGCCGCCGGTGTGCGTGTGGGCCGGATTGCCCTGCACCTTGATGGCCGTGCCGCCGGCCACGGTGGTGACGAGCGAACAGGTGTCGGGGCAGTCGTGCGGGCAGGCACCGATGACTTGGGCCGGGGTGTCGGTGGGGGTGGGCATGGTGTGGGCTGGTTTTTGGGAAGAAGGTGCCGGCGGGCGGCCCTGCAGCGCCTTATTATGCGTGGGCACCGGCGTCGAATCATGTGGAATTCACGGTGCGTGCGAGAGGAGAGTGCGCCATGGCCTTGCTGCCGGAACTTGAGGAAAGCGCTGCGGCCATTGCGGCCCTGCGCCGCGATATCCATGCCCATCCGGAGCTGTGCTTCGAGGAGGTGCGCACTTCGGACCTGGTCGCAGCCCGGCTGGAGCAGTGGGGCGTCGAAGTTCACCGCGGCCTGGGGCGCACCGGCGTGGTCGGGACCCTCCGCGGCCGCGACGGAGGCGCCAGCGGCAGGGCGATCGGCCTGCGCGCCGACATGGATGCCCTGCCCATGCAGGAGTTCAACACCTTTGTCCACGCGAGCCGCCACGCCGGCAAGATGCACGCCTGCGGGCATGACGGCCACACGGCCATGCTGCTCGCGGCGGCCCAGTACCTGGCCGCGCACCGCGAGTCCTTCGAAGGCACGGTCTACGTGATCTTCCAGCCGGCCGAGGAAGGCGGCGGCGGTGCCCGCGAGATGGTCAAGGACGGCCTGTTCACCCGGTTTCCCATGCAGGCCGTGTTCGGCATGCACAACTGGCCCGGCATGAGGGCCGGCACCATGGCCGTGGGTGCCGGGCCGGCCATGGCGTCGAGCAACGAGTTCAGGATCGTGGTGCGCGGCAAGGGCGGCCACGCAGCCATGCCGCACATGGTGGTCGACCCCGTGCCCGTGGCGGCCCAGCTCATCCTGGCCCTGCAGACCATCGTGAGCCGCAACGTCAAGCCCATCGAGGCCGGCGTGGTCTCGGTCACCATGGTGCATGCGGGCGAGGCCACCAACGTGGTGCCCGACAGCGTGGAACTGCAGGGTACGGTACGGACCTTCACGCTCGAAGTGCTGGACCTGATCGAGCAGCGCATGCGGCAGCTTAGCGAATCCATTTGCCAGGCCCATGGCGCACAGTGCGAATTCGAGTTCGTGCGCAACTACCCGCCCACCATCAACAGCGCTGCCGAGGCCGAGTTCGCCCGGCAGGTCATGCGCGAGATCCTGGGCGACGAGGGCGTCGTGCCGCAGGAGCCTTCCATGGGTGCCGAGGACTTCGCCTTCATGCTGCTCGAAAAGCCCGGCGCCTACTGCTTCATCGCCAACGGCGACGGGGACCACCGCGCCCCGGGCCATGGCGGCGGGCCGTGCACGCTGCACAACCCGAGCTACGACTTCAATGACGCGCTGATACCGCTGGGGGCGACGTTCTGGGTGAAGCTGGCGCAGAGGTGGCTGGCGGCCACCTGAATGGGATTGCAGGCATGAATGGTAGAAGCCGGGGCGAAACCCGGCCTCTGCCTCTTCAAATAGGCATATGGCCCGCATTCTGAGTGCACAGGCTGCAAGACATCATTTCAAATGCCGCTGCACGCTGACCACCACGGCCGCCGCCGCGGCCACCAGGGCCAGCCACTGGTACAGGTCCTGGCAGGCCATGAAAAACGCCTGGTGGTGCACCACGGCGCTCATCTCGGCCAGTGCGGCGCCATGCGCCTGGCTGGCGGTGTAGCCCAGGTGCTCGAAAGCGGCTTGCAGCCTTGCCAGCCAGTCCACGGCGGCCGGGCTGGAGGGCGTGACGCGGCCCATGAGCTCGGTGTACTCGGTGAACTGGCTGTCCTGCAGCGCCACCGCAGCCACGGCCGAGGCGAACGAGGCCATCATCTGGCGCATGATGTTCTTGCTCTGGTAGCCCTTGGCGAACAGGGAGTCGCCCAGCGCGCGGAAGGTCAGGGCCGCCACGGGCAGCACCATGAGCACGCCGAAGAAGCCCTTGACGACCAGCGCCCCGAACAGCGCGCTATAGGGAGCGTCCGGCGCAATCTTGCTCATCCACCAGCAGGCCAGCGCCATGGCCGTGCAGCCGGCCATCATCATGGCGCGCTTGTTGCTCACCTTGCCCGCGTACCGGATGTAGAAGATGGCGACCACCAAGCTGATGGCCGCGGAGAAGCTGTTGAGCCAGCCCGTGGTGACCAGCGGAATGTTCAGGCCCTGCTCGGCAAACTGCGGGAACAGGTAGTTGCTGAAGTTGATCACGAAGTAATACAGCGCGTACAGCGCCAGGCCCACGAGAAAGCCCGGGTGCGTGAGATCGCGCAGGTGCAGCAGCGGCTCGTCGTGCTTCCACTGGTGCAGGCCGAACAGGCCCAGCAGCAGCACGCCGGTCAGCACGATCAGGACCAGGCGCTCGGGCCGGTCGAACAGCTCGTAGCGCGCCTCGGAAAAGCTCCACTGCACGCAGCCCACGGCCAGCACGAACATCAGCACGGGCGCCACCGAGAAGCGCACCGGCGTATGGCTGCGGCCCAGGTGGCGTGGCAGCATCCAGCGCACGCCGGCAGCCAGCAGGCCCACCAGCGGCAGCACGATCCAGAACACCCAGCGCCAGCCCCAGCTGTCCACCAGCCAGGCCGACAGAACCGGGCCGATGGCGCCGACGCTGAAGATGCTCAACATGTAGATGCGCACGGCCCGCGGACGCAGCTGGACGGAGAACAGCAGCGGTATCAGCACCCGCGTGCTGATGAAGAAGGCGCCGCCGCCCATGCCCTGCACGAGGCGGGCCGTGGTCAGCTCCGCCAGATTGGCCGCGTTGGCCGAGGCCAGGTCGCCGGCGCCGTAGAGCAGCAGGGCGATGAGCAGGTAGTGCCGGTAGCCGAAATGGCGCGTCAGCCATTGCTGCAGGGCGATCATGAGCATGCTGCCGATGGCGTAGGCCGCCTGCACCTGGGCAAACTCGCGCGGCGCCACGCCGATGCCGCCCAGGATGTGGGAGGAGCCGAAAACGAACATGCCGTTTTCGAGGAACTCCATGCCCACCAGGGCGCCGAGCAGCCACATCAGCAGGCGTTGCTTGCGGCGATGCATGAACTGTTGCCAGCGCTGGGCTTTCATGGGATGACCTGCTATGGATTCAGACTGTCTTGCGCAGGCCCATCAAGCGTTTGCGCGGATGTTCGCATGGGCACTGTCTGTCGCTTCCCCTGGGGCCTGAGGCTGCTGCAGTCCGCTGTGCACCTGGCGCAGCTGCTGCTGCAGCAACCGCGTGGCCTGCTCGCCCAGGCATGCCCAGGCCTGCAGGTAGACCTGCTGCACCACGGGCACGCAGCGCTGCAGCAGTTGCGTGCCTGCCGGCGTCAGTGCCAGCTGCAGGCTGCGGCGGTCCTGCACATCCTGGGTGCGGACCAGCAGGCTTTTCTTTTCCAGGCCGTCAAGCAACCGCGTGACCTGGGTGCGCGTGGCGTCCAGCGACACGCCGAGGTCGGAGGGGCGCAGGGGCTCGTGCACGCTGTCGGACAGCAGGTGCAGGGCCAGGTATTCGCGCATGTGCAGGGCAAAGGGTGCGAGGGCTTCGTCCACGCGGCGTTCCAGCAGCGTGGCGGTGTGCAGCAGCAGGCGGGAGGCGGCCACCGCATCCCGGTGGCGGGCCGGCTTGCCGGCCAGGATGCGTTCCAGGCGTGAATCCAGACTCATGGCATGCTCTTTATTTGATTTCAAATGAAATTATATCCTTTGCAATCAAATCGGTGGTCGGCACGGATAGACCCTGCGGCCGCAGTGGCCGCCGCGGTTTCCAAGAGACAAAGACATCCCTCATGAGGCATGCGCGCAGATGCCGTATACATGTGTTTAAAAAAGAACGATCGTTCTAATTTGAGCGTTTTTTCGCTACACTGGCTGGGATTTTCAAAACCCAAGGAGACTTGCCATGTCCGACCTGAACGCCAATTTCGAAGCTGCGGTCAAGAATTCCACTTCGATCAGCGAGCGCCCCGACAACGCCACGCTGCTCAAGATCTACGCGCTGTACAAGCAGGCCACCGAAGGCGACAACGAAACCAAGAAGCCCAGCTTCACCGACATGGTGGCGCGCGCCAAGTGGGATGCCTGGGACAAGCTCAATGGCACTTCGCCCGATGAAGCCAAGCAGCAGTACATCGACCTGATCGAATCGCTGCGCTGATCCATTGGCGAAGCTGCGCCCGCAGCCTCCATCCATGAAAAAGGCCTGTCTTGGCAACAAGACAGGCCTTTTGCGTGGCGGCAGCCAGATGTCAGCGGCAGCTTTGCAGCGCGTCCAGCGCCGGCTTGTAGGTGGGGCTGGCCACGTCCAGCAGGCCCAGCACCGTGTGGTAAAGATTGTCGTGGGAGACGGGCTTGTCCAGTTCCTTGCGCAGGCAGGCTTCGCCCACATGGGTGCGTGCGCCCAGCGTGCCCAGCCAGGCGATCATGGGCACGTGCTTTTGCTCGTCGGGAGCGATGGCGTAGGGAATGCCGTGCAGGTACAGGCCGTTTTCCCCCAGCGACTCGCCATGGTCGGACATGTAGAGCAGGCCTGTCTCGTAGCGGGCTTGCTGCTGCGTGAGCCAGTCTATGGTCTGCGCCAGGAACAGGTCGCCGTAGCGGATGGAGTTGTCGTAGACATTGACCACGTGCTCGCGCGGGCAGCCCGACAGCGCGTTGGTCTCGCACTCGGGCTTGAAGACCTTGGTTTCGCGCGTGGAGCGCTTGTAGTAGGCCGGGCCATGGCTGCCCATCTCGTGCATGACCAGCACGATGCCCCGGGCCCGGCGCGCCGGGTCGAGCTTGGCGATGCGCTCGTCGAGGCCGCTGAGCAGCATGCCGTCCAGGCATTCGCCGTCGGTCGTGCACAGGGCCTTGCCTTCGGGCGTGTTCACGCGGTCGGCCGTGCTGGCCGAAGGCACGCGCTCGCACACGCCCTTGCAGCCGGCCTGGTTGTCTATCCACAGCACGGCCAGGCCGGCGGCCTGCAGCACGTCGAGCA
Source organism: Comamonas terrae (assembly GCF_001544075.1). Lineage (GTDB taxonomy): Bacteria > Pseudomonadota > Gammaproteobacteria > Burkholderiales > Burkholderiaceae_C > Comamonas > Comamonas terrae. Next base: position 200,707 of record NZ_BCNT01000005.1, read on the forward strand.
GATTGTCATGGTCGGCCTTGGTGCCGTAGAAGCCCTCGCGGCCCAGGTGCGAGAACATGCAGGGCACGGACTCGCGCGTGCTGGTGCCGCAGGAGTAGGCGTTGCGCCAGCTCAGCACGTCGCGCCTGGCCAGCTCGGGGTTGGTGTCGCGCGCATAGCCGTTGAGGCTGAAGTTGGCCGCACGCGCGGTCTCGCCCACCACCAGCACGAACAGCGGCGGCTTGCTGCCGGCCGCATAGCTGGCGCCCAGGGCCGCGCCGCCCGTGATGCTGACAAACGGCCGCTTCTTGTGCAGCACGGGCTTGAGGGCCGTGTCCACCACGGCCAGCACGGGGTTCACGGGGTTGAACATGTAGCGCAGCCACAGGTTGTTGCGCACCACGGGCGCCAGCTCCCGGTAGGAGACAAAGACCGAGGCGGCCAGCAGCGCGGCGGCCAGCACGAACAGGCCCAGGGTGCGCAGCAGGCTGGCGAGCGCGGTGCGGCCGCCGCGTATCGGCAGGCGCCACAGCCACAGGGCCGGGACGCCGACGATGACGGCCACTTCGAGCAGCAGCCTGGGGTTGAACAGATCCGCGCTTTCGCGAACGTCGGTCTGCAGCACGTTGTTGATCATGCCGCTGTCCATCATGGTGCCGTACTCGACCATGAAGTACTGCGAGCAGGCCGCCGTCAGCAGCAGCAGCAGCCAGACCGGTTTCATCCAGCGCGGCCAGGCGGTGAAGCTCAGCAGCAGCGCGATGGCGAAAAACACCAGCGGCAGCGCGCGCAGCACCAGCACGGGCAGGCTGCCGGTATAGCCGTCCAATGTGGGCAGGCGCAGCCACAGCGCCCAGTTGGCGGTGAGCGTAAGCCAGGCCGACAGCAGCAGCACCACGGCTTGCGGGGAGCGCGGCGCGCGCAGGCGCTGCCATAAAGAAGGGGAGGACGAAGCAGGGGGAGGCGAGGATCGCGAAGGCAAAGACTGGGACATTGTTCAAAGCCTAGCCGGGCAGGCTTAAGTGGATCTGAAGCGGATTGCTCAATGGGGGCATTGTCTCTTCAGCCCGGCAATCCCGGGCGGGCCACCGTCCAAAAAGCCCCCGCGCTTTCGGCCTTGTCCGCCCGTGCGGCCCGCCAGGCCGTGAAGCGGGCGCCGATACACGGCATCGGCTGCGCCGCCGAGTTTCATCGCGGCGGCCATCGCGGCCGCTGCGGCAGGCCGGTTCACTGATTCTCAGGGCGCGGCGCAGGCTGCGGGCCTGGGGGTATCTGCGGGCAGGTATTCGCACAGCTGCTGCTGGCGCTGCTCGGCGGGCAGCCTGGCCCATTCGCGCACCTTGCCGTAGAACAGCTGCCAGCCGGCCGGCGAGGGCACGGGGGAGCCCTGCGCAGGGCTGCGGGCCTGCTGCTGCATCTGCGTCCACAAGGCCGTGAATGCCGGCACCCAGTCGTCATAGGCCGCCAGCGCGCCAAAGCTGGCATTGTTGGCCCGTGCCACCCAGTCGTCGGTCTGGCCCAGGCGCTCCAGGTACTGGGCGCGCAGCTCGGGCGTGGTCAGCAGCGGCTCGTCCTGCGCCAGCCACTGGGCGCGCAGGCGGGCATAGCGCGCGCGGAAATCCGCAAAGATTCCTGCTTTGATAGCTGCCAGCGCAGGTGTGTCCTGGGTTTCGCCCTGTTTTGACCCTGGTTGCGGGTGGTAGAGGTTTTGCAGCCGCTCGCGCGTCTCCCGGGTCACGGCGCGCCACTGCTCGCGGCGCGCCAGGGATTTCTGCCAGCGCTCGCGCGTGGCGGCACTGGCATGGGCCTGCAGCCACAGCGGCGTGCCCAGGCGCTCCACGGTGGTGGCAAAGGATTCGTTGAAGGCCGTGTCGTCGGCCACATAGACTACCTGGTGGGCGAGTTCGTGGAACAGCAGGCCGGCAAAATCGCCCTCGGCCCAGCCCGCGAAGGTGTTGAGCAACGGGTCGCCCCCCAGCCAGTTCAGATAGCCCAGCGTGGAATAGGCGGGCACGCCGTAGACGCTGGTTTCCAGCCCCTGCTGCTGCAGCTGGCGCGCCTGCGCCTGCGCAGCCTCCATGGAGAAATAGCCGCGGTAACCCACGCAGCCCGCAATCGGAAAGCACCAGCGGTGCAGCTCCAGGCTGTAGGGCGGCGCGGCCGTGACGTTCCAGACCGCATAACGGCGCTCCAGGTCCGCATAGCGGGTGTAGCTGGCATTGCTGGGCAGGCCCAGCTCGTTGCTGGCGAATGCGCGCATCTTCTGCGCCGTTTCCAGCCGAAGCCGCAGCGATGGCGGCAGATCCGGGCGCTCGAGCCAGGCCGAGATCGGCTGCGCAGCCTGCAGGATGGCCGCCTGTCCCTGGAATCCCTGCCAGTAATAGCCCAGGGACGAGCAGCCCGCCAGGGCCGCCAGGCCGATGGCGGAGGCTGCGGCCCGCAGGCCCGCCCGTCTGACTACACTCGAGCCTTTGGTCATCACCGTTGTCTACCCGTCCGGTTTCGCTTCATGGATCTGTTCACGCTTCTTCTCATTGTCACCACAGCGCTTTACCTGCTCAAGAAACAGGAGCAGCGCAAGCATACGCTGCTGCTGGCACAGCACCTGGGGCGTTTCCAGATCGAAAAACTCATGGGCTCCCTCATGGACGGCTATATGCGCGTGCTCGGCGAGCCGGATGCCGAGCGACGCGCCCAGATCTGGACCGTGCTGGAAAACGCCGAAAGCAGCCTGGTCGCGCAGTTCCAGCGCTTTGCCAAGGAGTTTGCCCAAGTGCCGGCCGAATTGGCGCGCGTGACGACCCTGCCGCTGGCCCTGCCCTATGCCGACCGCGTGTTTCCGGCGGCCACGCTGGACGTGCGCGCGCTCATGGGCCTGCATGCGCAGGCCATTGCGGCGGTGCGCGTGGGCGAGGCCGGGGACGACGAGGAGCGCAAGCGCCGCGCCTTCACCATGACGGCCGAACTCATGCTGATGCAGCACAGCTGCCACTGGTTCTGCAAGAGCCGCACCATTGCCTCCATGCGCCTGCTGGCGCGCCACAAGACGGCCTACGAGCAGGTGCTGCAGTCCGTGGCCCCGGAAACGCAGCGCGGCTACCAGGCCTTGACCGGAATCCGCATCCGCTAGGGGCAACAGGGCGATATCCGCCCCCGCGCTTGAAGTTTTCAGGGTTTGCTTGAACTTGTCATCAATTTGCGTCGATTGCTGACAGATGGGTGAACCGGCCGGCCTTGACCATGCCGGCGGTGGTGTGAAGAATGGGTTGCATGAAAAACCTGTTAAGCACATTGGAACAGCATCTGGTCAGGCTTCCGGTCACTGCTTCTGTACAGCTTTCCACGGGCGAACGCATAGGTCCCGACAACAGCGCGGTGCAGCTGATTTTTCGTTCGCCCAAGGCGCTGGCAGCCCTGGTCGACGGGCAGGTCGGCGCCGTGGGCGCGGCCATCGTGGAAGGCTGGGTCGACGTCAAGGGGCAGGCTCGGGACATCATGGCCGCCGCGGCCGGCATCCTGCAGTCCGACCCCGTCTCGCATACGCCCACCTGGCTGGAGCAGACCGTCTCCAAGGCCAAGTCGCTGGCCATGCACACGCTCACGCGCGACGCAGAGCAGATCCAGTTCCACTACGACCTCTCGGATGATTTCTATGCGCTGTGGCTGGACCCGCGCCGCGTGTATTCCTGCGCCTATTTCAAGGACCTGGAGATGAGCCTGGCCCAGGCACAGGAGGCCAAGCTCGACCACATCTGCCGCAAGCTGCAGCTCAAGCCCGGCGAGCGTTTCTGGGACATCGGTTCGGGCTGGGGCGGCCTCATCTTCTGGGCGGCCGAACACTACGGCGTGCAGGCCCACGGCATCACGCTGTCGCGCAACCAGTACGACTATGTGCAGCGCCTGATCGCCGAGAAGGGCCTGCAGGGCAAGGTGCATGTCGAGCTGCGCGACTACCGGGAGATGGACGGCGTGAAGCCGTTCGACAAGATCGGCTCGGTGGGCATGTTCGAGCATGTGGGCAGCGCCAACCTGCCCGAGTATTTCAAGACCGTCTACACCATGCTCAAGCCCGGCGGACTGGCGCTGATCCACGGCATCACGGCCGGCGGCGTGGGCAATGCCGAGGTGGGCGCGGGCATCGGCGATTTCATCAACCGCTACATCTTCCCGGGCGGCGAGCTCATGCATGTGAGCCGCGTGCTGCACGACATGGGGCAAAGCGGCCTGGAAATGGTGGATACCGAGAACCTGCGGCCCCACTATGCGCGCACGCTCTGGGCCTGGTCCGACAGCCTGGAGGCGCAACTGCCGCAGGCGCAGCGCATCCTGGAGGCGCAATACGACGCCGACAAGGCGGCCAAGGCGCTGCGCGCCTACCGGCTCTATCTGGCGGGCTGCGCCATGGGCTTCGAACGAGGCTGGGTGGCGCTGCACCAGATGCTGTGCACGCGGCCCGACGGCAATCTGCAGACCGGTCCCTTGAAGGGCGCGCAGAGCAGCTATCCTTTCAACCGCGAATATATTTACCGTTAAGAACGTATCCGCGTTCCAAGGATTGCCCATGCTCTACAAGTTCAAATCGCGCGCCACGGCGGACGTCATCATGCTGCAGGCCAACGGCCGCCAGGTGCTGCAAATCATCGGCAAGTCGCCCGACGAGGCCCACGGCATCATCACCGCCGAGCAGATCCCGGCGGCGGTCGCGGCGCTCGAGGCCGCAGTCGAGCAGGACAATGCCCGGCGCCGTGAGCAGGCCCGGGAGGCCGGGCAGGAGGACGCACCGGCAGACAGCGCCCAGCCTGCCGGCGAGGAGGTCAGCCTGGCCCAGCGGGCCGCGCCCTTCATAGACATGCTGCGCCGCAGCGGCGCCGAGGGCCGCGAGGTGGTCTGGTAGGCGCCGGCGGCAGGCCATGAAAAAACGCGGCCTGGGCCGCGTTTTTCGTTGTGGCCGTCCACCCGGGGGCCGGGTGGACGCTGCCGTGCCGTCAGTCGGCGTAGATGCCGGCGGCCTTGATGACCTTGCCCCACTTGGCAATCTCGGCCTCGACGAACTTCTTGTGGCCGGCTGGGGTGATGCGGTCGTCGGAGGCGATCACGGCGCCCAGGGCTTCCTGGCGCTTGATGAATTCGGGGTCCTTCAGCGAGGCCTTCATGGCTTCGTTGACCTTCTGCACCACCTCGGCGGGCGTGCCCTTGGGCGCGTACAGGCCGTGCCAGATGGTCACGTTGAAGTCCTTCAGGCCCAGGGACTGCAGGGTGGGCAGGTCCTTGAGCGCCGGCGTGGACAGGGGCTTGGTGGTGGTCACCGCATAGGCCTGGACCTTCTTGGCGGCAATCTGCGAGGTGGTGTTGGTGGTCTGGTCGCACAGCAGGTCCACCTGGTTGCCCATCAGGTCGGCAATCGCGGGCGCGGCGCCCTTGTAGGGCACGGGCGTCATTTCCTGCTGCAGCGATGCCTGGAACATCAGGCCGCACAGGTGCGAGGCGGAGCCCACGCCGGCGTTGGCCAGATTCACCTTGCCCTGGTTCTTGCCGACCCAGTCCTTGACCTCGGCGAAGTTCTTGGCCGGCAGCGTGGGGCGGCCGATCAGCGTCATGGGCACGTCGTTGATGATGCCGGCGTACTCGAAGTCGCTCAGCACGTTGAAGGGCAGCTTGCGGTACAGCGTCGGGATGGTGGACATGCCGATGTGCGTGAGCAGCAGCGTGTAGCCGTCGTTGCGGGCACGGGCGGCCTTGGCCGTGCCGATGGTGCTGCCGGCGCCATCCGCATTGTCGATCACGATGGTGGCGTTGTTCAGCTGCTTGCGCATGGACTCGGCCAGGTCGCGGGCGACCTTGTCGGTGGGGCCGCCTGCCGTGAACGGAACAATGATGGTAATCGTCTTGCCGGGAGCGGGGTAGCTCTCGGCGTGGCTGCCGACGGCTGCGGTGGCAGCCAGGGCAACGGCGGCGATTTTGAAGATGGCGTTCATAGTGTCTCCCTGCATAAAAACCGATGTGCCGTACGGCGGGCGCCTGCGCCGCCGTACAGCACGTAAGGAGCCCGGATTTTAGAAACAGATGGCAACAGACATAAGCCCTGATGAGCAGGTATTTGTTGGTGCTAACCCTTGGTTCAACCCTTTGTTTTCATTGGTTTTGCGCTGGCACAAGCATGAATGCGCGCTAGCGGTAGGAGCGCGCATCCTCGACCACCTTGCCGTCGTTGGGCAGGCTGCCCGGGGGCAGCATCTGCACCTCGCCGCGCAGCTTGGTGACTTCGCGCAGCGCATCGACGACCTGCTGGGCCAGGCCCGGCGAGGTTTCCGTGGTCTCGACCAGCAGCTGCATGCGGTCGCTGGCCATTTCGCCGCTGACCACCAGGCGCGCCCTGGCGATCTGCGGAAAGCGCCGCACGATCTCGGCCACCTGCTGCGGGTGGACGAACATGCCGCGCACCTTGGTGGTCTGGTCGGCGCGGCCCATCCAGCCCTGGATGCGCGCATTGGTGCGGCCCGTGGGGCAGGGTTCGGGCAGATAGGCCGAGAGATCGCCGGTGCCGAAGCGGATCAGCGGATAGTCGGGGTTGAGCGTGGTCACCACCAGTTCGCCGACCTCGGGAGCCTCGCCCGCCTTCGGCTCGGCCACGGGATCGCCCGTGCCGGGGCGCACGATCTCGACGATGATGTCTTCGCCCAGCACCAGGCCCTCGCGCGCCGCGGTCTCGTAGGCGATCAGGCCCAGGTCGGCCGTGCCATAGCACTGGTAGCCGGCCACGCCCCGCGCCGCAAACCAGTCGCGCAGCGAGGGCGGGAAGGCCTCGGCCGAGAGCAGGGCCTTGGTCACGCTGGGCAGCTGCACGCCCATTTCGGCAGCTTTCTCCAGAATGATCTTGAGGAAGCTGGGCGTGCCCACATAGCCGGCCGGGCGCAGGTCGGCCATGGCCTGTACCTGCTGCTCCGTCTGGCCGGTGCCGCCAGGGAACACCGTGCAGCCCAGCGCGTGGGCGCCGGTCTCCATCATGGATCCCGCGGGCACGAAGTGGTAGGAAAAGCAGTTGTGCACCAGATCGCCCGCGCGAAAGCCCGCGGCGAACAGCGCGCGGGCCATGCGCCAGTAGTCGGCGCGGCGGCTTTCGGGTTCGTAGATGGGGCCGGGGCTGGCGAAGACGCGCGGCATGTCCCGGCCGGTGTGGATGGCGTTGAAGCCGCCGAAGACCTGGTCGGGCCTGTGCGCCGTCTGGCGCTCCAGCAGCTCGCTCTTGCGCGTGACCGGCAACTGCGCCAGGGCCTGGCGCGAAGTGATGGCGGCGGCATCGATGCCCTGCAAAATTGCGGCAAACGCGCCCGAGCGCTGCTGGGCATGGGCGATCTGCCCGGGCAGCCGGGCCATGAGTTCCGATTCGCGCTGCGCGGGGCTGCGGGTTTCCAGGCTGTCATAGAACTGGCTCATCATCGATCTCCTGCACGCATTTCAAGAATTTCGGGCGAAAAGGCCTCTGCCGCAGGCGTGATGTGCGGCAAATGCTATTGATTAATGAGTTGCTGCTCAGGCTAGCCAGCGTTTGCGGCGCTTGTAGCTTTTCACGTCCTTGAAGCTCTTGCGCTCGCCGCCGCCCACGCCCAGGTAGAACTCCTTGACGTCCTCGTTGCTGGCCAGGTCGCGGGCCGAGCCGTCCATGACGATGCGGCCGCTTTCCATGATGTAGCCGTAGTCGGCGTACTTGAGCGCCATGTTGGTGTTCTGCTCGGCCAGCAGGAAGGTGACCTTCTCCTTGTCGTTGAGGTCCTTGACGATGTGGAACACCTCGTCCTCGATCTGCGGCGCCAGGCCCATCGAGGGTTCGTCCAGCAGCACCATGCGCGGGTTGCTCATCAGCGCGCGGCCGATGGCGCACATCTGCTGCTCGCCGCCCGAGGTGTAGGCCGCCTGGCTGGTGCGCCGGGTCTTGAGGCGCGGAAAGTAGTTGTAGACCTTCTCGAGATTGGCCGCGATCTCGCCGCGGTCGGTGCGCGTGTAGCTGCCGGTGAGCAGGTTTTCCTCGATGGTCAGGTGGGCAAAGCAGTGGCGCCCTTCCATGACCTGCACCACGCCGCGCTTGACCAGCTCGGCCGGCGAGAGGTTGGCGATCTGCTCGCCCTCCAGCGTGATGCCGCCCTTGGTGACTTCGCCGCGCTCGCCCTTGAGCAGGTTGGAGATGGCGCGCAGCGTGGTGGTCTTGCCCGCGCCGTTGCCGCCGAGCAGGGCCACGATGCTCCGGTGCGGCACCTGCAGGGACACGCCCTTGAGCACCAGGATCACATGGTTGTAGATGACCTCGATGCCGTTGACTTCCACCAGCGGCGCCGCCGTGGATGCGGGGTTGGATGTGCTCATGGCCTCACCGTTTGCTATTGAAAAAGAAGCTGTTATCTCTTGTTGTGCAATGGTTTCAAATTCAAATGAAATTGAAACTGTTTTAAATCAAACGCAAAACGCTATGGTTTTTGAGTGATCGTTGCGCCAAAAAGCTGGCGCGACCCAAGTCAGGGACAGCGAGCAAGGGCCGCCCCGCAGCGAAGCTGTCGTCCCCCTCCCTTAGCGCGAAGCGCGTAGAGAGAGAGGGAAGGCGCGTAGCGCCTCAGGGGGTGCAAGTCCTTATCGGCAGGTTCTTTTCCTTGGCGTACTTCTCGCCGTACTCCTTGACCAGCGGATCGATCAGGCTCTTGTCGGCCTGGTACCAGTCGGAAACGGCCTTGAACTTGCTGCCGTCCCACTGCGCGATGCGCGACCAGTCGGCGCCCAGGTGGTTCTCGCAGCTGGTCTTGAAGGGGCGCAGGATCTTGCCGAAGCCCAGCTCGTTCAGGCGCTCCTGCGTGAGGTTGAGGTTCTCCAGGCCCCAGCGCACCTGCTCGGACGTCATCACCTTGCCCTTGCCGAACTTCTCCTGCGCGGTGCGGATGGCTTCCACTTGCAGCATGGCGATCACCATGCCGCGGGTGTGCGCCAGCGCCCCCAGCTCCTTGGCGTCCTTGGCCGTGCCCTGGCCCTTGTCGTAGACCATGGCCTTGACCTCGTCGTGCACCTTGTCGTGCTCGGCCGTGTTGTGGATGGTCACGGTGTTGTAGCCCTTGGCGCCGGCGCCGATGTCCTTCACGTCATGGTCCGAGCCGGCCCACCAGATGGCGTACATCTTCTCGCGCGGGTAGCCCGTGGCCTGGGCCTCGCGCACGGCCGTGGGCGTCATCACGCCGGCCGACCACAGCAGCACATAGTCGGGGCGCTGCTGGCGCACCTGCAGCCAGGTGGATTTCTGCTCCACGCCGGGCGCGGTCACGGGCAGCAGCATCAGCTCGAAGCCTTCCTTGGCGGCGCGCTTTTGCAGCAGCGGGATGGGCTCCTTGCCGTAGGGCGAGTCGTGGTAGACCAGGGCGATCTTTTTGCCCTTGAGGCTGCCCTTTTCCTTCTTCAGGATGTCCTGGATCATCGAGTCGGCCGCGGTCCAGTAGTTGCCCAGCAGCGGGAAGTTCCACTCGAACGCGCGGCCGTCGGCCGACTGCGACAGGCCGTAGCCGGGCGTGACCACGGGCATCTTGTCGCCGGGTGCCTTGGCGCTCACCGCGAAGGTGATGCCGGTGGACTGCGTGTCGAAGCTGGAGACACCGGGCTTGACCTTGAAGCGCTCGTAGCACTCCACGCCCTTGGCCGTGTCGTAGGCGGTCTCGCACTCCTCGTAGGCGATCTTCACGCCGTTGATGCCGCCCTTGGCGTTGACCAGCTTCAGGTAGTCCTGCTTGCCGTCGCCCCAGGGAATGCCCAGCGGCGCGAACTGGCCGGTGCGGTACACCAGCAGCGGCACGAACTGCTCCTGCGCCTGGGCCGCGGGCGAGGCCATCAGGGCGCCCATGCCGGCTGCCACGGTGGCCGCGGCGATCGCAACTTTCTTGAACATCATGAACAGGTCTCCTTGGGTTGTGTGGGACGGCGTCCCGGGCAGGCACTCTGCGGTGTCTTGGTGGTTGAAATCAGTGGGGAAAAGGCCAGACGCGCAGCTTTTGCCGGGCGGTGGCCCAGAGCTTGGCCAATCCGTGAGGTTCCACAATCAGGAAGAACACGATGAGGGCGCCGAAGATCATGTGCTCGAGGTAAGTGGCCGTGGCCGTGGACAGCGGCAGGCCCAGCCAGTGCGGCACATGGTTGAGCAGCAGCGGCAGCAGCACGAAGAAGGCCGCGCCGAAGATGCTTCCCACCACCGAGCCCAGGCCGCCGATGATGATCATGAACAGCAACTGCAGCGAGCGGTCCAGGCTGAAGGCCGCGGGCTCCCAGGCGCCCAGATGCACGAAGCCCCAGAGCGCGCCCGCGATGCCGACGATGAAGCTGCTGACCGCAAAGGCCGAGAGCTTGGCATAGACGGGGCGGATGCCGATCACGCTGGCGGCCACGTCCATGTCGCGCATGGCCATCCATTCGCGGCCGATGGCGCTGCGCACCAGGTTCTTGGCGGCCAGGCCCAGCACGCAGAGGATGGCCAGGCACAGCAGGTATTTCTCCAGGGGCGTGTCGATCTGCCAGCCGGCGATTTCCAGCGGCCTGGCGCTCACCGAGCCCGAGGAGGAGTTGTTGGTCACCCAGGCGGCGCGCGTGGTCAGCCAGTCCACGAAGAACTGGGCCGCCAGCGTGGCCACGGCCAGGTACAGGCCGCGGATGCGCAGCGACGGCAGGCCGAACACCACGCCGAACACCATGGCGATCAGGCCGCCGCCGATCAGCGCGAGCAGCAGCGGCATGCCCTCGATGCGCGCCTGCAGGTTGTAGGCCGCGTACGCCCCCACGGCCATGAAGGCCGCCGTGCCCAGCGAGATCTGGCCGCAGTAGCCGACCAGGATGTTCAGGCCCAGCGCCCCCAGCGACATGATGACGAAGGGAATCAGAATGGCCTGGAAGGTGTAGTCGCTGGCGACGAAGGGAATGACCAGGAAGGCCACGGCCAGCAGCAGCCCGATCGCATAGCGGTCCTGCGCGACCGGGAAGATCTGCTGGTCGGCCGCGTAGCTGGTCTTGAACTGGCCGTTTTCACGATAGAACATGGGTCAGCCTTTCCGTCTTACACGCGGTCAATGATCTTGTACACATGGGCGCAACCTGCGGTTGCCAAGTGCGACGTACCGTCGCACTTGCGGTATTCGCGGCGCGAATACCGCGCCGACTTCGCAAAATCATGGCTCTCGTATTTCATACGCGATCAATGATTTTGTCGCCGAACAGCCCCTGGGGCCGCACCAGCAGGAAGCACAGCGCCAGGCCGTAGGCGAACCAGGTCTCGATGCCCCCGCCCACCAGGGGGCCCAGGTAGACCTCGGAGAGCTTCTCGCCCACGCCGATGATCAGGCCGCCGATGATGGCGCCGGGCAGCGAGGTCAGGCCGCCCAGGATCACCACGGGCAGGGCCTTGAGGGCCACCAGCGACAGCGAGTACTGCACGCCCAGCTTGGAGCCCCAGATGATGCCCACCACCAGGGCCACGCCGCCGGCCACCGACCAGACGATGACCCAGATGTAGGGCAGCGGGATGCCGATGGACTGGGCGGCCTGGTGGTCGTCGGCCACGGCGCGCAGCGCGCGGCCGGTCTTGGTCTTCTGGAAGAACAGGCTCAGCGCGATGACCAGGATGGCCGCCACGCAGGCCGCGTACAGGTCCTCGAGGCTGACCATCACGCCGCCCTGGAACAGGCCGTCGAGGATGAAGGCCGGGTCCTTGGGCATGCCCACGTTGATGCTGTAGACCTCGCTGCCGAAGACCATGGGGCCCAGGCCGTCGAGCAGATAGGCAATGCCCAGCGTGGCCATCAGCAGCGTGATGGGCTCCTGGTTCACGAGATGGCGCAGCGCCAGCCGCTCGATCAGCCAGGCCACGACGACCATCAGCGCCAGCGTGACCGCGATGGCCAGCAGGTTGCCGACAAAGCCGGGCTCCATGCCCAGCCAGAGCGGTATCCATTGCGAAAAGCGCGCCATGGCCAGGGCCGAGAACAGCACCATGGCGCCCTGGGCGAAGTTGAAGACGCCCGAGGCCTTGAAGATCAGCACGAAGCCGATGGCGATCAGCGCGTAGAGCAGGCCCACCATGAGGCCGCCGAACAAGGTTTCGAGAAAAAATCCCATCTCTGTCCCCTCAATGGCCAGCGCCAAGGTAAGCGCGAATCACGTCTTCGTTGTTGCGCACCTCGTCGGGCGCGCCGTCGCCGATCTTCTTGCCGTAGTCCAGCACCACCACGCGGTCGCTGATGTCCATGACCACGCCCATGTCGTGCTCGATCAGCACGATGGTGGTGCCGAATTCGTCGTTCACGTCGAGGATGAAGCGGCACATGTCCTGCTTTTCCTCCACGTTCATGCCGGCCATGGGCTCGTCCAGCAGCAGCACCTGGGGCTCCATGGCCAGGGCCCGGCCCAGGTCCACGCGCTTTTGCAGGCCGTAGGGCAGCTGGCCCACGGGCGTCTTGCGCCAGGCCTGGATCTCCAGGAAGTCGATGATGTGCTCGACGAACTCGCGGTGCCGGATCTCCTCGCGCTGCGCCGGCCCCAGGCGCAGGGCCTGCAGCAGCAGGTTGCTTCTGATCTTGAGGTTGCGCCCGGTCATGATGTTGTCGATCACGCTCATGCCCTTGAACAGCGCCAGGTTCTGGAAGGTGCGCGCCACGCCCATCTCGGCCACCTGGCGGCTGTTCATGTGGCTGAAGGTCTGGCCGCGGAAGGTGATCGAGCCCTCCTGCGGCGTGTAGACGCCGTTGATGCAGTTGAGCATGGAGCTCTTGCCGGCGCCGTTGGGACCGATGATGGAGCGGATCTCGTGCTCGCGCACGTTGAACGAGATGTCGGTCAGCGCCTTCACGCCGCCGAAGCGCAGGCTGATGTTCTGGATGTCCAGGATGACGTCGCCGATCTTTCTGGTGCTCATGGCTTCCTCCCTCAGGCGCGGGCCGGATGCAACTGTGCATCCAGGATCTGCAGCGTGGCGCTGACGCTGCCGGTGCGGCCGTCCTCGAACTTGACCTGGGTCTCTATGAACTGCTCCTTGCGGCCCTCGTACAGCGCGTCGACCAGCACCTTGTACTTGTCGGCGATGAAGTTGCGCCGCACCTTGCGGGTGCGCGTGAGCTCGTCGTCGTCGGGGTCCAGCTCCTTGTGCAGCACGAGGAAGCGCGCCACCTGGGTGTCGGCCATGCCGGGCTCGGCGGCCAGGTCGGCGTTGACCTGGGCGATGCAGTCGGCCACCAGCTCCAGCACCTTGGCCTTGGAGGCCAGGTCCACATAGCCGCCGTAGGGCAGGCCCTGGCGCTCGGCCCAGTTGCCCACGGCCTCGTAGTCGATGTTGATGAAGGCGCAGACCTGGTCGCGGCCGTGGCCGAAGCACACGGCTTCCTTGATGTGGGGAAAGAACTTGAGCTTGTTCTCGATGTAGTTGGGCGCGAACATGGCGCCGCGGCGGGTCTGGCCCACGTCCTTGGCGCGGTCGATGATGCGCAGCTGGCCGCCGGCGTCGATCACGCCGGCATCGCCCGTGTGGAACCAGCCGTCGCCGTCGATGACCTCGGCCGTGGCATCGGGCCTTTTGTAGTATTCCTTGAGCACCGAGACGCCCTTGACCAGCACCTCGCCGCTGGGCGCGATCTTCAGCTCGATCCCCGGCGCGGCCTGGCCCACGCTGGCCAGCGCCACCTGGCCGTCGCGCTGCAGGCAGACATAGGCGCAGGTCTCGGTCTGGCCGTAGAACTGCTTGAGGTTGATGCCGATGGAGCGGAAGAAGCGGAACAGCTCCGGCCCGATGGCTGCGCCCGCGGTATAGGCCACGCGGATGCGCGACAGCCCCATGGCGTTGCGCAGCGGGCCGTAGACCAGCAGGTCGCCGGCCTTGTACTTGAGCCGGTCCGGCAGGCCCACGTGCTTGCCGTCCAGGAGGTCCGAGCCCACGCGGCGCGCCAGCCGCATGCAGCGCTCGTAGAGCCAGCGCTTGACGGGCGCGGCGTCTTCCATGCGGATGGAGATCGATGTCAGCATGCCCTCGAAGACGCGCGGCGGCGCGAAATAGTAGCTGGGCCCGATCTCGCGCATGTCGATGCCCACCGTGCTGGCGGACTCGGGGCAGTTGATGGTGTAGCCCGCCACCAGCCACTGCGCGAACGAGAACAGATGGTCGCCCACCCAGGCCGGCGGCAGGTAGGAGATGATGCTGTCGGCCGGGCCCAGCCGGTCCACCTCGGCCGCGCCGCGCGCCGCGCCGATGAAGCTCGCGTGCGTCTGGCACACGCCCTTGGGCTTGCCCGTGGTGCCCGAGGTGTAGAGGATGACGGAGATGTCCTCGCCCGACAGGGCCTGCAGCATCTGCTCGTAGGCATCGGGGTTCAGGGCTTCCCATTCACGGCCGAGCTTGAGCAGTGCCTCGATGCCGATCAGGCCCGGCTGGTCGTAGTTGCGCAGGCCACGCGGGTCGTCGTAGAGGATGTGGGCGATGGAGGCCACGGATTCGCGCACTTCCAGCAGCTTGTCCACCTGCTCCTGGTTCTCGGCGAAGGCGAAGGCGATTTCCGCATCCTCCATCACGAAGCGCATCTCGGCCGCCACGGCATCCTGGTACAGCGGGATAGGCACCGCGCCGCAGACCTGCACGGCCAGAAATCCCAGGTACACATGGGGCCGGTTGTCGCTGATGAAGGCCAGGTTCTGCCCGCGCTGCAGTCCCAGGGCGCGCAGGCCGCAGGCCATGTGGCGCACGGTCTGCTCGGCTTCGCGCCAGCTCCAGGTTTGCCAGATGCCGTATTCCTTCTCGCGCAGGGCCGGGGCATCCGGGCGCTCTGTCGCATGCCTGAGCAGCAAATGCGGGAACGTGGTGGTCATTCCTAGTCCTCTGTGGGCAGTCTCGGGGGTCGAACAGCGGGCCGCTTGTGGACCGCGCACCGGTTTGGGGGGCTCTGTGCACGAAAGTCTCGCAGGCATCGTATGGGCGACTTTGACGCCAAGATGTCTGTTTGACGACAATTCGGGGGTAACTCATCATCGGGAAAATACGCTGTAACAAATGCTGCTCAAAAGGGCGCATTTGCTGACTCGTGGAAATCCCGCTTTTGCGGGACCGGGCCTTTGGCAATGCTTGCTGCCCATGAGCCAAGAACTGTCCCTGCACCAAAGGCGCCGCAAGCCGCTGGCTTCCGAGCTGGACGGCATACCGTGGTGGCCGGTGCTGCAGCCGCTGGAGCGCGAGACCGTATCGCGCGTGCTGGTGGTCGGCGACGCCGATCCCGGCGATTACGTCTGCCGCATGGGCCGCGCGCCGACCTACTGGTTCGGCGTGGTCGACGGCCTGCTCAAGATGAACACGGACAGCGCCGACGGCGCGAGCATGACGCTGGCCGGCCTGCCGCCCGGCGGCTGGTTCGGCGAGGGCACGGCCATCAAGCGCGAGCCCTACCGCTACAACGTGCAGGCCATCCGCAGGAGCGTGGTCGGCGGCCTGCCCATAGACACCTTCCACTGGCTGCTCGACCATTCCATAGGCTTCAACCGCTTCGTGATGAGCCAGCTCAACGAGCGCCTGGGCCAGTTCATCGCGGCGCGCGAGATCGACCGCATGAGCAACCCCGACCTGCGCGTGGCGCGCAGCCTGGCCGCGCTGTTCAACCCCTTGCTTTACCCGGGCGTGGGCGAGGTGCTGCGCATCACCCAGCAGGAGCTGGCCAATCTCGTGGGACTGTCGCGCCAGCGGGTCAACGAGGCCCTGGCCGTGCTGCAGCGCGAGCAGGTCATCATGGTCGAATACGGCGGTCTGCGCGTGCTCGACATCGAGGCGCTGCGCCACGGGGAATTCAGCTCGCCGAAGAAGGTAGCCGCTTGAGGCCGGGCATGCTGCCGCTCCGGCTATAACCCGGCACCCTGCCGGTATTGTGGGCACCGGCCCCAAAGGGGGCGCCGGCCGCGCGACAATGGCGGCAAATGTCATCCAACCCCACCAAAAAAACCGGCGCCCAGGGCGCCGAAAGCCCGTCGGATTCGTCCCCGGGCCGCTCCTCTGCCGGCCGCGCCGTGCTGCGCCGACCGGCCAAGCCTGCAGGCGCCAGGGACAGCCAGCCGCGCCAGGGCGCAGGCCGCGCCGAGCGCTCCGGACGTTCTTCGGACCGCTATCAGGAGCGCAATCAGGACCGTCCCGCAGGCCGCTCCGCAGATCGTTTTGCCGACCGTTCCGGCCCGCGCGGCGAACGCGGTGCGCGTCCCTACGACCCGGAGCGCGGTGCGCGCCCGGCGGCCCGCCCTTACGACCCCGAGCGCCGCGATTCCCGTGACTTCCGTGAACGCGGAGAGCGCGCCGACGGCGAGCAGCGACCCTCGCGCGGCGGCTTCGGCCGCGCCGATGGCGCACCCGGCGGCGAAGGCTTCCAGCGCCGTGGCGGCTTTGGTGCGCGCGACGGTGAAAGCCGATTCGAGCGTTCCGACCGGCCCGCGCGCGGCGACCAGGGCTTGGAGCGCAATGTCGAGCGCGGCCCGCGCCGCGATGCCGCTCAGGGCGAGGACCGCCGCGGCGGCTACGGTCCGCGCGGCGACACGCGCCAGGGCGGCGGCCGCAAGGACTTCGGCGCCGGCCGCGGCCCCCGCGACACCCGTCCGGGCGCACGCGACGACCGCCGCGGTGACGACCGCCGCGGCAGTGACCGCCACAATGAGCGCGGCGGCGAGCCGCGTCACATTCCCGGCTCCTTCGTTTCCGAGGCCAAGCGCCGCCCGACCACGGGCATCCGCACCTACCGCCCCGCAGGCGACGGCTCCGACCGCGTGATTCCCGTCAAGCGGGCGCCCGAGCCCGAGGCGCGCCAGGACGACCGTCCGGGCGCCGTGCGCATCAACAAGCGCATGGCCGACATGGGCCTGTGCTCGCGCCGCGAGGCCGACGAGTGGGTGGAAAACGGCTGGGTGCGCGTGAACGGCGAAGTGGCCGTGATGGGCCAGAACGTGGTGCCCGGCGACCGCATCGAAGTCGACCAGAAGGCCCAGGACCGGCAGGACCAGCAGGTCACCATCCTGCTGCACAAGCCCGTGGGCTATGTGAGCGGCCAGGCCGAGGACGGGCACGAGCCCGCCGTGGTGCTGGTCAAGCCCGAGAACCACTGGAACCAGGACCGCAGCAAGACGCGCTTCAACTTCAGCCAGCTCAAGGGCCTGGCGCCCTGCGGGCGCCTGGACATCGACTCCGTGGGTCTGCTGGTGCTGACCCAGGACGGCCGCGTGGCGCGCCACATCATCGGCGAGGACTCCGAGGTGGACAAGGAGTACCTGGTGCGCGTGAGCTTCGGCGACCGCGACGTGGATGTGCAGTCCGTCTTCCCCGAGGAAAAGCTGGCGCTGCTGCGCCATGGCCTGGAGCTGGACGGCGAGCCGCTCAAGCCCGCCCAGGTGGACTGGCAGAACGCCGAACAGCTGCGCTTCGTGCTGACCGAAGGCAAGAAGCGCCAGATCCGCCGCATGTGCGAGCTGGTCGGCCTCAAGGTCGTGGGCCTCAAGCGCATCCGCATCGGCCGCGTGACGCTGGGCAATCTGCCTGTGGGCCAGTGGCGCTACCTGGCTGCGCACGAGAGCTTCTAATACCCCCTGAGGCGCTTCACGCCTTTCCCCTCTCCCTACGCGCTGCGCGCTATGGGAGGGGGACGACACCTTCGGGGCGGGGCGGCCCTTCCTCGGTGTCTCTCGCTTGGGTTGCGCTAGTTTTAAGAAAAATTGGCTTCAAGCCATTTATTGATAAGCGCAAGCAGCTATTCTTTTTGAATCGGCGCTTGCGCTTTTTTCATCGCCGGGCCGCCCCAAGTTGAAAAGCCTCCTCTCGGAGAGGCTGCGGCCACACGCCGTGGGGCGCGTGGGGAGCCATTTTTCATGCCTGGAAAAAGCCCTTGAAATACCAAGGGCCGTCCCTAGCTAATGGGGCGAATCGCCGCTGGCGGATTTTTTTGTTCGTATTTCCTCGAATTTCACTGAACGCCTATGACAAAGCAAACCCATTCCTTCCAGGCCGAAGTGGCCCAGTTGCTGCATCTGGTCACGCATTCGCTGTATTCCAACCAGGAAATCTTCCTGCGCGAGCTGATCTCCAACGCCTCGGACGCCTGCGACAAGCTGCGCTTCGAGGCCCTGAACGACAGCAGCCTCTATGGCGATCAGCCCAACCTGGAAGTGCGGGTGTCCTTTGACAAGGCCGCCAAGACGCTGACGATTGCCGACACCGGCATCGGCATGAGCGAGCAGGAAGCCATCGAGAACCTGGGCACCATCGCCAAGAGCGGCACCAAGGCCTTTGTGGAAAAGCTCAGCGGCGACCAGAAGGCCGACTCGCAGCTGATTGGCCAGTTCGGCGTGGGCTTCTATTCGGGCTTCATCGTGGCCGACCGGATCACCGTGGAGTCGCGCCGCGCCGGCCTGGCGGCCAGCGAGGGCGTGCGCTGGGTCAGCGGCGGCACCGGCGACTTCGAGGTGGAGCAGATCGAGCGCGCCGAGCGCGGCACCAGCATCACGCTGCACCTGCGCCCCGAGGCCGAGGAGTTCCTCAATGGCTGGAAGCTCAAGCAGATCATCTCCAAGTATTCCGACCACATCAGCCTGCCCATCCTGATGGAAAAGGAAGAGTGGAAGGAAAGCGAGAAAGAGGGCGAGCCCGGCCAGATGGTCAAGACCGGCGAATGGGAGACCGTCAACAAGGCCAGCGCCCTGTGGACCCGCCCCAAGAAGGACATCACGGACGAGCAGTACAAGGAGTTCTACAAGTCCATCAGCCACGACTACGAGGATCCGCTGACCTGGAGCCACAACCGCGTCGAAGGCAACACCGAGTACACGCAGCTGCTGTACATTCCGGCCAAGGCGCCGTTCGACCTGTACCAGCGCGACAAGCACGCGGGCATCAAGCTGTATGTGAAGCGCGTCTTCATCATGGATGACGCCGAGGCGCTGATGCCCCAGTACCTGCGCTTCGTGAGCGGGGTGATCGATTCGGCCGACCTGCCGCTGAACGTGAGCCGCGAGCTGCTGCAGGAAAGCCGCGACGTGCGCCTGATCCGCGACGGCTCGGCCAAGCGCGTGCTGTCCATGCTCGAGGATCTGGCCCGCCACGACCGGCATGAAGTGGCTGCCGAGGGCGATGTGACCGATGTGGTCAGCGAAGAGGACAAGGCCAAGGAAGGCAAGTACACGCAGTTCTACAACGAGTTCGGCGCCGTGCTCAAGGAAGGCCTGGGCGAGGACTTCGGCAACAAGGAGCGCATCGCCAAGCTGCTGCGCTTTGCCTCCACCACGCACGAAGGCCTGGTGGTCTCGCTGGCCGACTACAAGGCCCGCATGAAGGAGGGCCAGGAGGCCATCTACTACATCACGGCCGACTCCCTGGCGGCGGCCAAGAACAGCCCGCAGCTCGAAGTCTTCAAGAAGAAGGGCATCGAAGTGCTGCTGATGACCGACCGCGTGGACGAATGGGCGCTCAACTACCTGACCGAGTTCGACGGCACGCCGCTGCAATCCGTGGCCAAGGGCGCCGTGGACCTGGGCAAGCTGCAGGACGAGGCCGAGAAGAAGGCCGCCGAGGAGGCTGCCGAAGCCTTCAAGCCCGTGCTGGCCAAGCTCAAGGAAGCGCTCAAGGACCGCGCCGAGGATGTGCGCGCCACCAGCCGCCTGGTCGATTCGCCGGCCTGCCTGGTGGTGCAGGACGGCGGCATGAGCCTGCAGCTGGCGCGCCTGCTGAAGCAGGCCGGCCAGAAGGCCCCCGAGACCAGGCCCGTGCTCGAAGTGAACCCCGAGCATCCGCTGGTCAAGAAGCTCGATGGCTCGGTGCATTTCCATGACCTGGCCCAGATCCTGTTCGACCAGGCCGTGCTGGCCGAAGGCGGCATGCCCGAGGATCCGGCCGCCTATGTCAAGCGCGTGAACGCGCTGCTGGTGTAAACCGGCGCTGCAAAAAACCGCCAGCGATGGCGGTTTTTTTTATGCCCGGCATCTCCAGGGAAAGTGCTGGGACCCCGCAGGGGCAGGCGCTGGCAGCTATCGAGTCGAGGGCTTCTGGTGTACCAGCTGCCGGTCCCGGCACACCATGGCCAGCGTCGCCAGGCCCAGCACCAGGCCCATGATGCTGGTGCCGGTCCAGCCTTGGCCGAGCCAGGCCCAGGAGCCCAGGGCCGAGCCGATGGAGGCGCCGATGAAATACGTGGTCATGTAGACCGCGTTGATGCGCGAGCGGGCCTCGGGCGCCAGTGCATAGATCACGTTCTGGTTGCTGATGTGCAGCGCCTGCAGCGCTCCGTCCACGACCAGCATGCCCGCCAGGAACCACCACAGGCTGGTGCCGCCCAGCCACAGCGCCAGCCAGCCCAGCAGCAGCAGGACGGCGCCGGCCAGCGTGGTGTGCTGCTCCAGCCCCTTGTCGGCCATGCGGCCGGCCACATTGGCCATCAGCGCGCCGGCAATGCCGGCGATGCCGATCAGGCCGATCTCCATGTCCGACAGCCGGAATTGCGGTCCGGCCAGCAGCAGCGCCATGGTGGAAAACAGCACGCTCACCGTGGCAAAGCCCAGGCCGCCGATGAGGGCGCGGCTGCGCAGGCGCGGGTGTTGGCGGACCAGCACGGCCAGCGACTGCATGACGGCGCCGTAGCTCACCGGGGCCGTGGGCGCGGCCCGGGGCAGGGCGCGCGACAGCAGCACGGCCATCAGCGCGGTGCAGGCGGCGCCCACCCAGTACACGGTGCTCCAGCCGCCCAGTTCGGACAGGATGCCGGCCACGCTGCGCGAGGCCAGGATGCCGATCAGCAGCCCGCTCATCACCAGGCCCACGGCGCGGCCGCTGGCGCCGGGCGCCGCAAAGGTGGCGGCCATGGGCACCAGCACCTGGGCCGCGACCGAGAACACGCCGGCCATCAGCGTGCCGCCGGCCAGCAGGGCGAAGCTGCCCGTCAGCCCGCTGATGCCGCTGGCCAGCATGCCGCAGGCGGCCAGCAGCATGAGCGCTAGCACCAGGCGGCGGCGCTCCAGCATGTCGCCCAGCGGCACCAGGAAGAGCAGGCCCAGGCCGTAGGAGACCTGGGCCATGGTCACGGTGCTGGAGGCCAGGGCATCGCTGATCTGCAGGCTTTGCGCCATGGAGTGCAGCAGTGGCTGGTTGAAGTAATTGGCTCCTGCGCACAGGCCGCAGGCCGTGGCCATGAGCAGCAGGGTGGAGAGCGGGAGAATCGGTTGCGTATGCGGTTGCGGGGTCTGTACGGTCATGGAGCGCAGGTGTGTGAACGGATCAGGCGGCGATGGCGATGCGGTCGGCCGGGGTGCCGGCAGCTTGCGGCGCGGGCGCCGCGACGGGCACGGCGGCCGTGGCTTCCACTTCGATCAGCATGCCGGGCAGGGCCAGCTTGGGTACGGGAATCAGCGTGCAGGCCGGAAAGCGCGGCTTGCCATCGCCCGGCTCGCCGCTGCCCCAGTGCCGCCGCACGCTGCTTTGCCAATGCTCGAAGCGCTCCAGGCTGTGGTCGACGATGAGCACCGTGAGCTTGGTCACATGGCCCATGTGCGCGCCGCCCGCCGCCAGGGCGGTCTTGACGTTGGCCAGGGCCTGCACGGCCTGTGCGGCGAAGCCGTCGGGCAGCTCGGCCTGCGCATTCTCGCCGCCCTGGCCGGAGACGAACAGCCAGCGCAGCGGCTCCTGGACGGC
This sequence comes from Comamonas terrae, assembly GCF_001544075.1. Classification (GTDB taxonomy): domain Bacteria; phylum Pseudomonadota; class Gammaproteobacteria; order Burkholderiales; family Burkholderiaceae_C; genus Comamonas; species Comamonas terrae. The sequence continues at coordinate 222,371 of NZ_BCNT01000005.1, forward strand.
GACCACATGGGTGTAGCCGTTGGGGCTGCAGTCATAAAGGCCTGCGGGCTGCAGGTATTGGCGCGGGGCCGTGGTCGGGGTGTCGGTGCTGTGCAGGGTAGGCATAAGGTCTTTCGGTTGGGCTGTTGTGCAGCCCGCCATGGCGGGGCTTTTGGCGGGAAGCTGGCTGGCATTGTTCAACCTCGACTAAGCTTGAGGTCAAGTGTTTTGCAAGACCTTCAGAAACCGGGGCCATGGCATGCCGGTCATGGGCCCGCAACAAGGACAGGCATGGGATCGACAGCGCAGTGCGAAGAGGATGAAGAAATGGCCGGCGGAGCCGGATGCTGCGGCAGGCCGGCGCCGGCCGCTGCACTGCAGGAGCTGAGCGTTGGCGAGGTGGCGCGGCGCAGCGGCGTGGCGGTGTCCACGCTGCATTTCTATGAAAAGCGCGGCCTGATCGCGAGCGCGCGCACCGCAGGCAACCAGCGCCGCTATCCGCGCGCCGTGCTGCGCCGCGTGGCCGTGATCAAGGTGGCGCAGCGCATGGGCGTGCCGCTGGCCGAGATCGCCGAGGCGCTGAGCCTGCTGCCCGCGGGCGAGGTGCCCGACAAGGCCGACTGGACGGCGCTGTCGGCACGGTGGCGCAGCCAGCTCGAGCAGCGCATTGCGGGGCTGGTGCAGCTCAGGGATCAGCTCGACACCTGCATAGGCTGCGGCTGCCTGTCGCTCAAGGCCTGCCCGCTGCGCAACGAGGGTGATGCGCTGGCGGCGGCCGGTCCGGGGCCGCATTTCGCTGCGGGGGCGCCGGCTACCGGCGCGGCAGAGGGAGCCAGCGCACCCATTGCCGCAGGCGCGGCCGCAGCTCGCTGACCACGGCACCCAGGACGATCAGGGCGGCGCCCAGCAGGGCTGGCGCGGGCAGCATCTCGCCGGCCAGCCGGCCGACCAGTCCGCCCCAGATGGGCTCGCCCGCGTAGATCAGCGTGGCCCGGGTGGGCGAGACGGCTTTCTGCGCCCAGTTCATCGTCAGCTGTATGAGCACGCTGGCCGTTCCCAGGCCCAGCGCGCAGGCCAGCCAGACCCAGGAGAAGGCAGGCACGGATTCGCCGGCCACGGGCATGGCGGCGAACGAGAGCAGGCCGCCGACCAGCAACTGCACCACGGTCACGCGCTGCAGGTTCACCCGGCCCGCATATTTGCCGATCAGAATGATCTCGGCCGCGAACACCAAGGCCGCCAGCAGCGAGGCCAGTTCGCCCGCGCCCAGTGCCAGGCCGGCGAAGCCTTCGAGGCCGGCCAGCGGCTGCGGGCTGGTCAGCAGCACCAGGCCGGTGAAGGCCAGGGCAACGCCCGCCCAGCTCATGGGATGCGGCGCGTTGCGCAGCACCAGCCACTGCAGCAGCGGCACCGTGGGCACGTACAGCGCCGTGATGAAGGCCGACTGGCTGGCGCTGACGCTTTGCAGGCCATGGGTCTGCAGGCCGTAGCCCAGGAAGATCGACAGGCCGATGGCGGCACCGGCCCTGGCTTCCTGCCAGCTCAGGTCGCGCATGGCGCGGTGGAATACCAGCAGGCACAGCAGCCCGGCAGTGGTGAAGCGAAAGCCGACGAAGAACAGCGGTCCCGCGTATTGCATCGCCGTGTGCACCGTGAGAAACGTCGTGCCCCACAGCATGGTGACGCCGACGAGCGCGGCTTCCTGCACGCTCAGCGGCAGCCGGGGAATCTTGAACACAGGCAAAGCGGGCACGGGAGATGGTTTACTGGCGTGGAACCGGCAGCACGCGCGCACGGATGCACAGGGCGCCCAGGAATGCGGTGAGCAGGCCCAGGCAGATGCAGAAGACGACCAGCGCCCGCGTCAGGCCGATGGCATCCGACAGCCAGCCCAGGCCCAGGATGGGGAAAATCGTGCCCAGATAGCCCACGATCAGATAGGTGGACAGCAGGCCGGTGCGGCTGGCGGGCTTGGACACCTTGTTGACGATGGACATGCCCGCCAGGTTGCACATGCCGTGGCCGGCCGCCGTGGCGGCCACGCACAGCGCAAACAGCCAGGGCGAGCCCGCGAAGGTGTTGACCAGCAGGAGCAGGTTGCAGGCCGTCAGCGCGAAGAAGCCGGCGATGGCCACGCCCTTGGTCGCATAGGGCCGGGCGATCAGCTGCACGATGGCCGACAGGAACAGGATGATGCCGATGGACAGGCCCGAGACCGCGGGCCCGTGCCAGGGCACCATGTGCTCCATGAAGCTGGGCGCCAGAGAGGCGAACAGGCTGAACATGCCGAAGGCCGAGAACGCGGCCATGCAGCCCAGCGCGTAGTGGCGCAAAAAGGGCTTGCGCGGCTGGGAGAGCGCGGGCTGCACGTCCCTGAACGAGAAGCGCGGCGCGGCGGCCGGGGCTGCCGTGCCGGCGGGCTGCGCCGGCAGGCGCACCTGGAACAGTGCATAGATGGCCAGCAGGCCCAGCGCCAGCGAAGGCACATAGGCCGTCTTCAGAGGTGCGGGCACCCATTGCGCCATCAGCCCGCCCACCACGGGCCCGAGGCCGAAGCCGAAGGCGATGGTCAGGCTGGTCGTGGCGGCGGCGCGCTGCAGGTCGCCCTTGTTGTTGAGCCGGGTCATGCCCACCGAGGCCGAGGTGGTGATCATTCCCGAGGCCACGCCGATGACGAAGCGGCAGACCGAGAAGCTGGGCACGTCCCAGGCCAGGGCCGAGCTGCCCACGCCCAGCGTCATCAGGATCAGGCCCGCGCGCAGCACGGCCATGAAGCCGAAGCGGTCCGTGAGCCGGCCCAGGAACAGCAGGCTGGCCAGCGCGCCGAACATATAGGCCACGAAGATCTGCGTGATGTGGCTGGGCTGCAGGCCCCAGGCCTGCTGGTAGAGCGGGTACAGCGGGCTGGCCAGGGCCGTGCCCATGACGCCCACGCACATGGAAAAGCACACCCACGGATAGGGCGTCCACTTGGATTGCATGATGAATGGAGGAGAAAGCGTTGCGCCGGCCGGCATGTCCCCGTCCCTGCGCTGGAACCGGGGACCGCATGGGTTCAGCTGGAGCGATTGTAGAAAGGGCGGACGGCGCCGGCTGGCGGCCGCCCGTGAGCCCCCGGCCTCAGGAAGGTAATGCCGGCGAGGCAGCCGGGCAGAAACTTTGGCCGGCGCTGGCGGATCGCAAGCGGGTCACAATGGACGGCAGGATAGGGACGCTATGAACGAAAGCACGGAAAGGGGCGCGCAGGCGCCCGCGAAATTCGCCATGGCAGGCATGCGGACAGGAATCAGGGGAATCGGGCGCATGGCCCTGGCCGCGGGGCTGGCGGCCGTGCTGGCCGGCTGCGGCTCGGTCGGTGCCGGCGTGGGTGTGGGCATTCCCGTGGGGCCGTTCTCGGTGGGCGTGGGAATGGGCAGCGGCGGCCTGAGCGCCGGCGTGGGCACGGGTGTCGGGCCGCTGGGCGTCGGCGTGGGCGTGAACCAGCGCGGCCAGGTGCTGGGCAGCGCGGGCGTGGGGGCGTCCACGGGCGTGGGCGGCGCGAATGTCGGCGTAGGCGTGGGCACTTCCACGGTGCTGCACGACCCGCGCAATGCCAGGGCGGAGCCGGCTGCGCCCGTCCAGCCCGCCGCCGAGCCCGGCCAGATCCAGTGGCGCGATGCCAGCGGGCAGCCCGTGCCCGCCTGCAAGGCCGAAGGGCGCTGCTGAAGAACAGCGCCCTGATCGGCGGTCCGGTCAGCGCGCCTTCAGGAAGTCGCCGGCTTCCAGCAGCACCAGTTCGTTGTCGTCCGCGCGATTGGGCTCGCGGCTGGAGCTGAACGGCAGGTTGTTGTCGTTGCCGACCACGATGTGGCTGGCATCGACCACGTCCACGTTCTCGATGGTGAAGAACGGGAAGGTGAAGACGCCGGCATTCAGCGGCTTCTTCGCGATGCGCTGCGGGTCCTGGATGTTCATGAGGTCGATGTAGCCGATCTTGCGCAGTTCGCCGCCCGCGTTCGCATCGGACAGCTCCACCTTGTAGACACGCTTGAACCTGGCCGTGTCGTCGAAGCAGTCCTTGCGCTTTTCGCCTTGCGGGCAGGCCTTGTCGGCCGTGCCTTCGCCGTTGTCGCGCTCGATGACCAGGCCGGTCGTGGCATCGATCATGTTGAAGTCGCCGATGGCATGGCTGTTGCCTTCGAGCACGTACTTCCAGTGGCGGCCCGTCCATTGCTCCGACTTCACGTCGAACTCCAGCACGCGCAGGAACTGCCTGCCGTCCTCCACCGCTTCATAGGCCCTGGCCTCCTCGTTCCAGACCGGGCCTTCGAGCAGCGCATAGAGCTTGCTGCCGTCCTTGGAGGCGGCCATGCCCTCGAAGCCCTTGGAGCGCTTGATCTGGAAGGCGGACATCTTCGCGTCCGGCGCGCCGGGTGCCACCGTGCCCGGATAGTCGGGCGAGCGCACGGGCCTGCCGTCCACCCGGCTCTCGAAAACGCCCAGCACCTTGCCGTTCAGGTCGGCCTTGATCAGATAGGGCCCGAACTCCTCGCCGATCCACAGCGCGCCGCCCGCGAACTGGAAGCTCTCGGGGTCGAAGTCCGAGCCGGTCAGGTAGCGCTGCTTCGTGCCTTCATGGACGATGCGAAACGGCACCTTCTTGTCGGGGTCGTGCAGGAACACGGTCTTCAGGCGCTGGAACCGGCCGCTCTGGAAATCCACCTTGTAGTGGTTGAGGTAGAGCATGAAGTCCGGCGAATTGGCCTTGGCGCCGGCGCCGTTGTCGGTGAGCACCCAGAACGTGCCGTCTGCCATGTGCTTGATGCCCGAATGGCCTTGCAGCGGCTGGCCCTTGAAGGGCAGCGAAACGCCCGTGGGGCGGCCGTTGGACAGCCCTTCGATGCGGCCCACCTGTTCGGTGCGCTGCGCGGTCGTGAACTTTCCGCTGGCCTGCAGGTCGGCCGGGGCATCCTTGGGAGCCGGAACAAAGGACTGGGCCGGCAGCACGGCATGGCCGGCCAGCGTGGCCGGATACACCTGCTGGGCCTGTGCGCCCAGGCCGAGCAGGGCGCCGGCCACGGCGGCCGCGGTGAGTGTCTTGAAAGCAAGCATGGGGGGAACTCATGAAAACGGAAGCCGGCAAGTTGCCTGCCGAACATGACGATGTCATGAAACCCCCAGGGCCCGGCATGCTTCAGGCGTACAGAGGCTCCCGCTGGATGGCCTCGATCTGCTCGTGGAGCATGTCCACCTGGCTGCGCCAGTAGTCGGCGGTGCCGAACCAGGGAAAGTTGATCGCGAAGATCGGGTCCTGCCAGCGCCGCGCCAGCCAGGCGCTGTAGTGGATCAGGCGCAGCGTGCGCAGCGGCTCGATCAGGGCCAGCTCGCGCCGGTCGAAGGGACGGAACTGCTCATAGCCTTCGAGCAGGGCCGACAGCTGCTGTGTCTGCTGGGCGCGCTCGCCCGAGAGCAGCATCCACAGGTCCTGCACGGCCGGGCCCATGCGCGCATCGTCCAGGTCCACGAAGTGCGGGCCGCCGCGGCCCTCGTCGTCCTGCGGCGTCCACAGGATGTTGCCCGGATGGCAGTCGCCGTGCAGGCGGATATGGCGGGCGCTTTGCAGGCCGAAATGGCCGGCTTGGCTGAGTCCGTCCGCGGCCGGTGCGATCAGGTGCAGCGCCTGCTCGCAGGCCTGCTCCCAGCGGTTGCGCACTTCCAGCGCCACCATGTCGTGCTCCAGCAGATAGCCCATGGATTCGAAGCCGAAGCTGCGCAGGTCGAGCGTCGGGCGGTGCACAAAAGGCCTGGCCGAGCCTTCGGTGTGGATGCGGGCGAGAAAGCGGCCGGTCCACTCCAGCACTTCCCAGTCATCGAGCTCGGGCCGGCGTCCGCCGCGCCAGGGGCTGACGCTGAACAGAAAGCCCGCATGCTCGTGCACGCTGCGGTCCAGCAGCTTGAACGGCGCGACCACCGGTATCTCGGCATCGGCCAGCTCCTGCGAGAACGCATGCTCTTCCTCGATCTGCGCACGGCTCCAGCGGCCGGGCCGGTAGAACTTGGCCACCACCTTCTCGCCCGAGTCCAGGTGCGCGAGATAGACGCGGTTCTCGTAGGAACTCAGCGGCGTGAGCCGCCCGTCGGGCAGCAGGCCGGTGGCGCATAGCGCGTCGATCACGCAGTCCGGCGTGAGGGCGGCATAGGGATGGTCGTCGTTGGGGCTCATGCCTGCATTGTCGCGTCTTTGTGTGCTCTTGAATCGGGAGCTTCGGGCGCTTGCCATTCCTTGCTTGTGGATGGTTTATGCCCTGGATACCAGAAAGGCAAGGCGCTGCCAGCTATGGTTTTTTCATGTGCCGCGCGCTGGCACACTGGCACACCATGCGTGCAGCTCCCCCGATCTCCCAGCCCTGCGAGGACCGCGACTTTGCCGAATGGCACCGGGGCAGCCCCTGGTGCGCGGTCTGGGTGGCCTGCGCCGATGTGCCCGAAGTGGCTGCCGCCGTGGCCCGGGGGCGGCAGGCGCTGGCCCGGGCCCTGTTGCCGCGCTATGCGCGCCAGCCGCACATCACGCTGGCCTATCGCGGGCTGTGCGGCGGCGGGCCGGATGCGCCGGCCGAATACGGCCATGCCGGGCTGCGGACCGATATTGCGCGCTTGGCAACGCATTGGCGGGAATCGGGCAGCGGGCCGTTTGCCGTGCAGGTGCGGGGCGCGGGAAGCTTCACGACGGTGCCGTATCTGGCGGTGGAAGAGGGCGCCGGTGTGCTGGCGCGCTGGCATGCGGTGCTGGGCGGCATTGCGCAGGAGGCGCTACGCGCAGGCTGGCGCTATGTGCCCCATGTGACGCTGGGCCACTATGCGGTGGCCATGCCCTTGCGGCAGGCCGTGGCGCGTCTCGGGGCCGCAGGCGTGGCCAGGAAAGCCATGCATGTGGAGGTGCGGGCGCTGGCGCTGGTGCGCTATGCCGCGCAGGACATCGCCGGGCCGCTGCAGGCCGAAGGCTGGTTCGACCTGCAGACCGGGCGCTATGCGGCAGCGCCCGGTGCCCTGTTCGGCGATCTGGAGCAGGCCGGCGGTCAGGCGACGGTCAGCTGCACGCCGATGTTGCCGCGCGTGGCGTTGGAGTAGGGGCAGACCTGGTGGGCGGCGTCCACCAGCTGCTGGGCCGCGGCCTTGTCCATGCCGGGCAGGTGGATGGTCATGCGCACGGCAATGCCGAACACTTCGCCCACGGGGCCCAGGTCCACCTCGGCGTCCACCGACAGGTCCTGGGGCAGCGTGATCTTCTGGCGTGCGGCCACGGCCTTCATGGCGCCGATGAAGCAGGCGGAATAGCCGGCCGCGAACAGCTGCTCGGGATTGGTGCCCTTGCCGGCGCCGCCGGGCGGGGACAGCTGGATGTCCAGGCGGCCGTCATCGGTGCGCGAGGCACCTTCGCGGCCGCCGGTGGTGTGGGCGTGGGCGGTGTAGAGAACTTTGTCGAGCTGTGCCATGGTGTCTTCCTTTGCAAGAGTGCCCGGCCATGCGGGCGGGTGGAGGAAATCGGCGCTCCGGTGTCAGCCGGAGCTGCTGCGGCGCGGCGCCAGCCGCTCGCGCAGTGCGCTGAGCTGGCCCGTGAGGGCCTGCAATTCGGGAAGCGTGCATTGCGTGCTTTGCAGCACGCAGGCGGGAATCTTTTCGGCTTCGGCGCGCAGCGCACGGCCGGCTTCGGTGAGCACGATGCGCACGCGGCGCTCGTCTTCGGCATCGCGCAGCCGCGCCAGCAGGCCCGCGGCCTCGAGCCGCTTGAGCAGCGGCGTGAGCGTGCCCGAATCCAGGGTCAGGCGCTCGCCCAGCTCCGAGACCGTGAGCCGGTCGCCTTCCCAGAGCACCAGCATGACCAGATATTGCGGGTAGGTCAGGCCTATGGCTTCAAGCAGAGGCTTGTAGAGCTTGGTCATGGCCAGCGACGCCGAGTACAGGGCAAAGCAGACCTGGTTGTCCAGGCGCAGCAGCTCGGAGGTATCGGGGAGAAGGTCTTGGCCGGTTCGCATGGGATGAATTATTGCCGGCAATTTAATTGTGTGCAATTTAAATACCAAGACCCTGCCCGGGCAAGGGTGGGAAGCAGCTGGAGCAAAGGGCCGCCATGGCGCGGCTGGAGGTGAAGGGCGGGAGGCTGCGCCTGCCCGCCCGCCGGTTGGCAATGAAGCGCGCAGGTCCGCTGTCGGGACCGCGGTTTCTGGCGCCTACTGGGCGGCCATCAGTGCGTCGGCCACGGCCTGGTAGGCGGGCAGGCTCAGGGGATCGATGGCCGCGTTGGCCGCGATGGGGTGGGCCGCGTAGCGCACGATCACCATCTGGGCCTTGGGATCGATGTAGATGGTCTGGCCGTGGATGCCGCGCGCCGTGTAGGCGCCATCGGCGTTGTGCGAGACCCACCACATGTTGCGGTAGGACCAGCCGGGCAGCGTGGCATAGCCGGCCTTGGCGAACTTGGCGCGGTCGCCGCCGTTGCGGATGTCGTCCACCACGGCGCGCGGCAGCACCTGCCGGCCGTCGGCAGCGCGGCCGTTGTTGCGCATCATCTCGCCAAAGCGCGCCAGGTCCCGCAGCGTGGTGTTGAGGCCGCCGCCGCCCGACTCCGTGCCGATGCGGTCCACCATGAAGAAGGCGTCCTGCTCGGCGCCGATGCGGCTCCAGATGCGCTCGGACAGCAGCTGGGCCAGCGACTTGCCGCTGGCGCGGCGCACCACCCAGGCCAGCACCTCGGCGTTGACGGTCTTGTACGCAAAGGCCTGGTCGTGCTCGCCTTCCTTCTTGAGCGTCTGCAGGAACTCATAGAAGGTCCTGGGGCCTGCATAGTCGCGGCCCTGGGGCAGCATGCCGCCTGCGCGCGCATAGTCCCAGATCTCGGCCTTGGGGTCCGCGTAGTTCTCGGAGTAGTGCACGCCGATCGTCATGTCCATGACCTGGCGCACCGTGGCGTCGCCATAGGCCGTGTCCTTGAGTTCGGGCAGGTAGCGCGTGACAGGGGCGCCGGGGTCCAGCGTGCCTTCGTGCGCCAGCAGCGCGGCCAGCGTGCCCACGAAGGACTTGGTGACCGACATGGCGATGTGCGGGCGTTCGGGCGTGAGCGCGCCGAAGTATTTCTCATACACGACCTGGCCCTTGTGCAGCACCAGGATGCCGTCCGTGTAGTTGCGCTCCAGCGACTGGGCGAAAGTCAGCTCCTCGCCCGTGCCCATGGCCTTGAAGCGCACGCTGTCCAGGTCGGGCGCCCGCGCGGCCCTGGGCAGGGGGCTGGGCGCCGAGCTGCCGCGCCAGACATTGGCCGTGGGCACCAGTTCGCGGATATGCGAGAAGGACCAGCGCGTGCGCGGATAGACGTTGACGGCGGGATTGTCGAAGGTGAGGACCTTGTCGGGCGGCGGCGGAAAGCCCTGCATCCAGCCCATGGCCTGGACCGTGGTGCTGGCCGGGTCGGGCAGGGCCGGGGCCGCCGTCTGTCCGTGAGCTATAGAAACAAGAGCTGCCAGCGCAAGCGGGAAAAGCGCTTGGCGCGCAAAACCTTTGGAACTCATGGTTGTCTCCCTGGAGGGTTCTTATCTGCCGGTAAAGCGTGCGGGGCGTTTCTCGACAAAGGAGCGCACGCCTTCGGCCGCGTCCTCGCTGTGGGCCAGGCGCTGCTGCACGGGAATGAAGTCTGCCACGGCGGCGGCCTGGCCCAGTTCTATGGCCTTGAGCACGTTCAGGCGCGTGGCCACCACGGCCTGCGGCGCCTGCAGCGCAATGCGCTCGGCAATGCGCCAGGCCTCGTCCAGCTGCCGGCCCGCGGGTACGACCTTCTGCACGAAATTGCAGCGGTAGGCTTCGGCGCTGTCGAATTCGTCGCCCGTGAGCAGGTGCAGCATGGCATTGCCCACGCCGGCGCGCTCGGCCATGCGCAGCGTGGCGCCGCCCGTGGGCATGATGCAGCGCTGCACCTCCATCTGTGCGAAGCGGCAGTCGTCGGCTGCGACCACGATGTCGGCGCCCAGCATCAGCTCGATGCCCACGGTAAAGCAAATGCCCTGGACCGCCGCCACCATGGGCTTGGCGCGGCGGCGGTAGCCGGTCAGGCCGTAGTCGTGGGGCTCGACCAGGCCCGGGGGAATGGCTTTTTTGCCCGAACGCAGGAATTCGGCCATCACGGGCAGGTCCAGCCCGGCCGTGAAATGGCTGCCGAAGGCGTGCAGCAGGCCCACGCGCAGCTCGGGATCGTCATCCAGCCGCGTATAGGCTTCGGCCAGCTGCCTGAACATGGGGGGCGTCCAGCCGTTGCGCTTGGCCGGGCGGTTGATGCCGATCAGCAGCACATGGCCGCGGACTTCGCAGCTGATGCAGCCTTCGGGAGGCGGGGGCGGGGTGTTGATGTCCATGCTTGTCTCCTGCGCGTGGACCTTAGTCCAGGCCGCGGGCGGGCGCAGTCGCGCAGAAGACGTGCGGCATGGGCGCGCCGGCCCATGCCGCCGCAGGCCGTTCAGTAGCTGTAGACGCCGCGGCCGGTCTTGCGGCCCAGGCGGCCGGCGGCCACCATTTCCTTGAGCAGCGGGCAGGGGCGGTACTTGCTGTCGCCGAACTCCTTGAGGTAGACCTCCATCACGGCCAGGCACACGTCCAGGCCGATCATGTCGGCCAGGGCCAGCGGGCCGATGGGCTGGTTGCAGCCCAGCTTCATGCCGGCGTCGATGTCCTCGGCCGAGGCCAGGCCTTCGGCCAGCACGAAGAAGGCCTCGTTGATCATGGGCACCAGGATGCGGTTGACCACGAAGCCCGGGGCGTTCTTGACGGTGATGGGGCTCTTGCCCAGGCGCTCGGACAGGGCCTTGACCGTGGCGTGCGTTGCTTCGCTGGTCTGCAGGCCGACGATGATCTCCACCAGTGCCATCATGGGCACGGGGTTGAAGAAATGCATGCCGATGAAGCGGTCGGCGCGCTGGGTCACTGCGGCCAGCTGGGTGATGGAAATGGACGAGGTGTTGGTGGCGACGATCACGTCCTGGCCCAGCAGCGCGTCGAGCTGCTGGAGGATCTTGACCTTGAGGTCGAAGTTCTCGGTCGCGGCCTCGATGACCAGCTGGGCGGACTTCAGGTCGTCGTAGCGGGTCGAGGTTTTGATGCGTGCCAGCGCGGCGGCCTTGTCGGCCTCGGTGAGCTTTTCCTTCTTGATCAGGCGGTCCAGGCTGCCGGCCACGGTGGCCAGGCCTTTTTGCACGGCGGCATCCGAAATGTCCACCATCACCACGTCGATGCCCGATACGGCGCAGGCCTGTGCGATGCCGTTGCCCATGGTGCCGGCACCGACGATGCCTACGGTCTGAATTGTCATGATTGCAGTCTCCAGGTATTGAAAGAACCTGAAAATCTTAGCGGGGTTCGGGGATGCGTCCGCCGCAGTCGGGCATGCGCCGTGCCGCCTCGGCGACGTCGTGGTATCAGGAGGGGGAAAGGATCACGGTTTCCCAGCGGCTGCGGCCCAGATGCTTGGCCTGGTACAGCGCCTTGTCGGCCTGCGCCAGCATCTGCTCCAGCGTCAGCCCTTCCCAGACGCTCTCCGCGTGGGCGCAGCCGGCGCTGAAGCACAGCTCGAACGCCAGCTCCAGCCGGGAGCCCAGCAGCAGCGCCGACTTCAGGCGCATGCACAAGGCCTGCACCTCGTCGGGGCTGGCATAGACCAGCAGGCAGAACTCCTCGCCGCCCCAGCGCGCGGCCAGCTCGTCGCCCCGTGTCTGCTTCTGCAGCGTGCGCGCCAGCAACTGCAGGGCCTGGTCGCCGACCACATGGCCGTAGCGGTCGTTGACACCCTTGAAATAGTCCAGGTCCAGCATCACCAGCGATAGCGGCAGCCCTTCGCGCATGGCGCGCTTGAGCATGTGCTGGCCCTGGGTCTCCAGGCTGCGGCGGTTGGCCAAGCCGGTGAGCGCGTCCTGCAGGGCCATGTCGCGCAGCTTCTGGTTGGCCTCGTCGCGCCAGGCCACGAGGATGGCGATCAGCAGCAGCGTGGTGCAGAACGGCGCGACCAGCGCAAAACCGTGGTTGGCCGGCGAGTCGGCGGTGAAGAAGGGCAGCCAGGGCGTCTCCAGGGCCAGCACGCTGCGCATGAGCAGGCTGGCGGCCATGACCATGCCGATGCCGAACATCATGTAGCGCCAGCCGCGCGCCACGCGCTTTCTCGGCCGCAGCGCCATGCAGGCCGCCAGGGCCACGCCCAGGCCATGGCAGAGGCTGAACCAGGCCAGGCGATAGTCCATGTGGTTGACCAGCACCACGAAGCCCAGCGGGCCGGCCATGCACATCAGCAGCAGGCCGCGCTCGAGCAGCAGCGACCGCGGTCCTAGCCAGCCCACGAGCGCCCGGCTCAGCTGCCATAGCGCCCACATGGAGATGCTGGCGGCCAGGAACGGCAGTATGTCGATCCAGGGACGGACAGGATGGCGCGAGGCCACCAGAATCACGATCCACGCCAGCCCCTGCAGCAGGAAAAAGCGCTGGGCATGCCGCGCCGGCGCATCGACCTGGTGCCCCATGCTCCAGGGCAGCACGAAGGCGATGGCCAGCAGGTTGACTGCCACCACCGCCGTCATGGAAAAGAAGTCGAGGGGTGGCATGGCGCAAGGGCTTACTGGAAGGCCACTTCGTCGAAGCTGCGCAGCTTGCGGCTGTGCAGGCGGTCCGAGCCGCCTTCGCGCAGTATGTCCACCGCCCGCATGCCGATGCGCAGATGCTGGTCCACGCGCTCGCGGTAGAAGTGGTTCGCCATGCCGGGAAGCTTGATCTCGCCGTGCAGCGGCTTGTCGCTCACGCACAGCAGCGTGCCGTAGGGCACGCGGAAGCGGAAGCCATTGGCCGCGATGGTGGCGCTTTCCATGTCCAGCGCCACGGCGCGGCTCTGGCTGAAGCGGCGCTGGGGCAGGTTGTCGGGCAGCAGCTCCCAGTTGCGGTTGTCGGTGCTGGCCACGGTGCCGGTGCGCATGATGCGCTTGAGATCGGCCCGCTCCATTTGCGTGACATCGGCCACGGCCTGCTGCAGTGCCACCTGGATCTCGGCCAGCGCGGGGATCGGCACCCACAGCGGCAGCTCCTCGTCCAGCACATGGTCCTCGCGCACATAGGCATGGGCCAGCACATAGTCGCCCAGCTGCTGGCTGTTGCGCAGGCCCGCGCAGTGGCCCAGCATCATCCAGGCATGCGGGCGCAGCACGGCGATGTGGTCGGTGATGGTCTTGGCATTGGCCGGGCCCACGCCGATGTTGACCATGGTGATGCCGCTGTGGTCGGCGCGCACCAGGTGGTAGCCGGGCATCTGCGGCAGGCGCGGCGGAGCGGCGCCCAGTTCGTCCACCGTTTCTGCCGGCAGCCCCTTGCGGCGCGTGACCACGTTGCCGGGCTCGATGAAGGCGATGTATTCGCTGTTCTCGTTGGCCATCTCGGCATGGCCCAGGCGGATGAATTCGTCGATGTAGAACTGGTAGTTGGTGAACAGCACGAAGTTCTGGAACCACTCGGGCGCCGTGCCCGTGTAGTGGCGCAGGCGGTGCAGCGAGTAGTCCACGCGCGGCGCGGTGAACAGCGACAGCGGCAGGGCCTCGCCGGGCTGGGCGCGCCAGGTGCCGTTGGCGATGCCGTCGTCCATGGACTCCAGGTCCGGCAGGTCGAACACGTCGCGCATGAGCAGGCGCCGCTCGGCCGAGAGCGTGCCTTCCACATAGTCGTTGTCGGCGAACGAGAAATGGATGGGAATGGGCTTGTCGCTCAGGCCCACTTCCAGCGGCACGCCGTGGTGCTGGATGAGCAGGCGGAACTGGTCGCCGTAGTAATGGGCGAACAGGTCGGGACGCGTGAGCGTGGCTTCGTAGGTGCCCGGGCCTTCGACGAAGCCGTAGGTGAGCTTGGTGTCGGCCCGCGCCACGGTGGTGGTCTTCAGGCGCACGAACGGGTAGTAGGCATGCACGGGAGCGACCGGGGTCTCCCCGGCCACGAAGCGCTGCATGGCCGAGCGCAGATGCTCGATCTGTTCGCGATAAAGCTGCTGCACATGCTCGAGCGCCTGCTGCGCATCGGTGTGCATGGTGGTGCTGGTTCTAAGCGAGGAGGCGGGGGTATGCAGGGTCATGCACTATTTTCTTCAGGACTTGTGAAGGTGTTGCGACATCCAGGCCTGGGTCTGGTCGGCCGGCAACGGTCGGGAAATCAGATAGCCTTGCGCCGTCGTGCAGTGCAGGCTGCGCAGCAGGTCGAGCTGCTCCTGCGTCTCCACGCCTTCGGCCACGATCTGCAGGTGCAGGCTGTGGCTCATCTGCACGATGGCGTTGACGATGGCCGTGGCGTCCGCATCGCGCGGCACGTCGGTGACGAAAGAGCGGTCGATCTTGAGCTTGTCGATGGGGTGGCGGCGCAGGTAGGCCAGGGAAGAATAGCCGGTGCCGAAATCGTCGATGGCCAGGCTCACGCCCAGGGCCTTGAGCGCGTGCAGGGTGTCGGACATCTGCCCGCCGGATTGCATCAGCGTGGATTCCGTCAGCTCGATGTGCAGGTAGCGCGCCTCGAGCCCTGTTTCCCACAGGGCTTCGGCCACATCCCGGGCCACGTCGCGCTGGAGGAATTCCTGCGCGGAAAGATTGATGGCCACCGGCACCACGGGAAAACCGGCATCCTGCCAGACCTTGACCTGGCGGCAGGCCTCGCGCAGCACCCAGCGGCCGACTTCGGAGATCATGCCCAGGTCTTCCGCCAGGCCGATGAATTCGTTCGGATAGACCAGGCCGCGCTGCGGATGGCGCCAGCGCACCAGCGCTTCCAGGCCCGTCAGCGTGCCGTCGGCGGTGGCGATCTGCGGCTGGTAGTGCAGTTCCAGCTCGCCCTGCTCCACGGCGCGGCGCAGCAACTGCTCCTGCATCAGCATCCGGGTGGAGCGGCTCTCCAGCGTGGAGGTATAGAACTGGAAGGATCTGCGCCCGATGTCCTTGGCCATGTGCATGGCGGCCTCGGCATTGCCCAGCAGCATCTCGGGCGTGTCGCCGTTGCCGGGGAACATGGCAATGCCCATGCTCAGCGACACCACGAACTGGGTGCCGTCGATGTCGCAGGGCGCTTCGATGGCCTGGCACAGACGGGTGGCCATGGCTTCGGCTTCCTGCGGGGTCGGGTCGCCGGTCAGCACCGCCACGAAATCGTCGCCGCCCATGCGGGCGACGATATCCTGGGCGCGGACCGTGGCGCTCAGGCGCCGTGCCACTTCGCACAGCAGCAGGTCGCCCGCATGGTGGCTCAGCGAGTCGTTGACGGCCTTGAAATGGTCGATGTCGATCGACAGGATGGCCAGCCTTTCCTGCCGGACCGTGGCCTGCGCAAGCGCATTCTTCATGAGCTGGTTCAGGCGGGCCCGGTTGGGCAGCCGGGTCAGCAGGTCGTGCTGCGCCAGGAAGTCCATGTGCTCCTGCACCTGCCGGCTGGCGGTCAGGTCGCGCAGCAGCACGATGCGCGAATCGCGCTCCGCACCCGGCATGGATTTGCCCTCCACCTCCACCGGAATATGGCGCCCGCTCTTGTGCACGATCATGGACTCATAGCAGTCCTCGCCGCCGCTGCGGCCGTGCTCCAGGGCCTGGGCGCGGTATTCGGGGGCGATGTATTCCAGCACATGGCGTCCGCGCAGCGCGTCCAGCGGATAGCCGGTCAGCCGGGCCAGGGCATCGTTGCCGTCCATGATGATGCCGCCCTGGTGCACCACGATGGCCTCGGTGGTGATCTCGGCGAACTTGCGCATGCGCTCTTCGCTGGCCCGCATCTGCTGGGCCATGCGGTAGTGATGGCTGACGTCCGTGACCAGGGCCACCAGGCCCTTGAATTCGCCGTTGTCGATGTGGGGGCGCAGCACGGTTTCCAGGTATTGCGTCTCTCCCGTGTCGCGCTCCACCTTGCGCGTGTAGCGCACGGACTGCCGGTCCACGAGCACGCGCGGGAAATAGGCCTGAACTTCCTGCCAGACGGCATCGCCGGCGATTTCCTGCACGGTCCGGCCCACGATGCTCTGTATCGTGAAGCCGAAGTAACTGGCATAGCTGGCGTTGGCGAAGCGGCAGCGCAGCGTCCTGGCATCGAAATAGGCCAGCAGGGCGGGCGTGGTGTCCGCGATCAGTTGCAATATGGAGTCGCTGTCTTTCATGGGCTGCGCCTCCTCAGCCGATTGAATTTATTGCGAGATCATGGCTTTTTATCAGAACGGCATGCCGCTGATACAAATGTTTACCCAACTGCGTTCTTTGCACCAGCATTTTTTCGCTTGCGGGGAGGCGAGCCAGCATGCGAGTTGCCCGGGTTCTTGCCATGAAAAATATCCGATGATGTCTCATATGACGCTTTCATCATTCTCCTCCCCGGATCCTGACGACTGGATGCAGCCCCACAAGCTGCTGCGCCTGTCTGTGGTGGTGGCCGTGGTCACCATTGTGCTCAAGACGCTGGCCTGGTGGCTGACAGGCTCGGTCGGGCTGCTGTCCGATGCGCTGGAATCCTTCGTGAACCTCGCCGGCGCCATGTTCGCATTGACCATGGTCACCGTGGCCAAGCGGCCTGCCGATACCGAGCATCCCTACGGGCACCACAAGGCCGAATACTTTTCGGCCGGCTTCGAGGGAGTGCTGGTCATAGGAGCGAGCCTGGCCATTGCCTGGGCGGCGCTGTCGCGCCTGTGGAATCCGCAGCCGCTGGAGCAGCTGAGCTGGGGCCTGGTGCTGTCGCTGGTCAGCACGGGGTTCAACGGCCTGCTGGCCTGGGTCATGCTGCGCTCGGCGCGCAAATACCGCTCCATGGCGCTGATCGGCGATGCCAAGCACCTGTTCGCCGATGTCTGGACTTCGGTGGGCGTTGTCGGAGGGCTGCTGGCCGCGGCCTGGACCGGCTGGCTGTGGCTGGATGCGCTGGTGGCCCTGGGCGTGGCGGCCCACATCTGCGTGCAGGGCGCGCAGCTGGTCTGGCAGTCCTCGCAGGGGTTGATGGACCAGGCGCTGGGCGCGCCCCAGCGCCTGAAGATCGACACGTTGCTGGACGGCTATGCCCGGAGCGTCGATGGCGTGGTCTTCGACAATGTCTCGAGCCGCCAGGCCGGCGAACGCAGCTTTGTCGACCTGCACATGCATGTGCCCGGCCAGTGGAGCGTGCAGCGCGCGGCACAATTGCGCACCGAGATCGAGGCGGCGCTGCTGCAGGCCGTGCCCGGCCTGTACGCGCGCATCGAGGTGTTGCCGCTGGGCATGGCCACGGCCAGCGAGACGGCGGCCGAACCCGCCGCGGCTGCGGCGGAACCGGATGCCCAGGCCGCGGCGCCAGGGCAGGTGTGAAAAGATTCCAACAGGTGGGGTGGCATGATCAGTGTGATACAGCGTGTGCGCAGCGCGCGGGTGGAAGTCGAAGGCCGGATCACCGGACGGATAGAGCAGGGCTTGCTGGCCCTGGTCTGCGCCGAGCGCGGCGACAGCGAGCAGGAGGCCGACAGGCTGCTGGCCAAGCTGCTCAAGCTGCGCATCTTCCAGGACGAGGCCGGCAAGATGAACTGCAGCGTGCAGGATGTGGCGGGCGGCCTGCTGGTCGTGAGCCAGTTCACGCTGGCCGCGGACACGCGCGGCGGCAACCGGCCGAGCTTCACCGGAGCGGCAGTGCCCGAAGAGGGGCGTCGCCTGTATGAGTACTTCGTGGACCGGGCGCGGCAGATGCATCCGCTGGTGCAGACCGGCGAATTCGCGGCCGACATGCAGGTGCATCTGGTCAACGACGGTCCTGTGACCATTCCATTGCGCATCGAGCCCGCAGCCCTGGCATGACAGGCTCTTTCACTTGCCGAATCCATCCATGAACAACTTCCGCAACCGTTCCCTGTTTGCCATCGCACTGGCGGCTTCCCTGGCCTGCGGCCTGCCGGCCCATGCACAGACGCTGAAGAAGCCCGCGCTCGAGGCGCTGCTGGCCCAGCCCGCACCCCGTTCCTTTGCCGCTTTTGCGCAGCAGGCTGCCAAGCTGCAGCCCTCGGTGGCTGTGGCCGTGCAGCGCCATGCCCGCGGCGATGCGCTTTCCGGTGAGGAGCTGGCCGATGTGGCGCGGCTGCTGGGCGCCTATACCCGCCTCACGCAGGAAGCTGCGGTGCTTGCCAGCCTGCAGCGCATGGTGGCCCTGCCCACGGTGCGCGACGCCAAGGTGCCGCCGCACGAGAGCCCGGCCATCCTCGACTTCGGCAAGCTGGTCGAGTCCATGGCCCGCGACTTCGGCCTGCGCTACCGCAACGTGGACAACCGCATTTTCGAAGTGACCTTGCCCGCGACCGTGGCAGGAAAGGACGGTGAGGAGTTCGGCATCCTCACCCATGCCGACGTGGTGCCGGTGGTGCCCGCCGAATGGGTGCTGGACGGCAGGCAGATCAACCCCTTCGAGGTCACGCGCGTGGGCGACCGGCTCTACGGCCGCGGCACCATCGACGACAAGGGCTCGATCGCCACCGTGCTGCACGCGATGAAGGCCGTCAAGGACAGCGGCCTGCCGCTGGCGCGCGGCATCCGCCTGATGATCGAGACCACCGAGGAGACCGGCGGAGACGCGATGAAGTACTACCAGGCCAGGACCCGGCTGCCCGAGTACAACATCGTGCTCGACAGCAAGTACCCGGCCGTGGTCGCCGAGAAGGGCTCGGGCGCGCTCAAGGCGGTGTTCGCCGCTGTACCCGTGGATGCGTCCGCCGATGCCGCCAGACCCGCCATCACCGCCATGGCGGGCGCGGCCTCGGCCAATGCCATCGCGCAGACGGCCACCGCCACCATCTCGGCCGGCGATGCGGCGGCGCTCGCCGCCGTGGCGCAGCGCCTGAACGATGCGAAGGACGCATTCATCGCCGAGCACCAGGCCCAGGGCAAGTTCGCCATCGAGGTGCAGCCGGGCAGCGGCGCCGTCACCGTCAAGGTCACCGGTGCCTCGGCCCACGGCTCGCGCCCCGAGGAGGGCGTGAACCCCGTGCCGCGCCTGGCGCTGTTCCTGCAGCAGACGCTGATGCCCGCGGGAGCGGCGCTGGTAGGGCCCAACCAGTACAGCCAGGCCGTGCGCTACATCAACGGCGTGTTCGGCCTCGACTACTTCGGCAGGCAGCTGGGCGTCGCCTATGCCGACGACTTCATGGGCCCACTCACGCTGTCGCCCAACCTCATCCAGGCCGTGGATGGCAAGCTCGAAGTCACCGCCAACGTGCGCATGCCGCGCGGCAAGACGCCCGAGCAGCTGCGCGCCGAGGTCGAGCAGGGCATCGCCCGCTGGAGCGAGGCCGCCAAGGTGCCGGTGGCGGTGCAGTACACCCAGGGCAACTGGATGGCGCGCGACCCCAGGGGCGCCTGGCTGGCCACGCTGCTCAACATCTTCGGCGATACCACCGGCCTCGATGCCAAGCCCGTGCCCACGGCCGGCAGCACCACCGCCAAGTTCATGCCCAACGCCATCAACTTCGGACCCGCCATGCCCGGCAAGAAGTACACGGCCCACAACGCGCTCGAATACCAGGAACTGCCCGACCTGCGCACCGACATGCAGATGTTCACCGAGATGCTGGTGCGCATCGGGAATCTGCAGCAGATGCAGTGAAGGTCTTGTGTGAGGCGCATGGCCGGGCGAACCCAGTCCCGGGATAATTCAGCCCCATGAATACCTCCTCCGGCGCCGCCAAGGCCACTGACCCCACCGCTTTTTCGGCGCTGACCCTGTCTGCCGAAATGCTGGCCAATCTGCAGCAGCTCGGCTATGCGCAGATGACGCCCATCCAGGCCGCCAGCCTGCCGCTCACGCTGCAGGGCAAGGACCTGATCGCCCAGGCCAGCACGGGCAGCGGCAAGACCGCGGCCTTCGGCCTGCCCATGGTCGAGCGCCTGAACCCGCGCTGGTTTGCCGTGCAGGGCCTGGTGCTGTGCCCCACGCGCGAGCTGGCCGACCAGGTGGCCACCGAAATCCGCCGCCTGGCGCGCGCGCAGGACAACATCAAGGTCGTCACCGTCTATGGCGGCGTGCCTTCGCGCAACCAGATCGCTTCGCTGGAAAACGGCGCCCACATCGTGGTCGGCACGCCGGGCCGCGTGATGGACCTGATGGAGCGCGGCAAGCTCGATATCGGCCATCTCAAGACCCTGGTGCTGGACGAAGCCGACCGCATGCTGGACATGGGTTTCCTGGGCGACATCGAGACCGTGGTGCGCCAGTGCCCGGCCGAGCGCCAGACCTTGCTGTTCTCCGCCACCTACCCAGAGGGCATTGCCGGCCTGGCCCAGCGCTTCATGCGCGATCCGCAGACGGTCAAGGTCGCGGCGCAGCACAGCGCGGGCAAGATCGCGCAGCGCTGGTACGAGGTGGAAGCGCGCGAGAAGGTCGATGTGGTGGCGCGCCTGCTGGCGCATTTCCGCCCCGAGTCGACGATCGCTTTCTGCAACACCAAGCAGCAATGCCGCGATGTGGTGGCCGCATTGCAGGCCCAGGGCTTCAGCGCGCTGGCGCTGTTCGGGGAGCTGGAGCAGCGCGAGCGCGACGAAGTGCTGGTGCAGTTCGCCAACAAAAGCTGCAGCGTGCTGGTCGCCACCGACGTGGCGGCACGCGGCCTCGACATTGCCGACCTGTCGGCCGTCATCAATGTGGATGTCACGCCCGACCCCGAGGTCCATATCCACCGCATCGGCCGAACGGGCCGCGGCGATGCCGAGGGCCTGGCGCTGAATCTGGTCAGCATGGACGAGATGGGCAGCGTGGGCAAGATCGAGCAGTTGCAGGGCCGCGCTTCCGAGTTCCATCCCTTGGCCGAACTCACGCCCACCGCCGGCGGCGAGCTGCTGCCGCCCATGATGACCATCCAGATCATCGGCGGGCGCAAGGAAAAGATCCGCGCGGGCGACGTGATGGGAGCCATGTGCGCCGACTTCGGCTATGCGCGCGAGCAGATCGGCAAGATCAGCGTCAACGATTTCTCCACCTATGTGGCCGTGGACCGCAGGATCGCTTCGGCAGCCTGCGCCAAGCTCAATGCGGGCCGCGTCAAGGGCAAGAGCGTGAAGGCGCGCCTGCTGTAAAAAAAGGCCCCGTCAGCCTCCCCGATGCAGCTAAGCGCCGGCTGCCCATCAAAAAGCCTTCTCCCATGCGAGAAGGCTTTTTTGTTGCTGCAATCCGGACAGCAGCAGGAGCCCGGGAAATACCACTAATTCTTTTTTGATATTAAAAAATTAGAAAACGATATTTTGAAGAATAAGCAGTTGTTTTGACAATCGCTCCTTCGCCAAGGAGTTTGCCGTGAACCTGCCCCGCTTTCTGAATCGCACCGCTTGGGCCCTGCTGGCCGCAACCTGCGTGCAGGGCGCGGCCATGGCCCAGCAGCCGGAATTTCCGGTGCGCCCCGTCAAGCTGGTGGTGGCCAACGGCGCGGGCAGCGTGCCCGACCTGCTGGCACGCCAGGTGGGCAGCTTGGTTTCGCGGGAGTGGAAGCAGGCCGTGGTGGTGGAGAACAAGGGCGCGGCCGGCGGTGTCGCGGCCGTGGATGCCGTGGTCAGGGCGCCTGCCGACGGCCATACCCTGCTGGTCGGCGGCGACAGCGCCATCACCATCATGCCCAATGTGCAGCGCAACCTGCCCTATGACGTCAGGAACGATCTGGTGCCGGTGACCAAGCTGGGCCAGTCCGATTTCGTGCTGGTGGCCAACCCGCGCAAGGGCTACAGGACGCTCAAGGAATTCGTGGCCTTTGCCAAGGCGCATCCGGGCCAGGTCAACTATGCCTCGTCGGGCACCGGCGGCGCGCAGCACCTGGCCATGGAACAGTTCAAGCAGCGCGCCGGATTCTTTGCCACGCATATTCCCTATCGCGGCGGCCCCCAGGGCCTGCAGGACGTGCTGGCCGGCCAGGTCGATGTGATGCTGGTGGCCGTGGCGCCCGCACTGACGCAGATCCAGAGCGGCAAGCTCACGGCGCTGGCGGTCTCGGGCCTGCAGCGCCACCCCTTGCTGCCCCAGGTGCAGACCCTGGCCGAGACCTACAAGGGCTTCGAGGCCGGTGCCTGGTTCGGCCTGTTCGCGCCCAAGGGCACGCCGGCTGCCGTGGTCCAGGCCGTGGCCCGCGATACCGACCGCGCCCTGAAGGAGCCGGAACTGCGCCAGGCCTTGCTGCAGCAGGGCATCACGCCCGTAGGCGAAGGCCAGCAGGTCTTTGCCCGGCAGATCCGCAGCGACGATGTGCGCGTGGCGCAGCTGGTACGCGCCATCGGCCTGAGTGTGGAGTAGGCGCCGTTTCGCATCGCCAAAAAAAGCGGCCTTGAGGCCGCTTTTTCTTTGCTCGCGCCGGAGAGGATCAGAAGCTGTAGCGCAGGCCGACCGAGATTTCGCTGGAAGTCAGCTTGGCGCGCATCTGCTCGTCCTGCAGGCGGCGCACGTTGGCGAAGTTGTTGGCGCCGCTTTGGGTCTTGCCCATGTCGACATAGCGCCATCCCAGGTCGATGCTGACTTTCCGGGCAGGCGAATAGGTGACGCCAAAGCCCACCGCGTACGCCAGATTGTTCTGGGAGTCGCCGAAGTACTGGCGGCCCGGATTGCCCTGCCAGCCGCTGGACTGCAGATGGGCCAGGCCCAGGCCGGCCGTGCCGTACAGCGAGAACCGGGCGTTCAGGGGGAAGTCCTTGTACGCATTGACCATCAGGCGCTGCGAGCGGATCTTGTGGTGGTTGAAGCTGGCCGGGAAGTTGGTGGAGCCGCTGGTGAACTCGTTGTTCCTGGGCAGGGTGTACTCGGCTTCCACGCGCCAGTTCGACGGCAGCCGATAGCCCAGGGCCAGAGAGGCGCCCGTGGCGGTATGCGAGTCGTCGCCGGGCACGAACCGGCCCAGGCCGGGGCGGGCACTGGAATCCATGTCGTGGGCCTTGTAGCGTGCGGAATTGATCCGCAGGGCGCCGTAGTAGCTGTCGTCGGCACAGGCGCCGCCGGCGGCGGCCAGGATCAGCAGGGGGGCGATGTGTTGAAATTTCACGAAAAAATCCTCTATCTCTTTGGAGCCGCTAACACAACCCTTGATACGTCGTTACTTCGCCTTGCCGTACTTTTGAACTGTCTGCGGCTTCGTGCCTCGTCTCAACCGCAAACCTGCGGTTTGCTGGGTCGTGTTAGCAGCTTTTGCTAAGACTTGCGCAAAAAAGGTCGCCCCAAGGCTGTTGCCTTGAGGCGAAGCTCTTGCTTGGACCCAATTTGCGCAGGTCGTTTTACTTCAGCAGGTCCTGCACCTTGGCCAGGGCGGCCTGGCCGCACTGGTCGTCCAGGTGGCCGCCGGGTGCACCGGCCACGCCCACGGCGCCGATCACTTCGTTGCCCGCCTTCACGGGCACGCCGCCGCCCAGCAGCAGGAAGCCGGGGATGTCGGTCAGGTTGGCCGCGCCGGCGTTCTTCTGGGCGTTTTCCATGATGGCAAGCGTTGGCGCCTTGGCCGATGCCGAGGTGAAGGCCTTCCGGAAGCTGGCTTCCACGGTATGGGGGCCGGCGTTGTCGGCACGCTGCACGGCGCGCACGCCACCTGCGCGGTCCACCACGGTGGCGGTCACGGCATAGCCGTTGGCGGTGCAGGCGGCCACGGTCTGGGCGGCGATCTGGTTGGCCAGCTCCAGCGACATGTTCTTTTCCGTGCGCACGGCCTGGGCGTTGGCGGTGCCTGCGGCCAGGGCGGCCAGGGTCAGTGCGGCGAGAGTCAGGGTGCGTTTCATGCGTTTTCTCCGGGTGGATGGGTATGAACGCAACTGTAGAAAAGCGCCGCGCCGGCGCCAATGCGGCCGGCTACGCGCACCGCTCCGTAGAACTACGGAGCGGTGTCCTCGACCAGGGCCGCGTAGCGCCGGATGAGCTGGGCCAGCGAGTCGGCCTCCAGCTTGGCGAACAGGTTGGCGCGGTGGGTCTCCACCGTGCGCGGCGAAAGCGCCAGCGCGCGGCCGATCTCCTTGTTGGTGAGCCCTTCCACGATCAGGCCCAGCACCTCGCGCTCGCGGCCCGAGAGCTGGGCATAGCGCTCGCGCGCCTGCCGGTCGGCCTGGTGGCGCTCGCGCGAGCGCACATGCTGGCGCACGGCGGCCTGCAGCGCTTCGATGAGCAGCTCGTCATCCACGGGTTTTTCGAGGAATTCCGCTGCGCCGGCCTTGAAGGCGCGGCGGCACATCTCCACCGTGCCGTGGCCCGTGAGCATGATCACGGGCTGGTCCACCCCTTGCGCGGCCAGCATGTCCAGCACCGCCAGCCCGCTGGTGCCGGGCATGCGCACGTCCAGCACGATGGCGCCCACGTCGCTGCGCTCGAATTGCGCGAGAAAGTCCTGCGGATCGGCCCAGGCCTGCACGCGCAGGCCCACCGTGCCTATGAGCAGCGCCAGGCTGTCGCGCACGGCGGCATCGTCGTCCACCAGGTGGATCAGGGGCGAGAGGGAAGAGGTCATGGTGCGTTCATGGCTGGTGGGCCAGCGGCAGCAGCAGGTGGAATTCGGCGCCCGCCCCGTCTGCGGCAGCGGGCGGCGCCAGCGAAAGTTCGCCGCCCATGGCCTGGGCCAGGCTTTCCGACAGCGACAGGCCCAGCCCCAGGCCGCCCGGGCGCGTGGTGTAGAACGGGGTGAACAGGCGCGCGCGCGCCTCGGGCGCCACGCCGGGGCCGGTGTCGCGCACGCTCAGCAGCACCCGGCTGCCCTGCTGGACCAGGGCCAGCCGCAGGCGGCGCTGGCCCGCCTCGGACTGTTCCATGGCCTGCAGCGCGTTCATCACCAGGTTGTGGATGATCTGCTGCAGCGCCACGGGTTCGGCGCGCACGGCCGGAAGGTCGGCGGGCGCATCCACCTGCACGGCAATGCCGCGGCGGCGCAGCTCGGGCTCCAGCAGGTGCAGGGCATCGTGCACGGCGGCGGGCAGGGCCAGGGCCTGGGCCTGACCCGAGAGATCGGGCCGCTCCACCACGCGGCGCAGCCGCCCCACGACGGCGCTGGCGCGCCGTGCCTGGGCCACGGCCTGGCCCATGGCATGGCGCGCGGTATCCAGGTCCGGCTCCTCCTCGTCCAGCAGGCGCTGTGCGGCCTGGGTGCTGGCCAGCAGTGCGGTCAGTGGCTGGTTGAGTTCGTGCGCCATGCCGGCGGCCAGCTCGCCCAGCTGGTTGAGCCGGGCCACCTGGCCCAGCCGCAGCAGCTCCTCGGCACGGCGCGCGGCCACGCGCTGGCGCAGCAGGGCGCGCAGAGCGGCCAGTGCTGCGGCGCTGGCCGCTGCCCAGGCCAGCATGGGCCCCCAGGGCAGCTCGCTCCAGCCCACGTCGCGTTCGAGCACCACGTCGAACGGCTGGCTCTGCGAAGCCAGCAGCTTGTGGAAGCCGTAGTGCCAGCCATGCGCGAGGCGCCGTCCCGCCTGCACGCCAAAGGCCTGGCCCTGGTATTGAAGCCGTACGCGCACCGGACTGGTCTGCGCGTCCATGGGCCATTCGTCCCAGGGGATGGTGGCATGCAGGTCCAGCAGCAGGGCGTGGTCGGCCGCCTGGTCCGCCGGGCCTGCGAGCGCCAGCCACGCCCGGCCCCGGGGCAGGTCGGCCTGGGCCAGTTCGGCATGGCCGCTGTGGCGTGAGCGTGCCTCGGCCGCATCCAGCGCGGAGCCCAGGGCCGCGGGCAGGTCTGCAGGCCAGGCACTGCCCGGCAGGCGGCGCAGCACCTGGGCGATCTGGGGATAGGCCGCGGGCAGTCGCGGCAGCGGCATGGCAATGCTGCTGCCCTGGCCTTCGGCGGGTGGCTGCAGCAGCGGCAGCATGGCCATCACCGCATCGTGCTGCACCGCGCGCTGGCTCAGCAGCCGGTGCACGATGCGTGCATCCGTGACGAACGCATCCTCCAGTGCCAGCAGCCGCGCATGGGCAAGCCAGCCCGCGCCCACGGCAGCCACCAGGGCCCAGGCCAGCAGCCAGGCCAGGGCGCGACGCCAGTGGGACAGGGTCATGGCCGGAATCCGCCGCCTATTTGGCGTAGGGGTCCTGGAAGCCGAGCTCCTGCATGATTTCGGTCTCGTAGGCTTCCATTTCCTCGGCATCCTCCTCGCTGGTCTCGTGGTCCCAGCCCTGGGCGTGCAGGGTGCCGTGCACCAGCAGATGGGCGTAGTGCTCTTCGAGCGATTTGTTCTGCTCCCTGGCCTCGCGCTCGACCACGGGTGCGCACAGCACCAGGTCGGCCATCACGGTGGGGTCCTGCTGGTAGTCGAAGGTCAGCACATTGGTCGCGTAGTCCTTGTGGCGGTACTCGCGGTTCAGGCTCCGGCCTTCCTCGGCATCGACGATGCGCACCGTGATTTCGGCATCCACGGCCAGCGCGTGGCGGATCCAGCGCGTGACCTTGCTGCGGGACAGCACGGCGCGGTGGGCGCCTGCTTCGGGGAAGCGGGCAAATTGCAGGGACAGTTGCAGCTGGTTCAGGGTCATTTTGGCTTGTGGCGCTTGTCCGGCAAGCGCAGTAAGCTATGAAATTGGGAGTAAAGGCCTGCGTCGGCAGTGTGCTCCAGGGCGCCGCCAGGAAGCGAGCTTCCCGCTTCGGCCCGATTTGCGCAAGCCGTGCGCAGGGCTCAGAGTTCTTCCGCGGAAGGCAGGGGCCGGGCCGTGCGCGTGCGGTGCCTGGGCGCCGAGGTGCCTTCGGAGACGCGGCCGCGCGCATCGTAGGCGTCCACGATGCGGGCCACCAGCGGGTGGCGCACCACGTCGGCGCTGGTGAAGTGGTTGATGGCGATGCCCTTGACGCGACGCAGCACGCGCTCGGCGTCGATGAGGCCGCTGGGCATTCCCTTGGGCAGGTCGATCTGGCTCACGTCGCCCGTGACCACGGCCCGGGAGCCGAAGCCTATGCGCGTGAGGAACATCTTCATCTGCTCGGGCGTGGTGTTCTGGGCTTCGTCGAGGATCACGAAGGCATTGTTGAGCGTGCGTCCGCGCATGAAGGCCAGCGGCGCGATCTCCAGCACATTGCGCTCGAAGGCCTTCTGCACGCGGTCGTAGCCCATGAGGTCGTAGAGCGCGTCGTACAGCGGCCGCAGATAGGGGTCCACCTTCTGCGTCAGGTCGCCCGGCAGAAAGCCCAGGCGCTCGCCGGCCTCCACGGCCGGGCGGGTGAGCACGATGCGCTGCACATTGCTGCGCTCCAGCGCATCCACGGCGCAGGCCACGGCCAGATAGGTCTTGCCCGTGCCTGCGGGGCCGATGCCGAAGGTGATGTCGTGGACGGCAATGCTTTCCAGGTACTGCACCTGGTTGGGCGTGCGCGCGCGCAGGTCGGCGCGGCGCGTGGACAGCTGGGGCGTGTCCAGGGGGGCCTCGATCAGGTCGGTGTCGCCGGCCAGCATCAGCTGCAGCGTATCCTCGGCGATCGCATCGTCGGCCATCTCGTACAGGGCCTGCAGCAGCTCCAGCGCATCATTGGCTTTGGCCTTGGGGCCGTCGATCTTGAACTGCTCGTGGCGGTGGGCGATCTTGACGCCCATGGCGATCTCGATGGTGCGCAGGTGCGCATCCGCCGGGCCGCACAGATGGGACAGGCGCGTATTGTTGTGGGGTGTGAATGTGTGGCGCAGGATCACGCGGATAATTCCAATGAAGATTGGCCCCCGCCTGGCTTGCTGTGCGCAGCCGCCGCCTCCGTATCCAAGCATGCGGGGGCGCTTCTCGTCTTGGGGTGGCCCGGCGATGAAAAAGCCGCCGAAGAATTCGCCAATTGGCGGCAAAGGATTTCAATGATAGGCAAATTGACAGGGACCTTGCTGGAAAAAAACCCGCCTGAGGTGCTGGTGGACTGCGGCGGCGTGGGCTACGAGGTGCAGGTGCCCATGAGCACCTTCTACAACCTGCCCGCCACGGGCAGCAAGGTGGCCCTGCTGACGCACTTCGTGGTGCGCGAGGACGCGCAGCTGCTGTTCGGCTTCGGCACGGCGCGTGAGCGCCAGACTTTCCGCGAGCTCATCAAGATCACCGGCATCGGCCCGCGCATGGCGCTGGCCGTGCTCAGCGGCATGAGCGTGGACGATCTGGCCGATGCCGTGTCCCAGCAGGAGGCCGGCCGCCTGGTCAAGGTGCCGGGCATCGGCAAGAAGACCGCCGAGCGCCTGTTGCTGGAGCTCAAGGGCAAGATCGGCGCCGATACGGGTGCGCAGTCGCTGTTTGCCCACAACAACGACCAGAATGACATCCTGCAGGCGCTGATGGCGCTGGGCTATTCGGACAAGGAAGCCTCGGCCGCGCTCAAGAAGCTGCCGCCCGACGTGGGCGTGAGCGAAGGCATCAAGCTGGCGCTGAAGGCGCTGACCAAATAAAAGGCGCGGGCCCTGGCCTGGCCGCTGTGGATTTTGAACGGAGGATGCAATATGGATCGATGGACTCAACGCAGGCTTGTCGGCCTCGGGTGCATGGGGGTGGCGGCAGCCCTGCTGGTGGCTGCCTGCGGCGGCGGCTCCGACGGCGTCAACAGCAGCAGCCCGCCGTCCAATCCGCCCAAGGCCTATGTACTCGATTCCGTGGTGCTGCCCGCCTCGGCCGCCAAGAGCGCGGTGGCCCCGGCGGCTGCCGTACGCCCGCCGGCCGCCACGCTGGTGCTGCCGCCATGGAATGAGGCCAAGCAGGCGGCGGTGGCTGCACCTGGCACGCCCACGCAGATCGGCGTGCCGAGAGCGCTGCCGGCCACGCAGACGGTGGAGGACATGGCCCGGATCCTGCATTGGTCCCCGTCTCCCGAGGGCGGGCAGGTCGCCGCTCTCAGCATCACCTCGACCGGCGCCTATGGCGTGCGCCTGGGCCTGGTGATCGACAGCCTGCCCGATGCCGCACAGGTCCGCCTGTACCGCCAGGACGGCAGCAAGTCCGGCTACCAGACCACGGGCCAGGCCATCAACGAGGCTCTCGCCCGCAACCGCGCGGCCGACGGCAATACCCAGGCCGCCGGTACCTGGTGGTCGCCCGATCTCGGCGCCGAGGAGGTGACGCTGGAAATCGGCCTGCCGGCCGGCGTTTCCGCCGCGCAGCTGCGGTTTGCCATCCCGGCGCTCGCGCATGCCTATGTCAATCTCGCGCTGCCGACCGACGCCGATCTGCGCGAGACCTACGCGGTCAAGAGCGTCGGGGATGCGGGTTCGTGCGAACTGGATGCGAGCTGCGCGGACCAGTACGCCACCGAGCGCAATGCCGTGGCGCGCATGACTTTCATAGGCCCGGACAGCCGCTACTACTACTGCACCGGCACGTTGCTGAACAACACCAAGGTCGACTATGCGCCGTATTTCCTGACGGCCAACCATTGCATCTCGACGCAGTCCTCGGCCACTTCGCTGCGCACGGACTGGTTCTTCCGTTCGGCCAGCTGTAACAGCTTTGCCCCCAGCCCCCTGGCGTCAACGCGCCAGCAAGGCGCCACGCTGCTGTATGCCACCTCGGTGACGGACACCACGCTGCTGCGGCTCAACGAAACACCGCCGGCCGGGGTGACGCTGGCCGGCTGGGATGCGCGCGGCACGGCCACGGTCAATGTCCCCATCTATGCGCTGCACCATCCGCAGGGCGACTGGCTCAAATACAGCGAGGGCCAGATCCAGCGCTACAGCAATTGCTCCCTGAGCGGCGGCGGCATTTCCTGCAGTGCGGGCAATGCGCAAAGCGATTTCCTGGCCGTGGGCTGGAGCAAGGGCACGACCGAGGGCGGTAGCAGCGGCTCGGCCCTGTTCATCGGCGGACGCGTGGTCGGCACGCTGTCGGGCGGCAGCAGCGCCTGCACGGCGACCGGCGGCATAGACGCCTATGGCCGGTTCGACCACGCATTCGGCAACCGTCTCAAGGACTGGCTGGCCCAGTAACCGCCACCTGTTGCAGGGCAGCCCCGGGAGCCAGGCAACCGGGGCTTTCCTATGGGCCGCCGGCTGATCCGCGGCACCAAGGACCTCTGGGTAGGCCGGCAGCCACCCGAAGCGAGCAAGCGTACAGGCCTTTTTTACAGGCCTTTTTATTTGCCCGTGAGCTGCTTGACTGCTGCCTGGGTCCGCTCCACATGCTCCAGTGGGTCGGAGCCCACGTGCACGAACTTGACCTTGCCGTCCTGGCCGATCACATAGGAAATGCGGTCGGCCCGCTCGGGATTGGCCGCGGCGGCCGCGTCATAGGCCTTGATGGTGGCGGCCCCGGGGTCCGACGCCACGGCGAACTGGTCGCGGCAGGCTTCGGTGGAAAAGCGCTTGAGCGTGGCGATGTCGTCGTGCGACATGCCCACCACGGTGGCGCCCATGGCCGCAAAGCGCGGCGTGGCCTCGGCAAACGCATGGGCTTCGAGCGTGCAGCCCTGGGTGAAGGCCTTGGGGAAGAAGTACAGCACCACCGGTCCCTTCTTCAGGGCTGCGGCCATGTCGAACGCGAAGGCCTTGCCGGCCACGGCGGCCTCGGTATGGAACAGGGGGGCGCTTTCTCCCGGCTTGAGCGTGGCCTGGGCCGACAGCGAGAGCAGGGCGGCCAGCAGCAGGGCAGCGGGCCGGAGTGGAACGTGTGCAGGCATGGCGGATTCTGGCAGTGCGAAGGGCTTCCATTGTGCGCTTGCCGCATGTCCGGCGGCGATGGCAATTTGAGCCCGTGGGGGATATGGTGGCCGGCCCCGGGGCATGGCCGTGCGGCACGGCACAATCTGGGACATGACGATTCATGTGGACGACTTCGCCGCCAGCCCTTCCCCTGCCAAGCCCTTGCGCGAGCCTCCGGGCGGCGCCGCAGGCGCCGCGCCGCGCATGGTGTCGGCCGGGCCGGCCTCGACGGGCGAGGAGGCGCTGGAGCGTGCCCTGCGCCCCAAGCTGCTCGACGAATACGTGGGCCAGGCCAAGGCCCGCGAACAGCTGGAAATCTTCATTGGCGCGGCCCGCAAGCGCAGCGAGGCGCTGGACCATGTGCTGCTGTTCGGCCCGCCGGGCCTGGGCAAGACCACATTGAGCCACATCATTGCGGCCGAACTGGGCGTGAACCTGCGCCAGACCAGCGGCCCGGTGCTGGAAAAGCCCAAGGACCTGGCGGCGCTGCTGACCAACCTCGAGCCCAACGACGTGCTCTTCATCGACGAGATCCACCGCCTCTCGCCCGTGGTCGAGGAAATCCTCTATCCGGCGCTGGAGGACTACCAGATCGACATCATGATCGGCGAGGGGCCGGCCGCGCGCTCCATCAAGCTCGACCTGCAGCCCTTCACGCTGGTGGGTGCCACCACGCGCGCCGGCATGCTGACCAATCCGCTGCGCGACCGCTTCGGCATCGTGGCGCGGCTGGAGTTCTATACCTCCGAGGAACTCGCACGCATCGTGCGCCGCAGCGCCGGCCTGCTGGGTGCGCCGATTGACGACGAAGGCTGCTTCGAGATCGCGCGCCGCTCGCGCGGCACGCCGCGCATCGCCAACCGCCTGCTGCGCCGCGTGCGCGACTATGCCGACGTCAAGGGCGACGGCCGCATCACGCGCGAACTGGCCGACAAGGCCCTGGCCATGCTGGATGTGGACCCGCAGGGCTTCGACATCATGGACCGCAAGCTGCTCGAAGCCGTGGTGCACCGCTTCGACGGCGGCCCCGTGGGCCTGGACAACATCGCGGCCAGCATCGGCGAGGAGTCGGGCACCATCGAGGACGTGATCGAGCCCTATCTGATCCAGCAGGGATTTCTGCAGCGCACGCCGCGCGGCCGCATGGCCACCCAGGCCGCCTACCGCCACCTGGGCCTGCCCGTCCCCGGAGACGATCCGGCATAAAACTGGCGCGACCCAAGCGAGAGACGCCGAGCAAGGGCTAGGCGGCCCCGCCGCCGCGCAGCAAAGGCCGTCGTCCCCCTGGGGGAAGCCGCGCAGCGGCTCAGGAGGTCAATTGCTCTGCGGCCCGGCGCTCCAGAACGCCTGCAGCACGCCGGGCAGCGCCTCGATCTGCGTGACCACCTGGTCCAGTTCCTCGGCATGCACGGCCGTGGCGAACAGCTCGGCCTCGATTTCGGTGTTGTGCGGGTGGATTTCGTGCTTTTCCACCGTGCGCACCGGGTAGTTGGCCGCTTCCAGCAGCTCCTGCATGCCCTCGCGCACATCGGCCTGGGCGGCCTGCTGGCAGATCACGTACACATAGTAGGTGGCCTCGCTGGCATGCTCGGCCACCGGATGGCGGTTGATGTAGTTGACCACGGGGCGCAGCAAGGTGTTGCTGGCCAGCACGAACAGCGTGGCGATGCCGGCCTCGGGCAGCAGGCCCGCGCCCGCGCAGGCGCCCACGGCCGCCGAGCCCCACAGTGTGGCGGCGGTGTTCAGCCCCGTGATGTTGGCACCCTCCTTCATGATGGCGCCGGCGCCGAGAAAGCCCACGCCGGAGACCACATAGGAGATCACGCGCGTGGCGCCATCCGCGCCCGAGACACGCATGGCCAGGTCCACGAACACGGCCGCGCCCACGGCCACCAGGGTGTTGGTGCGCAGGCCCGCCGTACGCTGGCGTATCTGGCGCTCCAGGCCGATGATGCTGCCACAGACAAAGGCCACGAGGAGGCACAGCACCGTGTTCAGCGTGGCCAGCAGATGGAAGTTCTGTAGGGATTGCATGCAGTTCTGGTTGTTTTTGTCGGTTGAACTCTACCCAGGTCTGTGAAGCCGGGGACGGTCGGCAAAGAGCCGTCCCAGGCTCGGGAAGACGCGGTTCGGCCCGAAGGGTCACCACCCATATTTTCGGATGTACAAGCGCTTGAGCAGCGTGGTCAGCACAGCATAGGCCAGCAATATGACGATCAGCCAGGGAAAGTAGCTGGGCGGCAATGCCTGCAGCTTGAAGTGTCCGGCCAGCGGGCCCATGGGCAGGAAGATGCCGATGGCCATGATGGCTGCCGTGGTGGCCAGCAGGGGCCATGAGGCGCGGCTTTGCAGGAAGGGAATCCTGGGCGTGCGGATCATGTGCACGATCAGCGTCTGCGTGAGCAGTCCCACCACAAACCAGCCCGACTGGAACAGCGTCTGCCGCCCCGCCGTATCGGCCTGGAACACAAACCACATCAGCGCGAAGGTGAGCACGTCGAACAGCGAGCTGATGGGGCCGAAGAAGACCATGAAGCGGCCCAGGTCCTGCGGATTCCAGCGCAGCGGCCGCGCCACCTGCTCTTCGTCCACGTTGTCGAACGGAATGGCGATCTGCGAAATGTCGTACAGCAGGTTCTGCACCAGCAGCTGCATGGGCAGCATGGGCAGAAACGGGATGAAGGCCGAGGCGATCAGCACCGAGAACACGTTGCCGAAGTTGGAGCTGGCCGTCATGCGGATGTACTTGAGCATGTTGCTGAAGGTGCGGCGTCCTTCGACCACGCCCTGCTCCAGCACCATGAGGCTTTTCTCCAGCAGGATGATGTCGGCCGCCTCGCGCGCGATGTCCACGGCGCTGTCCACGCTGATGCCGATGTCGGCGGCGCGCAGCGCGGGCGCGTCGTTGATGCCGTCGCCCATGAAGCCCGTGATGTGGCCATTGGCGCGCAGCGCGTGCACGATGCGCTCCTTGTGCAGCGGCGTCAGGCGCGCGAACAGCACATGCGTTTGCACGGTGCGGCGCAGCTGCTGCTCGTCCATGGCCTCGATGTCGCTGCCGACCACGGCCTGGTCCACTTGCAGCCCCACGTCGCGGCAAACCTTGCGCGCCACCCGCTCGTTGTCGCCCGTGAGCACCTTGACCGCCACGCCGTGCTGGAGCAGCGCGGCAATCGCTGCCTGCGTGGACTCCTTGGGTGGATCGAGGAAGGCCACGTAGCCGATCAGTGTCAGGCCGGCCTCGTCGGCGATGCCGTAGCTGTCCCTGTCGGGCGGCACCTCCTTCATGGCTACGGCCACCACGCGCAGGCCTTCGCTGTTGAGGCCTTCGGTGACGGTGCGCACCTGCTCGCGGCGCTGCGGCGTGAGCGGCAGCACCGCGTCGCCATCGCGCCCGCTGTCCCGGATATGCGTGCAGACCTGCAGGATTTCCTCGACCGCGCCCTTGCAGATCAGCTCGTGGTGATGGTTGCGTTCGGCCACCACCACGGACATGCGCCGGCGCTGGAAGTCGAACGGAATCTCGTCGACCTTGCGGTAGTCCTCGTTGATGTGCAGCCGCGTGCGCAGCTCCACATGCTCGAGCACGGCGCGGTCCAGCAGGTTCTTGAGCCCGGTCTGGTAGTAGCTGTTGAGGTAGGCGAACTGCAGCACCTCGTCGCTGGGGCGACCCTGCACGTCGGTATGGCGCTCCAGCGCGATGCGGTCCTGCGTCAGCGTGCCGGTCTTGTCGGTGCACAGCACGTCCATGGCGCCGAAGTTCTGGATGGCATCCAGGCGCTTGACCACCACCTTCTGGCGCGCGAGCACCACGGCGCCCTTGGCCAGCGTGGAGGTCACGATCATGGGCAGCATCTCGGGCGTCAGTCCCACGGCCACCGACAGCGCGAACAGAAAGGCCTCGCCCCAGTCGCCCTTGGTGTAGCCGTTGATGAACAGCACCACGGGCACCATCACGGCCGCGAAGCGGATCAGCAGCCAGCTGACGCTGTTCACGCCTTTCTCGAAGGCCGTGGCCGTGCGGTCCTGGTGGGTGATGCGGGCGGCCAGCGTGCCGAAATAGGTCTGGTTGCCCGTGGCGACCACCACGGCCATGGCCGAACCCGAAACCACGTTGGTGCCCATGAACAGCAGATTGCCGGCTTCCAGCAGCTGGCCCGGCGCCAGGGCGGCGCGCGTGCGGCCGTCCTTTTCCACGGGCAGCGATTCGCCGGTCATGGCCGCCTGGCTCACGAACAGGTCCTTGGCGGACAGCACGCGGCAGTCGGCCGGGATCATGTCGCCGGCCGACAGGGCCACGAGGTCACCTGGCACGAGTTCGCGCATGGGCAGCTCGGACAGCGAGGCGTCATGGCCGTAGCCGCTGTCGCGGAAACCGGGAGGCGGCGCAGCGGCATCGTCCCCGGCCTTGCGCCGCACGGTGACGCGGTTGCCGACCAGGGCCTGCAGGCGCGCGGCGGCATGCCGGGACCTGCCCTCCTGCACGAAGCGCAGCAGCGTGGACAGCAGCACCATGCTGGCGATGACGATGGTGGCCTTCTCGTCCTCGGTGGCGTAGGAGACCACGGCCAGCAGCGTCAGCAGCAGATTGAAGGGGTTGCGGTAGCAGTGCCACAGGTGCAGCCAGGCGGGCAGCGGCTTTTCATGCGCCACCTCGTTGGGGCCGTGGCGGTCCAGGCGCTCGCGGGCCTGCCCGGGGCCCAGGCCCTGGGCCGACGTCTGCAACTGCTGCAGCAGCGCCTGTGCCGGACTGCAGGCCGCGGACTGCAGTGCCTGCACCAGCGCCGGCGGCACGGCGAGGGCCGTGGACGGGCCGGCAGCCGGCATGGGGCGGCGGCCGAACAGGCCCGCCAGGCGGTGGCTGCGCAGAAACGCCCGGAACAGGTTCTTGAGGATTTGCATGGCTGCCTCCCTCAGTGCAGGGCCTTGGCGGAGGTGCCGGAACGTGCCCACGGCAGCCGTGCCAGCCAGGGGCGCCGTGCCTCGGCGCGCAGCTGTTCGCAGATGCGGCTGCGCTGCTCGCGGGTCAGCAGGGACAGGGCATCGGCGCGCTGGCGCGTGCTGAGTTGGGCCATGGCGCCGGCCATCAGCGGGGTGGCGTGGCGGTCGGCCAGGTGGCGCAGCACATCGGCGCGGCGCTCGGCCAGCGCCGAACTCACGGCATGCGTGAGGCCATGGTGGCGGGAGTCGACAGAGAGGAAAGATTCGGGGCGGCTGCGCTTGAGCACACGCAGCCAGGCGAGGCGTTGCATGGGCATACTCCTTCGGGGATGGCCCGGGGAGCCGCCCGCCGCTGCTACGGCATCAGGCGCGCAACCCCGGGGCGGGGTTCCAGTCTGTGCGCGCTGCCTTCAGGCCAACACGCACGCCAACAGGCTTGCGGTTGCGCGCCGCCGGGGGCGCGCCGCAAGATCGACTCGGGTCGGGATCCATACGTGTTCCTTGCAAGAAAAGTGGATGAAGCGCGGGACGGCGGTGAAGCCGTTCAGCGAACGAAGCGGCCTTGCGTGCTCAGAAAGCTGCGGATGCGGTGCGTGGGCCAGCTGGTGCGGGCATCGAGTTCGCGCGTCTGCTCCAGGGCCTGCGGAACCGTTGCCGCGGCCTCTGGCGGGTGGGATGTGCCGCCCGCGCGGCCCGCATGGCTGGACGGGGCACACAGCAGCAGGCGCAGGGGACGCAGCTGGCGCAGAGAATGGGTCAGGCGGTGGCTCATGGCGTTCTCCTCGGCGGCTAATGCCTGTTGAAGGGAGCGGGCCAGGCGGCAGCGCTGCACAAGCGTTCTCGCGCGGTCACGGCTCGGCTCGCTCGAAGCGGGAACGGACTGCGGCGCGAAAAATCTCAGTGACGGGCAGAGCTTGCGGGTTTTCAGGTGCTACCTGTGCTGCGCACGGCAGGACAGCTCGGGCGCAGACAAGGAAAACAGCAAGATGCGAAGGTCGCGGGGCAAGGGATGCGGGGCGGTCGACGACGGCTCCCGATCCAGGGGGAGTCTGTCAGTCGGCCAGCAGCGCAGCCATTGCGGCCTGCGTTGAATCACTGGTTGAACTGGCACTGTCCACGTGGGGACTCCTGAAATTGCGAAGCCTTGATTATCGCCGTTTCGCCATCCTAGGGTCAACCCTGAATTGTGTCAGCCCGTCTCAGAAAGCCGTGCAGGATCAGGGCCTGCGCCGCGTAATAGGTGGCCAGCACGCCGACCGCAGCCCAGGGCAGGGGCTGGACGAAGCGGTTGATGGCCAGCAGCGAGTCGCTGAGCATGAACAGGCTGGCGCCCGCCGCCACCAGCAGCGAGGCCGCGTTGCGCAGCACGCGGTGCCGGCCCCAGGCCTGGGCGGCCATGGTGGCGATCACGCCCACATAGGCCAGCACGGGCAGGCGCAGGGCCGTGGGCAGGCCGCCCAGCCACAGCAGCGCATACATGGCCGCGGCGACCAGCGATATGCAGGCAACGGCCCTGCGGCTGGCCAGCCAGGGCGCATCGCTGCGCAGCAGGGCAATGTAGCAGAAGTGGGCCAGCAGAAAGCTGACCAGGCCGGGGATGAAAAAGCCCTCGAACATGAGAAACGCGTCGCCGGCCAGTGAAAAAAACAGAGCGCCTGCCGCAATCCATACCTGGTTTTTGGCGTGATTCCCATTGGATTTCAAGAAGGAGCGAGCGCTGGCTGCTAGGCAAAAAAGAGCAAACACCATGGCCAGCGGCTTGAAGAGCTGGTGCCATCCGGTCAGGCCCAGGGCCGCGGTGGCCGTGGCCAGTGCGCCGCTTTGCAGCATCAGTGCCAGCCAGGGGCTGATGCGCCCCTGCATGGCGGCGCACAGCGTCCACTGGCTGGCGAGCAGCACGCCGAACCAGAGCAGGTTGTGGGCCAGCGGCGCCTGGTCGGCCTGCCAGAGGAAGGCGGCCGTACCGGCGACCAGCACGGCGAACTGCAGCGCAGAGAACCAGCGCAGGCCGGCCGGCATGGCCGGCGCATAGCGCACGCGGTGCTCGTCGAGGTCGAAGGCCGGCCTGGGAAAGCGGCGGGCCACGTCGGCCGGCCGCCAGCCCGGCGGCTTGAACCAGACCCGCAGCTTGTCGCCCAGGCGGCGCGCATGCCAGCTGTCGTGCGCGAGCTGGCGGTAGACCGCCACATTGGCCCACAGCGGGTCCCAGCTCCTGAGCAGGCCGCGCGTGCCGTAGACGCAGGGCTCCTCGTCGTCCTCGGTCTTGTAGGTGCCGAAGAGGCGGTCCCAGACGATGAGAATGCCGCCGTAGTTCTTGTCGAGATAGCGGTCGTTGACGGCGTGGTGCACGCGGTGGTTGCTGGGCGCGCAGAACCAGCGGTCGAACCAGCCCAGGCGGCCCACCTGCTCGGTATGCACCCAGAACTGGTAGAGCAGGTCGACCAGCCCGACCACGGCAAACACCAGCGGCGGCACGCCGGCCAGGGCCATGGGCAGGTAGAAGATCCAGCCCAGCAGCGCGCCCGAGCTGGTCTGGCGCAGCGCGGTGGAGAGGTTGTAGTCCTGGCTCTGGTGGTGCACGGCATGGGCCGCCCACAGCACGCCCACCTCATGGCCCATGCGGTGCAGCCAGTAGTAGCAGAAATCGTAGAACACCAGGGCCAGCAGCCAGCCGGGCAGGCTGAGCCAGAAGGCGTCGGCCTGCACCAGTGCCAGGTGCCCGGCGACAAAGGTGTAGAGGCCCAGCGTCAGCAGCTTGGTGAAGACCGCGCTGGTCTGGCTCAGCACGCCCAGGTTCAGCGAGGCGATGGCATCGTCCAGCCGGTAGGCGCTGCGCCCGCGCCGCATGCCGACGGCCCACTCGACGGCCATGAGGATGAAGAACACCGGCGTGGCCAGGACGATGACTTGGCTGGGGGAGAGCATGGGCACCGATTGTGGACAGCGCGGCGGCGGTAGCCATCCTAGGGTGAACACGCTTGCTAAGTAATTTCTGTTATGGCTGCCGAGTAACGGGCGTGAAATAATCGAAGGCTTGCCCCCTCGCCGATCCTTTTCCATGCCCACATCCCGCCGCTTCCTCGTGGCGGCAGCCGCCATGGTGGCTGCCGCCGGCCTGACCGCTCCCGCCGCGTTCGCCGCCGGCGATGCCTGGCCCGCCGCCAAGCCCATCACCCTGATCGTGCCCTTCAGCCCGGGCGGCAATGTGGACACCACGGCCCGCCTGATCGGCCAGAAGCTCGGCGAGCGCCTGAACCAGTCCATCGTGGTGGACAACGTGCCCGGCGCCGGCGGCGTGCTGGGCGTGAGCAAGGCCGTGAAGTCGCCGGCCGACGGCTATACGCTGCTCATGGGCTTCGACGGCCCGATCAGCATTGCCCAGCTCATCAATTCGGCCGTCCGGTACGACGCCGAGCGCGACCTGACGCCCGTGGGCCTGGTCACGATCGCGCCCGTGGTGGCCGTGGCCCGCCCGGGCCTGGCCGCGCACAACATCACCGAGCTGATCGCGCTGGCGCGCGCCCATCCCGGCGGCCTGACCTATGCGACCTCGGGCGTGGGCACCATGCTGCACCTGGCCATGGAGATGCTGCAGGAGCGCGCCAAGGTCAAGCTGGTGCACGTGCCCTACCGCGGCGGCGCGCAGATCACCAGCGACGTGATGGGCGGCCAGGTGGACGTGGGCATGCTGGTGACCACCAGCGCCACGCCGCTGGTCCAGCAGAAGAAACTCGTGGGCCTGGGCGTGACCTCGGCCAGGCGCATCGATTCCATCCCCGGCGTGATGACCTTCGCCGAATCGCCCGAGCTCAAGGGCTTCGACCTCAACACCTGGACCGGCCTGTTCGTGCCGGCTAAAACGCCGCAGGCCGTGGTGGCCCGCTTGTCCACCGAGCTGGCCGAGGTGCTCAAGCTGCCCGATGTGAGAAAGCGCCTGGAAGAGGGCGGCGCCACGCCGGGCACGGGCACGCCGGCGACCTTCGCCAGCTTTCTCAAGAAGGAAAAAGCCGGCTACGCGCAAATCGTGAAGTCGGCCAACATCCAGCAGGAATAAGCCGCCATGCCGCTCAACCCCGTCCATCCCGAAATCCACCCGCCCGTGCTGCCCGAGGTGGCAGCCGTGGCGCAGGAAATGCTGGCGCTGCGCCACGACCTGCATGCGCATCCCGAGCTGGCCTACGAAGAGCACCGCACGGGCGATATCGTGGCCGCCAGGCTGGCCGAATGGGGCTACGAGGTACACCGCGGGCTGGGCGACACGGGCGTGGTGGGCACGCTGCGCGGCGGCGGCCCTGCAGGCGGCAGGCGCCTGGGCCTGCGTGCCGACATGGATGCGCTGCCCATCCGCGAGGCCACGGGCCTGCCCTATGCGAGCCGCCACGACGGCAAGATGCACGCCTGCGGCCACGACGGCCACACGGCCACGCTGCTGGCCGCGGCCCGGGTTCTGGCGCAGCGCCGGGACCGGCTCGATGGCACGCTGCACCTGATCTTCCAGCCGGCCGAGGAAGGCCATGGCGGCGCCAGGAAGATGGTGGAGCAGGGCCTGTTCGAGCGGTTTCCCTGCGATGCGCTCTACGCCTTCCACAACGAGCCCGGCTATCCTGCCGGGCACTTCGGCTTTCGCGCGGGCGTGATGTATTCCAGCTCGGACACGGCCGTCATCACCATCCGCGGCAAGGGCGGCCATGGCGCCATGCCGCATGTGGCCGTGGACCCCATCGTCGTGGCCTCGCACCTGGTGCTGGCGCTGCAGACCATACGCTCGCGCGAGATCGACCCCAACGACATGGCCGTGGTCACCGTGGGCGCCATCCATGCGGGCGACGCGCCCAACGTGATCCCCGAGACCTGCGAGCTGCGCGTGACCATCCGCGCGCGCTGCCCCGAGGTGCGCGCCCTGCTGCGCGAGCGCATCACGGCCATGGCCCATGCGCAGGCCGCCGTGCACCGCGCCACGGCCGAGGTGGACTACAAGTGGCGCTACCCGCCCGTCATCAATGACGCGGCCGCCACGGATTTCGCCGTCGGCGTGGCACGCGACTTCCTCGGCCAGGAGTGGCTGATCCCCGACCTGCAGCCGCTGCAGGCCAGCGACGACTTCGCCATCATGCTGAACGAGGTGCCGGGCAACTACTTCATCGTGGGCAACGGCATGGGCGAGGGCGGCTGCATGGTGCACAACCCCGGCTACGACTTCAACGACAACCTGCTGCCCGTGACGGCCTCGTACTGGGTGAAACTGGCCGAAGCCTACCTGAGCCGCGACCGCGCATGAACCCCATCGATCTCTCCGGCCAGAGCCTGCCGGGCTTTGACGCCACCACCGGTTACTGGCAATCCATCGTCGGCGAGGCCGAGCTGGCCCAGCCACCCCATCCGCCCTATGCCAGAAGCTATCCCGCGCGCCTGCCCGACGGCCGCTACCTGGTGCTGCCGCTGCGCGGCATGCCCACGGCGTCCGGCGCCGCGCCGGACCGCTGCGTGGCCTCGCTGATCGCCAACCAGGCCAGCCTGGACGTGGTGGAGCAGCTGGCCCTGCACATGGCCGAAGGCGCCCGCGGCCATGCCTTCGACGTGATCGTGGGCCTGCCCACCCTGGGCCTGGCCTTTGCGCCGCTGGTGGCCCGCGCGCTGGGCCACGGCCGCTTCGTGCCGCTGGGCTATTCGCGCAAGTACTGGTACCGCGAGGAGCTGTCCGAGCCCGTGAGCTCCATCACCACGCCGGGCAAGGGCAAGCTGCTCTACGTGGACCCCAACCAGCTGGCGCTGATCGCCGGCCGGCGCGTGCTGGTGGTGGACGATGCCGTGAGCTCCGGCACCACCATGGCGGCCGGCCTGACGCTGCTGCAGCGCTGCGGCGCCGAGGTGGCCGCGATTGCCGTGGCCATGCGCCAGGGCACGCAGTGGCAGGAAAAGCTGCGCCGTGCCGACGGCTCCGCGATTCCCGTGGTCGGCGCCTACGACTGCCCGCGCATGGTGCGCCGCGCCGACGGCTGGTGGCCCGAGGACGCTGCGCCCTGATCGCTTCGCGGCCGCGTCAGGCTGCGGCCAGTGCGATCTGTACGGCCTGCATGCAGGCAAACGGCATGACCCCGCCATGGTCGGCACCGGGCCAGACGGTATAGCAGGTACGCAGGCCGGTCACCGCTTTCAGCATTTCCGGCAGGTCGGCCGTGCTGCCCCGGGCCCGGGCCTGCAGCGCGGCAGCCTCGCGCCCGGGATCGGACGTGGCGCCGAGGACGCGGGGTTCCAGCTCCTTGCCGCCCTGGCTCAGATGCAGGCTCAGCGGCATGGCTGGCGATCCAGGCAGAGGCG
The DNA here is from genome assembly GCF_001544075.1 of Comamonas terrae. Classification (GTDB taxonomy): domain Bacteria; phylum Pseudomonadota; class Gammaproteobacteria; order Burkholderiales; family Burkholderiaceae_C; genus Comamonas; species Comamonas terrae. Next base: position 264,187 of record NZ_BCNT01000005.1, read on the forward strand.
TGCCGCCCGCGCCGTGGCGCGCGATGAAAGCCCGGCATTCCCTGAGCACCGCGCCGCCGCCCCACCACAGCGAGGGGCTGGCCGCCACGTGGTGGCGGAACATGCCGGGCCGGGTGAACAGCGCATGCAGCGTGCACAGGCCGCCGTAGGAATGGCCCAGCAGCGTCTGCTGCCGGGCATCGACCGGCAGCTCGGACTGCAGCAGCGGCTGCAGCGTGCCGGCGAAGAAATCCAGGAACCGGTCGGCGCCGCCCTGGGCGCGGCCCCGGGCATCGGGGCCCACGCCTTCGCCGGGCGGGGTGTAGTCATAGGTACGGGCCGCCAGGTCGTGGACGGCGCCGCCTGCGGGCATGGCATGGCCCAGGCCGACGACGATGGCGCTGCCGCCGCGCAGCGCCTGGCCGCGTGCGCCGCGGTTGTGCACCAGCTGCGCGACCAGTGGGAACATCAGATTGCCGTCCAGCACATAAATCACCGGATGGCCGCCGGCCGGCACCGCGCCTTCGGGCTCATAGACCATCACGCGGTGCTGGCGCGCGGCGGCCGAGCCGGGCAGCGGCGCGGCCGGCAGGTCCAGCTGGCGCACGCCCGGCATGGGCCATGGCTGCCAGGGCGGCCTGGATTCCCCCTGGGCCCGGGCGCGGCTGTTTGCGGCCAGCGCCGGCAGGGCCAGGGCAGCGGCCAGCCATTGGCGGCGGGAGTGGCATGAAGCGTCGGGACGCGCCGGAGAAGAGGCGGCGGAAGTCGGCATGCGGCGGATCCGGGGAGAAAAAGAGGAGCGCAGGCCTTGGGCTGCACCGGTCGTTTTCATTCTATATGATATTGATTCTCATTATTATGAATGGTGGACGGCAATCCCGTCCGGTGCTGGCTGCGGCGCAGTGCGCGCGGCATACTCCAGGGATTGCAAAGGAGCCTAGACAAGCATGAGTACCTTCACCCTTTCCAGCCCCGATATTCCCGCAGGCGGCAGCGTGCCCGCGCACTTCGAGGCCGATGTGTTCGGCTGCGGCGGCCGCAACGAGTCGCCCGTGCTGCAATGGAGCGGCGCCCCTGCAGACACCAGGAGCTTTGCCGTGACCGTGTACGACCCCGATGCGCCCACGGGCAGCGGCTGGTGGCACTGGATCGTGGTGGACCTGCCGGCCGGCACTTCGGAACTCCAGGCCAATGCCGGCGCCAAGGGCAGCAGCACGCTGCCGGCCGGGGCGCGCCAGATGCGCAACGACTACGGCGCCTTCGCCTGGGGCGGCATGTGCCCGCCGCCCGGCGACAAGCCCCACCGCTACATCTTCACCGTGCATGCGCTGTCGGTGGAGCGGCTGGACATTCCCGACGATGCCACGGCGGCCATCTGCGGCTTCATGATCAACGCCAACACCATCGCCAAGGCCACGTTCACCTCGACCTACGGCCGTCCGGCCTGATCGCCGCCCTGCGGGGATATCGAAAAGAGAAGCGCCTTGCGCTTGCCAGCGATGGTTTTCAACCTTTAAGAAGGCTGAAGCCATGGACTGGCAGGCGCAAGGCGCTCCTTTTTGGTGAGTGGCGCGCAGCCTGAAAGCGGATCAGGTCAGCGCGCCGCGGCCGTCCACGGTGAAGATGCGCTCGACCACGCCCTTGAGCCGTCCGCCGCGCACGCCGATCAGATGGTCGTGCAGGTTGACCGTCGGATCGCAATGGCCGGGAATCAGCCACAGCGTCTCGCCCAGCGCGGGCAGCCAGCCGCTGGTGTTGCCGGCCTCTTCGGCCGGATAGAGCACGCCGTGCTCGTCGCCGCCGTTCGCAAAGCGCAGCGCCTGCCCGGGCGGCAGTGCGTGCAGCCGGGGCAGGCCCGAGTCCACGGCATGGGACTTGTGGCCCGCATCGCAGACGGCGCGGCCTTCGCCGACCGACATGACCTGGGTCTTGACGTACAGCGCATGCTCGAACACCGGCTGGGCCGGATCGTGCTCGTTGGCCGCGTAGTCGGCGTCCATGAACAGGAAGGAGCCGGGCTGGATCTCGCCGTACACGCCGCTGGCGGCTTCGTGAACCATGGTGCCGGTGCCGGCGCCCGTGATCAGCGGCAGTTCGATGCCCGCGGCATCGAACGCATGGCGGGTGCGGTTGACATGCCCGAGCACCTGGGCAATGGCCTCGCGGCGCTCCCGGGCCGAGCGCAGATGCTGGGCACCGCCGTGGTAGGCCTGCAGGCCCGCAAAGCGCAGCGTGGGCTGGGCCAGAATGGCGCGCGCCAGCTCCACCGCGGCCGCGCCGGGCGCCACGCCGCAGCGGTTCTGGCCCACGTTGATTTCCACCAGCACGTCGATGGCGCCGTTGGCCGCCTTTGCCTCCTGCATGGCCCTGGCCAGGCGCGCCACGCCTTCCGCGTTGTCGACGGCAATGGCCAGCCGGCCGCTGCGCGCATACAGCGTCTTGGCCAGGCGCGCCACGCGCTCGAGCTTGGCCGGCGAGACGACTTCGTTGCTGATGAAGATGTTGTTCACGCCGCCTTCGGCCAGGGCCTCGGCTTCAGAGACCTTCTGCACGCAGTGGCCGCAGGCGCCGGCCTGCTCCAGCAGCAGCGCGATGTGCGCGCTCTTGTGCAGCTTGGCATGGGGGCGCCACAGCACGCCGTGCTGCCGGGCAAAGCGGGCCATGCGCTCGATGTTGCGGTCCATGGCGTCGAGGTCGATGACCAGGGCGGGGGTGTCGATGCGGCGGGCGGCCTGGCCGACCAGGGCTTGCAGAGACTCAGGAATGGATTTCATCGCGGCTGTCCGGGGAAAGATGGGCGGTATCGGCCCAGCCTACCAGAGACAGGCCTTCGGGTGTCCACAGCAGGCGGTTGATGGCCGCATTGGTCAGCTCCCAGGTGCGCGGCGCCTGCAGATCCTGGCGCGTGGCCAGGCGGTACAGGGTGTCCATCACGCCGCCGTGGGCCACCAGCACGATCTGCTCGCCCTCGTGGCGGCTGGCGATGCGGTCCACCGTGCGCGCAATGCGCTCGCGCAGCATGGCGAGCGACTCGCCGCCGCCGGGCAGCACGTATTGCGGGTCGCGCCTGCGCCAGCGCTGCGCGGCCTCGGGATGGGCGGCCTCGATTTCCTTGAAGGTATGGCCCTGGAACTGGCCGAAGCAGCGCTCGCGCAGGTCGGGCTCGGCATGCAGCGCGGCCCCGGCAGCGCGGGCCACGGCCTGGGCCGTGGCATAGGCGCGCTGCAGATCGCTGCTGTAGATGGCGGCAATGGGCTCGTGGACCAGGGCGCGGGCGGCCTGCTCGGCCTGCCACAGGCCGGTATCGTTGAGCGGAACATCCAGATGGCCCTGGATGCGGCCGTCCACGTTCCAGGTGGTTTCTCCGTGCCGGATGGCAATGATGCGCGTGACATGCATGGCGATGGTGCAGACCTGTGCTCTTGGTAACCGGACCATTGTCATGCAAACCGCCGCCGCGGGCTGCGACATGCGCGCGGTACTGTGCTGACGCCAAAGCAGCCAAGCCGGCCTGCAGGCGCAAAAAAGCCGATGCCCGTCCAGGTGCATCGGCGTGTGTGGAACCTTGTGCGGTCAGATCAGCGACTTGGCATGGTCGAGCACGAAGTCGCAGGCCTTTTCCCTGAGGTTGCTCTTGACCTTGTCGAGGCTGAAGCTCTGGCCGTTTCCGCCCTTGACCAGGCCCATGAGCCCGTTCTGGTAGCCCTCGTCCCGGGGTTCTTCCTGCTGGCCCAGGCCCAGCTTGCCCAGCAGCTGGTTCTTGACCTGGGCGGCCTTGTCGGCGTTCAGGTAGTTGTTCCTCATGCAGTAGGTGATGACGCCGGCCGCATTGCTGGCCGTGCCCGAGCCCGTGAGGCCGCCCAGACCCAGAGCCGACAGCGCCGGGCCTCCGCCCACACCGCCGCCGGCATTGCCCAGCATGCCGCCCAGGCCCGCTGCGCCGGAGCCGCTTTCGGTTGCGCCACCGCCCAGCTGTCCACCCAGCTGGCCGCGCAGGGCATCGGTCAGGCCGCCGGCCTGCACGCTGAAGGCGCTGGCGGCCAGGGTGGCGCAGGCCAGCGCAGAGAGGGCAAATCGCTTCATGCTGTATTCCTTTCCGTGGTCGGCGGCGGCGCCTGGCCGCGTAACCGAGAGGCCTGCACGTTAGCACGCGCCGGCTGCGCGCATGCATGGGCAAGTGTGGAAGATTGCAAAAACGCCGGGCAGCGGTCCGGCTGCTCCACCGGCGCCCTCAGCGCACGGAGGTGCCGGCCGGCGCGGCCGCCGGAGCGGGTGCCGGTGTGGCTGCGGCGGCCGGGGCAGCGGCCTGGACCGGCTGGATCACCGTGCGCACATTGCGCGATCCCTGCGGCGGACGCGGAAAGCCGGTCAGCGCAGCATCGAACAGAATGCCGAAGATGGCCGGGTCGTCGGTCCAGACATCCTGGCGCTGGGCCGAGGTCTCGTAGACGATCTGCTGGGTCTTGATGTCGCGCATCACCAGGCTCACGGCGCGGTAGTACTCCAGCGGCGGCTCGTTGAACATGCCGCCCCCGAAGCCCCAGCCCCAGCCTCTGCCGTAGCTCATGCCCCAGCCCCAGCGCGGGCCCCAGTACGGGTCGTAATAGGGCCAGCTCGCGTAGTCGCGCGCATAGCGGGCCACGGCGCTGATCTGCACCACCAGGCTGGCGCGCGCATCGTCGCGCGTCAGCCCCACGCGGGCCAGCGCCTGCTGGGCCTGGGCCTCGATGGCGGGAAAGCTCAGCTGGCCCTGCTGCGAGGGCAGGGTTTCCAGCCGGTAGGTCGGCGGCGCGGGAATGGCGCCCAGCGAGGAATAGCTCTGCACCGTGCTGTTGACTTCGCGCACCGTGCTGCAGCCCGCGAGCAGGGCGGTGGCCGTGAGCGCGATGGCGTAGATCCAGCGCTTGTTCATGCTTGCTCTCCTGTTCGTGAAAAAGGCCCGCGGGTGACGGGCCTTTGTTGGACCTTGGGCGGCCGCTTTGGTTCAACAGCCGCGCTTCAGGACAGTTGTATCACCTGCATGCCGGGCAGGCCGGCGGCAACCGGAAGCTCTTCATGGTCAAACGCCATGTCGCCGTTGGGGTCGGCGATGCCCGTGGCCCGGGCGTTCTTGAAGTCGTGCAGCTCGGGGTCCATCATGTGCGTGGTCACGATGTTGCCCATGGCGCGGAACATGCTTTCGATGCGACCCGGGAACTTCCGGTCCCATTCGCGCAGCATCTCGCCCACGGCCACGCGCTGCAGGCCGTCCTGGCTGCCGCAGAGGTTGCAGGGGATGATGGGGAAGTTCTGGTATTGGGCCCAGCGCGTCGTGTCCTTCTCGGGCACGTAGCACAGGGGCCGGATCACCACATGCCTGCCGTCGTCGGAGACCAGTTTGGGCGGCATGCCCTTCATGCGGCCGCCATAGAACATGTTGAGCATCAGCGTCTGCACGATGTCGTCGCGGTGGTGGCCCAGCGCCACCTTGGTGCAGCCCAGCTCGTCGGCCACCTTGTACAGGATGGCGCGGCGCAGGCGCGAGCACAGGCCGCAGGTGGTCTTGCCCTCGGGCACCACGCGCTTGACGACGCTGTAGGTGTCCTGGTTCTCGATGTGGTAGTCCACGCCGATGCTCTGGAAATACTCGGGCAGGATGTGCTCGGGAAAGCCGGGCTGCTTCTGGTCCAGGTTCACGGCCACGATGTCGAACTTCACGGGCGCGCGCTTTTGCAGCTTGCGCAGGATGTCCAGCAGCGTGTAGCTGTCCTTGCCGCCCGACATGCAGACCATGACCTTGTCGCCTTCCTCGATCATGTTGAAGTCGAGGATGGCGCGGCCTACTTCGCGGCACAGGCGCTTTTCGAGCTTGATCTGCTCGCGCTCGATCTTGATCTTGTTGGGCTTGGCTTCGCCTTCGGGCGCCGCAGCAGTTTCGGCCGCGTCCAGGGCGGCAGCCTCTTCGGCAATCCAGGGGTTGTCGTTCACAGCATTCATGGGGTTCACCATTGTCCGGTTTCGATGCGAATGGCCACTTCGCAGTCATCAAAAATTTCCAGCTTCGCGATCTTCACGCGCACGCCGCGCACGCCAGGCAGCTGCAGCAGGCGCTGGGCCAGCTTGCCGATCAGGCTCTCGAGCAGGTTCACATGCTCGGAGGTGCACTCGTCGATGATGATCTGGCGCACCTTGCGGTAGTCCAGCACATGCAGGATGTCATCGTCACGCGGCGCCAGGGGCTGGGGCCCCAGGTGGAGCTCGGCATCGACCTGGATGGGCTGGGGCGCATTCTTCTCGTGCGCAAGAATCCCCAGGCTGGCGTCGAAGCGCAGGCCCGTGAGGGTGAGTATCTGTTGTCCGGAGGCGGAAGTCATTGCAGTTGTTGTGCGGTGCCGTAGCAGGCGCTCACATCATCGAAAAATCGCGCTCGAAGCGCTGTAAGTGCTGGCCGCCATCGACCAGCAGGGTGGTTCCTGTCATCGCCCGGTTCTCCAGCGCGAAGCACACGGCCGAGGCAATGTCCTCGGCGCTGGAGGAGCGGCCCAGCGGGCTCATGGCGTGCAGCTGCTCGAAGCGCTCCTGGCTCAGCATGTGGCTGGTCAGCGTGAGGCCCGGCGCCACGCCGACCACGCGCACGCGCGGCGCTAGCGCCAGCGCCAGCATGGTGTTGGCAGCCTCCAGCGCCGCCTTGGAAAGCGTGTAGCTCAGAAAGTCCGGATTCTGGTTCCAGAGCTTCTGGTCCAGCACGTTGACCACGGCGCCCTGGATGGGTTCAGCCTGCCCGCCTTCGGCCGCGGCCCGCTCCTCGAGGTGGGCATGCAGTGCCTGGGCCAGCAGGATGGGTGCGCCGGTATTGCTGCGCAGGTGCGCCTCCAGCGCCGCATAGCTGAAGTCGTGCACATCGTCGTGCTCGAACAGCGAGGCGTTGTTGACCACGGCGTCGAGGCGGCCGAAATGCTGCACGACGCGCGGCACCAGGGCGCGCACCGCGCTCTCGCCAAAGAAATCTGCATCAAAAGCCGCGCTGTTGCCCGACAGCTCTGCGCAGGCAGCTACGGTTTCAAGAGCTTCCTGCCGGGAGCCGCGGTAATGCACGGCCACCTGCCAGCCTGCACGGGCCAGCGCCAGGGCCATGTCGCGTCCCAGGCGACGGGCAGCGCCGGTCACCAAAACAGTGCGTGTTCGGGCAAGGGAGGACATTCGTGGAAAAATGCGGGTTGTGACGACAGAACCCTCAAGTTTAACGAGCGCCTTGCAATCGCGTATTGCACAGGAGATTGCCGCAGCCGGCGGCTGGCTGCCTTTCGACCGGTTCATGGCGCTGGCGCTGTATGCGCCGGGCCTGGGCTACTACGCCAACGAGACGGCCAAGTTCGGGGCCCTGCCCGAATCGGGCAGCGATTTCGTGACGGCGCCGGAGATCTCGCCGATCTTCGGCCAGCTGGTGGCCGCGCAGCTGGCCGAGGCGCTGGACAGGACAGACACCCGGGAAATCTGGGAGTTTGGCGCCGGCACGGGGGCGCTGGCCCTGCAGATCCTGGACGAACTGGCTGCCCGGGGCCGCCTGCCCGCGCGCTACACCATCGTCGACCTCTCGGGCACGCTGCGCGCCCGCCAGCAGCTCAAGCTGGCCCGGTACGAGCATCTGCTGCGCTGGGTGGACGCGCTGCCCGACGCCATGGAAGGCGTGATCGTGGGCAACGAGGTGCTGGATGCCATGCCGGTGCAGCTGCTGCAGCGCACGAAGGGCCAGTGGTTCGAGCGCGGCGTGGCGGTGAGGCAGGCCGAGGGCGGCGAGGCCTTTGCCTGGGAGGACCGGCCGACCGGGCTGCGCCCTCCCGTGGAGATCGACGGCCCGCACGACTACCTGACCGAGATCCACCGCCAGGGCGAGGCCTTCATCCGCACCCTGGGCGAGAAGCTCCAGCGCGGCGCGGCCTTCTTCATCGACTACGGCTTCGGCGAAAGCGAGTACTACCATGTGCAGCGCCACATGGGCACGCTGGTCTGCCACTACCAGCACCAGGTGGACAGCGATCCGCTGGTGCAGGTGGGCCTCAAGGACATCACGGCCCATGTCAACTTCACGGGCACGGCCGTGGCCGCGCAGGATGCGGGCTTCGAGGTGCTGGGCTATACCAATCAGGCCCACTTCCTGATCAACTGCGGCCTGGCGCCCAGGATGGATGCGGCCAACCTCAAGGCGCGCTCCATGGCCGCCAAGCTGGTGATGGAGCACGAGATGGGCGAGCTTTTCAAGGTCATCGCCCTGTCCAAGGGCGTGCAGCCCTGGGCGCCGCTGGGCTTTGTGCGCGGCGACCGCACCCACCGGTTGTAACGCCTTATTGTTTCTCCAGCCCCGCGGCCTGGATGATGCCGGCCCAGTGCCTGAACTCGGTGCGCGTGAAATCGCGGAACGCAGCCGAGCCCAGCAGGCGCGGCTCGCCGCCCAGGGCCGCGACCCGGGCCTTGAATTCGGGGCTGCTGGCCACCTTGAGCGTGGCCGCCTCCAGCCGCTGGACGACGGAGCGCGGCGTTCCCTTGGGCGCCAGCACGCCGTTCCAGGTGGCGGTGACGAAGGACGGGAAGCCGCTTTCCTTCATGGTCGGCACCTGGGGCAGCTGCGGCAGGCGCTCGGCGGAGGTCACGGCCAGCGCCTTGAGCTTGCCGCTCTGGATGAAGGGCAATGCCGGCGTGATGTTCTCGAAGATGAAGTCGATCTGGCCGCCGATCAGGTCGCTCAGGGCCGGAGCGCTGCCCTTGTAGGGTGCATGGACCAGGTCCAGCCGGGCGGCGCTCTTGAGCAGCTCGCCCGACAGGTGCACGGTCGAGCCCACGCCCGGCGAGCCATAGCTCATGCCGCTGCGGCGCTCGCGCGCATGGCTCACCAGTTCGGCCACCGACCTGACCGGCGTCCTGGCCTCGTTGACCACCAGCACATTGGGAATGGAGGTCACCAGCGCGATGTATTCGAAGTCGTCCAGGCTTTTTTCGCTGAGGTTGCGGTACAGGCTGGGGTTGATGGCCTGCGTGCCCGCCGTGCCGAACAGCAGCGTGTAGCCGTCATTGGCGGCCGCCGCGACGCGGCTGGCGCCAATGGCGCCGTTGGCTCCGGGCACGTTCTCCACCACCACCGGCTGGCCCAGCGCCTCGGCCAGGCCCTGGCCGACCAGGCGCGCCACCACGTCGGTGTTGCCGCCGGGCGCGAAAGGCACGACCAGCTTGATGGCGCGGCTGGGGTAGGTGTCGGCGGCGGCAAAGACCGGGGCGGCAAGGCCGGCGGCCAGCAGCGCGGCGGCCCGGAGGAATTGTTGGCGGGAGAAGGTCTGGGGCACGGAATGTCTCGCTGTCTCGTTGTTGTCCACGGGCGTGGGATCCGGCCCTGCAGGGCGCATGGCCTGGCCGATCATGGGCAGGGAGCGCAATTGACGTCAATCAATCTTTGGGAAGCACTTCATTCACAAACGGAATGGCAGGCTGCGCCATCCCGGCCCCTGCGTCGGCAGTGGTGTCAGGGTTCCGGCGGCCGCCTATACTGGCGGCCTCATGATCCGCTGGCTGCTCATCATCTTCCTGGCCCTGCTGCTCATCAACGGCCTGCATGCCTGGCTGGAGCGCATCGGCCTGGGCCGCCTGCCGGGCGACTTGCGCTTCAGGCTCTTCGGCCGCGAATTCTTCCTGCCCGTGGCCAGCACCGTGGTGCTGAGCCTGATTGCGGCGCTGGTCGCACGGTTTGTGAAGCTGTGAGAACGTGTTCTCAGGCCATCCGTCTGGCTTGAATCCCGGGGCGCCGGCTGCACATGCAGGGAGTGCGGCGAGGCCATGCGAAGGGCTGCCGCGTCCGAACGAGAAAGGCTTCCCATGTCCGATTCCCTGCACTATGTCTGCCCTCACTGCCACACGACGAACCGCATCGCGCGCGCGCAACTGGGCAACCAGCCCAGTTGCGGCAGCTGCCACCAGCCGCTGGTCACCGGCGAGCCCGTGGCGCTGGATGCCGACAGCTTTGCCAGGCACACGGGCCGCAGCCAGCTGCCCGTGGTGGTGGATTTCTGGGCGCCCTGGTGCGGCCCCTGCCGCATGATGGCGCCAGGCTTTGCCCAGGCCGCCAAGACGCTGGCCGGCCAGGCCCAGTTCGCCAAGCTCGATACCGAGGCCCATCCGCAGACTTCGGCCCCATTCGGCATCCGCAGCATTCCGACCATGGTGGTGTTCAAGGAAGGCAAGGAGCTGGCGCGCATCTCGGGCGCCCTGCCGCCCGGCGAGATCGTGCGCTGGGTGCAGTCGGTGATCTGAGAGATTGCAAATAGCGCGGGGTTTGTCGCCTCTTTAACGGTGTTTTGGCGGCGCAGCCATCAATCTGTACGGGTTTGAGCGCTTTCAAACCCATGACACAAGGAGACAGATGATGAATGCCCCTCTCGGCGCGGCGCTGGCCGCTTCCCTGGCCTTGCTGGCCGCCTGCACCACCACCGCTTCACCGCCCGAATCGCAGCCGCCCGTGTCGGCCGCGCAGGTCGGCGAATCCCGGCCCGGCTCGGGTTATCTCAAGGGTTATCTGGCGCACGGCGAGCTGCCCGACAGCCTGGCCCTGCTGCCGCCACCGCCGGCGGCGGATTCGGCCGCGCTGGCGGCCGATGGCCAGGCCTACCGCGCGCTGACCGCCTTGCGCGCCGGGCCGCGCGGCGCCCAGGCCGCCCGGGACGCGCAGCTGCGCTTTCCGCAGGCCGCAGACGCGTTTGCCTGCGCGCTGGGCGTGGAGGTCTCCGAACAGGCCACGCCGCACCTGAACATGCTGCTGCGGCGCACGCTGTCGGACGCGGGACTGGCCACTTACAAGGCCAAGGACCATTACCAGCGCACACGGCCCTTCGTCACATTCAAGGAGCCCAGCTGCACGCCTGCCGACGAGCCGGCCCTGGCCCGGGACGGCTCCTATCCGTCGGGCCATTCGGCCATAGGCTGGGCCTGGGCGCTGGTGCTGACCGAGGTGGCGCCCGAGCGCGCCGATGCGCTGCTGCAGCGCGGGCGTTCGTTCGCGCAGAGCCGGGGCGTGTGCGGAGCCCACTGGGCAAGCGACATCGAGGCGGGCCGCCTCATGGGTTCGGCCGTGGTGGCGCGGCTGCATGACAACGCGGTGTTCCGGGCGCAGCTGGCCCTGGCGCGGCAGGAGGTGGCCGCCGCCCGCGGCAAGGGCAAGGTGCCCGATGCCGCCGCCTGTACCGCGCAGCAGCAGGTTCTGGATACCTCGGTCCGGCTCGCGCCCTGAGCCGTGGCGGCTAGAGAGGCTGCTGCTGCAGCCAGTGCGCGATCGCCCGTTCACGGGCCTGGCTTACCGCGTCGCCCACGGCCTTGCCCTTGAGGCCGCGTTCGGCGGCCGCCTGGGCGATGGGCGCGGTCTCCACCGCACGGGCCGCCTGCAGCGCCGCGCCCAGCCGCTGGCGCTGCGGATAGGGCGCCTCCTCGAAGCCCAGGCGGCCGCGCGCATCGCATTCGCAGGCGAGCAGGGCCTGCTCGAAGCGCTGGGGCTTGCGCAGTGCATCGCAGCGCTCCAGAAGGCGCAGCAGGGCCGCGGCCTGGAGTTCGCCGCTGCGGTGGATATTGCCGTGCTCGCGCGCGACGAGGTCGGCCAGCTCGCGGCATTCATTGGGTACGCGCCAGCGCTCGCAGACATGCTTGAGCAGGCGGGCGCTGCGCTGCTCGTGGCCGATGTGGCGCGGCAGCACGTCGGCGGGCGTGGTGCCCTTGCCGAAGTCGTGGCACAGGCAGGCAAAGCGCACGGCCAGCGGCGCCTGCAGGCGGGCCGACATGTCCAGCACCATCATGGCGTGCACGCCGCTGTCCACCTCGGGGTGGTATTCGGCGCGCTGGGGCACGCCCCAGAGGCGGTCCAGCTCGGGCAGCAGCACGGCCAGTGCGCCGCACTCGCGCAGGATCTCGAACATGCGCGAAGGGCGGGCCTCCATCAGGCCGCGCGCGACTTCCTGCCAGACGCGCTCGGGCACCAGGGCATCGACCTCGCCGGCGGCCACCATCTCCCGCATGAGCTGGAGGGTTTCGGGCGCCACCGTGAATTCGGTGAAGCGCGCCGCAAAACGGGCCAGGCGCAGTATGCGCACCGGGTCCTCGCGGAATGCATCCGTCACGTGGCGCAGCACCCTGGCCTGCAGATCGTGCTGCCCGTGATAGGGGTCGAAAAGCTCGCTGGTGCTCTCCCACTTTGCGGGAGCAGCTATGGCATTGATAGTGAGATCGCGCCGGGCCAGGTCTTCTTCCAGCGTCACGTCGGCCGAGGTGTGCACGACAAAGCCGCGGTAGCCCACGCCGGACTTGCGCTCGGTGCGTGCCAGCGCATATTCCTCATGGGTTTCGGGGTGCAGGAAGACGGGGAAGTCGCGCCCCACCGGCACATAGCCGCGGGCAGCCATCTGCTCGGGCGTGGCGCCGACCACCACCCAGTCCGTATCGTTCACCGGCAGGCCGAGCAGGCGGTCACGTACCGCTCCGCCGACCTGGTAGACCTTGATTTCGCTCATGCCGCAATGGTAGGGCCTGCACAGGGCGCATGCGGCGAGCGCGGGCTCCGGGCGGTGTCGCCGCCATGCCATGGCGTATCGCCGTGGCGGGTTGAAAATCCCGTCGGCCGGTCTTGGCCTCCCCCGTTTCTTCCATCTTCATCCCCCATTCTTCAAGGAGACATATCCATGCCCTGGTCCTTCAGGCCGCACTCCATGAGCCTGGCCGTTGCCGGCCTGGTGGCGCTCGCCGCCCTGCCGGTTCTTGCCGGCCCGCCCTCCGATGCCACGCGGCAGGCCGCCCGCGCCAGCCTGCAGGAGTGGATCGATGTGCTGGCCCTGCCCAATGACGCCAACGTGCCGGCCGACATCCAGAAGAACGTGGCCTGGTTCGCAAAGGCTTTCGAGCGCCGCGGTTTTGCGGTCAGCCAGCTGGCCAACGGCGACAAGCCCATGCTGCTGGCCACGCAGACGCCGGCGGCCGGCAACCGCAAGACGGTGCTTTTCTATGCCCACCTCGACGGCCAGGCCGTCAAGCCCGAGGAATGGCAGCAGTCCAGCCCGTGGAAGGCCACGCTCAAGCAGCGCACGGCCGACGGCCGCTGGGCCGAGCTGCCGATAGAGCGGCTGCAGGGCGAGAAGATCGATCCGGAATGGCGGGTATTCGCGCGCTCGTCGTCGGACGACAAGGCGCCCATCGTGATGCTGCTGGCGGCGCTGGACGCGCTCAAGGCCGAGGGGCGTGAAGCGGGCGTGGACATCAAGGTGCTGCTCGACTCGGAAGAGGAGAAGGGCTCGCCCACGCTGGGGCGCGTGATCGGCGAGAACCTGCAGGCGCTCCAGGCCGATGCCATGGTGGTGCTGGACGGACCCATGCATGCCAGCAACCGGCCCACCCTGGTTTTCGGCAACCGCGGCGTGGCCCAGGCCACGCTGACCGTCTACGGCGCCAGCCAGGAGCTGCACAGCGGCCACTACGGCAATTACGCGGCCAACCCCGCACAAAGCCTGGCGCGGCTGCTGGCCAGCATGAAGGACGACGAAGGGCGGGTACTGGTCAAGGGCTACTACGACGGCATCGAGCTCGACAGCCAGGCCAGGGCCGTGATGCAGGCCGTGCCCGATGACGAGGCCGCGCTGCGCCGGCGCCTGGGCATCGCCCAGGCCGAATCCGTGGGCGGCAGCTACCAGGAGTCCATGCAATACCCGTCGCTGAACGTGCGCGGCCTGCAGAGCGCGGAAGTCGGCCCCAAGGCGCGCACCGTGATTCCTGCGACGGCCGTGGCCGAGATCGACATGCGCACCGTTCCCGAAACGCCGCCCGAGCGCCTGGAAAAGCTGCTGCGCGCCCATATCGAGGCCCAGGGTTTCCATCTGACCGAGGGTGCCCCGTCGGCAGATGAGCGCGCGCGCCATCCGCGGCTGGCCACGCTGAAGATGGGCGGCGTCTCGGCCTCGGGCTCGGCCGTGCGCACGCCGCTCGATGCGCCCGTGGGCCAGTGGCTGCGCCGCGGCATGGACCGGGCCTGGGGCAGCGCTCCGGTGCAGATCCGCATGATGGGGGGCACCGTGCCGACCGGCGCGGCCGTCCAGGCGCTGGGGATTCCCTTCGTCATCGTGCCCCTGGTCAATGCCGACAACAACCAGCACAGCTTCAACGAGAACATGCGGCTGGGCAATTATTTCGACGGCGTGCACAGCCTGGTGAACATGCTGGCCGAGCCGTTCTAGGACCTGTTCACATAACGCACGTGGATCGCGTTGTGCAGCCTGGGGATGGATGCCAGGCGCCGGGCCGCAGCAAGGTAGGCACCTTGCAAGGAGCGGCAACGCCGCAGACGCCCAAGGCTGCACAACCCTCCGGGCAAGCCAGGGTATGTGAACAGGTCCTAGGCGCCGTCAGTTGGCAGGGGCGCTGCGGTACGGTTCCTCGAAGGGGCGGAAGTCGTGCTCGGCCAGCGCCGCCTGCACCCACTCCTGCACCGCAGGCAGATTGCGCACGCGCTGGACATAGGACTGCACCAGGGGCGGTATGGGCAGGGCGTAGGTGATCAGGCGCATGCAGACCGGGGCGAAGAAGGCATCCACGATGCTGAACTGCTCGAACAGCATGGGGCCCTTGCCCTGCGTCAGCAGCGGCGTCCACAGCACTTCCAGCCGCTGCACGTCTTCGCGCAGGCCCGGGTTGTCGGCCCACAGCCGGGCGCCCACCTCGGGCAGGCGGGCCTCGATATTCATGGGGCACAGGCTGCGCAGCGTGGTAAAGCCGCTGTGCATCTCGGCCACCATGCTGCGGGCCCGGGCACGCTGCGGGCCCTGTTGCGGCCACAGATGCTTTTCGGGAAATTTCTCGGCCAGGTATTCGGCAATTGCCAGGCTGTCCCAGATGGACAGTCCCTCTTCGACCAGCACCGGCACCTTGCCGGCGGCCGATACGGCCTGCAGGCGCTGCTTGAAGTTGGAGTCGGGCGCAAAGCTGTCGAAGCGCAGCTGCACTTCCTCGAAGGGGATGCCGGCCTGGCGCATCAGCACCCAGGGGCGCATGGACCAGGAGGAGTAGTTCTTGTTGCCGATATAGAGCGTGAGCATGGAGGGCCCCTGTGCAAAAGTGCGGATGGTGCGAAGGCAGCCAGCTTAGCAAGAACGGCGGGTATGCCCACGCAGGTGCGAGGCCTGCCCGGCAATGTTGTAATCCGGGGCATGTCTGCACCGTCTTCCCCAACGTCCCGTCCCGATACCCTTGCCGCCCCCGGCGCCGGCCGCCACAAGGCGGCGCTGGTGCTGTTTTCGGGCGGCCAGGACTCCACCACCTGCCTGGCGCAGGCCCTGTCGCAATTCGAGCGCGTGGAGACGCTGGGTTTCGACTATGGCCAGCGCCATGACGTGGAGATGAGGGTGCGCCTGGACGTGCGCCGGGCGCTGGCGGAGCGTTTTCCGCAGTGGGCGCCGCGCCTGGGCGAGGACCATGTGCTGTCGCTGGACGTGCTCAGGCAGATCGGCGGTTCGTCCCTCACCGAGGACGTGGCCTTTGCCATGCAGGCCGACGGCCTGCCCAACACCTTCGTGCCGGGGCGCAACCTGCTGTTCCTCACGCTGGCCGGTGCGCTGGCCTACCGGCGCGGCCTGTCGGTGATCGTCACCGGCGTGTGCGAGACCGATTACTCGGGCTACCCCGATTGCCGGGACGACACCATGAAGGCCCAGCAGCTGGCGCTGAACCTGGGGCTGGACCGGCGCCTGCGCATCGACACGCCGCTGATGTGGCTGGACAAGGCCCAGACCTGGCAGCTGGCCCGGGAGCTGGGCGGCGAGGCGCTGGTGGAGCTGATCCGCACCGAGACCCACACCTGCTACCAGGGCGTGCGCGACGTGCTGCACGACTGGGGCTACGGCTGCGGCCGCTGCCCGGCTTGCGAGCTGCGGGCCCACGGCTGGGCGCAGTGGCGCGCCCGGCACGCCGCCTGAAGCCGCTTCCGCGGCCTATTTCCCGGGCAGGCCCGGCACGGGCCAGACCACGCCGTTGTCGTTGAGGATGGCGTCCAGCGGCTGGTCGTGGGGCTCGGGCTCGAAGTCGTCCACATAGCCTTCGGCGTAGCCCAGGCCCACGGTGAACGGGCGCGGCTGCAGCTGGGCCAGCGTGCGGTCGTAGAAGCCCCCGCCATAGCCCAGGCGGAAGCCGCCGCCGCCGTAGCCCACGCAGGGCACGAAGAGCAGGGTGGGGGCCAGGATTTCCGTGTCCTTGGGCTTGGGGATGCCGTAGGCATCCTCCTCCATGGGGCAGCCCGGATACCAGGCATGAAAGCTGAGCGTCTTACGCTGCTTATCGATCACCGGGAGGCCGATCTTGCGCCGTTGTGGGGTACCCTGTAGCTCGCCATCTTCCTTCCAGCGATGCAGTGCGGGCAGCGGGTCGAACTCACCCTTGATGGGCCAGTAGGCTCCGATCACGGTGTCGGGGCGGTCTATCAGCCAGAAGCGCATCACCTGCTGCAGGGCGTCAGCGCGCTGCAGGCGGTCGGGAAGGTTGAGGCGCTGGTCAATCAACGTGCGGCGCAGAGCTGCTTTGTCCATCAGATAATTTCCTCCATGCACTGGCTGAAGATTTTGACACCGCTTTTGACGGCTTCTTTCCTGACCGCGGCCACGCCGCTGGCCCAGGCGCAAAACTCGGGCGATGCCATCCTGCTGGAAATGCAGAAAGCGTTTCGCAAGCGCGACCAGGCCACGCTGACCCAGCTGCTGCCGCAGGCCGCCGGCCACCCGCTGGAGCCATGGGCCGCCTACTGGGAGCTCAAGAACCGCCTGGAGACCGCCGCGCCCGACGAGGTGCTGGCCTTCATGGCGCGCTATGCGGGCACCTACCAGGAAGACCGCATGCGCAACGACTGGCTGCTGCAGCTGGGCAAGCTGCGCGACTGGGGCACCTTTGCCCAGGTCTATCCGCAGTTTCGCATGCGCGACGACCGCTCGGTCACCTGCTATGCACTGCTGGTGGACAGCCTGCAGGGCCGCGGCGCGCCCGACATGGGCAGGCAGGTGCGCGACCTGTGGCTGGCGCAAAAGGATGCCGACGACGGCTGCACGCTGGCCGCCGCCCAGGCGTATGCGCAAAAGCAGCTGACCGATGCCGACGTCTGGCGCCGCGCGCGCGTGGCGGCCGAGGCCAACCGCCAGAAGGCCGTGCGCGATGCCGTGGCCATCGTCGCGCCCGATGCGGCCGACCAGGTGGCGCAGGTATTCGCCTCGCCGGCCAAGTACCTGTCCGGCCAGAGCAAGGCGCGCGGGCGCGAGCGCAAGGAACTGGCGCTGCTGGCGCTGATCCGCATGGCGGCCGGCGATCCCGATGCGGCGGCCACGCAGATCGAGGGCGGCTGGGGTGCCCAGCTGGCCGGCGAGGAGCGCAACTGGGCCTGGGCCGTGGCCGGCAAGCAGGCGGCGCTCAAGCTCTCGCCCATGGCGGTCGGCTACTTTGCCAAGGTGCGCCGCGACCAGGACCTGAACGACGACCTGCTGGGCTGGAAGGCCCGCGCCGCGTTGCGCGCCGGCGACTGGAAGACCGTGCGCCGCGCCATCGACGCCATGGGCCCCGAGCGCACCGACGCGACCTGGTCCTACTGGAAAGCCAAGGCCATGCTGGCCGACCGCCCGAACGCCGAGGAGCGCGCCGAGGCCCGCCAGTTGCTGGAGGACACGGCCGGCACCGGCAGCTTCTACGAGCAGCTGGCGCTGGAGGAGATCGGCCAGCGCGTGACCGTTCCGCCCGCACCCGCGCCGCTCACGCGCGAGGAAAAGGCCGCGGCGCGCGCCAACCCGGGCCTGGTGCGCGGCCTGTACGCCATCCAGATCGGGCTGCGCAGCGAGGGCGTGCGCGAGTGGAACTACACCACCAATCTGCACCAGGGCGGCGGCATGGGCGACCGCGAACTGCTGGCCGCGGCCGACCTGGCCTGCGAGCGTCAGGTGTGGGACCGCTGCATCAATACCAGCGAGCGCACCAAGACCTTTGCCGACTGGAGCCAGCGCTACCCCATGCCCTACCACGACACGGTGCTGGCCAAGTCGCGCGCCATCGGGCTGGACCCGGCCTATGTCTACGGCCTGATCCGCCAGGAAAGCCGCTTCATCATGGATGCGCGCTCGGGCGTGGGCGCCTCGGGCCTGATGCAGGTCATGCCGGCCACGGCGCGCTGGACGGCCAGGAAGATCGGCATGACGGGCTTCACTCCCGACATGATCAACGACCGCGACACCAACATCACCATCGGCACTTCGTACCTCAAGCTGGCGCTGGACGACTTCGAGGGCTCCATGGCGCTGGCCGCGGCCGGCTACAACGCAGGCCCGGGCCGCCCGCGCAGCTGGCGCAACGGGCCGGTGCTGGACGCGGCCATCTGGGCCGAGAACGTGCCCTTCACCGAGACGCGCGATTACGTGAAGAAGGTGCTGTCCAACACCACCAACTATGCGGCCCTGATCACGGGCCAGCCGCAGTCGCTCAAGAGCCGCCTGGGCACCGTGGGCCCGCGCCCGGCCAACGATCCGGAAACCATGAAGGACCTGCCCTGAGCGGGGCGCACGGCGCCTGAAACGCAGGGGCTTCGAAATCGGGAGCTGCCAGCGCTGCATGTGTCATGGTTTCATGGTGAAAAGACCGTGAAATCGTGATGATGCAGGCGCTGGCAGCTCCATTTTTATTCAGGCATCGGCCGGCTCGCCGTCATGCGCCCGGCCGTTGCGCCGGGCGCTGTCGCGCGCCTGCTGCAGCAGCTCCAGCAGCCGTGCCTGCAGTTCGGCCGGGCAGTCCTGCAGCAGCTCGGCCGCCAGCGCTTCGCGCGTGCTGCGCAGCCGGGCATAGAGGGCCTGGCCCTGCGCGCTCAGGTGCAGGCAGCGCACGCGCTTGTCCGTGGCGCTGGCCGTGCGCAGCAGCCAGCCCTTTTCCTGCAGCAGGGCCAGGGTGCGCGCCATCTGGGCCTTGTCGGCATGGCTGTGCTCGACCATGTCCTTCTGGGTGATGCCGGGCTGGCGGCCCGTGTGCACCAGCACGCGCACCTCGTTGAAGGTCAGCTCGGGATGCACGGATTCCATGGACTTGCGCATGCGCGCGCGAAACAGGTGCAGCAGATCGTGCAGGGTCTCGAACACGTCGATGGACAGGGAAGAGTTCATAAGGCGCGGGGGTATTGTTGACAGAATCAACTTATTGATCGATATTTGGTGGACTTTATCAACTTATTGCGAAGCGATGTCCTCTTCCCAGAATTCTCAGACAAGTTCCGCCGCTGCGGGCGCTTCGGTGCTGCAGCGCGTGCGCCATCCGTTCCGCGCCCGCCATGTCCAGCTGCTGGCCCGCGAGCGGACCAGCCCCGGCTTCGTGCGCCTGACCGTGGGCGGCCCGGAGCTCGAAGGCTTTGCCAGCGCCGGCTTCGACGACCACACCAAGCTCATCCTGCCCCAGGCCGGACAGGACCGGCCCAATCTGCCGCGGATCGTCGACGGCCGCCCGCATATCGAGGGCGAGCGCCCCATCATGCGCGACTACACGCCGCTCAACTTCGATGCCGCTGCCAACACGCTGCAGCTGGACTTTGCCCTGCACGACACTGGTCCGGCCGTGCAATGGGCGCTGCAGGCGCCCCTGGGCCAGTGGCTGGGCCTGGCCGGGCCGCGCGGCAGCCTGGTGATTCCGGCGGATCTTTCCTGGCACTGGCTGTTGGGCGACGAATCCGCCATGCCGGCCATCGAGCGCCGGCTGGCCGAGCTGCCGGCCGGTGTGCGCGCCATCGTGCGCGTGCAGCTGGCGAATCCCGCCGACCGGCGCCCGTGGACCAGCGCGGCCGCGCTGGACCTGCAGTGGGTGGATTCGCTGGCCGCGGCCGTGCAGGCGCTCGATATCCCCGAAGGCGAGGGCTTCATCTGGGCCGCCGGCGAGAACCGCGCCATGGCCGAGCTGCGCAAAGCCATTGTGGCCAAGCCCGGCGCCCATCCCAGGCGCATGCGCATTGCTTCCTACTGGAAGCATGGCGAGGCCGGCCACCATGAGGAACTCAGCGAATCCTGAGACCAAAGCGGCGGTAGCGCACGCGCAGCAAGCGCTTTCAGCTATCAAGATTGATAGTCCGGGCGGCTTAGAGGTTCAGCAGCATGTCGGGATTGCCGGGGACAGGCTGCCTGAGCGCCGCGCCGCTGGCCACCAGGCCGTCGATCAGGCCGTCCAGCCATTGATGGAGCCCCTGGTCCGCAAAATAGCGCCGGTGCAGCAGGCCGAAATACGGCGTGCGCTGCACCCAGTCCTGCAGCGCCGGCAGCGCAATGCCCTGCCATTCCAGCAGCTTGTACTTGAGCAGCACCTTGGCCGCATAGCCGGCATGGCGCTCGGGCGAGCGCACGAAGCCGTCCAGCCGCCTGCGGGCCGTGGCCAGGGCCGGACCTGCGTCGGCGAACACGCTGCCATGGCCGGGCACCACGGCCAGCGGCTGCAGGCGCTCGATCACGTCCAGCGTGGCGGCCACTTCGTCGAAGGCGGCCAGGCCCTCGATCTCGGGAAAGACCACGCCGAAGCCGTTCTCCCACAAGGCATCGGCCGAGATCAGCGTGCGGCTGGCGGGCTCGAACAGGATGATGGAGTGCGGGTCGTGTCCGGGCGCAGCATGCACCTGCCAGTCCCGGCCGGAAAGCCGCACCGTGCCGCCCGGCTGGAGCACGCCGGTGACCGCAAAGCGCGGGCATTCCTGACCCGTGGCCCGGTAGCTGAGCGCGGCTTCGTCCCAGGCCCGGACCTGGTCCGCCTGGCCCGGCGCTATCCAGGTCTGTACCTGGGGATAAGCCGCCTGCAGGGCCGCATTGCCGCCGCAGTGGTCGCTGTGCAGGTGCGTGTTGAGAATGCGCGCCAGCGGCGCGCCCTGCAGCGCCGCCTCGACCAGCGCCAGCGTCTGCGGCGCATGGGCGACGTAGCCCGTGTCCACCACGGCCGCGCCTTCGCCATCGCTGTCGCGATCGCCGGGCAGCGCGGCAAAGACGATGTTGTTGGCGGAAAGCCAGCCGCGCTCCAGCACGGTCATGCCGGGCGGCAGGGAGGGGAGGCAGTCTGACATCGTGGAACGTGCTCGATGGAGCTGTAGGGTGGGGCGAGCTCGGCTGCGCGCCGCCTGCGGCAAAGCGTAGCAGAGTACCTGCCATGTGAAGGCATCGTACCGGACAGCGTGGGTGCCAGATATGCCAAAAAAATGGCTACGACCCTTTAGCGGAAAGCACGGAAAGCCTCCACTCCGATGACCTGGAAAAGCCCGGAGCGGCAGGCACTCTCAGCCCACATGACCCAGTTTGAATACGCTGACGGTTTGCGTCAGCTGGTTGGCCTGTTCCTGCATGGACTGGGCCGCGGCCGAGGCCTGTTCGACCAGGGCGGCATTTTGCTGTGTGGCCTGGTCGATGTGGACCACGGCCTGATTTACCTGTTCGATGCCCGCGCTTTGCTCGCTTGTGGCTGCCGTGATCTCGCCCATGATGTCCGTCACACGCCTAACGCTGTCCACGATCTCCTTCATGGTGTTGCCTGCGAGGTGGACCAGCTCGCTGCCCTGGCTGATCTGGGTCACCGAGTCGCCGATCAGGGCCTTGATTTCCTTGGCGGCCTCGGCCGAGCGGCCTGCCAGCGCGCGCACCTCGCTGGCCACCACGGCAAAGCCACGCCCCTGTTCGCCCGCGCGGGCTGCTTCCACGGCGGCGTTGAGGGCCAGGATGTTGGTCTGGAAAGCAATGCCTTCGATGACGCTGATGATGTCCACGATCTTGCGCGACGAGGCGTTGATGGCCTCCATGGTGCTCACCACCTGGGATACCACGGTGCCGCCCCTGCCCGCTACGCTCGAGGCTGTGGCCGCGAGCTGGTTGGCCTGCTGCGCGTTGTCGGCGTTTTGC
Source organism: Comamonas terrae (assembly GCF_001544075.1). Taxonomy (GTDB): domain Bacteria; phylum Pseudomonadota; class Gammaproteobacteria; order Burkholderiales; family Burkholderiaceae_C; genus Comamonas; species Comamonas terrae. The sequence goes on from NZ_BCNT01000005.1 coordinate 286,077, forward strand.
TTGACCGTAGCGGTGAGCTCTTCCATGGAGGCGGCGGTCTGCTCCAGCGAGCTGGCCTGCTGCTCCGTGCGAGACGACAGATCGAGGTTGCCCGCCGCGATCTGACGTGAGGCTCCGGCAATCGATTCGGCGCCGGCACGCACGTTGCCGACGATGCGCACCAGGCCTTCGTTCATGTCCCGCAGCGAGCGCAGCAACTGACCGGTTTCGTCCTTGCGTATCAGGCTTTCGTCGCGGGACAGATCGCTGGCAAGGTCCCCCTGGGCCACGCGCGACGCGGCCGCCATGGCGCGGTGGATGGGGCGTGTAATGCCCTGGGTCAGCCACCAGGCCCACCAGATGCAAAACGCCGTCAGCAGAGCCGCCAGCAATATCAGCTGCTGGCGGCTTTGCCGGGCCATGTCGCTGACCTGGTCGGCCAACTCGTCGATGGTGCGGCGCTGCAGCTTCACGAGCTCATCGAGCGTGTTCTCGTAGAGCTTTGCGGTGGGCAGGAAGTGTTGCTCCAGCAGCCGTGCCGCTTCGGCCTTGTTGCCTGCCTCCTGCTCCTTGCCGATGGCATTGCGCGTGCTCAGGTAATCCTTGCGCACCTGGGCAAACTTCTGCTGTATGGCTTTTTCCTCGTCGGAGCTGGGCAGTGCTTCTATCTGCTTGGCCAGGTCCTGGGAGTTCTTGGTGCTGGTCTCCGAATCCTTGGCGAACATTTCGGCCAGGGCGGCATCGCCGGTCTTGGCGATGGCGATCGTGCGGCGTATGCCGCCATAGACGTAGCGGCTCCAGTCCGCCAGCATCCGCTCCTTGGACAGGGGGACGTCCATCATCTGGCGCGTGGCGGTTTCAAGAGCGTGCAGGCGCAATACGCTGATCGCCGTGCTGGCGATCAAGGCCAGCAACACCAGGGCAAAGCCAATACCCAGCCGCTTGCCAATCGTCAAATCCTTCAGTTGCATCGTCCCTGCCTTCTACCTCTCCACGAAATGTGTGGATATGCAGCTATGTCGGCAAGTCCGTGCTTGTCATGAGGGCTGGGCAAAAAAAAAAGCCTCTTGAGCAATCAAGAGGCTTTTCGTTTGGTGCGCGATACATGGATCGAACATGTGACCCCTGCCGTGTGAAGGCAGTGCTCTACCGCTGAGCTAATCGCGCGAAACCTGGTGGGTGATACATGGATCGAACATGTGACCCCTGCCGTGTGAAGGCAGTGCTCTACCGCTGAGCTAATCACCCGAAGACCGCAATTCTAGCACCTTTTCGAGAGTCGATTGAGATGCCGTCGATTTTTTGAGATTCGAACGATGAGCCAATGGAGGGGTGGTATTGCTCAAGGCCTATAAAACTCGCGCATTCCAGACCAGGGACGCCGAGCAAGAGCCGCCTCGCGGCGAAGGTGTCGTCCCCCTTCCCGGGGGAAGCCGCAACGCGGCTCAGGGGGTAGTCCTGAGTTCCCTGCGCAGGATCTTGCCCACATTGGTCTTGGGCAGCTCGTCGCGGAACTCGATGAAGCGCGGACGCTTGTAGCCGGTCAGCTGCTCCTGGCAGTAGCGCAGCACCTGCTCCTCGGTCAGCGAAGGGTCGCTGCGCACCACATAGACCTTGATGGCCTCGCCCTGCTTGTCGTCGGCCACGCCCACGGCCGCGCATTCTAGCACGCCGGGGCATAGCGAGATCACGTTCTCCAGCTCGTTCGGATAGACGTTGAATCCGCTGACCACCATCATGTCCTTCTTGCGGTCGATGATGCGGGTATAGCCTTCGGCGTCCATCACGCCGATGTCGCCGGTGCGCATATAGCCGTCGTCCGTGAAGGCCTTGGCGGTCTCGGCGCTCTGGTTGTAGTAGCCGCGCATGACGTTGGGGCCCTTGATGCACAGCTCGCCAGCCTCGCCGATGGGCAGGTCCCGGCCCTCGTCGTCCTTGATGGCGATGGAGATGCCGGGCAGCGGCAGGCCGATGGTGCCGCTGAAGCTCCGGGCCGTGACGGGGTTGTTGGTGCCGATGGCGCAGGTCTCGCTCATGCCCCAGCCTTCGATCATCACGCTGCCCGTGACCTGCTGCCATTGGCGCGCCGTGCCCTCGGAGGCGGCCATGCCGCCGGCCTGCGAGACGCGCAGCTGGGAGAAGTCCAGCGCGCGGAACTCGGCGTTGTTGAGCAGGGCGTTGAACAGCGTGTTGACGGCCGGAAGAATGTGGAACGGGCGCTTTTGCAGCACCTTCACGAACTTGGGGATGTCGCGCGGATTGGGAATCAGGCTCTGGCTGGCGCCCAGCCGCATGGCGAACAGGCAGACCGTCAGCGCGAAGATGTGGTACAGCGGCAGTGCCGCGATGATGTGGGTCTCGTCGGCCTTGACCTTGCCGTCCAGCGCCGGCGTGAACCAGGCATGCGCCTGCAGCGTGGCGGCCACGATGTTGCGGTGGGTGAGCACCGCGCCCTTGGATAGGCCCGTGGTGCCGCCCGTGTACTGCAGGAAGGCGACCGAGTCCAGCGTGGCCGCGCTGGGCGCCAGCCTGCGCGCGGCGCCGGCCTCCAGCGCCTTGCGCAAAGGCGTGACTTGGCGGTCGCTGCCCAGCGGCAGGGTGTAGGCGGGCACCATCTTGGCCAGGTGGCGCACGGCAAAGGTGATCCAGCTGCCGTACATGCCGCCCAGCAGGTCGCCCATGGCCGTCAGGCACACATGGCGGATGGCGGTGCGCTCCAGCACCTCGCCCAGGGTATGGGCGAAGTTCTCCAGGATGATGATGGCCGTGGCGCCCGAATCCCTGAGCTGGTGCTCGAGCTCGCGCGCGGTGTACAGCGGGTTCACGTTCACGCAGATGAAGCCTGCGCGCAGTACGGCCGCCATGCTCACGGCGAACTGCGGCACATTGGGCAGCATGATGGCCACGCGCGCGTCGGGCTCCAGCCCCAGGCCCTGCAGCCAGGCGCCCAGCTGCTCGGACAGCCGGCCCAGCTCGCCATAGCTCATCCAGCGGTCCATGCAGACCGAGAAGGGGCGCTCGGCATGCTGGCTGAAGGCTTCCTCGAGCAGATGCACCAGCGAGCGGTATTGCTCGGGATGCACCTCGTGGGGCACGTTGGCGGGGTAGTTCTTGAGCCAGGGCGCTGCGTCCATATCCATATCTCGCTGAATCTCGCTGAAGCCGCGCAGGGCCGAAACCCGGCGCGGTGGGTTGCATGCAGGGAAGGAGGGAGAAACCGGCCCGCTGCCCGAGGCGGGCGCAGGCAGCCAGGCGGCTGCGGACGATTCTGAGGGCTGTACCGGCCAGGGGCTACCAGTGCTTGTCCTAGCTGCCGCGGCTTTTTGAGGCCGACTCCGGTTCTGCTACGGTGATGCTCATTTCACCGGGAGGAGCGGTCTTGTGAACGCACGCATATGGCGCATGGTGGTGCTGGGCAACGGGCTGGCCGCCGGGGCGTGGCTGGCCTACTGGTGGCGCGGCCATCCGGGCCTGGCCGTGGCCGGCGTGGCCGTGCTGGCCTGCGGCGCCGGCATGCAGCTGGGCGTGCAGATGCTGCTCATGCGCCATGCCTGCCGTGCGCGGGCCCTGGCGGTGCCGCCGGCGTGGACCCTGGTGCGGGCCTGGTGGGCCGAATGGCGGCTGAGTGTGTACCTGTTCGGCTGGCGCATTCCGTTCCGGGCGCCTGCGCAGCCGGACCGCCTGCATCCGGGACAGGTGGCCTTGGTGCTGGTGCATGGCTATTTCTGCAACCGCGCGGTCTGGGCGTCGTGGATGCGCCAGCTGAAGGCGCTGGGCATAGGCTGCGCGGCCGTGACGCTGGAGCCGGCCCAGGGCGACAGCATGGATGCGATGGTGAATGACCTGGACCGCTGCGCGCGCGAGGTGGTGCGGCACACGGGAAGGGCGCCGCTGATCGTGGCGCACAGCATGGGCGGGCTGGTGGTGCGCGCCTGGCTCAAGGCCTTGCCTGCCAGCGAGCGCGCGCAGCTGGCGGCCCATGTGGTCACGGTGGCCACGCCCCACCGGGGCGCCTGGCTGGCCCGGTTTGCGCACCGCCTGCCGGCGCGCGACATGCGCGAGCACAGCCCGTGGCTGCAGCGGCTGGGCCCGCCCGGCGCGGAAGTTGCCTTCAGCTGCTGGTGCAGCCGCAGCGACAACATCGTGTTCCCGCCCGATCTGGCCCAGCTGCCCGGCAGCGAAGTCCACGTGGTGGACGATGCGGCCCATATGCAGCTGCTGTACGACGCGCGGGTCCTGGCGTATTGCCTGGCGCTGCGCGCGCGGCTGCAGAACGCTCAGGCAGGGTGTTCCGGGCCTTGAGCCGCGCTGGCGGCCGCCCCCGGCGGCGGGGCCTGGATGACGCGGATGTCCGTGGGCGAGACCAGCGCGATGCCTTGCGCGGCCGTGCGCTGCAGCAGGGCGAACAGCAGGTCGCTGCGCGTGCCGTACACATTGCGTGGGCTGGAGACATAGCCGAAGCTGGTGATGTTGATGGTGCTGCCGCCTAGCGAATCCACGTACATGCTGGGCGCCGGGTCCTTCAGCACGGCCTCGTGCTGCGCGTAGATGTCCAGCACCAGTTCTTTGAGCTGGACGATGTCGGTGGACAGCGGCACGGCGAACGGCATGGCGATGCGGCCCAGCGCGTTGTCCATGGTGATGTTGCGCACGGCCTTGGTGATCAGCTCCGAGTTGGGCACGATGAGCGTGGCCTTGTCGTCGGTCTGGATCTCGGTGGCGCGCACGCTGATGCGGTTGATATTGCCTTCCATGTCGCCGATGCGCACGCGGTCGCCGAGCTTTACGGGGCGCTCGGCCAGCAGGATCAGGCCCGAGACGAAGTTCTGCGTGATGGCCTGCAGGCCGAAGCCTATGCCCACGGACAGCGCGCTGGCCAGCAGGGCCAGCTTTTCGAAGCCCAGTCCCAGCGCGGCCAGCGTCCACAGCGCCGACAGGATGATGCCCACATAGCGGGCCACGGTGCTGATGGAGTTGCGCGCGCCGATGTCGAGCTCGGTCTTGGGCAGGTAGGTCTCCACCAGCCAGTGCTGCAGCGTGCGGAAAAGCGTCAGCCCCGCGACCAGCACGATGACGGCGCGCACCACGGCAATGGGCTTGAGCACGGCGCCGCCGATGGTCAGCCCGCCCGACAGCGTGTCGAACCAGCCCAGCAGGATGCTGGAATTGCCGAAGGTGGCGGTCACCCCGGCCGCGCCCAGCAGCAGCAGGCAAATGCGCACCAGGGCCGACAGCAGCACGCCGATCTGTTCCACGCGCGCCGTGCTCAGCCGCGTGGCCAGCTGAAAGCCGCGGCCCGTGCGGCTGTCGGGCGAGAAGAACCAGAGGAAGAAGTCGTCGGCGAACTTCATCAGCAGCGAGGTGGCCAGCACCACCACCGTCATCCACACCAGTTGGGTGGTGACGAAGACCGAGAAGTTCAGGTAGCCGAGCAGGGTGGCGATCCAGGCCGTGAGCACGGTCAGGTGCCCGCCCAGCCAGGCCAGCGTCAGCCAGCCGCTGCGCTGCACCGGGTGGCCGGCTTCGGGCGGGTGGGAGCCGTCCCCGTCCTTTGGGGTTCCCTGCGCCCGGTGGCGCTGCCGGTTGAGCGTGACCAGCGAGGCCATGATCAGGCCCACATAGGTCAGCGCGATCAGTCCGTCCAGCGCCACCGTGCTCACCGCGCTGGTGCGCGCCGCCACGTCGATGGCGTTGAGCAGCATGGCAGACCAGGCCAGCGCCGCGGCGCCCCAGGCATAGCGGACCAGGGCCGGGGCCGCGAGATCGTCGATGCTCAAAAGCCGCCAGGACGGGCGCCGGGGCACCAGCAGGCAGGCACTGATCGAGAGGAAGAAGGCCGCCACGAAGGAGGCCTTGACGAACGCATCGGCCACCGACTGCAGGCGCGGGGCGATGGCGTCGACCGACCGCAAGGCCTCCACCAGCACCAGGCTGGCCAGGCCCGGCAGCAGGGTGCCGACCAGCAGCAGCCAGACGGCCAGGCCGGTGCGGCGCAGGCGGCCGTCGGGCGCGCGGTCGGAGGCCGCATAGCGGCGGCCCAGGTGTCGCAGCCCCATGCGCAGCGGAAACAGCAGGAACAAGGCCAGCGCCAGCCCCCACAGCGGCGTGCTCCAGCCGTTCTTGGCGATGGCCGCGTCCAGGCTGGCACGGCCCTGGCGTGCCAGCGCCTGGATGCGCAGCAGGTCTGCGGGCAACTGCCTGGCGAACTGCTGCCACAGCGCGGGCGACAGCGGCGAGGCGGCCTTGCTCGCGATCTGCTCGTTGAACTGCTGGGTGCGCATCTTCTCGATGGAATCCGAGGTCTGGGCCGCCTCCACCGACAGCAGCTTGCCGCGCTTGATGGCCGAATCCAGGTCGTTGTGCCGCTGGTCCAGCTCCTTGCGCTGCTGCTTGATGTCGCTGCCCTCGTCGCCGCCCGGCGCCACCGGGCCCAGCTGGGCGATGCGCGCATCGATCTGCTTGAGCAGGGGCTCCAGGGCCGCCACGGCGGCATCGGCATCGCGCTTGGCCTTGAGCGCGTTTTCGGACAGGGTCTGCAGGGTCTCGGGCGCGTCCGCATCGTCCAGTGACTGGTGGACCTGGTCGAGCGCGGCCGAGGCCGACTGGATCTGGTCCTGGAGGCCGGCCTGGGCGTCCCCCATGATGGCGGGGTCGGCCGCGAAGGCCAGGCCGATGCCAAGGTGAAGCGCCAGCAGCCAGCGCAGCAAGTGGGTGCAGCAAATACGCATGAAGGAATCTTAGGGACTTATGCACGCAGGAATGCACCAGGACGGCTTTCTTGAGGCCGAGGCCGGGCCTGAACCTGGTTTGCGCAAGTCGCGTGTAGTGCGCGCCAGCGCGCGGCGCCCCCACTATAGAGGCCCTCAAGCCCTGCCCGGTGACAGTCTGTTCCTGCAAAAAAGGAGCCGCTGGCGCAGGCTCTGCAAGGTATTCAAGAGTAAATACCGCTGCATATGGCTGACATCAAGCGCAAGCAGCTATACGGACAGGAGCATCAGGCCAGCAGGGTTTCGCCGGGGAGGAGTTCCTTGGCGCCTATGGTCGGCTGCTGGCGCAGCTCCTCGTAGAGCGGCTTGAGGTCCACCGAGGCCAGGTCCAGCAGCTGCTGCATGCTGTCGATGACGAAATAGGTCTGCTGGTAGGTGTCGATCTTGTAGAGCGTGCGCATGGTGCGCGCCAGCTCCAGCGGGATGCGGTGCGGCTCGGGGCTGCGCACCGAGTATTCGAGCTCGCCGGCCGAACTCAGGATGCCGGCGCCGTAGGCGCGCAGGCCGCCGCCGTGCTTTTCGCCTTCGCGGATCAGGCCGAACTCGATGGTGTACCAGTACAGGCGCGACAGCATCTCGCAGGCGCCCAGCTCGGCAGCCTTGAGCCCCCCTTGGCCGTAGGCCTGGATGAAGTCGGCGATCACCGGGTTGAACAGCAGCGGCACATGGCCGAACAGGTCGTGGAAGATGTCGGGCTCGACGATGTACTCGAATTCCTCGGGCTTGCGTATCCAGTCCGTGACCGGGAACTTGCGCTGGGCCAGCAGCGAGAAGAACGGCACTTCGGGGATCAGCCCCGGCACGCCCACGATTTCCCAGCCTGTGGCCTTGAACAGGCGCTCGTTGACCTCTTCGAAGCGCGGAATGCGCTCCTTGGCGCCCAGCGAAGGCAGGGCGGCAATGAATTCCTGGCTGGCGCGGCCGGGCAGCAGCGCGCTCTGGCGCTCGTACAGGCGGTGGTAGGTGTCGTGGTCCTGCGCCGTGTAGGCGGCGTAATCCTGGGTGCAGGTGTAGTCGCTGTGGGCCCGGCTGTAGTCGCCGCGCGGCGGGCGGTCGGACTGGCCGTAGACCACGGGGGCAGCCCCCATGGAGCCGGCAAGAGGGGTGTTGGCTGCGTCGATCATGATGCACTCCCTGGATGCAGAAGTGAAACGGCCCGGGCTGGCGGGTGGCCTGCCGGGATATATGGAAGATGAGGCCTTGCAAGGCGCGATGCAAGGCCGGCGTGGTTGGCTCCGTGGCCGGCGCGGCTCAGTCCGGCGGCAGCCGGCCCGACTGGATGAGCTGGCCGTAGTAGCGGTGCTCGTCCTGCACGAAGCGTGCGAATTCCTGCCGGCGCAGGTTCATGCGCAGCACGCCCATGGCGTCCAGGTACTGCTGCATCTCCGGCTGCTGCAGCGCCTGGGCCAGTGCGCCCGTCCAGCGCTGCGCCAGCGGATCGGCAATGCCCGCCGTGGCGAACAGGCCGAACCAGGTGGCCATGTGCATGCCGGGCACGCTGTCGTTGAGGCTGGGAACGCCCGGCAACTGCGCCACGGGCTCGCGCCAGGTCACGCCGATGGCCTTGAGCCGTCCGGCCTGGTAGTGCGGCAGCGTGGAGCCCAGGTTGTCGAACATCAGGTCGGCCGAGCCTTCGAGCACGGCCGAGAGCGCCGGCCGCGCGCCGCCGAACGGCAGATGCTGCAGCGGCACCTGGGTGAGGGACTGGAACAGCTTGCCGGCCAGATGGCCGACGCTGCCCTTGCCGCCCGAGGCATAGCGCAGGGGCTGGCGGTTTTTGGCCATGAAGCGCAGCAGATCGCCGGGCGTGTTGATGCGCCACTGCTGGGCCAGTTCGCTGCGCATGATGAGCACATGGGGCATGCGGCCCACCAGCACCAGCGGCACGAAGTCGCGCAGCGGGTCGTAGGGCAGCTGCGGATTGAGCTGGGGCAGAATGGCATGGGTGCCGACCGCGCCCATGAGCAGCATGGGATCGCGCCCACCGGCACGCGCCACCATGGCCGCCCCGGTGCCGCCGCCCTCTCCGGTCATGTTCAGCACACGGATGGTGCCCAGCCCCGCTGTCTCCTGGGCCAGCTTGCGTGCCGAACGGTCCAGCGGCCCGCCGGCTGCATAGGGCACGACCAGCGTGAGCTCGCGCGAATCCCGTGCTTCCCGGCTGCCGCGGGCCGTGTCGATGGAGGCATGGGCGCTTCGTGCAGCCATGGGCGCGGCCAGGGAGGCCGCCCACAGCAGCGCACGGCGGCGCGATGCAGACAGAGGGGGGCGGGGCGCATGGCTCGTCGCACTCCGCGGGCCGCTGATCGTTGCCAGTGCGCCGGGTGGGAGTTTGCGGTGAGTCATGGGTGAAGCGAGGCAGCGGTACAAGGCCGGTCCCGCACAGCATCGTCCGTGGTGCACCGGTATGAGCTCGTCCGGGGCAGGGCGCGGCAGGCGCGGCGGACGACGGCTGAAAAGCCAGCGAACTTTGCATGGTAGGGCTCCGGGCGCTGGGCCAGGCGGCAGAATGCGTCAGTCTTACAAATGGATGCAAAACAGGGCCGGAAACAGCGGGTATGCGCGCCATTGCCGGCCGGCCGCGTCAGCCCTTGAGCACGCCGCGGCGCATCTGGTCCAGCTCCATGGTCTCGAACAGGGCCTTGAAGTTGCCTTCGCCGAAGCCACTGTTGCCCTTGCGCTGGATGAACTCGAAGAAGATCGGGCCCAGCTGGTTCTCGCTGAAGATCTGCAGCAGCAGCTCGCCGGGCTTGCCGTCGACCAGGATGTTGCGCGCCAGCAGCTCGGCAATGGGCTCCTGCAGGTCGGGAATGCGCTTGGGCAGCAGCTCGTAATAGGTCTCGCTGGTATTGAGCAGCTTGATGCCGTTCATCTGCAGGCCGTCCACGGTGTCGTAGAGATTGGTCGAGCCCAGCGCGATGTGCTGGATGCCCTCGCCGTGGTACATGTCCAGGTATTCCTGGATCTGGCCGGCCTTGTCGTTGCCCTCCTCGTTGATCGGGATGCGGATCTTGCCGCAGGGGCTGGTCATGGCCTTGCTCTTGACGCCCGTGGCCTGGCCTTCGATGTCGAAGTAGCGGATCTCGCGGAAGTTGAAGATGCGCTCGTAGAAGCCGGCCAGCTCGGCCATGCGGCCGCGGTAGACGTTGTTAGTCAGGTGGTCGATGTAGGTCAGGCCCAGGCCCTGCGGATGCAGGTCGGCGCCGGGCAGGGGCTCGAAGTCCACGTCGAAGAAGCTGATGTTGCCCAGGTCGCCATCCTTGGCGCCGTTCTTGCCGCGCCACTTGTCGATGAAGTAGATCAGCGAGTCGCCGATGCCCTTGATGGCCGGAATGTTGAGCTCGCCGGGCGCGGCATGCTGGTCGTAGCCCCAGGCGCCCAGGGAGATGGCGCGCTCGTAGGCGAACTTGGCATCCTGCACGCGGATGGCGATCGCGCAGACGCTGGGGCCGTGCAGGCGGGCAAAGCGCTGGGCGAAGCTGTCGGGCTCGGCATTGATGATGAAGTTGATCTCGCCCTGGCGATACAGTGTGACGTTCTTGCGGCGGTGCTTGGCGATCGCCTGGAAGCCCATGCGCTCGAACAGCTGGCCCATGGCCACCGGATCGGGGGCCGCGTATTCGACGAATTCGAAGCCGTCGGTGCCCATGGGGTTGTCCCAGGTCTGGAAGTCGGTCGCAGAGGTTTGAGTCAGGGGGGCGTTCATAGAGGTCTCCATCCGGTGAATGCACGGCACGCTCGGCCATGGGGCCCGGTGGCATGCGGTTGCAGCTTGGCTTTCACTGTAGGCCAGGCCCGGGACAGCCTTTTTGCATTTGCAGCATGACTTCAAACCCCGAAATGCACGAAAATTGTGTTCAAAATTGATGTTGCACAATATTCGTGTTCATCAAGGGTTAACCCTGAATAAAAACTGCTCTGTTTTTACAGTCTTTTGCCATGAGCGTGACGCATACCATCGACAAACTGGACAAGGCGATTTTGCGCCGTTTGCAGGCCAACGGCCGCGAAACCTATGACGTGATCGGGGAGCAGGTCGGCCTGTCGCCCAGTGCCGTGCTGCGCCGGGTCAAGCGCCTGGAGGAAAGCGGCGTGATCGACCGCTATGTGGCGCTGGTCCAGCCCGAGACCGTGGGTCTGGGCCTGACCGCCTATCTGAACGTGCGCCTGGAAAAATACACCGAGACCAGCAAGCGCAATCCCATGGACGTGTTCCGTGCCAGCGTGCAGACCTGGCCCGAGGTGGTGGAATGCGTCTCGCTGACCGGCGAGATGGACTATCTGCTGCGCGTGGTGGTGGCCGACATGCAGCACTACAGCCGCTTCATCATGGACACGCTGCTCAAGCACCCCAGCGTGCAGGACTGCAAGACCAGCTTCGTGATGGACCGTGTCAAGGTCACAACAGCCGTGCCGCTCTAGGCGGGGCGGCCTGCTATGGAAAAGCAAGCGCCTCGCCCAGGGGGCGCCTGCCTGGCCTGCTGCAGAGGCGGAGTGGGGCTAATACCAAAACCTTACAGGAATGTTGCAATGCAATATAAATCTTGCTGAGGTTCGGGTTTTTACTTATATTTCCGGCTATGAACCTCCCCAAAGACTGGATGAAATCGCCCTGGCAGGCCGGCTCGCGCTGGCTGCATGGCATGGGCATGTCCCATGACGCCGAGCGGCGCTCGCCGTCTTTGGTGCCCATCCGTACCCTGAGCCCGCGCCACCGCGACCGCGTCACCAAGCATCTGCTGAGCCTGGACACCGGCGATCGCTATCTGCGCTTCGGCTATGCCGCCAGCGACGAGCAGGTGCGCCGCTACGCCGAGCATCTGGATTTCGAGCGCGACGACATCTTCGGCATCTTCAACCGCCGCCTGGAGCTGATCGCCATGGCGCATCTGGCCTTTGCCGGCCACCCCGAACACGAGAAGTGCGCCGAGTTCGGCGTCTCGGTGCTCAAGAAGGCGCGCGGCTGCGGCTACGGCTCCCGCCTGTTCGACCGGGCGGTTCTGCAGGCGCGCAGCAAGGGCGTGAGCCTGATGTTCATCCATGCGCTGTCGGAAAACACGGCCATGCTCAAGATCGCCCGCAATGCCGGTGCCACCGTCAAGCGCGACGGTTCGGAGTCCGAGGCGTATCTGGAGCTGCCGCCCGCGAACTTCGAAACCCATGTGAGCTCGCTGATGACAGAGCACATCGGCGAAGTCGACTACCAGCTCAAGAAGCAGGCCCGCAATTTCTGGTCCTTCCTGGCCGGCGTGCAGGAAGTGCGCAAGGGCGTTCAGGAAGGGCGCCACCAGTCGGGCGAGTGAATCGGCCGGAGGCGGCGAGCAAGCGCTTCGGCGGGTGTCCCGGCGCCGTCCCCGCCGGCCCGGTTCATGAGAACCGCCCATGGCTTTTGGCGGAATCCAAGCCGCGTGTCACCGCAATCCGCTATTCTTGTAACTCTGTTTGACTACCGCACGTCCTGCACTCCAAGACAGTGTCCGACCCCCATCCTGCGCGACTTCCCGAGAAGGAAGACAAGCGAAGCTTCCTGCAAAGGGTTGCTGAATTCATCCACCCGGCTCCGGAATCTCCCGCCGAGCTGATCGAGACCCTGGCCGAGGCCGAGGACAACCAGGTCATCGGCACCGAGTCCCGCGTCATGCTGGAGCGCGTCATCCGCATGGCCGACATGAGCGCCGGCGACGTCATGGTGGCGGCGCCGCGCATGGATCTCATCAACATCGACGCGCCATTCGACGAGATCCTGCACCAGGTCATCACCACGGCGCATTCGCGCTTTCCGGTCTATCAGGGCGAGCGCGAGAACATCATCGGCATCCTGCTGGCCAAGGACCTGCTCAAGCTGCAGCGCTCTCCCAGCCTCAACATCCGCGCGCTGGTGCGTTCGGCCACTTTTGTTCCCGAGAGCAAGGGGCTCAACGACCTGCTGCGCGAATTCCGTGCCAACCGCAACCATCTGGCCGTCGTGATCGACGAGTTCGGCCGGGTGGCCGGCCTGGTCACCATCGAGGACGTGCTGGAAGAAATCGTGGGAGAGATCGAGGACGAGTTCGACATTCCCGAGGACGAGGGCGATATCTTTGCACTGGCCGACAACAGCTACCGCGTGGCCGGCGACGCCACCATCGACCATGTGAGCGAGGAGTTCGGGACCGTGCTGCAGCCCCCCGGTGACGGCGACATGCATTTCGACACCATAGGCGGGCTGATCGCCCACGAACTGGGCCATGTGCCCAAGCGCGGCGAGCAGATTCACCTGGGCGGCCTGGAGTTCACCGTGCTGCACACCAAGGGCGGCGCAGTGCGCTGGTTCAAGGTGGTGCGCGGACCCTCGCCCGACAGCCTGGTCAGGAACTGAGCCTTTCGCATGGCGCAAACGTCTGCCGAGGCTCAAGGGAGGAGCCCGCCCCTGCCGGCGCATGACCGTGGCCCTGGCGGTCACGTCTGGGCATGGCGTCTGGGCCTGCTGCTGGCCGGGGGGCTGCAGGCCCTGTCCTTGGCTTGGCCTTGGGCACGCGGCCACGGTGCCGGCTGGCTCAGCCTGGAAGGCGGTTATGGCCGGCCTTTGTGGTGGCTGCAGCCGCTGTCCCTGGCCGTGCTGGTTTATGCCCTGCTGGGCGCGCGTACGCCGCGCCAGGCGGCGGGCCGGGCCCAGCTATATGCCACGGCATGGCTGGCGGCCACGTTCTGGTGGCTGTTCATCTCCATGCATACCTATGGCGGACTGGCGGCGCCCCTTGCGGTGGCCGCCGTGCTCGCCCTGGCTGCCTTTCTGGGCAGTTATTACGCACTGGTTTCCTGGTGTTTCAGGCGGCTGGCGCCCGCTCCATCTGCGCAGGCAGCTATTGTTTTTGCTTCCTTGTGGACGCTGGCCGAGCTGGCGCGCGGCTGGCTGTGGACCGGTTTTCCCTGGGGGGCCGGCGGTTATGCCCATGTGGAAGGGCCGTTGGCCGTGCTGCCGCGCTGGATCGGCGTCTACGGCACGGGCTGGGTGGCCGCCTGGCTGGCCGCCTGGCTGGCCATGGGCGCGTGGCGTGCCAGGAATGGCGCCCGCCCGCTGCGCATGAAGGTCGTGCTGCTCTCCGCGTTGGTTTTGGCCGTGGTCTGGGGCGGCCTATGGCTCGGCCGTGAGCAGGCGACCGATGCGCCCAGTGCCCTGCCCGGCATGAGCGTGGAGCTGTTACAGGGCAATATTCCGCAGGACGAGAAGTTCGAAATGGGCTCGGGCATTCCGCTGGCCCTCAACTGGTATGCGCAGCAGCTGCACGCTTCCACGGCCCAGCTGGTCGTGGCGCCAGAGACCGCGATTCCGCTGCTGCCCCAGCAGCTGCCCCAGGGCTATCTGGATCTGGTGCGCGCGCCCTTTGTCAAGCCGCAAGGTGGCCAGGCGGCCCTGGTCGGCATTCCGCTGGGCAATTTCGAGCAGGGTTTCACCAATTCGGTCGAAGGCTGGAAGCCCGGCCAGATGCAGCCCTATCTGTACAGCAAGCACCACTTGGTGCCCTTCGGCGAATTCATTCCGCCGCTGTTTCGCTGGTTCACCGACCTGATGAACATACCGTTGGGAGACTTCAACCGCGGCAACCTGGGGCAGCCCTCCATGATATGGGCGGGCGAGCGCTTGTCGCCCAATATCTGCTACGAGGATTTGTTCGGCGAGGAGCTGGGTGCCCATTTCGGCAACGCGGCAGCCGCTCCGACCGTGTTGGTCAACTTCAGCAATATCGGCTGGTTCGGGGACTCGGTCGCCATCGACCAGCATCTGGCCATCAGCCGCATGCGCGCGCTGGAATTCGAGCGCCCCATGCTGCGCGCCACCAACACCGGGGCCACCGTGGTCATCGACCACCGGGCACGGGTGGTTCACGCACTGGCGCCGTTCGACAGGGCGGTGCTGCAGGGGCGGGTGCAGGGTCGTGAGGGCCTGACGCCCTATGCGCGCTGGGTGCATGCGCTGGGGCTGGCACCGTTGACGCTGCTGTGCCTGGCCGCGCTCCTTGTTGCCTGGCTGCGCCGAGACCGCGGCCAGGCGAAAGCGTAGTGCCTCGCCGGGATAAGCTTCCAGGCGGCAGACCGCAGCGGTATTTGTGGCAGAGTTTCGTGGTTTGCTGCGGGGTTTTGTGGCTGCGGAACAACGATCAGCCTCGATAATGCCCGGTTGTATTGCCCGTTGCCCGCATGCAGGGGCACGCATCGATTCGAATTCAGAGATACAGGCAGCGACTGCTGCCGTGGAGCAATTTAGATAATGGCCGATTCTTTTTCCTATGAACAACTGATCGCTTCGGGCGAGGGCAAGCTGTTCTCCGCAGACAGCGGACGTCTGCCCCTGCCTCCCATGCTGATGTTCGACCGCATCACGCATATCGACAGCGAAGGTGGCGCCCACGGCCTGGGCAAGATTGTTGCGGAGCTGGATGTCAATCCCGACCTGTGGTTCTTCAAGTGCCATTTCCAGGGCGATCCCGTGATGCCCGGCTGCCTGGGCCTGGATGCCATGTGGCAGCTGATCGGCTTTTACCTGACCTGGCTGCGCCTGCCCGGCCGTGGCCGCGCGCTGGGCGCGGGCGAGGTCAAGTTCACCGGCGAAGTGGGACCGGACGTCAAACTCGTGACATATGAGATTGATATCAAGCGTGTGATCAAGCGCAAGCTCAACATGGCCATCGGCGATGCGCGCCTGCTGGCCGACGGCAAGGAAATCTACGTGGCCAATGATCTGCGCGTGGGCCTGTTCCTCCGCGAAGGTGATGGCCAGGGAACGGCAGCATGACCAAAAAGCGGGTAGTGATCACCGGCGCAGGCATTGTTTCCTGCATCGGCAATGACTTGGCGACAGTGGAGGCCTCTCTGCGCGAGAGCCGTCCGGGCATCAAGGCAATGCCTCAGTTCACCGAACTGGGCCTGCGCAGCCAGGTGGCCGGCGTGCCCGAGATCGACATCGAGGCGCGCATCGACCGCAAGCAGCTGCGCTTCATGGGAGACGCTGCCGCCTATGCCCAGATCGCGCTCGAGGACGCGATCGCGCAGGCCGGCCTCACGCCCGAGCAGGTGAGCCATCCCCGCACCGGCCTGATCATGGGCTCGGGCGGCGGCTCGCCGGCCAACCAGATCGAAGCCGCCGATACGCTGCGTGAAAAAGGCATACGCCGCGTGGGCCCCTACCAGGTCACGCGCTGCATGAGCTCCACGGTGTCGGCCTGCCTGGCCACCAACTTCAAGGTCAAGGGCATCAACTACTCCATCACCTCGGCCTGCTCCACTTCGGCCCACTGCATCGGCGCCGCGGCCCAGCAGATTGCCTGGGGCATGCAGGACGTGATGTTTGCCGGTGGCGGCGAGGAACTGTCCTGGGGCATGTCGCTGCTGTTCGACGGCATGGGCGCCATGTCCAGCAAGTACAACGAGACGCCCGAAAAGGCCTCGCGCGCCTATGACGCCAACCGCGACGGCTTCGTGATCGCCGGCGGCGGCGGTGCCGTGGTGCTGGAAAGCCTGGAGCACGCGCTGGCGCGCGGCGCCCACATTCTCGCCGAAGTGGTGGGCTTCGGTGCCACCAGCGACGGCGAGGACATGGTGGCTCCCTCGGGCGACGGGGCGATTGCCTGCATGAAGCAGGCCATGGAAACCGTTGACGCGCCCATCGACTACATCAACACGCATGGCACGTCGACCCCGGTGGGCGACATGCAGGAAGTGCGTGCGATGAAGACGCTGTTCGGCGACCAGGTGCCGCCGTTCTCGTCGACCAAGTCGCTGACGGGTCATTCGCTGGGCGCCACGGGCGTGCAGGAAGCCATCTACTGCCTGATCATGCTCAACAAGGGCTTTATCGCCGGCTCCGCGAATGTGGAGACACCGGATCCGGCACTGGGCGACATGCCGCTGGTGACCCGCACGCGCGACGCCGAACTGAAGACCGTGCTGTCCAACAGCTTCGGCTTTGGCGGCACCAATGCATCGCTGGTGCTGCGTCGCTGGGACGGCCAGTAAGAAAAAGCGGGCTGCGCCGCAGATGTGGCGTCGCCGCTCGGCCCTGCATGGATAGGCAATGCACCAGATGCGCATCCGGTGGCCATGGCCTAACCTGCGTCCATCCACTGGTTTTCTCCCCGCATTGCCATGAAGCTAGCCATTCTCGATCGTGACGGTACCCTCAACCAATGGGGCGCGCAGGGCTTCATCGGCCATCCCGGCGACTGGGTGGCGGTACCCGGTGCGATGGAGGCCGTCTCGCGCCTGAACCGCGCGGGCTGGCATGTGGTGATTGCGACGAACCAGCCGGGACTGGGGCGCGGCCTGTTCGACGTGCTGGAGCTCAATGCCGTGCATGCCAAGATGCACCGCGAACTGGCGGCCGTGGGTGCCCGGGTGGAGGCGGTGTTCTATTGCCCCCATGCGCCCGATGAGGAATGCCGTTGCCGCAAGCCGGCTCCGGCGCTGTTCGAGCAGATCGCCGAGCGTTACGGTGCGGAAGGGCAGGAAATCTGGGCCATAGGCAGCGGCGTGGAGCATCTTCAGGCCGGCCGCAGTCTGGGAGCGCATCTGGTATTCATCGGCCCTCCGGCGGACGGTGGTGCGCAAGAGGCATTGCCCGAAGGCACTGCGCAGTATCCCGATCTGAATGCCGTGGTCAACGACCTGCTGCCGCTGGGCGGCGAAAGCCTGCCTGCCGGACAGCCATGACGGGGTTTACGCTCTTTTGCCTATAAAGTGGCGTCAAACCCTTGCAGAATCAGCGTTTGCTGCTATTTTCCCGTTAGCGTTTGTACCGTTTCCGTTTTGAATTGAACAGGCATATGCCCGGCATATGCCTTTGCTGGACCCGATTGCCACCATGTTCCTGCTCCGTTCCGTGATCCACATGCTCTGGATGAGCATCACCGTGATTCCATACACCATGGTGCTGCTGGCCGCCCGTTGGCTGGGCGGATCGTCCGCCAAGGCCTACCGTGTGGCCAGGGCCTGGCTTGCGCTGTCGGTCAACAGCGCGCGCTCCATCATGGGCATCCAGTACCGTGTGCAGGGCATGGAAAACCTGCCCACGGATGCAGGCCAGGGCGTGGTGCTGCTGGTCAAGCACCAGTCCACCTACGAGACCTTTCTGATGCCGGCCATCATGCCGCGCCCGCTGGCCTATGTGTTCAAGAAGGAATTGCTCAAGGTACCCTTCTTCGGCTGGTCCATCGGCGCGCTGGACATGGTGCATATCGACCGTGCCCAGGGTTCGCGCGCCTTCCACAAGGTGGTCGAGCAGGGCAAGCGCCTGCTGGAGCAGGGCATCTGGGTCATCATGTTCCCCGAAGGAACGCGTGTGGAGCGCGGCCAGCGCGGTGACTACAAGACCGGAGCCACGCGCCTGGCGATCATGGCCGGAGTGCCCGTCGTCCCCATTGCCGTGACCTCGGCCAAGTGCTGGCCGCGCAAGGCCTTCATCAAGAGGCCCGGCATTGTGGATGTCTCCATCGGCAAGCCCATTTCTTCCCAGGGCCGCAAGCATGACGAACTCATGAGCGAGGTGGAGAGCTGGATCGAGTCCGAAATGCAGAGGCTGGATCCCGAGGCATATCGCTGATCAGGCAGAAGCTGCACATCCGATGCCGGACCGCATGCAATCATCCTGGCAGTGGCTGGTGCCGCCGGCGGTTGGGGATGGCGCCGGCGGCCTGATTCCGCGCAAGCAGCTGCTGCTTTTTGCATCGGCACCGTATTCTGGTGAGACTTCGCTTGCTCAGCAGGAGCAGGATTCCGTGCGGCCGCCGGAACCGGAAGTTTCCCCTGTATGGCCTTCCCATCCCGACGCCAATCAGATGGCCAGGCTGGATGGCGTGCCGGTGACCTATCTGCTGCAGCGTTCGCGGCGCCGCAGCATCGGGTTTGCAGTGCGTGCCGAGGGGCTGGTCGTCACGGCGCCGCAGTGGGTGGGCATGCGCGAAATCGAACAGGCGCTGCAGTCCAAGGCGGGATGGCTGACGCGCAAGCTCGGCGAAGCCGGACAGCGACAGCTGTCCAGACAGGCCGCGCGCATTGACTGGGCACATGGAGGCCGTCTCGATTTTCTGGGGCAGGCCATGACGCTGGAGCTGTCCGGAAATGAGGAAGGGATGCTCGGGGCCCGCCATGCCCGCCGCGAGCAGTCTGCCGACGGAAGCCAGAGCCTATGTCTGCCCTTGGGCAAGCAGGCGCCTGCCGTCCAGGTGCGGGCAGCCGTGCAGGCCTGGATGCTGCGTGAGGCGAGGAATCATTTCACAGCCCGATTGCAGCACCATGCACCCCTCATGGGCGTGCAATGGCGGGCCTTGCGCCTGACCAGTGCCCGCACGCGCTGGGGCAGCGCCAATACCGATGGTGTCATCCGCCTGAACTGGCGTCTCATGCATCACGGCACTGACGTGATCGACTATGTGGTGGTGCACGAACTGGCCCATCTGCGCCACATGGACCACAGTCCGCGCTTCTGGGCCGTGGTGGCGGACGTGCTGCCGCATTGGAAGCAGTTGCGTCAGGTGCTCAAGGACAAGCCTCTGCCTGCATGGGAGTAGAGTGCGGTCCATGTTTAAGGCACTTGTGCATCCAGGATGCGCAGGCCCTCATGCAGCAGGAGATGAACTATGACGGATCAGAAAGCGCTATGGGAAGTACGGCCGGCCCAGGGATATGCCGGCGATGTGTTTCCGGAGTTGGCCTGGCAATGGGTCCAGGCTGGAGAAGCCGTGCTGGTGGACGTGCGTACCGATGCCGAGCGCGAATGGGTGGGGCGGGTGCCGGGAGCCGTGGCCGCAGCCTGGAAGCAGTGGCCCGGCATGGCGTTGAATCCCGACTTCGACGCCCAGGTGCGCGCGGCGGCCGAGGGTGGCCGCAAGCTCGTGCTGCTGTGCCGCAGCGGCGTGCGTTCGGTGGCGGCGGCCCAGCGCGCCGCCAGCATGGGCATCGAGGCTTTCAACATCCTGGAGGGTTTCGAAGGCGACGTGGATGCCAACGGCCAGAGAGGCCGCCTCGGGGGCTGGCGCAAGCGCGGCCTGCCCTGGACGCAGTAGCGCTGGCACCCTTGAAAAAAGCCAGACCGCTTTGTCTGGCTTGTCTCAGCAGAGCACCGCTTACAGCGCCGGAATGCGCAGCTTCTGCCCCGGATAAATCTTGTCGGGGCTGGTCAGCATGGGCTTGTTGGCCTCGAAGATGGCAGGATACTTGTTGGCATCGCCATAGTATTTCTTGGCAATCGCCGACAGCGTGTCGCCGCGCACCACATCGTGGTACTGAGCCTCGGGTTCAGGATTGGTGACCGTCATCTGGTTGTCGACGGACTGTACATTGGCCACATTGCCGCAGCACAGGGTCACTTTTTCCTTGGCAGCCTGCGTGGGTGCGGTACCTTGCACGGTGACCTTGCCCTGCGAGCCATCGAACTGCACCTTCAGATCCGAAACACCCAGGTTCTGGGTATTGATGTAGGTGGCAATGGCCTGGGCGGCCTTGGCATTGAGATCGTCCTGCGATGCAGGAGTGGCGGCATGTGCATCGCTGCCGCCAAACAGCTTTTCACCGGCTTCCTTGATGAAACTGAACAGACCCATGGATTGATCTCCTTAAGGTGGTGGAAAGACGAGGGGAGAGTCCAATGTACCGACAAACAGGCATCCAGTCCTGCAGGACGGCTGCCTCTGGGGAATGTTTAACAATTTCCGGGCTCGGTGTCATGAATGTGAAAGCGCTGTGATGGGGCAGCGCAAAAATCTCGATAATCCGCCGCATGACATTTTTGGCCATAGACATTGGCAACACCCGTTTGAAGTGGGCCATATACGACGATCACCGTCCCGGTGCGGCGCTGCTGGCCCATGGTGCGGAATTCCTGGAGCATATCGAGCGCCTGGCGGAGGGTGCCTGGGCGGGTTTGCCGGCTCCGGATCGCATGCTGGGCTGTGTTGTTGCCGGCGATGCGGCCAAGCGGCGTGTGCACGATCAGATCGAGATGATGCTGGGCTGGGATGTCCAGCCGCAGTGGGTGGTGCCTTCGATCGCCGAGGCAGGTGTCATCAATGGCTACGACCATCCGTCCCGTCTGGGCGCCGATCGCTGGGTTGCCATGATCGGCGCGCGCCACCATATGCTGGCGCAGGGAGCGCAGCGTCCTCTGATCGTGGTGATGGTGGGAACGGCCGTCACGGTGGATGCGCTGGATGCAGATGGCAACTTTCTCGGCGGCCTCATCCTTCCCGGCCATGGCATCATGCTGCGTGCCCTGGAGGGCGGTACGGCCGGCTTGCATGTGCCTACGGGCGAAGTGAAGCGCTTTCCCAAGAACACCAGCGATGCGTTGACCAGTGGGGGGACCTATGCGATCGCGGGAGCCGTCGAGCGCATGTACCAGCA
This sequence comes from Comamonas terrae, assembly GCF_001544075.1. Classification (GTDB taxonomy): domain Bacteria; phylum Pseudomonadota; class Gammaproteobacteria; order Burkholderiales; family Burkholderiaceae_C; genus Comamonas; species Comamonas terrae. The sequence goes on from NZ_BCNT01000005.1 coordinate 307,196, forward strand.
TCTGGCTGATCATTGCCGGGCCGAGCCCATGTGCATCATGGCCGGTGGTGCCGGCTGGAAAATGTCTCCCAGCATGACCCGTCCCTTCCAGCTTTTGAATAACCTGATTTTTGATGGTCTGCTGGTGATGGCTGCAAAGCGCTGGGGAGAATAGCCCAGCCGTCAGCCAGGTCCGAGACATCGGCCATCCTAGTCAGTGGGAGGAATATGATTTTTGTCACCGGCGGCGCTGGCTTTATCGGCGCCAATTTCGTGCTGGACTGGATCGAGCAGACGGGTGAGCCGGTCGTCAATATCGACAAGCTCACCTATGCTGGCAATCTGCAGAACCTCTCCAGCCTGCAGGGCGATGCGCGCCACCGCTTTGTGCAGGCCGACATCGGCGACAGTGCCGTCCTTGCCGCCCTGCTGGCCGAGTACCGGCCGCGTGCCGTGGTGAACTTCGCCGCAGAAAGCCATGTGGACCGCTCTATCCATGGCCCCGAGGATTTCATCCAGACCAATGTGGTCGGAACCTTCAGGCTTTTGGAGGCTGTACGGCAATACTGGCAAGCGTTGAATGCTCCTGAAAAGGAAGTATTTCGCTTTCTGCACGTTTCCACCGACGAGGTCTACGGCACGCTGGCACCCAGCGATCCGGCCTTTACCGAAGAGCACAACTACGAGCCCAACAGCCCGTATTCGGCCAGCAAGGCGGCCAGCGACCACTTGGTGCGCGCCTGGCACCATACCTACGGCCTGCCGGTGCTGACCACCAATTGCAGCAACAACTATGGTCCGCTGCATTTTCCCGAAAAGCTCATTCCGCTGATGATCGTCAACGCCCTGGCCGGCAAGCCGCTGCCCGTCTACGGCGACGGCATGCAGGTGCGCGACTGGCTGTATGTGCGCGACCATTGCAGCGCCATCCGCCGTGTGCTGGAGGCCGGCAAACTCGGCGATACCTACAACGTGGGCGGCTGGAACGAAAAAGCCAATATCGACATCGTCCGGACCGTATGCGGGCTGCTCGACGAAATGCGGCCGCGCGAGGACGGCAAGTCCTATGCCGAGCAGATCACCTATGTGACCGATCGCCCCGGCCATGACCGTCGCTATGCCATCGATGCGCGCAAGCTCGAGCGCGAACTGGGCTGGAAGCCGGCCGAAACCTTCGAGACCGGCATCCGCAAGACCGTGCAGTGGTATCTCGACAATCCGCAATGGGTGGCCAATGTGCAGTCGGGTGCCTACCGCGAATGGGTGCAGAAGCAATATGCCCCGCAGAGCGGGCAGGCAGCGGCGGCATGAAGATCCTGCTGCTGGGCAAAGGCGGCCAGGTCGGCTGGGAACTGCAGCGCAGCCTGGCGCCGCTTGGCGAAGTGGTGGCGCTGGGCCGCGCGAGAGAAGGCAGCGGGCTGTGCGGCGACTTCACTAGGCCTGAAGGCGTGGTGGATGCCGTGCGCTCCGTGCGCCCCGATGTCATCATCAATGCCGTGGCCCACACGGCTGTGGACAAGGCCGAGAGCGAGCCCGAGCTGGCGCGGCAGATCAATGCTGCCGTGCCCGGCCTGCTGGCCCAGGAGGCTGCGCGCCTGAACGCGCTCTTCGTCCACTACAGCACCGACTACGTATTCGACGGCAGCGGCACCGTGCCCTGGCAGGAAGGCGATGCCACGGGACCGCTTTCTGTCTATGGCCGCACCAAGCTCGAAGGCGAGCAGCGCATCCGCCAGGCCGGCGGCGCGCACCTGATCCTGCGCACCAGCTGGGTCTATGCGGCGCGCGGCGGCAACTTTGCCAAGACCATGCTGCGCCTGGCCCAGGAGCGCGACAGCCTGTCCGTCATCGACGACCAGTGGGGCGCGCCCACCGGTGCCGATCTGCTGGCCGACGTGACGGCCCATGCCATCCGGCATCTGCGCCTGCATCCCGAAGACGGCGGTCTGTACCACTGCGTGGCTGGCGGCGAAACCACCTGGAACGCCTACGCCGCCTATGTGATCGAGCAGGCCCGCCAGATACAGCCGGCCTTGGCCATCAAGGCCGCGCAAATCCGGGCCGTCCCCACCAGCGCCTTCCCCACGCCGGCCCGCCGCCCGCACAACTCGCGCCTGGATACGCGCAAGCTGCAGGCCACCTTCGGCCTGAGCCTGCCACACTGGCAGCAGGGCGTGGTCCGCATGCTGCATGAAATCCTCTAATCCGAACGATCCGAATTCCTGACTTCTCATGACCCAAGCACGCAAAGGCATCATCCTGGCTGGCGGCTCCGGCACGCGCCTGCATCCGGCCACGCTGGCCATCAGCAAGCAGTTGCTGCCCATCTACGACAAGCCCATGGTCTATTACCCGCTCAGCACCTTGATGCTGGCGGGCATCCGCGACATCCTCGTCATCAGCACGCCCCAGGACACGCCGCGCTTCGAGCAATTGCTGGGCGACGGCAGCCAGTGGGGCCTGAATCTGCAATATGCCGTGCAGCCCAGCCCGGACGGGCTGGCCCAGGCTTTTCTGATCGGCGAGCAGTTCCTCGAGGGCGCTCCCAGTGCCCTGGTGCTGGGCGACAACATCTTCTACGGCCACGATTTTCAACTGTTGGTGCGCGAGGCCAGCGCCCAGCAGGCGGGAGCTACCGTGTTTGCCTACCATGTGCAGGATCCAGAGCGCTATGGCGTGGCCGAATTCGATGCCCAGGGCAAGGTGTTGTCGCTGGAGGAAAAGCCCGCCCAGCCCAAATCCAACTATGCCGTCACGGGCCTGTACTTCTACGACAGTCAGGTCGTCAATCTGGCCAAGTCGCTCCAGCCCTCGCCACGTGGTGAACTGGAGATCACGGACCTCAACCGGCTGTATCTGGAGCAGGAACAGCTGAACGTACAGCTCATGGGCCGCGGCTATGCCTGGCTGGATACGGGAACCCATGACAGTCTGCTGGAGGCTAGCCAGTTCATTGCCACGCTGGAGCAGCGGCAGGGGCTCAAAGTATCCTGCCCCGAAGAGATTGCATATCGTAACCAATGGATAGAGGCCGATCAGTTGGAAAGGCTGGCCCAGCCTCTGCTCAAGAACGGCTATGGCAAGTATTTGATGCAGTGCCTGAAAGGCGGTGTGCGATGAAAGTGACCCCCACGGCCATTGCGGATGTGCTTGTCATCGAGCCCAGGGTGTTCGGCGATGCCCGCGGCTTTTTCATGGAAAGCTTCAATCAGCAGGCGTTCAATGAAGTAACCGGCACCTGCCTGGACTTTGTCCAGGACAACCACAGCCGTTCAAGCCGCGGTGTTTTGCGCGGCCTGCATTATCAACTGGACCCGCATGCACAGGGCAAGCTGGTGAGGGTGACCAGCGGCGCTGTCTTCGATGTAGCCGTGGATATCCGCCAAGGATCAGGCACTTTCGGCAAATGGGTGGGGGTCGAGCTGACGGCGGAAAACCACAAGCAGCTCTGGATCCCCCCGGGGTTTGCCCATGGCTTTGTGGTGCTCAGCGAAACGGCCGATTTCCTCTACAAGACGACGGCCTATTACGCCCCCCAGTCGGACCGGGGCATTCTGTGGAACGATCCGCAGATCGGCATCCGGTGGCCCGATCTGGGCATGGAATTCGTGCTCTCGGACAAAGACACCAGGCAGCCTTTGCTCAAGGATGCCGAGGTTTTCGCTGCGCGCTGACAAGGCGCAGGCCTGCTTCACTTCAGGCCTGCCGTTGCTGCGACAGCGCCAGAAAGCCCTCAATGAGCCCGGCTGCGCGGCGCTCGCGCAGGCAATAGAGATACTCGGGCAGCCTCGGCACGGCTCCCTCTAGGGGGAGAATGACCAGTTCCGGATGGGCGGAGGCCTCATGCCGGGCAAACACGCTGATACCCATATTGCGTATCACGGCCTCGCGTATGGCTTCGCGGCTGGCGATCTCGAAAATGCGCTGCGGCACCACTCCGGCGGTGGCCAGCATCTGTTCGGTGAGCTGGCGCGTCATCGAGCCGCGCTCGCGCAGGATCAGGGTCTCGTGGGCAAGGGACTCGACCGGGACCGAAGGCCGGGATGCCAGCTTGTGGAGGCGATGGACCACCAGGGCCAGAGGGTCCTGTCCCAGTTCGATTCTGCTCAGGCGCGGGTCGGCGTCCAGGTGAGAGGATGTGGCGAGATCCACCTGGTATTCGAAGAGAGCCTGGATCATCTGCCTCGAATTGCCGTTCACGATGCTGATATCCACCCGGGGAAACCGCTGCTGATAGCGATGGATGATGTCCAGCACATAGAACGGCGCAGTGGCGCCGATGCGCAGGCAGCCCTGTCCTATGTCGCCGGACTGGCGCAGCGAAGCCTCCACCTGAGCCGTCTGCAGCAGCAATTGCTCGATCTGCGGCAGCAGGCGCAGGCCCGCGTCCGTAATGGCAAGGCGTCCGCTTTGGCGCGCAAACAGCTCCACTTCATAAAGTTCTTCCAGCGCCTTGATCTGCGCCGTGACCGTGGGCTGGCTCAGTCCCAGCTGCCTTGCCGCCTGGGTGATGCTGCCCAGGCGCGCGGTCCAGAAAAATGATTTGAGCTGTGTGACAAACATGGGCGTCGTGACGGTGTTGCTGCATGGGTGGGACAACCGTACGCCGATTGTGATTCGCCGCAGCAGGCCGAATGGCATTTGGGTGCGGCAAAGCACCCAAATTTTCCAATGCCGCCCTTCGGAAATTTCAGTTCCGTGACACGGCAGTTTCACACCGGTTTCCTACAGTTCCAGCAACCCATGAAGGCTTGGCCTTTGTGGCTGATTCACTTTTGCCGTTGATTGGACTGTCTGCCATGCGCCACGCTGTTGTTTCCTGGTCTCGCCGCTTCACCCTGGCCGCTGCAGCGGCTTGCACCCTGCTGGGCCTGGCCTCTGCGGCCCATGCCGCCAAGACCGAGCTGCTGGTCTATTCGGCCCTGGAGGCCGACCAGATCAAGGCTTACAAGACTGCCTTCGAAAAAGCCCATCCCGAGATCGAGCTCAAGTTCGTGCGCGACAGCACCGGCATCATCACGGCCCGCCTGCTGGCCGAAAAGGCCAATCCGCAGGCCGACGTGATCTGGGGCGTGGCGGCCACCTCGCTGATGCTGCTGGACAAGCAGGGCATGCTCCAGCCCTATGCACCCAGGAATCTGGCCAAGGTCCGCGCCAATATGCGCGATCCGCAGGCCACCCCCACCTGGGTGGGCATGGACCTGTGGTCCTCGGCCGTATGCTTCAACACCGTGGAGGCTGGCAAGCGCAAGCTGAGCACGCCAGCCAGCTGGGCCGATCTGACCCGGCCCGAATACAAGGGAAGCATCACCATGCCCCATCCGGCCTCCAGCGGCACAGGCTATCTGATGGTGGCTGCCTGGCTGCAGATCATGGGCGAGGAAAAAGGCTGGGCCTATATGGACGCGCTGCACCAGAACATCGGCGTCTACACCCACAGCGGCTCCAAGCCCTGCCGCCAGGCCGGCGCGGGCGAGTTTCCCGTAGGCCTGAGCTTCGAATACCGCGCCAGCAAGACCAAGAAGGACGGTGCGCCCATAGACATCATCTTTCCCAGGGAAGGCCTGGGCTGGGACGTGGAAGCCACGGCCATCATGAAGTCCAGCAAGAAGCAGGAGGCTGCCAAGGTGCTGGCCGACTGGTCCGTGACGCCCGAGGCCAACAGGCTCTACGCGGCCAACTTCGCCGTGCTGGCCCTGCCGGAGGCCCAGGAAAAGCTGGAGTTCATCCCCGCCAACCTTGAGTCCCTGCTGGCCAGGAACGATTTCAACTGGGCTGCCGCCAACCGCGAGCGCATCCTGGCCGAGTGGAGCCGACGCTACGAAGCGAAGGCTGAAAAAAAGTAAGCACCCCCTGAGGCGCTGCGCGCCTTCCCCTCTCTCTATGCGCTTCGCGCTATGGGAGGGGGACGACAGCTTCGCTGCGGGGCGGCCCTTGCTCGCTGTCTCTGGCTTGGAGCGCGCCACCTATTTCTTGCCCGTTGAAAGATGCACATGCTGCGCATAGACCAAATCGCCAAGCAGTACAAGGAAACACCCGTGCTGCGCGGCATTGCCCTGTCGGTGGAGGCGGGCGAGTTCGTGAGCCTGCTGGGGCCGTCCGGCTGCGGCAAGACCACGCTGCTGCGCATTCTGTGCGGCATCGAGCAGGCGGACGAAGGCCGCATCCTGTTCCTGGGGGATGACATCACCCGCTGGCCGGCCGCGCGACGCGGCTTTGGCGTGGTGTTCCAGAGCTATGCACTGTTTCCCAATCTGACGGCCGCGCAGAATGTGGCCTTCGGCCTCAAGGGCTTGCCTGCGGCCTGGGTTCGGGAGCGGGTGCAGGAAATGCTGGCCCTTGTGGGCCTCTCGGCCCAGGCTCAGCGCTATCCGGCCCAGCTCTCGGGTGGCCAGCAGCAGCGCATTGCGCTGGCGCGCGCACTGGCGCCGCAGCCACGCCTTTTGCTGCTCGACGAGCCGCTGTCGGCCCTGGATGCCCAGGTGCGTACCGAGTTGCGCAGCGAAATCCGCCGGCTGCAGCGCCAGTTGGGCATTGCCTCCATCATGGTCACGCATGACCAGGAGGAGGCCCTGTCCATGGCCGACCGCGTGGTGCTCATGCACCAGGGGCGCATCGAGCAGCAGGGCTCGCCCGAACAGCTCTATGCCCAGCCGGCCAGCCGCTTTGCAGCCGGCTTTGTGGGCCGCATGAACCTTCTGCCCGCCGTGGCCGGCAGCGGCGACGTGGTGCACGTAGGCGAAACGAGGGTGGACTGCCGCACCCGGGGCTTTGCGCCCGGGGACGCCCTGCTGGTGGGCGTACGCCCCGAGAGCGTGGTACTGCACCCGGCCCAGCCCGCGGCGCTGCCCAATCTTTTCCGGGCGCGCGTGGTCGAGACCTCCTTCCTCGGCCCCATGGCCCTGGTGCGCGTCTTCTGCCCTGCGCTGCAGTGCCAGATCGATGCGCAATGGCCGTTGCGCCACGATGCCAGGCTGCCGGACTGGCTGCAGGGCGAGGTGCTGCTGGAGCTGCCAGCGGCAGCCTTGCAGCCGCTGGCAGCTCCGGAGCTTTCCCAGGCCAACTTGCGGAGGGCTGCATGAATTCCTTGCCCATGACCTCCATCAACGCCGCAGTGGGCAGCCTGCCGGCGACCGCTGTGCCGGAGCGCGAAAAGCCGGCTCGCACCAGCCAGCCATCAGGGCCGGCCAGGCCGCGCCATCGCGCTCTCCATTGGGAGCATGTCTGGCTGGGCGTGCTGCTGCTGGGCATGCTGGGCGTGCTGCTGGCGGCCATTGCCTTGCCGGTGGGTGCGTTGCTCGGCCACAGCTTTCTGTCGGCGGACGGCAGCTTTTCGGGGGGGGCCCAATATCTGGCCTATGTGCGGATGCCCGGCGTGGGTCGGTCCCTGTTCAACAGCCTGTGGCTGTCGGCTGTCAGCAGCACGCTGTGCGTGGCCCTGGCATATGTCTATGCCTACGGCATCACGCGCAGCTGCATGCCGCTGGCGCGCCTGTTCCGCGCCGTGGCCCTGGTGCCGCTGCTGGCGCCGTCGCTGCTCATGGCCATCAGCCTGATCTACCTGTTCGGCGCCCAGGGCCTGCTCAAGAGCTGGCTGCTGGGCGGCACGGCCTACGGCCCGTTCGGCATCATCGCGGGCTCGGTGCTGTGGACGTTTCCGCATGCGCTGATGATTCTGTGCACCACGCTGGCTTCGGGCGATGCGCGCCTGTACGAGGCCGCGGCCACGCTGGGCGCGGGCCGCTGGCGCAGCTTCTGCCAGGTCACGCTGCCGGCCAGCCGCTACGGGCTGATGATCGCCTGGACCGTGGTCTTCGTGCTGGTGGCCACGGACTTCGGCGTGCCCAAGGTCATCGGCGGCAACACGCAGATGCTGGCCACCGACATCTACAAGCAGGTCATAGGCCAGCAGAACCTGTCCATGGGCGCCGTGGTGGCCATGCTGCTGCTGGTGCCTGCGGGCCTGGCCTTTGCGGCCGAGCGCCATCTGCGCGCACGCCAGGCGGCCTCCATGGCCGTGCGCGCGGTGCCGCTTGCGCCCCAGCCCCATGCGCCGCTGGACCGCGCGCTGCTGGCCTATTGCAGCCTGGTCGCGCTGGCCATGCTGGCCGTGATGGGCACGGCCGTGCTGGCCTCGCTGGTCAGCTTCTGGCCCTACAACCTCGGCCTGAGCCTGAAGAACTACCGGTTCGACATGATGGACGGCGGCGGCTGGGCCAGCTACGGCAATTCGCTGCGCATGGCCACGGCCACCGCCGTGCTGGGTGCGCTGCTGAGCTTTGTCTCGGCCTATCTGGTGGCCAAGCCCTCGCGCTGGCGGCACACGCGCCAGTGGCTGCATGCCGTGGCCACGCTGCCCATGGCGGTGCCGGGCCTGGCTCTGGGCCTGGGCTACATCCTGTTCTTCAATGCCGGCGGCAATCCGCTGAACTTCCTGTACGGCAGCCTGTCCATCCTGGTGCTGTGCTCGGTGGCGCACTTCTTCTCGGTGGCCCACATCACGCAGCTGACGGCGCTGCAGCAGCTGGACGCCGAGTACGAGCGCGTGGCCGATTCCATGGGCGTGCCGTTCTGGTCGCTGCTGTGGCGCGTGCATCTGCCGGTGTGCCTGCCGGCAGTGATGCAGGTGGCCGGCTATTTCTTCGTCAACGCCATGACCACGGTCTCGGCCGTGGTGTTCCTGTACTCGCCCGAGACCACGCTGGCCTCGGTGGCCGTGCTGGCCATGGACGATGCGGGCGACATCGCTCCTGCCGCCGCCATGGCCACGCTGATCTTCGCCACGGCCGCTGCCGGCCGGCTGCTGATCGCCTGGCTCGACGCCTGGATGCAAAAGCGCACCCAGCACTGGCGCCAGCACTGACTCTGCATCGGACCGGGGACGCCCACACGGCCCCGGCTCCGCCTTCCTCTTTTCCCATTTCCAACGACATGAAGAACTACGACCTGATCGTGGTGGGGGCCGGTATTGTCGGCCTGGCCCACGCCTATACCGCGGCCCGCAATGGCAGATCCGTGCTGGTGATCGAGCGCGATGCCGCCTGCCTGGGCGCCTCCATCCGCAATTTCGGCTTTGTCACCGTGACCGGCCAGCGCCCCGGGGACCACTGGCGCCGCGCCATGCGCTCGCGCGAGGTCTGGGCGCAGATCGCACCCCAGGCCGGCATCGAGGTCGTGCACCACGGCCTGTGGCTGACGGCACGACGCCCGGCCGCTGCAGCCGTGGCCCAGGCCTTCATGCGCACCGAGATGGGCGAGGGCTGCGAGCTGCTGACCCCCGCCCAGGCCGCGCGGCGCCACCCGGCATTGCGCACGGAGGGCCTGCAATCCGTGCTCTACAGCCCGCATGAGCTGCGCGTGGAATCGCGCACGGCCATACCGCTGCTGGCGTGCTGGCTGCAGCAGGCGCTGGGCGTGGATTTCGCCTTCAGCGAAGCCGTGCTCGAAGTGGCCACGCCGCGCGTGGTCACCTCGCGCGCCACCTACCATGGCGAGCGCGTGGCGGTCTGCAACAACGCCGACCCGGGCGGCCTGTTCGCGGGCGAATGGAAAAACGACGGCGTGCGCCTGTGCCAGCTGCAGATGCTGCGTGTGCGCCCGCAGGCGGGCTTTGCGCTGCAGGGCTCGGTCATGGGCGACCTGAGCATGGTGCGCTATGAAGGCTACAGCGAACTGCCCGAAGCGGCGGCGCTGCGTGCCGAACTGGAGCAGGACGAGGCCGCGAGCCTGGCCCACGGCATTCACCTGATCGCCGTGCAAAGCGCCGACGGCTCGCTGGTGGTGGGCGATTCCCACCATTACGGCGCGGCCCCGCAGCCATTTGCCAGCGACGAGGTCGACCAGTTGATGCTGCGCCACATGAACGAGGCGCTGCATGTGCAGGACGCCCGCGTGGTCGAGCGCTGGGTGGGCATCTATCCCTCATCGCCCGAGGTGCCCTGCATGGTCAAGGCCCCGGACGACGCCACGCGCGTGGTGGCCGTCACCGGCGGCTCGGGCGCCAGCACGGCCTTCGGCCTGGCCGAGGAAGTGTGGAAGGCCTGGTAGGGCTTACTACTGCTGTACGAACAGCGGTGCCAGCACCACGATGAGCAGGATCACGGCCAGCACGGCGAAGGCGATCTTCACCCAGCTGTAGGGCCGCTCGCCCGCGATCTGGCCTGTGTAGCCGTTGGCCACGATCTGGTAGGTCTTGCGGCCGTAGGTATAGCCCACCAGCCAGACCGGCACCAGGATGTGCTTGAAGGTGCGGCCCGTGTACTGGCGCTGCACCTGCAGATTGCGCATGGTGTCGCCCGGCACCTCGCGCGCGCACAGGCTGCGCAGCTGGCCGTCCATGTCCTCTTCGTTGAGCTGGGCGGCCCGGGACAGGTCCACCTGGTAGCGCTCCACCGTCCAGCCGCGCACGAACTCCGGCGTATAGGGTTTGAGGTCGGTGGTGGTGGGAAAGGGTTCCACCTGGCGCAGCAGCTGCGGCTGCACGCCCACGGTGCCGGGCACCAGTTCGTCGTCGAAGAAATGCTGCAGGCTGCCCGAGGCCGGCTCCCAGCGCACATGCTGCACCTGCCGCGTCTGGGTGTTGCCGTTGCTGTCGCGGTAGGTTTCCGTGGTGTAGTAGTAATAGCCTGCATCAGCCTGCCATTGGGCCGAAGCGTGGGCATCGAAGGTCCAGTAGGGCAGGTAGACGCCGTGCAGCGTATCCGTCAGCGCGGCGCTCTTGAGCCGGTTGGGGGCGAACCAGCGGCTGCCGTACCACTGGCGGATGCGGTCGCGGATCTGCCCGTCGCTGATCTTGAACGGCAGAATGCTTTGCGGCGTGATGGCGTCGCTGCGCTCCTCGTGCGCGACAATGGCCGGCGAGCCGCAGAACTCGCAGCGCTGGGCCACCTTGCGGTCCAGGAAAACCGAGATGGCCCGGCAGTTCTGGCACTGCACTTCATAGCGCTCCTCGGCTCCCCAGCCGCGGCCGGTGGCAGGGTTGCGCAAGGCTTCGGCCAGATCCTGCTCCACCACCTCGCGGCCCAGCTCCTCGCGGGTCTCCTCGCTCCAGGGAACAACGGTGCCGCAATACGGGCATTTGAGGGCTTGGGCCTTGGCATTCCACTCGAGGTTGGCGCCGCATTCAGGACAGGGGTGCTTGCGCACCATGGCGGGCGCGGCGACCGCATCCCAGGTGGAGCCGGCGGAAGAGTTCGAGGAAGAGGAAGGGGCGGGCGCGCTCACGGTATCGTCCAGTACAACGAGGCGCGGCGCCAGACCGGGGCCTGGCGCCGCAGAGGCTCAAGCTAGGGGAGGGTCAGCCGCGTAAAAACTCATCCAGCGCGCTCTGGGCAATGCGCCACTGGCTGCCGATCTGGCGCGCCTTGAGGTTGCCGGCCTGGATTTCGGCCAGCACATCGGCCTCGCTCACGCCCAGCACCTGGGCGGCCTGGGCGGGCGTCAATACCTGTATCGCAGCCGCCGCCGGTGCAGCCTGGGTTTGCGCTGCCTGTGCCGCCGCAGGCGAGAAGGGGTCTGCGGCGGCTCCAGTTGCAGGAGTGCCTGCAGAACCGCCCTGCATGCTCTTCATCATTTCCTGGGCGATGCCGAAGCCCATGGCCATGGTGGCCGGCATGGCGGCCGCGGCCGCGCCTTCGCCGCCATTGGCCATGGCCTGGCCCATCTGGTACTTGACGTAGTCGTTGAGGTTGCCGATGGCGCCCATGCTCGAGCGCTTGTCGATGGCCTGCTCCACCTCGGGTGGCACGGAGACATTTTCCAGGACGAAGCTGGTGATCTCCAGGCCGTACTTGTCGGTCATGGCCGGGTTGATCAGCTGCAGCAGCGCGTCGCCGAGCTCGCCATAGCGCTGGGCCACGTCCAGGGCCGGCACCTGGGCCTTGGCCAGGGCTTCGGAGAACACGCTGACGATGCGCGAGCGCATGGTGTCGGCGAATTCGTCGAGGCGGAAGTTCTGGTCCGTGCCGGCCACTTCCTTGAGGAACTTGGCCGGCTCCACGATGCGGAAGTCGTAGGTGCCGAAAGAGCGCAGGCGCACCACGCCGAAATCCTTGTCGCGCATCATGATGGGGTTGGACGTGCCCCATTTGTTGCCAGTGAACAGGCGCGTGTTGATGAAGTAGATGTCGCACTTGAACGGCGAGTTGAAGCCGTACTTCCAGCCCTGGATGGTGGACAGGATGGGAATGTTCTGCGTGGTCAGCGAATGCTTGCCGGGGCCGAACAGATCGGCGAACTGGCCGGTGGAGACGAACTGCGCCTGCTGCGACTCGCGCACGATGAGCTGGGCGCCGTTCTTGATTTCCTTGTCGTCATCGGGCCAGCGGTAGGACAGCGTGTCGCGCGAATCATCGGTCCATTCGATGATTTCGATCAGTTGCTTGGTGATGATGTTCATCAGGTTCATGACGGGCTCCGGATGTAGATGTCCACGCAAGGTGAATGGGGCATTCTAGGGTGCAACCATGGCGACACTTTATTGCCGTGAGCCGGCAGCGGCGCGCAATTGTAAAAAAGTGAGCTACAGGCGCTTGGCAGCTATGGGATCCGGGTATCAACAGCCCCGAAAGCCAGTGCAGCCATGCGAAAGCAGCTTCCGTTTTCATTGCAAAACGCTGAAATCCCCGCCCCAAGCGGCTTCAAGGAAAAAAACCGGGCTGTGGGGCTGCACAGACGCTGTGCGTCGGCCCAGGGGCCTCAGACTTAGAATTGCCGTTTACGCGGCTTTGCGCCGCCGATATTCCAGATATTCAAATACCGAACAACGCGACAGGCCGGTGCCTGGGCCGCGAACGTACTTTAGTCATGCTGACCTTCCAACAAATCATTCTGAAACTGCAGTCCTACTGGGCCGATCAGGGCTGCGCGCTGCTCCAGCCCTACGATATGGAAGTGGGCGCCGGTACCTCGCACACCGCCACCTTTTTGCGCGCCATCGGCCCCGAGCCCTGGAAGGCCGCCTACGTGCAGCCCAGCCGCCGCCCCAAGGACGGCCGCTACGGCGAGAACCCCAACCGCCTGCAGCACTACTACCAGTTCCAGGTGGTCCTCAAGCCAGCGCCCGACAACATCCTGGAGCTGTACCTGGGCTCGCTCGAGGCCCTGGGCTTCGACCTCAAGAAGAACGACATCCGCTTCGTGGAAGACGACTGGGAGAACCCCACGCTGGGCGCCTGGGGCCTGGGCTGGGAAGTCTGGCTCAACGGCATGGAAGTGACCCAGTTCACCTACTTCCAGCAGGTCGCCGGCATCGACTGCAAGCCCGCCACCGGCGAGATCACCTACGGCCTGGAGCGCCTGGCCATGTATCTGCAGGGCGTGGACAACGTCTACAACCTGACCTGGACCGACGGCCTCTCCTACGGCGACGTCTACCACCAGAACGAGGTGGAGCAGTCCACCTACAACTTCGAGCACTCCAACGCCGACTTCCTGTTCAGCGCCTTCGGCGCCCACGAGGAAACGGCCAACAAGCTCATCGCCGCCGAGCTGGCGCTGCCTGCCTACGAGCAAGTGCTCAAGGCCGCCCACACCTTCAACCTGCTGGATGCACGCGGCGCCATCTCGGTGACCGAGCGCGCCGCCTACATCGCCCGCATCCGCAACCTGGCCCGCGCCGTGGGCAAGAGCTACCTGGACAGCCGCGCGCGCCTGGGCTTCCCCATGGCCTCCAGGGCACATGCCGACGAAGTGCTGGCCGAACTGGCCAAGGCTGCCGAGCAGCAGGGCAAGAAGGCCGCCTGAAATCCGCCAAACAACCGATCTACAGTCATTTCAGCTGCTGGCCCCGTCACTCAAGCGCTGGCAGCTATCAAAATATCATGAACGCATCGAATCTCCTGGTTGAACTGTTTGTCGAAGAGCTGCCGCCCAAGGCGCTGCAAAAGCTGGGCGACGCCTTTGCCAGCGTGCTGTTTGATCAGCTCAAGGCCCAGGGCCTGCTGGCTTCCAGCGAAGCGCGCCTGACGGCCTATGCCTCGCCGCGCCGCCTGGCCGCCCACATCACCGAAGTGCTGCCGCAGGGTCAGGACAAGGCCGTTTCGCAAAAACTCATGCCCGTTTCCGTGGGCCTGGACGCCGAAGGCAAGCCCACGCCCGCGCTGCTCAAGAAGCTGGCCGCCATCGGCGCCGACGAATCGGCCGTGGCCCAGCTCAAGCGCCAGGGCGAGGGCAAGGCCGAAGCCCTGTTCTATGAATCCACCGTCAAGGGCGTGCAACTGACCGACGGCGTGCAGAAGGCGCTGGACGAAGCCATTGCCAGGCTGCCCATTCCCAAGGTCATGCGCTACCAGCTGGCCGACGGCTGGACCAGCGTCAACTTCGTGCGCCCCGCACACGGCCTCGTGGTGCTGCACGGCACCCAGGTACTGATCGGCGTCAAGGCCCTGGGCCTGACGGCCGGCCCCGCCACGCACGGCCACCGTTTCGAAGCCGCCGTCGACCCCGTGGTCATCCGCGATGCCGACAGCTATGCCGAGCAGCTGCGCGAAGAGGGCGCCGTGATCGCCAGCTTCACCGAGCGCCGTGCCGAGATCGCGCGCCAGTTGCAGGCCGCAGCCGAACGCGTGGGTGGTGGCGTTCGTGCCATCGAGGACGAAGCGCTGCTGGACGAGGTGACGGCCCTGGTCGAGCGCCCCAACGTGCTGGTCTGCGAATTCGAGAAGGAGTTCCTGGACGTGCCGCAGGAATGCCTGATCCTGACCATGAAGGCCAACCAGAAGTACTTCCCGCTGCTGGACGCCAACGGCAAGCTCACCAACCGGTTTCTGGTGGTCAGCAACATCCAGCCGCAGGACGCCTCGGCCGTGATCGGCGGTAACGAGCGCGTGGTGCGCCCGCGCCTGGCCGACGCCAAGTTCTTCTTCGACCAGGACCGCAAGAAGACCCTGGCCAGCCGCGTGGAGCTGCTGGACAAGGTGGTCTACCACAACAAGCTCGGCACCCAGGGCGAGCGCGTGCAGCGTGTGCGAGCCATTGCCAAGACGATTGCCCAACAGCTGGGCAATCCGGAGCTGGGCCGCCTGGCCGACCAGGCCGCCATGCTGGCCAAGACCGACCTCGTGACCGACATGGTGGGCGAGTTCCCCGAGCTGCAAGGCATCATGGGCCGCTACTACGCCCTGAACGACCAGCTCGCCACGGCCGTGGCCGACGCCATCGAAGACCACTACAAGCCCCGCTTTGCCGGCGACGAACTGCCGCGCGGCGACGTGGGCGTGATCGTGGCCCTGGCCGACAAGCTGGAAACCCTGGTCGGCATGTTCGGCATCGGCAACCTGCCCACCGGCGATCGCGACCCCTTCGCGCTGCGCCGCCATGCGCTGGGCGTGATCCGCATGCTGGTTGAAAAGGATTTGCCGCTGGACCTGGAAACCCTGCTGGTCAGCACGCTGCCGGCCTTCGGCGACAAGATCCAGGACGCCACGCCGCAGCTGGTCGAATTCATCTACGACCGACTGGCCAACATGTTCCGCGAACAAGGCTACAGCGCCCAGGAAGTGGAGGCTGTGCTGGCCCTGCAGCCCCAGCGCCTGTCCGACGTGCAAAAACGCCTGGAAGCCGTGCGCGCCTTCGCCGCGCTACCCGAGGCGCCGGCCCTGGCCGCGGCCAACAAGCGCGTGGGCAATATCCTCAAGAAGGCCGAAGCCGCCGTGAGCGCGCAGGTCAACCCAGCGCTGCTGGCCGAGCAGGCCGAAAAAGACCTCTATACCGCCTTGCAGGCCGTGGCGCCCAAGGCGCAGCAACAATTTGCAGCAGGTGATTACACCGCCAGCCTGCAAACCCTGGCCGCATTGCGCGTTCCTGTCGATACCTTTTTCGAACAGGTGATGGTAAATGCTGAAGAGCCTGCACTGAAGGCCAATCGTTTGAACTTGCTCGCGACTCTATATTCTTCTATGAATAATGTCGCTAATCTGGCTATATTGGTTGGGTGAGTATTTAATTAAATCGGCGTTATTGCTGATGAATATTGATTTTAATGAATTTCACTGTCGCTATTATTAGGTTATGTATACTTCTCTTTGATCGTGTAATTTATAAAATAAATTCAATTATTATTATTTTAAGATGATAATATGTGCCATAGTCAGGCTAATTTTAAAAAAGCTATGCATCTTTTGAGTATAAGCCAGCGCATAAATTAAGTCAAGGGATGTCATTAGCTATTTTTGTACATGAGGTATCTTTCTATGATAATTTATGAATTAATGTAATGGATTTGCGTTTATCTAAAAGATAAATTGATTAAATGCATTTAAATATAACTTGACAAAATAGATGCTAATTCGTCATATCGCATCATATTTTATTGCCCGGGGAATTCCAGGTATTATAAATTTTATCGCACTTGCGATTTATACGCGAATTCTGTCATCGGATGAGTTTGGCCGTTATTCAACAGTGATGGCTTGTATAGGAGTTTTTCATGTTCTGATTTTCCAGTGGTTGATTTTGGTCTGCGCAAGATTTTTGCCTAAATATCCAAATAGTCCTAAGAAAATTCTAGAACCTGTGCTTGCAATTTTTTTGCTCCTGACTGGTATTATTATTTCATTGTCATTAATTGGAATGACTGTCGGAAAATTCAGGCAGTGGCATATGCTGATTCCGATTGCGGTTGTTTTGACTATTGTGCAAGCATGGCATGAGCTTAATTTACAACAAGCAACGACATTGCTCGATCCTAGGAGATATGGTGCTTTAAGCGGTATCAAGTCAATACTAGCTTTGACCTCTGGTGCATTGCTCGCATACTATGGATTTGCAGAAAATGCACCATTGATCGGTCTGATCATTGGGTCGGCAACTTCTTGGATGTTGGTTGGACGCAGTGCATGGGCTGGCGTGTTACCTCGAAGACCAACTTCTCCGCAGTGGACTGAGTTTGGCAGTTACGGACTTCCATTGGCAATTACATTTTCATTGATATGGATTACCTCAAGTTCTGATCGGTTAATGATCACCTATTTTCTTGGTGAAGCTCAGACTGGACTCTATTCTGTTGGATATGATCTTGCCCAAAATAGCTTAGGATTATTGCTAATAATTATTAATACCGCCGCCACACCTTTGGTAATAAAAGTTTTTGAAAGCAGAGGTGTTCAGGCTGCAAGCTTGCAGATGCGTCAAAATGGTGAATTAATATTTGCTATGGCATTTTCCGGTGCGGCTGGTTTGATTGCGATTGCTCCAGGCATGATTGGAATATTTGCAGGTGAAAAATTTAGAGAAGGTGCATTGCCTGTATTTATATGGATTGCACTTTCAGCAGCAGTGGTTGGAATTAAATCGTATTATTTCGATATAGTCTTTCATTTGACAAAAAAGACAAAATGGCTGCTGATTACCAATGGTATAGCGGCTATTTTTAATGTGGGAATAAATTATTATATTATTCCGATCTACGGGATCGTGGGGGCTGCCTGGGCATCTGGTATCTCCTATCTAATTGCGACAGTCGGTAGCGCTGTTGTTGGTATGAGGTATTTCCCAATGCCTAAAGTTATTTCCCTTGTTGGTATTGGATTGGTACCGGCTACAGCCACATATTTTTCAGCTTCTTTATGCATGAGCATAAATATTCCTATGATATACAGAATGTCTATTTCTATATTAATGGGAGGATTTGTTGTAATGTTGATATTCTTTCTTCTGAATATCGCCAACTCAAGATATTTGTTAATGGGGGCTCTTGAGAAGAAGAATGGAAATGGTGGATTTTAGATTTATGGAAAATAAGCGTATTGCGGTATTCCTGCCTTCGGTCAAGGGCGGAGGGGCCGAGCGGGTTATGGTGATCCTTGCAAACGAGTTCGCCAATAGAGGTTTTACAGTCGATCTGGTATTAGCTCAAGCTATTGGCGAATATATTACCGAGGTATCGAGTCGAGTCAGAATTATTGATTTGAAGGCTGCAAGTGTAGCTGGATCTTTATTTCCACTTGTTCAATACATAAATAAGAGCAATCCCGATGTTATGCTATCTGCTCTTGATTATGTGAATGTTATTGCGATTTTTGCAAAGCTTATAGCTCGACATCGTGTGCGCTTAGTAATTAGTGAAAGATCAAATTTATCTATAAACAGTAAATTCTCCAAGGGATTACGCGCGCGCTTGGTTTTTCCGTTGGTGAAATTGACCTATAAATATGCAGATGCCATCATTGCTGTTTCGAGAGGGGTTGCGGATGATTTGCTGAGACATATAAATTTAAAAAATAATAGATTATTTGTTGTTTACAATCCGGTCGTTACAGATTCCATTTTTCAGCTTGCAGAAGCACCTGTTGCACATAAATGGCTAGCGGATAAAAAAAACTCAGTAATATTAGCAGCAGGTCGTCTAAATTCTGCCAAAGATTTTTTAAATCTGATTAAGGCATTTTCTTATGTTCGTTCTCAAAGAGATTGTAAGCTGTTAATTTTAGGAGAGGGGGAGCAGCGAAAAGATTTGGAAAAACTCGTTATGGATCTTGGATTGGAAGGTGATGTAGATCTTCCTGGTTTTGTTGAAAACCCCTACTCATATATGAGAAAGTCTGATTTGTTTGTTCTTTCTTCTATATATGAAGGCTTGCCAAATGTACTTATTCAGGCGCTGGCTTGTGGAATTCCTGTCGTTAGTACTAACTGTCCTAGTGGTCCGGATGAGATTTTGGAGCATGGCCGATGGGGACGTCTTGTCCCTCTCGGAAGTTCCGAGAAACTAGCAGAAGCAATGATGCTGACACTTGATACTCCTTCTGAAGAACTTCCTAAGGGAGCGATCCGCGCAATGGATTTCAATTATAAGAATGCTACAGACAATTATCTACGTGTAATGTTGGATTTGTAGTGTATATATGAAATTAAGTAAGTTTATATTTTTATTTTCATTTGCCTTTATTTTTTCAATAATACCGTGGGAGGCGCTATACGCTATCTCCAATGGTGATGGGTTTGTTGATAAAAAAATTTATCTAGATCCTTTTTTATACGAGGATAATTTATCAAGAATAAACGATGTTGTTGGATTTTTTGGTTATATCTCCGGGGAGTTTCTTTGGTATTTTATTATTGATTTCTTGGTGAATAAAGTTGGTATATCTTTGGATGTGGTTTTTATTTCAATATCGTTTCTGACGATTTATGTTTTTGCGTGTTTAATCTCTCGCTGGGGTGAAATTTATCATGTTATCTTTCTTTTTAATCCGTTAGTAGTCGATTTTGCTTTTTCTCAGTATCGAATGGCTTTAGCGATGTCTTTGCTGGGAGGAGCATATATTCTCTTTGAGAAATATAAAAAAACCTCTTTTATATTATTATTGTTGACAGTATTCATCCATACTGGATCATTTATATTCATATTTATATATGTATTTGTGCTATATTTGAAGAAGGCTAACTTCAAGCGTAATTTAAATGCTACTTGGATATATATTTTTTCATTTGCTTTTGGTGTAATTATTTCTATTTTGATTGGGCCTCTTCGGGATTTTATTCTTTCGATAATAGGGGATAGAAGAGCGGAGTATTCAGATATGTCGAGTACTATTAAATATTCGCTTTTTTGGATATTCCTTTTGATTCCATTCTATTTTAATAAATTAAATTTGTTAAAATATGATTATTCTATATATGCTTTAATTACAATATCAATTGTTGCCTTTAATGTTTTGCATGGGGGGTATTCAATGAGATTTTTGTCCGCTGCGTTTCCTTCCATTGTCGCGTCTATTGCTGCTTTTAAAGGTCGTTTGAGAATTTTTATTTTCTCTATGTTCTTTCTGTATGCAGTTCTTCAGTGGTTGTATTGGTTGCAAATTATGGGGGGGGTATGAGAATAGCTTTTATTATTACAGGTCTTTCCACTGGAGGGGCTGAGGCGATGCTCTATAAACTCATGCAGCTCATCGACCGGAATCGATTTGAGCCATATGTTATATCGTTGATGGATAAAGGGGTATTTGGCCCACGTATTGAAAAGCTTGGTATTCCTGTTTTTGCATTAGGGATGAAGAAAAATTTTCCGAGCCCTCTGAAACTATTAAGCTTGGTTAAATATTTGCGTAGAATTCAGCCAGAAGTCGTGCATACGTGGATGTACCATGCCGATTTCTTGGGTGGATTGGCAGCGCGGTTGGCGGGGTGTGAACAGGTGATTTGGTGCATTCGCCACAGCAATCTGTCAAAAACAGAAAACAAGCGCTCCACGCTCTGGGTAGTTAAGGCATGTGCGTTGCTGTCGCACCGTGTACCAGCAAAAATTATTTCTTGTTCGCAGCGGGCCAAAGAGGTCCATGCTGCGGTGGGCTATGCAGCAGACAAATTACACGTCATCCCCAATGGTTTTGATTTAAGCCGCTTTGTGCCTGACATAACAGCGCGCACCAGCGTTCGCACTGAATTAGAGTTGGAGACTGATGCGCCTTTAGTGGGTTTGATTGCGCGCTTTGATTCGCAAAAAAACCATTTCGGTTTTGTCGAAGCTGCCGCTCAGGTGCGTGCGCAGATGCCAGATGTGCATTTTGTGCTGGCGGGTGCGGATGTGGATGCCGCCAATGCCCTGCTGAACAGCGCCATTGCCGCAAAGGGTTTGCAGGCGCATATGCACCTGCTGGGGCGGCGCGATGATGTGCCGCGCCTGATGGCTTCGCTGGATGTGCTGGCCTCCAGCTCGCATGGCGAGGCCTTCCCCAATGTGCTGGGCGAGGCCATGGCTTGCGGCGTACCCTGCGTGGTGACGGACGTAGGCGATAGCGCCGAGATCGTGGGTAACACTGGGCGTGTGGTGGCTGCGGGCGATATGGCTGGTTTGGCGCAGGGATTGGTAGACGTTTTGAACTTTCCGCCTGAAAAGAAAGCAGTCCTTGGCGAACAAGCGCGCGCGCGGGTTGCAGCCCGTTACGAGATTGGTCACATAGTGCGTTTGTACGAGGTGTTTTACGAACATGTGGCGCGGAGCGAGGTTTTGTGGGAGGCCCACCCTCTGGCCGATAATGACAGCGATAGCAAGTAAAAGGTATTTCAGATGTGCGGTTTCGTGGGATTTTTAACCGCAGGCCAGTGGGCGCGCGATGAAGTAGCGCCAGGTCTGCTGGAGCGCATGGCGGAAACCATCGTGCACCGGGGGCCCGATAGTGCTGGTTATTGGCATGATGCGGCTGGCGGGATTGCGCTGGGCCACCGGCGGCTCGCGATTGTGGAGCTTTCGCCCGCCGGCGCGCAGCCCATGCGGTCGGCTTGTGGGCGGTATGTGATGGCCTTTAATGGCGAGATCTACAACCACTTGGATTTGCGCAGGCAACTAGGCACTAAGGAGCACTCTCACCCCTCCCCTCTCGCAGGGGGAGAGGATGGCAATGCTGGGTGGCGTGGGCATTCGGATACGGAAACGCTGCTGGCCGGATTTAGTGTCTGGGGTCTGCGTGCGACTCTTGAACGCTGCGTTGGGATGTTTGCCATTGCCGTGTGGGATAAGAAGGAGCGCAGTTTGACCCTGGCGCGTGACCGCCTGGGTGAAAAGCCGCTGTATTACGGCTGGCAAGGACAGGGTGCAGATGCCAGCCTGCTGTTTGGCTCGGATCTAGCTGCGCTCAAGGCGCACCCGGCGTTTGCTGCCGATATCAACCGCGATGCGCTGTCGCTGTATATGCGCCACAACGCTATTGCTGCGCCGCATTCCATTTATCGAGGTATTTGCAAACTGCAGCCGGGTTGCTTGCTGACTGCGTCGCTGGCTCAGCGCGAGCCAAAGATAGAAGCATATTGGTCGTTGCCGCAGGTGGCGCTGCAAGGTGCAGCTACGCCTTTTGCAGGTACAGAGGTCGAAGCGGTGGATGCACT
Organism: Comamonas terrae; assembly: GCF_001544075.1. Lineage (GTDB taxonomy): Bacteria > Pseudomonadota > Gammaproteobacteria > Burkholderiales > Burkholderiaceae_C > Comamonas > Comamonas terrae. The sequence continues at coordinate 329,000 of NZ_BCNT01000005.1, forward strand.
GGAGGCGCTGCTCAAAGATGCCGTGCGCCAGCAGATGATGGCCGACGTGCCGCTGGGCGCATTTCTGTCGGGTGGGATTGATTCATCCACCGTGGTGGCGCTGATGCAGGCGCAAAGCCAGCGGCCAGTCAAGACTTTCACTATCGGCTTTAACGAACAAGGCTATAACGAAGCCTTGCACGCCAAGGCGGTGGCGCATCATTTGGGAACAGACCACACAGAGCTGTACGTTACGCCCCAGCAGGCGCTGGATGTCATCCCAAAACTGCCGCAGCTATACAGCGAGCCATTTTCAGATTCGTCGCAAATTCCCACCTTCTTGGTCAGCCAGTTGGCCCGCCAGCAGGTGACGGTGTCGCTTTCGGGCGATGCGGGCGATGAGCTGTTTGCTGGCTACAGCCGCTATCTGTTCACACGCAATTTGTGGCGTAAGCTGGAGAGCCTGCCGCAGTCGTTGCGTCGCTTGGGGGCAGCAGGCATTCAGGTACTATCACCTACGTCGTGGAATACTTTGTGCAAGCCGGTACAGCCGCTGCTGCCAGCCTCGCTGCGCCAGTCCAATATGGGTGACAAACTGCACAAGGGCGCTGCATTGCTCAATGCCCGTAGCGTGGATGAACTCTATCTGGACTTGGTTACCCATTGGAAGCCCGATGACTTGGTGCTGGGCGCTATCGAACCCTTTACCCCCTTGCGCGGAAATCCGCTGTCTCTGACAGGGCTGGACGAGGTGCAGCGCATGATGGTGCTGGATGCCGTCACTTACCTGCCCGACGATATATTGTGCAAGGTAGACCGCGCCGCCATGGGGGTGTCGCTGGAGACGCGCGTGCCTTTTCTTGACCACCGTGTGGTGGAATTTGCATGGAAATTGCCCCAGCACTTAAAGCTGCGCGGCAGCGTAGGTAAGTGGGCTCTGCGCCAGGTGCTGTACCGCCATGTGCCCAGAGAAATGATAGAGCGCCCCAAGATGGGGTTTGGTGTGCCCCTTGACGAATGGCTGCGTGGCCCGCTGCGCGACTGGGCGGAGGATTTGCTCAGCGAATCGCGCTTGCGTCAGGAGGGCTATTTCAACCCTGTGCCTATTCGGCAGAAATGGAACGAGCATGTTAGTGGTAAACGCAATTGGCAACATCATTTGTGGGATGTTTTGATGTTTCAGGCTTGGTTGACAGAGTATTAGTGAAAACGTTGATTAAAGTAATTTTGGATATTAAAGATTAGAGAAATCATGAAAAAATTTGAAGACGTAAAACTGGCAATTATCGGACTTGGTTATGTTGGCCTGCCTCTGGCAGTTGAATTTGGTAAAAAATATCCGACACTTGGTTTCGATATTAATAAAGCACGCTTGGCTGAATTGGCGTCTGGGCATGACCATACCTTGGAAGTTGAGGATGAGGAGCTAGCGCAAGCTACATTGCTTTCTTACAGTAGCGAACTCGATGAGCTTGCCAAGTGCAATGTTTTTATCGTTACTGTTCCAACACCAATTAATGCACACAAGCAGCCGGATTTAACGCCGCTTATTAAAGCTAGCGAAACTATAGGTAAGGTTCTGAAAAAGGGTGGGGTAGTGATCTATGAGTCTACGGTGTACCCTGGCGCCACAGAAGAAGATTGCGTACCTGTTCTTGAAAGAGTATCCGGTTTGAAATTTAACCAGGATTTTTTCGCGGGTTATAGCCCCGAGCGTATCAATCCGGGTGATAAAGAGCATCGTGTTACAAGCATTTTGAAAGTGACTTCAGGGTCGACGCCTGAAATTGCTAATTTTGTTGATGAACTGTACCGATCTATTATCGTGGCTGGTACACATAAAGCCAGCTCTATTAAGGTGGCTGAAGCAGCGAAAGTGATTGAAAATACGCAGCGCGATGTGAATATTGGATTGATTAATGAGTTGGCACTTATTTTCAATAAACTAGATATTGATACTGAAGACGTGCTGAAGGCCGCTGGGACGAAGTGGAATTTTTTGCCCTTCCGACCGGGATTGGTGGGAGGACACTGTATAGGCGTGGATCCATATTATCTAACCCATAAAGCCCAATCTGTGGGCTACCATCCAGAGATTATTCTTGCTGGCCGACGATTAAATGATGGCATGGGCACATATGTGGTTGGTCAGTTGGTGAAAGAGATGCTGAGAAAATGCATTCAGGTGAATGGATCCAAGGTGTTGGTATTGGGTTTGACCTTTAAAGAGAATTGCCCAGACCTGCGTAACACGCGCGTGGTGGATATTATTTCTGAACTTAAGGAATACGGCATTGAAGTGGACTGCTTTGATCCTTGGGTTAGTGCCGAAGAAGCGCAGCATGAGTATGGCATTGATGTCGTGACGCAAGAGAATCAATTGAAATGCAATGAATATAATGCCATTATTCTTGCTGTTGCGCATAAACAGTTTTCCAAAATGGGTGGCAAGGGTATTCGTAAGCTGGGAAAGGATGTACATGTGCTTTACGATTTGAAGTATATTTTGAGTGCTGATGAGTCGGATATCCGGTTGTAATATGGAAAAATACGCTAAATTAAGAACATATCTGTTAAAAAATCAAGCTACTTGGCTGGTGACTGGTGTAGCAGGTTTCATTGGCTCTAACCTTTTGGAGCATTTGTTAAAGCTCAACCAGAGAGTTGTAGGATTGGATAATTTTGCCACGGGACATCAGCACAATCTTGATGAAGTGCAGAGTTTGGTTTCTGAGCAGCAATGGAAAAATTTTAATTTTATCGAAGGTGATATTCGTGCTTTGACTGATTGTCAGAGAGCCTGTATGGGCGTAGATTATGTATTGCATCAAGCTGCTCTGGGATCTGTCCCGCGCTCCATCAACGACCCAATTACCACCAATTTTACCAATATAGGTGGTTTTTTAAATATGCTGGTTGCAGCGCGTGATGCCAAGGTCAAAAGCTTTACCTATGCAGCCAGTAGCTCCACATATGGTGATCATCCAGCTTTACCCAAGGTGGAGGCGCACATTGGTAAGCCGCTATCGCCCTATGCAGTAACAAAGTATGTAAACGAACTGTATGCCGACGTGTTTGCACGTACCTATGATTTTAAAACCATAGGCTTGCGTTATTTCAATGTGTTTGGTCAACGTCAAGACCCCAATGGTGCTTATGCGGCTGTTATTCCAAAATGGGCCGCAGCCATGATCCAGGGTGATGAAATATTCATCAATGGTGATGGAGAAACCAGTCGAGATTTTTGTTTTATTGAAAATGCAGTGCAAGCGAACTTGCTTGCAGCAACTGCAGGCGATGATGAAAAAAATGAAGTCTATAACGTTGCGGTAGGAGACCGTACCACGTTGAACGATTTATTTCACGCTTTGCAAGTCGCATTGGCAAAGAGTGGGAAAACTTATGGAAAAGAGCCGATTTATCGTGAATTTCGAACTGGGGACGTTCGCCATTCACAAGCAGATATAAGCAAAGCGGCTGCCAAGTTAGGCTATACGCCTGAGTATCGGATATTGGAAGGCATAGGGAAGGCCATGCCTTGGTATGTGGAGCATGTTTGAATAAATGACTTGAGGAAAAATAAATTATAGATTATCTCTGCAGCTTTTAAGGACCGAAATAGGCTTGCCTCAACGGTTGGTCGATTTGCTGTATCCGTCGTATGATTGAGAATATTAACGAGTTATAAAAGTACGTTTTTTTAGAAAATAAAACCTCATGTTTGTACGAGTAATCCCATAAAAAAATTTTAATGATAAAAATAAATTATTTAATTGCTTCGTGCGCACCTTATTTCGAAAATAAATTTATTAATTACGCATGTTGATATTATTTGGTTGAAATAATGCGAACTATTGCCATTATCACGTCTCACGCACCTTCGTTAACTAATTTTCGTGCTCCACTAATACGTTTGCTGCATTCCCAAGGAGTACAAGTGCTTGCCTTGGCCCCAAATTTTGACGAAAGCACGCGTGCCGCTGTTTACTCATTGGGGGCAACGCCAGTTGATTGCTCTATGGCTCGCACTGGCATGAACCCGTTGCGAGATGCTGTTAATACTTGGCGTATGGCACGGCTGTTACGACGTTTGAAACCGGATGTATCTCTTGGTTATTTCATAAAACCAGTGATTTTTGGCACGTTGGCTGCTTGGTGGGGGGGCGTTCCGCGGCGTTTTGCCATGGTGGAGGGCTTAGGCTTCGTCTTTACGCCCACCGATGATGGAGGCTTGCCATTTAAGCGTCGTTTGCTGAGGCGAATGGTGCTGTGGTTGTACAAGTTGGGGATGTCACGGGCCGAGCGGGTGATATTTTTGAATTCCGACGATCAAGCAGAGTTGGTCAATTCAGGTGTTTTGCCAGCTAGGAAGGGATTTCTACTTGGCGGGATTGGCGTGGATCTGGAGCATTGGGTGCCCGTTCCTCCAGTACTGCAGTCGCCGACCTTTATGCTTGTGGCCCGCCTGTTACGAGAAAAGGGCGTGGTGCAATATGCCGCTGCAGCACGTATCGTCAAGCAAAAGTATCCGAAAACGCGTTTCATCCTGCTGGGCGGACTGGACGATAACCCCGGCTCAATCACCGAGGCTGATGTACAGGCTTGGGTGGGCGAAGGCATCCTGGAGTGGTATGGCCATACCCCAGTAATGCCATGGATGACGCAAACCAGCGTGTATGTGCTGCCCTCGTATCGCGAGGGAGTACCAGTGAGCACGCAAGAGGCTATGGCCATGGGGCGTGCAGTGATTACTACAGACGTGCCGGGCTGCCGTCAAACGGTGATGGATGGTGTCAATGGTTTCCTCGTACCTCCTCGTAATGTGCAGGCATTGGTTGAAAAGATGCAGTTGTTTATCGAGAAGCCTGAGTTAATTGCCACAATGGGGCAGGCAAGTCGCCGGCTCGCGGAAGAAAATTTTGATGTACGTAAGGTCAATCAGCGGTTAGTTAACTTACTGCTTAGCGATGTACCCATGGGTTGGGTTGTCGAGTGACACCTATTTTGTCGCTCGGGGCTATCTTTATTGGTGATCTCTCAATGCAGATGTAATGTTGTGACACGCTGCTTCAAGCGGGTGTTTTCTGTATAAATGATTGCTATATTCACATAAGTTCGTCGGAAAGTTTAATTATTTTATTTACTAATGAAACTATTGGTGCGCATGTTTATTGATGCATGCAAAAAATAATGACTAATGCCATTCGATAGCAGAAAAAATATTAGTGAGGTAAATCTATAAAATTATGAAGCGTCTTTTGGATTTTACCGCTGTTCTGTTCGGGTTAATTATACTGGCTTTGCCATTGTTAGCTCTTATTGCGTTAATTCGCATTAAGTTGGGTAGTCCAGTATTTTTTCGCCAATTGCGCCCAGGGCTGCGTGGAAAATCGTTTGAAATGATCAAGTTCCGCACCATGACGGATGAGTGCGGCCCGGATGGGCAATTGCTGCCTGATGCTGTGCGGCTGACGCCTTTGGGTCGTTTTTTACGGGCAACGAGCCTAGACGAATTGCCCGAACTGTGGAATGTGCTCAAAGGCGACATGAGCTTGGTGGGGCCGCGTCCGTTGCTGATGGAGTACCTGCCTTTGTATACACCTGAGCAGGCTCGCCGCCATGAGGTACGCCCGGGGGTGACTGGCTGGGCGCAGGTGAATGGACGCAATGCCATCAGTTGGGAAGAAAAATTTGCATTGGATGTGTGGTACGTGGAGCATCAAAGCCTGTGGCTGGACATCAAGATTTTGTGGTTGACGGTGAAAAAGGTGCTGGTGCGTGATGGCATCAGCGCGGCGGGTGAAGCGACGATGAGCAAGTTCACGGGTCGCAAGACGCCATAACATGATGCCTATCTCAAGCAAAAGCCACTTGTGTGCTTGTCTAGTAAGCTTGGCTAGCTATATTTAAAAGAGCGAAAGGCGCATAGGTGTCTCCCTTGGAAGATTTGTTCGCTGTTTACGGCGCTAGCGGGTGTGGCCGTGGCGTGATGCCATTGGCTCGCCAGCAGTTGGTACAGGCCGGTATTGCGCCAGAGCGCTTGGTATTTGTGGATGATGGACTTGGGCCGGAGCGAGTGAATGGGCAGCGTTTGCTGACTTATGCGCAGTTTTTGGCAGAGCCCGCAGGCATGCGCCATGCGGTTCTGGCCATTGCCAACGGGACCGTGCGTGAAAAGCTTGCGGCTCGCCTGGCTCAGGACGGAGTGCAGTCGTGGAGCGTACAGGCCGCAAATGTTGTTCGTATGGACGATGTGGAGTTGGGTGAGGGGGCTGCCCTTAGCCCGTTTGTGACACTGACCAGCAACATCCGTGTTGGCCGCCACTTTCATGCCAATCTTTATAGCTATGTGGAGCATGATTGCGTGATTGGCGACTTTGTCACTTTTGCACCGGGCGTGAAGTGCAACGGCAACATCGTGGTGGAAGACCATGCTTATATCGGTGCTGGTGCGGTGATCAAGCAAGGTGTGCCAGGAAAGCCGTTGGTGATTGGCCGAGGAGCTGTGGTCGGGATGGGGGCTGTTGTGACCAAAAGTGTGCCAGCCGGAACAACCGTTGTGGGGAATCCTGCGAGGCCGTTGCGGGCGGATTGAGTAATTGTTGTGAAATAGAAGTGATCTGGATCTAGAAGATGTTAAATACCCCGTTTTCTCCTTGGCCTAGTTTTACTGCTGAGGAGGCTGATGCTGTTCAGCAGGTGCTGCTGTCCAACAAGGTGAACTATTGGACGGGCCAGGAGTGCCGTACGTTTGAAAAGGAGTTCGCTGCATGGACTGAAACAAGCCATGCTGTGGCCTTGGCCAACGGCACGCTGGCTCTGGATGTTGCACTCAAAGCGCTGGGTATTGGCCCGGGTGATGAGGTAGTAGTGACGCCGCGCACTTTCATTGCCAGCATTTCCTGTGTGGTCAATGCAGGCGCTACACCGGTATTTGCCGATGTGGAGCTCGATAGCGGCAATATTTCAGCAGACACCATTACCGAGGTACTGACGCCGCGCACCCGTGCCGTAATTTGCGTGCACTTGGCGGGCTGGCCCTGCGACATGGACCCGATCATGGCGCTCGCCGAGCAGCATGGCCTGAAGGTCATCGAAGACTGTGCCCAGGCACACGGAGCGCGGTACAAGGGGCGAAGCGTGGGGAGCATCGGCCATGTCGGAGCCTGGAGTTTTTGCCAGGACAAGATCATGACCACCGGCGGCGAAGGGGGCATGGTGACGACCAATGACGAAGCCCTGTGGCGTGCCATGTGGAGCTTCAAGGATCATGGCAAGAGCTATGCGGCAGTGTATGAGCGTGAGCATGCACCGGGTTTTCGCTGGCTGCATGAGAGCTTTGGCACTAATTGGCGCATGCTGGAGATGCAAGCCGTCATAGGCCGTATTCAACTCAAACGCATGTCGGAATGGACTGCACTGCGTACGCGAAATGCGATGAACATTCTCGCCACATGCCGTAAATTCGCGGCGCTACGAGTGCCTGAGATTCCTGACAGCATCGAACATGCACATTACAAATGCTATGCATATGTTGAACCTAATCAACTTGCTGGAGGCTGGAGCCGAGACCGCATTGTCTCGGAGATTAATGCATTAGGCGTTCCTTGCTACCAAGGCTCATGCTCAGAGGTTTACTTGGAGAAAGCCTTTGATTCCACAGGTTGGAGGCCAGCGGAACGCCTACCTTCTGCCAAGGAGCTGGGCGACACCAGCCTGATGTTCCTAGTCCATCCGACTTTGACAGACGCGGAGGTTCAACAGACCTGTGATGCGATCAACGCAGTCTTGGAAAAAGCATGTCGTTGAATGCATTGGCTGAACAATTGTTGGGCCTGCCGCGATTGCTGAAGCAAGCGGTAGTTTTGGGTGTGGATGTATCTGTGGCGGTTTTGGCTGTCTGGCTGGCGTTTTACCTGCGCATTGACCAGACAGGGATACCGGTTATGGATCAAGGCTATGTCTACGGTCTGGCGATCGTGCTGTTTGTGCCGATCTTTGTGCGTATGGGCTTGTACCGGGCCATCTTCCGCTATGCCGGAATGCCAGCGGTTGTGGCTACTGCGGTTGCCGTGGTCATTTACGGTGTTGTCTTTTTTGCGGTGTTGCTGTGGATGCGCTGGAACGGTGTACCACGCAGTATAGGTTTGATCCAGCCAATTCTCTTCTTGCTGTTGGCTGGCGGCTGGCGCATTCTTGCGCGCTATTGGCTGTCTGGGGTGAGTGATTCCGAGCAAAGTCTATCGCCAAAAAAGCATTTGCTGATATATGGCGCTGGCGATGCAGGGGTGCAGACGGCATCTGCCATTGATGTGATGCGTGAGTTCTCGGTTCGAGGTTTCGTTGATGATGATTTAGGCAAGGTAGGACGAACCATCAATGGCATTCCGATCATTTCACCTGCAGATGCAGCTGCCTTCATCCAGAGACACAAAATTTCCGACATCCTGCTGGCGATCCCTTCACTGAACCGCTTGCGACGTAGGGAAATCATCGATCAGTTGCAGTTGCTGCCTGTGCATGTGCGTTCTCTGCCGGGCATGATGGACTTGGCCTCGGGCAAGGTGACGGTGGCAGATTTCCAAGAGCTGGACATCGAGGACCTGCTGGGTCGCGACCCGGTGACGCCCGATCCGCAGCTGCTAGCCAAGAATCTAGCCGGCAAGGTGGTACTGGTGACGGGGGCTGGCGGAAGCATCGGAAGCGAGCTGTGCCGGCAGATCATCCTGGAACAACCCGAAGCTCTGGTATTGGTAGAGCACAACGAATACGGACTCTACTCCATACATCGCGACCTTGAACTGCTGTGTAAGGAGCATGGGTTGTCTGTGCAGTTGATGCCGCGGCTAGGCAGTATTCGCAATCTGAGGCGTCTGCGTGCTATTTTTACAGATTGCAGGCCCCACACGGTGTATCACGCAGCAGCTTACAAGCATGTGCCGCTGGTGCAAGAGAATCCAGCCGAAGGCATTTTGAACAATGTCTTCGGTACGCTGAATGTGGCTCGCGTGGCTATGGAACTGGGAGTGGAACGCTTTGTGCTGATCTCCACCGACAAGGCAGTTCGTCCTACGAATGTCATGGGGGCCAGCAAGCGCATGGCGGAGTTGGTGCTGCAAGCCATGGCCGGTGCATCGGAAGTGGATTTTGCGCCTATTGATGAAGCAGGATTGGGTATTCCGGTTGCAAACAGGACCTGCTTTTGCATGGTGCGCTTCGGCAATGTGCTGGGCAGCAGCGGCAGTGTGGTGCCTTTGTTTCGCAGCCAACTGCGCAATGGCGGACCGCTGACGGTCACGCATGCTGCGGTGACCCGCTATTTCATGACGATTCCCGAGGCTGCCCAATTGGTGCTGCAGGCGGGTGCCATGGGCAATGGCGGAGATGTGTTTGTGCTCGACATGGGCAAACCGGTGAAGATCATCGATTTGGCGCGTCGGATGATTCAGCTATCGGGTTTGACAGTCAAGGACGAAGCCCATGCCTCGGGCGATATCGAGATTCAGGTGGTTGGCCTGAGGCCAGGGGAGAAGCTGTACGAAGAATTGCTGATTGGTGACAACCCTGAAACCACTGAGCATGCTCGTATCATGAAGGCTCATGAAAGCTATCTGCCATGGAAGGATCTGTTGCCGCATCTGTTGACGCTGCGCCAAGCTGCCAAGCAAGGGGACGATGCGTCAATCCATTCTGAACTGCTACAACTGGTCAGTGGATACGTAGCCCCTGATGGAGCCGAGCAGGAGCGCCAGGGAAGTGCCGCAACGCAGCAACTGGCGAACTGTTGACGGCATGCGCCGTTATTGCGGCAAAATCCGCATCGAACGACAAAGACTGCCGACGACGGCGGTCTTTATTTTGGAACCTTATATGTCCTGCCTTGGCAGGCTTTCGCTTTCATGACCACCACTCCCACCATCGCCCCCCGCGACAAAGCCGAAATCCTCGCACAGGCGCTGCCCTATATCCGCAAGTTCCATGGCAAGACCATGGTGATCAAGTATGGGGGCAATGCCATGACCGATCCCGCCCTGCAGGCGGACTTTGCCGAGGACGTGGTGCTGCTCAAGCTCGTGGGCATCAATCCGGTGGTGGTGCATGGCGGGGGGCCGCAGATCGAGACCGCGCTGAATCGTCTGGGCAAGAAGGGCGAGTTCATCCAGGGCATGCGCGTGACCGATGCGGAGACCATGGAAGTGGTGGAGTGGGTGCTGGCCGGCGAGGTGCAGCAGGACATCGTGGGCCTGATCCATCAGGCCGGAGGCAAGGCCGTGGGCCTGACGGGACGCGATGGCGGGCTGATCCGCGCCAAGAAGCTCAAGATGGTGGACAACAAGGATCCGAATATCGAATACGACGTGGGCCAGGTGGGCGACATCGTGTCCATCGATCCCAGCGTGGTGCGGGCCTTGCAGGACGATGCCTTCATTCCTGTGATCAGCCCTATCGGCTTCGGCGAGGAAAACGAGAGCTACAACATCAATGCGGACGTAGTTGCAAGCAAATTGGCAACTGTGCTGCAAGCTGAAAAACTGGTGCTTTTGACCAACACTCCCGGCGTGCTGGACAAGGGTGGCAATCTGCTGACCGACCTGACGGCGCGCGAAATCGACGGCCTGTTTGCCGACGGCACGATTTCGGGTGGCATGCTGCCCAAGATCAGCGGTGCGCTGGATGCGGCCAAGGCCGGCGTCAATGCCGTGCACATCATCGATGGTCGCGTGCCGCATTCCATGCTGCTGGAGATCCTGACCGACCAGGCCTATGGCACCATGATCCGCAGCCATTGAAGCCGGGACGGGCGCCGCCACTGGCGCCCCCCCGGGGTCGTCAGGCTGCTGGCGAAACGGGAACGCGGAAAGCGTTACCATCGTTGGGGCCCTGTGTGACGGTATGGACTGAGCCGCCTTCAGGGCGGCTTTTGTTTTGGAGCTAGGTAGGACTTTATGCGTTTGCTTCTGGTGGAAGACGATGTGATGGTGGCCAGCGGTATCAAGCTGGGTCTGACCGACGCGGGCTATGCCGTCGACTGGGTGGGCAGTGCCGAACGGGCGCTGGAAGTGCTGGCCCAGGAGGCCTTCGACGTGGCCGTCATCGACATCGGGCTGCCGGGCATCAACGGGCTGGAGCTGACGCGCCGGCTGCGCAACAGCGACATGGAAAGCAAGGCCATGCCGGTGCTGATCCTGACGGCGCGCGATGCGCTGCAGGACCGCGTGCATGGCCTGGACCTTGGCGCGGACGACTACATGGTCAAGCCCTTCGAGCTGCCGGAACTGCTGGCACGCCTGCGCGCGCTCATGCGCCGCTCGCAGGCCGCGACCTCGGCAGTGCTGACCTTCGGCCAGATCGAGCTGGACACCGCGGGCCGCCGGGCCGGTGCACGCCAGCCGCCCCAGGAGGGCGAAGCCGAGGGCAAGCTGCTGCCCATCGACCTGGGGCCGCGCGAGTGGACGGTGCTCGAGTACCTGCTGCTCAACGCCCCCAAGCCCGCGAGCAAGGAAAAGCTGCTGCAGGCGCTCACGGGCTGGGACCGGGAGATCACGCCCAATGCTGTGGAGGTCTATGTCTCGCGCCTGCGCAGCAAGCTGGAGCCCCATGGCGTGGCGCTGCGCTCGATCCGCGGCTTTGGCTACCGGCTGGAACTGATGCCGGAGGCCGCCTGAAGACAGCAAACGGCATGGTCGAATAAATGATAGCTGCCAGCGCTTGCTGCATATTGGTTTCAATGGAGAAGCATGTTGAAACCAACGAATGAAAGGCGTCAGCAGCTATCTTTATGTGACTGACTGGCCAGGCCATACAGAACCGGCGAACATCAAGCCTTCTCTCTATTTCCGCCCATGACCGCCAATCTGCGCTTTCGCCTGCTGGTGCTGCTGCTGGTGCCGCTGGTGCTGCTGGCGCTGATGGGGGGCTGGTTCGGCTATACCTCGGCCGACGAGGCCTCGACGCAGCATGACCAGCGGCTGATGCGGCTGCTGCCCGCGCTGGCCGATTCGGTGCTTGCGCCTTCGATTGCCGAGGGCACGCCGCCGCTGGTTTCGCTCACGCCGGCCATCGAGGATTTTCTGCGCGGGCAGGGCGACGAGGTAGGCTATGCCATTGGCGATCTGCAGGGCCATGTGGTCGCGGGCGACACCTGGATCAAGTTCGACGTGCCCACCACCTCGCTGGCCGAATTCCACAGCCAGGAGCATGACGGCGTGACCTACCGCGTGGCCGTGCTCAAGGCCGAGACCTATGGCGCGGGCGAACTGGTCGTCATGCTGGCCGACAGCAGCGATGTGCGCCAGCAGTGGGTGCGCCAGCTGCTCACGCATGTGCTGCTGCCCAATCTGCTGCTGATCGCCGGGGCGGCCGTGGCCATCTACTGGTCCGTGAGCCGCGCCTTCAAGCCGCTGCACAAGCTCACCCAGGCCGTGGAGCGGCGCTCGCCGCGCGATCTCAGCCCCATCGACGAGCAGACCACTCCTGCCGAAGTGCGCCCGCTGGTGCGCTCCCTCAACCGGCTGTTCGCGCTGGTCAATGCCCAGGCCGAGGGGCAGCGCCGCTTCGTGGCCGACGCCGCGCACCAGCTGCGCACGCCGCTGGCGGCCCTGCAGGCCCAGGTCGAGGCCTGGGCGCTGAGCGCCGAAAGCGCCCAGCGCGCCGCCCGCCGCAAGGGCGAAAGCGAGGCACCCGTCATGCTGACGCTGGCCCAGATTGAGCAGCTGCGCGACGCCACGCGGCGCACCTCGCAGCTCGCACGCCAGCTGCTGGCCCTGTCGCGCGCCGATGCGCGCAATGCCGAAGTGCAGCCGCTGCAGCAGGTCGACCTCAAGGAGCTGTGCGAGAGCATGCTGGAGACCTTCATCGACCGTGCCTCGGCCAAGGGGCTGGATTTCGGGCTGGAGACCGAATCCGTTTCGGTCTGGGGCCATAGCTGGCTGCTGCGCGAACTGGTCTCGAACCTGGTCGAGAACGCCGTCAAGTACACGCCCGAAGGGGGCAGCGTCACCCTGCGCTGCGGCCGGCGTGCCAAGCCGCTGGGCAGCGACGATGCGGTACTGCTGGCTTCGGCGCTGTCCGGCTGGGCGTTTGTCGAAGTGGACGACGACGGCCCCGGCGTGCCCGTCGAGGAGCGCAGCCAGATCACCCAGCGTTTTTACCGCGCGCAGGGGGCAGTGGGCGAAGGCACGGGGCTGGGCCTGGCCATTGCCGATGAAATCGCCCAGCTGCACCAGGGCGTGCTCAGTTTCGACGAAGGCAGCAGCCACAGAGGGCTGCTGGTGCGGCTGGAGCTGCCAATCGAGCTTTCAGCGGATGGCAATAATGACGGCCGGGCAAACTCCGGCCATTGAATTCTCGGTTACGCTCGGTGGCTGGTGAGAGCGGCGGTTGCAAGCCGGCGGCGTGCACACGCGAGTAGCGCACGCTTCGTGCCCGGGCCTGGCGACCCGCCGACAGAGGGCAGCCATGCGCTTTGGGCGCCGGGGGCTGTGAGAAAATTGCTAGCAAATACTGAATCGCCTATGTCTGAGTCTGAAGTCCTGTCGCCTGAGCCCCTTTCCGAAACCCATGCACAGGACACGCCTGTCGCGCCTGCCATGGCTCCGGCTCGCAAGCGCCCCAAGCCGGGCGAGCGCCGCGAGCAGATCCTGCAGGCCCTGGCCTCCATGCTGGAAAAGCCGGGCGCAGAGCGCATCACCACCGCTGCGCTGGCCGCCCATCTGGGTGTGAGCGAAGCCGCGCTGTACCGCCATTTCGCGAGCAAGGCCCAGATGTTCGAAGGCCTGATCGAATTCATCGAGCAGTCCGTGTTTGCACTGGTACAGCAGATCGTGGGCCGCGAACTGCCCGACGAGCACGGCGCCCTGGAAGGCGCGCGCAATGCCAACCGCGTGATCGCGCTGCTGCTGCAGTTCGGCGAGAAGAATCCCGGCATGGTGCGCGTCATGGTGGGCGATGCCATCGTGTTCGAGCACGAGCGCCTGCAGGCGCGCATGAACCAGTTCTTCGACCGCATCGAATCCACCCTGCGCCAGTGCCTGCGTCCGGCCGCCGGTGCGCTGGGCTCTAATGCGCCGACCGTGGAAGCCCAGATCGCCGCCAGCGTGCTGACCTCGTTCGCGCTGGGCCGCCTGCAGCGCTATGCGCGCTCGGGATTCCGCCGCCTGCCCACCGAGCACCTGGAAGCCAGCCTGGCCATGGTGATGGTGGTCTGACTTTCCGTATGGCCATGCAGCTGCGCCCGGACGGCGCCGCACGCAAATAGCGCCGCAGCAGGGTGGCCTCTCTTGAGGGGCTGGGCAATGAAAAAACGCCGCAACCTTCTGGGTTGGCGGCGTTTTTTTCAGGGATAGAGGACAGGGTTGGAAGCAACGGATTGCCGCGTTGCAATTCGATTAGGTATTTTCCCTTGGTGGGGTCTGCTGCGGGCCGATTTTTGTGCAAAATAGAACGAACGTTCGTTTTATTGGATTTTGCATGGCTTCGTCATCTGTCACCCGCTCTCCGGCTACCCGTTCCAAGCGCTCCGCGCCGGGGGCGCAAGGCCCTGCGCGCATGGAGGGGGCTGTGGGGGTCGAGGCTGCCGCAAGGCCTGCGGCCAAGTCTCGCAAAGCTGCCGCATCGTTGCAAGCCTCCGGGACTCCGCCAGAGGGTAAATCCCCGGCTGCTGCTGTAGCGGCGCCGGCCACCCGCGCCCGCTCCGCCGGCCGCGCCCTGCACAAGGGCCAGCAGACCAAGGCCACGATTGTCGAGGCCGCGCTCAATCTGGCCACGCACATCGGCCTCGAAGGCCTGTCCATCGGTGCCATCGCCGAACTCACGGGCATGAGCAAGTCGGGCGTGTTCGCCCATTTCGGCTCGCGCGAGGAGCTGCAGATTTCGGTGGTGCATGAATACCACGACCGCTTCGAGCAGGAAGTGTTCTACCCCGCAATCACCGCGCCGCGCGGCATTCCGCGTCTGCGCGCGCTGTTCGACAACTGGATGAAGCGCACCTCGATCGAGATCGATTCGGGCTGCATCTACATCAGCGGAGCCGTGGAGTTCGACGACCGCACAGGCCCCGTGCGCGATGCGCTGGTCGAATCCGTGAGCACCTGGCATGCGGCCATGCGCCGCACCATCGTGCAGAGCAAGGAGTGCGGCGACCTGCGCGCCGACGTGGACGAGAGCCAGCTGCTGTTCGAGATCCACGGCCTGATCTTGGCCCTGCACTACGAAGCCCGTTTCCTGCGCAGCGAAGGCTCGATAGAGCGCGCGCAGGCCGCTTTCAACAACATTCTGGCGCGCTATGCGCGCGAACCGTTTTCCGCCTGAGGCGGCGCCCGGTCTCTGAGCGGGCCGCCACGCAAGCCAGCCGGAGCCTTATCGATTCACGCACACCCATCATCACAGGAGAAGACAGATGCCCAGCTACAACCCGCCTCTGCGCGACATGCAATTCCTCATGCACGAGGTGTTCAAGGTCACCGAGGCCTACCAGCAGATGCCCAAGCACGCGGATGTCGATGCCGACACCATCAACGCCGTGCTCGAGGAGGCGGGCAAGTTCGCCGCCAACGTGACCTTCCCGCTGAACATCAGCGGCGACGAGGAAGGCTGCCACCTGGACAAGACCACCCACGAGGTGACCACGCCCAAGGGCTACAAGCAGGCCTACCAGCAGTTCGTGGAGGGCGGCTGGCCCGCGCTGTCGTGTGACCCCGAGTACGGCGGCCAGGGCCTGCCCTTCGTGATGAATTCGGCGCTGTACGAGATGCTCAACAGCGCCAACCAGGCCTGGACCATGTACCCCGGCCTGTCGCATGGCGCCTACGAGGCCCTGCATGCCCACGGCTCCGACGAGCTCAAGGCCCTGTACCTGCCCAAGCTGACCAGCGGCGAGTGGACCGGCACCATGTGCCTGACCGAGCCCCACTGCGGCACCGACCTGGGCCTGCTGCGCACCAAGGCCGAACCCCAGGCCGACGGCAGCTACAGGATCACCGGCAACAAAATCTTCATCAGCGCCGGCGAGCACGACATGGCGCCCAACATCGTGCACCTGGTGCTGGCCCGCCTGCCCGATGCGCCGGCCGGCTCCAAGGGCATCAGCCTGTTCGTGGTGCCCAAATACAAGGTCAATGCCGACGGCTCCCTGGGCGAGCGCAACACCATCTACTGCGGCGGCCTGGAGCACAAGATGGGCATCAAGTCCAACGCCACGGCCCAGATCGTGATCGAGGAGGCCGTGGGCCACATGGTGGGCCAGCCCAACAAGGGCCTGCAGGCCATGTTCGTGATGATGAACGCCGCGCGCCTGGGCGTGGGCAACCAGTCGCTGGGCCTGACCGAAGTGGCCTACCAGAATGCGCTGGCCTATGCCAAGGACCGCCTGCAGATGCGCAGCCTGTCGGGCGTGAAGGCCAAGGACAAGCCGGCCGACCCCATCATCGTGCACCCCGACGTGCGCCGCATGCTGCTGACGGCCAAGGCCTATGCCGAAGGCGGCCGCGCGCTGTCCACCTTCTGCGCGCTGCTGATCGACAAGGAGCTGAACCATCCCGACGAGAAGGTGCGCGCCGACAGCGCCGAGCTGGTCGCGCTGCTGACGCCCATCGTCAAGGCCTTCCTGACCGACAACGGATGGAGCGCGGTCACGCAGTGCCAGCAGGTGTTCGGCGGCCATGGCTTCATCAAGGAATGGGGCATGGAGCAGTTCGTGCGCGACGCGCGCATCAACATGATCTACGAAGGCACTAACGGCGTGCAGGCGCTGGACCTGCTGGGCCGCAAGGTGCTGGGCAACCAGGGCGCCTCGCTCAAGAAGTTCGGCAAGCTGGTGGCCCAGCTGGTCGAGGAAGAAGGCGTGAACGAGCGCATGGCCGAGTTCATCAACCCCATCGCCTACCTGGGCGAGCAGATGACCAAGTTCACGACCGAGATCGGCTTCAAGGGCATGCAGAATCCCGACGAAGTGGGCGCCGCCTCGGTGGACTACCTGCGCGTGGCAGGCCACCTGGTGTTCGGCTACCTGTTCGCCCGCATGGCCCAGGTCGCGCTGCGCGAGATCGCCAATGGCAGCACCGATCCCTTCTACCAGGGCAAGCTGCAGACCGCGCGCTTTTATTTCGCCAAGCTGTTCCCCGAGACCGCGACGCTGATGCGCACGGCCCGCGCCGGCAGCAAGGTGCTGATGGATACCGATGCTGCTCTGGCTTGAATAGCAGCCAGCGCACGCACTTTCTGCAATTGAAGGCTTATTTGATTGGAAAACACCATGAAGAAAGCGGTAGCAGCTCTTTTTTGCGTAGCGGCAGCGGCGCTGGGCGCCACCTCGGCCTGGGCGCAGATGTCGCCCGTGGGCACATGGCGCAGCATTGACGACAAGACCGGCGAGGCCAAGTCCGAGATCCAGATCACGGACAACGGCGGCGTGCTCAGCGGCCACATCACCAGGCTGCTGCGCAAGGGAGCCGATCCCCAGGCCCTGTGCACCGAGTGCAGGGACGGCCTCAAGGACAAGCCCATGGTGGGCCTGCAGATCATCACCGGCGCCAAAAAGGCCGAGGGCAAGGACGTCTGGGAGGACGGCAAGATCCTCGACCCCGAAAGCGGCAAGTCCTACACCCTGCGCCTGACGCCCGTGGAAGAGGGCAAGAAGCTGGAAGTGCGCGGCTCCATCGGCCCGTTCGGCCGCACCCAGACCTGGGTGCGCGTGCAGTAACTGAAATGAAGCTCCCCCTGAGTCGCTTCGCCTGGGCGGCCCCGCGCCTTTCCCCTCTCTGTACGCGCTACGCGCTAACGGAGGGGGACGCAGCCCTCACTGCGGGGCGGCCCTTGCTCGGCTGCCCTGGATTGGGGCATGCCAGTTTCATGCGCAGTGAGCATTATGAAAAACTGAAATGAATGCAACTATGTCCCGATTCAATGTGAAGAAAGTCGCCGTCCTGGGCGCCGGCGTGATGGGCGCGCAGATCGCGGCCCATCTGGTCAACGTGAAGGTGCCGGTCGTGCTGTTCGACCTGCCCGCCAAGGAAGGCCCCAAGAGCGCGATTGCCGAAAAGGCCATCGCCAACCTCAAGAAGCTCAAGCCCTCGCCCATCGGCGTGGCCGAGGACACGGACCTGATCCAGCCGGCCAACTACGAGGAGCACATGAAGCTGCTCAAGGGCTGCGATCTCATCATCGAGGCCATTGCCGAGCGCATGGACTGGAAGCTGGACCTGTACGCCAAGATCGCGCCGTTCGTGGCCAAGCACGCCATCGTGGCTTCCAACACCTCGGGCCTGTCCATCACCAAGCTGAGCGAGGCGCTGCCCGATGCCATCAAGCCGCGCTTTTGCGGCATCCACTTCTTCAACCCGCCGCGCTACATGCCGCTGGTGGAGCTGATCAACACGCCCACCACCGATCCCCAGGTGCTGGACCAGCTCGAAGCCTTCGTCACCAGTGGTCTGGGCAAGGGCGTGGTGCGCGCCAAGGACACGCCCAACTTCATCGCCAACCGCATCGGCATCGCCGGCATGCTGTCCACGATGAAGGAGGTCGAGAACTTCGGCCTGAGCTTTGACGTGGTGGACGACCTCACGGGCAAGAAGCTGGGCCGCGCCTCCTCGGGCACCTTCCGCACTGCCGACGTGGTGGGCCTGGACACCATGGCCCACGTGGTCAAGACGCTGCAGGACAACCTGAGCCTGGAGACCGACCCCTTCTACGGCAGCTTCGGCACGCCGCCCGTGCTGGCCAAGCTCATCGAGCTGGGCCACCTGGGCCAGAAGACCAAGAAGGGCTTTTACAAGAAGGTCGGCCGCGACATCTTCCAGTTCGAGCTGGCCAGCGAAGACTATGTGCCGGCAGGTGGCAAGGCCGACGAAGTCTACGGCCGCATGCTCAAGAAGCCCGCGGCCGAGCGCCTGAAGCTGTTGCGCAATGCCGAGGGCGCGCAGGGCCGCTTCCTGTGGGCCATTCTGCGCAACAGCTTCCACTACGCGGCCGTGCACCTGGAAACCATTGCCGACTCGGCGCGCGATGTGGACCAGGCCATGCGCTGGGGCTTCGGCATGAAGCAGGGCCCGTTCGAGCTGTGGCAGGAAGCCGGCTGGCTCGAAGTGGCG
Source organism: Comamonas terrae (assembly GCF_001544075.1). Lineage (GTDB taxonomy): Bacteria > Pseudomonadota > Gammaproteobacteria > Burkholderiales > Burkholderiaceae_C > Comamonas > Comamonas terrae. The sequence continues at coordinate 348,067 of NZ_BCNT01000005.1, forward strand.
AAGATGATCCAGGAGGACATCGACGCGGGCAAGGCGCTGTGCAAGGCGCCGCTGCCCCGGTGGGTGTTCGAAGGCCCCGTGGCCGAGGCCGGCGGCGTGCACACCGCCCAGGGCTCGTGGAGCCCCTCGCAGGGACAATTCGTGGCGCGCCGCGTGCTGCCCGTGTACGAGCGCCAGATCTTCCCCGAGAAGCTGCTGGGCGAGGACAGCCTGCCCGACTGGAAGACGGCCGGCACCACGGTTTTCGAATCCAAGGCGCTGCGCACCTGGACGCTGGACGGCCAGATCCTGATCGCCAGCATCAAGAACAAGATGCACGCCATCAGCCCCGAGGTCATGGAAGGCCTGATGGAGGCCGTGGACACGGCCGAGAGCGACTTCCAGGGCATGGTCATCTGGTCGGGCGATGCGCCGTTCAGCGTGGGCGCCGACCTGGAGGCCACCATGCCGGCCTTCGTGATCGGCGGCGCCGATGCCATCGAGAGCGTGGAGCAGGAGCTGCAGAACCTGATGATGCGCATCCGCTACGCCCAGGTGCCGGTGGTCGCGGCCATCCACGGCATGGCGCTGGGCGGCGGCTGCGAACTGGCCGTGTACAGCGCGCGCCGCGTAGCCCATATGGAAAGCTATATCGGCCTGGTGGAAGTGGGCGTGGGCCTGGTGCCCGGCGCCGGCGGCCTGACCTATATCGCGCGCCGCGCCGCCGAGAATGCGAAGAGCAGCACCGGCAAGGACGTGCTGCCCTTCCTGACCGAAGGCTTCACGGCCGCGGCCATGGCCAAGGTGGGCACCAGCGCCATCGAGTCGCGCAAGCTCGGCTACCTGCTGGACAGCGACATCATCGTGCCGCACAAGGACGAGCTGCTGTTCGTCGCCATCAACGAGGCCAAGGCCATGGCGGCCGGCGGCTGGCGTGCGCCGCTCAAGCGTCTGTTCCCCGTGGCGGGCCGCAGCGGCCTGGCCACCATCAAGGCCCAGCTCGTGAACATGCGCGACGGCGGCTTCATCAGCGCCTACGACTTCAAGATCGCCGCCATGATCGCCGAGGTGGTCTGCGGCGGCGATGTGGACCCGGGCTCTCTGGTCAGCGAGGAATATCTGCTGACGCTGGAGCGCAAGGCCTTCTGCCACCTGATTGCCCAGCCCAAGACGCATGAGCGCATTCTGGGCATGCTCAACACCGGCAAGCCGGTGAGAAATTGAGGCATCCCCCCGAGTCGCTGCGTGCTTTCCCCTTCTCTCGCTTCGCGGGAAGGGGGCGCCAGCAACGCTGCGGGGCGGCCCTTGCTCGCTGGCTGCCGACTTGCAGCATGCGGTATTTGGAGCCTCGCGCACAGCTTGAAAAGCGAAGAGACAAGCAAGGAATTTGGTCATGAGACAAGTACAAGACGCCTACATCGTTGCCGCCACGCGCACGCCCATCGGCCGATCGGGCCGCGGCTACTTCCGGAACACCCGCCCCGACGACCTGCTGGTGGCCGCCATCCGCGGTGCCATGGCCCAGGTGCCCACGCTGGACCCCAAGGCCATCGAGGATTCCATCATCGGTTGCTCCTTCCCCGAGGGCGAGCAGGGCATGAACATGGCACGCATCGCCATGGGCCTGGCATTCGACCATCCCGTGGGCGGCGTGACGGTGAACCGCTTCTGCGCCTCGGGCGTGACGGCCATCCAGATGGCGGCCGACCGCATCCGCGTGGGCGAGGCCGACGTGCTGATCGCCGGCGGCGCCGAATCCATGAGCCTGGTGCCCATGGGCGGCAACAAGCCCTCGTTCAACCCCGAGGTCTTCGCGCGCGACGAGAACGTGGGCATTGCCTACGGCATGGGCCTGACGGCCGAAAAGGTGGCCCAGCAGTGGAAGGTCAGCCGCGAGGCGCAGGACGCGTTCGCGCTCGAATCCCACCTGCGCGCCATCAAGGCCCAGCAGGCCGGCGAGTTTGCCGACGAGATCACACCCTTCGAGATCGTGGAGCGCAGCCCCAACCTCATTTCCGGCGGCGTGGTGGAGAAGAGGCGTACCGTCAGCCTGGACGAGGGCCCGCGCCCCGACACCACGCTGGAAGCGCTGGCCAAGCTCAAGCCCGTGTTCGCCGCGCGCGGCAGCGTGACGGCGGGCAACAGTTCGCAGACCAGCGACGGCGCCGGCGCCCTGATCCTGGCCAGCGAGAAGGCCGTCAAGCAGTTCGGCCTCACGCCGCTGGCGCGCTTCGTGAGCTATGCCGCGCGCGGCGTCCCGCCCGAAATCATGGGCATCGGCCCCATCGAGGCCATTCCCGCCGCGCTGCGCTATGCGGGCCTCAAGAGCGAGGACATCGGCTGGTACGAACTCAACGAGGCCTTTGCGGCCCAGTCGCTGGCCGTGATCAACACGCTGGGCCTGGACGCGGCCAAGGTCAACCCCATGGGCGGCGCCATCGCCCTGGGCCACCCGCTGGGCGCCACGGGCGCCATCCGCGCCGCCACCGTGGTGCATGCGCTGCGCCGCCACAAGCTCAAGTACGGCATGGTCACCATGTGCGTGGGCACGGGCCAGGGCGCGGCCGGCATCTTCGAGGCTCTGTAAGCGGCGCGGGCGCCATGCAGGCCGAGCCCGACGTGCACTGGTCGCAGACGCAGCTGCTGCTGCCTGCGGCCACCGCTTTGCCTGGCGCAGCGGATGCGGGCGCGCTGGCCCTGTGCCAGTGCCAGCCCCGTACGCCGGGGCAGGGCGGTGCCGCAGCGCTGGCGCAGATCGTGGTGGCACCGGCCATGGGCGTGCCCCAGGGCTATTACCAGGCCTTTGCCCAATGGCTGGCCGAGCAGGGCTTCGGTGTGACCACCTTCGACTACCGCGGCAGCGGCCTGTCGCGCCAGGGGCCGCTGCGCCAGGCCCGGGCCGACCTGCTGGACTGGGCGCAGGATTGCCAGCGCGTGGCCGCGCACCTGCAGCAGCAGTTTCCGGGCCAGCCGCTGATCTGGATAGGCCACAGCGTGGGCGCGCAGCTGCCCGGCCTCTCGCCCGTGCCGCTGCCCCTCAACGGCCTGCTCTCGGTCGGCAGCGGCAGCGGCTACTGGCGCGACAACGCACCTCCCACGCGGCGCATGGTGCGCCTGTTCTGGTGGGGCGTGGCCCCGCTGGTCACGGCCGCATGCGGCGGCTTTCCGGGGCGCAGCCTGGGCATCATCGGCGACCTGCCCGCGGGCGTGCTGTGGCAGTGGCGGCGCTGGTGCCTGCATCCCGACTACGCCATGGGCGTGGAAGGCGCCTGGGCCGCCAACGCCTATGCGGCCGCGCGCTATCCGCTGCATGCGCTGTCCTTCGAGGACGACGAAATGATGTCGCTGGCCAGCACGCAATCGCTGGTCGGCTGGTACCGCAATGCGCCCAGCCTGCTCGAGCGCGTGAGCCCCGCGCTCTCACCCTCGGGCCGCATAGGCCACATGGGCTTTTTCCGCGCCACCATGCGCGAGACGCTGTGGCCGCCGCTGCTGCCGCTGCTCGCGCAATGGCGGCAAGGCCTGCGCAGCCCAGGCAAACCCTTGTTCGGGCCGCCCGAGTCACCTGCTTGACGGCTTTCGTTCCCGCACATGCGCACACTGCGATCTCTATGAGCACAAGCACCCCATCCTCCCATCCATTCGATCAGGCCGTGGCCCTGGTGGCCACGGGTGCGCCCCACACCTTCCAGGGCCAGGTTTCGCAGGACTACTGGAACATGGTCGGCCCCTACGGCGGCATCACGGCCGCCACGCTGGTGCAGGCCATTGCCCAGCATCCGCAATGCCTGGGCGATCCGGTGTCCATCACCGTCAACTATGCGGCGGCCGTGGGCGCGGGGCGCTTCGAGATCGAGGCCAATCCGGTGCGCACCAACCGCTCCACCCAGCACTGGCTGCTGACCGTCAAGCAGGCCGGCGAGGACGGCGCTCCGCAGGTCGTGACCACGGCCACGGCCGTGACGGCGGTGCGGCGCCCCACCTGGAGCGGCAGCGACACGGCCATGCCCCAGGTGACACCTGCCGCGCAGGTGCCGCGCGTGCCGCCGATCATGGGCGGCGTGCAGTGGCTGGAGCGCTACGAAATGCGCTTTGTGCAGGGCACGCTGCCCCAGCGGTGGGACGGCGCCGAGGCCGAAAGCCTGACGCGGCTGTGGGTGCGCGACAATCCACCGCGCCCGCTGGATTTCGCATCGCTGGCCGCCCTGTCCGATGTGTTCTTCCCGCGCGTGTGGCTGCGCCGCGCCCACCGCACGCCCGCCGGCACGGTGTCCATCACCGTGTATTTCCACGCCAGCCGCGAGGACCTGGCCGCGGCCGGCACGGCACCGCTGCTGGCACAGGCGCGCGGGCAGGAGTTCCGCAACGGCTTTTGCGACCAGGCCGCCCAGTTGTGGAGCGAGTCCGGCCAGATGCTGGCCAGCAGCCATCAGATCGTTTACTTCAAGGAATAAAAGCACATGAGCGACAACAGCCAGGACATCCTGGTGCACACCGAAGCCGGTGTCTGCACCATCACCTTCAACCGCGCCGACAAGAAGAACTCCATCACCGAGGCCATGTATGCGGCCATGGCCGATGCGCTGGCCCAGGCCGAGCAGGACGCCGCCGTGCGCTGCGTGGTGTTCCAGGGCGACATGGCCATCTTCAGCGCGGGCAACGACATCGGCGACTTCCTCCAGCAGTCGGCCGGCGGCGCCGCGCCCAAGCCGGCGGCCGACCGGCCCGTATGGCGCTTCCTGCGCAACATCGCGGGCTTTCCCAAGCCCGTGATCGCCGCCGTCTGCGGTCCGGCCGTGGGCATAGGCACCACGCTGCTGCTGCATTGCGACCTGGTCTATGCGGGCGACAACGCGGCCTTCTCGCTGCCCTTCGTGAACCTGGGCCTGTGCCCCGAAGCCGCGTCCAGCATGCTGCTGCCCCAGATGTTCGGCTACCACCGCGCGGCCGAGGCCCTGCTGCTGGGCGAGCCCTTCATGGCCGAGGCGGCGCTCGAGGTCGGGCTGGTCAACCGCGTCGTTCCGCCCGGCGAATGCAATGCGCTGGCCCAGGCCCAGGCCCGCAAGCTGGCCGCCAAGCCGCTGTCGGCCCTGATCGAGACCAAGCGCCTCATGAAGGCCGGCCAGGCCGCGCAAGTGGCCGCGCGCATGGACGAGGAAGGCGCAAGTTTCGGCCGCCTGATGGCCGGTCCCGCAGCCCGCGAAGCCTTCACGGCCTTCATGGAAAAGCGCAAGCCGGACTTCAGCAAATGCTGAAGGCCGATGGCCGCGAAGCGGACGCTGCGCAGGGTGCAGCGGCGGAGCTTTCGCCAAAAGCGCAAGCCGGACTTCAGCCCATGCTGAAAGCCTCGGATCCCGTGCAGTTCGAGCCGCAGTTCGTCGCCGCGCTGCGCGAGGTGTTCGAGCAGCGCATCGCCTTCAACCAGGTGCTGGGCCTGAAGATCACCGATGTGGCGCCGCAGCTGGTGCAGGGCCGCATCGCCATGCGGCCCGAGCTCATCGGCCACGCGGCCTACGAACGCATCCACGGCGGCGTGATCAGCGCGGCGCTCGACTCCATGGGCGGCCTGGCCGTGATGGCCGCCATCTGCGCCAAGCACATGGACGATGCGCCGCTGCAGCGCCTGCACCGCTTCTCGCGCCTGGGCACCATCGACCTGCGCGTGGACTATCTGCGCCCCGGCATCGGCAAGGAGTTCCTGCTGCGCGCCGAAGTGCTGCGCCTGGGTTCGCGCGTGGCCAATACGCGCATGGAATTCCTCGCGGCGGACGGCACATTGCTGTCGACGGGGACGGCCGCCTACATTGTTTCGTAGTCCCTAAAAAAATAGCAGCCATCGCCTTGGCATCCTGAGTTTCAGATGCTTTTGCATCTGAAAACAAGGTGTGGCAAGCGATGGCTGCTACGTTGATGTGGGGTGGCGGGAGATCAATCCTTGTGCCAGCGCGACCGCTTCACGCCCCAGGCCGTCCCCAGCCCGTAGGCGGCCATGCCCAGCGCCACCAGTCCGTACAGCATCTCGATGCTGCCCTTGCCGCCCGCGGTCAGCCAGGTGCCGCCGCCGGCCACCAGCGCCAGGCGCAGCGTGCCGGCCAGCAAGGGCGGCCAGACGCGGCCGGCGCCCAGCGAGGCGAAGTACAGCACCAGGCCCAATCCGAACAGGCCGAACACCGGCCCGACGATGCGCAGGTACAGGTCGGCATAGGCCTGCACGGCCGCGTCATGGGCGAACAGGCCCGACCACAGCCAGGGCCAGAGACATACGACCAGGCCCAGCAAGCCCAGCAGGGCCGTGACGACGGCGCTGCCCGTCCAGGCCACGCGGCGCGCGCGCTCCACCTGGCCCGCGCCCATGGCCATGCCGACCATGGGCACGGCGGCCATGCCCACGCCGAAGGCCAGCGGAATCAGCAGGAACTCCAGGCGCTGGCCTATGCCGTAGCCGGCCAGCGCCTGCGGGCCCAGGCGCGCCACCATGCCGGTCAGCAGCAGCGCCGTCAGCGCCGTCTGTACGGGCGACAGGCATGCCAGGGCGCCCACGCGCAGGATGTCGCGGAATACCGGCCACTGCAGCCGGCTGCGGCGCCACGACAGCCGCAGCCGCTGCTGCCCCCAGCGCAGATAGGCCAGCAGCGCGGCCACGGCCAGCGCCATGGCCACGAGATTGCCCAGCGCCACGCCGGGCATGCCCCAGCGCGGCAGCGGCCCCAGGCCCAGTCCCAGCGAGCCCCCGACCACGATCTGCACCAGGCTGGCGCAGAACACCACGATCGAGGGCAGGCGCATATTGCCCGTGCCGCGCATCACCGAAGCCAGCGTGTTGCACAGCCAGACCAGGATGGCGCCGCTGAACAGCACGGTGCCGAAGCCCGTGGCCGCCTCCAGCACCGCGCCGCGCCCGCCCAGCCAGCCGTAGAAGGTGGCGCCGCAGGCCACGAAGAGCAGCGAATACAGCAGGCCGGCGACGGCTCCTATCACCAGCGCATGCAGCGCCAGGGCCGAGGCATGCTCCGCGTCGCCCGCGCCCAGCGCGCGGCTGATGGCCGAGGATACGCCGCTGCCCATGGCGCCGTTGCTCATCATCTGGGTGAGCATGGCGAACGGGAACACCAGCGCCATGGCCGCCAGCGCCACCGTGCCGAGCCGGCCCACGTAATAGGTCTCGGCCACGGCGACGAGCACCGACATGCTCAGCGCCACCATGTTCGGTACGGCCAGCCGCAGCAGCGTGGGCGTGATGCGGCCATGCAGCAGCGGGTGGGCCTGGGCTGCCGAGGCCGTGGCCCCCATGGCGGCGGGTACGGCGGCGCTCACCGGCCGTCCTCCGCTTGTTCCGCGTCGGCCGTTTCGGACGGCTCGTCCAGCGCCAGTCGCGGCAGCATGCCCAGCACCAGCTGCTCCAGCGCTCCGATCTCCTCGCTGCCGCACAGCGCGCGCACCCGCTGCTGGGCCTGCTGCCACAGCGCGGCCGCCTCGCGCAGCCGGGCGCGGCCGGCGTCCGTGATGAGCACATGGCGGCTGCGCGCATCCGTGCCCGCCACCAGTTCGATGCAGCCCGCTTGCTGCAGCGTGCGCAGATTGCGCGTCAGCGTCGTGCGGTCGGTGTGCAGCAGTTCGGCGAGCGCGGACACCGTCAGCGTCATGGCGGGCGCGCGGCGCACCTGCATCAGCAGGCTGAACTGCGTGCCGCGCAGGCCGCTGGGCGCCAGCGTGTCGTCATAGAGCTGGGAGATCCTGCGCGAGAGGCTGCGCACCATGAAGCAGGTGCAGACGGGCGAGGCTGGCGCCGGTGCGTTTCGCGCGTGGCCTTGCGATGGAAGGGCAAAGGGTTGGGGCATGGTCTGTGTTCGGCGGGCGGATGCAGAGGTGATTTGAGTGTATATGCACATATTTGGGCGAAGCTGTCCGGTCGGCGACGGAGGGCCTGTCTGCGCTCTTTGGCTGTGTGATCAAGCAAAGCTTGCAAGTACATGCAACAAGAGAGCAATTCAGTTACTAATCTTGCGAGATGGCGGCATTTGTTGCCGCTTGTGCTGCTTAGGATGGGTGCTTTCGTCAAGGAGATACCTGCAATGGCTGTGCAAAACCCGTTTTTTGGCAAACGCGACAACGACACCTTCTCTTCCCGCAATTCGATGACGGGCCTGTCTTCTTCCAGCCCATCCAGCCTGGGCAGTGGCAGCCTTGCCGGCTCCGGCACCACCGGCCCCGGCAGCACGGCGCGCACCGCCTCCGCCTCGGCTCCTGCGGCCAGCGAGGAAACGGGCGGCAGCAAGCTCACCGTGGGCCCCAACATCAAGCTCAAGGGTGTGGAGATCACCGATTGCGACACGCTGGTGGTCGAAGGCACGGTGGAGGCGACCATGAATTCGCGTGTGATCCGCATTGCCGAACAGGGTGCATTCCACGGCACGGCAGAGATCGACATTGCCGAAATCCACGGCGTCTTCGACGGCACGCTGACCGTGCGCGAAAAGCTGGTGATCTTCGGCTCGGGCCGCGTCAGCGGCAAGATCCGCTACGGCAAGGTGGTGATCGAGGAGGGCGGCGAACTCACCGGCCAGATCGAGGCCGGCAGCAGCAAGAGCGGCAACGGCTACTCTGCTGCACGCAGCGAAAGCGCTGCCCCGGCCGCAGCAAGCGCGTCGTCGGCCGCATCATCGGCCAGCCAGGCGCCCATGGCCGCAACCTCCTCGTCCATGGTGGTCTGAGCCGGCTTTCGAGCCATCACAGCCCATTGCCCTTGCCTGTTTTGCGCAGGCATGGCTGCTCCAGGCAGGGCCGGGACAGCCATAAAAAAAGCGACCGATATCGGTCGCTTTTTTTATGGGGTGCCCGTTCAGGCCGGGCGCTGTCGGGCCAGCAGCTTTTCACGCCAGGCCTGGGTCTGCGGCGTGTCGGGCAGGGCCTGGGGACGGCCTGTGGCGTCGATGGCCACATAGGTCAGGCGCGCCTCGGTGACCTTGACGTACTTGCCCTGATCGGAAAAACGCTCCGCGTAGACTTCCACGTCCACGGCGATCGACGTGCGGCCCACATGCTCCACGCTGGCATAGAACGACAGGATGTCGCCCACGCGCACGGGCTGCTTGAAGATGAACTCGTTGACCGCCACGGTCACCATGCGCGTATGGCTGATGCGCTGGGGCAGCACCGAGCCTGCCAGGTCCACCTGGGCCATGACCCAGCCGCCGAAGATGTCGCCGTTGGCATTGACATCGGCCGGCATGGGCACGACTTTGAGAACCAGCTCCTTGTCTTCGGGCAGGGGTTGGGGAGGAAGGTCTGGACGAGGCGGCATTGCACAATCGGGGGAAAACAAAACTATCCTGATTGTCCCAAATGCGTCGCGACAGTGGTTCTTCTAGGGATTTACCCTTATCTTCGGCATCGTCTTCCCAGGACTGGAGCGCGCTCAAACGCCTGCTGCCCTACCTGTGGCAATACAAGTGGCGCGTGGCCGCCGCCCTGCTGTTCATGGTCGGGGCCAAGCTGGCCAATGTGGGCGTGCCCGTGCTGCTCAAGCATCTGGTGGATGCGCTGGACATCCGGCCGGGCCAGGCCCAGGCGGTTCTGGTCGTTCCGGTGGCGCTGCTGCTGGCCTACGGGCTGCTGCGCTTTTCCACCACGCTGTTCACGGAGCTGCGCGATCTGGTCTTTGCCAAGGCCACGCAGGGCGCCTCGCGCTCGATCGCGCTGACCACCTTCGAGCATCTGCATGCGCTGTCGCTGCGCTTTCACCTGGAGCGCCAGACCGGCGGCATGACGCGCGACATCGAGCGCGGCGTGCGCAGCACCGAATCGCTGATCTCGTATTCGCTCTACAGCATCCTGCCCACGCTGATCGAGATGGCCCTGGTGCTGGGCATCCTGGCCGTGCGCTTCGACATCTGGTTTGCAGTGATCACGCTGGCGGCGCTGGCCTTCTACATCACGTTCACCGTGACGGTGACCGAGTGGCGCACGCGCTTTCGGCGCGAGGCCAATGCGCAGGAGTCCGCGGCCCATACCAAGGCCATCGATTCGCTGCTCAACTACGAGACCGTCAAGTACTTCAACAACGAAGCCTTCGAGGCGCGCCGCTACGACGAGAACCTGGAACAGCTGCGCCGCGTGCGCCTCAAGAGCCAGACCACGCTGTCCATGCTCAATTGCGGCCAGCAGCTCATCATCGGCGCGGCACTGGTGGCCATTCTCTGGCGCGCCACGCAGGGCGTGGTCGACGGGCGGCTGACGCTGGGCGACCTGGTCATGGTCAACGCCTTCATGATCCAGCTGTACATACCGCTGAACTTCCTGGGCGTGATCTACCGCGAGATCAAGCAGAGCCTGACCGACCTGGACCGCATGTTCACGCTCATGGACAAGGAGCGCGAAGTGGCCGATGCACCGGATGCCCGGCCCCTGCGGCTGGAGGCCGCGCCGCCGGAGGTGCGCTTCGAGCACGTGGACTTTGCCTACGATCCGGCCCGGCCCATCCTGCATGACGTGAGCTTCGCGATTCCCGCGGGCAAGACCGTGGCCGTGGTCGGCCCTTCGGGCTCGGGCAAGAGCACGCTGGCGCGCCTGCTGTTCCGCTTCTACGACGTGCAGGGCGGCCATGTGCGCATCGCCGGCCAGGACATCCGCGACGTGACCCAGGCCAGCGTGCGTGCGGCCGTGGGCATCGTGCCGCAGGATACGGTGCTGTTCAACGACACGGTGGAATACAACATTGCCTATGGCCGTCCCGGCGCCAGCCGCCAGGAGGTGGAAGCCGCCGCACGCGCCGCGCGCATCCACGACTTCATCGTGCATACGCCCCAGGGCTACGAGACGCGCGTGGGCGAGCGCGGCCTCAAGCTCTCGGGCGGGGAAAAGCAGCGCGTGGCCATTGCGCGCACCCTGCTCAAGAATCCGCCCATACTGATCTTCGACGAGGCCACGTCGGCGCTGGACTCGGCCAACGAGCGCGCCATCCAGAACGAGCTGCGCAGCGCGGCCCAGGGCAAGACTTCGCTGGTGATCGCCCACCGTCTCTCCACCGTGGTCGATGCCCACGAGATCCTGGTCATGGACAGCGGCCGCATCATCGAGCGCGGCACGCACGAAGCCCTGCTGGCGCAGGGCGGGCGCTATGCGCAGATGTGGAATCTGCAACGCAACCAGCCGGAATCCGAGCCCGCGGCCCAGCCGGCCTGAGCCCTCCGTTGCCTATTGCGCAGGCCGCCCCCGGGCGGCCTTTTTCATGGCGAGCTTTCTTTTCATGTATACATGTGATTAGGTGTTTACCCTTTTATTTGCAGAAAAATCAACCATTTATTGATTTGTATGTATACATTCTGTCCATCGAACCTATAAGGCCGACCCGACATGCCACGAGCGCTAGCCCCAGCCCCCGCACCCGAAGAAAACCATTCCCAGGTCGTCAAGGCGCAGCTGCAGCTGCGCGAAATGATCCTGGCCGGAGAGATGGCGGCGGGGGAGCGCATTTCCGAGCTGGTGCTGGCCGAGCGCCTGGGCATCTCGCGCACGCCCATCCGCGCGGCGCTGATGCGCCTGGAGCAGGAAGGCATGCTCGAAGCCACGGCGGGCGGGCGCGGCTACCGGGTGCGCGTGCTGTCCGAGGCCGATGTCTCCGATGCCATCGAGCTGCGCGGCACGCTGGAAGGCCTGGCCGCACGCATGGCAGCCGAGCGCGGCGCCGAAGCACCGCTGCTGGCGCGCGCCGAGCGCTGCCTGGATGCCATCGATCGCGTGCTCGACGCCGCCGGCTGGGGCGACGAGGCGTTCTCGCGCTATGTGGCGCTGAATTCGGAATTCCACGACATCCTGCTCGACATGTCGGGCAGCAGCTTCATGCAGCGCGAGCTCGAACGCGTCAAGCGCCTGCCGTTCGCCTCGCCTTCGGGCTTCGTGGTCGCGCGTTCGGAGTCCCCGCGCGCCCACCGCAGCCTGCTTCTCGCGCAGGAGCAGCACCGTGCAGTGCTGGAGGCCATAGAGCACCGCGAAGGCGCACGTGCCGAGGCACTGATGAAGGAGCACTCGCGCATTGCGCGGCGCAATCTGCGCGAAGCCATGCGCTCGCCCGAGACGGCGGGCGTGCCTGGCGCCCAGCTGATACGCGCCGGCCGCTAGGCGCGCGGCCCGACGACCACCCCCTTAAAAAAAACAGACAAGGAGACACCACGATGAGCAACCCCCAAGCACGCACCTATCCCCGCAATAACTGGTATGTGGCCGCCACGGCCGCCGAAGTGACGGACAAGCCGCTGGGCCGCCAGATCTGCGGCGAGCGCATGGTCTTCTACCGCGCCCAGGAAGGCCGCATCGCGGCGGTCGAGGACTTCTGCCCGCACCGCGGCGCGCCGCTGTCGCTGGGCCGTGTCTGCGAGGGCAAGCTGGTCTGCGGCTACCACGGGCTGGAGATGGGCTGCGACGGCAAGACCATTGCCATGCCGGGCCAGCGCGTGCGCGGCTTTCCCGCCATCAAGAGCTATGCGGTGCAGGAGCGCTACGGCTTCATCTGGGTCTGGCCGGGCGAGCAGCAACTGGCCGATGCGGACCTGATCCCCGTGCTGAAGTGGCATGGCGATCCCGAATGGGCCTATGGCGGCGGCCTGTTCCACATCAAGGCCGACTACCGGCTCATGATCGACAACCTCATGGATCTCACGCACGAGACCTATGTGCATGCCAGCAGCATAGGCCAGGCCGAGATCGACGAGACGCCCTGCAAGACCGAGACGCGCGGCGACGAGGAAGTCATCACCAGCCGCTTCATGCACGACATTCCCGCGCCCCCGTTCTGGAAGATGGCGCTGCGCAGCAACGGCCTGGCCGACGATGTGAACGTGGACCGCTGGCAGATCTGCCGCTTCACCCCGCCCAGCCACGTGATGATCGAGGTCGGCGTGGCCCATGCGGGCAAGGGCGGCTACGAGGCCGACGACGCGCACAAGGTCTACAGCGTGGTGGTGGATTTCATCACGCCCGAGACCGACGGCTCCATGTGGTACTTCTGGGGCATGGCGCGCAAGTTCAATCCCGGCGACGCCGCCGTGACCGACCTGATCCGCGAAGGCCAGCACAAGATCTTCAGCGAGGACCTGGAAATGCTGGAACTGCAGCAGCGCAATCTGGCGGACCATCCCGAGCGCCAGCTGCTCAAGCTCAACATCGATGCGGGCGGCGTGCAGTCCCGCCGCATCATCGAGCGGCTGGTGGCACAGGAAGAGGAGGCGCCGCTGCGCCAGGCGGCCGTGGCCTAGCCGGCCCGCCGGCGGGGAGGGAGGATGTCCATGAATGCGGTAACCTCGAAGGTTCTCCTTTGGATAGCCCCTGATTCGCCGCAGCATGCCATCTTCCGCCTCCGACCAGATTTCCCTGGACCTCTACGACCAGCCGGGCCACCTGATCCGCCGTGCGCAGCAGATCGCGACGCAGCTGTTCCGCGATGTGCTGGGGCCGGACGTGACGCCCGTGCAATACGCCATCCTGCGCATGCTGCAGGAGTCGCCCGGCATAGACCAGGTCACGCTGGCCAAGCTGGTGGCGCTGGACAACTCGACGACGGCCGATATTGCCGCGCGGCTGGAAAGCAAGGGCTGGATTCACCGCGAAATCCTGCCGCGGCGCCAGCGCCGCCTGAGCCTGACAGCCGATGGCGAAGCCATGCTGGCGGCCTTTGTGCCCAATGTGCACGAGCTGCACCAGCGCATGCTTTCGGCGCTGGAGCCGGGGGAGCAGGCGGAGTTCAAGCGGCTGCTGCGCAAGTTCGTGCAGCTGCACGATGCGGGAGCTGCTGCCTCCGACGCGGCAGGCAGCCTGTAGCACGGGCAGGTTGCAGACCTGCGAGACGCAGGGCTGCCATCGTCCAGCCGCCGTGACGGCCGGCTGCGGCGCGGGAAATCCCTGCCTGCATGCCTATTTTCATTCAGTAAACTGAATGAGATTAAGCATGCTGAATGAAAACAACCACAGGAGACAAAAAATGAAACTGCCTATCCATGGGCGCCGGCCAGAAGGCGCTGCCCCGATCCCTGCGGAGGTGCCAGCATGAGCCGGGACCTGCGCGCGCACCTGGACGAGCAGCCCATGACCCGCTTCCAGTGGTCCGTCGTGGGCATCTGCATGGTCCTCAACATGATCGACGGCTTCGACGTGCTGGTCATGGCCTTCACCGCCTCGGCGGTGTCCTCGCACTGGAAGCTCAGCGGCTCCGAGCTGGGCTTTCTGCTCAGCGCCGGGCTGTTCGGCATGGCCGCGGGTTCGCTGCTGCTGGCGCCCTGGGCCGACCGGCTGGGGCGCCGCCCGCTGATCCTGGCCTGCCTGGCCATCTCGGGCGTGGGCATGCTGGCCTCGGCCTGGAGCCAGACGCCGCTGCAGCTGGCCGCGCTGCGTGTGGTCACGGGCCTGGGCGTGGGCGGCATCCTGGCCTGCAGCAATGTGATCGCCAGCGAGTACGCCTCGCAGCGCTGGCGCAGCCTGGCCGTCACCCTGCAGTCCACGGGCTATGCGCTGGGCGCGAGCATAGGCGGCAGCATCGCGGTCTGGCTGCTGGCCCACCATGGCTGGCGCTCGGTGTTCATGTTCGGCGGCTGCACCACGCTGGCCGTGCTCGTGGTCGCCTGGCTGGCCCTGCCGGAGTCGCTGGATTTCCTGCTGGCCCGCCGTCCCGAAGGGGCGCTGCAGCGGCTCAACCGCCTGATGCGCAAGCTGGGCCTGCCGGACCTGGCGCAACTGCCGGGGCCCGTGCAATCGGTCTCCCAGCCCGGCGCCGCGGCGCGTGCGCGCGGACCGCTGCAGCTGTTCAGCCCAGGGCTGCGCAGGCCCACGGTGCTGGTCTGGCTGTCCTTCTTCTCGGTGATGTTCGGCTTTTACTTCGTGATGAGCTGGACGCCCAAGCTGCTGGCCGCCTCGGGCCTGACGGCCGAGCAGGGCGTGACCAGCGGCGTGCTGCTGAGCCTGGGCGGCATCCTGGGCGCCACGCTGCTGGGCCTGCTGGCCGCGCGCTTTGCCGTGCACCGCGCGCTGGCGGTCTTCATGCTGATCACGGCCGTGCTGCTGTGCTTTCTGGTCGGCAGCTCGGGCGCGCTGTGGGTGTCGTATGCGCTGGCCTTTCTGATCGGCGTCTTCGTCAATGGTTGCGTGGCGGGCCTGTATGCGATCGCACCCGTGGTCTACGGCAGCGACGTGCGCGCCACCGGCGTGGGCTGGGGCATCGGCGTGGGCCGCATGGGCGCCATCGTCTCGCCGCTGGTCGCCGGCGGCCTGCTCGATGCCGCATGGTCGCCCAGCCAGCTGTACGTGGGCTATGGCGCGGCCTTCGTGTTCGCCGCGGCCATCGTCTGGATGCACCGCATCCCCGGCCCCGCAGCGGGCCGATCGCAAAGCGGCGGCGCGACGGCTGCCGCGCACTGAAGGCGCGGCCACGGAATCCACCATCAGGAGACAAGCGATGACGCAAACCATTCATTCCGGCGCGCCGGCCTTTCCGCTGGACCAGTGGTATGTGGCCGGCTTTGCCTGGGAGCTGCAGGACGTGCCCGTGGCGCGCACGCTGCTGGGCCATCCCGTGGTCATGTTCCGCACCGCCGACGGCCGCGTGGCGGCGCTGGAGGACCGCTGCTGCCACCGCGAGCTGCCGCTGTCCTGCGGCGCCGTGGAGGCGCGCGGCCTGCGCTGCGGCTACCACGGCCTGCTGTTCGACCACGGCGGGCGCTGCCTGGAGATTCCGGGCCAGGAGCGCATTCCGGCCAAGGCCTGCGTGAAGTCCTTCGCGCTGCGCGAGCGCGACCAGATCCTCTGGATCTGGATGGGCGCCACGCCCGATTCCAAGCCGGCCGGCGAGCCGCCCGCCTATGCGGTGCACAGCGACGAGCGCTACCGCTTCGGCGGCGGCGTCTACCACTACGACGCGCCCTACCAGCTGATCCACGACAACCTGCTGGACCTGAGCCACCTGGGCTATGTCCACCTCAAGACCATAGGCGGCAACGCGCGCATCCACATGAACGCGGAGCTCCGGGTCACGCAGCAGGGCGACGTGGTCACGGTGGTGCGCCACATGCCCGACTCCGATCCTCCGCCGACCTATGCCGCGGCCTGGCCGTTCAAGGGCCGCATCGACCGCTGGCAGGAGGTGGAGTTCCACCCCTCGCACGTGCGCATCTGGACGGGCGCCATGGACGCAGGCACGGACCGCCTGGACAACCCGCAGCGCGAGGGCTTTCACATGCGGGGCTTCCACGGCGTGACGCCCGAGACCGAGACCTCGGCACATTACTTCTGGACCATTGCCACCAACCCCCATCCCGGAATGGAGGACCCGACGCAGCTGGTCATCGACCAGACGGCGGCCACCTTCGAGGAAGACAAGGTGGTGATCGAGGCCCAGTTCCGCAACCAGCAGCGCTTCGGCGCGCGTCCGGTGGTCGACATCCACGTGGACGTCGGCCCCAACCGCGCGCGGCGCGTCATCGAGCGCCTGCGCGCGGCCAGCGCCCGGGCCCGCGAGGCCTGCGAAGCCTGAAACAGACAACAGAGAGCATCCGAATGAACCACGAGACCACCTTCGATGTGCGCATCGCGCGCAAGCAGGGCGAGGCCCAGGGCATCTGCAGCCTGGAGCTGCAGGCGCTGCCGGGCCAGAGCCTGCCCGCCTTCAGCGCGGGCTCGCACATCGATGTGCACCTGCCGGGCGGGCTGGTGCGCCAGTATTCACTGAGCAACGATTGCGCCGAGCCCGACCGCTACGTGATCGCCGTGCTGCGCGAGAGCGCCTCGCGCGGCGGCTCGGCCGCCGTGCACGAGCAGCTGCAGCAGGGGCAAAATCTTTCCATCAGCGCGCCGCGCAACCACTTCGCGCTGCACGCGCAGGCGCAAAGGCATCTGCTGCTGGCCGGCGGCATAGGCATCACGCCCATACTGTCCATGGCGCGCCAGCTGGCGCGCGAGGGCGCCGACTTCGAGCTGCACTACTGCGCCCGGGCGCGCGAGCGCATGGCCTTTGCCGATGCCATCGAGGCCGCGCCCTGGTCCGAAAGAGCCCGCCTGCATGTGGACCAGGCGGACGGGCGGCCCGCGCTGGACCTGGCCGCGCTGCTGCAGCCGATGCAGCCCGGCGTGCATCTGTATGTCTGCGGGCCCAAGGGCTTCATGGACGCGGTGCTGGAGACCGCCAGGGTCGCAGGCTGGCCGCCGGAGCAGCTGCACTACGAGTTCTTCGCGGGCGAGGTGGAGCACCGCGCCGACGACGAGAGCTTCGAGGTGGAAGTGGCCAGCACCGGCCAGGTCGTGCGCGTGATGCCCGACCAGACCGTGGTGAAGGCGCTGCAAGCCATTGGCGTGTGCGTGCAGACCTCGTGCGAGCAGGGCGTGTGCGGCACCTGCCTCACGCGGGTGATCTCGGGCCGGCCCGACCACCGCGACATGTACCTGACCGAGGACGAGCAGGCGGCGGGCGACCAGTTCCTGCCCTGCTGCTCGCGCGCCAAATCCGCGCGCCTGGTGCTGGACCTCTGAAGCCCGCAGGCCGGGTTTTGACCATGCGCGCGCAGGGCCGGCGCCGCCTGTCCAGAATGAGGCCTTTGCCATGAATGCGCTGCCCCGCGACAGCGCGCCCTGCCTGCCATGAAGCCAGTCCTGCTAGTCCTGAACCTCCAGCTGCCCGCCCATCTCGAACAGATGGCGCAAAGCTTTCCCGATTTCGAAGTGGTCTACGCGCCCGAGGCCGGCCAGGCGGAAGCGGCCATCGCCGCCCACGGCGCGCGCGTGCAGAGCGTATGCACCATCGGCGCCACCGGCCTGTCGGCCGCGCAGATGCGGCGCATGCCGGCGCTGCGCCTGGTCTGCGCCATGGGTGCGGGCTATGAGAATATCGATGTAGCCTATGCGAAAGCACATGGCATTGCCGTGGGCAACGGCGCGGGCACCAACGACGAATGCGTGGCCGACCATGCCATGGGCCTGATGATCGCCGCCGTGCGCGGGCTGGTGCGTCTGGACAAGGCCACGCGCGCCGGTGTCTGGCGCTCGGCGCTGCCGCTGCCGCCCAATGTCTCGGGCAAGCGCCTGGGCATCATCGGCCTGGGCGCCATCGGGGCCAAGATCGCCAGGCGGGCCGCGGCCTTCGACATGGAGATCGGCTACCACAACCGCAAGTCGCGCGAAGGCGCCGGCTATCGCTATTTCGGCGACGTGCTGTCCCTGGCCGCCTGGGCCGACGTGCTGCTCGTGGCCACGCCCGGCGGCGCCGGCACGCGCCATCTGGTCAATGCCGAGGTGCTCGACGCGCTGGGCGAAAAGGGCTTTCTCGTCAACATCGCACGGGGTTCGGTGGTCGATACGGCTGCGCTGGCCGCTGCCGTGCGCGCAGGTCGCGTGGCCGGCGCAGGCCTGGACGTTTACGAGAGCGAGCCCGCGCCGCCGGCCGAACTGCTGGAGCTGGACGCCGTGGTGCTCACGCCCCATGTGGGAGGCTGGTCGCCCGAGGCCGTGCAGAACTCGGTGGATCGCTTCATCGCCAACATGCGCAACCATCTGGATGGCAAGCCGCTGGTTTCGCCGGTCTGAGATTGCTATGGATACAGAAGCTGCCTGCGCATGGAACGCCATGATTTCAAGCATGAAAATGCCTGAAATCTATGAATGATTGGCGATAGAGGCTTCTTTTAAAGGAGCAAAAAATCCCCGCACGGAAAATTCCGGCGGGGATTTTTCATGTTGCTGTCCACATCGTCCGTAGCCCATGAACTGGGCGCGGCCCAAGCCAGGGACGCCGAGCAAGGGCCGCCCCGCAGCGAGGTTGTCGTCCCCCTCCCAAAGAGAGAGGGGGAAGGCGCGAAGCGACTCAGGGGGAGCTTACTTCTGACTCGCGGCGATGGCTTTTTCAGCCTTGTCCACCAGGGGCGCGCCGATCTGGCTCTTCCACTTGTCGTAGACCGGGCGGGTGGCCTTGACGAAGGCTTCGCGCTCGGCGGCATTGGGCGTAGTCACGGTCACGCCCAGGGCGGCCAGGTCCTTGAGCAGGGGCTTGTCGGCCTCGACCAGGCCCTTGCGCGCGATGGCGATCTCTTCCTTGGCGGCATCGAGCGCGGCCTGGCGCACGATGGCCTGGTCTTCCTTGGTCCAGCTGTTCCAGATGTCCTTGTTGACCACGAAGATCAGCGGATCGTTCATGTAGCCCCACATGGTCATGTACTTCTGACCCACGGACTGCAGCTTGGCCGCCATGTAGACCGAGACGGGGTTTTCCTGGCCGTCCACGGCGCCGCTGGCCATGGCGGGCTGGGCGTCGGCCCAGCTCATCTGCGTGGGGTTGGCGCCCAGGGCCGTGAAGGTGTCCAGGAACAGGGGCGAGCCCACGACGCGGATCTTCATGCCCTTGAGGTCGGCGGGCGTCTTGATGGGATGCTTGGAGTTGGAGATTTCGCGGTAGCCGTTTTCGCCCCAGGCCAGCGGCACCACGCCGCCTTTTTCCAGGGTCTTGAAGATTTCCTGGCCGACTTCGCCCTGCGTCACCGCGTCCACGGCCTTGAAGTCGGGAAACAGGAAGGGCATGGAGAACAGGTTCAGCGACTTGACCTGGGGCGACCAGTTGATGGTCGAGCCCACGGCCATGTCGATCACGCCCTGGCGCAGCGCGGAGAACTCGCGCGTCTGGTCGCCCTGCACGAGGGAGGTGCCGGGGTAGAGCTTGATGTTGATGCGGCCCTGGGTGCGCTCGCGCACCTTGTCGGCCCACAGCTCGCCGCCCTTGCCCCAGGGAAAGGCCGTGCCCAGCACCAGGGACATGCGGTATTCGCTCTTGTACTTGGTGTCGGCCATGGCCGAAGGCGCGGAGAAGGCCAGGGCTGCAGCAGCGGCTACGGCGGTGGTGAGGAAGGTACGCAGTTTCATTGGTTGTGTCTCCAGTTAAAAAATGATCGGATGCGCAGCCCGGTGGCGGGCGGAGCCCAAGCCGGGGACACCGCGCAAGGGCCTGGGCCGGCCGCGCCGCCCCGCCGCGCGGGTGTCGTCCCTTTTCCTGCGAAGCGGGAGAAGGGGGAAGCGGCAAAGCCGCTCCGGGGGTTAATAGCCAAGTTTCGCCGGAAGCCACAGCGCCAGCTGCGGGAAGGCGATCACGGCGATCATGACCAGGAACATGGCCAGCAGCATCCAGCCGACCCAGCGCACGGTGGATTCCATGCGCACGCCCGCGATGCGGCAGCTGACCATCAGGTTCACGGCCAGCGGCGGCGTGAACTGGCCCAGCGCCACCTTGAGCGTGAGGATGACGCCGAACCACACGGGATCCCAGTGGTAGTGGTTCATGATGGGCAGCAGCAGCGGCACGAAGATCAGGAAGATGGAGATGCCGTCCAGGAACATGCCCACGGTGATCAGCAGCAGGATCAGCAGCGCCATCACGCCCCATTCGCCCAGGCCCGAGTTGACGATGGCGTTGGCCACCGGATCGATCACGCCCAGAGTGGAAAGCGAGAAGGCGAAGATGCCGGCCAGCGACACCACCAGCAGGATCACGGCCGACAGCTCGCCCGCTTCGCGCAGGATGGTGAACAGGTCGCTCACCCTGATCGTGCGGTGGATGCACATGCCCACGAACAGGCCGTAGAACACGGCGACCACGGCAGCCTCGGTGGGCGTGAACCAGCCCATGCGCATGCCGCCCAGGATCAGCACCGGCGCGGCCAGGCCCCAGGCGGCTTCCTTGAAGCTCTTCCAGAACGGCGGGCGCGGCAGCGAGGCTTCGAGCGCACCCATCCTGTGCTTGCGGGCCATCCATACGGCGGGCACGATGAGCGCGATGCCGGCCAGCACGCCGGGCACCATGCCGGCCGCGAACAGCGCGGGCACCGAGGCGCCTGGCACCAGCACCGAATAGATGATGAAGGCCACGGAAGGCGGAATCAGGATGTCGGTGGCCGCGGCCGCGCCCACCACGCTGGCCGAGAAGCTCTTCGGGTAGCCCGCGCGGCTCATGGCCGCGATCATCACGCCGCCCACGGCCGCCGCATTGGCCGGGCCCGAGCCCGAGATGCCGCCCAGGAACATGGCCACGGCAATCGCCACCAGCGGCAGCATGCCGGGGCCGCGGCCCACGATGGCCACGGCAAAGTTCACCAGGCGCAGCGCCACGCCCGAGCGGTCGAAGATGGAGCCCACGAGCACGAACATGGGAATGGCCAGCAGCGGGTACTTGCCCAGGCCGGCATAGAAGTTCTGCGGCACGGCCAGCAGGCCGAACCACTGGGCATCGGCATTGGCCAGCGCAATCGCGGCGGCGCCGGCCAGGCCCAGGGCCGCGCCGATGGGCACGCCCACGAACATCAGGCCCAGGAAGGCGACGAACAGCAAGGTGGCAATCATGCGATCTCCTTGCTGTGGTCTTTTTCCACGGGCGTTTCGGGGAAGGCGCCGGGCCGGCCCTGGCGGATGAACAGGCCGATGGCGCGCGCCGTGATCAGCGCCGAGACCACGGGCAGCCAGACCGAATACCACCACTGCGGCACGCCGATGCCGGGCGAGGTTTCCTCGAAGCGGAAATCGTCCCAGACCACGCGCACGCTGAGCACGGCGATCAGCGCGAACAGCAGCGCCACCATCAGCGAGCCGAAGCGCGCCAGCGCCTGGCGGCGCGCGGCCGGGCCGCTGTCGGAAAAGAATTCGATGCGGATGTGCTGGTCGCGCGCGACCGCGGCCGAGCCGGCCACCAGGGCCAGCAGAATCATCAGGAAGACCGAAATCTCTTCGGTCCAGGCAAACGAGGAATTGGTGAAGTAGCGCACCAGCACGTTGGCAAAGGTGATCAGGGCCAGGGCGGCCATGATGATCACCGTGAGCCAGTCTTCGATGCGCAGCGAGCGGGGCTCATCCGGGTGCGTGCCTGGGTCGGCAGCACCGTCGGTCTCGGGTGGAGTGGAGGACATGGACGCGGGAAGTCAGAAAAACACACATGGGCAAATGCAGTCCCTCTACCGCCGCGGCGTTGTGCACCGTGAGGTGTGGAGTGGAGAAACATCGGGTAGATGTACATAAATATTATCAAGGTATCCAAGTGCAGCGTCTGCGGGTATGGCGCAGGCATTTCCCTTAGCTGCCGCGGCGCGGGCGTGCGCAGCAAAGGAAACAAGACAGGCGGCGGACCGAAATAGCGCGCCCGAACCCGGGCCGGCTCCGCCGGCGGCCGAAGCTGGGCGGATAATGGCGGCCATGGAAACCAAATGGCTTGAAGATTTCGTCAGCCTGGCCGAAACGCGCAGTTTCAGCCGCTCGGCCCAGTTGCGCCATGTGACGCAGCCTGCGTTTTCGCGCCGCATCCAGGCGCTGGAGGCCTGGGCCGGCACGGACCTGGTCGACAGAAGCTCTTACCCCACGCGCCTGACGCCCGCGGGCAAGACCATGTACGAACAGGCGCTGGAGATGCTGCAGTCGCTGCAGAGCACGCGCAGCATGCTGCGCGCCCATGTCAGCGCGGGCAAGGGCATGGTGGGCTTCGCGGTGCCGCACACGCTGGCCTTCACGTTCTTCCCCACCTGGGTGTCGGCCGTGCACGAAAAGTTCGGCTCGTTCCGCAGCCGCCTGTTCGCGCTCAACGTGCATGACGCGGTGATGCGCCTGGTCGAAGGCGGCTGCGACCTGCTGATTGCCTA
This sequence comes from Comamonas terrae, assembly GCF_001544075.1. Classification (GTDB taxonomy): domain Bacteria; phylum Pseudomonadota; class Gammaproteobacteria; order Burkholderiales; family Burkholderiaceae_C; genus Comamonas; species Comamonas terrae. The sequence continues at coordinate 370,680 of NZ_BCNT01000005.1, forward strand.
TTACCATCCGTCTCAGCCTTTCCAGCTGGACCCTGCACGCTATGAAATGGTGAGCCTGGGGCTGGAGGTGCTGGCGCCGTATTCCAAGCCCGATGCCGACGGCCAGCCCATCTACAAGCTGCCGGGCCGCCAGGGCCAGCCCCTGCCCTATCTGGGCTATGCGGCGGGCGCCTATCTGGGCCGCGTGACCGAGCTCATCCTCAAGGAAGCTGCGGAGGCCGTGCATCTGGAGCGCGTGTACGAGACCGACATGGCCGAAGGCCTGAAGGCCATGGTGCTCGAAGGCCATGGCGTGGCCTTTCTGCCCTACAGCGCCGTGCGCGGCGAGCTGGAAAGCGGCCGCCTCGTGAGCGCCGTGCCCGAGGGCATGACGGGCTTCAAGATGGACATGGAAGTGCGTGCCTATCGCGAAAAGCCCACGGGCGATGCACCGCAGGGCGGTGCTGCGGCGCTGTGGAACTTCCTCAAGGAGCAGGGGGCCAGCGCGACGGGCGACTCCAAGGCCGCCTGACCGGGTGCATGCATCGCCAACCACAAGCAGGGGCCCGAGGGCCCCTGTTTGTTTGTGGGCTCCCTCGATGGAACGGACGGGAATTTGTTGCGATGTTATGCCTAGGGTTAATACTTAATATGCAAGTTGTGCATAAGGCCTTTTATCATCGGCATTGGCTATTTCACCGGTGAAAGCATTAGAGTTCGCACCTCGCTAGCAGAATTGATAGCAGAATCTGTGGTTGACAGGGTCGGTGCAGACGGCATAACAGGTGTTCGCATCGAGGGGGAGACCTAGGGGAAATCCTAGGCGCGATTGCGGTGCTGTCGCCTGCAAGACTGCACAATGTCAGCAGTTCATTCGCCACGGTGACGTTCGCCCACAAGGCAGTCCGTTGTCGAATAACAGAACGTTTTACATCCTTACCATCAGGAGATCCGTATGAAGAAGCATTTGTTGGCCATCGCCGTGACGGCTCTGGCAGCCGGCAGCGTGTTTGCCCAGGCCAATGACACACTGGCCAAGATCAAGTCCACCGGCAGCGTGACTTTCGGTGTGCGCGAATCCTCGGGCCTTGGCTATACGCTGGGCAACGGCAAGTACGTGGGCTTCCATACCGAGATGGGCGAGCGCATCCTGCATGACATCCAGAAGCAGCTGGGCCTGGCCAAGCTGGAAATCAAGTACCAGCCTGTGACCTCGCAGAACCGCATTCCCCTGGTGCAGAACGGTACCGTGGACATCGAGTGCGGCTCCACCACCAACAACCTGTCCCGCCAGAAGGATGCCGCCTTCGCCTACACCACCTACGTGGAGGAAGTGCGCATCGCCACCCGTGCCAATTCCGGCATCAACAGCATCAAGGACCTCAACGGCAAGACGCTGGTGACCACCACGGGCACGACCTCCGTGCAGACCCTGCGCAAGAACAAGCGCGCCGACGGCCTGACCTTCAAGGAAGTCATGGGCAAGGACCACGCCGACAGCTTCCTGATGCTGGAAACCGGCCGTGCCGACGCCTTCATCATGGACGGCTCCATCCTGGCCGCCAACATCTCCAAGTCCAAGAACCCCAGCGATTACAAGATCGTGGGTGAAGTGCTGTCGGTGGAGCCCATCGCCTGCATGATGCGCAAGGATGACCCCGCCTTCAAGAAGGCCGTGGACGACTCCATCGTGCGCCAGATCAAGGACGGCTCGCTGGCCAAGCTGTACGACAAGTGGTTCATGCAGCCGATTCCTCCGAACAACGTGAAGATCGGCCTGCCTCTGTCGGCCGCCACCAAGGAAGCCTGGGCGCATCCCAACGACAAGCCCATGGAAGAGTACAAGGTGGACTGATAGGTCCTGGCAATAGGTCGCGCCCCTTCGGCCGTTGTTGAAGGGGCGTTTTTGTTGCAGGGTGCCGGACAGCTCCGGCGCCCGTGCATCTCCCGTAAAGATGAATGAGGTGCTCGTATGAGTTGGGATTGGCAGGTGTTTTGCCAGGACACCATTACCCAAGAGGTCGGGCAAAGCTGTTTTGGAAAGAACGGCGACACCACCTACCTGGACTGGATGCTGTCCGCCTGGGGGTGGACGGTCTCCGTATCGCTGTTGTCATTGCTGGTGGCGCTTGTGCTGGGCGCCATCGTCGGCACGCTGCGCACGTTGCCGGACCGTCCATGGATCGTGCGGCTGGGCAATGCCTGGGTCGAACTGTTCCGCAATATTCCGCTGCTGGTGCAGATCTTCGTCTGGTACCACGTGATCCCGTCGATCTTCCCGGCGCTCAAGAAGCTCGATGCCTTTGTGCTTGTGGTCTTCGCCATCGGGCTGTTCACCTCGGCGCGTATCGCCGAGCAGGTGCGCTCGGGCATCCAGGCCCTGCCGCGCGGCCAGCGCTATGCGGGCATGGCCATGGGCTTCACCACGTTCCAGACCTACCGCTATGTGCTGCTGCCCATGGCGTTTCGCATCATCATCCCGCCGCTGACCAGCGAGTCGATGAACGTGTTCAAGAATTCGTCGGTGGCGTTCGCCGTCTCGGTGGCCGAACTCACCATGTTTGCCATGCAGGCACAGGAGGAAACCGCGCGAGGCGTCGAGGTCTATCTCGCCGTGACGGCCCTCTATGTGATTTCTGCCCTTGTCATCAACCGCATCATGGCGTTCATTGAAAAGCGCTCGCGGGTTCCCGGTCTGATCGCAGCCAGCGGTGGAGGTCACTGAAAATGGATCTGCATCTCGATTGGTCATTCTTTTCCTGGGACCTGTTCAGCAACTATGTCTGGAAGGGCTTCAAGTACAGCGTTCTGCTGACCGTGATCGCCACGCTGGGCGGCATCTTCTTCGGCACGCTGCTGGCGCTGATGCGCCTGTCGGGCAAGAAGTGGCTGGACCTGCCGGCCACCATCTATGTCAACGGCATGCGTTCGATTCCGCTGGTGATGGTGATCCTGTGGTTCTTCCTGCTGGTGCCGATGATCATCGGCGAGCCCATCGGCGCGGAGACTTCGGCCATCGTCACCTTCGTGGCGTTCGAGGCGGCCTACTTCTCCGAGATCATGCGCGCGGGCATCCAGTCGATTCCGCGCGGCCAGGTTTTCGCGGGCCAGGCGCTGGGCATGACCTACGGCCAGAACATGCGTCTGGTGGTGCTGCCTCAGGCCTTCCGCAACATGCTGCCCGTGCTGCTGACACAGACCATCATCCTGTTCCAGGACACCTCGCTGGTCTACGCCATCGGCGCCTACGACATGCTCAAGGGCTTCGACATCGCCGGCAAGAACTACGGCCGTCCCGTGGAGTCCTACCTCACGGCCGCCGTGACCTACTTCGTGATCTGCTATGCGCTGTCGTGGTTCGTCAAGCGCCTGCACAAGAAGATCGCCATCATCCGTTAAGCCTGCTTCCGTTTGAGGAATTGCAATGATTGAACTCAAGAACGTTTCCAAGTGGTACGGCAGCTTCCAGGTGCTGACCGATTGCTCCACCAACATCAACAAGGGTGAGGTGGTCGTGGTCTGCGGCCCTTCGGGCTCGGGCAAGTCCACGCTGATCAAGACGATCAACGCGCTGGAGCCTTTCCAGAAGGGCGAGATCTTCGTCGACGGCGTGGCCGTGCACGATCCCAAGACCAACCTGCCCAAGCTGCGCAGCCGCGTGGGCATGGTGTTCCAGCATTTCGAGCTGTTCCCCCACCTGTCGGTGACGGAGAACCTGACGATCGCGCAGATGAAGGTGCTGGGCCGCAACGCGGACGACGCCAAGAAGCGCGGCCTGAAGATGCTCGACCGCGTGGGCCTGACCGCGCACAAGGACAAGTTCCCGGGCCAGCTCTCGGGCGGCCAGCAGCAGCGCGTGGCCATTGCGCGCGCGCTGTCCATGGACCCCATCGTGATGCTGTTCGACGAGCCGACCTCGGCGCTGGACCCCGAGATGGTGGGCGAAGTGCTGGACGTGATGATCGGCCTGGCCAACGAAGGCATGACCATGATGTGCGTGACCCACGAAATGGGCTTTGCGCGCAAGGTGGCCAGCCGCGTGATCTTCATGGACGTGGGCGGCAAGATCCTCGAGGACTGCACCAAGGACGAGTTCTTCGGCCATCCCGAGAACCGCCAGCCGCGCACCAAGGAATTCCTCAACAAGATCCTGCAGCATTGATGCTGCCGGCACCCGCAAAAAAGGCGCTCCCGGGAGCGCCTTTTTATGGGCTGGCACATTGAAAAGAAGAGCTGCCAGCGCCTGTCTGTCAAAGGATCCGGAACTTTTCTATATTGAAGTCCTTGTGTGTATGGCGCAAGCTGCTCTTCTTTCAGGAGCTTCCGGCATTCAGTCCAGCTGCACGCCCGTGTCCTTGACGAGCCGGCTCCAGTCTTCCAGGTCCTGGCGCATGGTTTGCGTGAACTGCTGCGGCGTGGTCAGCGGCAGGTCGGGAAAGTTGAGTTCGCGCATGCGCTGCGCCAGCGCCGGCTCCTGGAGCGCGCGCAGCACCTGTTCGTTGAGCCGCGCAATGATGGCCGGCGGCGTCTTGGCGGGCGCGAAGATGCCGTACCACGAGTAGTTCTTGAACGGGTAGCCGGCCTCGGTCATGGAGGGCACGTCGGGCAGGGACGGCAGGCGCCCGGAGCTGCTGTGCGCCAGCGCCTTCACGCGGCCTGCCTTCACGAGTTCCACGGTGGTGGCGGTGTCGCCGAAGCCCGCATCCACCTGGCCGCCCATGATGTCCTGCACGCAGGGGCTGGAGCCCTTGTACGGTATGTGGGTCAGGCTGATGCCGGCCTGCTTCTTGAGGCTCTCCATGGTCAGGTGGCCGCCCGAACCCAGGCCCCAGGAGCAGTAGTTGAGTTCGTTGGGGTGGGCCTTGGCATAGGCCACGAATTCCTTCAGCGTGTTGACCGGCAGGTTTTTCCTGACCAGCAGCAGGTTGCCGCCGCGGCCGATCTGCGCGATGGGCGCGAAATCCCTGAGAGGGTCATAGGGCAGCTTGCGGTAGAGGCTGGGATTGACCACCATGGAGGCCGCATAGGTGAACAGCAGCCGGTAGCCGTCGGCCGGTCCCTTGGCCACGTATTCGACGCCGATGATGCCGTTGGCGCCGGGCCGGTTGTCCACGACGAAGGGCTGCTTCATGGCCTTGCCCAGCGCGTCGGCGAACAGGCGCGCAATGGTGTCGGTGCCGCCGGCGGCGGCCGTGGGCACGACCAGCGTCACGGGCCGGTTGGGATAGTCGGCGGTGGTTTGCGCGTGGGCAAGGCCGGTGGCGGATGCCAGGGCGGCTGCCAGGGCCAGGGCCCGGCGCAGGCAGTGCAGTTGCTCGATCATGGATGTTCTCCTGGGAAATGGCGTCACACGCTTTTCGCTGCCCCGCAGCAGGGGCGTTGTTCATTGCGGCCGCCGGCTCCGGCGGCGCGCCGCTAGCGGATGCCGAACCGGCCCTGCGTGCCCTGTTCGATCATGTCGGCGCTGACCTTGTAGAGATTGCGCGAGACGTAGCTGGCAACCTGCGTGGCGCGCTCGCGCAGCCAGGCGGCCTTGAGCGCGCGCGCCTGGGCGATCTCGGGCGCATCGCCGTGGGCCGTGGCCAGCAGGTCGATGACGTGCAGCGCCAGTTGCCAGCGGCCGGCGTCGGCCAGCGCCCGGGCACTGGCGATGACGGCGGGCTTGTCGGCAATGGCCTGGGCCACGGCAGCGCCCACGGCTTCGGGCGGCTCGGGGTGCAGCGTGGAAGGGTTGCGGTCCCACCAGCCGTTTTCGGAGCGGTAGATGTCGCGCACGATGTAGCTGGGGTCGCCATAGGTGGGCTTCATCCAGGGCACGCCGAACAGTTCCTCGGGATAGTGCATGCGGGCCAGCACCTGCTGCTCGTTCAGGCCTTCGTTCATCAGCCGCACGACTTCGGCGCGCAGCCAGCGCAGCGCGCGGGCCGTATGCGTCAGCACCTGCCGCACCTGGTCCTCGCCTTCGATCACGGGGCCGAATTCGCGCACGGCGATGCGGGGCCCGAGCGCAGCCAGGGCCTCCAGCGTGCCGGCCCAGCGCATGGTGTCGCGCAGGGTGCGGAACGGCGTGCCGATGTTGGGGATGGAGTCCAGCAGCGCCGCGCCGCCGTAGAGCACGCGCTGCGCGGGGCTCCACAGCGCGATGGCGTCGTCGGTTTCCGACGGGGCCCAGAGCAGCTCGATGCGCTGCTCGCCGCTGCCGATGACCAGGCGCTCGTCGAAGGTCTCGGTGGGCTCGTGCATGGTGAGCCGATGCTCGAAGAAGCCGGGCGAGCGGTTGAACTGCACTTCGGCCATGCGGTGCTGCAGCGCCTGGGTTTCGCGGTAGCGCGCATGGCGGCGCGGCACGTTGCGGTGGGCGATGATGCGCGGCGCGGGCTCGCCGCGCTGGCGCGCATGCTCGAGCCACTGCGGCACACCGGCGTTGTAGCCGATGTGGCCGTGGCTGTAGCACAGCGCATGCACGGGGGCGTCGCTGAGCTGGCGCAGGCTCTCGATCATGCCCTGGGTCACCGAGCCGCCGGGGCCGGCGTCGATGAGCACGAGGCCGGCATCGGTCTCGGCCACGAAGGACTGGCCCTGGCCGCGCAGTATGTGCAGCCCCGGGGCCACGGTCTCGCTGCCCGTGCCCACGAGCAAAAAGGGCTTGTCGTCGTCTTTGCCGTTCATCTCATGTCTCCTTGTCGTTGTCCAGACGCTGCAGCGGCGGCAGCGCATGGCGCCCGTCCAGCAGTTCGGGGCGCGGCAGATAGGCGCGCAGGCACAGGTAGAAATCGCCCTGCGGCGCGGGCAGCCAGTTGGCCTGCGCGGCCTCGCCTTCGGGCCGCGCATGCTGGATGTGCAGGGTCAGGCCGCCGTCGGCATCGCGGTGCAGCCCCGGCGTGCGGTCGCCGATCGCATAGCGGTCCACGGGGTTGTCCACCAGCATGTAGTTGCGTGCGTCGTACATCGTGACCGACCAGAATGCCTGCACGGGCGGCAGCTGTTCGGGCGCAAAGCGCAGGCGGTAGCGCGCGCCGCCGTGCAGCGGCCGGCCTTGCGCATCGGTCCAGGCCATGGGGTAGACGGCTTCGCGCCCGTCCAGCATGCCGATGTACTTGAGCGCCACCTGGGCCCGGGTGAGATAGTCGCTGCCAAAACCGTCCAGCACCAGCGGCGGCAGCACCCAGCCCGAGGGCTGGGTCGTGCCCGACTGCGCGTTGCGCAGCCGCGGCAGCACCGCATCCAGCGCCTGCTGCAGCGCCCGCGCCTGCCCGTCATCCAGTGCGGTGCAGCCACTGCCCAGGCCCACGGCCGCAAAGCGCTCCACCAGTTCGCGCTGCGTCGCGGGCGGCGGGTTCTCGCGCAGCGCGGCGTTGACCTGGGCGGCGAAGTGGGCTGCCGTGGCGGGGGCCTGCGGGTCGCAATCCGGTGCAAAGGCCTGGGGCGCGGGCGCGACTCCCGCCTGGCCGGCCAGCCAGTCGGCCAGCGGGGCCACGCTGAAGCCGTTCTGCAGCGCATGCACGGCCGCGAGGTCATGGGGACCGTCCACCAGGATGCGGCCTATGACCCAGAGCCAGCGCGTGGGTGCCTGGATATGCGTGCCCGGCGCCTCGAAGCCCGCGGGCAGCGGGCCAGTCCAGCCCGGCGCAGTGACCAGGAAGGAGCGGGCCTGCGTGCCGGTCAGGCGCGGGCCGATGTGGGCGAAGGGGTTGGTGTAGAAGTCCAGCAGGCCCAGCACGTAGTAGCGCCCGGCGGTGTCGGGCACGTCGATGACCAGCGGCCCGGCGCCCAGGTCCAGCCAGGCATTGGTGTAGAGCGTGTCGTTGTTGGGCGTGACCACGCGGCTGGTGCCGGCGCGCAGCAGCTGGCGCGCGTGGGTGAACAGATTGCACCAGCGCATGCCTTCGGGCGCAGCCTGGCCGGCCTCGGTGCGTCGGGGCGAGGTGGCCGCGCGCATGCGGCGCATCTCGTAGAGCGGATAGGCCCAGGTCACGGCCTCTTCGGCCAGGGCCTGCAGCCCGGCGCCTGTGGCGGGGGCGGTGGCAGCCACGGCGGTCATGCGTGCACCGCCTGCGCCTGCAGGGCCGGGATGCGCCAGCTTTGCACGCCGTCGCGCGGGTAGTACATGCGCAGGATGAGGTAGAAGCGCCCTGCGGGCGCGGGCAGCCAGTTGGCGGTGTCGGCCGGGCGCTGGTGGCCGATCGTTATCTCCAGGCTGCCGTCGGCGCCGTACCGCAGGCCCGGCGTACGGTCGCCGATGGCATGGCGCCCGATCTCGTTGGGGTAGAGGAAGCGGTCGCTGTCGTAGAGTGTGACGGACCAGAAGGCATCGGCCGGCGGCAGGTCGCCGGCGTCGAAGCGCATCACGTAGCGCTGCCGGCCGTCGAGCGGCTCCAGGGCCGCATCGTAGTGCGAAGCAGCATAGATGGCCTCGGTCGTGGCCAGCGCGCCCAGGCCCAGGTAGGCGGTGCGCGCGCGGATCAGGTAGTGGCTGCCGTAGCGGCCGGTACTGGCCGTCATGGTCCAGGGTTTGGGGCGGCGGTTGCTGCCCATGGCGGCCACCGTCTGCACGCCGTCGGCAAAGCCTTCGACGAGGCCGGCGCGCGTGGGCTCGTCCAGCGCTTCCCAGGAAAAAGGCATGCCGGGCACCAGGCCGGCCTGGCCCAGCCAGGCCACCAGCCCGCGGTCCTCGACGCGGCCCGGTGCCTCGGCCAGTGCCTGGCAGAGATTGGTGAAAAAGCGCGGCGCCACCTGGGCGGCCGGCTCTCCGTTCTCGAAGGCGGCGGCCATGGCGTCCACGGGTTCGCCGCACCAGTGCGCGATGGCGGCGGGGCGCCCATCGGGCGCCGTGCCGGGCGCGGGCTCCAGGCGGATTTCCGACTGCAGCGCGCGGGCCGCGGGCCAGTCGCTTTCATCGCCCGCGAGGATGCGGCCGATCAGCCAGACGAGGTGGGTGGGGCAGTGCACCACGCGCAGCCCGGCCAGCGATGCCGGCACCTGGCCGCCGGGGCCGACCAGCACCACGGTCTCGCCTTCGGGCGCGCAGTTGCGCGGGCCCAGGTTCTCGAAATTCTCGGTATAGGCGTCGTACAGGGGCAGCACGAAATAGCGCCCCGGATGCTTGGCCGAGGAGGGAACGGTGAGCAGCATGGGGCCGCCTTCCAGGTTCAGCCAGGCCATGGAGTACAGCAGGTCGTTGGCCGGAGTGACCACGTCGCGGTCCTCATGGGTCGATGGCCGCGGCGCATGGTGCAGCGTGTTCATCGGCGCGCGCACGTCCGAGCCGGTGGAGCTGCCCGTGCGGCGCTGGGCCTGCGGCGCGGTCTGCAGCGCGCAGGTGCGGTAGGTCTCGGTCAGCGGATAGCCGTAGACGAAGGCGGTCTGGCCGATGGCGCGGGCCAGGGCCTGGCGTACCTGCTGCAGGGAGGGGGCGGACTGGGTCATGGGATCAACCTTTGGAAAGAAGGGGGGGAAAGGCGCAAGGCTTCAGTTCGGCTGCACGCCCGTGGACTGGGTGAGCGCGATGGCAACAGGCAGATAGGCGCGGTAGGCGGCAGCCGCCTGGGCCGGCGTATTGCCGATGGGGTCGGCGCCCATTTCCTGCAGGCGGCGCAGCATCTCGGGCTGCCTGACCACCAGGGCGACCTCCTGGCCCAGGCGCTCGACGATGGCATCGGGCGTTTTGGCCGGCACCATCAGTGAAGTCGGCGCCATGAAGGTGTAGACATCGTCCTTGAAGCCCTGCTCGGCGAAGGTGGGCACCTGCGGCAGCGCGGATGCGCGGGTGGTGCCGGGCACGGCCAGCGCGCGCACCTTGCCTGCATCGATATAGGGCTTGAGCGCGGCGATGGAGCCCGAGGTCATCTGGATCATGCCGCTGACCAGATCCGAGACCATGGGGCTCTCGCCCTTGTAGGCGGCGTGCAGCACCTGCACGCCGTATTTGCGCTCCATGAAGGCCTGTATCTGGTGCGGCTGGGTGCCCGGGCCCCAGGAGCCCATGGCGTATTTGCCGGGCGCCTGGCGCGCTAGCTCTATCAGCTCGGCAAACGTCCTGGCCGGCACCGACGAGTGCACCACCATGACGGTGCGCTGGCCCGCGATGTCGGAGACCATGCGCAGGTCGGTGCGCGGGTCGTAGGGCAGCTTCTTGTAGAGCACGAGGTTGGCCGCGATCGGGCCGGGCACGGTCAGCAGCAGCGTGTAGCCGTCGGGGGCGCTCTTGGCCACATGGTCGGTGCCGATGATGCCGCCGGCGCCGCTGCGGTTTTCCACGATGACGGGCTGACCCAGGCGCCGGGACAGGCCGTCGCCCAGCGTGCGCGCCAGGATGTCGGCGGAGCCGCCGGCGGCGAACTGCACGATGATGCGCAGTGGCTTGCTGGGGTAGCCCTCCTGGGCGCGGGCCGCGCCCGCTGGCAGGGCCAGTGCGGGGGCCAGGCTGGCCAGTTGCAGCAGGCAGGCGCGCCGGGAGAAGGTGTTCGGACGGGTCATGCGGTTCCTCCGTGCAAAAGACAGAAAAGCGGCGCAGGCGTCATGCCGCCGCCGTACAGGCAGTGGCGGCAGCGGTGGCGGCGGGCGTGCCTATCACCAGCGCATCGACCGCCAGGCAGCCGCCCTGGTCGCGGGGGCGGGCGATCAGCGGATTGATCTCCGCGCTGGCCAGCGTGTCGCCGGCGCGCTCGGCAAAGCCGGCCAGCGCGCACAGCGCATCGGCCAGCGACTGCAGGTCCACGGGCGGCTTGCCACGCGCACCGGCCAGGATGGGAAAGGTGCGCAGCTCCTGCACCATGGCCAGCGCGTCTTCCCGCGTGACGGGCAGCACGCGCAGGGAGACATCGCGCAGGATCTCGACATGGATGCCGCCCAGGCCGAACATCAGCACCGGGCCGAAGACCGGATCGCGGTGCACGCCCGCGATGCATTCCACGCCACCGTGCACCATGCGGGCCGCCAGCGCGCCTTCCAGGCGCGCGCCGGGGCATGCCTGGCGCGCGCGGGCCACGATCCGCTCGAAGGCCGCGCGTGCATCGCCTGCGGTGCGCAGGTCCAGGGCCACGCCGCCGGCTTCGGACTTGTGCGCGATATCGGCGCTTGCCACCTTCAGGGCAATCGCTCCGCCCAGAGCCTGGACCGCATCGGCTGCCTGCTGCGCCGTCTGCACCCGCTGGTGGGGCACCACGGGCACGCCGGCCTCGGCCAGCAGCGCCATGCTTTGCGCCTCGGACAGCCCGCCCGGCGCAAGGCGCACCGCCGGCCCGGCCGCTGCTGCCGGTGTTGGCGCGGCGCCGCCTTGCCCGGCAGGAGGAGAAAGCGAAGCCAGAGCGCCAATGCAGCGTATGGCCGCACTGGGGTCGGAGAACACCAGGCAGCCCAGCGCCTCCAGCTCGGCGCGGCGCGCGTCGGAGCACAGCGTGCAGATGGCCAGCAGCGTGTCGGGGTGGGCGGCGCGCAGCTTCTCCACCAGGGCGCGCAGCACGGCCCAGAATGCATCGGACAGGCCGCCGGCGGCAAAGAAGCCCAGCCAGCTGGCAAAGTTCCTGTCCTGCATCATCAGCTCGGCGCTGCGCTCCAGCAGCGAGATGTCGTTGGTGACCTGGCCCGTGATGTCCACGGGATTGCGCGGCGCGGCAAAGGGCACCCATTCGCGCAGCTGGCGCTGGGCGGCTTCGGACAGGGCCTGCACGTCCAGCCCCGCAGCGCTGGCATCGTCGGCCATCAGGGCGCCCACGCCGCCCGAGACGGTGAGAATGCCGATGGAGCGGTCGCGCGGACGGGGCGCGATGGCCGCGCTGGCCGCCAGCGCGAAGAAATCGCTGATGGTATGGGCCCGCAGCACGCCATAGCGGCGGAACACGGCGTCATAGACGGCGTCGTTGCCGGCCAGCGAGGCGGTATGCGAGGCCGCGGCCGCGGCGCCGAGTTCGCTGGTGCCCACCTTGAACATGACCACCGGCTTGCCGCGCTCGCGCGCCAGGGCCAGCGCCGCGCGCAGCCGCTCGCCGTCGCGGCAGCCTTCCATGTAGGCCATGATGACATCGGTCTCCGGGTCCCGCGCCAGCCAGGCCAGGCCGTCGGCCAGCTGCACGTCGGCCTCGTTGCCGGTGGTCGCCCACAGCGACAGGCCTAGGCCGCGCTCGCGCGCCAGGCTGTAGGCATACGCACCGAAGGCGCCCGACTGGCTGACCAGGCCGATGCGCCCGGGCCGGACCCGGCCCGCGTTGGGCGCGGGCGAGAACGTGGCATAGGTCTGGTGTCCGGGCCGCATGAAGCCCAGGCAGTTGGGGCCTATGAGGCGTATGCCGGCCTCGCGGGCGCGTTTTTGCAGGGCCTGCTGGGCGGCCGCGCCCTCGGCGCCTATCTCGGCAAAGCCGGAGGAAAACAGCACCATGGAGCGCACGCGGGCCGCGGCCGCATCCTCGAGCACGGCGGCCACATGGGCCTGCGGCACGGCCACGATGGCCAGGTCCACGGGCTCGCCGATATCGGTCAGCCGGGCATGCGCAGGCAGGCCCTGCACCGTGGCGGCACGCGGGTTGACCGCATGCAGCCGGCCCGTGTAGCCGAAGCGCAGCAGATAGTCGAGCGGAATGCCGCCGATGCGCTCCACCGAATCGGTGGCGCCGACGATGGCAATCGAGCGGGGCGCAAACAGGGCGTCGAGCCCGGCGAAGTCGAAGTCCGGAGATTCCTGCATCTGCGTTTCCATCAGAAGTTGTGGCGCACGCCCAGGGCCACGGAGCGCACGCCGTTGCCGCTGTTGGCGATCACGGGCACGTTGGCGATGCTCACGCCCGAGCCTCCCGCATTGCTCGACTGCAGCCAGCGCGCATACAGCATGGTGCGCTTGCTCAGGTCATGGTCGTAGCCCAGCGTCCAGGCCGTCTGCTTGCGGTCGGATCCTTCGACGCTGCGGCGCGCCACGGAAAACAGCAGCCGGTCGTTGGAGGCGACGTTCCAGGTGGCGCCGACCTGGGCGAGGTGGGAGTCGCGCGTGCCGGGCTGGTTGACGCTGGCGGAGCTGTAGCTGGCACCCAGGCGCAGCGTGGGCAGGGCCTGCCAGCTGCCGACCAGGGTCTGGAAGCGGCTGGTGCGGGGCGAAGCGACGGGCGCCGCGGGGCTGCCGGCCACGGCGTTCTGGAAGCTGTAGCCGATGAAGAAGTCCTTGTGGTTCCAGGCGACGGTGCCGCCGTAGATCTGGCCGTTGTTGCTGTTGGGGGAGGGCGTTTCGCCGAAGGCGTAGGCCAGGTCCACGAGCAGCGGCGAGGCGTCGGGCGTGCGGTAGCGCAGCATGTTGTTGGCGCGTGGCGCGAACATGCTCAGGCCGGGCTGGGCATCGGTCGCGTAGCCCAGGTTGAGGGTCGTGAACAGCGAGTTCATGCCGAACGGGTCGGAGCGGAACAGGGCGTTGAACATGGGGGTGTACATGCGGCCCAGATCGACCTGGCCCCAGGGAGCGACCAGTCCCAGGTAGGACTGGCGCGTGAACGCAAAGCCAGGGCCGGGAATGGTGCCCAGGCCGGTGTCTGCCGAGACGCCGGCTTCGAGCAGGAAGCGGGCATACATGCCACCGCCGAGATCCTCCCGGCCGCGAAAACCCAGGCGCGAGGCGGCGCTGCCGCCGTCCTCCAGGCGCGTCAGCCGTGTGGGGCCCGACTTGGCGCTGTTGAGGTGGACGTCCATGACGCCGAAGATTTCCACGCTGCTCTGGGCCCAGGCAGAACTTCCCAGGGCGGCCCAGCCAGCGGCCGCCAGCCATTGCTTGTGCTTCACGAATATGTCTCCTGCGGTTGTGCTTTTTGCACCGGCACACGGCCTTGTGCTGCGGTGTGACTGCTACTATCCGCAGCTGCCCGGCCGGTGCTCTGTCAAGGCTTTGACAATTGACGTAACACGAGCCGGGGACTAACCCGGAGACGGTTTTCAGCCCTAGCCCCCATGTCCCGCAAACCTCCTCCCGAAGCCGATTCCGTGGCCCTGATACGGCGTGCGCTGGGCATGTGCCGGATGATGAGCGGCTGGCCCGACGACGTGCTGGACGAACTGGCCGCCATTGCGCGGCTGGGACGCTATGACAAGCGCACGCCCATCATGGTGGGAGACCGTGCGCGGCGCGAAGTGCTGGTGGTGGCCTCGGGCCGGCTCGAGGTGGAGGGGGTGGATGCATCCGGCGTGCGCTTCGTGCTGTCCATGCACGGCCCCGGCGAGATCGTGAGCCTGGTGCGGTTGCTCAAGAACATCCGCTTTGTCTACGACTTCCAGGCCCACGAGGGCACGACGATCGTGTTTCTGCCCGGCGATCCGCTGCTGGCCATACTGGATGCCCATCCCTTGCTGTGGCGCGATGTCTGCATGCTGATGCTGTCGCGCCTGCACGAGCAGATCGCGACGCAGCAGCGGCGTGCGCTGGGCCATACCGCCAACCATGTGGCCGATGCGCTGGTGCAGCTGGCCCTGGCCCATGGCCAGGCGGTCGAGGGCGGATCTGCGCTGAGCCTGCGCATCTCGCAAAGCGACCTGGCAGCCATGCTGGCCATGTCGCGCCAGACCGTGAACAAGGAGCTGCGCGTGCTGGCGCACAGCGGCGTGATCGATGCGGCCTACGGGCGCATCACCGTCCAGGACCTCGATGCGCTGCGCCGCGTGGCCGAAGGGCGGCCGCTGCGCAGCGGCTGAGGCTCAGCACTGCACGGCGCCTGCAACCGGGCGCATCAGCGTGCTCTGGCCGAACAGGCTCTGCACCAGGTCCACCACGAGTTCCGCGGTCTGGTTGCGCACATCAAGCGCGGGATTGAGCTCCACGATATCCAGCGAGGCCAGGCGGCCGGTGTCTGCAATCATCTCCATGCACAGCTGCGCCTCCCGGTAGTTGGGGCCGCCGCGCACCGGCGTGCCGGTGCCGGGGGCGATGTCGGGATCGAGAAAATCCACGTCGAAGCTCAGGTGCAGGTGCACGTCGCTGCTGCCCGGGCCGCTCAGCCCCGTGAGCGCGCGGCGCATCACTTCGCGCATGCCCAGCTCGTCGATGGCGCGCATGTCGTAGACCTCCAGCCCCAGCTCGTCGATCATGCGCTTTTCGCTTTCATCCACGCTGCGCAGGCCGATCTGGCAGAACGCCGAGGCCGGCAGCGCCGGCGTGGCGCCCGACAGCGCGGCCAGCGCCGCCGGGCCCAGCCCGCACAGGCTGGCGACCGGCATGCCGTGCATGTTGCCGGTGGGCGAGCTCTGCGGCGTGTTGCAGTCCGAGTGCGCGTCCAGCCACAGCACGCGCAGGCGCCTGCCCGTGGCGCGGCAGTGGCGTGCCACGGCGCTGATGGAGCCGGCGGCCAGCATGTGGTCGCCGCCCATCATGATGGGCAGGCGGTCCTGCTGCAGCACCTGCAGCACCGCGTCGTGCGCGAGCTGGGTCCAGTCCAGGCATTCGGCCAGGTTGCGCATGCCTTCGGTGTCGCGCTCGTTGCGCGGATTGGGCGGGCCGGCGAGGTTGCCGAGATCATGCACGGCCACGCCCAGCCGTTCGAGCGCCGGCGCCAGCTGGGCCACGCGCAGCGCGTCCGGTCCCATGGCCGCGCCCAGGCGCGAGGCGCCCACGTCGGTCGGAATGCCGATCAGCGTGGCCTGGATGCGGGCGGTTTCAGAAGCGGAGTGGTCGTTTGGTTCCATGGTCATGCGGTCTTGCGTTCGTTGAGGGGGACAACCTGGCCGGCCCGGGCCTGCAGCACCATGGCGAACAGGTCCTTGGGATCGGCCAGCGCGGGCACGAGCTCGATCTGCGACAGCAGACCCGTGCGGCGCGCCAGGGCGTGCATGGTGCGCAGGGCCGAATAGTCCTCGAGCGCAAAGCCCACGCTGTCGAACAGCGTGATCTGCTGCGGCGAGCTGCGGCCCGGGGCCAGGCCCTGGATCACGCGCCACAGCTCGGTGACCGCGAAGCCGGCCGGCATCTGCTGCAGCTCGCCTTCGATGCGCGTCTGCGGCTCGTATTCGACAAAGACCCGGGCACGCTGCAGCAAGCCGGCATCGAGCTCGGTCTTGCCCGGGCAGTCGCCGCCCACGGCATTGATGTGCATGCCGGGCTCGGCCAGATCGCCGGCCATGACGACGGCCCGGGTCTTGTCGGCCGTGGCCGTGGTCACGATATCCGCGCCCCGCACCGCGTCCTGCACGCTGGCAGCCAGGACCATTGTGGCGCCGAACTGCGGCAAAAAGGGTTGCAGATTGCGTACCAGCTTTTGCGATGCGGCGGGGTCGATGTCGAACAGGCGCAGCTCGCGCACCCCGAGCAGCGCCATGAAGGCCAGCGCCTGGAACTCGCCCTGCGAGCCGTTGCCGATCAATGCCATGCTGCGGCTGCCACTGCGGGCCAGCCGGCGCGCTGCCATGGCCGAGGTGGCGGCGGTGCGCAGCGCCGTGGTCAGCGTCAGTTCGCTGACGAAGCGCGGCATGCCGGTAGCCACGTCGGCCAGGGCGCCAAAAGCCATCACGGTGGGAAGGCCTTGCAGGGGGTTGAGGGGATGGCCGTTGACGTACTTGAACGCATAGTCGCGCGTGTCGGCCACGGGCATGAGCTCGATCACGCCCCGGTCCGAATGCGCGGCCGTGCGCGCGGACTTGTCGAAGTCCTGCCAGCGGCCGTAGTCGGCCTCGACGGCCTCGGCCACGAGGCGCAGCACTTCCACGATGCCCACATGGGCCACTAGGCGCGCCGCATCGCTGGCGCTCAGAAAGTCGGTCTGCACCTGCGCGGACGACTGGATTTGAGGAACTGGCATGGCGTTTCCTCCTTGGTTGGATTCTTAGGACTTTTACCCTTTGAATCCAGATGTGGAAAGCGCTGGTAGCTATGGTTTTTCGCGCGGGGCAGAATGGAGCATTGGGGATGGTGGCGGTGGCCGATGTACATGGTGTGACAATGTCGGCATGACCCAGACCCTCACGATCACCCGTCCCGACGACTGGCACCTGCACGTGCGCGATGGCGAAGCCATGCGCTCCGTGGTGCCGCACACGGCCGCGCAGTTCGCGCGCGCCATCATCATGCCCAACCTCAAGCCGCCGGTCACCACCACCGGGCAGGCGCTGGAGTACAAGCAGCGCATCCTGGCCGCCGTGCCCGAAGGGCTGAGCTTCGAGCCCCTGATGACGCTGTACCTGACCGACAGGCTGCCGCCCGAGGAAATCGTGCGCGCCAAGGCGGCCGGCATCGTGGCCTGCAAGCTGTATCCGGCCGGCGCCACGACCAACAGCGACCATGGCGTGACCGACATCCGCAAGATCTACCCGACACTGGAAGCCATGCAGCGCGAGGGCCTGCTGCTGCTGGTGCACGGCGAGGTGACCAGCAGCGAGATCGACCTGTTCGACCGCGAGGCGGCCTTCATCGACCAGCAGCTGATTCCGCTGCGCCGCGATTTTCCCGAGCTCAAGATCGTGTTCGAGCACATCACGACCCGGGAAGCCGCGCAGTACGTGAGCGAGGCGGACCGCTTCGTCGGCGCCACCATCACGCCCCAGCACCTGCTGTTCAACCGCAACGCCATCTTCACGGGCGGCATCCGCCCGCACTACTACTGCCTGCCCGTGCTCAAGCGCGAAACCCACCGCCTGGCCCTGGTCGAGGCGGCCACCGGCGGCTCGGCCAAGTTCTTCCTGGGCACGGACAGCGCCCCGCATGCGGCCCACCTCAAGGAGCATGCCACGGGCTGCGCGGGCTGCTACAGCGCCCATGCGGCCATCGAGATGTATGCCGAAGTCTTCGACAAGGCCGGTGCGCTGGACAGGCTCGAAGCCTTTGCCAGCTTCAACGGCCCCGACTTCTACAGCCTGCCGCGCAATACCGGCAAGATCACGCTGGTGCGCGAAAGCTGGACGCCGCCCGACAGCTTTGCCTTCGGCGAGGCCGAGCTCAAGCCCCTGCGCGCCGGCGAAGCCCTGCCCTGGAAGCTGGTGTAAGCTCGCTGCGGCGCGGGCAGGCCCTTCCTGCTCAGGCGCCGCTTCGACACCCTTGCACAGGAGAGTCCATGGCCGAGCTGCAGCCCCGCATTGCCCTGTTGATCGATGCCGACAACGCGCCGGCCGAGAAGATCGACGAGATCCTCACCGAGCTCTCCACCTTCGGCGTGATCGACATCCGCCGCGTCTATGGCAACTGGACCAAGCATGCGCTGATCGGCTGGCAGAACAAGCTGCTCGAATATGCGCTGCGGCCCATGCAGCAGTTCGACTACTCCAAGCACAAGAACGCCACCGACATGGCCATGACGGTGGATGCCATGGAGCTGCTCTACACCGAGAAGCCCGATGCCTTCGGCATCGTCTCCTCGGATGCCGACTTCACGCCGCTGGTCATGCATCTGCGCTTCAAGGGCGCTGCCGTCTACGGATTCGGGGCGGCGCAGACGCCCAAGCCCTTCGTCAACGCCTGCTCGCGCTTTCTGTACCTCGAGGCCCTGGGCGAAGACGCCGTGCTGGAGTCCGCGGCGGAAGCCGTTGCCGCTGTGGCCAAGCCCGTGGCCGCGGCCGGCGCAGCGCCGCAGCAGGGAGGCGGCAATGGCGCGCCACCCGCCGGCCCGGGGGACAAGCCCGCCGCCACCTGCGTGGCCGTCGGTCCCGTGGAAGGCTCCTGCCTGCGCGTGCCGCGCAATCAGCTGCGCCAGGACACCCGCCTCATGAACCTGCTGCGCTCGGCCGTGAACGCCACCCAGGACGAGGACGGCTGGGCCCGCGTGGGCGCGGTCGGCACGCAGATCGGCAACAAGGCCTCCTTCGATGCGCGCAACTATGGCTATGCGACGCTGACCAAGCTGCTGGCCGCGACCCAGGCCTTCGACCTGCGCGACGAAGGCACGTCGCGCGTGGCGGTGCGCGACAAGCGGGCGGCCAGGGCCCGTTCGGGCAATTGAATGGCGGGCATCTGGCAGATCGACTGGTCGGCACCCTGGCTGGCCGGCGTGCGCGCCCTGGGGCAGCAGGCCGATGCACTGGTGCGGCAGGGTCACGGCGTGGCCCGGGCGCTGCAGCAGGTGGCGGATGCACGGGGCCTGCTGGCAGGCTGGGAGTTCGTGCCGCAAGGCGCCCTGCCGCCCGGCCAGGCGTATGAAGCCTTCATCCGGGCCGAGCGCCGCATTCCCACGCGCGACAACCTGCATGACTTCTTCAACGGCCTGATCTGGCTGCACTGGCCCGTGCTCAAGCAGCACCTGAACGCCATGCAGGCCGCGGCCATCGTGCAGCAGGGCGTCGGGGCGCAGCGGGGGCCGCTGCGCGATGCGATCACCGTGCTCGACGAGAACGGCGCACTGCTGCTGGCGCCGCAGCGGCTTTGCGAGGCACTCCGGCATCGGCGCTGGCACGCGCTGTTTGTGGAGCTGCGGCCGCTTTGGGCGCAGGCGTGCGTGCTGCCGATCGGCCACGCGCTGCTGGAAAAGCTGGTGGCGCCGCGCAAGCCCATCACCGCGCATGTGATCTGCGTGGCCCGTGAGGCGGCCGGCGTGCCGCAAGAGGGCGCGGCCCTGGACGCGTGGCTGAGCGCGAGCGCCCATGCCGGGGCTTGCAATCTGGCGGCCAAGCCCTATCTACCATTGCCCGTGCTCGGAATCCCGGGCTGGTGGCCGGAAAACGAGAACTTTTCCTTCTATGATGACTCTCTTGTTTTCCGGGCTCCGCGTACCACACAAGCAGCACAACAAACGGTACAGCCTGCCTGAGCCCGGAGCGGGCGGCGTCCGGCCCGCAAGGCCCGCGCCCGGCGCCATGCCAGCGCATTCCGGCATTCCCGTCCCCCTGTGTGGAGTACACCCCTGATGAAACGTATCGCTCTGTTCCTGTTGACCAACATCGCCGTGGTGGCGGTGCTGGGCATTGTCGCCAGCCTGCTGGGCGTCAACCGCTATCTCACCGCCAATGGCCTGAACCTGGGCTCCCTGCTGGGGTTTGCCTTCGTGATGGGCTTTGGCGGCGCCATCATCTCGCTGCTGATCTCCAAGCCCATGGCCAAATGGACCTCGGGCGTGCACGTGATCAACGAGCCGCGCAACGCCGACGAGGCCTGGATTGTCAACACCGTGCGCGGCTTTGCCGAAAAGGCCGGCATCGGCATGCCAGAGGTCGGCATCTACGAAGGCGAGCCCAATGCCTTTGCCACGGGCGCATTCAAGAACTCGGCCCTGGTGGCCGTGTCCACCGGCCTGCTCGAAGGCATGACGCGCGAGGAAGTCGAGGCCGTGATCGGCCACGAGGTGGCCCACATCGCCAACGGCGACATGGTGACCATGACGCTGATCCAGGGCGTGATGAACACCTTCGTGGTCTTCCTGTCGCGCGTGATCGGCTACGCCGTGGACAGCTTTCTGCGCAAGAACGACGAGAACAGCTCGGGCCCGGGCATCGGCTACTACGTGACCACCATCGTGCTCGACATCGTGCTGGGCTTCCTGGCCGCCATCATCGTGGCCTGGTTCTCGCGCCAGCGCGAATTCCGCGCCGATGCCGGCGCCGCCCGCCTCATGGGCCGCAAGCAGCCCATGATGAATGCGCTGGCGCGCCTGGGCGGCATGCACCCGGGCGAACTGCCCAAGAGCGTGGCGGCCATGGGCATCACGGGCAACATCGGCAAGCTGTTTTCCACGCACCCGCCGATCGAGGAGCGCATTGCTGCACTGCAAAACGCCCACTGAGCGCCCCGATTTGTAAACGGCTGCGGCCGATCTTTACGTCCGCTTCACAAGCCCCTGTCAACAACCGGCAGGGGCTTTTTCGTTGAAGCAGCAGGGGCGCCGAAGCGCTTTCAAGGAGTTGTCATGCAATCGTCTTCTTCGGTGGGGTTCCGCCGCTTTCTGCCTGCAGTGGCCCTGGCAGGCGCCTGCGCCGCGCTTGCCGGCTGCGTGGTGGCGCCGGCCTATCCGGCCTACGGGTACGACACCACCATCGCGGGCGATGTGTATGCGCCCATGGCTCCGCCGCCGCTGCAGGCCGAGGTGATCCCGGTGGCGCCGTCGCCGGCCTATGTCTGGATCGGCGGCTCCTGGGGCTGGTCGGGCGGCGGCTACCGCTGGAACCCGGGCCGCTGGGCCATGCCGCCGCGCCCCGGCTACGGCTGGCATCCCGGCGGATGGAACCATGGTCCGCGCGGCTGGTATGGCCGGGGCGGCCACTGGGGGCCTAGGTAAGGCTCCCCATGAGCCGCTTTGCGGCTTCCCTTTGAGGGGGACGACGCCTTCAGCTAGGCGCCCCCGCCGCGAGGCGGCTCTTGCTCGGCGTCTCTGGCTTAGGCCACGCCAGTTTGGGGTGTTTGCTTTTTTCTAGACACTAACTTTCGGGAGGTGCCGGCTTGCTGCCGGCCTTCTCGAGCAGGAAGTCGATGCAGGTGCGCACGGCCCGCGTCTGGTGGCGGTTGGGCAGGTACAGCAGGTACATGTGCGTGCCGAAGATGCTCAGCCGGTATTCCTCCAGCGTGGTCAGCACCTCGCCGCTGGCCACCTTGTCCTGCACCACGTAGTCGGGCACCAGGCCCACGCCCAGGCCCGCGAGAATGCCCTGGCGCAGGAACGGGAAGTGCTCGGAGATCATGGTCGGCTCCAGCAGCACTTCCTGCCGCTCCATGCCCTGGTAGGCGGACAGCCGCAGCTGGCGGCCCACCACGCCGGCCGTGATCAGCGGGCTGTTGCGCAGATCGTAGAGCGTGGCCGGCAGGCCGTGCTGCCGGGCATATTCGCGCGAGGCGCAGGCCACATAGCGCACGTTGCCCAGGCTGCGCGCGATCACCGACAGCGGCGGCTCCTGGATCACGCGGATGGCGATGTCCACCTCGTCGCGCAGATTGTCGGCACGGTTCTCGAACAGCACGTCCAGCACGATGCCCGGATACAGGCGCTTGAACTCGATCAGCCAGTCGCTCATCACGATCTGGCCGTAGCCGCTGGGCACGCTGATGCCCACGCGCCCCTGCAGGCCCTGGCCCAGCGAGGTGACGGTCTCGCGCGCGGCCTGCATCTCGTTCTGGATGGTGCGCCCGTGCTCGTACAGGCGCAGGCCCACCTCGGTGGGCTCCACGCGGCGCGTGGTGCGCTTGACCAGCTGCACGCCCACGGATTTTTCCAGCTGCGTCAGGTGGTAGCTCACGTTGGCGCGCGTCATCTTGAGTTTGCGCGCCGCCTGGCTCAGGTTGCCGCTGTCGATGATTTCCACCAGCAGCGTCAGCGCATTCAAATCCACCGCGGCCTCCTTTGTTCAAAATTACTTGACGCTCTGTCAATCTGGCTATGGATTGTAAAGACCCATTATCGGAATAAGAATGGGTGCTTCCTGTGACGAGTTAACCGGAGACAAGCGCATGAGTTCTGCAGCCGAGGCCCCCGTGGTCCAGACCCGCCGTGACGGCGATGTGCTGGTGGTGAGCATCAACAACCCTCCCGTCAATGCCCTGGGCCAGGCCGTGCGTGCCGGCCTGCTGGCCGCCATCGAGCAGGCCGATACCGACGCCGGCGCGCGCGCCGTGCTGATCGTGGGCGAGGGCAAGGCCTTCATTGCGGGCGCCGACATCCGCGAATTCGGCAAGACACCCCAGCCGCCGTCGCTGCCCGAAGTCTGCAACCGCATCGAAGCCTCGAACAAGCTCGTGGTCGCCTCCATCCACGGCGCGGCCCTGGGCGGCGGCCTGGAAGTGGCCCTGTCGGCCCACTACCGCGTGGCACTGCCCGCTGCCAAGCTGGGCCTGCCCGAAGTCAGCCTGGGCCTGCTGCCCGGCGCCGGCGGCACGCAGCGCGCGCCGCGCCTGATGGGCGTGAAGGCCGCCGCCGACCTCATGCTCAGCGGCAAGCACCTGTCGGCCAAGGCCGCCCAGGCCGCCGGCCTGGTGGACAAGCTGGCCGAGGGCGAGGATCCCGTGGCCACGGGCCTGGCCTATGTGCAGGAGCTGCTGGCGCAGGGCGCCAAGCCGCGCCGCACGCGCGACATCGAGATCGCCGACAAGCCGGCCGCGCTGGCCGAACTCGACGCGCTGGCCGCCGAGACCGCCAAGAAGAGCCGCGGCCTGTTCTCGCCGCTGAAGATCGTGGAGTGCGTGCGCGCCGCCGTGGAGCTGCCCTTCGACCAGGGCCTGGCCCAGGAACGCGCATCGTTCATGGAATGCCTGGCCAGCCCCCAGCGCGCGGGCCTGATCCATGCCTTCTTCGCCGAGCGCGAGACCGCCAAGATTCCCGAGGCCAAGGCGGCCCAGCCGCGCCATTTCTCCAGGATCGCCGTGATCGGCGGCGGCACCATGGGCGCGGGCATCACGGTCTCGGCCCTGGACGCCGGCCTGACGGTGACCATGATCGAGCGCGATGCCGAATCCATCGCCCGCGGCCAGGCCAATGTGGAAAAGGTCTACAACGGCCTGATCGCCAAGGGCCGCATGACCGAGGAGGCCAAGGCCGCCATCATGGCCCGCTACACCCCCAGCACCTCCTATGACGACATCCGGGACGTGGACCTGGTGATCGAGGCCGTGTTCGAGGACATCGAGGTCAAGAAGGCCGTGTTCAAGGAACTGGACCGCGTCTGCAAGCGCGGTGCCGTGCTGGCCACCAACACCTCGTACCTGGACATCGACGCCATCGCCGCCGCCACCTCGCGCCCGCAGGACGTGATCGGCCTGCACTTCTTCAGCCCGGCCAACATCATGAAGCTGCTGGAGATCGTGGTGCCCGCCAAGGTCGCGCCCGATGTGGTGACCACGGCCTTCGAGCTGGCCAAGAAGATGAAGAAGGTGCCCGTGCGCGCCGGCGTGTGCGACGGCTTCATCGGCAACCGCATCCTGGCCGTGTACAAGCAGGCCGCCGACTACATCATGGAAGACGGTGCTTCGCCCTACGAGATCGACGAGGCCGTGCGCGGCTTCGGCTACCCCATGGGCCCGTTCCAGGTCACCGACCTGGCCGGCGGCGACATCGGCTGGGCCACGCGCAAGCGCCGCGCCGCCACGCGCGACCCCAAGGCGCGCTATGTGGAGATCGCCGACCGCATCTGCGAGCGCGGCTGGTTCGGCCAGAAGACGGGCCGCGGCTTTTACCTGTACCCGCAGGGCGCCCGCGTGGGCCAGCCCGACCCCGAGGTGCTGGCCATCGTCGACGCCGAGCGCGCCAAGAAGGGCATCACGCCGCGCAAGTTCACGGCCGACGAGATCATGCGCCGCTACATGGCCGCCATGGTCAACGAAGGCGCCAAGGTGCTGGAAGAGGGCATCGCCCTGCGTCCGCTGGACATCGACGTGACCTTCCTGTCCGGCTACGGCTTCCCGCGCTTCCGTGGCGGCCCCATGAAGTGGGCCGACATGACGGGCCTTCCCAAGGTGCTGGCCGACATCCGCGAATTCGCCAAGGAAGACGCGCTGTTCTGGAAGCCCGCGCCCCTGCTGGAAAAGCTGGTCGCCGAGGGCCGCGACTTCGACAGCCTCAACAAGAGCGCTGCCTGAGCCAGGGCCGGTTTTCCCTGAAAAGGGAAGAAAAAACAGGAGCTGCCTTCGCTTGATGGAAAAGGGAATTGGATAGAAAAATATCTGTTTCCCTTATGAACAATGCGCAGGCAGCTATCAAAAAAGCAGAAGAAACTTTCAAGAGACAAGGACCGAAAATGCGCGAAGCCGTCATCGTTTCCACCGCCCGCACGCCCCTGACCAAGTCGCACCGCGGCGAGTTCAACATCACGCCCGCCGCCCAGCTGGCGGCCTTCTCGGTCAAGGCCGCGGTCGAGCGCTCGGGCATCGACCCGGCCCTGATCGAGGACCTGGTCCTGGGCTGCGGCAACCCCGACGGCTTCCAGGGCCGCAACCTCGGCCGCCAGGCCGTGCTGCGCGCCGAGCTGCCGCTGTCGATTGCCGGCACCACCATCACGCGCTACTGCGCCTCGGGCCTGCAGTCCATCGCCGTGGCGGCGGGCCGCATCGTGGCCGAGGGCGTGGACGCCATGATCGCCGGCGGCGTGGAGACCATCTCCGGCATCCGCGCCGGCAACAACCTGCCCACCGACATGGACCCGTGGCTGGTCGAGCACAAGCCCGAGCTGTACATGGCCATGATCGACACGGCCGACATCGTGGCCAAGCGCTATGGCATCAGCCGCGAGGACCAGGACGCCTTCTCGCTGCAAAGCCAGCAGCGCACGGCCGCGGCCCAGGCCGCCGACCTGTTCAAGGACGAGATCATCGCCTGCGCCACGCGCATGGCCGAGAAAAACAAGGACACCGGCGAAATCACCTACCGCGAGGTGGTGGCCACCAAGGACAACTGCAACCGTCCCTCGACCACGCTCGAAGGCCTGCTCAAGCTGGAGCCCGTCAAGGGCGAAGGCAACTTCATCACGGCCGGCAATGCTTCGCAGCTTTCGGACGGCTCCTCGGCCTGCGTGCTGATGGAGGCCAAGCAGGCCGAACGCCTGGGTCTCCAGCCCCTGGGCGCCTTCCGCGGCTTTGCCGTGGCCGGCTGCGAGCCCGACGAAATGGGCATCGGCCCGGTGTTCGCGGTGCCTAAGCTGCTGGCGCGCCACGGCCTCAAGGTCGAGGACATCGATCTCTGGGAACTCAACGAAGCCTTCGCCTCGCAGGCCCTGTACTGCCAGCGCAAGCTGGGCATCCCCAACGAGCGCCTGAACGTCAACGGCGGCGCCATCTCCATCGGCCACCCCTTCGGCATGACGGGCGCGCGCCTGGCCGGCCACATCCTGCTCGAAGGCCAGCGCCGCAAGGCCAAGGACCCGTCGGTGAAGTGGGGCGTGGTGACCATGTGCATCGCCGGCGGCATGGGTGCTGCGGGCCTGTTCGAGATTTTCTGATACCCCCTGATCGCTGCGCGCCTTCCCCCGGGATGGGGCGAGAGCCTCGCAGCGGGGCGGGGCCGCTCCGGTTTGGAGGCGAAGGCGCATGACGCCATGGATTACTGAGGAATAGCAATGGATTTGCAATTTACGACCGAAGAACTGGCCTTCCGCGACGAAGTGCGGGCCTTCCTCAAGGACAAGCTGCCCGAGGAGCTGGCCCACAAGGTCAAGAACGGCCTGCGCCTGACCAAGCAGGACATGGAGCGCTGGCACGCCATCCTCAACGAGCGCGGCTGGCTGGCCAACCACTGGCCCGAGCAGTACGGCGGCCCGGGCTGGAGCGCGGTGCAGAAATTCATCTTCGAGCACGAATGCGCGCTGGCCGGCACGCCGCGCATCGTGCCGTTCGGCCTGTCCATGCTGGGCCCGGTGCTGATCAAGTACGGCAACGAGCAGCAGAAGAACTACTGGCTGCCGCGCATCCTCAACGGCGCCGACTGGTGGTGCCAGGGCTATTCGGAGCCGGGTTCGGGCTCGGACCTGGCCTCGGTCAAGACCACGGCGGTACGCGACGGCGACCACTACATCGTCAACGGCCAGAAGACCTGGACCACGCTGGGCCACCACGCCAACATGATCTTCTGCCTGGTGCGCACCAACAAGGAAGTCAAGGCCCAGGCCGGCATCAGCTTCCTGCTGATCGACATGAACACGCCCGGCGTGGAAGTGC
Source organism: Comamonas terrae (assembly GCF_001544075.1). Classification (GTDB taxonomy): domain Bacteria; phylum Pseudomonadota; class Gammaproteobacteria; order Burkholderiales; family Burkholderiaceae_C; genus Comamonas; species Comamonas terrae. Next base: position 397,162 of record NZ_BCNT01000005.1, read on the forward strand.
GCCCCATCATCACGCTGGACGGCGAGCACGAGGTCAACGAGGTGTTCTTCACCGATGTGAAGGTGCCTGTCGAGAACCTGGTGGGCGAGGAGAACAAGGGCTGGACCTATGCCAAGTACCTGCTGACCTACGAGCGCACCAACATCGCGGGCGTGGGCTTCTCGGTGGCCGGCCTGGAAAAGCTCAAGGTGGTGGCCGACCGCGTGCAGTGCAACGGCAAGCCCCTGTCGCAGGACCCGCTGTTCGCGGCGCGCCTGGCCAAGGTCGAGATCGACCTGGAGAACATGAAGACCACCAACCTGCGCGTGATCGCCGCCGTGGCCGGCGGCGGGGTGCCCGGTGCCGAAAGCTCCATGCTCAAGATCAAGGGCACGGAAATCCGTCAGGAGCTGCTGTCGCTGACGCGCCGCGCCATGGGGCCCTACGCCGCGCCCTTCATCGAGGAAGCGCTGCACGCCGGCTACAGCGAGCCCGCCATCGGCGACGAGGCTGCCGCATCGGCCGCCGCCTCCTATTTCAACTACCGCAAGCTGTCCATCTTCGGCGGCTCCAACGAAATCCAGAAGAACATCATCTCCAAGATGATCCTGGGCCTCTGATCCGGCAAGGAAACGGAATATGAACTTCGAACACACCGAAGACCGCCGCATGCTGGCGGACAGCCTCAACCGCTTTGTCTCCGAGCAGTACGCCATCGAGGCGCGCAACCAGCTGGCCTATGGCGCCGAAGGCCACAGCCCGCAGCTGTATGCCCAGTTCGCCGAGCTGGGAGCCATCGGCGCGCTGTTCCCCGAGGACGTGGGCGGCTTTGGCGGCAAGGGTTTCGACATCAGCGTGATCTTCGAATGCCTGGGCCGCGGCCTGGTGGCCGAGCCCCTGCTGGGTGCGCTGGTCGTGGGCCAGGCCCTGGTGCAGGCCGGCAGCGATGCGCAGCAGCAAAAGCTCGAAGGCATCATCGCCGGCACCACGGTGGCGGCGCTGGCGCATGACGAGCCGGGCAGCCATTACGAGCTGAACAACGTGTCCACCACGGCAAAGCGCGAAGGCGACGGCTGGGTGATCGACGGCGCCAAGGGCGTGGTGGCCTTCGGCGAGAAAGCCGACCTGCTGCTGGTCTCGGCCCGCACCTCGGGAAGCCAGTTCGACACGCAGGGCATCAGCCTGTTCCTGGTGCCCGGCGACGCCCCCGGCATTGCCAGGCGCGGCTACAACCGCATCGAAGGCGGCCGCGCTGCCGAGCTGCGCTTCAACCAGGTGCGCGTGGGCGCCGATGCGCTGCTCTCGGCCGAGGGCCTGGGCCATGGCGTGCTCGAGCGCATCGCCGGCTACGGCGTGCTGGCGCTGGCCGCGGAGGCCGTGGGCGCCATGGACGTGGCCAAGGACCAGACGCTGGAATACCTGCGCACGCGCAAGCAGTTCGGCGTGGCGATCGGTACCTTCCAGGCCCTGCAGCACCGCATGGCCGATCTGCTGCTCGAGGTCGAGCAGGCGCGCTCGGCCGTGATCAACGCCGCTGCCGCCATCGACGAGGAGGACGTGCTGGCGCGCGAGAAGGCGCTGGCTGCCGCCAAGTACAGCATCGGCCGCATCGGCACGCTGGTGGCCGAGGAAAGCATCCAGATGCATGGCGGCATCGGCATGACCTGGGAGCTGCCGCTGGCCCACTATGCCAAGCGCCTGGTGATGATCGACCACCAGTTCGGCGACGAGGACCACCACTTGGCGCGCTATATCGCGCTGAACCAGAAAAATTGAAGTTCCCCCCGAGTCGCTGAGATCATCCCCGTGAAAAGAGGGGGACGGCGGCCTTTGCTGCGGGACGGCCCTTGCCGGCCGTCCGCCGTGGGGGCCGCGCAGGTTTGAGCGCTGAGGGAAGAACGGACCTTGAGGAGAACGAATGTGAGCCAAGCCCTGCTGACGCGCCGCGAAGGCGCCGTGCTGGTCCTGTCCAACAACAACGTGGCGGCGCGCAATGCGCTGTCGCCCGAGTTCTATGCGGCCGTGACGGCGGCGCTGCGCGATGCGGCCGCCGATCCGGCGGTCGGCGCCATCGTGCTCACGGGCGAGGGCGGCCACTTCTGCGCGGGCGGCGACCTGCGCCAGCTGGCCAGGCGCCGCGAACTGCCGGTGCAGGAACGCCGCGCCAAGCTCGAAGGCCTGCACGACCTGATCCGCAGCGTGCGCGAATGCCCCAAGCCGGTGATCGCCGCCGTCGAGGGCGCGGCCGCGGGCGCCGGCCTGTCGCTGGCGCTGGCCTGCGACATGCTGGTAGCTGCGAAGAATGCCGTGTTTTCGGTGGCCTATGTCAAGGTGGGCCTGACGCCCGATGGCGGCGCCACGGCCTTCCTGGCCGAGTTCGTCTCGCGCCAGCTGCTGACCGAGCTGTGCCTGACCGGCGAGCGCATCAGCGGCGAGCGCCTGCATGCGCTGGGCCCGGTCAACCGCCTGGCCGAGCCCGGCCAGGCGCTGGCCGATGCGGTGGCGCTGGCCGGCCAGCTCGCCGGCGGTCCCGGCCAGGCCATGGCCTGGATCAAGGACCTGTGCCGCCAGGCGCCACGCAACACGCTGCAAGAGCAGCTGGAGCTGGAGGCGCAATACATGGTGCGTGCGCAGGAGACCGAAGAGTCGCGTGAAGGCATTGGCGCCTTCCTCGAAAAGCGCACGCCCGACTTCACCCAGCTGCGCCGTTGAGCCAGCCATCCCGGCCGCCAGGCGGCCGGGATGCTCGACATGCATGGCGCCGCAAGGCGCCGATTTCCGGAAATTCAAGGAGACAAGCCATGGCCACCACCGAGCCGACCCAGGACATCGACTTTCCGCTGGAGGGAGTGCGGGTGCTCGATCTTTCGCGCGTTTTTGCCGGGCCCATGTGCGCCATGGTGCTGGCCGACTTCGGTGCCGAGGTGGTCAAGGTCGAACATCCGGGCCGCGGCGACGACACGCGCGACTGGGGCATCCGCATCGGCAAGACCGAGACCACCTACTACAACAGCATGAACCGCAACAAGCGGTCCATCACCATCGACCTGCAAAGCCCTGCGGGCCTGAAGCTCATCCACGAGCTGCTGCCGCAGTTCGACGTGGTCATCCACAACTTCAAGACCGGCGGCGCCGAGAAGCTGGGCCTGGGCTACGAGCAGCTCAAGGCCATCAAGCCCGACCTGGTCTATTGCGCCGTGGCCGGCTACGACAGCAGCGGGCCCGAGGCCAAGCGCCCAGGCTACGACCTGGTGATCCAGGGCGAGGCCGGCCTGATGGCGCTCAACGGCGAGGCCAACACGCCGCCGCTGAAGTTCGGCGTGGCCGTGGTCGACCTGATGACCGGCATGTATGCGGCCCAGGCGATCCTGGCGGCGCTGTTCCGCCGCGAGCGCACGGGCAAGGGCCGCCTGATCGAGATGGCGCTGTACGACTGCGGCCTCACGATCACGGGCTACTACGGGCTCGATGCGCTGCAGCTGGGCCGCGACCCCGAGCGCTACGGCAACGCCCATCCGTCCATCGTGCCCTACGGCATGTACGAGGCCGCCGACGGCCCGCTGATCATTGCCGTGGGCAACAATGCCCAGTTCGACAAGTTCTGCCGCCTGTGCATAGAGCGCCCCGACATCGTCGAGGACGAGCGTTTCGCCACCAATGTGAACCGCGCCAAGCACCGACTGGAGCTGTCGCCCATGCTCAAGGAGCTGATCCGCTCCTTCCCGCGCGATGTGCTGCTGGAGCGCCTGACGGCCGCCGGCATTCCCTGCGGCAAGGTGGCGGGCCTGCATGAGGCCCTGACCAGCGAGCGCACGCAGCGCGGCCGCCTGGTGCAGGACATGCCCCATCCCGTGGTCGGCACCACGCCGGTGTTCGCGCCGCCGTACCGCCTGGACGGCCGGCGCCTGCCCATCCGCAACGCGCCGCCCACGCTGGGAGAGGGCACGCGCGAGGTGCTGCAAAAGCTCCTGTCGCTGAGCGACGCGCAGCTGCAGGCCCTCAAGGACGAGGGCGTGCTGACCCTGCCCCAGGACTGACATTGAGCCCGCCTCGCCTCCCCACGCCGCACCAAGACGGCAGGGCGGCGGCTGCAACCCAACACAGGAGACAAGCCATGAACCATTCCATCACGCGCCGCGACATGCTGCAGGGCCTGGCCGCCATCGGCGGCGCCAGCCTTCTGGACGGCAGCGCCCTCGCGCAGGCCGCCAGGCCGGCCTGGCCCAGCAAGCCCATCCGCCTGGTCGTGCCCTTCAATGCGGGCGGCGCCACCGACATCATTGCCCGTACCGTGGGCGAGGTGCTGGCCAGGCGCACCGGACAGCCCGTGGTGGTCGACAACAAGGGCGGCGCCGCCGGCATCCTGGGCACGGATGCCGTGGCCAAGGCCCAGCCCGACGGCCATACGCTGCTGCTGTCGCTCAGCACCTCGATGCTGATCAACCAGTTCCTCTACACCAAGCTGCCCTACAACCCGCAAAAGGACCTGGCCCTGGTCAGCCAGATCGCGGCGGCGCCGGTCACGCTGGTGGTGCATCCCTCGGTGCCGGCCAGCAACATGAAGGAACTGCTGGCTTATGTGAAGGCCCACAAGGGCAAGCTGTCCTATGGCTCCTGGGGCGTGGGCTCGTATGCCCACCTGGCCGGTGCCTACATGAGCAAGACCATGGGCGCCGACATGACCCATTCGGCCTACAAGGGCGAGGCGCCCATGATCCAGGACCTGATCGGCGGCCAGCTGCAGCTGTGCTTCTCCAGCGCGCTCAACACCAAGCCTTTCATCGAATCGGGCCGGCTCAAGGCCATCGGCGTGACCGGCAGGCAGCGCATGGACATCCTGCCCAAGCTGCCCACGATCCACGAGCAGGGCGTGACCGACGATGCGTACTCCATCTACGGCTGGGTGGCCATGGGCGCCCCCGCGGGAACGCCGCGGGAGATCGTGGACCAGCTCTATGCCCATCTGCACGAGATCGGCAAGGACCCCAAGGTGCTGGAGCGCATCGCCGGCGCCGGCTTCATGCCCATGATGAACAGCCCCGCGGCCTTCCGTGAGAACTATCAGCGCGACATGCCCATCTGGAAGTCGCTGGTGGAGGCGGCCGACGCTAGATTGGATTGATGACCCCTGAGCCGCTGCGCGGTTTCTCCCCCGAGGGGCGGCTCTTGCTGGCCGTCTCTGGTTTGGCGATGCGCAGCGCCCGGGATGTTTGTAGATGACAGGAGACTTTATGCACCAACTCAATCTTCGACGACGCGCCGTTCTGGCCATGGCTGCGGCCCCGCTGCTGGCGGGCGCGGCCGGCAGCGTCCTGGCCCAGCAGTCGGGCTGGCCCGACAAGCTGGTCCGGCTGGTCGTGCCGTTCCCGGCGGGCGGACCCACCGACACGGCTTCGCGCATCGTCGGCCAGAAGCTGGGCGAGCGCCTGGGCCAGACCGTGGTGGTGGACAACCGCCCCGGCGCCTCGGGCTCCATTGCAGCCGCCCAGGTCATCAAGGGGGCGCATGACGGCTATACGCTGATGACGCTGGCCACGCCCACGCTGCTGGCCCCGCACCTGTACAAGAAGGCAGGCTACGACAGCGCCAGGGACTTCGTGCCCGTGGCCATGTTCTACGACCTGCCCATCGTCATCGTGGTCAATCCCAAGCTGCTGCCCGAGGTGACGGACCTGCAAAAGCTCATCCAGCACGCCAAGGCCGAAAAGACGCCGATGAACTACACCAGCGCGGGCAACGGCAGCTTCGGCCATCTCAGCATGGAGCTGCTCAAGCAGATGGGCGGCTTCGACATGCAGCACGTGCCCTACAAGGGCAGCGCCCCGGCCATCACCGACACCATCGGCGGCCAGGTGCCCGTGATGTTCTCCGACCTGATCGCCGCGCTGCCCCACATCCAGTCCGGCAAGCTGCGCGCCATCGCCGTGGGCTCGCCCCAGCGCGTGGGCACGCTGCCCGAGGTCAAGACCGTGGCAGAGCAGGGCTTCAAGGGCTATGAGGCCGTGTCCTGGGGCGGCATCGTCGCGCCTCCGGGCACGCCCAAGGCCGTGGTCGACCGCGTGGCCGGCGAGGTCAAGCAGATCCTGGCCGACAAGCAGGTGCAGGAGCGCATGGCCGGCTCGGGTGCCTTTGCCCACTTCGAGGACCCGGCGGCCTTTGGCGCGCGCATCAGGCAGGACTACACCAAGTGGGGCCAGCTGATCCGCGAAAAAGGCATTGCGGCCGAATAAGCCGCTGATTCAATGACTGGAGGAGCCTCCATGAAGACACGCATCACCGAACTCTTCGGCATCGAGCATCCCATCATCCAGGGCGGCATGCACCATGTCGGCCTGGCCGAGCTGGCCTCGGCGGTTTCCAACGCCGGCGGTCTGGGCATCATCACGGGCCTGACGCAGCGCACGCCCGAGCTGCTGGCCAGGGAAATCGCGCGCTGCCGCGAGATGACCGACAAGCCCTTCGGCGTGAACCTGACCTTTCTGCCCTCGGTCAATCCGCCCGACTATCCGGGCTATGTGAAGGCCATCACCGACGGCGGCGTAAAGATCGTCGAGACGGCCGGCAACAACCCGCAAAAGTGGATGCCCGCGCTCAAGGAGGCCGGCATCAAGGTCATCCACAAGTGCACCTCGGTGCGCCATGCGCTCAAGGCCGAGGCCATCGGCTGCGACGCCATCAGCGTGGACGGCTTCGAATGCGGCGGCCATCCGGGCGAGGACGACATCCCCAACTTCATCCTGCTGCCGCGCGCCGCCGAAGAACTCAAGATTCCCTTCGTCGCCTCGGGCGGCATGGCCGACGGCCGCTCGCTGGTGGCCGCGCTGGCGCTGGGCGCCGAAGGCATGAACATGGGCACGCGCTTCATTGCCACGCAGGAGGCGCCGGTGCACGACAACGTCAAGCAGGCCATTGTCGCGGCCAGCGAACTCGATACCCGCCTGGTCATGCGCCCGCTGCGCAACACCGAGCGCGTGCTGACCAACAGCGCCGTCGAGCGCCTGCTGCAAAAGGAGCGCGAGCTGGGCCCGGCCATCACCTTCGAGGACATCCTGCCCGAGGTGGCCGGCGTCTACCCGCGCATCATGCAAAACGGCGACATGGAGGCCGGCGCCTGGTCCTGCGGCATGGTCGCTGGCCTGATCCGCGACGTGCCCACCGTGCAGCAATTGATCGACTCCATCATGGCGCAGGCCCACGCACTGATCGCAGAGCGTCTGGCCGGCGTGCTCCGTTAACTCTTCAGCAAGGAACCCCGGAATGAAAATTCTC